>NZ_CP090063.1:2727874-5455748 GCF_021391495.1 Amycolatopsis acidiphila | reverse complement strand
GTCGGCGTCGGCGTCAACACCGCCAAGTCGATGGTGGTCAACATGGTCCTCGTCAGCGTGGTGGGTCTGATCTGCCAGCAGGCGTTCTGGGGCGGGTTCCCCAATGCCCCTATCGCGAACTGACTTGTCGTTCGTCTGGGTTTTTCCAGTTTCCGGGTGGAGGTTCTGATGTACACCGCGAGTTCGGCCCCAGTCGTGAGCGGCACGGCCGTGACGGGCGACATCGCCGAGGGGATCACGCATTCCATCGAGATTCGCGACGCCTACAAGGCGTTCGGCTCGTTCGAAGTGCTGCGCGGGCTCACGCTCAACTTCGTCGACAATGCCATCACCACGGTGCTCGGCCCATCGGGCACCGGCAAAAGCGTGCTGCTCAAGCACATCGTCGGCCTGCTGCAGCCCGACGCCGGGGAGATCAACGTCTTCGGCCGGGACATCTGGAGCGTGAAGGAGGCGGAGCGCTACGAACTGCGCAAGCGGTTCGGCGTGCTGTTCCAGGACGGCGCGCTGTTCGGCTCCATGAACCTGTACGACAACATCGCGTTCCCGCTGCGCCGGCACACGGATCTGAGCGAAGACGAGATCGCCGAGATCGTCTGGCCCCGGATGCGGGAGGTCGGGCTCGAACGGTCGGCCACCAAGGATCCCGGGTCGATCTCGGGCGGCATGCGCAAGCGCGCGGGATTCGCGCGGGCGCTCGTGATGAACCCGGACGTGGTCATGTTCGACGAGCCCGACTCCGGCCTCGACCCGGTCCGCACGAGCCTGCTCAACGATCTGATCCTGGACATGCACGCACAGCACGGCGGAACCTACATCCTGGTGACGCACGACATCCCGACTGCCCGCCGGGTGAGCGACTACGTGGGCATCATCTGGCAGGGCGAGCTGGTCCACTACGGACCGACGGAAGAGGCGTTCGCCTCCGAGGATCCGTTCGTCCGGCAGTTCCTCGCGGGCGACTCCGCGGGACCGCTGGGAATGGACTGACATGCGGGGTAAGAAGACTGTGCTCGTAACGGGAGTCATCGTCGCCGCCCTGGCGACGACCGCGAGCTTGCTGCTCTGGGGCGACGGATGGGCCGACAGCTACCGCGTCCGGGTCGTGATGGCGTCGGCGGTGGGGGTCCAGGCAGGCACCCCGGTGCAGATCGGCGGGGTCGAGGCCGGGAAGGTCGACGGGGTCGGGGTCAAGGACGGCAAGGCCGTCGTGACACTGGACATCGACGCCGACCGGGCACCACTGCCGAGCGGGACGCGCAGCAGCGTCGAGTGGCGGTCGGTGCTCGGCGAGCACTTCGTCGCGCTGACGCCGGGACCCGCGAACGGGCCTGCGCTGCCGAACGGCAGCCTGATCGACGGCGGAACCGAGCAGGTCACCGTCGAGAACCTGCTGGAGTCGCTCGACACCCCGACTCGCGACCACCTGCGCTCGCTCCTGCCGAACCTGCAGACCGTACTGAGCGGGCGGGAGCAGGATCTGAACGCCACGCTCAAGAGCGCGGGACCGACCGTCGAGGCGCTGAGCAGCGTCATGCAGGCCGTCGGGCAGGACGGTCCGGCGATCCGTGAGCTGGTCACCCGGCTGCACGAGTTGACGTCGACCCTGGCGGGACGACAGAACGACCTGAGCGGCGTCGTCCGCGATCTCGGCACCGTCACCGCCGACACGGTGAGCCGGCAGCAGCAGCTCGCGGATGCCCTGCGCGAGCTGCCGCCCACCCTGGACTCTGCGCGATCCACATTGGACAAGGTACCGGCTGCGTCCGACGCCGTCGTCCCGCTGCTGACCGACCTGGCGCCGGCGACGTCTCAGCTACCCGGGGTCGCGGCGAACCTCAGCCCCCTGCTGCACGACCTGCAGCCGACAGTGGCCGACCTGCGCCCGACGCTGGACGCGGCGAGCCGGCTGCTCGACGTCGCCCCCGGTCTCCTGGACGGGCTGCACGCGACCGTGCCCGGCGTGACGCAAGCCGTGCGCTCGCTGGCTCCGGCCGTGGCCTTCCTGCGTCCCTACACCCCGGAGGCGATGGGCTTCATCTCCAACTGGGGCAACGTGTTCTCACAGCTCGACGCGCGCGGCCATCTCGCCAACGTGCTCGTCACGGCGGGGCAGACCTCGCTGGACAACAACCCACCCGTCGTCACTCCGGGAATGAGCGCGGACACCCAGAGCGCCCCAGGCACCAACGTCGGGCAACCATGGACCGACGCCACCGGGAGTCAGCCACGATGAAACACAGCAAGCGATGGTGGACGCGGATGATCGGCGTCGTGGTGGTCGTCGCCGCCCTGACGGCCGGTGTCCTGATGTGGAACGAGAACAAGGACAACGGCAAGACCAGGGTCACCGCCGTCTTCGCGAACGCGAGCCCACTGGTGGCGGGAAACCGGGTCCAGTCCTATGGCGTGACGGTGGGCACGATCGACGCCATCCACCTGGAAGGGGGGCAGGCGCACGTCGAAATCCTGCTCGACCCGGACGCGCCGCCGCTGCACCAGGACGTCCGCGCCACGATCAAACCGGTCAGCCTGCTCGGCGAACGCTATGTCGACCTGGACGCGGGCTCGGCCGGTGCGCCACTGATGACAGGCACCAAGGTCATCCCGGCCGCCAGCACGTCGTCCTCGGTGGACCTCGACCAGGTGCTCAACGCCCTCGACGATCCGACCTCCGCGGCCCTGGCCGCACTGGTGACGGCCGCCGGTGAAGGCGTCTCAGGGCACGGTGCGGATGTTTCCGCGGCACTGAAGGCGCTCGGGCCGGCGATGACCCGGACGGGCGAGCTGGGAGACATCCTCAACCAGCAGAACGACCTGCTCACGCAGCTCGTCGCCTCGGCGAGCGGGGTGACCAAGGAACTCGCCGACGACAACGGCAATACACTGGACCAGCTCGTCGGTTCCGCGGAGCAGACGCTGTCCACAGTGGCTGGTTCACGCACGGCTGTGGAGGGCATGCTGCAGGAGTTGCCGCAGACCCTCGACAAGGGCAGCCGGACGCTTTCCACGCTTGCGGGTGTCACGGATTCGACGATTCCGACGTTACGCGACCTACGCCCGGTGACCGGCGACCTCTCCCGGATAACCCAGGAGCTGCACGATTTCACCGACGCGGCGACGCCGGCCCTGGCGAGCCTGCCCCAGGTGCTGGACAAGCTGAACGGAATGCTCGATCAGGCTCGCCCCGTCGTGGACCAGCTCGTGCCGGCCTCCGGTGACCTGCGGTCGGTCGCCGGATCGGTGCGGCCGATCGGGAACACGATGCTCACCCACGCGCCCGGCACCCCGAGCGAGTTGGAGAATCTGATGACAGGACTGGCGAACTGGTCCATGGCGACCTCGGGGTACGACGGCATCGCCCACTACTACCGGGGCGTCGTGGTGCTCAGCCCGGAGGTAGTCAAGACGCTGGTGGGTGGTCTCGTGCCGGTCACCCCACCGCCGAACCCGGCAGCGCAGCCGGGGGACCCGAACGCCAAGCCCGGGCAGTCGCCCGCTCCCGCGCCGGAACCCAGCCTGCTGCCCCAGTTGCTCGGTCAGCAGCCAGCGGCGGGAAGCGGGAGCACGTCGGCCCCGCTGCCGGGACTCGCCGGACGCGATCCGGCCGACCCGTCCAACGCCACCGGGCTGAGCCGGCAGCAGGAGTCCTCCCTGCTCGACACGTTGCTGGGCGGTGTGTTGTGACCGCCGTGAAGAGGACGAGGGCGCAGGCCCGCGCTTTCCTGATCGGCACAGCCGTACTGGCCGTGGGCGCGCTCGTCTGCTATCTGATGTTCACGGCCAACCAGGGCGAGCTGCCGTTCTCACAGAAGACTGTCGTCCGTGCGGCCTTCGTGAACATCGGCCAGCTCGATGTGGGCTCCGACGTCCGGCAGAACAGCATCCGGATCGGTCAGGTGTCCAAACTGGAGGCGGCAGGGAACAGTGCGATCGTGACCATGGAGCTGGACGGTCAGCGGAACGTGTACGCCGACGCCACCGCCCAGCTGTGGGATCAGTCGGCTCTGGGGCGGAAGTTCATCGAGCTGAACCCCGGCACCGAGGCCGCGGGACCGCTCGGCGACGCCGGCATCCCGGTGGCGCACACCGACTCGGCGCACGATCTGTCGGATCTTCTCGACACGTTCGACGCCCCTACCCGCCAGGCACTGTCGAGCAGCCTTCGCGAGCTCGGCGGTGGCGCCGGCGGCCACGGCCAGGACCTGGCAGATTTCCTCGGGGCGGCACCCACGACGCTGACCGACCTGGAGCAGGTGACTGGAGCGCTGGCCTCGCCGGAAGCCGACCTGCCTGCGCTGCTGCAGTCGTCGCAACGCCTGATGGGGCGGTTCGACGGCCGGCAGCAGGAGATCGCGACCTTGTTGCGGCAGACGGACACCACGCTGCGCGCGATCAGCACCCAGGATGGGAAACCGCTCTCGGAGACCCTCGACAAGGCTCCCGGAACACTGCGCGCGGTCAACGCGACTCTGGACACGCTCGACCGGCCGTTGTCCGACACGCGGGACGCCATGTCCGCGCTGGAGCCCGGCGCGAAGGCACTCGGCGCCGCGACCCCCGACCTGCGCGGTGTCCTCACCGAAGGAATCCAGCCGGTACGTAAGGTCCCGGGCGTGGTCCAGGCCGCCGATCCGGCCGTCGATTCGCTGACCACGGCGTTCGCCGATCTCCGGCCGGTGACCCCGAAACTGGCCCAGGGCTTGCACAGCGCGGAAGAGCCGTTGCGGGTGCTGGCGCCCTATGCCTGTGACATGGCAACCATGTCCTTCGACCTGAGCAACCTCCTCACCAACCACGTGGGCTACCAGCACAACCTGCGGATCATGCCCGCGCTGCCGAACGGGAGCTCGGTGGACGGCCTGCTGCCCGAACCGAACGATCCCTACCCCGCCGCGTGCCAGGTGAACAACGACCGGGCCCCGCTCGGCGCGCTGCTGCCGTTCTCCCCGGGAGGCTCCTGATGGCCCTGTCGATCCGCCGCGTGAACCGACCGATGGTCGGGGTCATCGCCCTCGTCGCGTTCGCCGCCTTCATGATCGTGTTGTTCGAAAAGCAACCGATACTGACGGCACTGCGTTCCGGCAGCACGATCACGGCCGAGTTCTCGCGTGACTACAAGCTCGAACCTGACGTGAGTCAGGTGAAGATCGCCGGGACACCGGTGGGTGTAGTCAGCGGCGTCCATCCGAACCCCGACGGAACGGCCTCCGTCTCGCTGAAGATCGACGATGGCGTCCGGGAGAAGCTGGGCAGCGCGCCCAGCGCCGAGATCAGGCCGACCACGATCCTGGGCGGCAAGTACTACGTGTCGCTGATCGCCGGCGGCACCCGCGGGACCTTCACCGCGGACACCATCCCGCGGGACCGCACCCGGACGCCGGTGGAGGCCGACACGCTCCTGCAGGCTCTTCCCACGCCTGCCCGGCAGGGACTGCAGAACACGGCCGCACAGCTCGACAACACCCTGCAGGCCGGGGCCACCGGCCCGCTGCGGAACCTGCTCGCCGACGCGCCCGGCACCCTGGTGCCCGCGCAGGCGGTGGCTCAGGCTCTCCAGGGCTCTCCGGGTGGCCAGGACCTGACGACGCTGGTGCGGGATCTCGACGCGACTGCGAATGTCCTGACGCGCAAGGACGGCCAGCTGGCGGACGTGCTCGGCTCGCTGCACACCACGACAAGCGTGCTGGCACGTGAGAGCAGGCCACTCGCCGACACGATCGACGCGCTGCCCACGACCTTGCGCACGACGCGGACCGGCGTCGATGACCTCGGCGCGACCCTCGATCGACTCCAGACGACGGCCGGTGCGCTCCGGCCCACCGTCGCGGAGCTGCAGCCGCTGCTCAGTGAGCTGAACCCGGTGCTGGCGGAGGCTCGTCCCCTGGTGAACGATCTGCGCCCGCTCCTCGCGCAGCTGCGCCCGGTGGTGGACCAGCTGGTACCGACGAGCGTGCAGGGCACGAGCGTGCTCAACGACCTGCGGGGCCCGGTGCTGGACCGGGTGAACGGCCCCATCGTCAGCACGATCATGAACGAGTGGCACGGCACCGCGCCGAAATACCCGGACGGCGGCGGCACGGGGAACACGTTCTACGAAGAGCTCGCCTACATGGTGACGCACATCGACAACGCGACGAAGGTGTTCGATTCGAGTGGGCACATGCTGAACTTCCAGCCCGGGGTCGGTACCTCGAGCGTGTACGACCTCCCGCTCGGTCTCGACCAGCTCATGGCGAATCTGTCGACCATGTACGGCGCGCCCGGCAGGCCGGGGAATCCGCCCCTGGACCTGAACAAGCTGATCGATCCACTGGCTTTGCTCGCTCCGCAGCAGTTCGCCTCGGCGCAGCAGCCGGACCCGGCAGGAGGAGCGCCGCGGTGAGCACACGGAGAAAATGGAGTCCGGTCAGGACCTGGCAGCGACTGCGCACGGTCCCCGGGCTCGGCAGGGACATCGGCGCTTTCGTCGTGGTCGTGGCATTGGGTCTGACCGCGGGCGGCGTGATCCTGTCCCAGATGAACTTCCACTGGCCCTGGGAAAGCGACAAGTTCACCTTCCAGGTCGAGTTCAACGACGCCGTCGCGGTGAGTCCCGGCAACAGCCAGGAGGTCCGGATCGCCGGCGTCAAGGTGGGCGACATCAGGGCCGCCCAGCCGACTGACCACAACACATCGCTGGTCACCGTTGCCGTCGACGCGGGAAACACGATCTACGACAACGCGCGAGCGGTGCTGCGGCCCAAGAACCCGCTGAACGAGATGTACGTCGAAATCTCTCCCGGAGGCCCACCGGGCAAACCGCTGCCTCCCGGCGGGGTGATCCCGGTGACCCAGACCGAGCGCCCGGTGCAGCCCGAAGAGGTCTTCGACCATCTCGATGACCGGGCACGCGCCGCGGTCACCAGCCTGCTCGACGAGTCGGACGTGGCACTGGCCAGTGCTCCGCAGACGCTGCCGGGTGGGCTCACCGCGACCGATGACACGCTCGTGAAGCTCCAGCCCGTTGTCGACGCGCTCGCCAAGCGGCGCGAGAACATCCAGCAACTGGTCACTGCCATCTCACAGATCTCCGCCGCGGCGGGGAACAACGACCAGCGCCTGACCAGCCTGGTGGACGCGACACAACAGACTCTCGGTGTGCTCGCGCAGCGCAATGACCAGCTCGGCTCGGCGCTGGGCAAGCTGCCGGGCTTCACCGATGAGCTGAACCGGGCGATGCAGGGGACCGCAGGCCTCACCGCGGAGCTCGATCCGGCCCTGACCAACCTGAACCAGGCGGCGTCCGGCCTGCCAGGCGCGCTGGCCGAGACCCGGCAGACCGTGGATGAGCTGGGCCGGACGGTGCAGTCGGCGAAGCCGGTGGTGGCGAAGGCCGGTCCGGTCGTCGCCGACCTCGGGCCGATCACGGCACAGCTGAACTCGACGTTCGGGGACCTCAAGCCGGTCACGGCGCAGCTCGGCTATGCCACGGCGCAGCTCGCGCCGTGGATGTACGACCTGGGCGCGTTCGTCTACAACACCAACTCGATCTTCAGTGTGTCCGACGCCAACGGCGGCCTGGTCCGCGGTCACGTGTCGGTGGATCTGCAGAGCCCGCTCGGGATGACAAAGCCCGGCGACCGGGACACCGACACCTATCGCGACGGCGGCAGCCCGCTCGGACCCTATCCGGCGCCGGGACAGGGAGGCTGACAGTGAAGTTCTTGCGCGGGAAGGCTCCTGTGTGGCGGCTGGTGGTGGTACTCGCCTTCGTCGCGGGATGCGCGGGTTTCTTCCTCTACATGTGGTCGCAGTCCGGGGGGAACGTCCCCGGGTTGTCCCAGCAGCGCCAGTACGGTGTGACGGTCTACATCGACGACGTGGACAACATGGTCGCCTACAGCGACGTGCAGGTAGCAGGTGTGCCCGTCGGCAAGGTCGCCAGACTGGACCACCAGGGCGGAAAGGCACGGCTCGACCTTCAGCTCGACGGCTCCGTCAGCCCCCTGCACGAGGGAGCCACCGTCCAGGTGAGCGAGAAATCCCTGGCGGGCCAGCCGGTGCTGAACCTCGTCGACGGTACCGGTGCGCCGTATAAGGACGGCGCGGTGCTGCCACCGACCGCGGTGAAGCCGAGTGTCCAGCTACGTGACGTCCTCGCCAGCCTGGACAAGCCGACCCGCGACGCGCTCAGCGCCACCGTGCGGTCTCTCGGTCAGGGCACCGCGGGCAGCGCCGGCGATGTCTCCGCCTTGATGACGGGGTTGGGCAACCTGGGGCGGGGTGGCAACACGGCTCTCGATGCGATCGCGGCTCAGACGGGCGACCTCAAGGCGCTGGCCGCCGAGCTGAACACCGTGTTCAACGCCCTCGACACAGGGCAGGGACAGATCGCGGACGTGGTGAGCGACGCGAACCGCCTTACCAGCGCGACGGCGGGACAGGCTCAGTCCCTCGGGGACACCATGACCAAGTTGCCGGGTGTGCTGGACTCGGCCACCACGGCCACCGGCAAGCTCAACCAGCTCGCCGGTGCGCTCGCCCCTGTCGCGGCCGACCTCAAGACGGCCGCGCCGGACCTGTCGAGCGCTCTCGAAGAGCTGCCGGCGACGACGGCCGACCTGCGCGGTCTTCTGCCGTCGCTGGACGCCACGCTGAACAAGGCTCCCGCGACCCTGCAGGGGGTGCCGGCGGTGGGACGCGACGTCAGCGGGCTGGCAGGTCCTGCCGACGACGTGCTGCGCGACCTCAACCCCATGCTGCGATACCTGCAGCCGTACGGGAAGGACATCGCACAGCTGTTCCAGAACTTCGGCTCGTCGTTCCACCACTACGCCGACGACGGCGGCGCGTACGTGATCTTCCGACCGGTGGTCGGGCCGTACTCGCTGCGACCCAACCCACTTCCGCTCGACAACGGCAGTTCCGGGCTGCTGCGACAGAGCAACCCGTATCCGGCGCCGGGGGGTCTGCAGGACCCGAGCCTGTTCCAGGGGCAGTACCCGCATGTGGAGCGTGATCCGAAATGAGGGTCGGTCTGGTGGCGGTGGCCAGACGCCTGCGCCTGCCCGTGCGGCGCCCGTCCGGGCGGCAGCTGGTGGCGCTGGCACTGATCCTGGTATCCGGCGCGGCCGTCGCGTTCGGCATCGCGCGGGTGAAGGTCGACACGAGTGTCGAGTCCTTTCTGCCCGCGAAGGACCCGGCGCTTGCGGCCGTGCAGGACAAGGCGCGCACCTTCGGCGGTGACCCCGTCGTCGTGCTGTTGCACTCGGCACAGCCCCGGCAGCTGATCCTCGACCAGAACCAGTTGCTGCCGCTGCTGGGCCTGGAGGGACGGCTCGCGAAGACGCCGAACGTCGCGGCCGTCTACGGGCCCGCGACGATGCTCAACCAGATCGCTGCTTCGGGCCAGAACCTGCTCGCGCAGATAGCGGGGCGCCGGGACGGGCTCCGCCAGGAGGTGGCGGACAAGGCCCGCAGCGAAGGGAAGTCCGAGGCGGCGGCGGCCGCGGCCGGGAACGACGCGGTCGCCGGATTCGACGCGCGGTACGGCACCTTGCTCGTCAAAGGGCTGCCCACCGGGCTGCCGACGCTCTACAACACCAATTTCGTGCGCACAGTCGTGTTCGACGGCCAGAACGGGATGCCGCGGCCGCAGTGGGACTTCGTGGTGCCGAGCCCGGACTACGTCGCACTGCTGGTCCGGCCGCGGGAAGACCTGGATCAGGCGGGCACGCAGCAACTGGTCGCGGACGTCCGGTCCGCGGTGAGCGACGCGCATCTCGCCGTTCGTGACGTCACGGTGAGCGGGGTGCCCACGGTGACGGCGGGGCTCGCGCACGAGGTGACGAGGGAGCTCCCGCTGCTGGGCGGCCTCGTGGCCATAGTCGTCGCGCTGAGGTTCTTGCTGGTGCCGGTCGGCCTGCGGATGCGTTATCGGCTGTGGCCTTTCGCGGCCGCGCTCGCCGGCACGGCGGTGACCGTCGGTCTCTTCGGCTTGATCGGCAAATCGCTTTCGCTGGGAGCGGTGGCTTTCCTGCCGATCCTGCTCGGTGTTGGCAGCTCGATCCCGTTGTACCTGGCGATGCTCACCAGTACTCGCAGAGTGCTGGTGCTGTCGCTGGCCGCAGCCGCGGGGTTCGCTTCGCTCGTCGTGTCGCCGCTGCCGTTCGTCCAGGACCTCGGCATCGCGCTCGCCCTGGGTGTGCTGTGCACCGTCGCGGCCGCATCGCTGTTCCACCGGTTGCTGCCAGGCCGAGGACGGGCAGCGCTCCGCGTCGCGCCCGCGCCCAGAGCGCGCAGTGCCGGCACGACGTCCTCTCGCACGGCGAGGGTGACCGCTCTGGCGGCCGCCGTCGTGGTGGCCGGGCTCGGCTGGGTGGTGCTGCCGCGCCTGCAGGTGCAAGCGGACCCCGAACAGCTCGCGAAGGGGCTTCCCGAGATCGAGAACGCTCGCGTCACCCAGGACGTGCTCGGTTTCTCCGGCGAGGTCAGCATAGTCCTCAAAGGACAGAATGTGGTCAGCCCGGAGACCCTGAGCTGGGCGCGGAAGGCCGAGGAACAGGTGGTCGCGGCACACGGGGACCAGCTGCGGCCGATCCTGACCGTGCCCGACCTGCTGGGTTTTCTGGGCGACGCTCCCACGGCGGGCCAGCTCGAATCGGCGATGGCCCTGCTGCCGCGGTACCTGACCTCGGCGGTCATCAGCTCGCGCGACGACGACTCGGTGCTGATCTTCGGGCTGAAGCTGCAGGATCTGGGCAGGCAGCGGGAGCTGCTGTCCGGTCTCCTGCATGTGCTGCCGCCCGCGCCACCCGGCTACCACGTCGACCTGGTCGGACTCCCCGTCGCGGCCGACCGCGGCTACGACCTCATCTCGCAAGACCGTTATCTCGCGAACCTGGCCGGGGTGGTCGCTGCGGGGATCGTGCTCTGCGTTGGACTTCGCAGGCGTACCGACGGCCTGCGAGCGGTGCTGGCCGCGCTCCTGGCGATCGGCTGGGGCTTCGCCGGCGTCTGGCTCGCCGGCGCGTCGCTGAACCCGTTGACGATGGCGCTGGGCTCGCTGGCCACGGTGACCGGCTGCGAGTTCGTGGTGCTGCTCACCGATCGCCAGGTACTCGGGGGATCCTGGCTCCGGCGGAGCGTGGCTTTCGCCTGCCTCACGTCCGCCGCCGGGTACCTGGCGCTGACGGTCTCCGGCCTGGCGGCGCTACGTGAGTTCGGGCTGATCCTCGGCGCGACGGTGGTGTTGTCCTATGTGGCGGCCCGGCTGGTCGTCTGGTTGCTGCCGCCCCGGGCCGAAGTGGCTGTCCCGTCGGGACAGCTTCGTGAAACAGCGGAAGAGGACGAACTCGTGCCGGCCCGTGTGCCGGAAAAGACGAGCGGCCGAAGGTAGGTGTGCGGATGAAACTGAGGATCGCGCGAGGCGTCATCGAGAACGGCGTCCGCCGGCTCAACCGGAAACGTCGGCTGCTGGTGCCGCAGCGCAGACTGCCACGTTATCTGAGCACGGGCCTGCTCGTGGTCGCGCTGGCCGGCTCCGGTTCCCAGATCGTCGTGGACCGGCTGCACGCGCTGCCCGCCGACGCCGCGTTCCGGCTGGATGACTCCGTGACCACGGTCGAGCAGCTGGACCACCGCGTGCAGTTGCTGGGGGCTCTCTACGGCGTGCAACGGCCGTCCGATCCCGCGAAGGTCGACCAGTTCACCAGGGACAGCGCGAAGGCTGTCGCGGTGAGCACGATCCTCGACAGGGCGGCCGCCGACCAGGGCATCGTGATCGCGGACAAGACGGCGAGCGACCAGCTGGACAAGGTGATCAGCCAGAGCTACCCGGGCGGTCGCCAGGAGTTCGTGACGAAGCTGGGCCAGCTGGGAGTGTCCGAACAGGACGTGCTGGACGAGATCAAACGGCAGCTGGCGAACGCGCAGCTCTACGACTCGGTGACCAAGGGGGCCGCCCCCGTCACCGACGACGACGTGGCCAAGGCCTTCCAGGACAGGAAGCAGCAGATGGTCCGGCCGGAAGCACGCGACCTGCGCAACATCGTGGTGGGTACCGAAGCGGAGGCCCAACAGGTTCTCCAGCGGCTCCGGTCCGGAACGGACTTCGCGGCGGTGGCGGGGCAGACCTCGCTCGATCAGAGCACCAAGGACAAAGGTGGCGACCTGGGACCCATGACCGCGGACCAGCTGGACAAGGCATACGCCGACGCCGCGTTCAAGGCTCCCGCCGGGACGGTGTTCGGTCCTGTACAGACGCAGAACGGCTGGAACATCGGCCAGGTCGTGAGCGTCACGCCGGCCGCGCCGCTGACCTTCGACCAGGTCAAGGACCAGTTGAAGACACAGTTGGCGAACGAGCGCAAGTCTGCACTGTGGAACTCGTGGCTGGCCGGCCGGATCAAGGCGGCCGGCGTGCAGTACGCCGACACGTACCGGCCGGCCGATCCCGACGCACCTCCCGCGGACCTGCCGTGACGACGATCCTGCTGTGCGCGTCGGGGGTGGTGCTCATCGTCTTGTCGATACTCGGTCGCCGCAACGTGGCCGGCCTGGTCTCGCGGTCGCTCGAGCAAGAACATCGGCTGCGCCAGGAACGGGTGTTGCGCCGGGGCATGCTGACCTGCCGGATGGTGGGCGTGGTGTTCCTGGTTTCGGTCGTGCTCGGCCTGCTCGGGACGGGACCGGTGCGGCCATGACCAGCCTGTCACGTGCGCTTCCGGCGGCCGCGGTCGTGGCCGTGCTGGCCGCCGGAGCCGCCTGCTGGATGTGGAGAGCCGCGGAGGACGGACTCGCGGCGTCACCAGCCGGTCAGCGAAACGATGTCGGCGCGGCGGTCGAATGGCAGGCGGCCGAGCTGAACTCCATCAGCTCGGCCGACCCGGCCGGCACGGTTCAGCGCTGGATCCAGGTGAGCACCGGTGGCCTCGCCGAACGGCTCGCTCATGACAGGGACAGCCTCGTACGGGGCGTCGAGGCCGGAAAGACCGACATCACCGGCGAGACGCTCCGGGCGGTGGTGACGTCTGTGGACCCCGGGGCAGGCAAGGCCGATGCGATCGCCCTGCTGAAGCTTTCCGTGCGCGACGCGAAAGCGAACGTCACGGTGAAGCGGATACAGACGCGGGTGGGGCTTCGCCATGTGGACGGCGGTTGGAAGGTCGATGAAATCGCGAACATCTCTCAGTGAGAACGGTGGCACGCCCCGTCGGGAGGGCGGGAACCCCCGGCGCCCTACGCCTTATCCCCGCCCACACGCGGTAGCGCCGGATGACACGAAAACCCGGCCCGGCGTTCCTCGCTCATCGGGACTGGTCAAGGTGTGCGTCGCAGCGATCGTGTGCGGGCTGGCGTGCACCTGCTGGTTCACGTATTCGGCGATACGAGCATGGTCCGAAAAGGACGGAGATCTCGCCCTGACCGATAGGGAGACGGTCGCAACGCTGACGAACCAGACCAGACAAGCCATCGCCACGCTGTATTCGTTCGACCCAGGTGCCACCGCCAGGACTGACGAAGCCGGGCCCCGCTGGCTCTCGGGCGGCGCGGCCGATCAGTACCGGGCGATGTTCGCACCCGTTCGCCAGAACGCCGAGGCCAATAGGTACACCGTGGACACGACGGTCTCGGCCGTCGGCCTCGAACGGGTGCAGGGCGGCGAAGCCGAAGCTCTCGTATTCGCCCGGCAGACCGTCAGCAGCGCGAACCCCGGGCAGATGGTCGCCAAAAACGTCCAGTTCGACATCGCGCTGCACGAGATCTCCGGCCGATGGACCATCTCGGGAATTTCGCTGGTCTCGTGACCCCTTGAAAACTGTCCGGTATCGACGATGTGGTGGTGATCCGATGAGCAAGCCCCTGGTGGTCGCCCCGCGGGAGCGGAACGAACAGTCGGCCTGGGCGTTGGTACGTGCTGCGCAAGCAGGCGACACGGTCGCGTTCGGCGAGATCTATCGCCGGTACTTTCCGGTCGTCGAGGCGTACTTGTTCCGCCGTACCGCCGATCGCGTCCTCGCCGAGGACCTGACCAGCGAGACCTTCCTGCGGGCCTTCGACAAGATCGGTTCGGTCAGCGACCTGGGCAAGGACGTTCAGGCGTGGCTTTTCACGATCGCGCGGAACCTGTTGTTCGACTTCCTGCGCTCGGGCCGGCACCGCAGGGAGATCGTGTGGGCCGACTATTTCGAGTGCGCGGACGAGTCCCGCGGCCTCGATCACGCGCTCCTGTGCCGAGTGGTCGGGGACGAACTGGCCCGGTGTGTGGACCAGCTGAACGACGAACAGCGGGAGTGCATCGTTCTGCGCTTCTACGAGGAACTGTCGGTTTCGGAGGTCGCGGCGCGGATGTGCCGTCGCGAGGGAACGGTGCGGGCCCTGCAGTATCGGGCCGTCCGGAAGCTCGCCCAGCTTGTCTCGGACTGGGTCAGGTAGGCCGTCGCTAGCCGGCGTGCTGCCCCTGCAGCACGCCGGAGCCGGGCTTGCAGGTGCTGCACGGGGTGAAACCTTCTTCGCGGGCCTCGACGAGGGTGACCTCCTCGCCGGAACGACCGGAGGTGAGCTCGCAATCCTTGCGGTGGAACCTGCGACGGCCGGCGAGCACCACCACAGTTTCGGTCTCGTCGGCGGGTTCTTCGTCTGCGGCATCCGAAACTGATGATTCCTGACGACTCTCCTCCGACTCCTCGGAGGCCTCTTCCACGAACGCTTCGGCGACGGGGCGCCGCAGGCGGCGGTGGCGGATGAGACGTGCGATGACGATCACGAGCCCGAGTATCGCAACTCCGAGCGCGATGTAGGTCAAGGTCATTTCGGACAGCAGGACGCCGGCCGCGAGCAACGCGGCCGCGGCGATCGCGAGCAAGACGACTAGCACGGGTACCTCCCTGATCGTGTGCACTTCGGCTGCAGGACAGCTGATCCCGCGGCGGCACCTCGCAGGATGACATAGCAGCCGGCCGAAATCCACAGGGGCACGGTGCTTTTCGTTCCTTGACACTGTGCTGACGTGACCGTAAAATAATCGACCATAAGATTTAACCCCGGTGGGGTCGTTGCGACCGGTCCGCTTCGCGATACGAGCGACAGCGGTGCCGGCTCGGGGTTTCTGTTTTCAAGAAAGGCGATTCTATGTCGGCAACGCCGGACGAGAAGCTGCTTGATGCGCTTTCTCGCTACAGCAGCTACAACTCGACGCCAGACGAGGCCCTGCAGCTGTTCGAAGAGGCGCGCGGCGTCTGCCCCGTCGCGCACAGCGACGAGCTGGGCGGCTACCACCTGCTCCTCGACTACGAGGACGTGAAAAAGGCCCATGCGGACTGGGAGACCTTCTCCTCGTCGCCGACGGTCGTGCTGCCGGTCGCCCCGCGGCCCGAGTTCCCCCCGCTGGAGTACGACCCGCCGGCACACACCCCCTGGCGCGAGCTCGTTTCCGAGGCCTTCAACGCGGAGACGCCGCTGCGCATCGAAGGCGAGGTCCGCAAGGACATCAACAAGCTGATCGACGGGTTCGCCGGCCGGGGCTCGTGCGACCTGGTCGCCGATTTCGCCGAGGAGGTTCCCCTCTTCGCGCTGTGTCGGGCGATCGGGTTCGACGAGAACAAGCGCGCCGAGGTACGGCGGCTGACGATCCAGATCCTCGCGTCCTTCGAAGACCCGGAAAAGGGCGCGGCGGCCTTCCAGGAGTTCGCCGAGTTCGGAGTCGGCGAGGTGATGGCCAGGGCACAGGATCCTCGCGACGACTTCCTGACCAAGATCGCTCGCGCGGAGCTGGACGGCCGCCCCCTCACGCCGATGGAGATCGGCCAGCTCATGAACTCGTTCCTCATCGCCGGGCACGGCACCAGCGTCGCCGGGTTGACGAGCCTGCTGCACGAGGTGCTGTCGCGCCCCGACGTGCGGCAGAAGATCACGGAGAACCCCGACCTGATCCCCGGCGCGGTCGAGGAGACCCTGCGCCTGCACACGCCGTTCTTCGGTCTCTACCGGCGCGCCACGCGTGCGGTCGAGATCCAGGGGGTCGAGATCCCGAAGGACAACTACCTGCTCGCGTGCTGGGCGGCAGCCAATCGGGACCCGAAGGTCTACGACGAGCCGGCCGAGTTCCAGCTGGACCGCAAGTTCAGCCGGCGGAACAGGCATCTGACGTTCGGCTTCGGCCTCCACACGTGCCCCGGCGCTCCGGTGGCGCGGATGGAGATGCGGGTCGCGCTGGAGGAGCTCCTGCGGCGGCTGCCGGACGTCAACCTGGTCGATCCGGAGTCGGCCAAGTACGAGTTCCAGGGAACCGAGACCGCGGCGATCACCGCGCTGCCGGCGAGGTTCACTCCGGTCTCCTGAGGCACGAAAGAGGGCTTATGAAGGTCGAAGTGGACTACCGCTTGTGCGAAGGGCACGAGCAGTGCGTGATGCAGGCGCCCGAGGTGTTCCAGATCGGCGAAAGCGACGAGCAGGTCCGCCTGGTCACCGACACACCCGCCGAGGAACAGTGGGACGATGTCGAGCTCGCCTCCCGGATGTGTCCGAGGGGTGCCATCACCCTCGAAGGGTGAGCAAGCCTTGACGGAGAGGGGGATCCGCGGATCCCCCTCTCCGTCAAGGCTTATGTGGCTGGTGCGCGGACCCCGGACGACCGGTCGGCCTGTCGCCGGACCGGGACAATGTCAACGGGGTTGCGATCCCGGCGGGGCACGCAGTGGGTATGAGTGGTGCGCCGCATCCGCACACTTGCCCTGGAGCCGGGCGGGCGGCGGAGTGAGTGGTGCGCGCGGTGCGGCGGAGGCGGCCAGGGTCAAGCCTTACTCGTGCGCGTCTCGCTGCTCGTGACCTACTTGGGGCAAGAGCAGCGGGAGCTTGCCCTGGTCAGCCCTTGAGCAGTGCCCTTGCCAACACCATGCGCTGGATCTGGTTGGTGCCTTCGTAGATCTGGGTGATCTTCGCGTCGCGCATCATGCGTTCCACCGGGAAGTCGCGGGTGTAGCCGGCACCACCGAAGAGTTGCACCGCGTCGGTGGTCACCGACATCGCGATGTCGGAGGCGTACACCAGGTGCCGTGCCGCCTCGATCTTCATACCCATGTCGGCCAGCATGAACTGCACGCCCTGAAACTCCGCGACGGCCGTGCCGAACTGCGTGCGGTCCTTCACATACGCCACCGCCGCCTCCAGCGCACCCTGGGCGATGCCCAGTGCCTGCGCCCCGATCGTCGGGCGCGTGTGGTCCAGCGTGCGCAACGCCGTCTTCAGACCGGTGCCGGGCTCACCGATGATCCGGTCCACCGGGATCGTGCAGTCCTCGAAGTAGATCTGATCAACGCCTTCGCCATCACATCCGGTGACCTGGCCGGAACCTGCTAACCGAACCGCCAGAAACACCAATCACGGGGCTCTGGCACGGATCCGGTGGTGACGATGCGTGTCCGATTCGGTGCTGTGCCAGGGTGAGCGCCGTGCGCTGGTGATCAACTTCTTGCGTTGGTGTTCTCGGGGCTGTCGTCCCTGGTCCTCGATGGCGTCGACGATGAGGCTGGGGTGCTCGTGGTGCGGGCATCGACGCGGCCCGGTCCTGTGGACTGCCCGGACTGCGGGGTGGCGACGGGGCGAGTGCACGGCTATGTCGTCCGGCAAGTGGTCGATGTGCCGGTTGACGGGCGGCGGGTGCTGATACGGCTGCGGATTCGACGGATGCGCTGCGGGCATCTCGGGTGCTTGCGGCAGACGTTCCGTGAGCAGCCCGTTGGCATCGTGCAGCGATATCAGCGTCGAACTGTTCGGCTGGCCGCGCACGTGGCGAGCGTTGCGCGGGAATTGGCCGGTCGTGCAAGCGCCCGGGTCCTGGCCGCCGTCGGTGTGGTGCTGTCGAGGCAGACCGCGCTGCGGGCGCTGCTGCAGTTGCCGTTGCCGACCAGGTCGGTGCCCCGGGTGATCGGGGTGGACGACTTTGCCCTGCGTAAGCGGCAACGCTACGCCACCGTGATCATCAACGCGGAAACCGGCGAGCGGGTTGAGGTGTTGCCAGGCCGCACAGCAGAGGTGCTGGAGGCCTGGCTGCGGGAGCATCCCGGTGTGGAGGTGGTGTGCCGGGATGGTTCGGCCACCTATGCCCAGGCGATCCGTCGAGCCCTGCCCGACGCGGTGCAGGGTGGCGACCGTTGGCATCTGTGGCACAACCTCGCCGAGGTCGTGTTGAAGGAGGTCGCCGCGCACAGCACCTGCTGGGGCAAGACCGGTCCGCCACTGCGTGAGGGCGCGCGGGCGGTGACCACCCGCCAACGCTGGCAACAGATCCACGACCTGCTCAAGCACGGCGTGGGGCTGCTCGAAATCGCACGCCGGCTGAACCTGGCAATGAACACAGTGAAGCGATACGCCCGCATCGATCAACCCGACCGGCTTGTTCGCGCACCGCAGTACCGGCCCACCCTCGTCGACCCATTCCGTGACTACCTGCGTGGCCGCCGCCGCGAGGACCCGGCCGTGCCCGTGCATCAGCTGATGGCAGAGATTAAACAGCGCGGCTACACCGGAAGCCACAATCTGCTGTATCGCTACATCACCCAAGGACGAGTCGAATCCGACCGGCCAGCGATCTCTCCGAAGCGACTCACGCGCTACCTGCTCACACGCCCGGACAAGCTCCAAGATCGCCAGCGGGAACGACTCGAAGCCGCCGTGAGCGCCTGCCGCGAGATGACGGCGCTGGCCACCCTCGTCGGTGACTTTGCGGCTCTGCTCACCCCGACCACCGGCAACGATGACCGTCTTAGTGACTGGATCGACCGGGCCCGAGCCGAGGATCTACCTCACCTGCACGCTTACACCCGCGGACTCGAATTCGACCGCGAGGCCGTCAACGCCGCCCTCACCCAACCATTCCACAACGGACGAACGGAAGGAGTGAACACCAAAACCAAGATGATCAAACGGCAAATGTACGGTCGCGCGGGCTTCCCTCTCCTGCGTCACCGCATCTTGCTCGGCTAACGCCACCCCGCGCTACCACCGCATTCGGGCCAGAGCCAATCACGGGATAGACCCTTGACAGTCCCCGAGAAGGAGCCCGAGGATCGAGACAGATGGATGGCATCGTCGACTTGGTCGGGGGAAAGGCCGTAGCGGAGCATCGGTACGGCGTGCCGGTGGAGGATGTTGCCGACCGTTCGCCGTTCGAAGCCGAACTGGTCGCCGAGTTCGTACACCGTTGCTCCGGACCGGTAGTCGGCGATCAGTTGCTCGATTTGATCGGGAGCTGTAGAACTGGTCAATCCTTGAAGTCTTCGGCGGTGCGAGGACGGACTGGTGCGAGTCCCGGCCGACGAGGTTGAGGCGGTCCTGGCGGTGGGCCGGGAGCGAGAACGGGCCGAGGTGGAAGTGATCCGGCGGTTGCGTGGGGGCGCACGGACGCTGGACCTGATGGGCCTGCGGGAGCCCGTGGCAGGGCCGACCCGCATCAGCGGCCCGGGTACACCCTGACCGCTAGCCTCCGCGAACCGCCCGGCGCCGGGCGGCAGGGGCGGCATTCTTCGTGGCCGGCGCGGGCTCGTCGACGCTGTATTCGCGGAGACGTTGGGCGTAGCCGGCGTTGAATTCTGTGTACCGGCGGCGAAGTTCGTCGCCGGGCCATCCGCTGGGCAGCAGCTCGGCAGGCAGGCAGGGATCGATCAGCAGGTGCCGCAGGACTTCGGCGCTTACCATGAATCCGGCGGTCAACCCGTCCACACGGTCCAGTTCGGTGCACAGGCGCCGCGCTTCGGTGGCCCAGCCCGCCAGATCCCAGACCGATCTGGCCAGCTCAAGCGGGTCGGGGTAGTGGCAGCTGAAGAACGTGCATTGCTCGGCGACGGCGCCACCGGGCTTGCGCAGCAGGTTGTCCGGACGGATCCAGACCCCTTCCCGAAGTTCGCCCAGGCGTAGCTCGACCATGTTCTTGCGCAGGGCCACCCGCTCGGCCAACGGCCTGGCGGACGCGGTGACGACCGCCATTTCCCAGCGGCCGTCCCATTCCCTGGTCTGGGGAGAGCAGGCTTCGTCCTGCTGGGCCTGGCGTCTCACGAGCCGTTCGGTGAGGCGGTACATCCCGTTTTCGGCGGTGACGTCGCCGTCCGCGGCCATCCGCGTCAACGCCACCCTGGTCGTACGGGGGGCGATACCGAACAGGCTGCCGACCCTGACCAGCGCGCTGATCGGGAGCTCCGGCGGGTGGTAGCCGAGAAGGGTGCTGATGGCGACCGATCGGGCGGTCAGTGGCTTGATGGCCGGCAGATGACGATCTTCCACTGTGACAACGATACCTGGTCCGGATCGGTCACCGGCCGGGTCGTTGCCATCCAGGCGTCCGTGATGATACATTCCTGCATCAGCTGATGCAGATGTATGCCGATCCGGCTCGGTCGGTGCCCAGCACAGAACAGCGAGGAAGCTGATGCCGAAGGTTCTTTACGAGAAGCGTGGCGAGATCGCGTACATTACGCTCAATCGGCCGGACAAGCGCAACGCCATCGACACCGAGACCGACGATCTGCTTTTTCAGGCGTGGCAGGAGTTTCGCGACGATCCCGGGGTGCGTCTGGCCATCCTGACCGGTACCGGGGACAAGGCGTTCTGTGCGGGCGCGGACCTGGCGTCGCACGTGGACGGCTGGCTGGAGAGCGGGCCGGGCCTGGGCAGGAGCGTGCTGGGCCGCGGTTTCGCGGGTGGGATCACACGAGGTCTGCACCGCACCGGAAAGCCGATCATCGCCGCGCTCAACGGATGGGTGATCGGTGGGGGGATCGAACTCGCGCTGGCCTGCGATATCCGGGTTGCGGCCGAGGACATCCAATTCGGCTTTTACCACATGCGACGGGGGATGCACTTCGGTGACGGGGGAATCGTGCGGCTGGTCAACACCTGTGGTGTGGGCATCGCGATGGAGCTGGAACTGATGGGGGAGCCGATCACCGCCGAGCGGGCCAGGGAGATCCATCTGGTCAACCGCGTGGTCCCGCGGGAGCAGCTGATGTCCACTGCCGAGGATATGGCGGCGAAGATCCTGCGTAACCCCAGGGTCGCGGTCGCCTCGGCCAAGGAGACGATCCTCGAGGTGGTCGGCAGGCCGCTGGAGGACCAGCTGCGGCTGGAATGCCTGTACAGCTATTCCACAATGGGCGATCCCGAGATAGTCGAGCGCAAGGACGCGTTCCTCGGCGGGGCCGAGAAGTGAGCGATGGCGGCCTGCGTTTCGGCGTGAACCTGATGCCACAGCTCTGGGTCGACGAACGCGTCCGGTCCGGGCGGGAGCTGCTGTCGCACCGGTCCGTGCTGTTCCGGCGAATGGCCGACGCCGGGATCGAGCACGTGATGGTCGGCGACCACGTGATGTTCCACCGTGGGGTGGGCAACGACGGGCTGACCGACGCGGCGTCCGTCGTGACCGCCACCGAAGAGCTTGGCGTGTACCTGGCCGTGTACCTGATGGTGTTGCGGCACCCCGTGCTGGTCGCCCGTCAGATCCTGACGGTGGCGCAGCTCGCCCCGGGGCGTCTCGCGCTCGGGCTCGGCATCGGCGGTGACGACCGTCACGAAGTCCTGGCCTGCGGGGTGGATCCCCGGACCCGGGGGCGCAGGATGGACGAGTCGCTCGGTATCGTGCGGCGCCTGCTCGCCGGCGAGACCGTCAGCCACGAGGGCGAGTTCTTCTCCCTGGAGGAAGCCCGGCTCCGGCCCGAGCCGGCGCAGCCGATTCCGCTGGTGGTCGGTGGTCGCTCGGATGCCGCGCTGCGGCGGGCTGGCCGGTTGGGCGACGGCTGGCTCGGCATCTGGACGTCGGCGACCCGCTGCGCGGAAGCGATCGCCGCAGTCGAACAGTACGGCGCGGAGGCGGGACGCGGCGCGGTGGGCTGGCAGCACGGGATGACTTTCTGGTGCGGGTTCGGCGCGGACCGGGCCCAGGCGCGCGAGCGGATAGCACCGGCTATGGAAGGGCTCTACCGCACCCCGTTCGACAAGTTCGAACGCTACATCCCGTACGGCAGACCGGAAGATGTGGCCGAGTTCGTCGCGCCGTTCGTCGAGGCCGGGTGCAGCACGCTGAATTTCATCCCGTTCGCCGGCAGCGACGAGGCCGGTGTCCACGCCGTGGCCGAAGTGCGCAAGCTCCTGCGTAGCGGGTATTGACCGACGCCAACCGTCCATGAAGTCCCCTGGCGGGACGTGGCAAAGGAGCCATCATGAACGCTATTTCTGATCAGTTCAGCCGATCCGCGGAATACCGGGCGGCGGGATACTGGGGCGACGACACGGTGGCCGCGGTTATCGACCGGTGGGCGGCCGCTGATCCCGATCACCCCTATGTCTCCGACGGCACGTCGGAATTCAGCTACGGGGAATTCCGCGACCGGGCGTGGAATCTGGCCGCCGCGCTCGCCGAGCACGGCGTCAAACCGGGGGACCGGGTGGCTGTGCAGCTGCCGAACTGGACCGAATATTTCCTGATCTACGCCGCGTGTGCGCGGCTGGGCGCGGTCATGATCCCCATCGTGGCGGTCTACCGCGCGGGCGAAGTCGGGTTCATCGTCGAAAGCTCGGGTGCGGTAGCGCTGATCACCTGCGGTGAGTTCCGCGGTTTCGACCACGCCGCGATGGCAGCGGAGGTGGCCGAGTCGGCGAGCGATCTGCTGTTCCGTGCCGTCGTGCGGGGCACACCGGCTGACGGAGCGCTTTCGCTGACCGAACTCCTCGAAACCGATCACGACTTGGGTGCGCTGCCCCCGCTTCCCTCGGCCGATGACCCGCACCTGGTGCTCTACAGTTCGGGCACCGAGTCCCGGCCCAAGGGCTGCCTGCACACCTGGAACTCCAGTTCGTTCTTGCCCAAACAGGCTGTCCGCGCGCTCGGTCTCGGCCGCTCCGACGTGATGTTCATGCCCGCGCCGGTCACTCATGCCCTCGGCCTGACCCTCGGCGTCATGGCCCCCACTCTCGCCGGGGCCTCGGTGCACCTGCTGGACGTCTTCGACCCGAAGACCGCGCTGGAACGGATCGCGCGGTACCGGTGCACGGGCACCGCGAGCCCGGCTCCGTTCCTCCGGATGATGCTCGACGCCTACGAGCCGGGTTCGGCGGACGTGTCAGGCTTGCGTTTCTGGCTCTCGGCGGGCGCGCCGATCCCCGCGACGCTGGTCGAGGAGGCGGCGAGCAAGTTCAGCGGCTGCCGTGTGGTCAGTGCCTACGGCTCCAGCGAGGTGATGATGGCGACGGTCTGCCTGCCGGACGATCCTCCTGCGCGAGTCGCATCCTCGGACGGCCTGCCGGTTCCCGGCGTCGAAGTCCGTATCGTCGGCGCCGACGGTGAACCCGCGGCACCGGGGGTCGAGGGCGAAATCCGTTACCGCGGTCCCGGGCGGCTGCTGGAGTACTGGGGACGTCCGGACCTCACCGCGCGTGCCATCGACGAAGAAGGCTGGTGGTGTACCGGGGATCTCGGCCGCCTGGACGAGTCCGGATACCTCCGTGTCACGGGCCGGATCAAGGACATCATCATCCGGGGTGGGTTCAACATCAGCGCCCGCGAGGTGGAGGAAGCCCTGCTGGCCCATCCCACCGTGGCGAATGTGGCGGTGGTCGGCCTTCCCGATCCCGTTACCGGGGAACGAGCCTGTGCGGTGATCCAGCAGAAGGGATCGCACATCATCACGCTCGAAGAGATGAAGCGGTACCTGACCGAGGAACGCAAAATGGCCGTCTGGAAGGTGCCGGAGCGGGTGGAGTTCGTGGACGAGCTGCCGGTGACCGCGACCGGCAAGATCCAGAAGTTCGTGTTGCGGGACAGGTTCCATCCCGCTGTTTCCAGCTGAGGCGGCTCGATGCCGTACGAGGAGAAGGAGCGTCATGCCCGGATCGATGAACTTCTCGACCAGTCCGGAGCAGGACGAGCTGGTCGGGACCGCGCGCCGTTTCGGCCAGGAACATCTGGCGCCGTTCTACAAGCAACGTGAACGCGAGGGCGCGTTCGACCGCGCCACCCTGCGCCGCATGGGCGAGCTGGGGTTCTTCGGCGTCGAACTGCCCGAGGCGTACGGCGGTCTCGGCCTCGACAGCGTCACCGCCGGCCTGGTGCTCGAGACACTGTGCGCGGCGGACTACAACATCGGCCAGCTCATGGTCACGGTATCGCTGGCCGGGACGATCCTTGCCACGCACGGTCAGCCACACGTCGTCGAGCCCTGGCTCAAGGGGATACTGGCCGGCGAGACGATTCCGGCGATTGCGCTCACCGAACCCGGCGGCGGTTCCGACGCGGCGAACCTGGTGGTGCGGGCGCAGCGTGCAGGTGACACGTACGTTCTCGACGGCGAGAAGACTTCGACGAGTTTCGCCACTCAGGCGGGCGTCGCGGTTGTGTGGGCACGCACCGGGCCGCCCGGCAGCGGAGCCCGCGGGATCAGCGCGTTCCTGGTTCCGCTGGATTTGCCTGGTGTGACGACCAGCGAATTCGAAGATCTCGGCGGACGGTCCGCCGGACGCGGGACACTGCATCTCGATGGCGTGACCGTCCCCGCGGATCACCTGCTGGGCGCGGAGAACCAGGGCTTCGTGCAGGTGATGCAGGGTTTCGACTACAGCCGCGCTCTGATCGGCCTGCAGTGCCTGGCCGTGGCGCGCCAGTCGCTCGAGGAGACCTGGGCCTCCGCGGCGGAACGCCGGAGTTTCGGTAAGCCGCTCACAGCGCATCAAGGCGTCTCGTTTCCGTTGGCCGAGGCTGAAACACACGTGCACGCGTGCCGGCTGCTGTGCCTGAACACGTTGTGGCTCAAAGATCAGGGGCTCCCGCACACCGCCGAGGCCGCGATGTGCAAATGGTGGGGACCGAAGTTGGCGTTCGAGGTCGTCCAGAACTGTCTGCTGATCAACGGGCATGGCGCCTATACCGCAGAGATGCCCTATGAACAGCGCCTGCGCGATGTACTCGGCCTGCAGATCGGCGACGGCACAGCACAAATCATGAAGCTCGTCATTGCCCGGAGCAAGGTCGGCAGGGACGCCGTCACCTGAGTACCAGCTCTTTCGACGGCGGGTAGGAGACCACGGTGGACACCATGGCGCAGCGGACGACCAGGCGCGACAACGGATCGTGGTTTGGGGAGTCACTGCCGCGACAAGACGTGCTCGACACGATCGAGAGGGCGAAGCAACTTCTCTCCCCCGAGGCGTTGCCGGAATCCGGGGATATCCGGGATTCCTCCGCGGCAAGTGTCGCACTCGATTCTGCCTGGCAGGCCGCCCGCCGGGCGCTCGACCGTGGCGACGTGCGAGCGGGATCGCCGGAGCTGATCCGGCTGCTGACGCAGATACGCCGCGACAGGAAGGTCCTGCACGACCTCGAGGTCCGGCAGCGCAGCAAGTCCATGCGGGTCGCGTGGGAGGCCCTGGGGCGGTTCCGGGGAATCAGCACGGTCGAGGCGCTCGTCGACCTCTGCCCGAAAGTCATGGCGGCGCTAGGGTTCGACCGGACCATGATCTCGACGATTCATGACGAGGTGTGGACGCCGCGTGCCGCGTATTTCGCCGGTGATCCCGCGTGGGCGCGGGAAATCGTACGTTCCGGCAGGGAGAACCCGCAATCGCTGACCACCGCGGTGCCGGAGCACCGGCTGCTGCGACGGGAGAAATGCATTCTCGTCTCGGATCCGCGCAACAACGAAACGATGTACAAGGCGCTCGTGCAACCCTCGGTGTCGCGTGCCTATGTTGCCGCGGCGGTGCGCAGGGACGGCCAGGTCGCCGCCTTTCTGCACGCCGACTGCTATTTCCGCGACCGGGTCGTCGACGAGTTCGATCTCGATGTGCTGGGCCTGTTCGCCGACGGTTTCGGCTACATACTCGAACGTGCGGTCCTGCTCGAGCGCGCGGACTCGATCCGTGCCGAGGTCGGCAAACTCACCGCGGGCGCCGCCGCCGCCATCGACGCCTTCATCGCCCAGGACGCGGACGTCGGCGAAATGCTGTGCCCGGATGATCGGTCCGCCGCGCGAACCGGTCCCGAAGGGACCGAACTCACCCGGCGGGAAATCGAGGTCCTGCAACACATGGCCGCGGGCCGCAGCAACGGCAGCATCGCCGAAACGCTGGTGATCTCACCGGCCACCGTCAAGTCACACGTCAAGCACATTCTGCGGAAGCTCGGTGCGGCGAACCGCGCGGAGGCGGTTTCCTGCTGGTTCAACGGGTTCGTCCAGTAGGGCACCTCCCGCGAAATGCGCTGACAGGCTCCGGCCCACCGCGTCACGCGTCCTGACCGAGGGCGCTCGCGGTGGGCCGTCGCGCGCTCGTCGTCGCTGCCTCCGCCGCGGATTCGGTGACGTCCGACGGCCCGGCGGGTGTCCCTTTCGGACTATTCGACCATCGAGCCGTGATCGTGCCACTGGGGGAAGACGAACATGCTCCCGCCGGGGGGTGTGGCAGGGCCCACAGCTCGGGCACGATATTTCCCGACGCACCGCGCAGGCGTCGCACCGGACGCGATTCTTCCGCGCCCGCCGGCCGAAGGCCGTCCAGCCGCGGTCGCTTCGCGCCAGACATGTCCAACGTCGAACACGTCGAGGAGCCACTTATGAGCCGGGTTGTCAGGCCGGTTTCAGGTCCGCACGACCAACGGCGGCCGAGTGAGCCGGTCTTCGGCGACCGCGGAGCGGCCGTAGTCGCCAGATTCCCTTCCCCGATCAGGAAACTGATGATCGAAATCGGTGGCATCGGCCAGCTGCTGGCGCAGCTGATCACGACGGCTGTCCGGAATCCGCGCGGATACTGGGCCGACACCGCCGACGAACTCTTTTCCATGTTGCGGTACTGCTGGCTGCCGGTGTTCGTGTCGATCGCCGGTTTCGTGTTCCTGATGTCCAATTACGCCTTCGATCTGGTGAGCCTGATCGGAGCACAGAGCCGGGTCAGTACCTACCTGGTCATGGCCGTGACCCGGGAGATCTCCCCGTTCTGCACAGGGATGGCGGTGGCCGGGGTCATGGGTACGGCCATGACGGCCGATCTAGGCGCTCGCCGGGTCCGGGAAGAGCTCGACGCGATGAAGGTACTCGGCGTCGATGTCGTCCGTGCCCTTGTGCTGCCCCGTTTTCTCGCGATCACGATCATGACGATCGCGTTCGCGATGGTCGGCCTCGCGATCGGCATGGGCATGGGTCTGGTCGCCGCGACCGTCCTCGGCAACAGCTCGGTCGCTTCGTTCCTCGGCAACTTCCTGGCGATCATGACGGAGCCGGAGTTGATCGGGGCACTCGTCAAGGTCGCCCTCACCGGCCTGTTCATCGGCGTCGTGTGCGCGAAGAAGGGCCTCGACGCCAGCGGTGGCTCCGAGGGCGTCGGGCGGGCGGTCAACCAAGCCGTGGTGATCTGCTTCATCGCCGTCTGGATCATCAATTTCGTTGTCAACACGATCATGCTCGGTCTCAACCCCGAGATGCTGGTCAACCGGTGAGGGAGGCGCGGACATGACGACAACCGAAGACAGAGACGCGGAAGAGTCGCACGGGGCTCCGGTGCCCGTATCACTGAGTTTCGAACGGGACGAGCGGCATCTGATCCGGGATGTCGGCAACGCCACGCGGTTCGCGGCGAAGTCGTTCCGCCTGGTCGGCGAGGTGCGCGGTTACGTGTCCGAGGTGTTTCGCCAGGCCGGCATTCTGATCATCTCCAGCGCGTTGATCATCTGGTGCCTGATGATGGTGCTGGGCGCGGAAGGCTCGCTGCAGGGGCATTACCTGCTCAGGCAGCTGGGCGCGGCGGACTACACCGCGATCTTCACCTCGACCGGCGAGTACTCGGCCGGCCCGTCGGTGTTCGGCTGGATCATGGCCGCGAAGGTGGGCTGCGGGCTGGTCGCGGAGCTCGGGTCGATGCGGATCAGCGAAGAGATCGACGCGCTGGAGGTCATGGGCTTCAGTTCGACGGCCTATCTCGTCACCACGAGACTGCTCGCGATCCTGCTGGTGATGCCGTTCCTGCTCACGGTCGGGTTCGGACTGATGTTCCTCACCAGCCACGTGCTGAGCATCTATTTCTTCCACAGCGTCTCGGCCGGCGGTTACGAGAGCGTGTTCTGGACGTTCATGACCCCGTCAGATCTGCTGGCGGCGATGGGTTCGTCGATGCTCATGGGGGTCGGCATCATCATCGTCGGCTGCTACTACGGCTATACCGCGAGCGGTGGACCTGTCGGGGTCGGCAAGAACACCGCGAAGTCGATGATCATCAACATGATCATCGTCGCGGCCATCGGCGTCATCACCCAGCAGCTTTTCTTCGGCAATCTCGATCGCGCGCCCATCGGCCACTGAACCGGTCCGGCACCGCCGACTTCTTGGAGGAATCTGATGCATGGCAATGGCGAGACCAGTGGCGAGCTTCCCACGGCGCAGCTCGTCGCGGTCGCGGACCGCAATGCCGGAAACGGTACCCGGCACACCGTGAAGATCCGCGATGTGCGCAAGGCCTTCGGGTCGTTCCAGGTACTCGACGGGTTGACGTTCGATTTCGCGGACGACGCGATCACGACGATTCTCGGGCCTTCGGGCACCGGCAAAAGCGTTCTGCTGAAACACGTCGTCGGCCTTCTGGAACCCGACGCCGGCCAGGTCATGGTGTTCGACCAGGACATCTGGTCGGCGAGTGAGCGGGAACGGCAGGAACTGCGCAAGAGCTTCGGTGTGCTGTTCCAGGACGGCGCGCTCTTCGGTTCCATGAACATCTACGACAATGTCGCGTTCCCGTTGCGGAAGCACACCAGGAAGCCGGAGTCGGAGATCCGCGAGATCGTGATGGGGCGGCTGGAAGAGGTCGGGCTGCTGGCCGCGGCGAAGAAGGCGCCTGGCGAGGTGTCCGGCGGGATGAAGAAGCGGGCCGGATTTGCCAGGGCACTGGTCATGAACCCGAAGGTCGTCCTGTTCGACGAGCCGGACTCCGGGCTCGACCCGGTCCGCACGAGCCTGCTCAACGACCTGATCCTCAAGGTGCACAAGGAACACGGCGGCACCTACGTCCTGGTGACCCACGACATCCAGACGGCGAGAAAGGTCAGCGACTACATCGGCGTGCTGTGGAAGGGAAAACTCGTGCACTACGGCCCGGCCAAGGAGGCGTTGGACTCCCCGAAGCCGTTCGTACGCCAGTTCCTGTCGGGGAACTCCGTCGGGCCCCTGGGGATGGACTGACCCATGGCGCGACGCAAGGTGGTGCGGCGGTCGGTCATCGGGCTGCTCGTGGTCGCCGCCCTCGGCATCGGTGGCTACCTGACCGCGTCCGGGACCGACCGCTATTCCGTGGACGTCGTCGTCCCTTCGGCGGCCCAGCTGTTGTCGGGTTCACCGGTGTGGATCGACGGCAGGCAGGTGGGTTCGGTGGACACATTGGAGGTCCGCGACGGCAAGGCGGTCATTCACGTTGGCCTGTCGAAGGATCACGCTCCGCTGCACGACGGGACGACCTCGCGCATCGAGTGGAACTCGGTCATCGGGGAGCGGGTGCTGACCCTCTACCCTGGGCCCGCCGGCAACGCGCCCATCCCCGACGGGGGCATGTTCGAAAGCCAGTCGAGCGAGGCGGAGATCGACGAGGTGCTCGCGGCACTGGACCCGCCGACCCGGGCGCGGCTGAGCTCTCTCATCGGTCAGCTCAACGACACCTCCTCCGGTGTGGAGCAGGAACTTCAGGCCACCCTGCAGACCGCGGGCCCGGCCGTGCACGCGCTGGGGTCGGTGCTGGACGGCATCGGTAAGGACGGGCCCGCGATCCACGATCTGGTCGGCCAGCTCGACCAGCTGACCGCGGTCGCGGCGCAGCACGGCAACGACGTGTCCGGAACCGTGCGGAACCTTTCCGCGCTGGCGGACTCGGTGGCCGCGGAACAGGCGGCCGTTTCGCAGTCGCTGGGGGAGTTGCCGGGCACGCTTCAGGCCGCGCGGGGAACCCTCGACAAGGTGCCACAGGCCGGTGGCGTGACCACGCCACTGCTCCGGGATCTCGACCCGGCGACGCGGAAACTGCCTTCGGTGGCGCGGAATCTGAGCCCGGTGCTGCAGGATCTGCGGCCGACCGTGAACGAGCTCGGCCCGTTGCTGGTGGACGCCAGGCAACTGCTCGGGAAGACGCCGCAGCTGCTCGACACGGCACACGATGTCCTGCCACCCGTACAGAACGTGGTGCAGAGCTACGAGCCCGCGCTCGCCTATCTGCGTCCCTACACGCCGGAACTGATCGGCTGGCTGCAGAACTTCGGGCAGAGTTTCGCCGGATACGACTCGCAGGGCCATTTCTGGGCCGCCACCCTGGCGCCGGGGACGAACACCCTGGACGAGAGCGTCGTGCCGAATCTGCCCGGTTCCTACACCGACTCCAGGCCCGCTCCGGGCGCGGTCGTCGGCCAGCCGTGGACAGATGCACATGGAAGCGGGATGAAATGAGCAGGTTCGGGAAAAGGCGGGTGGTGGTGGTCGCGGTGGCGACCGTCCTGGTCGCCGGCGCGACGACCGCGGCGTTGAGGTCCACGGAGGACAGTTCCACCAAGGAGGTCGTCACGGCGTACTTCGCCGACGCGAACCCGATCGTCGCCGGAAACCAGGTCAAGGCGGCCGGGGTGGACGTGGGCACGGTCAAGTCGGTGAGCCTGCGCGACGGTCATGCCGTGGTGGAGATGGAGATCGATCAGGTACTCCGGCCGCTGCACAAGGATGCGAGCGCCACGATCCAATCGAAGAACCTGCTCGGCGAGCGCTATATCGAGCTCGCGCCGGGATCGGCGAATGCGCCGCTGCTCGGGGACCCGCCGGTCATCGCGGCCTCGCGGACCAAACGGGAAGTCGATCTGCAGGAGGTTCTCAACGCACTTGACACGCCGACGGCGACTGCGCTCGGGGCGTTGCTGACGTCCTTGGGTGAGGGGGTCGACGGCCAGGGCAAGAACCTCGCGGACGCGATTTCCGCGCTGGCGCCTGCCATGCGGCAGTCGACTGAACTGGCCGGCATTCTCGACGAGCACAACGCCCTGCTGACCGACCTGGTGGACAGCGCGCAGCCGGTGGCGAGCGCCTTGGCGAAGGGACAGGGCCAGGATCTGGACAGCCTGGTTTCCTCGACGACGCAGGCCCTGTCCGCGGTGGCCGCACAGCGGCAGGCGGTGGAGCAGACCGTTCAGCAGCTTCCAGCGACGATAACGAGTGCCAGGACCGCGCTGACGCGAGTGACCGGTGTCGCCGATCCGACCACCGCGACGCTCCGGTCATTGCGGCCGGTCGTCGACAACCTCACCGACATCACCGCGGAACTGCGCTCGTTCGCGGACGCGGCCGACCCCGCGCTGGCCGCGCTGCAGCCGGTGCTCGACCGTGGCAAGTCCATGCTGGACCAAGCCGCGCCACTGGTCGCGGACCTTCGCCCGGCGGGCCCCCAGTTGCGTGCTGTGGCCGGATCGGCCAACTCGCTCGCCGGAACCATTCTCGGTGATCACCTGACGCAGCTGATGGAGTTCATGAAGGGCTGGGCTCTGGCCACTTCGGACTACGACGCCATCAGCCACTACTTCAAGGCGATCCTCCCGATCTCGCCCAGCCCGCTGGGCCGGACGGTGGCGGGACCCGTGCCCGGTCTGCCCGACAACCCGCTGGGTGGCCTGCCGCTGCCGACCGGGCCTCAGCTGCCACTGCCGGGCCGGACCAACGCGCCACCGCAGAACCCCGATGGCAGCGCCACGGGGCTGACATCGGGACAGGAGAACTCGTTGCTCGGTCAACTACTGGGAGGGCTGCCGTGAGGGCGAAACCCCAAACACGCCGGGACTTCCGTTCGGTCGTCGCGGGAGGTGTGGTCGTCGTCGTGATCGCGGTGGCGCTGTACATCGCCTCCACGGCCCAGACGGGGCTGCCGTTCGCTCCGACGACCACGGTCAAGGCGGAGATCAGCGAGGTGCACACGCTGGCCGTGAACGACGAAGTGCGGGAGAACAGCAAGCGGATCGGCCGGGTCAGCGCGATCGACTACGTCAACGGCAAGGCGCTGGTCACCATGGAGCTCGACGGGCACCAGGACGTCTACAACGACGCGACGGCCGCGATCTGGGATGCCTCGACGCTCGCCATGAAGTTCGTCGAACTCGACGTGGGCACACCGCAAACCGGTGAGCTCGGCGACAAGGTCATCTCGGCTCAGCACACGTCGGGATCCGCCGACCTGCAGCAGTTGCTCGGCGTGCTGGACCCCGATACGCGCTCGCACGCCGCGGGTGCCGTTCGTGAGCTCGGCGGCGGGGTCGCCGGCCACAGCGACGACATCCACGACTTCGCGGGAGCCGCGCCGAACCTGCTGAACGACCTGAACACCGTGTCCGGCGCGCTGGCTTCGGATCAGACGAACCTTCCGGCGGTGCTCCGCAGTGCCCGGGACCTGACGAGCCGGTTCACCGGGCGGGAACAACAGCTCACCGCGTTGATGAACCAGGCCGACAGCACGCTGCGCGCGTTCGTGGCCGACAACGGGCAACCGTTGCAGGAAGCGCTCGCGAAGGCTCCGGCCACTTTGCAGAACGTCCGCGGCGCGCTGGATTCGCTCGACGCGCCACTGGCCGATCTCCAGTCCGCGATGAAGACCGTTCAGCCCGGCGCGGACGCGCTGGGACAGGCCACCCCGGACCTTCGGGGCGTGCTGCGGGAAGGAGTACCTGTGCTGGGCAAGGTTCCGGGCGTCGCGGATCAGGCCAATCCGGCGATCGACGATCTGCGCGACACCTTCGCGGACGCACGCCCGCTGGCGCCCCGACTGACCGAGGCGCTGACCGATCTCGCCACCCCGCTGGGCGTGCTCGCGCCCTACGGCCCGGAAATCGCGCAGTTCTTCGTGCGCGGCCACAGTTTCGTGTCCGAGGGGCCCGCGCCCGGAATCCGGTACGCACGGCTGAGCCCCAATGTCGACGTCACGACCGTCACCGGCGGCCTGCTGTCGTCGGGCAACTACCCGATCGACCAGTACCCGGCGCCGGGGCAGGCGACCAATGACCGGGCGACGCAAGGTCTGCCGCCGGGTCTTCCCCCGGCCCTGCCGAACAAGGGGGGAGCGCGATGAACGCGCTGCGGAAATCGCTGGGCGGCGCCCGCCGGCAGCTGGGCCGGATGTCCGGCAGAACGATCGGAATCGTGGTACTCGTGGTGGTTCTGGTGGCGGGTTTCGCCGCTTTCGAAAAGGACGAAATCTCCACCGCGCTCGACTATCCGGACACGGTCCAGGCCGAGTTCCCGCGCGATTACAAGCTCGAGGACTACGGGAGCGACGTCCGGGTAGCCGACGTCAAGGTCGGCAAGGTCACCGGCGTGGAATCCACCGACCACGGCACGGTGCTGGTGACGATGAAGGTGCAGGACGGCATCCGCGGCGTTCTCGGCCAGTCCCCGAGCGCGGCCATCCGGCCCACGACCCTGCTCGGCGGTGTCTACTACGTCGCACTGACGCCCGGCGGGGCCCAGGGCACTCTGGCCGGGCCGATTCCGGTCGCGCGCACGAGCGTGCCGGTGGAGCTGGGCGAGGTCCTGTCCGCGGTCACGCCGCCTGCCCGTGAGGGTGTACGGGCTTCGGTCGGCCAGCTCGACGAAACCGTTCGCCAAGGCGGAAAGGACGCGACGCGGGAGCTGCTGCAAAACGCCCCGGGGACGCTGAAGCCCACGGGCGATCTTCTCGACGCGGCTCGTGGTACGCGGCCCGAGACCGACCTGACCGGAGTCGTCACCGGACTGCGGAACACCGCGGCGGTACTCGACCGCACCGGTGGACAGCTGGACGCGATCTTCACCGACCTCGACCGGTCGACCGGCACTCTGGCCGCGGAGCGGCAACCGCTGTCCGGTGCGCTCGCGGACCTGCCGGCCACGTTGCGCACGACCAGGGCAGGGCTCGGCGATCTCCAGGGGACGCTTGATCGGCTCACCGCCACCGCGACGTCACTCCGGCCGACCGCGCGTTCTCTCGACTCGCTGCTGGGCAAGCTCGACCCGGTGCTGGCGAGGACGCGCCCCGTCCTCAGTGACACGCGCGAGGTGGTCGCGGACGCTGGGCCGCTGGTCCAGCAGCTGGTTCCGGCCGCGGACAGCGGGACGCAGGACCTGGCGAACGTCCGTGGCCCGGTGCTCGACCGGCTCAACGGGCCGATCAAGGATCTCGTGCTCTCGCCGTGGAAGGGCACCGGGGTTTACGCGGGTGGCGGCAACGATCACCGTTTCTACGAGGAGGTCGGCTACCTCGGGGTGCACGGGGCGAAGGTGTTCCAGACCCACGACGGGAATGGGGCGCAGGGCCGGCTGATGGCCGGTGTGGGTGCCAGGACCCTGGGCGGAGCCGCCGTTCCGCTGAGTCTGGAGCAGTACCTCGAGACCCTGGGGCTGGATCAGCCCGCCGGCCCGCAGGAAGACGCCAACTCGGGCAAGGCGTTGTTGCCGGAGTTCCCGATCCCGCCGGAGGAGCCACGATGATGATGTCCATCCGCCGCACCTGGGACCGTCTGCGGACGGTGCCAGGCCTGAGCCGGGACGTCGGTGCCGTGACAGCGCTGGTCGTCGCCGCGGTGGTCGCGGCCGGGATCATGGGGTCCAAGATGTCCACTTCCCTTCCCTGGCAGGACAAACTGGTTCTGCACGCGGAGTTTCAGTCGGTGCCGGGTGTCAATCCCGACAGCTCGCACAAGGTGACCATCGCCGGTGTGAACGTCGGCAAGATCACCGGCTGGCGGGTCACGGAGCATGGGACGGCCATTCTTGATCTGGAGATCGACGGCGGGCAGACCGTCTACGACAACGCGCGCGCCGTGCTGAGGCCGAAGAACCCGCTCAACGACATGACCGTCGAGATCAACCCGGGCGGCCCGCCCGGTAAGCCCTACGCCCAGAACGGGACCATTCCACTGGATCGGACACAGCGCGGCGTGCAGGCCGACGACGTGCTGTCGCATTTGGATGAACGCACGCAGCACGCGCTGACCGACCTGCTGACCGAGTCCGACGTGGCGCTCGCGCGCGCCCCGCAGGAGCTTCCGGAGGGGCTCGACGCCACGAACGGGCTGCTGACGAGGATCAAGCCGGTCGTCGACGCGCTCGACACCAGGCGCCAGAAGATCGCTGACCTGGTCACCGCGCTGTCGCAGATATCGACTGCGGTGGGCAAGAACGACGACCGGCTGGCGAATCTCGCCGACGCCGCCCAGCAGACTCTGTCGGTGCTGGCGAACAACGACGGCAACCTGCGGGCGAGTCTCGACCAGCTGCCGGGCCTGACCGGCGACCTGGACGCCGCGATGAACAGCACACAGCAGCTGACGGAAGAGCTGAATCCGACGGTCGACAAGCTCGGTGCGGCGTCGAAGGATCTGCCGGATGCGTTGCAACGAACCGAGAAGACCGTCGACCAGCTCGGGCAGACCGTCGACAAGGCCAAACCCGCGCTGGAAGCCGCGAAGCCCGTGGTCGCAGACCTCCGCCCGCTGGTTTCGGACGTCGCTCCAGCGCTCGCCGATCTCATACCGGTGACGCGCAGCCTCAACCAGGACACGGCGACGGTGACGACCTACCTGGATGACATCCGCGCGTTCGTCTACAACACTTCGTCGGTTTTCGGCGCCGGTGACGGTCCGGAGACCGGGATCATCCGCGGCCATCTGGTCATCCCGCTCGCAGGCGCCGGTGTACTGCCGGGCGGGCAGGGCGGTTACGCACCGGGCCCGGAGAACGGCATCCAGGGAGGCACGCGATGAGGATTCCGTTCAGCCGCCTCGGCCGCCTCGGCATCGTGTTCGCCTTCCTCAGTGGAGCGGCGGCGGTCCTGGTTTACTTCTTCGCCGGGACCGAGGTCCGGGTGCCTGGCATCGAGCCGGTCGGGTACCAGGTCCTCGCCAAGTCCAAGGACGTCGACAACCTCGTGCCCGCGAGTCAGGTGCGCATGGCAGGCGTCCAGATCGGTGAGGTCCGCAAGACCACGACCACGCCCGACGGCGTGGTGATCCAGTTCGCCATCACGAACAAGGACGTGGCACCGCTGCACCAGGGCGTCATCGTGCGGATCGGCGCGCGGTCCCTCGTCGAGGACAGCTATCTGGACATCACCGACGGGCATGGCCCGCCGTTGCCGGACTCCTCGACCCTGCCGCCTGACGCCGTGCAGACCAGCACGCAGGTGGACGACCTCCTGCGGAGCCTCGATCCCCAGACCCGCGACAACCTCGGAAGCCTGCTCCGCTCGCTCGGCCAGGGCACACAGGGGACCCAGCAAGGGCTGGATGCGACCGTCACCGGTCTGGGCGAGCTCGGCAGGAACGGCCATACGGCGCTCGACGCCATTGCGGCCCAATCGGAGGATCTCCAGCATCTGGGACAGCAGACGCGGACCCTGCTCAATGCGCTCGACACCGGCGAAGGCCAGATCGCCACGCTGGTCACCGAAGCGCAGAAGATCACGGCGGCCACTTCGGGTCAGCGCCAGTCGATCGAGGACACGATGCGCCGGTTGCCGGGGGTGCTCGACAGCGCGAACACCGCTTCGGGCACCTTGACGACGATGGCCTCGGCGCTCGCTCCCGTTTCCGCCAACCTCAAGCAGGCGGCACCCGATCTGAACGTCGCGCTGGATCAGCTACCCCAGACCACAAAGGACCTGCGGGGACTGCTGACGCCGCTGTCGCAGGTACTCGATGCCGCACCGGCCACGTTGGACAGGGTACCGGCGCTCGGAACCGACGTCCGCAACCTTGTCCCCGGCGCGAGGTCGCTGCTGAGTGACGCCAATCCGATGCTGAGCTATCTCAAGCCCTATGGTCCGGAACTGGCCGCATTCTTCGCGAACTTCAACGCTGTGCTGCAGTACACCGACGAGGCTGGCGTCCACTACGCGCGGCTGCTGCCGCACGTCAACGAGCAATCGGTGCAATCGCCGCTGAAGTCCAGCCTCCTTGGCACGTACTACAACCCGCTGCCGGCGCCCGGTACGGGTGCGCACCCGGGTCCGTACTCCGGCACGTACCCGCGGCTGGAACCGGAGCCGAAATGAGAGCGCGGCTCCCCGAACTCCGGGCTCCGCGCTGGATTCGCGGGCTCCGCCGGATGCCGAGCGGCCGACGGCTGCTCGCCGGCGTGCTGATCGCCGGCGCGGCCGCGGGAATGGCGCAGGGGCTTCTGAACCTGCACACCGACACGAGTCCCGAGTCGTTCCTGCCGGCGGGGGACCCTGCATTGGGCTCGTTACAGGACGCTGCAAGGTCGTTCGGTGGTGACCCGATCGTCGTGCTCGCCAGGACCAGCCAGCCACAGCAGATGTTCGGTGCGGAGCAGTTGCCGAAGCTGCTGGCGCTGGAGGGTCAGCTGGCGAAGCTGCCCGACACGGCCGTGGTCTACGGTCCGGCGACAGTGCTGAACCAGATCGCGCAGGCGTCGCAGAACCTGCTGGCGACGCTGGCCGGGCGCAGGGACGCTGTCGCAGCACAGGCGGAGCAGCGTGCCCGAGAGGAGAGGAAGCCGGACAAGGCCGTCACGGCGGCACGCGATGCGGCAGTGGCGGAATTCGACGCCCGGTACGGCCCGCTCCTCGTCCGCGGGCTCCCCGCGGGCCTGCCCACGTTGCGCAATCCCGGTTTCGTCGCGCGCGTCATCTTCGACCAGAACGGTCTGCCCAAGCCCGAGTGGCATTTCGTCGTCCCTGATCCGCGATCGGTGGCGATCCTGATCCGCCCGCGAGAGGATCTCGACCAGGCAGGCACGGAGCGGCTGACTGCCAACGTCAGATCCACTGTGGACGGCGCCGGGCTCACGACCGAGCGTGTGACGGTGACCGGGATCCCCGCCGTCACCGCGGCGTTGGGCAGCGAGGTGCGGTGGCAGGCGCCGCTGCTGGGCGCGCTGGCGATCGTGCTGATCGGTGTGTGCTACTTCGCGGTGCCCTGGATCCGGCCGAAGAGGTACCGGTTGCTGCCGCTCGCGACGTCACTTGCGGCGACCGCCGCCGTACTCGCCCTGTTCGGATGGCTCGATCACGCGGTCTCACTCGGAGTCGTCGCGTTCCTGCCGGTTCTGGTGGGCATCGCGAGCGATTACCAGGCATATCTCGCCCATCCCACCGGACGACGTCGTGTCGTCGTCGTGGGGCTGGCCGCGGCGACAGCGTTCGCCTCACTGGCCCTTTCCCCACTACCGTTCGTGCGAGATCTCGGCCTGGCTCTCGCGGCGGGCCTGTTGTTCAGCGTCGGCCTGGCATTGCTCGTCGGACGGCACCTGTCGCATCATGCGCGGCCGAGCCCTCTGGCCACCGTGGAAGAAGCTCGACCGGAGGGCAGCCGGCGCCCGCTCTCCGTGGGCGGCCGTGCCGGCCTGCTGGTGCTGGCGGCCGGTATCGCCGCGGCGGGCTGGGTGGCGCTACCGAGGCTGAATGTGGAGGCACAGCCTGAAAAGCTGGCGTCCGGGCTGCCCGCGCTCGCCGACATCCAGATTGCCGAGGACGTGCTGGGTGCGTCCGGGGAGGTTCAGGTGGTTCTGCGCGGCCCGGACGTGCTCACACCCGGGGCACTGGCCTGGATGCGCCAGGTGCAGGACCAGCTCGCGTTGCGGCTCGGCGACCGGATGAGGCCGGTGGTGAGCCTGCCCAGCCTCCTCGAATTCCTGGGCCCGTCGCCAACACAGGAGCAGGTGACCGCCGGGACGGACCTGCTGCCCGACTACCTGACCGGGGCGGTGCTGCGGGCCGACCACCAGCGAGCGACGATGAGCTTTCTCCTGGGACTGCAGGATCTCCGGGATCAGGCCCGGCTGATCGGCGATGCACGCGCGGCCATCCCACCACCACCGCCCGGCTATGCGACGGATCTGGTCGGGCTGCCGGTGGTGGCTGCCCGTGGGTACCAGCTGGTCTCCGCCGACCGCTACCTGACGAGTGCGATCGGAATCGCTGGGGCAGGAATCGTCCTGCTGATCGGACTGCGCAGGCGGTCCGACGCCCTGCGTGCTGTGCTGGCCGCGGGTCTGGCCACGGGATGGGGACTGGCTGGGATCGCGGCGCTCGGTTTGTCCTTGACACCGCTGACCCTGGCGCTCGGATCGCTGACCGCGGCCACCGCGTGCGAGTTCACCGTCATGCTGTGCGTCCGCTCGGCTCGGGGGAGCGGGGTGCGGACGGGGCGGGTCGTGGCGGCCGCGGCATTGGCGGCGGCGCTCGGCTTCGCGGCCCTGTCCGTGTCCGGGCTGCAGATCGTCCGCGAATTCGGCCTGATCCTCGCCGCGACGGTGGGGTTGTCGTTCGCCGCGGCGCACCTCGTGGTCGCTTTGTCGCGGAAGCCGGATGGCAGGCCGGAAGGTGGATCGCCTTCGGCGGTGCCCGCGCGGGAGGAGGTCAACGCGTGAGACTCGTGCCGGGAGAATTCGCGGTGAAGGCACGGAAAGCGTTGCACCGTCTGGTTCCCCGGGGCAAGCGGGGACGAGCCGTGGCCGCCGCCGCCGTGGTGGTGGTGGCTGTACTCGGGGCCATCACGCCGATGGTCGTGGCGAAGGTGACCGGTCTGCCGGACGGTGTGGCTCTGCGTGTCGGAAGCACTGAGGTGACGGAAGACCAGGTGCAGCAAAGAATCTCCGCGCTCCGCGCGCTCTACGGGATAAAACCGCCGGAAGGAGCCGACCAGCAGGATCGGTTCCGGCGCGACGCGGCGAAAACCGTGGCCGTGGACGTCATTCTGGGGAATGCCGCACGGTCGCGGAACATTCTGATCTCGGACCAGTCGGCGAACGACACCTTGGCCAAGATGATCAGCACCCAGCTGACGTCGTCGGGCCAGGGCTCCTTCACGGACCTCCTGCGCGCTTACGGTGCTTCACAGAGCGACGTCATCGACGAGATCAAACGGCAGCAGAGCGCGGACCTGCTCTTCCAGGCCGTGACGTCCGACGCGGCCGCCCGCGTCACCGACGAGACGGTCGGTCAGTACTACCGGGACCACCAGGATTCCATGGTGGAGCCGGAGAAGCGGGACATCCAGAACATCGTGGTGGCGAGCGAAGACCAGGCGGATCAGGTGGCCGCCGCCGCGAAGGCCGGTCAGGACTTTCCGGGTCTGGTGCGGCGGTACTCCCTCGACCAGGCCACCAGTTCCGCCGGCGGTGAACTCGGTCTGGTGGAGCGAAGCCAGCTGGAGCAGCAGTACGCCGACGCCGCGTTCCAGCCGGGGGTCGGCGGCGTGTTCGGCCCGGTGAAAACCGCGCACGGCTGGAACGTCGGCCGGATCGTGCGGATCGAGCCCGCCGTTCCGCTCACGCTCGATCAGGTCAGGGACCGGTTACGAGATCAGCTGCGGTCACAGCAGGCACTCGATGAATGGCGAACGTGGCTCGCGAACGAAATCAGGAACGCGAACGTGGAATACGCGGACGCGTACCGGCCCGCCGATCCCGATACGCCGCCGCCCGCCCCGGACCTGTCCGGAGTGTCCGAGGACGCTCACCCGCCGTCCCCGACGGACGAGCCGCGATGACCTGGTCAGTGATGGCGCTGCTGTTCGCGATACCAGTCTTCGCACTCGGCCGGTGGGGCACGAGAAACGCCGCCGGACTGGCGCCCCGCACGCTTTCCGCAGTGGTCAGGGAAAGCAAGGAGCGAGCCATCCGCCGGGGCGCCCTCGCGTGTCAGGTCTTCGCGGGATTCTTTGTCCTGCTTGGCATCGCTGAGCTGGTGATGTGGGCTATCCACCGGTGATCAGGGCGAGGATGTGCTACCGGAGTGATATGAGAATCCCTACCGGGGATGATGTGTCAGAAGCCACAGCGGCGGAGGATGACTTCATCGACCAGACACGGATGGTCACCGCATGAACTGATTCAGCGCGGAATCGACGAAATCGTGAGGATCCCATGGAAGTTACTGCCGCCGTCGCGAAAAAAGCGCACGCGAAATTCGAGCTGGAATCACTGACCCTGGACGAGCCCCGTGCCGACGAGGTCATTGTGAAGATCAGCGCCGTCGGTATCTGTCACAGCGATCTGGCGGCCCGTGACGGCGCGATCCCCATCGAGCTGCCCGCCGTCCTCGGCCACGAGGGATCCGGCTACGTGGAACGGGTCGGGGAGTCGGTGACGAAGGTCCAGCCCGGAGATCGTGTGGTCCTCACGTTCAACAGCTGTGGCGAGTGCCCCAACTGCACGGACGACCGCCAGGCCTACTGTCACCAGTTCGCGCCCCTCAACTACGGGGGAGTCCGGCCCGACGGTTCGGCGGTGCTGTCCTCCGGTACGGAGACAGTCCGCGGCAATTTCTTCGGTCAGTCCTCGTTCGCCGACTACGCACTGGCGAACGAGCGCAATGTCGTCAAGGTCTCCGGCGAGGTGCCGCTGGAATTGCTCGGCCCGCTCGGGTGCGGAATCCAGACCGGCGCCGGTGCGATCATGAACTCGTTCCAGGCTCCGCCGGGTTCCTCGGTGCTGATCGTCGGCGCCGGCGCCGTGGGGCTCTCCGCGGTCCTGGGCGCGGTCGTCCAGAACTGCGCGAACATCCTGGTGTCCGAGCCGCATGCCTCTCGTCGCGAACGGGCGCTGAAACTCGGGGCGACACAGGTGATCGACCCCGTGGACGGCCCGTTGCCGGATCAAGTCCGGGCTGCCTTGCCTGCCGGAGTGGACTTCGTGCTGGACACCTCGGGCAACGCCGACGTGCTCGCGAGTGTCGCGCTGTGCCTGGCTCCGCGCGGGCTGCTCGGCCTCGTCGGTGTGCCGGCGGACCCGGAAGCCACGCTGTGGGTGAACGTCATCCACGCGATGGTCCTGGGGCTACGAGTCATGGGGATCGTCGAAGGGGACAGCAATCCCGACGAGTTCATTCCCCGGCTGATCGAGCTGTACCAGGCCGGCCGGTTTCCGTTCGACAAGCTGGTCAAGACGTTCCCCTTCGCCGCGGTCAACGACGCGATCCACGAACAGGAGACCGGCGAGACCGTCAAGGCCGTCCTGCTCAACGAAAACGCGTAGCCATCTTCGTGTCATCGAACGCACATCACCAGGAAGGATCTGACTCGTGACCGCAGACTTGGGCAGTCGCGCCGCCGTACCGGACGAGATCGCGCGGGGCGTCATGCTGGCGGAGTCGCACACCGATGAAAAGGTCTTCTACGGAGCCTACAAGTGGCTTCGGGAGAACAGGCCGGTCGGTCTCGCCAAGCTCGACGGGTTCGATCCCGTGTGGCTCATCAGCAAGCACGCCGACATCATGGAGGTCGAGAAGCAGCCGGAGCTGTTCACCAGCGGCGTCGAGAACCCCATCCTCAACGACCAGGCCAGTGACGCGTTCATCCGGAGCATCAACAACGGCACGGTCCGCGCGATCGACATGGTGACCTACATGGATCCGCCGGAGCACACGAAGATGCGCGGCGTCACGGCGCAGTGGTTCATGCCGAGGAATCTGCGGACCTTCGAGGAACGCATTCGCGGTCTTGCCCGCGCGGCCGTCGACAAGCTGTTGGAGTCGGACGGGCGGGTCGACATCGTGCAGGACTTCGCCCTGCGCTTTCCGTTGCACGTCATCATGACCCTGCTCGGTGTTCCGGAATCGGACGAGCCCCGTATGCTCAAACTGACCCAGGAGTTGTTCGGGGCCAACGATCCCGAGCAGCAGCGTGACGATGTCAAGCTCGAGCCGGACGTCGCGGCGCGGATGTGGATGGCCGCCGTCGGAGACTTCTACGCCTACTTCAGCGGCCTGTCGGACCATCGCCGGGCCAACCCGGCGGACGATTTGCTCTCGGTGATCGCGAATGCCAAGGTCGACGGCGAATATCTGTCGGAATCCCTGTGTAACGGGTACTACCTGGCGATCGCGACGGCCGGTCACGACACCACCTCGTCCACGATCTCCGGTGCCATGCGTGCCTTCGCGGAGTTCCCCGAGGAACTGAAGAGGGTTCGCGAGGACCTGTCGCTGATCCCGAGCCTCGTCGACGAGGCCATCCGCTGGGTGGCCCCGGTGAAGCATTTCATGCGCGCGGCGTCCCGGGACACGACGTTGCACGGGCAGGAGATCAAGAGTGGTGATCGGCTCATGCTCTGCTACCCGTCCGGCAACCGTGACGAGGACGTGTTCGACAGTCCCGATGTCTTCGATGTGACGCGCAAGCCGAACAGGCATATTTCGTTCGGCTACGGCCCGCATATGTGCCTCGGCCAGCACGTCGCGAAACTGGAGATGCGGATCCTGTTCGAAGAGCTGATCCCGCGGCTGAAGTCGGTGGATCTCACCGGCGATCCGAAGCTGTCCCAAGCGAATTTCGTCGGCGGACTGACCCGGCTTCCGGTCCAGTTCACCAAGGCGTAGCCGGCGCGATGCGGGACGAACGTGTCGGGCGAGTGGTGGTGGTCGGCGCGGGACACGGTGGTGCGAACGCCGCGGCCTTCCTGCGCCAGCAGGGATTCGCCGGTGAGGTGATCCTGCTCGGCGAGGAACCGGTGGTCCCGTACCACCGTCCACCGCTGTCCAAGAAATACGTCACCGGCGACGTGAGCGCCGAGGACATTCACCTCAAACCCGCCCGTTTCTACGGCGACCAGGAGATCGAACTGCGGCTCGGATGCCGGGTCGTGGGCGTGGCCGCCGGCGACAAAGTGATCTCCTTCGACGACGGCAGCACACTCGGCTACGACAGCCTGATTCTCGCGACCGGCGCCGCGCCCCGCGTCCTCGATGTTCCGGGCTCGGAACTCGAAGGGGTCGAGCGGCTCCGCACGGTGGCGGACGCCGGACGCCTGAAGGAACTGGTGAAGCCCGGCCAGAAACTGGCGATCGTGGGTGGCGGCTACATCGGACTCGAGGTCGCCGCGGCCTGCCGGACCAAGGGCATTTCAGTCGTGATCGTGGAACGGGAATCGAGACTCCTGCCGAGGGTCGCCGGCACCGGGCTGTCGGAGTTCCTCACCAGGTATCACCAGGAGCACGGAACGGAAATCCTGGTTTCCGGACGGGTCAAGGGATTCGGGCCCAACCGCCGCGGTTCGGTCGGAACGGTGCTGCTGGACGACGGGACCGAGCTGCCCTGCGATGCCGCGCTCGTCGGTGTCGGTGCGATTCCCCGGGACGAGCTGGCTCGCGCGGCAGGTCTGTCATGTGACGGAGGTGTCGTCGTGGACGAGCGATCGAGGACCAGCGACCGTTCCATCTACGCGGTCGGCGACATGACGCGTCGGCCGCTGCCCGGCCGGCCGGGCCTGTACCGGATGGAGAGCATCCCGAGCGCGGTCGAGCAGGCCGGGCAGGCGGTGGCCGCGATACTGGCGCGTCCGGGCCCGAAATCGGAAGTGCCGTGGTTCTGGTCGGATCAGTTCGATCTGAAACTGAAGACCGCAGGCCTTGTCGGAGAAGGCGAGCGCGTCGTGTGCAGGTCGTCTGCGGACGGGAACCGCGCGGCGTTCTTTCACCTCCGTGACGAAGCCGTTGTCGCCGTCGAGGCGATCAACGCCTCGACGGAGTTCATGGCGGGACGGCGGTTCATCGAAAATGGCACGCGGGTCGATCCCGGCAAACTCGCCGATCATTCGATTCCGCTGCGAGAAGTCGGTACAGCACGATGATGGAGAGATGATGCCGAAGGTTATCTGTGTCGACGATTCCGATGGCTCTCGGCACGAGTTGGCAGTCGACGCCGGATGCAGCCTCATGTCGGCCGCCGTGGCGGCCAACGTCGCCGGGATCGTCGCGGAGTGCGGCGGAAGTTGTTCCTGTGCCACTTGCCATGTGTACGTGGCGGAAGAATGGTGCGACGCGCTCGACGAGCCGACGCCAGAGGAAACGGACCTGCTCGAGTTCCTGGAGAGCGTCCGGCCGAATTCTCGGCTGTCCTGCCAAATCCTGCTCACCGATGAGCTGGACGGTCTCACGGTGCGTGTTCCCGAATCGGCCGAGTGATTTCTCCGGCGCATTGTGAATAACCCAGATGGAGAGATGATGTCTGATTTGATTGAGTACGACTCGCTTTTTATTGGTGGCGACTGGGTTACGCCGGACTCGTCCGAGGTGATCACCGTCGTATCGGCCAACACCGAGGAGGTCATCGGCCGCGTTCCGGAGGCGTCGGAGCGGGACGTGGACCGCGCGGTTGCCGCCGCGAGGGTGGCCTTCGACGATCCCGGCGGCTGGTCGAGCTGGCCCGCGGCACGCCGGGCCGAGGCCATGCGCCGTCTCGCGGCGGCGCTGGAGAGCCGTGGCGCGGAAATCGTCGAGCGGGTGAGCGGCCAGAACGGCATGCCGCGGGTGATCGGTGAACAGCTGGAGGCGATGTTCCCGGCCACGTTGCTGCGCTACTACGCCGACATGGTCGAAAACGCCGCCACGGAGGAGACCCGGCCGGGACTGTTCGGCGGCAACACGCTGGTGACCCGGACGCCGGCCGGCGTCGTCGGCGCGATCATTCCGTGGAACTTTCCCCAGGCACTGGCCGGTTTCAAGCTGGCGCCCGCGCTGGCCGCCGGATGCACGGTGGTGATCAAGCCGTCTCCCGAGACGGTGCTGGACAGTTACCTCCTCGCGGAGGCCATCGAAGAGGCGGGCATCCCGCACGGCGTCGTCAGTATCGTCCCCGGGGGGCGGGAGATCGGTGCGTACCTGGTGGCTCATCCGCAGGTCGACAAGATCGCGTTCACGGGCTCCACGGCGGCCGGCCGTTCGATCGCCAAGGTGTGTGGCGAACTACTGCGTCCGGTCACCCTGGAGCTGGGCGGCAAGTCCGCTGCGATCATCCTGGACGACGCGGACCTGCCGGCGAGCTTGCAGAACCTGTTCGGCGCGTGCCTGCTCAACAACGGGCAGGCGTGCTACCTGGGCACCCGGATACTGGCGCCCCGAAGCCGGTACGACGAGATCGTCGACACCTTCACCAGTTTCGCGGGCGCGCTCACCGTGGGCGACGCGCTCGACCCGGCGACCCAGGTCGGCCCGATGGTCAGCGCCCGGCAGCGCGAGCGGGTGGAAGGCTATATCGCGAAAGGAAGGAACGACGGCGCTCGGGTCACCACGGGTGGCGGGCGCCCGAAGGACCTGGATCGGGGCTGGTTCGTCGAGCCGACCGTGTTCGCGGACGTGGACAACGCCACGACCATCGCGCAGGAGGAGATCTTCGGCCCGGTCCTGTGTGTGATCCCGTACGGCGATGTCGACGATGCCGTCCGGATCGCCAATGACGTCGACTACGGGCTCGGCGGTTCGGTGTGGACCACCGACCCTGATCGCGGCCTTGACGTTGCGCGGCGGGTGAACACCGGAACCATTGGCATCAACGGATATCTTCCGGATCCGACGGCGCCGTTCGGCGGGATCAAGGCCAGCGGTCTCGGCCGTGAGCTCGGTCCGGAGGGATTGGCCGCGTACCAGCAGATCAGGTCCGTCTATCTGGACAAGTAGGGGGCACCCGGTACCGGTTGCTGCCGACCAATCGGCAGGAACCGGTACCGGGCGCGGCTTTTACGAAAGGGTGCCGCCGTCGTGGCCCCGGGTGTTGAACCAGCAGGCGATCGCCTCGGCGCGATTCGTCGCGCCGATCTTGCGGAGAATGTGCTTGACGTGTGATTTCACCGTGCCGGCCGAAATCGCCAGCTGATCCGCGATGTGCCCGTTGCCCTTGCCCTCGACCATGAGGCGCAGCACCTCGGTTTCGCGGCGGGTCAACCCGTAGGCGTCGAAAGACGGATGTTGTTGTACCGGAGGCTTTCCCGGAGCGCGTCCTGGCACCGCGGAGTCGCTGACTCTGGTGAAGTTCCGTCCGCCGAGCCCTTCGGCCGCCGCCCATATCCGTTTCGCGGATTCTTCCACCTCGGACCGGACCGCGGCGGCTCGATCGAGCAGAACGGCCCTTTCCAGCACGTAGGAGAATCCCTCGGCGAACAGGTTCAGCAGGTCGCGGTCGAACTCGCTCGCGTCACGGTGGTGAAAAAACTGGTCGCAGTGCAGGAAGCCGGTGACCTTGCCTTCGGACTTCAGCGCCGCGGCAACATAAGAACGGGACAGCGACGGCGCGACGATCTGCTTGTACACCTTGGTGTTGTGCTGCGCGTCGGCGACCAGAATGCCGTTCCTGCGACCCAGCAACTCGAATTCCGGTAACGAGGAGACGAGCTGCTGGGGGTGTTCCTGGCCGGACCTGACGATCTCCTCCGCCCATTCGGAGTCGCCGTCGACATAGGCGCGCTGAGGCGTCCATACCGACTGGTCGATCATCGAGAACATGGCCCGGTCGAACCCCAGTTTGGAAACCACCATCGGGCATTTGCCGGTCAGTTCCTCGACGCTGTCGGAATCGCGGAGCAGGCTCAGTACCTCGCGGACGGCCACCACCCCTTCGACGCGTTTCTTCGATTCGATCCTGTGGACGATGCTTTCGGCGCCGTGTATCTGGAAAAGCAGGTGGGTCAGGTCGCCGGCGGAGGTGACCGCCTCGATCGCATCCCCTTCCCCGTTCACCGCGCGGCTGATGGCGTCCCAGGCCGTGTTCAGGGCGAGTGTCGCGGCAGCGAAGTCGTTGATGTCCTCGATGGCCGGCATCGCTTCGGGGGCAAGCAGGCGTCTCGCGCTCTCGAGTGTTTCCAGGACGTCGGTCCGCTCCCGTGGCTCGAACGCGTCCCACAGCCGTAAGCGCGGCTGCCGATGCTTCAAATCATCCGAAGACTCAACGCTGAGTCCCATGTGTCCATCCCTCCGGTTGCTCTCACGAGCAGTTTCACCCGGTAAGCATTGGGCGATCGATAGTAACCTGTGGGAGTGAAGCCCCGTCAAGGGCGATGGCAGAAATTTTCGGCCCGGCGCCACGTGCCGGGCGACAGGGTTGTGGACAGTCTCTAATGGACCCTGAACGATTTTGCCTCCATTGGGTGGAAGCCTCCGGCCTCGCGGTTGGATGGCGGCAAGGGTGCCCCTGCGGTGGCATGAACGTGGCTCGCAGGGTGGATGTGACCGCCAACACGTCATGCCATGCTCACGTTTGGTGCCGTTGTGCGGCCTGACTCGGGGACGAACGTGATGTCCCCGCAGGCCGATCGGGTGCGAAGTCGTGACAAAGGAGTGGACGACATGCCGAGTCATGCCCTTGAAAAAGGTCCGACCGTAACTTTGGTCAGTCCAGGCTCCGGATTCATGAGGGCAGACGGGCCGGCTGCCGGTTCGCCGGACCCGGACGACGGCTCGTGGGCGCTGCTGAGCGCCGCGAAGGGTGGCGACCGGGCTGCGCTCGGTGTCCTTTACAGCCGCTATGTACGCGATGTTCGCCGGTATGTCCATGCCCGCGTGGCCAACGAGCACCTGGCCGAGGACTTCACCAGCGAGGTCTTCGTGCGGCTGATCAGGTCGATTGATTCGGTCCAGCCCCTGGAGGGCAAGTTCCGCGGATGGTTGATGACGATCAGCCGCAACATCGTGATCGACTACTTCAAGTCCCACTACAACCGGCGCGAGGTGCCGGTGCAGATCGTGCCGGACTGCGGCCCGGTCGAGGTCAGCGCCGAACATCGGGTTACCAGGCGTTACGTGCGCGGTGTGCTGCTGGACTGCCTCGAACAACTGGTGCCGGAGCAGCGGCAGTGCCTTCGCCTGCGTTTTCTCGAGGAAATGTCCGTCGCGGAGACCGCGGCCGTGCTGGGCAAGAGCCCGCTGGCCGTCAGGCAGCTGCAGCTCAGAGCCGTCCGGAAGATGGCGACTCTCCTTGCCTCACAGGAAATTCTGACGTGCTGAACGCTCCACCCCGGAAGGAAGATCTGATGGAAGACGATGCCGAGGACGCAGGTACCGTCCGTACACTCGCGGAGCCCGACGATGATCCCGTCGCTGACGAGGAAGGTGCGGGCGAGCGGGAGCAGATGGCCGAGGACGGCGAGTCCGATGTGGCCGAGGAGCTCGACGAAGACACCGAATCTAGGTCTGGCACAGATGAACCCGGTCGACGGCTGTGGCAACCGAGGTTCGGCGCCCGGGCACTCGGGTGGCTCAGATCGATCCGGCTTCCTCGCGGGCGCAAGGGACGCGTGCTGCTCACCGTCGTCGTCCTGATGGTGGCCGGTGGCGGAACCGGTGGGTATTTCTGGTGGAACGCGGGCAGGCTTCCGGACGGAGTCGCCTTCCGCGTCGGCGACCAGAATGTGAGCGTGGATCAGCTCAACGCCGAGGCCGACAAGCTGCGGCTGTTCTTCGGGGTCCAGCCGCCGTCGGATCCGGCGAAGGCCGGTGACTTCCGGCGCACGATGGCGAAGGCCTACGCGGTGCAGCTCATTCTCGAGCAGCAGGTGCGTCAGCAAGGGATCGTGATCGCGGACAAGACCGCGCAGGACGCGCTGACCGGCTACATATCGCAGCAGGTCGGTGACGGCGCCGACGCTCGTGACACGTTCCTGAAGCAACTCGCCGCCGCGGGCACCTCCGAGCAGGCGGTGCTCGACCAGATCAAGGACATGCTCGCGGTCAACGCACTGTTCAGCCGGCAGACCCGGGGCATCTCGGTCAGTGACCAAGAGGTGCGGCAGGCGTTCGACCAGCGCCGCGCGTCGCTCGCCACCCCGGAGAAGCGGGATATCAAGAATATCGTGGTCAGTACCCAGGACCAGGCGAACCAGGTGCTGACCCAGCTGGCGGGCGGCGCTGTCTTCGAGGACGTAGCCAGGACCTCGAGCCTGGACGATCAGACGCGCGGCGCCGGAGGCGATCTCGGGCAGGTCGCCGCCTCCCAACTCGATGACACGTACGCGAAGGCGGCCTTCGCGGCGCCGCCGAACGGAGTGTTCGGACCGGTGCAGACGCAGTACGGATGGAACATCGGCAAGGTCGCCTCGATTACGCCGGCCGTGCCGGCCGAGTTCGATTCCGTGCAGGCACAGGTGAAGCAGCAACTGATCGACGAACAGGCCTCGGGCCGCTGGCGCGATTGGCTCGGCCAGCGGATTCGCGAGGCCGCCGTGCAGTACGCCGACGACTACCGCCCGGCGGATCCGGATTCGCCGCCGCCGACTGCGGCGACCGGCCAACCCGAGCCGGCCGGTCAGCCCGGGAGCTGACGGCGCGGCCGACCCGCTGTCGCGGCTGCGTCGCTGGCGGTCCACACTGGATTGTCACCGGCAGCGGGTCGGACTGCCTTCGCCGGTCAGGAACGTAGCTCCGAGAACTGCTCGTCCCGCCGCTCGGTGATTTCCGCCCGTGCGGCCTCGTCCCTGGCGGTGTTGGCCTCACGGACGGTTAGGTCGCCCCGGCGGATCTTGCCCGAGGTCGTCCTTGGCAGCTCGGCGAACCCGAGTTCGGCGCGGCGTACAGCGCGAGCCGATGCTCGTCGGCCACCGCCGCCCCGGCGTGCAGAGCGTCGGGGAACCTGCCGCGTGCCCGTAGGCCAGCCGCATGGCAGCCCAGGTGGGTGTCCGACCAGCGGCATCCGGCCGCTGGCGTAGTGGGCGAGCACGGCCAGTGCTCGCTCGGGCCGCCCGCCCTCGAGTTTGGCTTCAGCCGGCAGTCGAGGCGGGACGCAGCCGGCCGGGAAGGTCCGGGTACTCCAGACGCCGCCGCAGCCGCGTGATCGCGCCGTCGGTGTCGCCGGTGAGCAGGACGACCCCGGCGCGGGCTCACACCTGCAACGCGGGACCGTGCGTGTTGTCCGAGACCGCCTGTCGGGCCGAGGTCCAGTCGCCGCGACGGGCCAGGAGATTCACCTTGATCGCCCGCATCGTGTCGCGGTGCATGAACGATCCGGCACCGTGCAGATCGTCCTCAATGGACTCGATGCTGGACAGGACGGCGCACCAGTCGTCGAGGTTGACGGCGTGGTGTGTCGCCGCGACGGCGAGGCCGCGCGGTCGAGCGTCCAGCCCACCTACGCGTGGACCTGCTGCGCCCGCCGGATCGACTCCGCGGCGGCACGGGTATCGCCCAGGGTGGACCGGTCACGTCTACCAGACCGCACCGCGAAGGAGCCGCGGGCAGCTTACGACCGAACGTCATGTCGGCGCCCCGCTGCTCGAGCAGCGGTCGCGGCAACGAGTGCCGGATCACGGCGCACGCCGCCGACGTGGTCGGCTTCGTGCTCGGTGTCCCGCGGGGCGCGCTGCCGAACGTCGCTGAATCGTGAGCGGGGGAGCGGAGCCGGGTTAGGGTGTGGCCGTGGGTACTACGGCAGGGGAGCCCGCGCCGGCCGGCCGTCGTGAACGCAACCCGCGAGGGCAGGGCGACCGGCTACGGGCCGACGTGATCGCCGCGCTGGCCGGGATCGTCTCGAACGACGAGCGGATGCGGCCGGTGTCGGTGTCGTTGCGTGAGCTGGCGCGGGAGGCGGGGGTGACCGCGCCCGCGATCTACCGCCATTTCGCCAGTGTCACCGACGTCGCCTGGGCGGTCGCGCTCGACGGGTTCAGCCGCTTGCTGGTGGCGATGGACGAGGCGGACGAGCGGGCGAGTGCGGGATCGGCCGCGGACCGGCTCATCGCCCAGGCGCAGGCCTACTGCCGGTTCGCGGTCGAGTACAGGGGTCACTTCCGGCTGATGTTCGGGGTGGAGCCCGCGATGTTCCAGGTGTCTCCGGAGGTCGAGTCGCCGGCGCTCGAGCTCGTCGAGCGCTGGCGCCGGGCGACCGCGCGGTTGCGCGATGACGGGGTGTCCGTCGGCGACATCGATTCGGCGGCGATGTACCTGTGGACCTCGGTGCACGGGCGGCTCGTGTTGTCCCCGCTGATCAGTTCGGTGTGGCAGGCGGGTGACGTCCGCCGGTTCGTCGAGCTCCTGGTGCGGGAGATCGTGCGGGTCGGCGGGAACAAATAACACGTCCGCCGGTCTTCCGGTAGGTGGCTCACCTCACGGGACGAACCGTGCAGGTCGTCTTGCTCTTCGTAAGTAAACACTTGTAAAGTGATAATTGTTCACTTAAGAGGAGGTGCGCCTGTGAAGGTGACCATCGATGAGGCCAAGTGTTGCGGCGCCGGACAGTGCGTGCTCGCGGCGCCCGAGGTGTTCGACCAGCGCGAGGACGACGGGGTCGTGATCCTGCTCGACGCCGAGCCGCCCGCGAGCGAGGCCGGCAACGTGCGCGAAGCCGCCGCGCTGTGCCCGGCCGCCGTCATCGCCATCCAGGACTGAGGAGCAGCCGATGACCCGGACTGACGCAACTCCCGCCACTCCGCTACCCGCCCCGCGCCAGTGCCCGTACGCGCCGCCGGCGTTCTACACCGAGACGCGGGAGTCCGGGCAGCCCCGGCGTGGCACGCTGTGGGACGGCAGCCACCCCTGGCTCGTGGGGGGCTACGACCAGGTGCAGCAGGTGCTGCGGGACCCGCGAGTGGGCGCGGACGTGACCGACCCCGGTTTCCCGAACACCAGCGCCGCCCAGCCGGAGCTGGAGGGCAACATCTTCTTCCGCAAGGACGGCGACGAGCACCTGCCGGTCCGCCGCATCCTCAACCCCGACTTCACCGCGAAGCGGGTGGAGAAGTGGCGGACGCGGATCGAAGAGCTCGTCGACGACGCGATCGACAAGATGCTGGAGCAGCCGCGTCCGCTGGACCTGGTGAAGCACTTCGCGCTGCCGATCCCGACGACGGCGATCTGCGAGCTGCTCGGCGTGGACCTCGTCGACAGCCCGGTCGTGACGCACGCGGCGCACCTCGCGACCGACATGGAGGCCGCGACCGAGGAGAAGGTCGCCGCCATGCACGAGCTGAGCGAGGTGCTCGCCCGGTACGCGCGGCAGAAGCAGGACGAGCCGGACGACCGGCTGCTCGGCAGGCTGGTCAACGAGCACGTCCCCAACGGCGACCTGACGTTCGACGAGGTCGTGCGGCTCGCGCAGCTGGTCATCGGCGCCGGCCACGAGACGACCGCGAACATGCTCAGCCTCGGGGTGCTGGCGCTCATCCGCGACGAGCAGCAGCGCGAGAAGCTGCTGTCCGATCCGGACGCCTACGCCGCCACCTGCGCGGAGGAGATGCTGCGGTACTGGACGATCGTGCAGACCGAGCCGCGCCGGTTCGCCCGCGAGGACATCGAGGTGGGCGGTCAGCTGATCAGGGCGGGGGAGGGCATCATCTGCTCGCTCGCCGCGGCCAACCGGGACCCGGCGGTGTTCCAGGCGCCGGAGGAGCTGGACATCACCCGCGCCGAGCGGCGGCACATGGCCTTCGGGTACGGCGTGCACCAGTGCCTCGGCCAGAACCTCGCCCGCGTGGAGATGCAGGCGGCGTTCCCGCGCCTGTTCCAGCGGCTGCCCGAGCTCCGGCTGGCGGTGCCGGAGGAGGAGCTGCGCTTCCGGGACACCCACATCGTGTACGGCCTGCACGAACTGCCGGTGACCTGGTGAGCGGCAAGCTGGCCGGGCGGGTCGCGATCGTCGTCGGCGGCGGCCAGACCGAGGGCGAGACCACGGGCAACGGCCGCGCGGCATGCCTGACCTACGCCCGCCACGGCGCGAAGGTCCTGGTGGTCGACCGCGACGCGGACTCGGCGGAGGAGACCGCGAAGCTCGTCCGCGAGGAAGGTGCCGAAGCCACGGCGCACCAGGCGGACATCACGTCCGAAGAGGACTGTCGCGGGATCCCGGAGGCGGCGCTCGCCGCGTTCGGGCGGATCGACATCCTGCACAACAACGTCGGGATCGTGCCCGCGGGCCCGACCGAGCAGCTCACCGCCGAGCAGTGGCGCGCCGGGTTCGAGGTCAACCTGACCGGGATGTGGCTCACGTGCAAGTACGTGCTGCCGCACCTGCGGGAGCAGGGCAGCGGCGCGGTGGTCAACATCTCCTCGATGGCGGGGCTGATGGCTGGGGGTGAGGCGATCGCCTACGTGACCTCCAAGGCTGCGGTGAACTCTATGACCCGATCCCTCGCCCTCGAGTACGCCCCGCACGGTGTTCGCGTCAACTGCGTCGCCCCGGGCATGGTCGACACCCCGATGGGCGTCGATCGGGTCGTGCGCGCCACCGGCGCCGCGCGTGACGACGTGGTGACGGAGCGGGCCGCGACGATCCCGATGGGGCACCAGGGCACCAGCTGGGACGTCGCGAACGCCGCGTTGTTCTTGGCGTCCGACGACGCGGCGTTCGTCACCGGCGTCGTGCTCCCGGTCGACGGCGGCAGCACCCTGTACGGCGGTCCTCGGTGAACGTGGTCATCGCCGGTGTCTCCGCCGCGGGACTCTCCGCGGCGGAGATGTTGCGGCGCCAGGGTTTCGACGGCCGGATCAGCCTCGTCGGCGACGAGCCCGCGCTGCCGTACGACCGGCCTCCGCTGTCCAAGGAGGTCCTGTCCGGTGTGTGGCTGCCGGAGCGCGTCCAGCTACGCGACGACGCGGCGATCGCGGGCCTGGAGCCGGACCTGCGCCTGGGCACCGCGGCGATCGGCGCGGACGTGCGGGACCGGTCCATCGCACTGGCCGACGGCTCGCGGCTGCCCCACGACGAGCTCGTCGTCGCGACCGGTGTCCGGCCGCGGCGGCTGCCCGGCACCGACGACGTGCCCGGGGTGCACGTCCTGCGGACACTTCCCGACGCACTGGCCCCGCGGGCGGAGCTGGATCACAAGCCACGGCTCGTGATCGTCGGCGCCGGGTTCCTCGGCGCCGAGGCCGCGGCGGTGGCCCGCCAGGCCGGCGCGGAGGTCACCCTGGTCTCGGACATCGAAGCACCACTGTCCGATGTGCTCGGTCCCGAGCTGGGCTCGATACTCATCGGCATGCACCGCGACCACGGCGTCGAGATCCTCACCGGTGTGCTGGTGCGGGAGGTGCTCACCGCCGGTGGACGGGCCGCCGGTGTCCGGCTCGCCGACGGGCGCGTGCTGGAAGCCGGCGCCGTGCTGGTCTCGATCGGCTCGGTGCCGAACGTGGAGTTGCATGGCGGTGGCCCGCAACCTGCTCGGCGAGCCGAAGCCGTTCGCCCCGGTGCCCTACATCTGGTCCGACCAGTACGACCGCAAGATCCAGATCTACGGCCTGCCCCGCGGCGCCGACAGCTTCACGGTGGCCGAAGGCGCCGTCTCCGAACGCAAACTCGTTGCCCTGTGCGGAAAACAGGGCGTGGTCAGTGCCGCGGTCCGGTCAACTCCATCCGTTCCCCCAGGGCGGCCCGCGCACTCGTGGGCACCTCCTGGGACGCAGCGACGAAAGGCGGTGCGATCCGATGACGGACGACCGTGAGAAGGGCATCCAGCTGGTCCGGGAGATGATCCCGGTCGCGGCGGCCGACGTGGAGGGCGGCATGCCGGCGGGCGCGTTCGCCGGTGAGCTCTCCGAGCTCAGCCTGGTCAACGTGTTCGGCAGGCTCTGGACGCGGGAAGGGCTCGACCGGCGCTCGCGGAGCCTGGTGACGCTGGGCATCCTGATCGCGCTCGGCTCCACCGAGGAACTGAAGATCCACTTCTCGATCGCGCTCCAGAACGGCCTCACCCGCGAGGAGCTCGAAGAGGTCATCTACCACGCGACGGGATACGTCGGCTTTCCCGCCGCGAACACCGCCCGCGTCGTCGGCAGCGAGGTGTTCGACGAGCAAGATTGACAGCATGTTGTCAATTGACAAGCTCCGGTGGACGAGGTGCTGGGTACCCAGGGACGCCTGCTCGCCGCGACCGGCGACTTCGGTGCGGAGGAAGGTCTCACGGGTGCGCAGCTGCTCGTGCTCACCGCCGTGGTGAACGCCGAGCGGGCGCCCACCGTGCCCCAGATCGGACGCAGCCTCGGCCACACCAGGCAGAGCGCGCCGTGCGCGGCCGAGACGCTGCGGCTGTTCGAAGGTCCGAGTGACTATTGCGCGTGGTTGCATGACAACGCCGCGCGTCTTCAGCAGTCAGCGCGCAATGCGTGTGCGCCGGCCGCCGTCTGCTGCTCCAAAGGCTCGATGCAGCTTCCGCTTACCCGTTCGGCCATTGAACGACTGGGTAAGCGGCTCGCTACGTTCCCGCGGCCTGCGGGCTACGTGGAGCTCGCGCTGGTGGTGGTATCCGGCTTGCGGCGGGTAAGCACGATCAGACGGCCGGCGATGCCGACCGAGAAGACGGAGAGCCCGGCGACGATCGAGGGCCAGGGCAGGGTGATCACGAGGGCGAGGCAGCCGAGGAGGCCGAGGACGTGCAGCCAACGGGGCCACCTCCGGTGCTGCGCGTCCTGGGTGAGTGCTGAGAGGTTCGCAATAGCGTAGTAGACCAGCACGCCGAACGAGGAGAACCCGATCACCCCGCGCAGGTCGACACTCAACACGAGCACGGAGACGACGACCGCGAGTGCCCACTCCGCGTGGTGTGGCACCTGGAACCGGGGGTGGATGGCAGCCAGCCAGCTGGGGAGGTCGCGGTGGCGGGCCATGGCGAGGCTGGTGCGTCCGATGCCGGCGATCAGGGCGAGCAACGCGCCGAGGCTGGCGACCGCGCCGCCGATACGCACCACCGGGGTGAGGGCAGCCGCACCGGCGTCGGTGATCGCGGTGGTCAAGGGCGCGGTCGAGTCGGCGAGGCGGGCCGGCCCGGACGCCAGCAGGGCGGCGGTGCCGATGACGAGGTACACGAGCACGGCGATCCCGAGTGCGAGCGGGATAGCACGGGGGATCGTGCGCGCGGGGTCGCGGACTTCCTCACCCATGGTCGCGATGCGCGCGTAGCCGGCGAAGGCGAAAAACAGCAGCCCTGCTGCCTGGAGGATGCCGTAGGGGCCGCCGGAGGTCCACGCCGCGGGGCTGCCGAGATGGGCTGGGCCGGCCCAGCCACCGAACGCGATGCCCAGCACCAGCGTCGCGAGCGCAGCCAGGGTGACCGTCACCAGCACTCGGGTGAGTTGCACCGTCCGGGTCATTCCGCGGTTGTTGAGCACGGCCAGCGCCACCACCCCGGCCACCGCGACCACGCGTTGCAGCCACCACGGTCCCGGCACCGCGTACGTGGCGAACGTCAACGCCATGGCCGCGCACGAGGCGGTCTTGCCGATCACGAACCCCCACCCGGCCGTGAAACCCCACCACGGGCCCAGGCGTTCGCGCCCGTAGGCGTAGGTGCCGCCGGACGTCGGGTACTGCGCAGCCAGCTGTGCCGAGGACACGGCGTTGCAGTACGCGACTACCGCAGCCACGAGGAGGCCGATCAGCAGGCCGCTGCCCGCCGCCTTCGCCGCCGGGCCGAACGCCGCGTACACGCCGGCGCCGATCATCGAACCGACCCCGACGACCACGGCGTCGCCGGTACCGAGCCGCCGCGCCAGCGCGGGGCCCGCTCCTCGAGCCGGTGTGCCGGACCCCGACGCGGGAGAGTGGTCGGTTGCCATGCTCTGGCTCGCCTCCAGACGTCGCACGTGCCGGGTACCGGAGGTGTGCCGTCAGGCTTTCGGTTGGAACAGCTCGACGGGATTCCCGGCGGGGTCGTCGAGCACGACCTGCCGGCCTCCGGGACCGGAGATGATGTCGCTGCGGAACTCGGCACCGCCAGAGTGAAGCCGGGTCACTTCCGCCTCGATGTCGTCGACGATGAGGTGGATGCGGTTCCAGCCGCCGGGGCCGGGCTTGGTGCCGTCGGGCATCCGGCGTCCGGCGGAACTGGTCGGTCCGCTCAGCAGCAACCGCAAGCTGCCGCGGGTGACGTCGGCGAACGCCGGAGAGAAATCAGTCCGCACGGTGAACCCGAGACGGCCGGTGTAGAAGGCGATCGCGGCTTCGACGTCGTCGACCAGGTACCGCACGCTCACGAGGTTCGCGATATCTGTGGTCATGTTCGGCTCTCCTCAACATCGTCGGTGAGGGTGGTTGGCAGAAAATGAATCCGGCTGTCGAGCTCGGCGGCGGTGCGGCGGAACGCGGGATAGGTGTCGCCGTCGGTCCCGGGTTCCCGAGCGGGGTCCGGGATGCTCCAGTGGATCATCACGGGCCGTCCGGGGAAGGCCGGACAGACCTCGCGGACGCGATCGCACAGGCTGACCACCAGGTCGAATCGCCGCCGTCGGACGGAGTCGAGATGCGTGGGCTGATGCTCCAGCGTGATGCCGTACTCCGCAGCCGCTCGCACCGCGTTGGCGTGCAACGGCTTCGGGTGGCTCCCCGCACTGGCGACCTCGACCCGATTCCCCACCCGGTACCGAAGCAACGCCTCGGCCAACGGCGAGCGACCGCTGTTTCCGGTGCACAGGAACAACACCCGCGAACGAGCGGCTGGTGCGGACCGCCCACTGCGCCGTTCCTGGGCCCCGACTGGCGACCCGAACCCGGGCCGCAGACCAGGATGCAGTGCGGCCCCGGCATCCGCCCACGCCTTGGCACAACGTGCCAGGTCCAGGTGGTAGTAGCTGTCCCGGCCGTCGAAGCTGCTCCGCCGTGCTGTCACCAAACCGGCGGACCGCAACTGACCGAGGTGGTACGACACCAGGTTCTGCGGCTGCCCGACCGCCGTCACCAGCTCCCGCACCCGCAGATCACTGGCGGCCAGTTTCCGCGCCAGCCGCCAGCGCAGGGGATCAGCCAGCAACCGCACGATCAGCGGCGGCGCATCGGTCGGCACCATCGCACGACACTACATCAATGGGTATTGATGCATCTAGCTGTTTCGCAAGCTGGCGGCTTGGCCGCCGAGTTGCGGATCTCAGCGTGACCGGACCGGGGCGCCCGCCGGTAGCGCTCAGGCCGGCGTCGAAGCAGCGTAGCGGCGGAGAAGGCGTCGGGCTGCAGTTCGTCGAGTGCCCGGCGCGCGACGAGGCGGTCCGCGGGGTGGACGCGTGCGCGCAGGTGAGCGGCGAGGTCGCGGATTGGCAGGCCGGCATCCAGTCGCAACCTCAGCTGGGTTTGGGTACGGTACGGTCCGCCAGGCGTTCAGCCCGGATTTTTGAAGCCCCTACTTATCGGTGTCCGTCCGGCCTCAGGATTCGTCGGTGGAACGATCAAGGTCGGGGCCGTCGAAAGACGCACCCAGCTTTTCGTAAGCGCCACTCACTCGAGTGACGGTCTGCGGACTTGAGCAAAGCCGACCGCGTGGGGTCGCCACTTTTGTAACGATAGCGGGGCTCTACCGATCAGAATGTGTTAGAGGTCAACGTTTAGTGATCGTTTCGGAAATACACTACGAGAGGTTTAGCGGCACGTTTGGGCTGACAGATAAGACGCGCCATGACAACGTGATTGATGGTATTGGCTACTTCGCGGTCTACTCGTCAACGGGCACCCTTCTGCAATCGCCGAAAAAGGTTGAGTACCCCGAACACGTGGCATTTGACGTCGACGTAACAAGGGTTAGTCGCGTCCGCCTGGAAGTCAGCAACGGTACGAACGCCGAATATCCATGCTGGTGCGACGCTCGCTTCACCAAATAAAAGCTTGACCATTGGTCCCACGATGAGGCTCAGGCCGCACCAGCTTGTTCCGGCATCGGCTAATTTGCCCTCTCGGCGCGGGCAGCTACTTCTAGCAGTGAATGCGGCGTTACCGCCGGGACATTCGGCGAACGGATCTCGGCGGTCTGTAGTCACCAGATCGCGGCAGTGGTCCGCGCGGCAGCCCCGGGCCTGGTCGAGCTTCACGGAGTCGGCATTGAACTCGCCGGCCAGTTCCTGGTCACCACCGGAGACAACGCCGACCGCATTCATAGCGAAGCGGCCTTCGCCAAGCTCTGCGGAGTCGCACCCAACCGGCCAGCAGCGGAAGAACCACCGGCCGACACGGCCTCAACAGAAGCGCGACGCCGAACTGACGTTGGCACATCTGGTCGGAAACCCCGTGCGTGAAACAGTTCCGGTCGCAGCGACTACGGCATACTGCTCGTAAGCTCTGGCCAGTCGCCAAGCGGAGCTGGCGGAACATGTGGGGGCCACGTCGGTGATGAGGAAAAGAATCAGTCCGGCCCCGACCCGATGGGAAGCGCTCGTCGGCAGCTTCTTCAAGCGACCGACGCGAATCCTCGTCGTGGTCCTCCTCGTGACGTTCAACTACTGGGTCGGGACACTCATTCCCTGGTTCAATCCTGGAGTTTTCGCGTTCTGCGGAAGTGTGCAGTTCGTCACGTCCCTCCTCGAACGCTGGACGAGGGACTTTCAGGACGACAAGACCCGTGAGCACTCGAGGAAAAGATGACGACTAAGAGCGTGTCCTGTTTGGCGCTGAGGGCTGCCGCTGGGATGACGCTGGGTGGTGGTGGATTCGTTACAACGGGTAGGTTCACGTCGCTTCAAGCCGTTGTTCGCGTCCGCGCAGGTGCTGCGCGACGAGTGCGTCGGCACCGCCGAGGAGCTACGGCGCGCGCGTGGCCGGCTGGACGAGCGGACCTGGCGCGCTGCGCTCCAGCCGCGCCAGTTCGTGCCGCCAGGCGGTGTCCGTGTTGAACCCTGCGCCGAGGTCGGGCAGTTCCGCCATGTCCTCGGCCGGCAGGTCCCGCAGCGTGCCGCCGGCCGAGACGACCCGGAGCGACAGCGCGGCGAGCTGGTCGACGCTGATCGCCTGCAGCACCGCCTGTTCGACGGTCGTGGCCGCGCTGGTGAGCCCGTGCCCGCGCAGCACGACCACCGGCCGGTCGCCCATCGACACCACCATCTCGGCGGCCAGCTCGCGGTTGCGCACCAGCACACCCCGCGGGTGGACGGGCACGCCCCCGGCGGCGAGCCGGGTGCCCGGGATGTCGAAGGCGCCGACGATGGGGCGGATGGCGATTCCCGCGAGGTCCGCGGCCACCACCGCGGGCGGATGCGCGTGCACCACGACGTCGGCATCGCGGCGGGTGCGCAGCACTTCGGTGTGCAGCGGCAGCTCGTTCGGCGGCCGGTAACCGCCGTCGAGCTCGCCGGGCGCACCGGCTTCGCCGTCCAGGTCGACCAGGCGGATGTCCGCCGCGGTGGTCCAGGCGAGACCGCGTTCCCGCGGGCCGCGGCAGCGGACGAGCAGCCGCCGCTCGTCGATCCGGAGGCTGATGTGCCCGAGGATGCCGTCGGCGAGTCCCCGGGCGGCCAGCACCCGGCATGCGTCCGCCACCGATGTCCGCAGTGGCCCCAGTTCCGTCATACCCGTTCCTCCTTCGCGGTGAGCGCCTCGATGTCCGCTTGCACGGTGTCCAGTGCCGCCGTCGCCGCCAGGGCGCGCCGGGCGATGAGCGACGCACGGGGCCAGTTGACCACGACCGCACCTGCGAACCCACCGCCGCGATCGGCGTAGAGGACCGCGAAGGCGCGGGCGGGATCGGGGCCGGGCACGAGCACGTGCGCGAGCTCCCCGCCCGTGCGGCCGGCGAGCTGGATCTTCCAGTCGTACTGGTCGCTCCACACGTATTCGACCGGCGCGTGCGCGCGCGGCGTGCCGGGGTGGACGATGTTGTGTGCCACGCAGGCGGCCTGCTCGACGGCGTTGGTCCAGTGCTCGGCCCGGACGAGCCGGCCGTGCCGCGGATGGAACCAGCGCGCGACGTCCCCGAGGGCGTGCACATCCTCGCTCGCTCGGCTGAACCGGTCGCAAACCACGCCGTCGTCGATCGTCAGACCGGACCCGCGCAGCCACTCGTCGTTGGGCACGGCACCGATGCCGACGACGACGGTGGCCGCGTCGAGTCTCGTGCCGTCGGTGAGCCGAACCCCGCCGGAGTCGATCCCGGTCACCCCGACGCCGAACCGTGTGGTCACCCCGCGTTCGGCGTGCAGGGCGCCGAACCGCTCGGCGACGGCCGGGTTGAGCACGCGGCTGAGCGGCACCGCCACCGGATCCACCAGTGTCACCTCGGCGATGCCCAGCGCGGTGGCGGTCGCGGCGATCTCCGCGCCGACGAACCCGGCGCCGACGATCACCAGGGGACCGCCCCGGCGCAGGTCTTCGCGCAGCGCGAGCGCGTCGGCCGCCGTGCGCACCACGTGGACGCCGGACCGGCCACCCCACGGGGAGGGCCGCGCGCGAGCGCCGGTGGCGAGCACGAGATCGTCGAAGGACAACCGGCTTCCGTCGGCGAGCTCGACCTTGCGCGCCGCGAGGTCGAGTCCGGTCGCCCCGTTCCCGAGCTCCAGCCGGACACCGGCCGCGGCCGCCTGCTCCTCGTCGAGGAGCGTGATGTCCGCGGCCGTCGCCTTACCGGCGAGGAATGCCTTCGACAACGGTGGTTTGTCGTACGGCAGGGCGGTTTCGTCGCCGACGAGCACGACTTCGCCGTCGTAGCCCTCGGCGCGCAACGCCTGTGCCGCCCGGACTCCGCCGATCGACGCGCCGACGATCACGGTGGTGGGCCGGCTCATTCCCCGGCACCGTCGTCCGCGATCACCAGGGCGGAGACCGGGCAGGTGCGCGCCGCGTCTTCCACCCGTCGCCGGTCCGGCTCGGGGATCTCCGCCTTGAGCACCACCACGACGCCGTCGTCGTCGATGTCGAACACGTCGTCCGCGCCGATCACGCAGTTCGCGTACCCCTGGCACGCCTGCAGATCGGCCTTCACGACCGCCATGCCATTCGTCCTTTCATGCCTTGACGCCGATGCCGCCGTCGGGATGGACCACGTCGCCGGTGATGCCGCGGGCGCGGTTCGAGGCGAGGAACACGTAGCTCCACGCGTGGTCGGCGCCGGACAGCGCGACCCGCAGCGGCACGCGGCCGGCCAGTTCGGCTTCCCGGCCGGGCGTGTCGTCGAGCCGCTTTTCCCGCAGCCCCAAGCTGTCGAGCCCACGCAGGTCCGTGTTGAGGGTGCCGCCCGGCGCCACGCCGTTCACCCGCACGTCCGGCGCCAGCTCGTGCGCCATCGCCGTCACCAGCCCGCGCACGGCGAACTTGCTGCCCACGTAGAGCACGCCGCCCCGTCCGGGGTAGTAGGCCGAAGTGGACTCGGTGAGGATGACCGAGCCCCCGTGTCGGCGCAGCTGGGGCAGCGCGGCCTTGACCGAGTGCAGGTGGCTCTTGACGTTCACCCGGAACATCTCGTCGAACGCCTCGTCGATCCGCTCGACCGGGAGCTCGGCGATCCCCTGGTAGAAATCGAAGATCCCCACGCAGCTGACCAGCACGTCCAGGCCGCCGTAAGCCGCCACCGTCGCGTCCACCGCCGCCTCGTTGGCTCCGCGGGTCGTCGCGTCTCCGGCGACGACGGGCAGGCCGGGGATCGCGGCGGAAAGCTTGGCGCACTTGGCTTCGTCCCGCTCGAGCACCGCGACCCGGGCGCCCTCGGAGAGGAACGCGTCGACGACCGCCCGCCCGATCCCGGAGCCGGCGCCGACCACGAGCGCGCGCCGCCCGTCCAGCCAGCCGGTCACGGCTCCTCCGCCGCGATGAGCGGGCCGAACGGGTGGCCGATCATCGCCGAGAACGTGGCGGTGTTCTGCCACGTCAGGGCTTCGAGCTCGAGCGGGCAGAGCGCGACCCACTGGCCGGACTTCGGCGCTTCGATCAGCAGCCTCGTCCCGTTGCGGGTCTCCACCTTCGCCACCCGGATCTCGGCGAACTCGTTGCCGATCGTGATCGCGTCACCCTGCTGGTGCGCCCGCAACTCGCGCAGTTCCCCGGCGGCCCGCCGCGCCTTCCGCGCGTCCTCTTCTTCGCCTTCCCAGGACAGCTGCGCGCTCATAGGAAGATCGCCAGGTTCTGGGTGCGGAGCACGGAATCGTCGACCAGGATCGTCCGGCGCGCCAGTCGCCAGCCGGTGCCGTCCGGGGTCCGGCGGAGCAGGTCTTCCCGCCCCGCCGAGAGGATCGCCGCTTCACGCACGTCGCCACGGCTGCGGTAGAGCAGCACCGCCGAGTCGACGACGATCTCGTCCGGCTTCTCGCCGGCGAACGTCCGCACGTTGGCGACGTAGTGCCGAAGCCGCGACGGCGGGTCTTCGGTCCAGGCGTGCTCGGTGAGGAAACGCGCGACCCGCCGGCTCAGCGAGTACTTGTTCTCGTCGAAGTGCGCCATCTTCGGCGCGGAGTCGTAACCGGCGTTCATCGCCGTGGTGACCCGCACCGGCATGAGGTAGTGGATGTCGTCGGTCAGCAACGCCAGCCAGTCCTCGTAGTGCTGCGCGTCGAGGAGATAGGCCTCCTCGACCAGCCAGTGATGCGCCTGCAGGTGCCGCTCGTCGGAGAACGGCAGGCTCCGGCCGACGCGCTGCGTGGTCGGCGCGTGCGCGCCCAGCCGCGATTCGGCCGAGTACGGGCCGCCGTTGCCGGTCGGCCGGACGCCGACCTTCTCCTGCTCGGCCTTCGGCAGGGTGGGGGTGTCCGTTTCCGGGCTCACGAGTGCACCGCCTTCCCGTTCGTCGCGCCTGCGGCGCCCGGGACGCCGCTGACCTCGACCTGCGCGGCCTTTTCGATCGGCCGCTCCAGGTAGTCCGCCCAGCGGGTGAGCAGGTGCCGCTGGTTGTATTCGCCGTACCCGACGTGCGCCTCGCCCGGACCCGCGAACTGCTCGGGCGGCAGCGGGGCCACCACCTCGGTACCGTCCGCCAGCAGGCCCATCCGGCTGTTGAGCAGCAGCCTGCGCGCCATCGCGCCGCCCGCGGTGCTGGTCAGCGACACCCAGTTCTCCACGTCGTCCTGCTCGAACATCCCGGTGGAGCCGAAGCACATCAGATAAGCCTTGTAGGACAACGCCTTGAAGCTCTCGGGCGCCTCGGCGTCCACCGCGAACCACGACAGCACCTCGGTCTCGTCGGGCCCGACGGGCTGCCAGGTGCGGATCGAGATGAACGGGAGCACGTCGTCGGAGTCCTCGACCCGCGGCCAGTTGTGCACCAGGCTCAGGTTCGGGAACACCGAAGCCGCGGAGATCATGAACCCGTCGCGGCCGATCACGTCGAGCTGTTCGGGCGACCAGCGCGTCTTCATCTTCTCGATCATCACGTCCGGATAGCCGACGTAGCGCAGCTTCTCCTCGAGCGTGCCGGGCGGCAGCTTGTACGTGGTGCCGCCGCCGTTGCCCGCCCAGTAGGTGCAGCCGTCCTTGCGCTTCTCGGCCTTCGGTTCGCGGAACAGCCCGATCTCGACGACCGAGGTGTGGGTCTGCGGCGTGTGGTACATGTCGCCGGCGAAGTTCTCCGCGCCGATCTTCCAGTTGGCCTTGACTCGCCAGCGCTGGGGCCCGCTCAGCTCGATCCCGCTGGGGGACTGGTTCGCGTAGTAGTCCAGGAAGAACGCGAAGTCACCGAGGTACTCCCGCAGCGGCGGCGCGTCCGGGGCCAGGCTCAGGAAGATCAGGCCGCGGTAGGTGTCCAGCGCGGGCGCGGGCAGCAGCGTCTGGCCCTTGCGCCGGAAGCCCGCCTCGCCGCCGTAGGCGTCCTTGTGGAACGGCAGGCCGACGATGCGCCCGTCGTTGCGGTAGGACCAGCCGTGGTAGGGGCAGCGAAAGTGCGACGCGTTGCCCATCTCGGCGCGGCAGACCTGCATCCCGCGGTGCAGGCACATGTTGAACATGGCCCGGACCTGGCCGTCCTCGCCGCGGGAGATGATGAACGAGTCCTCCAGTACCCGGCGCACCACGTAGTCCCCGGCCTGTGGCACCTCCGACTCGTGCCCGACGAATACCCAGGCGCGGCTGAACAGCCGCTCGCGCTCGAGCCGGAAGATCTCCTCGTCGTTGTAGATGTGCGCGGGGATCATGCCCCGCCGCACGTCCGCCAGCACGAGGTCTTGATCGGTCATCGGGACCACGCTTTCTCTGTGTTGCAGAATCTCTATCCGTTTTGCAGATAAAGCCTGGATCACCGTCCACGGTGCTGTCAAGACGGGCTTCCGGGGTGACGCCGGCCGACCCTGGACAACACCGGAGAGGCCACTTAGTATCCGTCCAGCAGATGTGCTCTCTGCATAACAGAAGCACAGAGAGCCCCGGCAAAGGAGACGATCAGTGAGGATCGTTCCGGTCCGAAAACGCTGGTTCACCGGGCTGATCGGCCTCGCCGCGACCGCGTTGCTGGCCACGGCCTGTTCCGCCGCCGACGCGACGGGCGACGGCTCGTACACGATCGGCGTCATCGTCAGCCAGACCGGTTCCGGCAGCCAGCTCGGCGTCGGCGAGTTGCAGGGCGCCCAGCTCGCGGCGGACCGGCTGAACGCGATGGGCGGGATCGGCGGGCACCCGGTGCGCCTGGTCGCCGCGGACGACCAGAGCAACCCGGCGCAGGCCGTGCTCGCGGCCCGCCGGATGATCGGCGAGGTCGACGCCATCGTCGGGCCGTCGCTGTCCGGCCCGTGCCGCGCCGTCATCCCGCTCGCCGCCGGCGCACAGGTCGTCAACTACTGCCTTTCGCCCGGCGTGAAACCGGCCGCGGACGGCTGGCAGTGGTCGGCGAGCGCGGCCACCGAGGACCTCGCCGAACGGCTGCTCGAGTACTGGAAGACCCAGGGCATCACCCGGATCGGCCTGATCACCACGACCGACGCCAGTGGGGTCGACGGCGCCACCGCCACCCAGCACGCGGCCAAGGTGGTCGGCAGCCAGGTGGTCGCCGCGGCCTCCTACAGCGGTGACGCGGTTTCGGTCACCTCGCAGCTGCAAGCCATATCGGCCGCCCGGCCCCAGGCGCTCGTCGTGTGGAGCACCGGCGCCGCGGCCGCCGTGGCGTTCAAGGGCGTGCGGGAGATGGGCCTGCGGGTGCCGGTCGCCACCACGGACGGCAACCTCACCTACAACTTCCTGCGGCGGGTGCAGGACTACCTGCCCGACACCCTGCTCATCCCGGCCACGCAGGACTTCTGGTGGCAGAACTCGCCGCGCGGTGCGGACGCGCGGCAGCTCGAACAGCAGTACCACGACGATTTTCAGGCCCGCTACGGCACGCAGCCCGACTTCGGCCCTGGCGTCGCCTTCGACGCCGTCACCATGGCCGCCCAGGCGCTCGGCCAGGCGCAGGGCGATCCGCACCGCGCCAAGCAGGTCCTGCAGAGCTCGCGCGGGTTCACCGGTGTGGTCGGCACCTACGCCTTCACCCCGGCGAACCACCGCGGGCTCACCAAGGACGACATCGGGATCGTGCGGGCCGGGGGCGGCTCCTTCACCTACGTCGGGAGGTAACCGTCATGACACCCCTTGTGTCAACCTCAAGATCAAAGTCAGGCTGCGGTCGGTTGTGTGACCTGGTGTTGGGCGCCGCCGTGCAGGGCTGGGTCGTAGGGCGTGTGGTTCTGCCAGCAGCGCCAGATGACACGGATCCAGGCTCGGGCGAGGATGCGGGTGGTGTGGGGGTGGTCTTTGCCGGATGCGCGGGCGCGGTTGTAGATGTCGGCGGCCCAGGGGCTGGAGTGGCGGCTGTTGGCGGCGAAGGTGGTGATGGCCAGGCGCAGGCGTTTGTTGCAGGCCCAGCGGAAGGACACGCCGCGTTGCTTGCCGGAGGCTTTGGTGACGGGGGTGATTCCGGCCAGTGCGGCGATGGCGTCGGGGTGGTCGAACGCGGCGCGGGAATCGCCCCATTCGGTCAGGATCTGGGCGGCGTTGATGGTGCCGGCGCGGGGGAAGGACTGGAAGACCTCCCCGTCGGGGTGGGTGTCCATCTTCTCGGCAATAGAGCGGTCCAGGGCCTTGATCCCGGTGTTGAGCGCGGTGAGCATACCGACCTGGGCGAGTACGGCGTCCTGGATTCCTTGGGACACAACGGGATCGAGTGTGCCAGCTGGGGCCGAGCGCAGCCGGGTCAGCAGGACGGCGGCGGGTTTCTTGCCCGAGTAGCCTTGTTTGGTGCAGAACGCGGCCAGCCGCTTCTCGGTCAACGAGGCCGCCGAGGCAGCGGTGGGATAGCGGGTCAGGAACGCCAGCGCGATCGCGGACTCGATGTTGGCGAAGATGACCTTGGCGCCTGGCCAGTGTGCATCCAGCAATGCGGCGAGCTGGTTGGACGCCGCTATACGGGCCTCGACAAGTTCGCTACGGGTACGCACGACGGCGCGCAATGCCTTGGTGTGGCTGGACAACGGTGCGGCGGGGCGGAGCCGGTGGATCCGCACTCGCAGGTAGTCGGCGATCACGTGCGCGTCACCGGGATCGGATTTGGCGCCGGAGAGGACTTCGGCCTCGCGCCAGGTCTTGATCGCGGTCGGTTTGACTGGCAGCACCGGGTGAGCAGCCTCCAGCAGCGCGTCCACCAGGCGCCCGTCTGGGCGCTCGATCGCGACCGGGATCCGCTCGGCCGGGCCGAGGCCGCTCAGCCTGGCGGCCAGCCGGGTGAAACCGGCGGCGGTGTGGTCGATGGTGAACGCGGCGGTCTTCTTGCCGGTGTGGTCGAGCACGCACACGGCATGCTCAGCCGCCGCCCAGTCGATCCCGACGAAGAACAGTGGCCCATCCTGCTGCGACAACCGTGCCGCCTTCCTGCGCGTAGTCCAGGGCAGGAGCCAGGCGGAGGCGAGGGAACCGACAGCAGAGTGGTCACTAACCGGCGCTCGATCGCGCGTCCCTTTGTCATCGCTCCACGGTTCCGGGGAAGCCGGGGGCGGCAGTGTCATGAAGGCCCACAAAGGGCGACCAGCCCAAGCCGTCACCCCGGCTTCCGCCTAGTTCCTACCACAGGCCCCATCCAGGGGCCCGCACGGAAGAGGGTGCACTAGTGACCGGACTGCTCCAGGTCCTGCTCGGCGGGCTCGTGGACGGCTGCGTGTACGCCCTCATCGCGCTCGGAATGTCCATTGTGTACTCGATCAGCGGCATCATCAACCTCGCCCAGGGCGGGTTCGTGGTCCTGGCCGCGCTGACCGCGGTCTCGCTGCAGCAGTCGCTCGGCCTGCCGCCGCTGGCGATCGTGCCGATCGTCGTCGTGCTGTTCGCCGTGCTGCTCGCGGCGGTCGACCGGGTGGTGATGATGCCCGGCGCGCGGCGCGCGACCAACGATCGGATGCTGCTGATCACCGTCGGGCTGCTGCAGGTGATCGGCGGGTTCGTGCTGCTGGTGTGGGGCAACCTGCCCTACACGATGCGGGCGTTCACCGGCGGCGACATGGTGGTGGTCGGCGGCCTGCGCATCGTGCCCCAGTACTTCTGGATCGCCGGCGCGCTGCTGGTCGCCGTGGCGGGCCTGTGGTACCTGCTCAACCGCACGCGGTTCGGGCTGACCATGCGCGCTACCGCGGGCAACCCGCGCGCCGCGGCGCTGCAGGGGATCCACGTCGGCCGCACCCGGCTCGTCGCCTTCACCATCTCCGGCGCGATCGCGGCGCTCGCCGGCACCGCGGTCATCCCGGTGACCTTCCTGCAGTTCACCACGGTGACCACGTACGCGGTCACCGGCTTCATCGCGGCCGTCGCCGGGGGGCTGGGCAGCACCGCGGGCGCGGTGCTCGCCGGGCTGTTGCTCGGCCTGCTGCAAGGCGTGTTCAGCCGCTACACCAGCGGCGACCTCGCCCAGGTCGCCGCCATGGCCGCGCTGATCGTGCTGCTGCTCTTCCGTCCCACGGGCCTGCTCGGCCGGACCAGCGAGGTGCGCCGATGACCGTCTCCCACACCGAATCGCCCACCACGGCCGGAAAACCCGCTGCCCCGCGCACCGGACTGACCAGCAGGGGCTCCCGCGCCCTCGCCGGCGTCGGCGCGCTCGTGGTCGCGGTGGCGCTCCCGTTCGCGGCACCGGGCCTGACCGGGCTGCTCGTGGTCGCCGCCATCTTCTTCCTCGTCGTGCTCGGGCTGACCCTCCTGATGGGACACGCCGGCCAGGTTTCCCTGGGGCAGACCCTGTTCATGGCGATCGGCGGCTACGGCGCCGGCGCGCTGACGCTGTCCTGGCACTGGCCCACCGTCCTGGCCGCGCTCGCCGCGGCGGCGTTGTCCGCGCTCGTGGCGCTGGCGCTCGGCCGGTTGTTCCTGCGGCTGCGCGGGTACTACTTCGCGCTGGCCACGCTCGGCCTGGCGGTGGCCACGCAGTCGCTGGCCTCCGCGTGGACCGGCCTCACCGGCGGCCCCTCCGGCATGGTCGCCATCCCGAGCCTGCGGCTGGGCGGGTACACGGTGTTCAGCGACCGCGCCAACTACTTCGTCCTCCTCGTCGCGGGTGTCCTCGCCGCCGCGTTCATCGCGAACGTCAAGCGCGCGCAGACCGGCCGGGTGCTGACCGCGATCGGCAACGACCCCGGCGCCGCGGCGATGCTCGGCATCAACACCGCCCGGTACAAGACGATGGCCTTTGTCGTCTCCGCCGTGCTGGCCTCCCTCGCCGGCAGCATGTACGCCTTCTACCTGCGGTTCATGTCGCCGGACGTGCTCGGCGTGACGGTGGCGCTGAGCATCGTGATCATGCTCGCGCTCGGCGGCGCCCGCACCCTCGTCGGCCCGCTGCTGGGCGCGCTGGTGATCCAGGGCCTGCCGATCGCCGGGCAGAGTTTCGCCCTGTGGGAGCCGCTGGTCGCCGGCGTGCTGCTGATCGTCGTCATGACCTACCTGCCGCGCGGCATCTGGGGCGCCTTCACCGGGTACCTCGGTCGCCTCGCCTCCCGAAAGGACGCCGCCCGATGAGCGGACCACCGCTGCTGTCCGTGCACGGCCTGGGCCGCAGCTTCGGCGGCGTGCGCGCCGTCGACGACGTGTCCTTCACCGTAGAGCCGGATTCGGTGCGTTCGATCATCGGGCCCAACGGCGCGGGCAAGACCACGCTGCTCGACCTGATCACCGGGTTCACCGCACCGGACAGCGGCCGCGTCGAGTTCGCCGGGCGCCCGATCAGCGGGCTGCCGCCGCACAAGCTGCCGCCGCTCGGACTGATGCGCACCTTCCAGTCCGCACGCCTGGTGCCCGGGCTCAGCGTGCGCGAGAACGTCATGCTCGGCGGCTACCGGTTCACCCGCGCCCGCCTGCTTTCCGACGGGCTGCGCCTGCCGCGCGGCCGGCGCGAGGAACGCGCGCTCTCCGCCCGCGCCGACGAGCTGCTCCGGTTCCTGGAGCTCGAACGGTTCGCCGGCGCCGATGCCGCCGACCTGCCCGCCGGGGTGCAGCGGCTGGTCGAGGTCGCGCGCGGGCTGGCGGGCGGGCCCCGGCTGCTGCTGCTGGACGAACCGGCCGCGGGCCTGGACGACACCGAGACCGGCGAACTGTCCGACGTGCTGCGCGCGGTCTGCGCAGGCGGGGTCTCGCTGGTCGTGATCGAGCACAACATCGAGCTGATCATGCGGCTCAGCCACGCCGTCCTCGTCCTCGACGCGGGCAGGGTCATCGCGGACGGGCCGCCCGCCGCGGTCCGCGACGACCCGGCCGTCATCGAAGCCTATCTGGGAGCCGGCGCATGACCCTGTCCATCTCCGGCCTGCACGCGAGCCACGGTGCGACCCGCGCGCTGCGCGACGTCTCGTTGCACGTCGAGTCCGGTCGCATCCTCGCCCTCGTCGGGGCCAACGGCGCCGGCAAGTCCACGCTGCTGCACTGCGTCGCGGGGCTGCACCGGCCCGACCAGGGGCAGGTTTCCTTGCACGGCAAGGACGTCACGGGCCTGCCAGTGCACCAGGTGGCGCAGCGGAAGCTGTGCCTCGTGCCGGCGGGGCGCCAGCTGTTCTCGGACCTGTCCGTCGCGGACAACCTGCGCGTCGGACTACACGGCCTGAAGCTGTCCGGCACCGCGGAAAGGGCGCGCGTCGACCGGGTGCACAAGCTGTTCCCGATCCTGCGCGAGTTCACCGGCCGCAAGGCCGGGCTGCTGTCCGGCGGTCAGCAGCAGATGCTCGCCATCGGCCGGGCGCTTGTGCGCGAACCGGCCGTGCTCCTGCTCGACGAGCCCTCGCTCGGCCTGGCGCCCATGCTGGTCACCCAGATCCTGCGGACGGTCGCCGGGCTGGCCGCCGACGGCGTCGCGATCCTGCTCGCCGAGCAGAACGCCGCCGCGGCGCTGCAGGTGGCCGACCACGGCGCGGTGCTCGAGAACGGCCGCGTGACCCGCGCGGACACCGCCACCGCACTGCTCGCCGACGAGGACATCTCCCGCCACTACCTCGGCAAGGCGGCGGCCGAATCGGCGCCGGACGCGCCCGTGCGCCGCCTGCCCGCCGGCCTGAGCTCGCTGGCCCACTGAGCGCTCGCGTGGCACAGTCGTCACCGTGGCGGCGCCGGAACTGTCGGATTGGCTGCCGATCTGGTGGGCGGAGCAGGTGGCGAACGGAGCCGGTCGGCGTGCTGGTTCGAGGTGCGCAGCATCTCAGTGGTGTTCGGGCTGCGGTTGGCCGGTGGGCGCGACGTGGTGGTGAAGGCCCGGCTGGGCGAGTTCGGGTTCCCCTGTGCCCGGCTGCTCACGCCCGCGGTCAGCGTCGGTGCACTGGCCGTACACGACGACGAGTTCCGGTCGGGTGGTGCACTGCCCGCCGAGGAACAGGAGATCGCCTGGGCGGCCAGCCTGTCGCCGACGGCGCACAATGCCCGCTGGGAAGCCCTGCACGGCGACCCTTCGCAGTCCGGTGACGCCGTGCGCACACAAGCCGTCAGGCGCCTGCGGCGCGCGAACCCCTGGGTTCTGTTTCCCCAGCGGCGAAGCCGCTTGCGCTGCGCCGCATCCGGCGCCGACGCGGGTGGCGCCGGAGTGGGAATTTCACTTCATGAGGAGACGATCCCACAACTCCCTGGCCGCGGAATCCTCAGTGGACGAGGAGGGCGGCCTCGTCCACGGTGCGGCGCAACAGCTCCCCGATCCGGCGGACGTCGGTGCGCGTCATCCGGATGACGGGTACCGAGACGTTGAGCGCGAGGCTCACCGGCGACGTGCCGGGGGGAAACGCGACCGCGACGGAGGCGACGGACTCTTCGCTCTCTTCGCTGCTCGTCGCGTAGCCCCGGCGGCGGATCGCCTCCAGCTCCAGTTCGAGCTCGGTGCGCGACCGGATGGAATTGCTCGTCAGCCCTTCGAGCTCCTCGTCGGGGTACATCCGGCGCACGTCGTCCAGCGACAGCAGCGACAGCATGGCCTTGCCGGTGGACGTGCAGTTCGCCGGCATGGACTGGCCCAGGCGGGACCCGACCCGGACCGCCTTGGGGCTTTCGATCGCGTCGATGAACCGGACCGTCGTCCCGTCCAGGATGCCCAGGTGGACGGTCTCCTCCAGCTCGGCACGCAGCCGCTCCAGGAACGGGCGGACCGTCTCGCGCACGTCGAATCGCTGCAGGATCGAGAACGCGACGCCCGTGAGCGCCGTGCCGGGGCGGTACGCCTTGGAGCGCCCCTCCTGCCGGATGAACCCGCGGTACTGGAGCATCGCCAGCAGCCGGTGCGCGGTCGAGGACGCGACCCCGAGGAACTCCGCGACGTCGGTCAGTCGCAGTTCGCTGCGCTCACCGAGCAGCAGCAGGATCCGCAGCGCGTTGTCCACCGATTCGATGGGGTACTGCGGTGGCGGCGCCGCGGTACCGAACGACGCTGCGGGCGCACTTTTCTTCATAGCAGAAGAGTACCGGGTCACCAATCCTGCCCACGGACCTCGTCGAGCCAGTCGAGGATCCGCGCGGCGATCTCGTCGCTGTTCTCGTCCATCATCGGGTTATGTGAATTGCCCGCGATGCCGAGCGCGGGGAGGTCGAGGATCGCCGCGGTGCCGCCGGCGTCGGTGAGCGCCTGCTCGAGCTCGCGCCACAGCGCCGAGGCGGCGATGTTGTCGCCGAGCACGGTGAGCACCGGCGGATGCCCGGCCGGCGGTGCGGCGGTGGGCAGGCCGTGCGGTTCGACGAGGACGGCGGCACGCACCAGGCCGGGCCGCGGCTCTCGCAGCCAGGCCGCCGCCCTGGCTGTGCGCCACGAGGATGTGCGGGCCGAGCTCGTCGAGGGTGTCGAGCAGACCCTGGTAGGCCAGTTCGCCGTGAGCGGGCCAGCGCGGCACGGACTGGCGCGCCATCTCCTCGAACGCCTGGAGCGGGAAGCGACTGCCGGGGAACGGGACACGGGCCGGGAAGTCCTCGGACCCGCCGATGCGGAAGGTGTTCCACATCTCCCGTTCGCCGCGGACGATCGGGCCGCCCGCCCAGACGCCGGGCAGGCAGCACCAGCCGGCGCGGCCGCGTTCGACGTTGTCGAGCACGCCGACCGGGAGCCGGGCGCGCAGGAAGGCGGTGAGCGGGCCGGGCCGCCCGTCCGGCGTGGTCTCCCAGCAGGCGCCGGTCATGCCGCCGCCGTGGACCAGCAGGACCGGGGTGCGCTGCCGCGGCTCGGCCGGCATGAAGCGCTGCACGGAAACCTGCTCGACGTGGTGGAAGTCTTTCGGATCGTGGTGGTGCCGCGGCAGCGCTCCGGACAGCGCGATGGGGCCGGCGGCGCCTCCGTTCGTTTCGAGCAGGCGTCCGCCGAGGTACCGGCTCGAGATCGACGCCAGGGCTAGCGGGGGCTCGGTCACCGCGTCACCCGCGGCAACGCCTCGGCCGGTTCCTTGGGGCGGCTGAGCATGGCCTCGTGCGCGCCTGGGCTTTCGGTGGTGCGCGGTCAACCGGGCGGCGTGGGGGCTCGTAGACCGCGCGGGGGCACGGTGAGGTCCGGGCCGAGGAAGACATAGGAGCTCGGGACGGACGAGCCGGCGAAGGTCGGCAGCGAGATCGGTTCGGACAGCCGCCTTCCGGGTACGGCACCACCTGGACGAGCCAGGCGTCGGCCTCGCCCGGGTCGACGTCGTTCATCAGGCCGGTGCGCCAGAGGTCCGGCGGCATCGGGATGGCGCGGTCCCGCGCCGTCTCCGCCGCGGCGCGCAGGGAGTCGCCGAACTCCTTCGGCAGCACGCATTGGCCGTCCTCGAGCACCCACGCGTCGACGAACACCACGCGGGCGAGCGGCCGGGATCAGCTCGTAGAGGCCCTGGATGACCGGCCCGCCCCCCGCTGTGCCCGACGACGATCAGCTCGCGCAGGTCGTCGCGCTCGACCTGACCGGCAAGGAGGCGGGTGGTCTCGGCGAGCCCGACACCGCTGCGGTCGACGTCGCTGGGCTCGAGCCCCCGCAGCGTGGGCGCGTATGCCTCGTGACTGTGCGCGAGGAGGCCGTCGGCCACCCCATCCCAGCACCAGCCGCCCTGCCAGCCACCGTGCACGAGTAGGAACCTCATCCGACCTCCCGGCCCGCACCATTGCAGAAGACTATTCTGCATATCAGAGTCCTGCGAGGCAGGATCAGCGGATTTCTCTGCTTGGAGAACGGCGCGGACCCGGTGTTCGAGGTGTGGTCGGACGTGGAAGGTCGGCGCTCGTTTGAACAGGTCCAGTGCCTCGTCGCCCCAGCCGGTGACGTGCAGGCCGGAATCGATGATCGCGGCGGGCGTCCCCCGTGGAAGCGGTGAGCGTTCACGCTCTCTCCACTGCCGAGGCCGGCCGGCCGGCACCACGATCGCGTCTTTCGTCTTACCGCGGTCCTGGGCGTTCCGGGCGCGGTCGCGAGCAGGAGGATCGCATCGAAGGCCGGGTTGCCCGGTACGCGGACGCAGGCGAACCCGAACAATACAGACGAGCTGCGTCGGCTGCTGCTCAGAGTTTCGCCTGGCGTTTGACTCAATCCAGGCGGAGATCATGTGCCTACCCGGATCCTGAATGAAACGCCTGGCCGGTGATGTCCGCGCCGCTTGACGATCCCGCAACTGTGGTGATCACCGGTGAGCAGCTGCACAGGGCGACGGGAATTGCTTCGGAAGTCTGCTGCCGGGCGCGAGCGGCGGGCGGGGTGGGCAGCGGGACGGGGGCAGCCGGGGTTGCCGCGCCGGCGTCCTTGTGGTCGGCGAGCCGGCGCCGAGACGGCAGCAGGACAAGCGCGAGGATGAAACCGAGCCCGAGCAGCCCCGCCGATACCGCGAACGCGGTCGTGTAGCCGTGGGTGGCCGCGATCTCTGCGGCCTGGGGACCTGAGGGGTGCCCGATCAGGTAGGTGGCCGCGACGCTGAGCGCGATCGTGCTGAGTGCCGACGTCCCGATCGACCCGCCGACCTGCTGCATCGTGTTGACCAGAGCGGAGGCCACGCCGGAGTCCTCGCGGGCGAGGCCGGCTGTGGCGGTGTTGATGGTCTGGGCGAAGATCAGGCCGAGGCCCACGCCCAGGATGAGCAGGGCAGGCAGCACGACGCTGACGTAGCTGGAGGTAACGGTGACCTGGGTCAGGAGGACCAGGCCGCCGGCGCACAGGAGCATGCCGGCCGCGATCAGGGCGCGCGGTCCCACACCGATGGTGCCCGACAGGTTAGAGCTGATCAGGATGGAGCCGGTCATCGGCAGGAACAGCAGCCCTGTCGCCAGCGGGCTGTCTCCCTTGACCACCTGCAGGTAGAACGTCAGGAACAAGAACGTGCCGAAGATCGCGATTCCGGAGATACCGAGCGCGACGTAGGCTCCGCCGCGGGCACGGTCGACGATCACCCGCATCGGCAACAGCGGGTGACGGGCATGCCGCTCGGCGAGGATGAACCCGGCGAGCAGCACCACGCCACCGACCAGGGAGCCGAGGGTCAGCGCGGCCGTCCACCCCGCGGTCCCGGCATGGGAGAAGCCGAACACGATCGCGAACAGCCCGGTACAGGCCAGCAGGGCACCCGGCCAGTCCATCCGCGGCCGGCGGGGCGCCCGGCCGCCGCGGATGCAGACCAGGGCGCCGGCCACGGCGATCGCGGCGAACACCAGGTTGATGAACAGGCACCAGCGCCACGAGAAGTACTCGGTAAGAACTCCGCCCAGGATCAGCCCGACGGCGCTGCCGCCGGCCGCGACCGAGCCGAAAACGCCGAAGGCCCTGGCCCGTTCGCGCGGGTCGGTGAATACACTCACCAGGGTGCCCAGGGCAGACGGCGCGAGCACAGCACCGAACACCCCCTGCAATGCCCGGGCCGTGACCAGGACGACGAACGAGCCCGCGCCGCCGCCGATCGCCGAGGCGATGGCGAATCCGACCAGGCCGGCGACGAACACCCACTTGCGGCTGAACATGTCACCCAGCCGTCCGCCCACCAGCAGCAGGCTGCCGAACGACAGCGCGTACGCCGTCACGACCCACTGCCGGCCGCTGTCAGAGAACCCCAGCGCCTGCTGGGCGGACGGCAGCGCGATGTTCACGATCGTGCCATCCAGCACCACCATCAGCTGGGCGAGGGCAACGACGGCCAGGACCAGCCAGCGCCGGTCCGGAGTGGCATCATCCTTCGCGACGCCCGCCCCGGGGGCGCCCGGACTGGCAGCACTCATCTGCCTCTCCTCTGCGACCTGACGCGCTCGCTCCGGACCGCGCCCCGATCAGATACGAACGAAACGGGTCAGACTGAATGCACGCTGGCCGGCAAGTACCCGAGTTGCGCCTGCACGAAGTCCGACGCCCGGTCGAGCGCCGCTGCGGCCTCGTCGAGGAGTCCGGCATAGCCTTGGAACACGTGCGGGACGCCCGGCGTGACATCGAGCGTGACGACGACATCGGCCGTGGCTGCTCGCGCCGCGAGCCGGAGCGAGTCGCTGAGCAGGATCTCGTGGGCCCCCACCTGGATCAGAAGTGGCGGCAGGCCGCTGAGATCGCCGAAGATCGGGCTGATCAGTGGATCAGCGGCGTCGGCCCCGGCTACATACTCCGGAGCCCGGACGCGAAGGCCCTGCGGGGTCAGGATCGGGTCGAGCGATTGCCTTTCGGTCAATGTCTCGCCGGACAGGGTTAGATCGGCATAGGGCGACATCAGGAATGCACAGGACGGCATGGGCAGTCCGGCCTCCCTCGCGGCGAGGAGGACGGCCACCGCCAGCCCACCTCCCGCCGACTCGCCGGCAAGAACGATCCGACCGGGGTCCATGCCTTGCGCGAGTAGCGCCTCATAGGCGGCGCGAGCGTCGTCGACCGCGGCCGGATAGGGGTGTTCAGGGGCGAGCCGGTAGTCGAGGGTGAGGGCATTGACGCCCGTTCGCCGAACGAGGTCACTCACCAGCGGGACCGAAGTCGCCGCCGAGCCGACGACATAGACGCCACCGTGGAAGTAGAGGATCACGCGCTCGGACTCGTTGCCCGGGATCGTGACCTCGATGCCATCGACGCCGCCGATCTCCGTCGGCTTCTGCAGAACGTCCGCGGGCACCGGGATCTGTGCCATCAACGCGTTGAAGGCGGCTCGCACCGAGGCGACATCGGCAGCGGTGTCGAGCCCACCCTGACGCAGGATGGCGTCCAGCTGGGTCTGTTGTTCCTTGCTCATCGGCAGTCTTCTCCTCAGGCGTCGAGGCCCCCACCATCGCCGTGACCGAGGTGAGTTGTCCTCGCCGGAAGCAGGTGATTCCGCGCCCGGCGTGGCCCGCGACGAGCGCCGGGCCGGAATCGTGAGACCGCCTTGCCCTGTCAGGTCCGCGGTGGTCCGGGCCCGATCCGGCGCAGTTCGAGAAGCTCAAGGCCGAGAGCCTCGACCTGGGCAAGGACACCGAACATCGCGGATTGGTCTTCGAGCACGCCGGTGAGCACGGTCTCACTGGCGTTCAGCTCCGCCACCATCGTGGGGAAGGCGGACAGAGCAGTCGCTCCGAGCCGACCCCGGACCCGGATCGCGTACAAACTCGTCGGTGCGGCCACACCCGCGATCGTGCTGCCCGGCCCGGTGAATCGGCAACGCCGGAATCCAGTGATTGGGCACGCAGACCCATGGCTACTTCGGAGATGCCGGCGAGAGTCGGTGGGCCAGGAGCCGCAGCCGGCGGGCGCGTTGAACGGCGGCAGACCGGTCGCCCGCACCGAGTTTGGCATAGAGGTTGCGTATATGAGTGTTGACTGTATGGATCGAGACGTGCAGGTCATGCGCGATCTCTGCCCGCGTCAGGTTTGTCGGAAGAAGTCCAAGGACGCGCAGTTCACTGGGGGTGAGCTCACTCGGGCGGGGGAGCAACTCTTGGTCCGTGCCCGGCGGCGGCGCGCCTCTCAGTTGGTCGATGATGTCGGCGAGAAGGGCACCATGGGCTGTCTCGTGGTGACGGAGCACGCCGAGTACCTCCGCGGCTTCGGTCATGGCGAACGGAAAGACCAGCCGGTCGGGCTCGGCGGTGGCGAGAGCTGCCGCGGCGGCCGCTGCCGCGGCGTCTCGATCGCCCAAGCGCAGGTACGCGGTGCCGGCGAGCAGATGCGCTTCGACGAGTGTGAACGGTTCGACCAGGGGTGTGGCATCCCGAACGGGACTGAGTGCTTCCACCGCCATGCCGGGGTTGCCGTCCACGAGGCAGATCCATGCTCGCGCGTTGGAAATGGCGCCCGTCCGCCCGGGTGCAGGGGAAAGTCCGGCCAGCGTGGCACGGGCCTCGGCCGGCATTTCCAGGCGAGCTTGCGTGGTTGCGAGCCATCCGGCGATCCGCGGCGCGAGAGCGTGCACACCGGTGAGCAGCGACTGCGTTCGCGCTGCCGCCGTGAACGCGTCCAGCGCCGATCGTTGCTGCCCGCGACCGGCGTGCAGCATGCCGCCCGTCAGGTGCAAGAGCACCGCGGTGGCGGGCTCGACATGTGCGGAGCCGACTTCCCAGGCGCGGTGCAGCCAGCGTTCCCCCTCGTCGAACTCGCCCATCCAGATGGCCATGCCACCGACCGCGGCCAGCGCAGGTGCGAGTATCGGTCGATCGTCCAAGCCATAGCGTTCGGCCAGGGCTACCGCCTGGCGGCCCCGCTCACGCGCTGTCGCGACCGAGACAAGCTTCGACGGAAAACCTTGATGCGCGCGGCACGCGACTTCCAGATAGGGGCGGCCCGTCCTGCGGGCGAGTGCGGCTCCGTCGGCGAGATGCCGCTCGGCCTCGAGGAGGCGCCCGGTCCACGTCTCGACGATCCCGAGATTCAGCAGCGAGACTCCACGCAGTTCACTACCCATCGCGAGCGGTCCGCTCGAAGCGTCCGTCATCGAAGCATCGAGCCTCTTCACTTGCTCGACAACCTCACTGAACTGGCCGCTCTGCCTTGCCAGCGCCAGTCGAAGGGACGCGATCGCCACCGCCAGACGGCTGCGGCGAGCCGGAGCAGCGCTGGGGAGGTGAGACTCGGCCAGCGCCAGCTGGGCTGCCGCCTCCTGCGTCCGCCCCTGGTTCAGCTCAGCGGCCGCGTGCGCGAGCGCGAGGTCGGGATGATCGACCGACGCCCCGTCCGGAAACGCTTGCAGGGCCGCGCGAATCGTGCCCGCCTGCCCGTCGAGCACCCACTTGAACGAGTTGTCCGCGACGAGCCGGGCGGCATCGGGCCAGTCGCCCGCGGCGATCGTGTGCCGTACCGCCTCAACGACGTTCCCCCGGTCGGCGAGCCACCGCGCGGCCCGGCGGTGCAGGCCGGGAACCTCGTCGGCGGATCTTCGGCGGAGTTCCAGGCGCAGGAAGTCCGCCAGGAGGTGGTGGTAGCGAAACCAGGTGCGCTCGGCGTCGAGTGAGACGACGAACGCGTTCGCGTCCTCCAGTGCCAGCAGCATCTGTTCGGAGCCCGAGCGGCCGGCCAGCAGGTCGGCGAGCTCACCGTTCATCCGGTCGACCAGTGAGGTGCGCAGCAGCATGCGCTGAACCTCGCCCGGCTGGCGCTCGAGCATTTCGGCCATCAGGTACTCGCCGATAGCGCGGTCGGTCCCCGAGAACTCGGCCACGAAGCGCTCCGGCTCCGGGTGACCGCTCAGCGAGATCACCGCCAGGCGCAGGCCGGCGGCCCACCCTTCGGTGCGCTGGTGCAGCGCGGCCACCGCTTCGCCGGACAGACTGATGGTGGAATCGGCGAGCAGTTCGCGCGTCTCGTCCTCGGTGAATCGCAGATCTCCGGCGCGGATCTCGGCGAGCGCGCCGGCCAACCTGAGCTGGTGCAGTTTGATCGGCGGATCCCGGCGGGAGGACAGCACCACGCGTGCATTGCCCGACAGATTCGCGAGAAAGTATTCGAGCTGGGTGAGGGCGTCTGTCGACCTCAGCTCATGGAGGTCGTCGATGATCAGCACGACGAGTCCGGCGTGTCCGGCGATCTCCGACAGCACACTGTCGACGACGTGGTCCACGTCGGGTACAGCGGTGGGCGCCTCACAAGCCGCTGTGGTGCGCGCCGGGCCACGGATCGCGTCGAGGACGGCGCACCAGAATCGCTGTTCGTTCTGCTGGTCGCGCTCGACGGACACGAACGCGACCCGGCGAAGCTTCCCCGAGCGCTCAGCCCACGCTCGCAACAGGGAAGTCTTTCCACTTCCCGGCGGCGCCGAGATGATCGTCAGACGTTTGCTCACGGCACGGTCGAGCAGCTGGAGGAGATCTTTCCGGTCGAGCAGACCCCGGGTGCCCGAAACGTCTCGTGCGATCGGCTGCGACACTTGTTCCCGCCGCCTCGACCCCAGGTTGGTCATGTTGGCCTTCCAGCCCATGCCGAACGCGGGCCGGAACTGCGGCCCGGTCCCGCGAGAAGCGCCTTCCTCGAAGCGTGTCCGACATTACTCCCGAGCAATCCCTGCATAAAGGGTTCCGCGAGTTCAGCGTGAGGTCACTTACGCGCAACGCGGCTGACCACGAAGTCACCGGAACCCGGCGATGCCGCCGCACGACGGCACAGCTGCGATCGAGGTGCTGCGGGCCGCGGCCGAGCAGCACACCACGCACGTGCCGTACTACCCGCTCGGCGGCTTCCCGCCGCTGCGGACCCGGATCGTGAACGACAGGAGTTCGACATGAGCGACCCGTTCGATGGGAACGCGAAGACCATCGCGGAGTTCCGGGCGAACGAGGGCAAGGTCGGCGGGGTCTTCGAGGGCGCTCCGCTGGTCCTGGTGCATCACCGCGGCCGCAAAAGCGGGCAGGAGTACGTCACTCCGATGATGTACCTCCCGCACGACACCGAGCCGGACATCATCTACGTCTTCGCGACCAAGGGTGGAGCGCCCACCAACCCCGCCTGGTATCACAACTTGACCGCCGCCGGTGTCGGCGGTGTCGAACGCGGAACCGAGACGTACGACGTGACTGTCCGCGATCTGACCGGCGATGAACGCGACCGGATCTACGCGGAGCAAGCGCGGCGCTACCCAGGCTTTGCCGAGTACGCGCGCCAAACTGCTGGAATCCGCACCATTCCTGTGCTCGAACTTGGACGGCGAGTGGTCATCGCCGGATTCCGGTGATGACGTCTCATCTCCCTCATCGTGAGGCTGACGCCGTGCACCGAATGGCCTGGACATCACGGCGGGGTCAGCGCCTGTCGGCATATCCGAAGTGATTCCACCGGAGAAGTGAGGGCGTGACATGACGGCATCCGGCGGCAAGCTCAGCTTCGAGCAGGACATCAAGCCGCGGTTCCGGTAGAAGGACCGCGACGCGACGCTGGCCGCCTTCGACTTGTTCGACTACGACGACGTCGTCGAGAAGGCCGATGCCATCGTGGGGTCACTGCGCGGCGGTCAGATTCCGTGCGACGGCGCGTGGCCCGCCGAGCAGGTGGACAAGCTGCAGCAGTGGATCGACGCTGGCACGCCCCCTGGCGAAGGACCATACCCGCCCTGGCTCCCAGGAGTTTCTCGTGAAGCTGTGAACGGTGCCGATGTCGATGTCGATGACCGTTTCGCGGCCCGCCCGCTGTTGTGGGTGCTGCGTGACGTGCTGGGGTTGACGGGAACCAAGTATGGCTGCGGGATCGGGTTCTGTGTCGCGTGCACGGTGCTGGTCGCGGCGCGCACCCGAGCGACCCGGAAACGAATCATCGACGCCGCGGCCGAGCTGTTCGCTGCCGAGGGTTACGCCGCTACCGCCCTCGAGCAGGTTGCGGCTCGCGACCGTACTCCCGACAGGGTGTTGCGGGATTACGCCCTGCCGAGGTGAGATCAGGGAGCACGGCATCGAGCAGCGCGGCTACCGTGCAGGCCACTCCCCGGCGTGGAGGTGGCGGTCATGGATCGAGAACAGGGCCACTCCGCGTCATCAGGGAGTTATCGGTGTCCGGGACTGGGGGAGGTCGGTCAGGGCACGGAGGACGGGCGTGGCGGCCAGCACGAGGGCGACCTCCTCGGCAGGCAGGACATCGAGTCGTTCGGTCAAGGTGGCGGCTTCGCTGTGCGCCATCGACAGCAGGACCTGCCGCCCGGCGTCGGTGACCGTCACCTTGGTGGCCCGGCCGTCGGTCGGGTCGGGTTCGCGGCGGACGTAGCCGCCGGCCTCCAGGCCGGCCACGCAGGTGGTCGCGGTCGGCTGGGAGCACGGCACGCGGTCGGCCAGCTCGCCGACCCGTAACGGGCCGTGCTCCATGAGCTGCGCGATGACGATGAGCTGGGTGGGCGAAATATGCGTGTTCGCACTGGCCCGCCGGAGACTGCGCAAGAGCCGGTGTAGCGAGACGACCAGCTGTAGTGCGTCCTCCTCACTCACCGGCACTGCGCGCTCATCACCTATCAGATCGGGGCCAGGGAACTCACGACAGTTTAAGGGTGGGCTTGTACATGTCCAGCCACAGTGCCAGGTCCAGTGTCCGTTCCAGTCCACGGCGGGAGGCTTGCGTGACCTGCGGCGTGTCCACTGAGACCGCCCTGGCCAGCCAGTCCGTGCTGACCAGTTCGAACACCGGGTGGCTCTTGTCGCCGAGCAGGCGCTTGCCGTGATCCTGCAGGGCCACCGCGTAGGTCGGGTCCTGGGTGGACGGATAAGGGGACTTCACTCGATCCACCACCGATTGCGGCAGCACGTCCTTGGCCGCCGCACGCAACAAGGACTTCTCCCTGTGGTCGAAGGTCTTCAACGACCATGGCGTGTTGTAGACGTATTCGACCAGCCGGTGATCGCAGAACGGCACCCGGACTTCGAGGCCGACCGCCATGCTCGCGCGGTCCTTACGGTCGAGGAGGATCCGGACGAAGTGGGTCAGGTGCAGGTAACAGATCTTCCGCATCCGCCACTCGAAATCGGATTCCCCGTCCAGCCGGACTATCTTGGCGACCGACGTGTCGTAGGCATCCTGCACGTAGGTGCCCATGTCCAATGCCTTGGTCACCGCCGGGGTGAGGATACTGTTGTCGTCGCCGAAATGTTCGGCGAACTGCACGAGCCAGGGAAACGTGTTGGCCTGCTGAGCCTTCGGATCGAAGAACTGTTTGTAACCGCCGAACACCTCATCCGCAGACTCGCCGGACAGGGCCACCGTCGAGTGCTGACGGATCGACTTGAACAGCAGATACAGCGAGGCGTCCATGTCGCCCAGCCCCATCGGGATGTCACGCGCGCGGATGACCTTCGCCCGCACCTCGGGATCGGCCAGCTCGCGGGAGTCGAGCACGATGTCCTGGTGTTCGGTTCCGGACTTTTCCGCCACGTCGTGAACATATGGAGTGTCGGGAGTGCCGCGCAGGTCATCGGCGATGAAGTTTTCCGTCTGGCCCACGAAGTCCACAGCGAAGCTGCGGACCGTCTCGCCCTTCTCGGCCAACTGCCGGGCGGCGATCGCCGTCATCGCCGACGAGTCGAGACCGCCGGAGAGCAGGGTGCACCGCGGTACATCGGCGACCAGCTGACGGCGCACGATGTCCTCGAGTAGTTCCCGCACATGCGCGACCGACGCCTCCTGGCCATCGGTGTGGGGCCTGGTCTCCAAGGTCCAGTACCGGTGGATGCGCAGGCCGCCGGCACTCACCGTCACGACGGTGCCGGGCTCGACCTCGCGCATTCCCTCCCATACGGCGTGACCGGGAGTCTTGACGAAGGCGAACAGCTCACGGACGCCGTCCAGGGTGACGGTGCGCTCGGCCATCGGGTTGGCCAGGATCGCCTTGGGTTCCGACCCGAACAGGACTCCGTCGGGCGTCTCGTAGTAGTAGAAGGGCTTGATGCCCATCCGATCGCGGATCATCACGAGCTTGTTCTCGCGCGAGTCCCAGATGGCGAACGCGTACATCCCGTTGAGACGCTCGGCCAGGGCCTCACCCCACTCGAGGTAGCCGTGCAGCACCACCTCGGTGTCGGAGTCGGTCTCCAACCGGTGGCCTCTCCGGTAGAGCTCCTCCCGCAGCTCGCCGAAGTTGTAGGTCTCACCGGAGTAGACCATCGACACGGGACCGCCGGACGTCTCCACGGACATCGGCTGCCGGCCCCCCGGCAAATCGATGATGGCGAGCCGGCGATGCCCGAGTGCGGCATGCTCGACGACCCAGGTACCGCGATCGTCCGGACCACGGCAGGCCATCGTCTCGGTCATCGCGTTGACGGTCACCTCTTCCGCGCGCAAGTCACGACCAAACGAGACCCACCCGGTGATTCCGCACATTTGATCCTCCGGCAGTTGGTGAAGCAGAGCGACGACAGAGCACTGTCACGCCATCATCACTGTGCGTTGATGTGTATTCGCCACCTATGTAACCACTGTGTTGCCGAAAGATCACGCGACGGTTTCGGTACTTTCGTCGGTTTTTTTCCACCCAACTCGCACAACTCCGCAGGTCGTCGCGTCCACTAGGCCAATCGGGTGGACCGCGTCACGAGCGACGCTCCGTGCGCCCCTGAGACCCGTCGATCGAGAGCGGCCGCGTTCCAAGGCGCTGTCACGGCGCCCGCTGCCGGCTCTGGGAAACCGGATGCAGATAGTGCTGGTGACCGGAGCCGGACGCGCCGTCGCGAGCGACGAGGGACAAGTCACGCATCGTTCACTTCGAGTTACTTTCCGGTCGCTGAGTAACAGTACGGTCATCAGCGTTGGTACTTACCCAACCGCCGTCGCCTGGGTGGGCGTCTACCCGACCTACTCAGATCAGGACGACACAGTGACGGCATTCACGAACAAGACGGCCCTCGATGCGCCGCGACGCTACGCCGCTTCCGGACTTGCCCTGCTGCAGTGGGCAGCCGTCCTGACAGTGTCCTATGCCCTGGCCGAACTTGCCGAAGCGGTGGCGGTTCCGGCTCCCCAGTTGCTGGTGGCGATGTTGGTCGGTGCGGCGCTCGCGCTGACCGGAATCATCAAGCGCGACCTGCCCCGGCAGATCACCGGGTCGAGCCACGCTCTGGTCGGCGCGCTGATGGGGACCTACTTGAACGTGCAGACCCTGCGCGCGGTCGCCACGACCACATTGCCCTTGGCCGCGGTCACGTTGGCCACGGTGGGTATCTGCTTCGCAGTGGCGTTCGGACTGTCGCGCATGACGAAGATCAACCTGCCCGATTCCGTACTCGGGATGACGCCGGGAGGTTCCGCGGCGATCGTCGCCTGCGCCGGCGATGTGGGCGCCGACGATCGCCTGGTCGCTTTCGCCCAGTACATTCGGGTAGGACTGGTGGCCTTCACGGCGCCCTTCATCGCCCTGGCCGTGCAGCCCTCCCCTCCGGCGGAGACGGACGATGGCGCGGTCGTACTCGGATTGCCCACCCCAGGGCACCTGATCGCGGCGACGAACCAGGTTTCCGGCCTGGTGGTGCTGACCGCGATCTGCCTGCTGGGAAGCCAGTTGGGCAGGCGGTTCTCGCTGCCCGCACCGGTTCTGCTGGGTTCGATGCTGGTCGCCGCGACGGCCGTCGCCACCCAGGCGGTCAGCGGGTTCACCCCAGCCGGACCGCTGCGCGACGTCATCTTCGTCGTGGTCGGTTTGGAGGTCGGGCTGCGCTTCACCTGGCCCGTCATCCGTCATGTCGGCCGGCTGTTGCCCTACCTCATCGGTTCCACGTTGCTGGTCTGTGCGGCCTGCGCAGGCCTGGCCTGGCTACTGGCCGAGGCGATCGGCATGCCGTTCCTCGAGGCGTACCTGGCCACCACGCCCGGCGGTATCAACGCCGTGCTGGCCACCGCAGACTCAACCGGCGTGAACGTCCCCGTGGTGTCCACGGTGCAGAGCCTGCGCCTGTTCGCCGTATGCCTGCTGGTGCCGTTCCTCATCCGCAAGCTCAATGGGCACAGGCTCCGTTCCGGCCCAGCGAAAGCCACGGTCGAGCCCGCATCCGCCGAAAGCTGAACGCCATGTCCGGACAGCAACTGAGGCTGATCGTCGACGTGTACGACCATGACGCGACCGCCACCATCGCGGGCAACGACCAGTGCGGCCGGTGACCCGGAACCGCACGGCGAGGGGCAGTTCCGACGCAGTGGTTTCGCTGCCGGTTCGGTCCCGAGCCCGCCGGTGCGCGCACGGCGGCGGGCGAAGAAGGTCTACCGCATTGACCGGGCGCCGCTGGTCCTGCACGCCCAGTCGTCGATGCGGATGGGCAAGTCCGAAAAGGACTCCGTACTCGACGCCAACGCCGAAGCCCGCGCGGTCAAACGACTCTTCATCGCCGACAACTCCGCGCTCGCGAACGCACTGGGAGGACCCGACCCGACCCTGACCGACCAGGCACTGGAGAAGCGGGCGCGCGAGGAAGAGGGAGCAGGCCGAACACGAACCGTTCGGCAGCTACCTCGCGGTACCGGTAGCAGAGGCGAAGCACGTCAACGGCGCATCCGGCACCACCGACAGACCCGCAGCGTCCGGCATCAGCGAGCGGGACTGACGCAGCGTGGCGAACGCCCCGCCCGGGCCCCCACGGGTGACAGAACTGTGCGGGCACGACAGGCGTGATCCGCGATCCGCGGGGTGGAACGCCTCGCGGTCATGGAACCTGCCTGTCGTGCCCGTTGCCGTTGCCGCGGCGCCGTGACTCAACTCGCCGCGGGGGTGGCCTCCTGCGGCTCGACTGCCGGGTGCTTCTCGTGTTCCCCACCGATCAGAAAGGACAGCCCGGCGCCGATGAGATAGATGACGGCGAACACCCACACCACCGCCTGGTAACCGGCCAGCGACAGGGTCACCCCGACGATCGCGGGTCCGATCAGGTTGGCCAGTCCGGAGGCCAGGTTGTGGATCGAGATGCCGATGCCCTTCTCGTCGCGGGGCGCCAGGGACGGGATGATCGCCGACAGCGGAACGAACGCGGCCATGGTGATGCCGAAGAAACACGCCGTCAGGACCATCGCCAAGAAGTTGGGGCCGGTCCATTCGGGCACGTAGTACAGCAGCAGCGAGGCGATGGCGGTGCCGACGCAGCCGAACCAGCGCACCTGGCGGGCCCAGCCGATCTTGTCGCCGAGCGCGCCCCAGATGGCGTTGAAGATCAGATTGACCACTCCCATGGTGCCCCAGATCTGGAGCCATTGCGGGACGGTGAAGCCGATCTCTTTGGTGGTCAGGAAAATCGGCAGCATGACGGGGAACCCATAGAGCCCCGACTGGTTGATCACCTTGACGATGCCGGCCACCCCGACCCGCGGTACCCGCCAGGCGATGGTGACACCCCGGACCGCCTTCCGGACCTTCGAGTCGGAGGTCGTCGGCTCAGGCGCGGCGTCGACCTTCGTCCGGACCAGGAAAATGCCGATGAGCCCGCCGACCGCGATCCAGGCGACCTCCATCCACAGCGTGCCGATGTAGCCCAGCGCCGGGATCGCGAAGCTCGGCAGGTAGTTGCCGATAGCCAGATAGCCGACCGAATAGGAGAACCAGAACCATCCCATGGCCGCCGACAACCGATGTCGTGGGGCCACATAGGCGATCCGGGCGAGGAAGGAGTAGACGAACAGCGGGTATCCCAGCCCGCGCAATCCGTAGAGCACGACCATCGCCGGGTAGTTTCCGGACCGCACGCCGACGGTCAGGAACAGGATCTGGAACACGATCCACACCACGAGCCCGGTCGTCATGGTGCGACGTGGTCCCCAGATGTCGCTGAGCACACCGGCCAGCCAGGCGGATATCGCGACCCCGACGCCGTACACCGTGATGAGCCGGGCGGCGTCGACCGACGAGAAGCCCAGGTCGATGATGTACTTCGACAGAAACGCCTGTTCCATGCCATCGCCCACCATGAAGATGGCGATCGCGATGTATCCCCAGAATAGTTCGACCGGCATGCCGAGACGGGTCTTTCTTTCCGTCCCGCGCACGTCGGTGTCGTTGACGCCCGCCATATCTCATCCTCTTTTTTCGTGCAGCACTCGGCTCGCTCACACCCGTCCGCACGGCGGCACAGGGAATGTCGCCGAGGTCGGCTGTGGTCGTTGACTGGATCGGCCCGCCGCGTGATGCGCACATCCCGCGGGAACGACACCTCAGATCTCGATGGCGAAAACGCGGCAGGGTGCCCCGTCCGCACCGCGCAGCGGTAGCGGCGCCACCACGACGAGCGGGTTGGGCCAGGTCACCTTGGCAAGCCCCGCGAGCTCCTCGATCAGCAGCACGCCGGCGCCGAGCAGCAGGTTGTGGGCCGGGGTGGTGGTGGGAATCTCGCTGCCGTGCCGCTCGAAACTCGTCGCGTCGATACCCACGATCTTCGTGCCCTGCGCGACCAGCCATTCCGCGGCGTCCGAGGTCAGGAACGGGTGCCGGGTGCCGTGCACCTCCGGGTCCAGCCCGTAGCGATCCTGGAAGCCCGTGTGCAACAGGACGATCGGGTTGTCCGGGAGTTGGCCGCCCTGCGCGTCCAGCGCCGCCGCGCACTGCTCGGCGGTCACGCCCTCGTCCGGGCCCGCCGGGACGTCGAGCACTACACCCCGGCCGACCAGCCGGGCCCCGGTGAAGTCCGACAGCGTCTCGCGACCACCGGACACGAAGTGCGAGGGGGCGTCCACGTGCGTGCCGTGGTGGGTGTTCAGGTGCAGCCGGGTCAGCTGGAACCCGTCGTGGTCGTTGGTCCGGATGACCTCGGTCTCCAGCGCGGGCTGCCCGGGATAGGTGGGCACCCCGGGATAGAGCTCGTGGTTGAGCTCCACCACCTGGCCCACGGGTACCGGTCCGGCCGGCACATGCTGCGTCATCAGCGCGTCCTCTCAGTCGTGATTGGGTCAGTCACTGGTCCTCGGCGGTGACCGATGTCACGTCGCCCCGACCCTGGATCGCTCCGGTCGTGGTCGGGGGGAGGCGCTGGTTGTGCCCAAGGAGTCTTGTTCCACCACGATGTGTTCCTCCACTCGGGACTGCTCCCGGCATGGTCACCCACACCGCACCGCTGCACGATCTGCTCACGGTACGGGCGGGTCTTGTATCGACGCATGCTCTAACTGCGCATTGGCTGCTGTCAAGACCACTCTAGTATGCTTGAATCGTGCAAAGCCTGCGCGATATGATCACGAGGCGACGGTCGGGCGGGTGATTGCCACCCGGGGCGCACAGCCCTTGCGCACCGGCCTGCTTGATCTGAACATGATCTGTTCGTTGTGAGCACCGAGACTTGGGAGGGTGCCGTGGAGGGCACGGGCAACCGCATGCCGGGCCACCAACGCCGGGAACGGATCGTCGAGCTGCTCGTCCAGCGCGGCGAGGGCTCCCTGCCGGTGGAGGAACTGGCCACCACGCTGGGCGTGTCCACCGCGACCGTGCGGCGGGATCTCGGCCAGCTGCGGGCCGAGGGGCGCATCACCCGCACCTACGGCGGCGCCGTACTCGGCATGCCGTCGGCGGAGCTGTCAGTCCGGCAACGGGAACAGGCCAACGCGGCCGAGAAGGGCGCCATCGCGCTGGCCGCGGCCGAGTTCGTCGAGCCCGACCAGGTGGTGCTGCTGGACGCCGGAAGTACCACCGAGCAACTGGCCCGGGTGCTGCGCACCATTTCCGGACTCACCGTCTTCACCAACGGCGTCGCAGCCCTGAGTGCCCTGCTGGAGTACGGCGACACCGAGATCGTCGTGCTGGGCGGCCGGCTGCGCCGTATCAACCAGGCCATCAGCGGGGCGACCGCGGAGCAGATGGTGCGCTCGCTGCACGCGGACGTCGCCTTCATCGGGGCCGACGCGGTCGATCCGGAGCGTGGCGTGGCGTCGCGCACCTTCGAGCAGAGCACGCTCAAGACGATGATGGCCACGCATGCCCGGACCGTGGTCGTCGTCGCGGACTCGACCAAGCTGACCGGTGGATGGACGTCCTACTGGTCGCCGCTGGAGCGGCCGTGGACGCTGGTGACCGACGACGGGGCCGATCCCGAGCTGATCAGGTCCTTCCGCGAAGCCAATCCCCAGGTCCAGATCGTGGTGTGCCCGGTCACCACCGAGCGCGCCACGCCGAGCTGAGTACGCCGGATCGCCGGTCCCCCGACCGGTTTGTCCCCACCCGGCGTGAGTCTGACCTTTTCCCTTGTGTTGTAAGGAGTTGTGTCGCCATGAAGCAGGCCATCCTGCACGCACCACTCGACCTGAAGGTCGAAGACGCCGACAGTCCGCGGCTGGCGGAGGGCGACCTTCTGCTGCGCGTCGAAACCGCCCTGGTGTGCGGAACGGACGTGCGCATCTATGAAGGTCGCAAGAAGCGCAACGTCACTTATCCCACCGTCCTCGGGCACGAGTTCTCCGCCACCGTCGTCGACTCCGCCGGGCCCCTGCCGGACGGCCTGTCCGAGGGCGGGCTGGTGTGCGTGTATCCGCTGCTGCCGTGCGGCGAGTGCGTGGCGTGCACGCGCGACCACCCCAACATCTGCCGCAACCGGGTCGCGTTCGGCTATCAGCTACCCGGCGGTTTCGCGCAGTACGTCCGCGTTCCGGCGGAGGCGGTGCGCCGCGGGAACGTGGTGCCGATCGACGGCGTCGCACCCGACGCCGCGGCGATCGTCGAGCCGCTGGCCTGCGCGTACAACGGGCAGCGGCTGGCCGGCGCGCGCGGCGCGAAGACCATGCTGGTCAGCGGCTGCGGGCCACTCGGCCTGATGCACATCCGGCTGGCCCGACAGCTCGGGGTGGAGCGCATCGCTGCCGTGGACCCGATCCCCGAGCGACGCGCCGTCGCGGAGCTGTCGGGTGCCGATCTCACCCTCGCGCCCGGCGCCGGGACCGCCCGGCAGATCCTGGACTGGACCGGCGGCGCCGGCATCGACGTGCTGGTGGTCGCGGTCGGGCGTACCGACGCGGTCCACCCCTACCTCGGCGCGCTCGCTCCGGGCGCCCGGGTCAGTGTGTTCGCCGGTTTCAGCGGCGAGGGCACGCTGCTGGAAATCCCGGCCAACGACATTCACTACAACGAGTGGACGGTGGTCGGCGCCTCGTCCTCGCGGGTCGAGGACTTCCACCAGGTGGCGGCCTGGGTGCGGACCGGCGAACTGCGGGTCGACGACCTCGTCGGCTCCCAACTGCCGCTGGCCGACGCGGTCAAGGCGATCGAACTGGCCGCCTCGGGACGCGACATGCGCGTCGGTGTCCGGCCGTGGTCCTAGACATCCGCCGGCCTCCGCCGACATTCGCCGACCTGCGCCGTTCCCGCCGCGACTTCATCGACATCATCAACAAGGAGATTCCGTGACCTCCGTTTCGGACACCACACTGCCCGCCGTCAGCTTCCCGCGCGAGGCGCTGCGCATCACGCCCTACGGCGCGACCGCGGCGCTCGGCCGGACCATCCGCATGCGTCGCCTGTTCGGCGCGAGCGGGCGCACCGTCACCGTCGCGCTCGACCAGGCGATGCCGCGCGGGGTAGCGCCGCGGTTGGCCGACATCGCGCCGACCTACGCCAGTATCGCGGCCGCCGGGCCGGATGCGATCACCATGTTCAAGGGCCTGGCCGCGGCGGTGTTCGCGCACAACACGGCGCCGGTGCCGTTCATCATGAAGGTCTCCGCGTTCTCGGCGGACTTCCATCTCACCCGGGAGGCCGTAGTCGGCACCGTGGACGAGGCGCTGCGGCTGGGCGCCGACGCGGTCGCAGTCGGCATCAGCGCCGGTTCGTCCCACCAGGTCGAGGGCTTCTCCGAACTCGCCGCGGTGACCACGCGCGCCGCCGAGGTCGGGATGCCCGTGGTCTGTCACGCCTACCCCAGCGGCGAGCTGTGGACGGAGGACAAGAAGGGCAGCACCGAGGCTGTGCTGTACGCGGCGCGGGCCGCGGCCGAGATCGGCGTCGACGTCGTCAAGACCTGGTACACCGGCTCGACCGCGGAGTTCGCCAAGGTCGTCGAGGGTGTCCCGGCGATCGTGGTCGCCGCGGGCGGCGCGAAGGCCGACAACCCGCTGGACGTGCTGCGCCAGGCCGCATCCGTGGTCGAGGCGGGCGGCTACGGCGTCACCGCGGGACGTAACGTCTGGGGTGCGGTCGACCCGGGCAAGATGGTCACCGCCCTTCGCGCCGTGGTCCACGACGGCGAGCGCCCCGAGACGGCGGCCAAGCTGTTGGACTGACCTCCCGGCCGGCGACATCGGGACGGTCAGCGAAGGCTCGACGAGAAGGCGAAGCAGCGGACATGCACGATCGGCTGTATCTGGGCATTGACCTCGGCACTTCGGCGACCAAGGCGGTTCTGGTCGAGCCGGACGGCCGGGTCGTGGCGCGTGGGTCGGCGTCCCACCCGGACACGCGCACCCTCGGCGTCGGTCGGGTGGACCCCGGGCCGTGGCGGCGCAGCGTGGTCGAGGCGTGTGCCGCCCTGGGGCCGGCGCGGGCCCGGGCGGTCGCGGTCGGTCTGGCCATGCACGCACCGGTGGCGTTGTTTCTCGACGGCGACGGGGTGCCGCTCGGGCCTGGTGTCGGCTGGGACCATCCGGAGTTGCCCGCGCACTGCGCGGGCGCGGACGGGCTGCGCACCCGGGCTGAGGCCGAACTGGTGGGCAACCGCGCGTTTCCCGCCACCACGATGGCCATGGCCTGGCCGGTCGGGCTGCGCGAGCGGCCGGACCTGGCGGACCACTGCGTGACCTTCGGGTTCGTCGGCACCTGGCTGGGTCAGTTCCTCACCGGCCGACCGGCGCTGGATCCCACCCAGGCATCCTACGTCGGGTTGATGGCCAGTACCGACGGATCGCAGCGGTGGCTGGCGGATCTGGCCGCCCGGTTCGGCGTGCCGCGCACGCTGTTGCCGGAGATCCGGTCCTCGTTGTCCGTGTTGGGCGAGCTGACCGAGCCGGCCGGTCGCCTGCTGGGCCTGCCGCCGGGCATCCCGGTCGCGGTCGGCGCGGCCGACACCGCTGCCGCGGCCTACCTGCTCGACCTGGACGAGGACGGGCGAGCGCTCTACACGGTCGGCACCACCCATGTGATCACCACCGGCCGGCGCGCGCCCGACCCGATGCCGGCCGCGATCTCCCGGGCGCACGTCGTGCCCGGGCGGTGGTTGTCGCACGGTGCCACCAACGGAGGCGATGCCCTCGCCCTGGGCGCGCGGCTGCTCGGGTACGGCAGTGGCGGAGACGCCGTGCGGCAGATGATTGCCGCCGCCGGTGCGGCCCGGCCGGACGAGGTCGAGGACGCGCCCGTGTTCATCCCGCACGTCACGGCCGAGCGCGGACCGTTGTGGTTGGACCGGCCGCGGTCGGCCGTGGTCGGTCTGCTGCCCAGCACCGGTACCGCCGCGGCCGCCTGGGGAATGGCCGAGGGCGTCGTGTTCGCCTCCCGCCTGGTACTGGAGATGGGCGCGGCCGACCTTCCGGCGCCCGATCCGGCCGCCGGCCCCGTGCTGTTGACCGGGAACTTCGGCGTCGACGGGGCCTTGTCGCAGCTCGTCGCCGATCTGCTCGGCCGACCGGTCGAGCTGGTGGTCGAATCCCACCTGCCCGCGGTCGGCGCCGCGGCCATCGCGGTCGCGGCCACCCAGGGCGCCCGGCTGCCGGCGCCACCGGTCACCCGGATCACGCCGCGCCCGGAGTGGGCCGCGACGGTGGCGCGCCGCTGGCAGCGCTTCGCCCACCAGTGGTCGCTCACCGTCGGCCGCCCGTTTCCGGTCGCGGTTGGTCGAGATGCGGTCGCCGCGCCGTAGCGGCGGTCGCGGTTGGTCGGAAAAACCACGGCGGGCACCCGTTCCGGCCTCCCGGTAGCGCAGCTGGGAAAACCACGATCAGCTGCATTTCCCCTGGTCAGAACAGTGAAAACGTCGGGCGCATCGACGAGCCGATGGTGCCGGCCAGTAGAGCGTGACGTCGGTGAGGACCTCGTCCTTGGTGAAGCGGCTCTCGGCGTCGCCGCCGCTGGCAGCCTGCCACCGCGAAGCACGCGAAGAGCTCGGCATCGAGCTGACGGCCGGCAGCAATTGCGAACCCACTGGGGCGCACGAAACTCGTCGCCTCCGCTGTCCGAAGACCAGCCTTCCCCAGGCGGTCGAGAAACTCGAGTTCGACCCCGATCACTGCTGTGCCCAGAAAATACTTGATGTAAGCTAAGTAACTGTGCGTCGGCGCGTGGATGCGTAGCGGGAGAACGTACGCCGGTCCACGAAATCTGACGGCGGCGTAGTTGGGACTCGGCGCGACGCGAGCGGGGGGTGAGTGTGGTTATCCAGCACGAGGGTGTGTCGGAGTATCCGGCAGGGCGCGCCGCCGCCGGGCCGGCACCCAGGGCCGGCGGGCGACGGTGGCGGCGGTTGCGGGACTGGCCGGTGCGCCGGCGTCTGGTCGCGTTGATCGTGGTGCCCACGGTGGTCGTGGTGGCGCTCGGCACAGTCGGCGTGGTCCAGGCCGCGCAGAGCGCGATCGGTGACCGGCATGCGCATACCCTCGCGCAACTGAGCTCTTCGCTGACGGAGCTGGTCGACCGGATCGAGAACGAGCAGACCGAGGCGGCGGTGTTCGTCGCGTCGGGTCGGTCGCCTGCCGAGGGCCGGGCTCTGCGGTCGTCGTACTTTCCGGTCGACGCCGCCGTGGCACAGCCGGTGCGGATCCTCCTGGGCCAGATCGGTGAGTCCTACCCGGCGGCCACGAAGGCCCGGGCACACGCGGCCGCCTTCCGCTTGGGTGAGCTGGCGAACCTGCGAAGCGCTGTGGAGAACAGCCAGCTGCCGGTGAACGTGGTCGTCAGCAAGTACTCCGATGTCATCACCGATCTGCTGGCCCTCGACGACGAAATCGCGGGGGAGGCCGCGGACCCCACCGTGGTGGCCTCGGTCCGCGCCCTCGGCGCGGTCTCGCGGGACAAGGCGCAGCTGGGCGTGCAGCGCAGCCTGGTCGCTGCCGCACTGACCGCGCACCGGTTCGACCTCGGCGGTTTCGCCGCGCTGACCGACGCGATCTCCGCGGGGAACAGCGCGTACAACGAGTTTCAGGGTGCGGCCACCGGCGCGCAGGCGCAGCAGTACGCGTTCGTTGTGACCGGCCAGGACGTCGACCAGACGCAGGAGGTGCTCAATCAGGTCACCAGCTCCGGGGGAAGCTGGGTGAGCAGCGCCCCGGCCGGCGCCCCCGGGGTCTGGTCGGCTGCCATGTCGGGAACCCTCGGGAAGATCCGCACGGTGGAGCGCGGGCTGATCGGGGAGATCACCACGCGTGCCGCCGACCTGGCCGGCTCCGCCGTGCGCCGGGCGGTGCTGGCGGGCGCGATCACGCTGGTGGTGCTCATCGTGGCGCTGGCCGCCACGATGATGGTGGCTCGTTCACTGGTGCTGCCGCTGCGGGCGCTGCGCAAAGGCGCCTTGACGGTGGCGGGCAGGCGCCTGCCGCAACTCGTCACGAGGCTGCGGACCGAGGCGCCGGAAGACGTCGAGATCCGCGTGACACCCATCGAGGTCGATTCGGCCGACGAGATCGGACAGGTCGCCCGTGCCTTCGACGAGGTGCACCGGGTCGCGTCGCGGCTGGCCGGTGAACAGGCGGCCTTGCGCGGCCAGGTGAACGCCCTGTTCGTCAACCTGTCCCGGCGTAGTCAGACGCTGGTGGAACGACAGCTGGACGTGATCGACAGCCTCGAGCAGGGAGAGCAGGACTCGCAGCGGCTGCAGAAGCTGTTCGTGCTCGACCACCTCGCCACCAGGATGCGCCGCAATGGGGAGAACCTGCTGGTGCTGGGCGGACAGGAACCCAGCCGTCGGTTCACCGAGGCGATGCCGCTGTTCGACGTGCTCCGGGCGGCCGCGTCCGAGGTGGAACGATACGAGCTCATCGACGTCGCGCAGGACCTGCCGCACATCCACGTCGCCGAGTCCATGGTCACCGACCTGGTCCACCTGGTGGCCGAGCTCCTGGACAACGCGACCGTGTTCTCGCCGCCGGATGAACGGGTGCGGGTGCGGGCCCGGCCGGCCGGCCGCGGCGGCGTGCAGGTGGAGATCGTCGACCGCGGTCTGGGCATGACCGCGGAAGACCTGGCGGCGGCGAACGCCGATCTGGCCGACCCTCCGGTGCTCCAGGCAGGGGTGTCGCGCCGGATGGGCTTGTTCGTCGTCGGTCGCCTCGCCCGCCGCCACGGGATAGACGTTCACCTGGCGCCCGGAAGGCCGCACGGGCTCGTCGTCCTCGTCGGGCTGCCTCCGCTCGCTGTCGTCGACCGGCGGAAGCCGACCGCGCCGGAGAAGCTGCCCTCGCCGTCCGCCCCGGAAGCGCCGGTCCCCGGCTGGCCGGGTCACCGCTGGATCGCCGCGATGAACGCGGCGGGCCCGAGTGCCACGAGCTGGTTCGGCGAGGACCCGCTGCCCGCCATCTCGCGCTCACCAGGCGAACCTGCTCACGCCGGAAACGGCTTCAGCGCGGCGGCTCCACGGGCGTTGACCTCGGGTGGGCAGTCGTCGGTCGGGCTGCCGTTACGGGTCCCGGGAGCGAACTACGTGCCCGGATCGCTGCGCACTGACGCGCAGCAGGACATGGCTGTGCCACAGGCGCGCGAGGAGCCGGCCGAACCGACGCGGCAGCAGGCGAGCTGGGAGCAGGGCCCCGACGCGCTGCGTGCTCGTTTCGCCGCGTACCAGTCGGGTGCGCGTCGCGGGCACGCCGCCGCCGGGCGCGGGCCGGCGCCGGAACAGGAAGCCGATCGCCGGCCCGTGCTGATCAGGCCGTCGCCGCGGCCGTTGACCTCGGGTGGGCAGTCGTCGGTCGGGCTGCCATTGCGTGTCCCGGGAGCGAACTACGTGCCCGGATCGCTGCACGCCGACACGCGGCAGGAGGCAGCGGTGGCGCAGACCCGTGACGAGCAGGCAGAGCCGGCGGGACAGGCGAGCTGGGAGCAGGGCCCGGACGCGCTGCGTGCTCGTTTCGCCGCATACCAGTCGGGTGCTCGCCGTGGCCACTCCGCCGCGCGGAGGGTCGACGCGAACGCACGCCCCGACCGCGATCCGACATGGCCGTGAACCGGCCCAGGCAGGCGGATCCCACGGATCCCACAGTGCGCTTCACAGGGAGAGGAGAATCTGTGCAGGACGTCCAGAACACCGGCCGGGATCTGAACTGGCTGGTCACCGACTTCGTCGAGCGAGTACCCGGCGTGGCCCACGCGGTGGTCGTTTCCGCCGACGGGCTCCCGATAGCCGTCTCGGTCGAGGTCCCCGGCGACCGCGCCGACCAGCTGGCGGCGATCACTTCGGGGCTGGCGAGCCTGACCGCCGGGGCGTCGCAGGTATTCGACGGCGACGGGGTGACTCAGACCGTGGTCGAGATGCGGCGGGGCACACTGCTGCTGATGGCCGTGGGAGACGGGTCGTCGCTGGCGGTCCTCGCGGCGCCGTCCTGCGATCTCGGTCTGGTGACCTACGAGATGGCAGTGCTGGTGGAACGGGTCGGCAGGGCGGTGAACCCGGCCCGGCGCGTCGGCTCGGCACCAGGGCAGTGACGATGCTCGGCCAGGAGCCGTCCGCGCCGGCCCGGGCCATGGTGAGGCCCTACGTCATCACCGGCGGGCGCACCACGGCTCATCTCACACTGCCCCTGGAGGCGCTGATCCAGGCGTCTCCGGGGGCCGGGGCAGACCTGCAGGCAGGACACCAGCCGGCTGTCCTGTCGCCGCGGGACCTCGCGGCGCTGCGCGAGCGGATCAGCGGGCCGGTGTACGGACCGGCCGACGAGGGATTCCGCATCGAGCAGGTGGGTTCCTACGGCGCCCCGGTGCACCGCCCGGCGGCGGTGATCGGCGCCCGCGATCGCGGTGACGTGCAGGCCGCCGTCCAGCTCGCGGCCGAGCGCGGGCTCCCGATCGCCGTGCAGGCGACCGGGCACAGCAGCTTGAGTCGCACCGACGGTGCCCTGGTGATCAGCACCCGGCGGATGCGACAGGTGGCCGTCGACCCCCGCACGCGCCGCGCCTGGCTGGGCGCCGGAGTGATCTGGCGTGACGTGCTCGACGTGTGCACTCCCCACGGCCTCGCTCCACTGTGCGGCTCGGCGCCGGGCGTCGGCGCGATCGGGTACACCCTCGGCGGCGGCCTGAGCCCTATCGGCCGGACTTACGGCTACAGCGCCGACTACGTGTGTTCCCTCGAGGTCGTGACCGCGGACGGCCGGATCCGGCATGTGGATCCCGGGCACGACCCCGACCTGTTCTGGGCCTTGCGCGGCGGCAAGGGCAACTTCGGCGTGGTGACGGCAATGGAGATTGAGCTGTTCGCCGAGCCGAGTTTGTACGGCGGCGGCCTGTTCTTCCGAGCGCAGGACGCCGAACCGGTCCTGCGCCGCTACCTGCAGTGGGCGCCGCAGCTGCCGGAAAGCTGCACCACCTCCATCGCCCTGTTGCGGGACTCGAGCGGCATGCAGCTGCGAGGTGTCGCCGGCGGGCAGGGCGTGGTGCATCTGAGGGTGGCGTACCTCGGGCCGGCCGAACAGGGCTCCGCGCTGCTGGCGCCGATGCGTGCTGCGGCACCGCTGATCGGCGACACGGTCGCACCCATGCCGTTCACGGCGATCGGCGACGTGCACGAAGATCCCACGACACCGGTGCATGTCGACAAACGTGGCGCGTTGTTGTCCGACGCGACCGACGACACGGCGACCGCACTGCTGTCGGCATACGACGCCACTGGGGATTCGGTGTTCTGCGTCGAGCTGCGCCAGCTCGGAGGCGCATTCAGCCGTCGCCCAGCGGTCGGCAGCTGCGCCGGGCACCGGGACGCCGCGTACCTGGCCTTCACCGTCAGCGCCCCGGCCGCGGACGGCGCCGCGAGCGGCGGCCAGCGGGTTCTCGGCGCGTTGCGGCCGTGGTCGACCGGCGGCGTCGCGATGAACTTCCTCGGCTCGGCGAACGACCCCCGCGACGTCGCGAGCGCCTGGGACCCGGATTCGCACCGGCGGCTGCTGGAACTGAAGCACGTCTGGGACCCCGCGAACCTGTTCCGTTTCGGCTACCCGCTGCTCGCCGAGCCACCGAAGGTCTCTCCCGAGGCCAAGGCGCTGCTCAGCCGTTGCCACGACCCGACGTCGATCGCCGAGCTGGCCGCCGGGCTCGGGTTACCGCTCGGCGTGGTTCGTGTCCTGCTCACCGACTTGATCGAGGCCGGGCTGGTCACCGCCTACCAGCTGGATCCGGAGCGAGCCGGCGACACCCAGTTACTGAAAGAGGTGCTTCATGAACTCCGCAGGCGACTCTGAACCGAGGAACGGCTCGGCGCCGTCGGGTCGTCCGGCGGCCGCGCCGACGCCGGTGAAGATCGTCGTTTCGGGCGGTTTCGGGGTCGGCAAGACCACCTTCGTCGGCGCCGCCTCCGAGATCGCACCGGTGCGCACAGAAGAGGTGCTGACCGCGAGCAGCGCCGGGATCGACGACCTGTCCGCCACCCCGGACAAGTCCACTACCACGGTGGCGATGGACTTCGGCCGGATCTCACTGCGCCAGCACCTGATCCTGTACCTGTTCGGCACCCCAGGGCAGCAGCGGTTCTGGTTCATGTGGGACGACCTCGTGCGCGGGGCGATCGGCGCGGTGATACTCGTCGACACCAGAAGGCTGATCGAGTCGTTCCCGGTGATCGACTACTTCGAGCGCACCCGGATCCCGTTCGTCATCGGGGTCAACGGTTTCGACGGGCAGTTCCCGTTCACCGAGGCGCATATCCGTGAGGCGCTGGCCCTCGGCCCCGACCGGCCCGTGGTCAACTGCGACGCCCGGGACACCACGTCGGCCACCCGCACACTCGTCACGGTCGTCGAACATGCCCTCGCCCACAGCCGCCTCGACATCGTCGGCCCGTCGCCCCGGGCCGTCGTGCCGCCCGAGGGCCTACCGGACCGGACCGGATGAGCCGGTCGCTCTCTACACCGAAGGACACCTCGATGCAGATGCACGACAACACCGCGGCCGTGACCGCGCGAGCGGGGCAGCCGGCCGCATCGCCCCCCAACGGCCAGTCCGCCGGCGACGACCGGCAGACGATCCTGCTGTTGACCCAGGTACTGAACGCGAAGATCGCCACGCTCGACCAGCACCCCCCGCCCGCGGGATGGTGGTTCACCCCGCCCGTCTACTTCGCCGATCGATGACCGGATCGAGGCCATACCCCGTGCAGCGCGCATTGTCGCCGTCTTCCCCGTCCCGCGGTCTCGGGCGCCGTGCCCGCAGACTGTTGCGCGGGGCGTCCGCGTCCCTGGCCTGCTGCGCGCTCGTCGGCGTGTCAGCGGCCTGTAGCGGCCAGTCGGCTGCCGCGACCATCCCGCCGAACGAGACCACGCACGTCCGGGTCGCCGCCCTCTCCACCGCGGACGACGTGCCGCTCTACATCGCCCAGCAGCGCGGCCTTTTCGCCGCACAGGGCCTTCAGGTCACCATCGACACGGTCGCCCAGTCCAACCTGGCGATTCCCGAGCTCAACCAGCAGAAGGTGGACATACAGGCCGGTGGCAACTACGGCACCTACTTCCAGGCCGCCGACAGCCACCAGGTCGACCTGCGGATCGTCGCGGAGGGCGGGCTCTCCGCACCGGGTCAGACCGCCGTGGTGGTGCCGCCGGGCTCGCCGATCGACACGCCGGGCAAGCTCGCGAACGCCACGATCGCGATCAACAACCCGGCGCCCAACATCCAGAGCGTCACCCTGGACAGGGTGCTGCGGAGCATGAACATCGATCCGGGCAATGTCCACTACGTCGGCATGCCCTTTTCCGCGGCGTTGTCCGCGCTGCGCGACCACACGATCGATGCCGCCTGGTTCCCCGAGCCGTTCGTGACGCAGGCGGAGCAGCAGGGCGCCAAGCCGATCCTCAGCCCGTGCAGCGGCCCGACGGCGGACTTCCCGCTCGACGGCTATTACTCGACCGCCGATTTCGCCCGCCGCAATCCGCATACGGTCGCCGCGTTCCGCCGCGCCATCCAGCAGGCGTCCGGGCTGGCCGCCGACCATCAACTGGTGGTCGACACGCTGTCCCGCTACGCGGGCATCGACCCGTCGATCGCCTCGCTGATCACGTTGCCGGGCTATCCGACAACGCTGCAGCCCCGCCGGCTGCAGCGGCTGCTCGACCTGATGTACGACTCCGGCGCGATCCACAGCGCGCTCCAGGCGACGTCGCTGATCGCCGAGACGCCGACGACGTGACCGAAGCCCGAACCCGGGCAGCAACGACGAGGGGAACAGAAACCGAATGTGTGGCATAACCGGCTGGGTCGACTGGGACCGCGATATCACCGCCGAGACCGCGACCGTGCGGTCGATGATCGCCACGATGGCCTGCCGCGGACCGGATGACGCCGGCATGTGGCTCGCTCCACGGGTCGCACTCGGTCATCGGCGGCTGGCCGTGATCGACGTCGAGCGCGGCCGTCAGCCGATGCCCGCCGCCGGCGGGCGAAATCCCGCGGCAGTGATCAGCTTCAGCGGGGAGATCTACAACTTCCGTGAGCTGCGTGCCGAGCTGGCCGGCCGGGGACACCGTTTCCGCACCCACTCCGACACCGAGGTGCTGCTCGCCTGCTACCTGGAGTGGGGCGCCGACTGTGTGCCACGGCTGAACGGCATGTTCGCCTTCGCCGTCTGGGACACCCGCTCGCAGGAGCTGCTACTGGCGCGCGACCGGATGGGGATCAAGCCCCTCTATTACGCCGAGCTGGCCCACGGACTGCTGTTCGGCTCGGAGCCGAAGGCGGTGCTGGCCAATCCCCGCTTTCCGAGAGAGCTGGACGACGAGGGGATCGCCGAACTGTTCGCGGTGCCGGTGCGCACCCCGGGCCACGGCGTGTTCCGCGGGCTGCGCGAGCTGCGTCCGGGACACCTGCTCCGCGTCGACGCGTCCGGGGTGCGCGAAAGCCGCTACTGGTCGCTGACCACCCGGCCGCACACCGACGACCTGGCCGCCACCGTGGCCACCGTGCGCGATCTGCTCGAGGACACCACCCGGCGGCAGATGGTCAGTGACGTGCCGCTGTGCTCACTGCTGTCGGGCGGAGTGGACTCGAGCGCGTTGACCGCCTTCGCCGCGGGCACCACCACAGACCGGGTCCGCACGTTCTCCGTCGAGTTCCGCGGCGCGGACCTCGACTTCGAGCCCACCCCGATCCGCCCCAGCCTCGACGGCCCCTACGTGCGCCTGGCGGCCGAGCATCTCGGCACCGAGCACACGGTCGTCGAGCTGGACCCGGCCGATCTGGTGGCGGCGGCGGATGCGCCCTTGCACGCCAAGGACATGCCGGGCGCAGGCGACTTCGACGTCTCGCTGTACCTGCTGTTCCGGGAGGTCCGCAAGCACGCCACCGTCGCGCTGTCCGGGGAGTCGGCCGACGAGGTCTTCGGCGGCTACCCGTGGTACCGCGACCCGGAGGTCCTCAATGGACGGACCTTCCCGTGGTTCCCGAGTTCCCGGCGGCCCGCCGAGCTGCTGCACGAGGACATCCGCGCCCGCATCCGTCCCGAGGAGTACGAGGCCGGCCGGTACGCCGAGGCGATAGCCGAGATCCCGCGACTCGACGGCGAAACCGGCGTGGCGCGGCGGCTCCGGGAGATCTCCTACCTCGACCTGACCCGCCAGCTCGCACTCATGCTCGACCGCAAGGACCGGCTGAGCATGGCTGTCGGGCTGGAGGTCCGCGTGCCCTTCTGCGATCACCGTCTGGTCGAGTACCTCTGGAATGTGCCGTGGGGGCTCAAGACCACCGGCGGTATCGAAAAGGGCCTGCTCCGCACGGCGGTCGACGGGCTGCTACCCCCCGACATCACCTGGCGCCCGAAGAGCGCCTATCCGACCACGAAGGACCCCGGCTACGCCAAAGCGGTCGACGCCGCCACCGCGGAACTGCTCGCCGACCCGTCGGCGCCCCTGTTCGATCTCGTCGACCGTGCGGCGCTGCGCCGTGCTATCCAGAATGGACACACAAGCGCGGCGACCTCCGCGCCGTTCGGCACCGTCGGCCCGTATCAGAAGATAGGACTGTCCTATCTCCTCGACATCGACAACTGGCTGCGCCGCCACCGGGTTCGCCTGGTGTGACACCGCTTCCGCGAGGCGCCGGCCGCCCCAGGACGGAGTCCACCGGCTGCGGACGACTGCCATTCGGGCCCGGCGTCCAATGCAGTGTTTGTCGCCGTGATGTCCTCACCGGCAACGAGACGGCCGGGCAGTATCACCGCAGCGGGCTGCCTTTCCGCCGCACGAGTATCCGGCTCAGGGTGTGTCTCATTTGGCGAGTTCCTTGTAGCAGGTGATGATTCGGTGCCTTTGCGGGCGATGCGCGGGAGGATTCGGTGCCGGCGGAGCCAGTCGCGCAGGGCGGGGATGTCGTAGGCCTTGTCCGCGTGCAGCTTGGCCGGTTTCCGGCGCCGGGGTCCGCGGCGGGAGCGCGTTGACCAGGGGACTGAGTGCACGGGTGTCGTGGGTGTTGGCCGCGGAGATGCCGACGGTCAGGGGCAGGCCTGCCCGGTCGGACAGCACGTGAATCTTCGAGCCGGGTTTGCCGCGATCAACCGGGCTCGAGCCGGTGAACCGTCACGGGTAAGGGACCGGCCTCGGTATCAGACCAGCGCCGGTCGGCGTGGCAGCTGTTGAGCGTAGTAGGCGCTCTCGTACTCGGCCGGTGTGAGGTGCTCCAGCCGGGAATGCAAGCGGGCGTTGTTGTACCAGTCGACCCACTCCATTACCGCGTACTCGACCTCGGACAGGTTCGTGAATGGGCCGTGCCGGTTGACCAGTTCGGTCTTGAACAACCCGGTGATCCACTCCGCCAGGGCATTGTCACAGGCGTCGCCGACCGAACCTATGGACGCCGATAAACCTTGCAGTGCAAGGGAATCAGTGAAGGCAATGGTCGCCCCGGCAGATCGCGCAGCGGCTGCGGTTGGAGCACGAGGGCGACGCGAAAATGATGGTCGGCCATGAGACGATCCACCGGAGACCGCACCCCGGCCGAGTGTGTTGCCCTGACCGGTTGGATCCAAGACGGCCCGGATCAACCTTCGACGATCTTGACCTTGTGCCGCTTGCTCCGCTCGTTCTTCGGCACGTGCACGGTCAAGATGCCGTTGGACAGTTTTGCGTCGATGTGCTCAACGTCGATCTCGCCCGGCAGCGTCGTCCGGAATTCGAAGCTCCCTATCCGGCGGGTCCGGCGGCGCAGGATGCCTTTGCGTTCCTTTTCCTTTATCTCACCAGACACGACGAGCTCGCGACCGTTCGCCTCGACCGCGATGTCGTCCCCGTGCACGCCAGGCAGTTCGATCTCGATCACGTACTCGTCGTCGTTTTCGGTCACGTCGGCGGCAGGCATCCACGCCGCGCCCGCCGGGGCACCGGACACGGACTGGACGAGCTGTCCCATCTGCTCGTAGAGATCCTCGAATTCCCTGAGTGGTGCCCACCTGTTCACCGGCCCGCTGGACCGTCGCACTGGCAGTGTCATGTTCTCCTCCAGTTCCGGCCGATTTCCGCGACTGAGCCTGGCCCGCCGGCCCCGCCCGGTCGACGCCCTGCCGAGGTGAAAATCAGGGCCCCGCCTAGCCCCGCGATGCCCAAAGCCGTCCCCGGTGCGGCACTCGCACCCCGGGCCCGTCCGGCGAGAGGCGAAGGCGCTCCTGCCGCAGGCGGATAGCTATCCGATGCCGGTCGGATTCGAGCCACGGGATGGGCCCTGTACACGATGCGGGCGCTGGTGTCCATCAAGATCATTACTGAGGCCAAGCCGCGGACCTCGCCCCGGCGGCGTGAGGCGATCCACGAAGACGACGGCGCCCGGGCCGATGAATCCTGCCGGCGCATGGCCGCCGACCACGGCGCGGACGCCTGACCTCACCGGCCGGCGGCGACTGCACAATCGGCAGTCGTCGGTGAGCAGAACAATTCGGCAACATCGGGGGGTGACTCACACTCCCAGGTTGAATTCACGCAGGGATTCTGGCCCGGCGGGTGAGTGCGGTCGCCGCCCACGCTTGCGAGGGTGGATCACGAAAATGGCAAATGCCGCGGCAGTCAAGGAGGGAACGCCACAATGGCTTTGATGCGTTTTGATCCGTTCCGGCAATTGGACCGACTGGGCGAGCAGGTGTTGGCCGGCAACCGCGCGATGCGCACCATGCCGATGGAGGCGTTTCGGCGCGGGGACGAGTTCGTCATCGAACTCGACCTGCCCGGAGTAGATCCGAACGACGTCGAACTGACAGTGGAACGGAACGTGGTCAACATCCGGGTGACACGCCGTCCCGCGCGGCAAGAGGGCGATGAGGTGATCGTCGACGAGCGGCCGGCCGGGGAGTTCTCCCGGCAGCTCTTCCTGGGCGACAACCTGGACTCGGGAAAGCTCGAGGCCCGGTTCGACCGCGGTGTCCTGACCATTACGATTCCTGTTTCCGAAGCCAGCAAGCCCCGCAAGGTGGAGATCGGCGCGCCGCGGGAACAGCAGCAGAGCATCGACACGGGATCCCGACGCCACGAAACCGCCAACGCTTAGGAGCGGGCGATGAGCGAGACGGCGAGCGCCCGGCTGGGCAGCACAGCCGCCCGCCAAGGCGGCCGGCCTGGCGGCGCACGACGCGTACTACGTGGTCGGGTTCGACGACGGTGACTCGATGCACGCGAGGACGATCGTGATTGGGACCGGCGCGATATCGTCGGCCGGAGGTGCCTGGTTTGTCGGAGTTTGAGGGCAACGGCGTCTACTACGCTGCGACTGAGCTGGAGGCGCCGGCGTGCGGGGGCCGCGCCGTCGCCGTGCTGGGCTGGGGGAATTCGGCCGGGCAGGCCGCGGTGGTCGGGGTCGAGGGCACGTTCGCCCTGGAAGCCGTGATTATGCGGGACAACGGTACGGGCGAACGCCGCACCCTCGAGGCGTCGAATCTGTTCGTCTTCATCGGGGGGCGGCCGAGAACCGGATGGCTCCGCGGGACGCTCGCGCTCGACGACCGCGGCTACCTCCATACCGGAGCCGAGGCCCCGGCGGAGGGCACCTGGCAGCGCTTCGGCCGCCGACCCTTCACACTCGAAACAGGCCGGCCCGGCGTGATTCGCGGTCGGCGATGTGCGGAGCGGCTCGACCAAACGAGTCGCTTCGGCGGTCGATGAGGGCGCGATGGCGGTCCACATGGTGCACCGTTGTCTCGCGGAAATCGGGAGGTGAGGGTCATGTCGGTGATGGGTGTCGCCAAGTTCGAGCGGTTCTTCCGGGCCGCTGCCGGGCTTGACGTCGATAAGAACGATCTCAAGCGCTACAACCAGTTCATCAATACGCAGTTGTACGACCTGTTCCTGATGGCGCGGAACACGGCGAAGACCAACGGGCGCGACGTCATCGAACCGCAGGACCTGCCCATCACGAAGGGCCTGCAGGAGAGCATGCACGAATTCAGGAGGCTCGACGAGGACATCGAGCTGCAGCCGCTGCTGGACGCCATCGCAGCACGGCCGTCGCTGGAGCTGGCGGTGTCGGAGGAGGCGGAAGCCCGTCTGCCGGCCATCGCCGGCGGCCTGAGCTGCGCACTCGCCCGGACGTTCAAGCTCATCGAGCCTGGGCTCAAGAACCCGCAGACCACACATTGGGAAACGGTGTTCGAGATCTTCGACCTCCTGCTGTAACTGCGGGGTCAGCCAGGCGTGGGAGTGAGCACGCCCCAGCTCCGCAGCCGCCCGTTCGCGAGGTCGCTGATCACCTCGGCGACCGAGTCGAGGTCATAGGTCGAGGTCTCCAGCTTGATCTGGTGCTGCGCGGCCAGCGTCACCAGGTCGGCGAGGTCGCCGTGACTGCCGGAGAACTTGCCCACGACGTTGATCTCTGACGCGATGACGTCCACTGCCGGGATATCCATGTTCGCGCCGGAGCCGACGACGAAGTACGAACCGGCGCGCCGCACCATCGCGATCCGGTCGGCTTCGGCTCCCGGCCGTTCGGCGAAATCCAGGACGACGTCGGCGCCCGCACCGGACGTCAGGTCCCGGACGGCTTGGACCTGCCCTCGGCCCGCTCGCACGGTGTGATGTGCGCCCAGCCCGGCCGCGACGCCGAGGTCCCGGTCGGACAGGTCGACTACTACCACTTCCGCGGGGCTCAGTGCCAAGAGGCATTGCAGGCCGACGCGCCCGAGCCGTCCCGCCCCCAGCACGACGGCGCAGGTGCCGGGATACAGCAGCGGCAGCGCGGCCCGGACGGTGTGGTAGGCGGCCAGCCCGTCGTCGGCGAGCGTGGCGACCTCCGCGGGCTGCAGCAGCGGGCGCAGCTTGACCAGGGAACGGGCGCTGGTCAGCAGCAACTCGGCCATGCCGCCGTCGAAGTCGACGCCCGTGAAGGCGGCGCGTTCGCAGTGTGCCTCGTCGCCCGCGCGGCACGGCCGGCAGAATCCGCACGTGGTCAGCGGGTGCACGATGACCGGGTCGCCGGCCTGCACGTTTTCCACGGCCGTGCCGACCTCGCGTACCCAGCCGGCGTTCTCGTGGCCGAGCGTGAGTGGCAGGACAGGGTCGGTTCTGGCGCCCCATTGCCCCTGAATCACCTGCAGATCGGTTTCGCATAACCCGGCTCCGCCCACTTCGACGATGACGTCGAGTGGTTGGGAAATCGAGGGCTCGGGGACGTCCTCGAGCCTCGGTTGCTCGCCGTAATGATGCAAGCGGACCGCCTTCATGTCCTCACCACCTGGCTTGTCTGGATACGATGGTCCTGTCAGGGAAGGCGCCGGTGCCTGGGCTCGGCGGGGCGGTTCACTCGTTGCGGTTCGTACTGCCATGCCGAAGACCGCGGCGCTTTACTTGCGCAGAATCAAGTTTCAGTGGGCGCAGGGGCTCGCGGGAACTTCTCACCCGATGGCTGTAGTAGGCGAAGGGGTAGAGCTTGCCTTCTCTGGTGGTGCTCAGTGATGTCTGTCAACCACTGCACATTCGGTGCGCCGGCGGTGAAGTTCCGGCGTACCAAGTCGTCATGCGCCGGTGGTCCCGCTTTTCGGTGACGTCCTTTCTTCCTGGCGTGCAACGAAAAGATCTGTTGCATTGAGCAGATCCGCCATACCCGGTTCTCCGAGGCGGTGAACCCACGCGCAGCGAGTTCGTCGGCGATGAACCGGTACCCGTCGCCCGGATCGTCGGCGTGAATGTCGAGCGCGACGTTGATCAGATGGGCGTCATCCCAATCGCGCTGCGAGACCGGGGCGGATCGCCACTGGTAGTAGGCCTGCCGGGAGATGCCCAGCACCCTGCACGTCACCGCGGCCGGTACCCTGATCGGGACGTCGGCCGCGGCCAGGTCACGGACGAGCGGGAAGACTATTTTCCCGGCAGGTTCCCTGCGTCAGATAGGCGGCGGCCTTGCGCAGGACCTCGTTCTCCTGCTCCAGCAGCCGGTTGCGCTTGCGCAGTTCCCGCAGCTCCGCGGACTCCTCACGCGTGACACCAGGCCGGCTGCCGCCACCGGCAAGCGCTTCTTCACGTTGGCGATCGATGCGCGTCAGTTCCGCACGAGGGGCAGGAAGAGTTCGTCGACGATCGACCGGATGCGCGCGGGCTTCAGTGGCTCGAGGTCCATGAGCAGGTCGTGACGCACCAGGTCGAACGGCATGTCGAGCACGACTGAGGGGATGCGCCGGAGGTCGATCTCGCCGCGGTCGTGGGCGCGTTGGTAGATGGTTCGGACACGCGGGAGTTGCTGGGCGTCCATGACCTTGTCACGGGCCTGTGCGGGGGTGAGGCCGGTGTCGGTCAGTAGCCCCGAGAAGGCGGCGGCTGCGGCGATGGCGAAGTAGCCGGCAAGGGCTTCGCTCACGGCCGTCAGTTGGGCGAGCAGATCGCTGCGCAGGGCGCCGGTGTCGGGGACTGCGGCCGGGTTGGCGTTCCGGTGGTGCTGGATCGCGGCGAGCACGAGCTGGTCCTTGTTGGCCCAACGGCGGTAGAGCACGGGCTCGCTGGTCCGAGCGCGTACGGCGACCGAGCCCATCGTCAAGCGAGCGTATCCGACTTCGACCAGCTCGTCCCATCCAGCGGCGAGCACCGCGGACTCGAGTTCCTTGCCGTGCCGGCGACGGCGGACGGGTCCTGACGCCTCGGTAACCACCGCTCCACGATAGAAAGGCTTGCCTTTCTTAGCAAGAGGCTCTACTTTCACTAGAAAGAGATTCCTTTCTTGGCCGGGGGACGATGACCGAGACGACGAAACCGGAGCTGTCGCCGCAGGTGCGGAACGCGCTGACGGTGTTGATCGTCGGCGCCGGCCCGACCGGGCTGACGCTGGCCTGCGAGCTCGCCCGCCGCGGCGTCTCCTGCCGCCTGATCGAGGCCGCCCCTGGTCCGCAGCCCGGCTCGCGCGGCAAGGGCATCCAGCCGAGGCCCGCCCCCGCCGGTGGCAGCCGTTCCCGTCAGAACCGCAGGATCTCCGCCAGCTCCGTACTCATGCGTCCATGCTGCCAGCCACTGCTGCGCACTGCCTGGTATTCGGACTACCAGGAAACGCCGTCTCTGGCCCCGTCCTGCGTCGCCCGGCATCGTGGAGGCATGACCACGACACTGATCACCGGAGCCAACAAGGGCCTCGGCTTCGAGACCGCCCGCCGGCTGCTCGAAGCGGGCCACACCGTCTATCTCGCGGCCCGCAAGGAGGACAACGCCCGCCAGGCCGCGGAACGGCTGGGCGGTGGCGTGCCGCTGGTGCTGGACGTCACCGACGACGCGTCGGTCCAGGCCGCGGCCGAGCGGGTCACACGGGAGCGCGACTCGCTCGACGTGCTGGTGAACAACGCGGGCATTTCCGGCGGACGCAAGGAACCCGCGGATGTCACGGCCGACGACGTCGCCGCCGTGTTCGCCACGAACGTGCTGGGCCTCGTGCGGGTCACGCACGCTTTCCTCCCCCTGCTGCGGCGCAGCGCGCACGGGGTGATCGTCAACGTCGGCAGCGGGCTCGGCTCGGTGCCCTTCGTCCTGGATCCCGGCCGCGTCGAGTACACCGTCGCCAACCTCCCGTACACCGCGTCGAAGTCCGCGGTCGCGATGCTGACCGTCCAGTACGCCAAGGCATTCCCCGAGTTGCGGGTGAACGTCGTGGACCCCGGCTACACGGCCACCGACCTCAACGGCTTCCGCGGCACCCAGACCGTCGAGGAGGGTGTAGCACCGATCCTGACCGCTGCCCTGGTGGAGCCCGGCGGCCCGACCGGGACGTTCCTCGGCCGTGACGGCACCATCCCCTGGTGACCCTCGCCTGGAACGGCGCCCAGCGACCGAGCCTGCGAGCCGGCCCAAGCAGCAGATCAGGACATCTGGAATGCCGCGGTTGTGCGCCTCGGCCAGGACAAGCGCCCAGAACCGGGGCCCCGCGCCGGCACGGCAGCCGCGATCCCGCTCGACGGAGGCATCACCGCGGCGTTCACCGTCCCGGAGTGACGGAGTTTCGCGAGTCCTGTCCGAGCGAGCCGATCGAACGGACCACTTCGCGTGGCGATGGCGGGCCGGTACGATGCCGACGATCGGTACGAACGACACAGTATCCGGCGCTGTGGTGCCCTGTGGGGTTCGCCCTTTTTGTTGCCCCGGGCTGCTGGTGGCTTGTCCTGGGATGCGGCCCCGACGGGTGCGCCTACTGCGTCACCACACATGAGGAGTTTTTCTCGTGCGCGTACTGTTCGTGTCGCTTCCGGGCATCGGCCACGCCTTTCCGATGATCCTCTCGCATGGGCGCTCCGCGCTGCGGGACACGAGGTGCTGATAGCAACCGGCGGCGACGCCTTGGCCGCCCGCGACGCCGGCCTGCCGGTTGCCGATGTCATGGTCGAAGCTGAGATGCGGCAGATGATGAGGACGTTGCGGGAAACCGAACCCGAGCAGTTCGCGCGGCTGTTCATCAACAAGACCACCGACATCCGGCAGATCGCCGACCTGGTGCCGACGCTGTCCACGCCGCTGATCGACCGCACGGTCCAGACCGCCGACCGGTTCCGGCCCGACGTTGTAGTGCAGTCCATGCTGACCGTGGCCGGCCTGCTGGTCGGCGGCCGGCTCGGCGTGCCGGTGATCGGACACGGCCTCGGCTTCGGCCGTCCAGGCGGCTTGGTCGAGGCCGCGCACGAGCACCTGGCCGACGAACTCGACAACCACGGCGCCGGCCGGCCCGATCTCGCCGGCTACGTCGATGTCGCACCGCCCAGTATGCTCACCGGCCGGCCCGAGGGCTGGTCCATGCGCTACGTCCCGTACAACGGCGGTGGTGTGCTGCCCGAGTGGCTGCTGGCGGGGGACAGCGACCGGCCGCTGGTCACCGCGACGTTCGGTACCGTCGCGCCCGCCATGAACGGCCTGGGTCCGGTGGGGCGGGTGACCACACCGCCGATGTGAACACCGGGGTTTTTGCCAAGTTGTGGCGACAGCCGTGGTGCGCTCGATACGAAACGCCGCAGGAACGCCTGTCAGAAAGTCCAGATTGGACACTGTCTGGCTGGTATGTGTATGGGGGAGTGTGCGAATAGCGTCCTCAAGAGCGCGCTCGCCGGGGGACGCGGGCGGGGCTGCTCGCGATCCTCGGCGTCGCCGCCGGTGACGTCGTGCAGGGAACCGGGGTGGCGTTGAGGATCGGCGCGGTCGTCGTCCGCCTCCAGCCGTGTCGCGGGCCATGCGGGTGCTGGAGGACAGCCTGGGCGTGGCGCTGCTGATCAGGGGTTCTCGTTCGGCAACGCCGACGGAGGCGGGGCGCGTGCTGGCCGGCCATGCGCGCGCGGTGCTGGACAGGGTGGACACGATGGTGGAGCACACGCGGGCGACGAACCGGCGCGGCGAGCACATCCGGTCCGATTCGGCGAGTCGATCGCCGCGGCGCTCATCATGGCGAAGCTGCGAGAGCGTGATCCCCGTGGTGTCCGTCCGCAGATATACCGCAGCCGGTGACTGCCGCACGCCGCCGGCGGATAGCAGCGGTTCGGGTCGGAGTTCGTCATGGCTACTCGGGCCGGCGGCCATACACCGAGATCAACGGTGGTCCCGCCGGGGTAAGCCGGTCCAGGGCGCTCAGGTACGTGTCGACCTCCTCGGCGGTGACATGGCCCTGTCCGACCAGGCCGGCGCGCACCTGGTCGATGTTGGCGCGCTCCAGGTCCGCGCCGCCCGGATGCGCGAGGGTGATCCGGCCGTCTGCGGTCACGTCTACCAGACCGCACCAGCGAAGGAGCCGCGGCAGCTTACGACCGAACGTCATGTCGGCGCCCCGCTGCTCGAGCAGAGCGACGAAATCCGCGCGAATCCGGTTGCCCAGGAACTCGACATCCGCGTGCGGATCCAGAAACGCCACGGGCTGCAAGGCGGTTTCGACGTCCTCGACGAACAACCAACCGCCTGGCCGCAGCGTCCCCGCCAGCCGCCGGAGCACCGTCTCCCGCTCGGGCAGGTGCACCAGCACCAACCTGGCGTGCACCAGGTCGAAACCAGCACCGGGCACCTCGTCGTGGACGACGTCGTGCTGTCGCACCTCGACACCGGCCGGCATCTCACCGAGCCACCCGATCTCGATGTCGGTAGCCAGCACCGTGCCCGGCGTTCCCCCGCGATGAACCCGCTCCGCCAAAAGCCGCGGCACCGCGGGACCGCCCGCGCCGACCTCCCAGCACCGCCAGCCGGCGGCAACACCGATCGCTTCGAAGTGCTGATCGGTCACCCGGTCGAACAACGCGGACAGCGCACCGAAGCGGTCACGAGCCTGTCTGGCCCGGTTGTCCAGCAGATACTCGGACACGGCAACCACCCCAAAGCAGAGGAACCTCTATATCTACGCCCTCGCTTGCTCCTCCCGCTACCTACCTGGCGACCGCGGTCGATGGCTCGGCTTTACGCGCACGGAAACGGTGCCGGGTACCCGCGGCAATTCAGTTCGGCATCAGCACCTCCCTGGACGGTGCGTGCCCCGGTGTCCTGTGCCGGTTCCCGGCGATCACGCGGGCGATGATCGATGGCCGCAGCAGAGCCGCGGGCGCATCGAGGAGCGAGCTCACCCTGCGGCAGGACCGACACCCGAGCGCAGCAGCAGGTGCGGTGTCCCGTACGCGCCCGCAGAAAGGACGACCTCACGCTCGGCCCGCAGCTCTTCGAGCTGACTGCCGCGGCTGATCTCGATGCCGACCGCACGGCCGCGCTCGAAGAGGACCCGGTGCGCGAGTGCCTCGGTGATCACCGTGAGGTTCGGACGCCGCATCGCCGGACGCAGGTAAGCGTCGGCCGCACTGCAGCGCAGGCCGTTGCGCTGGGTCACCTGGTAGCGGCCGACGCCCAACTGGCTCGCGCCGTTGAAGTCGGCGTTGTGCCGGTAGCCCGCTTGCGCCGCAGCCTCGAGGAACGCTTCGCCCAATGGGTGCCAGCGAACCGCCCGTCGGACACCGCCAACGGCCCTCCGACGCCGTGGTACTCGTCCGTCCCACGCTCGTTGTCCTCCGCACGGCGGAAGTACGGGAGCACCTCGTCGTAGCTCCAGCCCTCCGCTCCGCCCGCCGCCCAGCTGTCGTAGTCGGAGCGGCTGCCACGCATTTAAAACATCGAGTTCATCGAGCTCGAGCCGCCCAGCGTGCGACCCCGCGGCAGGTAAGCCCGCCGGCCACCGAACTCGGGCTCGGCCTCGCTGTCGTAGTCCCAGTCCCAGCGGCTCTTGAACAGAGACGGGTAAGCCACCGGGATGTGGATCTCGTCGGCGGTGTCCGGCGGCCCGGCCTCGACCAGTGCCACCGTCACGTCGGGGTCTTCGCTGAGCCGGGCGGCCAGGACACAGCCTGCCGAACCCGCACCGACGACCAAGTAGTCGTACATGTCCGCCCCCTTTGCGTGTGCCTGCCGCCTGCCGGCAAGCTCGTGAATGCTACGCCGGGTGCGATGCAGTTCACATTGATTTTCTTCCGGCCGCATATGTCAGCTACGAACTGTCCATGTTCCGTGGGGACCCGCGATTCGCCCTGCACGGCGCCGAGTGATCGCCGCCGGACCCATCGCCGAAGGACCGGACGGCGACCGCGCCGACGTCGGGGGGTCGTACACACCCGCCTCAATGACGAGGCGACGATGCTCGTCGTGGAGTGGTGGACGCCGATGCACGGGCGGCGAAAGATCGAGCGCGAGCAAGCCCTCGATCTCCCGCCGCCACGCCCGCCTCAGCCGGCCCGTCGGCGGCGCAGGAGGCGCAGGAGGCGCAACACGGACCTGACGGCCGGTCAACCGACCGTAGGGATGAAGCGCGGGGCGTGGCGGACCGGGTCGGCGTGTTCGAAGGCGGCGGCCAGTGAGAGTACGTGAGCGTCGGACCAGCGGCCCGCGAAGATGGAGATCCCGAGGGGAAGCTCACCCGCGTAACCGGCCGGGACGCTGGCGTCCGGGTAGCCGGCGACCGCGGCCGGCGTGGACGAGCCGATCTCGTAGCCGACATCGCCGTGGCCGTAGGTGGTGAGCCAGGCCGGGCCGTTGGTAGGGGAGATGATCGCGTCGAGGTGCTGTGCGGCGAGGGTGTCGTCGATGGACTTCCGCGCCAGCGTGGTGGCGGTCGCGCGGTTGCGCAGGTAGGTGGGATCGGTGGTGGCCGGTGCGGTGAGAGCCTGCTCGAACAGTTCCTGCCCGAACCTGCTGAGCTCGACCGGGTCCTGCCGGTTGAAGGCGACGAGCCCGGCGATCGTCTGCGGCGCGGCCGGGCGGTGGGCGAGGTAGGCCGGGAGGTCGCGGGCGAACTCGCTGAGCAGCGCGGCGTTCTCCGCGGCGCCGATCTGGTCCTGGTACGGCAGGTTCACGTCGACCACAGTCGCGCCCTGTGCCCGCAGCACGTCCACCGCGTGCTGCACCGTCGCGTCGACGGTGGGATCGGTCCCGGACTGCCGCCACACGCCGATCCGCGCGCCTCGGAGCGCATCCGGAGCGAGCAGCCGCGCGTAGTCCGTGGGCTGGCCCGGCGGGTAGATCCGGGTCGCGGGGTCGGCCGGATCCCGCCCCTGCAGCGCCGAGAGCAGGATGGCGGCGTCGACCGCGTGTCGTGCCATGGGCCCGGCCGTGTCCTGCTCGGCCGAGATGGGGACCACGCCCGTCCGGCTGACCAGACCCAGCGACGGTTTCAGGCCCACGACACCGTTGGCACCGGCCGGACACACGATCGAGCCGTCGGTCTCGGTGCCCACGGCGACCTGCGCCAGCGACGCCGCGACCGCGGCGCCCGAGCCGGACGACGAGCCGCAGGGGTTCCGGTCCAGCGCGTAGGGATTGTTGGTCTGCAGCCCGACTCCCGACCAGCCCGACGTGGAGTTGGTGGAGCGGTAGTTCGCCCACTCCGACAGGTTCGTCTTGCCGAGGACCACCGCGCCGGCCGCGCGCAACCGCGTCACCAGAGGGGCGTCCTGGGCCGGGGGCCGCGCCAGCAGCGCCCGCGAGCCGGCGGTCGTTTCGAGGCCGCGGGTGTCGATGTTGTCCTTGAGCAGTACGGGAATCCCGTCGAGGGGGCCGCGGGTGCGGCCGAGTCGCCGGCGGAGGTCGCTCGTCGCGGCCTGTCCGAGTGCCGTCGGATCGACCGAGAGCACGGCGTGCACCTTCGGGTCGGCCGACCGGATTCGCGCGAGGTAGAGGCCGGTCAGGCGCACCGAGGTGAGCGTGCCGGAATCCATCATCCGCTGCAGGCCGGGAATCGTTGCGGCGTCGAGGTCGAACGCCGTCACCTGCCCGGCCGCGAGTGCCGGTGTCGGCACCGCCAGGGGAGCGAGGAGCAGACACAGGGCGCACAAGAACCGGGCGACGCGCATCGCCTCACTGAAGTCCTGTGCCGGGCCGTTCGTCAAGACCGGACGGGCTGATGGGAGCAGAGGATCCGACGAACGGTCGTTGTCCCCGGTCGGGCCGGCGGACCTGGCCTTGCGAACCGGGCGAGGAAGCCGGCACACCAACGGAGGTGGCGATGGTGTGGGGAGAGTTGGACGGTCGCGCCTTGCTGCGCGTGTCCCTGCTGGTCGGTGGAGCGCTCGCCCTGGCCGCGTCCGGCGGAGTGCGCCGCCGACCCTTTCATGGTCTGCTGGACCGGCGGCCGGCCGATTCCGCGCCGTGTCACATCGGCACCGGTTCGGCGGCGGTGATACCGCCTGCCTCTCGTTGACCGTCCGGTTGCTCGACGATGGGCGGTCGTCACCGGCGCTGTAAAGCGAAGGGTATGACCTCCGATCGTGGAAAGTGCGGCAGCTGAGCCAGAACTGTCCTCACCGATCTCGGCATGGTACGTATCAACGTGCCGCGGGGCCGGGATGCCGGCTTCGCGGCAAGTAGGCGATCAACGAGCAGTGGATCTACCCGAAGTGGCACTCCTCGCCCTGCGGTCCCGCCTGGTTCAGCAAGTGCACCGGGTCGTCGACCGGAGGGGAGTGGCCGGAGTACCACACCGCGCAGTCGTTCGCCGCGAAGCTGAGGCCGCGGTGGGCGCCGGCATCGAAAGTGAGGTCCAGATGGAGTTGCGGCACCTGCGGTACTTCGTCGCCGTCGCCGAGGAGTGCCACTTCGGGAAGGCAGCGGACCGGCTGCACATCGCGCAGCCGGCGCTGTCGCACCAGATCAAGCAGCTCGAGGCGGAGCTCGCCGTCGAACTGCTCGCCCGTACCACGCGGAAAGTGCAACTGACGCCCGCCGGTCGGCGATACCTGGACCGGGCCCGCGCTGTGCTCACTTCGGTGGAGGCGGCGGGGCTCGAAGCCGGCCGCGTCGCCAACGGTGATGTCGGCCGGGTGGCGATCGGGTTCACCGGATCGGCCACGTACGAGCTGTTGCCTTCGCTGGCGCGCGTGTTGCGGCGAGATCTGCCGGGCATCGAGCTGGAGCTCAAAGGCGAGTTGCTGACTCCCGACCAGGTTTCGGCGCTGGTGGAGGAAACCCTCGACATCGGCTTCCTCCGCCCCCCGGTCCGGGAGCCCAGGCTGCAGGTGCGCATCCTGCGTCGAGAACCGCTCATCGCGGCGCTGCCCGCCAGCCACCCGTTGACCGAACGCGACACGGTGCGGCTGGCGGACCTGCGTGACGAGCCCTTCATCTGCTACCCCTCGCGCCACCGTTCGGTGGTGTACGACGCTGTGTTCGACGCCTGTCAGCAAGCGGGGTTCGTGCCGTCCGTCGTGCAGGAAGTCGCCGAAACGGCCACGTTGGTCTCGTTCGTCGCGGGCGGACTCGGCGTCGCACTGGTGCCGGCGTCGGTGCAGCACTTGCAGATCACCGGAGCCCAGTACCGCCCTCTCGCCGGCAGCACCCGGGAAGTCCAGCTCGCGGTTGTGACCCGGGTGGACGACAGCTCGCCGCACGTGGCAAAGGTGTTGTCGCGCACGCACTCGCTCGTCGGTGGTCCGCGCTAGCGGCACGGCGATTGAGAACGGTGAGATATCAATCTTGAAGATCTAGGTATTTCACATCTCCCAATGGGTCCGAAACAATCGACGGACACCAGGTGTTCCTGGCTGACTGTTCCGGACTCAAGGAGGAGCCGTGACCCCGTTCATGCTGGCTGTCCAGTCGTTGTTGGACGGGGAGGAAGCTCCCGCGCCGGCCACCGAGCCGGCGGCCCCACGGTCGGTGGCGGTGGCCACCGACGAACAGGTGATCATCCGATCTCTCGCCGAGCAGTTGGTCAGTGAAGCCAACGCGATCCTCCGGGAGCACGGCGAGGTTTTCAGCTTGGTCGATGACAGTGAGAGTGGCGAACTCGCTTTCACCGTCGGGTTCGCCGATCGCAGGGCACGAATTCGTACCGCGATGTCCGGCCGTGACGCCGTCGCCGAGTTGATCATCGCCGGTGAACGCGATCAGGACCCCAAGCGCTTGGCCGGCGAGGAAGAACTGCGGGCGCTGCTGTTGAGCCTGCTGACTGCTCCTGCGTATCACTGACCCGGAAGAGGATTTCATGCAATACGAACTGCGGTACCAGGTCCTCGAGCCGAAGCGGCAGACCTACCAGAACGTGATCGACCGGTTCGGTGACCAGCCGGCGAGCCGGTATCTGGAAGCGACACTCGATGTCGAGCCTCGGGAGAACTTCCACTACCGTCCCACCTGGGACGACAGCCGTGAGCTCTACGACGCGGACTACAGCGTGCTGAAGCTGGCGGATCCCTACAGTTACACCGATCCGCGGCAGTTCTACTACACGCCGTACGTCACCAACCGCGCCGCGCTGCACGACGAGTTCAACAAGCAGCTGAACTACCTGGAAGAGCGTGAGCTGCTGGCGAAGCTGCCGGCGGCGTGGCGCACGGTGCTGTCGTCGGTTGTGCTTCCGTTGCGGCACTACGAATCGGGTGCGCAAATGGTGAGCGTCGGCGGGGCGCGGTTCGCCTACGGGACCTCGTTGGAGCAGTGCTGCACCTTCGCTGCGTTCGATCGCATCGGCAACGCGCAGATGCTGTCGCGGGTCGGCATCGCGATCGGCGAAGGAACGGGCGAACTGCTGCAGGTGGCGAAGCGCGAGTGGCTGGACAGTGAACACCTGCAGCCGTTGCGCCGCTTTGTCGAAGAGGCGATGGTGATGGCCGACTGGGCCGAGGGCCTGGTTGCGGTCGATCTGGTTGATTCGCTGGTTTACCCGGTGCTGTACCGCGAGCTCGACGAAGTCGCGCTCACCGGCGGAGCGGGTGCGTACAGCCTGTTCACCCAGTACCTGCACACCTGGTTCAAGGACCAGCGCAAGTGGCTCGACGCGCTGATCACCGCGTGGGCGCGTGACGAGCGGCACGGCGAGGCGAACCGCGAGCATCTCGCCCGCATCGTCGCAACCTGGAACCCGCTCGCCCACGAGGCCGCGACGGAGCTGGCGCGAGTGGTCGACCGTCAGTTGCCCGACGCGGGCGCGGTCGCCGCGCTCGCACGAACCACGACCGCGGCCGAGCAGCGCTGGGCCAAGATCACCGGAGATGCAGCGTGAGCGAGACCCTGCGCCAGGTGGGCATCGACATCCAAGAGTCCGAAGAGAACCGGGGCCTCATCGCCGCCATCCGATCCGACAACCCCGAACTGACCGTCCGGCACCTGCCCGGCCTGGTCAAGATCCAGGCTGCCGGCCAGATCGTGATCAACCGAGAAACAGTGGAGCGGGAAATCGGCCGCGAATGGGAGACCGGCGAGTTCCAGCTGGCCATCGTGTCCTTCGCGGGCAGCCTCTCGGAATGGGACGACGACCGGATCATCGTGAAGTGGGAGCACTAGACAATGACGCAGACCGCACCGCGCCGCAAGCTGCCGCTCAAGGAGCGCTACTCGCTGCTCACCCGTGATCTGGACTGGGAGCCGAGCTACGTTACGAAGGAGCAGCTCTTTCCTTACACCAGTTACGAGGGCGTCAAGATCCACGACTGGGACGGCTGGGAGGACCCCTTCCGGCTCACCGTGGACGCGTATTACAAGTACCAGGCCGAAAAGGACAAGCGGCTCTACGCCGTGCTGGACGGTTTCGCCCAGAGCCAGGGCCACCTCGGCCTCGCCGACGCCAGCTACCTCAACGCCATCAAGCTGTTCATCCAGGGCGTGACACCGCTGGAGTACGCCGCGCACCGGCACTTCGCCTACCTCGCGCGGTTCCTCGAAGGACCTGCGCCGCGGTTCGCCGCACTGTGCCAGAGCGTGGACGAGCTGCGGCATTGCCAGACGCAGATCCACACGATCAGCAACTACAACAAGTACTACGGCGGTTTCCACAGCTGGTCCAAGATGCACGACCGGGTCTGGTACCTGTCGGTGCCGAAGTCGCTGTTCGACGACGCGATGACCGCCGGCCCGTTCGAGTTCCTCATCTCGATCTCGTTCAGCTTCGAGTACCTGCTGACGAACCTGCTCTTCGTGCCGTTCATGAGCGGTGCCAGCTTCAACGGGGACATGCCGACGATGTCGTTCGGCTTCTCCGCCCAGTCGGACGAGAGCCGCCATATGACGCTCGGCCTGGAGGCGATCAAGTTCCTGCTGGAGCAGGACGAGGGCAACGTGCCGATCATCCAGGAATGGATCGACAAGTGGTTCTGGCGTGCGTACCGGATGTCCGCGCTCGTCGCCGGCATGATGGATTACATGCTGCCGAAGCCGGTGATGAGCTGGAAAGAGGCGTTCGAGCTGTACTTCGAGGACCAGATGCTGGGCGGGCTCTTCCCGGACCTGGAGTTCTACGGCATCCGCCCGCCCAAGCACGTCCAGGACGCCATCGCCGAGAAGGACAAGCTGTCGCACGAGGTCTACAAGATCCTCCACAACTTCTCCTTCGCCGCGGCCTTCACCACCCAGGCGCCGAGCGAGTCCCACATGCGCTGGCTGTCCGAGCAGTACCCGGCGACCTTCGACCAGTACTACCGGCCGGTCTGGGAGAAGCACCACCGGATTGAGGCCGGCGGTGGCCGGGTGTTCTTCCAGGGCCTGCCGCAGCTGTGCCAGATCTGCCAGATCCCGATGGTGTTCACCGAAAAGGACGACCCGGCCAAGACCTCTTTCCGCACCAGCGAGTTCCGGGGGGAGACGTTCCACACCTGCAGTGACGGCTGCCAGTGGATCTTCGAGCGCGAACCGGAGAAGTTCGTGCAGGCTTGGTTGCCGGTGCACCAGATCTACCAGGGCAACTGCGGTGGCCCGTCGGTGCCCGAAGTCCTGGAGTGGTACGGGATCCAGGACGGCGACAACGGCGAGTACAAGGGCTCGCCCGACCAGCAGTCGTGGGTCGACTGGCACAGCGGCGACGGGGAACAGGGAGTCTGACATGGCAGTGAAAGCGCTCTACAGCTACGACTTCCCTTCCGCGGACCGGGCCGAGCTCTTCGGCGACGACCAACTCGTCTACGTGCACTGGGAAGGCAACCCGGTCTTCTGCTCGGCCGCGTGCTTCCGAGTGCCGAAGGCGATGGCTTTCGCCGAATTCGTGGAGACCGTCGTCGGTCCGTGGGCCGGCTCCGACCCCGACTTCGACCCGGCGTCCGTGGGCGACTGGCGGGTGAACGGGCAGCCCCTCGGCGCCCCCGGCGACGCGCCGCTCACCGAGCTCGGCATCGGCCACAAGGCGCTGCTGCAGTTCACCGCTTGACTGGAGGCAGAACATGGTGACCCACACCATTCGGGTGGAACCGATCGGCGCCGAAATCCCGTGCCGGGAGGACCAGACAGTGCTCGACGCCTGCCTGCGCGAGGGCGTCTGGTTGCCACACGCCTGCACCCACGGGACGTGTGGCACCTGCAAGGCCCAGATCCTCGACGGCGAAGTCGATCTCGGCGATGCATCGCCCTACGCGTTGCTGGAAAGCGAGCGTGACGACGGTGCTGCACTGATCTGCGTGGCCCAGCCGCGCAGCGACCTCGTGGTCGAGGGCGAAGTCGACGTGGACGAAGGCGTCGGTGTCCACCCGGTCCGCGACTTCCGCGGCCGGGTCGACAGCCTCGACGAGGTCGCGCCCGACGTGCGGCGCCTGGTGCTCGCGCTCGACCGTCCCATGATGTTCAACCCCGGGCAGTACGTCCTGCTGGATGTGCCCGGCGGGCACCAGCGGCCGTATTCGATCGCCAGCACCCCCTCGAACGGCAAGGTGATCGAGTTGCACCTGAAGCGGTCGGACAACGGCGTGGCCACTGACGGCTGGGTGTTCTCAACCCTGGACGTGGGCCACGAAATCACATTGTCCGGTCCTTATGGCCGGTTCTCGTTCCGTCCACTTCGGACACAGCCGATTCTGTTGCTGGGCTCGGGCACGGGGCTGGCGCCGTTGAAGTCGATGGTCCGGCACATCGACGAGAACGGCGGCGGCCACCACGTCACTCTCTACCACGGGGTCCCCACCGAGGCCGGCCTCTACGACCGGGAGTTCTTCGAGGACCTGGAGGCCCGCAGCGACTGGTTCACCTACCGCCCGGCGCTCTCGCGCGACGATTGGAACGGGAGGTCTGGGCGGGTTCCGGCGCTGCTGGCGGAGGACTACCCCCGTGCCGGCGGTCATGTCGCCTACATCTGCGGTAGCCCCGACATGGTCGCCGACACGATGAAGGCACTGATGAAGGCCCGGTTGTTCCCCCGGGACATTTACCGCGAGGACTTCTTCGACTCGGCCGACCGGGCCGCGGGCGCCCACGTGGTGCGCAGCCCGTTGATCCGGCGCTGATCGGTCACGTGAAAGGATCGCGAGACACCCGTGAAGATCACCAAAATCGAGACGACCCCGTTCGCCATCCCGTATCGCAAGCCGCTGAGGTTCGCGAGTGGTGAGGTTGAGGTAGCCGCGCACGTCCTCGTGCGGGTGCACACCGATACGGGCCTGATCGGTACCGCGGAAGCTCCGCCTCGCCCGTTCACCTACGGCGAGACCCAGGCGTCGGTCAAGGGCGTCATCGACTCGATCTTCGCGCCCCAGCTGCTCGGGATGTCCCCACTGGCACGGGAGGCGGTGCACGCGAAGCTCGACCGCACCGTGGGCAACCCCGCCGCGAAGAGCGCGATCGACATGGCGTTGTGGGATCTCATCGGACAGAGCCTCGGGGTGTCGGTCACCGAGCTGCTGGGTGGGTACACCGACCGGATGCGCGTGAGCCACATGGTCGGCTTCGCGCAGCCGGGCGAAATGGTCGAGGAAGCGGAACGCGTACGGGATCGCTACGGCATCACCACCTTCAAGGTCAAGGTGGGACGTCGGCCGATCCAGCTCGACGTCGACGTCTGCCGGGCCCTGCGCGCGGCGCTCGGGGACGACGTGGAGCTCTACATCGACGGCAACCGCGGCTGGACTGCCTCGGAATCCGCGGCCGCATTGCGGGCGCTCGAGGACGTCGGGCTGCTCTTCGCCGAGGAGCTCTGCCCCGCCGACGACGTACTGGGCCGCCGGTGGCTCGCCGCCCAGAGCCGGATCCCGCTGTATGCCGACGAGAGCGCCACCAAGCAGGGAGAGGTCACGCGCGAACTGCTCGCGGGCGCGGCCCACGGCGTCAGCATCAAGACCGCCCGCACCGGGTTCACCTACTCGCAGCGGGTGCTCAGCCAGTGTTCCGGGCTCGGCGTCGAAGTCGTGATCGGCAACCAGATCGACGGCCAGATCGGCTCGCTGTGCGCCGCCGTGTTCGGGTCGGCATTCGAGCTCACCTCGCGCCGGGCCGGCGAACTGTCCAACTTCCTCGACATGACCGACGACCTGCTCGCCGAGCCGTTGCGGATCGAGCGCGGCGAGCTGCGCGTGCCGCAAGGTCCCGGCCTCGGCCTCCGCCTCGACGAGGACAAGCTCGCACACTACCGCCAGGACTGATTTCCACCGCACAGAGAGGTGTTGTCATGACAGACGTCGTTTCGCCCACCGCCGCCACTTCGGGCGCGTCGGCCACGGAGCGGTTCCAAGAACGCGCGAAGGCCGCGGCGACCACGGGCGCCGCCCGGGTGAATGCCATCGCCTCCGACGCGCTGGCCGCTTTGCACGAGGTGGTCCGCAAGCACCAGGTCACCTACGACGAGTACAACGCCTTCAAAGCCTGGTTGATCCGGGTCGGCGAAGACGGCGAATGGCCGCTGTTCCTGGACGTGTTCCTTGAGCACGAGGTGGAGAAGGTCGCGAACGCGACCCGGCAGGGCACCGTCGGGAGCATCGAGGGCCCGTACTACGTCGAGGGTGCCCCCGAGCTCGGTTCGGAAGGCACCCTGCCGATGCGCGACGGTGAGGCGGGCCGGCCGCTGCGCTTCTTCGGCCAGGTCCGCGCGGTGACCGGAGAACCGCTCGCGGGCTCGGTGGTGGACTTCTGGCAGGCCGATGACGACGGCCTCTACTCGCAGTTCGCGCCCGGCATCCCCGAGTGGAACCTCCGCGGCCGCGCCACCACGGACGCCGAGGGGAATTTCTCGATCACCACGATTCACCCGGCGCCCTACCAGATCCCGACCGACGGCGCGACCGGCGCACTCATCGCCGCCGCAGGCTGGCACGCCTGGCGGCCCGCGCACCTGCACATCAAGGTCTCGTCACCGGGCTACCAGCTGATCACGACCCAGCTGTACTTCGACGGCGGCGAGCACGTCGCGGACGACATCGCCACGGCGGTGAAGGACGACCTGATCCTGGCACCCACGCCGACGGACGACGGCAGCGGCGAGCAGGTCCGCTACGACTTCGTGCTCGACCCGGCCTGAGGCCCGCCGTGCTGTTCGCTGTGCAGATGACCGTCGAGCTGCCACCGGACCTCGATCCCCAGGTCCGGGAGGAGCTCGTGACCACCGAGAAGGAATACAGCCAGAAGCTTCAGCGGGCCGGGAAGTGGCCCCACCTGTGGCGGGTCGTCGGCGAGTACTCGAACCTCAGCGTGTTCGACGTCTCGGACAACGCCGAACTGCACGACCTGCTGTGGAACCTACCTCTGTTCAAGTACATGCACATCACCGTCACACCCTTGGCCCCGCACCCCTCAGCGCTGGCGGCCGATCGCCAAGCCTGACGACGACGAGCTGCCGGCTCCGGACCCGGTCCGGAGCCGGCAGCGATGGTGGTTCGTGCGAGCCCTCTGCTCGGGGTGCGGGATGGCGCAGGTATTTCGGGTGTCTGCTCACGGCGGCCCGGCTGTTCCGGTTCGGACTCCGGCACGACAGGACGAGGAGCTGGACGGCTTCGGGGCTGGGGTAAGCCCGGGCCCGCCGGTCTCCAAGCTCTCATCCGGGCTCGTTGTTCAGCATAGCCGAGTCAACGTCGCGCTCTCAGACGCCAAATTCCCATGGCGATCAGACCCGCCCCGATGATGATAAGCCCAACAAGTTCGATTGTTTGAGCTGAGTCATGATTGGAGAGGCTGAGCCAGAAAAGTGCCGCATATACTATGATGATCACGGCCGTTATGGCGAGTGCTTGTCTATTCCTATTAGTCACTTGAATTGTTCACCTGCGTCGTCTGTGGCGGTGATTCCTGCGCCGCACGCTACGACCGGGGCGCCACACGTTACTAGCGTCTCTGGGCAGGTGACAGCCCCAGCGCCGCAGACGATGGCGGATCCGGTGGCGACGATCAGATCGCCGATTCCTTTCAAGATATGCCTGTCTCCTCTCGGATCACTGTGGTTGATGGGGTTGTAGTCGCGGTAGCCGGTGAGGCTGACGCCGCCGCGGGGTTGGTAGGTGCCGAGCCAGCGTAGGTAGTTGTCGCCGGCGTGGGTGCCGGTGGTGATGACGGCGCGTAGGGGGCGTAGGTGCAGCTGGCGGCGAGGTCGCCGCTGGTGTCGAGGATGGCCATGACCCTGCCTTGGTAGTCGGTGATGAGGTTGTAGCGCACCCCGGTGACGGAGTTGGCTTCTTCGGTGATGGGGGTGCCTTTGAGGTTGCGGATTGGACGAAGGTGTGGGTGGTGGTGACGCCGGCGAAACCGTGACCGCTTGTCACCATCAGGCAAGTACTTGCCTGATGGGAAAGAGATTGCTATGTTTCTCCTCAGGCAAGTATTTTCCCGGTGGAGGACGAATGATGGTGGCCACGGAACGAGGACCGGCGCAGCACCCGGCCCGTCAGCAGGTCAAGGGCCTGCCGGCGTGGTATTTCGTCCTGGCCGGTTTGCTCGTGGCGAGTTTCGACGTCAGTGAGCAGTTCCGGGCGAACCATCCACTGGTCGCGGCCCTGCCACTGGTCCTCATCGCGGTGCACCTCACGCTCTGGTTCGCGTTGCTTTCGCGCCGCCGCCAGTACCTCCGCTCGGTGTGGCGCTCACCTCGGGCCCGGCTGCTGGTCGTGCTGCTGTTCGGCGTTCGCCTGCTCCTCCAACTGGTCCTGACCCGGGTGACGGATACCGCGGCGCCGCTGCACACCTACGCGCACCTGATCATGGGCTTGGCGCTGCTGGTGCTGACCACGACGGGCGCGTGGTTCGATCAGTGGCTGATCCTGCGCACCGTCAACAAGCGCGCGGAACAGACGAGGGAGCGGCAACGGTGAACGAACCAACGCCGGAAGAGGCGGCGGCGGCGCTGCGGGCGGTCCACAAGGGCAAGGAACAGGTGATCAACTCCGCCATGGGGTCCCGGTGGATGTGGATCATCAGCGGCCTGATCGTCTTCCTCTACTGCGCGGCCACCGACCTGTTCCCGCGACAGGCCTGGCTGGGCTGGCCCGCGGTGGTCTGCTGTCTCGTGCTGGCGCTCGGCCTGCGCACCCGGGTGGGCGGCACCCTGCTCGGCCGGTCGGTCGTGGTGTCGAGCCGGAGCCTGTCCGTCACCCTGAAATGGCGCCTGCTGCGCATCGCGCCCATTCTCGCCATCGGGATCGCCGTGGCCTCGGTCATCACGCTGTTCCACGTGCCGCACGGTGAGATCTACTACGGCGCGCTGGCCGGGCTCTATATCATGTTCCTGGGCCCCAGGTTCCAGCTGTGGCTACTGCGCCGGCAAGACAAGGACTGATGGTGGCCGAGCTCGACCAGCTCCTGCTGGACCCCACGAGGCTGGCCATCGTCTCGCTGCTCGCCGCCGCGGAATGGGCCGAGTTCGGGTTCGTCCGGGACTCGGTGAAGCTGTCGGATTCCGCGCTGTCCAAACAGGTCACCACACTGTCCAAGAACGACTACGTCGAAGTCCGCAAGGGCTACGTCGGCAAGCGGCCGCGCACCTGGCTCAACCTCACCGAAACCGGCCGCGACACCCTGGCCGAGCACATCTCCGCCCTCCAGGCCATCGCCGAGAAGGCCCGATCGGACGGCGCCGATCACGCCCGTGACCGAAGCGCCCTCTGACGTCACGCCGCGGGTGGACACGTCCTACACGTCGGTGGTCAGCACCCGCACGCAGAGGCGCTCGAGCACGGCCTGGAGCTCGTCGTCGGGCAGCGCGCGCAGGCGGGCGAGCACCGGGCCGAGCTCGGTGACCACGCCGATGGCGCGCCCGAAAGCCTCCGCCCAGCGGAACGAGGCGTCTGCCATGCGCTGCATCCCGATCACCACGCCTGCCAGGCTCACCCCGGTGGGCAGGAAGCCGCCCCAGTCCAACGTGGACGTGTTCGCGGTACGGCGGGCGGGAACCATGCGGGCTGCCAAGAGCCCGCCGAGCACCGGAGCCGGCGCGGGCGCGATCAGTCCCGGCCAGGTCAGGCAGGTGATCGCCTTGATCAGGTCACGCCGGTCGGCGGTGCGCAGTACGACCAGCCTCCCGATCGGCACCATCCTCGCTGCGCCGGTGCCTTGCAGCACCCCACCCTGATGAGCATGGGCAGTGTGATGCTGACCGCACAGGCCCGAGGCGCCCGGCGCGTGGGTCTGCGGCACGAATCCCTCGCCGAACTGCCGGCCGGCATCGATCGCGATCTCCGGGCGACGTGGTCCCGCACCGTCGAGTACGACAGCTCGCCCTGCTCATCGACCATGCGGGCCAGCACCCGGCGGGCCGGCTGGCGCTGCGTGTGGTGCGTCGAGGTCCTCGCGGAGCATCGTGTCGATGACCGGCTTGAACTCCGCCAACCGGTGTGCCATCCGCACCGGCGTCTTCCGCTCCGGTGGCAATGGTCACTGGGGGACGGCCGCCCGCGAGCGCCAGCGGATTCAGGTAGCGGCCCGTGCTCCTGCCGGGGCTTGCGCCAGTTGTGCTGCCAGCCGGAAGGATTCCACGACCTCGTCTTCCTCGATCCGGAAGGGCACCAGGTGCAGCACTGGAGAGCCGGGATAGCCGGCGTAGCGGCGTAGCTGATCCCGGCATTCCGCCACCGTTCCGGCAATGCAGAAACGGTCGATCATCTCGTCGGTGATCGCGGCTTCGGCCCGCTCCATCGCCCGCTCCCGGGCGAGCCCGGCGATCCGCTCGGCGAGCGCCCCGAAACCCTCTTCGGCGTAGACGCGGCGGTAATGCGGATACTGGGTGAGATAGACCAGGCTCCGCCGGGCCAGCGCTCGGGCCCGTTCGGAGTCGTTCGACACGCAGCAGGTCAGGTAGTACCAGAGGGCGACCTCGTTCGGGTCGCGGTCGGCACGATCCGCACCGATGGCGATCCGTTTCTTCGTCTCCTCCATGAACCGTGGCGAATGCAGTGAGCCGACGATGATCCCGTCGGCGAGTTCGCCGGCCAGTTCCTGCATCCGCGGGCCGATCGCAGCAAGGTAGATCGGTACGCCGACCGTCTGCTCGGCGAAGGGCAACCGGTACTTGCGCACCCGGAAGATCTCACCTTCGTAGCTGAACGGCCCGTGCTCCGGCGAACCGAGCACGCCTCGCACGACCTCGATGAACTCTCTCGTCCGCCGCAGTGGCCGCTCGTACGGCACGCCGAACCACCGCTCCACGACGAATCCCGCGCCCAGCCCCAGGCCGAGGGTGAACCGGCCGGCACCCAGCTCCTGCAACTGGGCCGCCTGCTGGGCGACGACCACCGGGTTGACCGGGTAGATCTGCGAGATGGCCGAGCCCACACCGATCCGGCTCGTCGCCGCGAGCGTCGCGGTCATCGGCACCACGGGTTCGCGCCAGGCCTCCCCGAAGCAGACCCGGTGGTAGCCGGCGTCTTCCAACCGCCGCGCCAGGTCGACCAGCTCGGCGAGCGGCGTCCGGCTGAAGATCAACGACGCGGACAACTCCGGCTCAGGCATCGATGGCCACCTCGTTCCGCCGATCCCAGGCATCGGCCAGATCGGCCACGGCCTTCCTGGTGACCACGCCCCGGTTGGTCTTTCCGTTGGCCAGCCTGGGCAATGGGGTGTGCACCAGCCGGAGGTAGCGGGGCACCTTCCAGTCCGACAGGTGCCGGGCACACCACCGCACGATCTCCGCCTCGCTCAGCGAGCAGCCTTCGCGTACCACCACGGTGGCGCACACCTCCTCGGTGTAGATCTCGTCCGCGACACCACAGACCACGCATTCCTCCACGGCCGGATGTTCCATGATGGTGAACTCGACCTCCTCCCCGGCGATGTTCTCGCCACCACGCTTGATGACGTTCTTCAGCCGTCCGTGGAAATACGCCTGGCCCGCTTCGTCCATGGCACACAGGTCCCCGCTGTGCACCCAGCCATCGCGCAGTGTCGAAGCGGTGTTGCGCTCGTCCCGGTAGTACTCGATCATCGCGTGCGGATGCCGGAAACACAGCTCTCCCGGCTCTCCCGGAGGGAGCTCTTCCCCGGCGGGGCCGACGATCTTGATCTCCGCGTCGTCCGGCATCGGTCGGCCGATGAGCTTGGGCCGGTAGGAGTCGTATCCGGCCGGGGTGAGCGTGCCCATACCCGAGGTCTCCGTCATCGCCCAGGTCGTGCAGATGTCCACCCCGAACCTGGTGCAGAACTCCTCGGACCGCACATGCGAGAAGATCAGCCGGAGCGGGTTGTCCCGGTCGCCGGGTCCGGGGGCGGCGGTCATCAGGATCGAGATCTGGGCCGGCATCAGCAGGGTGATCGTGCCGCCCGAGTCCCGGACCTGCTGCCAGAACGCGGTCCGGCTGAACTGTGGGACGAGCGTGAACGCACAGCCCGCGGCGATGGCCGGGGCGAGCATCATGTGGGAGGCCGCGGTGTGGAACAGCGGCAGCGCGGAGAAGACGTTGTCCTCGCCGCTGATCGACAACCGGTTCGCGATCGCGTGACCGGCGCTGGCGAAACCGGCGGACGGCTGAATCACGCCCTTGGGCCGGCCGGTACTGCCGGAGGTGTAGCGGATCGACATCGGCGCCAGGGGATCGAGATCGGGTGCCGGCGGGCGCTGGTTCTCGCCGGTGTCCAGGCCGGCCGTATCCCCGTCGAAGACGAAGACCCGGATGGCCCGCGCACCGATACCGCCGCCCTCGGTGAGGGTGCGTTGCCCGGCCGCGTCCAGAATCAGGTGCGAGGGCTCGGCGTGCTCCAGGATGTAGGTCATCTCCGGGTAGGTCAGCCCGGCGATCATCGGCACGGTGACCGCGCCCAGCTTCTGTGCCGCCAGCTCCACCCGCAGCAGGTCCAGGCCGTTGGGCAGGTGATAGGCGAGCCGGCTGCCCTGACGCACCCCGGCCGCCAGCAACCCGTGAGCCAGCGAGTTCAGCGAGTGGTCGAATTCCGCGTAGGTCTGCCGCGTTCCCTCGTACACGAGAAAGTCCGCGGACGGGGTCGCGTCGACCCGGCGTTCCCAGAAGGACCTGAAGGTCTCCTCGGTCTGCGGCATCACTTCACCTGCTTTCTCTCGTTGCGGTCACCGCGCGCGGACCGGGTACGCCGGCCGGGCGATAAGCGATCGGTTCTCTGCCCGGCTGCACCACCCACAGCGCCCCGGGTTCGGCGGCGGACCAGGCATGCTCGACGGCGGCCGCGGCATCGTCCGCGCTGATCAGCGGGAAGCCGTCCGCGAAGAAGGCGGCACGCATTCCGGCGATCAGCGGGGTGTCGACGAAACCGGGACACACCGCGGAAACCACCACCCCGCTGTCCGCCAGTGGTCCGGCCAGCGAGCGCACCAGGCCGACGACCGCGTGTTTGGTCATGGTGTAGACCGGGTCCGGCGGGTACGGCGTCAGCCCGGCGAGCGAGGCGGTGACCACGATCGCCGCCCCCTGCCCCGCGCGCAGTGCGGGCAACGCCGCCCGGATGCCGTGCACCACCGCGTCCAGGTTCACGCCGACCGTCGCGGAGTAGGCGTCGAGGGTCATGGCCGTGATGTCGATCGTGTCCGGTCCCGGGCCGGTCATCCGCCCGGCATTGGCGTGCAGGAGGTCCAGCCGGCCGTAGTGCTGGGTCGCGGCCCGCACCGCGCGCTCGTTGACCTCCGGGTCCGTGACGTCGCCGAGCACGGCGACGGCGTCGAGCCGGCCGGCCAGCCGCCGGACCGGGCCGGCTTCCCGGTCCACCAGTACCAGCCGCACCCCACGCGCGCGCAGGCGTCGCGCGGTCGCCGCACCGATGCCGGAACCGGCGCCGGTCACGATCGCCACCCGCCGCTCGGTCATCGCCGGGCACCCCCGCCGCGGACCGCACCGAGGCGTTCCAGCCGCTCGATGTCGGCGTCGGCATACCCGGCGGCGGCGAGTACCGCCGTGGTGTGCTCGCCCGGATACGGGGCCACCCCCACCTGCCCGGCCGGGGTGCGATCGAACCGCGGTGCCGGGTTCGGCTGCACGAACCCGGCGGTCTCGTCGAACACCACCCGCCGCTGGTTGTGCACGTCGCCGCTCGCCTCGGTCAGCGACAGCACCGGCGCCACGCACGCGTCCCCCGAGCCGAACCGAGCCGCCCACTCCTGCCTGGTGGCACCGGCGAAGATCTCGGTGAGCCGCCGCCGGATCGCCGCCCACCGCGAAGGGTCCGTCCGCCCGGGGCCGAAAACGGGGTCATCGGCCACGCCGAGCCCGTCGACCAGTTCGGCGAAGAACTTGTCCTCCAGCGCACCGACCGCCACGTACTCGCCGTCCGCACAGCGGTAGACGTCGTAGTAGGGGCAACCGGAGTCCAGCAGGTTCTCGCCGCGCCGGGTGGACCAGCGTCCGTCGGCGAGCATGCCGTGCATCATCGCGGTGAGCACGGCGGCGCCGTCCACGATCGCGGCGTCGATCACCTGGCCCTTCCCGCTGGTCCTGGCCTCCAGCAGCGCGCAGGCGATGCCGAACGCCAGCAGCATCCCGCCGCCGCCGAAGTCGCCCACCACGTTCAGTGGCGGTACCGGCCCGCCGCTGTCGCGGCCGATCGGGTGCAGCGCGCCGGCCACGGCCAGGTAGGTGATGTCGTGCCCGGCCTGCTGGGCATAGGGACCGTCCTGGCCCCAGCCGGTCATCCGGCCGTAGACCAGCGCGGGATTGCGGGCGTGGCAGTCCTTCGGCCCGATCCCGAGCCGTTCCGCGACCCCGGGCCGGAACCCCTCGAACATCGCGTCGGCGGTCTCAGCCAGGCGCAGCACGGTGGCCACGCCTTCCGGGTGCTTGAGGTCCACCGCGATGGACTGCCTGCCCCGGTTGAGGATCTCGTGACGGGCCCGCGGGTCGGGCGGGTCGGTGACCGCGTCCGCGCGGTCCACCCGGATCACCCGGGCGCCCATGTCGGCCAGCATCATGCCGCAGAAGGGCCCCGGCCCGATTCCGGCGATCTCCAGCACGGTCACGTCGGCAAGCGGCCCCGCCATAACGCTCCTCACAGTCGCTCGATGATCGTGGCGTTGGCCATCCCGCCGGCTTCGCACATGGTCTGCAGGCCGAACCGGGCGTCGAGACGTTCCAGCGTCTCGATCAGGGTGGAGGCGATGCGGACACCGGACGCACCGAGCGGATGGCCGAGGGCGATCGCCCCGCCGTGCCTGTTCAGCTTGTCTTCGGGCACCTCGAACTCACGTCGCCAGGCCAGCGGTACGCAGGCGAACGCTTCGTTGACCTCGAACGCGTCGATGTCCCGTACGCTGAGGCCGGCTCGGCCGAGGACCTTCTGGGTCGCGGGGAGCACGCCCATCAGCATCAGCACCGGGTCGTCTCCGGCGACAGCCGTCGTGTGGACCCGGGCCCGCGGGCGCAATCCCAGCCGCGCCGCCGCGTCCGCGCTCATCACCAGCGCGGCGGAGGCGCCGTCGGTCAGCGGCGAGGAATTGCCCGCGGTCACCCGCCAGTCGATTTCCGGGAAACGCTGTGCCATCCGCTCGTCGGCGAACGAGGGCTTCAGCCGGGACAGCTGCTCGACCGTGGTACCCGGCCGGATCGTCTCGTCCTGGGTCAGCGGGCAGTCCGGCACCGCCACCAGGTCCGCGGCGAACACACCGTCGGCGGTCGCCGCCGCGGCCCGCTGATGTGACGCGCAAGCGTATTCGTCCAGCTCCTCGCGGCTCAGTTTCCATCGCGCGGCGACCAGTTCGGCGGCCGTCCCCTGCTGGATCAACCCGCCGGGGAACCGGTCGGCGACACCGGTGCCGTAGGGGTCGGCGTCGCCGACGTTCGACCAGAGTGGAGCCAGGCTCATCGACTCCACGCCGCAGGCGATGAGCACATCGGCGGCGCCGGCGAGCACCGCGTGCGCCGCGAAGTGCAGCGCCTGCTGGCTGGAACCGCACTGGCGGTCCACGGTCGTGGCCGGCACGGACACCGGGAAACCGGCCGCCAGTACGGCGCTGCGCGTGATGTTCGCGGCCTGCGCACCTGCCTGGGTGACGCAACCACCGATCACGTCCTCCACCAGCGCCGGATCGATTTCGTTGCGCGCCAGCAACTCTCGCAAGGTCGCGGCGAGCAGGTCCACAGGATGCAGCTGGGACAGCGCCCCGCCCGGCTTGCCCTTGCCGCTCGGCGTGCGAACCACGTCGACGATGACCGCGTCACGCATCGACGGGGCCTCCGAACGCGTCGTCGAACCGGTAGCCGGCGAGGATCTCCCTGGCCGCCACCATGTACTGGATCGTGGGGCTGCCTTCCTCCAGCCAGTTCAGCCGGGCGTCCCGGTAGAGCCGCTCGATCGGGAACTGCCTGGTGTAGCCGATGCCGCCGTGCACGAGCAGCGCCCGGTCGGTCACCCGGCCGACGGCTTCGAGGCCGAACTGCTTGCACATCGACGCCTCGGCGGGAATGCGTCGGCCGGCATCCCATTTCGCGGCCGCGTCGGCCAGCATGCCGCGCAGTGCGTAGATGTCCATCGCCATCTCGGCCACGTAGCGCTGCACCGCCTGGCGCTGCGCGATCGGCTTGCCGAAGGTGACTCGCTCGTTGGCGCGCTGTACCGACAGTTCCAGTGCCCGTTCCGCCGTGCCGAGCGAGCTCGCCGCCACCAGCACCCGGGAGATCTCCAGCGCCCGCTCGAGGTGCTCCTGTCCTTGGCCTTCGCCGCCGATCAGCGCGGAGACGGGTACCCGCACGTCGGTGAAGGTCAGCCGCCCGTGCTCACCGCCCTTGCAGCCCATGGTTTCCGGCAGCGGCTCGATCCGGAATCCCGGGGTGTCGCGCTCCACCAGCAACGCGGACACCTCGGTCGCGGAGGTCTTGGCCATCACCATGAAGTGCGACGCGAAGTCCGAGTTGGTGATGAGCCATTTCGTGCCGTTGACGACGTAGTGCGCCCCCTCCCGCCGCGCGGTGGTGCCCAGATCGGCGCCGGTGCCGTGCTCGGGCTCGGTCAGCGCGAACGCCAGCGAGCGCTCACCGGTCGCGGCGCCCGAGAGCACCGCGTCCTTCTGCGCCGGGCCACCGATCTCGGAAAGCGCGTGTGCGAACGAATTGTGCACGTGCACGAGCGCGCGAATGCCACCCTGGACCTTGGCGAATTCGGCGATGATCGGCAGGTACTGCCCGATCGTGAGGCCGTGTCCGCCGTATTCGGGCGGAACCAGCAGACCGAGCGCCCCGCAGTCGCGCAGAATCGGCCAGACCTTTTCGCGCGGAATGTGCTCCTCGTTCTCGATCTGCTCCGCCAAGGGGTCCAGCTCGTCCCAGATCGCGGCGAAGACCCGATCGCGAATCGTTCGGTAGTCGGTTGCGTTGCCTGCGCTGGCCAACAGAAAACATCTCCTTCACATCGTTGCGGCGGGCCGCCGCTCCCGGGGCGCGGGATTCTCAGCTGTTCGCGGTGAACGAACGATATTCCGCATCGCCGGTTTCAGTCAGTATTCCCCGGAACAACAGCTCACAGAAATACCGCGCCACTTCCTCGGGTTGCATCTTGCCGTCCGGCCGCAACCACAGGTACGAATAGTTGTGCATGCCGAGGACGGCCTTTATCAGAAGCGGGTCGGCGCGGCGGAACGTCCCCTCGGAGACGCCCTGCTGCAGAATACTCATCCAGACTTCCTCGAACCGGTCCCGAAGTTCGAAAACCCGCTGTCGGCGTTCCCCGGTGAGCGCGCCGATCTCACGGAAGAAGACCGTGACCTCGTCCAGGTCGTCGTGAATGGTGCGAATGAGCCGCTCGCTCAAGCGGAGCAGTTTGTCGGTGGCGGGCCGTTCTTCCTTGGCCAGTCGCTCGCCGAAGTCCACCATTTCCGCCACGTGCCGCGAGGAGATCTCGTACAGCAGGTTCTCCTTGCTTCGGATGTAGTAGTAGAGCGCGCCGCGCTGCAGTCCGGCCGCGTCACCCAGCTCGGTCATCCCCGTTCCGTGGTAGCCGCGCTGCGCGAACAGCCGCGCGGCCACCCGAAGAATCTGTTCCCATTTGTCGTCGCTGCCACTCACCCGCTGCTCCAATCGCTACCCCTGTACTGATCAGTACATATTAGGCGCCGGGGTCGGTCAGGAGCGCGCAGCATCGGTTCTCGGTGAAGGTCTCCATTGCGGATTCTTCCTGCGGTCAGGCCGGGTGCCGCCGCCTTCGCCTGTCACGCGGTGACAGGCGAAGGCGGCGGCGGGCCGGCTCAGCGGACGTCGGTACTGACGTTGAGGGCAGCGCCACAACCGGGGCAGAGGAATTCGGTGACGAACACCTTGGGAGCTTCGGTTCGCTCCCTCGCCCAGCCGCCCTGCTCGGACACCGCCTCGTGCGCCGGCCGGTCCCTTCGCGCACAGGCCTTGCGCCAGTCTTGGCCGGCCTCCGCAAGCGGCTCGCCGCATTGCTGGCAGCAATACACCGTGCCGCCCTGACCGGAGACCAGCGTCAGCGAGAACCCGACGGGGCGCCCCGCCCCGCCGGACGGCCGGCTCGGCCGCTTCGCGACGCCCGGCGTGCTTTCGCTGAGCCGTTTCTTGCGGATGTCCGCGCGGTGCCGCTCGGTGGCCGCACTGTCCGCGTCGAGGCTGTCGCCCTTGAACACCACGCCGTACACGGTCTCCGCTACGGCCCGGTCGATGTAGCGGTCTCGCACATCGGCGGCGACGAGGCGCGGGTCGCGGGTGAGCGGGTCGCCGAGGCCACCGCCGCCGCCCTCGAACTGGATGAACACGTCACCCCTGCGGACCGGGACGTTGGCCTGCTTGCCGTCCAGATCCACGACGTCCCCGGTGATGGACTCGCGGTTCAGCGGTTTCCGGTCCGCGGTGAGCGCGACCACGTTGGTGTTCGTGATCAGCTGGTATCCGCTGGTGGAACCGGGGAACCCGCCGTCGACCCCGGCCGGCGGGATCTGCCAGCAGGAGGAGAACACCGTTTCGTAGCCCAGCGACACGCCGTCCGAGGTCCAGGCGAAGTCGATGCCCTGCCCGCCGCGGAACCGGCCGGGCCCGCCGGAATTGGTGTTCAGCCGCCGCCACAGGTAATGGACCGGGAAGCTCAGCTCGTTCAGCTCGATGTCCGGCAGCCCGTTGCTGACCTGTGTCAGGGTTCCCGCCGCGTCCATACCGTCCACAATGGTCTGCGCACCGCCACCGGCACCGCCGCCGTTCATGTCCAGCATGACGAACTGGTTGCCGTCGTCGTCGGCACCGGCGAACACCCCGCCGATCCAGCCGTCGTGGAACGGTGCCATCGCATGTGAGCGTACGAACGGGTCGTCACTTTCGGCCATCAGCTCCGACAGCATCCGGGTGAGCAGCTTCATCACGTGCATGCCGGTTTCCATGTGCCCGGACGACGACGGCGCCGGCATCTGCACGTTCACCAGCGACGCCTCGGGGAGGTTCATCCGCAGGCACTTGAAGAATCCCTCGTTGAACGCCACGTCCGGGGCCAGCATGAGCATCAGCGGGGTCACCGCGACGCCCCACATCGCACCCTCGGCGATGTTGACGAACCCGTCGGTCTGCGGGTCCGTGCCGGTGAAGTCCAGCTCGATGACGCCGTCCTCGACGGTCATCGCGCACTGCACGGTGAACACGTCGTTGGCGTGGCCGTTGTGCTCGATGTTCTCCTTGCCGACCACTGTCTTGTTCGGCAGCTTGGCAATCCGGTCACGCAGCGTCTGCTCGGAAAGACTGGTGTTGACGTCCACGTAACGGCGGAAGTCCGCCAGCCCGTGCCGGGCGATCAGGTCGATCACCCGGCGTTCGCCGACCGAGGTGGCCGCGAGAAAGCACCGCAGGTCGTTGTAGTTGCGGGAGGCCAGCCGGAAGTTCGCGTCGATCAGCCGCCGGACGTCCTCGGAGACCTTGCCCTTCTCCATGAACTTGATGCCGGGGAAGCGCAACGCCTCGCCGTAGCAGTCGATCGCCGCGGGCGCGAAACCGCCGGGGGACATCCCGCCGACGTCCAGGATGTGCCCTTCCGACCAGCACCACGCCACCAGCTCGTCTTCGAAGAAGATCGGCCGGACGATCCCGACGTCCGGCGGATGGCAGGCCCCGGTGGTGTAGGGATCGTTGCAGATGAACGCGTCCCCGGGATAGATCTCGTCCCGTGGCACGCTGGCCAGAATGTGCTGGACCGACTTGCGGGCCGGGCCGGCATGCCAGGTCATGTACCCGGAGAAGGCGATGATGCCGCCTTCGGGGTCGGCGATGAACGTGGAGAAGTCCACCGCCTCGGTGACGATCGGGTCACCGGAGGTCCGGATCATGACGGTGCCCATCTCCTGGGCGATGTTGTACAACTGCTGACGCATGATCTCGGCCGTGACGAGATCGACTTCTTGTTCCGCAGCGGTCATCCTTGACGCCTCTTTTCGGACAGAGCGGGTTTCCAGGTCACAGGAGGGTGTCGATCAGGAGGTTCCGGCTGGCGTCGAGCACCCCGCGCGACCCCTCCGGAAGGAAGATCGTGGTCTGCTTCTTCTCGATCACGGCGGGCCCGCTGACCTCCCGGCCGACCGCGAGCAGGTCCCCGTCGAAGACCGGGATGGTGATCTGCTCCCCGGTCGCGGGCAGGGTGACCGTGCGGTTCGCCTTCTCCGCCTCGCCACCGGCGGTGTTCGCGACGGAACCGCCCTCGTAGCGGTACTTGCGGGTGCTCGCCTTGGCCTCCACGCGCACGGCCATCATCACCACGCCGGCGTCGACCCACGCGGTGCCCGGGCCGTACTCCGCCTCGTACATCTCCGGGAAGCGCTCCGCCAGCTCTTCCAGCGAGGCCTGATCCACCTCGTGGTCGGGCAGCGGCACCGTGAGCTCGAAGATCTGGCCCTGGAACTTCAGGTCGCCGAAGCGCTGAACCACGATCTCGTCGTCGGCGTAACCGCTGGTGCGCAGGTTCTGCCTCGCCGAATCCTCCAGATCGCCCAGCACCGCGTTGACGTCGTCGACGGGCTGCCCCGGCGTCCAGAACCGGCTCTTGGAGGGCACGCGGAGGTCGTCGGAGGCCAGCAGCCCGCTGGCCGAGAACACCGCGGAAGCGTTGGGCACCAACGCCTGCTTGATGCCGAGCTCCCGGCAGATGTCGACCAGGAACAACGGCGTCGCGCCCCCGTAGGCGAAGAAGGTGAACACCCGCGGGTCGTGCCCACGCTCGACGGTGATGCCGCGGACGGCGTTGGACATCGACGCCACGACCACCCGGTACATCGCGGCCGCGGTCTCCTCCAGCGACATGCCGACCTGCTTGCCCAGCCGCCTGAACGCCTCATCGGAGGCATCCTTCAGCAGCTTCGCCCGGCCACCGAGGAAGTAGTCCGGATCGATGAATCCCAGCGATACCATCGCATCGGTGACGGTCGGCTGGTCGCCGCCGCGGCCGTAGCAGACCGGGCCGGGGTCCGCGCCGGCACTCTGCGGGCCTGCCTGCAGCAGGCCACGCGGATCGGCCCAGCCGATGCTGCCTCCACCGGAGCCGATCGCCACCACGTCCACTTTGGTCAGTCCGGTGAGCAGCTTCTGCACATAGGACCGGGCACTCATCGTCAGTCGGTTGTCCGCGATCACCGAGGTGTCGAAGCTGGTGCCACCCATGTCGCCGGTGATCACGTTCGGGATCCCGAGCTCCTTGGCCAGCTCGTTGGCCCCGACCACACCGCCGACCGGGCCCGAGTCCAGCAGCACGATCGGCACCTCACGCGCTTCTTCCGCGCTGAGGCTGCCGCCGGATGCCTGCATGAACGCCACCGGCACCCGCAGACCGCGCCTCGTCAACGCCTCGGTCATCTCGTCCACATAGCGCGCCACCTTCGGCGCGGTGAACGCGTTGAGCACGGTGGTGACGGACCTTTCGTACTCGCGGATCATCGGATAGATGCGCGAAGACAGGCTCACGTGCACATCCGGGAAGAGCTTGCCGATCAGTTCGCCGGCCAGTTGTTCGTGTGTGTCGTTGAGAAACGACCACAGGAACGTGACCGCGATGGACTCGACCTGCTGTACTTCGACAAGGTGGCGGATCGCCTTTTCACAGGCGTCCAAGTCCAGTGCTGCCACGATTTCGCCACGCTTGTTGACCCGCTCCGGGACCTCCAAGATCGCCTCGCGCGGCGCGATGTCCGGCACGTTGAGCTGATCGTGATGATCACGGGCGTCGGAACGCGGTGACCGGGCGATCCGCAGCGAGTCGCCGAAACCCTCGGTGGCCAGGACGCCGACGCGGGCACCACGCAGCTCGGCGATGCTGTTCGTCACGATCGTGGTGCCATGCACGAACCGGCCACACCCCGCGAGCAGGACGTCCAGCGACACGCCAACTTGGGTGGCGACTGCCTCGAGCGCGCCCACCAAACCGTCGAGCAGATGATCCGGAGTCGTTGACGCCTTGTCCGCCCAGAGATTGCCGCTTTCGTCGATGACCACGGCGTCGGTGAAGGTGCCTCCCATGTCGACGCCTATTTGATATTGGGCCACGCTTCTCCCTTCCGACCTCCGGACTTGATGCCGGACCGCTGGGGTCTCGAGGTCGTCGTTCGGACAGCTGGACGTTGTCTGGTCATGTCTGGCTTGTGAACGTCAGGTTTCCGACACCGGCCGTCACGTGACGCCCGCCACTAACTGACCGATCGGTACACTAGCTTGATCGCGCGTCGGCAGTCAAGACGCGAAAGCGGCGCCGGGGGTGGTTCAGGACGGCGGGCAGCACGCCGAGATAGCCGGAGAAAGGCGCTGACCTGCGGTTTCCGCGGCGTCTCCTGATACCTGCTCAGGCGTTCACCAGGCAGCCTTCCGCTCGGCAGTCCGGTCCCACTGGCGGCGCCGGGGGAGGGGCTGCAGAAGCACCACCGCTACGGCAACACCCTCGACCGCGGAAACCTCGCCGCGGGCGACCGGGTTCAGATCAGTTCTGATCGGCGTGCCCGGACTTCCTCGCGGAGAGCTTCGCGGACCACCCGGACGGCCGGGCGTGCGACGTGCGACGGCAGGTCGTCCGCACGGAGTTTCTGTGCTGATGGCGCTGGACGAACACGACACGCGTGCTCGAGACGGCGCGGGGGACCCGGGACTAGCGGGTCGTTTCGGTCGCGGCGCGCAGGGCTCGCAGGATGCGGTTGTGGTCGGCGTCGGCCTGCGGCGGATAGAGGAAGCGGCGGCGCAGGAAGGCGTAGGACAGTTCATGGCGCGGGTCGACCAGTGCCTGTTGGCCTCCTGCCCCGCTGTGCCCGAAGGCGCCTGCCCCGAGACTGGGATACAGCTCGGAAACGGGGTGGAAGCCGACTGCCCATGCCTTGTGCTGTCGCAGCACGAGATCCCAGCCGGCGTACTGAATCTGCGCGAACGCGGCCGCAGTGTCCGGTGTGAGCAGCGGAGGGAGCCCGTCAATGGTGCCGATGACGGCCGAGTAGAGCTTGGCCAGGGCGCGGGCCGTGCCGATGCCGCCGAACGAGGCCGGCCCCGCAGACCTCACCACCGGGAGGTTCGGCAGCTCCCACACCTCGCGGTTCTCCGGGTGGTGGCGGTTGAACGCGATGCCGTTGAGGCTGTCCGGGGCGGTCGCGGTCGCCGCGAGATCACGAAGCCGTTCCGGGGTGGCCACCATGGGCTGGGCCGACAAGAAGCGGTGCTCTTGGTCGGCGGGCAACCCCAGGTGCAGGTCGAGCTTGTAGGGGTCCCGCAGGCGCGTGGCGAACAAGCTCTGCACGGTCGCTCCGGTTACACGGCGCACGACCTCCCCGCTCAGTGCCGCCATCACCAGGGCGTGGTAGCCGGACGCGCTCCCGGGCCGCCAGAGCGGGCGCTGAGCACCGAGGCGCTCGGCGACGAACTGGTCCTCGGCGAGTTCCTCCATGCTGAATCCGCTGTTCACCCCTACCAATCCGGCTTGGTGGGACAGAAGCTCGCGCAGCAGGATCTCGCGCTTGCCCGCTGCCCCGAACTGCGGCCAGTAGTGGCTGACCCGCTGGTCCAGGTCCAGCGCACCGTCCTGTACGAGCAGGGCAACGACCAGGTGGGCCACCCCTTTGCCGGCGGAGTAGATGCCCAGCAGGGACTCGCCCGTGGCTTCCGTCCCGGCCCACAAGTCCACCACCAGCTCGCCGCGATAGCAGGCAGCCACCTGTGCGTCCAGGTCTGCGCCCTCGCCGGCCAGGATCGCCGCGAACTCATCCCGTACAGGCTCGAACCCTGCTGCCACGGTGCCCCGTACGTCGGGTTCTGTCATCGGTACTCCTCCACCTCGTGCTGTCGGACAGCCTCGGTGCGTCCACGTTAGCCGCAATTAGTGACCGTTGGCAACTAATAGGCGCGGCGTTCGCCGCCCTGTCGGGTGCTGGTGGTCGATCGACGCAGGCCTCGCACTGACCGGCCGCACCGTATGATTCGGTCATGGCTTCTGCGGCTGGGGCGCGTCGGTCGCCTGGTCGGCCGGCTCGGATCAGCCGGGAACAGATCGTCGAGGCCGCGTCCTCCGCCGGTAACCTCGACACCCTGACCATGCGGGAGTTGGCCGGACGACTCAACGTCAGCCACAGTGCGCTCTACCGCTGGGTGACGAACCGGGACGAACTCTTCGATCTCATCGGGGAGACCCTCGTCGATCGAATACTTCGCCCTGGAGAGGCCGTGGGGTCGGCCTGGCGGCCCTGGCTGGCGCGCGTCGCGTGGGACATGCACGACCAGTTCCTCGCGCTCCCCGGCTACGCCACACACCTGTCTCGGCCACACCCGCACAACGCCCACTCCGCCGCCCGGCTTCGCACCGCCATCGTCACGGCATTCCTCAACGCCGGGGTCAGCGAGGACCTCGCCGAACAGAGCTACTACATCTTCATGACCTCGCTGGTCAGCTGGCTCGCGTCCCAGGAGAATCCGCTGCGCCTCGGCCCGAGCGCCCCGAGGTTCGACCTCTTCCTCGACACCCTGCTGCGAGGACTCCCGGCCCGCGAACCGGGGATCGCGCGTCCCTGAGCGCGCTCACCTCACCGCAGCGAAGCTCCTGAAGACACCGGTGTACAAGGCGAACGCGATCGAAAGCGGTTGCCAGGGCGGGAGCGGTCCACGAAGACACCGCTGCGCTCGTCTCCGCTGTCCACTCCGGAAGGGGTGACCGCGCTCATCGGCTCCGCTGTGCCGAACCGGCCGAGGCCGCCTGCCGCAGCACGTACTTCTGGATCTTGCCGGTGGAAGTCTTGGGCAAGGGGCCAAAAACCACCGTTTTCGGCGCCTTGAAATGGGCGAGCCGTTCCCGGGCGAACGCGATCAGCTCGCTTTCGGTGATGACGGCTCCTTCGTGCGGCGTCACATAGGCGGCTGGCACTTCGCCCCAGCGTTCGTCGGGCTTGGCGACGACCGCCACCTCGAGCACCGCCGGATGTTCGGCTATCGCCTGCTCCACTTCGACGGAGGCGATGTTCTCCCCGCCGGAAATGATCACGTCCTTGCTCCGGTCACGCAGCTCGACATAGCCGTCGGGATGCACCACCCCGAGGTCGCCCGTGCGGAACCAGCCGTCGGGGGCAGCGTGTTTGGTGGCGAGCTCGTCCTTGAAGTAGCCCAGCATGACATTGTTTCCCCGCAAGGTGATCTCGCCCAGCGTTCGCCCGTCCGCGGCTACCTCAGAGCCGTCTTCGGCGATCACGCGTACCCGGCACGAGATCATGTTCCCGACACCCTGCCGTGCCTTGAACCGGGCCTGTGTACCGGCGTCGAGCACACTCCACTCCGGTCGCCAGTCGCAGATCATGGCGGGGCCGAAAGTCTCGGTCAGCCCGTAGAGATGGGTGACCTCGAAGCCGAGTTTGCCCATCCGGCGCAGGATCGCCGGGCTCGGCGGCGATCCTCCCGTCGCCACCCGCACGGTCGTCCCGACCGGACCGGCCTGCGGTGCGTACGCCAGCATCGAAAGCACGGTCGGTGCGCCGTTGAGATGCGTGACTCCCTCTTCGCGGATCAGCCGCCACACCTCGGCAGGAGCCGGCTTCGGCAGGCACACATGGGTGGCGGCAGCGGCGGTCACCGCCCACGGGAAACACCAGCCATTGCAGTGGAACATCGGCAACGTCCACAAGTGCACCGCCGACGGCGACAGGCCGGTGTGGCCCACCATTGCCAGTGCCTGAAGGTAGGCACCACGGTGGTGGTACATCACACCCTTCGGTGTGCCGGTGGTTCCGGAGGTGTAGTTGATGGACAACAGGGACAGCTCGTCGTCGATCTTCCCGTGGCGAAGAGTGGCACCGGCGAGCAACTTTTCGTATTGTGCCCCTGCCTTGATCGTGATCGGCGGGGTGTTCGTCCGTGCGAGCGCGTCGCGGACCAGGGGCTCGGATGCCGGGTCGTAGACGAGTACCGCGGCCTCGGAATGGGTAAGGATGTAACCGATTTCGTTCGCCGACAGGCGGGTGTTCATCGCGACCAGTGGTACACCGGCCCAGGGCACTCCGAAATGCGCCTCCAGCAGTACGTGCGTGTTGGGGGCGAGCACGGCGACCGGACGACCGTCCGCGAGCGGGTGGAGTGCCCCTGCCAGTTGCCGGCAGCGACGGTGCAGCTCCGCGTACGTCCAGCGCTGGTCGCCGTCGATGACCGCGACCCGGTCACCGTGCGCCGTGGCCGCCCGGTCGAGGTATGCGGTCGGGGTCAGCGGTTCGAACGACAGGGCAGCCAATCCGGCATCGTGATCGGCGGGCATGAAGGCCTCCTTCGGCCGTCCGAAGCGTTCTGCGTGGTGCCAGGGTCACCACGCAGAACGCGGAGTAGCGTGGCGGAAACAACTGGACCAGGCGGTGCCGTGGCTTAAACCAGGGCGAAGAGCTCCAACTGGATGTTGTCGGGGTCCCGAAACACCAGAACGTAGTAATGGAACGGCTCGTTCAGCTCGGTGATGGGCGATCGGTCGACACCCAACTCGTCCAGCCAGGCCGCCCACGAGGTCAGCTCGTCCAGGCCGGCCACGGAGAACGCGATGTGGTCGAGTCCGGTGCGTCGCTCGTCGAAGCTTTCGCCGCTGTTCCCGTCATGGTGGTGTAGCCCGAAGGCGATTTCGGAGTGCGGGTCGGTCAGCAGAACGGCGTATCCCGCGTCCTCGTCCTCGTAATGCGGGAATTTGACCGGAACGCGTTCGAGGCCGAAGACGCGCTGGTACCACTCAATGCTGCGGTCGATGTCGGTGACGGTCGGCGAAAAGTGGTGGACGCCCTCGATCTTCGGGCGGTTCTCAATGCTCATCAATACCTCTTCGTCTTCTGGAGGCCGCTATGTGCGTCAAGAGACCGGCACCCCAGGTGGATCAACTCGACAACCTCAAGACGGTGACAGCGTCTTTCGGGAAGAACATTAGCCGCCATCGGGCTCGGTGCGTATGCGGAATCCTGCTGCGAATGTGCCCATTCAGCTTTGCCCGCATTCTCGTCTCGGCGGTTGCCGACGATCAACTCCGCGCACAGTCTCCGCAGGCAGGCAGGCAGGCAGGCAGGCAGGCAGGCAGGCGCCCGGCGGTCCTGAGGTTCGTGCTCCGGGGGTCGCGGCGTCGGCGGAATCCGCAGCAATTCAGCAGTTATCCGCATCGTCACCCCAGCCGCGCTGTCGTAACGTGGGGTCACCGGCCACGCACGTGTGGTCTGAGCGGCACCGCCGAGGCCGGCCTCGTATCCGTCGATGACGCCGGAGGGACACGACTGTGACTGACGTGCTTCACCCGCTTGACGAGACCAACACCTCGGGAGACCTCCTTGCGGAGATCCGGGCCCGGACGCCGGAGCTCGGTGGCAACGCGGGCGGCTGGCCCGGACTCACTTTGTACCGGTTCACCCAGCCGACCTCGCCCCACTGGGACGAGGTGAAGTCACTGTCGTTGTGCATCATCGCGCAGGGCCGCAAGTGCGTCGTGGTCGACGGCACGCGGTACGTCTACGACCCGTTCAACTACCTCGTGCTGAGCAGCAGCCGCCACTTCACCGCCGAGATCCTCGAAGCGACCCCGGCCAAGCCGTTCCTGTCGCTGGTGCTGCAGATCGAACCGGCCCTGGTGCGGCGGATCTCGGCAGACATCCTTGACCGCCGCACGACGACGTTCGGCCGCTCGTCACAGGGAAAACCCGAGAGCGCTTTCGTGACGCCGCTCGACTGCAGCCTCATGGGCGCGACGATGCGGTTCCTCCGCGCCACGGACACCGGCCCGGACCGCCGGGTGCTGGCGCCGGTCTACCTTCAGGAGATGGTGTACCGGGTGCTGCAGGCCGAGCAGTACGCCCGGCTGCTGGAGGTGGCGGCCACGGAGGTGGCGAGCAACCCGGTCAGCAAGGTCATCTCCTACGTCCAGGAGAACATCTCGGAACCGCTGACGGTGAGTGACATGGCGGAGCGGGTTGCGCTCAGCCCGTCGGCGTTCTCGCACCTGTTCCGGGACGTGACGGGAAAGTCGCCGTATCAGTTCGTGAAGGAGATGCGGCTCAACCGTGCCCGGGAGTTGCTGATCGAGGGCAGGCTGAGCGTGACCCAGGTGTCGCGCGCCGTCGGCTACTCGAGCACCTCGCACTTCATCAACGAGTTCCGCGACCGCTTCGGCGCCACCCCGCGTGCCTACTGCGATCTGGACTCGCTCAAGCACGATCTGCGTGTGCAGAAGATGTGAGGCCGGTGCCGGGATTGCCCGGTGCCCGGGCATCCCGGCACCGGGTCAGCGGGCGGCGCCGAGCGTTGCGTGCTCGGCCACAAGCCGTTCGGCGAGGGGAGCGGAGGAGGCCGGGTTCTGTCCGGTGTAGAGGTTGCCGTCCGCCACGACGTGCGGCTGCCAGGGGGCGCCGCTCTGCTCGAACCTCCCGCCCGCGCTCACGAGCCGGTCTTCCAGGCACCAGGCGGCCTTGTCGGCGAAGCCAACCTGTGCCTCCTCCTCGTTGCTGAAAGCGGTTATCCGGCGGCCGGCGAACACCCACTCGCCGGTCCCGTCGTGTGCGGGCAGCAAGGCGGCAGGCCCGTGGCAGACGGCCGCGACGGGTTTGCTCGCGTCGGTGAACTCGCGCACCAGCGCGCCGAACGCCTCGGACACGGCGAGGTCCTCCATCGGGCCGTGCCCACCGGGCACGAAGACGAGGTCGAAGTCCCTGACGTCCGCCTGGTCCAGGTCGGCGGGCGCACGAAGCTCGCCGGCGATGCTGTCGAGGTAGGCGCGGAAGCGTGCGCCGGGTTCCTCCGAACCGCCGTTCATGGCCGCCGTGAAGCCGGCCTCGTCGGCGGTGGGCACGGCGGCGCCGGGAGTGGCGATCGTGAGGTCGAAACCGGCCTTGCGGAAGACCTTGTGCGGGACGGCCAGTTCCTCGGGCCAGAACCCGCATGGATGCTTGGTGCCGTCGGCGAGGGTCCAGTAGTCGACGCCGGACACGGCGAACAGTACGCACGTCATGAAGAGCCTTTCTGATCGGAATGGTCTACGGGCCCCGTCGCGCCGGGGAAACCCGAACCGACCGTAACCGTGCGGCACCGTCCCTCGGCGATCTCGGCCCGGAACCCGGCACAGCTCAGCAGGATCCCGCACACGCGCCGGCGCATGCCGAAATCCGCACAACTCCCGCAGGAATCTTCGATGCGGCGTGGGTCACACCCTGGATACCGTGCCTCAACGGTCGCCGAAGCCGCTGGACAGGAGTTGACATGCCCCGTATCGCTTACCTGGTCTCGAGTGCCAGTGAGATCGTTCTCGCCGACGGTGCCGCCCATCCCACCGGCTATTTCGCCGAGGAGGCCATCAAACCCTACGAAAGGTTCGTCGCGGCGGGAGCCGATGTCGTCGTCATCACCCCCGACGGCCGGCCACCGACGGCGGATTCCTACGGGCTCGAGCACTTCTTCCACTATCCCGAAGAGGACATGGATTTCTTCGCCTCGGTGACCCGCACCTTCCACCACGACCCGGACGACATCCGGATCACCCTGCACCAGACCACCGAGCTGGGTCTGGTGGCCGGACGCCGGATCGCCGAACGGCTCAAGGAACGCGGGGCCACTCCCGCCGAGGCGCACGCACTGGTGAGCAAGGCGGCGAAGATCGCATGGCGCGAGGACCGTCAACTGACCGAGGTCATGGTCACCGGGAAGCTCGGCGGCGGGTTGTCGCCGGCGGAGATCCAGGCCGCCGCGGACGAGCTCGACGAGGCCGCCCGCGCGCTGTCCGCCGAGCGCAAGCGCAAGCTCGACGCCATCCCCGGCTTCCGCGACCCCGTTTCTCTCGCGGACCTGAGCGACGACCGGCTCGACGAGTTCGACGCGGTGTTCGCCCCCGGCGGGCACGGCCCGATGGTCGACCTGGCGGACAACCCGGACGCAGGCCGGCTGCTGAAGATCCTGCACGACAAGGGCGCTCCGATCGCGGCCCTGTGTCACGGTCCGGCGCTGCTGTTGTCCGCGCCGGAGCGTGAGGACGGCCAGTGGCTGTTCGACGGTCACCGCATGACCTGCTTCACGGACGAGGAAGAGGACCAGACGGCGCCGGGGCGGCTCGGAATGTCGTGGTACCTGGATGCCGCGCTGAAGAACGCCGGAGCGGTGTTCGACGACGCCCCTTCGGCATGGGTCTCGCACGTCGTGGTCGACCGCAACCTGATCACCGGTCAGAACCCGGGTTCGACCGAGGCGACGGCCGACGCCGTACTGAAGGCGCTGGGCATCCGATGAAGTTGTTCAGACGGAACCACCACCAGACCGAGTCCCAGGAGCGGAACGAAGTGGACATGACACCGGAAAAGACCGTACAGGCCTTCCTCACCGCGTTCCGGCTCGGTGATGTGGAGTCCGCCATGTCCGTGGTGGACAGTGCCGTCGATGTCGACGTGTTCCCGATCGATCTGCGAGCGGGAGGGTTCGACGATCTGCGCGGGTTGCTGAGCGAAATCGTGGCCGCGTTCCCCGACCTACGGCTGACCGTGCTCAACGTCATCCCGGCAGACGCCGTGGTCACCGTTGAGCTCAAGGTCGAGGGAACCCAGGCTCGTGACTACCTCGGCGTTGTCAACCAGAAGAAGCACCTCGACCTGGACGAGGCGTGGCGGTTCACCGTCGTGGGTGGCCGGATCACCGCGGTGGACGTGTACTGGTGCCAGGGCCAGCTCTACCGGCGTCTCGCCGTCAAACGAGTCGACCAGATCGCGATCGTGTGAGGACAAAGATGACCACCACGGAACCAACCAGCCGGAGCCGGACCGCCGCTCAGGTCGTCTCCGACTTCTTCGACGCCTACCGCAACCACGACGTGGAAGCGATGGTCGACAAGTGCACCGACAACGCGGACTTCTCCTACGTCCCCTTCGAGATGTGGGGAAAGCAACGAGTGCTGCGGGGTGACGGGAAGGTCCAGACGATCGGCAAGGTCATTTGGACCGGTCTGATCAACTCCTTTCCCGACTTGTTCAACGAGGTGCACACCATCGACGCGAACGAGCACGGCGACGTCGTGGTGACCTGTGACATCGGTGGCACGCAACAGATCGCCTGGGCGCTGGCCGCCCCGCAGGGCAAGAAGTTCTGCGAACCCCACCTGTTCATCTTCCACGTCGACGAGACGGGGCTCATCGACAAGGTGAAGGCCTACTGGAACAACGCCGGTATCAACACCCAGCTCGGGCACCTCGAAGTCGACTGAGAAAGGAACGACGACCAGATGAGCCTGCTGAAGCGAGAAGAGTGGCAACACTTCGTCCGCGAAGTGGACTGGACCTACAGCTACGTCGACGATGAGGCGGTCTTCCCCGAGTGGCACAGCGGCACGGGCAAGGTGCCGCGGGAGGCCTGGCTGAAGTGGGAAGAGGACTACAAGGTCACCTACCCCGAGTACGTCGCTACCCAGCGCGACAAGGAGTCCGCGGCGTATGCGGTGAAGGCGGCGCTGCAGCGGTCCAGCGCGTTCGAGACTCTCGACGAAGGCTGGAAGTCCTCCACCAAGATGCACTTCGGTGGTGTCGCCCTCGTTGAGTACGCCGCGGTACTGGGCGAGCTGAAGATGGCGCGGTTCGGGCTCAACGGCGCCTGGCGGAACATGGCCGCGTTCGGCGTGCTGGACGAGCTGCGGCACGCGCAGATCACCACGTTCTTCGGGCACGAGTTCATCAGTAAGGACCCGCAGTACGACTGGACGCAGAAGACCTTTCACACCAACGACTGGGTGCCGATCTCGCTGCGGAACCTGTTCGACGGCATGATGATCGCACCGAACGTGGTCGACCTGGCGATCGAGCTGCCGTTCACCTTCGAGACCGGCTTCACCAACCTCCAGTTCGTCGCGTTGTCGGCCGACGCGCTGCAGTCCGGGGACGTCAACTTCGCGAACATGATCTCCTCGATCCAGACCGACGAGGCGCGCCACTCCCAGCAGGGTGGGCCGACGATGGAGATCCTCGTCGAGCACGACCCGGTGCGCGCGCAGTGGGTCATCGAGAAGAGCTTCTGGGGCTCGGCGCGCGCCTTCGCCGCCCTGACCGGGCCGGCGATGGACTACTACACCCCCTTGGAACACCGGAAGCAGTCCTACCGGGAGTTCATGGAGGAGTGGATCGTCGACCAGTACATCCGGACCATTGAGGACTACGGGCTCAAGAAGCCCTGGTTCTGGGACGAGTTCATGCGCGGCCTGGACACCTGGCACCACGCGCTGCACATGGGCCTGTGGTATTGGCGGCCGACCATCTGGTGGCGCCCGAAGGCCGGGGTCAGCAAGGACGAACGCGAGTGGCTGCAGGAGAAGTACCCCAACTGGGAGAAGGTCTACGGCGACAAGTGGGACGTCATCATCGACAACATCAACGCCAACAACGTCGAGGCGACCCTGCCGGAAACCTTGCCCTGGCTGTGCAGCATGTGCCACCTGCCGGCGTGCAACGCCACGCAGTCCCGCGACGGCACCTGGCGGGTGCGTGACTGGCCGCTGAACTACGACGGCAAGACGTATCACTTCTGCACCAATGCCTGTCGGCAGATCTGGTGGAAGGACCGGGACAACGTCAACCACGAAACGGTGATCGACCGGTTCCTGGCCGGCCAGATCCAGCCGATGGATGTCGGCGGCATCCTCGGCTACATGGGCCTGACCCCGGACGTGATGGGTGATGACCCGGACTACGCGGCCTGGACCAGGGACTACGTCGGCCGGCCCGCGACCGGTCTCGCCCTGACGTCGGCAAAGAGCGAGGAGTCATGACCGAGAGCGCCACCACCGAACGCGACCTGCAGGACCAGCCACCGCAGCTGGTGCCGCTCAACGCGATCTTCGCCACCGACTTCGTCCAGATCCTGGTGCCGGTCACCACCGCGAACACCATCCGCGAGGTCGCCGCCGCGGTCGCGCACCACGTCGAAGGCAAGCGGGTGCGGGCCCTGGCCTACGAGAAGGTGGTCTTCCATCGCGGCCGGCGCCTTCCCCCGGAACTGACCGTCGCCGAGGCGGGAATCGTGCCGCACGATCACGTCCGCGTCGAGTACGACCTGCCGAAGGGAGCGAAATGAGGAACCCGGTCGGGCCCATCCTGCGGATGGGCGACGAGATCGACAAGGTCGTCGCGGCGATCGAGGACGACAACCCCGGGAAGGAGATCGAGGTCATCGACCGCGGCTCCTACGTCCGGGTGCAAGGAGAGGACCGCATCACGCTCACCCAGGAAACCCTGCGCGCCTACCTCGGTGCGGACTACGCGATCCGCTCGCTCGAGGCGATCATGTCCTCGTTCAACGGCCGGATCATCACCACCAGCGACTCGATCACCTGGGAGAAGGTGTCCGCTCGTCGCGACGCCCTGGCGGGAAAGGAGTGACCCGATGACCGTTCCGGCGAAGAAACCGCGCCCCCGCCGCACGTTCAGCGCGTTCGGCGACGTCCGCAGGATGCCGAGCGAGTACGAGGTGGTGACCCACGCGCAGAACTGGACGACCCGGTCCAACCGGCTCGCCGCGTTCGAGCAGAACCCGTCGTCGCCGGCGAACCTGTGGTTCCTCACCTACCGGGAGAACTCGCCGCTCAAGGCCGAGGACTGGGAGCAGTTCCGCGACCCGGACGCGCTGACCTACCGCGCCTACGTTTCGATGCAGGCCGAGGCCGAAGCGAAGACCGGTGGCGTGCTCGACGAATACGCCCAGGCCGAGGCGGACCGGACGCTGTCTCCGGGGCAGTTGGCGTTGCTGGGCGCGATGTTCACGCCGTCCCGGTACCTGGTGCACGGTTGTCAGCAGATCGAGGCCTACATCGGGTACATGGCGCCGACGTCCTACATCACGAACGCCGCGGGGTTCGCCGCTGCGGACTTCCTGCGACGGGTCACGCTCACCGCCTACCGCACCAAGGAGCTGCAGCTCGCCCACCCCGGTTCGGGGATCGGCGAGGCCGAGCGGCGGGTCTGGGAGACCGACGAGAGCTGGCAACCGGCCCGGCGGGCGATCGAGAAGGCGCTGATCGCCTACGACTGGGGCGAGGCGTTCACCGCGCTCAACCTGGTTCTCGCGCCCACCTTGGACGACGTGCTGATCCGCCAGTTCCGGGAGGTCTGCCGGGACAACGGCGACCAGCTTTCGTGGCTGCTGGCCTCGTTCCTGCAGGCGGACAACGCACGGCGCAACCGCTGGAGCGCAGCGCTGGTGTCGTTCTGCGTGGGGCAGCAGGCCAGCAGCGCGGACGCACTGCGGCGCTGGATCCGGCGCTGGACCCCGATCGCCGATGACGCCGCTTCCGGGCTGGGCAGGCTGCTCGAGAACCGCCCGGAGCGCGGTCGCGACGCCGGCGAGGTGGTGGCCGGTGCCCGCGCCGCACGCGAGGCCTTCCACGCGCGGGTGTTCGAGGGGTTGCGATGAGCAGCGCGATGACCGGTCAGTGGCAGGAGGCCATGGCGCTCGACGACCTCTGGGAAGGCGAGATGGAGGGCGTCGAGATCGGTGGGAAGAAGGTCCTTCTGGTCAATGTGGACGGTGAGATCCGGGCGTACGAGAACAGGTGCCCGCATCAGGCGTGGGCGCTCGACGAGGGTGATTTCGACGGGCGGGAGATCACCTGCGTGCGCCACATGTGGGTGTTCGACGCCCTCGAGGGGCACGGCGTCAACCCGGACAACTGCCGCCTGAGCGGGTTCCCGTGCCGGGTGAGCGAGGACGGCATGATCCTGGTGGACGTCGGATGAGTGGCCAGCGCTGCGTGCTCGTGGGAGGCGGCGTCGCAGCCGCGTCGGCCGCCTCCCACCTGCGCGGCCGCGGGTTCGACGGCGAGATCCTGCTGGTCGGTGAGGAACCGGACCCACCGTACGAGCGGCCCCCGCTGTCGAAGGGTTTCCTCGCCGGAAGCACGGACTTCGGCGAGCTGCACGCCCGGCAGCCCGGGTGGTACGCCGAGCAGGAGATCGAACTGCGGCTGGGCGTCCGGGCCGAATCGATCGATCCGGTCGCCCGCTCGGTGACGCTGTCCAGCGGTGAGCTGCTGGCCTATGACGCGCTGGTGCTCGCGACCGGCCTGCGGCCACGGTCGCTGCCGGGGTTCGACGGCGAGCGCGTGCACTACCTCCGCACCGCGGCCGACGCGAGGCGACTGCACGCCGAGCTGGCGCGGTCACAGCGTCTTGTCGTTCTCGGTGCGGGGTTCGTGGGCTGTGAGGTCGCCGCCACCGCGGCCGGGCTCGGCAAACAGGTGACGGTCTTCGAACCGGCCGGTACCCCGCTGGAGCGGGCGCTCGGCTCGGCGATCGGGGCCGTTCTGACGGAGATCCACCGGGAGCACGGCGTCGAAGTCCGCGCGGGGGAGTACGTCTCCTCGCTGGTACACACCGGGGACGGCCTGCTGCTGACCACCAACCTGGGCCACCGGGTGGAATGCGATCTGGTGTTGGTGAGCGTGGGGTCCGAGCCCAATGTCGAGCTCGCCGCCCAGGCCGGGCTGGCCACCGGAAACGGGATTCTGGTCGACGAGTACGGGCGGACGACGGCGCCCGGGGTGTATGCGATCGGGGACGTCGCGGCCCAGTACCACCCGGTTTACCGCGGGCGAATCCGCGTCGAGCACCACGACAACGCGGTGCGGCAAGGTGCGAACGTCGCCGCCACCCTGACCGACGCGGACGAGGGACACGCCGACACGTACTGGTTCTGGTCGGATCAGTACGAGCACAGTCTGCAGGCGGCAGGCCGGCCGCACGACCTGAGCGCACTGGTGATCCGCGGTTCGCTGGAGGAGCGGAGCTTCTCCGCCTTCTCGCTGGTCGGCGACCGGATCCGGGGCGTGATCTCGCTGAACCGGCCCGCCGACGTGCTGGCGGTGCGCCGCCTGCTGTTCGAGCCGCACCAGGTGAGCGCCGAGCAGCTGCGGGACGAGTCGGTCCCGCTCAAGCGGCTGGTGCCACGGACCCGCGGGGCGGCCGCCCGAGTCTGATCCACGACCGGAGAGGAAACACCATGACCACTGCCGCAGTGCTGACAGTCCACGAGCAGCAGCTCCGGGTCCCCGCGGCGGAGGCTCGTGCCGCGCTCGAGTCGGTCCGTGGCCTTGCGGCCATCCAGGCCGTGGCGAAGCTGAGGCTCGGCCCCGGCAGGACCTGTGAACCGCTGGCGCGCCTGATCGACAAGGCACTGGCCAGGGCCGGGCTCGGCCCCGAGCAGCTGGTCGTGGTCGGCGGCGAGGCGCGGGAGGGCGAGGACATCGTCCGCGTTCGCCGCAAGGCGCACGGAAAGGCCGACTGGATCAGCAGCCCCACCTCCGACGTGCGGCTCTCACTGGAGCCGGCCGGGCTGCACGGTCTTCCCGGCAAGCTCGCTCCGGAGCCGGCTCGGCTGGAGGACCTTCCGCCCACCGCGCCGAAGCCCGGCCCGCCGGACGCCAGGGCCCGAGCGGTTCGCGAGGCCCTGTACGAGGTGATCGACCCGGATCTCGGCGTCAACATCGTGGACCTGGGGTTCGTGCGACACGTCCAGGTGGACGACGACGGTGCCGCGGCCATCACCATGACCCTCACCTCGGCCGCCTGCCCGCTGACGAGGGTGATGGAGGACCAGATCCGCACGGTACTGCTCGAGGGCACCGGCGGCCTCGTGCGCGACTTCCGGATCGAGTGGTCCTGGCTGCCGGCGTGGCGCCCGGCCGACATCAGCGAGGACGGGCGCGAGCAGTTGCGTGCGATCGGCTTCACCCACTTCTGAACGAAAGGACGAAGCATGCCGCACGTGGTCATCGCGACCTGGAAGGCCAAGCCCGGCCGGGCCGGGCGCATCAGGAAGATCCTGGAGACGGTGGCACCGCTCAACCGCGCCGAGGAGAAGATGCTCCAGTTCGAGGCGCACGTGAGCACCGAGGATCCGGACACCTTCGTGCTGTACGAGAAGTACACCGACGCGTCCGGTTACGACGACCACCGTGAGACCGAGACCTTCAAGTCCTACGTGCTCGGCGAGGCCCTGCCGGAGCTGGCGGAACGGAGCGTCGCCAGGTTCGAGGTGATCGGCTGACCAGCGCCATTCTCACGACTCTGAGTGATCGAGCAGGTCCAATATAATATAGCTCGCGGACAGTACAGGCTGCGGAACGGGCCGGCGGCCACGGCGGCGCCGATCGCAGCGGACCGGGAGCGTGCAATGACGCAGGCTGCGAACTCGCTTGAAGAGCGGATCACTTCCGGCGATCTCGTCGCGGAGCTGCTGGCGAGAGCGCCGGACCTGGGTGCCAACAGCGCGGACTGGCCCGGGCTGACTGTCTACCGGTTCGCCGGACCGGTCGCCCCCGCCTGGGAGGAAGTGCAGTCGCTCTCGCTCTGCGTGGTCGCGCAGGGCCGCAAGTGCGTGACGGTCGACGGGGTGCACTACCACTACGACCCGTTCCACTACCTGGTGCTCAACAGTCACCTGCACTTCACCGCCGAGATCGTCGAGGCCAGTGCGGCCAAGCCGTTCGTATCCTTCGTCCTGCAGATCGATCCGGCAGCGGTCCGGGCGGTGTCGGTCGAGATGCTGGAGCGGCGGCGGGCAGCGGAGGGGGCGGCGCGGCCGATGGGGGTAGGCACCGGGCAGGCCTTCGTGTCCGCCCTCGACCGCCACCTGCTCGGCGCGGTCCTGCGGTTCCTGCGTTCGCTGTCGAGCGGCGCCGACCGGCGGGTGCTCGCCCCGGCCTATCTGCGCGAGATCGTCTACCGGGTGCTGCAGGCCGACCAGTATGCCCGGCTCCTGCAGATCGCCTCCTACCAAGAGAACAACGACCCGGTCACCCGGGTGGTCGCGTACGTGCGTGCCCACCTGGCCGAGCCGCTGACGGTCGCCGACCTGGCCGAGCACGTGTCGTTGAGCCCATCGGTGTTCACCGCCCAGTTCCGGGAGACGGCCGGGAGGTCTCCGTATCAGTTCGTCAAGGAGATGCGGTTGAACAAGGCCCGCGAGCTGCTCGTGACGGGCGGCGCCACGGTCGCCGGCGTCTCCCGCGCAGTCGGCTACCCGAACCCGTCCCACTTCATCACCGAGTTCCGTAAGCGCTTCGGCATGTCGCCACGGGCGTACTGCGACTTCACCCAGTTGAGCAGCGACCTCACCTGGCAGCACGTGGACCGCTCGTGACACCGCGCCATCGTGTCCGGCCGGGGCGTGCCCGGTGGTGCCCGTGACACGCGGCATGGTGCCGCGGAAAGCCGGTCCCGTCAGTCCCGGACCGACGAGAACCGTGGCGCGTCCGCCGGTCAGGGCCGCCGCTCGGCCGACGCCACCGGGCCTCGCGAGGGTGGTGCCGGGAGGTCCGGTACGTCTCGGGATGGCCAGGCCCGTCGCGGTGCCGCCGAGTCCCAGCCGCGCCGCTCCGGTGCCGCGAAGTCCCGGTCGGGCCACAACTCCTCCGGTGGTGCTCCCGCCCGCCGCGGCGGTGTCGCCGCCTTCTCGGCCGGCGCCCGCGCCGGTTCCCGCCGCTCCTGCTGACCGCCCCCAAGACGGTCAACTGGCGCACCTGAACGACGTCTCGCGCGATTGACCCCGCGATGGGGTGAACTAAGCCGACCTGCAAAAGGACCTCCACCAGGCCAAGTGCCTCCCGATCAACTCACGAGAGTCAGAACCCGACAAGAACAGTCCGCGGTGGGTCATGGGGGTCACCGCCAGCAGTGCGCGGTGGAGTGGGAGGAGCAGGTCGTCGAGCGTACCGGGCGGGTGGACGATGAGGACCCCGCTGCGGGGTAGGCGGCCAGCAGGACAGGATCCCCGGGACCAGGCGGCAGGAGTGCCGAGTCCGGGCGGGCAGGCGCAGGTGTCCCTGGGTGGTCACGCGGTGCACGAACTCGGTTTCCGAGATAGCTACTGTGCGACCCCCTGGCACTCAGCCGTCGTCGGTGCGGGCTCGCCGCCGTCGGCAGATGGCCCCGAGGGATCTTGACCTGTTGGTACTGCCCGTACGCCGGCAGATGAGACCCAGCCTGATCCGTCTGGCTGGGTACCGCTTGGTGGTCCACCAGCTACATGAGTGCTGGCTGGTGTTGGTCGAGCCAGTGGGTTCGGAAGGCTTCCGGAGGAGCCACGTGGTCAGCGGCTCACCTGCTACTCGTGGTGGCGGGCATCGGCCGGCCGGGTCGGGGAGCGAACCTCGTGGGCCGGGTTGCCTTGCCAATGGGAGCGGGGAACGGTTTCGGTGCCTTTCATGACGAAGGAGCTGGACTCGACGAGGGTGCGCTCGGCCAGGACGCTGCCGTAGTGGACGAGGGTGCGCTGGCCGACGGTGCAGCCGGGGCCGAGCAGGATCGGGCCGGATTTGAAGGTGCCATCCTCCAGCGAGTGACACTGCAGGCTCGCCTCGGCGGAGAGCATGCAGTCGTCGCCCACGGTGACGAGTGTCCTTTCGGGAATGTCACACCCGTCGTCGAAGACTCGGCGTCCGATCCGGACGCCGAGCAGGCGCCAGATGAGTGGTTTGGCCGGGGTGCCACTGAACAAGTTGATCCAGTTGCCGAGGCTGAGCTTCCAGAACCGCTCGTGTTTCCAGAAATACGGGTCGTAGATCGAGCAGAACTGCGGGCTGAGCGCCCGGAAACCGGTGGCGGCGCGCTCCACGAGGGCGAAGTAGGCGACGTTGAAGACCAGCGCCAGCAGGGTCGCGCCGGCGAGGACCAAAGGGCTGAACCCCCCTTGCACATGGTCGGCCGCGTCGAACAACAAAGCGAGCAGAAACAGGTCGAGCCAGCGTGTGAGCAGGAAGAACACGATGGTCACTGTGTTGTGCCGGAATTTGGCCATCAGCCTCTCTCGATGCATCGCGCCGGTCTTGAGCGCATCGAACCGGCGGTCGCGTTCCACAGTGCGGGGAATGTCGAATGGGGGTGAGCCCAGCAGGCCGACGTCGTGGCGCACCGGTCCGTCCAACGGCACCATCACCTTCGTGGCGAGCAGGCAGTTTTCTCCGGTCCGGCCACCCGCGGGATAGTGGACGTCATTGCCGAGGAAGTTGTCCCGACCGATGACGGCTTCGGACACCAGGAACGAAGTGCTAGAGAAGTCGGCGTTGATCACGGATAGTCCATCGGAGACCATCGTCCCCTGGCCGACCGTGGTGAGGTACGGGATGGTGTGCTTGTGCTCGACGCCGAAGTTCGATCCCGTCTGGACGACACCGGGCATGCGGTAACCGAGCATGCGCAGGTAATGCACGATGTAGGCGCTGTCGCCGAACAGCAGGTTGAACCACCTGACGTTGGTGATGCGTTCGATCGAACGCGTGAGGGAATAGCGCAGGCCGTACAAGGGGTAGACATGGCCTGGCCGCACGGCGATGTTCAGCAGACGCGGCACGAGGACCACCGCCAACAGCCCCGTGAGGATGGCTCCATACATGAACAGGGTCGTGTAGTCGAAGGTCTTGAGGTAGAAGGCGGAATCAGTGACCGTTGCCGGGCCGGTGACCACGTCCAGGCCGAAGCCTCCGGTGAGCACTATCAGCACCGGGAGGTAGACCAGCAGCAGCAAGGCCAGTTGGGTCGCCGAGTAGCCAAGGCGCCGGACGAGCCCGCAGGTGGTGGGAGCGACCCGGCGGTAGTCCACGGTGGTCGTCGTCGGAGGGGAGCCGTGCCAGTGCTCGCCCGCGGGTATCGATTGCCCGCTGAGCAGGCAGGAGTTGTGACCGAGCTGGGCATCGTCGCCTATCGAGGTGTTGATGTCGAGCACGCTGGCTTCGCCGACATAGGCACCGCGGCCCACGCTGACGCGCCCCGTCTCGATCGCTCCGTTCCGCGCCCGGTAAGCGGTTATGCTGGTGTCTTTCCGGATCACCGCGTCGTCGCCGAACACGAGAAGATCGGTGCACACCGGAGCGGTATGGGTGAGAAACGCGACGTTCCGCCCCACCTTCGCGCCGAGCGTCCTGAGGTACAGGGCGTACAGCGGTGAGCCAGCGAAGAGCTGGAGCGGGCTGAATCGCAGCAGTGTCCGAATCAGCCAGAAACGGAAGTAGGTCATACTCCACACCGGAATCTGTTGCGGCTGCCAGCGTCCGACGAGCAGCCACTTGGCCAGCACCGGCACGAGGCTCAGCCCGAGGAACGCCGCAACGCCCATCAGGGCGGCCCGCGCGTAGATCTGCCCGATCCCGTCCGCGGTGCCGATCCAGCGGTAGGCGCTGAACCCCGCGGCCCCGTCCAGGAAGAGATAGCCGAGAAATGACAGCATCTGGAGCGCGCCGCAGGTGAGGTATTCCCAGCGGTGCACCCTCCGCGGTGGAAGCTCCTCCGTTCCTGAGTCGCCGGGCTCAGCCTCCCGCAGCGCCGCCGCCAGGTTTTCGACCGTCGTGTGCTGGTACAGCTCCTTGATCCCTATCGGCGGAAGGTCGTCGCGTCTGCGCGCCAGCGAACAGAAACGTCCCAGCAGCAGGGAGTTCATGCCCAGGTCGCGGAAGAAATCGCTGGTCACGGAGACCTGGCCGGCGCCGAGCGCTGCGCCCATCAGCTCTGTGATCACGCGTTCGGTCTGCGTCTTCGGTGGCACATGGTTGGCGACCGCCGCCCGGCCGCGGGAGCGTGGGGCCGGCAGCCTCTTGCGATCCACTTTTCCGCTCGGCAACACGGGAAAGCGAGGCAGTTCCTCCAGATAGGCGGGAACCATATAGGCAGGCAAGTGAGCACTCAGCCGGGCACGGATCTTTCCCGGCTCCGCGGACGCGCCAGCCCTGAGCCGGTAGTAGGCCACGAGGTCGGCCGAGCCAGGTTCGGGCTCGTGGGTGGCCACCACGGCGGCCGCGATCTCGGGAATCTGCAACAGGAGCGACTCGATCTCGGTGAGCTCGACCCGGTAGCCGCGGATCTTGACCTGGTTGTCGATCCGCCCTGCGTACTCGATCTCCCCGTCGTCGGTGATGCGGCCGAGGTCGCCGGTGCGGTAGATCTTGCCCGACGGGTTGTCCGGGATGGCGAGGAAGTCGGGGATGAACACCTTTTCGGTCAGCTCGTCCTGGTTGAGGTAGCCGGCCGCCAACCCGACGCCGGCGATGCCGATCTCGCCGTGACTCCCACGAGGCAGCGCCGCATCCTTGCCAGGGTCGAGAATGACGATCGCATAGGTCGGCAACGGCACGCCGATCGTCACCGGCCGATCGGGATGCAGCTCGGTCCAGCTGGCGGTGACAGTGGCTTCGGTAGGGCCATAGACGTTGAGGAATCGCCGGTCCGGCCGGTACCAGCGGGCCACGAGATCGCGCGGGCAGGCCTCGCCGGAGACCAGCAGGAAGCGCAATCCGGGAAGGTCGTCCTCGATGGTCGCCAGCAGGGTCGGCACGCCGCACAGGGCAGTCACCTCCCGCGTGGTGAGGAACTCCCACAACTCGTGTCCGAGCAATGTGCTACCCGCCGGCTTCGGCACCAGCGTGGCGCCCACCGCCAGTGGCACCCACAGCTCTTCGACCGAGAAATCGAACGCGATGGTCATGCCCTGATAAACGCGATCCTCCGGCCGGTAACCGTAGACCTCAGCGGCCACCCGGACGAAGTTGCAGATGCTCGCCTGCTCGATCGCGACGCCCTTAGGACGCCCGGTCGTGCCCGAGGTATAGATCACGTAGCACAGTTCCCCCGCGGTGCCGGCCTGTCCCACGTCGGACAGCCGGTCGCTGCGCTCTGCTGCTACTTCGGCGGCCACCTGGTCCAGCGGCAACGCCTCCACCCCGGCAAGGTGGAGCGGAGAGCGGAGGTGGGACAGGGTGAGCACCAGCCGAACCCCAGCGTCCTCAGTGATGAAGGCGAGCCGGTCGGGCGGGAAACCCGGATCGAGCGGCACGTACGTCGCGTGGATCTTCAGCACGGCGAGCATGCCGACGTACCCGGGTACCGCGGTGTCGAACAGGAGCCCCAAGCGATCACCCGGCCGGGCTCCCCGGGCCAGCAGGTACCGGGCGAGCTGGTTCGCGCGTGCGTCCAGCTCGTCGTAGGTGAGAGTCACGTCGTCGGCATCGACGGCGAGCTGGTTCGGGTGGCCTGCTGCCCGCAAGGTGTCGCACCGCTGTTCGAAAATCTGGTGCAGTCGCTCGTCCGCGCACCCGCGAACGGCCGGGCGAGCGCCGAGCAGGACACGATCGCCGAGCGAGCTGGGGTGGTGGAAGGAACTACTCATGCGCCATTCCCGAACGTCGCTGAACCCGGAATCACTCCGCCGATGAAAAGCACGTCCTGACCGCGGCAACGAGGATGTCGCAGGCGGTGTCGATGACTTCGGCCGACACGTTGAGTGGCGGCAGGATGCGCACCACGCTGTCCGCCCGGCCGCCCAGCTCGACGATCAGCCCGTGGTGCAAGCATCGCGTTTGCACAGCACTCGCCCATTCCGGCGCGGGCGTCCCGGTATCCGGATCGGCGAGCTCGATACCCCACATCAGGCCACGGCCACGGATTTCGCGGACGTGCGGGCAGGTCAGCAGGGGGGAGAGGCGGTCGGCCACCTGCTCGCCCCGCCGTCCGACGTTGTCCAGGATGCCATCCCGCCGGACGATTCGGACGGTCGCGGCACCGGCGGCGAATGCCAGCTGGTTGCCGCGGAAGGTGCCGGTGTGCGCTCCGGGCGCCCAGGTGTCCAGGTGTCTGTCGTACATGATGATCGCGATCGGGGAACCCACTCCGCTGAGCGCTTTGGACGCGACGATCACGTCGGGCTCGATGCCGTACGGCTCGAACGCGAACCAGGTACCGGTCCGCCCGCAGCCGGTCTGTACCTCGTCCACCACGAGCGGGATGCCGAGCGCGCGCGTCAGCTCCCGCACGCGTCGCGCGAATTCCCTGGTCGCCGGCACCACGCCGCCCTCGCCCTGCACCATCTCCATCACGACGGCCGCAGGACGGCAGATTCCGGCATTCGGGTCATGAAGCGACCTCTCGAGATAACCGGCACAGTTCGTTGTGCAAGTGTGGGGGGTCAACCCGACGGGGCATCGGCCGCAGTAGGAGAACGGGAAGAAGTGCACGCCGGGCAGGCCGTTGGCGACACGGTTCCGTTGCGACACCGCACCGGTCAGGGCCATGGCAGCGGTGCTGCATCCGTGGAAACCGCCCTCGAAGGAGACGACCTCGCCGCGGCCGGTCGCGGTCTTGCATAACTTGATCGCGGCCTCGACGGCGTTCGCACCGGTGGGGCCGCAGAAATGAAGCTTCACGCGGCTCCGCAGTCCGGGCGAGAGCATCGACAGTTGCGCTTCGGTGAACGCATCTTTGGCCGGCGTGGGGAAGTCGAGGCCATGAGTGAGGTCGCGGAGCTGCTCGATCATCGCGTCGACCAGTTCCGGATGATTGTGTCCCAGTGAAAGCACACCTGCACCGTTGAGAAAGTCGATGAACACGTTGCCATCGAGATCCCGGACGAACGGGCCTTGCCCGGCCGCTATCGCGATCGGCAGCTGCCGTGGGTACACACGAGCATTCGACTCGCGTTGTTCCTGCCTTCGAAGCAACTCGAGCGAACGTGGCCCGGGGACGGCGCCGTCGACATGCGGGGAGATATACCTTTCAGGACTGTTTGGGGCAACCATGATGTCGTGCTCGCAATGGTAGTGATGAGGTCATGCTGCGCGGATCGGCGGTTTCGGCGCGTGCCCTCGTCTTTCTTCGGCTTGTGGCCGATTCGTTCGAGGAATACCCGATGTGTCAGGGAAGTCCTTTGTCGTCGTGCTTGCGGCTTTCTTATCACCTTGACCGGACTTGCGCCGGGACTGGGATCCGCTATCCGATTCTGGTCCCGGGTCGGTGTGATTGGCGTTACGTGGTAAAAAAGTCTGTTGAACGCACTCCGTTGTAATGTGGCCCGTTTCGGTAGAATGAAACTCTTATTTTGCTTGATGAATAGGTCGGGTAACCATTCGGATCACGGACAAGGACCTGGAACGCCAGGGGGCGCCCGGGGTGTACTAAGGATCTTGGACAGAGTTTCTCGAGTGAGAGGGTTTGTTCATGCCCGAGCAGCGTCGTAGGTTCAGCCCGCAGTTCAAGGTTGAGGCTGCGCAGATGGTGATCGGGACAGGGAAGCCGATCGCGGAGGTCGCGCGTGATCTGGGCGTCGATGACGGGACGTTGGGCAACTGGGTGAACGCCTGGCGGTGTCAGAACCCTGAACCGGATGAGTCAGCGACCCCGACGGAGCGTGCCCGGGTGAAGGAGATGGAAGACGAGATCTGCCGGCTGCGGATGGAGAACGAGTTCTTGAAAAAAAGCTACGGCCCACAGCTCGTCCACCCGCGGTGACGCAGCCCACAGCCCGGGATTCTGGCAAAACGCTCACGGTCCGCACCTGGTCGATCGCGCAATGCCATCCTGGAGCCGGGAACGTGATCCGTTGAAAGGGGCAGGGATGACCGCAACGCATCGCCAGTGGGACATCGTCACCGGTGTCGGCTTGACCGCGCTGGCGGTCGCGGCGGCGCGAGCGATCGCGACGGGCTCGGCGGACGACCTGGTCGACGACCCGTTCGCGGCGGAGTTCGTCCGGGCGGTGAACCCGCCGCGGCCGTTGCCGACCGAGCCGGACGGCGACGAGCTGTGGACGGCGATGGCTGCCTACGTGGGGCTGCGGTCGCGGTTCTTCGACGAGGTCGTCACCGGCTCGGACGCCCCGCAGGTGGTCATCCTCGCTGCCGGGCTCGATGCCCGGGCGTACCGGCTGGACCTGGCCGGCCGCGACGTCTACGAGGTGGACCAGCCACAGGTGCTCGAGTTCAAGCAGCGCGTGCTCGACGACCTGGGCGCCCGCCCGCGCTGCCGTCGGCACGCCGTCGCCGCGGATCTTCGCGACGACTGGCCGGCCGCGCTCGAGCAGGCGGGATTCGACCCGGCCCGGCCGGCCGTCTGGCTCGCCGAGGGCCTGTTGCCGTATCTGCCCGCGATGGCCGAGGAGGAACTGTTCGACCTCGTCCACGCCCGCTCGGCCCCAGGCAGCCGGATCGGGGTGGAGCAGGTGCCGGGTGGCGATGTCGCGGGCATGGATCGCAGCATGCGGACGATGAACGCCGCCGAGCGCATCGGCGTGGACATGGACGGACTGCTCGCCACCGAGCCCCGCCGGGACCCGGTGGCGTGGCTGCGGGAACAGGGCTGGGGGGTCACCACCGAGCTCGCCGACGAGCTCGCCGATCGCTACGGCTGTCGGCTGCCCGCCTTCCTCGCCGACACGATGGCCAAGGCGGAACTGGTCCGGGCCGACCTGTCCGCCTAGCTGGCCCGACGTCGCGCAGTCCAGGGCAAACTCGCGGATCTCGCGTTCGGTGCCCAGCGAAAGCACGGCGGTTCGGACGCGCTTGAGGGTGCTCTCGTCGGTGACCGCGCGCATGTTGCCGAGGAACTTCTCCTCGATCTCGGCGTGGGTCAGCGGGCGTTCGCTGTGCCCGCGGTTGATCGCTTCACGGCGGGCGAGCTTACGGCCGTCGCGCAGGGCGATCTCGACCGCCGCCGAATATGCTTCCGGGAAACGACTTTCCGGGTCCTCGGCGATCTCAACCCGGTCCGCGATGGCGTGAATTGCCGTGTCGGTAAGAGATTCCTCGGTGAACTCGGCGAGGGTGAGCTGCCCGCGGTCCAGGCAGGCACCGACCACATACGGGAGACTGAACTTAGCGTCGTGGAGATTTTGCGGTCGTCGCTTGGTTTCCATCGGCTCGCACACCACTGCGCCGGCGGTGGGGTGGATGAGGCAGCGGATGCGGTCGACGTCTTCCGGCCGGATCCCCTCGTCCTCGCGCAGGCCGAGCACCGCGTCGGCGAAGGCGTGCGTGAAGTGGCAGCTCGGATACGGTTTCATGTCGGTCGCGAGCAGTTCCCAGCGCTCGCCGAGCCCGTCGGTCACCAGCTCGGTGTCCCACGGCTTGTCCGCGAGATGCGTCGCGTAGAGTCCGAACCGGCCCTCGTAAGCCTTGCGAGGACCGGGCCATTCGACCGCGGCGAAGGCAGCCGCGGTCAACGCGGAAGACGCGGCCCAGTAATGCTCGTGGAAGTGCGCAAGGGCCGTGGAAACCGCATCGTCGGGGACATGAATCAACGACCACCATGCGAGCAAGCCGGTAATCGAGGCGTCGGCGAGGGCCAAGTCCGTCATCGAGCCCACCTCGAACCGCAGCCCGGGATGGTCGCGCCGCGCCACATCGATCATCACTGGTGAAAGGTCGATTCCGAACGCGTCGATACCCAGTTCGCGCAGGTGAGCGGTGACGTGCCCCGGTCCGCCGCCGACGTCCGCCACGGGACCGCCGCCGACGATGCGCACCATGTCGGCGAACAACGCCAGAGCTGCTCGCAAGTACGGCTGCTCGGCTATAGCGCTGCGCATTGGTCGGCATAACTGACCGCGGCTGTGTCGTAGGAGGTCCGGGTGTCTGTCAACCAACCGTCCGCGTTCACGTCCGACACAGTAGGCGATGATCACGACAAGTTCGGAGAAGTCCGCATCCGCTGCCCGATGGTGCACGTCAAGCCCAGGATGCTCGCCCGGCCCGACGAACTCGAAGCCGGCGTGGTCGACCGCAGCGCTCGCGCCGAAGCCGAGGGCTGGGCCGGCGAGATCGAGGGCATCGACATGACCCCGGCCTTCCTGCGAGCCGAGCGAGAGGATGCCCAGCGCCGGCTACGGCAACCAGGCGTCGACCTCGGCATCCCAAGCGTCCTGCAAATCCACAAGAAGCAGCGAAAGAATGTCGACCGTGGACCGCTTCACTCGTGCCCGCGCCTGCCCTATATGGAGTTCCGATGCCTCGCCAGTTGAATGACGTAAAGCATCGGAAGCAGGCTGACGACAACAAGAATCGGAAGGGCTGTGACGATCGAACCAATTCTTGACAGGGTGAGTGGAATTGCAACAGTGGCTGGAGCGATCGCTATCAAGATCATGGCAAGTGATATGGAAGTAGTCGCTGCATCAGTCGAACCCTGGGGTTGCTCATAGCCTGGTGTCATCCCATGAAACCCTTGATCAGCTTGGATGCCGGCTCCTCAACGTGCGTCCGCAGGTGCTCTGAAGCTGCCCCTATCTGAGTGTTGTGAAAGAGGGTGAGAATTCCAAGAAGAAGTGAAACCAAAGGTGAAACGAGTAGGAGTGGCGCACTTTGACGCTCGATCCCGAAGCCCAATACTGCGGAACTCAAGTCACGGAACGGACAACCACGGACGGCAAACTCAGGCTTGCCGATGATCTCGGCCATGTCGACCGACTCGGTGGCAACCTCGGTGAGTGCAGGGTCTGGCCCCCGATGCGTCATGCGACCGGTAGCACAGATAAGCACGAACGAGTACAAGATCACGTCCATGAAGAAGACGGCTCGCGAGCTGCTGGCACATTCGCACCCACGGCGCCTCCCGGCCGGGTCTTTGACAAATCCACAGTGGTTTCACTGTTCCGGGCCGGGAAGGTTGTTGATGGTGCGGCTGCGAGCAGCAGGCGGTACAGGTCGTCCATCGCTGTCGGGTAGTGGCCGGGCGAGCAGCGAACGCCGGCACCCATGTCACCTTGCGTGGAAGTCGGAGTCCGCCGCGAGGTCGCTGCCCGAGCCGATGCCCTGCTGATCTGCGACCAGCGCTGCGCGTCGGTCGCGCGGGTCCTCGTAACGGCGGTGAACGGCGGCGACGAGCACGTCCAGTTGCCGCTTCAGCGGTGGGTGCCGCTCCGGTGGTGCGACCGTCAGGAGGTCCTCCAGTGCGGCGCGTAACCGGCGCGATGCCTGGGGGGAGGCGGCTCCGGCGAGGCAGAGCTCGTCGAACGCGAGCCGGACGTAGCCCTCCCAGCTGAAGGTGCGCTCGATGAGCCGGACCTCGCCGCCGGCGTCGTAGTGCCGGCCGGAGGGGAAGTCGCGGATGGCGAGCTGCCGCAGGCAGTCGTGCAGGCGGTCGATCACCATCACGGCGGTGGTGGGGTCGGTGAACGGTTGGGCGAGACCACGCTCGGCGATGTCGACCAGCTTGCGGAAGCCGTACGCCGGGTCATCGCCGTGGGTCCGCTCCGCGGCGAGGACGACGAGCCGTGCGACGTGGGCGTGGTCGAGACGGACAGGGTCGCCGTGCACGCGGAACAGCGGCGCGCCTGCCGGTACGAAGTCGCCCATCAGGGGGACCATCTCCACCGCGCAGCCGGCCTCGGACGCCGCTGCGATCAGCGCGGGATGATCCAGGTCGATCACGAGCCCCGCTTCCGGCGAGACCACGACATCGGGCCGGGCGAGCGGTGGCCCCGCGGCGGGGTACTTGCGGTTCAGCTCCTCGTTCAGATGGTCCCCGACCAGGTCGATCAGGCCCGCGGCGCGCAGCGCGTTCCCCGAGTGGTGGATGTAGAGGAACAACGTGGCGATGCTGGCCAGCATCAGCAGGTAGGCCACCAACACGGTCAGGCCGGGCACCGTGCCCTCGTTCACGGCGTTGACCTCGCGGAGCGCGAGGATCGCGAAGGTGAACGTCGAGGCGAACAGCCCGTAGGCCAGCTGGCTGCTGCGGTCCTGGAGCAACGCCCGCACGATGCGCGGCGAGAACTGGCCCATCGCGAGCTGGACGGCCACCGTCGTCACCGTGAGCACGAGCGTGGTCAGGGTGACCATCGCGGAGGCGATGGTGCTGAGAATGTTGGCCACCGCGTCCGGTGAGCCCGTGATCGGCACGGGGATCAGCCGGTCGCCGAACTGCCGATCGAGCGCCACGGTCACGAACGACAGCGCGACCGAGGCCAGTACGCACAGCAACGGCGTGATCCACAGGCTGGCCCGCAGCCGATGGCGGAACCGCAGGGACACCATCAAACGCCTTCCTCCTCCGGCCGTGGCCGGAACTCGGCGGTGCGGCACGCCCGGTGGGCCGCACCGCCGCTTCGTCAGGACCGGAAGACCGCGCAGACGCAGCCGTCCTCCTTCTCCTCGAACATCCGGTAGCCCTTCGGGCCGTCGTCGAGGCTCATGGAATGCGTGGACAGCTCGCCCTGGTCGACCATGTCCCCCGAATACCCCGAGGGAGGACACGGAACCGTCCTTGCGGCACGCGTGGGTCGCTTCCCGGATGGCTGTCCTGGATCGCCCACCGTGGACGTCGCTTTCGATCCGGTCCGCAGCGGGTACCCGGCACGGAATGAGGAAGGCAACGGTCACCGTCGGCCTGCTCGCGGACCCAGGCCTGCCTGCCGAGGTGGCCCGGGACCTGGTGGAGGAGCTACCGGACGCGCTGCGCGAGCACGTCAGCGACGGTGTCGCATGGCAGGTCCGCCTGCGCTGTGAGCCGCTGGTCCTCGACGAGGACGGCAACATCCCGATCGTCGAGCTCGCCCGGCGGGAACGGCAGCGTCGCGAGTGCGACCTGATGGTGTGCGTGACGGACCTGCCCCGCCACGCCGGAGTCAGACCCGTGATCGCCGACCTGAGCCGGACACACGGCGTAGCGCTGGCCTCGCTGCCCGCGATCGGCGGGATCCGGCTGCGTGCCCAGCTGCGCAAGACCCTGCTCCACCTCGCGGGCGAGCTCGGCCGCGGGACCGTCCTGCCTGAGCACGTCATCCACACCCCCGCCGCCGGGCCGATCGCGCCCGTCCGGCTCGTCGACAGCCCCGAGGACGGCATCGACTCCTCGCTTGCGCTGGTCGGGCTGCGCGGGCAACTGCGCCTGCTGTTCGGCATGGTGCGCGACAACCGGCCGTGGCGGCTGGTGCCGAGCCTGTCCCGCGCACTCGCCGCCGCGGCGGCGACCGCCGCGTTCGGCGTGTTCTACGGCAGCATCTGGGCGATGTCGGACGCGCTGAGCCCGACCAGGCTCGCGGTGATCAACCTGTTCGCGATCGCGGCGATGGTCGTGTGGCTCATCGCCCACAACGACCTGTGGGAACGCCGCCGCCGTCAGCCGCGCGGCGAAAACGTGCTGTACAACGCCTCCACCGTGGCGACCCTGTCCGTCGGCGTGGCGTGCATGTACGCCCTGCTGTTCGCGGTCGTCGTCCTCGCCGCGCTCGCCGTCATCTCCGGTCCCTACCTGGCGAAGACGCTCGGTCATCCCGCCGGCTTCGGCGACTACCTGATGCTGGCGTGGCTGGCCAGCTCGATGGGCACCATCGGGGGCGCCCTCGGTTCGAGCCTGGAGAGCGAGGACGCCGTCCGCGAGGCCACCTACAGCAAACGGGAGCAGGAACGGCGTGCCCGCCGCCGCCGGGACGAGGAGACGGGCTCGGCGGAGCAGGAGGCTGCCTGACCGGCTAGCCCGGCCCCGGCCGCCCACCGGATCCGACCTCGGCGACGGCCTCATCGATACGGACCGCGAGGCGCACGTCGCGGTCGGTCACCTTGCCGGGGCGGCCGGTGGTCAGGGTGAAGGTCACCGTCGCGTCCTCGCGCTCGACGTGGGCGTGGTCGTTCAACTCCCGCGCCTCGCGCTGCACGCGGTTGACCAGCGGGGTGTGCCGGTCCGCGGGAAGTGCGACCGTGCGCGAGATCGCACTGCGGTCGCCGGTCCAGCCGGTGAGGCGGCACAGCGCGCGGCGGACCTCCTCGTCGGAGAGCGGCACGGGCATCCCGGGAAGCACGCTCGTCACCATCCACGGCGGGTCCGCCGGAGGCATGAGCGTGTCGAGGACGTCCGAGTTCAGCCGTGCGCACAGCAGGTCGACGAGCCGGGGCTCGCCGTCGCGCAGCGCGGCGAGGACGGCCTGGGCCCGGTAGCGGGCCCGCTCGGGGCTGGTGTGCAGCCGCCTGCCGATCTCCGCCACCAGTCGTGTGCCGTCGCGGACCTCGGGCGGGCCGGGGATCGCGGCGGCGGGCACCAGCGAGCCCGGCAGGTGCTCGGCCAGCAGGTGCCGGTCGGCGGAGGGCAGGCACCGCGCCACGGTGGCGAGGACGGCTGCAACGCTGGCCCGCGCCTGCTCCGCATCGGTGAGCGCGGCAGTGTCCCGCACGGACTCGACGAGGTCCTGGTACTTCACGAACTCCTCCTGCGGCCGCCCCGAAAGTGACGATTCCTTTTTCCTGATTTCCGCTCGGCTTCAGGGTGTCAATGCGATCCGGCTCGCGTATTCGCCTGCCGGGCCCGAATTCGTCTTGCGCGTTGGTCACCCGGGGGCGAGGGTGATCCGGTGGCACATTCATGTTCGCCCGGTGGCAAACCGGGTATCGCAAACCCTGCGAAGGAGGCCGAATGCGCTATTCCCCCGGCCCCGCAGGAGATCCGCGGGAAGGCCGGCGAGCACCAGTGTCGAATTTCTACGGTCTGTTCGTCGTGTCCACCATGATGTTCGACGGGCGCGACGAGGAGGAGATCCTGGGGCTGATGCGGAGCTCGCTCCCTTCGTTCGCGCCCTGCCGGCTCGAGGCCGTCTACTTGAGATCGGGCGACGAGCTGACGCCGCGGCTCCCCGAAGGCGGAACCGAGCCGGACCTCGACGCGGGGGTGGGCGCGCTCGGTCCCACCGGCGGTGCGCTGAAAGCGGGCGACGACGGCTGGCTGTGGGCGTTCCCGATGAACAGCAAGAAGGTGATCGAGGGCTATCTGGTGGTGCGCGGGGACCGGGAACCGTCCCCGGAGGACCGGTTCCTGCTGCAGGTGCTCAGCCAGCAGACCGCCGCCGCGCTCGCGAGTGTCTCGCTCCACGAGCGGGAGCGCGAGAACGTGCTCGCGCTGAGCCGCTTCAACGAGGAGCTGACCGAGTCCGTCCGGCGCCTGGAGCGGCAACGCGCCGTGCACGAGGTCCTCAACCGGATCTCGGTTTCGGGTGCGGGGGTCACCGGGATAGCGCACGCGGTGCACGAGCTGACGAACCTGCCCGTCGCCATCGAGGACCCATTCGGTCACCTGATGGTGTGGACAGGGGAAGGCGAGCTGCCGAAACCGGGTGAGCGTCGGTACAGCAGGCTGAAGGAGCGTGCCGTCGTGCACGGGCGGCCGCTGCACGAGGACGGCTGGGTGCTGTCGGTGGTCCGCCCGCGCACCGAGGTGCTGGGGATGCTGATGCTCGTCGATCCCGGCCAGGTCGCGGGCGAGCACGAGCTGTTCGTCGTCGAGTACGCCACGACCGTGCTCGCGCTCGAACTGGCCCACCGGCGCAGCCTCGCCGAGGTCGAGCTGCGCGTCCGGCGCGACCTGATGGACGATCTCATCGCAGGCACCGACGACGAGAGCGCCTACGCCCGCGCGGCGGTGGTCGGGCACGACCTGCACGGACGGCACCACGTGGTGATCGTGCGCTGGCGGCATCGCCGCGGGGTGGAGGCCATCGCCCACGCGGCGGAGCGGGTGCTCGGCGGCTGGCAGCGCCAGATCCTGAAGTCCAGGCACGCCGGCGCACTCGTCCTGCTGGTCGACGGCGAAGTGGACGGCCCTGCCCTGTACGAGGGGATGGCGACCCTGCTGGGCAGCCGGACCGGCGCGATCGGCGTCGGCGGGCGGTGCGCGGCGCCCGCCGACATCCCGCGTTCCCACGCCGAAGCGCTGCAGGCGCTCAACATCCGGCTCGAGTCGGCCTCGCCCGACGGCGCGACCACCTTCGACCAGCTCGGCGTCTACCGGATCCTGAGCACGGCGGAGAACCGTGAAGAGGTCGAGTCCTTCGTCCGCGAATGGCTCGGGAAGCTGCTCGACTACGACCGCAAACGCGGGTCCGAACTGGTGCTGACCCTGTTCCAGTACCTGGAGTGCGGCGGCAACTACGACCAGGCCGCCGCGGCGCTGATGATCCACCGGAGCACGCTGCGCTACCGGCTGGCCCGTATCCGCAGCATCGCCGCGCTGGACCTCGCCGACGTCGACACGCGGCTCAACCTGCACGTGGCCGCGCGCGCCTGGCAGGTGCTGCGCGGGAAGGACACGGAGATCGGAGAACCTTGACGCCGGTGAAGCCGGCGGACCCCGCTGGGGCGTGTGGTTGGAAAGGACTGCGGGTCCCGCCGGCCCTTTCGCGGCGGCCTCGGCTTTGTCGACCGGCTTTCGCGTGCACCATTCTCGCCGCCCGTTCCACGCCGGTGCGTCGGTGCGGGCGGGCGAATCCCAGCGCGGAATTCGTCTGCGCAGGGCGAAGAACCCGTGTCACCGGACGCCGATCCGGTCCCGCACCTGGTCACGGCGTTCTCCCTCGTCGACAGGGCGCCGAAACCGTCACCGGTGGCCGAGCACGTGCCGTCCCGGGCGTGCCGGAGCAGCCCAGCCGTAGTGCCGCACGCGCGGCGGCTCGCCGTCGATCGTGCAGGCGCGGGCGCGCTCGTCGTGCTCGCGGTCGAACTCCGTCCCGCGCTCGAAGTGCTGGCGAAGGTGCTCGGTCCAGGTTGCGACCGTGAAGTTCTCCAGGAACACCGTGGGCTCCTCCAGGTCCTGGAACAGGCCCCACAGGGTCGCGCCGGTGCGCCGCCGGGACCGGCCGACCAGCCGCATCGCCCGCAGGAACTCCCCCGTGCGGGTGGGCTGGACCCGCCATTCCACGGTGACCAGGACCGGCCCGGGCCCGGCGTCGACCGCGGGCGGTTCGGGCCAGTGCCCGGACCAGGCCATGTCGTGGCGTGAGTCGGGAAGCGGCATCCGCCACGTGGCGAGCGCGGTCACGGCGAGCAGGCCGAGCCCGGACGTGACGACCGCGGCCGTCAGGCCGGTGAGATCGGCCAGCACGCCCCAGCCGACCGCGCCCAGCGCCTGTCCGCCCATGAACGCGAGCTGGTAGTAGGCCAGCGCGCGCGCCCGCGTCCACCCGGGCAGCAGCAGCTGTGCCGAGGAGTTGAGGGTGGACAGCACGGCGACCCAGGCCAGCCCGGTCAGCAGCAGCGCCACGACCACAGCCGGCACCGAGCGTACGAACCCGGTCGTCGCCGTCGTCAGGGCGAACATGACCATCCCGCCGGTGACCAGCAGCTCGGTGCGGATCAGCGTGCGCAGCACCGACATCAGGGCGGCACCGGCGATCGCCCCGGCGCCGATGCACCCGAGCAGCAGCCCGTAACCGCCGGCGCCGAGGCCGAGCGGTCCCCGTGCGACGGCCGGCAGCAACGACCACAGCGCGCTGGCGAAGGCCATGAACAACGCGGTGCGCACCAGCACCGAGGTGAACGCCGGTGCGCTGCGGATGTAGCGGGCGCCGGCGCGGATCGCCGCCGGCACCCGCTCGGCGCCAAGGGGCCGGTCGGCGCGCTCGCGGCGCCAGGTCGCCAGCACGAACAGCACGCCGACGAACGAGACCGCGTTGAGCGCGAAGGTGGCTTCGGGCCCGAGCGCCGCGATGAGCAACCCGCCCAGTGCCGGGCCGACCGCGCGCGCGACGTTGGCGTTGGCGCTGTTGAGCAGCGCGGCCTGCGGGATCAGCTCCGGCCCCACCAACTCGGGTTGGATGGCCTGGAAGACCGGCACGCTGATGCCCTGGCCGACCGCCATCAGCGCGGTGAGCGCGAGCAGCGAGCCGGGGGAGACGTGGTGCAGCGCGGCCATCAGGCTGAGCAGGCCCGCTCCGGCGAGCATGAGCGACTGGCCGGCCAGCAGCTGGCGACGGCGGTCGACGACATCGCCCAGCGCGCCCGCGGGCACGACGAGCAGGAACACCGGCAGGGTCGTCGCGGTCTGGATCAGCGCGATCTCGAGCGCGGAGCCGCCCAGGTCGCCCATGAGCCACTGCGCGCCGACGGTCTGGGTCCAGGTGCCGATGTTCGCGACGAACTGCGCCGTCCACAGCCGCCGGAACGCCCGCACCCGCAGCGGGCGGCCCATCAGCCGCTCCGCGCCGCCGCGCCTCGAGGATGCCATCGCGGGCCTCCTTTCGCCACCGCGTCCTGGTGGCTACCCGCCGGCGCGGCCGCTATGCGCGTACGACCCGACCGTCCCTAATGGACAAGTGGCGCAGCGTCTCGCTCTGGTGGGGTGGATCGGGCGCCCGCAATTCGATCGGCGGTGGCATGGGCGCGGGGCGGGCGGGGCTGGCAGACTGTGAAGTCCGGCAAGCAACCCCAGGCAACAGTGGAGACTGCGACCTCTCGGGGGCCGGCGCCCGCTCCCTTCCCGACTGAACCAGCGGGCGCCGGTGTCGCAGCCGGATCCGGGGCCGGAGCCGCGCCCTCCTGAAAGCCCGGCCCCGGATCCCGGGTCTCACGACGGACGGCGGGCGGCCGAGCGCAGCGTCTCCGACGGCGACTCGAGATACCGCCTGCGGTAGTCCGCGGCGAACCGGCCCAGGTGTACGAAGCCCCACCGCCGGGCGACCTCGGTGACGGTGGTGTCCGCGCGGTCGGCGGCGATCAGCTCGCGGTGCACCCGGTGCAGCCGGACCGCCTTCAGGTAGCTCAGCGGTGTCATCCCGGTCTCCTTGCGGAACCCGCTGCTCAGTGTGCGCGCGCTGACCGACACCGCCGCGGCGAGCTCCCCGGGCGTCCACGGGTGGTCCGGGCGCTCCTCGGTCAACTCGATCGCCTGCCGCACCGCCGCGAGCCCCGGGGAGCGCCGGTCCTCGCGCAGCTGTTCGCTGTAGTTGTGCGGCTGGGCCGTGAGCAGTCCGTCGAGGATGACCTGTTCGAGTCGCCGCACGGCGAGCCGGTGGCTCAGCAGCCCGGTCTCGTGCCACGCGTGGTGGGCTACCAGCTCCAGGGCGTGGACCCACGCGCGCCCGCCGGGACCACTCAGGTCCATCTTGTTCGCGAAGGACAGCGGTTCGCGCAGGTGCTGGCCCAGGAGCGTGCTCAGCTCATGCTCGACCTCGGTGGCGTCGAGCATGACGCAGATCTGCCGGGCCCCGTCCGTCCAGGACAGGTCGGCCGGCGCCGCGGGCATGAACACCGCGGCTGTGCCCGGGTCGCTGAACACCTCGTCCCGTGAGCCCGAACGCGAGCGTGACCGGCCGGCGACCGGGATGTCGACGTGGTAGTTCAGGACCTCCGCGGTGAGGATCCGGATGTCGCTGCCGAAGCCGAGGTGACCGATCGTGACGCTGCCGAGCGCGACGACGTCGAGCCCCACGTCCAGCGTCGTGCGCGGCCGCAACGGCAACAGGCGCAGCGGCAGGTAGAGCTCGGTGAGGGTCTCCTCGGCGTGGCCCACGTCCGTGGTCGCCAGAGTGGTGCGTCCCCTGTGCACGGCAACCTCCCCGCTTCCCGCTGTCCGTGCCAGTCTCACCCGCGCCGCGGGCCGGGGCATCTCGTGGGGTCGGGGCCGAAAGTGGACAACACCGCTGCCGCCCCCGGATAGCCCCGGGGGGCGGCGGGCGCTTTCACTGAGAGTCGGCGAAGCACGGGGAGGTGAATTGTGGCCGTCGTGTTCGAGGAGCGCGAAGACCCCTGCCTGCGCTGTGCCGCACCCGTGGCCGTCAAGGTCATCACCGAGTCGCGGCCCCGGGTGACCGCCGGCCGGTACGAACCGGTGCACGAGGACGACGGGTCGCCGGCGGACCGGCGGTGCCGGCGCGTGCCCGGGGACGGGCAGGGGCGCTGACCGTCGGTCACGGCTCCGGGCTGGACAGGATCTGCCATCCCCGGGTCGCGACGTGCAGATTGAGGCGGGTGTCGACCTCGGTGAGGTCGAGTCCGCCGATCTCGCGGATGCGAGCGAGCCGGTAGCGCAGCGTGCTGCGGTGGATGAGCAGCGCCGCGGCGGCCGCGTCGTAGTTGCCGCCGCTTTCGAGGTACTGGAACAGCGTGCGCACCAGCGACGAGCCGCGCTTGGCGTCGTAGTCGAGCAGCGGCCCGAGCCATTCGCGGACGAACGCCCGCACGTGCTCGCGGCCGGTCGTGCTGCTAAGGATCCGGTAGACGCCCAGCTGGTCGAAGGCCGTGGCGCCGTGCGGGGCGGCCGAGCCGAGCCGGATGTCGAGCGCCTGCAGGGCCTGGGCGTAGGAGCGGGGGAGGGCGGACGGGGTCTCGCACCGTCCGCCGATGCCGATCGCGCCGGTCCCGGTGCCGAGTTCGCGGGCGAGTGCCTCGTGCAGGGCGGCGCCGTCGACCGACCCGTCGGCGACGACGACGACGGTCGCGCCCGAGTGCCGGGAGGCCAGGGCGTGCCGCCGCCAGGAGCGGAGCACCTGCTGCACGGCACGGCGGGTCTCGCCGTTGTGGCGGTGGTGGTTCCAGCGCACGACGAGGACGTGGTGCGGCACCCGCAGATCGTGCCCGACGGCAGCGGCCCTGGCGTACGCGCTCTCGTCGTCGGTGCCCTCGACGAGGTCGTCGACCAGGTCGCGGTGCACCCGCAGCTCCACCTCGGCCAGGTTGCGCTGGTGGGCCAGTTCGAGGGCGAGGATCGTCGTCGCGTACCCCACGACGAACAGCTCGTGCTGGCCTGCCCGGCGGCCCGGGTCGGACAGCAGCAGCAGCCCGAGCAGGTCGGTGCCAGGACGCACGACCGAGACGACCCGCTCGTGGTCGCGGAACGGGGCGCCGGTGTACGCGGCCACCTTGTCCAGCAAGGCCTGACGGCCGCGGGCGTCGGTTTTCGTGCCCGGCGGGGGCTCGTCGTGCCCGGCCCAGGCGAGGGGGTTGCCGAACGGGTCCTCGATCGTGATCGGCAGCCCGGTGAGCTCGTGCACCGCCCGTGCGATCGCGGACGCGCCCTCCCCGGAGGCGGATGCCGCGGTCAGCGTCTCGTACACCGCTGTCTGGCGCCGCAGCCGCGTCACCAGCCGGGTCAGCTTGTCGTTGCTCTCCCGCAACCGGGTGAGCTGGGCGTGGTCCTCGCCGTGCAGCGCCGCCCCGGCCAGCGCCGTGCCCACCTGCCTGCCGAGGACCTGGAACAGGAACCTCGCGTCGACAGGCGGCTTGCCGTCCCCGTGCACGACCAGGAAGCCTCGCACCATCTCGGGGCACGCGAGGGGGAAGACCCAGCGCCAGTCGTCGCGGGTGGCCGGGAGCAACCCGCCACCGGGGCCGAGCGCGTGGATCTGCTCGACGAGGACGTCGTCCGCCCGGGCAGTGCCGGGCCAGGGCCTCAGATCGCCTCCGGCGTAGCGGAAGGCGGCCTCGATCGAGCACGGCGCGAGGAAGGGCAGCGACGTCCGGACGAGGTGCAGTATCGCGTCCTCATGCCGCCGCTCGGACATCCCCATCGCGACGACCAGCAGCTTGTACCAAGTGGACAGTGGTGCTGGGGTCTCGTCGCCGTGGGTCATCGACACGGAGTTGGGCATGGGCTCCGTCCTTTCCCGCCGCCGCTCTCAGTCTCGCGCCCCGGCGGCATTTCCGCCAAAGGAGCCGGGTGAGGGGGACCCGTTCGCCCCGTCGGGGCCAATTCGGGCGGGGTTTCGGGCTTGGCAGGCGAATGCGGGCAGCCACCGGCTGTTGCCACGCTGGCACCGGAAACGCCGAAAGCCGTGGGGACAAGGAGGAAGGCCGAGATGACGTTGATGCGCTTCGACCCGTTCCGGGAGCTGGACCGGTTGAGTGAGCAGGTGATGGGCGGCAGCCGCGCGCTGCGCACGATGCCGATGGAGGCGTTCCGGCGCGGTGACGAGTTCTTCGTCGCGCTGGACCTGCCGGGGGTGGATCCCGCGGACGTCGACCTGACGGTGGAACGCAACGTGGTGAGCATCCGCGCGACCCGCCGCCCCGCGCGTGGCGAGGGTGACGAGCTGATCGTGGACGAGCGGCCGACGGGGGAGTTCTCCCGGCAGCTGTTCCTCGGCGACAACCTCGACCCGTCCCGGCTGGAGGCCGGATTCGAACGTGGGGTGCTGACCCTGCGGGTCCCGGTGTCGGAGGCCAGCAAGCCCCGCCGGGTGGAGATCGGGTCCGGCGGAGGCCGGCAGGGCATCGGGACCGAGGCGACCGAGCGCGAGGGGGCCAACGCATGAGGAGGCAGGCGATGACCGACAGCCCGCGCCTGCGGCGACCGTCGGCCGAGCGGGTGCCGGTGGCCACCTTCACCAGTTACGAGGACGCCGAGAATGCCGTGGACTACCTGTCCGACCGGCACTTCCCGGTGGAGCGGGTGGCGATCATCGGGCACGACGTGAAGATGGTCGAACAGGTCGTCGGACGGCTCAACTACGGCAGGGCCGCGCTCTCCGGCGCCGTGGCCGGGGCGGTGCCCGGCGCGCTGATCGGCTGGTTGTTCGGCCTGTTCGACTGGCTCCGGCCGCTGGTGGCGAGCCTCGCGCTCGCCGCGTACGGCCTGATCTTCGGTGCGGTCGTCGGTGCCCTGGTGGGGCTGGTGGCCTACGCGCTGCAGCGCGGCCACCGGGACTTCACCGCGATCAGCGGCTTGCAGCCCAGCCGGTTCGAGGTGGTCGCCGACGCGGAGGTGGCGCAGGACGCGGTCGGCCTGCTGCGCGAGCGGCGGGTCCCCGAAGACCCGGCCCGGCGCTGAGGAGGATTCATGGCCAAGGCAGTCGGAATCGATCTCGGGACCACGAACTCGGTCATCGCCGTCTGGGAGGGCGGCGAGGCCAGGGTGATCCCCAACGTCGAGGGTGCGCGCACCACCCCGTCGGTCGTCGCGTTCACCGAGGACGGTGAGCGCCTGGTCGGGCAGCTGGCCCGGCGCCAGTCGATCCTCAACCCGAAGGGGACCATCTACTCGGCGAAACGCTTCATCGGCCGCCGCTTCGACGAGATCTCCGACGAGGCCAAGGCGGTCACCTTCGACGTCGTGGAAGGGCCCAACGGCGCCGCGCGCTTCGACGTGCGCGGAAAGCTGTACGCGCCGGAGGAGATCAGCGCGCAGATCCTGCGGAAGCTCGCCGAGGACGCCTCGAAATCCCTCGGGGAACGGGTGACCGAGGCCGTGATCACCGTGCCCGCGTACTTCAACGACGCCCAGCGCACCGCGACGAAGGACGCCGGGCGGATCGCGGGCCTGGAGGTCCTGCGGATCATCAACGAGCCCACCGCGGCCGCGCTCGCCTACGGACTCGACAAACACGAGCACGAGACGGTGCTCGTGTTCGACCTCGGCGGCGGCACGTTCGACGTCAGCATCCTCGACGTCGGCGACGGTGTCGTCGAGGTGCGGGCGACCTCCGGCGACGGGCATCTCGGCGGCGACGACTTCGACCGCAGGCTCGTCGACCACCTGGCGGACGAGTTCCGGCAGGAGCAGGGGGTCGACCTGCGCCAGGACCCCCAGGCGCTGCAACGGCTCTTCGAGGCCGCGGAGAAGGCGAAGGTCGAGCTGAGTTCGGTGAGCCAGACGCAGGTGAACCTGCCGTTCATCACCGCCGACGCGAACGGCCCGAAGCATCTGACGATGACGGTGATGCGCTCGACGTTCGAGCGGATCACCGCCGACCTCGTGGAGCGCTGCCTCGGGCCGGTGAAGCAGGCGATGGGCGACGCGAAGGTGACCGGCGACGACATCGACGAGGTCATCCTCGTGGGCGGGTCGACGCGGATCCCGGCCGTGCAGAACCTGGTGCGGCGGCTGACCGGCGGCAAGGACCCGAACATGACCGTCAACCCGGACGAGGTGGTGGCCATCGGCGCCGCCGTCCAGGCCGGGGTGCTCAAGGGCGAGGTGTCCGACGTCCTGCTGCTCGACGTCACGCCGCTGTCGCTGGGCGTGGAGACCCGTGGCGGGGTGATGACGAAGATCGTCGAGCGCAACACGACGATCCCGGCGCGGCGCAGTGAGGTGTTCTCCACGGCGGAGGACAACCAGCCCGCGGTGGACATCGTGGTATTGCAGGGCGAGCGGGAACGCGCGGCGGACAACCGGGTGCTGGGCCGGTTCCAGCTGACGGACATCAGGCCGGCGCCGCGCGGGGAGCCGCAGATCGAGGTCACCTTCGACATCGACGCCAACGGCATCCTCAACGTCACCGCCCGCGACCGCGACACCGGCGCCGAACAGGGCATCACGATCAGCGAGACCTCCAACCTCGACAGCGGCGAGGTCGAGCGGATGGTGGCCGAGGCCGAGCGCAACCGCGACCAGGACCGCGAGCTGCGGGAAGCCGTCGACGCGCGCAACGAACTCGACAGCGCCGCCTACCGGGTGGAGCGCCGCCTTGCCGAGCTCGGGGACGCGGTGCCCGAGCACGAGCGGTCGCGCGCGGAGCTGCTGATCGCCGATGCGCGGGACGCGGTGGAGAAGGAGGCGCCGCTCGATCGGGTGCGCTCGCTCACCGGCGAGCTGCAGCAGGTCTACCAGGGACTCGCGAACCGGCCGGGCAGCGCGGGCCAGGGCGGGCAGCAGGCGGACGCGGCCGGTCCCGGTGACGACGAGGACGTGATCGACGCGGAGTTCGACCGCACGTGAAGGGAGCGCGATGACCGAGCCAGCCGAGGACAGTGCCGGCGAGCGTGGCCAGGATGTCGCTCTCGCGCCGGGTGTGGCGGAGGTCGAGGACCGGTGGCGGCGCGCCGTCGCCGACCTGGACAACCTCCGGAAGCGTTACGCCCGGGAGCTGGAGCGCGAGCGGGAGGCGGAGCGGGCCCGGGCGGCGTCGTGGTGGCTGCCGGTGCTGGACAACCTCGAGCTGGCGCTGGCGCACAGGAAGTCCGGCGAGGATCCCGTCATCGAAGGGGTGCGCGCGATCCGCGACCAGGCCGTCGAGGTGATGGGCCTGCTCGGCTTCCCCCGCCACGACGAGGCGGGCGTACCGTTCGACCCCGCGCGGCACGAGGTGGTGAGCGTCGTCGAGGACCCGGCGCGGCCGCCCGGCGTCGTCGTCGAGGTGGTGCGGCCCGGCTATGGCCAGGGCGAGCGGCAGCTGCGGCCGGCCGCGGTGGTCGTGAACCGCAGGCAGGACTGAGCGGTGGCCCGGGACTTCTACGAGGCGCTCGGTGTGTCGCGCGATGCGGGCACCGAGGAGATCCAGCAGGCCTACCGCAAGCTCGCGCGCCGCTACCACCCCGATATCAACCACGATCCGGGCGCGGAGGACCGGTTCAAGGAGATCAACGAGGCCTACCAGGTGCTGTCCGACCCGGCGACGCGCAGGCGCTACGACCGGTTCGGCCCGGACTTCCGCCAGATTCCCGAGGACATGGCGGACGCCGGGCCACGACGGCGCCGCGCCGGCGGCCGGTCCGTGCACTTCGGACCCGACGACGGCGGCGGTATCGATTTCGAGGACCTCTTCGGCAGCATCTTCGGGTCGGGTGGCGGTTTCGGCCCGATCCCGGGCGCGGACCAGGAAGCCGAGCTCGTGCTGTCCGTCGAGGAGGCTTACCGCGGCGGGAAGCGGCGCGTCAGCGTCGACGGCCGCGGTGGGCGGGAGTACGAGGTGACCATCCCGCCCGGGGTCACCGACGGGCAGCGCATCCGGCTGCCCGGTGAGGGCGGCCAAGGCCGGGGGCGCGGCGCGGCGGGGGACCTCCTCCTGCGGGTCCGGATCGCGCCGCACTCCCGGTACCGGCTCGAGGGCCGGGACATCCACGTCGTCCTGCCGCTCGCACCCTGGGAGGCGGCGCTCGGCGCGCACGTGCCGGTGAGCACCCCCGGCGGCGAGGTGAAGGTGCGCGTGCGGCCCGGCACGTCCAGCGGCAGGCGGCTGCGCCTGCGCGGCGAGGGCATGCCGAACCCCGGCGGCAGGCCGGGCGACCTGTTCACCGAGATCCGCATCATGGTGCCGCCCCGGCCCACCGCCCGCGAACGCGAGCTGTTCGAGGAGCTGGCCGCCGCATCCGACTTCGACCCGAGAAGGGGACACTGATGAGCTACCCGCTGTCCACCCGCCCGAGGCTGCGGCTCGAATCGGTGGCGCGACGCGCGGCACTGCATCCCGAGCTGGTGCGCAGGTTCGTCGCGCTGAGCCTCTTGGAGGCCTCGCGTGACGCCGGCGGCGAGCTGTGGTTCCCGCTGACCGCGCCCGCGACGATCGCCCGCATCCAGCGGCTGCGCGCGGGACTCGGGCTCAACTACGCGGGCGTGGGCCTCGTGCTGGACCTGCTCGCCCGGATCCAGGAGCTGGAAACGGCGCTCGCGGAAAGGGGCGCCACGCGATGGACGTGAACCGGCTGACGCAGAAGTCCCAGGAGGCGCTGCAGGAGGCCCAGGCACTGGCCTCCCGTCTCGGCCACGCCGAGGTCGACGGCGAGCACCTGCTGTTCGCCCTGCTGGACCAGCCCGGCGGCCTCGTGCCGCGGCTGTTCGAGCAGGCGGGCGCGGACCCGGTCGCCCTGCGGGCGGCGGTCGAGCAGGACCTGGCGCGCCGCCCCGCGGTCACCGGGGCGGGCGCGCAACCCGGACAGGTCTACGTCAGCCGCCGCGTGGCGCGGCTGCTGGAGTCCGCGAAGCGCGAGGCCGACCGGCTCAAGGACGAGTACGTCTCCGTCGAGCACCTCGTGCTCGCGCTCCTCGAGGAGGGCGCGGCCGCCCAGGCCGGGCGGCGGCTGGCCGAGCACGGGGTGACCAGGGATGCGTTCCTGTCGGCGCTCACCGGCGTGCGCGGCAACCAGCGGGTCACCTCCGCGACCCCGGAAGGGGCCTACGAGGCGCTGGAGAAGTACGGGCGCGACCTGGTGGCCGAAGCCCGCTCCGGCAAGCTCGACCCGGTGATCGGCCGGGACGGCGAGATCCGGCGTGTGGTGCAGATCCTCAGCCGCAAGACCAAGAACAACCCGGTCCTCATCGGCGACCCCGGGGTCGGCAAGACCGCGATCGTGGAAGGCCTCGCGCAGCGCATCCACTCCGGCGACGTACCGGAGGGCCTGCGGGACAAGACGATCTTCGCGCTCGACATGGGCGCGCTGGTGGCCGGGGCGAAGTACCGCGGCGAGTTCGAGGAACGCCTCAAGGCAGTGCTCGGCGAGGTGACCGCGGCCGAAGGCGGCATCCTGCTGTTCATCGACGAGCTGCACACGGTAGTGGGGGCCGGTGCGGCGGAAGGCGCGATGGACGCGGGCAACATGCTCAAGCCGATGCTCGCCCGCGGCGAGCTGCACATGATCGGTGCCACCACGCTGGACGAGTACCGCAAGCACATCGAGACCGATGCCGCGCTGGAGCGCCGGTTCCAGCTGGTGCTGGTGGACGAGCCCGACGTGGCGGACACGATCTCGATCCTGCGCGGGCTGCGCGAACGGTTCGAGGTCTTCCACGGCGTGAAGATCCACGACGGCGCGCTCGTCGCGGCGGCGACCCTGTCGCACCGCTACATCACCGACCGGTTCCTGCCGGACAAGGCGATCGACCTCGTCGACGAGGCGTGCGCGCGGCTGCGGACCGAGATCGACTCGATGCCGGCGGAGCTGGACGAGCTGACCCGGCGGGTGACCCGGCTGGAGATCGAAGAAGCCGCGCTGTCCAAGGAAACCGACGAAGCCAGCAAGGCGCGGCTCGACCAGCTGCGCAAGGAGCTGGCGGACCTGCGCGCGGAGGCCGATGCCAAGAAAGCCCAGTGGGAGGCCGAACGGCGGTCCATCAAACGCGTTCAGGAACTCCGGCGCGACCTCGAACGAGTGCGGCACGAAGCGGAGGAGGCCGAGCGTGCCTACGACCTCAACCGCGCGGCGGAGCTGCGCTACGGCGAACTCGCCGAGCTGGAACGGAAACTCGCCGCGGAGGAGCAGCGGCTGTCCGCGCGGCAGGGGGAGAACCGGCTGCTGCCGGAGGTGGTCACCGAGGACGAGATCGCCGAGGTCGTCGCGGCGTGGACCGGCATCCCGGTCTCCCGTCTGCGTGAGGGCGAACGCGAGAAGCTGCTGCGGCTCGACGAGATCCTGCGGTCGCGGGTCATCGGGCAGGACGAGGCGGTGACGCTCGTCGCCGACGCGATCATCCGCGCCCGGTCCGGCATCCGCGACCCCCGCAGGCCCATCGGGTCGTTCGTGTTCCTCGGCCCCACCGGCGTGGGCAAGACCGAACTGGCGAAGTCGCTCGCGGCCGCGCTGTTCGACACCGAGGAGAGCATGGTCCGGCTCGACATGAGCGAGTACCAGGAGCGGCACACCGTCAGCAGACTGGTCGGAGCCCCGCCCGGCTACGTCGGGTACGAGGAAGGCGGCCAGCTCACCGAAGCGGTCCGGCGCAAGCCCTACTCCGTGGTGCTGTTCGACGAGATCGAGAAGGCCCACCCGGACGTGTTCAACACGCTGTTGCAGGTCCTCGACGATGGGCGCATCACCGACTCGCAGGGGCGGACGGTCGACTTCCGGAACACGATCGTGATCATGACCTCGAACATCGGGTCGGAGTACCTGCTGGAAGGCGCGACCGGCGACGGCGAGATCAAGCCCGAGGCGCGCGACCGCGTCATGGCGGCCTTGCGGCGGCATTTCCGGCCCGAGTTCCTCAACCGCATCGACGACATCGTGCTGTTCAAGCCGCTGGGCATCGAGCAGCTGGCCCGGATCGTCGACCTGCAGTTCGAGGAGCTGCGCAGCCGCCTTGCCGAGCAGCGGATCGAAGCCGAGCTGACGGAGCCGGCCCGCCGCCTCATCGCCGAGCGTGGGTTCGACCCCGTCTACGGGGCCCGCCCGTTGCGCCGGTACCTGTCTCACGACGTCGAGACCCGGATCGGGCGGGCACTGCTGCGGGGCGAGGTCCGCCCGGGGCAGCGCATCTGCCTCGACGTCGCCGACGGCGAGCTCACGCTGCGATTCGGTCCACAGTAGAGGGACGACGATGGCCACCGGTAGGACGACGGTGCGGTGCGAGCACTGCGGTCACTGGAACCGCGTCCCCGCGGCGGCACCGGGTAAACCGCGCTGCGGGCAGTGCCACGAGCCGCTGCCATGGATCGTCGAGGCGAGCGAACAGGACTTTCCCGCGGTCGCCGAGCAGGCGACGATCCCGGTCGTCGCCGACCTGTGGGCGCCCTGGTGCGGCCCGTGCCGGATGGTGAGCCCGGCACTGGAACAGCTCGCCAGGGAGTTCGCGGGACGGCTCAAGCTCGTCAAGATCAACGTCGACGAGGCCCCCGGCCTTTCGCAGCGCTTCACGGTGCAGGCGGTGCCGACCCTGCTGCTGCTCGACCAGGGGGAGCTGCTCGCACGCCAGACGGGCGCGGCCCCGGTGCCGGTCCTGCGCCAGTGGGTGGAACACGCGCTCGCCGGAAGACAACCGACTGGAGCTCAGGAGTGAATGAATGATGAACCCGTCCGTAGTGACCGCCGCCGCCTGCCCGCTGCGAGGCAGGCTCGGCGAAACCCGGTACGCGCACCTGCATCCCACGGGGGAGCGGGCTGTCGAGGCGGCCTTGCTGATCTCCCGCGGGCGGGACCAGGTCGCGCTCTTCTGCCGGTACTTCCGGGTGTTCGGGCTCTGGCCCGAGTCGTCCGGACGGCTGTCGGACGTCGTGCTCGCACAGCTCGCCGGTGAGCTCGGCGAATGTCTGCGGGAGAACGAGGTGCTCGCCGACGAGACGATGCGGATGGTGTCCCGCGACCTCGGGGCCACCTTCGCCGCCCAGGACGGCGGCCCCGTGGTCGCCCGCGAAGGCGCCGAGGCGGCCGCGTTCGTGCTGCGGAACTGGGGACCGGTCGAGGCGGTGACGCGATGAACCCGGTGCTCACCGACCCGCACCTGGCCGCCGTCCGCGACGTCGAGCCGAGATCCTCCGGCTGCGAGGACTGCCTGCGGCTGGGCACGCCGTGGGTGCACCTGCGGCTGTGCCTGACCTGCGGACACGTCGGCTGCTGCGACTCCTCGCCGATGCGGCACGCGCGCGGGCACGCCTACGGCGCGGGCCATCCGATCGTGCGTTCGCTGGAACCGGGGGAGAACTGGCGGTGGTGCTACGTGCACGAGACGATGGTCTGATGGCGGCGCTGCCCGCCGGCTGTCCGGAGCAGGAGACCCCCGACGACCAAGGTGCCTTCCCGCGGCTGAGCGACGGGCAACTGGCCCTGCTCGCCGAGCACGGCGAGCGCCGCGCGCTCGCCCCCGGCGAGGTCCTGTTCGCCGAAGGTGAGCCGTGCCGGGACTGCTACGTGATCCTGCGCGGGCGGATCGGCGTGGTCGAGGACACCGGCGGCCGCCCCGAAGTCGTGCGGGTGCACGGGCCGGGCCGGTTCCTCGGCGAGCTGGGCCTGCTGGCGGGCCAGCCGGCGTTCCAGTCCACAGTGGCCTGTGTGCCCGCGGAGGTGCTGGTCGTGCCGGTGGCACGGTTGCGCCGGATCGTCGCCTCGAACCCCGTGCTGGGGGACCTCATCCTGCGGGCCTGCCTGGTGCGCCGCTCCTTGCTCATCCACGAGGGCGCCGGGTTCCGGATCATCGGCTCCTGCTACTCGCCCGACGCACGGCGGCTGCGCGAGTTCGCCGCCCGCAACCGGCTGCCGCACCGGTGGATCGACGTGGAGCAGGACCCGGGCGCCGAGGCGACCCTGCGCCGGTTCGGCCTGTCGACCGGGGACACGCCCGTGGTCGTGCTGGGCGGGCGCCTGCTGCGCAATCCGGGCGACGACGAGCTGGCCCGGCTGCTGGGACTGCGGCGGCTGCCGCGTGAGCCGGGCCTGATCGACCTGCTGGTCGTGGGCGCCGGGCCCGGAGGGCTCGCCGCCGCCGTCTACGGCGCGTCGGACGGGCTGCGCACGGTGATCGCCGACGCGGTCGCGGCCGGCGGGCAGGCGGGCACCTCGTCCCGGATCGAGAACTACCTCGGCTTCCCGTCGGGCATTTCCGGGGCGGAGCTGGCCGAACGGGCGGTGTTGCAGGCTGGGAAGTTCGGCGCGCAGCTCACCGTGCCGGCCGGGGCCACCGGCATCGAGCGGTGTGATGGGCATTACGCCGTCGGTTTCGATGACGGCGTATCGGTCAACGCCCGCGCGGTCGTGGTCGCGACCGGCGCCCGGTACCGCAAGCTCGACGTGCCGGGTATCGAGCGTTTCGAGGGGGCGGGCGTGTACTACGCCGCCACCGAACTCGAGGCGCTCGCCTGCGGGGGCCGTCCGGTCGCGATCGCCGGGGGCGGCAACTCCGCGGGACAGGCCGCGGTGTTCCTCGCCGGGCGCGTGCCGAGGGTGTACCTGATCGTGCGCGGCGAGGCCCTCGGCCAAAGCATGTCGCGTTACCTCGTCGACCGGATCGAGCAGCATCCCCGGATCGAACCGCTGCTGCGGACGGAGGTCTGCGCCGTCCACGGTGGACCGGTGCTGGACGAGATCACCGTGCGGGAGAAGGAAACCGGGCGCACCCGGCGGCTCGCCACCCCGAACCTGTTCGTGTTCATCGGCGCCCTGCCGGGCACGGCGTGGCTGCACGGCGCCCTCGCGGTCGACGAGCGGGGCTACCTGCTGACCGGTTCCGAGGCGCTGGGCGGCGGGACGCATCTGGGCCGGGCGCCCTTCGCACTGGAGACGACGTGGCCGGGTGTCTTCGCGGTGGGCGACGTCCGCAGTGGCTCGACCAAACGCGTCGCCTCCGCGGTCGGCGAAGGCGCCATGGCGGTGCACCTGCTGCACCGGTATCTGGAACAGTTCACCCGAGCGCGCTGAGGAGGCGCTCAACGAGCTGTTCGTCTCGGCGGGGCGGGATCGGCCGCCGGAAATCGGCCTACTGGCGCGACGCGGCGGGCAACCCCCGGCAGGCACAGTGAAGGACATGGATCAGGATCAGTTCCTCACCCGGGTGGCCGAACGCGCCGGCATCTCCTGGCCCGACGCCGAAGCCGTCACCCGCGCCACCCTGGCCACACTGGCCCAGCGCATCACCGGCGGGGAGGCGCGTGACCTCGCGGCCCAGCTGCCCGTCGAGCTGCAGACGCCGCTGCTGGGCGAGGACGAGCCCGCCGAGGCCTTCAGCCTCGTTGAGTTCGTCCGCCGGGTCGCCTCCAGGGCGGGCGTCAGCCGCGCGGTCGCGAACACCGGTGTCGTCGCCGTGATGACCACGCTGCGCGAAGCCGTCAGTCCCGGCGAGTTCGACGACGTGATCAGCCAGCTGCCCAGCGAGTTCCACGGGCTGACGTCGGGCTCTCGCAGCTAGAGCGTGTCTCATAAGCGGCGGAGCCGCTTGCTCCTGTGCCGTCAGCTTGCACCGCTACCGCACCGGCCCGCAAACCACTCCTGAAACAGTCCCCAGAAAGGACGAACATGGCTTCCTGGCGCCGAGCGCCCGCCGTCGCGGGCACAGCGGCCCTGCTGGCGCTCGGCGCCTGCACCGCACACGATGAGCCCGCGAAGGTGGACGTGCCCGCCACCGTGGCCGAGAACGGCAGCATCAGCACCGGCTTCGCGAGCGTCGTCGACGCCGTCACCCCGAGCGTGGTCACCGTCCGCACCCCGGACGGGCTGGGCAGCGGCGTCGTCTACCAGCCCGACGTCGTGGTCACCAACCAGCACGTCGTGGGGACCACGGTGACCGTGACGATCACCTACGCGGACGGCAGTTCCTCGCCGGGCACCGTCACCGCCACCGACCCGGTGACCGACCTCGCACTGGTGCGGACCGTGCGCACCGGCCTGCCCCCCGCCGTCTTCCGCACCGACCTGCCGCGGGCGGGCGACACCGCACTCGCGATCGGCAGCCCGCTCGGGTTCCAGAACTCGGTGACCCAGGGCGTCGTCTCCGCACTGCATCGCGCGGTTCCCGGCTCCGGCACCGATTCCCGCTCGCTGGTCGATCTCATCCAGACCGACGCGGCGATCTCGCCGGGCAACTCCGGTGGCGCGCTGCTCGACGTGGCGGGCAAGGTCATCGGGATCAACGAGGCCTACATCCCACCCTCGGCAGGCGCGGAGTCCCTCGGTTTCGCGATCCCGTCGGCGACCGTCGCCGGTATCGCCGACCAGCTGCTCGCGAGCGGGCACGCGGTCCACCCGTACCTCGGTGTCTCGCTGGCCCCACTGACGCCCGACATCCAGCAGCGCCTCGGCGTCCAGGCCGACCACGGCGCGCTCGTGCTGGCGGTCGACCCGGGCTCGCCGGCGGACGCCGCGGGCATCCGCGCGGGCGACGTGCTCACGCGCATCGGGTCCACCGAGGTGCACGCGGTCGAGGACGTCCTCGGTGCGTTGCGGGGGATGAAGCCGGGCGACCGGGTCCCGGTGGTCGTGGCGCGCGGGCAGGACCGGCCACAGCTGCAGGTGACGCTGGGCGCCCAGGGCTGAGTGCGCTGAGCGCCCAGCGCACCCAGCCAGCCCTGGGCGCTCAGCGCGCCACCGTGATCCCGTCCGGCAGGCCGTCGACCTGCCAGCCGTCGGCCCGGACCTCGACGGCCAGCCGGGCCTCGCCCAGCGGCACGTTCGCCACGCGCAGCGGCAGCATCCGCTCCGGCACCGCGGGGTCGAGCGTGATCCGCCCGTTCGGCAGGTCGGGCTGGAACCGCAGCAGGGTGCGCACGAGCGAAACGGGAGCGGCGGCCGCCCAGGCCTGCGGCGAGCACGATGTCGGATAGGGCACCGGGCGCCGGAACTCCGTCCGGTCGAAGCCGCAGAACAGCTCGGGCAGCCTGCCGCCGAAGTGCTCGGCTGCGTCGAGCAGGCCGAGTGCTATCCGCTGCGCCTCCTCGACGTAGCCGTACCGCATGAGCCCGGCCGCGACGATCGAGCTGTCGTGGGGCCAGACGGAGCCGTTGTGGTAGCTGATCGGGTTGTAGAGCGGCATCGTCGTGGCCAGTGTCCGCACCCCGTACCCGCTCCACATCGGCGGCGAGAGCAGGTGCTTGGCCACCGAGGCGGCCTTGTCCTCGTCGACGATGCCGCACCAGAGGCAGTGGCCCATGTTCGAGGCGAGCGCGTCCACGGGCCGCTTGTCGCGGCCGAGCGCCATCGCGAACCAGCCCTGCCCGGGCAGCCAGAACCGCTCGTTGAACGCCGCCTTGACCGCAGCGGCCTTCCCCTCGCAGGCCGTCGCGGTCGTGGCGTCACCCAGGGCGGCGGCGATCGACGCCCGCGCCTGGTACGCGGCATAGACGTAGGCCTGCACCTCGGCGAGGGCGATCGGCGCCTCGGCCAGCCGGCCCGTCGAGTCGTTCACCCCGTCGAAGGAGTCCTTCCAGCCCTGGTTGACCAGTCCCCGATCGGTGGCGCGCTGGTACTCGACGAACCCGTCGCCGTCGGCGTCGCCGTAGCGTTCGATCCACTCCAGCGCGCGGTCGGCCGCGGGCAGCAGTTCGCGGAGCTCGTTCCCGGGCAGGCCCCACCGGTGCAGCTCGCCCAGCAGCGCCACGAACAGCGGGGTGGCGTCCGCGGTGCCGTAGTAGGCACGCCCGTGCCCCACGGGCAGGTCGGACTCGCGCCCGAGCCGGACCTCGTGCAGGATCCGGCCCGGTTGCTCCTCGGTCAGCGGATCCACCTTCGTGCCCTGGTACCGCGCGAGGGTCTTCAGCGTGCCCAGCGCCAGCTGCTGGTCGATCGGCAGCGTTGCCCAGCTGGTGAGCAGCGAGTCTCGCCCGAACAATGCCATGAACCACGGCGCCCCGGCGGCGACGACGCGCCAGTCGGGATGCTCGGGGTCCTCGATCTGCAACGCCCCGAGGTCCTCGCTGCTCGTGGTGAGCGCGCGGGCGAGCGCGGGGTCGGAGGTCGACGCGGCGGGGCTCGCGAGCCGCCAGGCACGCAGCCGCCGCGCGGGCTCGGTGTGCTCGACCGGTTCGCCGCAGCGGTACCGGGGCGGGACGGGACGGTCGCCGATCGCGGCCTGCACCGCGAGGCACGTCGACCACTCGCCGTGGGCGGGCACCACTGCGTGGAACGTGAGCAGGCCGGGCGTGATCAGCGGGTCGGCTGTGGCGCTGATCCGGACCCTTCTGGTGTCCGCGCCTTGGGACTGCGAATAACAGAGGAACCCGGGCAGCACGTCGACGCTCGCACCGATGTGCGAGCGCACCCGGCCCTCCTTGACCTCGAACAGGTCCGCGAAGTCGACCTCCACGGCGACGGTCACGACCACCCCGGCGGGCTCGCGGCCGAGGTTGCGCAGCACGACGTCGTCTCGCATGCCCGCGCCGGCGTAGCGGCGCCGCAACACCATCATCGTGCTGTCGCCGAAGCCGCTCCTCGGTGGTGTCCGGCCGACGAAGGTCACCCGGAAGCGTTCGTCCTCCACCGTGGTGAGTGGTTCCACCGGCACGCCGTCGATCTCCAGGCGCCAGCCCGAGACGATCCGGGTGTCGGCAACGAAGAGCCCTTCGGCACGTCCGGGCACGATGTCGCCGGAGAGCGAGGACAGGCAGAACGTCGCTCCTTCGATGAGAGTCACCGTTCCGGGTGCCGGCACCTCCGCGGTTTCCTCGACTCCGGCAGTCAAGCGATTCTCCTTCCGGTGGTTCGCCGCTGTCGTCCAGCTCGATGATCCGGCCCGACAGGGGCGCGTGCATGGTCCCGCAGGGTTGATTCTCCTCGCCCGCTTGGCGCTGCCGTGCCCAAGCCGACCACTTGTGGGGCAAGCAAAATCGTTCGTGCCGCCGGGGTGGCGGTATCCGACAGGAGGTGGCAGATGGCCGTGGGGCTGCTCGAGCAGGTTTGTTCCTTCGCCGTGCGAAAGAGAATCGACGAGCCGGGTGACAAGGAACTGCTCCGCGTCCGGGTCCTGTGGCCCGCGACCGGCGTGGTGGTGGTCGAGGCCGTCGGTGAGGTGGACCTGCTCACCGTGCCGACGCTGTCCGCCACGGTGCGCAGGCAGCTCGAGGTGCGCCCCCGGATCCTGGTGCTGGACCTGCACGAGGTCCGCTTCCTCGGTGCGGCGGGGCTCGCCGTGCTGCTCAACGTGCGCGACCTGGCGCCCCGCATCGGGGTGACGCTGCGGGTCGCCCGCCCGTCGTGGGCGGTGCGCAGGCCGCTGGACCTGCTGAGCCTGCGGGACACGTTCGACGTGCGCGAGGACCTGGCGGTTGCCGTCCGGGACGCGGTATGAGCGGCAAACCCTTGCGGATCGCGATGATCGCCCCACCGTGGTTCGAGATCCCGCCCCCGGCTTACGGGGGCATCGAGTCGGTGTGCGGGGACCTCATCGAGGCGCTGATCCTGCGCGGGCACGAGGTCGTACTGGTCGGTGCCGGCCGCAACGGCACGAGCGCGCGGTTCGTCGCCACCTACCGGCAGCCGCAGGGCCACCGGCTCGGCGACCCGCTGCCGGAGATCGTGCACGCCGCGGCGCTGCCGGGCATCCTCGACGACCTGGACGTCGACGTGATCCACGACCACACGCTGGCCGGGCCGCTGCTCGCCCGAGGGCGGGAAACCCCGACGGTGGTGACCGCGCACGGGCCGGTGCGCGGCGACCTCGCGCGCTACTACCGCACGATGTCGCGGCACGTCCACCTGGTCGCGATCTCGAACGCCCAGCGGACGGCCGCGCCGGAGATCGACTGGGCGGCGACCGTCCACAATGCTGTCCGGGTCGCTGATTTCCCCTTTCGGGCCGACAAGGGGGACCACGCGGTGTTCCTCGGCCGGATGTGCCCCGACAAGGGGCTGTGCCAGGCCATCGACGCGACGCGGGCTGCGGGTGTCCGGCTGGTCATCGCGGGAAAGTGGAGCGAGCCTGCGGAGCAGGAGTACTTTCGCCAGGAGGTCGAACCGCGGCTGGGGCAGGGCGTCGAGTGGTTCGGTGAGGCTTCGTGGCGCCAGAAGACCGAACTGCTGGGCGCGGCACGCTGCCTGCTGTTCCCGATCCAGTGGGAGGAACCGTTCGGCATGGTCATGATCGAGGCCATGGCGTGCGGTACGCCCGTGGTCGCCCTCCGGCGCGGGTCGGTGCCCGAGATCGTCACCGACGGCGCGACCGGCTTCATCTGCGACGAGGTCGCGCAACTGCCTGCCGCGCTGGACAAGGCCGCGGCGCTGGAGCCAGGGCGCTGCCGCCTGGAGGCACGCCGGCGGTTCGACGTGACGCTGATGGCGGCCCGTTACGAGGAGGTCTACCGGACAGCGTGCGGGCAGCGCCCGCTCAGGCCCCGGACGTTCGGCGCCGGAAGAGCGCGCACAACCACGACAGGGACGGAATCGGCAGTACGGCACCCGCACCCGGAGCAGCCGGCGTCACCGAGGGGACGGCAGGAGTCGCGGCGGCCGAGCCGATCGTGACGTCCGGTCCCAGCCCGTAGGGGTACGGCGGGCCGTTCGCGGAATGGCCCGTCATCGACACGGCCTCTTGCTCGGCGACGAGACAGTCGCGATGATGGCCGCCCGCGGCGCCTGGCTCGTGCCGACACTCAGCGCCGGGGTGCGGTTGCGCCAGGCGATCGAATCCGATGCCCGTCTGGTCGTCACGGACGGCGACCAGCTCGACGTACGTGACCTTGGAAGCGAGTTCTCGCCGGGTACCAGGACGGCCGCTCCGTGCATGTCGCCGGCAAGGACCGGCCGGCGCGGCTCCCGGTGACCGGCAGCGTGACCACCTTGACCTGTCCAGCTACAGCCGCTATCGTATAGAAACGATTATATACCCCGGCTCGCAGACTTGAGATGAAACTGCAGGGACCTGGGCATATAGCGGATCGTCTGAGTTCATAAAGCTTTCCACGGTGGTTCGGTAGGAGGTCAAGCCGGATGGCGCCGGTGGAGGAGTCGACCGAGGAGTTGAGGATGCAGAAAGCTGATCGTTTCTACATCGGTGGTGAGTGGGTCGAGCCGCTGGGCTCGTCGACGCTGGACGTGCTCGACCCGTCGACCGAGCGGGCGATCGCGAAGGTGGCGCTCGGGAGCGCCGAGGACGTGGACCGCGCCGTGAAGGCCGCGCGGGCCGCTTTCGAGACGTTCTCCACGACGTCGGTGGCCGACCGGATCGCGCTGCTCGAACGGATCATCGAGGTCTACCAGAGCCGCGGGGATGAGCTGGCCCGGGTCCTGATGGCGGAGATGGGCGCGCCGGCCGGGCTCGCGCGGACCGCTCAGGTGGGGGCCGGGCTGGGGCAGTTCGCGTCCGCGCTGGACGCGCTGAAGAACTTCCAGTTCGAGGAGCAGCGCGGGTCGACGATGATCAGGCACGAGCCGATCGGGGTCTGCGGCCTGATCACGCCCTGGAACTGGCCGCCCCTGCTGATCTGCGCCAAGATCGCGCCGGCACTGGCGGCCGGGTGCACCATGGTGCTCAAGCCGTCCGAGCTCGCGCCGCTCAACGCCGTGCTCATCGCCGAGATCCTGCACGACGCGGGCGTGCCGGCGGGTGTGTTCAACCTGGTCAACGGGGACGGGCCCACCGTCGGCTCGGCCATCACCGCGCATCCCGACATCGACATGGTGTCGTTCACCGGCTCGACCCGCGCCGGCGTCGAGGTGGCCAAGAGTGCCGCACCGACGGTCAAGCGTGTCGCCCAGGAACTCGGCGGCAAGTCGGCGAACATCCTGCTCGACGACGCGGACCTGGCCACCGTGATCCCGCGCGACATGGGCGATGTCTGCGCCAACTCCGGCCAGTCCTGCAACGCAGGCACGCGGTTCCTGATCCCGGAGTCCCGCCTGGCCGAGGCGGAGGCGATCGCCGCGAAGGCGGCGGAGGCGATCACCGTCGGGCATCCCGAGGACGACGGTGTCACCATCGGGCCGTTGATCTCGCAGGCCGCCTACGACAAGGTGCAGCGGCTCGTCCAGAGCGCCCTCGACCAGGGGGCGCGCCTCGTGGCCGGCGGTCCGGGCCGGCCGGCGGGCCTGGACAAGGGGTACTTCGTCCGGCCGACGGTGCTGAGCGGGGTCACGAACGACATGACCATCGCGCAGGAGGAGATCTTCGGTCCGGTGATCACCCTGATCACCTACCAGGACGAGGACGATGCCGTGCGGATCGCCAACGACACCGTGTACGGGTTGTCGGGCTTCGTCTCGTCGGCGGACGTCGAACGGGCTCGCGCGGTCGCTCGCCGGATGCGCACCGGAATGGTGCACGTGAACGGGAACGGCCTGGACTTCGCCGGCGCCTTCGGTGGCTACAAGCAGTCGGGCAACGGCCGCGAGTACTCGGACTTCGGGCTGAAGGAGTTCCTGGAGGTCAAGTCGATCTTCGGTTACGGCAGCTGACCCATCCGCACGCGCGGCGTGGTCCCGGATCTCTCCGGGGCCACGCCGCGGCATGCCGGGAACTACGAACGATCTGGCCGGCCGGGCCACTGCGGGGCTGCCCGGCCGGGCAGCGGTGGTGGTGCGGTCTCGTACCGCGGCGGGGTCGCGGACAGGCCGATCGGGTTCCGGGTGAGCCGGACCGTGGACCCGTCCGGCCGCGGGAGGTCGACGACGGGGGACAGTCCCAGCTGGGCGGCCAGTTCGAAGGCGCCCGCGATGTCGTTGACCACGCCCGCCGGCACTCCCGCCACGGTGAGATCGGCGACCCAGTCGGCTGCGGGGCGCTGAGCCAGGTGCTTTTCCAGGGCGGCGCGAAGCAGGTCGCGGTTGCGAACCCGCTCGGGATTGGTCGCGAACTCTTCCCGCGACGCGAGCGAGGCGTCGCCGAGCACCTCGCACAGCGCCGCGAACTGACGGTCGTTGCCGACCGCCAGCACCAGGTCCCGGTCGGCGCACGGCAGCAGTTCGTACGGCGCGATGCTCGGGTGCTTGTTGCCGAGCCGCGAGGGAACCACGCCGCCCGCGGTGAACGCCGAACCCTGGTTGACCAGGGCGGCCAGCAGGCTCGAGAGGAGGTCGACCTCGACCACCTGGCCGCTGCCGCTCTGCTCCCGGTGCCGCAGTGCGGCGAGGATGCCCACGGTGGCGAACAGTCCGGAAAGGACATCGATCAGGGCGACGCCGGCCTTCTGCGGTTCGCCGTCGGGGTCGCCGGTGATGCTCATCAGCCCGCCGACCGCCTGCACGAGCAGGTCGTAGCCCGGCAGCGCCGCCCCGCCCCGGGAGCCGAACCCGGTGATCGAGCAGTAGACGAGGCGCGGGTTGGCCGCGCGCAGCTGCGCCGCTCCCAGCCCCAGCCGGTCCATCACGCCCGGCCTGAAGTTCTCGACCACGACGTCGGCCTCCAAGGCCGCGGCGCGGGCGGCGGCCACGCCGTCGGCGGTGCCCAGGTCGAGGGCCACACTCGTCTTGTTCCTGTTGACGGACTGGAAGTAGGTCGCTTCACCGGCCGGGTCGTAGGGCGGGCCCCAGGAGCGGGTGTCGTCACCCGCGCCGGGGCGCTCGACCTTCAGCACGGTGGCGCCGAGATCGGCGAGCATCATCGTGGCGAACGGCCCGGCCAGCACCCGGGAGAAGTCCAGCACGCGGAGCGATCCGAGCGCGGTGTCGTCCGAAGGCATAGTGGTACTCCTGAGGGGCGAGAATCGTTTATATGAAGACTAGGTTTCCGCCTGGGGTTGGTCAAGGTGCGATCGGCTCGCGCTCGGTCTCGAGCTGACCAGGAATGTCAGGACCTGCACCTCTTCGGGTGCGTGGGGCCGTGGGATTTCGGGTCTTGACCGGAAGTGGGGCATTCTGGTTAGGATAGAAACGAATCAACCAAGGGTTCAACTGCGGAAACCTGTTGGAAACGCCGCAGAGTGGAACCGTTCCGAACTACTGACTCACCCCGGCCGGGCGCCGCGCCCGGTCGGCTCAGGAAAGGGGAGAACACGGTGGCGGACTACGACCCCGCAGCGCCCAACGCGCGCCGCTATCCCAGGGTGATCGTGCCCGACGAGATAGACAAGATGCCCCGGCTCGAGTTCAACTCCGGGATCACGACCGCGATCTTCCTGTCCCGCGAACGCGACGACGCCCGGTACTTCCGTCAGGGCTACTGCTACGGCGAGCCCGATCATCTGCCCTACCACTGGGACCAGAAGGACTTCGACGAAACGCACTACGTGCTCAAGGGCAGGATCCACCTGGTGGTGGAGGACGCCGACGGGCGCAAGATCGTGCTGGAGGCCGGCGAGGGCGAGCACATCTACCTGCCCGCCGGGTACAAGTACACGCTCGAGGCGACCGGCGTGGAGTTCGTCTTCTTCTGGAGCTCCGGTCCGTCGCCGCGCGCCGGCCTGGTCGAAGCCGCTGAGTACAGCGCCGAGCTGAAGGCACTGAGGAGCTGAACATGTCCGTCAAGCCGATTACCGCGAGCAAGCTGCAGCCCCTGCGCGGCGACAAGCGCTGGGCGTACCTGACGCGGGCGAGGACCATCCGCGTCGCCACGCTCAACGAGGACTCGACGATCTACCTGTCGCCACTGTGGTTCGTGGTGCACGAGCAGAAGATCTACCTGCCGATCGACGCCGCGAGCCGGCACGGCGCCAACTTCCAGGCCGGCCGCGCCCTGTCCGCGCTCGTCGACAGCGGCGAGGAGTACGCCACCGTGAGCGGCGTGCGCATCAGCGGGACCATGCGGAAGGTGACCGATTCCGCTCTGCTCGCGACACTCGGGCGGCTGGTCTTCGACAAGTACTTCTACGTGGGACACCCGTACGCCGAGCAGTACGCCGAGTTCGGCGAGGTCGCCGGCCGCAGCTACTACGAGCTGGTACCGGACAAGATGATCGGCTGGGACATGCGGGAGATCAACACCATCGCGATGCCCGAGACCCGGTCGCTGCCCGGACACGTGGGGGACCGCCTCCTATGACGAACTCCGGCACCGGATCCGGGCCGCTGCGCGTACTGGTCGCCGGCGAGTCCTGGATCAAGAACACGATCCACCTCAAGGGCTTCGACCAGTTCCACACCACCGAGTACGAGGAAGGCGCGGGGGAGTTCCTCGCCGCGCTGGATCGCGCGGGTTTCGCCGTGACCTACGTGCGGGCCCACGAGATCTCGGCCAGGTTCCCGAAAACAGCCGAGGAGCTCGACGCGTTCGACGTCGTGGTGCTCAGCGACATCGGCTCGAACTCGTTCCTGCTCTCCGACGAGACGTTCCTGCGCTCGGAGCGCAGCGCGAACAAGCTCGCCGTCCTCGCGGACTGGACTCGCGGCGGTGGTGGCCTGGTGATGATCGGCGGGTACATGTCGTTCACCGGGTTCGACGGCCGCGCGCGCTACGGGATGAGCCCGCTGGCGCCGGTGCTGCCGGTGACGATGCTCGACCACGACGACCGCGTCGAGGTGCCCGAGGGCGTCAAGGCCGAGTTCGATCAGCCCGGCCACGCCGTGCTGGGCGGGACGCCGTCGGAATGGCCGCTGCTGCTCGGCTACAACCGGCTCACGGCGAAACCGCACGCCACTGTCGTGGCACACACCGCGGACGACCCCCTGCTCGTCGTCGGCGAGGTCGGCTCGGGGCGGTCGGTGGCGTTCGCCTCGGATCTCGCCCCGCACTGGGCTCCGCCCGAGTTCGTGGGCTGGCCGCACTACCAGCAGCTGTGGACCTCTATTCTCACCTGGGCCGCAGGCGCCCAGGCCTAGGAGGTGGCTCGGTGACTGCCCGCCGTCGTCCCACAATGAAGGACGTCGCTGAACATGCCGGCGTGTCGGTGAGCACGGTCAGCTACGTGCTGAACGACAGTGGTCCGGTCGCGCCGGACCGCCGCAACCGGGTGCTGGACGCGATCCGGTTGCTGGAGTATTCGCCCAACGAGTCCGCCCGCAGCCTCAAGCGGCGGTCGGCCTCGACCATCGGACTGGTGATCCCCGAACTGACCAACCAGTTCTTCGCGATGGTGGCCGAGGGCGTGCAGAAAGCCGCGTCGGCACGCGACGTCCTGGTGGTCCTGGTGGTCCCCGACGCCGTCGAACAGGCCGAGGAGAGCCAGGGCAAGCTGCTGCGGAGTCAGCGGGTCGACGGCGTGATCTACCTGTCGGGCACCGGTTCCATGCCCGCGTCGATCTACCAGCTGGCCCGCTCCGGGCCGGTCGTCCTGGTCGACGAGCAGATCCCCGGGATGGACCTGCCCGCGGTCGTCTGCGACTCCCGGAAGGGAGCGCGGGAGGTCGCGGCCCATGTGCTCGACCACGGGCACCGGCGGCTCGCCATCATCGGCGGGCCGCCGGCGTTGTGGACGGCGCAGCAGCGTCTCGCGGGGTACCGCGAGGCGCTGGCCGGCGCCGGGATCGACCCGGACTCGGTGCCCGTGTTCGCGGGCACCTATCGCCAGGCCTCGGGCGCGGCGCTGGCCGAGCAGGCGCTGGCGGGTCCGGCCGGGTCCCGGAAGACGGCGTTGCTGTGCGCGAACGACCTGATGGCGATCGGGGCGATCGAGTACTGCAAGTCGGCCGGGCTGCGGGTGCCGGAGGACGTGAGCATCGTGGGCTTCGACGACATGCCGATCTCCGCGCTGCTCACCCCGCGGCTGACCAGTGTCCGGCAGCCCGCGCGCGACATGGGTTACCGGGCGGCCACCGCCCTGTTCGATCTGCTCGAGAGCAAGGAGAGCACCGTGACCGGTCAGCTGGCGACGACAGTCCAACTGCGAGAGACCGTCTGCCCGCCGGATGACGCCCGATGAGCACGCCGAGTGTCGTGGTCGTCGGTGCGGTCAACGTCGATCTCGTGGTCACGGCTCCGCGACTGCCGCGTCCTGGCGAGACCGTCGTCGGGCCCGCGGTGGGCAGGCACGGCGGCGGGAAGGGGGCCAACGCGGCCGTCGCGGCGGCACGGGCCGGTGCCCACGTCCGCTATGTCGGGGCTGTCGGCGACGACGATTTCGGCCGTGATGCGCTGGCCGAATTGCGCGCCGAGGGTATCGGGGTGGCGGACGTGGCCGTTCGTCCCGGCGTGGCCACCGGCGTGGCGCTGATCGTGGTGGACGAGTCCGGTGAGAACCAGATCGCCGTCGGTGCCGGCGCGAACGACCGCGTCACCGCCGGCGACGTCCGCGCGGCGATCGAGGCGGCACTGCCCGATCTCGGCTGCGTTCTCGTCAGCACGGAGATTCCCGCCGCCGCGGTGCGCGCGGCGGTCGAGATCGCGGCCGGCGAGGGAATTCCGTGTGTGCTGAACCCGGCTCCGGTGACTCCCGTGGTCGCGGATCTGCTGAAGTACGGTCCGCTGCTCACCCCGAACGCGGGGGAGCTCGCCACACTCTCCGAAGCCGTGAGGAACGAGAGACCTCTCGGCGCCGATGTGCAGGTTCAGGCCCGGGGCCTGAGCGAGCACACGGGAGCCGCGGTGGTCGTGACGCTGGGCGGTGACGGCGTGCTGGTCGTCGCTCCGGATTCGGCCACCGAACATCTTCCGCCCAGGCCGGCCACGGTCCGGGACACCACGGGCGCCGGCGACACATTCAACGGCGTGCTCGCCGCGCGACTGGCCGCGGGCGAGGCTCTCGTCCCGGCTGTGCGAGTGGCGAACGCGGCCGCCGCGCTGTCGGTGGCCGCAGTCGGAGCACGCGACGGCATGCCGGACGAACCGGCGATTCGTGCGGCGCTCGACTCCGTCTGATGACGCCCTCTGGTGGCTTTCGGTCGTTTTCATAACGGAAATAGAAACGTTTCTATATCGCCGAGCTGTCGCGGTGGTGTCTCCGGAGGTTCACGGATCCGGTGATTGGTTCCGTTTTTCCCGTTTTCCCTGATCAACGTCTCAAGGAGGTGTTCCGTGTGGACGGTCAGGGCTCGGTGGACCAGCTGTTGGCGCGGCAAATGGGGTAATTTTTTACTCGACCTATGGTGGCTGTCACAGTAGAATCGTTAAAATCGTGTTGCGGGTCGCGCCTCACCCTGGCGGTAGACCTACCGGATGGGACAGGCTCGTAACCACGGTCATCCCGCCGGAATCACGTACCTCGGCGCCACTTCGGTCGTGCTTCAAGTGGGCAGTCGGACCGGTCGGTAGAAACGAATCTCGTAGAAGGTGAGCGAACTCGATGGGCTACCTCGACAACCTGATCATCAACACCGACAACTACAAGCACTGTCACTACCCGCTGTACCCGCCGGGCACGGAGTACGTCTCGAGCTACGTCGAGTCCCGTGGCGGCGAGTTCCCCGTGACCCAGTTCGTCGGCCTGCAGGCGTTCCTGCGGGAGTACCTGATGCGGCCCATCACCCTCGAGGACATCGACGAGGCCGAGTTCGTGGTGCGCGAGCAGGGCATGCACTTCAACCGGGAGAACTGGCTCGGCATCCTCAACGACCACGACGGCTTCCTGCCGGTCGAGATCGAGGCGATCCCGGAGGGCACCGTCCTGCCGGCGCGCAACGTGCTCGTCCAGGTCATCAACACGGACCCGAAGTACTACTGGGCGACCAGCTTCTTCGAGACCGCGCTGCTGCGGGCCGTCTGGTACCCGACCACCATCGGCACCGTCAGCTGGCTGTCCAAAATGGTCATCAAGGAGGCGCTGGCGCGGACCTCGGACAACCCGCAGGTGATCCGCAACACGCTCCACGACTACGGCGCGCGCGGCGTCAGCTCGCAGCAGTCGGCCGCGCTCGGTGGCCTCGCCCACCTGGTCAACTTCGACCAGAGCGACACCGTCCCCGGAATCCTTGCCGCCAAACACTTCTACAACGCGGGCAAGGTCTCCAACTCCGGTCCGAACTCCGAGCACGCGGGATTCTGCGCCTGGGGCCGCGAGCACGAGACCGACGCGCTGCGCAACATGCTGACCGTGTACGCCAAGGAAGGCTGTGCGCTTCTGCTCACCGACACCTACGACCACGAGAACTGCGTCAAGAACATCATCGGCGGTGAGCTCAGGGAACAGATCCGCAGCTTCCCGGGCCTGGTCGGCGTCCGGCCCGACTCCGGGGACATCGTGGAGGTCACCGCGGACACCACCGAGTGGCTGATGGACGCCTTCGGCTACGAGGTCAACAGCAAGGGCTTCAAGGTCCTGCCGCCGTTCGTCCGGGTGGTGCAGGGGGACGGGGTCAACTTCCACAGCCTGCCCGAGGTGTACATGGAGATGGAGCGCCGCGGCCTGGCCGCCGACAACGCCGTTTTCGGCATGGGCGGCGGGCTCCTGCAGCACTGGAACCGCGACACCATGAACTTCGGCCAGAAGGCCAGTGCGGTCTGTGTCAACGGGGAGTGGCGCGACATCGCGAAGGCACCGACCGGGGCGTCGTTCAAGGCGTCGAAGAAGGGCCGGTTGGCGCTCAAGTACGAGGACGGCGTCTACACCACGGTGCCGAAGGGCTCGATCCCCGAGTCCGAAAACGTGCTGCAGCCGGTGTTCCGCAACGGGAAGCTGCTCAAGAAGTGGGACTTCACCGAGGTCATCGCGAACGCGGAGAAGGAGGTCCCCGAGTCGTACTACATCGACCACGTAGGGCAGATGCGTACGGTGTCGAGTGAGCTGGCCGTGACAGCCTGAGCACGACAGCCACCTGATCCGCGGTGCCCCGCCGCGGCCCGGCCGGACGGGCCGCGGCGGGCGCCCGCCCGCTTCCACACGAACCTGGAGATCGTCACTGATGACCCGACTGCACATCTTCGACATGGACGGCACCCTGCTGCGCGGGGCCGCTTCGGTGGAGCTCTCTCGTCACCTGGGTGTCTTCGAGCCCGCCGACCGGATAGAGCGGGCGTGGCTGGCGGGCGAGATCAGTGACATCGGCTTCTGGGACGCGATGCTGCCCCTGTGGGCCGACGTCCCCGAGTCCGAAATCGACGCGGCATTCGTCGCCGCGGCCTGGATCGAGGGTGTGCCCGAGGTCTTCGAGGACATCGTGCGCCGGGGCGAGCACATCGCCGTCATCTCGCAGTCGCCGCACTTCTTCGTCCGGCGCCTGCAAGGCTGGGGCGCCCACCACACCTTCGGGTCCCAGGTGCTGCCCGGACGGCCGACCACCCAGGACCTCCTGCTGACCCTGCAGGACAAGGTGGACATCGCGCTCCGGTTGCTGGACGAGCTGCGGCTCACCGAAACCGAATGCGTGGCCTACGGGGACTCGACCTCCGACACGTTGCTGTTCGACCGCCTGACCCACACGGTCGGGGTCAACTGCAACGCGAACCTGCGCGAGCGCGCGGCTGTCTGCTACGACGGCGACGATCTGCGCGAGGCGTACGCGCTGGGAAGGTCCTTGATGGACACTCGTGCGTCATCGGAGGCGGCGGGATGAGCGTCGGCACGACCGCGGCCATCGACACGAGCCTGCCCCTGGGTTACCGCAAACGGCTGATGTTGTTCTGCGGCCGGGCGAATCCGGGGCTGGGCCGGGCGATCGGGGCCGAACTGGGCGTCGGCCTCGGGCCGGTGACGCTCAAGACCTTTTCCAACGACGAGGTGTACTGCCGGTTCCAGGAGTCGATCCGCGGGGCGGACGTCTTCCTGGTGCAGCCGATGTGCTCCAACCCGGAGGCCGGCGTCAACGCCAACGACGCCCTGCTCGAACTGCTCGTGATGGTCGACGCCGCCGTCGGCGCCAGCGCACACCGGGTCATCGCGGTCACCCCGTGGTACGGATATTCGCGGCAGGACAAGAAATCCGCGCCGCGGGAGCCCATCTCGGCGCGACTGGTGGCCCGGATGCTGGAGGCGGCGGGCGTCGACCGGGTGCTGACGATGGACCTGCACGCCGGGCAGCTGCAGGGTTTTTCACACCGGCCGGTCGACCACATGACCGCGCTGATGATGCTGGCCGACCACTTCTCCGAGCTCGGGGGAGCCGACGACCTCGTCGTGGTCGCGCCGGACGCCGGGCGGGTGAAGCTCAACAAGCAGTTCGCCACCCGGATGGGCGCGGGACTCGCGATTCTCGACAAGGAGCGGCCGCAGCAGCAGGTCGCCGAGATCGGGCACGTCATCGGCGACGTCCGAGGCAAGACCGCGATCATCGTCGACGACATCATCGACACCGCGGGCACGCTCCGGGCCGCCGGTGAAGCCGTCATGCGGGCCGGCGCGGCGCGCGTGTTCGCCGCCGCGACGCACCCGGTTTTCAGCGGCCGCGCCTACGAGAACCTCGCGGCGTCGCCGTTCGAACGGATCGTGGTCACCGACTCGATCCCGCTGCGGCCCGGTGCGCCGGACAACGTGCACGTCGTGTCGTGCGCCCCACTGCTCGCCGACTCGATCCGGCGGATCTTCACCGACGACTCCGTCAGCGAGGTCTTCGGTGGCCACAACCACCTCTTCTAGCAGCACCTTCCGGGAAAGGACAGCACGTGACCAGCACGGCCGGTGACGGCATCAGGATCGGCTACAAGGCATCGGCGGAACAGTTCGGCGCACGGGAGCTGCTCGAGTTCTCCGTCGAGGCCGAGCACCGTGGGCTCGACATGATCGCGGTGTCCGACCACTTCCAGCCTTGGCGGCACCACGGCGGCCACGCGCCGAACGCGCTGACCTGGCTCGGCGCGCTCGGCGGCGCCACCCGGCACGCGGTACTGGCGACGAGCGTGCTCACGCCGACCCTGCGGTACCACCCGTCCATCGTCGCGCAGGCCTTCGGCACGCTGGGTGCGCTCAATCCCGGCCGGGTCGTGCTCGGGATCGGCTCGGGCGAGGCGATGAACGAGACCCCGGCCACGGGAGCCGAGTTCCCCGGCCCGAAGGAGCGGCGGCTGCGGCTCGCGGAGTCGATCACGCTGATGCGGCGGCTCTGGACCGAGGAACGCGTCGACTTCGAAGGCACCTACTACCGCACCGAGAAGGCCACGGTCTACGACCGCCCGGACCAGCCGGTGCCCATCTACGTCGCGGCATCCGGGCCGCTGGCGGCGAAGCTCGCCGGCCGCGTCGGCGACGGGTTCATCTGCACGAGCGGCAAGGACCCCGAGCTGTACCGGACCCTGCTCGCCAACGTGGCGGAGGGGGCCACGGCAGCCGGCCGCGATCCGGGCGCGCTCCGCCGGATGATCGAGATCAAGGTCTCCTACGACCGCGACATCGAGCAGGCGCGAACGAACTGCCACTGGTGGGCCGCCCTCGCGCTCACCTCCGAGCAGAAGACCGGCGTCGAGGATCCCCTCGAGATGGAACGTCTCGCCGACGCCAATGTGGACCGCGCGCACACCCGGTTCATCGTCTCCGACGATCCCGGCGACGTGATCGAGCGGATCGGTAGCTATCTCGACCTGGGCTTCACCGACCTCGTGCTGCACGGCCCGGGCGGCGACCAGCACCGGTTCCTCGAGCAGTTCACCGCCGACGTGCTGCCCGGCCTGCGCGCGCGGGCCGCGTTGGCCAGGGCGGCGGCCGCCGTCGGAAGCCCGGCATGACGCTGTCGGTCACCGCGCCGCCGGCAGTCTCGCTCCGGCATCTCGTCGCGGGCCGGTGGTGCGAGCCCGCGGGAGCCGAGCTCCTCGACACGAATCCGGCTCGCCCTGCCGAGATCGTCGCCCGGGGCACCCTGGCCGGCGAGGAGGAGCTCGACGCCGCCGTCCGCGGCGCCGTCGAGGCATTCCCGTCGTGGGCGGCGACCCCGTTCCCGGTTCGTGGTGAGGTGCTGGCCCGTACGGCCGCCGTGCTCGATCTGCACGCCGGTGCGTGGGGCGAGGAACTGGCGCGGGAGGAGGGAAAGACCCGCGCCGAAGGAGTCGGTGAGGTGCGCCGGGCCGCGGAGATCTTCCGGTTCTACGCCTCGGAGGGGTCGCGGCCGGTCGGGGAGGTCTACGCCTCGCCCCGGCCGGGGGAGCAGATCCAGCTGATGCATCGTCCGGTGGGGCCGGTCGCGGTCATCACACCGTTCAACTTCCCGATCGCCATCCCGGCCTGGAAGATCGCACCCGCCCTCGCCTACGGCAACACCGTCGTGTGGAAGCCGGCGAGCACCGTGCCGCTGCTCGCGATGCGTCTCGCCGAAGCCCTGGTCGGCGCCGGACTGCCGGCCGGGGTGCTGTCCCTGCTCATCGGCGAGGGCGCCCTCGGTGCCCGGCTGGCCGAGCATCCCGGCATCTCCCGGGTCACCTTCACCGGCTCGACGGCGATCGGCAGAAGGCTGATCGAGCGGTGCGGGACGCTCTCCCGGCCCGTCCAGACCGAGATGGGCGGCAAGAACGCGGCCGCGGTGCTCGGCGACGCGAACCTCGAACTCGCCGTGGACCAGGTGCTGGCCGGCGCTTTCCGCGCCACCGGCCAGAAGTGCACGGCGACGTCGAGAGTGATCGTGACCGACGCGATCGCGGACGAGTTCCTCGAGCTGCTCACCGAGCGGGTCGCGGCACTGACCGTCGGAGACCCGGTCGACGCCGCCGTCGAAATGGGACCGCTGGTCTCCCGCGAGGCTCGCGATGGCGTCCTGGCCGCGGTCACGGAAGCCACCCATCGGCCGGGAGTCCGGGTGCTGACCGGCGGCACCACCTATACCGGCGCCAGGGCCGAAGGCGCGTTCCTGGCGCCGACCGTGATCGAGCTGGCCGGCGACGACGAGCTGTGGCGTGACGAGCTTTTCGGTCCGGTACTCACCGTCCGGCGGGCCGGCAGCGACCGGGAAGCGCTGGACCTGGTCAACGACAGCGTCTTCGGCCTGGCGGCGGCCGTCTTCACCGACAACCTGCGGGCCGTCACGACGGCGATGGAGATCCTGGACGTCGGTGTGCTGCACATCAACTCCGAGACCGCGGGTGCCGACCCGCACGTGCCCTTCGGCGGCAGCAAGGAAAGCGGGTTCGGCCCGAAAGAACAGGGAAGAGCCGCGCGGGAGTTCTTCACCACGACGAAGACGGTCTACCTGAAGTCCTCCGGTCCGCTGACCCCATGACCGTCCACTCCGGACCAAGCACACTGTTGGAGAAAGTCATGAGCCTGATGAAGGATCCGCTGGACCTGCTGAACGTGTCCTCGCTGCTGAGCGAGGAGGAGCGGGACATCCAGACCGTCGTCCGGTCGTTCCTGGACGACCGGGTACGCCCGTACATCGGGGAGTGGTTCGAGGACGCGCACTTCGCCCGCGAGCTGGTGCCGGAGCTGGGCAAGATGGGTCTGCTCGGCATGCATCTCACGGGCTACGGCTGCGTCGGCGCGAGTGCGGTCAGCTACGGGCTGGCGTGCCTGGAACTGGAAGCCGTCGACTCCGGACTCCGCAGCTTCGTCTCCGTGCAGGGCTCGCTGTCGATGTTCTCCATCTGGAAGTGGGGCTCGGAGGAACAGAAGCTGGAGTGGCTGCCCCGGCTGGCCGCCGGTGAGGCCATCGGGTGCTTCGGGCTGACCGAGCCCGACTTCGGTTCGAACCCGGCCGGGATGCGGACCCGCGCGGTCCGCGACGGCGGTGACTGGATCCTCAACGGCTCGAAGATGTGGATCACCAACGGCGGTATCGCCGACGTCGCCACGGTGTGGGCGCAGACCGACGAGGGGATCCGGGGATTCCTGGTGCCCCGGGGCACGCCGGGATTCACCACCGGCAACATCAAGCGCAAGCTGTCCCTGCGGGCGTCGGTCACGTCCGAGCTCAGTTTCGACAACGTGCGGCTGCCCGCCTCCGCGCAGCTTCCGGGAGCCCGGGGTCTGGGCGGGCCGCTGGCCTGTCTCAACGAAGCCCGGTTCGGCATCCTGTTCGGCGCGGTGGGCGCGGCACGGGACAGCCTGCAAGCGGCGCTGGCCTACGCCGACTCCCGGATCCAGTTCGACAAGCCGATCAGCGCGTTCCAGCTGACCCAGAAGAAGCTGGCGGACATGGCCGTTTCGCTCAACACGTCGATGCTGCTGGCGCTGCACCTCGGCCGGTTGAAGGACGATCACCTGCTCCGGCCGGAACAGGTCAGTGTCGGCAAGCTGAACAACGTCCGGGAAGCGATCGCGATCGCGCGCGAGTGCCGGACCATTCTGGGCGGTAGCGGGATCTCGCTCGAGTACTCGCCGCTGAGGCATGCGAACAACCTCGAGTCCGTGCTCACCTACGAGGGTACGAACGAGGTGCACACCCTGGTCGTGGGGCAGGCACTCACCGGACAGTCCGCCTACCGGTGACAGAAGGGAGTGGCCGGTGCCGTAAGACACCGGCCACTCCCTTCTGTCAGCTTTCGACGGTGGTCAGCCTCTCGGCGATCGTGCCGTTACCGGATCCGGGCTCGGACGAGCCCGGCCCGTCGGCGTAGGGCGGCGGCGGCGCGCTCCAGTACGCCTCGTCGAGCCCGCGGAGCTCGTCCTTGGCGGACACCCGAAGGCCGATCGTCTTCTCCAGCGCGAAGATCACGATCAGTCCGGTCACTCCGGCGATCACCACGGTGACGAGGACGCCGAGCGCCTGCCAGCCCGGGTTGATCGTCGCGTGCTGTGGGGCGTACTCGCCGGTCAGCCCGAAGTAACCGCCCGTCTTGTCGCCCCAGCCCACGATGCCGCCGGCCAGCGCCGAGTAGATCCCGCCGCCGAGCGCGAGGGGAACGATCTTCTTGTCGTCGATCCGGAACCGGTGCAGCAGCCGGTAGGTTCCCCAGACCACAAAGGACGCGACGAACGAGACGAGCAGGATCTCCCACGGCTTCCCGACGTCGAGCGACGTGCCGGAACCGATGTAGCCGGCGGCCACCCCGATCAGCGCCATGATGGGGTTCCGGGTCCGGTAGGCGATGATCGCTCCGCCGAGCCCACCGCCGACGTAGGACATGAAGATGTTGATCGCGGCGATGCCGAAACCGCTGGTGGTCATCGAAATACCGAAGTAGCCGGAGCCGGGCACGATGAACCCGCAGCCGAGGAACGCGAACGGCGCCGCGAACATCAGCAGGATGACCCCGAAGGCGCTCCACCCGAGATTGTGCGGCACCGGGCCGCCGGTCCCCGGATGAGGCTCGAACGCGCCGAGCCGGGGCCCCGCCCGCCAGGCGAGGATGAGCGCCCACACACCGACGACGATGTAGAGCGAGTACGTCCCGATGTAGTCGTGCACACCCCGGTTCGTCAGCGGGCTCGCCGAGCCCCAGGTCAGGTAGAGCATGACGGGGACGACGATCCCGCCGGCGATCGCGGAGATGACGTACATGGGCGCCGCTTTCACCCGCTCCAGCCCGGCCGAATGCAACAGCGCTCCGGCCACGGCACCGTAGGCCATGAAGAACGCGAGGAACACCTGGAAGACGTCGGCCTGCGGTGACACGGCCGGATCCAGGTTCTGGGAGAACGTGGTGACGTCCGGCCCGAAGAGCCACCAGTCGGAGAGCGCCTGGCCGATCGCGTCCGGTACGCCCAGGGCCTGGTAGTACTGGATTTCCCAGATCGCGTAGCCGACGATGGCGAGCGCGCCGCCCGCGAGCAGCGCGCACACGATCTTCTGCACCCAGGTGTCGAGCATGTTCTTGCGCCGTACCAGGCCGGCATCGATCAAGCCCACCGCTCCGACGACGAGCAGCAGGCACACCGTCGCGAGCGCGTAGAACACGTCCTCCACATAGGACGACTCGGATACTTGATCGGTGAACTGGGTTGGCAAGACTAGAAGTGAATGCACTGTCTTCGTCCTTCCTGCTGGCCCCGTCGACTCCGCGAAGGGCGACTAGAAAGGTTTATGGTTGGCCCTTCGCTGAGGACCGTCAAGATGGTAGAAGGGGGCCACAGGCAAAGCTTTACACCAGTGCAACACGTTTCTATTCGTTTCTAGGTTTCCATGCCCTTCTGTCCGGTTTGCAAAAAACTGGAAAGGGTTCTGCGCGGGAATCCGATGATCGGGCCTGCGGTCCTTCCCGGAATCCGGTGGGCGCCGGCCGCCGCTCGGCACAGTCCCGTCCCGCTCCGCACGTTGCCGGTTGTCCAGGGTGGGCCGCCGTGGAGGCGGGCCACGGTCCCGGACTGCTCGGAGCCGTTTCCAGCGTTCATGTTCTGCCTCGCCCGTTGACGGAGGTTGCTGCCTTGCACAGGTATGAACCCGGCCGGGCGGACCAGCGGCTGAACTGCCTCGCGGTGGCGGCCCGTCAGCCGCGGACCGCTCGGCTGATGCGCTCGGCGGTGGCCCGCACCTGGTCCACAATGTACTTCCGGTGGTCGTCGTCGAGGCGGAAGTCCGCGCAGGCGGCGGATAACGCGGCCACCGGTTTTTCGCCTTCGGTGATGAGCGAAGCGGCCGCCCAGACGCCGTCGTCGATCTCATGGCTGCTGGTCGACCAGCCGCGGGTCGCCGCCTGGGTGACTTCGTCGACGAATTCGGCCCGCTGGCGCTCGGCGTCCGCGCCGCCGGAGAGCCAGCGGTCGATGTAGGCGAAGCGGTCGGCCTCGGCCATGGAGCCCACCAGCACCTTCACGCTGGCGCCGCGCACCGGGGGCAGGTCCTGCCCCGGTTCGAAGGAGAGGCGCAAACGGCGATTGGCTTCGACCCGGTGCACGCACACCGGTCTGCCGTCCACCAGCTGTGCCAGCAGCACGGTTTCGCCGATCTCGTGGGCGAGTTCCCGCATGAACGGCTCGGCGAGGTCGATCAAGCTCGCGGCGGCCTGCGCGGCGCGGCCGAGCGCGGCCACCCTGGGGGTCAGGTGGTAGCGGCCCCGTTCACCTTCGGCGACCAGACCGAGTTCCCGGAGCAGTGCGACATAGCGATGGGCGGACGGCAAGGGCACCTCGGTGCGGTCGGCCAGTTCTCTGACCGACGCGACCGGCCGGTCCTCGCTGAACGCGAACAACAGCTCGAGGACCCGTCGCGCGCTGTCCGCCCCTACCCGCGCCTGCTTGGCCTCGGACACAAGTCACCTCTTGACCTTTGCTGGACCGACCTCGTACGGTCTTAGTATCAGTGAGTGATAGTAAATTATCATAGAGTGATAATCAAATCAAGCAGGAGAGAAGGTGCGATGACTGCCCTGGTGCCGGACTCCGCGTGGGCCAGCCTTGCCCTGCCCGACGGAACCGCCGAGCTGCGCCGGTTTCCGATGCGCGAAGCCCCGGCGGACGCGGGATGGCTCCGGGTGACGGCTTCCGGCATCTGCGGCACGGACGTGCGGCTGTGCGCCGACGGTCTGCCCGAGCCGACGGTGCTGGGGCATCACGTGGTCGGCGAACTCGCGACCGCCGGCCCGCTCGCGCAACGCCGGTGGGGTCTGGTGCCCGGCGACCACGTCGTGGTCGAGGAGTACTTGCCTTGCGGGCACTGCGAAACCTGCGCGAGCGGCTGGTACCGGCTGTGCCCGGCGACCGACCTGTGGAGCGGGGGACGCCGGATCGGCACCGTTCCCGCGAGTGTGGAGCCCGGCTTGTCCGGCGGCAACGCCGAGTACCTGTACCTGCCGGCGAACGCGGTGGTGCACAAGCTCCCGCCCGAACTGCCGTGGTCCCTGGCGGCCTGGACCCTGCCGCTGGCGAACGCGCTGGACTGGCTGCTCGAAGCCGCGGCATTGGTCGCGGGTGAGCGGGTGGTCGTGCTGGGGCCGGGATATCACGGCCTGGCCGCCGCGGCGGCGGCGAAGCAGGCCGGGGCGGCGGCGGTCGTGGTGTGCGGCCGTCCCAGCGACGGGAAGCGGCTCGAGCTCGCGGCGAACCTCGGCTGCGAGACCGTCGTCCTCTCCGGCGGTGCCGGACCCGTGTCGGCGATCCGGGCCGCGCTCGGCGGGCACTCCGCCGATGTCGTGCTCGACGCGGGCGCGTCCGATCCGGACACGATCCGCTGGTCGCTGACCCTGCTCGGGTTCCGGGGCCGGCTCGTGCTCACCTCGCCGAAAGAACCCGCGACAGCGGCCGTCGACACCGGCTTGCTCACCCGGCGCATGCTCACCTTCCGCGCGGTCCGCGGCCGTTCCCCACGGTGGATCACCCGGGCCATCGAACTGCTGGCCTCCGGGAAATCCGGTCTTGACCACGTGCCCACCGCCGAGATCGGCCTGGCCGAGGTGGGCGACATGCTCGCCCGGCTCGCGGCCGGCACCGGCCCGAGCACCCCGCACGTCGTCGTGTGTCCCGGCACCGTCCGGGCCTGAAACCCTCCAGAAAGGACAGAACCAAGTGTTGACGCAAGAGCAGAACGAACGTCTCGTTCGCACCGGACCCGGCACCGAGATGGGCGACCTGCTGCGCCGCTACTGGATTCCGGCTCTGCTGGCCGAGGAGATTCCCGAACCCGACTGCCCGCCGGTCCGCGTGCAGCTGCTCGGCGAACGGCTGATCGCGTTCCGCGACACCAAGGGCCGGGTGGGGCTGCTGGACGAGATGTGCAGCCACCGCACCGCGTCCCTGTTCTTCGCGCGGAACGAGGAATGCGGGCTGCGCTGCGCCTATCACGGCTGGAAGTACGACATCGAGGGCAACTGCGTCGACATGCCCTCCGAGCCCGTGGGCAGCCGGTTCCGGGAGCGGATCAAGCATCCGGCGTACCCGTGCGTCGAGCGGGGCGGGGTCGTCTGGACGTACATGGGGCCCGCCGAGCTCAAGCCCGCGCCGCCCGAACTGGAATGGGCGATGCTGCCCGGTTCCCAGCGGTTCGTCTCGAAACGATTGCAGGAGACCAACTTCCTGCAGGCCATGGAAGGTGGCATCGACTCCAGTCACGTTTCCTTCGCGCACCGGTTCAACATGGACGACGACCCGATGCACGCCGGTACCGAAGGGCTCGTGTACCTCAAGAACGACACCCGTCCCAAGTTCGAGGTGAGCGAGTCCGACGGCGGCCTGCTGATCGGCGCGCGCCGCACGGTGGACGAGGAGCGCTACTACTGGCGGGTCACGCAGTGGATCATGCCCTGGTACACGATCATCCCGCCGTTCGGCACGCACAACCCGCTGGGCGCGCACGCCTGGGTGCCGATCGACGACGAGACCTGCTGGGCCTGGAGCATCAACTACCACCCGACCCGTGACCTGCGCGAGGACGAGGTCGCCTCGATGGTGCGGGGCGAGGGGATCCACGCGAAGTACATCCCGGGCACCTACCGGACGCTGGCCAACGCGGGCAACGACTACCTGATCGACCGGCAGGCGCAGCGCGACAAGAGGTCGTTCAGCGGGGTCGAGGGCATCGCCGCGCAGGACTTCTCGCTCCAGGAGAGCATGGGCCCGATCGTGGACCGCACCAAGGAAAGGCTCGGCACCAGCGACGCCGCGATCATCCTCGCCCGCCGGCGCCTGCTCGCCGCGGCGGAGACCGCGCGCGGCGGCGGCCCGGTCCCCGGCCTGGCTCCCGAGCATCACCGCGTCCGCTCCACCTCCGTCCTGCTGCCCAAGGGGACGCCCTTCCAGGAAGGCGCGCAGGAAGCACTCGTCGCCAAGCCGGGCGAAGAGTTCGTCTCCATCTGAGAAAGGACCACGATTCATGGCTTCCTGGGCGTGGCCGAGAAGTTCGTACGAGGCAACGGTTCTGCTCGTCCCGTTGGACGACGAGTCCACCAGGGACGCCGTCGGCCTTGAGGGCGTGCGGGTCTTCGGGCCGGAGGACGGCGAGCCGGGGCCGGCCGTGCACACCGCCGACATGGTGGTGCTGCTGACGTGCGATCTGTCCGTTGTGGACACCGAGCTGGTCGTGGCGGTGTGTGACGCGGCGCGGATGGAGGGCAGGCTGATCGGCGCCGTCATCGTCGATCCCGCCCTCGGCTGGCACACCGACGCGGCCCGCCGGGCCGCGGTCGTGGTGCGGGAGTCGGTCGACACCGTGCTCGTGCTCCGGGAGATGAGCACCGCGCGCGCCTTCATCGACGTGCTCCGCGGCGGCGACCGGGAAGCACTGGCGGGCGCCCGGTGAGCGCCGACGAAGCCCGCCGCGTCCTGGTCACCCAGGCCCGGCGGGAGGCCGACGGCGTGGTCTCGCTGACCCTGTCCGATCCGGACGGCCGGGAGCTGCCCGCCTGGGAGCCGGGCGCCCACGTGGATCTCGTGCTGCCGTCCGGCGCGGTCCGTCAGTACTCACTGTGCGGCCACGCGGACGACCGCTACAGCTACACGGTCGCCGTGCTGCGGGAGACCGGCGGCCGGGGTGGTTCGGCCGAGGTCCACGACACCGGCCTGGTGGGACGCGAGCTGACGATACGCGGACCGCGCAACCATTTCCGGCTGGTCGACGCCCCCGGGTACGTGCTGCTGGCGGGCGGCATCGGGATCACCCCGATCCTGAGCATGGCCCGGCGTCTCGCGGCCGGCCCGGCACCGTGGCTGTTGTGCTACGGCGGACGTAGCGCCGCTTCGATGGCCTTCACCGGGGAGCTCGCCGCGCTGAGCCGGGGCCGGGTGGAGTTCTATCCCGAGGACGAGGCGGGCCGGCTGCCGCTGGAGCGGATCCTGGCGGATCTCGTGCCGCGGACGGCCGTGTATGTCTGCGGCCCGCCGGGGCTCATCGCCGCGGTCCAGGATTGCGCCGGAAAGCTGTTCCCGGAACAGGATCTGCACCTCGAGCGGTTCACCGCGGCCCCGGACGCGCAACCACGCGCGGACGGCGATGCGTTCGAAGTGGAGCTCGCCCGCACCGGCGAGGTGCTCGAAGTACCCGGCGACCGCAGCATTCTCGACGTGGTCCGCGACGCCCGCCCGGACATCCTTTCCTCCTGCGAGGAAGGTTTCTGCGGCACCTGCGAGACCAAGGTGCTCGCCGGAGACCCCGAGCATCGCGACACGATTCTCACCGAGGCCGACCGGGAGCGCGGCGCCACGATGATGATCTGCGTCGGCCGCAGCCGTTCCCCCCGGCTGGTCCTGGATCTCTGACGACCATCCCACCACGGATCGAAAGGCTCAAAGATGAGCATCGCGCAGGGCACTGGCACGGTCTCCGGTACCGCCTCCCGTTATCGCTGGGTGGTGCTGACGCTGTGTTGGCTCTCGTTCACCATGACCTCGGTGGACCGCTCGACCTGGGGGCCGGCCTCGGTCTTCGTCGGGAAGGCACTCGCCGTGCCGCTGGCGAGCCTGGGAGCGTTCGCGACCGCGTACTACATCGGCTACGTGCTCTCGAACGCGCTCGGCGGGTTCGCGTCGGACCGGTTCGGCAGCCGCTACACCCTGACCATCTCGCTGGTCGGGGCGGGCGCTTTCATGATGGTGTTCGGCGCGACCACCTCCGCCGCGATCGGGATCGCCGTGCAGGCGGTCGTCGGGCTGTTCGCCGGGGCCGACTACTCCGCGGGCGTGAAGCTGCTGGCGAGCTGGTTCCGCCCCGACCAGCTCGGCCTGGTCATGGGCGTTTTCACCGCCGCCACCTCGCTGGGCACCGTGATCGCGAACGCCGTCGTGCCGAGCCTGATCGAGAAGTCCGGCTGGCACACCTCCTACCACCTCTTCGGCCTGATCTCGATCGTGGTCGGCGTGGTCCTCTTCCTGGTCGTGCGACCGGGCCCGGTGACCGGCGAGCACGCGAGCCCCGCACGCCGCGGGTCGACGCTGGCCGCACTGGTCCGCAACCGCGATCTGGTCCTGCTCGCGCTGGCCGGTTTCGGCGGGTTCTGGGGCACCTACGGCTTCATCACCTGGTCCAACACCTTGATGATCAAGGGGCACGGTGTGTCACCGAAAACAGCGGGCGCCATCGTCGCGGTCTTCGCCGCGACCGCGGTGATCGGCAAACCCCTGGTCGGATTGATCGCGGACAGGTTCGGCGGGGCCCGCAAGGTGCCTTCGATCGTCATCCTGGCCCTGTTCGTCGTCACGCTGATCGTTTTCGGCAGTCTCGGCAACGTCACCGGGTTCTTCGTCGTCGCGCCCGTGCTCGGCCTCGCCGCCTACTGTTACCTGCCGCTGATCGTCGCGATGACCCCACAGCTGGTGGAAAGCCGCCTCGTCGGGACCGCGGCCGGAGCCTGCAACGCCTTCTGGCAGCTCGGCAGCGTGCTCGTCCCGCTCGCTGTCGGTGCCGTCTTCCAGGCGACGAACTCGTTCCTGGCCGCGTTCCTGACCCTCAGCGCCGGGCCCCTGATCGGCCTCCTGCTCATGCTGCCGATCAAGGAACGCGCCACCCGGACCCCGGTGGAGACGTCATGAGCGTCCGGTCAGGCGCAGGGCGCCAGGCGCGCCGGCGGGGACCGCGGGGTTCGCCGGCGCGACGGCGGGCAGTGGCCGGTAGCGCTCCCCGAGCGGCGGCCGGAGGTCGGGCTGTCCTTTGTTGGGCCAGAACGACATCGCCCGCTCGGCCTGCGCGGTGATGGTGAGCGACGGGTTCACGCCGAGGTTCGCCGAGACGGCGGAACCGTCGATCACGTGCAGGCCGGGGTGACCGTAGAGGCGCTGCCACGCGTCGAGCACACCGTCCTCGGGGGAGTTCCCGATAGGGCAGCCGCCGATGAAGTGCGCGGTGAGCGGGATGTTCGCGATTTCGCCGATCGTGCCGCCCGCGATCCCGTCGATCTTCTCCGCGGTGCGCCTCGTCGCTTCGTTCGCGGCGGGGATCCAGCTCGGGTTGGGGCGGCCGTGGCCCTGCTTCGAGGTGAGCTTGTGCCGGCCGAAGAGTCCCTTGCGGCCGGACACGGTGATGGAGTTGTCCAGCGACTGCATCACCAGCAGGATGATCGACTTCTCCGACCAGCGGCGCGGCCAGACGTGCCAGCTCAGGTGCCGTGGGTTGGCGGTCATCTCCTTGAGCCAGCGCAGCCAGCGGGGCACGCGCCCGCCGCCGTCGGTGAGCGCGGTCTGCATCAGCGCCATCGCGTTGCTGCCCTTGCCGTAGCGCACGGGCTCGACGTGGGTGTTCTCGTCCGGATGGAAGGACGACGTGATGGCGATCCCGGTGCTGAAATCCGCCTTGGGCAAGCGGGACTTGGCGCTGAGGATGGCTTCGGAGTTGGTCCGGGTCAGCTCGCCCAGCCTGCCGGAGATCTCCGGCAGGACCCCTTCGTCGCGCAACCGGTGCAGGAGCTTCTGCGTGTGGTAGGTACCTGCGGCGAAGACCACCTGCTCCGCCGTGAAGACCCGCTCGTGGGCAGGGCGGCGTGGCTTGCCGGTGCGTACCGTGCGCACGGTGTACCCGCCGCAGGGCCGTGGCCGCACCTCGGTCACCGTCGTCATCGGGTGCACCTCGGCGCCGTGGGATTCGGCCAGGTGCAGGTAGTTCTTGGGGAGTGTGTTCTTCGCGTTGTGCCGGCAGCCGGTCATGCACGAGCCGCAGCCCACGCAGGTGCGCCGGGTGGGCCCGGCTCCGCCGAAGAACGGGTCGGCCACGTCCGTGCCCGGTTCGGTGCCGGGGGGACCGAAGAACACCCCGACCGGGGTCGGCCGGAAGGTGTGCCCGACGCCCATGTCGTGGGCGACCTGCCGGATGACCGTGTCGGCGGGGGTGTGCAGCGGGTTGGTCACCACCCCCAGCATGCGCTTCGCCTGGTCGTAGTGCGGGGCGAGCTCCGCACGCCAGTCGGTGATGTCGCGCCACTGGGGATCGAGATAGAAGGCATCGGAGGCGGGCTCGTAGAGGGTGTTGGCGTAGAGGAGCGAGCCGCCGCCGACACCGGCCGCGGCGAGCACGACGACATCGCGCAGCAAGGCGATGCGCTGCAGGCCGAAACAGCCGAGCCGGGGAGCCCACAGGAAGTTCCGCAGGTCCCACGATGTCCTGGGATAACTGGATTCGTCGAAGCGGCGGCCGGCTTCCAGCACGCCGACGCGGTAGCCCTTCTCGGTCAGGCGCAGCGCCGTGACCGAGCCACCGAAACCGGAGCCGATCACCACGACGTCGTAGTCATAGCTCATGGTCATGTCCCATCTCAAGCGTCGTAGTCGAGGTCGAACCTGGTACTGGTCGGCCTGGTCTGGCAGGTGAGCACGTAGCCCGCGGCGACTTCGCCGGGGTCGAGCGCGTAGTTGAGCTCCATCTCGCCGGTACCCCGCACCACCTTCGCCCGGCAGGTGCCGCAGGCGCCGCCCATGCAGGCGTAGGGCGCGTCGACGCCGGCGGACAGCAGCGACTCGAGCGCCGACTCCCGGCCGGTGCTCTCGGCCGTGACCAGCCGCCCGTTCACGGTGGCGGTGATCGTCGCCGCGACACCGTCCACTGTGGTCTCGCCGGGCTCGGTGCGGAACAGTTCGAAGTGGACAGCTCCGGCCCGGTGCCGGTGCAGGAACGCGCGGGTGTCGTCGACCAGCGCTTGGGGCCCGCACAGGTACCAGGCGTCGACACCGCCCAGGAACGTGGCCAGCCGCCCGGTGCCGATCCGGCCGTGGACCTGTTCCTCGAAGCCCGACCCGGGCCGGAACTCCCCGCGCTCGCCGGTGTGGAAATGGATGATCCGCAAGCGCCCCTCGAACTGGCGGGCCAGCATCGCCAGCTCGTCGGCGAACATCGTGGACGCGACGCTCCGGTTGCCGTAGAGCAGCGTGAACCGGCTGTCCTCCTCCACCGCGAGCGCGGTGCTGAGCATCGAGATCACCGGGGTGATCCCGCTGCCGGCGACAACGCCGACGTAGTGTTTCGCGTTGCCCGCAACCGGCGCCAGCGTGAACCGGCCGGCCGGGGGCAGCACCTCCAGCACGTCACCGGCTTCGAGCTCGTCGGTGAGATGACGGGAGAAATCGCCGATCCGCTTCACCGCGATGCGAAGCAGATCCGACCGCGCGGACGCGCAGATCGAGTACGTGCGGCGCACCTCGGCGCCGTCGGCGAACCGGCGCAGGGTGAGATGCTGGCCGGGCAGGAACCGGAACTCCTCGCGCAGCTCGGCCGGGACATCGAAGGTGATGGACACGCTGTCGGCGGTCAACGGGCGTACCTCGGAAACCACCAGCTGGTGAAACCTCGGTGCGGCGACGGGTTTCCCGGCGAAGGAGTCGGTGAGCCACCGCCACGCCCGGTACTCCGACGCGGTCAGCTCGCGGCCCCACGCGGTCCGGATCGGCACCTCGCGGTCGAGGTAGGCCTCCTGGTTCCGCCGCCACGCCCGCACGTAGCGGTAGAACGGGATCGCCGGGTGCAGGTGGTGCACCAGGTGGTAGTTCTGGTACAGCATCACCGGGGTCAGCAGCCATTCCGCACCGACCCGTATCCGGGTGGCGCGGAACCGGTTCCGCGCGGCGGTTTCCGGCAGCCCGTGGTGCGGCAGCCAGTCGAACCACCAGGCGAGCACGGCGAGCCCGATGCGTTGCGGGATCAGGTAGATCACCGCGAGCTGCCACAGGTGGCCGGTGGCGATCGCGCCGGCCGCGACGGCCAGGCTCAGCGCGACCATGACGGTGGTCTCGCCGACCTCGAGCCGGGGCCGCCGGCGCATCCGCGGCACGTAGAACCGCACGTACCAGGCGTCGATGGTCAGCCAGCGGTAGGGGAGCTGCCACCAGGGGCCGTGGCTGGTCCAGGCGTCAGGGTCGGTGCCGATGTCCTCGTTGGTGTTGCGGTGGTGCTCGATGTGGATGTAGCGGATCGCGCCGAAGCTCACGTAACTCGCCACGAACGGCAGCGACAGCCGGCCGAACAGCTCGTTGACCCAGGTCCACCGGCCCGCCGCGTGGTGGGTGGCCTCGTGCAGCACGGTGAACATGGTGAAGGTGACGGTGGCGTGCAACGGGATCGTCAGCCACGGCGTGGTCCCGGTGCCCAGCACCAGCCACGTGGCGAACACCCACAGCGCCAGCGAGCCGAAGAACAGCACGACGGTCGGGGCGGCGGCGCGGGCGAGCGGGATGCCCGGATCGGGCACCCCGCGCCGGACCGCGCGCGCCTCGGCCTCGGTGAGCACCGGGCCCGTCATCACGCCTCCTTGACGAGGTCGGCGACGAACGGCGGGTCGGTGAGCTTCCCGTCCACCTTGGGAGAACCGCCGGGCGAGCCGAGCTCGGCGAACACGCTCCGGCTGCTCTCCTGGAACGGCAGCCACCGCTCGTCGAGCCGCTGTGCGGGACGGATCGCCTCGACCGGGCAGACCACTTCGCAGGCCCCGCAGTCGATGCACTCGGCCGGGTGGATGTACATCATCCGTTCGCCCTCGTAGATGCAGTCGACCGGGCATTCCTCGACGCAGGACTTGTCCATCTCGTCGACGCAGGGTTCACCGATCACGAATGCCATCTCTTCTCCTTCTTCAGACCCGTTCGAGCAAGGCCGGCGGTGCGTCGGACGAGTGCCCGGGCGCCAGGCCGACTTCCGGCTGCAGCACGGCGGCCGCGTTGTTGACGGCGGTCGCGACCTCGCCGAAGCCCACGGCGATCAGCTTGACCTTGCCGTCGTGGGTCGCGATGTCGCCGGCCGCGTATACCTGGGGGAGGCTGGTGGCCATCGCCGCGTCGACCAGGATCGAGCGGTCCCGCAGGGCAAGACCCCACGACGCGATGGGGCCGAGCTGGAGCTTGAAACCGAGCGCGGCGACCACGACGTCGGCGGGCACCACGGCGCCCGTGTCGAGCTCCACCGCGGTCACCCGGTCTTCGCCGTGCAGCCCGGTGACCTGCGCGTCGAGCACGAGCTCACAGGTCGAGGCGTGCAGCCGGGCCACCGAGTGCTCGTGTGCGCGGAAGGCCCGCCGCCGGTGGACCAGCCGGACGCTGTTCGCCCGCTCCACCGCGGCCAGCGCCCAGTCCACCGCGGAGTCGCCACCGCCGACCACGACCACGTCGCGGCCGTCGAAGGTGTCCAGATCCGGCACGAAGTAGTGCAGGCCGCGGCCGAGGTGGCGCTCGCCGCAGGGCAGCGGCCGCGGGCTGGCCGACCCGACGCCGGCGGTGATCACCACGGCGCCCGCCTCGACGACCAGGCCCGCGCTGCTGGTCACGACGACCGAGCCGGCGCGGTGTTCCAGCCGTTCCGCCTGCTGACCGAGCAGGTACCGCGGGCCGAACGGGGCTGCCTGGCGCACCAGGCTTTCGACCAGGTCCTGGCCCTTGACCTGCGGGAACCCGGCGACGTCGTAGATGTTCTTCTGCGGGTACAGCGCGCTGACCTGGCCGCCGACCTGCGGCAGCGAGTCCATCACCGCGACCCGCAGCCCGCGGAAGCCCGCGTAGTAGGCGCCGAACAGACCGACCGGTCCGGCGCCGATCAGCAGCAGGTCGACCCGCAGCGGCGCGGTCACCCGGCCGCTCCCGCCACGGCCTCCGTCTGCGCCCGGTCCTCTTCGGCGAACTTGTCCTCGAGGTTCATCGGCGAGTAGTCCTCGTCGATCTCCTCGACCGCGCGGCCGCGGGCGCTTTCGATGGACTGCAGCCGGCGGCCGACCTTGTCCAGGGCGTACTCGGTCATGTCCCGCACGCTCACCCCGAACGGCGCGTTCTCGCCGAAGGGTGCGAGCATCTCGGTGATGAGCCCGACCGCCGGTTCGAGCAGCTCCTGCATGCGGTCGGAGACGACCTGCCAGTTGGTGTCGTCGGCGGCCACGTGGCGGCGGCAGGTGAAGGTGCCCCAGGCCATGTGGCGGCGCTCGTCGTCACCGATGTATCGGATGATCTGCTGCATGCCGGGCAGGATGCCGCGGCTGTGGCAGATCTTCGCCCAGGCGAAGTAGCCGGTGAGCGCGAGACAGCCTTCCACGACATGGTTGTAGGTCACCGACGCGCGGATCTGCGCCGCCGGGGACGGGTCGGCGGCCAGCGCGTAGAGCGACTGCGGCAGCTCCTCCATGAAGATCCGGCGGTAGGAGTCGCCGTTCTCGGTGAACGCGTGCAGGTCCTCGGTCACGCCGACGGCGTCGAACCACATCCGGAAGGCCTGCATGTGCTTGCCCTCTTCGAAGGTGAACTGGGTCAGGTAGGTCTCGTCGCCGAGCCGGCCCTCGGCCGCCATCGCGTTCATGAACGGCTGCAGGTCCTGGGTCACCGACTCCTCGCCGGCCATGAAGTTCGCGGCGAGCACACAGGTCATCCGTTGCTCGTCGGCGCTCAGCGCGGCGAAGTCGGCCGCGTCCTGGCTGAGGTCGATGTCGTCGGGGTTCCAGAACTTCTTGTTGCCCTTGCGGAACAGCTTCATGGGGAACGAGTCGAGCCGCAGGCCGCCCTGGGACAGGCTGCCGAATCCGGTGCGGTTTCCGTGCTCGATGCTGCGGGTGATGGACATGGTGCACTCCCTGCATGACGGGAACTTCGGTGTCCGCGCGGAACGCGGGAGCACCCAGGATCACCGACGAGGGCCGGTCCGCGCGGGGTCCGTGCGCGCCAGTTCTGGCCCCGGCGTGCCAGTTCGCGGGCCCGTTCAGCCGACCGGCACGTCGAACCGGGCGATCAGCCCGCCGCCGGCGCGCTGGGAGAAGTCCAGCCGCCCGCCGAGCGCCTGCACGATCTGCTCGACGATCCACAGGCCGAGGCCCGCGGTACCGCGGTTCGGCCCGGTGCCGGTGTACTTGCCGGTGAGCCTGTCGAGGTCCGCGGGGTCGATGCCGGGGCCCCGGTCGAGTATCCGCACGTGCAGGCGGTTGTCGTGCACCCCCGCCTCGATGTCGACGGGATGGCCTTCGCCGTGTCGCGCGGCGTTCTCCAGCAGGTTCGTGAGCACGCGCCGCAGCCGTTGGGAGTCGAGGGTGACCGTCTGCTCCTCGTCGTCGAGCCGCAGGCGCAGCCGGGGCGGGCGCAGGCCCGCGGCGTCGGCCGATGCCAGCAGCAGGGCGCGCAGCTCGACGGCGCGGACGCGGCCCGTGCTGAAGCTGGGACGGCGGCTCGCAGCGACGTCGGCGAGCGCGTCGAGCATGTCGGAGAGGTGGTTCGCGTGCTCGGCGACCAGCCGGGTGCTGGCCGCCCGGTCGGCGAACCTGATCGGGCTCTGCGGGTTCGCCAGGCCGCGCGCGAGCGCCCGCAGCGACGCCACCGGCGTGCGGAACTCGTGCAGCAGCACCGCGAGCCCGTCCTGCTGCGACTGGTAGGACTCCAGCAGCCGCTGCCGCAGGTCCCGCTCCTCCTCGGCCGCGGCGTGCTCGGCCATCGCCTCGACCCGGGCGGCGATCCCCGCCTCGCGCTCTCGCTCGACCAGCCGGGACAGGCTCGCCCCGAGCACCCCGGTCAGCACCAGGTAGCCGGCCCACCACGTGCCCTGCCGCACCCGCTCACCGAGTGGGACCGACCCGGGATCGACGAGCAGGGCGATGGCCAGGTAGGCGACGCCGAGCGTCACCGCGAGCAACACGGTCGGGCGCAGCGGCAGCCGGATGGCCGCCGCGGTGACGACCAGCAGCAGGATGGCCACGGCGGGGCTCGCGGCGGCGCCGGACAACGCGACCGCGAGGAGGGCGAGGGTGGCGTCCGCCGCGGTCACCAGCCAGGCGGTGCGCCGGCCCCGCAGCTCCCACCGGGGGTGGGCGGCGACCGCGAACGCGTAGCCGCAGGCCAGCACCAGCACGACGGCCACCGGGACGAGGTGCCGGCGGATCGCGGCGTCGCCGCCGATCAGCAGCACCGCGATCGACAGCACCACGACGACTCGTACCCCGACCATCACCCGTGCGACCGGGGTCGCGCCGAGGTCGGCCTCCGTTGCCGTCATGGGCTGTAATACTAGGACGGTGAACGACCGGCGACTCGTGACCGTGATCGTGGACGACCACGAACTGTTCGCCAGGGGCCTCGCGCTGCTGCTGTCCACCCAGGCGGGGGACCGGTTCGAGGTGGCCGGGCTGACGACCCACGTGGAGGAGGCGCCGGGGCTGGTGGAATCCTGCGGCGCCGAGCTGGCCATCGTGGACCTCGCGATGCCGCCGCTCGGTGGTGCGGCGGCGATCCGCCAGATCAAGCGCCGGTTTCCCGGCACCCGCGTGCTCGCACTGTCCGGTTCGGATGATCTCGACCTGGCGGAGCAGGCCTTGCGCGCCGGTGCGGACGGCTATCTGACGAAGTCGGCCGATCCCGAGGTCCTCGTCGCGCCGCTGCTGACGGTCGCGGCCGGTTTCCGGGTACTCGAAGGGGAACTGCTCGACCTGCTGCTGACCACGACCAAGAAGCCGCCGGAGTCGTTGCTGAGCGGGCTGGGTTCCCAGGACCTGCGGTTGTGGACGCTGCTCGCCCGCGGCCTGGAAACCAATGACATCGCGAACCGGATGCTGGTCTCCGAGCGCACCGCCAAGCGGATGGTGGCCTCGCTGCTGAACAAGATCGGCGCGGCCAACCGGGTCGAGGCAGCCGGTCTCGCCGGTTCCTACGGCCTGCTCGAGGACTCCACGGAACCCGGCTAGCCACCTCGGCGACCCGGCGACGAACCAGGGGCCCAGGGCCCCGCGGACCGGTACGAAACCTCCTCGGCGTGCGCCGTGGCGGTTGTCCGCGCCAAGCCGCTTTCACCACTTTGGACAGTCACTCCTCCGGAAGCTGGCCTGCGCGGGCCACGGTTGGCCCGCGCGGACGTCGTAACGGGGCGCGGGCACCCGGCAGAGTGCCCGCATACCGGAACTCGACGAGGAGTGTTGATGGGTGCTGAGGTGGTCATCGAAGGGCTGACGAAGTCGTTCGGAAGGCAGACCATCTGGCGGGACGTGACGCTGACCCTGCCTCCTGGTGAGGTTTCGGTGATGCTCGGTCCGTCGGGAACCGGTAAGTCCGTGTTCCTCAAGTCGATGATCGGGCTGCTCAAGCCCGACCGTGGCACCTGCGTGATCAACGGGGTGGACATCGTCCGCTGCAGCGAGCACAAGCTGTACGAGACGCGGAAGTTGTTCGGGGTGCTGTTCCAGGACGGCGCGTTGTTCGGTTCGATGAACCTGTACGACAACGTCGCGTTCCCGCTGCGCGAGCACACGAAGAAGTCCGAGTCGGAGATCCGCCGGATCGTCTTCGAGAAGTTGGAGATGACCGGTCTGGCGGGGGCGGAGAAGAAGCTGCCCGGTGAGATCTCCGGTGGTATGCGCAAGCGGGCCGGCCTGGCGCGGGCGCTGGTGCTGGACCCGGAGATCATCCTGGTCGACGAGCCGGACTCGGGTCTGGACCCGGTGCGCACGACCTACATCTCCCAGTTGTTCCTGGACGTGAACGCGCAGATCGACGCGACGTTCCTGATCGTCACGCACAACATCAACCTGGCCCGCACGGTGCCGGACAACCTGGGCATGCTCTTCCGCAAGGAGCTGGTCATGTTCGGGCCGCGCGAGGTGCTGCTGACCAGCGAGGAGCCGGTGGTCAAGCAGTTCCTCAACGGCCGGATGGACGGGCCGATCGGGATGAGCGAGGAGAAGGACTCCGCGACGATCGCCGCCGAGCGGGCGATGTTCGAGGCGGGGCACCACGCCGGTGGCGTCGAGGAGGTCGTCGGCATCCCGCCGCAGATGCAGCCGTCCCCCGGCTTGCCGGAGCGGGAGGGCGTGCACCGGCGCAAGGCGCGGGTCATGCGGATCCTCGACACCCTGCCGCCCGCCGCGCGGGAAGGGATCATCAACTCCCTCACACTCGAGGAACAACGGCGCTGGCACGGACGGCACGCCCGGATGGCGCAGGTGCATCCGTGAGCCAGCTTTCGTTTCCCGGTTCCCGCGCCTTCGCCCAGACCGGCCGGATGTTCGCGCTCGGTCTCGACGTGGCCCGGATGGCGCCGAGGCGCCCGTTCCAATGGCGCGAGTTCCTGGGGCAGGCCTGGTTCGTCGCCAGCGTCTCGCTCCTGCCGAGCGCGCTGGTGTCGATCCCGTTCGGCGCCGTGATCGCCATGCAGTTGGGTTCGCTGACCCGCCAGCTCGGCGCGCAGTCGTTCACCGGCGCGGCCGGTGTGCTGGCGACCGTGCAGCAGGCCGCGCCGATCGTGACGGCCATGATCATCGCCGGGGCCGGCGGTTCCGCGGTGTGCGCCGACATCGGGTCGCGCACCATCCGTGAAGAGATCGACGCGATGAAGGTGCTGGGTGTGTCGCCGGTGCAACGGCTGATCGTGCCGCGCGTGCTCGCGATGGCGTTCGTCGCGGTGCTGCTCAACGGTTTGGTGAGCATCGTCGGCGTGGCGGGCGGCTACTTCTTCAACGTGTTCCTGCAGGGCGGTACCCCGGGTGCCTACCTGTCGAGCTTCAACGCGCTGGCCCAGCTGCCCGACATCTACATCAGCGAGCTCAAGGCCCTGATCTTCGGTCTCGTGGCCGGGGTGGTGGCCGCCTACCGGGGGCTGAACCCGCGGGGCGGCCCGAAAGGCGTCGGTGACTCGGTCAACCAGGCCGTGGTGATCACCTTCCTGTTGCTGTACTTCGTCAACTTCGTGCTGACCACCGTCTACCTGCACATCGTGCCGCCGAAGGGAGGATGACCGTGGCCGAGACACTGCTCGAACGGTCGAGGCAGAGCGCGGTCCGGATCGCCCGCAAGCCGGTGTCCAGTTTGGACGACTACGGCAACCAGCTCTGGTTCCACCTGCGCGTGCTCATGTGGGTGCCGCGGACGATCCGCCGCTATGGCAAGGAGATCGTCAGGCTGCTGTCCGAAGTCTCCTTCGGCAGCGGTGCGCTGGCGGTGATCGGCGGCACGATCGGCGTGATGGTCGCGCTCAACCTGTTCGTCGGCACCGTTGTCGGCCTGCAGGGATACGCCGCGCTCAACCAGATCGGCACCGAGGCGTTCACCGGGTTCGTCTCCGCGTACTTCAACACACGCGAGATCTCGCCGCTGGTCGCCGGAATCGCGCTGTCCGCGACCGTCGGCTCCGGGTTCACCGCACAGCTCGGCGCGATGCGGATCGCCGAGGAGATCGACGCCCTCGAGGTGATGGGCATCCCCAGCCTGCCCTATCTGGTCACCACCCGGACCATCGCGGGGTTCGTGGCGATCCTGCCGCTGTACTCGCTCGGCCTGCTGGCGTCCTACGTGGCCTCCCGGCTCATCACCGTCACCTTCAACGGCCAGTCGGCGGGCACCTACGACCACTACTTCAACCTCTTCCTGCCGCCGGAAGACGTGTTGTGGTCGTTCGCGAAGACGCTGGTCTTCGCCGTGGTGATCATCCTGATCCACTGCTACTACGGCTACACGGCGGGCGGCGGCCCGGCGGGTGTCGGTGTCGCGGTCGGGCGGGGGGTGAAAACCGCGATCGTGACCGTCGTCGTCCTGGACTTCTTCCTCAGCCTCGCCATCTGGGGCACCACGACGACCGTGCGGGTCGCCGGATGAGCGCCGAAGGCGGCGGGCTGCCGGCGGTGCCGCGCCGGGTGCTGGGGCTGGTGTACCTGCTCGTGATCGTGCTGTTCTTCGGGCTGACGATCGCCCTGTACCAGAAGCGGTTCACCCCCGTGGTGCCGGTGGACCTGCGGGTGGAGAAGCTCGGCGACCAGCTGTCGCCGCAGGCGGACGTCAAGGTGCGTGGCGTGATCGTCGGCGAGGTCCGCGGCATCGACACCTCGTTCGAGGGCGCCACGCTGCATCTGGCGCTCGACCCCGGCAAGATCGGCCTGATCCCGCGGAACGTCACGGCCCGCCTGCTGCCCAAGACGTTGTTCGGCGAGCGGTACGTCAGTCTCGTGCTGCCCCGGACCGGCGTCGGGCGCATCCAGGCGGGAGACGTCATCGGGCTGGACCACTCGTCGGCCGCGATCGAGCTCAACCGGGTGCTGGACAACCTGATGCCGGTGCTGCAGGCGGTCCAGCCGGAGAAGCTGTCGAGCACGCTCGGAGCGGTGTCGCAGGCGCTGTCCGGCGGTCGCGGCAAGGAGCTCGGGCAGACCCTGACGACCCTCGACGACTACGTGCGCGAGCTGAACCCCGCGTTGCCCGATCTCACCGAGGACATCCGGCAGCTCGCCGGCGTGGCCGATGCGTACCGCGACGCGGCCCCGGACCTCCTGCAGACCCTGTCCGACCTCACCGTGACGAGCAAAACCCTGGTGGACCAGCAACAGAACCTGCATGCCCTGTTCACCGGCCTGTCCGCGACCTCGGCCGACCTGCGTGGCTTCCTCGAGGCGAACCGGGACAACCTGATCGGGCTGGCCGGCACCAGCAGGTCCACATTGGACCTGCTCGCGAAGTACGCGCCGGAGTATCCCTGCCTGCTCGGCCAGCTGTCCGACCTGGTGCCGAAGCTCGACGAGATCTGGGGCGGCGGTGCCAACCACAACCATTCGCTGAACCTCACCATCGAGATCACCGCGAGCCGTGGCAAGTACGTGCCGGGCAAGGACACGCCCGCCTACACCGAGAAGCGGGGCCCGGCGTGCTACCCGGCCGCCACCAACGGGAACTTCCCGCAGTACCCGCCCGGTGGCCCGCTGCGGGATGGTTCGACTCCGCCGGCTGCCGGTGGTACCCAGGCCCCGGGTGCACCGTCGCTGGCGAACTCCGCGCCGGAACGCGCGCTCGTCGCGGCGCTGGCCGGCCCGTCCCTGGGCGTCGCGCCCAAGGACGTTCCCCAGTGGAGCAGCGTGCTGCTCGGACCGCTCTACCGCGGGCAGGAGGTGACCGTCCGATGAAGTCACTCGCCGGGCCGGTGACGAAGCTGTCCCTCTTCGTGGTGTTCACCGTGCTGTCCACGCTGCTGCTGGCGATGACGATCGCCAACATCACCTTCCAGCCGTCCACCGGTTACCACGCGGTGTTCTCGGATGTCACGTCGTTGAACGTGGGCGACGACATCCGGGTCTCCGGAGTCCGGGTCGGCCAGGTCGACGCCATCGAAATCGCCGGTGACAACGAGAACGCGGCCCGGGTGGACTTCTCCGTCGACGCCGGGCGCACCCTGCCCCGCTCGATCACGGCCGTGGTCAAGTACCGCAACCTGGTCGGTCAGCGGTACATCTCGCTCGTCCCGCAGCCGGGCGAGCCAGGCGGAGACCTGCGTCCGGGAGACACCATTCCCCTGCGGCAGACGAAACCCGCGCTGAACCTGACCCAGTTGTTCAACGGGTTCAAGCCGCTGTTCCAGGCCTTGTCGCCGGACGACGTCAACAAGCTGTCCTACGAGCTGATCCAGGTGCTGCAGGGTGAAGGCGGCACGGTCAGCTCGCTGCTGCGGCACACCACCGAGCTGGCCACGGCGATCGCCGGCAAGGACGAGGCGATCGGCCAGGTGATCGACAACCTCAACCGCGTGCTGGACACGGTCAACGGGCGCGGCGACGAGCTCTCCGGACTGGTGGGGACGTTGCAGGAGCTGGTCTCCGGGCTCGCCGAGGACCGCAAGCCGATCGGTGACTCGATCGGCGCGCTGGCCGACCTGAGTGCGACGACGACCGGCTTCCTCGACGACGCGCGGGAACCGCTGAAACAGGACATCGCGGGGCTCGGTGTGCTCGCGGGCAACCTCAACCGCGACTCGGGCCTCGTCGAGCAGTTCCTGAACAACCTGCCGGACACCGTGCGGACCATCACCCCGACCGCCTCCTACGGCTCGTGGTTCAACTTCTACCTGTGCGACGCGAGCGGGAACGTCGGGATCAGCTCCCTCGGGGTGAACGTCCCGGTGATCCCGGTGCCGCTGGCACAGACCCCGCCGAGGTGCACATCGTGAAAGCCTTCGAAGAACGCGATCCCGTCCGGATCGGCATCGCCGGGGTGGTGGTCATCGCCCTGCTGACGGTCGCAGCCTACTTCTCCGACGACCTGCCCCTGATCGGTGGCGGCACCCTGTACCGCGCCGAGTTCACCGAGGCGGCCGGTCTCAAGACCGACGACGAGGTCCGCATGGCCGGGGTCAAGATCGGCCAGGTCAAGGCGATCGAACTCGACGGCGGGCACGTCCTGGTGAGCTTCCGGGCGAAGAACGCCTTCCTCGGCGACCAGACCCGCGCGTCCATCGAGATCAAGACATTGCTGGGGCAGAAGTACATCGCGCTCGAGTCCGCCGGGAAGCGGCCACTCGAACCCGGCCAGGCGATCCCGGTCGCCAGGACGAGGTCGCCCTTCGACGTCAACGACGCGCTGAGCGGGTTGTCCGACACCGTCGACCAGATCGACACGCGGCAGCTGGCGCAGAGCTTCGAGACCATCGCGCAGGAGTTCTCCGGTACCCCCGAGCAGGTCCGGCCGGCCCTGGACAGCCTCTCCGCGCTGTCGACGACGATCTCCAGCCGGGACGAGCAGCTGCACCAGCTGCTCGGGAACACCAGCAGACTCAGCAGAACCCTCGCCGACTCGCGCGGGCAGATCCAGCGGCTCATCACCGACGGCAGCCTGTTGCTCGACGAGGTCCAGGCCCGCAAGGCGGCGATCAGCTCGCTGTTGCAAGGCGCGCAGGCACTGTCGGTGCAGCTCGCCGGACTGGTGGCGGACAACCAGCAGCAGCTCGGTCCCGCACTGTCCGAACTGGACCAGGTGACCGGGCTGTTGCAGCGCAACCAGGACAACCTGAGCGCGAGCCTGAACCAGCTCGCCCCGTTCTACCGGCTGTTCGCCAACACCCTCGGCAACGGCCGCTGGTTCGACGTGTACGTCTGCGGCCTGCTGCCGCCGACGTTCGATCTCAACCTGCTCAACATCAACCCTGGTGGCTGCCGGCCCCAGGCCGGAGGCGGTCGATGAGGACTCCCACCAAGCTCACCCGCAGACTCTCGGTCGCACTCGTCGTGGCGCTCGTCGCCGCCGGCGGTGGCTGGTGGTACGTCTCGCGGGCGGCCGGCACGAGGCTGACAGCGCTGTTCTCCCAGGGCGTCGGCGTCTTCCCGGGCGGTGACGTCCGCGTCCTCGGCGTCCCGGTGGGGACGATCGACACGGTCACCCCTGAGGGCGAACAGGTGCGGGTGGAGATGACCGTCGACGCGGACGTCGACGTGCCCGCGGACGCCGGTGCGGTCGTCGTCCCACCGAGCCTGGTCGCCGACCGGTACGTGCAGCTGACCCCGGTGTACCAAGGGGGGCCGAAGATCGCCGACGGCGCGGTCATCCCGAAAGCGCGGACCGTCACCCCCGTCGAGGTCGACCAGCTGTACCGGAGCCTGGACCAGGTGAGCACCGCGCTCGGGCCGCAGGGCGCCAACGCGAACGGCTCGCTCAACCAGCTGCTCGACGTGGGGGCACGAAACCTCGCGGGCAACGGCGCGGCGATCAACGACACGATCACCAAGCTGGCCGGTCTCACCGCGACACTGTCCGGCAACCGCGGCGATCTCTTCAGCACCGTCGACAACCTGCGCCAGTTCACCGAGACCCTGGCGACGAGCGACGGACAGCTGCGCGACCTCAACGGGCAGCTGACCGACGTGAGCGCCTTCCTCGCCGGCGAACGGCAGGATCTCACGCAGGCGCTCGGCCGGCTGGCCACCGCACTGGACTCGGTCCGCGGCTTCATCGCGGACAACCGCGGCCGAATCAAGTCCAATGTGGACAAGCTGGCGTCGGTGACGCAGGTGCTGGTGGACCAACGCGGCGCGCTGGCCGAATCCCTCGACGTGGCCCCGCTCGCGCTCGGGAACCTGGCCAACGCCTACAACGCGAGCTCAGGCACGCTGGACATCCGGGCCAACCTGAACGAGCTGTCCGCCCCGCCGATCGTCACCCTGTGCGGCCTGGTCCGCCGGGGGACTCCGACGCACCTGCCACAGGCTGTCGCCGCTGCCTGCGACCGGCTCGCGCCGGTGCTCGACGGCGCGGTCCCGCTGCCTTCGGCGGCGGAGGTGATGCGCGGCCTGCAAAGCGGCGAACTCCCACCGCTCCCGCTGCTCTCACCCGTCAAGCAAGGAGGTGCCGGCCGATGAAACGCCGAGTGGTGGCGGGATGCCTGGCGGTGGCGCTCGGCCTGGCGCTGACCGGGTGCGGCAGCGGGGGTTTCAGCGGACTCTACGACGCGCCGCTGCCCGGTGGCGCGGATCTCGGCGACCACCCCTACCGGCTGAAGATCCGGTTCGCCGACGTGCTCGACCTCGTTCCGCAGGCCGCGGTCAAGGTCAACGACGTGCCGGTCGGCCGGGTCGAGAACATCGGGTTCGCGCCCGACGGATGGACGGCCGAGGTCACGGTGGCGATCAACGGAGACGTGCGGTTGCCGGCGGACGCCGGTGCCATGCTCGTGCAGTCGAGCCTGCTCGGCGAGAAGTACGTGTCGCTGAGCAGCCCGCAGACGCCGGAGCCGGCCACCCTCGCCGACGGCGCCGTGATCCCGCTCGAGCGCACCAACCGCAACCCCGAGGTGGAGGAGGTGCTCGGCGCGCTGTCCATGCTGCTCAACGGTGGCGGCGTCGAACAGGTACGCACGATCAGCCGTGAGGTGAACGACGCCCTGGCGGGTAAGGAGACCGATGTCCGGGCACTGCTGGCCAACGTCGACAAGCTCACCGGCGACCTCGCGGCCCAGCGTGGCGACATCACGAAGGCCATCGACGGGCTGAACCGGCTTTCAGCCACGTTGGTCAGCCAGAACGACAACCTGGCCAACGTGCTGGACAACCTCGAGCCGGGCCTGCGGGTGCTCGCCGACCAGCGCGGGGATCTGGTCGGCATGCTCCAGTCGCTCGACGGGTTGTCCGGGGTCGCGGTGGACACACTGCACCGCTCGCAGGACGATCTCGTCGCCGATCTGCGGTCCTTGCAACCGACCCTGCGGAAGCTGACCGAGGCCGGCGACCGGTTGCCGCGCGCGCTGGACACCCTGCTCACGTTCCCCTTCACCAGCCAGTCGCGGCAGGCGATCCGGGGCGACTACACCAACCTCGACGTCAAGCTCGACCTGAACCTGGACAGCCTGCTGACGAACCTGTTCCTGAACCCCGCGCAGCCCCCGGTGGCGCTGCCGGGCGTGGGCAACCCGGCGCCCGCCGAGACCGTTCCGCTGCCGTTGCCGCCGTCGTCGTCCGCCGCCCCGGCCACCGGCCCCTCCGGGCTGACCGGTCTGCTCGACTCCGTGCTGGGCGGTGCCTGATGCTCACCCGGCGAGTGCGTCTTCAGGTCATGATCTTCGTGGTGATCGCGCTGGCCGCGGTCGGCTACACCGGGTTCCGCTACGCCGGGCTCGGGAACCTGTTCGGCAGCAGCGGCACGGTCGTGAAGCTGCGGCTGGCCGACTCCGGCGGCATCTTCACCAACGCCGACGTGACCTACCGCGGCGTGACCGTCGGCAGGGTCGGCGAGCTTCGGGTCATCCCGGACGGCACCGAGGTGGACCTCGTTCTCGACCGCGGCGCGCCACCGGTGCCCGCGGACGTGCAGGCGGTGGTCGCCGACCGGTCGGCGGTCGGCGAGCAGTACGTGGACCTGCGGCCCCGCACGAGCAGCGGGCCGTTCCTCACCGCCGGCGCCACGATCGAGGCGAAGGACGCGGTGACCCCGGTCCCGCTGGACCAGCTGCTGGGCAATGTGGACGCCCTCGCGGCCAGTGTGCCGACGGGCTCGCTGAAAACCGTGGTCGACGAGCTGTACGACGCGTTCGACGGCGCCGGCCCGGATCTGCAGACCGTGCTCGACTCCACCAGCGCCCTGGCCACCACCGCCAAGGAGTACCTGCCCGCCACCAAGGACCTGCTGTCCTCGGCGCGCACCGTGCTCACCACCCAGAACGCCGAGGCCGGGAACCTGCGGTCGTTCAGCTCGGACCTGCGGCTGCTGGCGGGGGAGCTGAAGAAGGAGAACCCCGACCTCGAGCACTTCATCCAGGCCGTGCCACCGGCGTCGGCCGAACTTTCGGGCCTGCTGGCCGAATCGGGTCAAGGCCTGGGCGCGGTGCTCGCAAACCTGCTGACCACGGCCGATATCCTCCAGCCGCGTACGGCCGGGCTGGAGAACATCCTGGCCACCTACCCGATGCTCACCGCGGCCGCGAACACCGTGCTGCCCGGCGACCGCACGGCCCACCTCGGCCTGGTGTTGAACTTCTTCGATCCGTTGTCCTGCACGAAGGGTTACGAGCGAGCGACACCGCGCCCGGCCGACCGGACCGACCCGAAACCGGCAGACCCGAACCTCTACTGCGCGGAGCCCGCCGGCAGTCCCACCTCGGTCCGTGGTGCGCAGAACGCGCCTTTCGGGGGCACTCCCCGTGGCGTCCCCGGCCAGCCGGTGGCCCGGGCGGCCGCGCCGCTGCCCGGATTAGCCGGCCTGACCGGAACCAGCGGTCCGAAGGACCTGGCCGGGCTGCTGGGACTGTCCCGATGAATGGAGAAGCCATGACTGATCAGCCGTCGCGATGGAGCGGAAAGCGCTTTGTCGTCGCGTTGGCCACGCTGACCGTGCTCGCTCTCGCCGCGGCCGTCTGGTTCGTCGGCGCCTGGCTCTCGCACGACGACGCGGCGGCGACCGCGGCGCACACCAGAGGGGATGCCGAGCGGGCGGGGGAGCAGGCCATCGCCGTGTTCGGCACGCTCGACCACCGGAACGTGGATGCCGGACTCGACCAGTGGGAGCGGGTTTCGACCGGTCCGCTGAACGACGAGATCAAGAAGTCCCGGCAACAGCAGAGCGAGGTGATCCGGAACGGCGGGACCTCGACCACCGCGCGCATCCTCGACGCCGGTCTCACCGAGCTGGACGTGGCGGGCGGGACCGCGCAGATGATCGCCGTCGCCGAGATCGTGGTGACCCCGGAGCAGGGGCAGCCGGTGACGAAGCAGAACCGGTTCCAGGCCGACCTGCGGCGGACCGATCAGGGCTGGCAGCTCAGTTCCATCCAGGCCCTCGCCATCGGCGGCTGACCCCAAGCGTTCACGGAGGAGTACCGCGATGTCCTTGACACGAACGAAGAACAGCACCACCGCGGCCGCCCGGCGGCGTCCCACCGTGGCGGGACGGCAGCGCGGCAGTGTCAAGCCGAGCCCCGTTCCCCGGCCCGAACCCCAGGACGCGCCGGCCGGGCCGGACCCACGCCGAAGCCGGCTGATGATGACCCTGCTGGTGCTCCTGGTCGTGTTCTCCGCGACGGCCGTCACGGCGGGCGTCCTCGGCGTCCCGGCCTCCGACGACGACACCCGCAACGCCGCACTGGTCGACGCGGCAGCCACCAGTGACGTTCTGGGCCAGGTGAACAAGGCCGTCGAGACCGTTTTCTCCTACGACTTCAGCGATACGGCGAAAACCCGGAACGCCGCGCAGAACCTGCTCCGGGACAACGCTGTTCAGCAGTACAACCAGCTCTTCGGCGAAGTGACCCGGCTCGCCCCGGCGCAGCAGTTGGTGCTGACTACAACCATCAGGGCGACGGCCGTGACCAGCCTCGCCGGCGACGAGGCGCACCTGCTCGTGCTGGCCGACCAACGATCCACCCGGGGTGACACCAACCAGACCAGCAACGCGGCCGCGCAACTGTCCGTGGTGGCGAAGAAGACTGGCGACACCTGGCGGATCAGCGACCTGACGGTCCTGTGAGGACGGCAGGCAGCCCGCGTATCGGTGACAGCTGAGACAACAACGGTGGTGGCCGGTGCGGCGAGACACCGGCCACGCGCCGAGCGCCGGGCAGGCGGCGAGCACCGTGCCGGCGCCGGGACGGGGGAGCAAGCCGGATCGCCGGCCGGCGATCCGTCAGGGCTGCGTGCGGGCGGTGTCCGAGGGAAGCACGCCGAACCTGCGTCTGTAGTGTTCGGCGAACCGGCCGAGGTGGTGAAAGCCCCAACGGTGGGCGATCTCGGTGATGGAGACGCCGTCGGGCCGGGCCAGTAGTTCCTCGCGTACCCGATCGAGCCGGACGCCCCGGATGTAGCCCGTCGGAGAGATGCCGAACTCTTCGCGGAAGCCCATCTGGAGCGCTCGGACGCTCACACAGGCTTCGCGGGCGAGGTCGGCCGCGCTGATCGGGTCGGCGGCGTGGTCCTGGACGAACTCCATCGCGACACGGACGTGCTTGCGGCCGGCCGCCTTGCCCTCGGCCAGCAGCAGATGCTGGTGGTCGTGTGGGATGACCAGCAGCATCTGGCTGAGGACATACGACTCGAGCTGGGCGCGAACCAGCGGAATCCCCGCCGTCCCGTCCGGGCGCGTCAGCTCGACCTGCAGGTGCCGCACGGCCGCGAGGAGGCTCTGCCCGCGCTGGGAGCCGAGGTCGAAGCCGAGGCTGAACCGGATGGGCGTGTCGACCGGGCGACCGATCAGCGAGGCCAGCTGGCTCTCCATGCTGGCCCGGGGGACCTTGATCGCGTACTGCACCGCGTCGGGGCTCCACCGCACGACGTACGGGTCCTTGAAATTGAAGGCCACACCGCCGGCGGCGCCCTCGGTGGCCGCCGAGACTCCGCGCTGGCTGACCTGCGTCTTCCCCGTCAACGTGAGGTTGACGTGATAGCAGGACATCATCGGCGGGCAGACGAGCTCGACGTCGGCGCCGTAGCGCAGGTGCCCGAGCGTGAGCCGCCGGGACTCGAGGTAGGTCAGCTTGAACCTGAGCGGCCGACCGTCGTGCGACGTGAGCTCATGCGGTATGTACACGGAGGTGATGTGGTGGCGCGCTTCGGCGAGGTCGTGGGCCTCGCGAAGTGGCGGTACCGCCGCTTTTGTCTCTTCTGTCATCATGAAGCGGACTCCGTCGTCCCCGTTCTTGCAACCGATCGCCGAGGCTACCACCGGCCCCGGCGTGCCGGCCTCCTTTCGCCTCCCGCCGGCCGTGCTGTGGCTCGACGCTGCGTATTGCGGATAGCGGGTTTGCGCGTTGTGGACGGTCGAGCCCGGCTCGGGCCGGATTTGCGCTTGCGGGCGCTGGGTCGTTCGTTCCGCGGATAGCCACGCCGGTCCTCTGCGCCAGAGACTCCTTCCATGACAGGGAGTGGTGAGTCACACGATGTCTGAGGCAGTGGCGCGGTACAGCGGTGCGGAGACGTCGGGTCCGTTGTCCGGGATCCGGGTGGTCGAAAGCGGTTCTCTGATCGCAGGGCCCTTCTGCGCCCAATTGCTGGGAGACTTCGGGGCCGAGGTCATCAAGGTTGAGGATCCGCGCGGTGGTGACCCGATGCGGCAGTGGGGGAGCCTGCTTCCGCAGGGTGTTTCCCTGTCCTGGCCCATCATCGCCAGGAACAAGAAGTCCGTCACCTGCAACCTGCGGGAACCGGCCGGTCAGGAGATCATGCGGCGGCTGGTGGCGCAGGCGGATGTGCTGGTGGAGAACTTCCGGCCGGGAACGCTGGAGCGCTGGGGACTCGGCTACGACGAACTGTCCACAATGAATCCTGGGCTGGTGCTGGTACGGGTGACCGGCTATGGACAGACCGGCCCGTATGCGCGGCGCGCGGGGTTCGGGTCGATCGGTGAGGCGATGGGCGGGATCCGCCACGTCACCGGCGAGCCCGACCGGGCGCCGAGCCGCGCAGGGATCTCGCTGGGGGATTCTCTCGCGGGCACCTTCGCCGCCCTCGGCACCGTGATGGCCTTGCTGGCGCGGGAACGCAACGGACGCGGCCAGGTCGTCGACTCGGCGATCTACGAAGCCGTACTGGCGCTCATGGAGTCCTTGATACCGGAGTGGGATCTCGCCGGTTCGCGGCGTGAGCGCACCGGCTCGGTGCTTCCCGGCGTCGCACCCAGCAACGTGTACCCGACGCGGGACGGTGGCGAAGTGCTGATCGCGGCGAACAGGGACACGGTGTTCTACCGGCTGTGCGGCGTGATGGGCCGCGAGGATCTGCAGGACAACGAGGATTACCGCACCCACGCCGCGCGCGGGCGGCATCAGCAGGACCTCGACCAACTGGTGTCGGCGTGGACCCGCACGCTCGAGGCCGAGGACCTGCTGGCCAGGCTGCACGAGGCCGGCGTGCCCGCCGGGTTGATCTACACGGCCGCCGACATGCTCGCCGACCCGCATTTCCAGGCGCGGCAGGCGATCGTGCGGCTGGTGCACGACAAACTCGGCGAGTTCCCGATGCAGAACGTCGCTCCGCGACTGTCGGGCACTCCGGGCGCGGTTCGTTCACTGGGGCCGGAACTCGGCCAGCACAACGACGAGATCTACGGCGAGCTGCTCGGCGCGGACGAGGCGCAGCGCGAGCAGTGGGTCTCGCAGGGAATCATCTGACGAAAGAGAAGGTCAATGGGCAAGCTCGACAACAAGAATGTCGTCATCACCGGTGCCGCGGGCGGACAAGGGCAGGCGGCGTGCCGTCTGTTCAGCGAGGAAGGCGCCCGGGTGTTCGGCACCGACCTCGACGAGAAGACCGGCAACGAACTCTCGAAAGAACTGCGGGACAAGGGATACGACTTCTCCTTCGGGACGGCTGATCTGGCGACCGCCGTCGGGTGTGAGAAGTTCGCCGCGGAGGTTCGCGACCGGTTCGACCGGGTCGACGTGCTCTACAACAACCACGGCATCATCCTCGGGAAGCCGCTGCTGGAGACGACCGAGGAAGAGTGGGACCGCGTCCACGACATCGACCTCAAGAGCGTTTTCCTGCTCATCAAGCAGATCGCGCCGCTGATGAAGGATCACGGCGGATCGATCATCAACGTGTCCTCGGTCGGCGGGCTGGTGGCGTTCGCGAACATGGCCGCATACGGAGCCGCGAAGGGCGGGCTCGCGATGTTCTCCAAAGCCGCCGCGGTCGATCTCGCCCCCTACGGAATCCGGGTCAACGCGATCTGTCCCGGTGTCGTCGACACCCAGATGCCCCGCAACTTCGTCAGCGGACTCGCGGCGAAGGACGCGATCTGGAAGGGGTTCGAAGACGGTCATCTCGTCGGCCGGCTCGGCCGCGCGGAGGAAATCGTTTCACTGGCGCTGTACCTGGCCAGTGACGATTCGACCTTCATGACCGGTGCCGCGATTCCGATCGACGGCGGCTGGTCGGTCCAGTAACCATTCACCCAACCAAGGACAGTGATATGGGCGCAACACAGAAGGCAGCAACTTTCTCGACCATCACGGCGGAGTTCGCACAGGAGCTCGTCAGTCACGCCGCCCGGGTCGCGACCGAGAACGGCAAGCCGATGGTGATCACGGTCTGCGACCGTGACGGGACCATGAAAGCGTTCCTGCGCATGGACGGCGCACCGCTGCTGTCGGTGCAGATCTCCCAGGACAAGGCGTACACGGCAGTCGCGTTCGGCATCCCCACCGACCAGTGGCACGAGTTCATCAAGAACGACGAGCCGTTGAAGATCGGCATCCCGCACACCGCGCGCCTGGTGACGTTCGGCGGTGGCTACCCCATCGTCGTCGACGGCGAGATCATCGGCGGAATCGGCACCAGCGGTGGCCATTACACCGACGACATGGCCGTGGCACACGGTGCGCTCGTGGCCGCCGGCCTCGCGGACTGACCCATTCCCGAAAGGAAACTTCAATGACGCAGGACGCAGCCGCGGAACTCGAGGAATACCGCCGCCAGCACGTTCCGCTCTACAACGAGCAAAAGCTCAAGCTCGGGCTGTTCGGCACGAACTGCAGCGAGGGCTTGACCATGACCACGGCCGAGACGACCTACGAAGCGACCTGGGAGCACACCCTCAAGGTGGCGCAGCGGGCGGACGCGATCGGCATGGAGATCCTCGTCCCGGTCGCCAGGTGGAAGGGCTTCGGCGGCTCGACGAACTTCAACGGCACGAACTTCGACACCTACACCTGGGCCGCGGGTCTGACCGCGAAGACCGAGAACATCATGGTCGCCTCGACCTCGCACCTGCCCACCGTGCACCCGCTGGTGGCGGCGAAGGCGTCGGCGACGATCGATCACATCTCCGCCGGCCGGTTCGCCCTGAACCTGGTGATGGGCTGGTTCACCCCGGAGATGGAGATGTTCGGCGCCGCGCAGCGCGAGCACGACGACCGCTACGAGTTCGGCACCGAGTGGATCGAGGTCGTGAAGCGGCTGTGGACCGAGGACGCGCCGTTCGACTTCGACGGCCGGTACGTCCACGTCAAGGGCGGGGTCTCTCTGCCGAAGCCGGTGCAGAAGCCCCGGCCGGTGCTCCTGAACGCCGGTAACTCTCCGGCGGGTATCGACTTTTCGGCCAAGCATGTCGACTTCAACTTCGCCACCATCGACACGCTGGAGAACGCACAGGGCTACGCCAAGGCCGTGCGGGACCGCGCCCGCAGCGAGTACCGCCGTGACCTCGGCGTCATGACCTACGCGTTCGTCATCTGCCGCGACACCGAAGAGGAGGCACAGCAGGTCAAGCGGGCGATCCTCGAGGCCGGCGACTACGAAGGCGCGAAGAACCTGATGGCTGTGCTCGGTATGCAGAGCGCTTCGTTCTCCGAGCAGATTCGCGTGTACCAGGAGCGCTTCATCCTCGGCTGGGGCGGTTACCCGATCATCGGCACTCCCGAGCAGGTGGTCGACGAGCTGCAGAACCTCTCCGACGTCGGCATGGACGGGGCCATCCTCGGCTTCCTGGACTACCACGAAGAGATGAAGTACTTCGACGACAACGTGATGCCCCTGCTGCGGCAGGCGGGCCTGCGCAAGTAAGGCCGGTGCGGGGTGGTGGGAAACCCACCGCCCCGCGACCGGATCGTTGTCGGCAAAGGAAAGGAGTGTCCGGTCAGGATGCACATCACGGTGTGTGAGGTCGGCCCACGGGACGGACTGCAGAACGAACCCGGCTCACTGGCCCCCGCGGTGCGTGCCGAGCTCGTCGACCGCCTGGCCGGCGCCGGCTTCCAGCGGATCGAAGCGGTGAGTTTCGTCAGTCCGAAGCGGGTGCCGCAGATGGCGGGTGCCGAAGAGGTGCTGACCGCGATCAGTCCGGCGGCGGGCGTCACCTACGCGGGGCTGGTGCTCAACCGGCGAGGCTATGAGCGGCTGGCCGGGACCCCGTGCCAGGAGGTCCATTTCGCGTTCTGCGTGAGCGAGACGTTCAACCAGCGCAACCAGGGGCGGACCGTCGAGCAGTCGCTCGAGGAGGCCGGTGGGATCGTCGCCGCCGCGCATCGTGACGGCCGCCGGGTGAGCGTGACGCTCGCCGCCTCGTTCGGATGCCCCTTCGAGGGCCGGGCCGACCCGGGACGCGTGCTGTCACTCGCGGAGCAGGTGGTGGCGGCCGGTGCCGACGAGGTCGTTTTCGCCGACACCATCGGCGTCGGCGTTCCGCACCAGGTGCGCAGGCTCCTGCGGGGCGGTGCGGACCTCGGCGTCCCGCTCGGGCTGCATCTGCACAACACCCGCAATACCGGTTACGTCAACGCCTTCGTCGCGCTGGAGAACGACGTATCGCTGCTCGACGCGTCGGTCGGCGGGATCGGCGGATGTCCCTTCGCGCCGAACGCGACCGGCAACATCGCCACCGAGGATCTGCTCAACCTCCTCGTGGAAGAAGGGATCGACGTCGGGGTCGACATCGATCGCGTGATGCGGGTGGCCGAGTGGCTGGAGACGGTCCTCGGCCGCCGCCTGCCAGGGCAGCTCTACCGCGCCGGCCGATTTCCCGGGCGGTGACCTGTGTCCGCCAGCAACTCACAACCCGGGGTGCCGCCGATGATCGAGCTGATGTCGGCCTGCTCCGACGGGACGGCGCTGCGCCGGGCCTTCGGATGCTTTCCCAGCGGGGTGACCGCGATCTGCGGCCTGCGCGCCGGGCTCGCTGTCGGGATGGCGGCGAGTGCGTTCACCTCGGTCTCGCTCGATCCGCCGCTGGTCTCGCTGTGCGTGCAGAACTCGTCCACCACCTGGCCGAAACTGCGCGAGCTGCCCCGGCTCGGGATCAGCGTGCTCAACGAAGATCACGCCGACGCGTGCCGGCAGCTCTCGGGCAAAGCAGAGGACCGATTCGCCGGCATCGAGTGGAGCGCCTCCACCGAGGGGGCGGTGTTCATGCGGCACGCGACCGCGTGGCTGGACTGCTCGGTGGAGCGCGAAGTCCCCGCGGGCGATCACACCATGGTGCTCCTGCGGATCCACCGGTTCCTGGCCGATCCCGCCGCGGCTCCGCTGGTGTTCCATGCCAGCCGGTTCCGGAGGCTGGCCGCGGTCGAGCCGACCCCGCCGGCCGGGCAAGCATGACGGCCACGGAGGAGCCGCGAGCGCTGGCGGACATCGCAGCCGGACGCGCGGTCGTCGTCGTGGACGACGACCGGGACGAAGGCGCCCTCGTCTTCGCGGCGGAGAAAGCGAGTTCGGCACTGATGTCGTTCATGGTGCGCCACACCTGCGGCCTGGTTGCCGTGGCCATGCCCGGCGCAGACTGCGACCGGCTCGAGTTGCGCCCGATGAACGGGGGCGATGGGAACACCCCCTACACCGTCACCGTCGATGCGAAGGACGGTGTGCAAACGGGCATCTCGGCGATGGACCGAGCGCATACCGCCAGGTTGCTCGCCTCCCCGGACACCGTGGCCGCCGACATGACCCGGCCGGGACACCTCATGGGCATGCGTGTGCACCGCGGCGGGGTGCTTTACCGGCCACGGTTCCCCGAAGCGGCCGTCGACCTCGTGCGCCTGGGCCGGCTGCGGCCGGCCGGCGTACTGTGCGAGATCGTCAGCCCGTACGATCCGACCCGGATGGCGCGGCGGGGCGAGCTCGAGGAGTTCGCCGCAGCGCACGACCTCGCGCTGGTGTCGATCGCAGAGCTCGTCCGCCACCGGCGTCGCGTCGAGACAGACCTGGTTCGTGATGCCGCGGCACGAGTCCCGACCGCCGAGGGTCAATCCCGCTCGCTCGGCTTCTCCAGCGCGCTGGACGCCTCCGGGTGTCTCGCGCCGGTCGCCGGTGATCTTGGTGCCGACGTACTCGTTCGCCTTCATCGAGAGTGCCTGGTCGGAGATGCCGCGGAGTCCTCGCGATGCGGCTGCCGAAGGAGTCTGAACAACGCGTTGGCCGCGATCGGCAGGGAAAGCCCGGAAGTGGTCGTGTACCTCCGCGTCGCTCCCGACGGCGACGGACTGCCGTAGCACTGCGGAGGTGGGTCTCACCCGATTCTTGTGCCCGGTAACAGTTTTGGGTGGCGCAGATGTAGAGGGAACGCAGGTCGGGGTCTCCCCAAGTTGCCGAGGCTGTCGATCTTCATCCCGTCCGGTACGCCGGGGGCCGATCCTTTCGTCTGTGGCCAGACCTCGCCGCCGGTGACCGCCCACTCGCCCAGCGTGAACCGGCGAACGTGCAGGCGCCGGACGCCGTAGCGCGGGTCGCGGCCGTAGCCGGGATCGGTGAAGTAGATCGTCCCGTCGCTCGCCACGATCACGTCGTTGGGGCTGTTCAGCTCGCGGCCGTCGTACCGGTCGGCGAGTTCGCAGGTCAGGAGCCTGCCCTGGCGGTCGTAGGTGTTTCCGTTGGCCATGTTGCCCGGACTTCGACAGGTCACCGGCTCGCCGGTGACGCACTCCAACCTGCCCTCCGGCTCCAGGTCGCGCAGTCGCTCGTCCTGGACGCTCGATCCACCGGTGGTCATGGCGGCATCCCTCCCGCTCGCGGGCCGGTGATCGAAACGGCAGTGGTTTGGTGGTCTGAACTCTGCTACTGCCCAAGCGGGTCTGTCAAGGATGTCTTCCGGCTGCCGCCGGCTTCGCCTTTTTCCCCGTTGGACCAGCGAATTTGGTGTCACATAGGCGATTCGAGCCAACGAAGTCCCGTTCCGGCCCCTTGACAGGCACGACTGGGGGTGCGCTAGTGTTCAGACCACCTGACCAGTCCGCACCGGAGCGGGCAACGGGCGGGTCGCGAGTGAGGTTGTGGGCATGGCAGACGGCAACACCAGCCGCATCCAGCCGGTTCGGCGCCTGAAGGTTTCCGACTCGGTGGCGGCACAGCTGGAGCAGCTGATCGAGCAGGGCGATTACCAGCCCGGCGACAAGCTGCCGCCGGAACGCGCTCTGGCCGAACAGTTCGGTGTCGGTCGCAGCTCGATGCGGGAGGCACTGCGCCTCGTCGAGGCCAACGGGCTGCTGCGCACCGAACACGGGATCGGCGTCTTCGTGGTCAGCAACACGAAACGCGCGCCCATACTGTCCGAATTGCTGCTGTTCGACGATTTCACCGTGCCGGAACTGTTCGAGGCGCGGCTGTCACTGGAACGGGATGCCGCGGGCGCGGCTGCCAAGCGAATCACGGCCGATGAAGCGGAAGAACTGCGCCGCATACTGGACGAGGCGGGTAACCCGGCTCTGTCCAATGATGCTTTCGTGAAGCTCGACGCCGACCTGCACCGGGCGATCGTGAAAGCGACGAAGAACCGGATCTGGCAACGGGTCTATGAGAGCATCGAGCCCCTGTTCATCACCTATTCGCACCGTGTCATCCAGCTTCCCGGACGACGCGAAACCGCGCACAACAGCCACCGCCGGATCGTGGCGGCCATCCTCTCCCGGAGCGTCCGGGAGGCCAGGAGCGCGGCGGTCACGCATATTCGCGAGGTGGAGCGGGAAATCGTGAAGCACCTCGATCCTGCGGAGCAGGTCGACAAGACCGTTCGTTAGGAGATTCCGCCGGCTGGTCGGGCCCGGTGGCTTTCATTTCGTCCTGCTCGCCTGTTGGGCGACGGGTGTATTTGCACGCGCGAACAAAGGAGCAACAAATGTCGTCACTCGACTACACCTACGAGCACATCGACGAGTGGATCGACCGTTCCAACTGGGTCGCCCCGGAGATCGACCCGAGGAAGACGATGCTGCTCGTGCTGGACATGCAGAAGGCGTGTGCCGAGCCCGGCGGCGCGATGTACATCCCGAGCACTGGTGGTGCGCCCGAGGGCAAGGACGTCGTCGAGCCAGTGAAGAACGTCCTGGAAGCCTGCCGTGCCAAGGGAATTCCCGTGGTCTGGTCGCTATGGGGCCTGCGCCCGGACGGCAAGGACGCCGGTTTCGCCGACACGAAGTGGGGTCTGAAGGGTCAGCTCGCCGACTTCCCCGGCGCCTGGGGCAACGGCGGCGACGAGATCGTGGAGGACCTCAAGCCTGCCGCCGACGAGCCGGTCATCCGCAAGCACCGCTTCAGCTCGTTCTACGGCACGGCGCTCAACGAGTACATGCGCCGCGCGGGCGCAGACACGCTGGTCGTGGCCGGCCTTTCGACCGGCAACTGCCAGCTCGCCACGGCGATCGACGGCGCGAACCAGGACTACAAGATCGTCGTGCTCGCCGACACCACCGCCGCGATCCCGTCCGGCAAGGAGGACCCGCTGGGCTTCGGCCAGCACTGGGAGGCCCTGCGCCAGATCCAGGCGAACCACGGCGACGTCCGTACCAGCATCGAGTTCCTGCAGCTGATCGGCGCCTGAAACACGGCGCCCCGCACCAATCACCACGAGAGAAGGAAATGACATGTCGCTTTCCGGCAAGCGCGTTGCCCTGCTGATCGAAGACGAGTACCAGATCCTCGAGGGCTGGTACCCGCACCTGCGCCTGCAGGAGGCCGGCGCCGAGGTCAAGGTGATCGGCAGCGGCACCAAGAACACCTACGAGAGCAAAGAGCACTACCCGATGGAGGCGGACGCCGCCGCGTCCGACGTCTCGGCGAACGACTTCGACGCGATCGTGATCCCCGGTGGCTTCGCGCCGGACAACATGCGTCTGCACCCGGAAATGGTCGCGCTGGTCCGGGATGCCTACGAGTCGGGCAAGCTCGTCGCCGCGATCTGCCACGCGGGCTGGATGCTCTGCTCCGCGGGCGCCGCCAAGGGTCGCAAGATCACCGGCTACCTGCCGATCAAGGTCGACGTGGAGAACGCGGGCGGCACCTGGGTCGACGAACCGGTCGTCATCGACGGCAACGTGATCACCTCCCGCACGCCGGTCGACCTGCCCGACTTCGGCCGGGCGATCGTCGAGTACCTCGAGAAGAGCTGACGAAGGTCTCCGAACCCCAACCGCTAGTACACGACGTCTTGCAAAGGAGCAGTCAGTGGTTGACCTGAAGGTGTCCTTCGCCGGTAGCAAGCCACCGCTGGGTGGCTGGCTTCCGGCGGTATCCCTGACGGACCGGCAGGCCGCGATCTTGAACGCCGCTGCCGACGAGCTCATTCCCGGCGGTGACGGCTTCCCGGCGCCGAGCGAAGTGGACGTACTCTCGTTCGTCACCCGGTACGTCACCCCCTCCGGTCAGGAGCCGAAGTGGTTCCCGTTCCTCGGCGAGGATGACTTCAAGGCCAGGCTGGACAAGCTGGGGGAGGGGTTCGTACGGGCGTCCTCGACGCAGCGGGTCGCCGTCCTCGGTGGACTCGAACGCGACGAGCCCGAGTTCTTCGGCCACTTGCGAGACGTCGTCTACTACGCGTACTACTCGCGGCCCGAGGTCGTCCACGCGATGAACCGCGTGCTGCGAGCGGCCAGGGACTATCGCACCAGCCCCCTGCCCTACGGCTACTCCGACGTGATGGCCGACTGGGACGACGAGTTGCTCGGCCGGGTCCGGGGCTCGTACCAGCGGACCGCCGACGTCCGCCGGGTCGACGTCCCCGCACACCTGGGAAAGGCGGGCGTCTGATGGCCGCGTACACCGAAACCGATGTGCTGGTGATCGGCGCGGGCGCCGGCGGCGCCGCGATGAGCAAGCGCCTGTCCGACGACGGCATCAAGGTCGTCTGCCTGGAGCAGGGCGACTGGCTGCACCCGATGGACCACCCGCACTTCTACGACGGCTGGGAACTGGAGCGCCACCGCGCGTGGTCCTGGCACGCCAACGTCCGGATGTTCCCGGAGGACTACCCGACCACCGGCAACACCGAGCCGATGATGATGAACGGCGTCGGCGGCTCGACCCTGCACTACGCCGGTGCGTGGCCGCGGTTCAAGCCGGTCGATTTCCGCAAGGGCACCGAGCACGGTGTCGAGGGCACGATCGACTGGCCGATCAGCTACGAAGAGCTCGAACCGTTCTACGCCATCAACGACGCGGAGATCGGGGTCGCGCGGCGGACCGGTGATCCCGGCAACCCGCCGCGCCCCGAAGGCTGGGGTCCGGCCAACCGCGGTGGCAAGGTCGGCCACAAGATGGGTCGCGGGTTCGACAAGCTCGGCTGGCACTGGTGGCCGGCCGACAACGCGATCCTCACCAAGCCCAAGGACGCGCGCCTGCCCTGCAACGACTGCGGGTTCTGCCTGGGTGGCTGTCCCCGGCACGCCATCGCCTCGACCGACGTCACCTACTGGCCCAGGGCGCTGCGCAACGGGGTCGACCTGCGCACCAACGCCCGCGTCGAGCGGATCAACGCGAAGCACGGCCGCGCGACCGGCGCCACCTACATCGACCGGATCACCGGCGCGCGGCACGAGGTGCGCGCGGACATCGTGGTGGTGGCCGCGAACTCGATCGGCACGCCGCGACTGCTGCTGATGTCGGCGCAGGAAGGGCACCCCGACGGCCTCGCCAACTCGAACGGGCTCGTCGGCACGCACCTGATGTTCCACAGCTGGTCGTTCGAGGACTTCTGGTTCGACGAGCCCCTCGAAGGGTTCAAGGGCCCGGAACCCGCGGTGCTCTACAGCCAGCAGTTCTACGACACCGACACCTCGCGCGGCTTCGTGAACGGGTTCTCGCTGCAGGTCGGTACGGCGCTGGGCGCGGCGAACAGCGCGCTGGGCACCAACACCGGCAACATCACCCCGTGGGGTGCCAGGCACCGGGAGTTCTTCAACTCCCACTTCGGCCGGCACGCCCTGATCTACGTGCAGGGTGAGGACCTCCCGGTCCGGACCAACCGCGTCACGCTCGACCCGGAGGTCACCGACTCCAGCGGACTTCCCGCCCCGCACGTGCACTACGACCTGCACGAGAACGACCGCCAGCTGATCGAATGGGGCCGGCGGCGCGCGCGCGAGGCCGCCGACGCGGCCGGCGGTGTGATCGACACAGCGAGCACGGGCATCGGCGGGATCGACGGGCCGCCGCCTGGTTGGCACATCATGGGCACCTGCCGGATGGGTAACACGCCCGAGGATTCCGTGACGAACAAATGGAACCAGACCTGGGACGTGCCCAACCTGTTCATCACCGACGCGAGCTCGCTGACCACCGGGGCCGCCGTGAACCCCACGAGCACGCTGCAGGCCGTCGCCGTGCGATGTGCCGAGTACATCAAGCGCCGCCACGGCGACATCCGCACGCAGACCAGGACACCTGGTAACGCGGATGCTCCGGGCTTCTGACCTGTCGAGCGCTGTGCCCACCCCACCGCACCGCACAGAGGAGAACAACTGTGCCGTACACGAGAAAGCCGGACCCGGTCGACGCGATCGTCGTCGGCCTCGGGGCGACCGGCGGCACCGCCGCCAAGGTGTTGTCCGAGGCCGGGATGAAGGTGGTCGGTTTCGACCGCGGCCCGTGGCTGCGCGCGCAGGACCACTACTCCGGGGACGAGCTCAAGTTCATCAACCGCAACTACCTGTGGCCCGACCCGAAGCTGTTTCCGCGCACCCTGCGCCACGACGAGGACTCGGTGGCCGAGGTGTTCCCGTTCTCCCCGACCCCCCAGCTGGTGGGCGGGGGGACCAACCACTGGGCGGGCTGGGTTCCGCGGCCGCGGGAGTCGGACTTCATCCAGCGCTCCCTGCACGGCGACCTCGACGGCGCGAACCTCGCGGACTGGCCGATCCGCTACGAGCACCTCGAGCCCTACCTGACGAAGGTGGAGTGGGAGTTCGGCGTGTCCGGCATTGCCGGTGCCGACAAGTACGAGCCCTTCCGCAGCAAGGGTTACCCGAGTCAACCGCTGCGCCCGACCCGTTTCGGCAAGCGGTTCTACGACGCCTGCAACAAGCTGGGCATCAACGGCTTCCCGATCCCGCACGCCATGGTCACCAACCGGCACAAGGGCCGGGATCCCTTCAACACCACCAGTTTCTGGAATCAGTACGGTGACCCGAGCACAGCGCGGTCGAACACCCTGACCACCTTCATCCCGGAGGCGGTCGCGACCGGCAACTTCGAACTGCGCCCGGAGTCCTTCGTCCGGGAGATCAAGGTCGGCAAGGACGGGCGCGCGACCGGCGTCGTGTACATCGACCCGGACGGCAACGAGGTGCAGCAGGACGCCGAGGTCGTCATCCTCAGCCTCGGCGCGATCGAGTCCGCGCGGCTCATGCTCATGTCGAAATCGCCGCAGTTCCCGGACGGGCTGGGCAACTCCAGCGGCCAGGTCGGCAAGAACGCGACCTTCCACGAGTACCTGTTCGCGGTGGGCCTGTTCGACCAGGAGATCGACGATCCGTTGTACGGCTGGACCGGTAACTACATCAGCGGCGGCTCGTTCGAGTTCTACGAGACCGACGAGAGCAGGGGGCACATCGGTGGCTCGCTGATCTCGGCCTCGCAGACCTGCCACCCGATCAACATGGTCTTCCCCGGCCGCCCGACGTGGGGCGAGGGGATGAAGGACGCCGACCGCAACTACTTCAGCTTCGCCATGAAGATCGGCCTGATCCTGCACGACATGCCGGTGGAGTCGAACCGGGTGGACCTGGACCCGACCGTCAAGGACGCGTGGGGGCTGCCGGTCGCCCGCATCACGCACAAACCGCACCCGAACGACGTCGCGATGGGCAAGTGGCAGGTCGACAAGAACGCCGAGATCCTGCAGGCGGCAGGTGCGCGCAAGACCATCCCGGTGTACCTGCAGCGGATGACCGGCAACACGTGCCACCAGCACGGCACGGCGCGCATGGGCACCGACCCGGCGAAGACGGTGCTCAACGAGTGGTGCCAGAGCCACGACGTGGACAACCTCTTCGTCGTGGACGGCGCGTGCTTCCCCACCTCTACCGGCGTCAACCCGACACTCGCCATGATGGCCAATGCCTGGCGGTGCAGCGAGTACATCGCCGAGGTCTACGCCAAGGGCCGCGAAGAGCACCTCAAGGTCGGCTGATTCCGCGCACCAGAAACAGGTGCCCGAGACGAAAGGAGTGACGTCGTGACCCTCAAGGCCGACTGGGAGATCGTCGGTGCGCCGGTGGATCCCGATTCCGACGAGCGGCTCTTCTTCACCGAACACGGCTGGGAGACCATCGAGGCGGCCGCGGCCCGCATCATCCCCACCGACCGCGACCCCGGTGCGCGCGAAGCCCGCGTCATCGTGTTCCTCGACCGGTACCTGTCCGGTAGCGACTACATCTTCGCCGCCGCGGACGGCAGCGGGTTCCTGAAACTGACCGGAAAGTTCGCCGACGCCTGGCGGGCACGCATGGCCGACATGCAGCAGACCTACCGCGACGGCATCAAGCGGCTCGACGAGATCGCCGGCAGCGAGTTCGGCAAGCAGTTCAAGGAACTCGGTGAGTCCGAACAGGACCATGTCCTGGAAATCCTGTCCGGGGCGCCGAAACCGGCTCCGGTCACGCTCGGCACGAGCGAGGCGGTCGGGACGTTTCTGCAGGGTGTCTTCGACGAGGGTCTGCCGTTCTTCGACGCCCTGTGCCTGCATGTCCGGCAGGGTTTCTACTGCGATCCGGTCTACGGCGGCAACAAGGACCAGATCGGCTGGAAGGTGATCGGTTTCCCCGGTCCGAAGTCGCTCAAGGACACCATGGACGGCACGTACAGCACGACCGAGTACTTCGTGCAGGAATACGACTGGCACGAGCTCGTCCCGTACCTGCGCGAGCAGGTCGGCGACTAGACCCCGCCGCACTCGCCGGATAGCGCGCCTTCCGGAGAAAGCGCGCCATCCGGCGTTCTCAGTCACGCGAAACAAGGAGCTCGACACATGCGAATCACCGGTGTCTCCGCGACGCCGCTCGGTTCTCCGCTCGACGGAGAGCTGCGCTGGGGGGCCATGGCCGTCCGCGTCAAGGGCGGGGTCGTCGTCCGGGTCACCACGGACGAGGGGCTCGAAGGGATCGGCGAGGCCGGTTTCTCCGCGGAGTACTTCCCCACCGTGGGGCCGATCATCAACTCCCAGCTCGCGCCGATGCTCATCGGCAAGGATCCTCGTGACATCGGAGCGCTGTGGCAGCAGATGCTCGACGCGACGCACATGTGGGGCCGCCGGGGCATCGAGACCTACGCGATCAGCGGCGTGGACATCGCGCTGTGGGACCTGCTCGGCAAGATCGCCGACCAGCCCGTCTACCGGCTGCTGGGCGCGTCGAAGTCCAGTGTGCGTGCGTACTTCGCACCGTCGCTCAAGCCCACCGCCGAGATCGTCGAGGAGTGCCGGACCGCCGTGGCGGACGGGTTCAGCGCGATCAAGCTGCGGGCCACCAAGGACCTCGCCCAGGCGGTCGAGCTCGTCGGGTCCGTGCGGGACGCCGTGGGCCCCGATGTCGATCTCATGGTGGACGCCAACATGTCCTACGACCGCCGCGGTGCGCTGCAGCTCGCCCGCGAGCTCGAGGCCCTGGGCGTGGCCTGGCTCGAAGAGCCGATCCTGTCGCGCAGCCTCACTCAGTACGTGGACGACCATTCCTGGCTGGCCGATCGCGTCTCGCTGCGGCTGGCGGGCGGCGAGTCGCTGCTCACCCGCTTCGAGTACATCGACCTGCTCACCCGCCGCACGTTCGATGTGGTGCAGCCCGACTGCACCAGCGTCGGCGGGATCTCCGAGGCCAAGCGCGTGGCGGATCTGGCCAGCACGTGGAACCTGACGTGCGTGCCGCACATCGCGTGTTCGTCGGGCACCGGCGTCGCGCTGGCCGCCGGGCTGCACCTGATCCTCGCGTGCGAGAACGCGCCGCTCATCGAGGTCGATGCCTACGGCGGCCCAGGCTGGGACGGCCTGCTGAAGAACCCGCTCGAGGTGCGGGACGGGTACGTGACCGCGCTGGACGCGCCCGGCATCGGTGTCGAACTCAGTCCGGACGCCTACGAGCGCTTCGCGGTGTCCCCGGCATGAGTAACGCGTTGTTCCCGCGGCCCGAGGTCATCGCGATCCTGCGGGCCGCCTCGGCGGACCGGTTCCGTGAGGTCGCGGAGTTGCTCTACGAGACCGGTGTCCGCGTCATCGAGCTCACGCTGACGACACCGGGCGCGGTGGACGCGCTCGCGGATCTGCGTGCGCGCCTGCCGGGCGACGTCGTGCTGGGGATGGGCACCGTGCTCACCGAAGCCGACGTCGAGGTGTCCGTCGCCGCCGGTGCGGGATGCCTGTTCACCCCGACCTGCCGGCCCAACGTCATCGAGGTCGCCGGTGACCGCGGCGTGCCGATCGTGGCCGGCGCCGCCACGCCCACGGAGATCTACGACGCGTACGCGGCGGGTGCCTCCGCGGTCAAAGTGTTTCCGGCTGCGCAACTGGGCGGCCCCGGTTTCCTGCGTGCGATCCGGGCCCCGCTGCCCGCCCCACCCCTCGTGCCGACGGGTGGGGTCGAAATCAGCGACGTGGGCGAGTACTTCGCGGCGGGCGCGGCCGCGGTGGGGCTCGGCAGCCCGCTGCTGGGCGACGCGTTGCAGGACGGGGGTCTGGGCGCCCTTGCCGACCGGGTGCGGGTGGCGCTCGCAGCACGGGACGCGGTTCCGGTATGACCGGCGGGCTCGTGACGATCGGCGAGACCATGGCGCTGTTCAACCAGCCCGGCGTCGGGAAGTTGCGGCACATGAGCAATCTGACGATGGGCATCGGCGGGGCCGAGTCCAACGTGGCGATCGGTGTCGCCCGGCTCGGCCTGCCCGCGGCGTGGATCGGCCGCGTCGGCGCCGACGAGCTCGGGGAGCTGGTGCTGGCCCGGATCCGTGCCGAGTGCGTGGATGTCAGCGCGGCGCTCCGGGATCCTGGCGTGGCCACCAGCCTGATGATCAAGGAGCGGCCGTTGCCCGGCGTCGTCCGGGTCTCGTACTACCGCAGGGGCGGCCCCGGCAGCCTGCTTCGCCCGTCCGATGTGGACGAATCCCTGGTAAGGCAGGCGCAGGTCCTGCACGTCAGCGGGATCACGCCGGCGTTGAGTCGGAGCGCGTTGGAGACTGTCCGGGCGAGCATCGGCCTGGCCCAGGATTCCGGTGTGGCGGTGTCGATGGACGTGAACTACCGGGCCGCGCTGTGGTCCGCGGAGGAAGCAGCACCGGTCCTGCGGGACCTGGTCCGGCGCTGCGACGTCGTTTTCGCCGGCGGTGACGAGGCCGAGTTGCTGGGAGTGAGCGGTGAGCCGCATGAGCAGGCTCGAGGCCTGGCCGGCCTAGGTCCGGCGGAGGCCGTCGTGAAGCTCGGCGCACGCGGTGCGGTGGCCTGCGTCGGGGGTGTGTCGCACACCGTGGCGCCGGTTCCGGTCGAGGCCGTCGACGCCGTCGGGGCGGGCGACGCGTTCGTCGCCGGGTACCTCGCCGAGCGCATGCTGGGTAAGCCGCCCGAGGAGCGCTTGCGCACCGCCGCGGCTTGCGGGGCGTTCGCCGTCTCGGTTCCCGGTGACTGGGAAGGATTCCCGAGCAGAGCCGAACTGGATCTGCTGACTACGAACCAGGGAGCCGTCCTCCGGTGATACCGCCCGGGTTCACCGGAGATGGTGGTACCACCGGCGCTCTCCGTGAACAGCTTTCGACGCCCACGAGGGGGGCGCTACCGCGCCGGACATGGTGGCGCGAAAAGTGAACCACGACCGACGCCACGCCACGACCCCGTCGACGCCTTTGCCGGTCGAGGCCGACGCCAGCGCGTCCGGGTTCATCCTGCCCAGGGCGGCCACCATCTTAGTGACGCCGGCATGTTCGCAGTCCAGGACCGTGGTCGATCGCGGCACGGGTGGTGAAATCCACGATCGCACGATCGACGCCTCAGTCGCCGTCTGCCCAGTCCAGGCTGCGCTGGACAGCTTTGTGCCACTGGCGCAGGGTCCGGCCACGAGCTTCCGGCGTCATCGCTGGGTTCCACCGCTTGTCCTCGGACCACAGCGCGCTCAGCTCGTCCTGTCCGGACCAGTACCCGACCGCCAGTCCGGCGGCGTAGGCGGCGCCGAGTGCCGTGGTTTCGGTGATCCGTGGCCGCACCACCGGCACGCCGAGGAGGTCGGCCTGGAACTGCATCAGCAGCTCGTTGCCGACCATGCCGCCGTCGGCGCGCAGTTCGGTGAGTTCGAGCCCGGCGTCGGCGTTCATCGCGTCGACGACTTCGCGGACCTGGAACGCGGTCGCCTCCAGGACGGCCCGCGCGAGGTGGCCGCGGTTGACGTAGCGGGTCAGGCCGACGAGCGCGCCGCGGGCGTCGGCGCGCCAGTGCGGGGCGAACAGGCCGGAGAAGGCGGGGACGAAGTAAGCGCCGCCGTTGTCGTCCACGGTGCGCGCCAGCGTTTCGACGTCGGCGGCGCTGTCGATGAGTCCGAGGTTGTCGCGCAGCCACTGCACGAGTGACCCGGTGACGGCGATCGAACCCTCCAGTGCGTAGGCCGGCGGGCGGCCGGCGATCTGGTAGGCGACGGTGGTGAGCAGGCCGTTGGTGGAGGGCGCGGCCCTCTCCCCGGTGTTGAGCAGGACGAAGTTGCCGGTGCCGTAGGTGTTCTTGGCCATCCCCGGTTCGAAGCACACCTGGCCGAACGTCGCCGCGTGCTGGTCGCCGAGCGCCGCGGCGATCGGGACGCCGTCGAGGACCCGGCTGCCCCGCGCCCTCCCGTAGACCTCCGCGCTCGGCCTGATCTCCGGCAGCATGGACAGCGGGATGCCCAGCTCCCCGGCGATCGCCGCGTCCCACGACAACGTGCCCAGGTCCATCAGCAGTGTGCGCGAGGCGTTGGTGACGTCGGTGCGGTGCACGCCGCCGTCCGGCCCGCCGGTCATGTTCCACAGCAGCCACGAGTCGATGGTGCCCAGCAACAGCTCCCCGCGTTCGGCACGCGCCCGCGCACCGTCCACATTGTCCAGGATCCATTTCGCTTTGGGGGCGGCGAAATAGGTCGCCAGCGGCAGTCCGGTGACCTCGCGGTAGCGGTCCGGCTCGCCGAGCTCGCGCACGATCCGCGCCGTGCGGGTGTCCTGCCAGACGATGGCGTTGTAGACGGGCTCCCCGGTGCGGCGGTCCCACACCACCGTGGTTTCGCGCTGGTTGGCGATGCCGACCGCCGCGATCGCGGACGCGGACACACCGGCCCGCGTGAGCGCCTGGCTCACGACATCGCGGGTATTGGCCCAGATCTCGCGCGGGTCGTGCTCGACCCAGCCCGGCCCCGGCAGCACCTGGGTGTGCTCGCGCTGCGCGCTCGCCACGGGAGAACCGTCGTGGTCGAACAAGATGCACCGGGTACTCGTGGTGCCCTGGTCGATCGCGGCGACATAGGTCATGGCGCACTTGCCTTTCCTAGGAAACGGAACGGGAGTCCCGGGCGCGCAGCCGTGCCGTGGCGGCGGCGACGTCGTCGGGCAACTGGTGTGCCGCACGCTCGGCGGAGACGCGCTCGGAGTACGCCTCGACCTCCGCGTCGCGGGTGCGGGCGTCCCAGCCCAGGACGTCACCCATGAGACCGGCGACGGCCTCGGCTGCCTCCGTGCCGCGGTCGCCGCACTCGATCGACACCCGGGTCCGCCGGGCGAGCACGTCGTCGATGTGCAAGGCGCCTTCATGTGTTGCGGCGTAACGGATTTCGGCCTTGAGATGCTTTTCGGCGCCGGGTACGGGTGCCAGCAGGCCGGGTTTGCCGGCGGCCGGAGCGAGCACCTCGCCGGTGAGGCTCCCGTAGCGGTCCAGCAGTGCGCGCACCAGCCGTTCCTCGAGGCCGTAGTCGGTGGCCAGCCTGCCTGCCCGGTTGACGAGCGCGTGGTAGCCGTCGGCGCCGAGGATCGGGATCATGGCTGTCACCGACGGGCGCAGGCCCGGCAGGTCCGGCGCCGCCGTGTCGATGGCGTCGGCCGCCATGACGCGGTAGGTCGTGTATTTGCCGCCCGCGACGGAAACCAGCCCAGGCTGCGACCGCGCGACGGCGTGCTCACGGGAAAGCGCTGTCGTGTCGCCGCCGGACCGTTGGGCCAGCAGCGGGCGCAGCCCCGCGTACACCCCGAGGATGTCGTCGGTGGTCAGCGGCCGGGTCAGCACGGAGTTGGCGTGGTGCAGGATGTGCGCGATGTCGGCACTCGTGGCGGCGGGGTGCGCGGCGTCGAGGTCCCACGGTGTGTCCGTCGTGCCGATCACCCACCGGGCACCCCACGGGATGAAGAACAGCACCGACTTGCCCGCGCGCAGGATGAGCCCGGACTCGCTGCGGAACACCTCCCGCGGCACGGTGATGTGCACGCCTTTGGACGCCCGCACCGTGAACGGGCTGTCCCCGCCGGCGAGTTCGTGCACGCGGTCGGACCACACCCCGGCGCAGTTGACCACCACGCGGGCGCGCACGTCGGTGACCGCACCGGTCTCGACGTCCCGGACGCGGGCGCCGGTCACCCGCTTGCCATCCCGGTGCAGCGCAACGACTTCTGTCGAGGATCGCGCCACCGCGCCGTGCGCGGCGGCAGTGCGGACCAGCGTGAGGGTGTGCCGGGCGTCGTCGACCTGAGCGTCGTGATAACGCAGGGCGCCGGTCAGCGCCGCCGGGTCGAGCCCGGGCGCGAGCGTCAGCGCGCCCCGGCGGGTGTAGTGACGGTGCCCGGGCACCGAGCGGGCGCCGCCGAGGTGGTCGTAGAGCAGCATTCCCGCGCCGATATAGGGCCGCTCCCAGCCGCGATGCCGCAGCGGGTAGAGGAACGACACCGGGCGCACGAGGTGCGGCGCGAGCGTGCTGAGCATCAGCTCCCGCTCCCGCAGCGCCTCACGCACCAGCGAGAAGTTGAGCTGTTCGAGGTAGCGCAGGCCACCGTGGAACAGCTTGCTCGACCGGGACGACGTGCCCGCCGCCCAGTCGCGCTGCTCGACGACCGCGGTGCGCAGGCCGCGGGTGGTCGCGTCGAGGGCGGCGCCGGTCCCGGTCACGCCGCCACCGACGATGAGCACGTCGAAGGTCCCGGTGCCCAGCTGCGCCCAGGAATCGTTGCGCTGCCGGGGATTCAGTGCGCTCACGTCGGCAGCCCGTTCCCGCGCTCGGCGTAGATCTTGAGGACCTGTTCGCGGGGCAGCACACCGCACCGGCCCGCCCAGGTTTCGTACGCGTCCGCGAGCTCACGCACCAGGCCGGGGTGCTCGGCGGCGACGTCGTGCAGTTCGGTCCGGTCGCGCTCCATGTCGTAGAGCTCCCAGGCCAGGCCGTATTTGCGCACCAGCTTCCACTTTCCGCGGCGTGCGCCCGCGTTGCCTTCGTGCTCCCAGAACAGGGTCCGGCCGGGATCGCCGGGTTCGCCGCGCAGCGTCGGCAGCATGCTGTGTCCCTCCAGCGGCAGAACCGCACGCCCGTCGAAGCGCTCGGGGTAGTCGGCGCCGGCCGCTTCCAGGACGGTGGCCATGACGTCGGGCAGCTGGTGGGCGTTCGTGCGCACGGTCGCGGTGCTGCCCAGGCCTTCGGGCCAGTGCACGACGAACGGGGTGGCGATGCCGCCCTCGTGGATCCAGTGCTTGTACTCGCGGAAGGGCGTGTTGGACAGGTTCGCCCATGCGGTGCCATAGGTCGCGTAGGTGGATTCGGGGCCAGGGACCACATCGGGGCCGTTCCCGGGGATCACCGGGTCTCCTTCGCGCGTGGTGGGCGCGAAGTCGACGAACGCGGTGACGAAGTCCAGTGCGGTGTCCGGTGGCATTTCCTCGGCGCAGCCGCCGTTGTCGGACAGGAAGACGAACAGGGTGTTGTCGAGCCTGCCCGCTGCGTCCAGCTCGTCGATGATGCGGCCGATGCCCTGGTCCATGCGGTCGATCTGCGCGGCGTAGACCGCCATGCGCAGTGCTTCCCATTCCTTGTGCTCGGCGTCCTCCCACGCCGGCACGGACGGGTCGCGGTCGGTCAGCGCCCAGTCCTCGTCGATGATGTCGTCGGCGACCAGCCGCCGCAGGCGCTCTTGCCGCAGCGAGTCCCAGCCGGCCGAGAACCGTCCGGCGTACTTGGCGATGTCCTCTTCGAGCGCGTGCAGTGGCCAGTGCGGCGCGGTGTAGGCGACGTAGAGGAACATCGGGTCGTCCGGGCGAGTGGCATCGTGGTCGCGGACGAACGACACGGCGTTGTCGGAGATCGCGTCGGTGAAGTAGTAGTCCTCCGCGGTGGCTTCGTGCTCGATGTTCTGTTCGTCGCGGGTGAGGGTTGCCGGCTGGAAGTAGCTTCCGGCGCCCGCGAGCGTGCCGTAGAATCGGTCGAAGCCGCGCCGGGTCGGCCAGGCGTCGCAGGGTTCACGCAACTCGCTGGACAGGTGCCACTTGCCGGACAGGTAGGTTCCGTAGCCGGCGGGCCGCAGCGCCTCGGCGATGGTGACGCACGAGTCGTTGAGCGTGCCGGGGTAGCCGTCGGGGGAGTCGTCGTAGTTGAGGATTCCGATCCCGGTCTGGTGCGGATGCAGCCCGGTGAGCAGCGAAGCGCGCGACGGGCTGCAGCGGGCGGTGTTGTAGAACTGCGTCAGCCGCGCGCCGTAGGCGGCCAGCCGGTCGAGGTTGGGCGTCGACACCTCACCGCCGTAGCAGCCGATGTCGGAGAATCCCATGTCGTCGGCGAGGACGAGCACGATGTCAGGTTTGCTGGGCACGATTGTCTCCCGGTCGAAGTGGACGGTCACCGGCCGGCGGTGGCGGCGGTGCTGGGCGCGCAGCTGTTGTCCCGGTTGAGCCGCGAGGTCTCCGGGGTGAAGGCGAGCGCGACGAGCGCGATGACGGCGAAGATCAGTATGTACAGCGCGACCGGCCAGGACTTCCCGCCGGAGTTGCCGACCAGCGCGGTCGACACGGCAGGCGCGATCGCCCCGGAGGGCAGCACGCCGAGCTGGTAGACGATCGACATGCCGGTGTAGCGCACCCGGGCCGGGTACAGCTCGGCGAAGAAGGCTGCTTCGGGTCCGAACAGCGTGCAGGCCCCGAAGGCCCAGCCGATGATGATCCCGATCCAGATCAGCGGGGTGGCCTTGGTGTCGATCATCGCGAACACCGGGAACGCCGACGCGCCGGAGATGGCCGCGCCGATCATGAGCACGGGCCGGCGGCCGATCCGGTCGGACAGCCTGCCCGTGACCGGGATGACCGCGAAGCCGATCACCGCGGCGATGAGCAGTCCGTTGAGCGCCACACCTTTCGGGAGGCCGAGCACGATGGTGGTGTAGGTGAGGATGAAAGCGTTGTAGACGTTGAACGTCAGGCTTTCGCAGAATCGGGTGCCCATCGCGAGCACGGTGAGCTTCGGGTACCGGCGGAACACCTCGACGACGGGCACTTTCGCCTGGGCGCGGGATTCCACGATCCGCTCGAAGACCGGCGGTTCGGAAACCTTCAGCCGCACGAACATGCCGACCAGCACCAGCACGATGCTGCACAGGAACGGCAGGCGCCAGGCCCACGACACGAGCGCGTCCTCGCCGAAGGCACCGGCACCGTTGACGGCGAGCGTGGACAGCAGCAGGCCGATCGGAACCCCGGTTTGCGGCCAGCTGCTGAACAGGCCGCGGCGGTCCTTCGGCGCGTGCTCGAACGTGAGGATCGCCGCCCCGCCCCACTCGCCACCGAGGCCGATACCCTGCAGCATCCGCAGGACCAGCAGCAGAATCGGGGCCCAGACGCCGATCGTGGCGTAGCCGGGCAGCAGGCCCATCGCGAACGTCGAGCCACCCATGATCATCATCGTGGTGACGAGCATCTTCTTGCGGCCGAGCCGGTCGCCGAAGTGGCCGAAGATCAGCCCGCCGATCGGCCGGGTGACGAATCCCGCCGCGAAGGTGCCGAAAGCGACCAGCGTGCCGGTGAGCGCGTCGAACTTGGGGAAGAACTCGGTGTTGAACACCAGCGCGGCCATCGTGGCGTAGAGGAAGAAGTCGTACCACTCGATGACCGTGCCGATCACGCTCGCCAGGGTGACCTGGTTGATCGACGCGGGTTTGTCCGGGGAACGGGAGTGCCTCATTGGACGCCCTTCTGCGGCTCGGCAGCCGGTCGGTTGTCTAGAAATGGGACAGTGGACCAACAGGCGGGACGGTGGTACTGTCTCTCATGGGCGGGGTGATCGTCAAGCCCCCGCAGTTCGCGTCGTTCAGCTTGGGAGGAACCGGTGAGTGAGGCGTTGCGCAAGGCGATCTCGATCCTCGACGCCCTGCGGGACGCACCAGATGATCTGAGTGCCCGGGATCTGGCCGTCCGGCTCGACATTCCCAAGAGCACGGCCCAGCGACTGCTGCAGACTCTGGAAGAGTCGCGGATGGCGATGCAGGACCCGGTGAGCCGCAAGTACCGGCTGGGCCCGCACACGCTGGCACTGGGCATGGCTTACCGGGAGCGGCTCGACCTGCGCAACGCGGCGCTGCCGCACATGCGCGCGCTGCGGGACGCGACCGACGAGACCATCGGGCTCTCGGTCGCGATGGGCGCGCAGCGGATGTTCATCGAAGAGGTGCAGAGCCAATCGGAGCTGCGCACCCACTCCGAACTGGGCCACCCCTATCCGCTGTGGGCCGGAGCTCCGGGCAGGGTGCTGCTGGCGCACCTGCTGCCCGCAGAGATCGACGCCGCGCTGAACAAGGCAGGGGACGCGCCCTGGCAAGCAATCCGGCTGCGTGGCCGCGACGAGTTCGCTGCGAGGCTGGCCGAAATCCGCAGCACCGGCCACGACCGCGCCTTCGACGAGACGATAAGCGGCGTCAGCGCGATCGCGGTCCCGGTGCACGACGCCTCTGCGCGGGCTGTCGCCGCGCTGTCCGTCTCCGGTCCCAGCGCGCGCATGAGCGACGCCGAAATGGACCGCATCCTCCCCGAGACCCTGGCCGCGGCCGAGCGGATCAGCCACGGCCTCGGCGGCTGACCTTCCGTTCCGGCGGCGAACGATCCGACGACGGTAGCTTCAGCTCCGCGAGATCAAACGCCGGTAGGCGAGAAGGCAGGGGCGACGCGCGTCGGTCTCCGGCGCGATGAAACTGGTCGTGAGCTGCCGCACCCACTGTCCGAAGTCGTCATTGCCACCACGAAAGCATTGCGGCGCATGTCATTTCGAGATCGGATCAAGACCTACGGTAGGACCTACGGTTGGCGTTGATCTGCTCGTGGTTGGCCATCGCCCACTCGGCGAGCGCCATCACCAGCGGCACCAGGCTCCGGCCCAACTCGGTCACCTCGTACTCGACCCGAGGCGGCACCTCGGCATAGGCGGTGCGCACGACCAGACCGTCCTCGACCAGGTGTTTGAGCGTCAGCGTCAACATTCGCTGCGAGATACCGGCAGCGGCCTGCTCCAGCTCACCGAACCGCAGCGGGCCGGAACGCAGGGTGCCGATCACCAGCAGACTCCACTTGTCACCGATCCGGTCCAGCACCTCGCGGACCGCGCCACCGTCCCGGATGCGCGGCGGGCGGTCCGTCTTGCGTATGACCTTCGCCATACCCGAGCCTCCTTCCTGGACACATACATCGATGTGCCTTTTGTGGCCGACCCCTTGCGCACAGACCATCAGGCTACGCACAAGTCGTAAGGATTGGGGAATACGGTGAACATCGCACTGTGGATCGCCCAGGGTCTGCTCGCATTGGTCTACCTCGCCGCGGGCGGGCTCAAGGTCGTGCGGCCGCGTGAGCAGCTGGCCGCGTCGGGCAACTTCGACTGGATGAAGGACTCGTCGGACACTGGCGTGAAGGCGGTCGGTCTGGTGGAGATCCTCGGCGCGCTGGGCGTGATCCTGCCCTGGCTGACCGGGATCGCCCCGATCCTCACTCCGATCGCCGCGGTCGGCCTGGTCGTGGTGCAGATCGGCGCGCTTCGGGTGCACCTGGTCCGCGACGAGCGCCAACCGTTGCCCGCCAACGTGCTCCTGCTGCTGCTCGCCGCCTTCGCCGCGGTCGGCCGCTTCCTGGGCTGACCTCTCATTCTCGGACGTCGCGCTACTTCCACTCTCCCGGCGACGTCGCTCACTGGCTCGGGCGGCCTTGAAGCGTGGCCCGAAGCGAAAGCCGTTTCCTGACCGGGAATCGCGTCCGGTCGTGGCATGCCCGGACATCGCTGCCCTCGGCTTCCCGGCGCGGCGCACCGCCCGTGTCCACCACGATCTTGCCGGGGCGACACGGGCGGCGCCGGCGGGATCAGCTCGCGTCGGCGGGGGCGACCGCGGTGACCCGAGCGGTCGTGCCTTTCAGGGGCGCCCCGGCGGGCCAGGCGACGGTGGTGGAGGAGCCGTCGGGCCCGGTGGGCAGGTTCAGGTTCAGCGCGTCGGGCAGGAAGGTCACCGGCGCGGCGGCGTCCTGCAGGATGCGCGATTCGGCCGGATGACCGGCGGTCAGGTTCACCGGCACCGGGACGGCGCCCGGAGCGTCGGGCGTGACGGTGGTGTCACTGGCGTTGTTCTGCCCGCCGGACACGAAGCTCAGGCCGGTGGGCACGCCGTCGAGCCGGCAGTTCGTGGTGGGAGCGGCGGCGGTGTAGGTGATCAGGTACGCCTCCTGGCCCGCGGCGTGCGCGGCTTCGGGTGTGACGGTGATGTGCACGTCGGAAACCCCACAGGGCTCGTCCGAGGGCATCGCGCTGGCCGTGCCCCCAGCCAGCAGCAGGCTTCCGGCGGCGATCCCGCCGGCGATGGTCGCGGTGGCGGCGCGCTGGATAGTCTTCATCATCATCATTTTCCCTTCGGTGTGGGACAGGTGCGGCGCAGTCGAGTGATCAGTGGATCGCACTCATACCAAGAGATGCCCGAACCACCGCCGGCGATGCCTCCACGTGGTATGGACCTCACTGACGCAACCCGGCGCGGCTTCACACGTCCCTCGTGACGAAGGCAAGCCGCCAAGTACCAGAAGCGACAGCGCGCCGATCGCGAGGATCGCCGAGGGTTTCCTGACGTCACTCCTGCTGCCGGTGTTCGGGACCGGTCAATCCGGCCATAAGACCCGGACGGCGTCCGTAAAGCCGGCGACGCCGTCAGGGCCGAGCACGGCCAGTTCGAGCAGGAAACCGGGCAGGACGGCCAGGATCGCCTGGGCGAGCGCCTCGGCGGAGGTGCCGGCCGGCTCGCCGCCGAGCCCGCGGTGCCGGACCAGCTCGGCCATGTCCTCGCTCATGGTGGTGATGGCCGCCCGCAACCGTTCGGCCAGCGCGGGGTTGCGCAGCGCCTCCGACCACACCATCAGCGCGACGGCCGCCAGATCGCGGTCCGCGTGCCGCTCGGCGACCGCCTGCAGCAGTTCGGCCAGCACCTCGCCGAGCCTGCGCTCGCCACCGCCCTCGGCCAGCGCGGCGCGCAGTGTCTCGGCGACGTCGTCCAGGTTCTGCGCCGCGACGGCGAGGATCATGTCCTCCTTCTTGGGGAAGTACCGGTAGACCGCGCCCGCCGAGCGGCCGGACTCGGCGAACACGTCCTGCATGGACGTGCGGTGGAAGCCGTTGCGGACGAAGCAGCGGCGCGCCGCCTCCAGGAGCGGACGTCCGTTCTCTTTAACGAAGGAGGGGCCCATGCGACTGTCACTACCGGAAAGTGCAGCATCACCGCGAACGGGCCGAGGAACGCCCCGTCCGCCTGCCGCACGGTCATGCCGGTGAACTCGTCGGTGGCCACCATCTTCTCGAAGAGCCGATAGAGCGACTCCTGCTCGGTTGTCAGGTCCGCCGGGGCAAGTGCCGGAGGCCGCCCGGCCGACGTCACCGTGGAGGAGAACCTCGCCGCCGACGTGACCGGCGCCCTGCTGCGTGGCGGCCCGCTGCCGCAGACCACCTGCCGCGCCGTGGCCGAGACCCTCGGCCAGGCCGCGCTCGACGCCCTGGTGCTGCTCACCACGCAGTACCAGGCTGCTCAACGCCTACGAGGTCCCCGTGCCCGCCGAGTGAGGAACCATGACTGAGCACCCCGACTTCGGCACTTTCGGCCGGTTCACCGAAACCCGGGGCATACCAGCCTACGACTTCACCATGGCGTTGCGGGGGCTGGTGCCCGGGCCGCACCAGATCTGGCTGGCGAACCCCGCGCTGTCGCAGACCACGCAGGACATGTTCCGCCGCGCGCGGGACCTGCTCGGCGAGGCCGGCATCGTCGACGTCACCGTCCTGATGGGCTGGTTCACCGCCGTTTCGCTCACCCTCGTGGCCTTCGAGGTCCCGTCGGACGCCGTCGGCCTGGACCAGTGACAGGAGAGAGACCATGGCCATGACCCCGCTTCCCGGCGTCACCGTGACCCCGGTCGCCTACTTCCCGAAGGGCCACTTCCTGGAGAACCTCGCCGTCCGCGCCGACGGTTCGGTGCTGATCACCGCGGTACTGCAGAAGGAACTGTGGTACGTACCCGCGAACCCGGCCGCGGAGCCGGTCGAACCGCTGCTGCTGCACACCTTCGACCACCTGGTCACCGGGATCGCCGAGGTCGAACCCGAGGTGTTCGTCCTGTGCCTGACCGAGGGCTACACCACCCACGAGTCCCACCTGGTACGCCTCGACCTCACCGGCTGGCAGCCCGGCAACCCACTCACACCGGAGGTCCTCCTCACCTTCGACGACCGGGTCCGCGCGCTCAACGGCTCCTGCCTGCTCGGCCCCGGCGTGCTCACCGTCGCCGACTGCTTCGCCGGCCTGATCTGGCGCGTCGACCTCACCCAGCGCACCGGCCGAATCTGGCTGGCGCACGACACGATGGGCGACGACCCGGACAGCGAGGTCGACCCACCGCCCCAGCCCGGCGTCAACGGCGTGCGCTACAGCCCCCGCACCGGCTACCTCTACTACACCTCCACCGCCCAACAGGTCTTCATGCGCGTCCCGGTCGACCCGGCCACCCTCGACCCGGCCGGCCCGCCGGAGTTCGTCACCGCCCTGTCTGACGGTGACGACTTCTGCGTCGACGACGAAGCCGGTGTCGCCTACGTGACAAGGCATCGCGCCAACACCCTCGACCGGGTCCCGCTGGTTCCCCGGTACGGCAGCGAGGTGCGCCACCTCATCGGCGACCCGCTCGCCCCCGTCATGGTCGGGCCCTCCAGCGCCGCCTGGGGCCGCGGCCCCGAGGACACCGGCCGGGTCATCTACGTGACCACCGACGGCGGGACCACCGCCCCACCCGACGGTGCCGTCCGCCACGCCGCCCTGTTGCGCTTCGAACTCACCGACGCCGAGCAGGAGTAATCATGACCCGGCACAATGACCGGCGAGGTCACCATCGAGACCATTGTGGACGGTGTCGGTGACGGGTTCGAGGTGGTCGTGCTGCGCGCGTGATCGGCACCCTCGGCTGCGGGTTTCCTTCCCTGCCGAAGGCGTTCACGCGCGGCGGTTGGAGCTGTTCGTCGTCTGCCAGCGGCGGCGGAGGTCGTCCCCGTAGGTCGCCAGATCGCTGCCGTAGGCGAGGTTGTTGATACCGGGACGCACGACCGTCAGCTCGCCGCTTCGGCGGCGGTGGTGGCGCTCTGGGTGCCGGTGACGTTCGCGCTGCTCATGTAGAGATGCTCGAACGTGGCGATGATTCCGCCGAGCTCCGGTACCCACGGTGCGGAGGTATGTCCAAATCGGACTCACTGACGCCGACCGGCTGGTTGCCCGGGCGTTTCTTCGCGATGTTGACCGCGGCGCCGTGTCTGCCGACCACGGTGTAGGCCAGCGGTGAGGGCGTCGACACGATGATCGGCAGCCCGGACCGCAGCGCCTCCACAGCCTGCTCGACACCGTGATCGTCGATGGGCAGGACTGGCATGGTGTTCCTCCGGTTCACACACTCCGCAAAGGACGAAGAAGCCACTTCTCGATGCTAGGACCTGCGCCGGGTCGCCATCGTGGGACTGGTGGTGTAGCCCGGGTGGAGAAACTCTCCACCCGGGCTACGGCCGCTGTCCCACGACGAACCCTTGTCTTCCCCGTAACTTCGCCGGGCGCGGGCGCCCTTGGGAGGGAGGCCGGCTACCCCTTGCTGGGGTCCAGGTAGATGGTCTTGAACACCTGGTAGGAGTGCAGGCCCTCGGGTCCCAGCTCGCGGCCGATGCCGCTGGACTTGATGCCGCCGAACGGCGCGGTGGGGTCGTTGGCGTAGGCGTTGACACCGATCGTTCCCGATTCCACCCGGCGCGCCACGGACTCGCCGCGGTCGGGGTCAGCCGTCCACACGCTGCCACCGAGCCCGTACTCGCTGGCGTTGGCGATCGCGACCGCCTCGTCCTCGTCGCCGTAGGGGATCACCGACAGCACCGGACCGAAGATCTCCTCCTGCGCGATCGTGTGCTGGTTGTCGACGTCGGCGAACACCGTGGGTTCGACGAACCAGCCGCGGTCGAGTCCGGCCGGCCGGCCGCCGCCGGTCGTGACTCGCGCGCCCTCACCGCGTCCCTTGGCGATGTAGGACTCCACCCGGTCGCGTTGGCGCGCCGACACCAGCGGGCCGACCTGGGTGGTCTCGGCGAGCGGGTCACCGATGGCGAGCGAGCGGGCCAGGTCGGTGACGGCGTCCACGACCTCGCCGTAACGGGACCGCGGAGCCAGCACCCGGGTGCCCAGCCAGCAGATCTGGCCGTTGTTCAGCAGCGTGGCGGCGAAGAAGCTCTCGATGGTCTCCGACAGGTTCGCGTCATCGAGGACGATCGCGGCCGACTTCCCGCCCAGCTCCAGCGTCACCGGCCGCAGCAGTCGGCCGCAGGTCTCCGCGATGGCCCGTCCCGCCGCCGTGGAGCCGGTGAACGACACCTTGTCCACTCCGGGATGCGCGATGAGGTAGGCGCCCAGTTCGCGGCCACCCGGGACGACGCTGAGCACGCCCGCGGGCAGTTCGGCTTCGGCGGCGGCCTCCGCCATCAGCATCGCGTCGAGGACCGTCTCCGGGGCGGGTTTGAGCACCACCGTGCACCCCGCGGCCAGCGCCGGGGCCAGTTTGAGGAAGGTGATCGCCTGGGGAACGTTCCACGGCACGACCGCGGCGACCACGCCGACCGGTTCGCGGATCACCCGCGAGCTGCCCCCGAGCATGCCCGGCCTGGTCTCCTCCTGCGGCGAGCAGGTGACCAGCTCGCTGAAGTACCGCAACAGCACCGGCGGGAAGCCGCCCTCGAACTGCTGTGCCAGCGAGATCGGCATCCCGTTCTGGACGGTGACCCGCCGCGCGGTTTCCTGGGCGCGCTTTTCCAGTGCCACGGCGAACCGTTCGAGGACGTCGGCGCGCTGGTGCGGCTCCCAGCGGGACCAGCCGGCCGGGTCGTCGAAGGCTCGGCGTGCGGCGGCGACCGCGTCGTCGACGTCCGCCTCGGCGGCCTCGGGGACGGCGCCGAGCAACTCCTCGGTGCTCGCCGAATGCACGTCGATGCGGTGTTCGGTGGCGGGTTCGGTCCACTGCCCGGCCAGGTAGAGCCGGTCGTAGTCGATGGTCATCGGGACTCCTCGGGCACGAGCACGATCTTGACCGCGTCGCCCCGGTGCTGGGCGGCGACGGCTTCGTTGATCTGGGAGAACGGCATGGTGGTGACGAGCTTGTCGAACGGGAACCGTCCGGTGCGGTGCAGTTCCAGCAGTTCGGGCACGAACACGTCGGGGTCGCTGTCGCCCTCGACGATGCCCATCACCCGCACACCCAGCACCTGCGCCTGAATGAGGTTCAGGACCAGCGCGGCCTCGGGATCGGACGGGACACCGATGATGCCCACCTTGGCGCGGTGGGCGAGTGCGGACATGGCGTCCTGCAGGACGGCGGCGATCCCGGTCGTGTCGATCGCGTGGTCCGCGCCGTCGGGAACGATGGAGCGCACCTGCTCGGGCAGCGGCCCGGCCGCCGGATCGACCACGTCGGTGGCACCCAGTGACAGGGCGAGGTCCCGCCGCGCGGGGTGCGGCTCGACGACGATGATCCGGCTCAGTTCCCGCACCACACCGGCCAGGACCGCCGACAGCCCGACCGAACCGCCGCCCAGCACGAGCAACGACGACCCCGGTTGGCAGTCCAGCGAGTTCAGCACCGCGCCGGCGCCCGTCTGCACCCCGCAGCCGAGCGGGCCCAGCACGGCCAGCGGCGCGTCGTCGGGCACCTTCACCACGTTGCGTTCCCGCGCCAGCGCGTGGGTGGCGAAGGAGGACTGGCCGAAGAACGCCGAGCCGACTGGTTCGCCGTCGCGGGTCAGTGGGCTGGTGCCGTCCTGGCGGGCGCCGCCGAAGTTGTAGGCCATGAAGTCGTGGCAGTAGGCGGGCTCGTTGTTGCGGCATTCGCGGCAGCGGCCACAGCTGTCGAAGCTGAGCACGACCTTGTCGCCCACTGCGACCTTGGTGACGGCGCTGCCCACCGCGGTGACGACGCCGCTGCCCTCGTGCCCGAAGACACCGGGCAGCGGGAAGGGCAGGTGGCCGTCCTTGGCGGCGAGGTCGGTGTGGCACAGGCCGACCCCGGCGATCTCGACCACGACTTCGTCGGGTGCGGGATCGGCCAGGGTGAGCTGGTGCAGCTCGAAGGTGCCACCGATTTCGGTGGCGACCGCGGCGGTGATGTCCATGCGGACTCCTTTGTCCAGTGGGAGAGGGGTCAACCGTTGGTGTCGGGGACCGTGACGCGCACGCCCTGGCAGTCCTCGGTGAGGATCAACTGGCAGGACAGGCGCGAGTTCGGCCGCACGCCCTCGGCGTATTCAAGGAGATCGCGCTCCTCATCGGTTGGCTCGTCGAAGCACGACGCACCCTCCTCGACGAACACATGGCAGGTGGCGCACGAGCAGCTGCCCCCGCATTCGGCGACGATGCCGGGCAGGTTGTTGCGGACCGAACCGTCCATGACGCTCTGTCCACTGGGGACGTCGAGGGCGTGGGAGGCCCCGTCGGGCAGCTCGTAGGTGACCTTGGGCATGGTGGTGCTCCTAGTGGACGACGGCGTCGCGCAGCGGGACCGAGCTGTCGGCGAGGCGGGCCGGGTCGATCCGTGTGCGTGACGCGATGAACTTCTTGCCCGCCATGAACTCGGCGGGGGAGTTTGCCGATTCGACGGCGGTGATCGTGCCGCCGTGGTGGTGGAACAGGGCGAACCGGCCGGCCGCGGGGTCTCCGCGCACGACCGTGTGCGGCGTGGGCGGGACCAGGCCGGCGATCTTGAGCTTGAGGTCGAACTGGTCGGACCAGAACCAGGGCACCTCGGCCGCGACCGGTGCCGCTCCGGTGATGGTGGCGACGGCCTGCTTGGCCTGCTCGGTCGCGCTCGGGATGCTTTCCAGGCGCACCAGCGCGCCGGTGCCCAGCGGCCGCCGGGTGACGTCGCCGATCGCGAGGATGCGCGGGTCACTGGTGCGGGCGTGCTCGTCGACGACGATACCCTGCGCGCACACCAGTCCCGCGTCCACGGCGAGCCGGTCGCGGGGCACGGCTCCGACGCCGATCAGTACCGCCTCGCACGGGATCTGCGTCCCGTCCTCGAGCACCACTGCCCGCACCCGCCCGTCGGCGCCGTCGATCCGGGTGACCTCGGCCCCGTTGAGGATGTGCGTGCCTTGCTCCCGGTGGTGGGCGGCCAGTATCTCCGACAGCCGGGCGCTCGCGACGCGGCCGAGCACGCGCTCCTCGCGTTCGACGACGGTGACGGCGACACCGCAGGACCGCGCGACGGCGGCGACCTCGAGTCCGATGTAGCCGCCGCCGACGATGACCAGAGCGCGCCGTTCTTCGACGCACTTGCGCAGGATCCGGGCGTCAGACAGGGTCCGCAGCGACACGACACCCGAGAGCTCCGCCCCGGGCACCGGCAGCGCCCGGGGTTCGGCTCCGGTCGCCAGGACGAGGTGGTCGTAGCTGTGGAAGTCGCCAGAGCCGGTGCGCACGCGGCGGCCGTCCCGGTCGATCCCCACGACGTGCTCGCCCAGCCGGACCGTGATGTCCTGCTCGCGGTAGAACTCCGCCGGCCGCAGCCACTGCTCCAGATCGCCTTCGGCGAACTTCTTCGACAGCGGCGGCCGGTGGTAGGGCAGGTCCACCTCGTCGCCGAAGAGCTCGACCGGGCCCCGGTGGCCGGCCTGCCGCAGCAGGCCGGCCAGGGTGGCGCCGGCGTGACCGGCGCCGACGACCAGCACGCGGGTCACTTCAGCTCCAGGCGCACGGGCAGCTTCCTGAGCCCGCCGACGAAGTTGGTCATCACCGACTTGCGCTCGCCGGTCACCTGGACGCTCTCGATCAGCGGCAGCAGCTCCTCGAACATGATCCGCAGTTCGAGCTTGGCCAGGTGCTGGCCGATGCACATGTGCGGCCCGTAGCCGAACGCGATGTGCTTGTTGGGCTTGCGGTCCAGCCGGAAGGTGTCCGGCTCGTCGAACACGTCGGTGTCCCGGTTGGCCGACTGGTACAGCAGCATGAACCGGTCGCCCGTGCGGATCTGCTGCCCGCGCAGCACGTAGTCCTGCGTGGCCTGGCGGGTGAACTGCTTGACCGGCGAGACCCACCGCAGGCCCTCGTTGACCAGGTCCGGGATCAGCGCGGGGTTCTCCCGCACCTTCGCGAGCTGGTCGGGGAACTGGGCCAGTGCCTCGATGGTGCCTGCCATCGTGCTGGAGGTGGTGTCGTGGCCCGCGGTCGCGATCGCGATGAACCAGCCGTAGGCGAACTCCTTGCGGTAGTACTCGCCATTCGAGTCCTTGGCCTGCGCGATGATCGTCGCCAGGTCGTCGCGCGGGTTCGCGCGCCGGTCCTCGACCAGCTTGTCGAAGTAGGCGTAGAAGTCCTGGATCGCGGCCGACCACTGCTGTGCCGCGGCCTCCGGGGTCAGTGGCTCGACGTCCGCGCGCTGGGCGTCCGGGTCTGCGGTGCCGAAGAACTCCTGCGTCAACGTCATCATGCGGGGCTCGTCGGACTCCGGGACGCCGAACAGGCTCATGATCACGTGCAGCGGGTAGTAGAGCGCGAACTGCTGGACGAAGTCGATGTCGTTGGTCCCGCTACGCAGGTACTTGGCGATCGCCTCCTTCGCCAGCGCCCGGATCGTGTCCTCCCACTTCTTGAGGTTCGCGGGACGGAACCAGTCGTTGGCGATGTCCTTGATCTCGGTGTGCTCGGGCGGGTCCAGGTAGGTCAGCGTGTCCAGGATCCGCAGACTGCCGCCGGTGAGCTGCTTGGTGAAGGCGTCGCCGGCCTGGTTCTGCAGGATCGGGTTGTGCGAGCCGGGCCTGTCGCCACCGCCGCTGGTGAACACGTGCGGCTGGCGCTCGATCTCCATGATGTCGGCGTGCTTGGTCACCAGCCAGACCGGGTCGTAGCCCTCGACCTCGGCCTTGCCGAGGGGGTTGTTCTCCCGCAGCCACCGGTAGGCGTCGAACAGCGGCCCGTCGTGGCGGTGGCCCTCCGGCAGCACGACCTGGCGGGCGATCTCGTCCGGGATCGGGCGGGTGGACAGCTCGGGCGTGGTGGTCATGAAGTTCCCTCCGGGATGACGGCGTCATTGCGCGTTCTGGTCCAATCTTTGGGCCAACACGACGTGTCGTGCATCACCCCGGAGGAAGAGATTTCTCTCCCCGGATCTCTCCCGGCCGCCGCCGGGTGTGGTCTACCGGTGCCGCTGCATCAGCTCGTGGTAGCGCGCCGTCGCCTCAGCGCGGTTGGCGACGCCGAGCTTGCGCAGCACGTTCTTGACGTGCGTCTTCACGGTGCCGGGCGCGACGAACAGCGCGGCGGCGATCTGGCTGTTGCTCTCGCCGAGCACCAGGTGCCGCAAGACGTCCAGCTCGCGGCGGGTGAGTTCGGCGAAGGGGCCTTCGTAGCGGCCGAGGGGGTCGGCCTGCCGGGGTGGCTCCGGCTGACGCGTGGGCGCGGGGGGATATCCGTCGAGCAGGTCGTCGACCACGCGTGCCTGCTCCCGCATGCGTTCCCGCATCAGTCCCAGCTGCTCGGAGAACACGACCCGCTCGAACACGCAGCCCAGCCCCTCGGCGAACAGCCCGAGCAGCCGCAGGTCGAACTCGTCGACGTGGTCGTGCTCGACGTGCTGGTCGGCGTGCACGAGGCCGACCACCTCGCCGCGGCCGACGAGCGGGGCGACCACGTAGTCCAGCGTGCGGGCCAGGTTGATCAGCCGGTGGTGCACGCGCGGATTGTGCTGGGCGTCCTCGACCAGCACCGGGGCCCGGGTGCGTACCACCTCGGTCTCCGGCAGCTCGCGGCCGATCTGGCCGGGCACGGCCGTCCCGATGCGCACCAGGTCCTCGGCGAGCTGTGGGTCGGCGTAGGCGTAAGCCGAGCGTGGGCTCCACGTCGGGCCCGACAGGCGGGAGAACAACGCGCGCCGGTACCCGAGGCGGTGCAGCTCGGCCGGCACCTGCTGGGCGAGCTCCTGCAGGGTGTTCGCGGCCCGCAGCCGGGCCAGGCAGTGGTGCAGGTCGGCCATGGCGGCGGTGCGCACGGCGAGCCTGCTGTCCCGGACCGCCGCCAGCGCACCACCGACCTGCGCCAGCAGCGCGGCGAGCCGGGCCGCGTCCTTGCTGCTGCCGGCCGCCAGCTCCCGGACGACCACGTGTTCGGCGGCGCGCAGGGCCGCCTCGGCGGACACCAGGTCGCGGGTCGCCGCGTGCGTGGCGAGGTCCGGTTCGCCGGTCAGCGCCGCCACCGCGCGCAGGATCTCCCGTATCCGGCGCACCAGCTCGTCGGCCGGTTCGAGGGTCACGCGGACGGGACCGGACGGAACACCAGTGTTCACAGCGGTCTCCTCGCTCGTCTCTCCAGGGCGGCGCACTGCTCTGTTCGGCCGATTGTCACCCCTGTGTGCGCGCCGACGACACCAAGGCCGGGATATTCCTCTCCAAAGGGAGAGAGGAATACCACTCATGGGGGTGGCAGCGAGCGGATCGCGAGCCTTCTCAGGTCGACAGCGGGGTCCGCCAGGTCACGAGCGCTCACGATCGCGCCACCGGCGATGAGTCTCCGGGCGGCACGCAGCGCCTTGCCCTCGTCGATCGCGGCGCATCCCACCAGGCGGCTGTCCTCGTCGAGGCGGAAGGCCAGGTGTTCCCCGCGCAGGACGGTCGAACCGGGAGCGGCCATGGAGCCCGTGGCCTCGACGTGCACCCCGTAGCGGTCCGACCAGAACCACGCCGGCGGCCGCTCCGGCAGCGGGAGCCCGAGCAGGGATCGCGCGACCGCGGTGCCGTCGTGCAGCGCGGACTCCCAATGCTCGCCTCGTCGCACCAGGGTGCCGTCGGGCAGGCGGGTGCGCGCGAGGTCGCCGGCCGCGTAGACGGCCGGATTGCTCGTCCTGCCGTCCGGTCCGACCACCACACCGCCGGCGACCGGCAATCCGGCGGAGGCGGCGAGTGTGGTGTCCACATCGAGGCCGATCGCGGCCAGCACGACGTCGGCCTCCAGCGTCAGGAACGTCCCGTGTGCCCGTTCGACCTCCACCGAGCGGATGGTGCTGCGCACCGGTTTCCCGCGCACGACGCGGACACCTCGCTCCTCGTGCATGCGGTGCAGCACCTCGGCGATCTCGGGTCCCAGTGCGGGGACCAGGGGAACCGGCACGGGGTCCACCAGCGTGACCGCCACCCCGGCCGCCGACGCGGTCGAAGCGACCTCGGCGCCGATCAGCCCGGCCCCCACGATCACGAGCCGTGCTCCGGGCCGGAGGTGGGCCCGCAGACTGTCGGCGTCGGCCCGGTCGCGCAGCACCGGGACGGAGCAGGCGCCCGGCAACCGCCGGGCTGTGCCGCCCGTCGCGAGGACCACCGCGTCGGAAGCGATCTCGCCGCCGTGGGCCAGCAGCACAGTTCCGGAGCCGGGGGACAACTTCGCGACGCTGTCCTCGATCACTTCCACGGCGTTGTCGGCATACCACTGCTCCGGCGCGAGCCGGATGGCCTCGGCGGTGACGGCACCGGCGAGGTAGCCCTTGCTCAGCGGCGGCCGGTCGTAGGGAACGCCCTCCGGATCGACGATCCGGACGGTTCCCTCGAAGCCGTTCGCCCGCAGTTCCCGCGCGACGGTGAAGCCGGCGAGGCCGCCCCCGGCCACGGTGACCGAACGCACCGGATGTCCGGCGGTCATGGTGTTCTCCGTTCCCGGGTCACAGCATTGAGCTCCCCCCGTTGACGCTGATGGTCTGGCCGGTGATGTAGGCAGCCTCCGCGGACGCGACGAACGCGACCGCGGCGGCGACCTCGGCCACGGTTCCCGGGCGGCCCATCGGGATGGTGGCCCGGATCTGGTCGAAGAACCCCGTCAGGTCGCGGCGCTCGGCTTCCGGGGCGGCCGCGACCCGGGCGTCCGCCTCGGGTGTGGCGATCCACGCCGGGGCCACGGTGTTGACCGTGATGCCGTGTGCGGCGTACTCCCGCGCGAGCCCGGTGGTGAGCCCGTGCACCCCGCCTTTCGCGGCGTTGTAGACCGCGTGCCGGTACAGCCCGTTGCGCACCGACTCGGCGCCGATGTTCACGATCCGCCCGTACCCGGCCGCGGTCATCACCGGCAACGCGGCCAGCGTGCAGTGCAGCGTGGTCCAGAGATTGCGGTCGATGGTGGCGTGCAGCGTCTCCTCGGTGTGCTCGGGCGTGGGCAGAATGACCCCGCCACCCGCGCAGTTCACCAGCACGTCGAGACGGTCCGCCGCCCCGATCAGTGCCTCGGCGTCCGCGCGGCGGCTCAGATCACCCGCCACGTACTTCGCGCCGAGCTTGCCCGCGGCCGCGGACAGCCGGCCTTCGTCGACGTCACCCAGCACCAGCGTCGCGCCCTCCTCGGCCAGGCGTTGCGCGATGCCGAAACCGATCGGGCCGGCGCCACCGGTGACCACCGCGACGCGGCCCGCGAACCGGGCGGTCATCACGCCTCCCCGGTCAGCACGTAGACCTTGCCGTCCTCGACGACCGTGGCGTAGCTGCGCAGGTTGACCACCGCGGGGAAGCACAGCGCCTTCCCGTCGCGTACGTCGAAGCGGGCGTTGTGGAGCGTGCAGGTGATCTCGAACCCGTCGAGGTCACCTTCTTCGCCCAGCGACCACCTCTCGTGCGTGCACGTGTCGGAGGTCGCGTAGAACTCGCCGTCCACGCGGTGGACCGCGATCGCCTCGCCGTTCCCGTCGACCGTCATCGTGTCCCCGTCGTCGAGGTCCTCGACCGCGCAGGCCGGAATCCGTTGCGGTACATGGTTCATGGCGTTCCCTTTCACAGGACGAACGAGATCTTCCCCTGCGGGTCCAGGCAGTCGTGCGCGAGCACGGCCTTCTTCCGCCGGATCTTCAGCCCGGGCACCAGTTCGTAGAAGTAGTGGCCCGCGTACTGGTCGAACTTGCCTGCCTTCATGCGGGACACCAGGAAACTCGCCGACACCTCCAGCGAGTCCTCGCGCTGCTCCAGGATCCGGACGTTGCCGATGATGCGGCTGGTCCGCGAGTGCGGGAACTCGGCGTGCGCCTCGGGTTTCTTCAGCCGGATGACGCGCTGTTCCAGCATCGTGCGCCGGTCGTGGATCAGTGACCAGCTCAGGGCCGGATCGGCCTCCGGTGCGTCGGTGGCCGGCACCTCGTAGGTGCAGTCGAGGGTGAACAGCTCCACCCATTCCTCCAGGCGCCACTCGTCGAGCAGAGATGCCTCCAGGTAGAGGAAGTCCTCGATCTCGGTGCGGGTGGACGTGGTCATGTCAGGCTCCCTGGGGTTGCTGGACGGGCACGTCGAAGGGGATGAACTCCTCGACCTCGCGCGGCAGCGGTTCACCGGTCATCACGGCATTCCACTGCCGCCACCACGCGCGCATCTGCAACTCGTCGTTGGCCGCGGGCCGGGCCTTGCCCATGCCCTTGGAGATGTCCGACCACGGCATCTCCCGCCGCGCGCCGAACCCACGCTGTGCCTGCTCCAGCGCTTCGACGTCGTCCGGGGTCGCCAGGCCGGCCGGGCCCCAGAAGGTCAGCGCGTTGTCGATCCGGTACCGCAACGACTCCTCGTCCAGACCGCGTGGCGTGAGCTGCCAGCTCGACACCTGGGTGCGGTCCGGGCCCAGCGGCGTGATCGTGCGCAGGATCATCCCGAAGTTCAGGTCGATGAGCACGAAGTTCGGGAAGAAGATGGTGTTGCGGGCCAAATCGAACACGGCGGTCGCGTAGGACTCGCCGAACCGCTCCACCGCGCGCGAGCGTAGGGCCGCCAGGTTGTGGGTGACTGCTTCGTTCGCCAGTGGCAGCCCGTTGCCCGGGTACATCAGCGTCGCGTGACCGTTGCCGAACTCCGTGCCCAGGCCCGCCGGCGGCACCCCGTTGGTGTCCGAGTCGCCCAGCATCGGCGGCGTCTGGCCCAGCTCCATCATCATCTCGAAGTAGGTGTGGTGCACAGACTTCGCGTGGTAGCCGTCCACGCTGTTCTCGACCAGCAGCTTCCAGTTGGCCTGCAGCGTGTAGCTGTGCGTACCGGGCAGGATCTCGATGCCGTCCTCGGACTGGTCCACGGCCAGGTCCAGCAGGTAGGCCGAAGTCCCCAGCCACGTCCGCAGATCCGGTGCGTCGCCGGAGAAGTTGACGAAGTAGAAGCCGCGGTACGACTCCACCCGCGGCGCGGGCAGGGTGCGGTAGACGTCGGTCGGGGCGCCGGCGTAGTCCTCGACCGAGGGCACGTTCACGAGTTCACCCGAGTTGCGGTAAGCCCACCCGTGGTAGAAGCAGGTGAAGATCTTGGCGTTGCCCGCCGGGTGGCGGCACAGCGACGCGCCGCGGTGCAGGCAGGTGTTGAGCAGCACGCGCACCTCTCCGTGCCGGTCACGCGTGAAGATGACCGGACGGCCGCCGACGTCTCGCGTGCGGAAGTCGTTGCGGCGGGGCAGTTCCGACTCGTGCCCGGCATACAGCCAGGCCGGACCGAAGATCAGCTCGCGCTCCCGCTCGAAGATCTCGGGCGAGGTGAACACCTCGCGGTGGACCTGGAAGAGCGAGTCTTCCCGGTTGTCGATGACGAAGGGCTCAGGCATGAGTGACGAGGCTAGGAAGCGGTTCCGGCGCCGTGGGCAGCCGTTCCGGCCGCTGGAACCGCTGCCGCGGCGGGCTTTCCGGCGCGGTTACCGTCCGGCGATGCGAATCGTCGACCACCAGGGCACCGACGGCCCGGACAAGATCCTGCACGTCCGCGCCGTCGGGTGCGACGTGAACATCATCGTGGGCACCCACGACCCCCACGGGGTTCCGTTCACGACCGTCGAGGTCCTGCCGCACGAACCCGACGACGACGGCGTGAACTGGCTCCACCTCGGTACCGCCAGCGTCGTGGTCATGCCCGTCCCGCACGCCACCACCCTCGACGGAGAGGCACGACGATGAGCCAGTTCCTCGGCATCGGGATGACGCACTACCCGCTGCTCGCCGGCACCGACGAGCACATGGCGGGCCTGCTGCGGTGGACCCTGGCCGACCCCGGAATCCCCGACCGCGAGAAGGACCCCGCACACTGGCCCGCGACCATGCGCGAGGAATGGGGGGACGACCAGGGCCGTTCCGCTGCTGCCGGGCACCGGGCGAAGCTGCTGGCCGGGCTCGCCCGCTGCCGCGAGGCACTCGACGAGTTCGCTCCCGACGTCGTCGTCGTGTGGGGCGACGACCAGTACGAGAACTTCCGCGAGGAGGTCGTTCCGCCGTTCTGCGTGCTCGCCTACGACGACCTCGAGGTACCGGCCTTCGAGGTGATGAACGAGCGCGGCAGCCCCAACGCCTGGGGGCTACCGGAGGACTTCCGCATCACCCTCCGCGGCGACGCGGCGACGGCGCGGGAACTGACCGACGGTCTGGTCCACGACGGCGTCGACATGGCCTACTCCTACCGCAAACGAGAGGGCGCGCACTTCCCGCACGCCATCCTCAACACGCAGCTCTTCCTGGACTACGACCACGCCGGGGCGCGGTTCCCGTACCCGCTGCTGCCGGTCACCGTGAACTGCTACGGGCAGCACGCGATCGCCCGCAAGGGCGGTCTCGCCCGGTTCGCCGACATCGCCGACGAGAAGCCCGACCCCTCCGGGCCCAGCCCGGCCCGCTGCATGGAGGTGGGCGCGGCCATCGCCCGGCACTTCGCCCACCGCGACCAGCGAGTCGCGTTCGTGGCCTCGTCCAGCTGGTCACACGCCTTCCTCACCGACGCACTGTGGCACATCCGCCCGGACACCGATGCCGACGAGCGGCTCTACCGGCTGATGACGGGGGAACGCTACGACGAGCTGGCCGCGGTCACCGGCCGGCAGGTCGTCGAGGCCGGGCAGCACGAAATCCTGAACTGGTTCTGCCTCTTCGGTGCGGTGCGCGAAGTCGGCCTGGAACTCCGGTGGTCCACGCTGGTGGCCACCGACGTCTTCAACTCCAACAAACCTTTCGCGGTCTACCGCTGATCAGACCGTTCCGGGGAACCAGTGCTCATGCCCCTGCGCGAGCACTTTCCGGTTGTCGCGCGCGATCCGGTCTGCCGTGACCCGCACGGCGTCCCGCAGCGCCCGGTCCACCGTCGCGTCCCGGGCGGCGGTGGACACCGACACCGCGCCCACCGCGCGACCGCGGATCAGGATCGGCGCGGCCACGCACGTGACGTCCCGATGTGACTCGCCGCGCGCGGTGGCGACCTGGCTGCGGCGCACCCGGCTCAGCTCGGCGGCGAAGTCGGCTGGGTCGATGATCGTGTTCGGCGCCAGCGCGGCCATCGGTTCGGCCAGTGCGGCCTCGACCTCTTCCTCAGGCACGTGTGCCAGCAACACCTTGCCCAGCGCGGTCGCGTGCGCCGGCAGATCGGTGCCGGGAGCGGCCGAAGGAAGATCGTGACCAGGCACCATCAACCGCTCCACGAACACCACCCGGGCGCCGCGCAGTGCCCCGAGGTGCACGTGGCGGTGTGACCAGTGGTGCAGTGCCCCGAGGTGGGGCAGCGCCGACTGCCGCAGGCTTTCGATCGGCATCGCCGAGGCGAGGCGGCGCATCGGCAGCCCGACCTTGAACCCCGCGCCGTGCGGCTCGAGCACACCCAGCGCGGTCAGCCTGCCGAGCAGCCGGTGGACGGTGGACTTCGGAAGCCCGCTGCTGTGCGCGATCTCGGTCAGCGTCAGCACCCGGAGCTCGGGGCCGAACGCCCCGAGTACGTCGAACGCCTTGGACAGAATCGACCCGGGCGAGGACGGCTCCTGCTGCTCCATCGTGGTCACGGCGCACCTCCTCGTGCGTGCTCGGCAGCGAGCACGAGCCGTTCTCCTGGCTGGAACCGCTCCGAGTCTAATTCGGCACCACCGCGGGAGGTGCACGGTTCCGGCCACTGAAACTCCCGCCACGCCGTCCGTCGCGGGTGTTTAACGTCCGGCCCATGCCCCCAGTCACGGCGGTCGACGTGCACGCGCACTACCTCGGCACCGACGCGAACTTCCCCGGCGCACCCCGCCTCGACGCCGAGCACGGACGGATCCTGCGCGGCGACGAGGTGTTCCGGCGCGTCCAGCCGATGCTGTGGGACGTGCCGCTCCGCCTCGCGGAGATGGACCGCGCCGGGATCTCACACCAGGTCGTGTCACCGGTGCCGGTCACGATGGAGCACGCTTGCGCGCCGGGGACCGATTCGGCCTACGCCCGGGTGATGAACGATTCGATCGCCGCGGCGTGCGCGTCCTCCGGCGGCCGGCTGCTCGGACTCGGTTGCCTGCCGCTGCATGACGTCGACGCGGCGGTCGCCGAGCTCGCGAGGTGCCGGCGGATCGGGCTGCGCGGCGTCGAGATCGGCACGCGGGTCAGCGACCTGGACCTCGACGCGCCCGCGCTGAACGACTTCTGGGCGGCGTGCGACGCCACCGGGTCGGCGGTGTTCGTGCACCCCGTCGAGGGCGGCCGTGGTGTGCTGCGCCGGGCCGGCGCGCCGTACGACCTCGGGCTCGGCATGCTGACCGACACCGCGATCGCCGCGGCGGCGCTGGTGTTCGGGGGGGTGCTGGACCGGTATGAGCGCCTCCGGGTGGGGTTGGCACACGGTTGCGGCTCGTTCCCGTGGGCCTATCCGCGGCTGCGGCTCGCCGCCGGTCTCACGAGTGACCGCGACCCCGCCGACTCGGACCGGCACGTGCGCCGCCTCTACGCCGACACCCTGGTGTTCGACGACGAGCACCTGCGGCTGCTCGTCCACCGGTTCGGAGCGCAGCGGCTGCTGCTGGGCAGCGACGCCCCGTTCTTCCCCGGCCAGATGACCAGATCGATGAGGTCGGCCGAGGCTCTGCCCGAACCCGGCCTCCTGGCCCGCAACGCCCTGGACTTCCTGGGCCTGGCGGACGTGATCGTGAACGAAGGAGAGCACATCCATGACCCTGACCAGTGAGCACCTCGTCGAGGTGCCGGGCATGGCGAGCCGCTGGGTGCGGCTGGCCAACGGCGCCCGCGCGCACTACATGACGTCCGGCGACACCGGGCCCGCGGTGATCCTCCTGCACGGGGGCTTGCCCGGCTCCTCGGGCCTGGCCGGCTGGCGGTTCATGGCGCCCTACCTCGGCGCGCGGGGCTTTCGCGTCTACTGCCCCGATATGCCGGCGTTCGGCCTGTCCGACACCCGCCCCGAATACTGGCCCCGCGGGATGGAGGACTTCGTCGACTTCATCCACGCCTTCGCCGACGCGCTCTGCCTGGATCGTTTCCACCTCGCGGGCAACTCGATGGGGTGCATGAACACGGTCAACTACACCGTCGCGCACCCCGACCGGGTGCTCAGCTTCGCGCTCGTCGCCGGCGACATCGGCGACCTCGTGCCCGAAGACGTCCAGCCGCCGAAGGGCCAGTTCCACCTGACCGCCTATGACGGCACCCGCGAGGGCATGCGCTCCATGATGGAGGCGATCGTCCATCGCACCGAGGCCGTGAGCGACGACCTGGTGGAGATGCGGTACCTCTCGGCCTGCGCGCGAATGGAGGCCCACCGCAGGTTCTGGCCGACGTTGCTGCAGTACCGGCACATCACCCCGTGGACCGACCAGAACCGCGCCGCGAGGCTGTCGACGAAGGGCCGTCTGGACCGGCTCGACATCCCCGGGATCTACCTCTACGGCCGCCAGGACGTCCTGACCCCCGTCGACTGGGGTCACGTGCAGGAGGACCACCTGCCCGGCGTCCAGTTCTTCTACCCCGACGACTGCGGGCACCAGGGCCAGACCGACCGGCCGGACCTGTTCAACCCCGTGTTCGCCGAGTTCTTCGCCTACGGAACCGTGTCCGGCGAGCTGGCGGACAAGGCGGGCGTGTCCACCCGGCGCCCCGAGTTGCCGTTGGTGAAGCGCGGCTGAAGCACGAGACAGGCGAGGCAGTTGCCCGGCCGAAGTGAGACATGGGTCGCAGTAGCGAGGACATCCAATAGTCGGACCACCTAACATTCCCGTTGTTGTCCCATCCGACGGAGGTTGGATCCTTGACAGACATCGAAAAGGTCGCCGTGGTCGGTGGCGGGCTGATGGGGGCCGGGATCGCGGAGGTGTGCGCGCGGGCCGGGTTGGACGTCCTCGTTGCGGAGGTGGGCACGGATGCCCTGGACCGGGCCAGGGCACGCATCAGCGGTTCGCTCGAGCGCGCGGTGGCGAAGGCGAAGCTCACCGCCGAAGAAGGGGCGGACGCGGAAACGCGGTTGAGCTACACGGCCGATATCGGCGACTGCGCGGATCGCGATCTGGTGATCGAGGCCGTGGCGGAGGACGAGGCGGTCAAGACCGACGTGTTCGCCCGGCTGGACAAGGTCGTCGCACGCCCGGACGCGATCCTGGCCTCGAACACCTCCTCGATCCCGATCATGAAGCTGGCGATGGCGACCGGGCGCGCCGGGCAGGTGGTGGGCATCCACTTCTTCAACCCGGTGCCGGTGCTGCCGCTGGTCGAGTTGGTCCCCTCGCTGCTCACGTCGAACGAGACCACGGAGCGGGCGGCGGACTTCGCGACCGGGACGCTGGGCAAGACGGTGGTGCACGCGCGGGATCGAGCCGGTTTCGTCGTAAATGCGCTGCTGGTCCCGTACCTGCTGTCGGCGATCCGGATGCTGGAGTCCGGGTTCGCCGCGGCCGAGGACATCGACGCCGGGATGGTGCACGGGTGTGCCCACCCGATGGGGCCACTGCGCCTGGCCGACCTCATCGGCCTGGACACGACCAGGGCGATCGCCGACTCGATGTACGCCGAGTTCAAGGAGCCGCTCTACGCGCCCCCGCCGCTGCTGCTGCGGATGGTCGACGCCGGGCTGTACGGCAAGAAGTCGGGCCGCGGGTTTTACGACTACGGAAAGGACGCCTGATGTACTCCCTTCCCGAGGAGCACCAGGAGTTGCGTGCCGCGGTGCGTGCGCTGGCGGAGAAGGAGATCGCTCCGCACGCGGCTGATGTGGACGAGCGGGAGCGTTACCCGTCCGAGGCGCGGGACGCGCTGGTCAAGGCCGGTTTCCACGCGGTGCACGTTCCGGAGGAGTACGAGGGTCAGGGTGCGGACGCGGTCGCGGCGTGCATCGTGATCGAGGAGGTCGCGCGGGTGGACGCGTCGGCGTCGTTGATTCCGGCGGTGAACAAGCTGGGTACGCAGCCGATCATCCTCTCGGCGTCGGATGCGGTGAAGAAGCTGGTGTTGCCGGATATCGCGGCCGGGGCGTCGGCCTCGTACGGGCTCTCGGAGCGCGAGGCGGGTTCGGACACCGCGTCGATGCGTACCCGGGCCCGGCTCGAGGGTGATGTGTGGGTTCTCAACGGCACCAAGGCGTGGATCACCAACGCGGGGGAGTCCACCTGGTACACCGTGATGGCGGTGACCGATCCGGACGCGGCGAAGAAGTCGAAGGGTATCTCGGCGTTCGCGGTGCACAAGGATGATCCGGGCTTTTCGGTGGGGCCGAAGGAGCGCAAGCTCGGTATCAAGGGTTCGCCGACGCGGGAGATCTACTTCGAGGACTGCACGATCCCGGTGGACCGGATCATCGGTGAGCCCGGCACCGGTCTGAAGACGGCGTTGCGCACGCTGGACCACACGCGCCCGACGATCGGGGCGCAGGCACTGGGCATCGCCCAGGGTGCGCTGGAGGCGGCGGTGGCGTATGTGAAGGACCGCAGGCAGTTCGGCACGGCCGTCGCGGAGTTTCAGGGCGTGCAGTTCATGCTGGCCGATATGGGTATGAAGATCGAGGCGGCACGGCACCTGGTGTACGCCTCCGCGGCGGCGACCGAGCGCGGTGACTCGCGGGCGGGTTTCATGGCGTCGGCGGCGAAGGCCTACGCGAGCGATGTGGCGATGTCGGTGACCACCGACGCGGTGCAGTTGTTCGGTGGTGCCGGCTACACCCGCGACTTCCCGGTGGAACGCATGATGCGCGACGCGAAGATCACCCAGATCTACGAAGGCACCAACCAGATCCAGCGGATGGTCATGGCAAGAGCACTACTCAAGGGCTGAACCAGCGTCTTTCCGGGTTTTCCGGACCTGAACTGGGCCCGCCGCGGGGCGCACTTCGACTCGGCGGCTGCCTGGTCGGCCGCGCTCAGCGTTTGTCGGACAGCGCATGATGTGTCCAGGGCTCAGGCATCTGCGAACGGGTCGTATCGTCCCGCGGGGGAGTGTCGGGGCTTGGCGGCGGGGGCTGTCAGTGTGCGGGCAGTTTGGGCCAGGCGTCGGTGGCCAGGGTGGTCGCGGTGGTGCAGGCGTCCGAACTGGTGGGCAGGTATGTCGTCAGGCTCACCAGTTCGTCCTCGCCCGCGATCGGTGCCGGACCGAGGTCCGTCCTGATCACGCAGGACGCGGTGTTCGGCTGGGCGGTGAGGGACGGCCTGATCAACGCCGTCGAGAACAACAAGGCCACCCACGTCAGCTACCCGTCCAGTACCGCCGTGTCCACCGCGCACAACCGGGCGAGCTGGTTCGCGGTGGCGGTGATCTGTGGTGCGAAGTCGGTATCGGCCATCAGATGGGTGCCGTCGGCGAAGGTCAGGTAGCGGATGCATGAGTAGTCGGAGGCGGCGCCGGTGTTTTCCACGCGCAGGCCCTGGTCCAGGGTCTTCGCGGGATCGGTGACGCGGCCGGGATCGGCGCTGGCGCCGGCGAGGGAGCCGACGATGAGGTCGACCCCGTGCCCGTCCAGGGTCGCGTGCGCGCCGCAGTAGCCCAGAGCCTCGATGCGTGGGCCGATGCCGTCGGCGCCGGCCTTGGCGGCCTTGTCCAGATCGAGCAGGCTGCAGTAGTCGAGGTTCGTCAGCTCACCCAGCGCCTGTTCTGCGGTCAATGGCGGTGTGGCCGATGACGGCGCGGGAACCATCTGGTGGGAAGGCATGGGGCTGGGCGTGGCCGTGCACGCGGTGAGCAACAGTGCGAGAAGCGCTACCAGAGGTAAACGGGACACGGGTAGTTGATCTCCGACGGCGGGTCGGCTGTTTCACGTCGTGACCAAACCGTCACGCGGGTCCCACCTCAACCTCTGCGGCGGCGCCTACGGCCTGACCCATGACGAGTCGTTCTTCTTGCTGCCCCACTGACCCACCCCGGTAATGGGAGGCGCCTATCCGGCAATCTCGACTTCCCCTACTTCCCGGGACGTCGCCGTGGCGTGTACCGGCCGGATGACGTCCGTCAGCCCGATCAGGAAGGCGAGGCCGACCAGTACGGCAGGGCTGATCAGACCGACCGCGACCGCGGCGTGGCAGTCACCGTGTGTGCCGGCCAGCGTGCCGAAGAACAGCGCACTGGCGATCGCCGTGCCCAGCGCCGTGCCGATGCGCACCCCGGTCTCGTACACGCCGGCGGCAACTCCGGCCGCCAGACAAGGTGCGACAGTTGAGAAGGCGCTGAGAAACAACCGGTGGACCGGCAGGCACCACCCGTCCGCGCATTACGTACCAAGTAGGTAATGTCGCGCTAGGAGCTGCCGAGGAGAGCACATGTCACAGCCGTCAGCGCGGCTATACCGAGGCCGGGTCGCCGACCAGATCGTGGACGACCTGCGCGGCCAGATTCTCAGTGGTGCGGTACCCGACGGTGCGCGGCTGCCCTCGGAGCGGGAACTGGCCGCCCAGTACGACGTCAGCGCGCCGACCATCCGGGAAGCAGTACGGGTACTGACCGCGATGGGCCTGCTCAGCACCCGCAACGGCAGCCGGACCACCGTCACCGCGAGCGGCGACACGCTGCTCGCGATCTCCATCGCATCCGTCGTCCAGTTCGAGAAGGTCACCGCGGCCGACGTGTTCGGTCTGCTGGGCGCACTCAACGCCTACGCCGTCGAGCAAGCAGTCGAACGGGCGTCGGACGAGGACATCGCCGATCTGCGCGCCGCCGCCGAGCGAGCAGCGGAGGTAGGCGACGCGGAATCCTCCGCCGCGGCACTGCTGCACTTCTTCGTGACGCTTTCCGCCATCTCGCACAACCCGTTGCTGGCCGCACTGTGCCGATTCATCACCCAGATCCAGCTCGGTCTCGCCCTCGAACTGGCCGGCGAAACCGGCGAGGAATGGGGCCGGGTCCCCCGGTCGCTGACCAAGGCGCGGATGGACATCGTGGAGGCCGTCGCCCGCAGGGACGGTCCCGCCGCCGTCCAGCTCATCCGCGAGTACCACGCCAAGGCGGTCAAACGGGTCCAGTCCTCACCCGGCGCCAAGCGCATCCGGGAGACCGACCCAGGACTCGCCGGCCTGCTGTCTTCCTGGCTGGGCGCCAACGTCGGGCTGAGTAACGGTCCCGACCGGCGAAACCAGCCCTGATTCCTCGTCGAGCGCGAATGCGGGTTGCCCCGGCGGCACACCACCAGGGCAACCCGGCCGGCTACGGGCGCCGACGCTCCATCGCGGCGGCTATTCGTAGCCGAGGACCTTGAAGCCCGCGCTGACGAAGACATGATGCGGCCAGTTGATGCTGATGTTGTGGACCTCGTACTCGCCGTCGCTCAGCCGCACGACACGGTCGACGACGCCGCCGGGAACGACGGCTTGCGCGGCGGCGGTGGCCTTGTCCGCGACGGTCCCGCTCATGATCGTGCCGTCTCCTTCGGTGTAGTCCGACGGGACCTGACCGACCGACTGCGCCGGCGAGGGGACTCCCTGCTGGAAGGCGATCACCCCGGCCGCCCGGGCGGCCGCAGCTCCCCCGTCGCCGAAGGGCTGGACGGTGACCTGGGTCGCGGTGATGGTCGAGGTGTCGACCAGTCCCAGGACGAGGACGCTTTCGCCCTTGTGCACGACGCTCGCCGGGACGGGGAGGACGCCCACGTCGTACTTGGTCGAGGAATCCTCGTCGACGGTCACTGCCACGCCGGTTGCCGTCGTGAAGGTGAAGCTCGACGTCGACGTGGAGTCGACGATGCCGGTCGCGCCCCCGTCTTCCGGCCCGGACCGGGCCCCGCCGCCACCGGGAGGGGTGACCGCGGCCGACAGAGATGGCGCGGACGACGAGAGATCCGCAGCGGAAGCCGTTCCGGCACCCAGGAGCCCGGCCACCGCGACGGCCAGGCCTGCCGTCATGGCCAACGCGCCCTTCCGCTTCAGCGACCGCCGCGCACGCGGCCCGCGTTCTCGGTCGGCCACGGGCGCCAGGGATGACCCGGCCGGCGAGTGACTTGTCGGTCCGTACTCGTTCATGAGGGAGCTCTTCTTTCTAGTAGATTATCTCTATGCCTACCAAGTAGGTGATCAACCTAAGAGTGTCGGCCGACCATGTGCGGTCCTTGTGCGCGTCCTGTGCCGGGGCTGTGTCTGCTCCGCCGGAGTGCGTGCTGATTCATCGTCCCCGCTCAGCAAGACTTCAGCGGCTTCTCATCTCGGCGGCAGTACTTCATCGACAAACCCACCGAGAGCACCCGGATTTTCCGGATATACCGGGAGGTTCCGCTGCACTACCACACCGAGTGCGACGAGAACCTCTACGTGCTCAGCGATCGCGGCACGTTCCACCTGGACGGCCGGGAGTACGAGGCGCGCCCGGGGCATGTTCCTGTGCTTCGAGAAGCGGAAGGTGCACGGCTTCCCGGCCATCAGCGAGCACCCCCTGGTCGTCCTGGCGATCGACGTCCCCCGACGCCGTCCGGACGACATCGTCTTCGTCGCCCCGGCGGCGGGGAACGCGCGGACCTTCATGACCCGGAACGCACGGGAGTGACTGCGCCCGGCTGTCGCGAGCGTGGCCTTGCAGCTGGCTGCCAGGGCGCGTTTCCCGCTGGCCGGTACCGAAGATAGGTGCCTGCCACGGAGACAGGTGACCGGGCCGAGCACATCCTTGGCCACTATGAAGGTTGCCTCGGACCTGCCAGGTGGACGTCTCCACGACGCGAGGTGTCGGCGTGCCGGCCCGGAAGCGGGAATCGCGACCGTCGCGCCGGATCTGGATCTGGCCGAAGGGCAGTCGCCGGGGCCGGGCGGTCGGCTGGTGGCCGGCCGTTATCGGCTCCGTTCCCTGCTCGGGCGCGGCGCCATGGGCCGGGTCTGGCTCGCCGAGGACGAGGTGCTGGACCGGCTGGTCGCCCTCAAACAACTCGTCCTGAGCGCTCAGGCGTCCGGCACGACGCGCAAGGCCGCTCGGTGGCGGGCGCTCGAGGAAGCCCGCGCGGCGGCCCGGGTCGATCACCTCGGTGCCGTCAGGATCCACGACGTCGTCAAGGACTACGGCTGCCCGTGGATCGTCATGGAACTGCTGTCGGGACGGACCCTGGCGGAGGCGGTCGACGCCGACGGACCGCTGCCGGTCGATCAGGCGGCGGCGGTGGGCCTGGCCCTGCTCGACGTGCTACAGACGGCACACCGAGCGGGCATCGTCCACCGGGATGTCAAGCCGGCCAACGTGCACCTCTGCGAGGACGGGCGCGTGGTCCTCACCGACTTCGGTGTCGCGCGAGCCCTGGACGACCCCGCACCCGTACCGGGTGGCGAGCTCGTCGGCAGCCCCGCCTACATGGCACCGGAGCAGCTCCGCGGCGGCGCAGCCGGGCCGGCCTCCGACCTGTTCTCGCTCGGCGCGACGCTGTTCGCAGCGGTCGAGAGCAGAGCGCCCTTCGTCAAGGGCGACGTGTTCGCCACCCTCACCGCCGTGGTCGAAGACCCGCCCGCGCCGTTCCGGCGCGCCGGTCCGCTGCGCCCGGTCATCGAAGGCCTGCTCGCCAAGGAGCCCGAACAGCGGTTCAATGCCGACGAGGCCCGCACTGCCCTCCGTGGGATCCAGCGCGACGGCGAGTATTCGCGCTGGGGTGCGCGCAATGGGCCGGTAGCACCCAGCCCAGGATTCCAGCCAGCCGCCAGCCGGGATGACCGCTGACCGTGAAGACCTCACGACGCTCGGGCGCCAACCTGGTAGAGACGCCGCGGCAAGTGCGGCTGGGTACCGAGCGCAGGGAGACGACCATGAACCGCGGCACAACGATTCTGGCTGCCTCGTCGGTCCGGGTGGAACAGACGGGCAGATCCGGTCAGCGATGGATCGTGCCGGCCCTGCTGGCACTCGTCATCGTTCTGGATCAGGCGATGAAGTGGTGGGCCTGGCGGCACGTCTCCACAGCGATCATCAACGACGGCGGCGATGCCCTTGTCGGGACGATGGTTGGCGGGTGGTACGCCGATCCGGTCACAGGCGCCCTGCTCGACCTGGCCGACTTCGGGTTGCTGAGCATCGCCGTATCCGTCCTGGTACGCCGTCGCCCTCCGATGAAGGTCGTCGTACCGGCAGCCCTGATGCTCGGCGGATGGAGCAGCAATCTGCTCGACCGTCTGGGAATGCACTACTGGACCGCGCCAGGCAGCGTGCGTGGAGCGGTCGATTTCATTCAGGTCGGTCAGAGCTACTACAACATCGCGGACTTCTTCATCATCGGCGCGACGCCGCTGTTCCTGCTGGCCCTTGGCTACCTGCGCTGGAAGGCGGCGAACAGGCCGGCTGTGACCGCGCACAAGCGCCTTCGGCAGCGGCTGCCGGCGTTCGCCGGTGCGATCGGCGTGGTCGTGGTCGTCGGGATCGGCGCCGCGCACTACGGCGGCCTGACCGCCCCGCTCGCATCGGTCAGCCCGGCCACGGATCAGTGAGTGAAGCCTCAGCGCGCTTCGAGGAACCTCAGCACGGCCAGCACCCGCCGGTGATCGGTGCCGCTCTCCGGTAGGTCGAGCTTGGTGAGAATGCTGCGGACGTGCTTCTCGACCGTGCCCTCGGTCACGAAGATCCGTTCGGCGATACCCGCGTTGGAGGCACCCTCGGCCATCAGGGCCAGTACCTCGCGTTCACGCGGCGAGAGCACGTCGAGCGGATCACGCCGGCGGCGGGCCTTCACGAGCTCCTGCACCAGGGAGGTGTCCACCACCGAACCTCCCGCGATGATCCGCTCGACCGTCCGGATGAACTCCGCCATGTCGGTCACCCGGCTCTTGAGCAGGTAGCCGAGGCGCTCACCGCCCGCCAGCAGATCCATGGCCTCGTTCACCTCGGCGTGCGCCGACAGCACGAGGATGGCCGTGCCGGGGAGTTCCTCACGGATCACCCGCGCCGCCTCGAGACCCTCGACGGAGTGCCCAGGTGGCATCCGGATGTCGATGATCGCCAGCTCCGGCCTGGCCGAACGGGCCAGCGCGAGCAGTTCGACGCTGTTTCCCGCCTGGCCGACGACCTCGAACCCCGACCGGTCGAGCAGGCTGGCGAGGCCTTCGCGCATCAGGACGTCGTCGTCGGCGAGCACGACGTGCGCGCCACGCCGGCTGAGCGGAGCAACACCGGCCGTCCCGGGCTGTGTGGGCATCCCACGATTATGGCCGCGGTACAGCGCCTGTGACCAGCACCGACCGTCGCTACCCGGTGCGGCCCGCATGCGGCTGGTCATTATCGGTCGGCAACGGAAGCTCGCAGGACACGGTCGTGCCGCCGCCTGCCGGGCTGTGCAGGGAGAAAGTGCCGCCCAGCGCCTCCATCCGGTCCTTCAGCCCGACCAGCCCCGACCCCCGCAACGGGTCGGCGCCACCGACACCGTCGTCACGCACGCACAGGCGCAGCGTGGCGTCGGAGGCATCCGCGTCCACCTCGACGACCGAGGCACCCGCGTGCTTCGCCGCGTTGGTGAGCATCTCCGAGACGACGTAGTAGGCGCCCACCTCGACCGGCTCGGGAAGTCGGCCGTCGATCCGCACGTCCATTTCCACCGGGACGGTGGAGCGCCGCCCCAGCGCGCGCAGCGCCAGTCGTAGCCCTGCCTTGGACAGGATCGCCGGATGGATGCCGCGGGAGATCTCCCGCAGTTCGTCGACCACACCCATGAGCCCGGTGGCAACGTCCGTGATCTCGGTACGGAGATCGTCCCGCCCGTGGGGTGACGCCGCCGCCGAACGCAGCTTGAGTGCCAGCGCGAGGAGGCGCTGCTGCCCACCGTCGTGCAGGTCCCGCTCGATCAGCCGGCGGGCCTCGTCCGCGGCTGAGACGATCCGCTTCCGCGAGGCGGCGAGCTCGGCGCGGCTCTCGGCGTTTCCGATGGCCGTCGCGACGAGTTCGGTGAAGTCCGCCATGCGGTCGGCGGCGTCGGAGGGAAACGGCCCCTGCTTCGACAACGCGTTCACCACGCCCCACAAGCGGCCTTCGACGACGATCGGGCTGGCCACCATCGCCCGGATTCCCAGCTCGCGCAGGCCGTCGGCGAGCGGGTCCGACACGCCGCGCCACGCGTCCTCGTCGACCTGGGCGGAACGGCCGGTTCGCCAGACCACCGCCGGGGCGGTGTAGTCGCGCAGCCGCACGTGCGTCCCGATCGGCAGGTCGACCGGGATCTGCCCGACGCCGCCGAGGACCACGACCGAGGCCCCGTCGTGCTCGAAGCGGGCGATGCCCGCGCTGTCCGTGCCGAGCAGCCGCCGAATTTCGTCGGCGACCGCCAGGAAGATCTCGTCCGGGCGGATGCCGCGGGCGACGAGCGTGGCCACCCGGCGGAGCGCGGCCTGTTCCTCCAGGAGGCGGGCGAGCTCGTCGCGGCCGGCCTCCAGCGAGGCCCAGTTCTGCGCGTTGGCGACCGCGGTCGCGATCAGATCGGTGAACCCCGCCATCCGCTGTTCGGTGTCAGGGGGCAGTGACGGCTGCCCGGAGCCGACGGCGATCATTCCCCACAGCTGGCCGTTGACGTGGAGCGGCATCCCGACCGCGGACCGCAGCCCCTCGCCGAGATACGCCTCCCCGCCCGGCAGATCGCGGTAGTCGCCGACCCGCGCCGTCCGGCCGGTCCGCAGGACCGTCGCGGTCAGCCCGCCCGGCGGATAACCCTCCCAGCTTTCCCCGACCCGCACGTGGGGGCCCGTGGTGCCTTCGTTGGCGACGAGCGTCGCCCTCCCGTCGGGCTCATACCGGATCATCCTGGCGGTGCCGCTACCGAAATGCCGGAGTGCCTCCCTGGCCACGGCCGCGAACACCGCCTCGGGTGATGCGCCCCGCGCGACCAGCATGGCCAGGCGGCGCAGCGCGGCCTGGGTGTCCGCGAGCTCACGCAGCTCCTGCTGCGCCTTCGCGTTGGCGAGCGCCATGGCGGCGAGCTCCACGAACCCCGCCATGCGGTCCTCGGTGCCGGCCGGGAAGTCCTCGCGTGAGGTGGCGGCAACCGTGACGCCCCAGCGAAGCCCACCGACCACGATCGGCGTGGCAACGCCGGCTCGCATGCCCAGCGTGGCGACCCAGGCAGCGTGCGGGCCGTTGGCCAGCCGTTCACCCTGGGTCCTGGCCGGGCGCCCGGTGCGCAGCGCGGTGGCCTGGATCATCCCGGGGAGCAGCTGGAGCCGGAAGCCGACCGGGATGCGGTCGCTCACCCGGCCATAGGACCCCACGACCGTGAGGTGCCCCTCGGGTTCCTCGCCCTCGCCCGGCGGGGGATCGACGCGGGAGACGAACGTCGCCTCGGCGCCGACGAGGTGGCTCAGTTCGTCGGCGACGGCTGTGAACACCTCGTCCGGCGTCGCGCCCCCGGCCACCAGCGTGGCCACGCGCCGCAGCGCAGCCTGCTCGTCGGCAAGGTCGCCCAGCCTCGCCTTCTCTGGTGAATCGTGGTCCGCGCCCAGATCGGGGGCATCGACCACGGCGGCGCCGGTATCTGGCGCGTCCATGACGGTGACGGTAGCGCGAAGCTCGAGGGACCGACAAGGCCACGCCGGCGCCGGCAGCCGTTCCGGTGAACACGGCTCCTGCATCGGCGAGCACATTCCCGCTAGCTGCAAGGCGTTCCCGGCCGATCCGTGCGACCATGATCGAATGCCGCTGCGGTGCCTGCTCGTCGACGACAACGCCGCCTTCCTCCGGGAGGCGAGCCTTCTCCTGCGGCGGGAAGGCGTGGCAGTCGTGGGTACGGCCTCCAACACCGACGACGCACTCCGGCAGGCTCGCGCGCTACGGCCGGACGTCGTCCTCGTCGACATCGGGCTCGGGGACGAGAGTGGCTTCGACCTCGCGACGCTGCTGGCTCGGGACGGCGCGGGCGAAAACGCCGAAGTGATCATGATATCGGCGAGCGCCGGAACGGATTACGCGGAGCTGATCGCCGCAGGGCCGGCCGCCGGGTTCCTGACGAAGTCGGAGCTCTCGGCGAACGGCATCGGCCGGATTCTCGGCCGCTCGTAGTTTCCGGCCCGGCACGAAAAGCGCGAAAGCTCCCATTTCCCGCTATTCGAGCGGACGACGAAACCCACCTGCTCTGCCCGTAATGATCCGCGCGAATTCCGTCGCGGTACCGCTAGCAGGAATCCGGCCGGTTCCACTGGCTGGGGGCCCGGGTGGTCGCTGGCAACCATGACACCGGGGCTCCTGCGCGGAATCGTGATAAGCGGCAAAGGAAACCCGGGCCGGGGCTTCCACGGCAAGGAGGAAACATGACGCACGTCGTCACGAGCGAACCGGAATCGGTCGTGGCCGCCGTCCCTCAATGGGGGACGACGACCAGGAAATACGCTGTCGAGGTAATTGGGACATTCTTCCTCGTGTTCACGGTGACGGTCAGCGGATTCAGCCACAGCACGTTCACCCCGCTGGCCGCAGGCGCGATCCTGATGGTGATGATCTACGCCGGCGGGCACATCTCCGGTGGTCACTACAACCCCGCCGTGACCATGGCGGCGCTGTGCCGGGGCCGGATCGGGGCTGCCGACGCCGCCGGCTACTGGGTCGCCCAGTTCGCCGCCGGGGCCGTCGCGGCGGTGGTGGCACGGGCGGTCGCCAACCCGGCGACGGTGACGACCCTGCACCTGTCCGGGCACGCCCTCGCGGCCACGGCCGTCGCGGAGCTGTTGTTCACCTTCGGCCTGTGCTACGTGGTACTCAACGTCGCCACCAGCAAGAGCCAGCAGGGCAACTCCTTCTTCGGCCTGGCGATCGGGTTCACCGTGGCGGCGGGCGCTTTCGCGGTCGGTGGGATCTCGGGCGGCGCCTTCAACCCCGCGGTCGCGCTGGGTGCCGCCACCGGTGGCCTGTTCGCCTGGTCCACCTTGTGGGTCTACCTCGTGGTGCAGGCCGTCGCGGGCGTCGCCGCAGGCCTCACCTTCTTGGCACTCAACCCCGACGACAAATAGGAGGCACGGATATGACCAGCACTCAACCGAAGCCGACGACCACCGACGCGGGCATCCCGGTCGAAAGCGATGAGCACTCGCTCACGGTCGGCCCGGACGGACCGATCCTGCTGCAGGATCACTACGCCATCGAGCAGATGGCCCAGTTCAACCGAGAGCGGGTGCCCGAGCGGCAACCGCACGCGAAGGGCAGTGGCGCGTTCGGGCAGTTCGACGTGACCGCCGACGTCAGCGCCTACACCAAGGCCGCGGTGTTCCAGCCGGGCGCGAAAACCCGCATGGTGGCCCGGTTCTCCACGGTCGCGGGGGAGCGGGGCAGCCCCGACACCTGGCGCGACCCACGCGGGTTCGCGCTGAAGTTCTACACGACCGAGGGCAACTACGACATGGTCGGCAACAACACGCCGGTGTTCTTCCTGCGCGATCCGATGAAGTTCCAGCACTTCATCCGGTCGCAGAAGCGGCGCGCCGACAACAACCTGCGCGACCACGACATGCAGTGGGACTTCTGGACGCTGTCGCCGGAGTCGGCGCACCAGGTCACCTGGCTGATGGGGGACCGCGGCATCCCGCGGACCTGGCGGCAGATGAACGGGTACAGCTCGCACACGTACATGTGGGTCAACGCGGGCGGTGAACGTTTCTGGGTGAAGTACCACTTCATCAGTGACCAGGGCATCGAATGCCTCACCCAGGCCGAAGCGGACGCGCTGGCTTCGGCGGACGGCGACTACCACACGCGGGACCTGTTCGCGGCGATCGGGCGAGGCGAGTATCCATCGTGGACACTCAAGATGCAGATCATGCCGTTCGGGGACGCGGCGACCTACCGGTTCAACCCGTTCGACATGACGAAGGTGTGGCCGCACGCGGACTATCCCCTGGTCGAGGTCGGCCGGATGACGCTGGACCGCAACCCGACCGACTACCACTCCGAGATCGAGCAGCTGGCCGTCGAGCCGAGCAACCTCGTGCCCGGGATCGGGCCGAGCCCGGACAAGATGCTGCTGGGCCGGATGTTCTCCTATCCCGATGCCCACCGGGCCCGGATCGGCGCGAACTACAACCAGTTGCCCGTGAACGCACCTGTCGCACCGGTGAACAGCTACAGCAAGGACGGACCCATGCGCTACGCGAAGGTGTCCGATCCCGTGTACGCGCCCAACTCCAAGGGCGGTCCGCGCGCGGACACCGAGCGCTACGGCGAACCTGCCGGCTGGTACGCCGACGGGGAGATGGTCCACGCGGCGCAGACCCTGCACGCCGAGGATGACGACTGGGGCCAGGCCGGCACGCTGGTCCGCGAGGTGATGGACGACGCGGCACGGGACCGGCTGGTGGGCAACATCGTCGGCCACCTGCTCGACGGGGTGTCCGAGCCGGTCCTGGAACGGGCGTTCGAGTACTGGCGCAACGTCGACGAGGACCTGGGCCGGCGGGTGGAGAAGGGGGTCCGGGCCGGAGAGTCCTGATCGACCGGACCAAATGACGGAGGGCCCGGCGCCGAGGCGCCGGGCCCTCATTCGACAGGAGACGCAGAGATGTTCACTGGTCAACAGATCACGGCCGGGGCGACGATCCCCGACACCAAGCTGACCCGCGAAGCCACCGAACTGGTCCGCGAGTCCACCACCGAGCTCATCTACCACCATTCCTGCCGGGTCTTCTGGTTCGGCAGCCTGCAGGGGCGCAACCGAGGGCTCAGCTTCGACCCGGAACTGCTCTACCTCGGGGCGATGTTCCACGACCTGGGCCTGAGCGGACGGTTCCACGGCAGCGGCCGGCGGTTCGAAGTGGACAGTGCCGACGAAGCCCGCCGCTTCCTCCAGGGCCACGGGGTGCCCGAGGACAGCATCCGCCGGGTGTGGACCGCCATTGCCCTGCACACGACACCCGGCATTCCGGAGTTCATGGAACCCGAGGTCGCCCTGGTCACCGCCGGGGTGGAATACGACGTGCTCGGCATCGGGTACCGCGACATCAGCGACGCCGACCGCGCCGAGATCACCGGCCTGCACCCGCGGCCGGAGTTCAAGCGCGGCATTCTCCAGGCGTTCACCGAAGGCATCGCGCCCAAACCGGCCACCACGTTCGGCAATGTCAAGGCGGATGTCCTGGAACGGTTCGTCCCCGGCTATCGCCGCGTCAACTTCGTGGACCTCATCGAGAACTCGGCCTGGCCCGAGTAGACGCTTGTCGCATCGCCCTGCGGGGCACCTTTTTCCTTGCACAGCCCGCCGGGTGGCGGCAGGGCCGGTGTCCTGCGGGCTTCCGGGCGAGTGGCTACCGGTGCGCGACGCCGCGAGGTGTGGTCAGCAGCGTGGTGACGATGACGACCAGGGCCGTGGCGAGGGTGATGACCACCGTGGGGTTGGTGCCCCACAGCAGGAGCGCGCCGGCGGCGGCGCCGGCGAACATGGCCAGCACGGAACCGAGTCGCCGGTGCGGGCGCGCGCCCGAGCCGCCCGCGAGGCGGCTGTCGGCGGCCAGGCCGGTGAGGGTCATCGTGAGCACCGTGGTCGTCAGGTCCGCCGCGGCGATGCGGCGGACGGTGGCGTTCTGCAGGCCGAAGCTGACCGCGAGCACGGCGGTGGTGATCAGCGGCCCGATGCCCGGTGTAGCTCAGCACGCCGAGTCCGCCGAGCAGGGCGACCACCGCGAGGATGACGGCCTGGCTGGTGAAGGCGGCGCGCAGCCAGGTTCGGGGCCGGTCGGTGAGGCGGACGGCGAGCCGGCCGCCTGCCAGCGCACCGGCGAGGAACGCGCCGATGGCGACCGCGGAGGCGGGCAGTGAGAGCCCGGAGCCCGGTTTCAGGCTGAAGCCGAGGAAGACGACGTTTCCGGTCATGTTGGCGACGAACACGTGACCCATCCGCAGATAGCTCACCGCGTCGATCAGGCCGGTGACCGCGGTCAGGACCAGCATGGCGCCCACCAGCCTGTGGCCGCTCGATCGGCAGGTCCATGGTCGGCACAACCTCCGTCGGTCAGCGGAGACGGGCTGCGCGGATGGTCTCCACGACCGCCGAGAAGTCGGGGTCGGTCGCCGACTCGTGGGTCGCCCGCTCCAGCCAGCCGAGGGTCGCCGCCGCGATCGGGAGTTGCTGGGCAGCTGTCGCGGTGACCAGGTGGAGGTCCTTGAGAGCGAGACTGAGCTTGAAGCTGGGCGGGTATGTCCCGGATTCGAGGTTGGCCCGCTTGGCGCGGACGGTGGCCCCGAGTGGTGACTCCGCCAGGATGTCCAGCAGGGTCGAGCGGTCGAGCTCGAGTGTGTCGCCGAGCGCGAGGGCTTCGCCGAGCGCCGTCATGGCGACGCCGAGAGTCAGGTTGACGACCACTTTGGTCGCGGCGCCCGCTCCTGGGCCGCCCACGTGGTGCGGAGTGCCGAGCACGGTGAGCAGCGGCCGGACCTTCTCGTAGGCCGCCGCGGTCGCGCCGGTGTAGATGATGAGCCGGCCCTCGGTCGCCTCGGGCACGCTTCCGCGTACGGGGGAGTCGACGAGGGTGACCTCGCCGGGCAGTCGCCGGGCGAGCGAGCGGATCTCCGCCGGGCCCACCGTGGACATGTCGACGAGCACCTGCCCGGGACGCAGCGTGGCGACCAGCTCGCCGCTGAGCACCTGGTCCAGCGCCGCTGGGTTGGCCAGCATCGTGAACACGGTGTCGGCGCCGGCCACCGCCTCGGCGGGGGAATCCGCTGCCCGTGCTCCGCTGTCGACGAGGGGCCCGGTCCTGGCGGCGGTCCGGTTCCAGACGGTGACGTCGTGGCCGGCCTCGAGCAGCCGGGTCGCCATCGGCGTTCCCATCAGGCCCAGGCCCAGAAATGCGAGCTTTGCCACCGGTTTCTCCTTTCTCACATGCCTTCCGGGTGCGGACCCCACATGGGCACCGAGTCCGCGAGGATCAGGTCGATCTCCGCCAGGTCCTGCTCCGAGAGGGGCAGATCGGCGGCGGCCGTGTAGTTGAGCTGGGACGGGCGGCGGGCGCCGACGATCGTCACGTCGATCGCCGGGTGGGCCAGCGTCCAGCCGGCCGCGAGAGTGGGCAGGGTGATGCCCCGGTCCGCGGCGAACTCCTTGAGCCGGTCCACCACTCGCAGGTTCCGCAGGAACGTCTCGCCGGTGAAGTCGAGGCTCTTGCCGCGCCAGTCGTCCGCAGCGAACGTCGTGGCCGGTGACATCCGGCCGCCGAGCAGGCCGTGGGCCAGCGGTCCGTACACCAGCACGCCGAGGTCGTGCTTCGCGGTGTAGGGCAGGATCTCGGTTTCGATGTCCCGGTGGAACATGTGGTACGGCGGCTGCAGGGTTTCCAGCCGGCCGAGCGTGCGCAGCTCCTCCATCTCCTCGACGCCGTAGTTCGAGACGCCGACGTAACGGATCTTGCCTTCGCCGACGAGCCGCTCCAGCGCCTGCGCGGTCTCCTCGGCGGGGGTGTTCGGGTCGGGCCAGTGGATCTGGAAGAGGTCGATATGATCGGTGCCGAGGCTGCGCAGGCTGGACTCGACGCCCTCGCGAAGCCAGGTCGCGCCGGCGTCCCGGACCAGGGCGTCGCCGTCCATTCGCAGACCGCCCTTGGTGGCGATGACGACGTCCTCGCGCTTCACCCGCTGCCGGAGCGCGTCCCCGAGCAGCCGCTCGGCGGCGCCGAACCCGTAGCCCTGGGCGGTGTCGAACAAGGTGATGCCGAGGTCCAGCGCCTTGTGGATGACGGCGGTGCTCTCCTCGATGTCGACCGTGCCCCAGTCGCCGCCGAACGCCCACGTGCCGAACGCGATGGCGGAGACCTCGAGGCCGGTCGAGCCGAGACAAACCTGTCGCATGTGCTACTTCTCCCTTGAGCGATCGAGGCGGTTCGTACCTCGAGCATCGCCGGGAACGGCGCGCGTGTCGTCACCGCCAGCGTGCATCGGCGCCCCCGGCCACCGGCACTTCGGGCCTACCGGTTACCTGCCATGCCCGTTGCCAGAGCCGGCGAGTGCGACCAAACGGTCAGGCGACTCGCCGTGGCGGCCGGCCGGTGGCGGACAGCGGGGTGGCGATGTCCTCCAGTGACCTGCCCTCGGCAGCAACGCCGAGAACCAGGGCGATGAGACCGCCGACCGCCATCACGAATGCGCCGAACAGGTAGCCGATGAACAGACCCACCGGGTGCGCGCCGTCGCCGATCAGCGCGCCGTAGACGACCGGGCCCGAGTGCGCCGAAGCACTGCGCGATGGCGAAGAACACCGCGATCGCTTTCGCACGCACTTCGATGGGCAAGATCTCGCTCACGGTGAGGTAGGCGGAGCTGGCACCGGCGGAGGCGAAGTAGAAGATGACGCACCAGGCGATGGTCTGGGTCAGGGCGTTCAGCGCCCCCGCGTAGAACAGGAACGCGGTCAGGCCCAGCAGTGCGCCGGACATGAGATGGGTGCTGGAGATCATCCGGCGACGGCCGACGGTGTCGAACAGATGGCCGATCGTCAGCGGGCCGAGCAGGTTCCCGACCGCGAACACGATCAGGTACACCGGCGCGGACTGCGCGGAGACACCGTAGAAGTTGGCCACCAGCGTGTAGGTGAAGAAGATCGCGGGAGGCGCCGAGCACCGCACGGCGCGGGTAGAGCCGGAACAGCACCCTGGTCAATGCGAGGTGGCCGAGCCCATCGGCGGGGCGCAGCTCGATGGCCGCGCGGTCGTCGACCGGGGGCAGGGTGCGGCCTGATGCCACTATCGCGCGCTCGATGTCGGTGACGGTCGCGTCGGCCTGGGCAACATGGCCGTTCGCGACCTGCCAGCGGGGGCTCTCCGGCAGGTTCCGGCGGACGAACAGGATCACCAGTGCCAGCACCGGGCCGATCCGGAAGCCGAGCCGCCAGCCCAGCGACAGGCCGATCCGGTTGAGCAGGATGAGCGTGCCGAGGGTGCCGATGATCGCCCCGGCCCAGTAGGTGCCGTTGACCGCAGTTCGGGGATTCCCGTTAACCGCCCGTGCGGGACACGGCGCGCGCTCGATGCCGGGCCACGCCCATCCCAGGCGCTCCAAGTGTCCACAATGGATCAGTTCAGGACGGATGGCGGCGGCGTACCGCAGCTGCCGTGGCGAAACCTCTCCGGGCTGCGCTTTTTCGCGCTGGCTAAAACTTCTTGACCGGCAAGTACCGGCCGCGGCGCTCAGCCCCCCGCCACCGCGCCAGGGCGGCGTGCCCTTGGCCGCCGCGAACAGTGTGGCGCCCAAAGGAAAAGGTCGGACACCGGCAGCCGCGTGCGTCAGCCGGCGGTGTTCAGGGAGTCGGTCTCGGCCGGGGCCAGCTTGATCGCGGCGGCGGCGATGTTGGCCTCCAGGTGGGACACGGTGCCGGTGCCGGGGATCGGCAGGATCGCGGGGGAGCGGGCCAGGAGCCAGGCGAGCACGATCTGCCGTGGTGTGGCGTCGTGCTGCCGTGCCAGCTGCCGCACGGCCGGGTTGCCGTCGAGGTCCTGGATCGGTGCCCAGGGCAGGAAGACGATCCGTTCCTGCTCGCAGAGGTCGATGAGCGGTTCTGATCGCCGGTCGCCGAGGTTGTAGCGGTTCTGGATGGACACGACGGGCGTGAGCCGCTGGGCGCGCCGCAGCTGGTCCTCGGTGACGTTGGACAGCCCGATGTGCCGGATCTTGCCCTGTTCCTTCAGGGTGACCAGGGCGCCGATCGAGTCCTCCAGCGGCACGGCGGGGTCGGGCCGGTGGAACTGGTAGAGCGGGATGTGGTCGAGCTCGAGCCGCCGCAGGCTGCCCTCGCAGGCCTCGATCAGGTGCTCGGGCCGACCGTTGACCGGCCATTGTCCCGGACCGGTGCGCTCCAGCCCGCCCTTGGTGGCGATCACCAGGTCGTCCGGGTACGGGTGCAGTGCCTCGGCGATCAGCTCCTCGCTGACGTGCGGCCCGTACGAGTCGGCGGTGTCGATGAAGGTGACACCCAGCTCGACCGCGCGCCGCAACACCGCCTTCGCCTCTTCACGGTCGACCGGCGGGCCCCAGATGCCCTCACCGGTGATCCGCATCGCGCCGAAGCCGAGGCGGTTGACCGTCAGGTCACCGCCCACTTCGATCGTGCCTGCCGTTCCGGCGTGTCCGGGGTTCGACGCTGTCATGGCTCCAGAGTCCCTTCGTGAATGGACCAGCCGCATTCGCGTGGCCCCTGACCCCACGATCGGCGGTGGTGAGGGCCCTGTCATTCCGGGCAGTGGCCAACTCGATTTCCCGGTAGCGGGAACACGCTTCGCAGCACATCACCCGTTGTACGGCACCGTGCTGACATCGTTCGCGCTGACGGCGCGCTTGTGGGCGGTATGCGCGGCCGCCGAGAGCGTGGCCCTGTCGTAGGCGCCGTAGTGCCGCCGCCCGTTGATGAAGAACGTCGGCGTGCCGGAAACCCCGCTCAGGTCGGCCGACTCGATGTCCTCCGCCACCCTGGCGGTGCCGGCATGGCCTCGGAAGTCGTCGCGGAAACGGCCGACGTCGAGGCCGAGTACTCCTGCGTAGTGGATCAGGTCGCTGGGACGGAGCGCGTCCTGGTGGGCGAAGAGCAGGTCGTACATCTGCCAGAACGCCCCCTGCTTCGCGGCAGCCTCGGCTGCGTCCACGGCGTAGCGGGCGTATGGGTGCACATCGGACAGTGGTAGATGCCGCCACACGTACCGCACGTCGCCCCGGCCGTCGAGCAGCTCACGGATCACGGCTTCCGCCTGACCGCAGTACGGGCACTGGAAATCGCCGTACTCGACCACGGTGACCGGGGCGTCCTCCGGGCCGCGGATGTGGTCGCGGTCCGGGTCGACCGGTACGGCGAGGTCGACGATGGTCTGGGCCGTGCCCAGCAGTGCGCGGGTACGCCGATGTGCTGGGAGCAGGCCGGTGACCCGGGAGAGGACCCAGGTGCCGACCGACGCGACCAACGCCGCGGACAGGATGCCGAGCTTCGCCTCCGCCAGCTGTTCGCCGGTGAAGGTGAGTGCCGCCACCAGCAGGGCGACAGTGAAACCGACGCCGGCAACGGTGGCCCCGGCGGCGACGGCCGCCCAACCGACCGGCGGGCGAAGCCTGCCACGGCTGACCCGCGTGACGAGCCACGAGAGGCCGAAGATCCCGATCGGCTTCCCGCTGACGTACCCGAACAGGATCCCCAGCGTGACCGGCGACGTGTAGGCGCGGGCAAGGAAGTCGGGGTTGATCGTGATCCCCGCGTTCGCGAGTGCGAACAGCGGCACGATCACGTAGCTGGTCCACGGGTGGTAGCGCTGCTGGAGCAGCTCGTTCGGGGACAGCGCCGCGGCGACGCCGGTCTGTGCCGAGCGTGCGAGTTCCGGAGTGGGTTGTTCCCGGAAGAGCCGGAAGACCTCACTCGCGCGTTCGAGGTCGCTGCGCGCGGCGGGGTAGGCGGAGGTGAGCATCCCGATCGCCAGGCCGATCACGATCGGCTCCACCCCGGATGAGTTCAGTGCCAACCACGCCGCCGTGCCCAACAACGCGTACACCAGGCCGAGACGGACACCGAGCGCGCGAACGAGCAGGACGACCCCGAAGACGCCGAATGCGACGAGCAACGGCGGCACGGCCACCTTTCCGCTGTACACGGTCGCGATGACCACGAGCGCGACGAGGTCGTCGACGACGGACACCGTGAGCAGGTACGTCCGCAGCCGCGCCGGAAGACGCTGTCCGGCCAGCGCGAGTATCCCGAGCGCGAACGCCGTGTCCGTCGACATGACCACGCCCCAGCCGTGGGCGGAGGGACGTCCGGCGTTCACGGCGAGGAAGATCGCGACCGGTACCAGCATCCCACCGATGCCGGCGACCAGCGGCAGCGCGAGGCGGCGCCGGTCACGCAGCTCACCCAGGTCGAACTCGCGACGCGCCTCCAGACCGACGACGAAGAAGAAGAAGGTCATCAAGCCGCTGTTCACCCACCAGCGCAGGTTCTGCGAAATACCGTGTTCAGCGACGCGGACCGACAGCCGCGTGCCCCATACCGCCTCGTACGACGAGGGATGCACGTTGGCCCAGACCAGCGCGACGACCGTCGCGGCCAGCAGGACCACCGCCCCGCCGGTCTCGGTGCGCAGGAACTCACGCAACGGCGTTCGCACCCCGCGCGCCCAGGCGGTCCGATCGGAGAACGTCCGGCCGGATGCCTGGCGTTCCGGCACACCTCGAACCTCGTGGACCATCTGCTCAGGTTGCCGCTTGCGACGTCGCGGTCCCGGCACCGAGTTCGCGCGGGGAGAGCAGGTGACGCGGCGGGTGGTCGATGACGATGCGGCGCACGCAGACGAGCTGGTCGTCGACGTGCAGCAGCTCACCGGGACGCAGCGGCTGCCAGCCGGGGTCGTCGTCCATCCGCTCGCTGGCGACCACCACCGCCGGATGCTCGGACAATGCGTCGGAACGGGCATGGCCATGGCCGGCGGTGCTCGCGTGCTCGAGTCGCCTGTCGCCGTGGGGGCCGCCCGGGGCGCGGCGCAGGAGGAACAGATCGTGCGTGTCCGGATAGCGCAGCGCCCACAGCTCGGTCGGCGTGGTCAGGATCAGGTTGATCGCGTACACCGGCAGGTTCTCGGCCAGCCACCTGGCCGCAGCGGTTATCCCGGCGCCGACGTCGCCGCCGTGCGCGTCGATCTGCTTCGTGATGAGCGCGAAGAACCGCTCCGAGTCGGTGTCGCCGGCCACCAGGTCGCGGTGGTCGCCGAGTTGTGCCTCCAGCCTCGGCAGATCCCCGAGGACGCCGTTGTGCGCGAACAACCGGCCGTGTTGCTCGAACGGGTGGGTGTTGCGCGGGTCGAGCCCGCCGGTGGAGGCATAGCGAATGTGCGCCAGGAACGTCGTCGACGCGCGTTCCTTCGCATCGAGGACGAACGCCGGGTCCTGACAGGCGGGCAACGGTTGCTTGTCCACCACCGGCTTGCCGCCCGCGGCGAACACGCCCAACCCCGTTCCGTCCGGTTCCCGGCGGCTCTGCTGAGCCAGGCTGTCGGTGGCGTCCAGTAGCCAGAACGTGGCACGCACACGCCGCGGGGCGGCCGACAGTCCGAACAAACGACACATGGTGGACCTTCAATCTCGGGGCGAGCCGGCGTGTGGGAGGCGCCAGCGGAACGGCATGATGAGCTGGTCGACCGACGGCTGCGGGCCCCATGAGCCTGGCGCGTACGGCTGGATCGGTGGCGGGTTCTCCAGGAGCGGGCTGGAGATCTCCCACAGGCGTTCCACCGCCGCGGCCTGGGTGAACAGGGACTGATCGCCGAGCATTGCCTCCAGGAGGAGCCGTTCGTAGCCCTCGAGGCTGTTGGCGGCGCAGAACGAGTCGGCGTAGCGGAAGACCATCCCGGCGCCCCCGAGCCGCATCTGCGCACCGGGCACCTTGGCCAGCAGATCCACGGTGATGGAGCCCGGGTCCGCGAAGTCGATGACGATCTCGTTCCGCCCGTCCGGGGTGTCGGTCTCGCCGATCGGGAACATCCGCAGGGGCGGCTCGTGGAAGCCGAGGGTCACCACCTGCCGGCTCGCGCCGAGCTTCTTGCCCGAACGCAGGAAGAACGGAACCCCGGCCCAGCGCCAGTTGTCGATCTCGACCCGCACCGCGGCCATGGTCTCGGTCTGTGATGCCGGTGCGACACCGGGCTCGTCGCGGTAGCCCGAGTACTGGCCGCGCACGACGTGCCGCACGTCGATCGGCCGCAGCGCGTCGAAGACCTTGGCCGTCTCCGCACGCAGGTGCCTGGCGTCCAGTGCGGTGGGCGGCTCCATGGCCAGAAACCCCAGGACCTGCAACAGGTGGGTGACGATCATGTCCCGGTAGGCGCCGGTCTGGTCGTAGAAGCCGGCGCGTCCTTCGATCGACAGCGTCTCCGGCACGTCGATCTGCACGTAGCTGATGTGCCGGTGGTTCCACACCGGCTCGAACAGGCCGTTGGCGAACCGGAAGGCCAGGATGTTCTCGACGGACTCCTTGCCGAGGAAGTGGTCGATCCGGAAGACCTGCGACTCGTCGAAGACGGCGCCGACTGTCCTGTTCAGCTCGCGAGCGGACCGCAGGTCGGTGCCGAACGGCTTCTCGATGACGACGCGGGACCCGTGTGCGAGGCCGGCGGCGCCGAGCATGGTCACGGTCGGCGCGAAGGCCGCCGGTGGGACCGCGAGGTGGAACAGCCGCCGCGGGGAACCACCGACATCCCGCTCCGCTCGCCTGATCGCGGCCCCCAGCGCTGTGGTGTCGCCGGGGCTCGCGCTCGCGAACGAGAGCGTCTGCCGGAACGCTTGCCAGGTCTCGCCCGTCGGCTTGCTGGTGCCGAACCTGTCGATCGCCTCGCGGGCACGCTCGCGGAACTCGGCGTCGCTGATGTCCCGCCGGGATGAGCCGATGACCCGGTATCGGTCCGGCAGCAGGCCGACCGCGGCCAGGTGGAACAGTCCCGGCAACAGCTTGCGCGCGGCAAGGTCACCGGTCGCCCCGAACAGGACGATGACGTGGTCGTCCGGCCGCGGGGATGCCCCGGCCTCTCCCCGCCGGGAGGACGTCGAGGTCACTGGCGCGTTACCGGATAGATCCTTCATGTGGTTCCCGGGCTCCTGCCGAGTCGGTGTGAGACCAGGACCATCGCCGTGAAGAGGGCCGCCGCCCAGACGGCGAGCACGGCGATCGGCCCGGCGTGCTGGTAGGCCGGGAAGTAGACCGCCTCGCGCAGGGAGGTCACCGTGGCGCCCGAGGGCAGCCACTGCGAGACGAACGCGAACGGGGCGGGAAGCAGCGGCGGCGCGACCGCTCCGCCGGACGAGCTGTTGCCCAGCACGACGAACAACAGCCAGGTGGGCACGATCGCCCAGCGGCCGATCAGCACGACCATCAGCGAACAGAACGAAGCGACTGCCAGGATGTGCAGGGCGAGGATGCCCCAGCTCTCCGGCACCGGCAAGCTGAGCCGGTGCAGTAGCAGCCCGTCGACGAGGGTGAAGACCAGCGATGCGCCCACCGCGAGGCCTGCCACGAACGCCGCCCACCTGCGCAGCGAGAACGGGCCCGCGTTCGCGCTCACCTGGAACACCGTGATGAACCCGACGATCGTGGCGACGAGCATGAGATAGAAGATCTCCACCCCGTTCGGGTCATGCGTCCCGAGCGGATGGGTGTCCACCACACGTACTGCCGGATTCGCGGCGGCGACCTGCTCCAGCACCCGTGCGACGGATGCGCCCGCCGCACCGGCCACGTACAGCGTCGGGGTCGACGACGTGAGGTCGAGGGCCGCGTAGACATCCTGCTCGTCGACCGCGTGCAGGGCGGCCGGCACCGAGGCATAGTCGTGGAACACGAGCCCGTCACCTGCCACGCGTTGCACGGTGGCCACCGTCGAAGGATCCGCGGCCGGGTCTCCGACGAGCGCGGCGTCGATGTGGTGCGGTACCGGGTCGCCGAGCGCGAGCGAATACGACGCGACGAACAGCGAGCCCATGACGATCGCCAGAACGGCGATGACAACAGCGCGTTCCGTGGCTGACCGGTGGTGCTGCGCCGGAGCGCTCATCGAGCCTCGTCCTTCGTTCGTCGAGCCGTCTACCACAGACTTCCGGACCGGACGCCGTCCGGCATCGACGCCAGCGGGCGGCCCGGCTTACCGCTAGCCAGTGCCGGGTGCTTCCCGCTAGCCGGTATGCCGTTGTCCAGCCAGCGGGCTCGCCTCGGTTCACCCCGGCCCGCGATCATCGGGGCCATGGGTTTCGCTTGACGGCCAGGGGATGTTCTGCGAGTGGCGTTGTTCAGCCACCGAAACCGCGCCACGAGGTCGGTCCCGCTACGGGAACCGCTTCACAGGAGGAGAAATGACATGGAGCTGACCTTCGCCACGTCGGCCTTTCCGCCGCTGGCGCTGGGCTTCTTCGGCCTGGGCACCGGCTATCTGGTCTGGGGGCCACAGGAGTTGTTCGGCTGGCCCAGGCGCGACGAGCCGGTGGACCGGTCGCTCGGCGTGTGGGGAATCTGGATGCCGGGGTTCTGCCAGTTCGTCGCCGGCATCATCCTGTTCATCGGGTTGAGCTGGTTCCAGGTGTTCAGGGAACCGCCGCTGTACATGGCGGCGCTGGCATTCTCGGCGTACGGGATTCACTGGTTCGCGATCGGCTGGAACCGCTACCGCGGCAACGACCCGCGTCCCAACGCCGGGCTGTCGGTGGCCTACCTGGTCATCTCGGCGATGGGCGCGACCGTGTTCTTCGCGGTGGGGGACTGGCCGGTCGGACTGGTGTTCGCCGGTCTGCTCGCCGTGTACGTCACCGAGTTCTTCGTCTCCACCGGGGTTGCGCTCGCCGAGCGAGCACTGGGTCTGTTCCGCATCCTGACGGGCTTCTGGCTGATGTACCTGGCCTACGCCGTTACCGTCGATTTCGCCCTCGGGTACCACTGGCCCACATAGCGCTCACCGCCGCGGTGGTCGAGGCGGATGATCAGCCGGCTGTGACGGGAAGCATGACCCTGAGCGTCGTTCCCGCGCCGACCGGACTGGTTATCTCGATCGTCCCGCCGAGGGCGTCGACTCGGTCGGCCAGCCCGATGAGCCCGGAGCCGTGGTTGGCGTCGGCCCCTCCTCGGCCGTTGTCACGGATCGAGAGTTCGAGGAACTCGTCACGTACGGCGACGGTGACCCGCGCCGTGGACGCCTCGGCGTGTTTCGCGACGTTGGTGAGCGCTTCACAGACGACGTAATAGGCGGCCACCTCGATCGGCGCGGGCAGCCGCCAATGCGTGCCCAGCTCGAGGTCCACCGGAACCGGGGATCGTCGCGCGAGCGTCTCCAAGGCTGCCGCGAGGCCGCCTTTCGCCAGTACCGCGGGGTGGATGCCGCGGGAGATCTCCGCCAGCTCGTCGAGCGCGCTCGCCAGACCTTTCGCCGCGTCCGTGAGCTCGTCCTCGAGCTGGCCGCCTGCCGGGACCGCGGCCTGGATCGCGCGCAGCGCCAGGATGGCGGTGACGAGTCGTTGTTGCACGCCGTCGTGCAGGTCTCGTTCGATCCGGCGGCGCGCCTCGTCCGCCGCGGTGACGATGCGTGCGCGGGAGGCGGCGAGCTCCATCCGGCTCCTGTCGAGCTCAACCGTCCGCTCGGCGACCTTCACCTCGAGCTCGTCCCTGGCTTGCCGGAGCCCCTCTTCGGCCCGTCGACGTTCCTGGACGAGGCGCGCGTTCTCGAAGGCCGTCGCGGCCTGGTTCGTGGCCAGTGACAGCAGCAGCTGTTCGATCGCGGTCGGAAAATCGTCCCGTTCGCTGGCGGCGGCGACGAGGCCGCCTTCGCCGTTGACGCCGATGCGGATGACGACGCCGCGGCATGGCGTCAGATCGTCGGCGATGTCGACCACGAGCGCCTTGGCCGGGAACTGGGTGCTCGGGGCAGCGTGGCGGCTCAGCCACTCCGGAAAGCTCTGCCACGCGCGGCCTCGCGCGACGTCGACGGCACCTGCCGGACCACCCAGCCGCACGAACACGAAGTCGAGCCTCAACAGCTCGGCCAGTGCGTCGGCGAGCCCCGTCACGACGGCAGGCGGTTCCTGTCCGACCCACATGGCTGGGATCGCCGAGAGCGCGACCAGATCCCTGAGCGCGGCGTGCAGGGTGTCGACGGGCATTCAGCGCGCCATTCCGGTGCCGGCGTGGGCCCGCCGCTCCCGTAGCTCGCGCAGGAGCTCGCCGGGCTCCACGTAGAACGGGTTCTCCTGGAGCAGCCCGCCGACGATCACCAGGGGATGCGTCCGCAAGGCGTAAACCACCGTGCGTGCTCCGAACTTCGACAGGTCGTAGGCGCAGATCACCACGTCGTCGTACTTCGGCACGACGTAGTTGACCCGTGTCTCGAACTCGATCATGTCCTCGATGCCCGGCAGGTCGGCCAGCGCCCATTCCATCTGCGCGAGAAACCTCGTCGGGACGTACCCCGAAGCAGGACCGGACCGGAGCACCTGCTCGAACTCCTCGAACCAGACGTCCTGGTCGAACCGGTCCGCGTGCAGCGGGCCGTCCTGCCAGGGATGCACCTCGAGTTGCCCGGTGCCGACGGCGCCGGCCACGTCGACCCCAGCGTCGGCGAGCCGTGCGAGATGGTCCTCCCGTCGCTCGGGATCAACGAGGTGGAAAGCCCGGTTGCCCTGGGCGAAGCCATCGGTGATGAAGGAGCGAAGCACGCTGTAGTGCTCGTCCATGCTGTTGAACAACGCGCAGATGTGGCGGTTTCGACCGAGCACGTCCGGCGCGATGCGCAGTGAGGTGTTGTCGCCTGCCATGGGGTCACCTTCGTCTGGAGATAGACGACTGCTGGCGCAGTCTACTCCCGGACCGCCTCGGCGAGCTCGGTCCGGAGCGGCGAACCTGCGCGCCCTGCCTCGGGTAGCCGTCCATACCGGCTAGCTGGTGTCCTCGTATTCCGGGCAGCACCGGACCGTGACGACCGCTGGCGGCAATGTGCGCAGGGAGCGTTGCTGCGAGGCTCTTTCCATGACACCGATGAACGAGCCGGCGTCCGACCGGTTCTTCCCCGGGGAGCTCACTACGGTCACCGGGCGCAGCGGCACGCTTTACCTGTGCCCGGACACGTCCACGGTGGACCATCACATCGCCCGGCTGTACCGAAGAATCGAACACACCGCAGCGTGGCGCCACGAGGTCCTGGAGAAGTTCTGGGCTGACATCGACCTGCTGCTCGATCGTCGTATCTGGCTGGAAATGACAGCCCTGACAGCGACGCGGTGACTGGCCGGGAAGACCGCATGCGGCTTCGTTCAGCGATGGCGGGAGGAGTATCCCGGTGACCGCCTGGCGCACGGCAGTCCGCAGGCACTCGCGCAAGGCGATGCACTGGGCGATCGTCGGTGCCGCACTCGGCTACCTGGCGTGGCGGATACCGGGGTTCGTCGGTGAGGTGGCCGGCTCGGGCACGCAGCTGGCCCAGCTGCGGTGGGGATGGCTGGGTCTCGCGGTGGGGTGCAGCGTGGCGGCTCTGGGCGTGTACGGGGAGCTGCACCGGCAGTTGCTCCTGGTGGGCGGTGCGCGCCTGTCCGTACCCACCGTGCAAGGCATCAACATCGTGGAGAACGCGGTGTCGAGCACGGTGCCGGTCGTGGGTGGCGCCGGCGCGCTGGCCTACGCGATCGACCAGTTGCGCCGCCGGAATGTGGACGCCGCACTGGCGTCCTGGTCGGTGCTGGTCGCCGGGTTGGTCGACATGATCACGCTGGTGGCGCTGGGCGCGCTCGCGCTCGGCCTGGCGCACCGGGTTCCCCTGCCGGCCGGGTTGCTCGCCGCCCTGCTGGTGGTGCTGGTCGCGTGCGGTGGCTGGGGCGTGCTGACGCATCCGGCGGTGCTGCGACGAGGCCTGCACGGCCTGCTCGAGGCGGCCGGGCGGATACCCCTCGGCTGCCCCACCTGCCGTAGCCGCCGCTCGCAGCGGCTCGAGCAGAGTGCGGCACGGTTGGCCACCCGGTTGGCCCTGTTGCGGCCGGGCATCCGATGGCTCGGTCTGTTCGGTCTGGCCGTGGTCAGCTGGCTGTTGGACTACGTGACGCTGACCGCCGTGATCGTGGCAGTAGGGCCTGCGGTGCCGTGGGCAGTGGCCGCGGTCGGCTTTCTGGTCGTGCAGGCCAGCATCGCGCTCCAGGTCCTGCCGGGTGGGGCCGGCCTGGCGGAGACCGGTCTGCTCGGGGTGCTCGTCACCGCGGGCGTCGCTCCCGGCCCCGCGGCCGCAAGTGTGCTGGTGTACCGGGCCATCAGCTGGCTCGGTCTGTCGCTGCTCGGTTGGGCGATCTATGGCGTATGGATCCACACCAGCCCGGGCCGGCACCACCGGCACGTAGCGGACCTGTCCGCTCCGCAGCCGTCGGCCGACTGAGATCGGCTACGAGCAGGGCGCACGGGATCACCGGTCTGCGGGCGGTTTCGACCGTCAGCCATCGCCCGTTCCGGGTAGCCAGTAGGGAAGTGGACCGCTGGCCGGGAAGCGCGAACGGGCCGGTGGCAGGGATGGTGTTTTGGGCCAGCGGGTGAGACGTCGCCGTGGTGTCTTTGGCGTTCCCGGTGGCGGTCGCTGATTCGCGAACACCTTGAAGGAGAACACCGATGCCCTTGGTATACATCGACATTCTCGACGGCCGTGCGCCGGGCGAGATCCAAACCCTGCTCGACACGGTGCACTCGGCAGTCGTAAGGGCGTTCGACGTACCGGAACGCGACCGCTACCAGGTGGTCCGAAGCCATCCGGCGCACGAGGTCACGGCCCTGGACACAGGTCTGGGTATCGCCCGCTCGGCACGTTTGGTGATCGTGCACCTCGTCAGCCGGCGACGTCAGCGCGCGCAGAAGGAGCGGTTCTACGCACTACTCGCGGGTGCTCTCGCTCACGACACCGGTCTCGACGCCAAGGATCTGATCGTGACCATCACTGAAAACGGGGACGAGGACTGGTCGTTCGGACAAGGCCGTGCCCAGTTCCTGACCGGTGAGCTCAGCTAGCGACGCGCATTTTCTGGAAGGACTGGGACATTGATGACGCACACGATCACGAGACGTTCTCCGGACAGAACCGTCGACAGACGGCAGTTCGAGCGGGACGCACTGCCGTTCTACGACAAGGTCTACTCCGCGGCGTTGCGCCTGACGTCCAACCGGGACGATGCGCAAGATCTCGCGCAGGAGACGTACCTGAAGGCGTACGTGTCCTTTCACCAGTTCCACGAGGGCACCAACCTGAAAGCCTGGCTCTATCGCATCCTCACCAACGCGTTCATCAGCTCCTGTCGCAAGAACAAGCGGGCTCCGGCTCCCAGCGACGTGCACGTGCTCGAAGACTGGCAGTTGGTGCGCGCCGAATCGCATACCGCGACGGGGCTACGCTCAGCGGAGGCCGACGCGCTCGACCACCTTCCGGGCTCCGATCTCACAGGGGCCATGCGATTGCTGCCGGAGGAATTCCGCATCGCCGTGTACCTCGCCGACGTCGGGGGCTTCGCCTACAAGGAGATCGCGCGCATCATGGACACTCCCGTCGGCACGGTGATGTCCCGTATTCACCGCGGCCGGCGTCTGTTGCGCGAGTACCTGCAGGACCGGCACGCTCGCCCCGAACTCGGCGAGCAGTGTCCTGCCAGTTAGTTAGTCCGACGCGATCGGCTTCGAGCACCCCGGTGCCGACTCCGGTACTTGTCCGATGGCCAGGCGATGCCGGAGGGATCGAACCCGCGGCCGGGCGCTCGAGGCCGCCGCCGGTGAACCGTTCGCAGGTCCGCACGTCACCTTGAGATGCGGGCTTCGATGCCGTCGAGCAGGAAGTCGAGGCCGATCCGGAAGGTCTGGTCGGCGTCCAGGTGCGCGGCATCGCGCACCACCGTTGCCAGCGCCGGGAATCGGCCGGTGGCGAAGGCCCGTTCCAGATAGGGCCCGAGCGAGGCCTGCCAACGCTTCTCGTCCATCCCGGTGGCCCGTTCGGCACGTCGCTCGGCGATCTCCCGACGCACCGCGCCGATCACGTACGCGTTGACCGCGGCGACCACCGGCATGACGGCGTCGAGGTCGACGCCACCCAGTGCGGCCACCACGGTCTCCCCGCTGGCCAGCGCCTGCGGCCCGAGCTGGGGCCGGCCGCCCAGGAGATCGGCGAGCCATTCGTGCTCGTGAACGGCGTGCCGAGTGGCTTCGGCAAGAGACCGCAGCACCTCCCGCCAGCCGTCTCCGGCGGTACGGCGTATCGAAGGAGAGGCAACCATGCCCATCGCCATCGTCGGAGCCGGTCTCGGCGGCCTGGTTCTCGCCCGTGCGCTGCACGTGAACGGCATCGACGCCGTCGTGTACGAACGTGAATCGTCGCGTGGCGCGCGCGGTCAGGGCGGCATGCTCGACATCCACTCCGGGCAGCGGGCGCTGCGCGAGGCCGGTCTGCTCGACCAGTTCCACGCGATTGCCCGTGGTGAAGGCCAGGACCTGCGACTTCTCGAGCCGGACGGCACCCTGCTGCTGCAGGAGGACACGCCCGACGACGCCCCGCTCGATCGGCCCGAGGTCGATCGTGCCGATCTGCGCACCCTGCTGCTGGATGCTCTTCCCGAACACGTGGTGCGCTGGGGGCACGCGTTCGAATCGGCCGACAATGGCGTGCTGCACTTCGCCGACGGCAGCAGTGCGACGTATGACCTGCTGGTCGGTGCCGACGGCGCGGAATCCCGGGTCCGCGCGTTGCTCACCAATGCCCGACCGGCGCACACCGGTCAGAACGTCGTCGAACTCGGCATTCCCGATATCGACCGCACCCACCCCGACCTCGCGGCGATGGTGGGACGCGGTAACTACTGGGTGCTCGGCAACGGACAATCCCTGTCGGCGCAGCGCAACGGCGACGGTCGCGTGCGCGTCTACCTCGGCTTCTACCGGACCGCCGAGGACTGGCTCGTCACCAGCGGGATCCCGTTCGATGATCCAGCCGCCGCGCGGGCGGGCCTGATCGAGGAGTTCGCCGGCTGGGATCCACGGTTCACCGCGCTGATCGCGGCCTGCGACGATACGGTCCTGCCACGGTCGATCACCACCCTCCCGGTCGGCCTGACCTGGCCGTCGACGCCGGACGTCACGCTGCTCGGCGATGCCGCGCACCTGATGCCGCCGGTGGGGCAGGGCGCCAACATGGCGCTGCTCGACGGCGCCCTGCTCGGCCTCGCGCTGGCCGCGGACCCGGACGACTTTCCCGCCGCCGTCAAGGAATACGAACGCGAGATGTTCGAACGCACCAGTGCTGCCGCCCGGATGTCCGCGGGCATGCAGGAATTGCTGGCGTCGCCGGACGCCGGCCGGAAGATGCTCGCATTCCTCGAACCCGGTTGAGGGCAACCGAAACCGTGCCCGGCGACGGCGACACCACCCCTCGCCGGCTGGGGGCCGGAGATCCAAGACCTGTCAGGTCAGCAGGCAGCCCTGTCAGGGCCTGCCCAGGGATCGTCGGTGCGAGCGTCCGGATTCGGATGGATACGCTGGATCCGCATGCCGGAGGAGGTTGCGAGCTGCATGGGTAACGGGCACGCGCCCCGACGGTCTGAGCAGGAGGACAGGCTCGGTTCCGAGTGGGAGACGCATCGACCTGCGGTCTTCGGCGTGGCCTACCGGCTGCTGGGGAGCGTGGCCGATGCCGAGGACGTGGCCCAGGACGTGTGGCTGCGGGCGGCCGGAGCGGATCTGCACGGGGTCGATGACCTGCGGGCCTGGTTGGTCACGGTGGCCGCGCGACGGTCGTACGACATCCTCAAGAGTGCTCGCTCACGCCGAGAAGCCTATGTCGGGCCGTGGCTGCCGGAACCGCTGTTGACGGGGCCGGACGCCTCGGAGCCGGTGCTCGTCGACGAGTCCGTCACTGCGGCGATGCTGCTGATCATGGAGGAGCTGAGCCCGCCGGAGCGGGTGGCCTTCGTCCTGCACGATGTCTTCGGTTTTGAGTTCGGCCGGATCGCGGAAGTGCTGGACGTCTCCGGGCCGGCCGCCCGGCAGCTCGCCTCGCGGGCGCGACGGCGGGTGGCCACGGCGAAGCAGCCCAGTTCGCAGGCACCGAAGGCGGAGCGCGAACGAGTGCTGGCGACCTTCCGCGCCGCCTACGAATCCGGTGACCTGGCCGGCCTGGTCAGGCTCCTGCACCCGGACGCCGTCTACGTCACCGACGGCGGTGGCGAGGTCTCGGCGGCACGCAAGCCCATCCATGGTGGTGAGCGCATTGCCGAGGTGATGGTGCGAGTGGGTCGCCAGTGGCGTCCGGACCACATCGATTTCGTCGAGGTCGGCGGCGAGCTCGCCCTCGTGTTCCACCGTCAGGGCCGCGTCCACTCCGTCGACACGGTGCAGATCACAGACGGTCTGATCACCGCGTACCGCAGGGTCATCAACCCGGACAAACTGTCTCACGTCTGAGCTGTCACACCCGGAGGGGCTACCTCGTCTCCCTGATGACACGAAAACGGGACGACGAAGGAACACGCTCGCGAGCAGGTGTGCCGATCGATCCCCCTCCGAGTAAGGACTGTCATGCAAGCCATCGCTGTCCGGCGGATCGCCGGTGGCATCCTGGCCGTCGCCACGCTGGCCGGGGCCGGCCACCCACCGAAACCCTCACCCCGCTGCTCCAGCAGGCCCTTCCGAATGTGCAAGGCAAGACCTTCACGTCGGTGATCGTCAACCTGCCGCCCGGCGCACGCGCGGCGCCGCACCGGCACGGCGGCGCTTTCGTCTACGCCTACGTTCTCGAAGGCACCGTGCGCAGCCAGCTCGACGACAAACCCGACAGCACATTCCGCCCAGGCGAGAACTGGGTCGAGCAGCCGGGTGCTCACCACGTCCTGACGGAGAACACCAGCTCGACGGACCGGGCCAGGCTCTTGGTCGTCTTCGTCGCCGACACCGGAGCCGAGCTCAAGGTCGACGACCCCCACGGGTAACCCGAAACCGCTACGGCGAAAAATCCCACCGGCCGGTAAGGCCACATGAAAAGAAGCGAAGGAACCGTGACGAACACGCAGCGCGTCAGCATCGACAAGCAGCACCCGGCCGCCTACAAGGCCCTCATCGCCCTGTCCGCGGAGGTGGAGAACAACGCCGCCGCGGCGGGCCTTGACCCGCTTCTGGTCGAGCTGCTGAGGATCCGCACCTCTCAGCTCAACGGCTGCGCGTTCTGCCTGCGCATGCACACCGGTGATGCGCTCAAGAAGGGCGAAAACCCCGACCGGATCGCCGTGCTGCCCGCATGGGGAGAGACCGGCTACTTCTCCGAGACCGACCGCGCCGCCCTGCGCCTGACCGAGGCGATCACCCGTGTGCCGGACGGTCACGTCAGCGACGAGGAGTACGACGCCGCAGCGGCCGCACTCACCGCGGATCAGATTTCGGCTGTCGCGTGGCTGGCCACGGTGATGAACGCCTTCAACCGCGTTGCCATCACCAGCCGGTACCACGTCGCCGGCTGACCTCGCCCACACCGGCGGCGAACCCGCCGTTCTCGGGAAGGACACGGAGACCGGAAAGCCGTGACGCCGGCGGACCCTGCTGGGGTGTGTGGTTGGAAAGGAGAGCGGGGCCCGCCGGCCCTTTCGCGGCGGCCTCGGCCTGTCGACCGGCTTTCGCGTAAACCATTCTCGCCGCCCGTTCCACGCCGGTGCGTCGGTCCGGGCGTGCGAATCCCGGCGCGGAATTCGCCTGCACAGGACGAAGAACTCGTGCCACTCGGTGAGCTGCAACAGTGCTGCCCGCCGGCGCGCGCCCCGGGCCGTCCTGGCTACGGTCGGCACGAGCACGCTGGCTGTCGACCGGTGCTGTTCAGCGCTGTCAACCGCGATCGCGTTTCTTTTTCGCGTTCGCGCGGAGATCCTCGACGGTTGCCGGCCTGCCTGGGAGCTCCGTCTGCGCCGGGCCGCGCAGACCGTCCAGAAATATCTGCAGGTTGCGGTGGGAGAGGTGGTCGATGCTGGTCCACCCTGCGAGCGGCCTGGTGAGTTCGGCAAGTGACATGAGTAAGTCGCTGTAGCTCACGTCGTCGCGCACCTGGCCCGCCTGTTGTGCGGCGCGCACGAGGGCGTCCACACCGGTGGTCACGCGCTTCTTCTGCGTTTCCAGCTCCGGGCTGTTGGCCATGGGGTAGCCGGCGAGCAGCGGACAGAGGACCGTAACCCGGTGCTCGGCCACCGCGTGGACGAACCGGCTGAGCGCCGTGAACGGATCGGACTCCTCGTCGGCGGCACGCTCCGCTTCGTCGGCTGTCTTGGTCATCACGCTCAGGACCACCTCGTGCAGCAGCACGACACGTACTCCGGGGTGATGTTCAACGGGCCGGATCAGCCGTCCGAAGAGTTGGCCGAGCGGACGATCGCCGCGTCGGTTCCGGCGTCGTGAACCGCCCTCGCACTGATCGGCAAGAGTGGCCCCTCGGCTAGGCGATTTCGTGAGGCGCTGGGCAGGCCTGCGACCCGGCCGTTGATCGGGTATAGATCGGGGATGGCTCGCAATGCGTTCGTCCTCGGCGGTGGTGGCGTGCTGGGTGCGGTGGAGGCGGGGATGGCCCGGGCGTTGCTGGAGGCAGGGGTCGTGCCCGACGCGGTGTACGGCACGTCGATCGGCGCGATCAACGGGGCGGCGATCGCGGCCGACCCGACGCCGGCCGGGGCGTCCCGGCTGATCGAGACCTGGGCGGAGCTCGCGGCCGACGCCGTGCTCGGCGGCTCGCTGGTCGGCCGCCTGGTGGAACTCGTGCGCAGTGGTACTTCGTTGCACGACAGCGCCGAGCTGCGCCGACTGCTGGTGAAGCGGCTGCCGGTACGCACGTTCGAGGAGCTGGTGGTCCCCTTCCAGTGCGTCGCGGCCAGCGTCGAGCGGGCGCGCGAGCACTGGTTCAGCTCGGGGGAGCTGGTCGAGGCCGTCCTGGCGTCCTGCGCCCTGCCCGGCGTGTTCCCGCCGGTGGCGATCGGAGACGAGCATTTCCTCGACGGTGGGCTGGTCAACAGCATTCCGCTGGAACGAGCTGTCCGCCACGGCGCCGAGGTCGTCTGGGTTCTGCACGTCGGACGTCTGGAGGAGACCTTGACGGCGCCCCGGTCGCCTTGGCAAGTCGGGTTCGTGGCGTTCGAGATCGCCCGCCGCCACCGGTTCCACACCGATCTCGGCCGGGTGCCGGAGGGAGTGCGGGTACACGTGCTGCCGACCGGTTTTCCCGACCGCAAGGCCGGAACCTGGTCCAACCTGCGCTACCGGGACCCTCGCCGGGTCGCCGGGCGGGCGGAGTCCGGTTACGAGGCCACCCGCGCCTACCTGGCGGCATTGTGATCACCGCACTGCGTCGCGCCGTGATGATCCCGGTCGTCGTGCTGGTGGAGGTGTTCCTGCTGCTCACCGCGCCGCTGTCACTGGCGGTGGCCGGCCTGACCTCGGTGTGCGCCCGGTCGTCGCGGCCGTTGCGCACCGCGCTGCTGGTGCTGGCCTACGCGGGCGTCGAGTTGCGGGTGCTGCGGCGGATCCTGGGTGGCGAACCGGACTGGGACGCGCTGATGTCCGAGGTGATCGACACGATCTACCGCACCCTGCGGCTGGTGCTGGACGTACGGCTGGTGCTGGAAGCGGGTTCGCCGGCGGCGGGGCGGCCGGCCGCCGGGAATCCGGTGATCGTGCTGGCGCGCCACTGCGGCCCCGGTGATTCGCTGTTCATCGCCTGGCTGATCGCGGTGCACTACCGGCTGCGCCTGCACATCGTGCTCAAAGCCTTGCTGCGGCTGGAACCCACGCTCGATCTCGCCGGCGATCACGTGCCGCTGTGCTTCGTCGCGCGCCGCGGGCGTCGGGCGCGGGACGACATCGGCGCGCTGGCGGCGTCACTCTCCCACGGAGACGCCCTGCTGTTGTTTCCCGAGGGTGGGAACTTCAGCCGTCCGCGTTGGCGGCGGGCTGTCGCCGCGTTGTTCGCCGGGGGCGCCCTGGGTGCGGCGCGGCGAGCCCGGCGGCGCACCCACACCCTGCCGCCCCATCGCGGTGGCACCGTCGCGGCGTTGACCAACGCCCCGGGGGCCGACGTGTTGTTGCTGACCCATACCGGTTTCAGTGACGACGGGCGGGACCGGCCGTGGTGGCGTCTTCCCGTGCACCGCACGGTAGTGGTGCGCACGGAACTCATCCCCGCCGCTCAGGTCCCTCGGGAGCCCGAAGCCGCAGGCAGCTGGCTGGAGCATCGGTGGGCGGAGGTGGACGCCTGGGTGGCTGATCACTCCACTGCCCGCTGACCTCCGCCTCCGCAGATCCGCGTGTTCTGCTGCGACCTCGTGACGACCGATCGACAGAACGCCTCAACCCGTGGTGACGCCGGCTTCATGAGCGACGATCGCCACGAGGTTGGGCCGGTGGGAGATCTGGGCATTGGACAGGCCTGCGACTCCGGTGGACGCAGCTTGGCGATCACCCGTGCCGCAACCCCCGGAGAGCACGTCGAATGGCAGGATGCCGTTCTCCCACCCCACTGCAGCTCACGGCCGGGCATCTCTGCAAGTAGCCGCCCTGTGCCTCATCCGTCTCCGGGACATCCCAGCTACGCGGCGATGTTGTCTGCGAGCTGGTCGGCGACGCTGCGAGGTTCGCGGCCGAGGAGTTCGGCCAGTAGCGGGCCGACCCCGGCGAAGCGGCCTTCGCGGGCGGCATGGAATGTCGTGAGCGTCATGCGGGCCATCGCCTCCGGGGTGCCGGCCGCGACCTTGTCCGCGATCCACTGCTCGTCATCCACGACGATGCGCGTGATCTCGTGGCCACTGAGCTGCGAGGCCATGGCGGCCACCTCGTCGAACGTCACGGCCTGACGCGCGGTGAGCGTGACCGGTCCGTCGAACGCACGGTCACCGGCGAGGATGACCGCCGCGGCCTCGGCCGCGTCGGCGCGGTCGGTCCACGACACCGGCCCGTCCGCCGGGGCCGTGATCACACCGGTCTCCTGCCAGGAGCCGAGCAGCCAGCCGAGGCTGTGGGCGTAGAAGCCGTTGCGCAGCGAGGTCCAGGCGATGCCGGAGCCGGCGAGGAGCCGCTCGGTCGCGGCATGGTCGCGTGCCGGGTGGAAGGGACTGTCGGCTCCGGCCCCCTGGTGGCTGGTGTACAGGACGCGCTGGACCCCCGCCGCGACGGCGGCCTCGATGCCGACGCGGTGCAGGCTGACCGCGTCGGCGTGGGGGTCATTGGAGGAGACGAGCAGGACTTGGTCGGCACCTTCGAAAGAGTGGCGCAGTGCGGCTGGGTCCTCATAGGAGCCTTGTCGTACGCGCACGCCGCGGTCTGCGAAATGTCGGGCCCTGGCGATGTCGCGGACGCTGACGCCGATCTGCCCGGCCGGGACGCGCTTGAGGAGGTGCTCGACGGTGGTGCCGTTGAGGGCGCCGGTCGCGCCAGCGACAACGATCATGATCGCGTTCCTTTCGAGCCTGTTCCACGCTCGGTGCGTGCGGGCTTGTTGGGGTGGCCGCGCAGCAGCGGCAGGAGGATGTCGTCGACGAGGTGCTCGACGAAGCGTTCGTCGCAGGTTTCGCCGGCGACGACGATCCGGTGCACGATGACGGCCGGGGCGACCTCGGCGAACAGCTCGGCGGCGTGGGGCGCCAGGCGTTCGCCGCGCTTCACCGCCTCGCGCAGCGGCTGGTCGGTCATCGCCGCCTCGTCCCGCCGCAGAATTCGGCGCATCTCCGCCGCGAGCCCGGGGTCGCTTCGCATGCCGGCGAACAACGCACCAAGCAGCCCGATCTCCTGCTCGGCGATCTGCTCCGCCAGCCACTGCACGAGTGTCAGCAGGTTGCCTCGCAGGCCGCCTGGGCCGACCGCCGGCGGGGAGCTCTGCGAGCGGTACTCCACGGCGGCAGCTACGAGGGCGACCTTGTCGCGGTAGCGGCGGTAGATCGTCGTCTTCGCAACACCGGCGCGGGCGGCGATCGACTCCATGGACAGCTGGTCGTAACCGACCTCCGTCAGCAGAAGAAGTGTCGCGTCGAGGATGGCCACGTCACGGTTCGCGTCGCGCGGCCTGCCGATGGCGGGAGTCTCGTCCGGGCCGGCAGCCCGCGAGCGGCCCGATGTGCTCATCAGCGGACACCCTCTCTACTTCAAATACGCTACGGTCGCGTATTCAAAGTAGACCTGAACGGCGACGTGGTCAACCGGACCACACCTGGGCCGAGCTCGAAATAGTTGCACCCTACGCAACGGTTCATCGTAAAAGTTGCGTGGAGTTCTCCGTGCTCTCTGACGTCGTGAACACAGACCGTCGTCGCCAACGGCATTTCCGGGCTGGCCGGCGTCGAGAACGGCTACGTCAAGAACTACGACAGGGAGACCATCAACGTGTGTAACGGAAGCCTGACCAGGTGTCCCATGTGGACAGTCCTAACTTGTCGCAGTGTCGGCCCTGGGCGGCGATCCCTTCCGGCTTCGCCCCTGAACGTTCGACTTTTCCGGTGGATGTGGGGTCGAGCGCCGCGGCAGGTCGGTAGGGTCGGACTGATGGAGTGGAATTTTCAGGCGGCCGAAGTGCTCGCCGCTGCCTTGCGTGCCGGTGAAGTGACCTCGGTGGAACTGACCGACGAGGCGATCGCTCGTATCGAGCGCGAGGACGGGGCGGTCAACGCGATCTGCGTGCCGGACTTCGACCGTGCGCGGACCGCCGCACGCGGGGCCGACCAGGCGCGCGCCCGCGGCGAGGATCGGCCGCTGCTCGGCATTCCGGTGACGGTCAAGGAGTCCTACAACATCGCCGGCCTGCCCACGACCTGGGGCATGCCGCCGCACCGGAACTATCTGCCGGCCGAGGACGCGGTACAGGTGTCGCGGCTCAAGGCCGCCGGCGCGGTGCTGCTCGGCAAGACCAATGTGCCGTTGGGACTGCAAGATGTACAGAGCTTCAACGAGATCTACGGCACCACCACCAACCCGTGGGATCACGGTCGCACGCCGGGCGGCTCCTCCGGCGGCTCGGCGGCGGCACTGGCGTCCGGGTTCGGCGCGCTGTCCATCGGTTCCGACATCGCCGGTTCGCTGCGCACCCCCGCGCATTTCTGCGGCGTCTACGCACACAAGCCGACACTCGGGCTGGCGGCGAACCGCGGTATGGTGGCGCCGTCCGAGCCGGCCTTGCCGGTCGATCTCGACCTCGCCGTCGTCGGTCCGATGGCGCGCACCGCCCGCGACCTCACGCTCCTGCTCGACGTGATGGCCGGACCGGACCCGCTGACGCTCGGCGTGGCGCACCGTTTGGCACTGCCGCCCGCCCGCCACGAGCGGCTCCGCGACTTCCGGGTCCTGGTCCTCGACGAGCATCCGCTCATTTCGACCGGGTCCGCCGTGCGGGCGGGCGTGAACCGGGTGGCCGCCGCGCTCGTCGACGGCGGCGCCCGCGTCGGACGGCACAGTCCGCTGCTGCCTGATCTGACCGAAGCCGCGACGCTCTACATGCAGTTGCTGGTTTCGGGCTCCGTTGCGCGTTTTCCCATCGAATCGTACGAGCAGCTGCGGACCCGCGCCGCCGGACTGAGCGCGGACGACCAGAGTCTTGACGCCGTGCGGCTGCGCGCCATGGTGTTCGGCCACCGCGACTGGATTGAGGCGAACAACCGCCGCGAGGTCCACCGCCACGGCTGGCGGCAGCTGTTCGCCGAGTTCGACGCCGTGGTGTGCCCGATCACGCCGACGCCCGCGTTCCCGCACGACCACAACCCCAATCCGTTGGAACGGCGCATCGACATCGACGGCGTCGAGTACCCGTACTTCGACCAGCTCGTCTGGGCCGGTGTGGCCACCATGCCCGGCCTGCCCGCCACCGCCATACCGGCGGCCCGGTCCCCCGAGGGCCTGCCGGTGGGGGTGCAGCTCATCGGTCCGATGTTCGAGGACCGCACCCCGCTGCGGCTGGCCGAACTGCTCGAGCAGGAGATCGGCGGCTTCGAGGCACCGAAGTCGGGCGTACTGCCGTCGGCCGGGGACCGCCGCTATCGCTGAAACTTCGCGCCGGAGAGCGGGTTGCGCAGGGCGTATCGGACCGCGTCGGCGCGGGAGTGGAAACCCGCCTTGGCGAACAGGTTGTTGATGTGCGTTTTCACGGTGGCCTCGCTGATCACGAGCTTGGCCGCGATCTCCGGGTTGCGCAGGCCCTCGCCGATCAACCCGAGGATCTCGCGTTCCCGCGCGGTCAGGTCGATGCCGTCGTCCTTGGGCGGCGCGGCGGGCGCCGGCCGGGTGGCGAGGGCGAGCAGGCGGTGCTGCACCTCGGGAGCGAGCACGGTCTGGCCCTGGGCCGCGGTGCGCACGGCGTGCAGGATCGTGGTGCGGTTGGCCTCCTTGGTCAGGTAGCCGCTCGCTCCCGCACGCAGTGCGGCCAGGATCGACTCGTCGTCGTCGAAGGTGGTCAGCACCAGGATGGTGGTGTCCGGTTCGGCGTCGTGGATCCGGCCGGTCGCCTCGACCCCGCCCATGACCGGCATGTTCAGGTCCATCAGCAGGACGTCCGGGTGGTGCCGCTGTACGGCCGCCACGGCTTCCGCGCCATTGGTCGCGGTGGCCACGACGGTCACGTCGTCGGCGAGGTCGAGCATGACCGCGAGCGCTTCCCGGACGGTTGCCTGGTCGTCGACCACGACCAGGGTGATCGTGTTGTCCTCGGTCATCGCGGTAACTCCAGTTCCACGGTCCAGCCGCCGTCGGGTGCGGGTTCGGCACGGAGGGTCCCACCGAGCAGGGCGGTGCGTTCGCGCATGCCGGCGAGGCCGATCCCGGTGCCGCCGGCCAGATCGGTGTGCTGGTGCTCGGTCGCGGGCCCGTTGCGCACGGTCAGCGTGACGTGATCGCCGGTGAACGCCAAGCGCATACTCCGCCGCGCGCCCGGCGCGTACTTGGCCGCGTTGGTCAGCGCCTCCTGCGCCGCACGGACCATCGTGTGCGTCGCCTCGGCGCCCACCTCGCGTGCCCCGCCAGTGATCGCGAAGTCGACCACGTCGTGTTCGGCGAGTTGGCGCAGGATGTCCGGCAGCGGCCGGGTGTCCTCGCGCAGCGCCTGCACCGCGCGGCGGGTCTCGCTGATGCTGTCGACGGCGAGCGCCCTGGCCCTGCGTACGGCGGCGGTCGCCTCGTCCTCGCGGCCGCTGTCGTGCAGCGCGTCGGCCATGTCCAGTTGCAGGGCGATGGCGGACAGCGAGTGGCCGAGCACGTCGTGGATCTCGCGGGCGATGCGGCCGCGTTCCACCAACGCTGCCTCGCGCGCCTCGGATGCCTTGGCGCGGTGGGCCTCCTCGGCCGCGTGCTGGGCGCTGTGCAGGGCTTCGAGCCGGTCGCGATTGGACATTCCGATGTAGACGGGCAGGCCGACGGTCAGTGCCACCCACCACGGCCACTGCGACGTCGTCGGCGACAACAGCTCGACGAGCCAGGTCGTGCCGGCCGCGACGACGGCACCGGCCACGGCGACGCCGATGGCGGCCTTGCGGGAGCCGAGTTTCCCGCCCGCCGCCGCGGCGGCGACGAACGGGAACAGGGACGCGGTCGTCGTCGCGTGCGCGAGCGGCAACAGCAGCGAGCCGAGCACCATGTACGCGGTCATCCCGGCGAGCTGCCGGCGGCTGCTCAGCCGCGTCCACGGGAACACCGCGGCGACCGAGGTGAGGATGAACAGCGGCAGCGCGACCTGCGGGAACACGATGCGGGTGTAGGGCCACTGGACGATCGTGGCGGCGATCGCGACGAACACGAGGAACGGCCCGAGCAGCGCGTCCCGGAAACGTTCGGGTCGCCCCACCGCGTGCTGTTCCTTCGTGGTCATGGTGCCAGGATTCCGATCGTCGTCAACGGTACTGGTTGCCGTCACGGTTGCGCACACCGCGCCGCAGGTCGTCCAGGAACGGGGACATCTGGTGCGGGGCACCGTCCCTGCCCTGGCTCCACATCACGGGGTGATCATGGCGCAGGGCGCGGTAGAGCACGACGAGGCCTTCGGCGAGGATACCGAGCCCGAGGGTGAGCAGCAGGCTGTTGCCGACCGCGCCGGCGTCCTTCGGGTCGATCGCGCCGAGCGTGAGGTTCGCGCCGAACTTGATCGCCAGGTTGACCACCCACAGCACGACCGTGAGTCCGGTGTAGCGGGCGAAGGCGAGGCCGTCGCGCTGGGAGAGGCGGACGCTCGCACCGCGCAGCACGCCGATGGTGACGCCGGCCGCGGCGGTGGCGACCAGGAACAGCAGGGACAGCGGCGTCTTCACCTCGCCGGACAGGTCGGAAAGGCCGATCGCGCTCAGTACGACCGGCAGCACCAGCATCCGCTTGGCCTGCACCGGTTCCCCCAGCACGCGCCGGACCAGTACGTATCCGACCGCTGCCACGATCAGCACGATCTCGACGGGACCGCTCATCTCGACCACCTCCACCCGATGTTGTTCCGATGCCAGAAAACTACGGCTGAGCAGGGCTGATGTCGTGCGGCGAGCGCTGTATCCCCGGGTGGAGAACCGTCTCCACCCGAGTGGAGCCGGCGCGCCGCGCCGTCACCGACCGACCGCCGGCAAGACCTGAGTGGTCGCGGCCGCGCGGGCACGGACGGTCTTGACGTGGTAGTGCGTGAAGGTCGCCGGGACGGCGAACCCGAGGATCTGGACGATGACGCGGACCGGCACGCCGGTGCCGTTGGCCTCGCAGATCAGCGTGACGACCGCGCTCGCCGCGAAACCGCAGGCCCAGACGCTGGTCAGCACGAAGCTGAGGTGGCGGAACGCGGCGGTTTTCCAGACCTCCGGCGTGGTGCGGCGCTTGGCGATACCCAGCGTGAACGGTTGACGCACCAGCAGGCTCACCCCGGCGATCAGCGCCAGCCAGGCCGAGGACAGGCCGCTCTCGTAGGCCTGCACCGGGGAGTGCGGATCGGCGAAGGCGACCGCGGTCAGCGTGGCGAAGAAGGCGATGGTGCCGAAGTCCAGGATCTGCGCGTCGGCGGTCACGCCCGCCCGGCGGTCCCGCACCAGGAAGTAGGCGCTTGTCGCCAATGCGATCAGTGCCGCCCACTGCCAGGCGAAACTCGACACGACGGAGAACACGATCCAGGGGAGAAAGCCTCGCAGGTAGCTCACGACTGCCATTCCTTTCGATCATCGCGAATTTCGGGATTTGGCGGGGAATTTCTTTTACTGCCGATGAAGTTACGGCGCCGTCGGCGGGTCGTCGTGCGGCGCCGGCGGTATTCCGGGTGGAGATATTTCTCCACCCGGGCTACGCTGCCCGTCCGACGACAGCCGCCCGGGGCAGGTCATAGTGTCGACGGCGACGAGGTCGAACGGTGCCGAGCCCGTATGGACGCGGTTTCGGCCCCTATCGAGCCAGTGCGAGAATGCGAGGCTGTCGTGCGTATTGTTGTCGACCTGAATCGCTGCCAAAGTTATGGTCAGTGCGTTTCCGCCGCGTCGGAGGTGTTTCGTTTCCGGGGCAAGGAATCGCTGGAGTACGACCACGTGCCCGATGCGGCGTCGGACGCGGCGGTGCGGCGCGCCGCACTGGCCTGCCCGGTGCAGGCGATCACCCTTGCTACGGCCACCGAGGAGATCTCGCCGACCGAGGCGGCGCACCGATGAACACCTCCGCCGCTGACCGGGTGGTCATCGTGGGGGCGTCGCTGGCCGGCCTGCGCACGGCAGAGGCGTTGCGCCAGAACGGGTTCGCCGGCCGGTTGACGCTGATCGGTGCCGAGCCGCACGAGCCCTACGACCGGCCGCCGCTGTCCAAGACAGTGCTGTCCGGCTGGCTGGGCACCGACCAGGTGCTGCTCCCCAGGACCTGCGATTTGCACGCCGAATGGCTGCTGGGCGTGCCCGCGACCGGACTGGATCCGGCCGCGCGGGAGGTGCGGCTGGCCGATGGCCGCGCGGTCGCGTTCGACCGGCTGGTGCTCGCCACCGGCGCCCGGGCCCGCCGGTGGTCCGATCCGGCCGAGGCGGCGCTGCGCGGCGTGCACCTGCTCCGCGGTCGCGACGACGCGGACCTGCTGCGCGCCGACCTTGCCGAAGCGGTCGAAGCGAACGGCCGGGTGCTCGTGATCGGCGGCGGTTTCACCGGTTCCGAGGTCGCGTCCAGCTGCCGGGACCTCGGCCTGCCGGTCACTGTGACGCAGCGCGGGGCCGCGCCGCTGGCCGGTGCGCTGGGCGAGGTGGTCGGTTCCGCGATCGGCGAGCGGCAGCAGGCGCACGGCATCGACCTGCGGGTCCGCACCACCGTGCGCCGCCTGGAAGGGGACGCGTCCGGCCGGTTGCGCCGGGCCAGGCTGTCCGACGGGTCGGCGCTGGACGTCCGGGTCGCGGTGGTGGCTGTCGGCTCGGTGCGCGACACCGGGTGGCTGCGCGGCAGCGGTCTGACCGCGGACGAGCGGGGCGTGTCGTGTGACGCGGCGTGCCGCGCGCTGGACGCGGAGGACAGGGTGGTGGACGGCGTGTACGTGGCCGGCGACGTTGCCCGCTGGCGGCATCCCCGGTTCGACACCGGCCCGGTCTCGTTCGAACACTGGGGCAACGCCGTCGACCAGGCCGAAACCGTCGCGCACAACATGATGTCCGAGGACGTCCGCGAGAACGACGCGCTGCCGGCGTTCTGGTCCGACCAGTTCGGGCTGAACATCAAGGCGGTCGGCATGCCCGCCGTCGCCGACCAGGTGGTGCTCGCCCAGGGCTCGTTCGAGCACGGCCCGTTCGTCGCCGTCTACGGCCGCACCGGGGTGACCGTGGGCGCGGTCGCGGTCAACTCACCGCGCGTACTGGACGGCTACGCCGCGCTGGTCACCGAGCGGGCGCCGTTCCCACCCGTGATCGACGCCTTGCGCAGCCCCGGCCGCATGGTCCCCGTCGACTCGCGAATCCCGCACCCGGTACAGGAACTCGTCACCGTCCTGGAAGGACAGTCATGACCGTCGCCACGAACTACCCCGCCGCCACCGCGTACCGCCGGATCCTCGACCCGGCCAACCGGCACAATCCCTATCCGTACTTCGCCGAGCTGTGCCGGGTGCCGGTTCAGCGGCTGGACGCGGACACCTGGCTGGTCAGCAGCCACGAGGCGATCACCCGGCTGCTGCGCGACCCGAGGATGAGCGTGCAGGACCGCGACATCGACACCACCGACGCGCCGCTCGGCTCGGACGGCGAGCCGGTCACCGGGCCGTTCCTGTTCCGCGACCCGCCGCACCACGACTCGCTGCGCGAACAGACCATGTACCGGTTCGCGCCGCGCATCATGGGCCTGCGCCCGAACATCGAGATGCTGGTGACCGGACTGCTGGACAAGCGGCTCAGCGACCAGCCAGGCCAGCTGGACGTGGTGGCCGAGCTGGCGTACCCGCTGCCGGTCGGCGTGATCTGCGAACTGCTGGGCGTGCCGCCGGAGGAGGAGCCGGTGTTCCACTCCTTCGCCGGCAGGCTGACCAAAGCACTGGACCCCGAGGAAACCCTGACCGAGCAGGAGATCACCGAGCTGGCGGTGACCCGGCGCGAGTGGCGCGAATACCTGATGCCGATGATCGCGCAGCGCATCGAGCACCCCGGTCCCGACCTGATCTCCGCGCTGCTCACCGATGGCGACCCGTCGACCCGGATGACCCTGGTGGAACTGGGCATCACGCTGGGCATGCTGCTCATCGCCGGGCACGAGACCACGGTCAACCTCGTCGCCAACGGGACGCTGGCGCTGCTGCGCCATCCCGAGGCGCTGGCCAGGTTGCGCACCGACCCGGAGCTGGCGGCGGCCGTGGTGGAGGAGGTCCTGCGCTACGACCCGCCGGTGCAGCTGACCGGCCGCCGGGCGACCGCGGACATCGAGCTGGACGGCCACACCATCCGCGCCGGCGAACACGTCTCACTGCTGCTGGCCGCCGGCAACCGCGACCCTCGCCGGTTCGCCGACCCGGACGCCTTCTGGCCGGAACGTCCGAACAACGCGCACCTCGCCTTCGGCGGCGGCGTGCACTACTGCTTCGGCGCCGCACTGGCCCGGATGGAGGCACAGGTCGCGCTCACCGTCATCGTCACCCGCCTGGACAACCCGCGCCTGGTCGACGACCCGCCGCCGTACCGACCGAACATGCTGTTGCGCGGACCCGAGCAGCTTCGCGTCGCCCACGACGGCATCACCGGGTGACCCCGGCGCACACGATGCCCGGGGCGGTTCCTCGACCTGACGTCGCTGCCAGGTTTCAGCCGAGCACGACCGTGCCGCACCGCGATCGGTTCGGGACGGGCGCGCCACGAGATCCCCGTCGTCAAGCCTTGACGCCCGCGCTCACGCGGGCCGTCGACCACGCCGCGGCGCCGACCCGGGGCGAGCCGGCTTGTGCTGGTAGAAGGGCTGCTTCGACGGTGGCAGGGGCGTGTTGCCCAGGACCAGGTCCGCCGCCTTCTCCGCCGTCATCATCACCGGGGCGTAGATGTTGCCGTTGGTGATGTAGGGCATCACCGAGGCGTCGACGACCCGCAGGCCCTGGGTCCCGTGCACCCGCATGGTCTCCGGGTCGACCACCGACCGGTCGTCCACGCCCATTCGGGCCGTGCACGAGGGGTGCAGGGCGGTCTCGGCGTCGCGGGCGACCCAGCCGAGGATCTGCTGGTCGGTCTCCACGTCGGGCCCCGGCGAGATCTCACCGCCGTTGTACTCGGCCAACGCGGGCTGGTTGAGGATGTTCCGCGCCACCCGGACCGCCTCGACCCACTCCCGCCGGTCGTTCTCCGTGGACAGGTAGTCGAACCGCAGGGCCGGGTGTTTCCGCGGATCCGTCGAGGTGATCTTGACCGAGCCGCGGGTGTCGGCGTACATCGGGCCGACGTGCACCTGATAGCCGTGCGCGCCGGCCGGGGACGTGCCGTCGTAACGGATGGCGACCGGCAGGAAGTGGAACATCAGGTTCGGGTAGCCGACTTCGTCGTTGCTGCGGACGAAGCCGCCGCCCTCGAAGTGGTTGGTGGCTCCCGGGCCGGAGCGCAGGAACAGCCATTGGGCGCCGATGAAGGGCCGCTTCCACTTCGCCAGCGACGGCATCATCGACACGGGCTTCTTACAGGCGTACTGGATGTAGACCTCCAGGTGGTCCTGCAGGTTCTCGCCGACCCCTGGCAGGTCCTGCACGACGTCGATCCCGAGCGCACCCAGTTCGGCGGCGTTGCCGACACCGGAGAGCTGCAGCAGCTGCGGAGTGTTGATCGCCCCGCCGCACAGGATGATCTCCTTGCCGTAGACCTCGCGCGTCGGCCCGCGGCCCTGGCTGTACTCGACCCCCACCGCGCGGGTGCCGTCGAAGAGGATCTGCGACACGAAGGTGCGCGTCCACACCGTGAGGTTCGGCCGGTCCAGGACCGGATGCAGATAGGCCCGCGCCGCCGAGAGCCGCCGCCCGCGCCGCACGTTGCGGTCGAACGGCGCGAAGCCCTCCTGCCGGTAGCCGTTGACGTCGTCGGTGCGCGGGTAGCCGGCCTGCTCGGCCGCCTCGAAGAAGGCGGTGAACAACGGGTTGGTCGCCGGCCCGCGTTCCAGCTCCAGCGGCCCGGAGCGGCCGCGGTAGCCGCTGCCGTTGTCGGCCAGGCAGTTCTCCATCCGCTCGAAGTAGGGCAGGCAGTGCGCGTAGTCCCAAGAGGACATTCCGGGGTCGGCGGCCCAGCGCTCGTAGTCCATCGCGTTGCCGCGCTGGAAGATCATCCCGTTGATGCTGCTCGACCCGCCCAGCACCTTGCCGCGGGCGTGGTAGACCCGGCGGCGGTTCATGTGCGGCTCGGGCTCGCTGCGGTAACCCCAGTCGTAGAACCGGTTGCCGATCGGGAAGGTCAGCGCCGCGGGCATGTGGATGAACACGTCCCATTTGCTGTCGCTGCGCCCCGCTTCGAGCACCAGCACCTTGTTCGCGCGCTCGGCGGAGAGCCGGTTCGCGACTGCGCAGCCCGCGGACCCGCCGCCGACGATGATGAAGTCGTAGGTCTCGGTCATGTGGTCGCTCCTTCTGGGACGGGAGTTCGGGGCCGGGTCAGCCCTTGAACCAGCGCTGAGGAGTGGGATCGATGTTGTGGTAGATGTGCTTGGCCTCGCGGTACTCGTCGAGCCCGGACGGCCCCAGCTCCCGGCCGATGCCCGACTTGCCGAAGCCGCCCCATTCGGCTTGCGGGAGGTACGGGTGGTAGTCGTTGATCCACACCGTGCCGTGCCGCAGCGCGCCTGCCACCCGTTGCGCCCGAGCGCCGTCCGTCGTCCACACCGCCCCGGCCAGCCCGTAGTCGGTGTCGTTCGCCAGCGCGATCGCCTCGGCCTCGGTGCCGAACCGCTCGACGGTGACCACCGGCCCGAACACCTCCTCGCGCACCACCCGCATCTCCCGGGTGCAGTCGCCCAGCACCGTGGGACGCAGGAAGAATCCCTTGCGCAGGGCGGGATCGACCGGCCTGTCGCCGCCCGCACGCAGCACGGCGCCCTCCTCGAGGGCGCTCGCGATGTAACCCTCGACCTTGGCCCGGTGCCCGGCCGACACCAGCGGCCCGGTCTCGGTGGCGGGGTCCAGCCCGCTGCCGAGCCGGATCTTCTCCGCGCGCTCGGCCAGCTCGGCCACGAACTCGTCGTGCACGCCGTCCTGCACGATCAGCCGGGCGCCCGCCGAGCACACCTGTCCGGAGTGGACGAACGCGGCGGCCAGCGCGTAGTCGACGGCCGTGTCGAAGTCGGCGTCGGCGAACACGACATTCGGGTTCTTGCCACCGAGCTCGAGCGCCACCCGCCGCACCCCGCGCGCCGCGGCGGCCATGATCTTCTCGCCGGTGGCGAGGCCGCCCGTGAAGGAGATCAGGTCGACCCCGGGATGTTCGACCAGTGCGGCGCCCACGGCGCCCGGCCCGAGCAGGAGGTTGACCACGCCGGGCGGTGTCCCGGCCTCCTCCAGCAGCGCGACGAACCGGATCGTGGACAGCGGGGTGACCTCGCTGGGCTTGAGGACCATGGTGTCGCCCGCGGCCAGCGCCGGCGCGACCTTCCACGACATCTGCAGCAGCGGGAAGTTCCAGGGTGCGATCAGGGCGCAGACACCCACCGGCTCGTACACGATCCGGCTGATCGCGTCCGGCCTGCCGGTGTCCACCACGCGGCCGGCCTTGGTGCCGGCCAGCGCGGCGTAGTACCGGAAGACGGCCGCGACGTCGTCGACGTCGATGCGGCCTTCGGCCAGCGTCTTGCCGGTGTCGAGACTCTCGATGCGCGCCAGCTCCTCGCGGTCACGCGTCAACAGTTCGGCGACCGCGGTGAGGAGTGCGGCCCGCTCCGCCGACGAGGTTCCCCGCCATGGGCCGTCGAAGGCGTTCCTGGCGCTCGTGACCGCCGCGGCGATCTCCTCCGGGCCGGCGACCGACACCGTCTCCAGGACTTCGCCGTCGAAGGGGTTGAGGACCGGTGCGGTGGCGCCGTTCGCCGGTTCCAGCCAGGTTCCGTTGATGTGAAGGTCCTTCATGGGCCCTTCCTGCAGTTCATGACGGCGGACGACGAGGTGCCGTGGTCCGTGCCCCGGCAAGTGCGTACATTTGTACGCTAAACGTGTACATGTGTCCATAGTCAGCCTCCGGACGGGGCGTGAGACGATCGCGACGCCGGCAGGTCCGGTGAAGGAGCGGGGGTCATGACCACGAACGGGACCACTGGTCGGCGGCGCGGGCCCAACGACCCGGAACGGCGCATCCGGATCGCTCGTGCGGCCATCCAGGTGGTCGCCGAGCGGGGGATCGACGGGCTGACCCACCGCGCCGTCGCGGCGGCCGCCGGGGTCCCGCTCGGGTCCACCACCTACCACTTCGCCACCCTCGACGACCTGCTCGAGGTGGCGCTGCACGAGGCGGCCGCGAACAACGTCCGGGTGCTGCGCGAATGGGAGGAGAACCTGCCGCCGGACACGGATTTCGCGGCCGCGCTGAGCGAGCTGGTGATGAGTTACCTCCACGAGCAGTACCCGCAGACCGTGGTCGAGTACGACCTCTACGTCGCCGCCCTGCGCCGCCCCCGCCTGCGTGCCGCGACCGCCGCCTGGGACGCCGCGCTGACCCAGCTGTTCGGCTCGCGCACCGACGCGCTCACCGGCCGGCTGCTCGCCGGGCTCTTCTGCGGCCTGGTGCTCCAGGCGGTACTGGCCGACCCGCGCCCGTCGGCCGCGCAGGTCGAAGCGCTCGTCCGCCGGGCCATCGCGGGCCCGGGAGCCTGATCCTCGAACGGAAACCCTGACGGGACAAGAAGTCCGGCCTACTCGGCGGTGGTCGAACTTCCGTCTTGACACGTCGCCCAGCGAGCACCACATCGGGGAGTTCCACGACCGGGTCCGGGCGAGGCTCGGCGAGACGGCGTGAGGCGCCGGGTCAGATGAGTGTCCGCACGGCCCGCTCGAAGCCGGTCACGTGGTCCAGTGCCAGGTCCGCGGCCTTCTTCGGGTCACCCTCGATGACGGCCGTGAGCAGCGGGGCGTGCTCGTGCACGTGGCCCGCCATCCCGCGCAGCCGGGGCGCGAAAAGGCACCAGATCCGCGTCGCGAGGTTGTCGTAGTGCACCAGGGTGTCCTCCAGGAACGGGTTGTGCGCGCACCGGTAGAGCGACCGGTGCAGTTCCAGGTCGGTCCGCAGCAGGTCGGCGTTGTCGCCGGAGTCCTCGCTGGTCTCCAGCAGTTCGCGCAACGCGGTGAGCGTTGCGTGGTCGGCCGCCGTCGCCCGTTCGGCGGCGGCGGCGGCCGCCACCGGTTCGAGTGTCCGGCGGACCTCGGAGATGTGCGCGAGATCGGAGATGTTGACCTCGGTGGCGAAGGTGCCGCGCCGCGGGAAGGCGACGACGAGCCGGTCGGCTTCCAGTCGTTTGAGCGCCTCGCGGATGGGGGTCCGGCCCATGCCGAGGGTGCCGCCGAGCCATTCCTCGTTGATCGGCTCGCCGGGAGCGATGTCGAGCATGACCAGCCGATCCCGGATGAACAGGTAGGCCTGCTCCGCGAGCGAGCGCCTGCCGCCCGGAATCTCCGTGTTGACCTGTACGTGCACGGCGCTTACCGTACATCCACATCTGATATATCAGAAGTTGGCCAGCCGCATCGGAGGCAGTCGGGATGACCACGACCATCGGCGGGCACGAGTCGGTGCTCGACCGCGCCTTGGGGGACTACGACCCCGGCGTGGCGGTGGCGATCGAGGCCGAGCCGACTCGTCAGCAGTCGACCCTGGAGATGATCGCCAGCGAGAACTTCGCGCCCAACGCCGTGCTGGAGGCGCAGGGTTCGGTGCTGACCAACAAGTACTACCCGGGCCGGCGTTACTACGGCGGCTGCGAGCACATCGACGTCCTGGAATCACTCGCGCTGGACCGGGTCAAGGCGTTGTTCGGGGCCGCGTACGCCAAGGTGCGGCCGCACTCGGGCGCGCAGGCCAACGCGGCGGCGATGGCGGCGCTGCTGCAGCCGGGGGACCGGATCCTGGGCCTCGCACTCGACCACGGCGGGCACCTGACCCACGGCATGCGGATCAACTTCTCCGGCCGCCGCTACGACGTGGCCGCCTACGGAGTGTCCGAACAGGACTCCCGGATCGACCTCGACGAGGTCGCCCGGGTGGCTCGCGAGCACCGGCCCCGGCTCATCCTCGCCGGCTGGCCGGCCTATCCCCGGCAGCTGGACTTCGCCCGGTTCCGGGAGATCGCCGACGAGGTCGGCGCCTACCTGCTGGTGGACATGGCGCACTTCGCCGGGTTGGTGGCAGCCGGCCTGCATCCCTCGCCGGTGCCGTATGCCCACTTCACCACGACGACGTACAAGACGCTCGGCGGCCCCCGCGGCGGCGTGATCCTCAGCAACGACGAGGCAGTCGCCAAGAAGGTCAACTCCGCGGTGTTCCCGGGGCAGCAGGGCGGCCCGCTGGAGCACGTCGTCGCGGCGAAGGCGGCCGCCTTCAAGATGGCCGCGGAACCCGCGTTCGCCGAGCGCCAACGACGTATTCTGCGCGGCGCCGGGATGCCGGCCGAACGGCTGCTCGCCACGGACACGAGCGCGGCCGGCATCTCGGTGCTCACCGGGGGCACCGACGTGCACCTCGTACTGGCGGACCTGCGCGAGTCCGATGTGGACGGCAGGCAGGCGGAGGACCGGCTGCACGACGTCGGTATCGCGGTGAACCGCAACGCGGTGCCGTTCGATCCGCGCCCGCCGATGGTCACCTCCGGCATCAGGGGCTCGCTGCGCGCCCGTGTCGCCGGGCTCACGGCCCGCTTCCCGCTCTGCCCCGGCCTGGGGGCCGCCCGATGAGCCGGGCACCCGGCGCGGACCTGCCGGAGGACCCCGACTTCCTCTGGGACAACCCCGACCCGAAGCCCGCCTACGACGTCGTGATCGTCGGCGGTGGCGGGCACGGCCTGGCCACCGCCTACTACCTGGCCAAGGTGCAGGGCATCACCAACGTCGCGGTGCTGGAGAAGGGCTGGCTTGGCGGCGGGAACATGGCCCGCAACACCACCATCATCCGCTCCAACTACCTCTGGGACGAAAGCTCCGGGATCTACGAGCACTCGCTGAAACTGTGGGAGGGGCTCGAGGACGAGCTGGACTACCCGATCCTGTTCAGCCAGCGGGGCGTGCTCAACCTCGCCCACGGTCTGCAGGACGTGCGCGACAGCGTCCGCCGGGTGAACGCCAACCGGCTCAACGGGATCGACGCCGAATGGGTCGATCCCGGGCAGGTCAAGGAGCTCTGCCCGATCGTCAACACCTCGCCGGACGTGCGATATCCCGTGCTGGGCGGCACCTACCAGCCGCGTGCGGGCATCGCGAAGCACGACTACGTCGCCTGGGGGTTCGCCCGCGCGGCCACCGTGCTGGGTGTGGACCTCATCCAGAACTGCGAGGTGACCGGCTTCGAGATCGTCCGCGGCCGGATCGCCGGTGTCGAGACCAGCCGTGGCCGGATCGCGGCGGGCAGGGTCGCGTTGTGCGCCGCGGGGCACTCGTCGGTGGTCGGCGCGCTGGCGGGCCTTGAGCTGCCACTGGCCTCGCACCCGTTGCAGGCGCTGGTGTCCGAACTGCTCGAACCCGTGCACCCCACCGTGGTCATGTCCAACGCGGTGCACGTCTACGTTTCGCAGGCGCACAAGGGCGAGCTGGTGATGGGCGCGGGGGTCGACAGCTACCAGGGCTACGGCCGGCGCGGCTCGTTCCACATCATCGAGGACCAGATGGCCGCCGCACTGGAGCTGTTCCCGATCTTCGCGCGCGCACACCTGCTGCGCACCTGGGCCGGCATCGTCGACGTGACTCCGGACGCCTCGCCCATCGTCGGGCTGACGCCGGTGCAGGGGCTCTACCTCAACTGCGGGTGGGGCACCGGCGGGTTCAAGGCGACCCCCGGCCTTGGCGACTGCTTCGCCCACACCATCGCCAAGGACAAGCCCCATCCCCATGTCGAACCGTTCACCCTCGAGCGGTTCGTCACCGGCGCCCTCGTCGACGAGCACGGCGCCGCAGCCGTCGCGCACTGAGCAGGAGAGGAGGCTTCCCATGCAGCTCATCCCATGCCCGTGGTGCGGGCCCCGGGAGGAAACCGAGTTCCACTACGGCGGGCAGGCGCATATCGGCTACCCGCAGGACCCGTCCGCCCTCTCGGACGAGGAGTGGGCCCGCTTCCTGTTCTTCCGTGCCAACCCCGAAGGTCCTTTCGCTGAACGGTGGAGCCACAGCGCCGGGTGCCGGCGCTGGTTCAACGCCGTCCGCGACACCCGGACCCACGACCTGCTCGCCGTGTACCGCATCGACGAACCCCGGCCGGTGATCTCGTGAACGAAACCCATCGCACCCCCTCCGGGGGCTTGATCGACCGGGACACCCCGTTGCGGTTCACCTTCGACGGCCGCAGGCTGACCGGCTACCGCGGTGACACGCTGGCGTCGGCGCTGCTGGCGAACGGCGTGCACCAGGTCGCCACCAGCATCCGGTTCGGCCGCCCGCGCGGCATCCTGTCCGCGGGCGCCGAGGAGCCGAACGCGCTGGTGCAGCTGGAGGAACCGGTTCCCGAGCCGATGCTCGGCGCGACCACCGTCGAGCTGTTCGACGGGCTGGTCGCCCGGGGTCTGCCCGGGCAGGGACGGCTGGCCGCCCAGCCCGATCCGGCCCGCTACGACGGCAAGCACGTGCACTGCGATGTCCTCGTGGTCGGCGCCGGCCCGGCCGGTCTGGTCGCCGCGCTGACCGCCGCCCGCGGCGGTGCGCGGGTGGTGCTCGTCGACGACCAGCCGGAACCGGGCGGCGCCCTCCTCGGGTCGAACGAGCACCTGGACGGCAAACCGGCCGTCGAATGGGCGCGGACGGTGGCCGATGAGCTGCGCGAGCTGCCCGGCACCCTCGTACTGGAGCGGACCACCGCCTTCGGCGCCTACGACGACGGGTTCGTGCTGGCACTGCAACGCCGCACGGACCACCTCGGCGCCGCTGCCCCGCGGCACGTGTCGCGCCAGCGCGTCTGGCGGATCCGGGCGAAGCAGACCGTGCTGGCGACAGGTGCGCACGAGCGACCGGTGGTGTTCGCCGACAACGACCGGCCCGGCATCATGCTGGCCGGCGCCGCCCGGACCTACCTGCACCGGTACGCGGTGCTGCCCGGCCGCCGCGCGGTGCTGTTCACCACGAACGACAGCGGCTACGCGGCCGCGCTCGATCTCGCCGACGCGGACGTCGACGTGCCGCTGATCCTCGACGCTCGCCCGGACGCCGCCACCGCCTGGACCGATGTGTGCGCGGAGCGCGGTATCGAGGTGCGAGCCGGGCACGCGGTGGTCGGAACCGACGGCGAGGAGCGGATCGCGGCCGCGCGGACCGCGTCTCTCGACGGTGCTGGGAAGTCGCGTGTGGACTGTGACCTGCTGCTGGTCGCCGGCGGCTGGAACCCGGCCGTCCACCTGTTCAGCCAGGCCCGGGGACAGCTGGAGTACGCCCCCGGGCTCGGCGCGTATGTGCCCGCCGGCGTGCTCCCGGCCATGCGGGTCGCCGGCGCCGCGTCCGGCGCGCTCGACTTCGCGAGCTGCGTGCGGGAAGGCCGGGACGCGGCGGAGGAAGCATTGTCCGCCACGGGATTCACCCCGGCACCCCGGTTCGCGCTGCCTGCCTCCGACGCCCGGCCCGAGGAGACCCCGCCCGCGGTCCGGTGGCTGGTCCCCGGCGCGGCGCCGGAACCCGACACCCGGTTCGTGGACCTGCAACGGGACGCCACGGTCTCGGATGTCCTGCGCGCCACCGGGGCCGGGTTGCGCTCGCTGGAGCACATCAAGCGGTACACCACCATCGGCACCGCGCACGACCAGGGCAAGACGTCCGGCATGCTGGCGGGGGGCATCGTCGCGGACGCCCTGGGCACCGACCTGGCGCGGGGGCGGCCCACCACGTTCCGCCCGCCGTACACGCCGGTCGCCTTCGCCGCGCTCGCCGGCCGGAACCGGGGTGAGCTGCACGACCCGGTGCGGGTCACCGCGATCCACCCCCGGCACCAGGCGCACGGCGCGGTGTTCGAGAACGTCGGCCAGTGGCACCGGCCCTGGTACTACCCGCGGCCGGGGGAGGACCTGCACGCCGCGGTGCTTCGCGAGTGCCGCGCCGCCCGGACCGGCGTGGCCATGATGGACGCCTCCACGCTCGGCAAGATCGATCTCCAGGGGCCCGACGTCACGGTGTTCCTCGACCGGCTCTACCCGAACATGATGAGCACGCTGGGGGTCGGCCGCATCCGCTACGGCGTCCTTTGCGGACTCGACGGCATGGTGATCGACGACGGTACCGTCATCCGGCTCGCCGAGGAACGGTTCCTGGTCACCACGACCACCGGCAACGCGGCGACGGTCCTGGACTGGATGGAGGAGTGGCTGCAGACCGAATGGCCGGACCTCGACGTGTTCGCCACCTCGGTCACCGAGCACTGGGCCACGATCGCGCTGGTGGGGCCGCTGTCACGGGAGGTCCTGGGCGCGGTGGCGCCCGGTCTCGACGTCGCCAACGCGGCCTTGGGGTTCATGAGCTGGCAGGACGCGGAGGTGGCCGGGATCGCCGCCCGGGTGTGCCGGATCAGCTTCTCCGGTGAGCTGGCGTACGAGATCAACGTCCCGTGCTGGTACGCGGGCGCACTGTGGGACGCGTTGCTGGCCGCGGGCGAGCCCTACGGCATCACCCCGTACGGCACCGAGACCATGCACGTGCTGCGAGCCGAGAAGGGCTACCCGGTCATCGGGCAGGACACCGACGGCACGGTCACCCCGCAGGACCTCGGGATGTCGTGGGTGGTGTCGAAGAAGAAGGCCGACTTCGTCGGCAAGCGCTCGTTCTCCCGTCCGGAGAACCTGCGGCCCGACCGCAAACAGCTCGTCGGCCTGCTGCCCGAGGATCCGGCCGTGCTGCTGCCGGAGGGCGCGCAGATCATCGAGTCCGACCACCTGCCGGAGCCGCCGGTGCGGATGCTCGGCCACGTGACGTCGAGCTACTCCAGCGCGGCGCTCGGGCGCACCTTCGCACTGGCGCTCGTGCGGTCCGGCTTCGGCCGGATCGGCGAAACGCTCTACGTGCCGGTCGGCGACGAGGTGGTGCCGGTGACCGTCACCGGCTCCGTGCTGTTCGACAAGGAAGGAGCCCGCCGTGACGGTTGAGACCCCGCGCCGCGCGCCGCTCGGGGAGTGGGCCACGCGGCTGGGCGAGCTGGCTCCCGCGCTGAGCATTGCCGAGCAGCCGTTCCTGACGCACCTCTCGCTCCGCGTCCGCTCGCGCGCGCCGATGGCTGCGCTTGGCGAAGTTCTCGGCACCGGGCTGCCCCGGCAGCCCTGCACCTTCGCGTCGGGCACGGGCCGGGCCGGTGCGGTCGACGTGGCGTGGCTGGGCCCCGACGAGTACCTGGTCATGGCAGCGCCCGGGATTCAGCCGGAACTGGAGAGCCTGCTGCGTCAGGCTCTCGACGGGACAGCGAGCGCCGTGGTCGATGTGTCCGCCCAGCGCACCACGTTGTCCCTGGCCGGTCCCGCGGTGCGGGACGTGCTCGCCCACGGCTGCGCGATCGACCTGCACCCGCGAGCCGCGCCCGCCGGGACCTGCGTGCAGACCTTGCTGGCGCGCACGGGCATCACGCTGCTCGTGCGCGCGGACGACGAGTTCACGCTGCTGGTCCGCCAGTCGTTCGCCCCGTACCTCGCGGCCTGGCTGGTGGACGCCGCGGCCGAGTACCGGACGGAGCGGACATGAGTCTGTCCGTCTTCGACCTGTTCAAGATCGGCAGCGGACCGTCCAGCTCGCACCCGGTCGGCCCGATGCTCGCCGCGCGGTCCTTTGTGGACGCGCTGACCGCCGTGGGCCGTGACGCCGAGGCGCTGGCCCTGTCCCGCGCGGTGCGCCGGCACTGCGAACGGCGGGCGCTGCTCAACGGCAACCGCACCGTCGTCCTCCGCTGACCACCTTTCCCCACCACACCAGGGAGTTCCCATGGCTGCCGCACCTCGTGTCGTGATCATCGGCGCCGGCATCGTCGGGGCGAACCTCGCCGACGAGCTGTGTGCCCGCGGCTGGACCGACGTCACCGTGCTCGACCAGGGGCCGTTGCCGCTCACCGGCGGCTCGACCTCACACGCGCCGGGCCTGGTGTTCCAGACCAACGCGTCCAAGGCGATGACGGAGTTCGCGCGCTACACCGTGGAGAAGCTCTGCTCGCTCGAAGCCGACGGCGCGCCGTGCTTCAACCAGGTCGGCGGCATGGAGGTGGCGACCACGCCCGCGCGCTGGGAGGACCTCAAGCGCAAGCACGGCTGGGCGACGTCATGGGGTGTCGAGAGCCGGCTGGTCGACACCGACGAGTGCGTCGAGCGGTGGCCACTGCTGGACGGTTCGCGGGTGCTCGGCGCGCTCTACGTGCCGACCGACGGGCTGGCGAACGCTTCGCGCGCGGTGGTCGCTCTTGTCCGCCGCGCCGGTTCGCGGGGCGCGACCTTCCTCGGCGCCACCCGGGTCACCGGGATACGGCAGTCCGGCGGCCGGGTCACCGCCGTGCGGACCGACCAGGGTGAGTTCGCCGCCGACATCGTGGTGTCCTGCGCCGGGTTCTGGGGCCGGGAGATCGGCGCGATGGCGGGCGTGGACGTGCCGTTGCTGCCGCTGGCGCACCAGTACGCGAAGACGGGCCAGGTGGCCGAACTCGTGGGGCGCAACAGCGAGGAGTCCGAGGCGGGCCTGCCGATCTTGCGCCATCAGGACCAGGATCTGTACTTCCGTGAGCACGTCGACCGGCTCGGGATCGGCTCCTACGCGCATCGCCCGATGCCGGCCGACCTGCGCGAGCTGGACGACGAGGTCACCGCGGACTCGATGCCCTCGATGCTCCCGTTCACCGAGGCGGACTTCGTGCCGTCGTGGGAGGAGAGCAAGCTGCTACTGCCCGCCCTGCGCCGGACCAAGGTCGAGGAGGGGTTCAACGGGATCTTCTCGTTCACCCCGGACGGCCAGTCGCTGGTGGGGGAGTCGGCGGACGTGCGCGGGTTCTGGATCGCCGAGGCGATCTGGGTGACGCACTCCGCCGGCATCGCCAAGGCGGTCGCGGAGCAGCTGGTGCACGGGCACGCGGAAACGGACCTGCACGAGATCGACGTGCACCGGTTCGAGGACGTGCAGCTCGCACCGGAGTACGTGAGCGAGACCTCCCAGCAGAACTTCGTCGAGATCTACGACGTCCTGCACCCGCTGCAGCCCCGGCTCTCGCCACGCGACCTGCGGGTCAGCCCGTTCCACACCCGGCAGCGTGAGCTGGGCGCGGTGTTCCTGGAAGCGGGTGGCTGGGAACGGCCGCACTGGTTCGAGGCGAACGCACCGCTGCTGAAGCGCCTGCCGCACGAGGCGCTGCCGCCCGCGCGCGATGCCTGGGCGGCGCAGTTCCACTCGCCGGTCGTCGCGGCCGAGGCATGGCACACCCGCAACCGGGTCGCGCTGTACGACATGACCCCGCTCAAGCGGGTCGAGATCGCCGGCCCGGGCGCGCTGGGGTTCCTGCAGGGGCTGATGACCAACCAGCTGGACAAGTCGGTCGGTTCCGTCACCTACACGCTGATGCTGGACGAGGCGGGCGGCATCCGCAGCGACGTCACGGTGGCGCGGCTGGAGCCGGAGGTGTTCCAGGTCGGCATCAACGGCGGCATCGATCTGGACCACTTCCGAAAGAACAGCCCGCCCGGGGTGTTCGTCCGCGACATCACCGGGGGCACGTGCTGCGTCGGGGTGTGGGGCCCGCAGGCCCGCGACCTCGTGCAACCGTTGTCCCGGGAGGACTTCTCGCACCAGGGCCTGAAGTACTTCCGGGCGCGGCGGGCCAGGATCGCCGGCGTGCCGGTCACCGCCATGCGGCTGTCCTATGTCGGCGAGCTGGGCTGGGAGATCTACACCGATGCCGACAACGGGGCGCGGTTGTGGGACGCGTTGTGGGAGGCCGGCCGCGAACTCGGCGTCATCGCCGCCGGACGCGCCGCGTTCAACAGTCTGCGGCTGGAAAAGGGCTACCGGTTGTGGGGCACCGACATGACGACCGAGCACGACCCGCACGAGGCCGGGCTGGACTTCGCGGTGCGTCCGGGCAAGGGGGAGTTCACCGGTCGCGCCGCCATCGGGAAGCGGACCCCCGTACGACGCCTGCGCTGCCTGACGGTCGACGACGGGCGCACCGTGGTGCTGGGCAAGGAACCGGTGTTCGTCGACGGCAGGAGCGCCGGCTACGTCACCAGCGCCGCGTACGGCTACACGATCTCGCGCCCGATCGCCTACGCGTGGCTCCCGCCCTCGGTGGAGGTCGGCAGCCAGGTCGGGATCGAGTACTTCGGCCGCCGCGTCCCGGCCACGGTTCAGGCGGAGCCCCTGGTGGACCCCGAGATGACCCGCATCCGGCGGTGACTTCCACCGGCGCACCGGCGCCGAGGAACGTCCGTATCCGGGCTCGACGATGGTCACGACGTTCAACGCCGGCATCACCGGCCTGGTCAAGGCCCTGCATCCGGGCCTGGTCGGCGACAGCCCAAATCGCGGGACGCCCACGACCTCTACCTCGACGGGGGCCTGCCGGCCACCCGAAACGGCCGACCGGCTCGTCCTGGGCTTTCCGTCGAGTTCCTGTCATCCTGGACGGATGTTCGAGCGGTTCAGCGACGACGCGCGCCGGACCGTCGTGCTCGCGCAGGCGGAGTCCTGCCGGCTCGCGCACCGCCACATCGGTGCCGAACACCTCCTGCTCGCCCTCACCCGGCAGGACGGCACCCGCGTCGCGGGGGCCCTGCTCACCGCCGGGATCACGCACGCTCGCGTGGGCGCGGAGGTCGAACGGTGGGAGGGCAGGGGCCAGGGGCCCCTTCCGGGTCACCTTCCGTTCACGGCGGCCGCCAAGGCGATCCTGGAGAAGGCGACGTTCACGGCGAGCCAACGCCGGCACAGCGTGGTCACCCCCGAGCACCTGTTCCTGGCGTTGCTCAGGGAATCGGACGAAGCGGCGACGCAAGTGATTTCCGGGTTGGGGGCCGACCCGGCCGCCCTCCTCGCCGAGGCCACGGCGCTGGTCGGCTGATCTCAACGCCGGTCCGCACTCAGGTCGGTGCGACTTCCAGTTCGCCGAGGTAGCGGCTCTCGGCCCGACCGTCGCGATCACCGACGCGACCGGAACAGCACGGTGCCCGCGCACGGTCTGTCCATTGAGGACGATGCCGACGCCGGGCGGCTCGCCCGCGAGTTCTGGGCTGGTGAGCGTGGCCATCGACGAGAACGCGGACGGCCGGATTTCCCGCGCGGAGTACCGTCAGCCCAGCGACGCGCTCGCTGCCCGCAGTTCGTCCAGGGCCGCCAAGGCGTACTGCGCGAACTCGTCCTTGCCGTCACGGTCGCCCTCGGACCACTCGGCGTAGCCCCGCTTGAACGCGAGAACACCCAGCTCGCCGGCGAGAGCCGCGGTCGCGTCGGGCACCCCGCGGGCGACGAGGGCGGTTGTGATCGCGGCCGCGAGGCTGACGATCTTGAGGGCGTCACGCTCCTGAAGTTCGGCGCTGGCGGCGACGGCCGCCTTCAGACGGGGACCGAGCTCGCGGTTCATGGCGCCCATCGCGCTCGACGCGCGCTCGAGACCGGCGGCGACCGCGTCGAGTGGGCCGGCACTCGCAGGTGCCTCGGCGATCCCCTCGGTCAGCAGCTGGCTCAGCGTCTCCTGCCCGGCCACCAGAAGCCCGCGCTTGTCGGGGAAGTGCCGGAAGAAGGTGCTTTTCGTGACCCCGGCGCGCTCGGCGATCTGCGCGACCGTGGTGGCGTCGTACCCCTGCTCGGTGAACAGGTCGACGGCAGCCACGACGAGTCGTTCGCGCGCCCCTGGTTCCCATCGAGCCATGGGGTCATCATATGGCATGGGACTCTTGTCCCATCACTCTGCTATGGTGATGGGACAAGAGTCCCATCACCTTCAGGGGAGTTCCATGCACATCTTCGTCACCGGTGGCACCGGCCTGATCGGCTCCGCCGTCGTCGCCGAGCTCCTCGGCAACGGCCACACCGTCCTCGCCCTCACCCGCTCCGACGCGTCCGCACGGGCCGCCGAGGCGGCCGGCGCCAAGCCACTCCAGGGAGATCTCGCCGATCTGGACCTCCTGCGCGCCGGCGCTGCTCAGGCCGACGGCGTGATCCACCTGGCATTCGCCAACGACTTCAGCAGCGCCGACGCCGTCGCGCGGGCGGTCGCCGAGGAGAGTGCCGCCATCGCGGTCCTGGGCGAGGAACTCGTCGGCAGCGACCGCGCCTTCGTCACGGTCTCGGGTACGCCCTACGTGCCGGGCCGCGCTTCCACCGAGTCCGACCCGGCGTCGACCGACGGGCCGGTCGGTGGTCGCGGCCGCGCGATCACGGCGGTCCTGGGCCTGGCCTCGCGCGGGGTCCGGAGCACGGCCATCCGCCTGCCGCGCACTGTGCACAACCAGGGCACAGGCGGGTTCGCCGGTGTGCTGACCAACATCGCACGCCAGACCGGAGTGTCCGGCTACCCGGGCGACGGCGCACAGCGCTGGCCGGCCGTGCACGCGCTCGACGCGGCAGTCCTCTTCCGGCTCGCCCTGGAGAAGGCGGAAGCCGGTACCTCCTGGCACGCCGTGGCCGACGAGGGAGACAAGGTGCGTGACATCGCCGCGGTCATCGGCCGGCGGCTGGGCCTGCCGGTCGAGCCGGTGCCGTCGGAGACCTACGGCCCGCTCGGCCCGATCTTCGCGAGCGACCAGCCCTCGTCCAGCACCCATACCCGCGAAGCGCTCGGCTGGGAGCCGACGCACCCGAGCCTTCTGGAGGACCTGGAGAACATCCAGCCCTGACAGGCGGCGTGATGTTCCGGCCGCAGCCGAAACATCAGGTCGCTAACGTCGGTGGCAGTCGCGGCTGCCGAAGGCACGGGGAGACGTACTCCGGCCGCCTGCGACGGGACGGTTCCTTCGGACCGGCCCAGCCGTCCGACCGAGGGTGTGGAAGACATGGTGAAGACGTTCCGGGACCTGCACTTCGGCGACCGGCCGTTGTTGCTCCCCAACGCGTGGGACGTGCCGTCCGCGCTGACCTTCGCCGAAGCCGGGTTCGACGCGATCGGCACGACCAGCTTCGGTGTGGCGTCGGCTCTCGGCAGGCCCGACGGCGGTCGGGCCACCAAGGAGGCGAACCTGCGGCTGGCCGAGGCGTTGTCCGCCGTGCCGGGGCACGTCAGCGTAGACATCGAGGACGGTTACGCCGACTCGCCCGAGGCGGTCGCGGACTACGTCGCGCAGCTCGACGCCGCCGGCGTCAACATCGAGGACAGCACGGACGAAACGCTGATCCCGTCGCAGGCACATGCTGCGAAGGTGCAAGCCGTGAAGGAGCGCTGCCCGGCCCTGTTCGTCAACGCCCGGGTGGACACCTACTGGCTCGGCCAGGACGCGGACGTGGAGAGCACACTCGAACGGGCACAGCTGTACTGCCGGCACGGCGCCGACGGCGTCTTCGTGCCCGGGGCCGTGGAGCCGGCAGTGCTCGGGGAACTCGCGGCCAACATCCCGGTTCCGGTCAACGTGCTCGTCGTCCCGGGGCTGAGCCTGGGAGAACTGGGCAGGCTCGGCATCCGGCGGGTAAGTACCGGCTCGTTGCCGTACCGGGCCGCCGTCCACGCTGCCGCGAGCGTGGCGGTCGCAGTACGCGACGGGGGAGGGGTACCCGCCGCAGTGCCGTACCCCGAGCTGCAGGCCAGGCTGGTCGACTACGCGCGGCGCGTGGGCTGACCGGCCGGCAGCATCGTGGCCGCAGGACCAAGAGATCGACCGAGAAGACGAGAGGTTCGCATGTCCGCATTGCAGGTCATCGCACGACACACCATCGCTCCGGGCAAGGAGGAGGAGATCCTCGGCTTCTACCCGAAGCTGGTGGAGGCTGCCCTCACCGAGCCTGGCTGCCTGGGCTTCGAGGCCTATCGCCGGCTCGGCAGCGAGCGGGAGATCGTCCTCCTCGAGCGTTACGCCTCGAGGGAGGCGTTCGCCGACCACCGTGAGACGACGCACTTCAAGGAGCTCGTCCTCGGCGAGATCGTGCCGCGGCTCGAGAACCGCGTCATCGAGATGTACGACGTGACCGACTGAGCCGATCGCGGCCGCGCACGCCTCGTGCGCCGCGGGTCTCACGTTTCGGCGGCCGCCGGCGTCTACCGGGCGGAGGATCACCACGGGAAGGGAACGAATCCGATGAGCATCCGGCACACCGTGACCGACTCGCCCATCGGCGAGCTCACACTCGTCGCCGACGACCAGGCCCTGATCGGGCTCTACTTCGAAGGGCACCGGCGCCGTCCCCGGCTGACGGCGGGGCTGGGGCCGCGGACCGGCGAGGGGTTCGAAGCGCCCATGGCGCAGCTCAAGGAGTACTTCGCCGGCCACCGCAGGACGTTCGACCTCGAGCTCGCCCCGCGCGGGACGCCCTTCGAACAGCGCGTGTGGTCGCTGCTGACACGGATACCGCACGGCCAGACCCGCACCTACGGCGAACTCGCGGCCGCGCTCGGGGAGCCCGGGGCCGCGCAGGCCGTCGGGAACGCGAACGGCTGGAACCCGATCAGCATCATCGTGCCGTGTCACCGCGTCGTCGGCGCGAGCGGGCGGCTGACGGGATACGCGGGAGGGCTGGCCCGCAAGCGCTTTCTGCTGGACCTGGAGGAGGGTTTGGACGAGTCGGGGAGGCTGTTCTGAGCCGCCGGACCTCGTGTTCACCAGTGCCAGGGTCGCGGTGCTCGTCGAGGAGATCACGCGGCCCTCGTCGGTCGGGGTACTGCGGGCCGGTGACCCGGTGCAGATCGACGAGTCCGCCAGGCGGGCGGCCGGGCGAGGGCACGAGGTGGAGGGAGCGACGGCATGACGGCTGCCGGACAGAACGCAGACGGGGTCCTCGGGGTCTTGTCCGAGGTGAGCGCGGCGAACATGGACCGCCTGCGGCAGAGGCTCGCCGATGACGCTGAGCGGGCGGGCCTACTCGACATCGCCTACCGCATGGTCGACTCGCCGGTCGGGCCACTGCTGCTCGCCGCCACCGACCAGGGCCTGCTGCGCGTGGCGTTCGAGAACGAGAACCATGACGCCGTCCTCGAATCACTGGCCGGCGCAGTGAGCCCGAGGATCCTCGAAGCGCCCCGGCGCCTCGACGAAGCCGCACGCGAGCTCGACGAGTACTTCACCGGTTCGCGGCGGGTGTTCGACCTGCCGGTCGACCTGAGACTTGCGACAGGCTTCCGCCGCGCCGTCCTCGCGCGGCTGGCGGAGATCCCGTTCGGCGACACGAGGAGCTACGCGGAGGTCGCGGCCGCCGCGGGCAGCCCGCGGACGGTACGTGTCGTCGGGACCGCGTGTGCGCTGAACCCTGTGCCCCTCGTCGTCCCGTGTCACCGGGTGGTGCGCTCGGATGGCTCGCCCGGGCGTTACCGCGGCGGCGAAGCCGCGAAGCTCGCGCTGCTCGGGATGGAGGGGAAGGCGTGACCGGGAAGCGGCCGGCGCACGGTCAGCTCCGCTCTCTTCCGGCGGCCGCCCCGCCCGGTGAGAGGACGCCCGATCGGTCCGGCATCCCGGCGGCGACCCGGAGCCGGGCGAACTCGCGGGCGAGTGCGAGGGGAGGGTAGTGGGCGTTGAGGCCGCTGGGGTTGGGCAGGATCCAGATGCGGGTGGCCCCGACGGACTCCTCCCGCAGCCCGACAGCCGCGTCCCGCACACCGAACGCCGCGCGGTACCCGGTCACGCCGAGCGGCGCGAGCCACTGTGGCCGAAGGGCGAGAACCGTCTCGCGCAGCCGGCGTCCCCCTTCGACGTACTCGTCCCGGGTCAGTTCCGAGGCCCGCACGGTCGGCCTGGCGACGAGGCTGGTGATCCCGATGCCGAGGCCGAGCAGCTCCTCGTCCTCTTCCGGGGTGAGCAGGCGTGGTGTGAAGCCGGACCGGTGCAGGGCGGGCCAGAGCCGGTTGCCCGGCGTCGCGAAGTGGCGTCCGGCGACCGCGGAGGACAGGCCCGGATTGATGCCCACGAGCAGCACCCGCAGGTTCGGGGCGACCAGGTCGGGCAGGCGCGTCTCGCGCCCGGCATCGAGTTCGGCCCTGCTGTAACGGCGTGTCATCGGCAGTCCCCCGGCATGGTCGCCCATTTTCTCTGATCGCGTCGGCTTCGGTCCGGTCCTGACCGCAGTCTCCCGTCGGCGTCTAGCGTGCCCGGTAACGGCACCTCACGTTTCGGGCTTGCCGAGCGTTTACCGGGAGTGGGTGTGAAACCGTTCGAGCAGGTCGTCGACGAGTACGGGGCCATGGTGCTGCGGGTCATCCGCGCGGTGGCCGGTCCCGCCGACGCCGAGGACGCGTGGTCGGAGACGTTCCTTTCCGCGCTGAAGGCCTACCCGGCGCTTCCGCCCGACGCGAACGTCGAGGCGTGGCTGGTCACCATCGCCCACCGGAAGGCCATCGACGTCCACCGGGACCGGGCGCGGCGGCCGGTCCCGGTGGACGGGCTCCCGGACGAGCCGGCCCGCTCGGGGCGGCCCGAGGACTGGGACGGCGACCTGTGGCAGGCACTGGCCCGGCTGCCCGGCAAACAGCGGGCCGCCGTCGCCTACCACTATCTCGGCGGGTTTCCCTACCAGGACGTGGCGGCCGTCACCGGCGGAACAGCCGACGCCGCACGCCGCGCAGCCGCCGACGGGATCAAGGCGCTGCGAAAGGCTTACCGGCGGTCCGAAACCGAAGGAGTACCGACATGACGACTTTTCCCGGCGAGCTGGCCGGCGCGCTGCGGGAAGTCGATCCCGCGGTGACCAGCCGGTTGCGCGAGCGCCTGGCCGGGGCCGCGCAGGAGGCGGGCCTGCTCGATGTCGGTTACCGGACCATGGACTCGCCGGTCGGCCCGCTGCTGCTCGCGGCGACCGAGCGCGGGCTCGTCCGGGTGGCGTTCGACGGTGAGAACCACGACGCCGTTCTCGCCGAGCTGTCAGCGGTGGTCAGCCCGAGGGTGCTGCGCGCGCCGGCACGCCTCGACCCGGCCGTCCGCGAGCTGGACGAGTACTTCCGCGGGCGGCGGCAGGTGTTCGACGTCCCGCTGGACCTCCGGCTCGCGAAGGGCTTCCGCCGTTCGGTGCTCGACCATCTCGCGCACATTCCCTATGGGCGCACGGAAAGCTATGCACAGGTCGCGGCCGGCGCCGGAAGCCCGAGGGCGGTCCGCGCCGCCGGGACGGCGTGCGCGACGAACCCGCTGCCGCTCGTGGTCCCGTGCCACCGGGTGGTGCGCGCCGACGGGTCGTCCGGCCGGTACCGCGGCGGCGACCAGGCGAAACGAACCCTCCTGGCGTTGGAAGGAGCGAGCCGGTGACAGCCCAGGCAGCAGCCGAGCCGACGGCCGCCGACGACGGCCGCGCTGAGCCATGCGACTTTCCCCGGGGAAAGGCGGGCGGCGGTATGTCCACTGTGCACGGTGCGCGCCGGGACCGCTGGTTCGCGCGGCGTCACGAGGCACTGTCGCGCTCGTTGCGGCGCACGACTCCCGGCGTCGCCGAGCCACCGAGCCAGCCCCGGCCCTCGTCGTAGAGCACCTCGACCGCGGGACCCCGCAACCCCGGCAGGTCGCGCATGACCCGGTACCCGTTGTTCTCCTGCAGGTAGCCGAGATGGCGGTAGCCGGCCGGGAAACTGGCCAGCACGGTCGCGTCGAGCTCGAGGGTCGTCGCCGGGTCGACGACGTCCATCCGGTCGGACTCGTAGATCGGCTGGCGGCGGACGATCCCCCAGCGCCCGTCACGGCGCTCGAGGAAGTCGAAGAACCGCCCGGTGCAGGTCACGTCGACGAGGATCTCGTCGACCTGTGCCCGCTGCTCGATCTTCATCTTCGTCTGGGCGATCGCCCGGTCACCGGTGACCTCGCAGGTGAAGCCGCCGAGGAAGTGCAGGATCTGGCCGCCCCGGTCGAAAGCCGCGCGGCTGACGTCGATGAACTCGGCGAAAGGCCCTTGGAACCAGGTCGCGGTCATCCAGCCGTCGGCGTGCCAGACCGTCGCGAACTTCTCCCACTGCGCGGAGTCGCGGTAGAGGGCCCAGTCCTCGACGACCTTCCGGATCTGCTCGTTGGCCGAACGCTCGAAGGTCTCGGTCTCGGTCTCGTGCTCGATGTGGATAGGCATCGACACAGCCTTCCCTGCGGCAGGCGAAACGTCGATGGCCGGCCTGGGCGACCGAGGGGCGGCGGTCGCCGGGTGGCGGAGGTCAGCCGAGTTCGCCGCTGTGGAACGTGGTGAACTCGCCGACCGGTTCACGCGCGGTCCGATAACCGCTGAGGCAGTGCTCGCGGTCGGCGTATCCGAGGGCGACGCCGCAGACGATGAGCTGATCGTCCGGGATGTTCAGCTGCCGGCGCAGTACCGGGTAGAAGTCGATGAACGAGGCCTGCGGGCAGGTGTCGAGCCCCGCGTGCCGGGCCGCGAGCATGAGTGCCTGCAGGAAGAGCCCGGCGTCGATCAGCGCGCCGGCGAGCGGCCGCCGGCTGACGGTGAGGATCAAACCGACCGGGGCGCCGAAGAAGTCGTAGTTGCGCCGGTGGTGCCCCAGCCGACCCTCGGCGTCGTGTGCCGCTATCCCGAGCGTGTCGCGGTAGAGGCCCTCGCCGAAGATCCGGCGCCGGGTCCGGAACGGTTCTTCCCAGTCCTCCGGTGCCGGTTGGAACGGGTACTCCCGTTCGGCGACGCGACCGTCCGCGTCCAGCGCCTTCCAGAGCGCCTCCGTCAGGCGTCGCTTCGACTCACCGGTCAGGACGTGGACGTGCCACGGCTGACAGTTGGAGTTGCTGGCCGAGCGGGAGGCCAGCGCGAGCAGTCGCTCCACCTCGGCTCTGGGCACCGGTGTCGGCAGAAACGCGCGGACGCTGCGGCGGGTGAGCAGTGCCTCTTCGACGGTCGCCGCCGCCGGTGCGAATTCCGTGGTGGTGTCGTTCATCAGCCGGCCGGCCCGCGTCAGCGCCCGTCGGAGGCCGCGTAGTCCGCGGGCGCCGTGATGTCATAGGAGATGCGGCCCGCGGGCAGGTAGAACAGGGCGACCAGGCTCCCGCCCACGACCTCGGGGTAGTGGTGGCTTCCGGGCTCGGGCGAGGTCCAGCCCGGCCCCTGCCACCCCCGCGGGCCGCGCAGCAGAGCGCCGGGATCCAGCGGGACGACCATGTTGATCTCGCCGTAGGGATGCTGGTGGTACTCGCCGCGGAAGACCGGGACGCTGTTCAGGTAGACCGCGGTGATGCTGAACCAGCTCAGTCGCTCGCACGGCTCGATGATCCGGCTCCGGCGGTAGCCGGGGCCGTCGACCTCGATGTTGGCGGCCCAACCGTCGGCGACGCCTTCCTTGACCATGCGGGCGAGGTCGTCCCACAGCTGCGAGCCCGGGCCCCGGTTCTCGTTGAGCCAGGTCTCCAGCTCGGCCCCGGCGGTGCGGTTCTTGATCTCGTCGACGAACGGGATGCTGCGCTCGATCAGGTCTTCGGGTGTGACGCTCATGTCCTGTCTCCTCCTGGCGTCGTTGCCGGAGCAAGAAGCCCCGCCCCACGACGGTAAGACACCTCTGACATTACAGTCAATAGTTGTAACGTAGCTATGAACCCGGGACCCCCGGAGGAGCGCGAGCATGGATGTCGAGGACTACCTCGCCCGCCGCCGCGTGGCCGGTAGGTGTTCCGTGTCGACCGACACGGTGACTGAGCCATCTGACAGCTTGTACATTTTTGGGATGACTTCGCGGACCCCGCCACCGGCCGTCGCCGAGACGGTCCTCGGCCTGCTCGCCCTCGACGAGGTCGAACAGGATCTCTATTGTGCGCCCCCCGCCGTCGAGGAGCCTTTCCCGCTCTACGGCGGTCAGGTCGCCGCGCAGGCCCTGTACGCGGCGGGCCGGACTGTGCCGCCAGGCCGCGAACCGCATTCCCTGCACGGGTACTTCCTGCGTGGCGGTGTCGCGGGCACGCCGATCGCCTTCCGGGTGAGCCGCGACCGGGACGGCCGGTCGTACTCCGCGCGCCGGGTGACGGCGACCCAGGACGGCGAGGTCATCTTCACCCTGTCCGCCTCGTTCGTGACGGACGAACCGGGAGCCACCCGCGAAGTGCAGCCCGCACCTGTGGTGCCGCCACCCGAGGAGCTGCCCGAGGCCGTGTTGCCACGGCTGCTCTCGATCGAGGCGAAACTGCCCCAGCAACCCGATCCGGACGTCGAGTGGCCGACGAGGTTCTGGGCTCGCTGCACTGTGGACCTGCCGGACGACCCGCTCACTCATGCCTGTGTTCTGACGTATCTGTCCGACATCTCCAGTGGACTCTTCCCCCTGCACGACGAGAACAACGCGACGGGGGCGAGTCTCGACCACGCCGTGTGGTTCCATCGTCCGGTCCGGTTCGACGGCTGGCTGCTGACCGATCTGGTGCCGAAGGCCGCCGGCCGCGGACGGGGGTGGTACACCGGCACCGTCCACGCTCCGGACGGCGAGCTGGTGGCGAGCATCGCCCAGGAGGCGCTGTTCCGCGGCAGGAGAGACATCGGGTGACCGGCAGCACGGCCTTCCCGGTGACCTGAAGGGTGGCCGCACACCCGGCTGAGCGGCGTGAAAGCCGGCTATCCGCGGGCGCGGCGCTCGTAGCGCCTCCTGTGGTTCGCCAGGGACAGTGCCGTGAGCACCACCGCGCACGACACGACGCTGATCACCGTGCCCAGTGCAGCCAGCAGGGGATAGGTGCCGTTCTGGAACAGCGTGGTGATCACGAACCCGACCACGGGGTGCTCGGGCCGGCCAGCAGCGAGGACGCCGTGATGTCCCCGGCGACGAGCACGAACACGAATGTCCAGCCCGAGATCAGCCCGGGTCGCGTCAGTGGCAGCACGATCTTCCGCACGGTCGCGCCCCGGCCCCGGCCGGCGACCCACGACGCCTCGGACAGCTCGCCGCCCACGAGCTGGTTGGCCCGACTGGGCGCTCACCGAAGCCTGCGGCAGGTAGAGCACGACGTAGGCGATGACGAGCAGGGTGAGCGTTCCGCCCAGCCCCAGCGGCGGTCCGCCGAGCACGGCCAGCAGCGCGACGCCGATCACCATGTGTGAGAGCGCGCCGGGAGCTTGCCGGACCAGAAACCCTGGAACGACACCAGCACCAGCGCCAGCAGCGGCAGGACCGCCGCCAGCAGCACGAAACCGAGCAGCACGATCCTGGCGACCACCAGCGGCACCGGCCGCAGCACGGTGGTGGGCCGCGCCGAGTGCCGGCCGCCGACGGTGGCGAAGTGGCCGCGCCGCACGACCCGCGCGTTGACCCCCCACAGCAGTGCCAGCACCACGGCCACCAGCAGCGAGAGGATCAGCGCCTCGCCGATCCTTGGCGGGTAGGTGAACGCGAGCATCCGGACCACCTGCACCGTCAGGATGTCGATGCGGGCCTGGGTGCCGATGATCAACGGCACCGAGAACAGGGCGGTCCCGTACACGAGCGCGAGCAGCGCGCCGGAGAGCACGGCCGGTTTGACCGCGGGCGGCGTCACGGTGCGGAGTGTCCTGAATGGACCGGCGCCACTGGTCCTGGTGGCTTCCTCGAGTCCCGGGTCGAGGGCCCAGCTTGAGCTGCTGGCCCGCCAGGCCAAGCAGGAGGCGGGTGGCCGAAACGCCGACGGTCATGGGCGGTGTTCTCACCCATATGACGCCGGGTCATCGGAGGACTCCAGGAGCAAGCCAGCACTGTGAACCAGATCCACCTGCCCACCGAAGAGTCCTTCGGCAAAGACCACGGCGAGCGCCCCACCCATGCGGTCACGGAGTTCTCCGGTTCCGCCTTCTCGCCGATCCTTGTGATCGTTTCCGTCCGGCCCGCCGCCCCTGAGCTCGTCGTGCCCCCCGTGGCGTCGGACAGCCAGCTTCCGATGCCCCGTCCGCACCCTTGCACAGGCGCGCGATGGGTTGTACGGTCACCAATGTAACGCTTTACAGAAATCCTTTACATTGGAGGTCGGAGTGGCCGAGGTGGACTACGTCAACGAGGACGCCGACGAGGAGCGCAAGCACAACATCCTGGCGCTGTCCTTCGCCGAGGTCGCCGAACGGCTCGCGGAAGGGGACCAGGACACGGTCCTCGTCGCGCTCGGCAGCACCGAGAAGCACGGCGCGCACATCCCGCTGGGCACGGACAGCTACGTGACGATGGAGGTCGTCAAGCGCGCCGCCAAGGCCGCCGACGTGCTCTACTCCCCGCTGGTCCCGTTCGGGTACTCGCCACACCACATGGGCAGGCACCTCGAGGGCGCGGGCACGATCACGCTGCGCGCCGAGACCTATCGTCGGATCATGAGCGACATCGCGCGCAGCCTCATCTTCCACGGCTTCAAACGGGTCATCTTCGTCAGCCATCACGGCTCGAACACGAAGCCGATCGACGAGGTCATGCGACAGTTGCGCTATGACACCGGTGCGTTCATCTCCTACTACAAGACGCCGACCGAGCGGGACGCGTCGGTGATCCAGGACCTGTTCGAGAACCCGCCGGAGGAGACGCCGGGCTGGCACTCCAGCGAGCTGGAGACGTCCGCGCTCATGGCGACGTCGGAAGGGCTGGTGAACATGAAGCGGGCGGTCGAGGACCGGGCGCACGCGCCGGCCTACATGACCGACGAGTTCTCCAAGATCGACGGCACGTCGACGGTGAAGTTCAAGGGGTCGGAGAACATCTGGGTGCCGATGGAGCACCACGAGTACTGCGACACGGCGGTGATCGGCAACCCCTTCCGGTCCAACCGGGAGAAGGGGCTGCAGATGCTGGACCGGATGTCGGAGCACCTCGCGTCGTTCGTGCAGGAGGTTCGCAAGTTCGACGTCGAGGTCACCTACAGCGACTACCCCGGGCGCGCCTGAGGACGGAGGACGTGGTCGTGGACAACGGGGTGGATCCCGGAGTACTGCAGGCATTGCGTGACGAGCTGGCTGCGGTGTCCCGGCGTGGCTACGAGAAGGGACTGGTGCCCGGGGTCAGTGGCAACAACAGCGTACGGGTGCCCGGCACCGACCTGATGCTGATCAAGGTGACCAGCTGTTGCCAGGGTGACATGACCGCGGCCGACACCGTGCTGATGAGACTGTCGGGCGAGGTGCTGGACGTGGGCCGCAAGCCGTCCAAGGAATGGCTGTGGCACGCCGGGATCTACCAGTGCCGCGCGGAGGTAGGCGCCGTCGTCCATCTGCACCCGCCGTACGCGGTCGCCTTCGCGGTGGCCAACGAGGTGCCGGCGCTCGTGCACGCCGCCGCCCGCGGGCACCTTCGCGCGCTCGACAGCGTCGACCTGCTGCCGGCGGGCTCCCAGGAACTCGCGGACGCGGTGCTGGAGAAGTTCTCCGGCACCGGGATCCGCGGGCTGATCATGCGGGAGCACGGAACCGTCACCGTCGGGCCCGACCTGCGCACGGCGTACTACCGCACGGAGTACCTCGAGGACAACGCCAAGGTGGCGTTGCTGGCCGCGCAGATCACCGGCGGGGTTCCCGCGGGCCTGGCGCTGGCGCACGACGGCGACCCGCTCGCGGAGGTCAGGTGATGGACCCCGTCATCGCGATCGTGTCCACAGTGGATACGAAGCGGGAGGAGACCGAGTTCCTGGTCTCCGAGGTGCGGCGCTGGGGCTGCGAACCCAAGGTCGTCGACGTCGGCCTGCGCAGCGGCCCGCGGGAGGAGGCGTTGTCCGACGTGCCGGCGTCGGTCGTCGCCTCCGCCGCGGGGGAGCGGCTCGCCGACCTTCGCGAGCACGCGCGCCGTGACCACGCGATGGCGGCGATGGCCACCGGGGCGGGCACGATCCTGAGCCTGTGGCACCACCAGGACAGGCTGCACGGCGTGCTCGGGGTCGGCGGCAACCAGGGCACCGCCGTGACAGGGGCGGCGATGCGGTCGCTGCCGTTCGGCCTGCCGAAGCACGTCGTGTCCACTGTGGCGTCCGGCAACCTGCGTGGCTTCATCGGCGATGCCGACATCACGGTCTCGTTCTCGGTCGGCGACCTGCTGGGCGGGCCCAACCAGATCACCGGAACCGTGCTGCGGCAGGCGGCGGCCGCGGTGGTGGGGATGGCACGCGCCGGCAGCTACGAGGCGCCGCGGGGCAAGCGGGTCGTCGCGGTGACGGCGTTCGGCAACACGCACGCAGCGGTGACGACCGCCATCGAGCGCCTGCGGGCGAGCGGGCTCGAGGTGGTGCCCTTCCACGCCTCGGGCGCGTCCGGCTCGGCGATGGAACGGCTGATCCGCGAGGGGCTGTTCGACGGTGTCCTCGACATCACGACCCACGAGGTGCTCGCGGAGCTGTACCCCGACGACATCTACACGCCCGTGCGCGAGGGCAGGCTCACGGCTGCGGGAGAGCGTGGCATCCCGCAGGTCGTGCTGCCCGGCGGGCTCGAGTACCACTGTTTCGCCGCGGCGGAGACCATCCCGGAGCCGTTGCGCGAGCGGGCCATCCACTACCACAACCCGAACAACACCAACGTGCGCGCGAGCGCGGAGGAACTCGTCCACGTCGCACGCACCATGGCGAAACGGCTCGGTGCCGCGACGGGACCGGTGACCGTCGTGCTCCCCGAGCTGGGCTGGTCGCAGGTCGGCTCCCCGGGCGGGCCCCTGCACGACCCGGCGGCGAACGCGGCGTTCGTCGACGAGTTCGTCGCGCTCGCGCCGGAGAACGTCCGCATCGAACGCCGCGCGCTCACGATCAACGATCCCGAGCTGGGCACACTGGCGGCCGAGGAGTTGATCCGCCTGCTCGCCCGGCAGTAGTCCGACACCCTCAACCGAGAGAGGTTCAACGATGAGCCAATCGGCAGTCACGTCCGCTCCCGCGCCTTCCGGCGGCATCCCGGACCGGATGCGGGCCGCGGTCCTGTTCGGACCCGGCGACCTCCGCGTGGTCGAGCGCGACGTCCCGTCGTACGGGCCCGACGAGGTCCTGGTGCGCGTGGCCATGTGTGGCGCGTGCGGTACGGACCTGAAGATCCTCGACGGGCACTTCCCGCAGACCCCGCCGTTCGGCGAGTACACGCCCGGCCACGAGTGGACGGGCACGATCGTCGCCGTCGGGTCCAATGTGGACGAGTTCGCGCCCGGCGACAAGGTCTGCATCGAAGCGCACCGCGGCTGCGGCCGGTGCGCCAACTGCGTGACCGGCAAGTACACCGCGTGCCTCAACTACGGCGACACCGGCAAGGGGCACCGGGCCACCGGCATGACGACCGACGGTGGCTTCGCCGAGTACGCCGTGCACCACGTCAGCGCGCTCTACCGGCTGCCCGAGCACCTCTCGCCCGAAGACGCCGTGCTGATCACGACCGCCGGCACCGGGCTCTACGGGCTGGACACCGCGCAGGGCTACATCGTCGGCCAGACCGTCGTCGTGTTCGGGCCAGGGGCGGTCGGCTTGATGACCGCGCAGGTGTGCAAGGTGATGGGCGCGGCGAAGGTCATCCTGGTGGGCACCCGCCAGTCCCGGCTCGATCTGGGCCTGCGGCTGGGCGTCGACCAGGTGGTCAACGCCCAGGAGACCGACCCGGTGGAGCGCGTCCTCGAGCTCACCGGTGGCGTGGGCCCGGACCTGACGATCGAGGCCTCGGGGGGACCGTCCACACCGCAGCAGGCCGTCGAGGTCACCAAGCGCGGCGGGAAGATCCTCTTCGTCGCGTTCTACCCGGGCAAGGTCGAGTTCGACCTGAGCGCCGCGATCCGCAAGGACATCACGATGTACACCTCACGCGGTGAGGGCGGCAACAACGTGGAGCGCGCGGTGGCGCTCGCGGCCAGCGGGGCGTTGCGCGGCAAGGAACTCGTCACCCACCACTTTCCGCTCGAGCAGATCGGCGAGGCGTTCCGGGTGATCAGGGAGAGGGAAGGGGACCCGCTGAAGGTGGTCATCGTGCCATGACTCCTCGGGCCGGCCGGGGGCCACAGGTCTATCCGAGGAGCATGTCATGCACCATCAGCTCATCACTCCCGTAGGCAGGTCGCTGGCGTGGTCGGCACTGACCGCCTCGCTGCCGCTGGTACTCCTGCTCGTCCTGCTCGGCGTCGTCCGGATGCGGGCGCACTGGGCCGCGCTGATCAGCGTGCTCGCCGCGCTCGCCGTGGCCGTGCTGGTGTACCGGCTGCCGCCGGTGACCGCGCTGAGCACGACCGTCGAAGGAGCGGCCGCCGGGTTGTTCCCCATCGTCTGGATCGTGCTGAACGCGGTCTGGGTGAACCGGCTCGTCCAGGTCTCCGGGTACCTGGACCGGGTGCGCGAGACGTTCCTGGTGCTCTCCGACGACGTTCGGGTGCAGGCGCTGGTCGTCGCGTTCTGCTTCGGGTCGTTGCTGGAGGCCATGGCGGGCTTCGGCGCGCCGATCGCAGTCGTCGCGGCCTTGTTGCTGGCGATGGGCTACTCGCCGGTCCGTGCGGCGACCGTGGCGTTGTTCGCCGACGCGGCGGGCACCGCGTTCGGCTCGGTGGGCAACCCGATCCTGACGCTGAGCAAGACCACGGGGCTCGCCGCGGAACCGCTGGGCGACATGGTCGGCAGGCAGTCGGCGATGGTCGCGTTCTTCGTGCCGTTCGTACTCCTGCTCGTGCTCGGCGGCTGGCGCTGCCTGCGTGAGCTGTGGCCGCTCGCGCTGGCGCTCGCGGCCGGGTTCAGTGTCGGGCAGTTCGTCGTCTCGAACTACGTCGCGTTCCAGCTGGCCGACCTCGGCGGCGCGGTGCTCGCCGCGCTGGCGGGTGTCGCGGTGCTGCGGCTGCGCCGCACGCGGCCGGTCGCCGCGGAGGCCCCCGGGGCCGCGCGCAGCCCCACGGCGATGCGGTCGCGGCCGCTCACGCTCTGGCCGACGGTGCGGGCGTTCGTCCCGTACGCCGTGCTCACGGCGTTGCTCGCGCTGGTGTCGATCGACGGGCCGGTCAGCCGGGCGGTGGGCGGGTTGTCGGTGAGCTTCGTCTGGCCGGGCACGAAAGTGGTCCGCCCCAACGGGTCGCCGGTGTCGCTGCGGACCTTCACCATCGACTTCGTCAGCGCGACCGGCACGGTTTTGCTCGTCACCGGCCTCATCGCGATGCTCGTCCTGCGGATCCGCTGGCGCACCGGACTGAGAGAGTACAAGGCTTCCGCGGTGCAGATCCGCTTCGCCGCCGCGACCGTGATGTGCGTGCTCGCGTTCGCCTACCTGCTCAACTACTCGGGCCAGGCGGCGACGATCGGCGCGTTCTTCGCGGGCGCGGGGAGTGCCTTCGTGCTGCTGTCGCCGGTGCTCGGCTGGCTGGGTGTCGCGGCGACCGGGTCCGACACCTCGGCCAACGCCCTGTTCGGCGCGGTGCAGGTGGCGTCGGCACAGCACATCGGCGTCAGCGCCTACCTGCTCGCGGGCGCCAACAGCGCGGCGGGCTCGCTCGGCAAGCTGATCAGTCCGCAGAACCTCGCGATGGCGGCGGCCGCGGTCGGTCTGTCCGGGCACGAGGGCGTGCTGTTCCGCCGGACGTTCTGGTGGAGTCTGCTGTACCTGGCGCTGTTCATCGTGATCATTTACCTGATGGCGAAGGGACCGCTGTCGGGAATCGTGATCTGAAATGCGGCTGGCCTACTACGCCGACGACTTCACCGGCGCGACGGACGTGCTCGAGCGGTACACGCTCGCCGGCGTCTCCGCCGCGGTGTTCCTGTCCCCACCGGAACCGGCGGAGCTCGCCGCGTATCCGGGCCTGGAGTGCGTCGGCATCGCGGGCAGCGGCCGGATCGTCGGCATCCAGGAGCTCGAGCGGGAGTGGCTCGCCGCGCTCTCGGCACTGACCGGGCTCGGTGCGGCGCTCGTGCAGTACAAGGTGTGCTCGACCTTCGACTCCTCGGCCCGGGTCGGCAACATCGGGCACGCGCTGGCCGTCGGGTCGCGGGCGCTGGCCCAGGACGTCGTTCCCGTCCTGGGCGGGTGCCCGCACCTCGGCCGCTACTGCTGTTTCGGCAACCTCTTCGCGACCTACGGTCTCGACGGGCGGACCTACCGGCTGGACCGTCACCCCAGCATGTCCCGGCATCCGACGACGCCCGCACGGGAAGCCGACCTGGTGCGGATGCTCGCGTCCCAGACGAGCCTGCCGGTGCGGAGCCTGCCGCTGCCGCAGCTGGAAGACCTCGATGCCACGCTGGCCACCGCAGAGCCGGGTCTGCTGGTGGTGGACGCGCTCACCGACGAGCACGTCGGGGCGTTCGGCCGGTCGGTGCTCGGCAGAGCGCAGACGCCCTACCTGGTGGCCGGCCCGTCGAGCGTCGCGGTCGGCGTCGCCGGGCTGCTCGGCCGCACCCCGCTCCCGGCGTCCACAGTGGACCCGGAACCGGCGACGGTCGTGCTGTCGGGCAGCCGCTCGCCGGTGACGGCAGAGCAGCTCTCCCACGCCGAATCGGCGGGTTTCGCGGTGTTCCGGACCTCGGCGACGGGCCAGGCGGTGCGGGCCTTGCGCGACGGGGTGCCCGTGATCGTGCGCGCACCGAACGATCAGGGGCACGGTTCGGGTGCGCGGATCCGGCGAGCGCTCGCCGCCGCGGCACGGCGGATCCACCGGGACGGCTTCGCGCGGCGCTTCGTCGTCTGTGGCGGCGACACCTCGACCAGTGTCGCACGTGCCCTCGGCGTGCGATCGGTGTCGATGCTCGCGCGGCTCGCCGACGCCGTACCGCTGTGCACGGCCCGGCTCGACGACGGCTCCACGATCGAGATCGCCTTCAAGGGCGGTCAGATGGGTGCCCCGGATCTCCTGGTCGACGCCGCCGGAAGCGCTACGCCGGCGGCGGCGCGGAGCTGTCCCGGATGACCACCTCGGTGGGCAGCACAACCCGCTTGCCCCCGTCGCTGTCCGGCTCGCCGCGGAGCGCGCTGAGCAGCAGCTCGGCCGCGGTGGTGCCGATGCGGTAGGTCGGCACCGAGACCGTCGTCAACTTCGGCCGGACGTAGGACGCGAACGACACGTCGTCGAATCCCGTGACCGATACCTTCTGGGGCACGGAAATGCCCCGATCATGCAGTGCCGCGAGAGCGCCGACCGCCATCCGGTCGTTGAGCGTCACGATGCCCGTCGGGGGAACGTCCATCGTGGACAGTTCGCCCGCCGCGCGATAGCCGGAGTCCTCGTCCAGCTCGCCTCGCCTGATCAGCTCGTCGAGCTGCGGAAGCCCGTGTGCGCGCAACGCGCTGCGGTAACCCTCCAGGCGATCGCGCATGGTGCGGGAGTCGCCGGGACCGGCGATGAGCGCGATCCGCCGGTGGCCGAGCCCGGCGAGGTGCGCGGTGATCGCCGCCCCGGCGGCGACGTTGTCGAGCTGCACCGACGGGCACGCCACGTCGTGCCTGCCCACGACGACCACTTTCGTGTGGTACCGCGTGAAGACGTCCACGTCGAGCGGGGTGTCCGCCGCACCGCCGGCGATGAGCACACCGTCGACCCGGCTCGACACCAACGTCTCGAGGTACTTGTCCAGGCGGTCGGGTTCACGGTCGGTGTTGCACAGCACCATGCGGTAGCCGGCCTCGGAGGCGACGTCCTCGATGCCGCGCACGACGCCGGTGTAGAACGGGTTGGCGATGTCGGGCACGATGACGCCGATGACCGAGGTACGTTGCTGCAGCAGCGCCCGTGCGAGGTCGTTCGGACGGTAGCCCAGGGCCGCGCTGGTCTCCAGCACGTGCTGCCGGGTCTCGGGACGAATCTGGAAACTGGCCGAGTCGGCGCTCAGCGCGCGGGAGACCGTGGCCACGGAGACCCCGGCGGCCTCTGCGACATCCCTGATACTGACCGTCCGCTGGCCCTGACGTCTCCGCGATCGTTCTGCCACCAACCCAGCGTAAAGGATTACAGGAACGGCCGGCCGCTTCGGTCACGAGGCTCGGATTCCCGGCACGGGGTCACCGGCGATCCGGCTGCCGATCACGAATGCCGCGCTCCTTGTCATCCCGTGACCTGGATGATCGTCTTGCCGGGGGCGCGCCGGCGGCGGGCGAACGCGTCGGCGGTCTCGGAGAGCGGTCGCACGGGGCCGGCGATCGGCTTGAGTCGTCCGTCCCGCAGGCGCTGGGCGAGGTCGGCGAGCCGGGCGCGGTCGGGTTCGACGACGAAGAAGATGGCCCGGCCGTCGTGGGGCTGGAGGGTGGGTGGCGCGGCGATGGTGACGAGGGTGCCGCCGGGGCGTACGAGCGCAGTGGACTGCTGGAGGACGTCGCCGCCGATGACGTCCAACACCACGTCGACCTCGCCGACGCTCGCCAGGTCGTCGGTGCCCAGGTCGAGGAAGGCCCGCGCGCCGAGGCCGAGTACGACGTCGCGGTCGTCGGCCCGGCCGGTGCCGATCACGTGGGCGCCTGCCTCGCGGGCGAGTTGGACGGCGATGGAGCCGACGCCGCCCGCGGCGCCGTGGACGAGCACGGTCTGGCCCGTGGTGAGGCGCGCGTGGTCGAACAGTCCCTGCCATGCGGTCAGTCCGGAGATGGGCAGCGCGGCGGCCACGGTGTGCTCGATGTCGGCCGCGAGCGGGGCCAGGTTGCGAGCCTCCACCGCGGTGTACTCGGCCAGGGAGCCGTTGCGGGTCCAGTCGGTCAGGCCGAACACCCGCTGGCCGACGGTGAGGCCGGTGGTTCCGTAGCCCAGCTCGACGACGACTCCGGACAGTTCGTGCCCGGGGACGCTGGGCGTCCGGTCGCGGCCCGCGCGGTCGGTCCACGTTCCCGGCCAGTCGAGCTCTCCGGGGGTGAAGCCCGCGGCGTGCACCCGCACGATGACGTCGTTCTCGGCGGCGTGGGGGTAAGGCAGGTCGGTGAGGGTGAGTCCGCCGACGCCCGCGTCGCGGTCTCGCACGGTGATGGCTCGCATGCTCGGGTCCTTCCAAGACGTTCGGGCGGATGCAGGTGGTTCGGGCTCAGTGCGGGGTCCGCTCGGGGCGAACGGTCTCGAGGTTCGCGGGTACCACGTCGCCGGGGCGCAGACGGGCGCGTGGTCGACCCGCGTGGACGGCGGCACCCAAGGACAGCACGCCGACGAACGCGATGTACAGGTAAGCCGTGGATCCCAGGCCCCACGAACGCGCCAGCAGGCCGGCGGCGAGGGACGGGAGGCTCAGTGCCGCATAGCTGATCACGTAGGCGGCGGAGAACACCTCCGACCGCGCCGTCGCGGTGGTGGCGGCGCTGATGCCACGGAGGGTTCCGTTGAACGTCAGGCCGACGCCCAGCCCGGCGATGACCGAGCCGGCGACGAAGAACATCGCGGACGTCAGCGCCAGGGCCGCGGCCAGTCCGGCGGACCCGGCGGTCAGCAGGACCGCTCCCAGCGAGGTGGCTCCTCGTGCCGTGTGCCGGACGGCCCAGGTCCCGGCCCGCGCTGTTGGCGAGGAACAGCACCGCGATGGCGAGGCCGCCCGCGGCGCCGAACCGCACGTGCAGGACGTCGGTCACCAGCGACGGGGTCAGCGCGAGGAACAGTCCGGTCATGGACCACCCGGCGACGACGGCGGGGACCGAGGCGAGGAACTCCGGCCGGGTCTCCCGGGGCACGCGGGCTCGCGGTCGCAGCGAGACCAGCGCACCGGCTCGCCGGGTGTGCGTCTCGGGGATCGTGAGCACCACCACGGCCAGGCCCGCGAACGCCGGCGTCAGGGCGGGGAAGACGACCGCGTCGGGATGGGCGGTCACCTGGACGAGCAGCCCCACGACCCCCGCCCCGGTCGCCATGCCGACGCTCGTGCCCACCGCGGTCATCGTGGGCCCGAGATGCGGGCGTCGCGCAGGCGAGAACTCGACCAGCCCGGCAGCGAGTGCGCCCGTGGCCGTTCCCGTGGCGACGCCCTGCACCACGCGGGCGATCACGAGCGACCAGGTCCCGTCGGCGGCCCAGGTGGTCACTCAGGGACCCGACCGTCAGCAGAGCGCCGAGCAGGCCGGCGACGTAGCCGGCGAAGATCACCGTGAGCATCGTGACCGAGAAGCCCCACCGCTGCTGGTACAACGGGTAGATCGGCGACGGGGCGCTCGCGGTGGCCATCATCAGCACGTTGGCGGCGACCAGCACGGCGAAGGAGGCACCTCGTCCGAGACGGCCGCCGTTCCCGCGACGGCTCGCACCGTTCATAGCGTTGCCTTCTGGGTGTCTTGATCAGCTGGGCCAGGGGGAGCCGACGATGCGCTCCACCGTGGTCGTGCGGTGGAAGCCGGGGATGAAATGCTCGAGCACGTCGGAGTTCACGGTGCCGTTCGTGGTTTCGGGGCGGTTCTTGTTCCCCGCCACGTAGGCTCGCAGGAACTCGTTCTTGAAGTCCCCGCGCGGGTGCGCGGCGAGGATCTCCTCGACCTGGTCGTGCTCGAACCGGTCCAGGCCGAGGCCGATGACTTCGGTCAGCACGCCGAGGTGCGTGCTGGCGATCTCCGGGCCCATCCGGCCGGGAATGCCCGGCGTGGTGTGCAGCGCGATCGCCGTCCACACGGTTTCCGCGGCGGCGGCCGAGAAACCGCGCTCGAGCAGGAACTTGCGGGCGTGGTCGGCGCCATCGACCTCGAACCGCTGTTCGACGTCGGAAAAGGGCGTCAGCAGACCGGCGTCGTGGAACATGGCGGCCAGGTACAGCAGTTCCGGGTCCGGTTTCACGCCGAGCTGGTGCGCGTGCATTCGGCTGAAGAAGAAAACCCGCCGGGAGTGGTGGTAGATGAGGGGACTGGTCGTCTCCTGGATGAGCCGCGTCGCTTCGGCGACCGCCGCTGTCTCGGGAACGTCCAACCCCGCGATGACCTCTGACATGACCTTTGCGCTTTCCTGGAGCAGTGTGTGGATGGTCCGGCTTCCATGCTGCCGACCAGTCGGCGTACGGCGCCGCCCCCTTCGGGCCAGGAACCACTCAGATCCGGACACGGCAGGACCGCGGCCGTGAGCCACGTTTCGGCTCGGTGACGGCCATGGGGCAGGGGAGCGGTGTGCTACCAATGGCCTGTGCCCCCGTCTTCCGCGCTGCCGACGACCCGTCGTCCGGCGTCGCCCGGGGCAGCCGGGCACCCGGTCCCGCACCGCGTCGAGATCCTGGTCTACGACGGAGTGACCCTGCTGGACGTCGCCGGTCCCGCCGAGGTGTTGAAGGAGGCGAACCGGTTCGGCGCCGACTACCGGATCGTGCTGGTGTCACCGACCGGTGCGGACGTCACGTCGAACCTCGGCATCCGGATCGCGGTCGACGCCGCCGTGTCGGGCGAGTCGGCCCCCGCCACGTTCCTGGTGGCCGGTGCGGACCGCTACCCGCGCGCCCGCGTCCCCCAGGAGCTGGCGGACGCCGCGCGGATACCGGCGGCGGTGGCCGGCCGGGTCGCGTCGATCTGCACGGGAGCGTTCGTCCTCGCCGCCGCCGGCCTCCTCGAGGGCAAGCGCGCGACCACGCACTGGCAGGTCACCCACGAACTCGCCGTCCGGTGCCCGACGTGCCGCGTCGAACCCGATGCGATCTACGTCCGCAACGGCACCACCTACACCTCCGCCGGGGTGACGGCGGGCATCGATCTGGCTCTCGCCCTCGTCGAAGAGGACCACGGACCGGACGTGGCTCGGGACGTCGCGCGCGCTCTCGTGGTCTACATGCAGCGTGCGGGCGGACAGTCGCAGTTCTCGGCTCCGCTGCAAGGGCCGCCGCCGCGTTCGCCCGCCCTCCGCACCATCACCGACCGGGTGACGGCGAACCCCGGCGGGGACCACTCGCTCGGTGCGCTCGCGAAACACCTCAACGTGAGCACCCGGCAGCTCACCCGGCTCTTCCGCGACGAACTGTCCACGACACCGGCGCGGTACGTGGAGAACATCCGGTTCGACCTGGCCAGGGCCCTGCTCGACCAAGGGCACACCGCGACGCAAGCCGCCACGCTCGCCGGGTTCCCCAGTTACGAAAGCATGCGCCGCGTCTTCGCCAGGAAGCTTTCTCTCAGCCCCGCTGCCTACCAGCGACGGTTCCGCAACGCACGCCGCGCCGGCGCGGGTTAGCTCGCTCCCGAGAGCCGGTGTCCCCGGCACTTCCGATCGGCCGGCAGACGCCAGTCGCCCGAGCCCTCGCGCTCGTCCGCGCCCGGTGAGGCACGGGTCGTCCTCAGGCGGCACGAGCACCCTGGCGGTCGGGCGGGGTGGTCCGCATGAGCTGGGTGAGGAACTCGGTGTTGGTACGCGTTTTGCGGAGGCCGTCGAGGAGCAGGTCGATGCCCTGCCGGCTGTCCCGGTTGCCCTCCAGCGCCCGGCGCAGCGCGCGGGTGGCCGCCAGTTCCCCGGGGGGCAGCAGGAGTTCTTCCTTGCGGGTGCCCGACTGTCCAATGTCGACCGCAGGATAGACGCGCCTGCCCGCGATCGCGCGGTCCAGCCTGAGCTCGGCATTGCCGGTTGCCTTGTATTCCTCGAAGATCAGCGTGTCGCCGGCCGAGCCCGTTTCCACCAGCGCCGTGGCGAAAATGGTGAGTGAGCCGCCGTTGTCGATATTGCGAGCCGCGCCGAGGAACCTTTTCGGTGCCACGAGGGCGCCCGAGTCGACGCCGCCGGTCAGGATCCGTCCCGATGCCGGTGCGGCCAAGTTGTAGGCGCGGCCGAGGCGGGTCAGCGAGTCGAGCAGTACCACCACGTCCTGGCCCTGCTCGACCAGGCGCTTGGCGCGTTCGATGGCCAGTTCGGCGAGTGCGATGTGTTCGCGGGGCGGGCGGTCGAAGGTCGCGGCGATCACCTCGGCGGGCACGGCGCGTGCCAGGTCGGTGACTTCCTCCGGGCGTTCGCCGACCAGGACGAGCATGAGGTGGCATTCCGGGTGGTTCCTGGCGATCCCCTGGGCGATCGCCTGGAGCACGGAGGTCTTGCCGGCCTTCGGCGGCGCGACGATCAGGGCGCGCTGTCCCTTGCCGACCGGCATCAGGAGATCGGTGACCCGCGTGGTGAGGACGCGCGGTTCGGTCTCCAGCCGCAGGCGTTCGTTCGGATACAGCGGGACCAGTTCGGAGAACACGGCGCGGGACCTGATGTGGCGCGGGTGTTTCCCGTTGACGGTGTCCACTCCGGAGAGAGAGTCACTCTTGCCGGTGGTCCGGGACGTGCCGGTGACGGAATCGCCGCGGCGCAGCCCGTGTTCGCGGAGCAGCCCTGGCGGGACAAGGACGTCGCACGGCCCGGGCAGGTAGCCATCGGTGCGCACGAAGGCGCGGTTGCCCACCACGTCGACAATCCCGGCGACGTGTTGCGTGCGGTCCTCCTCTCGCAGCTCGTGGGCGGTGCCTGGTTCGGTAGGCCGGCTGGGAAAATGGTTGTCGTACATAGGGATTCTTCCTGAGTTCAATGATCGATGGAGGTTGCGGCGACCAGGTCGGGACAACCCGGCGCACGCCGCGGAGCGGTCCCCGCCCTTGCCGGGAGTGGCTTCAGCAAAAAGCCGGGTCTACGGCCGGATCTGGGGAATCAAAGGTTCTTGTGGGGGACGACAACTGCCTGCATCCACAAGAACGAGACAAAGCAAAGGCTACCGGCTCGCTGATCGGCGCGCAACAGTGTTCCGCAGCGGTGGTGCGGGCGCTGGCTTGTTCGGGTGCTTCGCGAGCCGCGGCGACCCAGCTGGCACACAGCCATGGCCCCGGCCCCGAACACCCGGGCAAGTCGCGGACGCCATCCTGGGCCTGATCAAAACCGGCACCGAACGAGCCGGCCTGGTCCCCGCCCAGTTCGGCGGCAGCTTCCAGGGCTGACAGCGGACGGCGTGGAGGCCGCCGCGCCCTCAGCACCCCTGGTGGGTGAAACCCGCCCAGCACTCGATGCTGTCGTCCGGGTCGAGGGGCAGTGCGCGGAGGGCGAGCGGCATCGTGTCCGGACAGCTCCGCTGTGGGTCCAGCAGCCACAGCTGCGCGCGGCGCAACGCCTCCGCCGGCGGTAGCCCGTGCTGGCGCAGGTTGTGGTGGAACAGGAACATCAACTGGACCGTGGCGCGGCCCGCCGGCACCAGCCACAGGGAGCCGATCACCGTGCGGGCGCCGATCGCGAGGAACGTCGTCGACAGGCTGAGCGCCTCGTCATGGTCGACGCCCGACGCGTTGGTCGTGCATCCGGCCAGCACGGCCAGGCCCAGCTCCAGTGCGCGAGTCGGGCTCAGCCTGAGCAGTTCCGTCGAGGACACGTCCCCGTCGGCGAGCTCTATTGTGGACCGCAATGGCTGCCGCAGGTCGGCTTCAGCGTGGCAGGCCAAGTGCACCAGCGGCAATGGGCCGCCCAGCCGCTCCAGCAGTTCCCCGGCGGTGCCGGCCCCGTCGGCGACCCACGGCCTGGGCAGCGTCCCGAGGAGGGAGCCCGCCGGGTAGAACGCTTCGCGGACCGAAAACGCCTCGTACGCGCCCGGGCCGAGGTTGCCCGCCGGGTTGCCCACCAGCACCGGTCGTCCGCTGGTGACCTCCGGGCGGTGCACCGCCTCGCACAGCAGCTGCCCGGACGGCACGTAGGACACGGTCGCGTCCTGGACGAGGTAGCGCTCCTTGTCCTCGATCCGCCGGAAGGCGGCGTGCCACGGCACTGCGCCGAGGTTGCCGACGGGCACCAGCACGACGCGGGGATCCCGGCCACCCGCCACGGCGCGTCCGGCCCGCAGCACCTGTGACGCCCCTGCAGCCCAGGCCCACGCACATACCGAGCGCAGCGCCTCCCGCCATCGCTCGTACTCCTCGCCGGCGGGATCGTCCGCCTGGTACCACTGGTCGTAGGCTGCCTGGTACTCCGCGAGTGCGGACCCGCTCTCCAGTCCGGGAAGCGCTTCCACGATGACGTTCCCACGTACCGGAACCACCACCAGCAGTGCACCGTGGTAATCGGTACCGGGCACGAGGTAGGCGAGCAGGTCCGAGCCGTGTACGCCCAGAGCTGCCCGCAGACTGTCCACACTGGTCGGAGCTACCAGTTCTTCGGCACCCAACGTGCGCAGCACCGACCGCCGCAGGGCGCCCCAGTGCGGGTCGAGCCCGGGCACGAGCTCGTCGTCGTGGCCGGATGCGGCCTCCCACCTTGCGGCGAGCCCGGTCTCGCCGAGGTCGGCGAGCTGTTCGGTGATGGTGCGGCTGCTGTTCGCGGCGCGCAGGACGAGCCCGCGCCGCTCGTCCAGCACCTGGACGAGCTCCTCGAACGAGCCGTCCGCCCTGCACCACGCCGTGACCCGGTCCGCCGCCGCGGTTGCCGACCTCGCGACCCGCAACGCAGCCTCACTGCCGGACTGCAGCAGCACCGACCAGGCTGCGTTCCGCAGGACCTCGAGCCCGAGCCGCCTGCTCCGCGCCCGGTCGCCGGGCCCGTTCCGGCGGCGAAGCGCCTCGGCGAGAGCAAGGGCGAAGTGTTCCAGGCTCGGGTGCCGCTCGCTGACCAGTTTCGCGACGTAGGCCTCGTACTCCTCGATCGCGACGCGGAGCGCTTCGCTGTCGTGCGGATCCATTTTGGACAATTCGTTGTACGCCATCCCGCGGATCGGTCCCGACAACCCCGTCGACCCGCCAAGGTCGAGCTCCTGGCAGACGGTGCGAAGCGTCGCGCTGTCCTTCGCCATCGCAGCCACGGTGACGCGTTCTGCCAGGACCATCGGCTGGACCAACTCGGCGGTCCAGAGCCGGTTCGCCGCCGCGTGCGCCGACGTGGGCGGCGGGCTGTCCCCGAGACCCGCCATCAGGACCCGGACCAGCGACTCGACCATCGCCGTCACCAGTTCCGTCGAGGGGCCGGGCGGCAAGGCCATCAGCATTTCCCAGACGCGGCGCAGCTTGGGGTAGGACTCGGACGGCTGGGCTCCGAGCCGGAACTGCGCCATCGCTTCGAAGAACAGTCCGATGGCGGATGCTTCGCGGTCGTCCGACACATCGTGGCTCATCAGCATGCCCAACCCCGCGTCGAGCGGTGCGAGTGCGCCGGTAGCCGTGCCGACCTGAGTACTCGCCATCGCGATCATCGACCGCAACGTGGGATGCAGGTCCGCCAGCTCGGGGCACGCGAGCGCGGCCCGGGTGGCCTGGAAGCCGGCGTCGCGGTCGCCGTAGACGATCCGCTGCTGGTTCCGCATCAGCTCGGCCACCGCGGCCAGCACCAGGTGGTACTCGGGCGGGACGTCCGACAACTGGCCCGCGAGCTCGAGCAGCCGGTCCAGGTTCTCGAAAAGTGGGGCAAGGTCGGCGATCCTGGGGGCGACCTGTTCCGGGACGTGGGACATCAGGTAGATCCAGCCGGACGTGACCTGGAAGGCGAGCAGCGGGGTGACGTCCGGGTCGTCCGCGAGGTCGAGTGCCGACTGCGCCTGGGCGACCCAGTCGAGTGCCGGGTGCGCGCCGAGGTAGGCGCGCAGGCCAGGACGTTCGCCGACGAGGAACGCGGCGTTCAGGCGGTGGTAGTGGTACTCCTGTGCCAGCTCGGGTTTCGGCAGCGGCAGTCCGAGTACCCTCGTTGCGTACTCGACGACTTGGTCGGCCGCCGCGATGTCCTGCGTCAGGTCGAACAGCGCCAGACAGGCGTCGGCCGCCGTGGCCCAGCTCAGCCAGGCGTCGTCCTGCTGCTCGGCGGCCCGGGACAGCCAATGGGCGGCGGCGCGCAGGTCCGCCGGATCCTCCTTCGCGGTGCCACGCTCGTAGAGGATCTCCCCGTACCAGCCCCATTCCTCGGGCGTCACGTCTCCTCGCACGGCGATCGCGAGACTTTCCGCGATCCGGTCGAGCGTGTCTCCGCGGGGCTCGCAGTCAGACAGCAGGAAGCGCAGCTCGGCGAGCTGGAGATGACACGCGGGCGCCAGCGGGTGGTCCGGCCCCAGCACTGCGGTCGCGCGCGTGGCGGCCTCGATCGCTTCGGGCAGCAGGGTCCGGTCTTCGCGGATGCGGTACTGCTCCCGGCGCGCGTCGGCGAGCAGCGTCAGCTCCTCGACCAGATCAGGGTAGCTGCCGGGCAGGGTGGGCACGGTGGCCGAGAGCAGGTCCGCGGTGTTGTCGAGATCGTCCACTTCGGACGTGACGGCGTAGCGCAGCGCGAGGATCCGTGCGGTGCAGCCGGGCAGCCGGACGGGGACGAGTGGGTCTTCGGCGAGCCGGGCGAGCACGGCGAGTGAGTCCTCGGCCTCCGCAAGCCACCGCTCCTCGGTCATCTGCTCGTCGTCAAGCAGCGCCTCGAGCCTGGCCGCCTCCCGGCGCAGCTGTTCGTCCCGGTCCGTGGTCGTCATGGTGGTCCGGGCCTAACCGAGGACCACGCGGCGGGCACCGGGCTTCTCGGGCAGGTCGCGCACCCGGCCGGAGGCCGGGATCGCCCGGTCGCGCAGCAGCCGGACCTCCTCGATCCGCTCCGGGGCGGACCGGGCCAGCGGTACGATGTTGGCGAACGAGCCCCGGTAGTACTCGAACGGTACGTTCTCGTCGCCCACCCGTTTCGCCTCGTACCCGATCTCGGCGACGGCGGCCTGCAGGTCCGAACCCGCGAAACCCTCGCTCAGCCCCACCAGCTCGCCCAGCATCTCCGCGGTGACCGGGACCCGCAGGTACTTGCGCAGGTAGATCTCGATGATCTCGCGTCGTTCGTCGGCCTCCGGCAGGTCCACGAAGAACATGTCGTCGAACCGGCCGCTGCGCAGCAGCTCCTGCGGCAACGCCCGCACGTCGTTGGCGGTCGCGACGACGAAGACCCGGGCGCGCGATTCCTGCAGCCAGTACAGGAACTGACCGACCAGCCGGGTGGTGACGCCCGTACTGTCGGTGCCCGATCCGGCCAGGCCCTTCTCGATCTCGTCGATCCACAGCACGCAGGGCGCGACGGCGTCCGCGGTGGCCAGCGCCTCCTTGAACCGGCTCTCCGACTGGCCGACGTAGGTGCCCAGCACCGAGCCGATGTCCAGCCGGTAGAGCGGAAGCTGCCAGTCGGAGGCGATTGCCTTGGCGGACAGGGATTTCCCGCACCCGGGCACGCCGACCAGGAGCACCCCGCGGGGCGGCCGCAGGTCCCGGTCGCGCAGGTCCATCGTGAGCAGCGGACGCTTGCGATCCAGCCACTGGCGCAGCCCGGCCAGGCCGCCGACGAGGTGGTCGCCCGGCCGCACCGCGACCCGCTCGATCCCGGCGAGGTCGCCGAAGATCGAGTCCTTGGCGCGGCCGAGGTCCACCAGTTCGGCCTTCGTCACGGACTTGCGCACGACGAGCGTGGCGAGGATGTTGAGCGCTTCGATCCGGGTGACACCGGTGAGGATCGACGCGGCCTCGTCGAACTCCGCCGGCCCCCACTCGATCCGGATCTCCGAGTCGTACTGGCGCAGGAACTCGACGATCTCGCGGCGCATCTCGTCCACGTCGGGCAGGTCGAGCGCCACCGCCATGCCCATGCGCTGCAACGCGTTCCAGGTGGGATCGGCGCTGACGACCATGATGCAGCCGCCCTGCTCCTCGGCCAGCTGTGCGAGGTCGACGAACCGGCGCGAGATGTCGTTGTCGTCGCCGAGGTGCTGCACGTCGGTGAACACGACCGTCAGGTTCGCGCGCGACTGGAACCACTCGCCGGCCAGGTCGAGGGCGCCCAGCAGCGACTTGTCGTCCGACACCACCTGTTTGGTGCGCAGGTCCCGCAGCCCCTGGCTGAGGGTGTGCACGATGACGTCGAGCTGTTTCTCCCGGGCCAGCTCGGTGAGCATCTCCAGGGCACGGCCGCGTTCCACCGTGCGGATCGACACGAAGGGAATCCGCGCGAGCAGGTACGACTCGACCCGGGCCTTCGTCTCCGCCCCGTTGGGCATGCTGGTTTCGTCCTTCCGGTCAGTCGAGGATCACTCGCCGCCGCCGCGGCGCCGTGCCGGCGGGCGCGGGCGACGGGCGGGTGAGGGCGGGCAGCAGTTCGTTGGCCCTGATCACTGCCTGCAGGTCGAGTGGCAGCTCGCGGGCGGAGTCCCGGAGGCTCCGCTGTGCCGAATGGACGGTCTCGGTAAGCGCTGCCCGGAGGCTCTCGCGCAGCTGCTCGGGCAGTGCGGGATGCACGGCCAGCGCGACCAGCGGCGCCAGCCTGCTCCGGCAGCCCGCCAGCACGACGGCGAGCGCGGCGGCCGCGTGCCGCGGATCGGCGACCAGCATCTCCTGGTCCCGGTGCAGCGCCTCGCTCCAGCGGCGCTGCCGGTTGTGGAACGCCTCGGCGACGTGCTGCGTGAGCCGGGTGACCAGCTGCGGGCCGAGTTCCGCGTCCCACGACGGCAGGTGGCCGCCAGGCAGGTCCACTCCTCGCCCGAACGCCCGTAGCCAGTCGACCCAGTCGGCGTACGGACCGCTGATGGGCCGCACGGTCAGCGCCGCCTGCGCCGGACGAGGAACTCCGCCGGTGGCAGCAGGTCCCAGTCCGGCAACGCGAGCGCCGTCTCGCGCTCCTGGACCGGCGGGGGCGGTGGGGCGGGCGGACGGGGGGTGTCGTCGCGGTTGGCGAGGGGGCGGGGCATGGCTAGGCTCCTCGTTTCTGGTCGGGCGCCGGCGCCGCGAACGCCGCACCGGTGAGCGTGTCGAGGTACTGCCGCAGGCGTGGCGCGAGGGCGAGCTGCCCTTCCCACTCCGCACGCAGGTCGACCAGTTCGGCTATGCCGCCCCGGAGCTGGTCCAGCGCGATCGCCTTGCGCTGCTCGCCCTGCCGCCGCAGTTCGAGCCTGCGCGGCTTCAGCCCGCGTGCGCCGAGTGCCGATCCGCCGCCCGCCACGACGGCGGCGATCAGCAGGAACACCGCGAGCCCGACGATGCCCGCCAGCGCGGCGGACAACGCGAACAACGTCGCGATTGCCGCGCCGACGGCGGCCGCGAGCGGTCCGCCGCCGAACTTGACCGCGGCGACGGCCTGCGCTGTCTGCGTGTCGATGTGCTGGGCCAGGCCGGCCACCAACGCCGTCTCGTCGGTCGATCCGTCGACCACTGCGCTCCAGCCTTCGAGGGCGAACTCGACGCCCTGCGGTGCTGCTGCCACGTTGGCCGCTTCGAGCCGTCCGGCGCCCTGTCCGATCCAGTCCTTGGCCAGCGCCACCGCGAACCTTCGGGTGCCCGGCGACGTGCCCGCGCCGTTCCCGCCGACGGCGGCGTTGCTGATCAGCGTCAAGAAGTCCACTGCGGATTCGTAGGCGGGGTCGGCCAGCCGCATCGCCTTGGCCGCGGCGTCCTTGTCCCCTTCGGCCTTCACGATCGCCTGCAGCTCGCCCTCCTCGCGGCGCAGTGGGGCCTCTTCCAGGTCGTAGCCGGTCACCAGGCTGGTGAGGATCTCGTCGACGCGTTCGCGGAGGTCGTCGCTCACCGGGACCGGCCCGGTGAAGATCGACCGCAGTCGCTGCTCGGCGAGGCCGTGCACCGTCGCCCCTTCGTACAGTTCCTTGAGCCGGGGCCACGTCGGGCTGATCACGGGCAGCGCGGTGTAGCGGCTGCCGATCGGCAGCCGTTCCTGGTCGAGGATCCGTGCCCAGCGGTCGACCTGGCTGTCCACCGTGGCCTGGTCCTCGGTCAGCCGGTCGTACCACTCGCCCATCTGCCCCATGAGCAGTGGCTTCGACTCGTGCCCGAAGGCGCCCGTGCTGACCGCGTCGAGGATGACCGTGAACTCCCGTGAGAGCTTGGCCGGGTCCTGCCGTGCCGCGTACTGCCGCAGCCACCGCGCCGACGCCTCGTTGCGCTGGTGCCGCCGCAACACCAGCGCGAAGAACAGCGAAGTCTTGTCGTTGTCCCGGTGGGTCGCCTCGTCGAGGGCTTGTTTCGCGAGCAGCGGTTCGTCCCGGATCCACGCGGCGAGTGCGACGAGCGCGGGGGCCAGCCAGTACTGCGGCGTGAGCAGCATCAGCTCCTCGGACAGCTGCGTCATGGTCGACTGGGCGACGATGCCGACGTCGAGCGCCTGCAGCGTGCCCGTGGCGAGCCGGCGCACGGACCCGAAATGGCCGAACTTCGTGTCCAGTTCCTGGCGCACCCGCACGATTTCGGTGTGTGCCACCTGGAGGTTGTGCCGCAGCTCGTCGCGGCGCAGGTACTCGTCGAACTGGTGGCGCAGGCCCAGCAGTTCGGTGCGCGTCTGGTCCTGGGTGACCCCCAGCTGGCCGACCTGTTGCTGCAGGACGCCTTGTTGCTGCTGGAGAGCCACCTGCGTGGTCTCCACGCGCCCCATCGAGCGGTTCAGGTTGTGCAGCAAACGGGTGTTCGCGTCGGTCATGCGCCGCCTCCCAGTACGACGGTGCTTCCGTCCGGGCGGGTGCACACGAAACGGTCGGGATAGACCTCGACGGCCAGGTAGATGGGGGAGGAAGCGAGGGCGCGGGCCTCTTCGAGGCGGCCGGGAAGCGCTTCCCCGTGGCGGTAGTGCTCGATGATCGAACCGTCCAACGCCAGCGTGTGCACTTCGAACGGTGCGCCAAGGTAGCAGGTGCCGACGATGCCCGACGGCAGCGCGTGGTGGCGTTCGGTGAATTCCCGCCGGAGATCGTCGAGGAACTCGTCGACCTTCGCCGCGGCCAGGTTGCCCGAACCGTCGAGGGCGCGCAGTGCCCGCAGGTAGGACTCGGAACGGGGGCCGGTGTGGATCCTCGCGCCGGTGCGGTTCGACGTGCGCGCTGCCGGACCGCCGATAACACGGGCGGTCCTCGAATCGTGGATCAGCGGTCTGGGCACTTCGTCAGCTCCTCGGATTTGTCATTGCCGACTTTGTCGCCCGCCCGGCCGAAACCATTACGCCTTTTTCCGTTCCGGTTCGACCACCTCGGATTTCCGCTGAGGCGACCACCCGAACGGGCTAAGACCAGTGCGTGACAACGGGAAGCGAAAACAAGATCACGGCGGTCACAAACCACACGAGTGTGGCGCCGTTGGCGGCCGTCCTCGCGATTGTGCTGGGGAGGGAGAACCGGGGCCGGACGGGGTGACCGCTGTCCGGTGTCACCAGCTGTCTCACCCGGAGCTGCCCGGACGCGTCGCGTCGCCCGTAGACCTCGACGTTCGCCCCGCGGGCGGGGGCCGCGAGACCGCCTCGCACGCGGCACAGGTGCTCTGCGCCGGCGATGTCCTTGACCCGGAAGGCGAGCACGTCGACCTCACGTGCCCGGCCGGCCTCGCGCAACGGCAGTGCCCACGGCCAGAGCGGCGTGGGTCCGACCGGCAGGGCGCCCGGGGGCAGCGTCGAGCGCAGCAGCGCGCCGAGGAGGAGCAGGACCAGCAGGGCGCCGCCGGCGACCAGGGCGAGCGGTCCGGGCGGCGCACCGGCGAGCGCGGCGATGACCAGGGCGACTCCGGCGAGCGCGGCGCCGATCCGGTTGAGTACCACCGTCCGCCACGCCACCGCCGCCTCCCGGCACAGGGGATCGATCCGCACGACAGTGCCGGTCACCACTCGTCCGGGTACCGGATCGTGGGCCGCGGCGTCGGCCGGTTTGGACAGTGACATGATTTCCACCTTTCTCCGGGGCGACGATTCGGGTACGGGCGAAACGTTGGAAGAGGTGACTGCGATTGTGTCGGGTGGGAGCGCGCCGAGGAAGTCCCGATCCGCTAACGGTCCTTTTCCGGCCCGAGACGAGAGGTGTCCGACGTGGAAGAGTTTCCCATTTCCGATGGTGCGGGAAAAGGATCGACCGCACCCCGTCCGTTGTGGGGAGCACCCCACCCGCCCGGTGCGAGCGGTCCACCGGATGCGACCCCTCCGATGGGATTCTCCGCACCGCCGCCGCAGCCCCCGGCGCCACAACCGTGGCCGGAGGAGCCGGGACCGCCGCGGCGGTCGCGGGGTGCGGTCGTCGCGATGGCCTCCGGCATCGCCGTCTTCCTCGCGGTGGCCGCGGTGGTCGTCGTGGTCGCGGTCAACGGCCGGGATTCGAAACCCGTTGCCCAGCAACCCGTTTCCTCTCCGACATCGACGTTCTCCACCGCCCCGACCACGAGCACGACGACGACCACCACGGGGTCCACGAGCACCGCCGTGTCGACGAGCACTTCGCTGGGCTTTGGCGATGTGCCCGACGGGTACCGGCGAGCCACGGGCCCCGCGGACGTCGAGGTGAGCATTCCGGACAGCTGGCCCGTGAAGAGCGGGGCCATCGAGTCCAACGACCAGGCCGACGACCCCAGCGGGTCGGGGTCGTTCCTTCGCTACGGCGGCAGTCCGTCGCCCTCCATGTCGCTGCTCGACGCGGTGCGGCAGAACGAGGTGACCAACAGCGGCATCCGCAACGGGTACCAGCGGTTGCGGCTCGAGAACGCGACTACCGCGAGCGGGGACGAGACGGTGGCGTGGGAGTTCCTGTTCACCAAGGACGGTGTGCAGCGGCACGCGCTCGGCTGGTTCTGGCGGAGCGGGGGCTATGACCGCGTGGTGTACGCGTCTTCCGCGACGAGTTCGTGGACGGATCTACGCCCCGTGGTGGACGTGCTCATCGGCTCAGCGGGACCGCTCTGACTCAGTACGTCAGGAGCAGACCGACTGTCACGGCGAGACTGGCGGTGGCGCAACCCTGGGCGGCGACCGCCGCCAGCAGCAGCCATCCCTTTACGTTGTTCACCCGTTGGACACGCTCGAGATCCCGCAACCTCGTGACGGCAAGCGTTTTCACGGCGTCGTCTGCCGAAGTGGACCAACGACGCCGAATGATTTCCTCGAACGTCGTGGTGTCGAGCAGGTGGTGCCTGCGCGGGCTGTTGGCGACGATGGCGAATACCGTGGCGAGCACGAAGATCACGAGCGAGGCCAGTAGCCAGGGGCTGGCCGCGTGCGGGAACGTGAAGTCCTTCCGCTGGGTGACCAGTGCGGCGAGGCCGAGCACCAGGGTGACCAGCGTGCCAGACGTGGTGATCACCGCGAGGCTGCGCGTTTCGAGCGAGGCCCGTCGTTTCTCCTCGACTTCGAGCTGTTCGCGGACGAACGCCGCGAACTCCGGACCCGCCAGTTGCTCCGGCTCCGTCACCCGTCCTGCCCGGCTTCCGCAGCGTCACCGCGGCGTTTCCGCGTACTCCGGAACTTGGACGTCACGGGCAATGGCTCCCAGGGATCATCGGGAGTGGCGGAGGAGTTCGTCGTGGTGGTCGGGCCATCCGGAACGGGTTCGGACGGCTGTTCGTCCTGCGTCATACCGTGCAGCCTCCCATTCCCAGTGAGGTTCGTCCAGCATTCCACCTGTCACACCACAATGGACAGTGACACTCTCGTTGCGCTCCGCTGCTCAGGATCGGTGGCCATACTCGCTGTTCCGTGCCATTCTGCGGTAATGACTGACTGGGGAAACGGATCGGGCAGGTCGACTGGCCAGTGATCTGTAGCGCATCGTGCGCTCGGCGGCGACGATCCTCGAGGAAGACAGTCCGGCCGGTGCGCTGATCGGCCGGGTGACCGGGCATATGGTCGTACCCCTGCAGCAGCTCGTGCCCGAGCACGGCCACCACGTCGGAGATCCCGGCCGCCTTTTAACCCTTGCTTCGACATCGGACGCTTGGATCGGCCGCCCCCAGTTGCCCGTTCGCCGCGGCCGTGAACCCGAGGTCAGAGACCCAGGGCGCCCACGACCAGAGCGGCGACGGCGGCGCGGTGACCGGGGCTGTCCTGCCACCGCAGTCTGCGTCCGGCCTCGACGACCACGCCGAACCCGGCGTGCACCAGCACTCGGGCCTGGCGCGAGTCGAGTTCCGGGCGTGCCAACCGCAGTTGCTGCTCCCAAACGGCGACGTGCTCACGCTGCGCGACGACCAAGGGCCGCTGCAGGGTGGCCGGCAGGCCGACGAGTTCGGCGTTCGCCACGCTCGTGAGCGCGGTGTGCTCAAAGCTGTAGGCCACGTAGGCCGCGGTCAGTGCGACGACGGCGTCATGCGGGTCGACCACTCCGCGAAGGTTCTGCTCCACCGCTTGGGCCAACAGTCCCGCAGCCTGCAGGCAGGCCGCCGCCAGGATGTCGGCTTTGCCGGGAAAGTAGCGGTAGAGCGCGGACGGGGCCAGCCCCACGGCCTCCGCTATCCTGCCGTTCGTGACGGTGGCGAACCCGTCCTGTTCGAACAGCGGGATCGCGGCCGCGAGGATCTCCGCCCGCCGAGTGCGTGGCACGGGCTGGGCAGGCAGTTCGACGAAGCGGGCGCTCCCGGTGGCCGCCGCAGGGTCGGTCGCGACCACGCGCATGGCGGACGCCAGCAGCAGGTCCTCCACCCGGCGTTGGGCGATCGAGGTGCGGTGCATCGTGATGGACCCGATCGCGCCGAGGGCCGCTACGGCTCGCAGGTGGTCATCGGGTAGCGGATGCTCGCGCCGCGCCACGTCAGTCACCCGCCCGACGACGTGCGCGAATTTCGCCCTCAGCGCCTGGCGATCCTCGCGATTCAGGTAGCGGGACTCCCATCGGTGCACGCCGCCGGACGCACGGTGGGCGACGGTGACCCGGGTGACGGGGGCGAGCACGTCTGCCAAGGCCGCTTCGGGGGGCACCTCGTCGAGCGCGGCGACGAGCCGGTCCGCCATCACGTGCGCACAGTCGACGAACAGCGCGTACTTGTTCGGGAAGTGCCGGTACAGGGCCGCCCCGGTGATGCCCACGCCGGCGGCGATTTCCTCCATGGACGTCCCGTGGTAGCCGCGCCGGCTGAACGCCCGGCCGGCCGCTTCGACGATGAGTTGCTTGCGGTTACGCGGTCGAATGGCCGCGGTCGACTCGGTGGTCACAACGGCACCCATGCAGGCATATGCGGGAACAGGGCCATACGCGCCAGTCAACCACGACACGGGCCAAGCTCCCGAGACCAGCCGCCGTCGCATGACTCCCGAGAACTGGTCCACCCTTGCCGACGGGCGGTGCGCCTCGATATGTTAATGAGAAATCTCGTGCCCGCGCCTGCCTGCTGACCCGATATCCTGGACAGAGCGACGTCTTACACCTACCAAGGAAGCTAGGTAAGTAAATGAGCAATCTCACCAGGCGAAGGGCCCTGTCGCTCGGTGTCGCGCTGGGCTTGGGGAGCGTGACGGGCGCTGCCCCGGCGTGGGCATGGTCGCCCGCCGGCTCGGTGGCCGGAATCGGCACGGGCACCGAGCCGTGGTCGGTCTGGGACGACGAAGTGGACGCTCTGGTGGCGGGGCTTCTCGACACCGGCCAGGTGCCGGCGGTCAACACCGCGATGCGGTCGTGGGTGAACAACAGCGACCCGTTGCCCGGCGGCCTGCCTGCCGACCTCGCCGGCTACCTGCGGCAGGTCAACCAGCTGCCCTCCTGGACCGACCGTGCGAAGCTGCGCCTCGCCGCCGACTTCAACCGGCGCAAGGACACCTACCTGTTCATGCTGTACGGCCTCGGCAGCGGCATCATGAGCACGGTGATCCCGCCTGAAGCCGCGGCGGTCTACTGGTCCGCAGGTGGCGCCGACATGAAGAACCGCGCGGCCAAGACGTTCACCTTCGGCTACGACCTGAGCGACCTCAACGCGTTCGAACCCGCGGGTCAGTTCACGGTCACAGCCAACAAGACGCGCCTGGTGCACGCCGCGGTGCGTCATCTGCTGCCGCAGTCGCCGCACTGGCGGCAGGCGGTCGCGGACGAGCAGATCCCGATCAGCAACGGTGACATCTTGGTCACCTTCCACAGTCTCGGCACCTTCGTGCACAGAAAGCTGCGCGAATGGCAGGTCCCGATGTCGGCCGCGGACGAGGACGCGAGGACGCGTTCCTGCACATGTGGCAGGTCGCGATTCACGTGCTCGGTGTGCGCGAAGAGTTCATCCCCAGGACGTGGGCCGACGCGGACGCGCAGTCGGCTCAGGTGCTCACCCCGATCCTCGCCCCGACGACCGAGGGCAAGGAGCTGGCCGGGGACCTGCTCGGGCTGACCGCGCAGATCGATCTGGGCGTCACTCGCGGGTTCCTCGACGAGTTCGTGCGGTACGTGCTCAGCGACGAGGTGGGCGACTGGCTCGGGCTGCGACGCGACTACGCGGCGGCAGCCACGATCCGCGCCGGGTGGCCCGCCTACATCGCGTTCCGGGAGGGGCTGCTGCCCGTCGCGCCCGCCGGGTTCTACGTGTTCGACCAGTTCGTGCGTGCGATCGCGATGCTGTTCCTCAACAACGGCACCTCGCCGACGAGCACGCCCATCACGATCCCCACCGCCAACCGGCCCGGAGCGTGAACCGGCGTCCTCGGCCGCGACGTGCCGAGCCGCACGGCGGGCTCCTGCGTGTGTCCCGGCCGTTGGTGATTCTCACGATATGGGTTTTGTCGGGGGGTCCGTTTAGGGTCGTGGTCATCTGATCTTCGTACGAGGAGTGTGGGGACGTGGGCTGGAGCCGGAACATCCGAGCAGCCGTGCTGGTGGCGGTGGCCGCTCTCGGCCTGACGGCGTGCGGGGGCAGTGACGAGTCGGCGGCGCCGAGCAAGGGAGGGGCGCCGATCGTCGTCGCGTCGTTCAACTTCACCGACAGCCAGATCCTGGCGGAGCTCTACGCGGGTGCGCTGGAGGCGAAGGGCTACCCGGTCACCCGCAAGCTGAATCTGGGCTCGCGCGAGCTGATCTACCCGTCGCTGAAGTCGGGCGAGCTGCAGTTCGTGCCCGAGTACCAGGGTGCGGCGATCACCACGGGCTTCGGCCAGGACGCGGTGAAGGACGCCGAGGGCGAGCACGAGCAGCTGGCCAAGCTGTTCGAGCCCGAGGGCGTGGGGCTGCTCAACTACGCGCCTGCCGAGGACAAGGACGTCTACATCGTGAAGGCCGACCTCGCGAAGTCGAAGGGGCTGGCGACGATCGGCGACCTCAAGAAACTGGACAAGGTGGTTCTGGCGGGCGGGCCGGAGTGCGAGACGCGGCTGCCGTGTTTCCGGGGTTTCAAGGAGGTGTACAAGCTGACGAACGCGACGTTCCAGACGGTGCAGGAGATCGGGCCGCGCGTGCAGCAGCTCGACTCCGGGGCCGCGACGGTCATCCCGGTCGACTCGGTGAGCCCGGTCGTCGGCGACCCGCAGTACGTGGCGCTCAAGGACGACCTCGGCATCGAGCCCACGGAGAACGTGGTGCCGGCGGTGAGCCAGAAGGTGCTCGACGAGCGCGGGCCGGAGTTCGCGGCCGTGGTCAACGCGGTGAGTGCGAAGCTGACCACGGATGGGCTGCGTGAGCTGAACAAGCGTGTGGACTCCGACGGTGACGCGGCCGCCGACGTGGCGAAGGACTGGCTGTCGCAGCAGGGTCTCGCCTGAATTCCCGTTGAGAACACTGCTGAAGGAGCCGAGTCCATGAGTGCGCGAGAGCTGCACTTCAACGCTTTCGTCTGGCCCAACGGGTATCACGAGTCGGCGTGGCAGGTCGTCGATGACGATGTCCGGGGCGTCCTCGGGCTGCCCTACTACGCGAATATCGCGCGCATCGCCGAACGCGGGCTGATGGACACCGTCTTCCTGGCCGACAACATCGCCATCGCCGAGTACCGCACGACACACCTGCCGCAGACCCAGTTCGACCCGATCTCGGTGCTCTCGGCACTGGCCGGGGTGACCAGCCACATCGGACTGATCGGCACTGGCTCCACGACCTACAACAAGCCGTGGGAGCTCGCGCGCAGGTTCGCGACGCTGGACCACCTCAGCGGCGGTCGCGCAGGCTGGAACATCGTCACCACCGTCACCCCGCTGGCCGCGGCGAACTACGGCGAAAGCGCGCACCCCGAGCACGGCGACCGATACACCCGCGCGCACGAGTTCGTCGATGTCGTGACCCGCGCCTGGGACAGCTGGGAAGACGAGGCAGTCGTCGGCGACCGTGCGCGCGGTGTCTGGGCCGACCGCGGCAAGCTGCACGCACCTCGGTTCCACGGCCAGTTCTACGACGTCGAGGGGATCCTGCCGTTTCCGCGCTCTCCGCAGGGGTGGCCGGTGCTGGTACAGGCGGGACAGTCACCGGCAGGCGTCGCGCTGGCCGCCCGGTACGCCGAGCTGGTGTTCTCCGGCCCTCCGTCGCTGGAAGCCGCGGTGGCGTTCCGGACCGATCTGCACGCCCAGGCGAGCGCCGCCGGTCGTGACCCTGCCCAGCTGCTCGTCCTCCCGGCGCTGATGGTCACGCTGGGCGGCACCGAGGCCGAAGCGAAGGAGAAGGCGCAGCGGCTGGAAGACCTGGCGAGCCCGGAGTTCCGCTGGCAGAACGTGCTCTACACCGCGGGACTCGACCCGGACGCGTTCGACCCGGACGTCCCGCTGCCCGCCGAGCTGTGGACCGGGAAGGCCGCGCCGTCGAGCCGCGCCGAGCAGCTTTACGCGGCCGCACGCGCTCGGCCTGACGCATCGTTGCGCGACATCACCGCCGATCTCAAGAGTGGCGCGGGCCAGTTCCACTTCGTCGGTACGCCCGAACAGCTCGCCGACCACGTCATCGCCTGGCAGGACGCCGGCGCCGTCGACGGGTTCACCATCATGGGCTCGACCCTGCCCTACGAGCTGACCACGTTCGTGGACCACGTCGTGCCGATCCTGCAGCGCAAGGGCCGCTTCCGCACCGGCTACGCCGGTTCCACGCTGCGCGATCATCTCGGGCTGCCGCGACCGCCCGCAGGGCGGGAAACACGTCGCTGACCGTCGCTGTCGTGCCGAGCGCAGCGAATCGACTGCGTGGCCCGTCATCGAAAGGAGCGACCGGGACGATCAGGCCGCCGCGGCGCGCGCTTTCTGCCTGCGGTCCCGCAGGACGGCTGACAGGATCGGGCTGAGGGCAGCGTCGCACCGCCGAAGTCGTGGGCGAAGTGGTCGCTGAACGGCGGGTTCAGGTCCACCGTCGGGAAGTCGTCGTAGCAGCTGCGAGGTGCGAGCTGGTTCCAGCCGCCCACGATCAGCTCATCCAGGAACGGGATCACCAGGGTGAGCCGGATGACGAGGTTGTTCATCGTCGATGCCCACCGGCGGGAGCACTCGAAGCAGCGGCTCGCCCCCGAACTCCCCCGGAGGGGAGCACAATGGCGCGGCAGCAGCGTTGCCGAGCGGGATGGGGTGAAACGAGATGAAGGTCGGCGTGGTGGGTGTCGGCGCGGTGGGTGCGGCCACGGCGCTGTCGCTGCTCGAGCGCGGCGGGATGTGCCGCGAGCTCGTCTTGATCGACAAGGACTTCGCGCGCGCCCGGGGCGTCGCGGCCGACATGCGCTACGCCGGCCCGCTGTCCCCCATGGTGGACCTGCGCGCCGGCGACTACGCCGATCTGGCCGGCGCGGCGCTCGTGATCATCACCGCCGGGGTGAACGAGAAGACCGGCGGCGCGACCGACCGGAGCGACGAGCAGGGCAGGCTGCGGCTGGTGGACACCAACGCCCGCGTCTACGCCGACGTCGTGCCGCGGATCGTCGCTGCCGCACCGGACGCGGTGCTCATGGTGGTCACCGACCCGCCCGATCCGCTGGCCGACCTGACCCGCCGGCTCGCCGGCCACGACCGGGTGTTCTCCACCGGCACCCTGATCGACAGCCTGCGGTTCCGGGTCCACCTGGCCGACCGGATCGGCGTCCGGCCACGGGACGTGCACGCCATGGTGGTCGGCGAGCACGGTACCTCCGAGGTGCTGCTGTGGTCGTCCGCGTCGGTCAGCGGGATACCGGTGCTCTCGCTGCTCGCCCCGGACGGCACCGGAACCGAAGAGCTGCGCGAGGAGATCGAGACCAACATCCGCTACGCCAACATCACCATCATCGAGGGCACCGGGGCGAGCCAGTACGGCATCGGCGCGGTGTCGGCGCGCCTGGCCGAGGCCGTGCTGCGCGACGAAGGAGCCGTGCTGCCGGTGGCCGCCTACCACGCCGGATTCGACGTCACGCTGTCGCTGGCGTCAGTCCTCGGTGCCGGCGGCGTGCGGCAGATGTACGACCCGGCCATGACGGAGGACGAACGAAAAGCGTTGCACCGCAGCGTCGACATCCTCCGCAAGGCGAAGCAACGCGCGCTTTCGGCGGCGGGGGCCGGCTGAGCACGTCAAGGTTTCGGCGTCCGCGGCATTTCGTCCCAGGTGCGCCCGTCGAGGACGCGGCCGTGGGCGTTGCGGGTGCGGCCTCCCCACTGCTTGAACAGGAACGGGATGCCGGCGGCGACGCACCGATCGCGGATGGGGCGTACCCATACGGGCCGCATCGGCCGGTGGCCAGGGCCGGATTCGCCGCCGACGTAGACCCAGTCGAGCCCGGTGAGGTCGAGGTCGGGGAGCGGACCGAGCAGCGGCTGGAGCGAGAGGAACCGGACCGCGGCGGGCGTGGCACGCAGCCGGTCCGCGCGGTGGACGTGCTCGTTGCCTTCGATCGTCGTGCCCCACCACACGTTGGGCAGTGGCCGCGGCTGGAGCTCGGCGAGTGCCGGCGCCATCCGTTGCGGGCGTTTGGTCAGGACGAAGAAGGTGTGCCGGTCGGCCTGGCGCATGACGTCGAGGACCGCGGTGAGGAAGGTGCCGGGCACCTTGGGGTGGAACAGGTCGCTCATCGAGTCCACGAACACCAGCCGCGGCTCGCGCCAGCGCAGGGGTGTCTCCAGCCGTTGGGGGTGCAGCGTGAGGCGGAAGCCGGGACCGCTCGTCCGCGGGTCGCCGTCGTACTGGTAGCCGGGGTTGCCCATCGCCTTCAGCCGCTTGGCGAACGTCAATGCGTAGCAGTTGTCGCAGCCCGGGCTGACCCGATCACATCCCGTGGTCGGATTCCAGGTGGCGGACTCGATCTGGCCGTCCTGCCGGAGGTCGACGACCCGCCGGTGGGTAGCCGGCATGACCCGATTCAACCACCCGCACGAGCACGGTGCCCGGGCCCGGCGACGCGTCACCAGCTGCCGCGGTGGTCGGGAACCAGCAGCAGCAACGGAAGCACCGCGACCATGAGCACCGCGAACGCGAGCAGGATGTACGCCTGCGCGAGGCCCGCGTCGCTGCTGCGCGCGATCACCGCGGTGGTCACGGAGATCGAGATGATGGCACCGCTCTGCCGGAACATCCCGCGCAACCCGGCGATCGCGGCGACCTTGTCCGGCGCCAGCTGGAGGCTCGCGTTGTTGGTCGCCGGCACCGTCAGGCCCATGCCGATCCCGCTCACGCCGGAGGAGATGGTGAGCCACAGGTAGGGCGAAATTCCGGGCGGCGCGGCGTACATCGCGACGAGACCGGCGGCGAGGATGAGGAAGCCGACCAGCATCGGCAGCCGGTGCCCGGTCCGCCGGAGCGCGAGCACGGCGAGCGCGGCGACGCAGATGGTCCCGACCGCTCTCGCGGTGAGCAGCGTGCCTGCCTCCAGCGACTGGATGTGGTAGCGATCCTCGGCGTAGAGCGGCACGAGCGCGCCGAACCCGAGTGCCGCCGCGCCGTAGCAGAGGTTGATCAGGTTCATCACCCCGAAGCCGCGTCCGCGCATCAGCTCGAACGGGATGAACGGCGCCGGGTGACGCTTGGTGTGCCGGACGAAGAACACCACCGCGACCACCGCGGCCGCTTCGCAGGCCAGGAAGACCGGACTGAGCAGCGACGTGCCGCCGCTGCCGAGGTACGTGATGCCGAGCATGCTGGTGAGCACGAGCACGCCCAGCAGCGCGACACCGTGGAAGTCGACCCGGCTGTTGTCGCGTGGTTCGCTCGACGGCAGGTACTTCAGGGCGAGGACGATCAGGACCAGCCCGATCGGCACGTTGATCAGGAAGATGCCGCGCCAGGACCAGAACGCGGTGAACACCCCGCCCGCGATCGGGCCGACGATGCCGCCGATGGGGAAGATGCTGGTGAACATGCCGAGTGCCCGGTCGCGCTCGGGACCGAAGTTGTCCGCGACGATACCGGTGGCCGACGGCATGAACGCGCCGCCGCCGATCGCCTGGATCGCGCGCAGGACCACGAGCAGGTAGACGTCGGTGGCGAACCCGCACGCCAGCGACGCGGCGGTGAACACCACGGCCGCGACCAGGAAGACCTTCTTGCGGCCGAACTGGTCGCTGATCCGCCCGGCCACCGGCATCATCAGCACCTGGCCGAGCGCGTAGATGGTGATCGTCCAGCCGCTCCAGTTGACCGGGGCGGCCAGCTCGTGCTGGATCGCCGGCAGCGCGCTGGCCACGATGGTCTGGTCGACAGCGGCCATGAACAACCCCATCGAGACGATGGCGAAGATCAGCCGTCGGCGAGGATGGGGGGCGGCTTCCGTGGTCGTGCCGGTGGTGTACGACGGGACCTCGGAAGACGTCATGTACGGGAAGACTAATTGCTTGCTGGCAGGCAATCAATCAACTGGAGGTGTGATGGACGCCGAGGACGTGTCGCGGTTGCGGGCGGTGATCTCCAGGCTGGCCCGTCAGCTCAACGCGACGTCGACCGGGGAAGGCCTCACGCCGACCCAGGCTTCGGTGCTCGGTCTGGTCACCTTCCGGGGCCCGCTCGGGCTCGCCGAGCTGACCGAGCTGGAGGGGCTCAACCCCACGATGCTGTCGCGGGTGGTGCGCAAACTGGACGAGGACGGGCTGATCCGGCGGCTGCCCGACCCGTCGGACCTGCGGGCCGTGCGGGTGGCGGTCACCCCCGAGGGAGCTCTGGTGCACGACCGCATCCGGACGCTGCGGACCCAGGCCGTCTCGGACTGCCTGGACCACCTGCCCGAGCACATCGGCAAGGAACTGCTGGCGGCGCTGCCCGCGCTGGAAGCGCTCGAAGAGGAGCTGAAGTCGGCCCGGTCGGAGTGACGATAGTCAGCTCGCGCGCAGGCCGTAGAACCGGCTGATCCGGCGGTGAACGAGTCCTCGCGGTGCTTCGTCAGACGTCGGCGCCGCGCGCTTGGTCGTCCTCGATCAGGTTGACAGCCGCTTCTTCGGCCGAGGCGCCCGCACCGTCGACGCCGACGTCGGTCGCGTACAGCTCCGTGTCGCCACCGTCGCCGGCGATCAGTCGCCCGGCCCGCACGTCGCCGACCTCGTCGTCGAGCAGTTCGCCGTCGGTGTCCTCGTCGTCACCCAAACCGTCGCCACGGCCGTACGCCGTATCGGGCAGCTCCCGGCCCAGCCTCCTGCCGAGCCCTTCGCCCTGTTCTTCCTCGTCCGCGGTGGTGCCCCAGTCGTTGACCGCCCAGGGGCGTTCCGCTGGTGTGTAGCCCTCATCCAGCGGGTCTTCCGGCCCGCGGGACTCGAGCGTGTCCTCGGCGTCGAGCTGCTCGAAGACGCTGTCGTCGCTGTCGTCCGGCCAGTCAGCCATGGGACTCCTTTGCTCGCCGAGAGATTACAGTCTCGTCCAGGGCGACCGGTCGGCCAACAGCCGTGACCGATCCGGTGGTGGGCCGCGCCGCACCGCGATCGGAGTGGAGGAGGCAGGCATGGGAGGGATCGACCCCACCGCCGTCGCCGGTGCGTTGTTCGACTTCGCCTTGCGACCGTCCCAGAGCCAGGCCGTGCACGCGGTCGTCGCCGGGCGTGACACGCTGGCGGTCCTGCCGACGGGGAGCGGAAAGAGCGCCATCTACCAGGTGGCGGGCCTGTCGATCGGCGGCCTGACGCTGGTCATCTCGCCGCCGTTCGCCTTGCAGCGGGATCAGATCCGGTCGATCGCCGGGCGCCGTTGCGGCGGGCGAGCCGTCGAAGCCGCGTTGCTGAACTCCGCCCAGAAGGCACACGAACGCCAGGACACCTTCGCGCGCCTTGCCAGGGGCGACCTCGACTTCCTCTTCATGGGACCGGAACAACTCACGAACGCCGAAGCGCGAGGGGCGGTGCGGGGCGGCGGGCGCGACGTCGGTTGTTCGTCGTCGACGAGGCGCATCTGGTCAGCGAGTGGGGCGAGGAGTTCCGGCCGGAATACCTGCGGCTGGGCGACGCGATCGCCGAGCTGGGCCGCCCGGCGGTCCTCGCCCTGACCGCGACGGCGTCCCCGCCCGTCCAAGCGGACATCACGCGTCGCTTGAAGATGCGGTCTCCGGACGTCGTGGTCGCGGACTTCGACCGCCCGAACATCGCACTCGCCATGCGGCAGACCCAGCCGGGCGAACGAGAAGCGCAGGCTGTCGACGACCGGTGTGTCGAGGTCCTGATCGAGCAGGAGACGCCTGCCCTGATCTACGCACTCACCCATGCCCGGTGCGAGTCGCTCGCCGATCGCCTGCGCCTGGATGCGTTCCGGGCCGCTCCCTACCACGGCGGCATGACCGCCGGCGCCCGCGCGCGCGTCCAGGACGAGTTCTCCGCGGGGCAGCTCGACGTGGTGGTCGCCACCAGCGCCTTCGGCATGGGGATAGACAAGCCCGACATCCGGACCGTGGTGCACGCCGGCGTTCCCGCGAGCATCGATGACTACTACCAGGAGATCGGACGGGCGGGCCGCGACGGAAAGCCGGCTGCCGCGGTCCTCGTCCACGACCCGCGCACCATCCGCATACCCAGGCTCCTCGCGGCCCGCACCCGGCTGGGCGAGGCCACCCTGCACCGGGTCGTCGACGCGATCGAGAACGCGGGCGGGCACATCGCCATCGCGCAGCTGGTGGCTTCCGCGGACGTCCCGGCGCACGCCGCCGACCGGGTCGTCAACGAACTGGCCGAACTGGGATTCCTCAGTCTCACCGGTTCCGGTCAGCACCGCGCCGCCGAGCCCGGGCGAGAGCTGCCGCCGCCCGCCGAGCTGACCGGGCAGCTGGTGGATCTGAACAAGCGGCGGCAGGCCGTGCTGGCCGGCCGGCTCGCCGCTGCGCGCGAGTACGCGGAGAGTACGCGATGCCGCCGGGCGGAACTGCTGGCGTATTTCGGCGAGAATTACGTGCCGCCCTGCGGAAACTGCGACAACGACCGGTTTTCGGCGGCCACGGCGGGTTCCCGCCCGTCGGTCGGCGGCGGAGTTCCCGTGCGTCATCGGCTCTGGGGGAGGGGCGGCTGCTGAGCCGGGAAGACCACGAGCTGCTGGTCTACTTCACCAGCGTCGGATACAAACACCTGACCACGTCGGCGTTGAAATCCGGGATCCTTCATCGGCGCTGAACCAGCGGTCGCAGGCGTGCGTCCACCTGTGGCAGCTGGCCGAGAAGACGCCACGGCTTTGACCGGATCCGGCAGGCCGGGCGCCGATCATGACGCTCACCGCCTCCCCGCCCTTTCGCCGCCTGGGAATTCGATCGACACGAGGTAGGCCTGCGCCTCGCCGGCGGGGGTGGAATAGCTGATCGTGTCACCCGCCTGGTGGCCGGCGAGGGCGAGCCCCAGCGGACTGTCGGTGGTGATGGTGGTGTCTTCGCGTCCGGGCGGGATCTCCTCGGTGATGGCCACGACCTGCAGAGCCTGTTCCGTACCGTCGCCGAACCGCAGCGTCGCGGTGGTGCCGTCGGGCACGCCGGCCTCGGCGCCGCCGGCTGACCCGGCTCCGGGGCCTGCGGCCAGCAGCCTGGACAGTTCCGCGATGCGATCCTCGACGCGGGCGATCTCGTCGTCCTCCCGGAGGGGGTCCGCGTTGTCACCGCGGTCTCCTGTTGTGTCGAGCGCACGGGCATCGGCGGTCAGCTCGTCGCGGCGATCCCGCAGGGTCCGCAGTTCCTGCTCCAGCCGTGCCCGCGTGCCGTCGCTCAACCCGGCGGTCTTGTCACTCCTGGGAGTCATGTCCGCTCGGTCCCTTCTCTTCGGGAGGCCGAAAGTGGGGCCCAGTATGCGCGCGCCGTCATCGGTGTGCACGTTCGATCTACCGGGGCCGCTGGCTCGGGCTACGCGTGGCGGAACGTGTCGAAGTACCGGACGCGGCCACGGGGACTCACGGCACTCGGTCTGACAGATGTGACTGTCGACCGGTCGCCGAGGGCTTCGACCAGGTAGTCTGACGGGCGTGTTCACGAAGTGAACACGGCGCTCAGGCTCATGAACACCGTCCGGCGGAGGCCCAGTGAGCAAATCGGCGCGGTCGGCGGACGCTGCCCGCGGGGACCGTGGCGACCAGGCCGACATCCAGGCGGTGAGCAGGGTCAGCCAGATCCTGTCGCTGTTCGATCCGGCCACGCCCGAGGTGACGCCGGCCGAGGTCGCCGAGCGGCTCGGCCTCAACCGCACCACCGCGTACCGGTACTGCACCTCGCTCGTCGCGGCCGGCCTGCTCGAACGCAAGGCCGAGGGCGGCTACGTGCCCGGTGGCCTGTTGCTGCAGCTGGGTGCGTTCGCCATCGGTCACCGTCGCGTCATCAACCTCGCCCCGCGGCACATGCGGGCGCTCTCGCGCGCCACGCAGACGAGTGTGGTGCTCAGTCTCTGGGGCCTCACCGGTCCGGTGGTCTCCCGGGTCGAGGAGAACGCCTCCACGATCGTCGTCGTGTCCGTGCGGGTCGGCAGCCATCTGCCGCTGGACACGGCGCAGAGCAAGGTCTTCCTCGCCTACCACGCCGACCAGCTGACCATGGAGCGGCTGATGGCGAACCTGCCCGGGCCGGCCCGGGACGAGCTGCGCGCCGAGGTCGAACGCGTGCGCGCGGTCGGCCACTGCTCCGCGATGAGCACCCCCGGTGTCGTCGCGGTGGCCGCGCCCGTCTTCGACGAGTACGGCATCTGCGCCACCATCGCCATCGTGGGCACGGACAACACCCTGTCGATGTCCGACGACACGCCCGAGCTGCGGGTCGTCGTGGACACCGCGCGCGAGCTCACCCAGGAGCTCGGCGGCCATTACCGGCCGGACGACTCCGGCCCGCAGGCAAGGTAGGGCAGCCACGCGGGCGACCGCGCCGGCGGGATGTCCGCGTACTCGCGTGCGCCGGCGAGCGCGCTGCCGACGAACCCGTCCACGCCGCCGTCGCGGGCGGCGAGGTACGCCCCGGCCCCGGCGACCAGTTCCGCGAGCACCGCGGGCCCCTCGACCCACAGCGCGGTGACCACTTCGACCGCGCGAGCGCCCGAAGCGAGGAACCGCAGTACGTCCGTCGCGGTGCGCGCGCCGTTGGTCCCGATCAGGGGCACGTCGGCGCCGAGTGCCAGCCGGGCCTTGCTGACCCAGTAGAGGCTCATCGGCAGGCACGCGGGCGAGCCCCACGCGCCCCAGGACCCGAGCACCGCGCCGCCGTCGAGGTCCGGCAGGAAGCCCGGGTAACGGCCGACCAGCCCGACGGCGTCCGCACCGGCCGACCGGGCCGCGTGGGCTAGCGCGACGACATCGGACGCCTGCCCGGGCAACTTGACGAACAGCGGCACGTCGACCGTGGCCCGCACGAGTCGCACGGCGTCGTGCACAGCGTCCGCTTCGGTCAGCTGACGCACCGCGCGTGCCTCGCGCCCGTGCGGGGCCCCGATGTTCAGCTCGACGGCGGGGACCACGCCGGCCATGGCGTGCCCGATCCGCGCGGCCGCGGTCGCGTCGCCGAGGGTGATGCTGCCGATCACCGGACAACGGCGTGCCGCGCCGTGTTCGACGGCCGCGGCCAGGACCCCGAGCCAGTCGTCGAGGTCCACCTGCGCGAGCCCGGACCGGTTCAGCAGGCCGTCGTCGCGCCGGGCCGAGCCCGCCGGCCGCACCTGCCGGTCGCCGGAGACGAAGGCGTAGTCCGCGATGTCCAGCTGCCGCCGGGCGGCGGCGCTCTCGTTGACCGACTTCGCCACCACGGCACCGGCGCCCGCATCGATGCAAGCGGTCAGGCCCTCGCGCGTCATGGTGAGCTCCGACGAGCCGACCCACACCGGGTTGGCGGTGACCAGACCGCCCAATGTCGTCTGAAGGCTGTTCAGGACAGCCCCGGGATGGTGCGGTCGTCGGCCATGTCGACGTCCTTGGTCTCCGGGCCGAGGAAGCCGCCGAGGCTGATCAGCACGCCGGCGAGCGCGATCAGGACGGCCGGTGCGAGGTGCGCGGGCAGGACGCCGTCGAACTGCTGCAGGTAGAACTGGTAGAACGCCGGCGCGATCAGCGCGAGGCTGTACCCGACGCCGTAGGCCGTGGAACGGATGCTCCCCGGGAACCGCTCGGTCAGGTACGCGGCGATCGGGCCGAAGGTGCCCACGGTGAAGACGCCGATCAGGACGCCCCAGCCGAGTGCCGCACCCAGGCCGCCGTGCGAAACCATCAGCAGCGAGTAGGAGCCCGCACCGATCACCAGGACCGACAGGCCGTAGCCGAGGTAGAACCGCCGTCGCCCGATCCGTTGGGACAGCAGGCCGAAAAGCGGGTAGGAGAGCGCCGCGGCACCGTTGATCACGAGCATGGTCAGCGTGACGCCCTTGCTCGACAGCTCCAGGTGCGCCTTCAGCTGCACGGGTGTCACGGCGGCCTCCATGTTGGTCGCCAGCCAGGTGCCGGTCATCAGCACGAACACCTGCGCCAGCGCCTTCGGGTAGCGCACCAGCAGCCGCACGAACGGCATCTTGTGCCGCTCGCCGGTCATCGCGGCAGGCGGCTCCTCCACCTGCTTGAGGTAGTAGCGGAACAACACCGCCGCCAGCAGCGCGCCCACCGCGAACGGGACCCGCCAGCCCCACTGCACGTAGCTGCTGTGCAGTCCGGCCGACGGCAGCAGTTGCAGCAGCAGCAGCGTGATCGCGGCGATCACGACGTACGCGCCAGGGGAGGTCGAGGTGATGATCGAGGCGTAGAGCCCGCGCTTGTGCCGCGGGCTCCACTCCATGGCCAGCGGCACCGCGGTCGTGTACTCGCCGCCGAGGAAGATCCCGTCGACGAACCGCAACACGATCAGCAACCCGACCGACCAGATGCCGATCGTCTCGTGCCCCGGCAGGCACGCGGTCGCCAGCGTGATGACGCCGAAGCCGCCGACCGCGACCAGCGTCGTGCGCTTGCGCCCGACCGTGTCGGCGAAGTGGCCGAAGATCACCGCGCCGAGCGGGCGGCCGATGAGCGTCGATGCGAACACCAGCGACGAGAGCAGGGCCGTCGTGCTCGCGCTGAGGTTCGCCGCCTGGAAGTAGGCCGTCGCCGGCGCCAGCACCACGATCGGCAGGTAGATGTCGAACTGGTCGACGAAGTAGGCGAGCGTCCCGCCGCGGACCGCGGCGCGCACCTTGGCGGGGTCCGGGCCGTGCGGGGCGCTCGGCCGAGGGGCGTCCAAGGCCGCCGGATGTGGTTCTGCGGCGGGGGGCGGTGTGGACATCGTCGTCCTCCGAGGTCGACTGGCCGGCTACCGCGGCTCGTGCGACACCACGCTCGATGCGATCCGAACCGCGTGTTCACGAAGTGAACGACTTCACCGTAAACGTGGCGGCCCTGAGGCACAAGAGGCTTGGAAAGGTTGACAGGCGCTCTTATAGTGAACTTTGACTTCACAGTATGAACGAAGGGTGACCCGATGACACAGCGACCCGCCATCGCCTCCGTCCTGGACGGCCTGGTCGACATGCACGTCCATTCCGGCCCCAGCCCGTTTCCCCGGCGTTTCGACCATGTCGAGGCCGCGCGGGACGGCGCCCGGATCGGGATGCGCGCCATGGTCGCGAAGTCCCACCACCACAACACGCAGATGGACATCCTGGCGATGAAGGGACGCTTCGCCGAGGTCGCCGCCACGGCCTACGGCGGCATCGCGCTCAACAGCACCGTCGGCGGGCTCAACCCGCACGCCGTGCGCATGTGCCTGCGGATGGGCGGCAAGGTCGTCTGGTTCCCGACCATCTCCTCGGGCCGGCACATCGAGTGCCATCCCGAGGACGGGGCGTTCCCGACCACCACCGTGCCGCTGACCCTGGAGCGCATCGACATCGTCGACGAGAGCGGTGCGCTGAAGCCGGAAGCGGGGGAGATCCTCGACGAGATCAAGGAGCAGGAGGCCGTCGTCAACGGTGGCCACATGTACCCGGAGTACATCCGCACGCTGTTCCAGGCCGCGAAGGAGCGCGGAATCACGCGGATGGTCGTCAGCCACCCCGACTTCGTGATCGGCGCCGAGCCGGAGCTGTGCCGCGAGCTGATCGAGCTCGGCGCCTTCGTCGAGCACGAGGTCGGCATGTACGACCCCGAGGGAACGCAGAAATGGGACCCGAAGCAGCTGCTGACCTGGATCGAGAAGCTCGGCCCCGAGCACGTCGTGCTGGCGTCGGACTTCGGCCAGGCCGCCAACCCGAAGCCGGTGGACGCGTGGCTGCGGGTCGCCGGGGCGCTGCTCGACCTCGGCCTGCCGGAAAAGGACCTGCGGCGGATGGTCCGCGACAACCCGGCCTACCTGCTCAACCTCGACGCCTGAGCGAAAGGACAGCACGGTGTACGAAAAGGACGATCCCCGCTCCTCGCTCACGACGGCGACCGCACCCCGCCCGGACACCGCCGCCGCCATCGCGGCCGCACAGTACTTCGACCTGCGCACCAGCTCCGTGGTGCGGGCGCAGAACGTCGTGCTGGTGCACACCGAAGCGCGGGACGGCGACGATCTCGACAACGGGACCCTGGAAGGCGAGCTCGCGATCATCGTGACCGCCGCCTCCCCTGCTTTCACCGTGCTCACCGGTGACGGCGCGACGCTGATCGACGCACCGGGGCTCGTCGTGGTCCCGCCCGGCGCCTCCCGGATCGGCGTGCGGGGCGACGGCCCGCTCATCCGGCTCGTCGAAGCCACCGAACCCGCCTGGCGCGACCAGGCGGCGAACGCCGACGCCTATGCCGAGGACCACCCGCGGGTCGCGCTGTTGCAGCGGTGGCCGGAACCCGTCGGCAAGCCGGGCGTGCGCTTCTACCCACTGTCCGAAGTGCCCGACGACCCGGCCCGGTTCGGCCGCATCTTCCGCACGCGGGCGTTCATGGTGAACTTCCTGCCCGAGCAGGACGGGCCGCGCGACCCGCGCAAGCTCTCCCCGCACTCGCACGACGACTTCGAACAGCTTTCGCTTGCCGTGCAAGGGGAGTACGTCCACCACATCCGCACTCCCTGGCTGGCCGACAGCACCCGGTGGCACGAGGACGAGCACGTTCGGCTCGGCAGCCCGTCCGTCGCGATCATCCCGCCGCCCACCGTGCACACCTCCGCGGCGAGCGATCCGGGCGTGAACCAGCTGATCGACATCTTCAGCCCGCCGCGCCTGGACTTCTCGGAGAAACCCGGCTGGGTGCTCAACGCCGACGAATACCCGATGCCGTGAGCGCGCCGCGACGCACGGGCGCCGGGCTGTTCGCGCCGGACCGTGCGACCACCCCGGTGGGCACCTGGCTGAAGATCGCCTCGGGCGAGCCGGTCGAGATCATGGCGTACGCCGGGTTCGACTTCGTCGTGGTCGACCTGGAGCACGCGCCGCTCGATCTGCAGACCGCCTACCGGCTGATCAACTCGGCCGCCGCGCTCGGCATGGTGCCCCTGGTGCGGGTGCCGGACAAGACGCCGTCGACCATCCAGAAGATCCTCGACGCGGGCGCGATGGGCATCCTCGTGCCGCATGTCGACACGGTCGAGCAGGCCGCCGCGGTCGGGCAGGCATGCCGGTTCCCGCCCCACGGCGTCCGCGGCGCGGGCGGCACCAGCCGCGCGGGGGCCTGGGGGCTGCGCCCGAACGCCGAGTACCTCACCACGGGCAACGACGACGTGCTGTGCATCGCGCAGCTCGAGAGCGTGGAGGCGATCAAGGCCGCACCGGAAATGCTCGCGCTGGATTCCGTCGACGCGGTGTTCGTCGGCGCCGCGGACCTGTCGATGGCGATGGGGTCCACGCCGGCCTCGCCCGAAGTGCTCGACCTGATCGGCTCGGCGACCGCGGCCGCACACGCCGTGGGCAAGCGCTGCGGGCTCGCGTTCGGCGGCGTGCCCGAGCGGGCCGCGCAGGCGGTGCGCGACGGCTGCGACTTCCTCCTGCTCAGCAACGACACGTCGATGCTCGCCGAGGCGGCGCGCGGGCTGGTCACGGCGTTCCGGGCCGCGGCAGAGGAGGAGAACTGATGCGGGCGGCCGAAAAGGTCGTCATCACCACGGAGCACATGGTGCGGATCGCCGACAAGCTCTTCGGCGACGACTACTCGTTCTCCGCGTTCGCCGCCGGCCGCGACCAGCTGCGGTTCGCACCCACAGCGCCTGGCTCGGCGGTCACGTGCGGGTAGGCCTCGCGCAGAGCAACGCCCAGCAGGCCGAGGCGCGCGCGATGCTCGCGCTGCGCGGGAAGGAGAGCTCGTGAGCACCCCGCCGCTCGCCGGCAAGGTCATCGTCGTAGTCGGCGCGAGCACCGGGATCGGTGCCGACGCCGCGCGCGTCTTCGCGGCGGACGGCGCCTCGTTGATGCTCGTCGCCCGGACCGAGGAACCCCTTGCCGCGCTTACGAAAGACCTGGCGTCGGCGGGACACGACGTGGCTTGCACGACGGGCGACGTCGCCGACGCGGCGAGCGTCGCCGCCTTCGTCGACGCCACCGTCGCGCGGTTCGGCCGGCTCGACGGGGCCTTCAACAACGCGGCGATGGGCCAGGGCGGTCGCCTCGACGCGGTCGCGGAAGCGGACTTCGACCGGATCATGGCCGTGAACGTGAAGGGCACCTGGCTCTGCATCCGTGAACAGGTGCGCGTCATGGAGCGGCAGGGCGGCGGTTCGATCGTCAACGTGAGCAGCATCGGCGGCCTCCGCGGCAGCTCCGGCATGGGCGCCTACCAGGCCACCAAGCACGCGGTCATCGGGCTGACCCGCACCGCCGCCCACGACTTCGGACCACTCGGCATCCGGGTCAACGTGCTGGCCCCCGGGCCGACCGAGACCCCGATGCTCGACGAGCTGCGCCGGACGATCCCCGGCGGGGTGGCGGCGCGGATCGCGGCGACCCCGTTGCGCAAGGCCGGGACGGGGCCGGAGGTCGGGTCCACCGCGGCGTTCCTGCTCAGCGACCGCGCAAGCCACCTCAGCGGTGTCGTGCTGCCGGTCGACGGCGGGTTCACGGCCTGAGCACGTCAGCACGAGGCTCGTCGCCCCACCAGCCGCGGCGGTCGTGGTCCTGCCGGGGGCCGCGCTGCGGGCCGAACTTGGTGCGGTGGCGCGGGCCCCGGCGAACATGTCGCCGGGGCCGGCGCCGAACGGCCTGTCGATGCTCTGGTGTGCACCGGCACCGGTGGGGTCAGGCTGGTGACATGGCGGCCCGGCCGAGATGGCGGGCCAGGAACTCCTTGTCGACGCCGGTCCAGCGGATGGTGCGGTGATCGCCGGGGTTGGCGTGCAACGTCTTTTCCGGCGAGGCGAACGCGTCGAACAACGCGAGTGCGGACTGCCGGTCGACGTGCTCGTCGTCCCACGGGAGCAGGAACTGGACCGGGACGGTGATCCGTCTCGCCGTCTCGATCAGCTCCTCGTGCGGGAAGAACCCGCCACCGAAGATGGCGGCGGTGATCCGGGGTTCGGCCGCCGTCAGCGGTATCCCGATCGCGGTGCCCAAGGTGATGCCGCCGCCGTAGCCGATCGGTGCTTCGGTGCCGATCTCGGGCAGTGCCTGAAGGGCGTCCAGGGTCGCCTGCCATTCCGGGACGGCGCGCTCCGCCAGTGCGGTGCTGTAGCGGACGCTGACCGACTCGAAGCGATCGTTCTCGCCCGCCACCACGGCCTGCCGGAGGTCGGCGCGGGCCTGCTCGTCCTGCGCCGTGCGCGGGCGGTCGCCGTGTCCGGGTGCGTCGATGGCGACGACGGTGAAGCCCCACGTGGTCACGGTGTCGCGGGCGCGGGCCGTGAGTGCCGGCGTCTTCTTGTGCAGGCCGCCGCCGTGCCCCATCAGCACCAGGGGAGCGTGATCGGGACCGGATACGGGTGACCAGAGCACGCCGGGGGCCTCGCCGACGACGAAGTCGCGTTCGACGACGCCGTTCGACGATGTCTCCGTGGTGAAACGCAAAGAGTGCATGGGTTGTCGCCTTTCGGAAGTGCCTTGATGTCGAGGCGCTCCCGGCGACCCCTACGGCAATCGCCCGGCCGTGACGACGAGGGGGAGCACCCACGTGCGTACAGCATTCATGGGTCTCACCTCCTCGCGTGGTGTCACGGTCCCGGGCACGCTATCAACCCGGACGTCGTACTGCCCAGCCATTTTCCGCGGGGCGACGGGTCTTCGGCGCGATCGTGATCACCGGCGGGTTGGGCGTGTTCCTGATCGCCCGGTACGGCACCACGGTCACCCACGCCGTCGCCGCCGCGGTCGGCCTGCCGCAGTGTCCGAACACCGTGGCCGGCGTGCTCTACGGACCGTGCTGTTCGCCCTGAGTCAACTGCTGATCGCCCCCGAAAAACCATCAACGTCACTGCCCAGGTGACAGGGTCGTGAGGACGTCCGTCGTGACGGTCTCCATCCGGCGCCGTGCCGCGGCGAGGTACTTGCGGGGGTCCACGGTTTCCGGGTGCGACGAAAGCCATTCGCGGATCGCCGCGGTGAGCTCGACGTTGAGGGCGGTTCCCACGTTGACCTTCACCATGCCGTGGCGGACAGCGCGGGCCAGTTCACCGGCGTCCACTCCGGAGGAGCCGTGCAGCACCAGCGGCACGGGCACGGCGCCGGCGAGGCGGGCGATGAGGTCGTGGTCCAACCGGGCCGTCCGGCTCGTCATGGCATGGGTGCTGCCGACCGCCACCGCGAGCGCGTCGACGCCGGTGGCGGCCACGAAGGCGGCCGCCTCACGGGGATCGGTGCGGACACCTGGAGCGTGCGCGCCCTCCTTGCCACCGACCTCGCCGAGTTCGGCCTCCAGCCACAACCCCTGACCGTGCGCCCAGTCGGCGGCGGCGCGGGTCGCGGCGAGGTTGCCTTCGTAGTCCAGTTTGGACGCATCGAACATCACCGAGCTGAGTCCGGCCTCGGCGGTCTGGTGCAGCAGCTCGACGTCCTCCACGTGGTCCAGGTGCAGCGCGACGGGCACCGCGGCGGAGCGGGCGATGGCGGCGGCCGCCGCCGCGAGGGGGGCCAGCCGTCCGTGGTGGAACTTCACGGCGTTCTGACTGATCTGCAGGATCACCGGGGCCGCCACGGCTTCGGCGCCGGCGACCACCGCTTCGGCGTGTTCGAGCGTGATGACGTTGAACGCGCCGATGCCCCGGCGGGCGCGGCGCGCCTCGCTCACCAGGTCCCCGGTGGTGGCTAGCGGCATTGGACCTCCTCGGCCGGTGGAGACAGTCTTGACATATCTCCAACGATATCCCACGATAACCAACCAAGTCCAAGTAGGGAACAGGACCTCGGCGACGGTGACGTCACCGGGCGAAGGCAGGCAATGGCGCAACCACTTCTGGTCGGCCTCGATGTGGGCACGACGGCGAGCAAGGCGGTGGTCTTCACCGCGGCGGGGCATCCGGTCGCGGTCGGCAGGGCCGCCACACCCTGGCGGACGACCCGGCACGGGACCGAGCTCGACCCGCGGCAGCTCCTCGACGCGGCCTTGCACGCCCTGGGCGACGCGCTCGAGCGGGCCCCGGAGGGGCCGGTCCGCGCTCTCGGCGTCACCAGCATCGGCGAGTCCGGCGTCCTGCTCGACCCCCACGGCGTGCCGCTGGCCCCGATCATCGCCTGGCACGACACGCGCGACGAGCAGCAGGTGCGCGAACTCGCCGCGGACGTCGGCGCCGCGGAGTTCGCCGTGCACACCGGACTGCCGCTGCGCGGGCAGTGGTCGCTGACCAAGCACCGCTGGCTGCGCGACCGGATGCCGGAGACGCGCGCCGCGACACGCAGGCTCAACGTCGCGGAATGGATCGTGCGGGCGCTCGGCGGCGACGAGGCCAGCGAACAGTCCCTGGCCTCGCGGACCGGCTGGCTCGAGCTGGCAGGCCGACAGTGGTGGCAGACCACCCTGGACTGGTCCGGCCTGCGGCCCTCGCTGTTGCCGGACCTGGTCGTCGGCGGCGACCCGCTCGGCCACGTCTGCTCGCCCGGCGCCCATCCCCGGCTGGCCGGGGCCGTGCTGACCGTCGCCGGTCAGGACCACCAGGCCGCGACGGTCGGGGCAGGTGCGGCGGGCGACGGCGACCAGCTCGACTCCTGCGGCACGGCCGAAGCGCTCGTGCGGACCGTCCGGGCCGGGCTGCCCGCCGCCGCGGTCCGGGAGCTCGCCGAAACGGGGATCACCGTCGGCTGGCACGTGCTGTCCGGCCGTTGGTGCCTGCTCGGCGCCACCCAGGGTGGGCTCGTGCTCGAACGGACCCTGCGCCTGCTCGGGCGGACCGGCGCCGACGTTCCCGAGCTCGACGCGCGTTTGTCCTCTTTGGACCCCAGCGCGCTGCGGATGGCCATCGGTGAGGACAGTTTCTCCTTGCAGGACATCGGCGCGAACGTCGGACCCGCCGTCGTGTGGCGGGCGGCCCTCGACGCCGTCACCGAACAGGCAGCCGGACTGCACGAGGTCATGACGCGCGTCGCCGGTGCGCATCAGCGGCTGATCGTGACCGGCGGCTGGGCCCGCAGCGCGGGACTGATGGCCGTCAAGACCCGCCTGTTCGGCCCGCTGCGGCAACGGCAGGTCGAGGAGGCGGGAGCCCGCGGCGCGGCGCTCCTGGGCGGGGTGGCCGCCGGCCTCTACCCGGACACCGGCGACCTGCCCGCGCCCGAACCCGTCACGCCGGCACTCGCACCGCATCCCCCGGAGGCATTCCATGTCTGACCCCTTGCTCGAAGCACGCGGCATCGTGCGCCGGTTCGGCCACGTCGAGGCCCTGCGCGGTGCCGACTTCACCGCCTGTGCCGGCGAGATCGTCGGGCTCATCGGCGACAACGGCGCCGGCAAGAGCACGCTGGTCAAGATCCTCTCCGGCGCCGACCAACCGGACGAGGGGGAGATCCTGCTCGACGGGGTACCGGTGCGGCTGGACAGCCCGCACACCGCGCGCGAGCACGGCATCGAGACCGTCTACCAGGACCTGGCGCTGGCCGCGGACCTCGATCCGCCGGCGAACCTGTTCCTGGGCAGGGAGATCCTGCGCCCCGGGTTCTGGGGCAAGCTCGGCTTCCTCGACAAGAAGGCGATGGCGCGCACCGCCGACGAGGCGATCGTGCGGCTGGGCGTGACGCTCAAGGACGACGCGGCCGCCGTCGCCGAACTGTCCGGCGGGCAGCGGCAGAGCGTCGCCGTCGCCCGCGCCGCGATGTGGGCGAAGAAGGTCATCTTCATGGACGAACCCACCGCCGCGCTGGGCGTCGTGCAGCAACGCGGCGTGCTCGACCTCATCCGCCGCGTCCGGGACCAGGGCATCACCGTGGTCCTGATCAGCCACAACATGCAGCAGGTCCTGGAGATCTGCGACCGGGTCGAGGTGCTCCGGCTGGGCAGCCGGGTCGGCCGGCTGGGCACGGACGGCACCTCCGTCGAGGACCTCGTCTCCGCCATGACCGGCGGCACCGTGAAGGAGCAGCAGCCATGACCTCACCCTCTCCCGCCACCGCGCCGGCGAAGGACGAAGGCGACCGGGGTCCGGCGGCTCCGGCGCCTCGCCGCCGCCTGCGGCGCAGGTTCCTCGCCGCCCCCGCGACCCGCATCTTCGGCGTGCTCGTGCTGCTGCTCGCGGCGTTCACCGCGCTCGCCCCCGACAGCTTCCTGACCGGCGCGAACCTGAGCAACATCGCCAACGACGCGTCGATCCTGCTCGTGCTCGCCGTCGGCAGCACGTTCGTGATCATCACCGCGGGCATCGACCTGTCGGTGGGCGGCGTACTGGTGTTCTCGAGCGTCGTCTCCGCCCAGGTCATGGCACACCTGGCCGGTGCCGGCGCCGCGGCACTCGTGCTCGGCCTCGTCGTCGCGGTCGTCACCGGCCTGCTGTGGGGCCTGCTCAACGGGGTGCTCGTGGCGAAGGCGCGGATTCCGGCGCTCATCGTCACGCTCGGCACGATGGGCATGGCGCTGGGCGCGGCGCTGCTGATCACCGGTGGCGTCGACGTCCGGGACGTCCCGCTGGACCTGGCGCTCTACGTCGGCTCCGGGCGCATCGCGGGGGTGCCGGTGCTGGTGGTCATCTCCGCGTGCGTCGCGGTGGTGGGCGGGATCGTGCTGGCGATGACCCGTTTCGGCAGGCACACCTACGCCGCGGGGTCCAACTCCGAAGCGCTGCGGCGGGCCGGCATCAACACCGCGCGACACCTGATCAAGGTCTACGCACTGGCCGGGCTGCTGTCCGGGCTGGCCGGCTACCTCTCGGTGGCCCAGTTCGCCACCACCACGCTCAACGGCCACTCCACCGACAACCTGCAGACGATCGCCGCGGTCGTGATCGGCGGCACCAGCCTCTTCGGCGGGGTCGGCACGATCGTCGGCTCGGTCATCGGCGTGTTCATCCCGAGCGTCCTGCAGAACGGCTTCGTCGTCCTCGGCGTGCAGCCGTTCTGGCAGCAGGTCGCCGTCGGCGCCGTGCTGATCGTCGCCGTCTTCCTCGACCAACTCCGCCGCCGGGCCCGTGCCCGCGGCTGAACACTTCCCACCCGAAAGGCAGAAACCCTGATGCGCCACCACATCCTGGCCGCGGCGATCGTCGCCACCGCCGCCCTCGCCACCGCCTGCACCACGGGAACCGGCACCGGGAGCACCCCGGTCTCGGACTCGGTGAACGGCAAGCAGCTGACGTTCATCCCCGGCGTGTCCGGCGACAGCTTCTACCTCACCATGCAGTGCGGGATCCAAGCCGAGGCGAAGAAACTCGGCATGAACGTCGACACGCAGGCCCCGCAGGCCTTCGACCCCTCGCTGCAGACGCCCATCGTCAACGCGGCCGCGGCCAAGCGACCGGCCGCGATCCTCGTCGCGCCGACCGACGCCACGGCGATGCTCCCGCCGTTGCTGCGCGCCAAGCAGGCCGGCTCGGCGATCGGGCTGGTCGACACCACGCTGCAGGACACCTCGATCGCCTCGACCGCGGTGTCCACCGACAACAGCGCCGCGGGGGCGGCGGCCGCGGACGCGCTGGCCAAGCTCGTCGGGGAGAAGGGCAAGGTCATGGTGATCGCGTTCCAGGCCGGCGCCTCCACCTCCGACGAGCGCCAGCACGGGTTCGAGCAGGAGATCAAGAAGTACCCCGGCATCACGAACGTCGGCGCCCAGATCAACGACAACGATCCGGCGAAGGCGGCCTCGATCGTCAGCGCCACCCTTGCCGCGCACCCCGATCTCACCGGGATCTTCGCCACCAACCAGTTCGCCGCCCAGGGAGCCGCGACCGGCCTGCGCAACGCGGGCAAGGTCGGGCAGGTGCAGATCGTCGGCTTCGACGCGGGACCGGTGCAGGTCGAGCAACTGCAGCAGGGCTCGATCCAGGCTCTCATCGCACAGCAGCCGTACCAGATCGGCGTGGACGCCGTCGACCAGATGGCGGCCGCGCTGACCGGCAAGCCGGTCACCAAGAACATCCCGAGTGGCACGGTCACCATCACCCGCGACAACCTCGCGCAGCCGGCCAGCCAGCAGGCACTGTACAAAACGACCTGCTGAAGCCGGGTTCGCGGACCGGGCGGCCGGCCCGGTCCGCGGACGACCGCGATCCGGGACACTCGGGAAGACACGGCAAGAGCGCAGAGAGGGACGTGGCGATGAGCACGCAGGGTCCGGCGGAGACGGCTGAAGGCTCCGGACGCTACCGCTACGCCGCCCAGCGTCAGCAGGCCATCCTCGCCGCGCTTCGCAGCACCGGTCAGGTCAACGCGGCCGGGCTCGCCGAAGAGCTCGACGTCACCAACGAGACGATCCGGAAGGATCTCATCGTGCTGGAACGCCAGGGCCTGCTGCGGCGGGTCCACGGCGGAGCGCTGCCCGTCGAAGGGCTCTCCTTCGAACCCGAGGTCGGTGCGCGGCTGGACTACGGGCAGGAGAAGCAGCGCATCGCGCGGGCGGCGCTGGCGCACGTGCCCATGGGCGGCTCGGTCCTGATCGACGCCGGTTCCACCACGACCAAACTCGCCGAGATCTTTCCCGCCGACCGCGAGCTGACCGTGTTCACCAACACCCTGCCGATCGCGCTGGCCCTGGTCACCCGCCCCAACCTGACCGTCTACACGATCGGCGGCCGGCTGCGCGGCCGGACGCTGGCGACCGTCGAGGGCTGGGCCGCGCGGGCGCTGACCGAGATCAACGCGGACGTCGCCTTCCTCGGCACCAACGGGATCTCCCTCGAGCGCGGCCTCACCACCCCCGACCCGGCGGAAGCGGCCGTCAAACAGCTCATGGCCGGCTGCGCACAGCGCCGGATCCTGCTCGCCGACAGCAGCAAGATCGGCCGGGTCAGCCTGTGCCGGCACGCCGAGCTCACCGAAATCGACACCCTCATCACCGACACCGGTATCACCACCGCGGATGCAACGGCGCTCCGTCGAGCCGGCTTGACCGTGGAGCAAGCTTGATCGTCACCGTCACCCCCAATCCCAGCGTCGATCGCACGATCTTCGTCGACGGCCTCGTGCGCGGCAGCGTCATCCGGGCCAAGCGCAGCCTGTCCGAACCCAGCGGCAAGGGTGTCAACGTCAGCCTGGCGCTGCAGGCCCACCGGCATCCCACCACCGCCGTGCTTCCCCTGGGCGGCACGATGGGAGCCCAGCTCTCGGAGATGCTCACCGCGACCGGCATGACGTTCCGCCCGGTCCCGATCCAGGGCAGCACCCGCAGCAACGTCAGCCTCACCGAGCCCGACGGCACGGTCACCAAGATCAACGAACACGGGCCCGCGCTGACCCCGGACGAAGCACGCGCACTGCGGGACGCCGCGCTGGCGGCGAGCCGCGAAGCGCACTGCCTGGCCGTTTGCGGAAGCCTCCCGGAAGGCCTGGACGACGCGTTCTACCCCGAGCTGCTCGGCGCCGCCCGCGAACTCGGGCTCCGCGTCGCGGTGGACACCTCCGGCGTCGCCCTGCAGTGGGCGGTCAAGGCGGGACCGGACGTGATCAAGCCGAACCGGGAAGAGCTGGCCGAAGCGACCGGGTCGATGCCGGCCACCGTCGGCGAGGTCGTCGCGGCCGCACGGCTGCTCCGGGAACGGGGCGCCCGCACGGTCCTCGCCAGTCTCGGCCCGGACGGCGCGGTGCTCGTCGAGGACGACCTGGTCGTGCACGGCGAGGCCCCCGTCGAGCGCCCCGTGTCCACCGTCGGCGCGGGAGACGCCCTGCTGGCAGGGTTTCTCGCCGCGGGCGGAACGGGTCCGGAGGCGCTGGCCGCCGGATTGCTCTGGGCCGCCGCCTCGGTTCAGCACCCGGGCACGCTGTTCACCGCGACCAAGGCCGACGCCACGGTGATCCTGCACGAGACCCTCGACCCGGCCCGCAGGCTGACCCACTGATCCGCGCCGCGACCGTCCACTTCGGATCGTCGCCGGGCGACACCGCCGGCGGCAGGGCTGAGGACTGCGGGTGGAGTACTAGACGGTCGTTCCGGAACGGCGGCCGGCAAGACCCGGACACGCTGCGGATCGTAGGGATACGCGCCATTTTCCGCGTCGAGCACGGCGGCGGTGACGTCCTTCACGATCGCCTGGCGGCGCTCGTCGTCGAACTGGCCCTCCGGAACGGACGCGACAAAGCGGTGACCGCTTCGACGATGAGCGGTTCCGCGCGCCTCCAGGAGCAGGGCCCGAACTCCGCGATGGCGGAGGCAACCGTCGAGGTAGGCGCTGGTTCCACGGATGAGATGCTCTCGACCGGGGCGCATCCCGTCGATCGCGTCCCGGATCTCGGCGAACGGCCGCTCGTGGAAGTCGTGATGAATGGCGAGCAGAAAGCCTGCCCGGTCGCCGAAGTGGTGGAAGAAGCTGCCCTTCGCGGTCAGCGGCGAACAGGGTGCCGGATCACCGGCCCGCGCTGCGCGACCGGAACCGCCTGGGCTGTCACGGTTTGCGGGCGACACCGCCGGCGATGATCCGGTGCGCGACGTTACGGGGCTTGAGCATGGGGCCGTCGGCCCACCAGTCCACCAGCTCCACCACGCCCGGGTCGGCGATCGGGCTCGGCTTGACGATCTCCAGGCCGTGGAACAGCTCGGTGATCTCGTCGCGGGTGCGCCAGGTGGCGCCGCCGAGCGACCCCCGGGTCACGGCGTCCTCGAGCTCCCGCGCCACCTCGGTGTCCTCGGTCTCGGGATCCAGCAGGTGTGAGATCGCCACGTAGGAACCGGAGGGCAGCGCGTCGATGTATTCGCGCATCACCTCGGCCGGGGCGTGCCGGTCGCCCTTGTGGTGGTGCAGGGTGGCCAGCTGGAACAGCGCGATCGGCTGATTCCAGTCCAGATGGGTGCGCACGACCTGGTTGTCGAGGATGCTGCGCGGCTGGAAGATGTCGCCGGTGACGAACTCGGTCAACTCGTTCTCCGCGAGCAATGCGCGGCCGTGGGCGATCACGACCGGGTCGTTGTCGACGTAGACGACCTTGGTCTCGGGGTTGAGCCGCTGTGCGACCTGGTGGATGTTCTCCGCGGTGGGAAGGCCGGACCCGCAGTCGAGGAACTGGGCGATGTCGGTCTGGGTGGCCAGGAACCGGACCACGCGGATGAGGAAGGCCCGGTTCGCCAGCGCGACGTCCACGACCTCCGGCAGCGCGGCCTTCATCTGCTCGTAGGTCTGGCGATCGATTTCGTAGTTGTCCTTGCCGCCCAGCATGTAGTCGTAGACCCGCGCCACGCTGGCACGTGCGGGGTCCACGCCGACAGGCGCGTTGGGATCAACCGGATGGGTGTTCGAGACCATCGCCAGCCTCCAGAGAGGAGTGTCAACAACGACACACACAGTAATGCCTGCGCCGGCAGCGGAGACAGGGGCCGGGTCGCCGCCCTTCGCGGTCGCCTCGCGGGGCGGTGCGTCCTGGCCCGAGCCCGGCCGGACCGCGACGGGGAGCGCTTCACGTCTCCTCGGGCGCGTCGAGGCGGGTGTCGTCGTGGTGCCGGACGAACCAGCCGATCCAACGGTGCTGACCCGGTGTCTCGACCGCCTGGGGGCGGTAGTGGCCGCGGGTCCAGGCGACCGCGTCCTCGGCGGGGTGGCCGGCCAGGATCGCCATGCAGGCGAGCACCGTGCCCGTCCGTCCGGTGCCGCCCGTGCACGCGATCTCGACGCGTCGGCCGGAGCGTGCGAGCCGGTACGCGGCAGTGATCTTCGCGGCCGCGTCCCGAGGGTCGCGCGGTGTGCGGAAGTCCGGCCAGGAGACCCACTCCGCCGGCCAGCCGGGCTCCCACAACGCGCGGCGGCGGGCGCCGGGCGGGTCGCCGAGGTAGAGGCCGAAGTCCGGCAGCGGGCCGGGCGGGACGGGTTGGCGCCGGCCGCGGCCGCGGACGACCGTGCCGTCGGGCAGCGCGATGGCGCCGGTGAACGGCTCGATCATGGAGTCTCCTCCCGCGGCCCGGCGACAGGTGGCGGCACCTCCACGGTGGTCCGCACCCGCCGCGCGCGCCAGTCTCCACCCAGCGCCAGGGCGACATCGGTGGAGAACCGGGCCGCCCCGCCTAGACTGGCGCGATGCCGGACGATGACCGGCCCGCGCGGGTCGAGGACGTGCACGAGCTCGCGCTCGCCATGCCGCACGTGACCACCTGGCCGGGGTCCGCGGGCAAGCCCGTGTACCAGGTGGGCGGCAAGTCGTTCGTCTTCTTCCGGAACTCGCGCCCGGACGCCGTCGATCCCGAGACCGGCGAACGCTACCCCGACGTGATCGTCTTCTGGGTCCCGTCCGAAGCGGACAAGCAGGCGCTGGTCCAGGACGAGAGTTCGTCGTTCTTCACCACGGCGCATTTCCGGGGACACCTGTCCGTCCTGGTGCGGGCCAGCCGGCTGGGCGAGCTCAGCCGCGGCGAGCTCGCCGAAGTGGTGCAGGAGGCGTGGTTGTCCCGCGCGTCCGCCCGCCGGGCGGCGGCCTGGCTCGCCGCCCACCCGCCGCGGCAGCCCAGCTGATCGCGACGTGGCGGATCTCAACGGTTGGTGTCCGTGGTGATGTGCTCGAACAGACCCGGGTGGATCCGAGTGCGCACCCCCTTGGCCCACGGCTCGTCCAGCTCGTCGACATCGAGGGCGGCCAGGTTGTTGAGCAGCATCCCGAAGGCGAGGAACGACTTCACCGTCACCGGATCCAGGCCCGACGTGTCGGCAACCGTGTCCCACATGCGGGCGAGCCGTCCTCGCACGAGATCGCGGACCTCGCTGTCACCGCAGGAGGCAAAGCCCTGCAGCTGCAGCAGGAGCGTGGTGCGGTCGGCCAGCAACTCGTTGTAGTGGGTTCCCATCAGCGTCAGCGCGGCCAGGCCCCCGGCGTCTCGGGCCGCGTGGGACATGCCGTCGCTGAAACGATCGAAGGCCGCGCCGACGAGCTCCAGGAACAGCGCCTTCTTGGTGCCGAACATCCGGAACACGTAGGCCTGCGTGATGCCGGCCTCGTGTGCGATCGCCTCGATCGACGCACCGCGAAGCCCGTGTTTCGCGAACTCGCCGGCGGCGATGCCCAGCACTTGGGATCGCCGTTCAAGTCCGCTCATCCGCGCAGTCACGGGCGCTAAGTTATCAGTTACTAACTACTCACATGTACCTTGGTGGCGTGGTCGATGACACCTGGGCCGGTTTGGCCGACCAGTTCGCCGATGGCGCTTACGCCTCGGTGAAAGGGCGCGTGCGCACCTATGTGCTGCACCAGCACCTGCTCGAACATCTGCCGGAAGCGCCGGCCACGGTGCTGGACGTCGGCGGTGGTGCGGGCCATCAGTCGTTTCCGCTGGCGCAGGCCGGCTACGAGGTGACGCTGCTCGATCCGTCACCGGCGATGCTGGCCAAGGCCGAGCAGCAACTCCGGCGGCTGCCCGGTGAGGCCCGGCGACGGGTCACGCTCTTGCAGGCCGACGGCGAGAACGCCGTCGAGGCGGTGGACGGGCGACGCTTCGGCGCTGTGTTGTGCCATGGCGTGCTCGGCTACCTGGAGCAACCGGAGCCCGTGGTCGAGCAGCTGTGCCGGTGCGCGGCCGCCGGTGGCGTGGTCTCGATCATGTCCGGGAACGCCAGGACGGGTGCGGTACGCCCGGCCTTGGAACGGCGGTGGGAAGACGCCCTGGCGGCGTTCGACGCCACCAGCGAGGTCGGGGTGCTCGGAGTGCCGACCCGGGCCGACACGGTGGAGCACCTCAGCGAACTCATGCGGGGCCAGGGCGTGGAGCCGGTGCGCTGGTACGGGGTCTGGCTGTTCACCGACTGGCTCGAGTTCAGCGGAGCCGAGCTGGATCCCGGCGACACGCGGCAGCTGGCGGCGATGGCCGCGGTCGAGCTCGAGGCCAGCAGACGGGATCCCTACCGCCAGCTCAGTCGCCCCTTCCATCTCGTGGGGCGCAAGCCGACGCTCGACTAGGGACTGTTTCAGAGGTGGCTTGCGGGCCGGTGCGGGTGGCGGAACCTGAGGCGGCCCCTCGCTGTGGGATCGCCTCCTGATGACCGCCAGGTCACCACGTCGGCGCTGTCCTCGCGAGGAACCGCCCACCCGCCGGCCCACCACCACCCTCAACCGACGCGCTCCGCGCGGCTGCCCCAGTCAAACCCGCGGCGGTGCAAGCAGACGGCGCAGGCGCAAGTGGCTCCGCCGCTTAGGAAACACAACCTGGCCGGAACTTCCCCGGGGTGTGCCGAGCCAGTAGGGGAGTGCTTCTCGCAGCGCGGGCGCGGCGGTGTCGGCGGGGTCGTCGATGGTGGCGGTCCTGGGCACCCTGATCGTTCCCGGCACTGCCGACAAGTACCGCTACACGGACGTTTCCGCGCCACTCCTGCCTGCCGGGAACCACGACGTGTACCTGGTGTTCGACGGACCGCTGGACCTGCACTCGTTCCGGCTGACGCGGTGAGCCGAGCGCGCTCAGATGACGTTGCGGTGCTGCAGGTACCGGAACGCGGCGATCCCGGGCAGGATCGGCAGCCAGTAGGTGAGCACCCGGGAGACGAGCACGGCCAGCACGGCGGTCGTCGGAGGTGTGCCCAGCGCGGTCAGACCCGCGACCGTCAGCGACTCGACGGCCCCGATGCCGCCGGGGGTCGGGATGATGTGGCCGAAGGTGTGCCCGATCACGAACACGGTGAGCACGGCGGCCACCGGCACCGGGTGGCCGAAGGCGGCGAGGCTCGTGGCCAGGCCGGCCCCGGACACCGCGAGGTAGCCGGCGGCACCGCCGAACAGCTGAGCTGCCCGGCGTGGCTGGCGCAGTGTGGTGCCCAGTTCCCGTCCGACCCGCACCGCGGGCCGGACGAACTTGCGCCTGCCGAACGGCGATCCCAGCACGGCGCCCGCCACCACGACCAGCGCGGCCACCGCCCCGACCACCGGCCACCCGTGCGGCACCGAGATCCCGCGCAGCAGGCCCGATGAACCGAGGCCGAACGCACCGGCGACCGACCAGATCCCGCCGAGCACCCCGGTCGCGGCGATGTTGAGCGCCGCGACCCCCACCGCGTGCGCCCGGCGGATGCCGAGCCGCTCCATGAACGCGATGTTGATGCCGAAGAAGCCCACTCCGCCCGGCGTCGTGCGGCCCGTGAACGCCGCCGCCAGCTGCACCAGGGTGGTGCGCCAGAACGGCAGCGGGTCCAGGCTCGCGCCCATGATCGACACCGCGGCCAGCACGATCGCGGCCAGGCCGGTCAGCACGGTCGCGGCCAGCCATCCCCAGTCCGCCCGGCCCAGCGCTTCGCCCACCGCGCGCACCTGCGTCAGCTGCGGCAGCAACGTGTAGACGGCGGCACCGAACAGCACCAGGCCGATCACGCCGCCCGGGCGCAGCGGGGAGCGGAACGTCGGGATCGGCCGGTCGATCCGCTCCGCGAGAGTCTCCCGCAGATCGGTCAGGACGTAGCGGACGTTGCCGAGCTGCAGACGGATCCGGCGCGGTATCGCGAGCGGCTGCAGATAGGGCAGTGCGGACTCGAGCAGGTCGGCGGGCAGCGCCTGCGTCGCGGTGCGGACTGAGCGTTCGACGCCGACGACCGACGCGATCGACACCAGGGCTTCGGCGAGGTCCTGCGCGATCCGGTCGTCGGCGGCACCCGCCTTGCCGAAGGTGAGGTTGAGCAGCCACGGCCGCCCGGCGGTGTCGACCAGCACGTTCTTCGCGCGCAGGTCGTGGTGGGCGATCCGGGCGTCGCCGAGCTTGCCCACCAGGCCCCAGATGTCCTTGAGCAGGGCGTCGTCGATCCCACCGGGAGCCAGCCCGGTGAGCCGGCTGCCGGTGATCTCGCGGCGCACCAGCAGCGCGGACCCGTCGGGGGCCTGGCATGCCAGCACGATCGGCGGTGTCGGCACCCCGCCCTGCTGGGCCAGCAGCGTGACCAGTGCTTCGTGCTCGGCCTCGTGATAGGTGCTGGACAGCTGCGGTTCGTCCGCCACCTCGAGCGACGCGAGCAGGCGCCGCAACCGGTACCAGGGACCGGCCCGGCGATGCAGGCGGCGGACCGCCTCTACCCGCAGCCGGTCACCGGCCGACGTCACGGCGAGGAACTCCAGCGGCCCCAGCGCGTGTCCCCGCACCGCGACGACGCTGACCGGGGCGAGTCCCGCTCCGGCGAGTGCGTCGTACACCGCGGCCGACGAGGTCTGCCTGCCCGGCGCCCCGAACACCAGGTGGATCAGGGCGCCGACGCCCCAGCCGAGGAACACCCCGGCCAAGGCGGCGAGCGGCAGGCTGTGGCCGAGATACACGCCCGCGGCGGCGACCAGTACCACCGCGACCCACGACGGCGCACGGTAGCGGCCCTTGAGATAGGGGGCGGCGACGGCCACCACGGCCGCCGCCACGGCGGCGTGCGAAGGCGGGAACGGGAATCCGCCGGGCCCGGGCAACCGCACCCCCGGTGCCGCGAGCAACGCCGCGGGCACCGCGCTCGACCCGGTCCAGGCGTGCACGGCGAGGCTGAGCCCCCACGCCAGCAGTCCGGCCCCGGCGCACTGCAGTCCGAGCCGGACTCGCTTGACGTACAGCGCGACGGCGGCGACCGCCGCGACCCCGGCCCAGCCGCCGGCCCAGTCGAGCACCCGCCACACGACGAAGGACTGCGCGGGAATGCGCTGGAACTGCCCGTAGATCGCGACCTCGACCGGGTTGGCCGAGCGCGTCGCGGCCAGCGCGCACAGCACGACCACCCCGGCGGCGGTCACCAGGACGACGAGGTCCCGGGGGTGGCGCCCCAAGGGCAGGCCCGTCGCTTGCCGGGTTCGGCTGGTCTCGGTCACGTGCGGGGCATCGGCCTCAGGGCACCATCCACGCCAGCGCGGACGTCGACTGCAGGTACACCAGCAGGCACATCACCGCGACGAACACCAGGCTCCACACCAGGACCCGGCGGAACAGGTCGCCCTCCTTGCCGGACATGCCCACGGCCGCCGCCGCGATCGCGAGGTTCTGCGGGCTGATCATCTTGCCCAGGACGCCACCGGAGGAGTTCGCCGCGGACAGCAGCGTGGCGCTGAGGCCGGCCTTCTGGGCCGCGACCACCTGCAGGGCACCGAACAACGAGTTCGACGAGGTGTCCGAGCCGGTCACCGCGACACCCAGCCAGCCGAGGATCGGCGAGATCAACGCGAAGGCGCCGCCCGCCCCTGCCATCCAGGTGCCCAGCGTCGCCGTCTGGCCGCTGGCGTTCATCACGTACGCCAGGGCGAGGACAGCCATCACGGTGACGATCGCCGTGGCCAGTTGCCGGTAGGTGGCCCCGTACGCGCGCAGGGCGCGGGCCGGCCGGATGCGGATCACCGGGATCGTGAGCAGCCCGGCGATCACGAGCAGCGTGCCCGCGGCGTCCAGCCAGTCGAGCTTGAACTGCGGCAGGGTCGATGCCTTCCCCGCGGCGGACTGGATGTGCAGGCCCGGCCAGTTGAACGTCTTCGTCACGCTCGTCAGCGCGTCCTTGAGAGCCGGGATCTGCGCGAGCGCGAACACCGCGATGATGATCAGGTAGGGCGCGTACGCCCGGAACACCTCGGCCGGCCGGTCGTACTCGCCGCGGTCGCTCCCGCCGCCACCCGGGTTCCGCGGCGGCTGCTCCATCGTGGCCGTCGACGCCCCGGCCTGCCGGTCGCTTCCGCCGGCCACCGCGGCCGCGCCGGTCACCGGCACCCCGCCGCCCTCCACATAGGACTCCGCCGGCGTCCACACGCGCAGGAACAACACCATCGCGCCGGCGCTGAGCAGCGAAGCGATGATGTCGGTGAGCGGTGCGCTGACGTAGTTGGACACGGCGAACTGGGCGACTGCGAACACCACGCCGCACACCAGCGCGCCCGGCCAGGTCTGCCGGATGCCCCGCTTGCCGTCGATGATGAACACCAGTGCGAGCGGCACGAACACGCCGAGCACCGGCGTCTGCCGCCCGACCATCGCGGACAGGTCGTGCAGCGGCAGGTTGGTCACGGTCGCCAGGGTGGTGATCGGCACGGCGAGGGCGCCGAACGCCACCGGCGCGGTGTTGGCGACCAGCGCGACCGTGGCCGCCTTGAGCGGTTTGAACCCCAGCGCGATGAGCATGACGCTGGTGATCGCGACCGGCGTGCCGAACCCGGCCAGCGCCTCCAGCAGCGCGCCGAAGGAGAAGGCGATGATGACGCCCTGGATCCGCTGGTCGTCGCTGACCTTGGCGAACGACCGGCGCAGCACGTCGAAGTGTCCGGTGTGGACGGTCATGTTGTAGATCCAGATCGCGTTGAGCACGATCCACAGGATGGGGAAGAAGCCGAACGCCGCTCCCTCGGCCGCGGCGAGGAACGCGGGCGCGGCCGGCATCGGGTAGACGACGATCGCCACGACGAGGGCGACCGCCAGCGAGATCAGCGCGGCGAGCCACGCGGTCATCCGCAGGATGCCGAGCAGGACGAACAACGCGAGCAGGGGTATCGCCGCGACGAGCGAGGACCACGCGAGCGAGCCTGCGACCGGGTCGAGAATCTGCCGGTACATGATTCACCTCACCGCCTGAGAAGGATCCCGGCGCGCCTCGTGAGCACGCACCCACCCGACCCCGGCGGCCGGGAGTCCCCGGATCGAGGCGTCGAGCACCTCGATCGTGTGGGCGAGCCGCACGGGCTCGCCGAGGCCGTCGAGTGCGGCGGCGACCTGCATCAGGCAGCCGGGGTTCGCGGTGACCAGCAGCGGCGCGCCGGTGGCCAGCACGTTGCGTGCCTTGCGCTCGCCCAGTTCGGCCGCCGCCTCCGGGTTCAGGATGTTGTAGATTCCCGCGGAACCACAACAGATCTCGGGATCGGGGATCTCCCGCAGGGTCAGCTCGGGGATCTCGCGGAGCAGCTGCCGTGGCTGCGACCGGATTCCCTGCGCGTGCGCGAGGTGGCACGCGTCGTGGTAGGCGATGGCGACCGGCAGGGGATGCCGGGTCGCCACCGTGCCCTGTTCGGCAAGCAGCTCGGCCACGTCCCGCACCCGTGCGGTGAAGTCCCGGGCCCGCCCGGCGTAGGCGGGGTCGTCGGCGAGGAGGTCGGCGTACTCCTTCATCGCGGAGCCGCACCCTGCCGCGTTGACCACGATCCAGTCGACTCCGGCACCGTCGAAGGCGTCGATCAGCCCGCGGGCGAAGGACTGCGCCTCATCCTCGCGACCATTGTGGACACTCAAGGCGCCGCAGCAGCCCTGCCCGGGCGGCGCGACCACGTCGAAGCCTTCGGCGGCCAGCACGCGTGCGGTGGCCGCGTTGACCCCGGGGAAGAACTCGCGCTGCACGCAACCGAGCAACATGCCGACGGTGCCACGTTTCGTGCCGCGCGCGGGCAGCCGTTCCGGGACCCGTTCGTAGGCCCCGAGTGGTGGCGCGAGCGACTCGAGCGCGGCGAGCCTCGGGAAGACGCGGCCCAGCCCCCGGCGCACCAGTCCGCCCAGGCCGCTGGCCTGGTAGGCGCGCAGCGGCCCGCGCAGGGCGTGGAGCCGCTTCGGGTACGGGAACACGCTGAAGATCGCCCGGCGCAGCAGGCGTTCCCGCAGCGGACGCGGGTGACGGCGCTCCACCTGCGCGCGGGTCGCCTCGATCAGCGCGTCGTACTGGACGCCCGAGGGACACGCGGTCACGCAGGACATGCAGCCGAGGCACGCGTCGAAGTGCTGCACCATCTCCGGTGTCATCGGCTCGCCCTCGAGCCCCAGGCCCATCAGGTAGATCCGGCCGCGCGGCGAGTCCATCTCCTCGCCCCACAGCTGGTAGGTCGGGCACGTCGGCAGGCAGAAGCCGCAGTGCACGCAGTCGTCGAGCAGGTCCGACGAGGGCGGGTGGTGGTCGTCGAACGCGGGCTCGGCCATTCAGATCCCTCCGACGAAACGTCCGGGCGCCAGCCGGCGCTGCGGGTCGAACTGGTCCTTGACGCGGCGCATCAGGTTCAGGCCCCGGGCCGGACCCCAGGTGTCCACGGACGCTTTGACCGGCGGTGGCGCGTCGAGCACGACGACGTCCCCGCTCCACGCCGGCGAGGAGTCCCGCAGGTGCCGGGTGAATCCGGCGACGGCCTCGGGCTCGGCCTCCGTGGGCAGTGCGGCGTACAGGACACCGACACCGGCGGAGCCGCGTACCGCCGGGCGCAGGCCGTACCGGCGCCCGGCGTCGTCGACCGCGTCGAGCAGCCTTGGCAGTCCGGCGATCTCGTGCGTGAGCCGCAACGCCACCCCGCCCGCGGCCCACGGTGCGCGGCCCCACCACGGCGGTGCTTCGCCCGCCACCCCGGCGTCGCCGCCGAGCAGTTCGAGCAAGGTCGTCACCCGGCCCTCGACGCCCGCTTCGATGCCCTCGACGAGCACCGCCAGCGTTGCGGGCGCGTCGGCGGGACGGTCGAGCTCGAGCGCGGTCGGCACCACCTGCGAGTGCAGCACGCGCTGGGCCTGCTCGTGCGCGGCGGCCGTGGACGTGACCGGCACGCTCACCCAGCGGGCCCGTGCCGGCAGCGGATGCAGCCGGAAGACCGCCTCGGTGACCAGGCCGAGGGTGCCCCACGAGCCGGTGAGCAGCTTGCCGAGGTCATAGCCTGCGACGTTCTTGACGACCTTCCCGCCTGCCTTCGCGATCGTCCCGTCCGCCCGCGCGATGGTCACGCCGATCAGCAGGTCGCGCACCGCGCCATGGGACAGCCGCAGCGGCCCGGACGTCGCGGTCGCGATGAGCCCGCCGGCGGTGCCGGAGCCCGCGGCGGGTGGCAGCACCGGATCGGCGCCGAGCCGCTGCCTCGCCCCGGCGAGGTGCTCCTGCAGGACGTCGAGGCGCACCCCGGCCTGCACGTGCACCACGAGGTCGCCCGCACCGTGCTCGACGACCTGGTCCAGCCGGCTGGTGTCGACGACGAGGTCGACGCGCTCGGGCGGCTGCCCCCAGCTCAGCTTCGTGCCCGCGCCGCGGGCGACGACCGCGAGCCCGTGCTCGGCGGCGATCCGCATGACCTGCGCGGCCTCCGCGGTCGTCGTCGGGGAAGCAACGAACCGCGGCTCGACGCCGTCCACCCGGTCGCCCTCCGCGGCACGACGGGCGGCGGTCGTCGCGGCCAGCGTGTCGAGCACCAGGTCCTCGACGGCGCGCATCAGAAGACCTCCGCGATTCCGGTCTCCTGCAAGGGATGCGCGCCCTTGTGCCGGCCGGGCACCTCGCCGCACAGCCGGGGCGTCGGGAACACCTTGCCGGGATTGGCCAGCCCGTCCGGGTCGAACGCGCAGCGCAGCAGTTGCATCGTGTCGAGGTCGGACTCGCTGAACATCCGGGGCATGAACTTCGCCTTGTCGGAGCCGACGCCGTGCTCGCCGGTGATCGACCCGCCGTGCTCGATGCACAGGTCCAGGATCGCGCCGGACACCTCCTCGGCGCGCTCGGCCTCGCCCGGCACCGCGTCGTCGAACAGCACCAGCGGATGCAGGTTGCCGTCCCCGGCGTGGAAGACGTTCGCGACGCGGATGCCCGTGCTGCGCGACAGCTCGTCGATCCGCCTGAGCACCTCGGCCAGCACCGTCCGCGGGATGACGCCGTCCTGCACGATGTAGTCGGGGCTGATCCGCCCGACCGCCGCGAACGCGGACTTGCGGCCCCGCCAGAACGTCGCCCGCTCGGCGTCGTCGTTCGCGATCCGGATCTCGAAGGCGCCGTGGCCGCGGCAGTGCCGCTCGACCTCCGCGAACTGCTGTTCCACCTCGGCGGCGGGCCCGTCCAGCTCCACGATCAGCACCGCGCCCGCTCCGTCGGGGTAGCCGCAGTGCACGGCCGCTTCCGCCGCCTCGATCGCGAGCGCGTCCATCATCTCCATTGCCGCCGGGACCACGCCCGCGCCGATGATCGCCGAGGTCGCCGCCCCGGCCTCGTCCATCGTCGGGAAGGCGGCGAGCAGCGTGCGGACGGCTTCCGGCGCCCGGACCAGCCGGACCGTCACCTCCGTGACGACGCCCAGCGTCCCCTCCGAGCCGACGATCGCGCCGAGGAGGTCGTACCCGGTCGGGTCGGGTGCCTTGCCGCCGAGCCGCACGACCTCGCCGTCCGGTGCGACGAACTGCGCACCGGTCACGTGGTTCGTGGTGAACCCGTATTTCAGGCAGTGCGCGCCGCCCGAGTTCTCCGCGACGTTGCCGCCGATGGAACAGATCTGCTGACTGGACGGGTCGGGTGCGTAGTAGTAGCCGTCGGCGGCGGCCGACCGCGTGATGTCGAGGTTGACGACCCCGGGTTCGACGACGGCCCGCTGGTTCGCCGGGTCGATCTCGATGATGCGGTGCAGGCGGGAGGTGACGATGAGGACGCCGTCGGCGTGCGGCAGGGCGCCGCCGGAAAGCCCGGTGCCGGAGCCGCGGGCGACGAAGGGCACCCCGGCCGCCGCACAAGCCCGCACCGTGTCCACCACCCCGGCGGCATCGGCGGGCAGTACCACGACGGCCGGTCTGACCTTGTAGTGCGCGAGCCCGTCGCATTCGTAGGTACGCAACCGCTGATGATCGTCGATCACCGAGTCCGGCCCCAGCAACCCGCGGAGCCGCTCGGTCAGCCCGGCGAGCCCGGACCCGCCTGCCGACGCCTGGTCGAACTTCATGCGCGCCCTCCGAGCCTGCTCGCTACGGGTCTGGACGGCCTCTCGACTCGTTCGGGGACTCCGTCGTCCCACCCAAACCGTAAGATCCGCATGGCGCTGCGTCAAACGGACGGGTGACACGTGACCGCGCGCCGTCACCGGCCGGTCAGGTCCGGGCCCGTCTCTTCACGAGCCGCCGGGCCAGCAGCTCCGCCGCTCCCGCCACCCGGAAACGTTGGTGCACACCGATCAGCGCTTCGCCCATCCATCCGGCGCACCCGTCCGCGTCCTTCACAGGTCGTCGATGACCTTCGCGATGATGTCGACGCCCTCGGCGACGGCGTGTTCGCCGACCGCGGCGAAGCCGAAGATGAGGCCACCCGGTCCCGGGGTGCCGATGCGGTACGGGGCGACGCCGTCGACGCCGACCCCGGCCCGGTACGCCGCCTCGACGATCGCGGTCTCGTCCAGCTCCTGCGGGCAACCACATCATCAGGTGCAGCCCGGCGGAGACGCCGGTGGGCACCAGGGCGGGCAGGCGGCGGGAGAGCGCGGTCAGCAGGGCGTCGCGGCGCCGCCGGTAGACCGGGCGCATCCGGCGCAGGTGCCGGTCGAACTCGCCGCGCGTGATCAGGTCCGCCAGCGCCAGTTGCTCCAGCGCGGGCGAGCCCCGGTCGGCGGCGATCTTGGCTTCCGCCATCGGGCCGGCGAGCCGGCTCGGCACCAGGAACCAGCCCAGCCGCAGTCCCGGGGCGAGAGCCTTGCTGGCCGACCCGGCGTAGACGACGTGTTCCGGGGCGAGGCCCTGCATCGCGCCGATCGGTGTGCGGTCGTAGCGGTATTCCGCGTCGTAGTCGTCTTCGATGACGACCCCGCCCCGCGCCGACGCTCCCTCCAGCACCGCGGCCCGGTTCTCCGGGGTGAGCACGGCGCCGGTGGGCCACTGGTGCGACGGGGTGAGGATGACGGCGTCCGCGTCGCTCTCGCGCAGCAGGTCGACGCGGATGCCGTCGCCGTCGACCGGGATGCCGACCACGTCGAGCCCGGCCGCGGCCACGATCGGCAGGGCGTCGTCTCCCGAGGACGGGTCCTCCAGCGCGAGCCGCCGCACGCCCGCGGCCGCCAGTACCTGGATCAGCAGCGCGATGCCCTGGGCGTATCCCGTGCAGATCACGATGCGCGCCGGGTCGGCGACCGTGCCGCGCACCCGGTTGAGGTAGTCGGCGATGGCGACACGCAGTTGTGGCACGCCACTGCCGCTGAGGTAGCCGAACAGCTCGTTCGGCGCGTCGTTGAGCGCGCCGCGGATCGCGCGCAGCCAAGCGGCCCGCGGGAAACTGGACACGTCCGCGCGACCGTAGCTGAGGTCGATGCGCGCCGGCTGTGGCCGGGCGATGCGCGCCACCACCGGTCGCGGGGCGGCGCCGGCGGCGACCTCGGTGTGCCCGCCGACGCGACCGCTCAGGTAGCCCTCGGCGGTCAGCTGCTGGTAGGCCTCGACCACCACCCCGCGCGACACCCCGAGATCCGCCGCGAGAACCCGCGTCGGTGGAAGCGCCGAACCCCGGACGAGGGTGCCCGCGCGAATCGCGTCCCGGACGGACGCCTCGATCTGGCGGTGGAGCGGGATCCGCGCCTCCCGCCGCAGAGCGATCAGGAGGGCCAAATTGGTACCGGATCCGGCCATCGGATTGGACCTTAGCAGCGGGACCGATTCCGGCGAGAGTACTTGCATACCGACACCGACCCGCTCGAGGAGACCGAAATGCGCCGGATCATCAACTCCACCTACATCACCCTCGACGGGGTCATCCAGCAGCCGCAGGACTGGCCATCCAACGACATCGCCCCCGACGAGAACGCCGGGGCCATCCAGACCGACCTGCTGCTGGCCTGCGACGCGATGCTGATGGGCCGCGCCACCTACGAGGGCATGGCGCCGGCGTGGATGGCGCGCTCCGGCGATCCCTTCAGCGACCAGATCAACAGCATGCGCAAGTACGTGGTGTCGGCGACCCTGCGCGATCCCGAGTGGCCGAACACCACGGTCGTCGACGGTGCCGTCGTCGACGAGATCCGCCGGCTGAAAAGCCTGCCCGGCAAGGACATCGTGCAGTACGGGTTCGGGCAGCTGTCCTACACGATGCTCGAGCACGGCCTGCTCGACGAGCTGCGGCTGTGGGTTTACCCGCTGTTCGCCGGGAACGCGACGACCTCGGACCTGTTGTTCCGGCCCGGCCACGCCGCCCAGTGGGACCTGGTGGACACCCGCCCGCTCAACACCGGCACCGTCATCCTCACCTACCGTCCCCGCGCCCGATAGCGAGTTCCGGTCATGGCGATCCTGCTGGGCCTTGCCGCGGCCCTGTTGTACGGCGGCTCCGACTTCGGCGTAGCGGGTCCGCGGTGAGGAAGCGGCCGATCGCCGGGTCGTAGTACCGGAACAGGTTGTAGTGCAAGCCGGTCTCGGGATCGTGGTACTGGCCGGGGAACCGCAGCGGGGTGGACGGTCCCGGCGCCGCGGGCGTCTCGCCCCACAGCGACGCGGCCGCGTGCCGGGCGACTTCGCCCTCGGGGGTCGGCAGCTCCGTCGGCGTGCCGAGGAGGTCCGTGCGGACCCAGTACCAGAGCGCGGGTCCACCCGGCGGGCGCTCCATCTGCGCGAGCGGGGCCGGTCCGTCGGCGGCGTACTCCCAGGTGGTCGCGTAGCCGGAGGAGTGGATCAGCTCGGTGACCACCGACGCGTCCCAGACGAAGCCGATCTGCTCGGCCACCGTGCCGTCCGGTGCGAGCCGCTGCTTGGCGATACGGCGGCCGAGCGGGTCGTAGCGGTAGCGCCACCGCTCGCCCCCGGGCGTGCTGACCTCGACGAGCTCGTCGTCGGAGTTCCAGCGGTAGAGCCAGGTTTCCGCACCGCCCGAGGGCAGTCTGTGCACCCGGCCGGTGGGGAGGCTGGGCAGCCCGGTCGGCAGGCCCGGCAGTCTCGGGGGGATTGTCGGCATACTCGGCATGCCGGGTATCTGGGGCACGTCGCCGTTGGGATTCGTGTCGACCACGAAGTCCACGACCGTCGCGACCGCGATCGCCACGACGCCGATCGCTCCGCAGACGGCCAGGTACCGGAAGTATTGCCGAGGTCGAGTCCCGGTTTTTCCGTCGGCCACACTACCCCCTTAGCCGGCCCTGACCTTCGCGTGCGAAGCACGTCGGCGGCCCGCCGCCACCCGCCCGCACACCGTCGCGCAGGCCGGTTACCGCGCGCCTACATGCCAGCTGCATTCAGCGGGGGATCGCCGCGCAGAAGCGTCGCGGTGTGGTCACGGGTTCTGTGAGCGGCGCCTGTCAGCACGCCGCCGGCGAAGCCCACGACCCGGACCGCGACGGCAAGATCGGCGGTGCCGTCGCACAGCCGGGCTGCGTGCCTGGAGAGGCCGGACGCGTTGACCAGGTGGGCGCAGAGCGTGGCGAGCTCCTGGTCGACGATCGTCTGGATGACCGGGTCCGCGGTGAGGGTGCGGGCCGCGCACCGACCGCGACCACGGCCCGGTCCTCATTCCTCGATGCGGATGGCCAGCGCCGGGCAGATCGCGGCCGCCTGGCGGACGTCTTCGGCCAGCCGCGCGGGCGGGTTCTCGTCGAGCAGCACGACGATCCCGTCCTCGTCGCGTTGATCGAACACGTCCGCGGCGGCCAGCACGCACTGGCCGGAGGCGACACAGGTGTCCTGATCGACGACTACCTTCACAAAGTCCTCCTGGCTGATGGCCGGGTCACCAGGTGACCGGCAGTTCGTGCACCCCGTAGACGACCATGTCGTGCTTGAAGTTCAGTTGCTCGACGGGAACGGCGAGGGCGAGGGTGGGAACGCGGCGGTAGAGGGTGCCGTAGACGACCTGCAGCTCGACCCGCGCCAGCGGCTGGCCGAGGCATTGGTGGACGCCATAACCGAAGGCGAGGTGATGCCGGGCCTTGCGGCGCAGGTCGAGCTCGTCGGGCGCCGGGAACGCGGTGTCGTCGCGGTTGGCGGCGTCGGTCGCGGCGATGACACCTTCGCCCTTGCGGATCAGCTGCCCGCCGATCTCCAGGTCCTCGGTGGCGACGCGACGGCGTCCGAGGTGCACGATCGTGAGGTAGCGCAGCAGTTCCTCGACGGCGTTGGCGAGCAGCGCCGGGTCGTCGGTGCCGCGGATCCCGGCCAGCTGGGCCGGATTCTCGAGCAGGGCGACGGTGCCGAGTGCGATCATGTTGGCGGTGGTCTCGTGCCCGGCGACGAGCAGCAGCTGGCCCATCGCCGCGAGCTCGCGACGGGTCAGCTTCCCGGTGCGCAGCTGCTCTACGGCGAGCCTGCTGAGCACGTCGTCGCCGGGGTCGGCGGCCTTCTTCTCGACGAGGTCGCCGAGGTAGCCCAGCAGTTCCTCGGTGGCGGCGACGGCCTGCTCCGGCGTGACGTCGCGGGAGATCAACGTCTTGCTCGTGCGGTGGAAGAACGCCCGGTCCGCGTAGGGGACTCCGAGCAGCTCGCAGATGACCAGGGACGGCACCGGCAGCGCGAACGCCCCGACGAGGTCGGCCGGTTTCGGGCCGGCGAGCAGGTCGTCGATCAGCTGGTCGACGATCTGCTGGATGCGGGGGCGCAGCCGCTCGATCTTCTTGATCACGAAGTCCGCGGTGAGCAGGCGGCGTCCGGCGGCGTGCTCGGGATCGTCCTGGTTGATGAACGCCTTCGCCTGCCGGCGGCGCGCGGCGATACCCGGGCTGGGGGGCGGATAGCCGGGCCGGTCGGAGTCGGCGCTGATCCGCGGATCGGTCAGCACGGCACGCACGTCCTCGTAGCGGGTCACCAGCCAGGGTTCGCTGCCGTCCCACAGCCGTACCCGGGCGACCGGCTCGTCCGCGCGGATCCGGCCGAGCTCGGGCGGCGGGTCGAAGGGGCAGCGACCACGGGTCATGGGGAAGCTGGGCGCCTCCGTCATGCGGCCTCCTCGCGGAGAGTTACCAAACGAGTGTTCGGGTACTTACCGAACAGATGTTAGGGATTCTCGTGGGAAGTTGTCGAAGAGGTGCGGCCAAGACCACCTTTTCGGCGCAGTCACTCCGGGAGGTAACGGAAAAACCGTTCAGGCGAAGAGCAGGGTGAGGAGCTCGTCCACGAACGCGGCCACGGCCTGCGCTCCGTGCTCGCTCGGGTTGCTGTGCAGCAGTGCCACCCGTCCGTGCGCGCCGACGAACACGATGACCGCGGCGCGGTCGCTGGGAAGCCGTAGCGGGTGCCCGGCCTCGGCGCAGCGCTCGAACGCGGCGGTGATCACCGCGAGGATGTCCATCAGCGGGCCCCGGGGGGAGCCCGCGGCGCCGCCGTTGCCGACCATCAACCGGTAGTGCCCGGGGTTGCCGAGGGCGAACGTGCAGTACGCGTGCAGCTGCGCCCGCACCCGGCCCACGACGTCGGCCGGGTCCGGCTGCTCGTCGGCCTGCAGCATGAGCGTCCGCAGCCGGGCGAACTCGTGGTCGCGCAGGCCGCGCACCAGCGCGGCGCGGTCGGCGAAATGCTGGTAGATGCTGGCCGGCGCGATGCCGACGGCGCGGGCGACCCCCCGGATCGAGAGCCCGTCCTCCCCGCCGAGCCCCGACAGCAAGCGGCTCGCCGCGTCCAGGATCTCCCCGCGCAGCCGCTCGCCCTCTCCCCACCGGTTGCGGGTGCGAGTGCGTCCGCTGTTCACCTCGTCGGCCACGCCGCCATTCTCGCCTCCCGCCGCGGCGGCGTCCGCGCGGGCGCGTGCGGAATCCCGGCCCGGACGATCCTGGGCCGGGACTCGCCTGCCGATCAGCTGGTCAGCTCGGCGAACATGCCGGGTTCGTAGGAACCCCCCGGGTTGCGCACGATCACGTTGATCCGGTTGGCCGCGTTGATCAGGGCGACCAGCGAGACCAGCGCGGCGACCTGGTCGTCGTCGTAGTGCTTGCGCACCTGGGCCCAGGTCTCGTCGGACACGCCCTCGTGGGCGTCGGCGAGCCGGGTGCCCTCCTCGGCGAGCGCCAGCGCGGCCCGCTCGGCCTCGGTGAACACGGTGGCCTCGCGCCAGGCGGCGACCAGGTTGAGCCGGACCGGGGTTTCGCCGGCGGCCGTGGCGTCCTTGGTGTGCATGTCGACGCAGAACCCGCAGCCATTGATCTGGCTGGCACGTAGCGAGACCAGCTCCTGGGTGGACTTCGGCAGCGGCGACTGGGCGATCACCAGGCTGGCGTTGGCGAACCGCTTGCCGAACTTGGCGGCGAGCTCGTTCTCGAACAGGTTGAACCGGGCGTTCATGGCTTCGTCCTCACTCGTGGTGTCGCGTGAACGAACACCAGATGCCGGCGACCCGGTTCTTGTGACAGCGTGCGTACGTGACGCACGCCACAAACCGTCGCCCCGCGTCGGTGTCACAAAACGGCGGGACGCGGTGTCTGGTGGGTGGCACAGTGCAGAGCGAAGAGGAGCAGCCATGACCGGCACGCCGCAGACCGCGCCCGGGGATGGCGGGGAGGGCATGAGCCGGGACGGCCGCGCGGACCCGGCCACCGAGGCGTTCGTCGCCCATCGCAACCTGCTGTTCACCGTCGCCTACGAGATGCTCGGCTCGGCCGCCGACGCCGAGGACGTCCTGCAGGAGACGTGGCTGCGGTGGGCGGGCGTGGATCTCGGGACGGTGCGGGAGCAGCGTGCGTACCTGGTGCGGATCACCACCCGCCAGGCGCTCGTCCGGCTGCGGACGCTCGGCCGCCGCAAGGAGTCCTACGTCGGCCCCTGGTTGCCGGAGCCGCTGCTCACCGCGCCCGACGTGGCCGAGGATGTCGAGCTGGCCGACAGCGTCTCGATGGCGATGCTGCTGGTGCTGGAGACACTCGCGCCGACGGAGCGGGCGGTGTTCGTGCTGCGCGAGGTGTTCGATCTGCCCTACGACGAGATCGCGGACGCCATCGGCAAGAGCCCGGCCGCGGTCCGCCAGGTCGCGCACCGGGCGCGGGCGCACGTGGCCGCGCGCCGGCCGCGCGGGGTCGTTTCCCAGGCCGAGACCCGGGACGCGCTCGAGGCGTTCCGGCGGGCCGTCGAGACCGGTGATCTGCAGCGCCTGCTCGACATCCTCGCGCCGGATGTCGTACTCCTGGGCGATGGCGGCGGAGTCGTGCAGGCCGCGCTGCGCCCCATCGTGGGGGCCGGCAGGGTGGCCAACCTGCTGCGCAGGATCGCCGGCACGGCGTCGCTGCGGCCGGCGCAGGTCAACGGCTGCCCGGCGCTGATCATCCGGCTGGACGGCGAGATCGACACCGTCGTGGCGGTGCGCATCGACGACGGCCTCATCACCGGGCTCTACGCCGTGCGCAATCCCGAGAAGCTGTCGCACATGGAGCGGGAGACGGCCCTGCGCCGCTGAGTCCGGCGCGTTCGTCGAGCGTGCCTTCGTCCACGCGGCGACCACCGCTCGGCCGTGTACTTTGTGGACGGTGCGAGACGGGCGTGTCAACCGCTCCCACGACGTGAAATCGCCACTCTTGTGGGTGAATCCCATTCTTTGACACCTGTTTGACAGTCCTTGGTGGACGCCAGGAACATCTCGCCTCGTGTTGATCAGTGGGCGCGCACTGACCGTCGAAATCGATCTTCCCTCCACCCCGGGGGGACAGCTGTGCCCTGTGCGGGCACAGAACCAGTAACCGAAACCGGAGGATCGATGCGCCTGAAATCGCCGAGATGGCGAAAGCTCCTGACCGGCGGCGCCGCCGTGGTGCTGGCGGTCGGAGCCGTTACCTGCACCGGGTCCGCGACCAGCGCCTACGCCGACGTCCAGGTCCTCACCGACGCGAAGACCGCGGCCGACGGAAAGCAGTACTGGGTGCAGAACCACCTGGTGTCACAGGATCTGACCAAGATCCGGGCCGAGTCCGGCGGACAGCGCAAGGAATGGCTGCTGGTCTGGGCGGGCGACGAGAACGTGGCCGACACCGCGGTCAAGGACGTCAAGAACCTGCCCGGCACCGTCGGCGGCGGCCTCAACAAGGTGAAGAACGCCTTGCCGGGCCCCGACTTCCTCGCGGTGATCGACGCGACGAAGGGGTCCTCCACCTACGGCAAGGTGGTCAACACGGCCACCGTCGGCCCGCTGGTGGAGAACGAACCGCACCACATGCAGTACGTGTGGCACAAGGGGGACACGGTCTACGCGGGCGCGTTGTTCGCCGCGGCGACCTACGCCTTCGACGTGAGCGCGCTGCCGGAGCTGAAGCTCAAGGGCATCAGCCTGCCCACGCAGACGCTCGGCGGTTCGGTGCCCGACGCCTACTGGACGCTGAAGGACGGCACGTCCTACGGCACCTACATGGGCGGTCCGGTGGTCCCCGGCCCGTACACCTACGCCAACGGCCAGACGGTCGTGGGCAACGGGTTCGCGGGCAGCCCTGGCGAGGTGGTCCACTTCGGACAGAACGGCGAGGTGCTCTCGCAGACCTCGGCCGCGACGCCGCAGGGCGACAACGCCAAGCTGTGCGACAACCTGCCGCAGCTGGGGCAGGCGACGTGTGCCAACCCGCACGGGATCCAGGCCCGCGAGGACCTGAACACGCTGGTCACCAGCGACTACGCCGAGCCGAGGAACATCATCCTCGACCCGGTCAAACAGCCGTCGCCGTACCTGCGGCGGCCGACCGTGCGGACCTGGGACATCAGCGACCGGAACAACCCGAAGCTGAAAGCGGTTTCCTACCTGCCGACCGGTCCCCGTGCGAACGACTACGACCCGTTGTACCGCGAGGACAGCGCGGTCATGGAGACCACGGTGACCAACCTGCCGGGCCACAAGGGCGCCTTCGCCCAGTCCATGCAGGGCGGTGCGGTGTTCTACACCCCGGACATCACCGCGGCGCAGCCGCACTGGTACGAGGTGTTCGACGACGGGGCCGCGAACAAGGGCTTCTCGCCGAACAACGACAGCATCGGGGCGAGTTCCAATGCGGGCTGGATCCAGAGCAGCCCGGACGACAAGTTCCTGTACCACGCGATAGTCGGGCGGCAGAAGGGCACGCTCGGGCCGGACGATCCCGGCACCGTCGGCGGCGTCTACACGCTGAACATCCAGAAGCTGCTGGCCGCGGGCCCGAACTGGGCCGGCCCCGGCATCGAGACGAAGGAGCAGGCGCAGAACGGCGGCGGCGGGGTGCTGCCGACGCTGGCCGGCGCCGCGGCCATCAACCCGGGGACCCCGGGCGCCGGGCCGCACTGGGGTACCTACGACCACTTCACCCTCGGGTCGGACGGCTACTACCACGACACCGACGACGTGACCAGGTTCGCGGTGTCGAACTACTTCGTCGCACGGTCCGGTCTGGACGGTGACCACAAGGTCAACATCGTGAACCTGGGTCCGGACGGCAAGCTGTCGGTCGACCAGGACTTCCGGGACGAGTTCACCGGCCAGGTCGGCATCAACTTCAACCGCAAGTCCTGGCCGCACGGCGACTTCGGCAACGCGAAACCGCACTCGGAGCTGTTCGTGGTCTCCGACGCGGACCTGCAGTGACCCGCTAGCCGGGAAGCCGGCTTCCTGCCGCGGCCAAGGCGGCAAGAAGCCGGCTTCCCACCCTGCTCGAAAGGCCTGTGATGCATCACGATACGACTGCCGCGACGGGGTCGGCCGGGCTGGACCTGACCGCGCTGCTGGTGCGGCTGATCTTGCTGCTGGCGACGGCGGTGGTGGCGGGCGGCGGTCTGTTCGGCGCGAAGCCGCGGTTCGCCGTCGCCGGGGCGTCGGCCGTGCTGGCCGCGGCGTCGGCGGTCTTCTTCGACGTCAACGTCGTCAGCGCGGTCGCGCACGCGTTGCTCGTGCTGGCTGTGCCGCTGCTGCTGGTGCGGTGGCCCGCGGCGGCCCGGTGGTTGGCGCTGGCGTTGCTGGTGCTGGTCGTCGTGGAGACCTCGCTGGGCAGTTCGGAGCTGGAGTTCGCCGCCGACACGGTGTACGTCGGCGGGGCGACCGCGTGGTTCGGATTGGCTCAGCTGAAGGAAAAGCCGCCACGCTACGCGGCGCTCACGTTGTCGCTGGGCCTGTTGCTCGCCGTGGCGGGGGCGGCGCAGCTCCTGCTGTCGGGCGTGGCGTTCGACCGGCGGCTCTACGAGAGCTTGTTCGGCCTGTCGCTGGTCGCGGTCGTGGTGTTCCCGCTCGCCGCCCTCGCGCTGCGCGGGAGACGGGTGGCGGTGGCCGGGGTCGCGGTCGCGTTCCTCGCCTGGACGACGTTCGTGGCGCTCCCGCACCCGGCGGACCTCCCGGTGCCCGGCACCGGGTTGCTGACGACGGCCTCGCTCGGAGGGCAGGACGTTCCGGTGCTGGTCAGCCCGCAGCGGCCGGGACGGAACCTGGTGCACGTGCCCGCCTCGGCGGGCGCCGGGGTGGCGGTGGCCGGGGTACCCGCGACGGCCCGGCCCGGCGCCGACGGCTTCTGGGCGGACGTCGATCTGCCGGGCGGCCGCAGCACGCTGCGGATCAGCAAGGGAACGGCGGCGGCTTCGGTCGCGGTGGACACCGGCGAAGGCGCGGCGGTGGCGACCGATCCGGACTCGCCGGAATGCGCGTCGGCGACACTGGGCGCGCTGGTCGCCGGTCGCAGGGACGCGGTGGCGGCCTGCCCCGCGGACCGACTGTCCGAACAGGACGCCGATGCGTTGCGCAAGCTCGTGACGTTCCTCGGCACCCGGCACACCGACACGATCCAGCTCGTCGCCGACTCCTCGCGACGGGGTGCCGCGGCGGCGGACGTGGTCCGGACTTCGGCTCGGCAGCAGGGTTTACGGGTCGTCGACGCGCCGGCGGAGAAGGCGGCGCTGGTCGTGGTGTCGGGCTGGTCCGCCGCCTACACCACGCTGACCCAGGCGGCGCAGGCACAACGGTCCGCGCCGACGTACACCTACGGGCTCTATCTGGCGCCCTGGCTGCTGACCGGGCCGGTCGTGAACACCGTTTCGGCGTCGACGGTCCCGCTGCGGTTCGACCCGCGCGACCAGAGCGCGGTGAGCTATGCCGTCGCGCTCGAGGACGCCTTCGGTGGCGAAAGCCCGACCGTGGACGGGTTCCGGTCGTGGCTGGGCACGAGCGAGCAGAACGCGAAGGTGCAGCTCTACGCCTCGGCACAGGTCAACGCGATGCCGATGAACCCAGGACAGCCGCACGCGCCCGGGATGCCGATGTTCGGCGAGGGCGCGGGCCACTGGATTCCGGACGCCACGGTCGTTCCGGTGAGTTTCCCGCTCGAATGACGGGCGGGGTGGCAGAAAGGAGAAAGGGTGCGGAGAGCGTTTTCACGGGTGCTCGTCGCGGGCGTGGCAGGTGCCGCCGTGCTGGCGCTCGGCGGCGGGGTCGCGAGTGCCGACGAGATCCCGGTCTGGGTGGTGCCGGGCGTCGATGCCGGTTCGCTGCTCGACCCCACGATCGGCCTGCCCGCGGGGGCGTTGGGCCCGGTCGACAGCCTGCTGACCTACCTGGCCGGCTGAGAAGTTCCCTTCGAGGAAAGGAAGAACCCATGAGGAAGACCCTGGCCCGCGGGCTCGCGGTGACCGCGCTGGCGAGCCTGGCGCTGGCCGGCGCGGCCGTGCCCGCGCTGGCCGCCGAAGGCGACGGCGGGGTGGCCGTCGTCGACGAGCCGGACACCGGCGGGCTGAACAACATCTACACGTTCGCCCCGCTCGGCGTGCCGGTGCTGGGCCTGGTCCGCTCGGTGAACGCGGTCCCCGGCAAGATCCTGCCCAGCCTCGGTTCCTGAGCCGGGCACGAGGAAGCCCCGCGCCGAGGCGACGGCGCGGGGCTTCTTCGTGCGGAAGGGTCAGCACACCCCGTCGGAGGGCACGGGGTTGGTCAGCCCGAACAGCGGGCGCAGCTTGAGCCCGATCCAGGTGCCACCGAGGGCGAACAGACCCCACAGCCAGCCCTGCAGGCTGCCGGTGGAGATGCCGGCGAGGTAGGCGCCGATGTTGCAGCCGCCGGCCAGCCGTGCACCGATGCCCATCAGCACACCGCCCAGCACCGCGGCGACGGCCGTGCGCCACGGGATCTCCGCACGGATCTTCCACGTGCCCGCGAGCGCGGCGGCGACCGCGGCACCGAGGATGATGCCGATGTCGGTGAGGCTCGTCTTGTCCGTCCAAATCGGACCCGAGAGGGACTTGGCGTTGCTGGAGGCCTGCCAGAACTCCCAGGTCTCGGGGTGCAGCCCGAGCAGCTGCAGCAGTTTCGCACCCCACAGCGCGAAGGCGAACGTGACACCCCAGGTGCCGCCGGAGACCAGCACGACCGCGGCCGCCAGCACGCCCAGCACGACCGCGCCCACCAGCAGCGGCCAGGCTCCCCGGTAGGTCCGGGCGAACCCGCGCGCGGTCGGCACGGCGTCGAGCGGCGGTGGCGTGCGGCGGGCCTGCACGACACGGGTCACCACCACGATCAGTGCCAGCACGGCGATGGTGACGGCCCAGGAACCCCACCAGCCCACGTGGTCGGCGAGCAGGAAGCCCGAGACCTGGGGCCAGCCGGTGAAGATCGGGTAGGCCCAGGTGTAGAACACCGACCCGGCGACGAACCCGGCGAGCGTCAGCACGATCGTCGACTGCCCGGCGCCGACGGCGAACAGGGTGCCCGAGGCGCACGCCCCGCCCAGCTGCATGCCGATCGCGAACAGCGTCGCACCGGCGAACAGGCCGAGGCCGATCGGGCTCGCGGTGATCTTCGGCGTGGCCCCGAACAGGCCGGCGCCGGTGCCGGCGATGAGCGCGATCAGGGTCGCCGCGGTGCCGAGCAGCAACGCGTGCGCACGCAGCCCCTCGCCGTTGCCCACCGCGATCAGCTGCCGCCAGGCGGAGGTGAACCCGAACCGCGAGTGGAACAACGCGAGGCCCAGGAACAGCCCGAGCACCAGCAGGATGCCGAACTTCCCGCCGTAGGAGGCCCACACGTACCAGCTCGCGGCCACCGCGAGCACGGCGGCGACGACGAGCGGCACCACGCGGACCGGCCCTTCCGGCGCCGGGGTGGGCGCGGCGCACGAGGTGGGGGAGGACAGCAGGAACCGGCCCGCTGGCGGGCGATCGGTCGTGGCGGACATCACTGCTCCATACCGGTTTCGAGGGGACAAACCATGCCCCACGTTAAGAGCAGGCGCAGGAGTGCCGCATCCCGTCCCACTCCTTGATCACCTGGCCGTGCCCGCGGGCGGAACCGCGCGGTGCCACGGTGTGGTCGTGGAGGCCTTGACTGTCAAGGAGTTCGGTGTTCCGGAGCGGTGCGTCCAGACTCCGGGAGGCGTTGACTCCCCTTCGCCGGTCGCTGTTGCATGGCTCTCGCCCTTGCACGCCCTTCCAGGCCCCTGGGGAGAGACCGATGTCGACCACCGCCACGAGCGTGCTCACCCGCGCCGAGCACGCCGGCGAACGACCGCCGCCGCCGCGCAGACGCCGCCGCGTCCCCGATCTGCGCCGCTGGCTCAGCCCGCTGGTGCTGCTCGCGCTGTGGCAGGTGGCCAGCTCGGCCGGGCTGCTGCCGCCGGACAAGCTGAGCTCACCGTGGACCGTCCTGCAGGCGGGCGTCGAGACCGCCCGCTCCGGAGAGCTCGGCGACGCCTTCGTCATCTCCGTGGGGCGGGTCGGTGCGGGGTTCGTGCTCGGCGCGGGCCTGGCGCTGGTGCTCGGGATCGCGGCCGGACTGTCCACCTGGGCCGGTGTGCTGATCGACCCACCGGTGCAGATGCTGCGCACCCTGCCGTTCCTCGGCCTGATCCCGTTGTTCATCCTGTGGTTCGGCATCGGCGAGGAACCCAAGATCCTGCTGGTCGCGCTCGGCGTGCTCTTCCCGTTGTACCTCAACGTGTATTCGGGTATCCGCGGCGTCGACCCGGACCTGCTGGAGGCGGCGACGGCGCTGGGCTACACGCGCTGGGAGCGGCTGGTGCACGTCGTGCTGCCGTCCGCGGTGCCCCAGACGCTGGTGGGATTGCGCCAGTCGCTGGGCGTGGCCTGGCTCGCGCTGATCGTGGGGGAGACGGTCAACGCCGACGCGGGGCTGGGCTACCTCATCAACAACGCGCGCGATTTCCTGCGGACGGACGTGGTCGTCGTGGGACTGGTCGTCTACGCGCTGCTGGGACTGGCCACCGACGCGCTGGTCCGGCTCATCGAACGGAGGGCGCTGCGGTGGCGAGGGAACTGATCGCGCGGGTGGGCGGGCTGACCAAGCGGTTCGGCGACCGTGTCGTGCTGTCCGAGGTGGACCTGGACATCGGCCGGGGCGAGTTCGTCGCCCTGCTCGGCCGCAGCGGGTCCGGGAAGTCCACCCTGCTGAAGATTCTCGCGGGGCTGGACCGCGCGGTCGAGGGGCAGGTGCGGGTCACCGGCACCGTGTCGGTCGCCTTCCAGCAGCCGCGGCTGCTGCCGTGGCGCCGGGTGTGGCGCAACGTCGTGCTCGGCCTCGGCGAACACAACCGCGACCGGGACCTGGCCGGGCGCGCACTGTCGGAGGTGCGGCTCGCCACCCACGCCGACGCCTGGCCGCGGACGCTGTCCGGTGGTGAGGCGCAACGGGTGTCGCTGGCCAGGGCACTGGTGCGCGAGCCGGACCTGCTGCTGCTCGACGAGCCGTTCGGCGCGCTGGACGCGCTGACGAGACTCGCGATGCAGGGCTTGGTCGAGGACCTGTGGCAGGAGCACCGGCCCGGTGTCCTGCTGGTGACCCACGACGTGGACGAGGCGCTGGTGCTGGCCGACCGGGTGCTCGTGCTCGGCGACGGGCACATCCTCGCCGAGCACGTGCTCGCCCCGTCCCGCCCCAGGAGACTCGGCGACCTGCTCGATGTCCGCGCCGCGGTACTGACCGATCTGGGAGTGACCGATCATGCGCTCGCGTAACCTTTTCGCCGTCGTGGCCCTGCTCGCGCTCGGCCTGACCGCCTGCGGCAGCTCTCCCGAAGCGCAGGGGCCGGCCGCCGTGCCGCCCTCGGTGAGCGCGGCCGAGCTGGCGAAGGTCACCCTCAAGGTGGGCGACCAGAAGGGCAACTCGCAGGCGCTGCTGAAAGCCGCGGGGCTGCTCGACAACCTGCCGTACAAGATCGAGTGGTCCACGTTCACCTCCGGTCCGCCGCTGCTGGAGGCCGCCTCGGCCGGGGCGGTCGACATCGGCGGCGTCGGCAACACGCCGCCGATCTTCTCCGCCGCCGCCAACGGCAAGATCTCCGTCGTGAGCGCCGCGAAGGGCAACGTCGCGAGCGACGCCGTGCTGGTGCCGGCGGACTCGCCCCTGCACACCGCAGGCGACCTGCGCGGCAAGACCATCGGCGTGGCGAAAGGCAGCTCGGCGCACGGGCAGATCCTGCTGACCCTGCGCAAAGCCGGACTGTCCACATCGGACGTTAAGCTGTCGTTCCTGCAGCCGGCCGACGCCTACAGCGCGTTCACCCAGCACCGGATCGACGCGTGGGCGGTGTGGGACCCCTACACCTCCCAGGCCCAGCTCGAAACCGGTGCGCGCGTGCTGGCCGACGGCACGGGCACCGCGAACGGCTACAGCTTCCAGGTCGCCGGGCGCGCTGCCCTGTCCGACGCCGGGAAGAACGCCGCGATCCGCGACTACGTGGTGCGGATCGCGAAGGCGGAGCGCTGGTCGGACACGCACCGGGAGCAGTGGGCCCAGGCCTGGACGGCCGACACCGGCCTCGCCCCGCAGGTCACGCTCGCCGCGGCGCAGAAGGGCCCGGACCTGCCGGTCGCGCTCGACGACGCGGTCGTGGCATCCGAGCAGGAGCTCGCGGACGCGTTCAGCTCAGCCAAGGTGTTGCCGGGGAAGGTCGACTTCGCTCGCTTCGTCGACCGCCGGTACGCCACCGACCTCGCCGCCGCAAGGGGATGACCGCATGAGTATCACGCTGCACTGGTTCCTGCCCACCTCGGGCGACAGCCGCACCATCGTGGAACGCTTCCACGCCAACGCTTCGCGGGGTCCCGCCGCCCGGCGCGAGCCGGACATCGGCTACCTCGCGCAGGTCGCCCGTGCCGCCGAGGCGCTGGGTTTCGAAGGGGTGCTGACCCCGACCGGCACGTGGTGCGAGGACGCGTGGCTCGTCACGGCGGCCCTCATCCGGGAGACGCGGCGGCTGAAGTACCTGGTGGCCTTCCGGCCGGGCGTGCTGTCCCCGACGCTGGCGGCGCAGATGGCCGCGACCTACCAGCGGATCTCCGACGGCCGGCTGCTGCTGAACATCGTCACGGGCGGCGACTCGGTCGAGCAGCGGCGTTTCGGGGACTGGCACGACCACGACCAGCGCTACGCCCGGACCGGGGAGTTCCTCACCGTCATGCGGGGCGTCTGGAGCGGACGGCCGTTCGACTTCGACGGCGACCACCTGCGCGTCGAGGGGGCGACCCTGCCGGCGGCCCCGGATCCGGTGCCGCCGGTGTACTTCGGCGGGTCGTCCCCGGCGGCGCTGCCCGTGGCCGCGCGGCACGCCGACGTCTATCTGACCTGGGGCGAACCACCGGCCCAGGTGGCCGAGAAGACCGGCCGGGTCCGCGAGCTGGCCGAGGTGGCCGGGCGCCGGGTGCGCTTCGGCATCCGGCTGCACACCATCTCCCGGGACACCTCGGCCGAGGCGTGGGCGGAAGCGGGCAAGCTGCTCGACGCGCTCAGCCCGGAGCAGGTCGAGCACGCGCAGCGGCAGCTCGCCGCGAGCGAGTCGGTCGGGCAGCGGCGCATGGTGTCGCTGCACGGCGGCGCGCTGGCTGGGGACGTGCGCTCGCTGGAGATCCACCCGAACCTGTGGGCGGGCGTCGGCCTGGTGCGCGGGGGCGCGGGCACCGCGCTCGTCGGCAGCCACGCCGAGGTCGCCGACCTGATCGAGGAATACCACGCGCTCGGCATCGAGGAGTTCGTCCTCTCCGGCTATCCGCACCTGGAGGAGGCGTACTGGTTCGGTGAGGGCGTCCGGCCGGAACTGGCGCGCCGCGGGCTGCTCACCAGGTCCCGCCAGGTGCGCGCGGCCGTGCAGCCCGAACGGGCCGCCGCCGCACAGTGAGCCGGCGGCGGGCGACGGGCGGCGGAACGGGATGGGCCCGGCCCCCGTTGCCCGGCCGGCGTGGCCCGGCCCATGATGATCGGGTACCGGGTGACGACTTGGCTGGAGGACGTGTGTCGGACCTGAGCGCTTCGGAGGCACTGCATTCCACCCCCGCACGGCGTTATCTCGCCCCGGACCCGATACCCGACGAGGTGTTGTGGGCGATCCTCGACACGGCGATCCGGGGCCCGTCCGGCGGTAACGCCCAGCGCTGGGGCTGGGTGGTGGTGACCGACCAGCAGATCAAGGACCAGGTCGCCGGGTGGTACCGCGAGAACTGGGAGGCCGCCTACGGGCGGCGCCGCGCGGACATCCTCGCGGCCCCGCCGGGCTCCAAGGGACTGAGCCCACGGGGGTTCCTGGGGGCCGAGCACCTCGCCCACAACCTCGAGAAGGCCCCGGTGTGGGTGCTCCCGGTGTTGCGGCACGCGGCGAACGCGACCGACCCTCGCGTGGGCGCCTCGATCTACGGCGCCGTTCAGCAGCTCTGCCTGGCCGCCCGGGTGCACGGGATCGGCACGTCGCTGACCACGCTGTACCAGGGACATGAGGACGAGCTCCGCGCTCTGCTGGGCCTGCCGGAGGACGCGCTCACCATGGCGCTGATCCCGATGGGCTATCCCGAGCGGGGTCGCTGGGCGCAGCCGAAGCGCCGGCCGGTCGAGGAGGTCGTGCACTGGAACCGCTGGGGCGCGGTCCGGGCGCGCGAGGGCGGCCGGTGACCGGCGCACCCGGTTCGCTGTCGTTCGAGCCCCTGACGCCGGTGTCGTACCTGGACCGGGCGGCGTCGGCGCACGGTGACCGGATCGGCGTGGTGGACGGGGACCGGCGCTGGACCTACGCCGAGCTGCGGGACCGGTGCCGCCGGCTGGCGGGCGCGCTGGCCCCGCTGGCGCAGGGGCGGCCGGTGGCGGTGCTCGCCCCGAACACGCACGTGCTGCTGGAGGCGAACTTCGGCGTGCCGTGGGCCGGGGTGCCGCTGGTGGCGGTCAACACCCGGCTGTCCGCGGGCGAAATCGCCTACATCCTCGAGCATTCCGAGGCGTCGGTGCTGGTGTACGACCCGGTGTTCGAGGAGTTGGTGTCGCGGCTGCCCGCACCGCCGAAGCTGATCCGCGCGGGGGAGCAGTACGAGGAGCTGCTCGCCGCAGCCGAGCCGCGCGGGTCGGCGCCGCAGGACGAGCGTGCGCTGCTGTCGATCAACTACACGTCGGGCACCACGGGGAAGCCGAAGGGCGTGATGTACCACCATCGCGGGGCCTACCTGCAGGCGCTGGCGATGGTGGGGCACACCGGGCTGTCGCCGTCGTCGGTGCATCTGTGGACGTTGCCGATGTTCCATTGCAACGGCTGGTGCTTTCCGTGGGCGGTGACCGCGGCGGCGGCGACACACGTGTGCCTGGCGAAGGTCGAGCCCGCACGGGTGTGGCAGCTCATCCGCGAGGAGGGCGTCACCCACCTCAACGGGGCGCCGACCGTGCTGTCGATGCTCGCCTACGCGCCGGAGGCGGGCCCGGTGTCGCCGACCGTGCGGGTCGCCACCGGTGGGGCGCCGCCGTCCCCGGCGATCCTGCGGCGGATGGGGGAGCTGGGGTTCGAGGTCACCCACCTGTACGGGCTGACCGAGACGTTCGGGCCGGCGATGATCTGCGACTGGCGCCCGGAGTGGAACGACCTCGACGCGGCCGCCCAGGCGCGGCTGAAGGCCCGGCAGGGGGTGGGGAACATGATCGCCTGCCAGGCGCGGGTGATCGGCGATGACGGACGGGACGTGCCTGCCGACGGCTCCTCGATCGGGGAGATCTCGTTGCGGGGCAACAACGTCATGCTCGGCTACCTCAAGGACCCCGAGGCGACCGCGCAGGCCGCGCCGGACGGCTGGTTCCGCACCGGCGACCTGGGGGTCGTGCATCCCGACGGGTACGTCGAGCTGCGCGACCGCAGCAAGGACGTGATCATCTCCGGCGGCGAGAACATCGCCTCGGTCGAGGTCGAGCAGGTGCTGGCGGAACACCCCGCGGTGCTGGAGGCCGCGGTCGTGGCCGCGCCGCACGAGAAGTGGGGGGAGGTGCCCGTCGCCTACGTGACGCTCCACGACGGGGCCGCGGTGGGCGAGCAGGAGCTGATCGAGTTCGTCCGCGAGCGGCTCGCGCACTTCAAGGCCCCCAAGTCGGTCGTGTTCGGACGGTTGCCGAAGACCTCGACCGGGAAGATCCAGAAGTACCTGCTGCGGGACGGGATCCGCGGTGTGGTGAGCTGAGACCGGCGGGGTGGGGAAGCGCGGCCAGGTGTCGGCGTAGCTGCCGGCTGGCGGGCCAGGCCCGGTGGGGCGGGAGTGAGGGAGGCGACAGCGCAGAGGCTGGACATGACCGGTAAAGATATTTAGTTTAGGTCAGCTAAGTATCATGCCTGTCGTGTGAGGGGGAGTTGTGGGCACCCGGGCTGCCGGCACCCGCTGGGGGGTGGTGTTGCCGACCTTCGACCCGTTCGGCGTCGGCGCGTTTCCCGTGCTGGAAGGCGCTCGGCTCGCCGAGGAGCTGCGGTTCGACACCGCGTGGGTGGGCGACCATCTCACGTTCCACCCGCCGCTGCTCGAAGCCGCCTGCGCGCTGTCGGCCGCGGCCGCCGTGACGTCGGAGATCCGGCTGGGGTTCGGGGTGCTGTTGCTACCGCTGCGGCAGCTGGTCTGGGCGGCGAAGCAGCTGACCACGATCGGCGCCCTCGCCCCGGGACGGCTCGTGCTGGGACTGGGGGTGGGCGGCGAGAACCCCGCGGAGTTCGCCGCCGCCGGAGTGCCGCACGCCGAGCGGGGCCGTCGGCTGGACGAGGCCCTGCGGGTGCTGCCGGACCTCCTGCTCGGCAAGCCCGTGGACCACCACGGCGAGCACCTGCGCATCACCTCGCCCGGCCTGGCGCCGAGCCTGCCCGCGTTGCCGCCGATCGTGGTGGGCGGTCGTTCCGACGTGGCGCTGCGCCGGGCGGCGCGGCACGGGGACGCGTGGCTCGCGATGTGGCTCGGCGCCGACCGCGTCGCCGCGGCCGGTGAGCGGCTGCGCGCGCTGGCCGCGGAGCACGCCCGGCCGGCGCCCGAGGTGAAGCTGCTGGTGATCGGGCACATCGACGACGACGAGAATCGGGCGAGGGAACAGACCGAGCGGCTGCTGCGGGCCCAGTACCGGCTGCCGCTGCGCGTGGTCGACCGGTGGAGCGTGTACGGGCCGGCGGAGAAGGTCGCCGCGCAGCTGGCGGAGTACCGGGCGGCCGGGGTGACGGAGTTCGCCCTGCTTCCGGCCGCGGAGGATCCGCTCACCCAGTTCGCGAGGTGGGCGGAAGTGAGGGAAAGGGTGGACGGATGACGCGCGAGACGGTCATCACCGGCATGGGCGCGATCACGCCCGTCGCCAACGATCGTGAGGGAACCTGGAAGGCGCTGTGCGCGGGGCAGAGCGGGGTGCGCACGATCTCCCGGTTCGACGCGAGCGGGCAACCGGTGCGAATCGCCGCCGAGGTGCGCGACTTCGACCCTGAGTCCTTTTTGGACCGCAAGCGGGCGCGCAGGTCCGCGCGGCTGTCGCAGTTCGCCGTCGCGGCCGCGCGGGAAGCGCTCGCCGATGCCGGGCTGACGATCGACGGGGACAACGCGACCCGCGTCGGGGTCGTGGTGAACACCGCGGTGGCCGGCATGGGCGAGATCGCCGAGAGCGCCGGTCTCCTGGCCGAGTCCGGCGCACGCAAGGTGAGTCCCTACTTCGTGTCTTCGGTCATTCCCAACATGGCCGCGTGCGAGGTCGCGATGGACCTCGGGGCGCACGGCCCGGTCACCGCGGGCGCCCTGGCGTGCGCGTCCGGGAACTACGCGCTGCTGGAGGCGCGGCGGCTGATCCTCGCCGGCGAGGCGGACGTCGTGATCGCCGGGGGCACGGACTCGGCGATCACTCCCCTGATGTTCGCCGGCCTGACGAACATGCGTGCGCTGAGCGGCCGGAACGACGATCCGGCCGGCGCCAGCCGCCCCTTCGACGCGGACCGGGACGGGTTCGTGTTCGGCGAGGGCGCGGTCGTCCACGTGCTCGAGTCGGCGGAGCACGCGAAGGCGCGCGGTGCACGTCCTTACGCGACGGTCGCCGGCGGTGCGCTTACCTCCGACGCCTTCCACGTCAGCGCTCCGGAGCCCTCCGGGACGTACGCACAGGCCGCGATCCGGCAGGCGCTGCGCTCGGCCGACCTCGACCCGGGTGAGCTCGACTACGTGTGCGCGCACGGCACCTCCACCCGCGCCAACGACCGCACCGAAACCCGGGCGATCCGCGGCGCGCTGGGCTCGCACGCCGACCACGTCCCGGTGAGCTCGCCCAAGTCCATGGTCGGCCACCTGATAGGCGCCGCCGGCGCCCTTTCGGTGCTGACCTGTGCGCTGGCGATCCGGGACGGGGTCCTGCCCCCGACGATCAACCTGCACAACCCCGATCCCGAGTGCGACCTGGACTACGTGCCGAACGTGGCCCGCCCCGCGCGGGTGCGGGCCGCGATGGCGAACGCGTTCGGGTTCGGCGGCCAGAACTGCGTGGTCGTGCTCCGGGCCGCATGAGGCGCCGGATCCGATCGGAGAGAGAAGCGGATATGTCGCACCCTGCCGGCTACGACCCCGACGCCTACCGCCGGGTCTTCGAGCACACCTTCACCTACCTGGCGGGCTTCCGCCGCAACACCCACCGCTACGCCGACCGCGTGGCGCTGCGCTGTCCCGAAACGGGTCGCAGCTGGACCTACGCCGAACTCGGTTCCACTGTGGACACTCTCGCGGCGGGGCTCGCCGCGGTCGGCGTCCGGCCCGGCGACCTGGTCGTGTACCAGTTGTACAACGGGCCTGAGTTCGCGTTCCTGTACCTCGCGACCCAGGCGTGCGGGGCGGTCGGCTCGCCGATCAACTTCCGGCTGGCCGGCGGCGAGACCGCGTACGTGCTCGACGACAGCCGTCCCAAGGTGTACATCCACGACACCGCCCTGACTCCCGTCGCGCGTCAGGCCCTCGAGCTCGCGCGGCACCGCCCGGACGTGGTCGCCACCGTGGGCGGGCACGGCGTACCGGGCGCACTGTCCTTCGAGGACCTGCTGGAGGCCGGCCGGGGCGGCGTGCCGCCGCGGCCGGAGGAGTGGATCTACGCCGAGACCACGCGGATGTACACCTCGGGTACCACGGGGATGCCGAAGGGGGTACCCCTCAACAGCATGGCCGAGGTGCTCAGCGCGCACGACGTGATCATGCACTTCCCGCTGACGCCGGAGGACCGGACCCTGAACATGACGCCGTGGTTCCACCGCGGCGGCCTCTACTCCGGGGGTCCGAACCCGGTCTTCTACGTCGGCGCGGAAGCCGTGCCGATGCGCCAGTTCGACGCGGACCTGTGCCTGGACCACGTCGAGCGGTTCGGCCTCACGTTCCTCATCGGCGCGCCGGTCACCCTCGGCCGCCTCGCGGACGCCCAGCTCCGCCGGTCCCGCGACCTGTCCACCCTCCGCGGCATCGTGACCATGGGTGCGCCTCTGGAGCGGGAGGCGTGCCTGCGGTACCAGGAGGTGCTCACCCCGCGGATCTTCAACGGGTACGGCACCACCGAAGCGTTCTGGAACACGTTCCTGCGTCCCGCGGACCTTCCCGGGCACGCGGGTTCCGCCGGCCGGGCGTGCACGGACGACGACGTGGCCGTGGTCAAGGTCTTCCAGGACCGGCTCGCGCGGCCCGACGAGCAGGCCGCGAAGGACGGCAGCGAGGTGGGGGAGGTGATCGTCCGTTCGCCGAAGTCCGGGAACACCTACTTCAACCAGCCCGGGGAGCAGGAGGCACGGTTCCACGACGGCTGGCTCTACATCGGCGATCTGGCCACCTGGGACGAGCGCGAGTACGTGACCATCGTCGGCCGCAAGGACGACATGATCATCTCCGGCGGGGAGAACGTGCACCCGGCCCAGGTCGAGGAGATCCTCAACCAGCATCCCGCGGTCACCGACGCGGCGGTCGTCGGTGTTCCCGACGCGCAGTGGGGCCAGCTGGTGGTCGCCTACGTGATCGCCCGCGACAGCGGTTTGACGGCCGAAGAGTGTGACAAGCACTGCCGCGACCATCCGATGCTGGCCGGGTACAAGCGGCCGCGCGCGTACCGCTTCGTCGATGCGCTGCCGCTCACCGCGACCGGCAAGAAGATCCACTACCAGGTACGCGAACAGGCGGCCGCGGACGCCGGGGCGGGGCTGCTGGAACGGGTGTGAACCGGCGCGGATTCAGCGGTCGAACCAGCTCCGCCGATGGAGGCCCGCACTACCGGGTCCGCCCCCGGTGGGATCCCCTTGGCTGCCTTCGACATACCCCCGGTAGTCCTGGCGCAAGGCCTCCCATGAGGCATCCAGCAGGGCGTTGCCTTCTTCGTGGATGCGCGCGATCGCTTGGTGGGCCTCGGCCACGGCCTGGTCCAGCCATGTTTCGAACTCGAAGTCGTGCTGCCGCAATACCCACCTCCAGGGTGGACGTCCGAATCCCCATGTGTGCTGTGCCCGCCGGGCCGGGCGGCGGCGCATCTGATGAGGACGGGGCCGGCGGGCCGACGGGTAGCGCGACGGTAGTGGCACCGGGCCGGGAGTTGGACCGGCTTTCCGGTGAGTGGAATTGATATTGCCGCTAGGTCTCGGACGTGTGCCGGAAAGCGGCTTCTGTGCCGTCTTCGCATCCCAGCGTGGCCGGGTGCTCACCGGGCAGCACGATGTCGCAGGTGACCGGCTCGTCCATCGCGACGACGGCGGTGGCGTGCGGCGCGGTCCTGGCGCCGGGCGTCGCCACTGGTTCGCTCGGCGTGCAGACCAGCAGGTAGACCCCGGCGCGCCGCGGGGTCAGGGCGTACCGGCCGTGGTGGTCGGTCTCGGCCCTGGCGGCCTGCCTGCCGTAGCGGTCGATCAGGGTGACGACGGCACGGGTGGGCCGGTGATCAGGCCGCGACACCAGGCCGCGGATCGAGTTGGCGGTGCACCGGTTCGTGGCGGGCCGGGCGCGCGGCGTGTCGGGCACCGGCTCCGTCGGCGACCTCACGGCGGGCGGTTCCGGGGGTGGCGGCGGCGTGCCCGAGCCGGGCCCGCCGGCCGCGATCCGGCCGGTGGTCTCGTCGAGATGACGCAGCTGCGCGAGGATCCGCCGCGGCCCTTCGTCGGTCACGCCGTACCAGCTGACCAGGGTCAGCCCCACGGTGTCGAGCCGGCGGGACACCTCGGCGGTGCCGGGCGGGAGGGCGGTGCCCGCACTCAGTGCGCGGACACGCTCGCCCAGCAGGTCGCAGATCCGGGCCAGCGTCCCCGCCAGGTGCACGTCCGGGCGTGGCGCGAGGTGCACCAGCACGGCGAGGCTGCGTGCCTGGTCGGCGAGCAACGAGTACATCGCCATCCGCTGCCGCAGGTCGCGGGCGCCGGGGAAGGGGCTCTCCGAGCCGAACAGCGCCGGCAGCGTCCACGGCCTGGTAACGGTGAGCAGCTGCTGCAGGGCCGCGTCGGCGGCCCGGGCGGATGCCCGCAGGTCCGCGCCGAGACCGCGGCCGCCGCGCAGCCGGGCGCCGGTGCCGGCCAGCAGCTCCGCCGTGGCGACGAGGAACCTGCGCCGGGCCATCCGGGCCACGCGCCGGGTACTGGTCGGCAGGAAGCAGACCGCGACCACGCAGCCGACGACCGCGCCCGCGGCGGTCTCCTCCAGCCGCAGGAGCAGCAGGCCCGCGGAGAACTCGTGCAGCACCTCGTAGAGCTGGGCGACCATCGTCGTCATGAACACCACGGCGAGCGCGTAGGTGAAGCGCATCAGGAAGAAGCCGACCAGGATCGAGCCCAGTACGACGATCATGACGCCGACGAGGTTGCCGTGGGTCAGGCTCGCGAACAGGGTCGCGACGCCGACGCCGACCAGGGTGCCGAGTGCGCGGTCCGCCGCCTTGCTGATGGTCTCCGCGGCGGTCGCCGTCCCGGTGAAGGCCATGAAACAGGCGAGCACCGCCCAGTAGTAGCGCTGCTCGTTGATGAGCGACCCGACGCCGATCGCGAGGCCGCCGGCGAGCGCGACCTGGAACGCCTGCCGCGTGGTCAGGCGCATCCGGGCCGGCAGCGCGCGCAGGCCGGTGCCGGGTTCGCCGCCGAGCTCGCCCGCGAGCGGGCCCGCGCCGGGCAGCCGCCCGTTGAAGAGCACCACCGACGGCGTGAACGGAACCTGCCGGGTGCTGCCCGGCCCGGCCGGGGCGGCGGTCAGGTTCCGCAGCGCCCGGACCAGGTCCAGGATGCTGGTGCCGAGCCGGTAGGCGGCCGCGGTGGCCGCGTAGGCACTGCCGGAGTTCACGCCAAGGGCGCTCAGGCGTTCGCCCGCGGCCGCGGCCGCGTCCAGGTCGCCCCGGCTGAGGGCGGTCAGCGCCGCCCGTACGTCGGCCGGCTCTCGTGCCCCCGTGGTGCCGCGCTGGGCCCGCAGTTGCGTGGCGGCGGCCGAGATCGTGCCGATCGCGAACTCGGCGGCGAGCAGCTCGTGCCGGACCGCCTCCTCGCTGTGGCCCTCGGGCAGCGAGCCCGCCATGCCCAGCTGGCCGTCGATCAGCAGCGCCGACTCGTTCAGCCGGATCAGGCCGATCCGCTGCGCGCGGTCCACGCGTCCGCCCGGGCGGGTGCCCGCCACCTGCGCGAGGCTCGTCTCCGCGAGCGCGCTCACCCGCGCCTGGAACGCCCGCGTCATGCGCAGGAGCACGCGGTTGGGCCGGTGCCGGAAGACCAGCACCTGGAGCACCGCCATGGCGACGGTCTCCAGGCCCACCACGAGCAGCATCGCCGGCAGCTGGCCGATCCTCAGCCCGGTGAACATGGTCATGAAGTACGACATCCAGCCGACCAGGCCGTAGGCGAAGAACCGGGGGCCGAAGCGGCGGATGTACACCGCCACGAACATCACCCCGACGAAGCCCGCCAGCGCCGCGGGCCGGTGGGCCGTCAGGGAGGTCGCCAGCAGCATGGCCAGCGCGACCGGGAGCGGCATCAGCGCGACCGTGACGAGGCGGCTGCTCCGAGCCGGTTCCGCCACCGAGAACGTGATGTTCATCGACAGCACCGCGCACAGCAGGATCGGGATCAGCACCGGCTGTCCCGTCAGCTGTGCGCCGAGATATCCGACGGCGACGCCGACGGCGACGCCGACCGCCGAACGGCCGGCCAGCCGCAGCTGTGTCAGGCCCGGGTCCGACGAGCAGAAACGCCCCCACAGGTTCCGGCAGCTCTCGGCCAAACCCGGCCCGGCCAAAGGTGCTCCTCCCGCTGGTGTGACAGCCAGGTAACCCTGGTGGTGATCATCTTGTGGAAATTGTAACCTGTCCGTGAAATTGTCACGGACGGTGACCGCGCCCCCGTCGCAGGGCGGCTTCGGCTCGTGAGATGGTCCGGTCGTGGAACTTTCGGAGCAGATCGTGTTGGTGACCGGTGCCGGACGCGGCGTCGGCCGCGCCATCGCACGGGCGTTCGCCCGGCAAGGGGCCCGGGTCGTCGTGAACTACTTGCACAGCAAGGAAGCCGCCGAGGAGCTCGTGCGCGAACTGGGGCCGGACAAGGCCGTCGCACTGGCAGCGGACGTCGTCGACCCCGAGCAGGTCGCCGCGATGTTCGCCGCCGGGCGCGAGCGTTTCGGTGGCGAGATCGGCACGGTGGTGAACAACGCCCTCGCCGACTTCTCCTTCGACGGGGACGCGCGACCGGCGGCGGCGGCGATCCGCTGGGAGCGCTTCCGCGACCAGTTCGACGGCAGCGTCCGCGGGGCGGTCAACACCATGCAGGCGGCCCTCGCCGGAATGCACGCGCTCGGCGGCGGGCGGATCGTCAACATCGGGACGAACCTCTTCCAGAACCCCGTTGTGCCCTACCACGACTACACCGCGGCGAAGGCGGCGTTGCTGTCGCTGACCCGGACCTACGCCGCGGACCTCGGGCGGGAGGGGATCACCGTGAACATGGTCTCCGGCGGGTTGCTGCGGACCACCGATGCGAGCGCGGCGACGCCGGAGGCGGTGTTCGACCAGATCGCCGCCGCCACGCCCCTGCGCCGGGTGACCACGCCCGAAGAGTTCGCGGATGCCGTGCTGTTCTTCGCCTCGCCGTGGGCGCGCTCGGTGACCGGCCAGAACCTCGTGGTCGACGGTGGCCTCGTGATGAACTGACGGGCGCTCATCGTCCTCGTTGTCCGGTCGCCGGCAACGGTTCCGTGGTCGGCACCGGGTCTGCCGGCCGGATCCGCATGGCGATCAGGTAGGTCAGCCCCGACAGCACGGCGCCGACGACCCACGAGATGTCGCCGTCGTGCAGTGCGGTCGCGACCGGTCCGGTGTAGACACTGTTGTGCATGAAGGGAATCTGCACCAGGAAGCCCACGACGTAGGCCACGACGCCGGGCACGTTGATGCGCCCGTAGTAGCCGCGCGGCTGATCCATGTCCTGCACCTGGTATCGCCCGCGCCGTACGAAGTAGTAGTCGACGAGGTTGATCGACGTCCACGGGATCATCAGCGCCAGCACCATGACCAGGAACTGTTCGAACGATGACAGCAGATTGTCCTTGTACAAGAAGGACATGACCGTGGCCAGGACTGCCACCGGCACGATGAACCACAGCCGTGGCGCGACGCCGTGGCGCCGCCAGCGCCGCCGGAACGTGCTGACGAAGGTCAGCGACGACATGTAGCCACCGTAGATGTTGAGCGCGTTGATACTGAGCACGCCCAGGACGAGCGCGGCCAGCACCAGTGTGACGAACCAGCCGCCGATGCCGCCCGCGACGCTCGAGATGCCGCCGACCAGATCGCTGAAGCCATCCCGTGCCAGCACCGCGCCGAAGCTCATCAGCCACACGCCGCTGATCCCTACGCCGGCGTAGGTGTACCAGAACACACTGGCGATCGACGTGCGCGCGGGCAGATAACGGGAGTAGTCGGCGACGTACGGCGCGAAGCCGAGTTGCGAGGTCGCCGACACCGATACGGCGAGCAGGAAGGGGCCGAGCAGGAAACCGTGGCCTGTGACCGGTTCCGGGCCCGTGGCGTGCCCGCCGGCCAGCAGCGTGACGGTCAGGACGGCGAAGACCACGGCGACCAGATAGGACAGATACCGCTCGAACCGGTGGATCAGGTCGTAGCCGAAGATCGCGACCGCCATGCTCAGCACGGACAGTATGACGATGCCCGCGGGCAGCGGGATGTGGAGCATCGCCACCAGCGCCTGTGCCCCGAGCACCGCTCCGGCCGCGTAGAAACCCAGGTACATCACCACGACGAACACCAGCGGCAGCGCCGCGCCGTAGTACCCGAACTGGGCCCGGCTCTGGATCATCTGTGGCAGCCCCAGATGAGGCCCCTGTGCGGAGTGCAGTGCCATGAACAGGGTGCCGACCGCGACGCCGACGACGATGGCGAGAACGGCCCAGGCCAGTCCCAGCCCGGAGATGACGGTGGTCGCGCCGGCAGCGACCACCGGCAGCTCCATATTGGCGCCGAACCACACGAACAGCAGGTCCGAAGGCTTTCCGTGCCGGTCCTCGTGCGGGATGAAGTCGGTGCTGTGCCGCTCGACGAGAACCGGTCCCCCAAGATCACCCATGCGGGAAACCTAGACGAGGATTGTCAACAAGACAATGGTTGACAACGGGTCGGCCGGTGGCCTTGGCCGCGAGAAGTCATACTGACGAGATGCGGGTCTTGATCACCGGGGGAACCAGCGGTCTCGGGTCGGCGATGGCGGAGGCGCTGCGCGCCGACGGGCATCACGTCGTGCTCACCGGTCGCGATGCGGACCGCGCGGCGGCGGCCGCGGCGGAGATCGGTGCGAACGGTATCGCGATGGATGTGCGCGACCCGGACTCGGTGCGGGCCGGGCGCGACCGGGTGCTCGACCTGTTCGGCGGGCTGGATGTGCTGATCAACAACGCCGGAATCGGGATGCGGACGGTCAACCCGCGCTTCCTGACCGAGCCGCAGCCGTTCTGGGAGGTGCCCGAGGCCGGGTTTCGCGACGTGGTCGAGACCAACCTGACCGGCTACTTCCTCGTCGCGAAGGCCTTCGTGCCCGATCTGCTCGCTTCGCCGAGCGGCCGCATCATCAACATCACGATGAACCACGAGACCATGCGCCGCACCGGTTTCGTCCCCTACGGCCCGTCCCGTGCCGGTGCCGAGTCCCTCTCCCGGATCATGGCCGCCGACCTCGCGGACACCTCCGTCCGGGTGAACCTCCTGCTCCCCGGCGGCGCCACGGTCACCGGGATGATCCCCGACGGCGCGGTCGACACCTCGAAGCTCCTCCCGGCGGACGTGCTGGCCGCCCCGGTCCGCTGGCTGTGCTCGGCCGCGGCCGACCAGGTGCACGACGAACGCATCGTCGCCACCGAGTTCGACGAGTGGCTCCGCCACCGGCGGGGCTGACCTGATCAGGCCTGCCCGGGCGGCGTCAGGTAGCCGATCCGGGCGCTGAGGTCGCGTGCCGCCTCGCTGACCGCTTTGCCGTAGCCCGCCTCGGATTCGGGGGTCAGGCGGCTCATCGGGATGTTCACGCTCAGGCTCGCGATCGGGGTCTCGTGGCCGCCCATCACGGCCGCGGCGACGGAGCCGACGTCGGATCGCCACTCGCCGTGGTTGAGGGCGAAGCCCTGTTCGCGGATCGTGGTCAGCTCGGCGCGCAACCGGTCCGGGTCGGTGATGGTGGTGTCGGTGTAGCGCGGGAGCTCGTCGGTGAGCAGGCGCCGGACGACGTCGGTGCGGCTGTTGGCGAGCACCGCCTTGCCGTTGGCGGACGCGTGCAGGGGCAGCGCGTGTCCCAGGGCCATGCTGATCCGGACGGGCTTGGCCGTCTCCAGCCGCTCGATCAGGACGACCTTGCCCTCCTCGGGAACCGTGAGGTGGATGGTCTCCTCGGTGCGCCGGCGCAGGTTCTCCATGATCGGCACGGCCGCGTCGCGCAGCCCGAGGTCGTCGCTGGCGCGCCCGCCGACCACGAGCGCCCTGGTGGTCAGCACCCAGCGGGTGACCTCGCCGGAACCGGCCCGTATCCACCCCGCCGTGTCCAGGGTGACCAGCGCGCGCTGCACCGAGCTCTTGGGCATGTCCAGCACCCGGGCCAGCTCGCCCACGCCGACCGGTTGTCGCGCCGCGACCTCCTCGAGCACGCGGAGTGTGTTCAGGACGTTTCGCACAGTCTTGACTCCTCGATCACGTGTACCTACCATCGCTGAACCTTTTCACGGCACAGCGTGCCACGTCACGGCACAGAATGGAATGGGTGCAGTGGTCGCTCCCAGCGGACGTCATTTCCTGCAGATCCCCGGCCCGACCAACGTCCCGGACCCGGTGCTCCTGGCCATCGCACAACCGACCATCGACCATCGCGGGCCGGACTTCGCCGACCTCGCGCTCGACCTGCTGCAACGGATCCGGCCGGTGTTCGGCACCACCGGCCCGGTCGTCATCTACCCGTCTTCGGGCACCGGAGCCTGGGAAGCGGCGCTGGTCAACACGCTCTCACCCGGTGACCGGGTGCTGGCCTTCGAAACCGGTCACTTCGCCACGCTCTGGCGCGACATGGCGGAACGGCTCGGACTGGTGGTCGAGTTCGTGCCAGGCGACTGGCGCCGTGGCGTGGACCCGCTCGTCGTCGCAGAACGGCTGGCGGCGGACACGGCACACGCCATCGCCGCGGTGATGGTGGTGCACAACGAGACCTCGACGGGGGTGACCAGCCGGATACCGGAGATCCGGGCGGCCATCGACGACGCGGGGCATCCGGCGCTGCTGCTGGTCGACACGATCTCCTCGCTGGGCTCGATCGACTACCGCCACGACGAGTGGGGCGTCGACGTCACCATCGCTTGCTCGCAGAAGGGCTTGATGCTGCCGCCCGGCCTCGGTTTCAACGCGGTCAGCGAGAAAGCGCTTTCAGCACATTCGAGCGCCCGGTTGCCGAAGGCGTACTGGGACTGGGCGCCGGTCCTCGAGGCCAACGAGCGCGGCTACTACCCCTACACCCCACCGACCAACCTGCTCTACGGCCTGCGGGAAGCCCTGCTCCTGCTGGAGAAGGAAGGCCTGGCCGCCGTGTTCGCACGGCACGACCGGCACGCCGAGGCGACCAGGGCCGCCGTCCGTGGCTGGGGGCTGGACGTCCTGTGCGCGGACGAACGCGAGTACTCCAGCGCACTGACTGCGGTACTGCTGGGCGAGGAGCACGACGCGGACAAGGTCCGGCGGATCATCCTGGACCGCTTCGACATGTCGCTGGGCACCGGCCTCGGCAGGCTCGCCGGGCGGGTGTTCCGGATCGGCCACCTCGGTGACCTCAACGACCTGACGCTGGCCGGCACGCTGTCCGGCGTCCAGATGGGACTCGAACTGGCGGGCGTGCCGGTGGATCCCGCCGGTCTCCAGGCCGCACTGGAGGTGTTGCGCACCGCGTGACCCCCCGGTCCGGCGCCGCACCCGGGCACCGGGCCGCTGTTCTCGACGCTCAACGCACGACGCGCAAAACCGGCGCGACCGCGCCGGCCACCTACAAGGAGGTAGGTCGTTGAACGAGCGGACATCCCTTTTCCGGCGTGGATCCGAAAAGAAGCGGTGGATCTACATCCTGCCGGTCATCGTGTTCATCTACGTCATCTGCTACATCGACCGGACGAACATCAGCTTCGCGCTCCCGCACCTCAAGGAGGACATGCACCTGAGCGGGGCCGAGCAGGGCCTCGCGAGCGGGATCTTCTTCTGGGGGTACCTGCTGCTGCAGGTTCCCGGCGGATACATGGCCGAACGGTGGAGCGCGAAGAAGTGGATCGCGATCCTGCTGGTGCTGTGGAGCATCGCCGCGATGGCCTCCGGGCTCACCCACACGTTCGGCGAGCTCGTGCTCGCCCGTTTCCTGCTCGGCGTGGCCGAGGGCGGGGTGCAGCCCGCGCTGATGGCCACCATCCGGTCGTGGTTCCCGTTCTCCGAGCGCAGCAGGGCGTACGCGATCTTCAAGCTGTACACGCCGATCGCGGCGATCGTCGCCGCGCCGTTCTCCGGCATCATCCTGACCTACGCGGACTGGCGGTGGATGTTCGTCATCCAGGGTGGTGCGCCGCTGATCGTCGGGCTCGCCGCATGGCTGGCCGTCGTGCGGGACACCCCGGCGAAGGCGGGCTGGCTCACGGCGGGCGAACGGGACTACATCGAGCGCTCCCGGATCGAAGAGGGCGAGCCGCTCAAGCACCGCGGCACGTTCAAGGCCGCGTTCACCAGCCGCGTCGTGTGGCAGTTCGCCCTCATCTACACGTTGACGCAGATGGGGCTGCTCGGCCTCACCCTGTGGCTGCCGAGCGTGCTGAAGAAGGCGTTCCACACCGATATGCAGGTCGGGCTGGTCGCGATGCTGCCGCAGGTCGCCGCGGGTATCGCGATCATCATGGTCGGCCGGTCCGCCGACCGGCGGGGCGGGCACGTCGCGCACATGTCGATCGTCCTCGGGGCAGGCGCGGTGATCCTCGCCGGGGCGAGCCTGATCTCGGCGGAACAGAAGTGGCTCGTGCTCGTGGCGATGATCCTGGGCACCGCCGCGTCCATCGCCTGGTACGGGCCGTTCTGGGCCTCGGTCACCAAGCTCACGCCGGTGGCGGCGGCGGGGGCCGGGATGGGCCTCATCAACGGGGTCGGCAACCTGGGCAGCTTCGTCGGGCCCTACGTCGGCGGCTGGCTCACCGACCTCAGCGGCGGGGGGTATGCGCTCACCCAGGTGTTCTTCGGGGTGGTCTTCGCGATCGCGGCGTTGCTGGTGCTGCCACTGCGCAAGAAGCTGCGCGAGGCCGCGAAGGTGGCGCAGGCCGAGAAGGAAGCAGCAGCCGCGTCGGAAGGCCTTACATGACTGTCGGGATGACTGACCAGGGCGCCGGTCTGGAAGGCGCGCTCCGTGCGACGCTGGAAGGCGAGGTCGCCTTCGACGACTACAGCCGGCACCTCTTCTCCCGCGACGCCAGCATGTACTCGATCGCCCCGCTCGGCGTCGTCTTCCCGCGGCACGCCGAGGACGTCGCCGCCGCGGTGAAAGCCGCCGGCGAGCTCGGGGTGCCGATCGTGCCCCGCGGTGCGGGGACGAGCCTGGCGGGCCAGACCGTGGGTCCCGGCCTGGTGCTCGACCTGTCCCGGCACCTGAACCGGATCCTCGAGATCGACCCGGTGGCACGGACGGCCTGGGTGGAGGCGGGCGTGGTGCAGGACCAGCTGAACCAGGCGGCCGCCCCGCACGGGCTGATGTTCGGCCCGGACACCTCGACCAGCAACCGCGCGACGATCGGCGGGATGATCGGCAACAACTCCGCCGGCAGCGGCTCGCTGACCTACGGCATGACGATCGACCACGTGCGCGCGCTCGACGTGGTGCTCGCCGACGGCTCGCGCGCCAGGTTCGAACCCGTCGACGAGGCGGAGCGCGAGCGCCGGGCGGCGACGGACACCCTGGAGGGCCGGATCCACCGGTCGCTGCCGGAACTGGTCACCGCCAACGAGGACGTCATCAGGGCCGGGATGCCGCTGTTCTGGCGCCGCGCGTGCGGCTACCGGCTCGACCGGCTGCTGGGTTCGCCGTTCGACCTCGCCAAGTTCGTGGTGGGGGCGGAGGGCACCCTGGTGGTGGTCACCCGCGCCCTGGTGGACCTGGTGCCCAAGCCCGCGCGCACGGTCTACGCGGTCGGCCACTTCACCGACACCGCGAGCGCGATCTCGGCCACCACCGACGCGCTGAGCTGCGGGCCCCATCAGGTGGAGCTGATGGACCGCACGATCCTGGAGCTGTCCCGGCAGAAGATCGAGTACGCCGAGCTGGGGAACATCCTCGTCGGGGACCCGGGTGCGCTGTTGTTCGTCTCGTTCACCGGCGACGACGAGGCGGAGCTGATCGCCGGGCTGGACCGGCTCGACGCGCTGTGGCGGCGCGGCGGGCACGGCTACCACACCCTTCGCGCGGTCACGCCCGCCGACCAGGCGGCGCTGCTCAAGGTCCGCAAGTCCAGCCTCGGCCTGCTGATGGCCGCCGGTGAGGGCACCCGCCGCCCGCTCGCGTTCGTCGAGGACACCGCGGTGGACCCGACCCAGCTGGCGGACTACACCAAGCGGTTCAAGGAGATTCTCGACGAGCACCAGCTGGAGGCGGGGTTCTACGGGCACTGTTCGGTGGGCTGCCTGCACATCCGCCCGTTCGTCGATCTGACCGACCCCGGCGAGGTCGCCACGATGCGGGCGGTCGCCGAGGCGGTCAGGGACCTGGTCGCCGAATACGGCGGGGTGAACTCCAGCGAGCACGGCGACGGCCTGGCCCGCAGCGAGTTCAACCGGCAGGTCTTCGGCGATCCGCTGTACGAGGTGATGCGCGAGGTCAAGCGTCTGTTCGACCCGGGCAACGTGATGAACCCCGGCAAGATCGTCGACGCGCCCTCGATGACCGAGAACCTGCGTGACCGCGACGCGCTGCCACCGGCCCGGCCGGTCACGACGACGCTCGAGTTCGAGGTCCTCGGCGGCATGCGCGGCGCCGCGGATCGTTGCATGAACATCGGCGCGTGCCGGAAGTCCGGCCCCGGCGTCATGTGCCCGTCCTACATCGCGACCAGGAACGAGGAGCATTCCACCCGCGGCCGCGCCAACGCGCTGGTGAAGGCACTGTCCGAAGCGGACCCGCACGCCGCGCTCGGCGGTGAGCGGCTGCACGAGATCCTCGACCTGTGCCTGATGTGCAAGGCCTGCAAGAGCGAATGCCCGATGAGCGTGGACATGGCCACGCTGAAGGCCGAGACGCTGGCGCATCATCACGAGATCCACGGGACCCCGCTGCGGTCGCGTCTTTTCGGCTCGATCCGGACGCTCAACCGGCTCGGTTCGGCGGTCGCCCCGCTGTCGAACCTGCCGGGCCGGATCGGTTTCCTGCGCCGGCTGGCCGAACGCGCCGTGGGCATCACGACGGCCCGCCCGCTGCCGCAGTTCCGGCGGGCCAGCCTGCTGCGGTGGTTCCGCGGGCGCCCGCGGGCGGCCGGGCCGGCCCCGCTGGGCACGCTCACCTGGCTCGCCGACTCGTTCACCACCTTCACGGAGCCGCACATCGGCCAGGCGGCGATCGAGTTGCTCGAGCGCGCGGGCTGGCGTGTCGAACTCGCCGGTGGCGGCTGCTGCGGGCGGTCGAGCCTGTCCAAGGGGCTGGTGGACGACGCGAAGAAAAAGGCATCGGCGCTGGTCTCATCGCTGGCGGAGCACGGCGAGGCGGACGCGCCGATCGTCGGCTGCGAGCCGTCGTGCCTGTTCATGCTCCGCGACGAGTACGCCGCGCTGCTGCCCGGTTCGGCGCCGCAGGTCGCCGACCGGGTCAGGCAGGTCGAGGAGCTCCTGGCCGAGGCGATCGACGCGGGCAGGCTGACGCTGCGCGGCGACTCGTGGCTCGCCGGGCGGCGGGTGGTGTTCCACGGGCACTGCCACCAGAAGGCGGAAGTCGGCACGGCGGCCACGATGGCACTGTTGCGCCGGATCCCGGGCGCGGAGGTGGTGGAGATCGAGGCCGGCTGCTGCGGGATGGCGGGCTCGTTCGGTTTCGAGTCCGAGCACTACGAGACGTCCATGGCGGTCGGCGGCGACCGGCTCTTCCCCGCGCTGGCGGTGGAACCGGAGGACACCATCGTGGCCGCGACGGGCGTGTCGTGCCGGCAGCAGATCTTCCACGGCGCGGGGCGCAGCGCCTGGCATCCCGTCGAGCTGGTGCGCGCCGCGCTCGCCGCGCCCACCGGGGACAGGTGACGCGATGCGGATCATTCGCTACTCCCTCGACGGGCGGACGGGCCGGGGTGTCCTCGTCGGGGACGTCGTGCACGAACTGCCGGAGGACGCCACCGGACCCGGCCCGGTGGCCGGGAGGCTGGCGGACGTCACGCTGCTTTCCCCCTGCGATCCCCGGGTGATCGTCTGCGCCGGCAGCAACTACGCCGGCCAGATCGCCGAGAAGGGCAGGCCCTGGCCGGAGCAACCCGCCTTGTTCCTCAAGGCGCCCAACGCGGTCGTCGGCCCGGAGGCGGAGGTGGTGCGCCCGGCCGAGGTGCGGCGTCTGGAGTACGAGGGCGAGCTCGCCGTCGTCATCGGCCGCACCGCGCGGCAGGTGCCCGCCGAGCGGGCCGCGGACTTCGTGCTGGGCTACACCTGCGCGAACGACGTCACCGCGCACGACTGGCGCGCCGACGGCCAGTGGATCCGCGCGAAGAGCGCGGACACCTTCTGCCCGCTGGGCCCGTGGATCGAGACCGACGTGGGAGATCCGTCGGCGCTGCGCGTCACCACCCGGCTCGGCAGCCGGGTCGTGCAGAAAGGATCGACCTCGGAGATGGTGTTCGGTATCGGCGAGCTGCTCGCCTTCGTGACCCGCTGGATCACTCTCGCCCCCGGCGACGTGCTGCTCACCGGCAGCCCCGCCGGGGTGGGCGAGCTGGTGCCGGGGGACGTCGTCGAGGTCGAGATCTCCGGTATCGGCACGCTCCGCAACACAGTCACACGGAGGGCACAGTGACCACAGCGAACCCACCTCTGACCGGCGTGACCGTACTGGAGGTCGGCGCGTTCATGGCCGCCCCGTACGCCACGATGCAACTGGCCGACCTCGGCGCCCGCGTGCTCAAGGTGGAGAACCCCGACGGCGGGGATCCCGTCCGCGCCACCGGGCCCTTCATCCAGGGGGAGAGCTCCCCGTTCGTACGGCTGAACCGCAACAAGGAATCGGTCGCGCTGGACCTGAAGTCGGCACCGGACAAGGCGGCCCTGCGGGAGCTGGTGCGCGGGGCGGACGTGCTGGTGGAGAACCTGCGGCCGGGCGCGATGACCAGGCTGGGGCTCGACTACGCGAGCCTGCGCCAGGAGAACCCGCGGCTGATCTACGCGTCCGCGTCCGGCTGGGGCCAGGACGGCCCGCTCGCACACCTGCCCGGGCTGGACATCATGGCGCAGGCCCGCAGCGGGCTGATGAGCGTGACGGGTTTTCCCGGCCACGAGCCGGCCAAGGTCGGGGTCCCGATCTGTGACCTGGTGTGCGGGCTGTACATCGCCTTGGCGGTGACCGCGGCGCTGCGCGAGCGCGACCGGTCGGGGGAGGGGCAGTACATCGACGTGTCCCTGCTGGAGTCCGGGGTCTCCTTCGCGGTGTGGGAAGCCGGCATGTACTTCGGGAACGGGACCGTGCCGCGCCCACACGGCTCGGCCCATCAGAACAACGCGCCGTACCAGGCGGTGCGGACCGCGGACGGGCACGTCACCGTCGGTGCGACCACGCCGAAGAACTGGACGGCGTTCTGCACCACACTCGGCATCGAGGAGCTGCTCGCCGATCCTCGCTACGACAGTGCCTACTCGAGGCGACAGCATCGCGAAGAGCTCATCGAAAGCATCGAAAAGGCCACCGTGACCCGGACTACCCAGTCCATTGTGGATGACCTGGAGCTGGCAGGCGTCCCCTGCGCGCCGATCGCCGACTACGCACAGGTCTTCACCGACGAGACGTTGCGGCAACGGGACTTCTACTGGGAGGCACCACACCCCACCCTGGGCTCGGTGGAGCAACTGGGCTCCCCGATGCGGTTCTCCCGGACGCCCGTGCGCCGCGCGCATGCCGGCCCGCTGTTGGGGGACTCGACCGCGAAGGTCCTCGAGGAGATCGACCACGCCCGGCGAGCCGATGAGGACCAGCGATGAGTGAAGTCGAGATCACGGCCGACGGCCCGGTGCTGACGGTGACGTTCAACCGGCCGGACCAGCGCAACGCGATGACCTGGGCGATGTACGAGGCGCTCGAGCAGGTCTGCGACCGCGCCGATTCCGATGCCGCCGTGCGAGTCATGCTGCTGCGCGGGGCCGGTGGCAAGGCGTTCGTCGCCGGGACCGACATCAGCCAGTTCGCCGAGTTCTCCACCGGGCAGCACGGCGTGGACTACGAACGCCGGGTGACGCAGGTGCTCGACCGGCTGCAGGCCGTGCGCGTCCCCACCGTCGCGGTGATCGACGGCTACTGCGTCGGTGGCGGCCTGGGCATCGCCTGCGCCGTCGACCTCCGGGTCGCGACGCCGCGGTCCAGGTTCGGCGTCCCGATCGCACGCACGCTGGGAAACTGCCTGTCCGCGGCCACCCTCGACCTCCTCGTGCGGCACTTCGGCGAGTCCCGGACCACCGCGCTGTTGCTGACGGCCCGGCTGATGAGTGCCGACGAAGCCCTCGCGGCAGGCTTTCTCGCGACGCTGACGGACGACCTGGACAAGGAGGTCGGAACGCTCGTCGAACGGCTGCTCGGCCACGCGCCCTTGAGCATGTGGGCGTCCAAGGAAGCCCTGCGCCGGCACAACCGCGACGGGCGGGCGGCCGACGTCACCGACATCGTCGCCCGCGTGTACGGCTCCGCCGACTTCCAGAACGCGGTCAAGGCGTTCGTGGCAAAGCGAAGCCCGATCTGGAGCGAGCACGGCTGAACGGGCGGCCGGTCAGGACGTGCCGCCGTCGCCGGGCAGGCGCGCCTCGATCGCATCGAGACGGGCCGATACCCGGCCCAGCATCCGCATGATGATCATCTGCTGGGACAGCACCGGCTCCAGGCCCGCGGAAGCCCGCGCGCTGGTGTCCTCGGCGATGCCCGCGTAGGCGCGGGCCCGAAGCCCGTCGACGTCGGCCCCCAGCCCGTGCAGTATCCGCACGGCCTGGCACTCCCCGGTGTCGAGCACCCCGAGCAGGAGGTGGCGAACCCCGACGGTGTGGTCGACGAGCTCGTCGGAGACAGCGGCCGCCTGATCGACCGCGGCCTTGGCGGCAGCGGTGAAGGCCGGAGAGTCCCGGCGGGCGTCGGCGACCGGCTGCTCCGCGTCCCCGGCGATCTCGCGGCGCACCAGGTCCGCGTCCACGCCTTCGCCGGCGAGCAGGCCCGCGGTCCCTTCGCTGTCGTGCTCTTCACGCACCAGCCCGAGCAGCAGGTGCTCGGTGCCCAGCTTCTCGTGGCCCATCGTCACGGCCTCCCGCTCGGCCAGTGCGAACACCCGCCGCAGCCGGTCGGTCGACCTCGTCGTCACGCTCACGTCCTGAGTGTGCACCGGACCGGACGCCGGGCACATCAGGGAAAACCCCCAAGGGGGCCCGGCGGGCTGCCGGCGCCGCTTGACCCGGGTGAGCACGCCGTCGGCGCGCTGCCGTGCTCAGGGCTGTCCCGGGCGCAGCTCCACGAACAGGCCTTCGGCATCGGCGGTGAGGTGCTCCCCGTCGTAGAGGGCACCGGTGAGGAACCGCTTGCGGCCCTCGACCCGGTCCACCTTCGCCTCGACGCGCAGTTCCACCTCGATCGGGGTGATCTTGCGGTAGTTCACGTGCAGGTAAGCGGTTCGTGCCGCCGTCCGGCCCGTGCTCGCCAGCCGCCCGAGCACCTCGTCGAACGCGAGCGGGATCGCCCCGCCGTGCACCGCCCAGTTGCCGCCGAGGTAGAACCGGCTGAAGGTGATGCGGCCCAGCACGTGCGCACCGTCCCACTCGTCGACGTGCAGGACGGGGGACATCGCCTGTCCCCGCCCCGGCAGGTCGCCGCGGTGCCCGGCGATCTGGTCGCGCTCGCCGACGGTGAACGGTTCGAGGGTCGCGGCCAGCTTCTCGAGGGCCTCGGCGACGTCCGTGACCGTCTCGGGCGGGGGAGCGGCGCCGGTGACGCGTGCCTGGAGCGAGCGCAGTGCCTCGATCATCCGCTCGAAGTCCGGGCCGCCGTCGGGGTGCTGCGGCCGGCTCGTGGTCTCGTCCAGGCCGTCGGGTCCGCTCACGTGTCCTCCTCGGGGTCGGTACTCGTCCATTGTGGCTCACCCACAGCGAGTTCGAGCCGTCCGCGCCGGCCGGAGGGGCTGGCGCGGGTGGCCGAGTAAGTTAAGATGAACTAGATCCGGATGGACACGAAGGGCGCAGCGATGAAGCCGCGAGCCGGACAGTTCCTGGCCGGCACGGTGGACGGCACGACCGCCATCGTCGTGCGGGCTCCGGACGAGGACATCACCGTGACCTGCGCGGGAGCGGCGATGGTGGACCCGAAGGCGAAGGCGTCCGCGCCCGCGGGCACCGCCGACCCGGACCAGCTGGGCGGGTCGCAGCTGGGCAAGCGCTACGCCGATGACGCCCTCGGTATCGAGCTGCTCGTGACCAAACCGGGTGCGAGCGCGATCGCGGTGAACGGCAGCCCGCTGCCGCTCAAGAACGCCAAGCCGCTGCCGGCTTCGGACTGAGAGGGCGACCCGATGCACCTGTCCCTGTTGCTCGACATGGCTGCCGAAGGCTTCGGCGAACGGCCCGTGGTCGGCCGCCGGAGCGAGGCCTTCACCGCCGCCCGGCTGCGCGGGCTCGCGGCCGGCGGGGCCGAGATCATCCGGGCGGCCGGCGCCGACTCCGTCGTCTACCTGGCCGTGAACGGCCAGGCCTTCCCCGTCGCGCTGTTCGCGGCGGCGCTGGCCGGGACCCCGCTGGTGCCGGTCAACTACCGGCTCGGCGCCGAGCAGCTCGACCAGCTGCTGGCCAACCACCCGCTGGCCCTGGTGATCGCCGATCCGGCGCAGGCGCCGGCCTTGCGGCGTGCCGGGCTCACCTCCGTGCCGCCCGAGCGCTGGCTGGCCGAAGCGGCCGCGGCGGTGCCGGAGGTGGTCGAGCCGGTGCCGGGCGAGGCGCCGGCGGCGATCATCTACACGAGCGGTACCACGTCGAAACCCAAGGGTGTCGTGCTGCGGCACGAGAACCTGGTGTCCTACGTGCTCGACACCGTGGAGTTCGCGAGCGCGGGCGAGGACGAGGCGGCCCTGATGAGCGTGCCGCCGTACCACATCGCCGCGGTGTCCAATGTGCTCACCAACTTCTACGCCGGGCGGCGCTTCCTGACGCTGGAGGCGTTCGACCCGCGGCAGTGGCTGGAGACCGTCCGCGAAGAGGCGGTCACGAACGCCATGGTGGTCCCGACGATGCTCGCGCGCATCATGGCCGTCCCGGGGGACCGCTCCGCGCACTCGTTGCGGACGCTGTCCTACGGGGGCGCGAAGATGCCGGTGAAGGTCATCGAGCGGGCGTTGCGGGAGTGGCCGCAGGTCGGCTTCGTCAACGCCTACGGGCTGACCGAGACCAGCTCCACCATCGCGATCCTCGGCCCGGACGAGCATCGTGCGGCGATCGGCAGCGAGGATCCGCTGGTGCGGGCCAGGCTCGGCTCGGCGGGCAAACCGTTGCCGTCGATCGAGCTGGAGATCCGCGACGAGGACGGGCGGGTGCTGGGCCCGGGGGAGACCGGCCGCATCTGGGTGCGCGGCCCGCAGGTCTCCAGCGAGTACGCCGGACTCGGCTCGTCGGTGGACGAGCACGGCTTCTTCGACACCCGGGACCGTGGTCGCGTGGACGAGGAAGGCTACGTGTTCATCGAGGGCCGTATCGACGACACGATCATCCGCGGTGCGGAGAACATCGCGCCGGCCGAGATCGAGGACGTGCTGCTGCGCCATCCCGACGTCGACGACGCGGTCGTGGTCGGTGTGCCCGACGACGAGTGGGGACAGCGGATCGAGGCGGTCGTCGTGCCGCGGCCGGGCGCGGAGGTGGACCCGCAGGCGCTTCGCGAGTACGTCCGCGGCCTGCTGCGCGGTTCGAAGACCCCGGACCAGATCGCGGTGTGGACCGAGCTGCCCCGCACGCTCACCGGCAAGATCGTCCGGCGCGACGTGGTCGCCGGGCTGATTGGCCGGCAGGCGGCGAACTGAGCGGAACCGCATGGCCGCCTGCTCCGCGCAGGCGGCCTTGGCGTGTCCTCAGACCAGATGGCCCGTGTGTCTGCGGGCCATGTTGAGGCCTTCTTCGCGGGTGGGTGCGGTGGTTTCCCATTTTTCGCAGGAGCAGGCGACGAGGTAGGTGTCTTTGTTGTTGGGGATGACGGACTGGGCGATGCATTCGCCGTTGGTGTTCGCGACGTTGTGCAGGAACTCGGTGGGCGAGTCGTGCATCAGGTTGTCACTCATGGTCGTGTCCTGATCTCAGGCGGTGGTGGGGGTGGCGGGCACGTGGGGGAACAGTTCGCGGTAGGCGCCGATGGTGATGCGGTGTTTGATCGTGGGGTCGACGTGGTCGAACAGGTCGTGGAGTGTTTTCTGGGTGTGTCCGTAGGTGCCTTCCATGTGGGGGTAGTCGCTGCCCCACAGGACGTTGTGATAGCCCATGGAGGTGGCGGCGGCGATGGCGGACTGGTCGTGCTGGAACGAGGCGTAGACCTGGGAGTAGATGATCTCGCGGGGGGTGCGGTCGAGTTTGGGGCGGACGGCCATGTGGTGCTGGCGGTAGCCTTCCTCGATGCGGTCGGCGATGAACGGGACCCAGGTGGCGCCGCCCTCGGAGACCAGGACCTTGAGGTCGGGGTGGCGGTCCAGGGCGCCGGAGGCGACCATTTTGGTGACCGCGCGCTGGCCGCCGAAGGTGGTTTCGGTGTAGTTGAGGACCGCGCCGCCGGGGCCGCGGAAGACGACACCGGCGGAGGCGCCGGCACTCAGGTCGATGGGGTCGGTGCCGATGTGGAAGGCCAGCACGATGCCGGCCTGTTCGGCGACGGTCCAGAACGGTTCCCATTCCTTGCGGTTGTAGTCCACCTGCAGCGGGTGTGGTGTGACCGGCAGGAACACCGCTTTGAAGCCCAGTTCCGCGACCCGTTCGAGCTCGTGCACGGCGTCGTCGATGTCCAGGGTGGAGACCTGGGCGGTGGAGATCAGCCGGGGTTGTGCCTGGTCGATGGTCGCCCACGCCCAGTCGTTGCTGACCCGCAGCGCCTCGCGCAGCACCTCCGGGGTGCGGAAGGAGGAGCTCCACATGCCCAGTGACGGGAACACCAGCTCCGACCAGATGCCCTCCTGGTCCAGGTCCTTCATCCGCAGGTCCACGTTCGCCGCACCGGGAGCCCGGCTGGAGGCGTCGAAGAACTCCTGCTGCGCCGAGGTGGGCAGCTTACGGCGGAAGGACATGCCATCGATGTGCACCGTCTCCCACTCCCCATCGGGATCCTTCTCCGACCGCGGCACCAACTCCGCCAACCGCGGCGGCAAACTCTCCCGCCACAGATCATCCGGCTCCAGGAAATGCGAGTCACCCGAATTCGCCCAGATCTTCTCCACCATCACGCTGCCTCCTTCTTCGCGGTTACCGTTGACCCACGACTGAAAACGTCATTTTCACATGGTCACCCCGCTGCAGCGGTCTGTCAACCGCGGCAACAGGGGGTTCAGCCGACGATCTTGCGCTCGCGAAGGTCCGCGATCGCCTGGTCGTCGTAGCCCAGTTCGGCCAGCAAGGTGTCGGTGTGGTCGCCCGCCAGGCACCCGCCCCCGGCCTGCGTCGCCGACCGCGAGAACCGCACGGGCGGCCCCGGCCGGAGATGCTCCTCGAAGATCGGGCTGACGGCCTCGGTGGCGTACTCTGCCGCCAGTGCCTCGGTGGTCTGCAGCAGCAGTTCCGGTGGCGTCTCCGACACCGCCACGCAGCCCACGCCCGCCTCGGTGAGCCGCTTCTCCCACTCGGCCGCGGGCAGCTTGGGGAACACGGCGGCCAGCGCCCGGGACAGCTCCGCGTCGTGCACCCGGCGCTCGGCGGCGCTGGCGAACCGGGCATCTCCGGCCAAGTCCACCTCCGGCGCCAGCGCCGCCACCAGTGCCGCCCACTCCTTGTTGGCAGGCGCGGCCAGGAACGCCCAGCCCTCGGCCGTCTCGTACATCCGGTACAGCGCGCCGTAGCCGTGACCGCCCGGGTCCACCTCCGGTGAAGCCGGCCGCCCGGGATAGTCGACGGTGCGGTCGAGCAGGGCGTGGCTCGCGGTGCCGATCATCGTCGCGGTCAGCGTGCCCAGCGGCCGCTCGCGGGCGCGGGCCAGCAGCCCCAGCAGCATCGCCGACGCGACGCCGAGCGCGGCGACGCCGTCGGCCTGCAGCGACGGCACGGCGGACGCCTGGAAGAGCCGGATCGCGGCGGGCTTGATCTCGGCCAGCGAGCCCGTGGCCGCCCCGGCGTCCGGGGCGTCGGTCAGCGCCAGTCCGGCGGCGGCGCCGATCGAGGGCGCGTAGGCGGGCCGGACGCCGAACGGGCCGCCGGTGCCGTACCCGGGCGCGTAGACGTAGATGAGGCCGGGGTTGACGCTCTTGAGTGCCTCCGCGTCGATGCCCGCACGCTTCGCCGCTCCCGCGCGGAACGCGCACAGCACGATGTCGCTGCGCCACGCGAGCTCGCGCACGATGTCCCGCCCCTCGTCGGTGGTCAGGTCGAGTGCGATGCTTTCCTTGCCCTGCATCACTTTCGCGGCGGCGGCTTCCGGGAACGGGAAGGCGCGCCGGATCGTGTCGCCGTCGAGGCTTTCGACCTTGACGACGCGGGCGCCCAGATCGGCGAGCATCGTGGCGCCGAACGGGGCGGCGAACATCAGGCCGATGTCGAGGATGGTGATCCCCGCCAGCGGCAGCCCGGCGGGTGCGTCTCCGTCGGGGGCCGTGGCCCGGCTGTCTTCCGGCGGCTCGTACTCGCCGAGCCGCGGCGCGGGCCGGGGCGCCGACAGCGGGCGGTCGTCGGCGTGCACCAGCGTCGAAGGCTGCCGGACGGGACCGAACTCGGGGTCCTCGGCGACGACGACGCGGCCGTCGTGCGCCAGCTGCTGATGGTCGAGCACGCCGGGCCCGGCGCGGAAGACCTCGGCGTTGATGTTGGGGTTGGTCTCGAACACCCGCTGCCATTCGGCCAGCGTCCGCTCGCCGACCTTGGCGATCATGATCTCCCACAGCTCGGTGCGCAGCGCCTGCGACTCGAGCATCGGCAGGCCCTTCCACTTCGGGTCCGACAGCAGCGGGGTCAGCCCCAGCTCGGCCAGCATCGCGCCGAACAGGCGTGGCTCGACCTGCGCGAACTGCAGCCAGTAACCGTCCTTGGTCGGCGCGGTCAGCAGCGGGTAGACCAGGTGTGCCTGCGGCTCGCCGTCCTCGGTGAACCCGTCGACCGTCTGGTAGGCGTCGGGCCAGCGCAGCCCGACCATCTCGGTGAACCACGTCCAGGTGTCGAGCATGCACAGGCCGCGCACGAGGTCGGCCTCGATGTGCTGGCCGCGCCCGCTGGACTCCCGCTCCAGCAGCGCGGAGAGGATGCCCTGCAGAGCGGTCTGCGCGGCACCCCAGCTCCCGTACGGCACGGACACGAAGGCCGGGCCCGGCCGGGGGTTGATCCGCTTCTTGGCCTGGAACGTGCCGAGCTTGGCCATCACCATGCCTTCGTAGCCCTTGAGGTCCGCCCACGGGCCGGTCGAGCCCCAGCCGGTGATGGCCGCGCTGACCAGCCGCGGGTTGACCCTCGCCAGCGCTTCCGGGGTGAGGCCGAGCCGGCCGTTCGTCTTCGGCCGGAACGTCGTCACGAGCACGTCGGCCTGCGCGACCAGCGCGTTCAGCCGCGCGCGGTCACCGTCGGCGCGCAGGTCGAGCACCAGGCTGCGGGTGCCACGGGCGAGGCTCGGCCACGACGGCTGGGCGCGCAGCGGACTGCCGCCGGGCGGCTCGATGTGGACCACCTCGGCTCCGGCGTCGGCCAGGAACTGGGTCGCCTGCGCACCCGCGAGCGTCGTCGACAGGTCCAGCACCAGCAGACCGCCCAGCGGGGTCGGGTCGGTGGCTTCGTTGCCCACCATTCACCTCCACAGTGGGTGAAAACGTGATTCTCCACGTGGAAGTCGAGTCTGACGCACGCCTCAGGAAGGGTCAAGGGTATAGATAAACTATCTTCATTGACCAGTCTCGCCGGGTCTGCGCGCGCCCAGGGCCCGGAACGCGAAGTTGATCACCTGATCGGCCGCGACGGCCGCGGGCACCGTCGTCGACCTGCTCATCTGTTCGGCGAAGGCCTCTGTCAGCGCGGCCCGAATGGCGCGGGCGTCGGGCTCCGGGGCGGCCCAGGGGAACGAGCCGTCGTCGAGCCCGCGGCGGAGAATCTCCGCGATGCCGTCCTGGAGCCGGATCATCGACCGCGTCCTTTCGTCCGCGTACCCGGCGGCGCGCATCAGTTCGGCGGAGGAGAGCACGAGGACCCGTTGCCTTCGCCGCGGCTGCGAGGTCAGCCGCAGGTACCCCTCGATCCAGGCCCGCAGCGCCTCGGTGGGCGAGCCCGCCGCGAGGGCGGCGGACTCGAGCTCGGCGTGCACCCGGTCGCTGTCCCGCCGGAACATCGCCAGCAGGAGGTTGTCCTTGGAGTCGAAGTGCCGGTAGAAGGCGCGCGTCGACAGGCCCGCCTCGCGCAGGATGTCCGTCACCGAGACGCCGTCACCGTTGCTCGTGGCCAGGCACCGGTACGCGGCGTCCATGATCCGCGACCGTTCCGAGACCTCCGCCGGCACGGGCCCGCCTCCTCGTTCGACCTGGGTTTCCGGATTCAGCCTAGAGGTGCCGGTTCCCGGTCAGGGTTGCCAGTCGGCGAGGACGGCTTGGGTGTCGGTGCCGGGGGTTGGGGGTGGTGTGGGGGTGGTGGTGGGGGTGCGGGAGAAGCGGGGTGCGGGGGCGGCTTGGGTGATGCCGTCGATGTCGATGAGGGTGTGGCGGGCGGTGAGGTGGGGGTGTTGTTGTGCTTCGGTGAAGGTGAGGATGGGGGTGACGCAGGCGTCGGTGTTGTCGAAGATGTGGGTCCATTGGTCGCGGGTTTTGGTGGCGATGACGGTGGTGAAGCGGGTGCGCAGGGTGGGCCAGCTGTTGCGGTCGTGTTGGGCGGGGAGGTTCTCGTTGTGGAGGCCGAGGCCGTGGAGGAAGGCGGTGTAGAACTGGGGTTCGAGGCAGCCGACGGCGATGTGTTTGCCGTCGGCGCAGGTGTAGGTGTCGTAGTAGGGGGCGCCGCCGTCGAGGAGGTTGGTGCCGCGGTCGTCGTTCCAGGTGCCGGCGCCGCGGAGGGCCCACATCATTTGGGTGAGGACGCTGGTGCCGTCGATCATGGCGGCGTCGATGGTCTGGCCGTGGCCGGAGGTGTGGCGTTCGTGGAGGGCGGCGAGGATGCCGGTGAGGAGGAACATGGAGCCGCCGCCGAAGTCGCCGATGAGGTTGAGGGGTGGGACGGGGCGGTGGCCGGGTCGGCCGATGGCGTGCAGGGTGCCGGTGAGGGAGATGTAGTTGATGTCGTGTCCGGCGCGGGGGGCCAGGGGGCCGGTTTGGCCCCAGCCGGTCATGCGGGCGTAGATGAGGCGGGGGTTGTGGTGTTGGCAGGGTTGGGGGCCGATGCCGAGGCGTTCGGCGACGCCGGGGCGGAATCCTTCGAGCAGGATGTCGGCTTTCGTGGCGAGGCGTAGTACGAGGGTGCGGCCTTGGTCGGTTTTGAGGTCGGCGGTGAGGGAGCGGCGGTTGCGCAGGAGGTGGTCGGGGTGTTCGCCGGTGGGGTCGAATCCTGTGGTGGGGCGTTCGACCCGGACCACGTCGGCACCCAGATCGGCGAGGATCATCGCCGCGTGCGGGACCGGCCCGATCCCCGCCAACTCCACCACCCGCAGGCCTTGCAACGGACCCGGCACGTGCTTCCCCTTTGTTCGGTGGTGTGGTTCAGCCTTGGAATATAAACAAACGCTCGCCGGATGGCCCGCGAGGTAGCCCGCCGCCAGTGCTCTCGCCCCGTCGTCCCAGCCTCCCGGCCGCCGGGGAACAACCCGCTCCAGCTCGTCTCCGCTGCCGCCGGATTGAGTTGATGAATCTAGACAAACACAGTAACGTCCGATGCTGACACATTGACAAGAGTCCAGATAAACTCACTGAACTTCACCCAGTTCGAACAAGGAGGTTCCGGTGCGCGATGCGGTGATCGTCGAAGCGGTACGCACTCCGGTCGGCAAGCGCAACGGCGGCCTTTCGCCCGTGGCGCCTGCCGACCTCGCGGCACACGTGCTCAAGGCACTGGCCGACCGGTCGGGCATCGACCCCGCGCTCGTGGACGACGTCGTGCTGGGCTGCGTGACGCAGTCCGGCGAGCAGGCCTTCGACATCGCGCGTAACGCGGTGCTGGGCGCGGGCTGGCCGGAGAGCGTGCCGGGCACGACCGTCGACCGCCAGTGCGGCTCGTCCCAGCAGGCGGTGCACTTCGTGGCCGCGGGCGTCGTGAGCGGGCAGTACGACCTGGCGGTCGCGGGCGGCGTCGAGTCCATGAGCCGGGTGCCGATGGGCTCCTCGGCCAACGGCGCGTGGCCGTTCGGCGAAGGCTTCCGGGAGCGCTACCACGGCATCGCGCCGAACCAGGGGCAGGGCGCGGAGATGATCGCCGAGCGCTGGGGCCTCTCGCGCCGGCAGGTCGACGAGTTCAGCGTCAGCTCGCACGAGAAGGCCGCCCGCGCACAGGACGAAGGCCGGTTCGACGCCCAGATCGCGCCGGTCGACGTGGACGGCACGAAGATCTCCGCCGACGAGGGCATCCGCCGGGGCAGCACCGTGGAGACCCTGGGCGGGCTGAAGGCGGTCTTCAAGGAGGACGGCGTCATCACCGCGGGCAACAGCTCGCAGATCAGCGACGGCGCGTCCGCGCTGCTCATCACGACCAGTGCGAAGGCGGCCGAGCTGGGTCTCACCCCGATCGCCCGGGTGCACACCGCCGTGCTGGCCGCCGACGACCCGGTCATCATGCTGACCGCGCCCATTCCCGCGACCCGGAAGGCGCTCGCCAAGAGCGGCCTGAAGATCGGCGACATCGGTGCGTTCGAGGTGAACGAGGCCTTCGCCCCGGTGCCGCTCGCGTGGCTGGCCGAGCTCGGCGCGGACCCGGCGGCGCTCAACCCGAACGGCGGGGCGATCGCGCTCGGGCACCCGCTCGGCGGCAGCGGCGCCCGGCTGATGACCACCCTGGTGCACCACATGAAGGACAACGGCATCCGCTACGGCCTGCAGACCATGTGCGAGGGCGGCGGGCAGGCCAACGCCACCATTCTGGAGCTGGTGTGACGATGCGGCGGACGATCTTCGAGCCGGAACACGAGCAGTTCCGGGAAACCGTGCGGCAGTTCCTCGTGCGCGAGGTCGAACCGCATGTCGCGCGCTGGGAGGCGGCCGGCATCGTCGACCGCGAGGTCTACCTCGCGGGCGGCAAGTACGGGCTGCTGGGCTTCAACGTGCCCGAGGAGTTCGGCGGCGGGGGAGTCGACGACTTCCGGTTCAACGCGGTCGTGAGCGAGGAGTTCGCGCGGTTCGGCTCCGGCGTGCCCGCGTTCACCCTGCACAACGACATCCTCGCGCCGTACCTGCTTTCGCTGGCCACCCCCGAACAGAAGCAGCGGTGGCTCCCCGGCTTCGCCCGGGGCGAGCTGATCGCCGCGGTCGCGATGACCGAGCCCGGCGCGGGCAGCGACCTCGCCGGCATCCGGTCCTCCGCCGTGCGCGACGGCGAAGACTGGGTGCTCTCGGGCGCCAAGACGTTCATCTCCTCGGGCATCAACGCCGACCTCGTGGTGGTGGTGACCCGGACCGATCCCGAAGCCGGGCACAAGGGGTTCACCCTGCTCGTGGTGGAGCGGGACATGCCCGGCTTCACGCGCGGGCGCAACCTGGACAAGATGGGGCAGAAGGCGCAGGACACCGCCGAGCTGTTCTTCGACCAGGTGCGGGTGCCCGCGGCCAACGTGCTGGGCCAGGTGGGGCGCGGCTTCTACCACCTGATGCACAACCTGCCCTCGGAGCGGCTGTCCATCGCGATCTCCGCCGTCGCGGGCGCCAGGGAGGTGTTCGACGAGACCCTCGGCTACGTCAAGGACCGCAAGGCGTTCGGGCAACCGGTCGGCTCGTTCCAGTACAACAAGTTCCAGCTGGCCGAGATGGAGACCGAGCTCGAGATCGCCGAGGTCTACGTGGACCGCTGCCTGCGCGCGGTGGTGGACGGCGAGCTCACCGCCGTCGAGGCGTCGAAGGCGAAGTGGTGGACCACCGAGTTGCAGAAGCGGGTGGTGGACACCTGCGTGCAGCTGCACGGCGGCTACGGTTACATGAGCGAGTACTCGGTGTCCCGCGCGTATACCGACACCCGGATCCAGACGATCTACGGCGGCACCACCGAGATCATGAAGGACATCATCGGAAAGAGCCTCGGACTGTGAACGGCTTCCGCGACGAAGTGCGCGAGTTCCTGACGGAGCACGCGCCAGACGTGAAACCGCGGGCGGGTGTGCGGAGCCCCGAGACCGAGGCGGAGCTGGCCGTGCTGCGGGCATGGACGGCGAAGCTGTTCGACGCGGGCTACGCCGGCGCCGACTGGCCCGTGGAATACGGCGGTACCCCCGGGCACGACGTGCTCCGGGACGTCGTGGTGGCCGAGGAGGTCGCGCGCGCCGGCGCGTTGCAGGCGCCTGGCGGGTCGATGCTGGCCGCGCAGGCGCTGCTCGGGTTCGGCACCGAGGAGCAACGGCGGCGGTACCTGCCGCGCATCCGTTCCGGCGAGGACCTGTGGTGCCAGCTGTTCAGCGAGCCCGGCGCGGGCAGCGACCTCGCCTCCCTGCGCACGAAGGCGGTGCTCGAGGGCGACCACTACGTGGTCAACGGGCAGAAGGTCTGGACAACGAACGGCCAGTGGGCCGATCTGGGCTACCTGCTCGCGCGCACGGACCCGGCGGCGCCCAAGCACAAGGGCATCACGGCGTTCGCACTGGACATGCGGCTGCCCGGGGTCACCGTGCGGCCGCTGCGGGAGATCACCGGCACCTCCGACTTCAACGAGGTGTTCTTCGACGACGTCCGGGTGCCCGTGGAAGCGGTGATCGGCAAGCCGGGCCAGGGCTGGCAGATCGCGAACACCTCGCTCGCGCACGAACGCAGCGGCGTCGGCGCCTCGGTGGTGACGCTGGAACGGAACTGGAGCCGCCTGCGGGAGCTCGCCGCCGCCACCGGCCGGCTCGACGACACTGAGACCCGGGACCGGCTCGCCGCCTTCCTCGCGGAGATCCAGGCGCTGTCGGTGCACACCCGGCTCAGCCTCGCCCGCTGGCGCGAGGGCGCCGAGCGGGCGCTCGACGCCCCGGTCGCCAAGCTGGCCTTCAGCGAGCTGAACCTGCGGCTGGCCGAGTACGCGCTTTCCCTGCAAGGAGCCGAAGGCGTGCTGACCGAAGGCGATCCGGGCGTGGTCGACGACGGAAGCTGGCAGGACGCCTACCTGTACGCGCGCGCTTACACGATCGCGGGCGGGAGTTCGGAGATCATGCGCAACCTCATCGCCGAGCGCGGGCTCGGCCTGCCCCGGGAGCAGGTGGGCCGATGAGCGGCGACCTGGCACTCGGCGAGGACCAGCGGGACCTCGCGGCGATGGCACTGGCGTTCGCCGACGAGCACACCGACCCGGCCGCGGTGCTCGCCGGCGCCGATCCGTTGTGGACGGACAAACAGCTCGCCGCCGCGGGAGATCTCGGGCTGACCGGCCTGCTGACCGAGGACGGCGGTGGGACGCACACCGATCTCGCCGTCGTGGTCGAACAGCTCGGCCGCACCGGCTGCGCGCTGCCGATCGCGCCGGTGGCGCTCGCCGCGGGACTGGCCGAGTCCGCGGGGCTCCGGCCTGCCGGGCTGTGCGTGCCCGCTGTCGCCGAACGCGGCGCCCCCGACATCACGGCGGAACCCGCCGGGGACTCGCTGCGGCTGAGCGGGCGGGCGGAGTTCGTCCTCGCCGGAGCGGAGGCGGACCAGGTGCTGGTGCTCGCGCACACGGCGGAGTCATCGGTGGTGGCCGTGGTCGACACGAAGGCCGACGGCGTGACCGTCACTCCTCGCAGCATCCTCGACATCTCGCGCCGTTTCGCCGCGGTGGCGTTGGAATCGGCCGTGGCGGTCGGATGGGCCGAGGCGGACACGACGACCACCCGGGAAGCGGCCGCTGTGCACCTGATGGCCGACGCGGTCGGCGCCGCCTCCCGGCTGCTGGAGCTGACCCTCGAGCACGTCCGCACGCGCGAGCAGTTCGGCCGCGCGGTCGGCTCCTTCCAGGCGGTCAAGCACCACTGCGCGAACATGGCCGTGGATCTGGAACTGTCCAGGGGGGCGGTGCTGGCCGCCATGCGGGCGCTCGACGACGAGGACCCGGTCGCGCGCGCGTTCGCGGTGTCCTCCGCGGGCTCCTTCGCCGGGGAGGCGTGCAGCCGGCTCGCCGGCCTGGCCCTGCAGCTGCACGGCGGCATGGGCTTCACCTGGGAGCAGCCGGTGCACGTGTTCCTGCGGCGGATCAAGACCGACGAGCTGCTCGGCGGCACGCCTCGCTGGCATCGCGCCCGGCTGCTGGAACTGACCGGAGCGAACCGCTGACCACGTCCGGCGCGGCCGTGTGCCGCGCCGGCGCGGATCAGTAAAGAAGGTCCACGACCTGGGTCTCGTCACCGCCGCGGAACAGGTGCGGGCGGGCGGCGCGCATGTGCTTGAGCCAGAACTTCTCGGCTTCCTCGCCGTTGCGGGACTCCACGAGCTCGACCAGCTTCTCGTAGGCACGCAGCGCCTTGCGGTTGCGGGCGATGGTCTCCGCGGAGGTGTCGGGGGTCTCGTCGTAGGCACGGGCGAGGTGCCTGCTGACGATCTCCGACAGCATCCCGATGACCGTCGCCAGGGTCTGGTTGCCCGCCAGCTCGACGACGCGCCGGTGGAACCGGACCGAGCGCTGGCCGAACGCCGCGGTCTCGACCGCGGCGCGGGCTTCGGCCAGCTCCTCGGCCAGCGCCTTCCTGCTCGCCGCGGTACCGCGTTGCGCCAGCTCCCGTGCGGCGGCCGGCTCGACCACCATGCGCGCTTCGTACACGTCGCGGATCGTCGTACCGGACAGCGTGAGCAGCAGGCCGAACTGGGCCGCCGCCGCCTCCGCCCCGGGAATGGTCACCCGCGCGCCGCCCGGCGGCCCGCGCCGGATCGTGACGAGCGAGTCCGCTTCGAGCAGGCGGAAGGCCTCCCGCAGGGTGGGCCGGGAGACGCCGAACTCCTCCATCAGCTCCGGCTCGGTGGGCAGCCACTGGCCGTCGCCGATCTCGCCGCGCGCGATCATCCGCCGGATCCGGTCGGCGACCATGTCGGCCATCTTCTTGGGCCGCACGAAGTTGCGGTCCGAGGCAGCTCGGGTCACGCCAGGTCCTCTCCATTCCGGTGGGGATGATCCGTCCGAGGGTAGCGCAGCGTGTTCACCAGGTGGTGGAGAAGTCCGCGGGCCTTCGCTCGGCGAACGCGCGTACTCCTTCGCGGCCGCCCGGGCTCGCCGCCGACTCGCCGATCGATCGCGCCTCGTGCGGGAGGTGCTCGGCGAGCCCCCGGTCGGCGGACTCCCACGCGAGCCGTTTGATCCGGCCCAACGCCCCGGTCGGGCCCTGTGCGAGCTGCTCCGCGACGAGCTGCGCCTCGGCCTGCACGCGGTCGTCGGGTACCAGCCGGCTGAGCAGCCCGAGTCGCTCGGCCTCCTCGCCGCCCACGACGGCGTCGGTGAGCAGCATGTCCCGCGCCCGGATGGGGCCGACGATCTTGGGCAGCAGCCACGACATGCCGCCGTCGGGGGTGAACCCGATGGCGGGGTAGGCGGGCCGGAACTTCGTGGCCGGGCCGCCGACCACCAGGTCGCAGGCGAGCGCGATGCTCATCCCGGCGCCCGCGGCCCACCCGTGCACGGCGGCCACCACCGGCACCGGCACGCGGGTGACGGCGAGGATGAAGTCGTGGAAGGTCCGGGCCACCCCGCTGACGTAGGGGCCGGGGTCGTCCGCGGCGCCGAAGCCCTTCACGTTGCCGCCGGTGCAGAAGCTGGTGCCCGCACCGAACAGCACCACCGCGCCCACCGCGCTGGTCCCGCCGTCGGCGATCGCCTGCAGCAGGGCCGTCGCGCTCGCCGTGCGCGGGCCGTCCATCGAGTTCCCGGCGGCGCTGGTCGCGACCGGGCAGCGCAGCACCCGGCCCCGCAGCTCGACGTGCTCGCCGTGCTCTTCGAGCAGCGTGTCGAAGGCGGTCACCGGGGGGCCATCCGGATCGCGCCGTCGAGCCGGATGGTCTCGCCGTTGAGCATCGGGTTCTCGACGATGTGCTTGGCGAGTGCGGCGTACTCCGCCGGGTCTCCCAGCCGCGAGGGGTGCGGGACCTGCGCGCCGAGGGAGCTGACGGCCTCCTCGGGAAGCGTCGCGAACAACGGGGTGTGGAACAGCCCGGGCGCGATGGTGACGACGCGGATCTTCAGGTTCGCCAGGTCGCGGGCGATCGGCAGCGTCATGCCGACGATGCCGCCCTTGGACGCCGAGTACGCGGCCTGGCCGATCTGCCCGTCGAAGGCGGCGACCGAGGCGGTGTTGACCACGACACCGCGTTCCTCGCCGACCGGCTCGGTCCGCGCGATGCGCTCCGCGGCGAGCCGGATCACGTTGAAGGTGCCGACGAGGTTGACGTTGAGGACCTTGGTGAAGTCCGCCAGCGGGAAGGCGCCCTTCTTGCCGATCGTCTTGATCGCGTTGCCGATGCCGGCACAGTTGACCACGGTGCGCAACGATCCCAGTTCCCCCGCAGCGTCCAGTGCACCGGCCACCCCGGACTCGCTGGTGACGTCCGCGGCCGCGAACACGGCACCCTCGCCCAGTTCCTTCGCCACGGCCTCACCGTCGGACGACGGGAGGTCGAGCACGACCACCTTCGCGCCGGCGCCGTGCAGCGCGCGGGCCGTCGCCAGTCCCAGCCCGGAAGCGCCGCCGGTCACCAGTGCCACTCCTGCTGCTACGTCCACATGTCCTCCTCGAGGGGATCGTCGCCGATCAGTACCGGAGACCGACGACCTGGGTGCTGGTCCTGCCGTTGTCTTCCTTGGGTGCGCCCGGCCGCGATCGTCCGGCGAACGCACCCGGCCACGAGGTCGGCCATCTTCCACGGATCTTACGAATATGGATTATTCAACCATCGAATCAGTGCAGCAGGTCGACGACCTGGGTCTGCCCGGCCGCGCCGCCGAGCATGTACGGCTCGGCGGCGCGCATGTGCCGCAGCCACAGCAGTTCCGCCTCGTCGCCCCGCCGCTCGGTGACCAGCGCGACGAGGCGCGCATAGGTCTGCAGCACGCGGTGGTGCCGCTCGGTCATCTTGTCCTGGGGAGATCGCGACTCGCGGTAGGCGTGGGCGACGTGCCGGGCCATGACCTCGCCGAGCATGGCCACGACCGCCGCCAGCGTGCGGTTCCCGGACAGCTCGACCACCCGGCGGTGGAACCGCACGGTGCCGAGCCCGAACGCCTCGCGCCCGGTCGACGCGGCCGCGGCCAGCCCCAGCTCCTCGTGCAACGCGAGGTGATCGCGTTCGGTCCCGTGTTCGGCCAGCCGTCGCGCGGCGGGGGGCTCCAGGACGAGCCGGGCTTCGTACACGTCGCGCAGCGTGGTGCCCGACAGGGTGAGCAGGAGGCCGAACACGGGTGCCGCCGCCTCCGGTCCCGGCACCTGCACCTGAGCGCCACCCGGCGGGCCGCGCCGCACGCGGATGAGCGAATCCCCCTCCAGGAGCCGGAAGGCCTCGCGCAGGGTGGGCCTGGAGACCTCGAACCTCGTCATCAGCTGGGGCTCGGTGGGCAGCCAGTCGCCCGCGGCGAGCTCGCCCGAGGCGATCATGTGCCGGATCCGGGTGGCGATGAGCTCGGCGGCCTTCGGCCGCCGGACGGCCGGCGTTCCGGTGCCCACGCCGCCTTCCCGGGACTCGTCGCCATCCATAGATAGAATCTATATTCTTCAGCGCCGAATGGGAACACGGAGGGCCGATGCCGGTGCTCTCGCGGCGGGTGTGGTGACGAGCGGTGCGGGTGGTCCGGGTGGCGCGATCGCGGTGGGCGCGACCGAGCCGCGGACACCCACCGGCAAGCCGGTGAAGCACCCGCCGCCCTGCCGGGTCAGCGGATCGTGGGCTCGGGGCGCTGGACGGCGGCGCGGTCGACCTGCGCGGTGCCGATCGGGTTGCCGAGCTGGGTGTACATCAGGCCGGTCCGCAGGGCCTGGGTGCGCGTCGAGTCCAGCGACTCCCAGATCGCCCGCACCGTGCCCTGGATCGCGGCCGGCGGCTTCGCCGCGATGATCCGCGCCAGCTCGTCGGCCCGCTGCCACAGCGTGTCCCGCGCCACGACCTCGCTCACCAGCCCGATCTGCAGGGCCCGCTGCGCGGACATCCGCTCGTCGAGACCGAGCAGCGCGATCCGCAGCGCCTCGCCGAGCGGCACCCGCCGGGCGAGCCCGATCGGTTCCAGCGCCGAGGTCATGCCGTAGGTGACATGGGGGTCGAAGAACTGGGCGTCCTCGGCGCAGATGACGAGATCGGACTCGTTGATCCAGTAGAACGCGCCGCCCGCGGCCATCCCGTGCACCGCGCAGACCACCGGCTTCCAGACCTGGTTCTGCTTGGGGGAGAGCTGGGCCCCGGGATCCTCCCGGGTCCACACGTTCGAGTGACCGGCACGGGCAAGGCCCTCCGTCACGTCGACGCCGGTGCAGAACGCCCGGTCGCCGGCGGCGCGCAGCACGACGACGTGGATCCCGTCGTCGTCCCGGACGCGCTCCCAGACCCGGCTGAACTCGTCGCACATGGTCTGGTTGAACGCGTTGAGCTTGTCCGGCCGGTTGAGCGTCACGGTCGCGACGTGCTCGCCGAGGGAGAACTCCAGGGTTTCCAGGTCCACGATGATCCCTTCTCGTGCCGGCCAATGTATTTCATCCTGATCCGCGCTGTACAGCGGACGTGCCCGGCGTTGTCTTCACCGGAGCAAGAGTATAGATTCATAGGCAAATCTTTCCGGCAGTGGAGAGGCGGAAGGTGGTGCTGCGGTGAAGGTCGACCTGACCATCCCGATCCACGGCCAGGTGGACTGCCGCGAAGCGGTGCGCCAGGCCGAACGCGACGGTTACGACGGGGCGTGGACCAGCGAGATCAAGCACGACCCGTTCGTGTCGCTGGCCCTGGCGGCCACCGCGACCGACCGGATCGAGCTCGGTACCGCGATCGCGCTGGCTTTCGCGCGGAACCCGATGTCGGTCGCCGTACTGGGCAACGACCTGCAGGAGCTCTCCGGCGGCAGGGTGATGCTCGGGCTGGGCACCCAGGTCAAGGCGCACATCACCCGGCGGTTCGGCATGCCGTGGTCGCAGCCGGCCCGGCGGATGCGGGAGTACGTGCTCGCGTTGCGGGCGATCTGGGACTGCTGGGCGCAGGGCACCCCGCTGGAGTTCCGCGGCGAGTTCTACACGCACACGCTGATGACCCCGATGTTCGTGCCCGGCCGGCATTCCTTCGGGCCGCCGCGGGTGCTGCTCGCCGGGGTCGGCGTCGCGATGACCGAGATCGCGGGCGAGGTCGCCGACGGCTTCCTCTGCCACGGGTTCACCACGGAGCGGTACCTGCGCGAAGTCACCCTGCCGGCGTTGCTGCGCGGTCGGGAGAAGGCGGGCCGCACGGCCGAGGGCTTCGAGATCACCGGTTCCACCATGCTGGTCGTCGGCCGGACCGACGAGGAGCTGGCCAGGGCGAGCGACGGTGCTCGGCGGCAGATCGCCTTCTACGGTTCCACGCCGGCCTACCGCCCGGTGCTCGAGCTGCACGGCAGGGGCGAGCTCGGCGACCGGCTGCACACGCTCTCGCGGGCCGGGGAGTGGGCCGAGATGGGCAGGCTGATCGACGACGAGCTGCTGCACGCCGTCGCGATCGTCGGCCGCCCGGACGAGGTCGCCACCCGCCTGCACGAGGCCTACGGCGACGTGCTCACGCGGATCTCGCTCTACACGCCCTACGACATCGACCCGTCGCTGAGCACCGAGCTGGCTGTCGCCGTGCGGGCGGCGGGATGAGCGACGTGCTGCTCGTCGAGGACGTGGGCGCGGACCCGGCCTTCTGCGCGGGCGTGGACCTGAAACAGGCGGCCCGCGAAGGCGAACGGTACTTCCGGCGCTACGACGACGAGGACTGCATCAACCAGGTCGCCCGGGTCCGCAAGCCGGTCGTCGGCGCCGTCGGCGGTGCCGCCTTCACCGGCGGGCTCTAGCTCGCGCTGGGCTGCGATTTCCTGGTGGCATCGGAGAAGGCGGTGTTCGCCGACACGCACGTGCGGGTGGGCGTGCTGCCGGGCGGCGGGCTGACCGCGCGGCTGGTCGGCCCGGCGTGGGCGCGGCGGATGTCGATGACCGGCGAGGTCGTGGACGCCGCACTCGCGGCCCGGATCGGCCTCGTGACCGAAGTGGTGCCACACGAACGACTCCGGGCGCACGCGCTCGCACTGGCGAGCGCCGCGGCCGAGGTGTCCCCGCGCGACATGGTGGCGCTCAAGGAGGTCTGCACCCGGGGTGCGGAAGCGATCTTCGGCGCCGCGCTGACCGTGGAGCAGGAGCTCGCCGGCGCGCATCGCCCGGATTTCACGGGCCTCGACGAACGCCGGGCCGCGGTCACGGCGCGGAACAGGAACCAGCTGAAGGGTTGACCGGGATGGCGGACGAGGTAGGCGTGAGCAGGCCGAGGCCGGAGGTCGTGCGCATCGAGCTGCGCCGCCCCGAGCGGCTCAACGCGATGACCGCGGACATGGTCGGGCAGCTGCACCAGGCGCTCGCCGAGGCAGGCGACGACCCGTCGTGCCGCGTCGTGGTGCTCACCGGCGCCGGCCGCGGTTTCTGCGCGGGCCTCGATCTCGCCGGCTACGGCGACGCCCCCGCGTCGGCGGGCTCGCCCGGCACCGGGCCGGTGCACCAGGGGCTGACGACCCAGCGGCACATCGCCGCGCTGGTGCAGCGGATCCGCCGGCTCCCGCAGCCGGTGATCGCCGCGGTCAACGGCCCCGCCGCCGGCGGTGGCCTCGCGCTCGTGCTGGCCGCGGACCTGCGGCTCGCGTCGACGTCGGCGGTGTTCGCGGTGTCGTTCCTGAAGGTCGGGTTCTCCGGCTGCGACATCGGGACGTCCTGGCTGCTGCCGCGGCTGGTCGGCGCCGGCCGTGCGCACGAGCTGATGCTGACCGCCCGCCGCTTCGACGCCGACGAGGCGCTGCGGATCGGCCTGCTCGCCGACGCCGTCGCGCCGCAGGAGCTGGAACGGCGTGTCACGACGGCGATCGACGACCTCCTGGCCGCGCCGCCGTTGTCGCTGGCGTTGACCAAGCAGGGCATGTGGCTGGCGCTGGAGATGCCCTCGTTCGACGCGGCTGTCGAGCTCGAGAACCGGCAGCAGGTGCTGACCCTGCTCACCGACGACCAGACCGAGGCCATGCGGGCCTACCGGGAAGGTGCCACGCCCCGGTACGAGGGCCGGTAGCGACCGTGAATTGTGCAACTAATTAATCTATAGAAACCAGCGGTCGAGGCTCGTCCGGAGACCGGGTTGTTGAGTATACTCTTATTTGCCGTGTCGGCGCGGCGGAACGAACGGAGATCGGCGTGGGGATCCGGGAACGGCTCGCGCTCCTGCTGCGCGAGGCCCCTGCGGAAGCCAAGGCAGTCGAGCACGACGCGGCGTGGTGGTCCTGGGGACGGCTGCGCGAGACCGCGGCGGCACTCGTCCGCGAACTGGAGGCCGCCGGGCTGGGCGCGGACACCCGGATCGGCATCGTCGTCGAGAACCGGCCCGAGCACGTCGCCGCGCTACTGGCGGTACTCGCGACGGGCCGGACCGTGGTCACCGTGAGCCCGCTGCAACCGGCGGCGCGGATGATCGCGGACATCGAGCGCAGCGCGCTTCCGGTGCTGATCGCCGGGCCGGAGATCCTCGCCCGGGAACGGATGCGGGACGTGGCGGGCCTCGCAGTGCGGCTCGGCCCAGACGGCTCCGTGCGGGCCCTGGGCGGCGTGCCGCGTGCGGAGCACCAGGTCAGCCCTGGCATCGCGGTCGAGATGCTGACCTCCGGCACCACCGGCCCGCCCAAGCGCGTGCGACTGTCCGTCCGCCAGCTCGACGAGTCCCTCGGTTCCAGCGGCCAGTCCCCGAAGGAGGGCAGGCTGCTGTCCGCCTCGGCCTCGCTCGTGGCGACGCCGCTGGTGCACATCGGTGGCCTGTGGGGCGTGCTCGCCTGCCTCTACGCCGGCCGTCGCCTGGTGCTGATGCCCAGGTTCGAGCTGGACCCGTGGGTGAGCGCCGTGGAGCGGCACCAGCTGCGCGCGGCCGGGCTGGTGCCCGCCGCGCTGCGCAGCGTGCTCGACGCGGACGTCGCGCCGGCCAGGCTCGCCAGCCTGCAGGTCGTGACCTCGGGCACCACCGCGTGCCCGGCGGAGCTGGCGCAGGAGTTCTTCCGCCGCTACGGCATCCGGGTGCTGATGACCTACGGGGCGACGGAGTTCGCCGGCGCGGTCGCCGGCTGGACACTGCCGCTGCACGAGCAGTGGTGGGAGCACAAGGCAGGCAGCGCCGGCCGCGCGTTCCCCGGTGTGCAGCTGCGCGTCACCGGCGCGGACGGGGCGGAGCTGCCGGCCGGGGAGACCGGGCTGCTCGAGGTGCGTGCCGCGCAGACCGCGCAGGGCGGCCGGGAGTGGGTGCGGACCAGCGACCTCGCGCGCATCGACGGCGACGAGTTCGTCTGGATCGTCGGCAGGGCCGACGACACGATCGTCCGGGGCGGCTTCAAGATCCAGCCGGAAACCGTGAAACGCGCGCTGGAAGCCCATCCCGCGGTGCGCGAGGCCGCTGTGGCCGGACTCCCGGACACCCGCCTCGGCGCCATCCCGGTGGCCGCCGTCGAGGTCGAGCCCGGATCCGCGCGACCGTCGGCCGACGAGCTGATGGCGTTGTGCCGCAAGCAGCTTCTGCCCTATGAGGTCCCCAAGCACGTGGTCGTCGTGGCGGCACTGCCGCGCACGCCGTCGACGAAAGTGAGCCGTGTGGAGCTGCTCGAGCTCGTGCGCGCCGCACAGGCCCTCGACGAGGAGGTATCGCAGTGACCAGAACAGAAGAGCGCTTCGGAGTGCTGACCGACGAGGCGATCGAGCGCTCCCGCCGTCGCCTCGGGGTGCCGAACCCGCAGTACAACCCGCCGCACAACTACGAGGTCACCGCCGACGGGACGCGCCACTTCGCCTACGGCTACGGCGACGACAACCCGCTCTACTGCGACCCGGAGTACGCCGCCCGGACCCGCTGGGGATCGCTGCTCGCGCCGCCGAACTTCCTGTACACCATGGGCGAGGACGCGGCCCCCAAGCCGGATCCCGAGACCAAGGCGCTGCTCAAGGGCGATCCGTTCGCGGGGCTGGGGTCGTACCAGGCCGTGATGGAGTTCGAGTGGTGGCGGCCGCTGCGGCTCGGCGACCGCTGCCGGGTGCTGCAGGCGCAGGTGGGCGTGCAGCCCAAGGAAAGCCGGTTCGGCGGCCGCACCGCGCACATCACCCACGACTACCTCTACACCAACGGCGAGGGCGAGATGCACGCCGTGCGCCGTGGCACGTGGATCAACGCCGAACGCCACACGTCCAAGAAGCGGGCCAAGGAGAAGCTCGAGCCGGCTCCGTACACCGACGAGCAGATCGCCGAGATCGACGCCGCCTACGCGGCCGAGACCCGGCGCGGCCCCGAGCCACGCTACTTCGAGGACGTCCGGGTCGGCGACGAGTTGCAGCCGCGGGTCAAGGGGCCGCTGACGACGACCGATGTCGTGGTCTGGCACCTGGGCTGGGGCATGCAGCTCACCCCGCCCGGCGCGTTCGGCATCGCGGCGAAGGTGCGGCGCAAGGCGCCCGGGCTGTATCCGCGCAACGGGCTCAACGTGCCCGACACCGTGCAGCGGCTGCACTGGGAGCCGGCCCGGGCACAGGAGCTGGGCCTGCCCAACTCCTACGACTACGGCGCGATGCGCGAGACCTGGCTGACCCACCTGGTGACCGACTGGATGGGCGACGACGCCTGGCTGTGGCGCCTGCGCTGCGAGCACCGCAAGTTCAACTACATCGGCGACGTCACGTGGGTGCGCGGCGAGGTCGTGGAGAAGAAGCAGACCGACGGGCGCAACGAGGTGCACCTGCGGGTGTGGTGCGAGAACCAGCGGGGCGAGACCAGCACGCCGGGTACCGCCGTGGTGCTGCTGCCGACCAGGCAGTCGCCGGTCAGCCTGCCCGAGCCCCCCGCGCCGACCCTGGACGGCATGGTCGAGCACGAGCTCGCCCGGTTCAGCATCGGCGAGTAAGGGCAGTTCCCAGAAGCGGTTTACGCGGCGGGGCGGGTGGCGGAACAGCCCGATCGACGTCGCCGACGTGTTCAGGTAACCACCGGTGTGCGAGAAGTGCCCCCCGCGCCGGGGGCGGCACTTCTCGTGCGACCACCGGAAGGGTCAGCCGATCACCTTGCGGTCCCGCAGGTCCGCGATCGCCGTCTCGTCGTAACCCAGCTCGGCGAGCAGCGCGTCGGTGTGGTCGCCGGCGAGGCAGCCGCCCGGTGCCCGGGTGCGCGAGCGGGAGAACCGGACCGGGGTGCCCATGCGCAGGGATTCCTCGAAGATCGGGCTCACCGCGGAAGCCGCGTACTCGGCCGCGAGCGCTTCGTCCGCCTGCAACTGCAGTTCGGCGGACCCCTCGTGCACCTGCACACACCCGATGTCGGCCGCGGTCAGCTCCTGCTCCCACTCGCCGGCGGGACGGGTGGCGAAGATCCGGGCGAGCGTCTCGGCGAGCGCGCCGTCGTGCTCGCGCCGGCCTTCGGCGGCGCCGAACCGTGGGTCGTCGAGGCGGAGCGCCTCCGCCAGCGGCGCCCACTCGCCGGGCGCCGGCGCGGCGAGGAAGACCCAGCCCTCGCTTGCCGGGTACATCCGGTACAGCGCGGAAAAGCCGGTGGCGCCGGCATCGGGAACCGGGCCGTCGGGGCGGCCGAAGTAGTCGGTCGCGCGCTCGGCCAGCGCGTGCCCGACGGTCCCGATCATGGTGGCGGTCAGCTCGTCGAGCGCCCGCCCGCGCGCCCTCGCCAGCAACCCCAGCAGCATCGTCGAGGCGACCCCCAGTGCGGCGATCCCGTCGGCCTGCAGGCTCGGCACGGCACAGGCCTGGTTGAGCAGGCGCGAGCCCTCCTTGATCTGGTCCATCGTCCCGGTGGCCGAAGCCGCGCCGGGCACCTCGGTCAGCGCGATGCCGGTGGCGGCGCCGATCGACGGCGCGTAGGCCGGTTTCGCGCCGTAGGGCCCGCCGGAGCCGTAACCGGGCGCGTTCACGTAGACCAGGTCCGGGTTGAGCTCGCACAGGGTCGCCGCGTCGACGCCGGCACGGGCCGCCGCCCCGGCCCGGAAGCTCTGCAGCACCACGTCGGCACGCCGGGCGAGTTCGTGCACGATCCGGCGTCCGTCCTCGGTGGACAGATCGACGCAGATGCTCTCCTTGCCCTGCATGACGCGGGCGCCACCCGACTCGGGGAAGGGCAGCACGTTGCGGATGGTGTCGCCCTGCAGGGACTCGATCTTGATGACCCGGGCGCCGAGATCGGCGAGCATCGTGGACCCGAACGGCGCCGCGAACATCAGGCCGAGCTCGAGGATGGTGACCCCGGCCAGGGGCAGCGCACCCGCGGGCGCGGGTACTGGTGCGGCCGGCTCGGACGGCCGCGCCGCCAGTGCGCGGACCGCCTCCGCGTCGGCGCCGAGCCGCGGTGCGGGCCGCGGCTGGGAGAGCGGTCGTTCCCCGGCGTGCACAAGGGTCGAGGGCTGGCGGACGGGCCCCAGGTCCGGATCGTCGACCACCACGACCCGGCCGTCGTGGGCCAGCTGCGGATGGTCCAGGATCTCCGGCCCCGCGCGGAACGCCTCGGCGCTGAGGTTCGGGTTGCGCGCGAAGGCCTCCTGCCACTCGGCGAGCGTCCGCTCGCCGACCTTCGCGAGCATGATCTCCCACAGCTTGCTCTTGCGGGCCTGGTCGTCGAAGCGGGGGATGCCCTTCCACTGCGGGTCGGTGAGCATCCAGCCCAGGCCGAACTCCTCGAGCATGCCCACGAACAGCCTCGGCTCGACCTGGGCGAACTGCAGCCAGGTGCCGTCCTTCGTCGGCGCCACCAGCAGCGGGAACAGCATGTGGCCCCGCGGTTCGCCTTCGGGCGTGTAGGCGTCGACGGTCTCGTAGGCCCCCGGCCAGCGCAGCGCGATCAGCTCGGCGTTCCACTGCCAGGTGTCCATCATGGCCACCCCCCGCACCAGGTCGGCCTCGATGTGCTGGCCACGGCCGCTGGTCTCCCGCTCCAGCAGCGCCGAGAGCACGCCCTGCAGGGCGGTGTGCGCCGCACCCCAGGACGCGAAGGGCACCGAGATGAACGCCGGGCCCGGCCGGGAGACCATCAGCCGCTTGTTGTGGAACATGCCGAGCTTGGCCAGCACCATGCCTTCGTAGCCCTTGAGGTCCGCCCACGGCCCGGAGCTGCCCCAGCCGGTGATCGTCGCGCTGACCAGGCGCGGGTTGAGCGCGGACAGGCGCTCCGCGGTCAGGCCCCGCCGCCGCAGCGCCTGCGGCCGCCCGGCCGCGACGAGGACGTCGGCGCGGGCGAGCAGGCCGTCGAGGACCTCCTGGTCCGCGGCCTCGTGGAGGTCGAGCTCGATGCTCCGCTTGCCCCTGGCGAACACGGGCCAGCCGGCGTTGCGGCGCAGCGGACTGCCGCCCGGGGGCTCGACCTGCACCACGTCCGCCCCGGCGTCGGCGAGGAACTGGGTGGCCTGAGCTCCGGGAAGCGTCGTGGAGACGTCGACGACGAGCAGGCCTGCGAGCGGCGGAGCGGGTGAGGTCGAGCTCATCGGTACCTCCACGGTGAGGAACTTCCCGGCAAACGGCGGGGCCGCCGTCACATAAAATAGTCGCCTCTTTGCCGGAAGTGGAGGGGTGAAGGTCAAGAATCTATATTCTTGTTGGAGGTTCGGTACCCGTGGCGGTGGGTGCCGCTCGCTCAGCCGCGTGCCGACTCCAGGAGTATCGGCACGTCCTCCAGCGCGCGCAGGGTGTCGTTGAGGTGGGTGCAGGTCGAGGTGCCGGTGAAGGTCTCCCTGGCGCCGTTTTCGATCTCCATCGCCACGGTGTACTCGTGGATCACCGTCTCCAGGCCGTCGGGCCGCACGTAGGAGTCGCGGTACAGGACGTCCACAGTGGACACGGGACCGGGCCGGACGTCGATCCGCCGGGACCGGCGCATCGCGTGCGGCGGCAGCGGCGGGACGCCGTGCCAGGCGTGCGGGTCGGCGTTGAGCAGCGATGGTGCGGCGGGGCCGGTGACGACGGGTGCCCGGCCGAGGGCGTCGACATCGGCCATGATCGTGCCCCCGTCGGCGAACCCGGCGCACATGTCGCGCCCGAACGTGGGGCGCCCGGCCAGGCCGAGCCGCTGCCTAGGCTCGGCGGCCACCGCCGCGGCGTAGGCGTGACCGGACACCAGCGTCGTCACGGGTACGTCGTCGAGCAGCTGGTGCAGCAGGCTGCCCAGCCCGGGTTCGGCGTCGAGCACCCGGGCCCGGAAGCCGGCGCCCACGCTCGTGCCGGCGAGCCGCTGGAGCGAGGGGTGTCCTGGGTCGGTGGAGAGCTCCAGTAGCTGCCAGCCGCCCGTGAAGTCCACGACCGCTTCGAAGGACGCGCGCCCGAGTTCGACGGGACTGCCGTCGGGGCCGGTCCGCAGGTCGCGCCCGCGGCCGACCAGCTCGAGGCGCCCTCGGATGCCGTCGGGGCGGAGCATGTCCGTGGTGACCGTGCGGCGAACGCTTCCGGGCGCTCGTGGCGGGCTGCCGCCGGTGGGTTCGTGGACGCCGTGCCGTGGAGGCAGCGGGCCGAGGAAGACCTGGTTCCCCAACGCCCACCTCCTCCTCCCCGGCAGGCCTCCCACCGGTGGTGAAAATGACATTCTCAGTAGATGGCACGGGGGGTGCGTTGTCAAACACCGCTGGCACCCGGTGGAGGTTGAGGATACTGTTCTTCCTGTCCGGTCAGGATGGAAGAGGTGCCGGCCTCAGCCGGGGAACGTGGAGGTGGGTGAGCTGGCATCGACCCGGACGTAGCGGTGGACTATCCGCCACCGTCCGTCGACCGGCACGTGCCGGTCGCGGTAGCGGCCCCAGTGATCGGGGCCCTCGGCGGTGACCACGAGGAAGTACGCGGCCGTGCGGATCTCCGCCGGGGAGACCTCCTCGAAGGCCACGTTGGCGATGAAGTGCCGGACGAGTTTCGTGCGTCCGTCGGCGTCCGGTCGCGCGCCGCGCGCGACGGCGCCGGAAAGCATCCGCACGATCGCCTCGCGGCCTTCGGCCGGTTCGCGCCCCTTCACGTGGAGGACGCCGTCTTCGGTGAACACGGCGGCGAGGTCGGCCAGCCGGCCGCGATCGCCCGCATGGGTGTACGCGGCGATGCTGTCCCGGATCTGCTCGCGCGCGCTCAGTTCCCACATCTCCATGGTCCGGTGCACCTCCGTGATAAAGAGTACACGGAATAGGATCTTGGGAGTGGGAAGTCCGGTGGTAGGCATGATAAAGAGATTCACGACGGGAGTCGTCGGCCGCGATCTCGGCCTGTGACGAGGAGGAAGAAGTGTCGGACGAGGTCCTGGTGGAGCGCCGCGGCGCCGTGCAGGTGATCACGATCAACCGCCCGGAGGTGAAGAACGCGCTCAACGCGGCGGTCGCCAACGGAGTGGCCGAGGCGGTCGACGAGCTCGACTCCTCGGACGAGCTGTGGGCCGGGGTGCTGATCGGGGCGGGTGGCTCGTTCTCCGCGGGGATGGACCTGAAGGGCTTCCTGCGTGGCGAGAGCCCGGCGATCGAGGGACGCGGGCTGTGCGGCATCACCCAGACACCGCCGCGCAAGCCGCTGGTCGGCGCGGTCGAGGGCTGGGCCCTCGCGGGTGGGTTCGAGCTGTTGCTGGCCTGCGATCTGGTGGTCGCGGCCCGGACCGCGCGGTTCGGCGTGCCGGAGGTGAAACGCGCACTGGTCGCCGGTGCCGGTGCCGCGTTGCTGCTGTCCCGCAGGCTGCCGCTGGCGATCGCGCTCGAGCTGCTGCTCACCGGCGAGCCGTTCGGGGCCGAGCGGGCCGCGCAGGTGGGCCTGGTGAACCGCCTCACCGACGAAGGCGGCGCGCTGGAGGGCGCACTCGAGCTGGCCGCCACGATCGCGGCCAACGGGCCGCTCGCGGTCGCGGCCACGAAACAGATCGCCCGCGGCAGCGGGGACTGGACGCTGGCCGAGGGCTGGGACCGCCAGGCCGAGATCATGCGCCCGGTGTTCACCTCCGAGGACGCCAGGGAAGGCGCCACGGCGTTCGCCGAGAAGCGGGCGCCCGTCTGGAAGGGCCGCTGATGACGACCGCGTTCACCGCCGAGCAGGACGACCTGCGGGCGTCCGTGCGCGCATTCCTGGCGGACAAGGCGCCGAGTGCGGCCGTGCGCCGCTGGATGGACTCCGACGAGGGCTACGACCGTGCCGTGTGGCGGCAGCTGGCGGATCAGCTGGGCCTGCCGGGGCTGGCGATCCCCGAGTCCTACGGCGGCGCGGGCGGCAGCGCCGTCGAGCTCGGCATCGTCCTGGAGGAGATGGGCCGGACCCTGTTGCCGGGACCGTACTTCGCGACCGTCGCGCTCGCCACCCAGGCGCTGCTGGCGAGCGAGGACGAGGATGCCAAGGCCCGCTGGCTGCCCCGGATCGCGGACGGCTCGCTGACCGCGACACTGGCGGTCGGCGAAGACGGCGGTTCCTGGAACCTCGACGACGTCCGGACGACCGCGGTGGCGGACTCGGACGCCTGGCGTGTCAGTGGCGCCAAGATGTTCGTCGTCGACGGCGACTCGGCCGGGCTGGTGCTCGTGATCGCCCGCGCCGACGACGGCCTCGGCCTGTTCGCGGTCGAGGGCGGCACGCGCATCCGGCTGACCGCGCTGGACCCGACCCGCCGGCTGGCGCGGGTGGAGCTCGACGACGTCCCGGCGGTCCGCATCGTGTCCACAATGGATGGTCTGCGGCGGGCCCTCGACCTGGCCGTGGTGGCGCTCGCGGCCGAGCAGGTCGGCGGGGCGCAGGCGTGCCTGGACGCCGCCGTCGAGTACGCCAAGATCCGGGTGCAGTTCAACCGGCCCATCGGCTCGTTCCAGGCCATCAAGCACAAGTGCGCGAACATGCTGCTGGAGCTGGAGGCCGCCCGCTCGGCGGTCTACCACGCCGCCGCGGTCGCCGGGACGGACGAGCTGGCGGTGGCGGCCGCGGTCGCCGGGTCCTACTGCGCGGAGGCCTACACGCACATCGCCAAGGAGAACATCCAGATCCACGGCGGTATCGGCTACACCTGGGAGCACGACGCGCAGCTGTACCTCAAGCGGGCCAAGGCGAGTGAGCTGCTGTTCGGTGCTCCCGCCTGGCACCGCGCACGGCTGGCCGACCTGGTCGGGATCTGAGGAGACCAACGCGATGACCGATGCACCGACCCGGGAGTCCGGGGTCGAGACCGACGAGCAGTTCCGCCTGCGGCTGCGGGCCTTCCTGACGGAGAACCACCCGGGGAAGCGCCCGCGGGGCGTCCTGGACCGGCGCGCCTGGCAGAAGGCGTGGCTGGCCACGCTCTACGACGCCGGCTTCGCCGGGCCGAGCTGGCCGCGCGAGTACGGCGGGATGGAGTTGTCCTTCGCACAGCAGGTGATCTACCAGGAGGAGTACGCGCGAGCGCGGGTGCCCGGTCCACAGGGGACGGGGCTGGGCATCGCCGCGCCCACGATCATCAAGTACGGCACGCCCGAGCAGAAGGAGCGTTTCCTGCGGCCGATGCTGCGCGGCGACGAGGTGTGGGCCCAGGGCTACTCGGAGCCGGGCGCGGGTTCGGACCTCCCGTCGTTGCGCACCACGGCGCGCCGCGAGGCCGGCGGGGAAGAGTACGTCGTCAACGGGCAGAAGGTGTGGAACACCCACGCCGACCACGCCGACATCCTGTTCTGCCTGGTGCGCACCGGAACCCAGGAGTCGCGGCAGAAGGGCATCACCTACCTGCTCATCGACGCGCACGCGCCGGGGGTCACGGTTCGCCCGCTGCGGGACCTCACCGGGGGCGAGCACTTCACCGAGATCTTCTTCAACGACGTGCGGGTGCCGGTGGCGAACCGGATCGGCGATGAGAACGAGGGCTGGCCATTGGTCCGGACCAGTCTCGGCCACGAGCGCGCCGCGGGGGCGATGAACCAGGCCGCGACCTACCGCCGGGTGGTGGACGAGCTGATCGAGCTCGCCCGCGAGCGCGGGGTCGCGAGTGACCCGGGCGTCCGCGATCGGCTGGCGGACTTCGAGATCCGGGTGCGGATCATGCGCTACAGCGGGATGCGCACCATCTCCGACATCCTCTCCCGCGGCGAGCCCGGCCCGGCGTCGTCCACCTCGCGGCTGTTCATCACGACGTTCGAGCAGGATCTGCACGAGTTCGCCGTCGACATCCTGGGCCCGGACGGGCTGTTGCTGCGTGACGACCCGCGGGCCGTGCAACGCGGCCGCTGGGTGGGCGGGTTCCTGTCCACCCGGGCTTCGACGATCGGCGCGGGCACCGCCGAGATCCAGCGGAACACCATCGCCGAACAGGTGCTCGGCCTGCCCCGCGACCCGGCGATGCCGCCGCGATGACAGCGCAGGACTTCGCCACCCGGCCCTCGATCGACCTGCAGGAGCTGCTGGAGCTGGAGGTGATCGAGCGAGACCTGTTCCGCGCCAACGCGGTGTTCGACGACCCGTACCCGCTCTACGGTGGCCAGGTCGCCGCCCAGGCGCTGCTGGCCGCGGGCGCGACCGCGCCCGAAGGCCGGCTGCCGCATTCGCTGCACGGCTACTACCTGCGTGGCGGGGACGCGTCCCACCCCACGGTGTTCCGCGTGGACCGCGACCGCGACGGCCGGTCGTACTCGGCCCGCCGGGTGGTCGCGATCCAGCGTGGCGAGGTCATCTTCTCGATGTCCACGTCGTTCCAGGTCGTGGAGGAGGGGCCGGACCACCAGGTCGAGCCGATGCCCGCGGCCGGCGACCCGGGCGCACTGCCTTCGTTCCTGCTGCCGCGCCTGACCTCGATGGAGGGCAGGCTGCCCGCCCAGCCTGCCGAAGGCATCGAGTGGCCGACCCGCTTCTGGGCCCGGTGCACGCTCTCGCTGCCGGACGACCCGCTGCTGCACGCGGCCACGCTGACCTACCTGTCCGACATCTCGACGGGCCTGGCGCCGCTGCACGACGAGACCCACCAGTCGGGCGCGACGCTGGACCACGCCGTGTGGTTCCACCGCCCGGTCCGCGTGGACGACTGGGTGCTGCTGGACCTGGTGCCGCACAACGTCGCGGGCGGGCGGGGCTGGTACACCGGCAGCATCCACGCCCGCGGCGGCGTGCTGGGCGCGAGTCTCGCGCAGGAGACGCTCTACCGCCGTCGCTGAAGGGGCCGGACGGGCCGCCCGGGTCCAGGGTGTCGCGGTGGGTGCCGTCGCCTTCCGGAGGCCGCGCCCGAGGTGTTCGACCAGCGCGAGGACGACGGCGTGATCCTGCTCGACGCCGAGCGGGGCTTTCCGAACACCAGCGCCACGCAGCCGCAGCTGGAGGGCGACATCTTCTTCCGCAAGGACGGCGGACGAGCACCTGCCCGTCCGCCGCCTGCTCGACCCCGACTTCACGGCCAAGCGGGCGGAGAAGTGGTGCCCGCGGATCGGATCGTCGGCAGCGAGGTGTTCGACGGGCAGGATTGACAGCATGTTGTCAATTTGACAAGCTCCTGTCATGATTGCTTCCGGGCATCCACTGCCGCGGCTGGTGGACGAGGTGCTGCGTACCCAGGGGCGCCTGCTCGCCGCGACCGGCGACTTCGGTGCGGAGGAAGGTCTCACGGGTGCGCAGCTGCTCGTGCTCACCGCCGTGGTGAACGCCGAGCGGGCGCCCACCGTGCCCCAGATCGGACGCAGCCTCGGCCACACCAGGCAGAGCGTGCAGCGCCTGGCCGATGCGTTGCTGGCCCGTGGTTTCCTTGCCGCGAAGGACAATCCGGACCACAAGCGGGCGCCGCTGCTGGTGCCCACCGAGGCCGGGCGCGCCGCGCACCGGCGCGCGCACGAGCGCAGCCGGCCGTGGGCCGCGCGGGTCTCCGCGGGGATCGACCCGGCTGAGCTCGCGCGCGCGGCCGAGACGCTGCGGCTGCTGCGGACCCGGTTGGAGGCCGACGCGGCGGAACAACGACGTTCGAGTTGAGGAGGCCGTGATGTGGGAGTTCAGCACCGAACCGGAGTTCCAGGCGAAGCTGGATTGGATGACGCGCTTCGTCGTCGAGGAGGTGGAGCCGCTCGACCTGTTGTTCCCGGCGGGCGGTGATCCCTACGACAAGGGCAACGCGGCGTCCCGGGCGATCCTGAAACCGTTGCAGGACAAGGTCAAGGCGCAGGGCCTGTGGGCCTGCCACCTCGGCCCGGAGCTCGGCGGCCCTGGCTACGGGCAGCTCAAGCTGGCGCTGATGAACGAGATCCTCGGCCGGTCGTACTGGGCGCCGACGGTGTTCGGCACCGCCGCGCCGGACACCGGCAACGCCGAGATCCTCGCCATGTTCGGCACCGCGGAGCAGCGGGCGCGCTACCTCGAGCCGTTGTTGGACGGCGACATCGTCTCCGCGTTCTCGATGACCGAGCCGCAGGCCGGGGCGGATCCGAAGGAGTTCGTCTGCCGGGCCTGGCACGACGGGGACAGCTGGGTCATCGACGGTGAGAAGTGGTTCACGTCCAACGCCCGCTTCGCCGAGTTCCTGATCGTCATGGCCGTCACCGACCCCGACGCCGCACCGCATCAGCGGATGTCGATGTTCATCGTGCCCGCGGACACGCCCGGCATCGAGATCCAGCGCAACGTCGCCACCATGGCCGAGCGGGACGACCTCGATGAGGGTATTCACGGCTACATCCGCTACCGCGAGGTGCGGGTGCCCGCCGACGCGATCCTCGGCGGCCCCGGTCAGGGCTTCGCGGTGGCGCAGGCGCGCCTCGGCGGTGGCCGGGTGCACCACGCGATGCGCACCGTCGGTCAATGCCGCCGTGCGTTCGACATGATGTGCGAGCGGGCGCTGTCCCGGCGCACCCAGGGGCAGCGGCTGGCCGACAAGCAGGCCGTGCAGACGTTCATCGCCGACTCGTGGATCGAGCTGCAGCAGTACCGGCTGCTGGTGCTCAACACGGCGTGGGTGATCGACACGCAGCCGCACGGCGCGGCGCGGACCCAGATCGCGATGTGCAAGGTCGCGATGGCGAAGGTCTACCACGACATCGTGCAGCGCGCCCTGCACCTGCACGGGTCGCTGGGCACCACGCACGAGACGCCGCTGGCCGGGATGTGGATGAGCGTGCCCGCCCTCGCGCTGGCCGACGGGCCGACCGAGGTGCACCGGACGACGATCGCCAAGCAGCTGCTCAAGCAGTACAGCCCGGCCGAGGGCCTGTTCCCGAGCGAGCACATTCCGCCGAAGCTGGCCGCCGCCCAGGAGCGCTACGCCCACGTCCTGAAGGAGTTCGCATGAGCGCCGCCTTGTTCGACCTGTCCGGCAAGATCGCCCTCGTCACCGGCGGGAGCCGCGGACTGGGCCGGGAGATGGTGCTCGCCTTCGCCCGTGCCGGCGCCGATGTCGTGATCACCAGCCGCAAGCTCGAGGGGTGCCGGGAGGTGGCCCGCGAAGTCGAGGCGCTGGGCCGGAAAGCGCTTCCGGTCGCCTGTCACGTCGGGCACTGGGACGAGCTCGACGCGCTGGTCGACGCCGCGTATGCCGCCTTCGGGAAGGTGGACATCCTGGTGAACAACGCCGGGATGTCGCCGCTCGCACCGTCTTCGGCGCAGACGTCGGAGGAGCTGTTCGACAAGGTCGTCGGCGTCAACTTCAAGGGACCGTTCCGCCTCGGCGCGGTCATCGGGGAGCGGATGGCGGCCGGGGACGGCGGGTCGATCATCAACGTGTCCTCCACCGGCGCGCTGATGCCGCAGCCGCGGTTCGGTCCCTATGCCGGGGCGAAGGCCGCGCTCAACGCGCTCACCCAGGTGCTGGCGCTGGAGTACGGGCCGAAGGTACGGGTCAACACGTTGTCGGCCGGGCCGTTCCTGACCGACATCTCCCGGTCCTGGCCGGAGGAGCACCGGAGGAGGACGCGCAGCGCGCTCGGGCGGCCGGGCAATCCGGAAGAGGTCGTGACGAGCGCGCTGTACCTGGCCAGCCCGGCATCGAGCTACACCACCGGCGCGCTGTTGCGTGTGGACGGAGGCTTGTTCTGATGGCCGGGCTGACCGAGTCGCTGCGGGAGCGGGCCACCGCCGCCGCCCAGGACTGGGCGCCAGGGTCGACGGTGACCTCGGTGTCCCCGCTGACCGGGGGCACGTCGAGCCTGACGTTCGTGGCCGAGTTCGCCGGCGCGCCGGCGGAACGGGTGGTGCTCAAGGTCGCGCCGCCCGGGCTCGCGCCGGTGCGCAACCGGGATGTGCTGCGCCAGGGGCGGTTGATGGCGGCACTGCACGGCCGGCCGGGGGTGCGGGTGCCCCCGGTGCTGTTCTCCGATCACGGTGAGCCGCCCGAGGTCCCGCCGTTCGCCGCGATGGGCCTGGTGCTGGGGGAGTGCGTCGAACCGGCGCTGAGCGAGGAACGCGACCCGGCGCGGTTTCCCCAGGTGCGTTCCCGCGGTCTGGACGCGGCCGGGGTGCTCGCGGCGATCCACGCCCTCGACCCCGCCGCCGTCGGTCTCGGTGATGAGCCGGTGATGACACTGGGCGCGGAGATCGACCGGTGGACTCGCGCGTTCAGCACCGTCCCGGCGGATCTGCAGCACGACTACGAGCGCTACGGCCGCCTGCTGCACGAGACGATGCCGGAACCGCTTCCGCCGGTGGTCAACCACGGCGACTACCGCCTCGGCAACACGCTGTGCACGAACGGGCGGGTGGAGGCCGTGATCGACTGGGAGATCTGGTCGGTCGGGGACCCCCGCATCGACCTGACGTGGTTCACCTTCTTCACCGACGAGGCCCACCATCCGGGCGCGCCGTCGGCCGAGCCGAGCGGGATGCCGACCGCGGCCGAACTGCTCGCCAGCTACGGCAGAGAACTGCCGGACATGCGCTGGTTCGACGCCCTCACCCGGTACAAGGAGGCCGGGGCGACGGCGCTGCTGGTCAAACGGGGCCGCAAGAACGGCGACCTGACCGGCTCCATGGCGCGCATGGTCCCCGCTCTTCCCGTCCTGCTCGAAGAAGCCGCGTCCCTGGTGTCCTGACCTCGCGTGCCGGATCATGGCGGCGTGGATGGTGAGTGGCGGCTGCCGTTGTGCGGGTCGCGGTTGGTGGTGCCCGGCTCGGCGGCGGCGGCATGGCATGCCGCACGGATGTTGCGGTGGCTGGGTGCCGACGTGGAGTCGGTGGCGTCCAACGTGGAGTCGGAGGCGGACTGGGCGGCCTCGGGCGCGATGGCGTTGACCGGGCGGCGGGACGGGCCGCCGCTGCTGCCGCCGGGGCAGGCGGCCAGCGCGGTGCGTGGCGCGCTGCTGGCGATCGGGCTGTTGGCCGGACGTGCGGTGCGCCTGCCCGGCGCGGGGGTGTTGTCGGAGCGGGCCGCCGTCGCGGGGTTGCGGCGGAACGCGCCGTTCTCGGCCGGCTGTGCGTTCCAGGTGCTGCCCGCCGCCGACGGGTGGTTCGGCGTGAACCTGGCACGCGAGTCGGACACGGAGCTGCTGCCGGCCTGGCTCGAGGAGTCGGACCCGGTGCTCGAGCGGGCCGTCGCGGGCCGGACGGTGGCCGAGTTGGCGCAGCGCGCCCGGTTGCTGGGGCTGCCGGCCGCCGGTCTGTCCAAAGGGGACGACGAGCAGCTGGCCGCCCGGGGGCAGGCGGGCGAGGTGCGCCCGTTCGTGCTGACCGGCCGTGGCCGCCCCGGGACGCGACCAGTGCCGCGACCGTTGGTGGTCGACCTGTCGTCGTTGTGGGCGGGGCCGTTGTGCGGGCATCTGCTGACCCTGTCGGGCGCGCGGGTGGTGAAGGTGGAGAGCGTGCGCCGGCCCGACGGGGCGCGGCGCGGGCCGCGCGCGTTCTACGACCTCCTGCACGCCGGTCAGGAAGCGGTGGCACTGGATTTCACCACCCCCCACGGCCGCGCCGTGCTCGCCGGCCTGATCGAGGCCGCCGACGTGGTGATCGAAGGCTCCCGGCCGAGGGCGTTGCGGCAACTCGGCATCGACGCCGAGGAGGTGCTCGCCCGTGCCCGGGACAAGGTCTGGGTCAGCATCACCGCCTACGGGCGCACCGGTCCGTGGTCGAACGCGGTCGGCTTCGGCGACGACACCGCGCTGGCCGCAGGCCTTCTCACGTTCGACCCGGCGACCGGGACGCCGGCACCGTGCGCGGACGCCATCGCCGACCCGGTGACCGGGGTCAATGCCGCGCTGGTGGCGCTTGCCTGCGTGCGGGCGGGCGGCACCTGGCTGGCCGACCTCGCGTTGCGGGAGCAGGTGGCGGCGACGCTGGTCGGTCCGGACGAGGCCGGCGAGCTCCCCGCCCCGGCCGCCCCGGCAGCGCGGCGCCCCGCCGGGGTCGCGCCGGAGCTGGGCGCCGATACGGTCCGCGTGCTGGACGAACTGGGGTTGTCATGACAGGTGTGCTCATCCGCGGGGCGGAGGTCGAGGGGCGCGTCGTCGATGTCCGGGTGCGGGGCGAGGTTGTCGCCGGACTCGGCGACCTGCGCCCGGAGCCCGGCGAGCGGGAGCTCGACGCGCGGGGCGGGGCGCTGCTGCCCGGTTTGCACGATCATCACCTGCACCTGTTGTCGCTCGCGGCGGCCGCCGCGTCCGTGCGCTGCGGGCCGCCCGAGGTCACCGACCTCGACGGGCTGGCGCGGGCGCTGCGGGCAGCGCCGGGCTGCCGGGTGCGCGGGATCGGCTACCACGAGAGCGTGGCCGGAGTACCCGACCGGCGGATGCTCGACAGCCTGGTGGCGGACCGCCCGGTGCGGCTGCAGCATCGGGGCGGTGCGCTGTGGGTGCTCAACACCCCCGCGCTGACCGAACTGGGACTGCTCGCGGAGTTCCCGGACGGCCGGCTGTGGCGGGCGGACGCGCGGCTGCGTGACCGGCCGGGTGACCCGCCTGACCTTGCCGCGGTGGGGCGGTTGCTGGCGTCGTTCGGGGTCACCGGCGTCACCGACGCCACGCCGAACCTGTCCCCGGACACCGTCGGCCTGCTGACTCGTGCGGATCTGCCGCAGCGGCTGCACCTGCTCGGCGCGCCGCGGGACGCACCGGTGCGCGCCGGGGTCACGATCGGGCCGCACAAGATCCTTCCCGCCGACCACGAGCCGCCGGACTGGGACGCGCTGCGGCGGGAGATCGCCGGGGCCCACAAGTCCGGCCGGCCGGTCGCGGTCCACGCCGTGACGCGCGAATCCCTCGTCATCACCCTGTCGGTGCTGGCCGAGACCGGGACGCTGCCCGGTGACCGGATCGAGCACGGCGCGCTGATCGGGCGGGACACCATCCCGCTGCTGGCCGGGCTCGGGCTGGTGGTGGTGACCCAGCCCGGGTTCGTCATCGAACGGCGGGACCAGTACCGGCGCGACGTCCCGGCCGCCGACCACGCGGACCTGTACCGCTACGCGAGCCTGATCGAGGCCGGAGTGCCGGTGGCGCCCAGCAGCGACGCGCCTTTCGCGAGTCCAGACCCGTGGTCGGTCATCGCCGCCGCCATCCGGCGGGACCTGACGCCGGGGGAGCGGGTGCCCGCCCGAACGGTGCTGGACGGGCTGCTGGCACCACTGACCGATCCGGGCGGACCACCCCGCCGCGTCGTCGCCGGTGCGCCCGCCGACCTGTGCCTGCTGCACGTTCCGCTCGCGCGGGCACTGTCCGCGCCCGACGCCCGCCAGGTCGCGGCCACCATCTGCGCGGGCGTCGTCGCGTACCGGTCCGGACTGTCCACTCGGGACACCGATCATGGTGCCGGCGGTGACGGGATAGACTGACGCCGCTATGGAATTCGACGAAGTGGTGCTCGACGGCGACGGCCGGCCCGCCGATCCGTTGCTGCTCGTCGATCTCGACGCGCCCGCCGAGGCGATGCCCCCGAGCGACCGCATCCGCGTCGGCGTCGGGACCGGGGAGCCGGCGGCGACGAGCCGGGAGCGGGCCGCGGCACTGGACCTGACCCTGGTACCGCTCGACGCCGCCGACGACGTCCATTCCGTCCGTTCCGCCGATCCGGTCGCCGACGCCGAGCTGCTCCAGGCCGCCGCCGAGGCGAACCCGCGGGCCGCGCTGGTGCTGGCCCAGGTACTGCGCGCGGACGGGCTCCCGGTGCCCGCGGCGCTCGATGTCGAGTCCTTCGCGTACTCGACGCTGCTGGGCGGGCCCGAGTTCAAGCGCTGGCTCATCAAGCGTGGTCCGCGGCCGCTGCCGCCGCCGGCCCGCGATCCGGTGCTCGTCGAGCGGGCGGGTGGGCTGCTGGAGATCACCCTCAACCGGCCTGAACGGCGCAACGCCTACGGCCGCGAGGTCCGGGACGCGCTCGTCGACGCGCTCCGGCTGGCCGTGCTCGACGAGACGGTCGACCGAGTGCTCCTGCGGGGCGCGGGCCCGGTGTTCTCGGCAGGCGGTGACCTCGACGAGTTCGGGACGACGCCGGACCTGGCGACCGCCCACTTCGTCCGCACCCGCGGTGGCGCCGGCCGCCTGCTGCACCAGCTGGCCGACCGGGTCGAGGTCCGGCTGCAGGGCAGCTGCGTCGGGGCGGGAGTGGAGCTTCCCGCCTTCGCCGGGACGGTGACCGCCCACCCGGACGCGACCTTCCGGCTGCCGGAAGTCGGCATGGGTCTCGTCCCGGGGGCGGGCGGCACCGTCAGCCTTCCCCGCCGCATCGGCCGCTGGCGCACCCTCTACCTGGCGCTGTCCGGACGGGCACTCGACGCCGCCACCGCCGTTCGATGGGGTCTGGTCGACGCCATCGAACGGTGATCGCGCGCCGGTGCGCCCGGCCGGGTTCAGCGGCGTACGGCCATCCCGGCGTCCACGTTGAGAACACTGCCGGTGAAGTAGCGGCCGGAGTCCGACAGCAGGAACAGCATCGCCTCGCTGACGTCGCGCGGCTCGATCATCGGCACGTCCGGCAGCAGCGTCTGCATCGCGTTCGCGAGGTTCGGGTAGGCGCCCATCACGTTGAACAGCTCGGGGTTCTCGGTCACCATCGGCGTCGCGCAGTTGGTCGGCGCCACGCCGTTGACCCGCACGTGGTACTGGGCGAGGTAGTTGGCGTACTGCTTGACCAGGCCGATCACCGCCAGCTTGGCCGTCCCGTACGCGTCGTCGCCGCCGGTGCCGTTGCCCATGCCGAGCAGCGCCGCCATCGAGCTGGTCGCGATGATGTTGCCGTGGTGGCCGGCCTTGCCGCGCTCGATCAGGTGCGGCAGCGCCACCTGGATCGTGTTCCACACGCCGACGAGCATCACGTCGATGCCCACCCGGAACGCCTCCGCCGCGTCGCGCTCCTTGGTGTTGCTCATGATCACCCCGGCATTGGCGATGACGGTGTCGATGTGGCCGAAGCGCTCCACGCCGGCGTCGAAGGCCGCCTGCAGACCCGCCTTGTCGCGCACGTCCACCGTGCGGGTCAGCATCGACCGGCCGGTCTTCTCCACCAGCTGGGCGGTCTCCGCGAGGTCCTGCGCCGTGCCGAGCTTGTAGGGGACGACGTCGATGTCCGCGCAGATGTCGATGCCGACGACGTCCGCGCCCTCCTCGGCGAACCGCACCGCGTGCGAGCGGCCCTGCCCGCGTGCGGCGCCGGTGATGAACACGACCCGGCCGTCGAGTTTTCCCATGGTCAGCAGTCCCTTTCGTCACTTCCGTCAGGTCGTCGAGCTCGGAAAGAGCTTAAATAATGCACTGAATGGCCTCCCGTCGCAACGTCCGTCCCCGTCCCGCGCCGCCGCCCGCCGCGGCGCGGGACGCGCGCGAATACCAGGACGTCCGCGCGCGGGCAAGTCCCATCAGTAGAATGAACGAACTGAGCAGATGAAGGGAGGGGCTCGTGGTCGCGACGCCCAAATCGACCGTCGTCCGGGTGCCCAAGGCCGGGGAGATGGTCGCCGCGCAGCTGCGGCGGCAGATCGTGACCGGTGAGCTGAAGGAGGGTGACGCCCTCCCGCCGGAAAGCGCCCTGATGGCCCAGTTCGGCGTGTCCCGCCCCACCCTGCGCGAGGCGTTCCGGATCCTCGAGTCCGAGCAGATCATCCAGATCCGCCGTGGCGCCCGCGGTGGCGCACACGTCCTGGTCCCGGACGCGGCGGCGGCCGGCCGGTACGCCGGGACGCTGCTGCAGTACCGCGGCGCCACCCTGGCCGACCTGCACCAGGCCCGCGGGGCGCTGGAGTCGACGGCGGTGGGGGCGCTGGCGCGGAAGCGTTCGGCGGCGGACCTGCGCCGGCTCGAGAGGGCCCTCGTCGAGGGCGAAGACCTCGTCGGCGACCCCATCGCCTTCGCCGAGAAGCACGACCTGCAGTTCCACCGCCTGCTGGTCGAGCTCGCCGGCAACCAGACGATGATCGTCCTGGTCGACATGGTCTTCTCCATCATCGAGCGGCACAACCAGTCGTTCATCAACGCGCACCGCGACGACGGCAGCGCGGAGCCCTCGGTGAAGGCGACGCAGAAGGCGCACGCCAAGATCGTCGACCTCATCCGGGCCAAGGACGCCGACAAGGCGATCGCCTTCTGGCGACGGCACCTCGACCAGGTCAGCGAATACATGATCAGCGATCCGGCGGAGACGGTGCTCGACGTGCTGTCGTGAGCCACCCTGCTTAATCATTGAGCTTTTTCTCCGCAAAGATCTGCCTGATTCGCTTCACCCGACCGGGGTAGTTCCGGTACGGTACGCCGGTGTTCAAGGCCACGCTCAGTGTTCGTGCCCGTATTCTGGCCATCGCGCTCATCCCGAGTGTGGCGCTTTTCGCAGTCGGGGCCGGTGCGGCGATCTACCTGGTGACGCAGGGACTGCACGCGCGCGACTGGTCCGGCGAGGTCGACCGCGGCACCACCCCCGGCATCGCGTTCGCCCAGACGGTCCAGGAGGAACGCCGGCTGACGTTGCTGAAGCTCGGCGGCGACCAGCAGAGCGCGCAAGCACTGCCGGCGCAGCGAGCCAAGGTCGACACCGCCCTCACCGACGTTCGCGCGGCGGGCGACGTCCTCGCCAAGCTCAACCCCGGGGCCATGGCGAACGCGAGCTCGATGTTCGATCAGCTCAAGCAGCAGGTCGCGGCGATGCGCCAGCGGATCGACGCGGGTGTCGTGCCGGTGGCGGACACCTACTCGTTCTTCAACCAGCTGCTCAGCGTCGTCTCGATCGGTATGCAGGGCGTCTCCCGCAGCGCGCCGGATTCCGGGACGGCGTCCGAGGAAGCCACGGCGACGGCGTTGTTCCAGGTCGCGGAGTCGATGTCACGGAGCAACGCACTCGCCGCGTCCGCGATCAGCAGCGGCGGGCTGACCGCCGCGCAGCTGCAGGAATACACCTACCAGGTCGGCGCGTACCGCACCCAGATCCAGAACCTCCTGCCCACGCTCACCCCGGACGAGCAGGCCCGGTTCCAGGCACTCGCGGCCAGCCCCGCGTGGCAGCAGCTGAGCGCGATGGAAAGCGCGATCGGACAGCGTGGCACGGCACCGGTCGGCGCGCGCAACGTCCCGGCGCTGCCGCTCGGCGTGCCCGACTGGCAGAACGCGGCGACCACGGTGAGCGGTCAGCTGCTCGACCTGTGGCGTTCGCACCACAAGTACGCCGAGCAGTTCGCCTACGACAACGGGAGCAAGACCGCGACCAACTCGATCTGGGGCGGCGTCGCCGTGCTGGTGATCGCGATCGTGGCGTTCCTGATCACGCTGCGGCTCTCCAGCAGGTTCATCGGCCGCCTCAAGCGGCTGCGCGGGGAGACCCTCGCACTCGCCGACGAGCGGCTGCCCGACATCATGGACCGGCTGCGCGACGGCGAGTCGGTCGACCTGGCGGCCGAGGCGACGCCGCTGGACTACGGCTCGGACGAGATCGGCCAGGTCGCCGAGGCGTTCAACCGGGCGCAGCACGCCGCCGTCGCGGCGGCGGTGACGGAGGCCAAGACCCGCGAGGGCGTCAACGCGGTGTTCCTGAACATCGCGCACCGCAGCCAGATCGTGGTGCACCGCCAGCTGGAGATCCTCGACAAGGCCGAGTACAAGCAGGAGGACCCCGAGCAGCTGGACATGCTCTTCCAGCTCGACCACCTCGCCACCCGCGAACGCCGCAACGCGGAGAACCTGATCATCCTCGGCGGCGAACAGCCGGGCCGCCGCTGGCGAAACCCGGTGCCACTCGTGGAACTGGTCCGCGGCGCGGTCGCCGAGACCGAGGACTACGCCCGGGTCCGCACGGCCCGGCTGCCCGAGGTCTCCATCGTCGGCAGCGTGGTCGCCGACCTCATCCACCTGCTGGCCGAACTGGTGGACAACGCGACGTCGTTCTCCCCGCCGGAGTCCCGCGTCGAGGTCACCGGGAACATCGTCGGCAAGGGCGTCGTCGTGGAGATCACCGACCAGGGCCTCGGCATGCCCCCCGAGGAGCTGGCACGGGTCAACGAGACCCTGCGCAACCCGCCGGACTTCAGTGTCACGACGCTGTCCAGCGACTCCCGGCTCGGCATGTTCGTGGTCGCGCAGCTGGCCAACCGCAACGACGCCGCCGTGCGCCTGGTCGACTCGGACTACGGCGGCATCCGCGCCATCGTGCTCATCCCGTCCAGCCTGATCGCCGTGGAAGCGCCGATGAGTACCACCGAGCGCACGGAGAGCGTGGGGCGCGCGCGCCGCCGGCGCCCGAGCATCTCCGACGACGCCGCACAGTCCACCCGCGCGGGCCGGACCGACGCCGCGGGAGCCGGCACCATGGTCGCGACCTGGCCGAGTGAGGAGCCGCCCATGACCCCGCCCGTGCCGGAACCCCCCGCACGCCATGAACCCCCGCCACCGCGTCCCGCGGCCCGTGCCCATCCGGAACCGGCCGTGCGCGGCCGGCCGGACCCGCGGCCCACCGACGACCGGCCCGTGCTGCCCCGCCGTCGGCGCCAGGCGAGCCTCGCGCCTCAGCTGGCCGCTACCGGGCCGCTGCACGCGGCGCGGCCGCCCGCACCCCGCGAGCAGCGGGCCGACGCCGAGCGGCCCCGGTCCGCCGAGCAGGCGAGGGATCTGCTGTCCGCCATCGAAAGCGGCACCCGCCAGGGCCGCCAGGCACGCCCCGAAGCAGAACTGTTCAACCAGGATCCACGAGCATGACGAACGAGAAGGTTATGGCGACTACCAACACCCGCAAGCTGGATTGGCTCCTCGACGATCTCGTGCAACGGCTGGCGGGCGTCCGCCACGCCGTGGTGCTGTCGACCGACGGCCTGCTCCTCGGCCAGTCGACCGCCATGTCCACTGAGGACGCGGAGCACTTCTCGGCCATGGCCTCGGCGTTGCAGAGCCTCGCCCGCGGCGCGGGTAACCACTTCGACGGCGGGGGCGTGCGGCAGACCGTCATCGAGCTGGACCGGGCGGTCCTGTTCGTCACCTCGGCCGGGGAGAACGCCTGCCTGGCCCTGCTGACGTCCGAGACCGCGAACATGGGCATGGTGGCCTACGAGATGAACCAGGTGGTCCAGCGGGTCGGCACCTACCTGTCCACCACGCCCCGGCACAGCCTCTTCGACCAGCAGCGGATCAATCCCCAACCCTCATGACGCACCGCCGCGAACCCTGGTTCGACGAAGCGGCAGGTCCGCTGGTGCGCCCCTACGCGGTGACGCGTGGGCGGACCAGCGACGCACGGCACGATCTGGACATCATCACGCTCGTCGTCGCGGTGCGCTCGGAGTCCCGGGCGCGGCTGCTCGAGCCCGAGCACGCGGAGATCGTCCGGATGTGCCAGTCCGCGCTGTCGGTGGCAGAGGTCTCGGCGAAGCTCCATCTCCCCCTGGTGGTCACGAAGATCCTGATCGGCGACCTCATCAACGACGGGTACCTGATCTTCCGGTCCCCGCCCTCGCCGAGCCGGACGGGCTCCCCGGACATCAAACTACTGCAGGCGGTTCTGAATGGCATTCGTAAGCTCTGACCATCCGGGCGAACCGGAGCTGGCCGCCGCGGCGGTCAAGATCCTCATCGCCGGCGGCTTCGGAGTCGGCAAGACCACGATGGTCGGCGCGGTGAGCGAGATCGCGCCGCTGCGGACCGAGGAGATGCTCAGCGAGCTGAGCGCCGGGGTGGACGACCTCACCGGTGTCGAGGCGAAGACGACCACCACCGTCGCCATGGACTTCGGCCGGATCACGATCAACCCCGAGCTGATCCTCTACATCTTCGGCACGCCGGGACAGGACCGGTTCTGGTTCCTCTGGGACGAGCTCGCCCGCGGCACGCTGGGCGCCGTCGTGCTCGCCGACACCCGCCGCCTGGACGGTTCCTTCGCCGCGGTCGACTTCTTCGAGCGGCGGGAGATCCCGTTCGTGGTGGCGGTCAACTGTTTCGACGGCGCGCCCACCTACACCACGGACGAGGTTCGCGACGCGCTCGACCTCGACGACTACGTCCCGGTCAAGCTCTGCGACGCCCGGCACCGCGACTCCGGCAAGGACGTGCTCCTCGTGCTCATGGAGCACCTGATCCAGCGGGCGCACACCGAGCTGGTGCAGAACTAGGGAGCGTCACGGCTCCGGGTGGAACACCGGTGCCCGGCCTTCGACGAAGGCCGCGACACCGGCACGTCCCTCGGGGCCATCCGCGCACAGCGCGATCGACGCGGCTTCCGCCGCCAGCTGGCCGACGAGCGACGGGTGCCCCTCGAACAGCAGCTTCTTGGTGCGCCCCAGTGCCTCGGTCGGGCCGTCGGCCAGCCGCGTGGCGAGCGCGAGCGCCTCGTCACGCAGCTCCGCGTCGGGCACGACCCTCGCGACGAGCCCGATCGCGGCCGCCTCCTCGGCGTCCACGGCGCGGTTGCCCAGCAGGAGCTCGGCTGCCCGGGAGCGCCCGACCAGCCGGGGCAGCGACCAGGACAGCCCGCCGTCGGGAGAGAGCCCGACCCCCGGGTAGGCGGCCCGGAACCGCGCCGAGGTCCCGGCGAGGACGATGTCGCAGATCGCGGCCAGGCTCATCCCGGCGCCCGCCGCCCAGCCCTGCACCGCGGCGACCACGGGGAACTCGGCGGCGGCCAGCGCCGCGACCGACTCGTGCACCACCTCGGCCAGCTCGGCCAGGAACTGCCCGGGCGGTTCGGCCGCGGCGAAGGCGGCGACGTCGCCTCCCGCGCAGAAGGCACGCCCTTCCGCCTGGATCAGGACGCAGCCGGTGTCGCGGTCGAGCTCGGCGACCGCCTTCCGCAGTTGCCGTGCCATCGACATGTCCAGCGCGTTCGCCGCGTCCGGGCGGTCGAGCACGATGCGCCGCACCCGGCCGGTCCGGACCAGGTGGACGGTCCCGGTCACGGCCGGACCGCTTCGACGACGGGCGCGGCGAGGTCGGTGGCGGGTGTCTCGGTGAGGCTTCCCTTGAAGGAGGTGCCGATGGCGGTGCGGCAGGCCGCGACGATGACTGCTTCAGGCATGGTCCCGATCGTAGGCGGCCAATCAGCTCAACAGAAGTAGAAGATCAATTATTTAACTGTTAATCTGCTGGGGTGGCGCACCGCGACAGGCGCGGTGGCGAAGGCGGAAGGAGCCGGAGTGGAGCTCAGGCCGGGAACGCGGCTGCGTAGCCAGGTGGACGCGACGGAGATCATCCTCGTGCGTCCGCCCGCGACCGGGGTGGAGCTGGCCTGTGGCGGTCATCCGATGATCGACCCGGCTGCCCGGCCGGAACAGGCGCTGACCGCGACCGGTGCGGGTGGCGGCACCCAGCTGGGCAAGCGCTACACCGTCGGCGACGGCGGGCTCGAGCTGCTGGTGACCAAGCCGGGCGAACACGCCATCACGGCCGACGGGGCACCGGTCGTGCTGAAGGAGGCCAAGCCCCTGCCCGCCAGCGACTGAAACAATCCCTAGAGCGGCCAGCCCAGGAAACCACGGGCCAGCAGCAGCGTCTGTGCCCGCAGCACCTCGTCCCGGGTGAGCACCGGGTTGCGCCGCCACGCGGACCGGGGCAGTTCGGCCAGTACCGTCCACAACGCGGTGGTGCGGGCGTTCTCGTCGAGACCGTCCAGTACCGGTGAGTCCGCGAGGAGCCGGTTCGCCACGTCGCGCAGCCGGTCGTCGACCTCGATGCCCAGTGGTTGCAGGAGGGGCTCGTCGACGATGTCGGCGGCCCAGACGTGCAGGACGGGCCCGTGGTCGGCGACGACGTCGAGCCAGCCGGCGAGCCAGGCGCCCAGTTCGGCGGTGGAGCCGGCGTCGAGCAGGGTGGCGAGGTGGGCGAGCACCGCCTCGGCGGCCTGGTGCGTCAACGTCGCGACGATCGCCGCCCGGTCGGCCCAGTAGGTGTAGAAGGTGCCGTGCGCGACCCCGGCGGCCGCGATGATGTCGTTGACACTGGTACCGGCCAGGCCCCGCGCCTCGAACGTGGCGATGGCCGCTTCGGTGATCTTCTTGATCGTCGCGTGGCCGCGGCGGGTCACCGGCCTGCGCAGGCCCGGCAGTTGTTCCGGGGCGGACCGCGCCGGCGGGTGGACGCCGCCCGGCCCGCCCGGCCGGCCGGGTTTCCGCGCCGGGTAGGCGTCCGGGAACAGGCTGCGGTGGACGACCCGGGAGAGGGCGTCGTCGAGGACGGCCGGCGCGGTCGCCTCCGTGCGCAAGCCGCGGTTGCGTACGTCCAGGACGAAATGGCCGTACGCCGTGAGGCTGGTGACCACGAGTGCCACGGCGCGGGGGGACAGCCCCGCGAAGTCCGCGTGCGGGAGCCGGTCGCGGAACGCGCCGGCGAGCCGGGCGATGTAGGCCTCCTGGGGGTTTTCCGACGGCTCTTCGTCGGCTTCGTCCGGGGTGGGCCACTCCAGCAACGACGCGGAATGGCGGTTCAGGACCGCGCCGAGCCCGGCCAGCCACTCGCGCAGGGCGGCCAGTCCCGCCGGGGTGGCGGCGATCGGGGGCAGCGCGGCGAACTGGGCCACGAGGTCGCGCCCCAGGTTCTCGAACAGCAGCAGGAACAGTGCCTGCTTGCCGTCGAAGTACTGGTAGAACGCCGCGTCGGAGCGGCCGGTCGCCTCGGCGATGGCCGTCGTGGTGGTGGCGTGGTAACCGCGTTCGGTGAAGAGCCGGTGACCGGCTTCGATCAGCTCCAGGCAGGCGCGCGCGCCTTCCGGGCCGATGGACGGGCTCACGGCGTACGGCGCCCGCCGCCGGACGGGCAGGCGACGGGTGTCCACGACCGGCCGCGCGTTGTCCTGTGCCGCGGCCGTCCCGCGGTCCGCGCCCGCCGCAAGATCGCCGTTCATCCTGCTCAGCATAGGACGGGGCAACCGTCCGCAGGGCGCGCCCTTGAAAGTTGACACTATCCTTAGTAGCGTCCCGGAGCGCACCAGTCGTGCGGGGATCATCGCTTTTCGCTTCCCGCTCACGCCCGACAAAGGAGTCGCGAATGGTTCAGGCTGCGCCGGACATCGGCTTCGTCGGTGCCGGCTCGATGGGCGGGCCGATGGTGGAGCGGCTGCTGGCCGCCGGGGTCGCGGTCCGCCTCTTCGCCCGGAAGGCGGACGTGCGCGAACGGTTCACCGCACTCGGTGCCGCGCCGGCCGCCTCCGTGGCCGAGCTCGCCGCGTCGGCCGAGGTGCTCGCGCTGTGCCCGTTCTCCGAGGAGCAGGTCTTCGAGATCATGACGGGGGAGGGCGGGCTGCTGCGCACCGCCCGGCCCGGCTCGGTGATCATCCAGCACGCGACGATGTCGGCCGGTGGCATCCGGCGGCTGGCCGAGGAGGGGGCCCGGCGGCGGGTGACGGTGCTCGACGCGCCGGTCAGCGGCCGTGCCGAAGACATCCGCGCCGGGCGGCTGAGGTCAAGGCGGAGGGTGCGTAGGCCGCCGTCACGATCGCAGCAACACCGCCGAGCCGTTGATCACCACCTGCCCGTTCGGCCGGACCGCGGTGAGCGCGACGGTGACCGCCCACCCGGCACCGTCGCGCTCTACTGCCGTGACGTCGCCGGCGCAGGTGAGGACGTCGTCGGGCCGGACGGGGGCGCGGAAGCGTGCCTGGAGCTCGCGCATCTCCATGCTCCCCAGCCACTCGGCCGCGTAGGACGCGAGAAGCGCGGTCGCCAGTGCCTGCGCCGTGATGCCGCCGGAGCTCGTCAACGTTCCGGCGGGGGCGTACTCCCGGGCCGGCCCGGCCGAGCCGACCCGTGGGAGCCCGGGCGCGGGATGGCTCCGGCGCGGCGACGGCCGCGTCGCGGTCCGGCCATCGCCGGTGTCGAAGTCGGTCATGCCGGTTCCCCTCCGCTCCGCCGATGGCTGTTGCTCATGCGGCAAATTATTCTACTATTTGAGCTGAACGTCGAGGTTCGGTCCGCCCGTCGGACGCGGCCCGCGCCGGGCGTTCCCCGTCCGGGGGCTGAGTAGAAAGGGCTCGATGTGTCGACCAGCGGTTCCGTTGTTCCGGTTGCCCACGATGAACTGATGGCCGCGGAGGGTTTCTGGGACCTGGTGCGCCGGCGGGCAGAGCTCAGCGGCACGCGGCCGATGTTGTTTGACGAGCGGGACGGCTCGCTCACCTTCGCGGGGTTCCACGAGCGGGCGGAGCGGGTGGCGGCGGCGCTGTTCGCGCAGGGCATCGGGCCGGGCACCCGGGTGGGGTGGCAGCTGCCGACCCGGCTGAGCACCGTCCTGGTGATGGCGGCGCTGGCCCGGCTTGGCGCGGTGCAGGCGCCGGTGATCCCGATGTACCGCGAACGGGAGACGGGGTCGGCGGTGGCGGCCTCGGCCGCCGAGGTGATGCTCGTGCCGGGTACCTGGCACGGGTTCGACTACGCCGCCATGGCCCGGGGGTTCCCGCAGCGGCCCCGGGTGCTGACGATCGGCGTGGACGCGCCGGAGTCGGCCGACACCGCTGGGCTGCCCGCCGCGCCCGGCCCTTCCGGCGACACCCGGTGGATCTACTTCACCTCGGGTTCCTCGGGACTGCCCAAGGGTGCGCGGCACGCCGACGGCTCGCTGCTCGCCGCCGCCCGCGGCTTCACAGTGCGCAGCGGTCTCGGCAGTCAGCCCGACGACGTCGGCTCGATGCCGTACCCCATCGCGCACATCGGCGGCATCGTCTACCTGATGACCGCGTTGCTGGGCGGTTTCCCGGTGGTGCTGGTCGAGGCGTTCGACCCGGCGGGCACGGCCGAGGTGTTCCGGCGGCACCGGGTGACGACGACCGGCGGCTCCACCGTGTTCTACACCGCGTTGCTCGCCGAGCAGCGGAAACGGCCGCCGGGAGACCTGCTGGTGCCGAGCCTGCGGTTGCTCAAGGGCGGTGGCGCGCCGTGCCCGCCCAGCGTGTTCCACGCGGTGCGGGCGGAACTGCGCGCGACGCTGGCCCATGACTACGGGATGACCGAGGTGCCGATGATCTGCGTGGCCTCCCCGCAGGACAGTGCCGAGCAGCTCGCCGAGACCGAGGGCAGGCCGATCCCGGGCAACCAGGTCCGGATCGCCGACGGCGAGGACGTGCTGCCGCCCGGTGCCGACGGCGAGGTGCAGGTGAAGGGCGCCGCGGTGTTCCGCGGCTACACCGATCCGGCGCAGACCGCCGAGGCCTTCACCGCCGACGGCTGGTTCCGGACGGGGGACCTGGGGCATCTGCGGCCCGACGGGCACGTGGAGGTGACGGGCCGGCTCAAGGACGTGATCATCCGCAAGGGCGAGAAGATCGGCCCGGTCGAGCTGGAGACGCTGCTGGTCGGGCATCCGGCGGTGGCCGAGGCCGCGGTGATCGGGCTGCCCGACGCCGACCGGGGCGAGCGGGTGTGCGCGGTCGTGACGCTGCGGGGAGACGTCCGGCCCACGCTGGCGGAGATCACGGGCTACCTGCGCGAGGCCGGCCTGATGCCGCAGAAGCTGCCCGAGCAGCTGGAGATCGTCGACGAGCTGCCCCGCACCGGGCTGGGCAAGACGTCCAAGCCGGCCTTGCGGCGCCGCTTCGCCGCGGACGGGGTATGACGCGGCTGACAGTGGAACCGGCACACCACCTCGCCTATACTGCTTAATTATCTATCTGATTTAGCAATACGAGGAGGCCGGGTGCGGGGCGTGCTGACCGAGGAGCAGGTGTACCTGCGCAAGACGGTGCGGGAACTGCTTGCCGATCGTGCGGCACGGACCACGGTGCCGGAGCAGGCTTCCGGACACGACCGTGAGCTGTGGTCGGTGATGGCCAGGCAGGTGGGTCTGCACGGGCTGGCCGTTCCCGAACGCTACGGCGGCGCCGGCTGCGGGCCGGTGGAGCTGGCGGTGGTGTTCGAGGAGATGGGAGCGGTGCTGCTGACCGCGCCGTTCCTCGCCAGCGCCGGGCTCGCCGCGACCGCGCTGCTCGCCTGCGGTGACGAGCGGGCCTGCGCCGAGTACCTGCCCGGAATCGTCAGCGGCGACCGGATCGGCACGCTCGCGCTCACCGAGGACGGTGGACGCTGGGACGAGCCGGGCGTCCGGCTGGCCGCCACCGGTGGCGACGGATGGCGGCTGTCCGGGCGCAAGACCTACGTCCTCGACGGGGGTGCGGCCGATTTCCTCGTGGTGGCAGGCAGAACCAGCGCGGGGGTGAGCCTGTTCGCCGTCGAGGCGACCGCGAGCGGCCTGACGCGGGAACCCGTCGAGGCGCTGGACCCCACCCGCTCGTTCGCGACGGTCACGTTCGACGCGACCCCGGCGCGGCTGCTCGGTGAGGAGGGCGCGGGCTGGCCCGCGTTGTCCCGCACGCTCGACCTCGGCGCGGTCTACCTGGCGAGCGAGCAGGTCGGCGCGGCGCAGCGCAGCCTGGACATGGCCGTCGACCACGCCCGCACGAGGGTGCAGTTCGGCCGCCCGATCGGGTCCTTCCAGGCGATCAAGCACAAATGCGCGGACCTGCTGGTCGCGGTCGAGCTGGCCCGCTCGGCGGCGTTGTTCGCGGCCGAGGCCGCGGCCGAGGGCAGTTCCGAGGCGCCGGTGCTCGCGAGCCTGGCGAAGGCGGTGTGCTCGGAGGGCTTCGTCCGCTGCGCCACGGAGAACATCCAGATCCACGGCGGGATCGGCTTCACCTGGGAGCATCCCGCGCAGCTGTACTTCAAACGGGCCCGTGCCGACGAGGTGCTGCTCGGCACGCCCGGCTACCACCGGCGGCTGCTGGCGGCCCGTGGCGCCGACGGCCTGCCAGTGGGACGACCGTGACCAGCGAACCATCGAACCAGCGGAGGGTGGCCGATGCGCCGAAGCATCTTCACCGATGAGCACGAGCAGTTCCGCGCGACGGCGCGCGCCTTCTTCGAACGGGAGTGCGTGCCCTACACCGAGCAGTGGGAACGCGAGGGCAAGGTCAGCCGGGAGGCGTGGCGCAAGGCGGGCGAGGCGGGCCTGCTGGGCTGGGAGGCGCCGGAGGAGTACGGCGGGCTGGGCATCCGGGACTACCGGTTCAACGCGATCGTCAGCGACGAGATGTTCGGCACCGGCGCGGTGGGCATCGGCCTCGGCGTGCAGAACGACATCCTGGCCTCCTACCTGGTCGGGCTGACCACCGAGGAGCAGAAGAAGCGCTGGCTGCCCGGGTTCACCAGCGGGGACATCGTCACCTCGATCGCGATGTCCGAACCGGCCGCGGGTTCCGACGTCGCGGGTATCAAGACGACCGCCCGCCGGGAGGGCGACCGCTATGTCGTCAACGGCCAGAAGACGTTCATCAGCAACGGTCTGCTCTCCGACCTCGTGCTGGTCGCGGCGAAGACGGACCCGGCGGCCGGGCGCAAGGGGATCAGCCTGATCGCGGTCGAGACGACGCGGCCGGGGTTCTCCCGCGGGCGCAAGCTCGACAAGATCGGTCAGTGGTCGGCCGACACCGCGGAGCTGTTCTTCGACAACGTCGAGGTGCCGGTGGAGAACCTGGTGGGGGAGGAGAACCGGGGCTTCTACCACCTGATGCACAACCTGCCCGCCGAGCGCCTGGGGATCGCGACCTACGCGGTCGCCACGGCGCGGCGGGCCTTCGACCTGACGGCCGAGTACGTGTCCGAGCGCAAGGCGTTCGGCCAGCCGATCGGGAAGTTCCAGGTCAACCGCCACTTCCTGGCGGAGATGAAGACCAAGCTCGACGTCGCGCAGGTCTACCTCGACCAGTGCATCATGGCCGCCAACGCCGGTGAGCTGACCCCGCAGGAGGCGGCCGGCCTGAAGTGGTGGAGCACCGAGGTGCAGTGGGAGATCCTGGACCGCTGCCTGCAGCTGCACGGCGGCTACGGCTACATGAACGAGTACGAGGTCGCGCGGCTGTGGCGGGACTCCCGCGTGCAGCGCCTCTACGGCGGCACCACGGAGATCATGAAGGATCTCATCGGCCGCTCGATGGGGTTCTGATGGGACTGCCGGTCACCGAGGAACACGTGGCTCTCGCCGCGTCCGTGCGCGACGTCCTGAGCGACCGGGACGCGCTGGGCGCCGCCCGGGCGGCTCTCGACAGCGAGACTGTGCCGGGCACGCCCGGGTTCTGGAAGGACGTCGTCCAGCTGGGCTGGCTCGGCCTGCCGGTCGACGAGGACTACGGCGGCCAGGGGTTCGGGCTGCCCGAGCTGGCCGTCGTCGTCGAGGAGCTGGGCCGGGTCGTCGCGCCGGGGGCGTTCCTGCCCACCGCACTGGCGATCACGGCGATCCAGTTCGCCGCCACGGCCGAAGACCGCGCGGTGCTGCTGCCGGAACTGTGCGGCGGCGCGGTCAGCGCGGCCGTCGGGCTGCACGGGGACCTGCGCCGCGACGGGGACAGCGTGACCGGCGATGCCGGCCCGGTGTTCGGGGGCGCGGGCGCGGAGGTGCTGCTGCTGGCCGTGGACGACGACGTCGTCCTGGTCCGCCCCGGCCCGCGGGTCACGGTGGCGCCCGTGTCCGACCTCGACCTCACCCGGCGCGGCACCCGGGTCACCTGCGACGGGGCTCGGGCGGACGCGGTCCTGTCCGGCGCGCGGCGCACCGCGCTCGTGCTGGCGCGGATCCTCGCCGCGGCCGAAGCGGCCGGAGGTGCCCGTGCGTGCACGGAGAACGCCGTGGCCTACGCACGGGAACGCGTGCAGTTCGGCCGTCCCGTCGGCAGTTTCCAAGCGGTCAAGCATCTGTGCGCCGACATGCTGGTCGACGTCGAGCTGGCCACGGCCGCGGCCTGGGACGCCGCGCGCGCCGGGGTCGACGGCCCGGAGGCCGAGCTGGCCGCCGCGGTGGCCGCCGAAGTCGCACTGGGCGCGTTCGTGCGGGTCGCCGGGCGCTCCCTGCAGGTGCACGGCGGGATCGGCTTCACATGGGAGCACGACGCACACCTCTACCTGCGCCGGGCACTGACGCTGCGCGGTGCGTTCGGTGAGACCGCGGACGAGGTCACCGGGCTCACGGCGGCGGGCGTGCGCCGCAGGCCCGCGCTGGAACTGCCGCCCGAAGCCGAGAACTACCGGCAGGAGGTCCGGGACTTCGCCGGGAAGTACCGGCAGGCGCCCGAAAACGAGCGCCGGTCGCTGTTCGTGCGATCGGGCTACGCCTTCCCGCACTGGCCCGCGCCCTACGGCCGGTCTGCCGGAGCGGTGGAGCAGCTGGTCATCGAGCAGGAGCTGACCGGCGCGCGCAAGCCAGAGCTGGGCATCGGCAGCTGGATCCTGCCGACCCTGCTACGGCACGGCACCGCCGAGCAGGTCGAGCGCTGGCTGTGGCCCAGCCTGGAGGGCGAGCTGACGTGGTGCCAGCTGTTCAGTGAGCCGGGCGCGGGCTCCGACGCCGCCGCGATCAGCACCCGTGCCAAGCGGGCCGACGGGGGCTGGGTCGTCACCGGCCAGAAGGTCTGGACCAGTGCCGCCGAACGCTGCAACCGCGGGCTCGCCACGGTGCGCACCGATCCGGACGCAGCCAAGCACGCGGGGATCACCGCGCTGGTGGTCGACCTGACGGCGCCGGGCGTGACTGTCCGGCCGTTGCGTGAGATCACCGGTGCGGCGCTGTTCAACGAGGTGTTCTTCGACGAGGTGTTCGTGCCGGACGCCGACGTCGTCGGGGAGGTCAACGCCGGCTGGACCGTCGCCCGCGCGACCCTGGGCAACGAGCGGGTCAGCATCGGCACCGGGGAACACGAGTTCATGCCGATAACCCGGGCCTTCGACGCCCTGCCCGCGGACAGCGGCCTGCGCCGCGACATCGGGCGGCTCGTGGCGGAACGGCAGGCGATGCGGTTGCTCAGCTTCCGCAACGCCGCCCGGGCCGTCGCCGGTGGCGACCCCGGCCCGGAGGGCAACATCACCAAGCTGCTCTCCGGCGAGCACCAGCAGCGCGTCGCCGACCTGCTGATGCGCATCGGCGGGTCCGGGGCCGCGCTCGACGGCGACCCGGCGCTGCACCACGGCGTGCTGTTCGTCCGGGCGCTGACCATCGCCGGCGGCACGTCCGAGGTCGTGCGCAACCAGATCGCCGAGCGTGTCCTGGGCCTGCCGCGCGAGCGGGTCGACAACTAGTCATCGAGGGAGCAAAAAGATGAGTGTTCTGGTCCAGCGCCACGACGCGGTCACCGTCGTGACGATCAACCGGCCGGAGGCCCGCAACGCACTGGACGCGGAGACCATGGCCGGCATCGGGGAGGCGCTGGTCGCGGCCGAGCAGGACGCCGAAGTCCGTGCGGTGGTGCTCACCGGCGCCGGTGACCGGGCCTTCTGCGCCGGGATGGACCTGCGGGCCTTCGCCGCCGGCGGCGCGGTGATCGACGAGTCCCGGCCCGGCCTCGAGGTGTTCACCGAGCGGGTGTATCCGAAGCCGGTCATCGCCGCGGTCAACGGCACCGCGGTCGCCGGCGGGTTCGAGCTGGTGCTCGCGTGCGATCTCGCGGTGGTGGCCGAGCACGCGAAGTTCGGCCTGCCGGAGGTCAAGCGCGGCCTGGTCGCCGCGGGCGGCGGGACGAACCTGCCGCGGCGGATCCCGCTGGCACTGGCACTGGAACTGGCCTTGACCGGCGAGACGTTCGACGCCGCCAGGGCGGCCGCGCTAGGCCTGGTGAACCGGGTCGTTCCGGGCGACCAGGTGCTCGCCGAGGCCCTCGCGCTGGCGAACACGATCGCCCGCAACGGCCCGCTCGCGCTGCGGGTGACCAAGGAGCTGATGCTCGCGCAGGCCCAGGGTGCCGGCCGGGAGGAGATCGCGTCGGCGACAGCGGCGGTCTTCGCCAGCGCGGACGCCAAGGAGGGCGCGACCGCCTTCGCCGAGAAGCGGGAACCGCGGTGGACGGGAGCGTGACGGGCGAGGAGTTCCGCACCCGGGTGCGGGACTGGCTCGCGAGCGCGCCCAGGCCCGAGGGCCTGCACGACTACGGCGGCACCCCGCAGCTGGCCGACGTGCCCGCGGGACGCCAGTGGCACCGGACGCTGTTCGAGGCGGGTTATGCCTGCCTGCACTGGCCCGCGGAGCACGGTGGCCGCGACGCGTCCGTGCTCGAACAGGCGATCTTCGCCGAGGAGGCGGCGCGGGCCGGGGTGCCACGGCAGCTCAACATCGTCGGGCCGGACCTGGCCGGGCCGGTGCTCATGCGGTACGGCACCGAGGCCCAGCAGCGGCGCCACCTCCCGCCGATCCTGCGCGGTGAGCACCTGTGGTGCCAGCTGTTCTCCGAACCGGAGGCAGGCTCGGACCTGGCCTCGCTGCGCACCAGGGCACGGCCGGACGGCGACCACTGGCTCGTCGACGGCCAAAAGGTCTGGACCAGTGCGGCCGGCGCGGCGGACTACGGTCTGCTCCTCGCCCGGACCGGGGAGGACCGGCACCGCGGAATCACCGCGTTCGTCGTCGACATGACGCTGCCCGGCATCACCGTGCGCCCGCTGCGGCAGCTCGACGGGGAAAGCAAGTTCAACGAGGTGTTCTTCGACGACGTCCGGCTCAGCGGGGACAGCGTGCTCGGCGAGGTGGGGCAGGGCTGGCGGGTGGCCACCGCGACGCTGGGCCAGGAACGGCTTTCCCTGGGCGCGCAGGCGGTCGGCATGTTCGAGGCGCTGCGCGAGGTCGCCGACGCGGCGCGCGAGCGCGGTCTGCTGGACCCGGTGCTCGAGGACACCATCACCGCCCTGTGGACCCGGATCTGGCTGCTGCGCGCCACCTGGCTGCGGGCCGTCGGTACGGACACCGAGCTGGGCTCGTCGGCCTTCTCGGTGCTGAAACTGGTGAGCTCCGAGGTCTACCGCGACCTCGGCGACCTCGCCACGTCGGCGCTCGGCACGGACACGCTCGCGGCAGGGCATCCGCTGCTGCGGCGGATGCTGGTCGGCCGTGCGCAGACCATTCTCGGTGGCACCAGCGAGATCCAGCGCAACATCCTGGCCGAGCGCGTGCTCGGGCTGCCGCGGTGAGCGGGCTCGCCGGCCTGGTCCGGCCGGGCATGACGATCGCCGTCGGAGACGGGTTCGGCGCGCCTCGTGCCGTTTCGGCGGAACTGTCCGCGGCGGCCGCGCGGGCCGGGAACGTGCGCCTGATCCTGGGCTGGCTGCCGCGGGCCGACCCCGGACTGGACTTCGCGGCCTTCGCCGACGTGCGCACCGCCATGCCCGGCTGGGGGCTGCGGGCCGGTGTCGCCGCGGGGACGGTCCGCTTCCCGCCGGTCCGGCTGTCCGCGGTCCCGGCGTTGCTGCACGGACCGTGGCGGCCCGACCTGCTGGTCGCGAGTGTCGTCCCGGACGGCGACGGGTTCGCCTTCGGCAGTGAGGTGTCCTGGCAACGGGCGGCGATCGCGGCGGGTGCCACGGTGGCCGGGGTGGTCTCGCCCGGCGCACCGCGCGCCGACGCCGGGCCCCGGCTGTCCCGGGACCAGGTGGTCGTGGTCGGCGCGAGCGCGGACCCGCCGCTGACCCTGCCCGAATCGGTCCCGCGCGAGGAGCAGCTGGCCATCGCGCAGGCCCTGGTGGCGCTGATCCCCGAAGGCGCCACGGTCCAGGTCGGGCCCGGGCCGGTGGCGGCCGCGATGCTCGGCGAGCTGAAGGTCCCCGTGCGCATCGACACGGGCATGCTGCCCGGACCGGTGGTGGACCTGGCCGAGCGGGGCCTGCTGATCGGCGACCCGGTGTGCACCTACCTCGCCGGCGGGCCGCGGCTGTACGAGTGGGCCGACGGCCGCCCGCTGCTGCACCCGATCGAGTTCACGCACGACCTCGGCCGGCTGTCCGCGGAGCCGTTCTTCGCGGTCAACACCGCGGTGGAGATCGACTTCGACGGCCAGGTCAACGTCGAGGGCACCGCGCGCACCGTACTGGGCGGCATCGGCGGGCACGCGGACTACGCGGCCGCCGCGACGAGGTCCGTCGGCGGGCTCAGCGTCGTCGCGACCGCCACCGCACACAATGGACTGTCCACTTTGGTGCCCGCGCTGTCCCGCCCGGTGAGCACCCCTGGCCACGACGTGGACGTCGTGGTCACCGAGACCGGCACGGCGGATCTTCGCGGGCTGTCCCGGCCCGAGCGCCGGGACGCGCTGCGTGAGTTGTGGGAACGGAATCCGGAACTGTCGTTCGACGAAGGAGACGAGTATGCGTGACGCGGTGATCGTGGAGGCCGTGCGGACCCCGGTGGGCAAGCGCAACGGCGCGTTGTCCGGGGTGCACCCGGTGGATCTGTCGGCGAAGGTGCTGCAGGCCCTCGCGGAGCGGTCCGGCATCGACCCGGTGGTGGTCGACGACGTGGTGTGGGGCTGTGTGGGCCAGGCCGGCGAGCAGACGTTCGACATCGCCCGCAACGCCGTGCTGGCCGCGGGCTGGCCGCTGTCGGTGCCCGGCACCGCGGTGGACCGGCAGTGCGGGTCTTCGCAGCAGGCGGTGCACTTCGCGGCCGCCGGGCTGATCAGCGGCCAGTACGACGTCGTGGTCGCCGGTGGCGTGGAGTCGATGAGCCGGGTGCCGATGGGCATCACGGTCGGCGACGCGAACCCGTTCGGATCCGCGCTGCAGAGCCGGTTCGGGGGCACTCCGCCGAACCAGGGGATCGGCGCGGAGATGATCGCGGAGCGCTGGGGCCTGTCGCGCACCCAGCTGGACGAGTTCTCGGTCGCCTCGCACGAGAAGGCCGCCGCGGCGCAGGACGAAGGCCGGTTCGAGGCGCAGCTCGTGCCGGTGACCCTGGACGACGGCACGGTCGTCACCGCGGACGAAGGCGTGCGGCGCGGCGGCAGCGTCGAGTCGCTGGCCAAGCTGAAGCCCGCGTTCAAGCCCGACGGGGTGATCCACGCCGGGAACAGCTCCCAGATCAGCGACGGCTCCGCCGGCCTGCTGATGACCACCAGCGAGAAGGCGGCCGAGCTGGGCCTTCGCCCGATCGCCAGGGTGCACACCGCCGTCGTCGCCGCGGACGACCCGGTGATCATGCTGACCGCGCCGATCCCCGCCACGAAGAAGGCGCTGCAGCGCAGCGGGCTCGACGTGGCCGAGATCGGCGCCTTCGAGGTCAACGAGGCGTTCGCCCCGGTGCCGATGGCGTGGCTCGCCGACACCGGCGCCGACGTCAAGGCGCTCAACCCCAACGGCGGCGCGATCGCGCTGGGGCATCCGCTGGGCGGCAGCGGCGCGCGGATCATGACCACGCTCGTGCACCACATGCGTGACAACGGGATCCGCTACGGCCTGCAGACCATGTGCGAGGGCGGCGGCCAGGCCAACGCCACGATCGTCGAACTGGTCTGATCCGGTGAGCACCGCCTGGATCCGGCCCTACGACGAGTCCGGCGTGCTGCCGGGACCACGGTTCACGGGCCTGCCCGCGTCCCTGCCCGCGTTGTTCGCCGGGCTCGCCGAGAAGGAACCGGATGCCGAGGCGGTGGTCGGCCCGGACGGCTCCCGGCTGGGCTACCGGGAGCTGTTCGAGCGGGCCGCCCGGGTCGCGGGCGGCCTCGCCGGGCACGGCGTGCGGCCGGGAGACCGGGTCGCGATCCGGCTCGGCAACGAGGTCGGCTGGTGCCTGGCCTTCCTCGGCGCGTCGCTGGCCGGCGCGGTCGCCGTGCCGGTCAACACCCGGTTCACCGAGGCCGAAGCCGAGTACGTGGTGACCGACTGCGGTGCGGCCTGCACGATCGGACCCGGCGATGCCCTGCCCGACGGTCCGCCGCTCGTGCGGGACGCGGAGCCGGACGACCTGGCCGCGCTGTTCTACACGAGCGGCACCACGGGAGCGCCGAAGGGCGCGATGCTGGCCCACCGCGCGATCCTCTCCGCCGCCGAGGCCGCCCGCCGCGCGCTCGAACTGCCCTACGGCGACGTGCGCAACCTCGTTCCGGCGCCGCTGTTCCACGTCATGGGCAGCCTCGTGCAGTGGCTGCCCACGTGTCTGGCCGCCGGGACGACGGTGTTGCAGCGGGCCTTCGACGCCGGGGAGTGGTTGCGGGCCATCACGTCGGAGCGCATCACCGTGCTGACCGCGGTGCCCGCGATGTACTGGCTGGCACTGCAACGGCCCGAGTTCGCCTCGACCGACGTCAGCGGGGTGCGCCGGGTCGGCTACGGCGGCGCCCCGACACCGCCGGACCAGGTGCGCCGGCTGCGCGAGGCGTTCCCGGACGCGCAGCTCTGCCCGGGCTACGGGCTCACCGAGACCTGCGGGATCGTCAGCGGGCTGCCCCACGAGTACACCCTGAGCCACGCCGACACGGTCGGCTTCGCCATGCCCGCCACCGAGTTCAGCGTGAGTGACACCGGCGAGCTGCTGGTGCGCGGCCCGCAGCTGATGAGCGGTTACTGGCGCCGTCCAGAGGCCACCGCGCGGGCGCTGAAGGGCAGCTGGCTGCACACCGGCGACATCGCCCGGATCACCGCCGACGGCGCGATCCAGCTGCTCGACCGCCGGGACGACGTCGTCAACCGCGGCGGGGAGAACGTCTACTGCACCGAGGTGGAGAACGCGCTCGCCGCCCACCCGGCCGTCGGGGAGGTCGCCGTCGTCGGCGTGCCGGATCCCGTGCTGGGCAAGAAGGTCGCGGCGGCGGTGGTGCTGCGCGGCGACGCGACGGCGGCCGAGCTCGTGGCGTTCGCCCGGGAGCGGATCGCCGATTTCAAGGTGCCCCAGTACGTCCGGCTGCGCACGGAGCCGTTGCCCCGGAACGCGGGCGGGAAGGTGGTCAAACCCCGGCTGCGGGACGAGACCGACTGGGGCGCGCCGCTCTGGTGATCCCCGGTCAGTGCCCGGGGTGACTCAGGATGAGGTCGAAGTCGTCGCGGCCGCGGCCGGACAGCGACACCGTGGTGCACATGCTCGGGTAACCACTCGCGATCACGGTGTAGCTGCCGCCGGTGAGGCCGTCGATGAGGTAGTCGCCGTAGGCGCCCGTCGTGCCGACCGCGACCACGGTGCCTTCGGGCCCGAGCAGCCTGACCCGCGCGTCGACCAGGGGTGAGCCGTCCTCCGCGCGGACCGTGCCCCGCACCGCGAAGTGCGGGGACAGTGCGAAGTCGACCCCCGTGGTGGCCCCGTCGCCGACCTCGGCCGCCGCGGCGGCCGCCCGGTACCCGTCGGCGGCGACCGTGAGCACGTGGCGCCCGGGCGGCAGGCCGGCGAGGTCGAACGCGCCGTCCGTGCCGGTGGTGACGCTGCCCGTGACGTCGCCCCGGGCGTCGGTGACGATCACGAGTGCACCCGCGAGCACGCCGCCCCGGGTGTTCCGGACCGTCCCCCGCAAGGCCCTCGACGGCGACGCGGTGCGGCGGCCGGGGATGAAGGACGCGACCAGCAGGGCGAGGACGCAGGCGCCGCAGCCGATCAGGAACGCGGTCCGGAAGCCGGCCAGTGCCGGCACCGGCGTCCCGCGGAAGTCCGTGGTCAGGTGCGCCAGCACCATGCCGACCACCGCGCTCGACGACGAGGTGCCGATCGAGCGCATCAAGGTGTTCAGGCCGTTGGCGGCCGCGGTCTCCGAGGCGGGCACGGCGTCGATGATCAAGGCGGGCATCGCGGCGTAGGCCAGCCCCACCCCGATACCGGCCATGGCGGAGAACAGGGCGAGCTGCCAGGCCTCGTGCAGCAGCGCGAGCCCGGCCGCGTAGGAGACGGCGAGCACCACGATGCCGCACAGCAACGAGACCTTCGGCCCGCGCGCCGCGGTCAGGCGGGCGCCCAGGGGCGACACCGCCATCATCAGCAGCCCCGACGGGGCGACGCACAGGCCCGCGATGATCATCGACTGGCCCAGCCCGTACCCGGTCGCCGCGGGCAGCTGCAGCAGCTGCGGCGGCACCAGCTGGGTCGCGTAGAGGGCGAACCCGACCATGATCGACGCCAGGTTGGTGAGCAGGACCGGCCGGCGTGCCGTGGTGCGCAGGTCGACCAGCGGCTCGGCCGTGCGGAGCTGGAGGAACCCCCAGCCCACGAAGACGACCGCGGCGGCGCCGAAGAACCCGAGTGTGCGCGCGGTGCCCCAGCCCCAGTCGCTGCCCTTGGAGATGCCGACCAGCAGGCAGACGAGCCCGGCCGACAGCCCGATCGCGCCGCGGACGTCGAAGCGGCCGGGGGTGCGCACCGCCGACTCGGGTACCACGAGCAGGACCAGCGCGAGGCTGAGGATCCCGAGTGCGCCCGCGCCGAAGAACAGGACGTGCCAGTCCAGGTGCTCGGCCACCAGCGCGGCCGCGGGCAGTGCGAGTGCGCCGCCGATGCCCAGCGACGAGCTCATCAGCCCGACCGCCGAGCCGAGCCGCTCGCCCGGCAGCTCGTCCCGCATGATGCTGATCCCCAGCGGGATCGCGCCGATCGCGAACCCCTGCAGGCCACGGCCGACCATCATCGGCACCAGCGTGGAGGTGAGCCCGCACACCAGGCAGCCGAGGACCTGCAGGCCGAGCGCGAGCAGCAGCATCCGGCGCTTGCCGTGCATGTCGCCCAGCCTGCCCAGCACCGGCGTCGCGACGGCGCCGGTCAGCAGGGTCACGGTGATCACCCAGGCCGTGTTCGAGCTGGACGTGCGCAGCAGCTCGGGCAGCTTCGCGAGCAGTGGCACCATCAGGGTCTGCATCACCGCGACGACCACGCCGGCGAAGGCGAGCACCGCGGTCAGGCGCCCCGAGGGCGCGGCCGGTCCGAGTGGCTGGGACATGCGCGGACGGTCTCCCGGGAGTTCGTGCACGGACTGTTTCCTCCCGAAAGTACCGTCCGCGCCCGGTGCTACTTCCGGTTTCCCAGCAGGTAGTCGGCGATGAGCAGCCTGTGGATCTCGTTGGCGCCTTCGACCAGCTGGAACACCTTGGCGTCGCGGTAGATCCGGGACACCCGGTACTCCGGCGAGGTGCCGTAGGCGCCGTGCACCTGGACCGCCTCGGTGGCGACCCGCTGCATCACGTCGCTGGCGTACTGCTTGGCCATCGACAGCTGCACGCGGGCCCGGTCGCCGCCGTCCAGCAGCCGGGCGGCGGCGTGGGTGAGCAGCCGCGCGGTGACCACGCCGGTCGCCATGTCGGCGATCTTGGCCTTGGTGAGCTGGAACTCGGCGATGGCCTGCCCGAACACCACCCGGTCCTGGGCGTAGGACAGGGTGTCCTCGAGTGCCGAGTGGGCCTGGCCCACGGCGCGGGACGCCACGGCGAGCCGCCCGCTCTCCACCGCGGCCATGGCGATGTAGAAGCCCTGGCCCTCCTCGCCGAGCAGGTGGCCTGCGGGCAGCCGGACGTCCTCCAGGAACACGTCCCCGGTCGAGATCGAACGGAACCCGAGCTTGTCGTGATAGGGCTTCAGCGTGACCCCGGGCGTGTCGACCGGGATGACGAACGCGCTGATGCCCTTGCGGCCCAGTGCCTTGTCCTTCGTCGCGAAGGTGACGAGGAAGTCGGCGTTGTCGAGGTTGGAGATCCACGCCTTGGACCCGTTGACCACGAACGCGTCGCCGTCGGCGCGATAGGTCGTGGTGATCCCCGCGACGTCGCTGCCGGAGCGGGGTTCGGTCACGCCTCCCGCGCCGAAAAGCTCGCCCTGGGCGAGCGGGCGCAGCCAGCGCTCCTTCTGCTCGTCGGTGCCGTACCTGCGCAGTCCGGCGCCGACCAGGCTGGAGGGCATGCTCATGTAGACGGCCGCGATGTGGTCCACCCGCGCCATCTCCTCGATCACGATCGAGTAGGTGAGGTGGTCCAGGCCCAGCCCGCCGTGCTGCTCGGGCACCAGTCCGCCGAGCAGGCCGAGCTTGCCCATCTCGAGCAGGACCTCACGGGGGAACTTCTCGTTCGCGTTGGCCTCGGCGACCAGCGGCGCGACCCGGTCGGCCGCGAACTCGCGGACCATCCGCTGCAGGTCCCGCTGCTGGTCGGTGAGCGGCGTGCAGTCGCTCAGGAAGGGGATGTCAGGCACCGGGGCCCTCCAGCACGGTGACGGCCGAGACCGCGGTCGGCCCGCCGATGTTGTGGGCCAGGCCGACGTGCGCGCCGTCGACCTGGTTGGCCGCTTCGCCGCGCAGCTGCTCGAAGAGCTCGACGCACTGCGCGACACCGGTGGCGCCCGGCGGGTGCCCCTTCGCCTTGAGCCCTCCGCTCGGGTTCACCGGCAGCGCCCCGCCCACGCTCGTCACCCCGGCCTCGACGAGCTTGTACGCACCGAACCGCTCGGCGAAGCCGAGGTCCTCGTAGCTGATCAGCTCGACGCCGGTGAAGCAGTCGTGCACCTCGGCGACGTCCACATCGGACGGTGTCAGGCCTGCCATGCCCAGTGCCTGCTTCGCCGCCTTGACGGTCGCCGGGAAGGTGGTCATGTCCCGCTTGTGCTGGTGCATCACCCGGTCCAGGCCGAGCCCGACGCCGCGGACCCACACCGGACGGTCGGTGTAGCGGTCGACGACGTCCTCGGACACCAGCAGGAGCGCGGCGGCGCCGTCGCTCTGCGGTGTGCAGTCGTAGAGGCCGAACGGGGCCACCACGGTCGGCGCGTCGAGAGCCTGCTCGACGGTGATGTCGAAGCGCAGCTGCGCCTTGGGGTTGGACACCGCGTGGTGGTGGTTCTTCACGGCCACCATCGCCATGTGCTCCTTCGTCGCCGGCGACTCGTGCAGGTAGCGCGTCACGTGCAGGGCGAAGTTGGCGGGGGCGACCAGGCCGAGCGGGTAGTCCCAGGCCATGTCGCGGGTCATCCCGGCCCACTCCCAGAACGTGTCCTTCGACGCCGACTCGCGCACCTTGTCCGCGCCGACGACGAGTGCGATGTCGAAGGCGCCGGACGCGATGCCGAACAGTGCGTTGCGCACGGCGTCGTTCCCGGTCGCACAGGCGTTCTCGACCCGGGTGACCGGGATGTCGGGCAGGCCGAGGGTGTCGGCGAGGATGCCGGACGGGAACCCGTCGGTCGTGCTCAGCTCGCCGAACCAGGCGGCCTGGATGTCGTTCTTGTCCAGTCCCTTGTCGACACTGGCGGCGCACTCGGCGAACGCCATGGGCAGCAGGTCCTTGATGCCCAGCGCGAAGTGCTCGGCGAAGGGAGTCATCCCCGCGCCGACGACGGCGACCTTCCTCATGCTTCCTCCGGTTCGAAGGCGTATCCGTAGTCCGGCACGCCGGAGCGGACGGCGACCCGGCGCAGCACCATCCGGCCGCGGTCGCCGATGTCGACGGTGCCGGGCTCGGTACCGGTCACTTTCACCAGCGCCCGCACGCCCACCTCGTCGAGCTCCACGATGACCAGCGAGTACGGGGTCTTCAGACCGGGCACCGGGACGTGCACGGTGACTCCGGTGTAGACGGTGCCGGTGCGCGGCAGCGGTACCAGCGTGTAGTCCGAGCTGAGCGAGCCGTCCCGGCCGACCCGGTAGCGGGGTGGGAAGTCGAGCTCGTCGCTGCCCGGGTGGCGGGCGGCCTCCCAGCGCAGCTTGGGTTCGAAGGCGCGGTCGTAGGCGGCCAGCGAGATCGGGATCTCCGCGCCCGGGGTGTACCTGCCCTTCGGCAGCGGACGTGCCGCCGCCTCCCGGCGGGAGACGCGCAGCGGGCCGGTTTCGACCAGCACGCCGGTCAGGCTGGCCTGCTCGACCGCGAGGAGGGTGCCGGTCGTGCCGCCCTCGGCCAGGGCCGCCAGCGCGAAGAAGGGCGCGCTGGCCCCGGTCGTGGGCAGCTCCGGCGCCGTGCCCGCGCACAGGGAGCCCGCCTGCTTGCGGTCCGCTCCCGCGACCGCGACCGGCTTCTCGACTCCCGCCGCGGCCACGGAGGCGAGCAGGCCGCGCTCACGCAGCAGCCGGGGATCGCCGTAGTCGTGCACGGTGCCCGACGCGTCGCGGGTGCGCACGGGGAGGCTGCGGGCGAGCCGGGCCGTCGCGCGGACGGACAGGCCCTCGTCGCCGGTGAGGACCGCGGCGGCCCCGGCCGGGTCGAGGTCCGTGCCGATCACCAGCGTGCGGGGCCGTGCCGAGCTGAGCGCGTCCAGTGCGGCGGGTGCGCCGCCGAGCCGTTCGTCGACCTCGAGCTCGGGATCGAGGCCGAGCCCTGCGAGCAGGACCGCGCCGTTGCCCCCCTCGAGCAGTGGCAGCTCACGGCTGACCACGATCACGCGCTCGGCGACGCCGGCGCCGCTCAGCGCCGCCCGTCCCGCCGCCACGGCGAGCGTGAGCGCGTCCTCGTCGTCCCCTGCCTGTCGGCGCAGGGCGCTTCCCCAGCACGGAAGGTACGTGCCTACTGAAGAAACCTGTGTCATGTGACCTCCGTCCTCCCCGAAAAAATAGCATATTTAGCTAACTGTTTCTAGGATGCTGTGCGAGACGGGAACGACAGGGAGGCAGCTGCTGTGACGGAGTCGACGCTGGCCGGGAAGACGATCCTGGTGTCGGGCGGAAGCAGGGGGATAGGCCTGGCCATCGCGGTGCGGGCCGCCCAGGACGGGGCGAACGTCGCCCTGCTGGCCAAGACCGCCGAGCCGCATCCGAAGCTGGAGGGGACGGTGTTCACCGCCGCGGCCGAGATCGAGGCCGCGGGTGGGCGGGCGCTGCCGGTCGTGGGCGACATCCGGGTCGACGGCGACGTCGAGGTGGCGGTGGCGAAGACGGTGGAGGCGTTCGGCGGGATCGACGTAGTGGTCAACAACGCCAGCGCGATCAACCTGTCGCCGACGTCGGAGATGACGATGAAGCGCTACGACCTCCTGCAGGACGTCAACACCCGCGGCACCTTCGCGTTGTCGCGGGCGGCACTGCCGTTCCTGGAGAAGGCGGGCAACCCGCACATCCTCACGCTGTCCCCGCCGCTGAACCTGCACCCGCGGTGGGCGGGTGCGCATCTGGCCTACACGTTGTCGAAGTACGGCATGAGCCTGTGCACCCTCGGGCTCGCCGACGAGCTGACGGACCGGGGCATCGCGGCGAACTCGCTGTGGCCGCGCACGACGATCGCGACGGCGGCGATCCGGAACCTGCTGGGCGGCGAGGCGGCGGCGTCCCGCGCCCGGTCGCCGCGGATCATGGCCGACGCCGCGCACCTGATCCTCACCAGGGACAGCCGCGAGTGCACCGGGAACTTCTTCGTCGACGACGAGGTGCTGACGGCGGCGGGGGTGACCGACCTGTCCGGTTATCGCCTCACCGGCCGGGAAGAGGACCTCGACCCCGACTTCTTCCTGCCCGGCAGCCCTCTTCCCTGAAGCCATTATATAGCATAATAATAAAGCTTTCCGAATCTTTGGAGGAAGTGTGGCTCTGGCGGACGGTGTCGTTCTGGTGACAGGTGGCGCGGGTGGCCTCGGCGAGGCCGCGGTGCGGCGGGTGGCCGTGGCGGGCGCCGCGGTGGTGATCGCCGACCTTGCCGACGACAAGGCGGAGAAGCTGGCCGCGGATCTCGGCGACCGGGTCCGGTACGTCCGGACCGACGTGACGGACGAGGCGAGCGTGGCCAACGCCGTGGCCGAGGCCGGAAAGCTCGGCACGTTCCGGTACGCGGTCGTGGCGCACGGCGGGTTCGGCGTCGCGGAGAAGGTCGTGCAGCGCGACGGCAGCCCGTCCTCGCTCGACGGCTTCACCAAGACGATCGACCTGTACCTGACCGGCACCTACAACGTGCTGCGGATCGCGTCGGCGGCCATCGCGAAGACGGAGCCGGACGGCGACGGTCAGCGGGGCGCGGTGGTGACGACCGCGAGCATCGCCGCGTTCGAGGGCCAGATCGGGCAGATCGCCTATTCCGCGGCGAAGGCCGGGGTGGTGGGCATGACGATCGTCGCGGCCCGCGACCTCGGCTCGCTGGGCATCCGGGTGGTCACCGTCGCCCCGGGCACCATGCGGACGCCGATCATGGAGCGGGTGGGGGAGGAGGCACTGGCGAAGTTCGCGGCGAACATCCCCAACCCCAAGCGCCTCGGCAAGCCCGAGGAGTACGCCGGGCTGGTGGCGCACATCCTGGAGAACCCCTACCTCAACGGCGAGACCATCCGCCTGGACGGCGCCCAGCGGTTCACCCCGCGCTGATGGCGAGCTGGTCCGCCGCGGTCGTCGCCGCCCACCGCGGATCCGGACGGCCGGCGGTGATCGACGGCGAGCGGACGGTCACCGGCGCGCAGCTGCTGGGTGCCGCCGCGGCGGCGGTGCGCTGGGTCGACGCGCTCGGCCTGCCGCCCGGTGCCCCGTTGCCCGCGCTGGTCACCACCAACGCGGATACCTTCGCGCTGCTGCTGGCCGGGGCCGCGACCGGGCACCCGCTGGCACCGCTCGGGCCGAGGCTGCCGGTGCCGGAGCTGGTCGTGCCCCTGTGCGACCTCGGGGGGCACGTGCTCCTGCACGAACCCGCCTTCGCCGAGACCGCCGGGGAAACCGGTCGCGTGAGCGGAGCCCGGCCCGTTCCCGTCCCGGTGTTCGCCGACGACGGCGGCGAGCCGGACCGGCTGGCCGTTCCCGGTCCGGAGTCGGTGGGGGTCTACCTGCACACCGGTGGCACGACCGGCGCGCCCAAGCGGGTGCCGCTGACCCAGCAGGTGCTCGCGCGGCGGAGTGCGGTCCTGTCCGAGCTGGTGCGGTTCGACCAGCCTGACGCGGTGTTCGCGACGGGGTCGCCGGTGCACCACATCGGCGGGCTGGGCAACGTACTGGTCGCGCTGTCGGCAGGCGCGACCGTCGTCGCCACGCCGTCGTTCGGCGTCGACTGGTGGCGCGGGCTGAAGGCGCTCGGCGTGACGCACGCGCTGCTGGTGCCCAGCATGATCGAGATGCTGCTGACCGCCGACGCGCTCGACACCGTGCCGCTGCGCACGCTCGTCTACGGCGCTTCGCCCATCCATCCGGACACCCTGCGCCGGGTGCTGGAGGTGCTGCCGGGCGTGCGCATGGTGAACCTGTTCGGGCAGACCGAGGGCAGCCCGATCACCAGCCTCACGCCGGCGGACCACCTGCGTGCCCTCGACGGGCGCCCGGACCTGCTGCGTTCGGTCGGCCGCCCGGTGCGCGGGCTGACCCTGCGCGTCGAGGACCCGGACGAGACCGGGGCCGGTGAGCTGCTGGTCCGGGCCGGGCATCTGAGCCTGCCCGGCCCGGACGGCTGGCTGCGCACCGGCGACCTGGGCACCGTGGACGACGAGGGCTACGTGTACCTGGCCGGGCGGACCCACGACCGGATCGTGCGCGGGGGCGAGAACGTCTATCCCCTCGAGGTCGAGCAGGTGCTGCGGGCACATCCGGCGATCGCGTCCGCCGGCGTCGTCGGGGTACCGGACCGGCGGCTCGGGCAGACGATCGCCGCGTTCCTCGTGCCGGTGGGCGAGCTGCCCGCTGCGGGGGAGCTGCACGCCTTCGTGCGCGCACGGCTGGCCGGCTTCAAGGTGCCCGCGTTCTGGTACGAGGTGCCCGCGCTGCCGCACACGGGTGCCGGGAAGCTGCTGCGCCGGCAGCTGGCCGTCTGGCACGCCGACCCGGCGGCCGCCGACCAGCGGATCAAGCCGATTATTCAGGTAGATATTTGAGCTACTTAGCACTAGAGTGTCGTTAGTTGACGGCCGGAAGAGTAGGAGCCTCGATGGCGAAGCGGATTCCCTTGGCGCCAGGACTTTTCACCTGGCCGGCAGCGGAACCGGCACTGCTCGGGGGCCGCTGCGGAAGCTGTGGCCACGTCGCGTTCCCCTACCGCGAACACTGTCTCGCCTGCGGAAAGGCCGAGGTGGCCCAGGTGGAGCTGCCCCGTCGTGGCCGGCTGTGGACGTTCACCACGCAACGGTTCCGTCCCCCGTCGCCGCCCTATGCCGGTGCCGACACGCCGGAGACGTTCGTCCCGTTCAGCGTGGGATATGTGGAGCTGCCGGGGGCCTGCCGGGTGGAGGCCAGGCTGACCGAGCCCGATCCGGACAAGCTCGCGATCGGGCAGGAGATGGAGCTGACCGTTCTGCCGTTCGGCTCGACGCCCGAGGGCGACGAGACGGTCGTGTTCGCTTTCCAGCCGGTTCGGTAAGGAGGTCCTGGTGGATGTTGCGATTGTCGGCGTCGGGTTGCACCCGTTCGGCCGTTACGAGGGAAAGTCCGCGCTGGAGATGGGGGCGGACGCGGTTCGCGACGCGCTGGCCGACGCCGGCGCGCAGTGGCGGGACGTGCAGTGCGCGTACGCCGGCAGTATGGAGGTCACCAACCCCGAGGCGGTCGTCGGCCTGCTCGGCCTCACCGGTATCCCGGCCCGCGCCGTGCTGAACGGCTGCGCCACGGGCAACACCTCCCTGACGATGGCGGCCAAGGCCGTCGAAAGCGGCGAGCACGACCTCGCCATCGCGATCGGGCTGGACAAGCACCCGCGTGGCGCGTTCGCCGCGGACCCGTCGGTGTCGGGCCTGCCCGGCTGGTACGGCGAGGCCGGGCTGTTCCTGACGACCCACTTCTTCGGTATGAAGGCCACCCGGTACCTGCACGAGCACGGGCTGACCACGGCCACGCTCGCGAAGGTGGCGGCGAAGAACTTCCGCAACGGGGCGGCGAACCCGAAGGCCTGGCGGCGCAAGCCGATCTCCGAGGAGGAGATCCTGGCCTCGCCGGTGCTGAACCACCCGCTCACGCAGTACATGTACTGCGCGCCCAACGAAGGCGCCGCGGCTGTCCTGCTGTGCCGCGCCGACCAGGCGCACAAGTACACCGACAAGCCGGTCTACCTGCGGGCGAGCCAGCTGCGCAGCCGCCGCCTCGGCGCCTTCGAGCTGCTGAGCCCGTCACTTCCGCTCGAGACCGCGCCCAGCCCCACGGTCGACGCGTCCCGGGCCGCCTACGAGGAGGCGGGCATCGGGCCGGAGGACGTCGACCTCGCCCAGCTGCAGGACACCGACGCCGGCTCCGAGGTGATCCACATGGCGGAGAACGGTTTCTGCAAGGACGGCGAGCAGGAGTCGCTGCTGGCGCAGGGGCAGACGGAGATCGGGGGCAGGCTGCCGGTCAACACCGACGGGGGGCTGATCGCCAACGGCGAGCCGGTCGGCGCCTCGGGCCTTCGCCAGGTCTACGAGATCGTCACGCAGCTGCGCGGCCGCGCCGCGGACCGGCAGGTGCCGGGCAGCCCGAAGGTCGGCTACACGCATCTCTACGGCGCGCCCGGCACCGCCGCGGTCGCGATCCTGTCCACGTGAGCTCGGGAACAGCCGGGTGAAGGAGGTTTGATGAGCGTCGCGATGCTGCTCGACACGGTCGCGTCCACGTTGCCGGAGCGGGTGCTCGTCGGGCGGCGCAGCGGTGGTCTCACGGCTGCGGATCTCGCTTCGCGTGCCGCGGGCGGTGCCCGGGTGGTGCGGGACGCCGGCGCCGACGCGGTGGGGTTCGTGGGAGTGAGCAGCCCGGCGTTCCCGGTCGCCCTGTTCGCCGCGGCTCAGGCGGGGGCTCCGTTCACCCCGCTCAACTACCGGCTGCCGGCCGAGCAGCTGGCCGAACTGGCCGGCGGCCTCGGCGAGCGGCCGCTGCTCGTCGTCGACGAGCAGTACGCCACGCTGGGACTGCCGGGCAAGACGATCACTGTCACCGAGTGGCTCGCCGCGGCCGCCGAGGCCGATCCGCTGCCCCCGCAGGACATCGACGAGGACGTGCCCGCGGTGGTGCTCTACACCAGCGGCACGACCTCGAAGCCGAAGGGCGCGGTCCTGCGGCACGCGAACCTGGTGTCCTACGTGCTGCAGACCGTCGAGTTCGGCTCGTCGGCGGAGGACGACGCCGCGTTGATCAGCGTGCCGCCCTACCACGTCGCGGGCGTGGGGACGGTGCTCACGAACACGTTCTCCGGCCGCCGCATGGTCTACCTGCCCAACTTCTCCCCGGCCGGCTGGCTCGACCTGGTGCGCGACGAGGGCATCACGCAGGCGATGCTGGTGCCCACCATGCTCGCGCGCATCGTCGAGCAGCTCGGCGACACCCCGGCGGACCTGCCCACCCTGCGCTCGGTCGCCTACGGTGGCGCGCGCATGCCGCGGCCGGTGCTGGAACGGGCTTTGACCGTGCTGCCCGGTGCCGCGTTCACCAACGCCTACGGCCTGACCGAGACCAGCTCGACGATCGCGGTGCTGGGCCCGGACGACCACCGTGCCGCACTCGGCTCGGCCGACCCCGCGGTGCGGGACCGGCTGTCTTCGGCCGGCCGGCTGGTCCCCGGGGTGGAGGGCCAGATCCGGGACGAGCTCGGCACCGTGCTGCCCGCGGGCGAGACCGGTCAGCTGTGGGTGCGTGGCGGGCAGGTTTCGGGGGAGTACCTCGGCTCCGGCTCGCTGCTGGACGACGAGGGCTGGTTCCACACCCGCGACCAGGCCCGGTTCGACCACGAGGGCTACCTGTTCATCTCCGGGCGCACGGACGACACGATCATCCGGGGCGGCGAGAACATCGCCCCCGCCGAGATCGAGGACGTGCTCGTGCACCACCCGGGGGTCAGGGAGGTCGCCGTGATCGGGCTGCCGGACGACGAGTGGGGCGCCCGGCTCGTCGCGGTCGTGGTGCCGCACCCGGGCGCCCGGCCCGGCGGCGACGAGATCAAGGAGTACGTGCGCGCCCGGCTGCGTGGGTCGCGCACCCCGGACGACGTGGTGTTCCGGCCGGAGCTGCCGCACACCGCGACCGGCAAGCTGCTCCGGCGCGAGCTGGTACAGGACCTGCTCTCCGGGGCGGGCCGGTCATGAACATCGCATCAACGGATGACAATCGGAAAACCCTGGTGGTGAGGAGTCAGCGATGCCGCTGCAGCCCTGGATGAAACTCATTTCGGTCGACGACCACCTGATCGAGCACCCGCGGGTGTGGCAGGACCGTTTGCCTGCCAAGTATCAGGATGTCGGCCCCCGGATCGTCGAGAAGCCCCTCAGCGAGGGTGGCCCGAACGCCCAGATGTGGGTCTACGAGGACCGGATCTACCCCTACATCGGCCTGAACGCCGTGGCAGGCAAGAAGCCCGAGGAGTACGGGCTCGAGCCGGTTCGCTACGACGACATGATCCCCGGGTGCTACGACCCGAAGGCGCGCCTGGCCGATATGGACATCGACGGCGTCGAGGCCATGATGTGCTTCCCGTCGTTCCCGCGGTTCTGCGGGACGGTGTTCCTGGAGGCCGAGGACAAGGAGCTCGCGCTGGCCTGCGTCCAGGCCTACAACGACTTCGTGCTCGACGAGTGGTGTGCCGCCGCGCCCGGCAGGCTGATCCCGATCGTCATCCTGCCGCTGTGGGATGTCCAGGCGTCGGTGGCGGAGATCCACCGCACCGCCGGCAAGGGCGCCAAGGGCATCTCGTTCCCGGACCTGCCGCATGCGCTCGGCCTGCCCTCGGTGCACACCGACTACTGGGACCCGGTGTTCTCGGCGGTCGAGGAAACGGGCATGCCGCTGTGCCAGCACTTCGGCAGCGGTGGGGCGACCTCGATCCCGCAGATCGCGCCGGACGCCCCGTTCGCGGTGATGATCAACCTGATGGGGCTCAACAGCATGCACGCCACCGCGGACTGGCTGTTCTCCCCGGCGCTGCACAAGCACCCGAAGCTGAAGATCGGCCTGTCCGAGGGCGGGGTCGGCTGGATGCCCTACCTGATCGAGCGCGCCGGGTACGTGTGGCGCAAGCACCGCTTCTACCAGAACATCAACCAGGACGTCGAGCCGCTGGAGCTGTTCAAGAAGCACTTCCACGGCTGCTTCATCGAGGACGACTTCGGGATCGAGAACCGGCACACCATCGGCGTCGAGCGGATCACCTGGGAGTGCGACTACCCGCACTCGGACTCGTTCTGGCCTGCCAGCCGCAAGCGCGCGTCGGAAACGTTCGCGAACGTGCCCGACGACGAGGTGCACCAGATCGTCGAGCTCAACGCCCGGCGGTTCTACAACCTGCCGGCCGCGGCGAACAAGCCGGCCGAAGCCGGCGTGGCGGGCTGAGCACGCCGTGGCGGCCATCGACAGGATCCCGGCGGACGACTGGACCGACCAGGATCTGCTGACCAAGGACGAGGCGGGTGAACGCCTCGACGACGAGATCATCGCCGTCACCGGCGAGCTGGACCGCCTGCGGGCGGCCGGCATCGGCCCGCTCGAACAGGACGAGGTCGAGTTGCTGACCCGGCGCCTCGACGCGATGAAGACAGCCAGGGAGACCTTCCGGAGCTGAGCGGACGGTCCTGGGCGGGCGTCACGTGGCGCCCGCCCCTGGCCGGGTGACACGACCCACGCCGACCCGCCGGGCGGGACCCGGTGCTCATATATCAGTGAAATACAATCGAAGATCTAATTCATTGAGTGAACGGGGAGGACCGGTGGCACCCAGAACCGTGGGAAGGGCGCAGGGGGCGCTCCGTTCGCCGTCCGACACCGTGGCCCGGCCGGTCCGGGTGCCGAAGATGGCGGAACTGGTCGCGGCCGAGCTGCGCCGCCAGATCATCCGGGGCGAGCTCGCCGAGGGCGACGCGCTGCCTTCGGAGTCCGAGCTGATGGAACAGTTCGGCATCTCCCGCCCGACGCTGCGCGAGGCGTTCCGGGTGCTGGAGTCGGAGAGCCTCATCGCGATCCGGCGCGGCGCGCACGGCGGAGCGCGGGTCCAGCCGCCCCGCCGTGAGGTCGCCGCCCGGTACGCGGGATTCATCCTCGAGTACCAGGGCGCCACCCTGCGCGATGTGTACGAAGCGCGGATCGCGCTCGAGCTGCCCAGCGTGGCCCTGCTGGCCCGGCGCCGCACGAAGGACGACCTCGAAGTCCTGACGGCGGCGCTCGAACGGCACGAGGCCGTCCCGGCCGGGGAGTCGCTGGAGGCCGTGCGGCTGCACGGTGACTTCCACCTGCTGGTGGTGCGCCTGGCGGGCAACGAGACGCTCGCGCTGCTGAGCGAGATGCTGCACCACATCATCGAGGTGGCGAACACGTCGCTGCAGCCCGACGCCGGCCCACTGGCCGACCGCGCGCGACGCAGCACGTCCAAGACCCACCGCAAGCTCGTGGAGCTGATCCGGGCGCGCGACGCCAAGGGAGCCGAGGAGCTGTGGCGCCGCCATCTCGACGAGGCCGAGGGCTACCTGCTGGGCGACGACGCGGGCTCCACGGTCCTCGACCTGCTGGAGTGACCTGCTCACGGGCATGACGAAGGGGCGCGCTTCCGCCGGGAGGCGCGCCCCTTCGCTGTGACCGGCTCGTCCGTCCTACGCGCTGTCCCGGTGAACACCACCAACAGCGTGGACACGCGCTGAGCGGCGCAGATAGCTGGTTCCGCGCGGCCGGCGCATCTTGGCCGGCGTAAGCGGACAGCGCGTTCAGCGAGTTCGCCTGGCTACCCAGCACGTGTATGCCGCCCAGGTCAGCACGCGGTCGTACTCATCCTGGCTGAAATCCCCGGTAGTTCGACGCGGCCCGCCTAGAGGACCGCCGACGAGGTCTTCAGTGCGATGATCTGGTCCCAGTCGAACCCGAGCTCGAGCAGCAGCTCTTCGGTGTGCTGGCCGTGGCCGGGGGCCGGGCGCAGCTGGGCCGGGGTCTCGTCGAACTGCACCGGGTTCGCCGCGAGTGCGAAGGTGTTGCCGTTCGCGTCGGTGACCTCGGGAAGGTAGCCGTTGGCCTTGACCTGTGGGTCGTCGTGCAGCTCCAAGGCGTTCTGGAAGGTGTCCCAGACCGCGTCGAAACCCTCCAGCCGCTGCTGCCAGTGCTTCAGCGGCCGGCTCTCGAAGGTCTTGCGCAGCTCGGCGATGCACTCGCGCCGGTGCGCGAACCGGGTCTTGGCGTCGGCGAAGCGCTCGTCCGCGGCCATGTCCTCCCGGCCGATCCGGGTGCACAGCTCGCCCCAGAACCGGTCGGCCTGCAGCAGTACGAGCGCGATGAACCTGTTGTCCGCCGTGCGGTAGAGGCTCGCCACCGGGTTCGGCATCTCCTCCAGGTCGTACTTGGGAATCGTCGAGCCGATCAGCTTCGACCCGACGATGTCCGGCCCCAGCTGCCAGACCGCCGCCGCCAGCAGGGACACGTCGACCACCGAGGGCTTGCCGGTGCGTTCCCGGCGGAACAACGCGGCCGCGATCCCGCCCGCGATCGCGAAACCGCCGAACACGTCACCGAAAGCCGGGCGCTGCGCCGGGGGATAGGCGTCCTCGGTGACGGCGAGGGCGTCGCCGATGCCACCCCGGGCCCAGTACGCGGCCAGGTCGAAACCACCGCGGTCGGCCTCCTCGCCCTTGGCGCCGTAGCCGTGCCCGCGGGCGTAGACGATCTTGGGGTTGCGTGCCCGGATGCTCTCGACGTCGACGCCGAGACGCTGACGGGACCCGGGAAGCAGGTTGGTGATGAACACGTCGGCCTGCTCGACCAGCTTGTAGACCACCTCCAGCCCTTCGGGCTTGGACACGTCAACGCCGATGCTGCGCTTGCCGCGGTTGGGCTGCTCGATGAAGTGGTTCACGCCGTCGCGGCCGGCGACCACGCCGGAGTTGACCAGGCCGCGTTGCGGGTCACCGGTCTCGGGATGCTCGATCTTGATCACGTCGGCACCCCAGTCGGCGAGCACCGCGCCCGCCGACGGGACGAAGGTCCACGCGGCGAGCTCGACGACCTTCACACCCTCGAGAATGGGTTCCACCGCCACGTCTCCTCCCCGGCTCACCGCGAGCCGATGGTCTTGGTCTCCAGGTACTGCTCGAGCCCTTCGCGGCCGTTCTGCCGGCCGATCCCGCTCTGCTTGTAACCGCCGAACGGCGCGTCGGCCCCGTAGAACATGCCGCCGTTGACCATCAGGCTCCCCGCGCGCACCCGGCGGGCCACCCGGTCGGCGCGCTCGGCGTCGGCGGAGAACACGCTGCCGGCCAGGCCGTAGGGACTGTCGTTGGCGATGCGAACCGCGTCCGCGTCGTCGTCGAACGGGATCACCACGAGGACCGGGCCGAAGATCTCCTCCCGGGCGATCGTCATGCCGTTGTCCACGTCCGCGAACACGGTCGGCTGCACGTAGTAGCCCTTCGGCAGGTGTTCGGGGCGGCCGCCGCCGATGGTCACGCGGGCGCCCTCCTGCCTGCCCTTCTCGAGGTAGCCGAGAACCCGCTCGCGCTGGCGGGCGTTGATCAGCGGACCGGCGAAGTTGGCCGGGTCGGTGGGGTCACCGTAGGGGACGTGGCCGAACGTCGCGGTCGCGATCTCGACCGCCTCGCCGTAGCGGCTGCGGGGCACGAGCAGCCGGCTGTTCAGCGCGCACCCCTGCCCGGCGTGCATGCACACGGCCATCGACTGCGGGACGGTGCTGGCGAAGTCGGCGTCGTCGAGCACGATCATCGCCGACTTGCCGCCCAGCTCCAGCATCGTGCGCTTCATGGTGCCGGCGGAGAGCTCGAGGATGCGGCGGCCGGTCATCGTCGAACCGGTGAAGGAGACCAGGTCCACCCGCGGGTCGGTGAGCAGCTGCTCGGCCACCTCGTTGTCGGGCGTGGTGACGACGTTGAACACGCCGGCCGGGATGTCGGTGCGCTCCGCGACGAGCCTGCCGATGCGGGTCGCGGTCCAGGGCGTGTCCGGCGCGGGTTTGAGGACGACGGTGTTGCCCGCGGCCAACGCCGGCGCGATCTTGTTGACGACCACCTCGAACGGGAAGTTCCACGGAGTGATGGCGGCGACCACCCCGACGGCCTCCTTGACCACCCGGCGGTGGTTGAGCGCGCCGAACAGCTCGGTGTCGGGCAGCTCGCGTTCCCACTCGAAGTCCTTGATCAGCGAAGCGGGATAGCTCAGGGCGTCGGCGAGCGGCCAGTCGAGCTGGGCGATGTAGGTGGTCTGCACGGGGGCGCCGACCTCGGCGACGATCTCCGCGCGCAGCGCTTCCTTCTCGTCCTGCAGTGCCTGGTGCAGCTGTTCGAGGCAGCGGGCCCGGAAGGCGTGGTCGGTCGCCCACGTGGTCGTGTCGAAGGCACGGCGGGCGGCGGCGATCGCGCGGTCCAGGTCCGCGGCGGTGCCGGCCGCCGTCTGTCCCAGCACCTCTTCGGTGGCCGGGTTGATGTTGTCGTAGCGCGCTCCCGAAGCGGACCCGGTCAGCTCGCCGTCGATGAGCATGCGGTCTTCGCCCTGCCGGGTCTGGGACGACGTGGACGCGGTCATGGTCGCAGAGACTCCTTCGTCCTGGGTGCACGCGCCGGTCATCCGGAGACCGCGCAGGCACGACTATATATAGGCAGATAAATAAGCGCAATAAACTCTTGACCGGCGGCGTGCGGGTCAGAGCGGCTGGAGATCGGCGACCAGCCACCGGTCCCCGTCGCGGTGCAGCTGCACCCGGGCCGAGCTCGGGCTGACCACCGGGGTCGGCTGGTTCCTGCTGGTGCTCTCCTGGGAGAGCAGGACCAGGAGCACGACGTCGTCGCCGGAGGCGTCGACGACGGCGGTGTGCGTGACGGAGGCCTTGGTGACCACGTTGTCGCTCGTCGCGGTCGGCTGCACGACCTGGGTCATGAGCGCCTGCAGGTTCTGCTTGAAGTTCCCGGTGGCCGCACCGGTGGCGTTGGCGATGTCGGCCTGCAGGGTCTGGTAGCTGTAGGACAGCACTTTCGGGACGAGCGTCTTGCTCGCCTCCTGCGCGCTGTCGCGCGAGGAGCCCTCGGCCTCGGCCTGCCGTGTCTGCTGCAGCAGCAGGACGCCGGCGGTGGCGAGCGCGGCGATCACGATGACGAACGCGGTCAGCACGAGTACCCGGCCGCGGGTGAGGTGTGCGCGGGTCATCCGACGAACTCCAGTTCCGAAACCAGCCACCGGCCGTCCTCGCGGTGCAGGGTCAGCTGTAGCCGGTACTGCCGGTTCTCTCCTTGTGGCGCCTGGGTGTTCTTGATGTTCGCGGCGGCCGCGACGAGCGCGGTCGCGTCGTCGCCTGCCAGGTGTTCCACGCCGGCCTCGGTGATCTGGCCGGAAGAGACGACCTGGCCCTGCTCGAGCGCCTGCTTGAACGATGCGGTCTGCTGGGTCAGCTGGTCGTGGAAGCCGCCGGTGGTCGCCTGCAGCAGCCGGGTGTATGCCGCGTCGGCGTCGGTGTGGCTGAGGCCGATCAGGTCGAGTACGCCCTGCCGGGCGGCGAGCGTGACGTCGTCCCGGTCGGTCCGCGCCGCGTCGTCGGCCTGGACCTGCCGGTAGAGCCATCCGGTCAGGCCGAGCAGCACGACGGTCAGCACGCCCAGCACGACCAGCGACCAGAACCAGCGTCCCCGTCGCAACCGAAAACGGGATTCCGGTGTGGAGTGGACGGACGAGACCGTCTCCAGTGGACTTTCGTCCGCCGGTTCCAGGTCGTGCTGGTGTCCACTGTGGTCGTGGTACTCACGCTCAGCGGCTGTGAGTTCACCGGCCCGGGGTCGTGGTCGCTGCCGTTCACCAAGGGCGGGGGAGACGGCTCGTTCCCGGTGACGGTCGAGCTCGCGCAGGTGGACAACCTCGTGCCCAACTCCGAGGTGAAGGTCGGCGACGTGACCGTGGGCAACGTCTCGGCGATCGAGTTCGACGACTGGCACGCGAAAGTCTCGCTGAAGCTGGACCCCGACGCCGACCTGCCGGCGAACGCCACCGCCCGGGTCGGCCAGAAGAGCCTGCTGGGCGCGGAATACCTGGAGCTGAGCGCGCCCGGCGCGGAGCCGGCCGCGGGCCGCCTCGGCGCCCGTGCGGTGATCCCGCTGGTGCGGACCGGGGACTACCCGAGCACCGAGGAGTTCCTCGGCGCGTTGTCGGTGGTGCTCAACGGGGGTGGTCTCGCGCAGGTCAAGACGATCACCACCGAGGTCGACGACGTCCTTCGCGGCCGGACGCAGGACGCCCGCAGCCTGCTGTCCAACTTGGACACCCTGGTCTCCCAGCTCAACCGGCAGACGGACAACATCACCAGGGCGCTGAACAGCCTCGGCGACTTCGGTCACGCACTCGCGCAGCAGAACGACGCACTGGCCAAGGCGCTCGACCAGCTTCCCGCCGGGGTGCAGGTGCTCAACTCCGAGCGCGCCAGCCTGACCGGGACGCTGAGCGCACTGTCGGACCTCAGCGACGTCGGCACCCGCGTCATCAACGGAACCAGGGACGACCTGCTGGCCAACCTCAGGTCGCTGCAACCCGTACTGGGCCGGCTTTCCGACTCCGGTGGCAACCTCGTCGACTCGCTGTCCCTGCTGGGCAACTTCCCGTGGCCGGGCCGCACCGTGGCCAACGCGGTCCGCGGCGACTACGCCAACATCGACATCACCCTGGACCTGACGCTGCCTGCGTTGCAGCAGAACTTCCTCACCGGCATGCCCATCCTCGGCGCGCTGCCGCCGCTGGGCCAGGGCAGCACGCCCGCGCCACCGCCGCCAGGACTGCCTCCTGGCACGGCGCCGGACGACGTCCCGGCCCCGGCCGCCCCGCGGCAGCCGGGTTCGCTGCTGCCGCTGCCGAGCGGTACCCCGAGCCCGCAGCCGGCCCCGGGGTCGCCGCAGGACGGCGGGCTGACCTCGTTGCTGGGCTCGTTGCTCGGAGGCGGCCGATGATCTCCAAGCTGGTCCGGTGGCAGCTGGTCGTGTTCACGATCCTGACCGTGGCGGCGGTCGTGTACGCCTCGATCGCCTACGTCGGACTGCCCCGGCTGCTGGGCATCGGCCAGTACCGGCTCTCGGTCGAGCTGCCGGCGAGTGGTGGCCTGTACCCGAACGCCGTGGTCACCCTGCGCGGCGTGGAGGTCGGCAAGGTCACCGGGATGCGGTTGAGCCAGAACGGGGTGCTGGCCGATCTCACGGTGGACGACGACGTGCGGATCCCGGCGGACAGCCAGATCGCCGTCCGCAACACCTCGGCCATCGGGGAGCAGTACCTCTCGTTCGTCCCGGCGGCGAAGGGCCCGCCCTACCTCGCCGCCGGCACGACGGTGACCGGCCGGCAGGTCACGCTGCCCACGGAGATCGGCAGCGTGCTGCACAACACCCAGGCGCTGGCGGCCTCGGTGCCGCAGGGCGCGCTGAACACCACGATCGACGAGCTCTACGACGCGTTCAACGGGACCGGGCAGACACTCCAGCAGTTCCTCGACTCGGCGAAGACGCTGACCACCGGGGCGGCGGACAATGTGGACCCGACCCGCAAGCTGATCGCGGACCTCGTCCCGGTGCTGGCCACGCAGAAGGCCGAGGCACCCGACATCTCCTCCTACACCGCCGACCTGGCGTCGTTCACCGACCAGCTGAGGATGAGCGACCCGCAGATCCGCGTGGCGCTCACCCAGGGCCCGGGATTCGCGAACGAGCTGAGCTCGCTGGTCGACGCGTTGCGGCCGACGGTGCCGCGGCTGCTGACGAGCCTGACGTCGACGGCGCAGATGGTGGATGTGTACCTGCCCAACGTCGCGCAGGTGGTGTCGATCCTGCCGGCCACGGTGAACGACATCATCAGTGCGCTCGGGAACAGCCCGGTACCGGGCACCGCGGTGCTCAACCTGAAGACGTCGGTCAACTCGCCGACGGCGTGCACGGACGGTTTCCGTGCGCAGGCCCGGGACCCGTCCGACACGACCTCGATCCCGGCTCCCGGTGACTCCTACTGCAAGCTGCCCCAGAACGCCCAGCAGCTCGTGCGGGGCGCGCGTAACTCGCCGTGTCCCAACGATCCGGCCCGGCGCTCGGCGACCGCCGCCGGGTGCGGGCTGAACTTCCTCTCCGCCGGGGAACCGGGCACGGTGGCACTGTCCGCGCCGACCGCGGCCGGGACGACGACCTACGACCCGGCGACCGGGCTGTTCCTCGGCCCGGACGGCAAGCCCTACATCCTGGGCGATCTCACCAAGTCAGGCCTGCCCGCCTCGCTGACGTCCCTGCTCAACCCGCTGAACCCGCCCGCCCCCTGAGGGTCAGACCTGGGCCAGGTGGGAGACCAGCCACTGACCGCCCGCGCGGTCGAGGGAGTCCCGCGCGGTGGCGTGCCGCAGGTTCGCCATCAGCTCCAGCTCGGAGCGGGCCGCGGTCAGCACGGTCTGCTCACGCTGCGCCGCTTCGTCGGCCTGATGCAGCCGTTGCCAGGAGAAGACTCCCAGACCGGCGAAGCCGAGCACGAGCAAGGTGAGTGCGGCGACGCAGACCGTCCACAGCCGAGCCGGACCCTCGCGGACCGGGAGGGACTCCTCCCGTACCGCCGGATCCTCGACAGCGGTCACGGCTTCCCCAGCTCGTCCAGGAACTGCGACACCTCGGTGAGGAACACGGAGTTGTCGTCCCCGGCCACCATGTGGCCCGTGCCGGCGACATCGACGTACTGGGCATGGGGGATCAGGCGCTGCAGGTCGCCGGCGCCTTCCTCGGTGACCACATCGGACAGTGCACCCCGGACGAGCAGGGTCGGCGCCTGCACCCGCGCCGCCGCCGCCCGGATGCGCGCGGACGTCCGCGCCGCCTCGGGTTCCTCCGGCGGCCGCAGGAACGCCGGGTCCCAGTGCCAGCGCCACCGGCCGTCGGATCCCCGGCGCACGTTCTTGCGCAGGCCCTGCAGGTTCACCGGACGGCTGCGCTGCGGCTGGTACTCGCGGATCGCGTCGGCGACCTCCTCCAGCGAGCCGAACCCGTCCGGGGCACTGCGCATGAAGGCGGCGATGCGGTGGGCGCCCGCCGGTTCGATCCGGGGCACGGCGTCGACCAGCACCAGCCCGCGGATCGTGGCGGGTTGTTCGCCGGCGAGCACGAGCCCGGTGAGCCCGCCGAGCGAGGCGCCGATGACGACCGGGGGCTCGGGCATCGCCTGCACGACGTTCGTCGCGTCCTCGACGATGGCGTCCAGGCCGTAGCGGCCGTCGACCGCCCAGTCGCTGTCACCGTGGCCACGGGAGTCGACCGCGAAGGTCGTCCAGCCCGCACCGGCCAGTGTGGACCCGGCCGCTCCCCACGAGTGCCGGGTCTGCCCGCCGCCGTGCAGCAGCAGGATCGTCCCCCGCGCGGGTGACTCGGGCATCCAGCAGTCCCCTGCCAGCCGCCCGCCCTCGCCCAGGAAGTACACGCTTTCCTTGTAGCTGTCGGTCATCGTCGTCCTTCGCCGCGATTGTCCTTCGGCACAGTATAATGATTTAGCTACTAACTGTGGAGTCGGACGAAGGGGTTCGCATGCCGCTGGGTGCCGAGGTGGTCGTCGAGGGGCTGACCAAGTCCTTCGGCCGTCAGACGATCTGGCAGGACGTGACGCTGACCCTGCCGCCGGGCGAGGTGTCGGTGCTGCTGGGCCCCTCCGGGACGGGCAAGTCCGTGTTCCTCAAGTCCATGATCGGTCTGCTGAAGCCGGAACGCGGCAGCTGCGTCGTCAACGGGGTGGACATCGTGCGGTGCGGCGAGCACCAGCTGTACGAGACGAGGAAGCTGTTCGGCGTGCTGTTCCAGGACGGTGCGTTGTTCGGTTCGATGAACCTCTACGACAACGTGGCCTTCCCGCTGCGCGAGCACACCCGGAAGTCCGAGACCGAGATCCGCCGGATCGTGCTGGAGAAGCTCGAGATGACGGGGCTGGCCGGCGCGGAGAAGAAGCTGCCCGGCGAGATCTCCGGCGGGATGCGCAAGCGGGCCGGGCTGGCCCGCGCCCTGGTGCTGGACCCGGAGATCATCCTGTGCGACGAGCCGGACTCCGGCCTCGACCCCGTTCGCACCGCCTACCTGTCCCAGCTGCTGATCGACCTGAACGCGCAGATCGACGCGACGATCCTGATCGTCACGCACAACATCAACCTGGCCCGCACGGTGCCGGACAACATCGGCATGCTCTTCCGCAAGGAGCTGGTCATGTTCGGCCCCCGCGAGGTGCTGCTCACCAGTGACGAGCCGGTGGTGCGACAGTTCCTCAACGGCTCCCGGCTGGGCCCGATCGGCATGTCGGAGGAGAAGGACTCCGCGCAGATGGCCCGGGAGCAGGCCCAGGCCGAGTCCGGGCACCACGACGGGTCCACCGAGGACGTCCGTGGCATGGCGCCGCAGCTGCGGCCGACCCCGGGGCTGCCCGAGCGCGCCGGGGTCCGCCGCCGCCAGGACCGCGTCATGCGGATCCTGCACACCCTGCCGCCCGCCGCGCGGGAGGGGATCATCGAGTCCCTCACCCCCGCGGAGCAAAGCCACTACGGGCTGAGCTCCGGGCTGCACAGGCCCGACGGCTCAGAGCCTGCCGTCTCGCCGTAGCCCGGGGTGCACCCACTCCGGGGCGCGCCGTTCCTTGAAGGCCCGGAAGCCCTCGCGGGTTTCGGGGCTCTGCAGGCTCGTCTGCATCCCGATCCGGTCGAAGAGCCCGAGGTGACTGTCCAAACTCGACTTGACCACCGCGCGCGCACCGGGTGCCGTCTGGCAGATCTGGCCCAGCGCCTCCTCGGCGGCGGCGGGCAGGTCCTCGTGCGGCACGACCCGGGAGATCATGCCCCAGTCCAGTGCCTCCTGCGCGCTGAGCGTGCGGCCGGTGAGCATCAGATCGCGCGTGCGGACCGCGCCGATGACCCGGGCGAGCACCTGGCTGTAGTAGGTGTCGGCGATGCCGCGGAGCAGCTCGGGCACGCGGAAGGTCGCGCGCTCGCTCGCCACCGCGAGGTCGCTGCACAGCGCGATCATCAGCCCACCGCCCTGGCAGAGCCCGTTCACCGCGCACACCACCGGTTTCGCGGCCTTCCGCAGGGCGTCGAACGGCGTCACGTCCATGCCCAGCAGCGATCCGAAGTCCATCCAGTCGTCCTCGCCGTGCTGGCCGAGGTCGCCGCCGGGGATGAACACGTCACCGGTCCCGGTCAGCAGCAGCCCGGCGAGATCCGGATCCTGCTCGACGCGGGCGATGGCGCAGCGGAGGCCGAAGTACATCGCCGGGCTGAGGGCGTTGCGTGCCCGCGGGCGGTCGACCGTGCAGGTCGCGAAGACCTCGCCCCTGGCGAAGGTGAGGTAGGGCGTGCCGAGCCAGTCGCCGGCAGGGGGGCGGGGGTGCTCATCGTCGTGCACTGTCATGCCTTTCTCTCGCCGTACCGTGCTGGCGCCATGATATAGTTATTTCATTCTGCTATATCGAACGGAGTGCGATGGACATGACCGACGTGGCGCCCGTGGTCTACCGGAGCGTGGCGGAGCTCGAAGCCGCTGTCGGCCGTGAGCTCGGGCCCACCGACTGGTTTCCGGTGGAGCAGAGCCGGATCGACGGGTTCGCCGACGACACCGAGGACCACCAGTGGATCCACGTCGATCCGGACCGGGCGGCGGGCGGGCCGTTCGGCGCCACGGTCGCCCACGGTTTCCTCACCCTCTCGCTCGTGCCGTACTTCGTGAACCGGCTTCGCCGCATCGAAGGCGTGCGGATGGGCGTCAACTATGGCCTCGACAAGGTGCGGTTCCCGTCCCCGGTGCGCGCCGGCAGCCGGATCCGGGCGCGCACGACGATGACCTCCCTGGACCGGATCGGCGACGCCGCCGTCCAGCTCGTCACGCGGACCACCATCGAGGTCGACGGCGCGGAGAAGCCGGCCTGCGTGGCCGACCTGGTCAGCCGGTACTACTTCGCCTGACCGGACGGACTTCCCAGCAGCATCCGGCAGATCAGCCGGGCGATCGTGTCGATGACGTCATCGTCGTCGACCGGGAGCCGGTCGGTGTGGCAGCGGTACCAGGACCGGTCGAGCATCGCCAGTACGGCGAGGCCCAGTGCCTCCGGGGCGCCGGAGGGCCGGGCCTGGCGCCCGCGCAGGTGCGTGCCGAGCAGGAAGGCCACCCGTAGTTGCCTGCGGGTGCTGCCGGCGCGCAGGCGCGGATCATCCGGCCAGGACTGGCTCGACGCGAAGATGAACGGGCCGTGCGTGTCCATGAAGGTGAAGTACGCGCGCACCCAGGCCGCCACCTCGCCGGTCCCGCACGGCCGCGGGAGCGTGTCCCAGCTGCCGACGACGTCGAGAATGGCGCGATAGGCGTTCTCGCCCAGGAGCGTGAACACTTCGCGCTTGTCCCGGAAGTACGTGTAGAAGCCCGCCCGCGAGATGCCGCACGCACTGGTGATGTTGCTGATCCGGGTGCCGGCGTAGCCGCGTTCCAGGAAGAGCCGGGCCGACGCCTCGAGGATGGCGTGCCGGGTGCGCACCGCGCGCGGACCATATTTGACGATATTGTCATGATCCGCCGCCTCGGTCGTCATGGGTGGCAAGAGTAGCAGGCAGAGTCAACTTGACACTTTCGTCAATAAGACTTAACGTTCGTGCTGGAGTACGGAAGGCCGCCGAAGGGGAAGAGACCGTGGCTCAATTCACCGACGCACCGATTTTCGATGCCGACCAGCACATGTACGAGACGCCGGAGGCGCTGACCCGGTACCTGCCGGAGCGCTACCGCCGGTCGGTCCAGTTCGTCCAGGTCGGCAAGCGGACCCGGATCGCGATCCTGGGCAAGATCACCGAGTTCATCCCGAACCCGACGTTCGAGCGGGTGGCCGCGCCCGGTGCGCACGAAAAGTTCTATTCCGGGCAGAACAAGGAGGGCAAGACCCTCCGCGAGCTGACCGGCGAGCCGATCGACGCGCTGCCCGCGTTCCGCGGGCCGGAACCACGGATCGCCGTGATGGACGAGCAGGGTGTCGACGAAGCGCTGGTGTACCCGACGCTGGCGAACCTGGTCGAGCACTCGGCCGCCGAGGACCCCGAGCTGGTGGTCGCGATGATCCACGCGCTCAACCGGTGGATGCTCGAGACCTGGGGCTACACCCACCAGAACCGGCTGTACATGACGCCGGTGATCAGCGCCGCGCTCGTCGACGACGCCCGGCGTGAGCTCGAGTACGTCATCGAGAACGGCGCCAAGGCGGTGCTGATGAAGCCGGCTCCGGTGAAGGGCTTCAAGGGATGGCGCTCGCCCGCGCTGCCCGAGTTCGACCCGTTCTGGAGCGACGTGCAGCAGGCGGGCATCCCGGTGGTGTTCCACGCGAGCCAGCCGCCGCTGGACGGCTACATCAACCAGTGGGAGCCGCCGGAGACCAACAACTTCATGGAGATGAGCGCGTTCCGCTGGCTCGTGCTGGGCCACCGCGAGATCTCCGACATGCTGGCCAGCATGATCTGCCACGGCACGCTGACGCGCTTCCCGAACCTGCGGATCGGCAGCGTGGAGAACGGCAGCGCCTGGATCAAGCCGCTGTTCGACGACTTCGAGGCCACCTACGCGAAGATGCCGCAGGCCTTCCCCGAGCACCCGCTCGAGGTGTTCCGCCGCAACATCTGGGTCAGCCCGTTCTGGGAGGGCTCGGTCGCCGACGTCGTCGAGACCGTGGGCTGGGACCGGGTGCTGTTCGGCTCGGACTACCCGCACCCCGAGGGCCTGACCGAGCCCCGCGGCTACTACAAGTACGCCGAGGGCATGGACGAGAAGCGCACCCGCGACTTCATGGGCGACAACGCCCGCCGCTTCATCGGTATCCCCGTCCGCAACCCCGCCGGCGACACCGCCCCGCAGGCGGTCCCGGCCTGAGGCCCGGAACCTCGGTGGGCACCGCGCCCACCGAGGTTCACCCGCCCAGTTCGGTGGCGAGATCGCGGACCTGCGTCCGGGCCGCTTCGAGGTTCTGCCGCGCGGTATCCGCCAGCGGGGCCATCGCGGGAACGCGGGCAGCCAGCGTCAGGTCCGCCGTCACCACCGTCACGTCCATGCCCATCGAGTCGCCGAGGATCTGCACGATCGGCGGGACCGTATGGTCCTTGCCGGCGTCCGGGGTGCCCGCGTAGGCGGCGCCCCGGCTGGAGACGACGACCACGGGTTTGCCCGCCAGCGGCTGGTCCTTCGTGTCGAAGGGCACGGTCGTGCCGAGTACGTGCACGTGGTCCAGCCATGCCTTGAGGGTCGAGGGGACCGACCAGTTGTACATCGGCGCCCCGATCACGACGACGTCCGCCGCCGAGAGCTCGGCCAGCAACGCGTTCTGCCGCTCCTCCGCGGCCGGGTCCGGCCGTTCGCCGTCGACACGCAGGCGCGGGGCGTAGTGCAGCGCGGCGTCCGGCAGGTGGGGCGGCGGCGTCCGGTGCAGGTCTCGCTCGACGATCTCGTGCTCCGGGCTCAGCTCCCGCCAGGTTTCGGTGAACAGCCCGGTCAGCGCCCGCGATGTGGAAGACCGGGTGTCGGCGGAAGAGTCCAGGCGCAGGAGGCTCGGCACGGGCAATGCTCCTCGGGGGTCAAGACGATGGCACCGGGATCCTACCCGCGAATTGATCTTTCACGGGGTGTCGCGGCGGGCCGGCAGGATCGCGGGCGCGGCACGCCAGTCGTCGAGGCCGTAGTCGGCGGTGCCGACGTAGACCTGGCCACCGGACACCTCGCTCCAGTGCGCGTGGTTGAGCTGGTGCAGCGTGAAGCACGAGTCAAGCGCGGTGCTGAACCCCATGGCGTCCTGGGACTGGTTGACCGACTCCTTGATGAGCAGTGCCGCCATCGAGGGCACCTTCGCGACCCGGGCCGCGAACTCCAGCGTGCGCTCGGAGACCTCGTCGGCCCTGAAGACCTTGCTCACCATGCCCAGCGCGTGCGCCTCGTCCGCGCCCAGCGAGTCGCCGGTGAGCAGCAGCTCCTTCGCCTTGCGCGGGCCGAACTCCCACGGGTGCGCGAAGTACTCGACGCCGCACATGCCCAGCCGGGTGCCGACGACGTCGGCGAAGACCGTGCCCTCGGTGGCGACGATCAGGTCGCAGCACCACATCAGCATCAGTCCGGCGGAGAGCACGTTTCCGTGCACCTGCGCGATGGTGATCTTGCGGAGGTTGCGCCAGCGCTTGGTGTTCTCGTAGTAGTAGTGCCATTCCTGCCGCACCCGGCCCTCGGCACCGCCGAGTGTGCTGCCGTTGCGCCGGTACGTCGGATGCTGGTCCGGCCCCGGCTCCCGCTCGGCCAGGCTTTCCGCGGTGCCGAGGTCGTGCCCGGCGGAGAACGAGGCGCCCGCGCCACGCAGGATCACCACCCGCACCGCGTCATCGGCTTCGGCCCGCTCGAACGCCTCGCCCAGTTCGACCAGCAGGCCACGGTTCTGCGCGTTCCGGGCCTGCGGCCGGTTCAGCGTGATGCGGGCGATCCGGCCCCCCTCGAGGGTTTCGTAACCGAGGTAGCGATGACCCATCGCGGGCGCCTCCCGAACTCCGTGGCTTTGCTCGCATCAGACTCGTAATTGACGAATATGTCAAGTTCTTCTAGGGTCAGCACGTGACCAGCTATGTCCGGCCCGAGCAGCGGTTGCTGCCCAGTCCCAGTCCGGAGTCGGCGAAGTTGTGGACAGGCGGCCTCGACGGGCAGCTGCTGATCCACCGCTGCCGGTCCTGCCACCGTTTCTTCCACCCCCCGGGGCCGGTCTGCTGGCGGTGCCACAGCCTGGAGGTCGGCCCGGAGCCGGTGTCGGGGCGCGCCACCGTCGCCGCGTTCACGATCAACCGGCAGCCCTGGGTGCCCGGGTTCGCGCCGCCCTACGTCGTGGCCATGGTCGAGCTGGCCGATGAGCCCGACGTCCGGCTCATCACCAACATCGTCGACATCGCGCCGGAGGACGTCCGGATCGGACTCGAGGTGGAAGTGTTCTTCGAGGAATGGGAAGGCCCGGACTGCATGCTCGCGCTGCCGCTGTTCCGGCCGGCTGGGGGGAAGCGATGAGCGGCGGGCCGTTCGCGGGCAAGGCGGTGCTCACGGGTGCGGGCAAGTCCCAGGTCGGCCGCAGGCTCGGGCGCACCGGGCTGGAGCTGACGGTCGAGGCGGTCCTGCGTGCGATCGCCGACGCGGGTCTGCGGCCCGAGGACGTCGACGGCATCGCCAGCTATCCCGGCCCCGGCGTGCCCGATCCCGGGTTCTCCGGCGCGAACGTGCACGACGTGCGCAACGCGCTCGGCCTGCGCAGCCGCTGGTACCTCTCCGCGACCGAGACCGCGGCGCAGATCGGTCCGGCCATCGAGGCCTGCATGGCGGTGACGCTCGGGCTCGCCGACCACGTGGTCGTGTTCCGGTCGGTGTGGGAGTCCACCGCGCAGGCCAGCCGCGGCCGGGCCTCGGTGCTGTTCGCCGGCGGTCAGCTGCCACCGCACCTGGAGTACACCGGCCCCTTCGGCGCCCTCTCGGCGGCCAACTGGCTGGCCATGCCGGCCCAGCGGTACATGCACGAGTTCGGCCTCGCCCGCGAGCACCTGGGCACCATCGCGCTCAACGCGCGCCGCAACGCCGGGCTCAACCCCGACGCGATCTACCGCGATCCGATGACGATGGACGACTACCTCGGCGCGCGGATGATCTCGGAACCGCTGTGCCTGTACGACTGCGACGTCCCCTGCGACGGGGCCACCGCCGTCGTCATCTCCCGCCGGGACGCCGCGAAGGGCCTGCCGCGCCATCCGCTGACCGTCGAGTCGGTCGGTACCGGCATGTTCGAGCGCGCCACCTGGGACCAGCGCGCGGACCTGACGACCATGGCGGCGCACGACGCCGCGGCGACCTTGTGGGACCGGACCCGCCTGCGCCCTGCCGACGTGGACGTCGCGCAGCTCTACGACGGCTTCAGCTTCCTGACCGTGATGTGGCTGGAGGCGCTCGGGTTCTGCGAGCACGGCAAGGTCGGCGAGTTCCTCGACGACGGCGGGCGGATCGCGCTCGAGGGGACGCTGCCGCTCAACACCAGTGGCGGCCAGCTCTCGGGCGGGCGCCTGCACGGCATGGGCTTCCTGCACGAGGCGTGCGTCCAGCTCTGGGGCGAGGGCGGCGAGCGGCAGGTCGCGGGCGATCCCGAGGTCGCGGTCGTCGGCGTCGGCGGCGGGCCGGTCGGCGGCGCGATGCTGCTGAGCACCCGCTGAGCCGGGTCAGCCCGCCAGCGCGGCCACGAAGAAGTCGGTGATGACGCCGATGACGTCGTCCTCGTCGATGGGCAGCTGCTGCGCGCGGCAGTGATACCAGGAGCGGTCCATCATGGCCTGGGCGGCCAGTCCGAGCGCCTCCGGTGCGGCGGTGGGATGTTTCTGGCGGCCGCGCAGGTCGACCCCGAGCAGGAACGCCACCCGCATCTGCATCCGGTTGCTCGCGACCCGGACGTCCTCGTCGGACGGACCCGACTGCGCGGACAGGATGAACGCGCCGTGCTCGTCCATGAACGCGAAGTACCGCCGGATCCAGCCCTCGAGGTCGGCGCGGGACGCCGGCCGGGGCAGGTCGTCCAGGGCGCCGATCACCTCGAGCAGCTCGTGGTAGGTCGCCTCGCCGAGGGTGTTGAAGATTTCCCGCTTGTCGCGGAAGTAGGTGTAGAACCCGGCTCGGGAGATACCGCACGCGTCGGTGATGTTGTTGATCCGGGTGCCCGCGTAGCCGCGGTCGAGGAACAGCTGCTTCGAGGCCTGCAGGATGGCGTTGCGCGTGCGCGCCGCCCGCGGGCCGAGCTTGCCCTCCGCGGCGTCGCTCGTGTCGACCGTCCGTTCTGCTGACTCGTCCATGGTGCCGCCCAGTCTAGAGAGCGCCGTCGCGGCAGGTCCGATGCGACGCACCGACCGGGATCTACGAGATGAAGCGGTGAGCGCCGGACCGGCGGCCCCTCAGCGGTCCCGCCAGTCGGCGAGCACGGCGGTGAGCGAGTCCGGCACCGGGGGCGGGGCGGCGCTCGTCGTGGTCCGGGAGAACCGCGGCGCGGGAGCCGCCTGCTGGACGCCGTCGCGGCTGACGACCGCCGACCGGGCGGCCAGATGCGGGTGGACGGCGGCCTCGCTGAACCTCAGCACCGGCGTCAGGCAGGCGTCGCGGCCCTCGAACACCGCGGCCCACTCGTCGCGCGTGCGCCCGGCGAAGACCTCGGTGAACCGGGCGCGCAACACCGGCCAGCCCTTCTCGTCCAGCTGCGCGGGCAGGTCCTCGCCGGCCAGGCCCAGCCCGTCGAGGAGGTTGGCGTAGAAGACCGGCTCCATCGCGGCGACCGCGACGAACTCGCCGTCGGCGCAGCGGTAGGTGTCGTAGAACGGCGCGTGGCCGTCGAAGAGGTTGCTTTCGCGCTCCTCGGTCCACTGCCCGCGCTGACGGAAGGACCAGACCATCTGTGCGAGCAGCCCGACCCCGTCGACGATCGCCGCGTCGACGACCTGACCGCGCCCCGAGCGCTCGACCTCGCGCAGTGCCGCGAGCACGCCGACGACGCCGAAGATCGCCCCGCCCGCGAAGCCGAGCAGGTTCAGCGGCGGTGCGGGGCGCTCGTCCGCGCGGCCCAGCGCACGCAGCACCCCGGTCAGTGCGACGTAGTTGAGGTCGTGCCCGCCCAGGTGCGACATCGGCCCGTCCTGGCCCCAGCCGGTGACCCGGGCGTAGACCAGCCGCGGGTTGCGGGCCAGGCAGATCCGCGGGCCGACCCCGAGCCGTTCGGCCACGCCGGGCCGCAGGGACTCGAGCAGGACGTCGGCGGAGGCGGCGAGCTCCAGCGCCGCCGCGCGGCCTTCGGCGGTCTTGAGATCGGCACGCACGTGGCGCCGCCCGCGCAGGATCGGATCGCCGTCGGACACCGGGTAGGGCCCCGAGGGCCGGTCGAGCCGCACCACGTCGGCACCGAGGTCGGCCAGGGTCATCGCCGCGACGGCGACCGAACCCAGGCCGGCGAGCTCCAGCACCCGCAGCCCGCTCAGCGGTCCCGTTCCCGTCACGCGTCCTCCTGGCGTTGTAAATCAGTATTCTCAGCTATAATATCTACCTGATTAGTGGTCGACCGGGCAACGATGAGCGGGAGGCGGCATGGCACTGCGGGTCGGCATCGTGGGGGTCGGCTGGGGAGCGCACGTCCAGGTTCCCGCCTACCGGGCGGCCGGGGGATTCGAGCCGGTCGCGCTCTGCGCCCGCACGCCCGAACGGCTCGGCAAGGTCGCCGGCCGCCTGGGGATCGAGGACACGTCCACCGACTGGCGCTCCTTCGTCACCCGCGACGACCTCGACGTGGTCTCGGTGGCCACGCCCACCGCACTGCACCACGAGATCACCGTGGCCGCACTCGCCGCGGGCAAGGCGGTGCTGTGCGAGAAACCGCTGGCGACCGATCCGGCTCAGGCCCGCGAGATGGTCAAGGCGGCCGAGTCCGCGGGGCGGCCGACGGGATGCTGCTTCGAGAACCGGTGGAACCCGGAGTGGCTCGCCATCACCGAACGCGTCGGCGCCGGCCTGCTCGGCACGGCGTACTTCGCCCGGGTCAGCCGCAGCGCGTCCTACTGGCGTCCCGAACGGCCCTTGCAGGCCACCTGGATGTACGACCGCGCCCAGGGCGGCGGCTACCTCGCCGGGATGCTGGTGCACGACCTCGACTACCTCTGCACGTTGCTCGGCCGTCCCACCGCCGTGTGCGCCGAGGTGCGCAGCAGCATCCCGGTCCGCTCGCTGCCCGGCGGCGGGACGCTGGAGGTCACCGCCGACGACACCTCGGCGCTGCTGATGCGGATGGACTCGGGCGCGCTCGCCGTGCTGAGCGTGTCGACGATCGGCGCCCACGCCGACCATTTCCGGCTGGAGCTCTTCGGCGCCGACGGCACGGTGATCGGCGACGGCACCCTGCGGGAGACCGGCTACCGGGCGGGCGCGGCCACCGACGACGGTCTCGCGACGCTGACGCCCGCCGAGCGGTCGCCGGCCGCACCGGATCAGTTGCCGCACGGCCTCGCCGGCCACGCGAGCCGCGCGATGGCCCTCATGCTCGAGGACTGGCTGCCGGCCTTCGAGGGCAAACCGACGCCGATACCGACGTTCGCCGACGGGCTGCTCAGCCTGGAGATCATCGACGCCGCCCACCGCAGCGCCGAGGGCGGCGGCTGGGTGCCGGTGCGAGCGTGAAGTTCGACCTGCAGCACGCCACGGCCGACCCCGCCTGGACGCCGGCGATCCTCTCGCCCTCGGCGGTGACCCGCTTCGCCCGCGCCGCGGAGGACAGCGGGTACTCCTCGATCGGGTTCACCGACCATCCGGCGCCGTCGGCCAAGTGGGTGCGCAACGGGGGAGAGGGCAGCGCGGACCCGTTCTCCGCGCTGGGTTTCTGCGCCGCCGTGACCTCCCGGATCCGCCTGTTGACGTGGGTACTGGTGCTGCCGTACCGCAACCCGTTCCTCACCGCGCACCAGACGGCCAGCCTGGACGCCCTCAGCGGCGGGCGGCTGGTCCTCGGCGTCGGCACCGGCTACCTGCGTGGCGAGTTCCGGGCGCTCGGGATGGATTTCGAGACGCGGCGGGAGCGGTTCGACGAAGCCCTGGAAGTGCTGCGTGCGGCGTGGTCGGGTGCCGAGATCACCCGCGAGGGCGACGGTTTCTCCGCCCGCGCGACGCTCCCGCGGCCGGGTCCGGTCCAGCGGCCCGGCCCGCCGCTGTGGGTGCACGGCAACAGCCGGTGGGGGCGGCTGCGGGCGGCCCGCCACGCCGAAGGCTGGGTGGCGATCCTCGCGACCGGCCGGCTCGCCAGGACCATGCGGACCGCGCCCATCGACGGGCTGGACGAGCTGTCCCGGCACATCGCGCAGCTGCGGACGCTGACGGTCGAGCAGGGGCGCCCGGCCGGTGCCGTCGAGGTCGTGGTGAGCGGCCACTGGCCGTTGCTCGACATCCGGCGCGGGTGGGACACGGCGCGGCTGGAGGACGACGTGGGCGCGTTGGCCGAGCGCGGGGTGGACCGCGTGGTGGTCGTCGTCTGCGGGGACGACCCCGGCGCGGCCGAGGACACCGTAGGAAAGCTGGGCGAGGAGCTCATCGCCCCGGCTCACTGACCCAGGGGGACCGATGGAACTGGCCGAGCTGGTCGATCCGTCGCAGGCGGCCGTCGTCGTCTCCGAGATGCAGCGCGGTGTCGTCGGCGACCTGGCGTCGCCGGCCACCCGCGAACTCGGCGACGCTGTCCGCGCCGCGGGGTTGATCGGACAGCTGGCGACGCTGACCGCGGCCGCACGCCGTGCCGGGGTGCCGGTCGTGCACGCGACGCTCCAGTTCCGGCCCCGTCACGTCGGGACGCGGATCAACACCCCGCTGATGGCGGTCACCCTCGGGCGGGACCCCGGGTACCTGCGAGCGGGCTCGCCGGCCGCCGAGATCGTGCCCGAGCTGGCGCCCGGGCCGGACGACGTCGTGCACGCCCGCCACCACGGGATGTCGGCCTTCGCCGGCACCGACTTCGACATGGTGCTGCGCAGCCTGGACGTGCGCACGCTGGTGATCGGCGGGGTGTCGCTCAACGAGGCGGTGCTCGGGATGGCCGTCGAGGCGGTCAACCTGGGCTACCGGGTGGCCGTCGTCCGCGACGCCGTGCTCGGGCTTCCGTTGTCGTTCGCGCAGGACTTGTTGCGCTACGCGATCGCGCTGCTCGGTGCCACACCGACCGTGGCCGAAGTGGCCGCACTCTGGACGAAGGACAGCGCATGAAGCTCAACTACCAGTTCCCCGCCCGCGCGGTGAAGCACTGGGACACCTGGATCGGCGACCGCGACCTGGCCGACATCGCCGTGGCGGCCGAGGAATGCGGGTTCGACATGGTGTCCACGACCGACCACCCGTTCCCCGCGCAGGACTGGCTCGCCAACGGCGGTCATCACGCCTTCGATCCGTTCGTCGCGCTGTCGTTCATGGCGGCGGCGACCAGCCGGGTGCGGCTGCTGACCTTCGTACTGGTCGCCGGTTACCGCAACCCGTACCTGGCGGCGAAGTCGGCGGCCAGCCTCGACCGGCTCTCCGGCGGCAGGCTCGTGGTCGGCATGGGCGCGGGATACCAGCGGGCGGAGTTCGAGGTGCTGGACGCGCCCTTCGCCGACCGCGGTCCCCGGTTCGACGCCGCGATCGGCGCGTTGCGGGCGGCCTGGTCGGGCGAGGTCGTCGAGCGTGACGACGAGTTCTTCCCGGCGCACGGCCAGGTCATGCTGCCCCGGCCGGCGCAGCGTCCCGGCCCGCCGATCTGGATCGGGGGCAACAGCAAGGCCGCGATGCGCCGGGTGGCCGAGACCGCCGACGGCTGGCTGCCCTTCGAACAACCCGCCGCGATGGCCGTTGTCACCGGTACGCCCGAGCTGACCGCAGGCGGCCTCGGGGAGCGGATCGCGCAGCTGCGGGAAATGCGGTCCGCGGCGGGGCGCCCGCCGGAGTTCGACGTCTGTTTCACCCCGGCGCCCACCCGCGACCCCCAGCGCGCCGCCGAGCAGCTCGCGGCGGTGCTGCCCGAGTACGAGCGGGCGGGCGTCACCTACGTCTCGATCGACGCGCAGGCCCGCGGCATCGACGACTGCCTGCGCGAGATCGAGCTCCTCGGCAAGGCACTCGCACCGTCCACAAGCGACTGAGCAGTCGCGTCAGGAGGCACCGGCTTCGAGCTTCTCGGTTCCCGGTGCGCGGGTGTCGCCGGTGCCGGCCGGGCCGTTCTCGCCCACGTCACCCGGGTAGAACTGGCGCGCCCAGCGCCGCATCCGGCGGAAGCCGCGGGCCTCTTCGGTGGCCAGCGCCGGCGGGTCCAGGAAGATCTGGTGGTTCCAGATCTTGATGTCGTCGGGCAGGGCGAGCTTGGCCTCGGCAAGGCGCCGCCGGTAGCTCTCCTCGTCGCCGGCCCGGTCGATCCAGTACGTCGCGAAGATCTCGCTGCGGCCGTCCTCGACGGGAGTGGTGTTGATGGTGATCACCCGCACGCCTTCGCGCATGTGCTCGACGTTGACGCTGACCCCCATCCCGGACCACAGGATCTCGATGGTGTTCGCCGTGTCCGTGCGCAGCGCGCCGTCCTCGTCGTGCGCGTGGTCGCGCCAGCCCTTCCCGAAGCCGACCCGCGCCCACCACTGCGGGCCCTCGACCTTCTCTTCGAGGACGACCGGGCTGAGCGGGGTGCGGTGGACGAACCGGAAGTGGTGCGGGTCGACCGTGTTCTCGACGACCATCTGCGGATGCACCCGCAGGTCCGGAAAGCTTTCGCGGGCGTCGGGCCCGGCGGGGTGGAACTCGCGGTCGGCGGCGTGCGGAGTGTCGTGGAGCGCGTCCGGCACGTCCCAGTAGGGCTCCCGGCCGGCGTGGTCGAACCAGACGTAGATCGACTCGTTGCGCTCCACGACCGGCCAGCTGCCGAGCTTGCGGGCCTTGTTGGGGCGTTCCTGGTAGGGGATGGACACGTTGTGCCCGTCCGGCGCCCAGACCCAGCCGTGGAAGGGGCACTGGATGCCCTCGTCGACGACGCAGCCGCCGTGCGCCAGGCTCGCACCCAGGTGCCGGCAGTGCCGGTCGTGCACCCGGACCACGCCGTCCTTGCCGCGATAGGCCACCAGGTCCCGGCCGAAGTAGCGCAGCGGCACCACCTGCTCCGGCCCGATGTCCCCCGACCACGCCACCTGGAACCATCCGGTCAGCTCCAGATCCAGCCCATGCAAGCGCACGACGCCGACCTCCCTGAGGGTCTTCTTGAGAATATCATTCCCACCGAGCTTAACAGCGTGCGACGGTTCGGGGAATGACATTCCCCGAACGACCGGGCCCGTTCTCGCGGATTGTGCGATCATGGGGCAGGCGGAAAGGTGAAGAATGAACATGCCGACAGGCCGGGCGGTCGAGTCGGGCCGCGCCGAACGGGAGCGGGCGGGCATCGTCCGTGCCGCGCACCGGCTGATCGGCCGCGGCGGCGGGACGACGGCGATCGAGGACATCCTGCGGGCCGCCGGGGTGAACCGGCGCACCTTCTACCGGCATTTCCCGTCCAAGGACGCCCTGGTGCTCGCCATGCAGCGCGAGGCGGGCGAGCTCGTGCGCAATCGCTTGCGGGCGGCGGTCGGCGGCGCCGCGGACGGCCGGGCCGCGGTGATCGCCTGGATCGAGGAGTTCCTCGGCATCGGCTGGCACGAGCGGCAGGCCAGGGAAGGACGGACCTTCCTCGCCCCGGAGGTCGGCATGGTCGCCGGGATCGCCGACGCGCTCGAGGACGTGCACGCCTGTCACCGGGAGATCCTGGTGGAGGCCTTCGGCAGGGCCCGCGAGGACGGCACGCTGCCCGCGGCGGTTCCCGGACGGGACGCCTTCGCCGTGCACGCGGTCGTGCTGCGCTGCCTGGAGATGCGGGCCCGGGCTCGGCTGGACCGCCCGTATCCGGTCGTTCGCGACGAGATCGTCCGGCTGTTCGTGCCCGGGGCCGGCTCAGAACGCTGAGCGGTGGTGCCCGCCGTCGACCTCGATCCAGTTGCCGGTCACATATCCGGCCTGCGCCGAGCAGAGGTAGACGATGAGCGAGGCGATCTCGTCGGAGCGGCCCATCCTGGCGGCGGGCACCCGGGCGTTGTCGAGCATCCAGCTCCGGCGCTCGTCTTCGGTCGCCACCCCGGCGTTGGCCCGCAGGTAGTCCACGGCGTTCTGGGTCTCGATCCAGCCGGGGGCGACCGTGTTGACGGTGATGCCGTACCGGGCGTACTCGTCCGAGACGGTCTTGAGCAGGCCGATGGTCGACGGGCGGGTCGCGTTGGCGACCGCGTGGTGGATGTTGCCCACCGGCTCCTTCGCCGTCGCCGACCCGATGTGCACGAACCGCCCCCAGCCGGCGTCGCGCATCGCGGGCAGTACCGCGTGCAACAGGTTGACCTGGCTGACGGTGTAGGTCTGGAACGAGTCAGTGTAGGTGGCCACGTCCTCGATGTCGGCGAAGTCGCCGGGCACGGTGAACTTCGTCTGGCCGATCACGATCGACGGCGGGCCGAACGCCTCGCGCACCTCGGCCACGGCCCGGCGCACCTGCTCCCCGTCGGTCATGTCCGCGGTGATGCCGACGGCCGTGCCGCCCTGTTCCCGGATCGAGGCGACCGCGTCGTCGATGTCCGCCTTCGTCCGGGCGACGACGGCCACCCGGCACCCCTCGGCGGCCAGCATCCGCGCGACGTCGCGCCCCATGCCCTTGCTGCCGCCGGTGACCAGCGCGGTCCTGCCCCTGATACCGAAATCCATCGTTCCCGCCTTTCGGGTGGCTGGTGAGAAGTTCAGGGAATACGTAGTTGACATTTTCGTCAAGGGCCGTTGGAATCAGTTCGCGCGCAGATCATGACCGAAACGCCGGGAAGGATGTCCGATGGCGATCGACGGCCGGGATCTCGAACTGTTCATCCGGCGCTGGTACGAGCTGTGGAACGCACAGGACAAGGAGGGCTGGCTGCGGCACTGGCGCACCATGTCGCCCGGCGAGCCGACCCTGGAGGACCCGGTCGGCACTCCCGTCAAGCACGGCTGGGAACTGGCCTCGCAGCTGTGGGACCGGACCGGGCCGGACCACCCGGCGGTACGCATCACGCAGCTCATCACCGGTGCCGACGAGGCCGTGGTGGTGTGCAGCAACGAGGGCAGCTACCGCGGTGCGGCGCTGGTGATCCCGAGCGTCGACGTCTGGCGGGTCGAGCCGGGTGGTTCGAGCGCGGTGCGCAGCTTCTGGGAAATTCCCGAGCACATCCCCTACGGCCGCTGGACGGCGCGCACCGGGAGCCCGCGGTGACCACCACCGCACCGCCACACCGGCTGTGGGACCTGGTGCTCTGGCGGGCCGAGCGGACACCCGGCCGGATCCTGCTGAGCGACGACCGGGGCGCCGCGATGACCGCGGCCGGGCTCCGCGACGCCGCGGAGCGGGTGGGCGCCGGGCTCGCCGCCCTCGGTGTGCGGGAGGGCTCGCGGGTCATGTGGCAGCTGCCCACGACACTGGAATGCGTGGTGCTCAGCGTCGCGCTGGCCCGGCTCGGCGCCGTGCAGAACCCGGTGATCACGGTGCTGCGGGAGGCGGAGCTGCGGGCGCTCGACGAGCAGTTCGCGCCGGAGTTCGCGGTGGTCCCGACGCGCTGGCGGGGTTTCGAGCACGCCGCGGCGGTGCGCTCGGTCGCCGGTTCTCGTGCCAGGGTGATTCCCTGTGACCACAACGAGAGTACGGAACTCGCGCTGCCACAAGGCGATCCCGCGGACTTGCCCTCGCCACCGGCGTCGGACGCGCCGCGCTGGGTGTACGTGACCTCGGGCAGCACGGCCCGGCCCAAGGGCGTGCTGCACACCGACGCCTCGGTGTTCGCGTCCTCGAACGCGATGGTGGACCAGTTCGGTGCCGGCGAGGACGACGTGTTCCCGATGGCCTACCCGTTCGCCCACATCGGCGGGATGGCCTGGCTGGTCACCACGTTGCGGGTGGGCAGCAGGCTCGTGCTGCTGGACAACTTCGACCCCGCCCGCACCCCGGTCACCATGGCGGAGCACGGGGCGACGATCCTCGGCAGCGCCACCCCCTTCTTCCAGGCTTATCTTGCCGCGCAACGAAAACACGGCGCCGAGCGGCTGTTTCCAGGGCTGCGGCTGTGCATGGGCGGCGGCGCGGCGGTCTCCCCGGACCTCGACGAGATCGTCCGCCGGACACTGGGCGGGGACGGCGTGGTGAACGGGTACGGCCTGACCGAGTTCCCCATCGCGGGGTTCCCGCGGCGGACGGACGCGGCGGGCAAGGCGAGGTCGTCCTGGCTCCCGGGGCCGGGCGTGGAGGTCAGGATCGCCGGCGCCGACGGAAGGGACCTGCCCGCGGGAAGCTCGGGGGAGCTGCGGCTGCGCGGGCCACAGCGTTTCGCCGGCTACCTGGACCACGAGCTGGACGCCACCGCGATCGACGAGCAGGGCTACGTCCGGACCGGTGACCTCGCCGTCGTGGACGAGCACGGCCTGGTCACCATCACCGGCCGGCTCAAGGAGATCGTGGTGCGGGGCGGTGAGAACATCTCGGTCGCCGAGATCGAGGCGGTGCTGTCCACCCATCCGGCGATCGCGGACATCGCGGTGATCGGGTTGCCGGATCCACGGCTGGGCGAGACCTGTTGTGCCGTGGTGGTTCCGGCGGACGGGCTGCCGCCGCCGACCCTGGACGACGTGCGCGCGCACTGCCGGGACGCGGGAATGGCCCGGTACAAGACCCCGGAGCGGGTGCGGACGCTGGCGTCCATCCCGCGCAACTCCATGGGAAAGATCCAGCGCCAGCAGGTCCGCGCCGCGATCGCCGACGGGGACACGGTTCCGGACGGCCGGCGGTGACCGGGTACGCCCCTGGTCACCGCCGGACCCGGGTCAGCGTAGCGGGAAGTGGTTCTGGAACCAGCGCGTCGCGCGGTCGAAGAAGACCCGGGCGTTGCGTTGCAGGTTCAGGTCGTGCCCCGCGTCGGGGATGACCGTGGTCTCCAGGTGTGCCTCGGGGGAGAAGAACACCGCCTCGGAGTCGTGCAGGGTGGCGTCGCTGCGGCAGTCGGTGAGCGAGCCACCGCCGCCCTGGACGCAGAACGGCTTGTCCTCGACGCCGTTGACCTCGAGGACCGGCACCTTGATACCGACGGTGGCCGGAATGTAGACCGGGATCGTGGCCCCCACTCCCACCGGAATCTCGCTGCGGGTGGCCTCGTCCTGCGCGACGACAGCGGGATCGGCATTGGGCAGATAGTAGAAGATCGGAGCGCGGGCCCCGGGAATGCTGACGTAGCCCAGATCCGCCGCGGGGACGTGTGCGGCCGTGACGGGGTCGAGCTGGGCCGGGCGGATGTGGGGGCCCAGCTCGGCGAGGGCGAGCGCGCCGAGCGAGTGCGACGCCCCGGACACCAGGACCCCGTCGACATCGGCGTAGGTCGCGGCTTCGAGCCACACGGTGAGCGATCCGAAGGAATGGCCCACCAGCGCGACCCGGTCGAAACTCGGGCCGAGCGCGCCCCCGCGGGCCGCCGTGACCACGTCGTGCACGGTGCTGGCGCCCGCGAGCTGGGTGGCCAGCGCGCTCAGCGGATGCGAGCTGCGGCCGACGCCGAGCTGGTCGATGGCCAGTGTGGCGTAGCCGGCGGAGTTCTGAGTGCGGGTATAGGAGTATTGGCCGCCGAACCCCGGGAAATCCCAGTACGTGTGGTCGTAGCTGGCGCCGTGCACGAGGATCTGGAGGACGTCGGGCGCGTGCCCGGGTGGCAGGCACAGCCGCCCGTAGATGGTCTGGTCCTTGGGCAGTCCCGGCGCCAGCGAGGCCGGGACCTTGACGTCGGAGCAGCCTCCCGGGTCCGACACGGCGGACACCGCGGTGAACGGGAGCGACAGCAGCACGGCAGCGGCCGGGACCAGCGCGCGTGCCCTGGAAAGGACTGTCATCGAAATGATTCTCTCCTTGGTTGTCGGCTTCGCGCCCGGTAGGACTCGCGCAGCGCCGTCTTGTAGAGCTTTCCGTTGTCCTGCCGTGGCAGCTCGCGCACGAAGTCGATCGAGCGCGGCCACTTGAACGGGGCAAGCCGCGTCCGGCAGTGGGCCAGCAGGCGCTCGGCGAGGCCGTTCCCGGCGTCGGACCAGCGCACCGGCTGGACGACGGCCTGAACCTGCTCGCCCAGTTCCGGATGGGGCACCCCGAACACGGCGACGTCGGCGACCTCGTCGTGCACCACGAGGACGTCCTCGATCTCGCGGGGATAGATGTTGACCCCGCCCGCGATGATGGTGAAGTCGCGGCGGTCGCTCAGGTAGAGGTAGCCGTCCTCGTCGAGGTGCCCGATGTCGCCGATGGTGCGCCAGTCCGGATGCTGCGGATGCGACAACGCCGCGGTCCGCTCCGGGTCGTTGTGGTAGGCGACCGTGATGTCCGGTGTCGCGAAGTACACCGTGCCCACGGATCCCGCGGGCAGCTCGGTGCCGTCCTCGGCGCAGATGTGGATGACGGTCCCCTGCGGCCGCCCCACCGAGCCCGGGTGTGCCAGCCATTCCTCGCTGGAGAGCACGGTCGTGCCGATGTTCTCGGTGCCCGAGTAGTACTCCCGCAGGATCGGGCCCCACCACTCGATCATCCGGCGCTTGACCTCCACCGGACAGGGCGCCGCCGCGTGCACCGCGATCCGCATGCTCGACAGGTCGTGGCGGTCGCGGACCTCGCCGGGCAGTTTGAGCATGCGCACGAACATCGTCGGCACCCACTGGCTCGAGGTGACCCGGTGTTCCTCGATCGCCGCGAGGGCCTGCTCCGCGTCGAACCGGCGCAGTACGACCACCGTCCCGCCCGTGCAGTGCACCAGAGCCGAGACCCGCAGCGGCGCGGCGTGGTAGAGCGGCGCGGGGGAGAGGTACACCGTGTCCTCGTCGAGGCCGAGCAGTGCGGTACCCGAGGGCAGCAGCTCGCGATCGCCGGCACGGGCGGGATGGCCGGGCAACGGGAAGCGGATGCCCTTCGGCCTGCCCGTGGTGCCGGAGCTGTAGAGCATGAAGGTGCCCCGCACCTCGTCCTCGAGCGGTTCGGGCGGAAAGGCCGAGACGGCCTGCTCGTAGGACTCGTGGTGTTCGCCCGTCCCGTCGAGCATCAGCCGGCGCGTGACGCCCGGGGTCAGTGGCACCAGCTGCTCCGCGACCTCGGCCATGGCCGAGGTGGTGAGCACCACCTTGGCGCCGCTGTCGTTGACGAGGTGGGCGGCCTCGGCCGCGGTCAGGTGCGAGTTGACCGGCGTGACGTAGAGGCCGCTGTTCAGGCCGGCCCACACGAGCTCGAAGTACCGCAGGTGGTTCTCGGCGAAGACCGCGTAGTGGTCGCCCGGGCGCAAGCCCGCCTCGCGCAACAGCCGGGCCAGCCGGTTCGCGCCCTCCGTGAGCTCCCGGTAGGTCTGGCGCTGCCCGGTGTCCGCCACCACCACCGCGGACTTGTCCGGAGTGGACAGCGCGAAGTCTGCCGGGTACATGCGCACCTCCTCGGGTACGGGGGATCAGGCGCCGGTTTCCTGCCGGGCCGCGAACTGCTGCCGGAGTGCCTTCTTGTCGACCTTTCCGGTCGGCAGGACCGGCAGCTCCTCGACGACGACCACGGAGCGCGGCGCCTTGTACCGCGCGATCCGCGCCGAGACGTGCTCGCGCAGGTCTGTCACGTCTATCGCGGCGCCCTCGGCCGGCACGACCACCGCGCACACCGCTTCGCCCCAGCGCTCGTCCGGGATGCCGACGACCGCGCACTGGACCACTCCCGGATGCGTGACGAGTGCTTCCTCCACTTCCAGGGAGTAGATGTTCTCGCCGCCCGAGATGATGACGTCCTTCTTCCGGTCGACCAGGTGCAGCAGGCCCTCTTCGTCGAGCACGCCGACGTCGCCGGTGTGGCACCAGCCGTCCCGGAGCGTGGCCGCGGTCGCCGCCGAGTCGTTCCAGTAACCGCGGAACATCGCGGGCGAGGCGACGGTGACCTCGCCCGGTGTGCCGGGCGGGCACTCGGTGCCGTCCTCGCCGACGATGCGCACGGCGTTGTCTGGGAACGGGTGCCCGACCGAGCTCAGCCGGCGCTCGCGTGCGGCACCCTCCCCGCGGTGCAGCTCGCGCGGCAGCCCGGAGGTCATCACCTCGGTCTGGCCGTAGAGGTTGAGGCAACCCGCGCCGGGCATGGCGGTCATCGCCGCCTGCAGCACCGGCGCGGTGATCGGCGCGGCGGAGTAGACGACCGTCCGCACCCCGGCGAGCGAGCCCGGCCGCCCGGCCGCCTCGCGCAGCAGCGCCTGCAGCATGGTGGGGGCCAGGTGCAGCACCGTGATGTCCTGCCCGGCCACCGTGTCGAGCACAGCCACGGGGTCGAACTGCCGGTGCAGCACCGAGGTTCCGCCGCGGGCGTGCAGCCCGAGGCCGATCGCCATCGCGCCGATGTGGAACAGCGGCATCGTCAGCAGTACCCGGTCGTCGCTGCCGGTGCGCATCTCGACGTTCATCAGGTGCGCGCCGTGGAAGAGCTCCCGCTGTCCGAGGATGCAGCCCTTGGGCCTGCCGGTGGTGCCGCTGGTGTAGATGAGGCAGGCGATGTCCTCCGGCCGTGCGGAGAACGGCAGGTCCGCTCCGGCCGTGGAGGACAGGAAGTCCTCGTAGCGCACGACGTCGGTGCGCTCGGTGTGGTCGAGGCAGACGATCAGCCCGAGATCCAGCTCGGCGCGCGCGAGGTCGATGACCGGCAGGTACTCCGCGTCGACGAAGAGCACCCGCGGGTTCGCGTCCGCGAGGATCCGGCCGATCTCGGGCGCCGCGAGCCGGAAGTTGACGGTGGCGACGATGATGCCGCTGAGCTGTCCCGCCGCGAGCACCTCGCCGAAGGCGATGCTGTTCCGGCCGAACAGCGCGATCCGGTCCTGGCGGCGCAGTCCCGCCTTGGCCAGCGCGGCAGCCAGCGCGGACGCGCGCCCGTACAGCTCGCCATGGGTCACGCCGCGGCCGTCGGCCACATAGGACGGGACCTCGGCGTAGCGAACCGCGTTGCGGCGCGGGATGTCGCCGAGGCAGTGCTCGGTACGGGACGTCGGCACGGGCTACTCCATCGGGGCTCCGGGCACGTTGGCTTGACAATAATGTCAATAAGGGTCGCGAGAGGCAAGGCTATGAGAGCATCGAGTTAGATCATTCATCGATATTAACGGACCGGGGTGATGACCATGTCACAGGAATGCGCCTGCCTGTGTGCGGCGGCTGGGCACTACGGGATCTGCCGGGTCGACGCCGAACCGGGTTTGGTGCCGCGAGACGCCCGTTACGTCCTCGTGGCCGGTGGGGAGCTGTGCCGCGGCTGCTATCGGGCGCAGCTGCCGCGAGAGCGTTCCGGCCCCGCGGCCTGCGGCGGGCGGCTGCGCGCACGGATTGCCGGATGACCACCGGGGCAGCGAATGCTACGGTTTGACAATGTCGTCAAGTCAGCTCGCCATCGATCCCCGGGCCACCGCGGTCGTCTGTGTGGAGTGCCAGGCCGGGGTCCTCGGTGAGAACTCCGTCCTGCCCGCGCTCGCGGCCGACGCCCGCGCCGTCCTGCCCGGTATCGAGAAGCTCGTGCACTCGGCCAGGGCGGCCGGCGCGACCGTGGTGCACGCGACGTTCGAAGGCCGGCTCGGTGCGGTGAACCCGGGGACCGCCCCCTTGTGGCGGGCCATCGCGGCCCCCACCGAGGAGTGGGCGCCCGGTCATCCCGCGACCCGGGTCCTGCCCGAGCTCTACGCCGAGGAGGACCTGGTGCTGCCCCGGCACCAGGGCCTGTCGCCCACCTGGGGCACCGAGTTGCTGCCCGTGCTGCGGGCCCGCGGTGCGCGCACCCTGGTGTTCGCCGGGGTCTCGCTCAACGTGGCGCTCGTGCTGAGTGCCGGGGAAGCGACGCACGAGGGGTTCGAGGTCGTGGTGGCCCGGGACGCGGTCACCGCGACGCCGGCCGAGTACGGCGAACAGATGCTGCGGCACACCTTCAAGATGCTCGGCCGGGTCCTGACCGTCGACGAGCTGGGCGCGGCCTGGCGGGCCTTTCCCGCCGAGACGAATGCCCACTCCCGGACCGACGGAGGTCGAACCGCGTGAGCACTGCGGAACACGAACCACTGGCGGGGCGCACCGCGCTGATCACCGGCGGCAGCCGGGGGATCGGCGCCGCCATCGCGCTGCGCTTCGCCGCGGCGGGGGCGAACGTCAGCCTGCTCGCCACGTCGGGGCAGCCGCGGCCGAACCGGTTGCCCGGCACGGTGTACTCGGTGGCCGGGCAGGTCACCGAGGCCGGCGGGAAGGCGCTGGGAGTCGTCGGCGACATCCGCAAGGACGAGGACGTCGAGGCCGCCGTGGCGCGCACCGTCGAGGAGTTCGGCGGGCTGGACATCGTGGTCAACAACGCCGCCGCCTTCGACACGACGCCCACCTCGGCGATCGCGATGAAGAAGTACGACCTGGTGCACGCGATCAACGCGCGCGGCAGCTTCCTGGTCAGCCGGACGGCGCTGCCGCACCTGGAGAGGTCCGTGGCCGGGCACATCCTGACCATCTCGCCGCCGCTGGTCCTTTCCGGACAGTGGCTGGGCCCGCACCTGGCCTACACCGCGTCGAAGTACGCGGCGAGCCTGAACACGCTCGGCCTCGCCGCCGAGCTCGCCGACCGCGGCGTCGCGGCGAACTCGCTGTGGCCCCGCACGGCCGTCGGCACCGAGGGGATCCGGGTCATCCTGGGCGAGGAGGTCGCCGGCAAGCGCTCCCGCACGCCCGCCGTGATGGCCGACGCCGCGCTCGCGATCGTCAGCCGGGACCCGCGGTCGTTCACCGGTCAGCTGGTCACCGACGAGGAAGTGCTGCGGTCCGAGGGGGTCACGGACTTCTCCCGCTACCGCCTGGACGGCGAGGAGTCCGATCTCGAGCTGAGCTTCTTCCTCCCGGAGACCACGAAGTGAGCGCGCCCGCCGGGACGGCCGCACGGCCCGCGCAGCACGCCCACTCCGTGATGCACTGCAACCTGAACACGGTGGACGGCGCCAGGGCGGCCGGGTTCGTCATGGCCGTCTTCGGCCTCGACCCGAGGATGCGGTCGGTGAGCACCGACGACGATTCGACGAGCATGGGCCTGGACCGCTCGACCGCCAGCGTGACGACGTTCCTCTACGACCGGCGCGGTCCCCGCGCGGTGCCCGCCGTCGAGTTCGTCGAGTGGCAGCGTCCCGTGACCGAGCCCGCGGACGAGGGCATGCGCCCCTCGGCGTTCACGGCGCTGGGCTACCGCGTCGGGTCGCTGTCCCGGCTGCGGGACCGGCTCGTGGCGCTCGGCTGCGAGCCGGAGCCTGCCGAGGGCGGGCTACGGGTTCGTGGCGAAACCTGGCCGGGGCTACGGACCACCGACCCCGACGGCGTCACGGTCGAGGTCGCCGAGATCCCGCCCGCGGAAACCGATCCGGTCGGTGCGCTGATCTCCCACGAGCGGATGCGCTGCACCGACCTGGCCCGCTCGCTCGCGTGGTACGGCTCGATCGGCTGGACCGTGCGAGCCCGCGGCACCGGCGACGGCACGTCGTGGGCGTCGCTCGTGCTCCCCGAGGACCCGACGTTCTCGCTGGAGCTCCAGGAGCGGCCGGGGGCCGGATCGCCGCGGCGGGCCAACACCCAAGGGCTGTACCGGATCGCGCTCGCGGTCGAAGACGTTCGCGAGGCGCACGCGGCACTCGTGCGGGAGTCGGGCGAGCAGGTGCCGGAACCGCTGTTCATCCCGATGCCGGACACCCCCACCGGCGGGTTCACGGTGCTGTTCCTCGCCGATCCCGACGGCGCCGTCGTCGAGCTGGTCGAGCGGCCGCGCTCGGAGGTCCGGCGGCCGCGGGAACCCCGCTGAGAAGACGGAAACAGAAGCGGGCCGGGCGCGACTGCCCGGCCCGCTTCCGTGTCAGACCTCGACGACGGGGTCCGCGGGTGCCCCGGCCAGCAACGCGCGGCCGGTCGTCTCGCTCAGCAGGCGATGACCGCCGAGCAGGGCGTCGAGCGCGCCCGCGCGGGTGACGTGGCGGTGCATCTCGCTCTCGCTCGTCAGACCCATCGCGCCGAGCACCTGGACACCGTGCCGCATGACCTCGGCCTGCGCGCGGCCGGCTCGCAGCTTCGTCATCGCGGCCGCCCAGGCGCCGCCGTTCGCACTTCCCGCGGTGGCCCACGCGGCGTCGAGCATCGACGCGATGTCGCTGATCGCGACGTGGCCCTCGGCGAGGCGGTGCCGGACGGCCTGGAACGACGCGATGGGGCGGCCGTACTGCACCCGTGCGGAGGTGTGGGCGACAGCGAGATCCAGCGCGGCCTGGCACACCCCGGCGATCTCCGCGGCCAGCGCCCGGCGCCCGGCGGCCACCGCCCGCTCCCAGGGCTGGGCGGCGGGCACCGGCTCCCCGGCCGGCTGCCAGCCGGACACCATCAGCCAGCCCGAGCCGGCGTCGAAGCCCGCCACGGGTTCGGCAGGGCAGCCCGCGGGGTCCGCGACGAGCAGGGCGACAGCGCCGTTCGCGCGCACCGGCACCACTACCTCGTCGACCGATTCCAGTCCCGCCAGCAGAAGCCCGCGCACCGGTCCATCCACTGTGGAGGGCTGGTCGCCGTCGTCGGGATACGGGTAGAGCACCGCGCGGGTGCCGTTCCCGGCGGGCAGCACGCGGTCGAGCTCGGCGAGCAGCACGGCGTCGAGCGCGGGCGAGGACGCCAGCGCCCGGCCGTGCTCGGTGAACAGCAGCGTGGTCGCTCCCGCGGGGTCCTCGGCCACCACCTCCGCCCAGCCCAGGGCCGCCAGGGCGGGGCCGACCGCGCGGCCGGCCGAACCGGCGAACAGCTCACGCAGCGAACCGGTGAGCAGCTCGGCGGTCGCGGTGTCCATGGTCGTACTCGTCATGCCCGGGGCTCCTTCGGCAGGCCGAGCACGTGGTCGGCCAGAATCGTCCGCTGGACCTCGGCGGAACCGCCGAGAATGGTGGCCGACCGGCTGAACCACCAGTCCGCCCGCCAGTCGCCGGTGTCCGCGCCCGCCCCGAGCACGAAGTCGGTGCCGAGCAGGTCGCGGGCGAGATCGTGCAGGCTGGTCTCCGCCGTCGCGAGCAGAACCTTGTCCACGCTGGCTTCCGGGCCCACGGTCTCCCCGGCCGCGAGCCGTCGCACCGTACGGACGCTCCGCGCGCGGAGCGCCACGATGTCGCCGTAGCACTCGCCGATGCGCGTCGCGGCGCCGTCGGGCAGGGGTTTGCCGGCCACCTGGCCGAGCAGTTCACGGAAGCGGCGCAGCGCGACCGCGGCGCTCTGCCACGCGTACATCGCCCGTTCCCACTGCAGGAGGTACATCGCCACGGCCCAGCCCTGGCCCTCCTCGCCGACGAGCCGGTCCGCGGGGACGACCACGTCGTCGAAGAACACCTCGGCCAGTTCCCGGTACCCGCTCGCCAGCGCGATCGGCCGGACGGAGACACCGGGCGCGGCGGCGTCCACCATGATCATCGACAGGCCACGGTGCCTGCTCTCCGGTGTTCCGGTGCGCACCAGGCAGACGAACCGGCTCGCGGTGGCGCCATGGCTGGTCCACAGCTTCTGGCCGGAGAGCACGTAGTGCTCGCCTTCGCGGCGCGCGCGGCAGCGCAGCCCGGCCAGGTCGCTTCCGGCCTCGGGCTCGGAAAACCCCTGCCCCCACCAGTTCGCGCCCCGCAGGTACTCCGGCAGGTACCGCGCGGCCAGGTCCGGTGCGAAGCGGACCACCGCCGGGCCAAGGGTTTCCAGCATCAGCTGCGGATCGGGCACCGGCAGCCCGGCCGCGGACAGCTCGTCGTAGAGCACACCCCGGTGCCGTTCGTCGCCGCCGTGGCCGCCGGCCTCGGCGGGCCAGCCGTAGCGGTTCCAGCCGTCCTGGTAGAGGTGTGCCATGAGGGCGGCGTGCTCGGCGATGCGGTCCTCGGTGCTGCCGTGGTGCTTGCCACGCCAGCGGTCGAGGGCGTCCCCGTTGTTCAGGTAGGCCCGCAGCGAGGTGCGGTAGGCCCCCAGGTCGGTCGCGAGCGATGCGGTGGCCGTACTCGTCACGACGCCGACCGTTCCGCTTCCCTGGCCTTGGACCTGGCGAGGAACTTCTTCACGATCTCCTGGTGCTCGGGGGTGTCGAAGGAGGCGAACTCCTCGCCCAGCGCGTACTCGAGCACGCCCGCGACAGCCCGTTTCAGGTGCATGTTCAGCGCCCGCTTGGTGCTCTGCACCGCCTGCGGGGGCTGCTTGGCGAGCTTTTCGGCGAGTGCGACCGCCTGGTCCAGCAGCTCGCCGTCGGGCACGACGCGGTTGGCAAGGCCGAGCGCGACCGCCTGGTCGGCCGGGATCCGCTCGCTGGTGAGCAGATACTCCTTGGCCCGCAGCATGCCCATCAGCAACGGCCAGGTCGGCGCGCCACCGTCGGCCGCGGTCAGCCCGACGCCGACGTGCGGGTCGGCGATGAACGCGCTCTCGGCCATGAGCACGATGTCGCTGCACACGGCCAGGTTGCAGCCAAGGCCCACCGCGGCGCCGTTGACGGCCGCGACCACCGGCAGCGGGAAGTCGACCATCTCGGTCAGCAGCCGCCGGGCGCCCTCGATCTCCTTGCGGCGCATGTCGCGGTCGTCCCACAGCTCGACGAAATGCTCGAAGTCGCCACCGGCGCTGAAGGCCCGCCCGGCACCGGTGAGCACGACGGCGCGGACCTCTCGATCGTCGGCGAGGTGGCGCCACACCGCGATCAGCGCGTCGTGCAGCGCCTCGTTCGTCGCGTTGAGTGCTTCCGGCCGGTTCAGCGTGACGATCCGGATCGCGCCCCTGGCCTCGATGAGCAGCTCCGGCGCAAACGGGTTCGACATCGACCCTCCTGTTCGTCCTGGTGCGCGTCCCGTTGACTGCAACGTCAAGAACGACGTTCCCCACGTCGAGCCGGAGTAGACAACGCGATATCGGGTCAATCACAACGCTGATTGACTAAAAAGTCAAATAAGCTTACTGTTTGGCCGGATCGCCGACGTGGAAGGAGCGGGATCGGTGCGTGCGCAGGGCGAGCGGATGCTCGACGGCCGGGTCGTCATCGTGACCGGCGGTGGCCGGGGCATCGGCCGGAGCCACTGCCTGGAACTCGCCGACCACGGGGCCACCGTGGTCGTGAACGACCTCGGCGTGGGACTGGATGGTGAGTCCGCGGAGTCTCCGCGGGAGGACCCGGCCCAGGAGGTCGTGGCCCGGATCGAGGAGCTGGGCGGGAAGGCCGTGGCCGACGCCGGTTCGGTGACCGACTGGAGCGGGGTGGGCGCGCTCGTCGAGCGCACGGTCGAACAGTTCGGCCGGCTGGACGCCGTGGTCAACAACGCCGGCATCCTGCGGGACAGGACGATCACCTCGCTGACCGAGCAGGACTGGGACCTGGTGCTCGACGTCCACCTCAAGGGGACCTTCGCGCTGACCAAGCACGCGTGCGACTACTGGCGCCGCGAGCACAAGCAGGGGCGCCCGGTCGCGGGCCGGATCGTCAACACCACGTCGGGCACCGGCCTCGCCGGCAACGTCGGCCAGGCCAACTACGGGGCCGCGAAGGCCGGTATCGCCAACCTGACGCTGACCTCCGCGATGGAGGGCAGCCGGTACGGCGTCACCGCGAACTGCGTGTCGCCGGTCGCCGCCACCCGGATGACCCAGACCGTGGGCGTTTCCGCTTCCGGCGGTGGCTGGGACCCGCTCGACCCGGCCAACTCCTCCCCGGTCGTGGCGTGGCTGTGCTCGGCGCGCTCCGGCTGGCTCACCGGGCGGATCCTGCGCGTCGACGGCAACACCGTGCACCCCGTCGCGCCGTGGTCCGTGCTGCCGGGACACACGGCCGCCGGCGGCGAGCGCCTCGACGCGACCGAGCTGGACAACGGGTTGCGCATCGCGCTCGGCACCTTCCCCGCCGGGATTCCCGGCCTGCGCGGGTGATTCCCGTGGCGTCCGGGGTGCAGATCGACATGCGGCACAAGGTCGCGCTCGTGACCGGCGGCGGCTACGGGATGGGCCGGGCCTCGGCCCGCCGCTTCGCCGAATGCGGCGCGAGTGTCGTGGTGGCCGACGTCGACGCCACCACCGGCCCGGAGACGGTCGAGCTGATCCGGGCGGCAGGCGGCAAGGCGGAGTTCGTCGAGGTCGACGTGGCGGACTCGGCCGGCGTGCGCGAGATGGTCGAGTTCACCGTCGGTGCCTTCGGCGGTCTCGACTACGCGCACAACAACGCCGGGATCATCGAGGCGCCGGAGTCGATCGTCGGGTACTCCGAGGAGCAGTGGGAACGAGTGCTGCGGACGAACCTGACGAGTGTGTTCCTCTGCCTCAAGTACGAGATCCCGCGGATGCTGGAACGCGGCGGCGGCGCCATCGTCAACGTCGCCTCGGAGACGACGTACAAGGGCAACATCGGGGACGCGGCCTATACCGCCAGCAAGCACGGCGTCTACGGGCTGACGACCTCGGCGGGCCTGCGGTACGTCAAGCGCGGGATCCGCGTCAACGCGATCGCGCCCGGCAACATCGAGACCGGCATCGTCGAACGGGCGCGGCAGTACCTGACGCCGGAAGCCGTGCACGCCATGGAGACCGCCCAGCCGATCGGACGGCTCGGGCAGCCGGCGGAGGTCGCCGAGCTGGTCGTATGGCTGTGCTCGGACGCCGCTTCCCTGATCAACGCGACTCGCATCGCGGCCGACACCGGCTGGCACGTCGCCTGACCCGTGCTCAGCCCAGCTGGTCCTCGGGCCGCAGGTCGACCTCCGGCAGCGGGTCGCCGGTGATCTTCGCCGGGTCGAAGTCCGGGGCCAGTGCGGGAAAGTGCGGCGGCCGCTTCGCCAGGAAGCTGTCCATGCCCTCCCGGAAGTCCGGTCCGGACGCGGCCACGTGCATCGCCCGGTAGGCCGCGCCGAGCGCGCCGGCGAAGTCGTGGCGGAGGTCCGCGTGCAGCTGGTGGCGGATGAGCGCGAGCGAGACCGGGGAACAGTTCGCGGCGATGTCCGCGGCGTAGGCCCTGGCGGCAGGCAGCAGCTCGTCGGGCTCGCTGACCCGGCTGAGCACACCCAGCGACAGCGCCTCGTCGGCGTCGAAGACCCGCGCGGACAGCAGCAGGTCGGAGGCGCGCTCCAGGCCGACGAGCCGGGGGAGCAGCCACGTGATGCCGAACTCGCCCGCCAGCCCCCGGCGGGCGAACGCGGTGGTGAACCGGGCGCCGCGGGCGGCGAACCGGACGTCGCACAGCAGGGCCTGCAGCAGCCCCATGCCGGCGCAGGCCCCGTTGACGGCGGCGATCAGCGGCTTGCGGAAGGCCCACGGCCGCACCGGCGAGCGCCGTCCGGACACGTCCAGTCCCTGACCGGCGAGCTCGTCCAGCCGGGCGCTGTCGACGCCGGGGCAGAACGCCTTGCCGGCCCCGGTGAGCACCGCGGCGCGTACCCCCGGATCGCGGTCGGCTTCATCGAGGACCTCGAAGTAGCGGCGCTCCAGCTCGGGGTTCCAGCCGTTGCGCCGCTCCGGCCGGTTCAGCGTGATCACCGCGACGCCGTCGTCCCCGACCTCGTAAAGCACCGGGCTCGGCGACATCACCGCCAGCTCCATTCGGGCGTGCGCTTCTCCCGGTAGGAGTCGCGTGCCTCCCGGGCGTCGTCGAGCCTGCTGACCCGCGCCGTGTAGTCCTGCTCCAGCCGGTAGCCCTCCTCCAGCGGAAGGTCCTCGACGCGGTTCATCGACTCCTTGGCCATCCGCAACGCGAGCGGGCTCTTCGCGGCCAGTTCCAGCGCGAGCTCCCGTGCCGTGGCAGCAAGTTCGGCCGGTGGCACGACGCCGACCGAGGCACCGAGCCGGTGGATCTCCGCCGCGGGGACCCGCCGTCCGGTGTAGGCCATCTCGCGGGCCTTGAACGCCCCGACCAGCCGCTGCACGTGCCTCGCGCCGCCCAGCACCCCGACGTTGATCTCCGGCAGCGAAAGCCAGGCGTTCTCCGACAGCACCACCAGGTCGCAGCTGGCGATCAGCGCGGCACCCGCGCCGACCGCGCCGCCGTTGACCGCGGCGATGACCGGCAGCCCGCCCTCGCGGATGCCACCGAAGCAGCCCCGCACCACGGCACCCGGGTCGGCGAGATCGGCGACGGTCTCGCCGGCGATCAGCTCACGCCGTGCGTAGCGGCGCTCGGACTCGGAGATGTCCGCGCCGGCACAGAAGATCCGGTCCCCGTCGGCGGTGAGCACCGCGACCACCGCGTCGGTCGCGGTGCCCAGCTCGGTGAACACCTGCCCGATCTCCCGCATCATCGGCGCGCTCAGTGCGTTGACCGGCGGCCGGTCCAGCGTCACGGTGGCGACGCCGCCGCTGATCTCGACCCGGACGTATTCGGTGTCCTTCACAGGGCTTCTCCTCGGTCAGAACGGGCGGTTGACGTTGCCCTGGTCGACGGGCAGCACGACGCCCGAGATCCAGCGGGCCTCGTCGGAGGCCAGGTACACCACCGCGTCGGAGATGTCGGCCGGGTCGAGCCAGGGCCTGCCCATCGGCATCATCCGGCGGAAGGCCTCCACGCAGTCGTCGAGCGAGGGGTCGGGCAGGTCCGGGCGGAACAGCTTGAACTGCGGCTCGTTGGCGGTGATCATCGGCGTGTCGACGGTGCCAGGGGCGATGACGTTCACCCGGACCTGCCGGTGCGCGACCTCGTTGGCCAGCGACTTCGCGAGCCCGATGACGGCGTTCTTCGTCGCGACGTAGTCCGAGAGGTTCGGCACGTTGTTCATCGCCGCGCCCGAGCTGATCACGATCACCGAGCCGCCCGCCCGCCCGGCGAGGATGTGCGGCATGGCCGCGGCCAGCGTGTGGAACACGCCGGTGAGGTTGGTGCCGATCACGTCGTCCCACTGCTCCGGCGGGATCTCCCACAGCCGGTGCGGCGGCGGCGAGATCCCGGCACTGGCCACGACGACGTCCAGCCTGCCCAGCTCCGCGACGCCGTCGGCGAGCAGGTCGAGGACCGCCTGCCGGTCGCGGACGTCGCCCTTGCGGGCCACGATCCGGCGGCCGGTCTTCTCGACCAGGCGCACGGTCTCGGCGAGCTCCTCTTCGGTGCCCAGCGGGTAGCCCATGCTCGCCACCGGCTCCGCCCGGTCGATGCCGATCACGTCGGCGCCTTCCCTCGCCAGTGCCAGCGCGTGCGAGCGGCCCTGGCCGCGCGCGATGCCCGTCACGAAGGCGACTTTGCCTTCCAGCCGTCCTGCCATGCGTCCTCCTGACGCTCGGGGTGCGGAGAGGTTCCGTCCGGGGCCGCCAGGCCGCCGAGTCCGATGTGGACGGCGAGGCGCTCCAGGTGCTGCTGCGGGTCGCCGAGTAGCAGACGGCTGGTGGTGGCCCGCTTGAGGTAGAGGTGCGCCGGATGCTCCCAGGTGACTCCCATGCCGCCGTGGACCTGGATGTTCTCCCCGGCGGCGAGCAGTGCGGCTTCGGCACACGTGGACGCCGCGATGGCCGCCGCCGCGGGCAGTTCGGCCGGCTGGTGGTCGGCCGCCCACAGTGCGTACATCATCGCCGAGGTCGCGGCCTCGACCTCCAGCAGCACGTTCGCCAGCTTGTGCTTGACAGCCTGGAACATGCCGATCGGGCGGCCGAACTGCTCCCGCTGCCGGGCGTACTCGCCCGCCATGTCCAGGCAGCGCCGGGCGAGGCCGGTCTGCTCGGCGGCGAGCAGCACCAGGCCGGCGTCGAGGGTGCGCCGCAGTGCCGCGCCCGCCGCGCCCAGTGGCGTCGCGGGCACCGCGGACAGTTCCAGGGCGGCGGCCTTCCGGGTCGGGTCGACGGTGTCCACGGGGGCCGCCCGTAACCCGGGAGCCGCGCCGTCGACCAGGAAGAGCGCCGGGCCCAGGTCGGTGGCGGCCGAGACCACGAACAACCCCGCGGTGTGCCCGTCGAGGACCCAGTTCTTGTGGCCTGTGACGGTCCAGCCCGCCTCCGTCCGGACAGCACGGGTGAGCGGGTCGTCCCAGCCTCGGCCGGGCTCGTGCGCGGCGAGGGTGCCGGTGACCGTGCCCGCGGCCAGCCCCGGCAGTCGCTCGCCCGCCGCCTCCTCGTCACCGGATTCGAGGATCGCCCGTGCGGCCAGGGAGGTCGACAGCAGGGGTGCGCACAGCAGGCTCGCCCCGGCCTCGGCGAACGCGATGCCCAGCTCGGTGAGCCCGAAGCCGTGCCCGCCGTACCGTTCCGGGACCGCCAGCGCGGTCAGTTCGAGCTCGGCGCACAGGCGCCGCCAGGTGCCGGAGTCCCAGCCCTCGGCGGTCTCCGCGTCGGCGCGCATCCGGGCTTCGGGGGAGACCTCGGTGAGAAACCGCCGGACGGTGCGCTGGAGTTCGAGGTGTTCGGGGTCGAAACGGAACTCCACGCGGCCTCCAGAACGGCGTCAGCACCATATGTTGTAGCTAGATCGTATACCTTATTGTGCTATTAAGGAATCAAGGTGCGGAGGTGCCAGTGGACACGACCTACCCCGCTGAGGCGGAGGAGTTCCGGGCCGAGGTCCGGGCGGTGCTCGCCGAGGAGCTGCCGCGGGGGTGGCGGGGGATCGGGGCCATCCCGGACACGCCGGCCACCAAGGAGTTCGTCCGGCACTGGCGGCGCACCCTGTACCGGCGAGGACTGCTCGGCGTGGCCTGGCCGCTCCGCTACGGCGGCCGCGGGCTGTCCACCCTGCACCAGGTCGTGCTGGTGGAGGAGCTGACCCTGGCCGGGCTGCCCTTCGGCGAGCTGCCGCAGGACTCCACCGGGCTGAAGATGCTCGGCAACACCCTGCTGCGCTGGGGGACCGAAGCGCAGAAGGCCGAGTTCCTGCCCGGCCTGCTCTCCGGTGAGCAGCGGTGGTGCCAGGGCTTCTCCGAACCCGGTGCCGGTTCCGATCTCGCCGCCGTGTCGACCCGCGCGCGGCTCGACGGCGAGCAGTGGGTCGTCGACGGGCAGAAGATCTGGACCTCCGGCGCCGACACCTGCACGGGCATCTTCGTGCTCGCTCGCACCGATCCGGCGGCGCCCAAGCACCGGGGTCTGTCGTTCCTGCTGGTGCCGATCGACCAGCCCGGCGTCGAGGTGCGGCCCATCCGGCACATGGCCGGCGGCCGCGAGTTCTGCGAGGTCTTCTTCACCGGGGCGCACACCCGTCGCGACCTGGTCGTGGGGGAACCCGGTCAGGGCTGGCAGGTGGCGCGGACCCTGCTGACCTTCGAGCGCGGCGAGGAGGCGGCGACCAACCCGATCCTGTTCCGGGCCGAGCTGGACCGGCTCATCGAGCTGGCGCGGCTGACCGGCCGGGCCGGGGACCCGGTGCTGCGGCAGCGGATCGCGTGGTGCCACGCGCGGGTCGAGGTCATGCGCCACCTCGGCTACCGGATCCTCACCGGCGTGCTGTCCGGCGAGGAGATCGGCCACGCGGCGTCCGTGTCCAAACTGTACTGGAGCGAGTACCACCGGGTGGCCACCCAGCTGGCGCTGGACCTGCAGGGGATCGACGGCCTCGCGCTCACCGGCAAGGCGCCGTCGAGGCAGATGCGCGCCGACGACCCGGGTGCGGACCCGGCCTCGTCGAACAGTTGGTGGCAGGTCTCGCTGAACGCCCGCGCCGGCACGATCTACGCCGGCACCTCCGAGGTGCAGCGCACCATCCTGGCGGAACAGGTGCTCGGGCTGCCCCGCGAGCCGAAGGCCTGAGCGCTCAGGCTGGTTCGGGCGCCGGCGGCCGGTAGAACACCGCCAGCTGCCCGATCCCGGCGAGCAGGCCGCCCGCGATCGCGATGAGCCCGCCGGGCAGGCCGGAGAACACGCCGTCCAGGCCGGCCAGGTGGTCCAGGGAGAACCGGCCCGCCCCGGCCGTGCCGAGGCCCGCCCCGATCACGGCGAGGATGAGGTTGTACTCCCAGCCGGACTTCACGCTGAAGAACCCGTTGGCGCGGTGCACGGTGTATCCGGCCACGAGCATCAGCGCGACGAACGCGGCCCCGGCGATCGAGGTGAGCAGGCCCAGCGCGAGCAGGATCCCGGCGCCGAGCTCGGTCGAGGCGGCGGCGAGCGCGTGCAGCCTGCCGGGTCGCATCCCCATGCTGTCGAACCAGCGCCCGGTCCCGGCGATGCGGCCGCCGGAGAAGAACTTCTGGTACCCGTGCGCGGCCATGGTCAGCCCGCCGACGACGCGGATCAGCAGCAGGCCGGTGTCGGCCGCGGCGCTTCCTGTGGTCATGACGGTGCAATCTAGGGGAGGGTTGACGTAACCGTCAACTCAGTTGGCGTCCACAGTGGACTCGAACAGGACCCAGGAGGACTCGCTGCGGTGGACGACCTCGGCGAGGTGGTCGAAGTCGAAGACCCGCTCACAGCCGCGGGTGCGCACGGTCTCCTCGACGTACGGCTCGTGCCGGTCGTCGGGCAGAAGGGTGTCGTAGAGCCGGTAGAAGTAGTAGTCGTAGTCGCTGTAGGGCAGGTTGGCGCACAGCGTCTCGCCGACGTCGCAGGCGAGGTCGGTCGCGTAGCGGATCATCAGGTGCAGGCACAACTGCTCGATCAGCGACCGCGGCCGCGGGCGCTCACCCCGCTCCAGCGCTTCGGTCAGGGTCTCGAACGCGCGCGCCAGGTGGTTGCGGAACACCGGTCGCGCACTGGCCAGCATGGCGGTCCGGAGATCGTGGGCGAGCGTCAGCCCGGCCACGACGAGCATGGTGGCGGTGCGCGGCGTGAGGTCCGGGACCCGGCAGTGCGGGCAGGCGTCCCGCTCGCACACGACGCAGTCCGCGCAGTCGGCGGCGCATTCGTGGCAGACCGGGCACGGCGCCGGGGAGCCGCACGCGGTGACGGGGAACCGCTCGATCCCGGCCGGGAGCCGGCCGGGCAGCGGGAGCAGATCGGTGTTCACGGGCGGCCTCCGACGTTGGATTCCGGGTTCGCCGGTCGATCGTGCCTCGCGGCACCCGCGGTGCCGTCGGGATCGACACTTACGTACCTACGTACGTGCGTGCTCCGCCTGGTCAGGAGTGCTGCTCGAGCATCCAGCTCGCGATCTGCGCGCGCGAGGTGAACCCCAGCTTGGTCAGGATGTGCTCGACGTGGGTCTCGGCCGTGCGCTGGGCGATGACCAGCGTGCCGGCGATCTCCTTGTTCGTCAGCCCACGTCTGACCAGGGCCGCGACCTCCTCCTCCCGTGGCGTCAACGGCGCGTCCTTCGCCCGCGACGCGCGGGACGCCGTGGCCGGGTCCTTGGCCTCGGCGAGGTCGAGGCCCTCCTCGGGATCGAGCTCGCACCCCTGCCGCTGCGCGAGCTCGAACCGGCGGTCGCCCAGCTCGGCGCGCAGCCTTGCTTCGGTGTCGGCGTGCGCCGGGCCCGTCCAGGGGATCGTCGTGACCGTCGCGCCCATCCTGGCCCAGCGGGCGACCGCCACCCCGAAGATCTTCGCCGCCCGGTCCGGATCGGAGTCCGCCGTCGCGGCCGCGATGGTCTCCAGGCAGACCGCGAGGCCGAGCTCGTCGGTGATCTCGCGCTTGAGCCGGAGTGCGTCCCGCAACAGGGTGAGCGCCTCGTCCGCCCGGCCGCGCCGCCACTGGACGGTGCCCGCGTTCCAGATCGAGTACGACCGGAACCAGGTGTCGCCCACTTCCTCGGCCAGCTCGAGGCAGGCGGCGTATCGCTCCAGCGCCTGACCGGCTTCGCCGGCGTAGCCGTAGGCCATCTGCGCCATGATGAGGGTGCTGATCTCCTGGTTCCGGTCGCCGGTCGTGCGGAACACCGCCAGTGCCTGCTCGCTCCGGGCGATGGCTCTCGGCAGGTCCCCGGCGAACATGGCGTAGATCCCCGACACCTGGGTCATCAGCGCGCGGGTCTGCTCGTCCAGGGTCCTCGCGAGCCGGATTCCCGCGATGATCAGCGGTTTCGCCGTCGCCAGATCGCCCTTCATGACGGCCAGCCACGCCGCGGTCCACAGCGCCCGCGCGTGCGCCCGCGGGGCGACCGGGCCCGCGGTGAGCAGGCGTTCCAGCCAGTGCGTGCCCTCGTTCAGCGCGCCGAGTGCGATCCACGCGTCGCGCAGGCGGCCCGCGATCTCGAGGCCGGCTTCCGCCTCCGCGGGGTCGCCGAGGCAGAACTCCATCGCGGCGCGGAGGTTCGGATGCTCCAGGGCCAGCCGGTCCATCCACCTCCGCTGCTGGGTGCCGAACCACTCCGGTTCCGACCGCGCGACGAGCGCGCTGTAGAAATCGCGGTGACGCCGCCGCACCGCGGTCCGCTCGGCCGGGGCCAGCTGGTCCCAGCCGTAGCGGCGGATCACCTCGAGCATCCGGTACCGGGTGCGCCCGTCGTGCTCCTCGCGGGTGAGGATGGACTTCTCCACCAGCGCCGGCAACGTCTGCACCACCGGCTCCGCGCCCTGCCCGGTCCGGCACACCGCCTCTACCGCGTCGATCTCGAAGTCACCCGCGAACACCGAGGCCTGAGCCCAGAGCCGGCGCTCGGCCGGGGTGCACAGCTCGTGGCTCCACTCGATGCACCCGCGCAGGGTGCGCTGGCGCTCGGGCGCACCGCGGCTGTGCGGACCGGCCAGCTCGAAGTGGTCCGACAACCGTTCGAGCAGCTCGGCGGGGGAGAGGGCGCGCAGTCGTACCGCGGCCAGTTCCAGCGCCAGCGGGATGCCGTCGAGCCGACGGCAGATCGCCGCGACCTCGCCCCGGTTGGCCTCGGTGACCTCGAACCGGGGATCGGCCGCGCGGGCGCGCTCGGCGAAGAGGCTGATCGCGTCGTAGGAGGCCGGTCCGCCGGCTCCTTCGGCGGGCACGGTCAGCGGAGCGACGGGCAGGACCGTTTCCCCGCGGCAGCGCAGCGGCTCGCGGCTGGTGGCCAGTACGCGAAGTCCGGGGCACTCTCGCAGCAGGGTGCCGACCAGCAGGGCGCACGCGTCGAGCAGGTGCTCGCAGTTGTCCAGGACCAGCAGGAGGTCCCGGGTGCCCAGATGGCCGACCAGTGCGTCGACCGCGGAGTCCCTGCCCCGGGTGCGCAGGCCGAGGGTCTTGGCCGTGGTGTCCGCCAGCAGGGCCGGGTCCGTCAGCGTCGCCAGTTCCACGAGCCAGGCTCCGTCGGCGAACGCGCGCTGCAGGTCCTCGGCGGCGCGCAGCGCCAGCCGGGTCTTCCCGACCCCGCCGAACCCGGTCAGCGTGAGCAGCCTGCTGCCGGAGAGCAACCGCTTGATGTCGGTGCGTTCTCCCCGGCGCCCGACGAACGTGGTGATCTCGGCTGGCAGGTTCCCGGGGGAACGCCGCGGCGGCACCGGCGCAGGCATGGCGATCAGTTTAGGGGACTCCAGGACCCGGCAGGCCTTCGTTCGAGACGGTCCGGGCGATGAGGCGCTCGACCGGGGTGTCGGGCGGATAGGCGGGCCCGGCGGTGCGCTCGGCGCCCACCAGGATGTCCACCAGACCATCCGCGAGCCCCAGCACCATGTCCTCGGAACTGTTCACCGAAAGGCTGTGCTGGACCGACACCAGCCCGTGCAGCCCGGTCCACAACGTGTTCGCGGCCTGGTGCAGCGGGAGGGTGAGCGGGTAGCCGTCGTCGGCGCACGCGGCCAGGGCGCCGCGCAGCCGCCGGGACACCAGCCGCGCGGGGTGCGAGCCCATCCTGGACAGCTCGACCGAGGGCTGGCGGACCTCGTACATCAGCCGGTAGTGCCCGGCGTTGTGCAGCGCGAACCGGCAGTACGCGTGGACCTGCGCCCGCAGCCGCTCCCGCACCCCCTCCTCGGCCGCGGCGAGATCGGCGGTCCGCATCTGCGCCGCGAGCTGTTCGTACTTGTCCGTCAGCGCTGCCCAGACGAGCTCGGCCTTGTCCGCGAAATGCAGGTAGATGCTGGGCGCCGCGACGCCGACCTCTTTGGCGACCGCGCGCATGGTGAGCTTGTCGTCGCTGCCCCATTCGTCGAGGAGACGGTTCACCGCCGCCAGGACCTCGGCCCGCAGCCGCTCGCCCTCACCGCGCCGGCTCCGTGGCCGGCCGGAACCGCCAGCAGGCACAGCCACCACCTCTCCATCCGCCTATGACGCGTCAGTTTCCAGCAGAACACACCGGCGAACCGGGCGGGCGTGCGGGCTGCCCGCCCCTGGCGGGGCGGGCAGCCCGCCGGGTCACCAGGTGACGAGCATCTTGCGGACGCCGTAGTTGGTGCCGTAGGTGTCCATCTCGACCTCCTCCAGCGGGGTGGCCAGTTTCAGCCCGGGGAACCGCTGGAACAGCCGGGGCAGGATGGTCTTCAGCTCGGCCCGGGCGACGTTCTGCCCGAGGCACTGGTGCACGCCGTACCCGAAGGCGAGGTGACGGGTGATCTTGCGGTCGAAGTCGGGCACGTCGGGGTCGTCGAACGCCCGGGGGTCGCGGTTGGCGGCCGGCATGGCGACCACGACCAGGTCGCCCTTCGCGATGGGCTGCCCGCCGATCTCCAGGTCCTCCTTCGCGGTCCGGCCGAGTCCGAACTGGACGATGGTGAGGTAGCGCAGCAGCTCTTCGACCGCGGGGCCGATCTTCTCCGGGTGCTCGACGAGGTTCTGCCGCTGCTCGGGGTGGGTGAGCAGGGTCAGCGACGACAGGCCGATCATCGCCATGGTGGTGTCGTGGCCCGCGAACAGCAGCAGCACGCCGATGCTGATCAGGTCCTTGTCGGTGAGGATCGACCCGTCCTGCTCGCTGGTCCGGATCAGGTCGGCCAGCAGGCCCGTCGACTCCGGGTCGGCGCGCTTGTCGGCCACCAGCCCTGTGATGTAGCTCTGCAGCCAGCGCGCGCCGCTGTCCCGCTCGGCACGCGGCTTGCTGACGTCCATCATCACCTCGGTGGCGTGGTGGAACTTGTCCCGGTCGGCGTAGGGCACGCCGAGCAGCTCGCAGATCACCAGGCAGGGGATCGGCAGCGCGAGGTGCTCGATCAGGTCCACCGGCTCACCGGCCGCGCCGGCCTTCTCGATGGCGTCGAGGTGCTCGGTGACGATCCGGTCGATGTAGGGCTGCAGCTTGGCCTGGATGGACTTCGGGGTGAACCGGCCCGCCAGCAGCCGCCGGTAGGCGCCGTGATCGGGCTCGTCCATGAACACGAAGGTCGGGTCGATCCCTTCCCCGGACTCGTCGGAGTCGTGGTCGTCCCCTTCCTCGGGCGGGACGTCGTGGCGCGGCCGCCGCGCGCTCATCCGCGGGTCCGAGAACACCTGGCTGCCCTCGTCGAACCGGGTCACCAGCCAGCCGACGCGGCCGCTGGGAAAGCGCACGCGGACGACCGGCTGTTCCTCGCGCAGCTGGTCGTACTCCAGCGGCGGGTCGAGCAGGCGTGTCCGCTCCATCGGCATCGCGGGCAGTTCCACGGTCATGAGTTCTCCTTCTCCTCGGCCACGTGCGCCCGCAGCGCGGCTTCGACTCCGTTGTTCACCTGGGTTCCGTTCCCCCAGCCGACGTAGTACTGCAGGTGCAGCACGGCTTCCCGCAGCTGCTCGGCGCTCAGCTCGCCGTTGTGCAGCGCGCCGCGCACCTGGATCTCGATCAGGTCCGCGCGGCCCAGCGCCGCGGTGGCGCCGAGCACGAGCAGCCGCCGGTCGCGCACCGAAAGCCCGGGCCTGCTCCAGATCTCGCCGAAGAGGTGATCGACGGTCTTCTCCAGCATCGGAGACCGCTCGGCGGGCAGGGAATCGGTGAAGCCGGGCCCGTAGACCTCGTCCATGGTCTTCAGGCCCGTTTTCGTGGTCTCGTCCATCACGCGTCCTTCCCGGACTCCGCGCCGATCGTCTCCGCGCCGTGCGCACGGGTGACGTCGGCCAGTGGCAGGGTGAGCCCGAGCTGGGCCGCCAGTTCCTGGGCGGCGGCGAGGTCCTTGTCGAGCAGCCGCACGACCTGGGCCGCCAGCGGCTGCGCGATCCCGGCGAGGCGCTGACGCTGCCAGGACAACAGCGTGGCGCCCTCGGGATCGGCCTCCTCGATCACCGTGATCAGCTTCTCCGGGTCCACGCCCGCGGCGCCGGCCAGGGTGGTGGCCTCGTGGACCGCGCGCCAGCTGCCGTAGGTGATGACGTTGCGGGCGATCTTGGTCGCCATGCCCGCACCGACCGGTCCACAGTGGACCACCCGCTTGGCGAAGTCGGTCAGCACCGGCATCGCACGCTCCACTGTGGACTCCTCGCCGCCGAGGATGGCCACGAGGCCGTTCTCGGCCGCCTTGTCCCCGGGAGTGACGCCGCAGTCCAGGAGCGACACGCCCGCCTTCGCGCACGCTTCCGCCAGCTCGTGCACCACCGGCACGGCGACCGTGGACAGCAGGACGACGATGAGCCCCGGCTCGGCGCCGGCGAGCACGCCGTTCTCGCCGAAGAGCACCGACCTGGCCTGGTCGGCGTCCACGACGGCGACCAGCACCACGTCGCTGGCCCGCGCGACCTCGGCCGGTGAGGCGACCGGGGCCGGCACGCCGGCCAGCTTGTCGGCGGCGTCCGGCCGGATGTCGTAGACGGTGGGGACGCGGCCGGAGCGGGCGAGGCTGACCGCCACCCCGCCGCCGATCATGCCGAGCCCGATGACCCCGGCGCGCGGCGCGGCGGATTCGAGCGACTGCCCGGGGGAAACCGTTTGCACACTCATGGTGTGACTCCTTCCTGGACGGCGGTTGCCGTCTCCCATGCCGTCGGTGTGGCGACGAGCGCCCGTGCCGCCCGTGCCGGACGGACCATGTTGATCCCGACCGCGGCGCGGACCTGAGCGTCCTTGCCGTAGAGGGCGACCAGCTTGCGGTCGGCGAGACTGCCCTCGGTGACGGCGAAGGCGTCGGCGCCGCGAGGCAGGCCGTGGATCTGGATCCTGAGGTCGTACTGGTCCGACCAGATGTAGGGCACCGGGGCGAACGGCGACCTGTCCTCGCCGGCCAGGATGTTGCGCGCCACCGCCATGCCCTGCTCGGCGGCGTTGGTCCGGTGCTCGATCCGGATGCGCTCGCCCAGACCCGGGTGGTGCCAGCTGGCGACGTCGCCCGCCGCCCACACACCGGGCCCGGCCTGGCTGTACTGGTCGCAGAGGACACCGTTGCCGACCTCGACGCCGCTGCCGGCCAGCCATTCGACGTTCGGGACCGAGCCGATGGACACCAGCACGGCGTCCGCCTCGATGGTGTGGCCACCGGCGAGCCGCACGCCGTGGGCACGTCCGCCCGAGACGAGGACCTCCTCCACCCGCGCCCCGGTGACCACCTCCACGCCGTGGTCCCGGTGCACGCCGACGAGCAGCTCGCCCAGCTGCGGACCGAGCACATCGGACAGTGGCGCTTCGATGTCGGACACCAGCGTCACCTGGGCACCGGCCTGGCGGGCGACCGAGGCCACCTCGGCGCCGAGGAACCCGGCGCCCACGATGACGAGCCGGGGTGAGCCTGCCAGCGCGGCGCGCAAGGTGGTGGCGTCGGTGAGGGTCCGCAGCACGTGCACGCCTGCCACGTCCGCCGTTCCCGGCAGCCGGCGGGGCCGGACGCCGGTCGCGATGACCAGCTCGTCGTAGGACACCAGGGATCCGTCCGACAGCCGGACGACCTTGGCGCCGGTGTCGAGCGCCTCCGCGCGGGCACCGAGCCGGAGGTCGAGCGCGAGACCGGCGAGCGCCGCCTCGTCGCGCAGCCACACCCGCTCGTCCGGCCATGTGCCGGAGAGGATCTGCTTGGACAGTGGCGGCCGGTCGTAGGGCGGGTGCACCTCCTCGCCGATCAGCGTGATCCGCCCGTCGAATCCCTGCCTTCGCAGTGTCTCGGCGGTGGACAGTCCCGCCGCCGACGCCCCGGCGATCACGACGGACGCCGGCACGCTCATTCCTGTACCGCGATGGCGGCGGCGGGGCAGACGGCGGCGGCGTCCCGGACCGCCGCGTACTGGGCCTGCGGCGGGTCGGCGTCCAGGAGCACCACGATGCCGTCGTCGTCCCGCTGGTCGAAGACCTCCGGAGCGGCCAGCACGCACTGACCGGCCGCGCAGCATTTGTCCTCGTCGATGGTGATATGCACGAAATTCTCCAACCTGTCCGAGTCGTGGCGGTGTCTTAACCTAACTAAGTTCACCTACGGTCGAGGCTAGACCTTCCCGGCCTGCAGGTGTAGCTCGGGGGGCGGTGATCCATCGCACAGGGCTCTTGCGTGAACGCGGACAGCGACCGCCGGCAAGGCGGCCGCGCACTTGAGGATCTGCCGTCCCGGCGCTACGGTGACTTCACCGTCGCCCCGATCGTCTACTGTGGACGAGCAGTTTTCCTGTGGGCGCAACCAGTTTCGTGAAAGGACCGGCTGATGGCCGAGGATCTCTTCCTGGTGTTCTCGAATCCGGCCGCAGGGCGCGAGGACGAGTTCAACGAGTGGTACGACCACCACCATCTCGGCGACGTGCTCGCCGTGCCGGGGGTGACGGGGGCCCGGCGCTACGAGCTCGCGCCGACGAAGCCGCCGGAGGCCGAGGGGATGCCCGAGCCGTCGGCCCCGGCACACTCCTACCTGGCGGTCTACGAGCTGGACCGGGACGCGGACGAGGTGCTGGCCGAGTTCCTGCGCCGGGTCGGCAGTGGGGAGATGCCGCTGAGCGACTCGCTGGACCTGGCGACGATCTCCATGTCGGCCTGGCGGGCGCGCGGGCCGCGCCGCCAGGCCGGCGCGTGACGGTTCCCCCTGGAGCGCCGGTCCGGTTCGGGCCGGCGCTCCTTCATGTCATACAAATAGCTAGATCATTAGCCTGATCGGGTGATGGAGTGCGGGGCCGCGGTGTCCGCGCTCCCGGTCGATTGACGAGTGCCCCCGTCCGGCCTAACGTATCGATAAGTTTGTGTCGATCAATTCATTGATGAGTGCGGATCCGCGACAAAGGAGTGGCCATGACCGCCCAGATCGAGCGCCCGGCCGAGGCGAACACTCTGACGGAGCCGGAGGCGCAGCGGTGCCTGCCCGATCCCGGCGTGGACACCTCGAGCGTGCCCTTCCGGATGGCCGACGGCGTGCACATTCCCGCCGAGCGTTACTACGACCAGGGTTTCGCCGACCTGGAGAACGAGAAGATGTGGCTGCGCACCTGGCAGTGGGCGGCGCGGCTGGAGGACCTTCCGCGAGTCGGCGACTACATCGAGTACACCATCGTCGGCGAGTCCGTGATGGTGGTGCGGGTCGACGAGGACACCCTCAAGGTCTACCAGAACGTCTGCCCCCACCGGGCCACCCGGCTGGCGCAGGACTGCGGCACGTTCGGCGGTGGCCAGATCGTCTGCCCGTTCCACGGCTGGCGCTGGAACCTCGACGGCTCGCAGTCGATGCTCTACGGGCGTCGCGGGTTCGTCCCGGAGTCGGTCGACCCGGCCAAGATGGCGCTGAAGGAGGTTCGCCACGAGGTCCGTTACGGCTTCGTCTGGATCACCTTCGACGACGACGCGCCCTCGCTGGACGAGTTCTTCGGTGAGATGGACGAATACCTCGCGCCCGTGGCCATGGAGCGGATGCGGTTCCGCTGGTGGAAGTACACGGTTCTGCCGGCGAACTGGAAGGTCGCGCTCGAGGCGTTCATGGAGGCCTACCACGTCATGCAGGCGCATCCCGAGCTCGCGCTCGGTGCGACAGGGGAGGCCTACAACGCCGACGCGGTGCCCTATTTCCCGCGCGGGATGGGCCATGTGGACAGCACGGCGCCGGCACTCCCGGATTCGGCGTTCGTGCTCACCGAGTCGCCGGTCGAGGGCATGGGCTTCGGTGAGTGGTTCCTGTCGCAGAACCAGGTGTTGTTCGAGGGCACCGACGCGACCAACACGGTGCGCGACGAGCTGATCGCCGATCGCGTGCGTGGCAAGAACCTGCCCGACGAGGAGCTGCTGCCGGCGTTCTTCCAGGAGTACTACGCCTACGCCCAGGACGCGGGGATCCCGTTGCCGCCACCGGATCCGAAGGCGACGTCCTACGCGTTCCTGTTCCCGAACCTCGTGATGCTCGGCATGCCGGGGAACCTTCTGTACTACCGTGTCCGCCCGAACGGCACGGACGCGAACTCGTGCGTGTTCGAGGTGTTCGCGATGCAGATTCCCATCACCGGCGAGGAGCAGGCTCCCGCACGGCCGGAAGGGCCGATCGCGCCGGAGGACTGGCCGTTCGTGCTGCGTCAGGACTTCGAGAACATCCTGCGCCAGCAGGATGGCTACCGCAGCCGCGCGTTCTCCGAGGCCACGATGTCCCCCCGCTACGAGACGATGATCTACACCATGCACAACGAGATCGACAAGTACATTGCGCGGTAACGGTTTCCGCCGTCCGGTCGGTGGTGACCAGGGCGGCGGGGTCCGGGTGGAACCGGGCGGGTACCTCATCGAGGTGCGACCGGGGGAGTCGCTGATCCAGGCGGCCTGGCGCGAGGGCTACGAGTGGCCGACGCTCTGCTACGGCATGGGCACCTGCACGGCCTGCCAGTGCGAGGTCCTCGAGGGCCTGGACAACGTGTCGGACAAGACCGAGGCCGAGAACGCGATGCTCGGCGACCTCACCCGGCGGCGACGGCGGATCGACCCCCGCCGCGTCCGGCTGGCCTGCCAGGTCCGGATCAGCGGCGACGTCGAGGTCCGCAAACCCGGGGTGCGGACCGCGGAAAACCAGACAGCAGAACGGAGCGGACAATGACGACCTCCCCCGAGGCCACCGCGGTGGAAGGGGTGGACGGCGACGTGCTCGCCGGCATCTACACCACGGCGGTCAAGATCAAGCTGTACGACGAGAAGTACCGGGCGACCATGCGGGCCGGGAAGATCGGCGGGATGTACTACTCCCCGCGCGGACAGGAGATCATCCCGTCGGCCATCAGCGCGGTGCTCGCACCCGAGGACTACGTCCTGACCATCTACCGGGGCGTGCACGACCAGATCGCCAAGGGCGTGCCGTTGCGTACGCTGACCGCCGAGTTCTTCGGGCGTGCCAGTGGAAGTTGCAAGGGCAAGGGTGGCCCGATGCACATCACCGACCCCTCTTCGGGGCTCATCGTCACCACCGGTGTCGTCGGCTCCGGGATGCCGATCGGGGTGGGCGTGGCGCTCTCGGCGCACCTGCGCAAGAGCGGGCAGGTGACCGTGGTGAACTTCGGCGACGGCGCCTCCAACATCGGTGCGTTCCACGAGGCGCTGAACCTGGCCTCGGTGTGGAACCTGCCGGTCGTGTTCGTCTGCCAGAACAACCGCTACGCCGAATACACGACTCTCGCCGATGGGACGTCGGTCGAGCGGATCGCGGATCGCGGTGCCGCCTACTCGATGCGCTCGATCCACGTCGACGGCAACGACCCGGAGGCGATGTACGGCGCCGCCCGGACCGCGATCGACGCGGCGCGCGCCGGCGACGGGCCGACCCTCGTCGAGGCCATGACCTACCGGTTCTTCGGGCACGTCATGGGCGACGGCATGGAATACATGCCGGAGGAGGAGCTGCGCGCGGCGATGGAAGCCGACCCGGTGGTGCGGATGCGGGAAAAGCTGCTCGCCGCGGGCCACCGGTCGGAGGCCGAGCTCACCCGCGTCGAGGACGGGCTGCGAGCCGAGATCGAGGACGCGTTCGAGTACGCGATGTCCCAGCCGATGGCCGAGCCCGAAGAACTCACGACCGATGTCTATGCCGAAGGTGCGATCCGATGACAGTGCAAAGCGACGTGCGCGACGCGCAGGCTCCTGCCGCGCGGGAGATGATGCTGATCCAGGCGATCAACGAGGCACTGGACGTCGCGCTCGGGCTCGACGACACCGTGTTCCAGCTGGGGGAGGACATCCAGGACCCCAAGGGTGGTGGGTTCGGCCTCCACAAGGGACTGTCCACCAAGTACGGTCTGGAGCGGGTCCGGCCGACGCCGATCTCGGAGCAGGCCATCATGGGCGCCGCGGTCGGCGCGGCGATCACCGGCATGCGCCCGGTCGCGGAGATCATGCTGATGAACTTCCTGTCCGTGTGCGGGGACCAGCTGATCAACCACGCCGCGAAGCTGCGCTACATGTCCGGTGGCCAGACCAACGTGCCGCTGACGGTACGGACGACCACCGGCGCGGGTGGCGGGTTCGGCGCACAGCACTCGGACATGCTCGAAGCGTCGCTGGTGCACACGCCCGGGTTGAAGGTCGTCGTCCCGTCGACGCCCGCCGACGCGAAGGGCCTGCTGCTGTCGTCGATCTTCGACGACGACCCGGTCGTGTTCGTCGAGATGCACCACCTGTACTTCGCCGCCAAGGGGCCGGTGCCCGAGGGCGACCACCGGGTGCCACTCGGCCAGGCCCGCATCGCCCGCCCCGGTTCCGACGTCACGCTCATCAGCTGGGGCAAGCAGGTCCACGACTGCCTCGCGGTGGCGGAAAACCTGGCAGCGGACGGGATCGATGCCGAGGTCCTCGACGTCCGCTCGCTCGTTCCGCTGGACCTCGACGCCATCCTGGGCTCCGTCGGCCGCACCGGGCGAGCGGTCATCGTGCACGAAGCCGTGCGCCGGAACGGGTTCGGTGCCGAACTGGCCGCGACCATCAGCGAGGACCTGTTCGGTCAGCTGCACGCTCCGGTGCGCCGGGTGGCGGCCGCGAACACGCCGGTGCCGTACGCGTCCTCGCTGGAAGCCGCATACCTGCCCTCGCGGCCGGGTATCGAAAAAACTGTCCGTGACCTCTTCGGTTGAGCTGTCCCCGGAGCTGATGTTCGCCGAGTACCCGAGTTCGGCGAACCGCTGCTCGGCCCGGTCCCGAACGGCCACTGGGCGAATGAGCCCGGTGGCCGGCCCGATCCGCATTACCTCGAAACGGGGGACAAGGAGCGCAATGGCGTTCGAACTGAACATTCCGCAGCTCGGTGTGTCGATGACCGAGGGCGAACTGGTCGAGTGGCTGGTCGAGGACGGCGCCGGCGTCCGCGCCGGCGACCCGGTCTACCTGCTCGCGACGGACAAGACCGAGACCGAGATCGAGGCCCCGGTCGACGGGGTGCTGCGGATCAAGGCTGAGCCCGGTGAGACCTACCCGGTCGGTACCGTCGTCGGCGAGCTCGGCTGAGATGCTCGTCGGCGGTGCCTGGTGATACAACTGCGGCATCGACGACGAGCGGAGGACCGCGGGGATGGCGACCGGATCCGGGGACGCGGTGCTGGTGACCGAACCCGGTCCCGGCATCCGGTTGCTGACCCTGAACCGCCCCCGGCTGCGCAACGCCATGACCGGGGAGATGACCGAGGCCTGGGACCGCGCCCTCGACGCGGTCGCGGCCGACGAGGACGTCCGGGTGGTCGTCGTGACGGGGGAGGGCACGACCTTCTGCGCCGGTGCCGACCTGTCCTGGTTCGACGAGGGATCGCCGGCGGAGCTGACCGCCGATCGCCTGCGTCGGCGGATGCTGCCGTTCTACCGCAGCTGGCTGCGGCCGCGGGAGCTGCCGGTCCCGGTGCTCGCCGCGATCGACGGGCCGGTCCTGGGCGCGGGCGTCTGCCTCGCGCTCGCCTGCGACCTCCGGTACGCGACGCCCGGCGCCTCGTTCGGCACGTCCTTCCTCGAGCTCGGCCTGCACGGCGGGATGGGGGCCACCTGGCTGCTGCCCGAGGCGATCGGCATCGCCCGGGCGCGTGAGATGCTCTACACCGGACGGGAAGTCGGGGCCGAGGAAGCACTTTCCTGGGCCCTGGTGAACGGGGTGACGGCGAACGTCCTGGACGACGTGCTCGCCATCGCCGCGCAGATCGCCGCGGCGGGCCCGGTCGCCGTGCGGCTGACCAAGACCGGGCTCGAGCACGCCGCCGGCGGCCTGGAGGCCGCGCTGCGCTGGGAGTCGCTGGCCCAGCCGGTCACGATGACCACCGCCGACCTGCGAGAAGCCATCGAGGCGCGGCGCGAGCGGCGGCCACCGTCGTTCGGCGGCCGGTGAGCCCCGGTCCATCCACTGTGGCCGGTCGAGGAGGAGTGTGCCGATGACCGATGCGGATCCCCAGGCCACCGAAGCCTTCAAGGCGCTCGGCGACCCGGTGCGCTGGAGCATCGTGCGGGAGCTGGCCCAGGTGGACGAGCTGGCCTTCAGCACCCTGGAGGAGATCCTGCCGCTCTCCAAGCCCGCGGTGTCCTACCACACGCGCATCCTCACCCAGGCCGGCTTGCTGACCGTGCGCAAGCAGGGCCGCCACTACTTCTACGCGCTGCGCCGGGAGCTGGTGCGGGAGCTGGTCGAGCAGGTGCGCGGCCTGGCGCCGGCCGGTCGTGGCGGACGGCCGGGGTCACCGGTGACGGCGGTGCGGTCGGCCGCTCCGGACGAGCCCGAGGATCCGGGCCTGCTGACCTGGTAGTGCTCGCCGGGCCGTGCTTGCTCTGGTGAGCCGCGCCCACGTCGCAGGTGCGCCGGGCGTGCTGCTGGGGGTGGGTGGCCGCACGTCTCGCTACCGCACGCGTTCCGCTCGGAGCCGGGCGGACGGGCGCGCCACCCTCTCCCGAGCCGCTGCGATCAGGCCGTGGTCTGCTCGTCCACCGTGGGGCCCTTCAGCAGGCCCGCTTCGAGGAACTCCGCGAGCTCCGCCACCGCTTCCGGGCGAATGCGGTGGAAGTGCTGGCGGCCTTCCTTGCGGCGCTCGATCAGGCCGGCTTCGCGCAGGACGGCGAGGTGGTAGGACAGCGTCGGCTGTCCCACGGTGACCACGTCGGCGAGCTCGCTCGCGCCCACCTCGCCCGGCGCGGCCGCGAGGTGCCGTAGGACGACCCACCGGACCGGATCGCCGAGGGCGCGGAAGGGCCGCGCCTCCTCGTCGTTCATGCGTGCCGCTCCCGTTCGGTCCTCATCGATGTATCGAAGCATAACAGCCGGAGCGGCTGCGCCGATGTGATGCGGACCGGGCGGGGCGGGCCGGGTGCCCGCCCCCGCGAGGGTCAGACAGCCGCCTCCGCGGAACGGAGGCTCGCCGCGTGCTGGCCGGCCCGGCGGCCGGAGAAGATGCAGTCCGCCAGCGAAAGCCCGCTGATGTAGCTGTTCGAGCAGATCCCGACCGCGTTGCGGCCGGCCGCGTAGAGGCCGGACACGGGTTCGTCCTTCGCGGTGAGCACCTCACCGGTCTCCTCGTCGACCCGCAGGCCACCGAGGGTGAGGCCGGGCGCGGGGAAGGCCGGCGAGTTCTTGATCGAGATGTCGACGGCGTAGAACGGGCCCTCGGTCACCGGCGAGCACAGGTCCGGGGCCTTGTGGGCAGGGTCGCCCGCACCGGAGGTGATCCCGGTGTTGTAGGCCGACACGGTGTCGGCCAGCGCGGCGGGGGGCACGCCGATCTTCCTCGCCAGCGCCTCGACGCTGGCTGCCTTGATGTGACCGGCGGTGAAGAGATAGGCGGCCATCGCCAGCTGGAACGGCTGGGTCTGGGTGCGCACCTGCCGGCGTGCCTTCTTCCACTGGCGGGCGTCGACGACCAGGAAGCCGCGGCCTTCGTGCTCGTGGATCATCACGTCGGAATGGGTTGCGCCGTAAAGGTCCTCGTTGGCGATGCGGGCTCCGCTCGGCCCGACCGTCACGCCTTCCAGGAACGCGCTCGGCGGCGAGAGGAACCGCCACGCCGTCATCCGCTCCATCAGATCCGTGCTGCCACCGGCGGAAACGCCCAGCCGGATACCGGTGCCGTCGTCACCCGCCGTGCCCAGCGGCGAAATGTGCGCGTAGCCGCCCGCGTACTGCGCCTTCATCTCCGGGTTGTAGACGAACCCGCCCGCGGCCAGGATGACGGCCTTCGCGCGAACCTCGCCTTCGGCGGTGTTGGCCTGCCACAACTTGTCCGCTCGCCCGTTGAAGTGCGCGCCGACCGCAGGCACCCAGTTCGACAGCTTGACGCCCAGCTGGGCCAGCTTGCGGTGACGGGGGCCCGCGTCGCCTTCGTGGTCCATCGACCGGAACCGCACCCCGGCGACGGTGCCGTCCTCGATGATCAGTTCGTGCACCCGGCTCAGCGGGCGGAAAGCCACCCCCTTGGCCATCGCCGAACGGCGCAGCACCTCGAAGAACGCGTGCCCGGAGCCCATGCCCTTGGCGACCTGGCGGTGGCCTCGCGCCGCCGGTTTCGCGCTGAGCGCGTACGGCCAGGCCTTCTCGTTGCCCGAGAAGTAGAGATAGTGCGCGTCCGTGGGATAGGACGTCTTGTACGGGCAGAGGGTGCCGCGGTACTCGACTCCCTGCCGTTCCAGCCAGTCGATCATCTCGGGGCTGGTTTCGCAGAAACGGCGCAGGGTCTTCTCCGAGACCACGCCCTTGGTCTCCAGGCGCAGGTACTCGAACATGTTGTCCGGGGTGTCGTCGAGCCCGGCCGCGCGCTGGTGCCGCGTCCCGCCGCCGGCGTAGACCACGCCGCCCGACAGATCGCTGGCGCCGCCGCCGTAACCGCGGTCGAGTATGAGTACCCGGGCGCCCTGTTCGGCGGCCTGAATCGCCGCGGCCGCTCCGGCCGCACCGTATCCAACCACTACCACGTCGTAGTCAGGCTGAGAATCCACGGCAATGCTCCTGTGCATCGTGTTGGGGGAAGCGCTCCGGCTTGATAAGTTCACACTATGACACAAATAGATCCGGGGGGGCCAGTGCGCGGCTCGGGGGATTCCCCCGGACGGGGACGGCCGCCGAAGGTCACCCGCGAGGAGCTGGAGCAGGTCGCCCTGACGCTGTGGGACGAACGGGGATACGACGCGGTGCCGCTCGCCGAGGTGGCGGCGGCCGCGGGCGTCACGTCCCGGACGGTCTTTCGCTACTTCCCCTCGAAGAGCGAGATCGTCTGGGGTGGACTCGTCGCCGACATCGGCGGCATGCGGGACTACCTCGACGCCTCGCCGCCGCAGGAGAGCCTGCTGGCCCGGATCCGGATCGCTGTCACGCAGCTGCTCGCCTCGGCGGAGAACAAGCCGATGGACCGCCTCCGGCTGCGGGTCATCAGCCGCACCCCCGAGCTCCAGCACAGCATGCCCGAGCCGTTCCGGGTGTGGCACACGATCGTCCGCGACTGGCTCGTCGAGCAACTCGACGCCAAACCCGACGATCTCGCGCCGCAGGTGATCGCGTCCGGCACGCAGGCCGCGATCCTGCGTGCCCTGCTGTGGTGGAGCATGCAGGGCTCGGCCGAGCCGCACGACGCGGTCGACGAGGCGCTGCGCCACCTGGAGGACGCGGCTTCACCTCGCTGACTTTCGTATTTTGACACAGGCTGCTATAAATAGCTCCGCGCAGGTCAGGGCATTTCGGCGTGCTCAGCAAGGAGGCTGGACCCATGGCGCTGACGGACCGTGCGGACGTGCTGGTGGTCGGGTTCGGGCTGGCCGGGGCGGCGGCGGCGATCGAGGCCGCGCAGGCCGGAGCCGACGTGCTCGTCCTGGACAAGCTGCCCCTCGAGTCGTCGCTCGCCGGGCGGCGTCCCCCCGGCGTGGGCCGATCCGGCGGCGACGGGCTGCGCGCCGAGCTGCGGCGGACGGCGCTCGAGAACGGGGTCCGCGTCCGTCCACAAGCGACGGTGCACGAGCTTCTGGTGGAGGGCCGCCAGGTGATCGGCGCCGGATACGGCGCGATCGGGCCGAACACCGCGGAAGCCGCCTGGCATCGCCGGCTGTACCGGATGAGCCTGCACGCCCGGCGTACGTCCGCCATCGTGCGGGAGGTCTTCACCGAGGCCGCGGAGCGGCTGTGGGAAGAGTCCTTCGTGCTCGGCACGGTCGAGTGCGCCGTGGTCGTGGTCGCGACGCCACCGTCCGGCTGGGAGTTCGTCGGTTCCTCGCTCACGCCGGTACTGGCGGCGGAGGGACACGCGGAATGCGTGCCGAGGCCGGTGTCGTCGGGTGCCGCCCCGCTGCATCCGACGTCCGTGCCGGCACTGCGGGTGGACACCGCGACCGGCGCGGTGATCAGTGCCGGTGGCTGGCCGGTCCCCGGCCTGTTCTCCGCGACGGCCGGTTTCACCGACCGCTGGTTCACCGACGCCGAGGTGGTCGCCGCCGGCCGCCGGGCCGGCCGGGGCTGCCTGCCGGAGCGGGCCGGCGAGCAGGTGACCTGCTGATTCGCCGGCCCACCGCAGATCGTTCGAGGCTACATTTGACTACTTCGTCAATCAGGCTTCCATTTGACCGGCACTCTTAGTAGTGTTCTGCCGCCGAGTACGGCCAACCTTCGGAACCGTGCCCGTTCCCGACGTCGCCCGTGAAGTGACGAAGGTGTCAACGATCCGGCGCCGACGCCGCGGTCACCGCACGAGAAAAGGGATGGCGATGGCGTCATACGACTACATCATCGTGGGGGGCGGCACGTCCGGTTGCGTCCTCGCCGCCGAGCTGAGCAAGGACCCGGGCGCCCGCGTCCTGTTGCTGGAGGCCGGTAAGCGCGACCGGAGCCCGATCTTCCACATTCCCAAGGGGTTCGCCTTCAGCATCGAGAACCCCCAGCACTCGTTCGTCTACGAGACCGAGCCGTTCGGACCGCTGGGCCAGACGGAGAAGTGGTCGCGGGGCCGCGTTCTCGGCGGGTCGAGCGCCATCAACGGGATGGTCTACAACCGGGGCGCCCAGCACGACTGGGACTCCATTGTGGAGCGTGGGAACCCCGGCTGGGGGTGGGAGGAGATCCTGCCCGTCTACAAGGAGATCGAGGACCACCAGCTGGGTGCGTCGGACATGCGCGGAGCCGGTGGCCCGTTGCACATCAGCGTTCAGCAGAGCGGTGACCCGGTCGACGAGGCCATGCTCGACGCCGCGGGCAACATCGGGCTGAAGCGGGTGGACGATCTGAACTCCTCCGACGAGGAGCGAGTCGGCTACGCACCGGCGAACATCAAGAACGGCCTGCGGCAGAGCGCGGGCAAGGTCTTCCTCAAGCCCGCGGAAAAGCGCCCGAACCTGTCCGTGCGCACCGGTGCGCAGGTCACCAGGGTGGTCGTCGAGAAGGACCGGGCGGTCGGCGTCGTGGTCGGCACGGGCGCCGGGGCCGAGGAGATCCGGGCCGGCAAGGAGATCATCCTGTCGCTCGGCAACATGGAGACGCCGAAGCTGCTCGAGTTGTCCGGCATCGGTGGCGCGGAGGTGCTGAAGGCGGCCGGGATCGATCTCGTCCTCGATCGCCCGATGGTCGGCGAGGACATGATCGAGCACCGGTACGTCACGCTGCAGCTGCGGCTCAACGACCCGAAACTGGGGTACAACGCCCGGTTGAGCAGTGGCCTGGGGCAGGCGGCCTCGGGCCTGAAGTACCTGTTCACCCGCAGTGGTCCCATCGCGTCGGCGGCCTACGACCTGGTCGGTTTCCTCAAGACCAACCCGGCCGAGCCCCGCGTCGACGCGCAGATCCTGATGACGCCGTTCACGCAGGGCAGCAAGCCGCTGGACCTGACGCTGGAGAGCAGGCCCGGGGCGTCGATCATCGGCTACCCGCTGCGGCCGACGAGCCTCGGCAGGCTGCACGTGGTGTCCGGCGATCCGGCGGTACACCCGCGGATCACCACGAACTACGAGTTCGACGACGCGGACCGCAGGAAGTTCGTGGACCTGTTCCGGCGGATGCGGGACATCGCGGCCCAGCACCCGTTCGTCGACGTGGTCAAGGCCGAGACCGAGCCCGGCTGGGCCGTCCAGGACGACGAGTCGATCCTCAACCACGTGCTGCTCAACGGCGGAACCAGCTTCCACGCCTACGGCGCGTGCAAGATGGGTCCCGGCGAGGACGCGGTCACCGATCCGCAGCTGCGGGTGCGCGGGGTCGACGGGCTGCGCGTGATGGACGCGTCGGTGCTGCCGGTCATGGTCGCCGGCAACCTCAACGGCCCCCTGATGGCGATGTCCGTGAAGGCGGCGCGAATGATCCTCGAGGACGCCTGACCACGAGCGCGCCGACGTCCGCGGCGGCGGCGACCCTCGCTCAGACCTGCGCCACGTGCACGGTGACCCCGGGTAGTGCGCGGAACGGCGCGAGCTGCTCCTCGGTCGCCGACGAGTCGGTGATCAACGTCCAGGCGGGCGGCAGCGTCGTCCACCAGTGCGAGCTCGCCCGGCCGAGCTTGCTCGCGTCCGCCAGCACGAACACCTCGCTGGCCTGCTCGATGAGACGGCGCTTCGCGGCGGCTTGTTCCGCGCTGGCTTCGCACACACCGCGCTCGGCGGTGATCCCGTCGCCGCTGAAGAACACCGCGTCCGCGGTCAGCCGGGTCAGGGCCAGCTCCGTGAGCGGGCCGACCGTGCCCTGGCTGATGTGCCGGACCACGCCGCCGAGCGCGATGAGCTCGACGCCCTCGGCGTCCGCGAGCGCGTTGAGCGTGGTCAGGCCGGTGGTCGCGACGCTGATCCCGGTCCAGCCTGCCAGCCGTGCGGCCAGCGCGCCGACTGTCGTGCCCGCGTCGAGGAACAGCAGCTGTCCCTGCCGGACGTGCTTCTCGGCCTCGCGCGCGATGGCGGCCTTCTCCACACCCGCCAAGGTCTCCCGCTCGTGCAGCGGCTGCTCCTCGCAGCCCGGCGCGAGCGCCCCGCCATAGGTGCGCACGATCTCGCCGGCCTCGGTCAGCACGGCGAGATCGCGGCGGATCGTGGACGCGGTGACGTTGAAGCGCACGGCGAGCTCGTCCACCCCGACCGGGCGGTTGCGCAGCAGGTCCCGGATCGCTTCCCGCCGGGTGCGTGCGTTCACGACGCGTGCTCCTCCTTCGCCTGCGGCGCCAGCTCGACCGCCTGGCGCAGGGCTTCCAGCATGCTCGCCTCGTCCGCCCTGCCGGTGCCCGCGATGTCGAACGCCGTGCCGTGGTCGACGCTGGTCCGGATCACCGGCAGGCCGATCGTGATGTTCACCCCCGCGTCGAAGCCGAGCACCTTGACCGGGCCGTGGCCCTGGTCGTGGTACATCGCGACGACCAGGTCGAAGTCGCCGCGGACCGCGCGGAAGAAGACGGTGTCCGCGGGCAGCGGCCCGTCGACGTCGATGCCCTGGGCGCGGCACTCGGCGATCGCGGGCGCTATCTTCTCCGCTTCCTCGCCACGCCCGAACAAGCCGTTCTCGCCCGCGTGCGGGTTGATCCCGCACACCGCGATGTGCGGACGGTCGATGCCGGACCTGCGAAGGGTCTCCTCCCCCCGGCGGATCGTCCTGGCGACCAGGCCCGGCTCGATCTTCGCCACCGCGTCCACCAGCCCGATGTGCGTGGTCACGTGCACGACGCGCAGCTTCGGCGCGGACAGCATCATCGACACCTCCGGCGTGCCGGTGAGCGCGGCGAGCAGCTCGGTGTGCCCGGGGTAGCGGTGCCCGGCCGCGTGCAGCGCCTCCTTGTTCAGCGGCGCGGTGCAGATGGCCTGCACGCGGCCCGCCACCGCGAGCTCGGTCGCGGTCCGGACGTACTGGTACGCGGCCTCGCCCGCGATCGGCGACAGCTCGCCGAACGGCAGGTCCTCGGGGATCAGGCCCAGGTCGAGGCAGTCGGCCACGCCCGCGGTGTAGCCCCCGTCCTCCGGTGCCTCGACGGCCCGGACCTCCAGCGCGACGCCGGTGACGGCGATCGCCTTGCGCAGGCGCGCGGCGTCGCCGACCACGAGCGGGCGGCACGAGCGGTACAGCCCGGCGTCCGCCAGCGCCTTGACTACGACCTCCGGTCCGACGCCCGCGGCGTCCCCCATGGTGATGGCGACAATGGGTCGTGCCATGGAAATCCTCTCCTCCTCGTTCAGTGTGAAGCGCCGGCCGGCGCGTGCAGTGCGCGCCGGGCGTGCTCCAGGGTGTCCGGCGCGCCGAAGGCGCCGGCCTTGGTGATCAGGGGCAGCCCGCCGAGCTCGGGCACGGCCGAGCGGACGACACCGGGCGCCAGCTCGCCGAGCACGGTGAAGCCGCGCACCCCGGCGGCCAGCAGCACGGCTCGCGCGGTCTCGCCGCCGGCCAGGATCAGGCCGGCGAGCGTGTCCCGCCGCCGCGCGACATGGCGGGCCGCGACGCTCGCGAGCGCACCCGCGACCTCGGCCGCGTCGGCACGGGCGACCGGGGCCGCCGGATCCGGCACGAGCAGCACATCACCGTCCGATGTGGACAGCGCTGCTCCGGCCCGGCGTTGCTCCGCAAGGCCGAACGGGGCGGCGACCGCCACCACGGTGACCTCGCCGGACGCTGCCATCGCCGCCCGCTGCTCACGGGCGAGCCCGGAGTAACTGCCGAGCACGGTGAGCACCGCCGCGCCGCCCGCGGGCGGGAACGGCCGCTCGCGGTGGCCGCGGGCCCGCGCGGCGACCCGCGTGAGACCGGCGGAACCGACGAGGAGCACGTCCGGCCCGAGCGCCGTGCCCGCCGCGTGCAGGACCTCCAGGTCGGCCTCGGTCACCGCGTCCGCGCACACCACGTCGGCCGCCGCCGCGCGGTACGCGGCGACCACCTCGGACGGTCCACTTCGGACAACATCCAGCGGGATCAGCGCCGTGCGCAAGCCGGTTCCGGCGAACAGCTCCCGCAGGTCGCCGCGAACGGTGTCGCCGACCCGCAGCACGCCGCCCGTCACCGTCCGTCCGGTGCCCGGGAACGCGGGCGCGAGCAGCGCCGTCGCCGAAAGTTCGTGCAGGGCGGCGCCGACCTCGGCCGCGATGTTGCCGCGCAGTGTCGAGTCGATCTTCTTGTACAGCGGGAACCCGGCGTCGGCCGCCCCGCGCACGGCCGCCGCCACGGCCCGCGCGGCGAACTCCGGGCTGCGGTGCCTGCTGTCGGTGTCGATCGCGATCACGTCGGCGTCCGGCAGCGCGGCCGAGCCGTCGAGCGCCACCGCGACCCGGTCGAAGGGCCCGTAGGCGGCCGCCGCGTCGGCGGCGCCGGTGAGGTCGTCGGCGACGATCACCAGCCGCTCGCTCACGGCGATGTCCTTTCGGTCACCTGTTTCTCCTCCTTCGCCCTGGCTCGCGCGGCGAACCAGGCGGTGGCGAACGGGACCAGCAGGGAGGTCACCACCACCGAAGCCGCCACCAGGATCGTCGCCTGTGCCGCGGCGGCGCGGTAAGCCGGGTTCGCCGCCGCGACGATCGCGGGGACCGCCGCGGCGTTGCCCGCCGTGGACGCGGCCGCGATGCCCGCGATGCCCGTCCCGCCGGTGAACTTGTCGGCGAGCAGCAGCACCGCCCCGGTCACCAGGAACACGAACAGCCCTAGCCCGAGGCCCAGCAGGCCCGCGCGCCACACCGACTTGAGGTCGATGCTCGAGCCGAGCGCGAACGCGAAGAACGGGATGAGCACCGGCACGGCCCGGCCGAGCCACTCCCGCATGTCCGGGTCCAGGTTGCCCAGCAGCATGCCGACCAGCAGGGGGAGCACGGCGCCGACGAGGGTCTGCCACGGGAACGCGGACAGCCCGGCCGCGCCGAGCGTGAGCATGGTGAGGAACGGGCCGGACTCGATGGTCATGATCGAGTACGCCGCGACGTCCTTGCCCTTGCCGAACTGGCCCATCAACGCCATGTACAGGCCGCCGTTGGTGTCGTTCATCGCCGCCACGACCGCGAGCGTGGACAGGCCGGCGAAGGCGCCGGAGCTGATCGGCAGCTCGCCGAGCAGGCGGCCGAGGATGACGCCGACGATCACCGAGATCGCCACCTTGGCCGCGAAGAGCGCGCCGCCCTTCTTCAGGATGTAGGGCGTCGACCGGACCTCGATGCCCGCGCCCATACAGACGTAGAAGACGGCGAGGATCGTCAGCGACCCGGAGAACAGGGCCCCGGTGAAGGACCCGAAGAACTTTCCGGTGCCGGGGGCGACGGTGTAGAGCACCGCACCGACCAGCAGCGGGACGATCATCATTCCGCCGGGGACCGCCTCGATCCGGCGCTTGAGGGGAACCGCCACGACGCTCCTCCTTGAACGTGGGCCATGGGTGCGTTATGTGCGTAAGCGTAGGTGAATCTGCGTACTTCGCGCAAACATGCTGCGTGTTGCGCGCAGCCGCTGTCGGTCATCGACACGCTGTTACGCTCACGCGTCCGGAACAGGGGGCTCATGCGCTGCGCTGTTGTCCTGCTTCTGCTGCTCGCCCTCACCGCCTGCGGGCGGGTGGGCCAGTACGACAACGGGATCGACCCGCGACTGCTGACGGCCGGGCCGGTCGCGTCGCCGTCGCCGGTGCCGGCCAGTCCCACCCCGGCTGCCTGTCCCGCACCGGGGCTCAGCGTCGAGGCCGGTGAGGTCGAGGCGGCCCTGGGGCACCGGGCGAGCGTCCTGACGGTGACCAACTGCGGCACGCACCCGATCCGGCTCGAGGGCTATCCGGAGATCCGGCTGCTCGACGGCGGCGGTGTCCCGATGCCGGTCACCCTGCTGCACGATTCCTCTTACATGGCACGCGATCCCGGCCCTTCGCCGGTGACGGTCGAGCCCGGCGGGCGGGCGCTCTCGGTCCTGTCGTGGTCGGGCACCGTCACCTACGGCGACCGCTCGACCGGGTCGTCGGTCGAGGTCGTCCCGATCCCCGGCGCCGCAACGCAGACCCTCCCGCTCGACGCCGATCTCGGCACGACAGCACAGGTGCATGTGACCGCGTGGGCGCGAAACCTCCTGAACTGACGCCCGGGCCATGGCTTCTGCAACGGTCGACGCGGCGGCCGCGGGCACCTGGACGCCCGGGGACCTGACCGGCAACCGGGTCGGGTTCGGCGCGATGCGGCTGCCCCAGCGCGACGCCGGCTTGATCCGTCACCTCGGGGCGTCCAACGCGCGCCCGGAGCAGCTGGCCCAGGCGAGGCCGGCTGGCCATCCCGGGTACCGGCCACCTCGCGGAGAACGCCGCCGCCGCGGCGCTGCGGCTCGCGCCTGACGACCTGGCCCGGCTCGAGGCCGTCCACCGGGACGGGCAGTAGCCGGGTTCACCGGGGCAGCGCCGCCGCGGTGTCCGGGTCGTAGCCGTAGATCCAGCCGTTGGCCAGCAAGGGATCGGCGTCGGCGAACGCCGCGTCGCGGGCTTGCTGCGCCGGCCCGTCAGGAAGGTGGTTGAGGTGCGAGCGTCCGTGGCTGACTTCCTGGAGCCGGGTGGTGCGTGGGATTCGCAGTGCCTCGTAGCGTCGGAGCGCCGTGGCGGGATCGGCGGCGTCCGCGGCGAGGCACCGGGCCAGCACGGCGGCGTCCTCGATCGCTTGTGCCGCTCCCTGTGTGAAGAACGGGAACATCGGGTGTGCGGCGTCTCCGAGCAGGGTGACGGGTCCGTGGCTCCACCGTCGCAACGGGCTGCGGTCCAGCAATGCCCACCGCCCCGGCGTGCCGGCCGCCCGGATCAGGTCGAGCAGCCGCGGGTCCCATCCGCGGAACTCGGCGAGGAGCTCTTCGACCGTCGCGGTCGCCGTCCACGATTCGACGGCGTAGTCCCCGGCCGGGGCGAAGGCGACGAGGTTCACCAGCTCGCCCGCGGAGACGGGGTAGTGCACCAGGTGGTGATCCGGTCCGATCCACAGTGTCTGCGCGTTCCGCCGGGCCGGCGGGGGTGCGTCCTGGGCAGGTACCAGCGCGCGGAAGGCGCAGAGGCCCGAATAGGCGGGGGCGGGCGATTCGGTGAGCGCGTGGCGCACCACCGAGTGGATCCCGTCGGCGCCGATCACGACGTCGGTCTCGACCACCTCGCCGTCGTCGAAACGCAGGGCCGGGCGTCCCTCCCGCGGGAGCAGTCCGGTGCATCGCCTGCCGAGGTGCACGGTGTCTTCCGGGACCGCTTTCCGGAGGACGTCGAGCAGATCGGCACGGTGTGCGGTGTAGGTCTGCTCGCCGTAGAGCCGTTCGCACGACGTGGCGAGGTTTTCGGCCGAGAGGATCCGGCCGTCCTGCCAGCGCCGGAACTCCCAGCCGACCTCCAACCGCACCGCCCGGCGGGTGAAGGCGTCGAGCACGCCGAGTCTGCGCAGCAGCCAGGCGGCGTTGGGAGCCACCACGAGGCCCGCGCCCACGTCCGTCAGCTCGGCTGCCTGTTCGTAGATCGTGCTCGCAAGGCCGGCCCGCCGCAGGAAGGCGGCGGCCGCGAGGCCGCCGATCCCGCCGCCGAGGATGGCGATCTCGGGCGACTGGCTCATCTCCACTCCTTCCCGGCTCGGACCGTTCTGATGAGAGGGACCCAAGTTACTGAACGGCCTGCTCCGCGACGAACAGGTCCTTCATCGGGCGCAGGGCCAGGGCATGGCTCACCCGGAAGGCGACCGCCAGCGCCGCCAGCAGGATCACCGTGCCGAGCCAGACCATCGTGTCGACCGGCAGGGTGCAGACGCCGACGATGCGCACCACGCATTCGGTCAGCAACGCGGTTCCCCAGACGAGCGAGAAGGTGCGCTCCGCCCGGCGGAACGCGGGCGAGGTCGCCGAGAGCCGGTCCCACGCCGCCAGCCGGCCCGCGTCGCCCTTGGCGAACAGCGGGCGCAGCGCCGTGCTCATGATGGGGCGGGCCAGGCACACCGACCCGAGGATCACCAGGCCGACCACGCTGCTCACCACCCCCTACTTGGCGAGCATCAGCCGCGGGTCGCCGCTGAGCAGGCTCAGCAGCACCCCGGCCACGTTCACCGCCAGCATCAGCGCCGCCGGCGCGTTGACCCGCCGCTGCGCCACGACTCCCCACACGGTGCGCACGGCCGGGACGGCACTGCTCCACGCGAGCGCCGCCGGCTCGCTCATCCCGAACCCCTTGGCGAGCAGGTAGTACAGGCCGATGGGCACGGCCACGTCGACCACCAGCGGCGTCAACCCCTGGCGCAGCGGGTGTCCGGCGGTGGTCCTGGGTGCGGCCTCGGTGATCATGATCGGTTCCCTTCGCTGCTGTGGCACCGTCAGCGCGAGACAGCCGGCGACCGCCGAGACGAGCCACGCGCGCCGCTTCGGCCTGGTGACGGACGCATGCCGGTCGAACGAGGTCCAGGCGCTCGCCGGGAGCTGAGTCGGGTGCGCGCCGAGCACGCTGAGCACCCGCAGCATGCCGTCGACCAGCGCGTGCATGCAGCATCCGACCGCACCGACCCAGCCGGGCACCGGCAGGGCACGGCGCAGGACCGGCAGCCGGACCGCGACGAGCGGCAGCACCCCGGCGAGCAGGATGATCACGGCGCCGACGGCGTTGATCGCGCGGAACTGGCCGGTGGAGGCCGGTTGGCGATCATACCGAAGGTCCCGCCTGCCGACACTGAGAACCGGCTGAGGCGCGGGGAAAACCGGCGCCGCGTGAAACGCGGTTCGCCGGGGCGTCCTGTCCGCCCGGGTTCCGCGCACCCGGACTCAGCTGGCCGGCGACGTCGGCGGCGGCGGTGAGCAGGACCAGCGCGGGGATGGTGGCGGCATCGAAACTCCGTGATACCGATAGCGAAGTCCATCCGGCGTCCTCGTTGCCGTTCCCGCTCGGCGTGGGGACGATGTGCGGATGATTCTCGAGCATGACGGCCTCCGCCCACGTATCCACCCGTCGGCCTACGTGGCGCCGAACGCGGTCGTATGTGGTGATGTCACGATCGGCGAGGACGTTCGGGTCCTGTTCGGCGCGGTGCTCACCGCGGAGGGCGGGGCGATCGAGGTCGGCGCACGCTCGATCGTCATGGAGAACGCCCTTGTCCGTGGCCGCGAGGGCAACGCCGGCACGATCGGCCGCAGCGTGCTGATCGGTCCGCACTGCCATGTCAACGGCGCTTCGATCGAGGACGAGGTGTTCGTCGCCACCGGTGCGGCGATCTTTCCCGGCGCGCGGATCGGAACAGGGTCCGAGGTTCGCATCCACGCCGTCGTGCACGTCAACGCTCACCTCGAACCGGGAACCACGGTGCCGATCGGCTGGATCGCGGTCGGCAACCCGGCGCGCCTGTTCCCGCCCGAGCAGCACGAGGAACTGTGGAGCATGCAACGCGAATCCGATTTTCCCGGCACCGTGTTCGGGCTCGCACGCGAAGAGGCCACGATGGACCGCGTCACCGCCCGCTACGCCGAGCAGTTCGGCAGCCACCGTGGCGACCGCCCCGTCGACGGTTCTTGATCCCGGACGACGACGCGACGCCCCCGCTTCGGCCGGGTGCGCGCCGCGCTGCGGCTACTGTGGACGTGAGGTAGGAGGTATTCCGGCGTGTCCCACTGTTGTCCCCCGTCTCGTTCCACCCCGCGCACCGGCGTCGCCGAGGACGTACCGCACGGCGCGGCCACCGCCTCCGAGGGGCTGATCAGGTTGCCCGGCGGGACTTTCCGGATGGGGACCGAGGACGAGGACGGCTTTTCCGAGGACCGCGAGGGCCCGGTGCGCGAGGTGTGCGTGGACGCGTTCGCGATCGATGCCCACGCGGTGACCAACGCGCGGTTCGCCGAGTTCGTCGACGCGACGGGCTACCGCACGGAGGCGGAGAAGTTCGGCTGGACCTACGTGTTCGCCCGGTTCGTGCCCGGCGAGCTGCGCAAGACCTCGCCGCGGCCGCAACAGACCCCGTGGTGGTGCGGCGTTTCCGGGGCGTACTGGCGGGCACCGGAAGGTCCGGGCAGCAGCGTCGAGCAGCGCTGGGACCATCCCGCCGTGCACGTGTCCTGGCACGACGCCGTGGCCTACTGCCGGTGGGCGGGCCGCCGGCTGCCGACCGAGGTCGAGTGGGAGTACGCGGCCCGGGGCGGACTGGACCAGGCGCGCTACCCGTGGGGCGACGAGCTCATCCCGGGCGGGGAGCATCGCTGCAACATCTGGCAGGGGAAGTTCCCGGTGCGTAACACCGAGGAGGACGGCTACGCCGGAACCGCACCGGTGGACGCGTTCGAGCCGAACGGTTTCGGGCTGTACAACGTGTCCGGCAACGTGTGGGAGTGGTGCGCGGACTGGTTCGACCCGGCGCGCTCGGGCCGGTCGATGCGCGGCGGTTCCTACCTGTGCCACGACTCCTACTGCAACCGCTACCGCGTGGCCGCGCGTACCGCGAACACCCCCGACAGCTCCAGCGGCAACCTGGGTTTCCGCACCGCGGCCGACGTCAGTCCGCGTTGAGGATGCGGTCCTGGTAGAAGCGCGTGATGTGCTCGGACACCTGATCCGCCGCCGCGTCCGAGTCGCCCTTTTCGATCGCGCGCAGGATGGCTTCGTGCTCGTCGACGAGGGAGTTCGCCACCGCGCGCCAGTCGTCGAAGCGGGCGAACGCGGCCGCCATCTCGTGCTCCACCGCTCCGCGCAGCGCCTGCATCAGGTCGGCGGCGAGCGCGTTGCCCGAGATCCGGGCGATGGCGACGTGGAACTCGGTGTCCAGCGCGTTGAACTCGGGGTAGTCGGAGCCGGTCGAGCGCATCGCGTCGACGAGGTCGGCGAGGCGGCGCACGTCCTCGGGGGTGCGGGCCGACGCCGCGCCACTGGCGGCGTTGCGTTCGAGCTGGACGCGGGTCTCGACGAGGTCGGCGAGGCTGATCTTCGCCAGCGCGATGTGCAGCCGCAGCAGGTTCGTCATCGCCGGGGTCGACTTGTCGGTGACCACGGAACCGGCGTCCTGCCCGGAGCCGGTGCGGGCCTCGATGATGCCCATCGCCTCCAGGGCGCGCAGCGCCTCGCGAACGCTCGTGCGGCTGACCCCGAGCGCGCTGACCAGCTCGCGTTCACTGGGCAGCCGCTGCCCGGCACGCAGGCTCCCGTCGAGGATCTTCTGCTGGATCTGCGCGAACACCTGCTCGTGGGTGCGTACGCGGCGCACCGGCTCCCACGAGGCTTCGCTGGTCACCGTCGGTCCTCGGTACTCGGCATCATTCCGGCCCCTCTCGGGCTCGTGCGGCCCGGTAAAGGATGAAGCGCGGAGGGAGGGTCTGCCTACGGAACACGCCGCGAGGGCGCCGTCCGATCACAGTGGCGCGACCGGCCCGGAATCTCACCGGAATTCCTCTTCTCCACGAACTGTCACTCCAGGTAATCAGAGTGGCAGGGGGCTGTCAATGCGACCTCTCTGTTGGTCTGACCACATCGAAGCAGCTGCCCAGCGGGATCTGCTCGCGTTCGTGTTCCTCGGCCCGCCAGGCGGCCACGAGAAGCACTTCGGCCAGCAGTTCGAGGTAGCGAGCCGGCTCGCCCTCGGCCGCCCGGCAGGCACGGCGGGTGATCGCCCTGGCCAGCTTGAGCAGTCCCGCGCCGTCGCTGAACCCGCCGAGAACCGCGAACCCGCGCGGGAAGTCCGCGGGGCCGAGGTCGCGCAGCGCACGCCGGAGGCGATCGGGCGGCGGGACGCGCAGTCCGTCGGCGAGGTCGAGCAGGTCGTGCTGGACCTCGGTCAGCAGGTCTTCGAGGCCGGCGGGCAGTGACGTGGTGGAGACGGCGGCGCCGATGGCGGCGTTGGCCTCCTCCACGGCGGGAAGGTCGTGGATCATGACGGCACCATCCAGGACAGGATCGGGGTGGACTGCAGGTACACCAGCACGCACATCAGGGGCACGAACACCGCGGAGGCGGCCAGTACGCGGCGGAACAGCAGGCCTTCCCGCCCGGCGAGGCCGACCGCACTGGCCCCGATCGCGAGGTTCTGCGGGCTGATCATCTTGCCCAGCACGCCGCCGCTGGTGTTGGCCGCGGCCATCAGCAGCGGGGAGATGCCCGCCCCGCCCGCCGCGCCGACCTGCAGGGCGCCGAACAGCGAGTTCGACGAGGTGTCGGACCCGGTGACCGCGGTGCCGAACCAGCCGAGCAGCGGGGACAGCAGCGCGAACAGCCCGCCCGCGCCGGCCAGGAACAGGCCCAGGGTCGCGGTCTGGCCGGACATGTTCATCACGTAGGCGAGCGCGAGCACGGCCGTCACGGTCAGCGCGGCCGTGCGCAGCTGCACGATCGTGTGGCCGTAGGCGCGAAGCGCGTCACGGGCCCGGAGCTTGAGCAGCGGGATGGTCAGCAGCCCGGCGACGAACAACACGGTGCCGCTGTCGGCCAGCCAGTCGAACTTGAACTGCACGAGGGTCACCGCCTTGCCGCTCGCGTTCGCCACGTGCAGCCCCGGCCAGCCGAACGTGCTGGTCGTGTGGGCGAGAGCCGCGGCGACCGGGGGCACCGCGGCAAGGGAGAACAGCACGATGACCGCGACGTAGGGCGCGAAGGCCCGGACCACCTCGATCCGGGTGTCGGTCGCCGCGGCGGCCGTGCGCACGGCGGTGGTCGCGCCCCCGCCGCCCGAAGGTGGCGGGGCGACGTCCGCCGCGGGAACCGGCTCGGCGGGGCGAGGTTTCCACACCCGGAGCAGGAGCAGGACCGCGGTCGCGGACACCAGCGACGCCACGATGTCGGTCAGCTGGACCACACCGAAGTTGGCCATCAGGTACTGCGCGACGGCGAAGCTCGCCCCGCACACCAGGGCGGCGGGCCACGCCTGGCGCAGCCCCCGCCTGCCGTCCAGCACGACGACGAGGACGAGCGGCACGATCAGCGCGAGCACCGGCACCTGCCGTCCGGTCATCGCCGCCAGGTCGGGCAGCGGCAGGCCGGTGACCTTCGCCAGGGTGATGACCGGCAGCGCGACCGCGCCGTAGGCCACCGGCGCGGTGTTCGCGATCAGCGCGATGGTGGCGGCCTTGATGGGCTTGAGCCCGACCGCGACGAGCATCACCGAGCAGATGGCCACGGGCGCGCCGAACCCGGCCAGCGCCTCGAGGAGCGCGCCGAAGGAGAAGGCGATGATGATGCCCTGCACGCGCTGGTCGTCGCTGATCCGGGCGAAACTCCGGCGCAGTACGTCGAAATGGCCCGAGCGGCGGGTGAGCTGGTAGATCCAGATCGCGTTGACCACGATCCACAGTGCCGGGAACAGCCCGAAGGCCGCGCCTTCGAGTGCGGAGTCGAACGCCGCTCCCGCCGGCATCCGGTACGCCGCGACGGCGACCACGAGCGAGAGCGCGAGGCCGACGAGCGACGCGAGCCAGGCGCGGATCCGGAACACCCCCAGCAGCACGAACAGCACGAGCAGGGGGAGTGCGGCGATCAGGGCGGACCAGCCCAGACTGCCCCACAGCGGCGCGGAAACCTGGTGGTACATGATGACCTCCGAAGGGCTCTCGACATTGAGAGGGGGTCGCTCAGAACACGGGGGTTTCGGTGTAGGTGCCGAAGACGTCGCGCAGCGCGCCGGTGATCTCGCCCATCGACAGGTGGGCCTCGACGGCCTCGATGGTCGCGGGCATCAGGTTGGCCCCGGGTTCCGCCGCGACCGCGAGGAGCTGTTCCATCGCGGCTTTCGCCCGAGCGGGATCCCGGTTCTCCCGGATTTGCTCGAGGCGGGTGATCTGGCGGGCCTCGGACTCCGGATCGAGCTTGTGGGTCTCGATCTTCTCGGCCTCGCCGTCGTCGACGTGCTTGTTGACACCGATGACGGGCCGGTCGCCGTCGGCCTTGCGGCGCGCGTATTCGTAGGCGGTGTCGGAGATCTCGCGCTGGAAGAAGCCCTGCTCGATGGCGGCGACCACGCCCCCGAGCTCCTCGATCTTCTCGAAGTAGTCCCAGATCCCGCGTTCGAGCCGGTCAGTCAGGTACTCGACGTGGTACGAGCCGCCCAACGGGTCGATGACGTCGGCGACCCCGGTTTCGTCGGCGATGATCTGCTGGGTGCGCAGGGCGATCTTCATGGCCTGCTCGCTCGGGATCGTGTAGGCCTCGTCCAGACCGTTGGTGTGCAAGGACTGCGCGCCGCCGAGCACCGCCGAGAGCGCCTGCAGCGCGGTGCGGACGATGTTGTTCATCGGCTGCGGCTTGGTCAGCGTGGCCGCCGCGGTCTGGGCGTGGAAGCGCAGGCGCATCGAGTCGGGGTTCTTCGCGCCGAAGGTCTCCTTCATCATGCGTGCGTAGAAGCGCCGCACCGCGCGGAACTTCGCGACCTCTTCGAACAGGTCCGCCTGGCTGACGAAGAAGAACGACAGCCGCGGCGCGAAGGCGTCGACGTCGACGCCGGTCGCGACCACGTCCTCGACGTAGGCCTTGGTGATCGCCATGGTGAACGCGATCTCCTGCTGGGCGTTGGCCCCGGCCTCGCTGATGTGGTAGCCGCTGATGTTGACGGGGTTGTACCGCGCCATGTGCTCGGCGCAGTAGACGACGGTGTCGCGCACGATCCGCATGCTGGGCTCGACCGGGAAGATCCACTCCTTCTGTGCGACGTACTCCTTGAGGATGTCGTTCTGGATGGTGCCGGACAGCTTGTTCAGGTCGTAGCCGCGCCGCCGTGCCACCGCGACGTACATCGCGAGCAGGATCCACGCGGACGGGTTGATGGTCATCGAGACGCTGATCCGTTCGAGGTCGATCCCCTCGAACAGCGCCTCCATGTCCGGCAGCGTGTCGATCGCGACGCCCTCGCGCCCGACCTCGCCGAGGCTCATCGGGTCGTCGCTGTCCAGTCCCATCAGCGTGGGCATGTCGAAGTCGATCGACAGCCCGGTCTGGCCCTGCGCGATGAGGTACTGGAACCGCTTGTTGGTCTCCTCCGCCTGGCCGAAACCGGCGATCTGGCGCATCGTCCACGTCCGGCCGCGGTACATGGTCGGGTAGGGGCCGCGGGTGAAGGGATAGCGGCCGGGCAGGCCGATGTCGCGCCAGTCCGCGGGCAGGTCGGCCGGGGTGGAGACGCGGTTGACCGGCAGCCCGCTGCCGGAGCGGTAGTGTGCCCGGGATTCCGGCCGGCGGCGCAGGAAAGCGGCGAGCTCGTCGCCTTCCCAGCCGGTGAGGTCGTCGGTCACCGCCTCCACGAGCGCGTCGGTGGTCAGGCGGAACCGGTCTTCTTCGTTCGTCACAAGTCCTCCTCGCTCACAGGTGGGCCACCAGGTGCCGGGCGGCCGACAGCGGGTCGCCGCGGCGTGCGGTCACCTCGTCGACGGCCCGGTCGAAGTCCGGCACGCCCGGACGCAGCCGGTCGAGCACCAGCTGCTCGGCCACCCAGCGGATGCGGGTGGCGGCGTTGCGGCGGGCGCGCCGCTCGCGTTCGCCGTGCTCGGTCATCCAGGCCAGGTGCTCGGCGAACCGCTCGGCCAGCTCCGCCACGCCCTGCCCGGTGGCGGCGACGGTCTGCTCGATCGGCACGTTCCACTGGTCGGCGCGGCGGCGGGAGAGCCGCAGCATGTCGCGCAGTTCCGCGACGGTCCGCCCGGCGCCCTCCCGGTCGGCCTTGTTGACCACGTGCACGTCGGCGATCTCCAGCAGGCCCGCCTTGATCGCCTGCACGTCGTCGCCCATCCCGGGCACGCTGACGACGGCGACGGTCTGCGCGGCGCTGATGACGTCCACCTCGGCCTGTCCGACACCGACGGTTTCGAGGATCACCAGGTCCTTGCCCGCGGCGTCGAGCACGGTGAGCGCGTCCAGACTGGCGCGGGACAGGCCGCCGAGCGCGCCCCGGGTGGCGATCGACCGGATGAACACGCCGGGATCGCCGCCCAGCTCGCTCATCCTGATCCGGTCGCCGAGGATCGCACCGCCACTGAACACACTGGACGGATCGACCGCCAGGATCCCCACCGTGCGGCCCTGCGCTCGGTAGTGCCGCGACAGCGCGGTGACGAGCGTGCTCTTGCCGCTGCCCGGCGGTCCGGTCAGGCCCAGCACGTGGGCGCCGCCGGCGTGCTGATGCAGTTTCGCGAGCGCTTCGTCGACGCCGTCCGCGCGCCGCTCGACGAACGTGAGCATGCGGGCGACCGCCGCGTGCTCACCGGCGAGGACGGCGTCGACGAGCTCGGCGGGGGACCTCATGACGCGCTTCCGAGCCGTCGCAACAGGTCGCGGTCGTCGACGACCCGCCGTGCCTTGAACTCGGTGCGGTCGAAGGTCTGGTGCGCCACCGGCACCACCTTCGCGCCGACGCCGAGCACCTTCCGCAGCTTCTCGGCGATGCCGCCTGCCCAGGCCTGCAGCGAGGGCTCCGGGACGTCCTTGTACTCGACCTGCACCGCGAGACTGTCCATCGTGGACTCACGGCTGATCACGATCCGGTGCTCGCCGCCGTAGCCGTCGGCCGCCATCACGACGTCGTCGATCGCGCTCGGGTAGACGTTCTCGCCGCGGACGGTGAACATGTCGTCGATCCGGCCGTAGATCCCGTTCGGCAGGAACGGGTAGCTGCGGCCGCGCGCCGCCGAGGGTGCCTCCCAGCGCGTGAGGTCGTTGGACAGCAACCGGATCATCGGCTGGCTCGTGCGCTCGAGCGTCGTGTAGACGGGGGTCCCCTCGGCGCCGTACTCGACCCGGTGGTGGTGGACCGGGTCGCAGACCTCGGTGTAGACCAGGTCCTGCCAGCACAGCACGCCGGGTTCGTCGCTCGCCGCGCCCAGGTGCATCCACGGGCTGACCTCGGCCATGCTCCCCGAGTCGTAGACCTGCGCGCCGAACGCCCCGGCGATCCTCGAGCGGATGGCGGGCACGCTCGCGCCCGGTTCGCCGGAGAAGAACAGCTTGCGCAGCCCGAGCGAGGCCGGGTCGACGCCCTCGTCCGCGGCGACCTCGGCCAGGTGCAGTGCGTAGGAAGGCGTCCCGTAGAACACGGTCACCCCCATCTGCCGCATCCAGTGCACCGTGCGCGCGGTCTGGCCGGGTGTTCCGGCGCCGAAGGGGAAGACCCGGGCGCCGAGGCGTTCCGCGCCGATGTAGGCACCCCAGGAACCCCAGTACAGGCTCAGCGGGGACGCGACCAGCACGGTGTCGTCCTGCCGGATGCCCATCGCCCACATGACCCGGGCGTGTGCGTTCGCCACGCTGCGCCAGTCGCGCTCGCTGATGCCGAACGCGGTGGGCCTGCCGGTCGTGCCGGACGTGCCGTTGACGTGCTTGACCTCCGACACGGGCACCGACAGGTAGCTGCCGAACGGCTCGTGCGCGGCCTGGTCGGCGCGCAGCTCCTCCTTGCGCACCACCGGGACCTTCTCGAAGTCCGACAGGCTCTTGACCGAGGACGGGTGGATTCCGGCCTCATCCCACTTGCGGCGGTAGAACGGCGCGTTCTCCCACGCGTAGGCCATCACCTCGCGGATCCGGGCGAGGATCGCCTCATCGCGTTCCTGCGCGGGCATGGTCTCCCGCCGCGGGAACCAGAACCGCTGCCCGGGCTCGGGCCGGTAGGACTCGTCGTAGCGCGGCGGCCAGCTCCACTGCTCCATCACGCCTCCCGCGCCAGCGCGGTCAGCTCGCGGATCCGCCCGACGATCGTGTCCGGTGTCGTGTCCTGGCCGAGCACCTCGGCGACGCCCATCTTCTTGAGCTCGTCCACGTCCTCGTCGGGCATCACCCCGCCGGCCACGACCGCGAACCGCGGCCGTTCTCCCATCGCGTCGAGCAGCTGGAAGATCCGCGTGAAGATCGGCAGGTGGGCGCCCGAGAGCAGGCTGACGCCGAGCACGTCCACGTCCTCCTGGACGGCCGCCTCCAGCACCTGCTCCGGGCTGCGGTGCAGGCCGGTGTAGATCACCTCCATCCCCGCGTCCCGCAGCGTCCTGGCGACCACCTTCACGCCGCGGTCGTGCCCGTCGAGGCCGATCTTGGCCAGCATCACCCGGGCCGGCTCCTCGTTCGTGTCCATCTCAGCTCCGCGATCTGGTACGACAGCCATGTGGTCAGACCATAGGTCTGGTCGCACGGGAGAGCAAGGCCTAAGCTCGAGTTCGTGGTCGAACGGAAGGGCGTCATGGTGCGAGGTGGGACCGTCCGCTGCCGCCGCGAGGGGGTGCTCGGCAGGATCACGCTCGACCGTCCGGAGGCGCTCAACGCGCTCGATCTCGAGATGATCCAAGGCATGCGCGGGGCGCTCGACGCGTGGGAGGACGATTCGCGGGTGCGGGCCGTCGTCCTGGACGGGGCGGGGGACCGCGCGTTCTGCGCGGGCGGCGACATCGCGGTCGTGCACCGCTCCGCCCGCACCGATCCTGGGCTCGCGCGCCGGCTCTGGCGTGCGGAGTACCGGCTCGACGCACGGCTCGCGCGCTATCCCAAACCCGTGGTCGCGATCATGGACGGGATCACGATGGGCGGCGGGATGGGGATCGGCTGCCACGCCGCCCTGCGGATCGTCACCGAGCGCGCCGTGCTCGCGATGCCGGAGGTGGGGATCGGGCTCGCCCCGGACGTCGGCGGCACGCTGCTGCTCGCGCGCGCACCGGGGGAGACCGGCACGCACCTCGCGCTGACCGGTGACCGGCTGACCGCGGCCGACGCGCTGTACTGCGGGCTCGCCGACCACTTCGCCCGGTCGTCGGAAGTACCCGGGCTGATCGCCCACCTCGCGGACGGCGGCACGGTCGAGAAGCACGCGCGGGCGCCCGAACCTCCTGTGCTGCCGGGACATCGGGCGTGGATCGACGCGTGCTACGGCGGAGCCGGCACGGTCGAGGAGATCCTGCGCCGCCTCGCTGCCCGGCCCGAAGCGGCGGCGGCCGACGCGGCGCGCAAGATCGTCGCCGCGGCGCCGACGGCGGTCAAGGTGACGTTGCGGGCCATCCGGGCGGCCCGTTCGATGACGGGCATCGAGGAGTGCCTGCGCCAGGACTACCGGCTCTGCAGCCGCTTCCTCGCGCATCCGGACCTGGCCGAGGGAATCCGCGCGGCGATCATCGACAAGGACCGCAGGCCGGCGTGGCGCCCGGCCGAGCTCGCCGCCGTGACGCCCGCCTGCGTCGACAGCTTCTTCGCCCCGCTGGAGGACGACCTGGTGCTTCCGTGACCAGGCCTCATTGTGGTCCAACCACGTAGCGATTAGGCTCGGCTCCCGACGATGCTGTCGGGGAGGCGACTTTTCGATGGATGAGCCGGACAACGTGCGGTACCTGAGGGCGCCCGGGCAGGTCGTGGCCGACATCCAGGAATGGATGCTCCGGGAACGGCTCCACGCCGGCAACCGGCTGCCGTCCGAACGCGAGCTCGCCGCCACCCTCCGGGCCGGTACGAACAGCGTCCGCCACGCCCTCGGCGTCCTCGAGACGATGCGCGTCCTCGAGCGGGGTCCCGGTGGCCGCCACGTCGTGGCGCCGCCGCCTTCCCCGCTCGTCGGCAGGCTGCTCCGGCTGCACATGGCGGTGTCCGGCTTCGAGCGCGCGGAGCTGATGTCCATCAGGATCGGCCTCGAAAGCGCCGCCGCGGCTCGCGCGGCCGCGTGCGCGACGCCGAACGAGCTGGCACCGCTGCACGTCGTGGTCCGGGAGATGGCGGACCCCGCGATCGGCTACGCGCGGTTCGGCGAGCTCGACTGCCGGTTCCACACCCTGCTCGCCCGCGCCGGGCACAACGAGCTCGCCGCCTTGCTGCTCAGCACGCTCGGCGACGTGCTGCAGAGCGAGATGCGGGCCGGGTACGACCGGTCGGCGCACTGGCGCCGGACCGCCGGCAGGCTCGCCACCGAACACCGCCGAATCCTGGACTCGGTCGAGGCCGGTGACGCCGCCCGTGCCGCCGACACCGTCACCGTCCACATCAGACAGTTCTACGACCTTCGCGCCGGCTGAGCCCGGTCCACGCCCGTGTGCTCGTGCAGCTCGCCTCCGCGCTGTCAGGCGCCGTATCCGCCGTCGATGCGCAGCACGGCGCCGGTGACGTAGGAGGACTGCGGGCCGGCGAGGAAGACGACGCCGGCGGCGATCTCCTCGGGCCTGCCGTAACGTCCGAGTGCGGTGGTGGGCAGGAAGACCGACGCGGCCGGCCCGTCGGCGGGGTTCAGCTCGGTGTCCACGAATCCCGACTGGATGACGTTGACCGTGATGCCCCGGTGCGCCAGGTCTCGTGCCGCGCCGCGGCTGTAACCCTCCAAAGCGGACTTGGTGCCGGCGTAGTCGGTCATCCCGGTGAAGCCGACGCGCGTGCCGACGCCGGAGCTGATGCTGATCACGCGGCCGCCCTCGGGAAGCAGCGGATAGGCCGCGCGGATCGCCGCTACGACGCTGGTGTAGTTGACCGCGAGCTGGCGGTCGAAGGCGGCTTCGTCGGCCAGCTCGCTGTCGATCGGGGCGGCCACCGTGACCCCGGCGTTGTTGACGAGGATGTCCAGCCTGCCGAGCTGCTCCACCACGGTGCGGACGAGACCCGCGGCCTGCGTGGCGTCGGCCTGGTCCGCTTGGAACGCGGCGGCGCGTACGCCTTTGCCCTCCAGCTCGGCGAGTACGGCCTTGGCCTGATCGGCCGAGGAGGAGTAGCTGATCGCGACATCGGCACCCTCGTCCGCCAGTGCCAGCGCCGATGCGGCTCCGATCCCGCGCGACCCCCCGGTCACCAGTGCCACCTTGCCGCCGAGCGTGTTCGTCATGTCTTGTCCCTCTGTCCGGAATTACGGTTCTTGACCAACCGGTACAGTACTTGGTTATGGACTAGAAGGTCAAGAACGAGGCCGTGCTTCAACGCGTCAGCGAAAAATGGATGCTCAGCCGGCGGACGAGCGGCCGCGGCGTGGTCGAGGCAGCGACGCCAGTGCCGCCTCGGCCGTGCGAAGCAGCGTCTTCCGGTCGACACCGGCCTGGCCGAGCGATTCGATGCCGCGCAGGGTGGCCAGCAGCAGGCCGCCGAGTTCGCGGGCGTCGCGCCGCGGGTCGATGTCGCGGTCGCGCTGGGCCTCCTCGACGCACGCCGTCAGCAGGTCTTCCAGCGCGGCGAAGGTGCTGCGCGCCCGCTGGGCCGCCTCGGGATCGCGACCGCCGAGCTCTGCCGTGGTCTTGGCGAGCATGCAGCCGCGGTGGGTCCTGTCCGCGATGACGCTCTTGGTCACGCCGACCACGTGCGCACGAAGCCGGTCGATGGCCTTGCCCGGTCCGTCGAGCAGCTCCTTCCGGACGCCTTCCACCGCGTCGGCGCAGTAGTCGTCGAACGCGCGCAGGTACAGCTGGTGCTTGTCGCCGAAGGCCCCGTACAGGCTGCCCTTCCCCAGGCCGGTCGCCGCGGTGAGGTCGAGCACCGAGGTGCCCGCGTACCCGGTCTCCCAGAACTGGTCCCGGGCCGCGCGCACCACGTCGGCTTCGACGAAATCCCGTGGTCTGGCCATGGTCGTGATTGTACCCGTTCTTGACCGATCGGTCGGCATCGTGGCCGCGGTGGCCGGCGTTGACGTCGCCGACCGCCGGATTCCGCCTCACCGCTTCCGTGCCAGTTCGCGCAGCCGGCAGGCCAGCGCGTCGGTGCTGCGGGACTTCGGGTCCCCGTCCCGGCGGACGAGGCCGACTTCGACGGTGGTCCGCGGCCCGTCCACCCGCAGCGGCACGAGGTCGGCGAACACGATGTCGCGGGGGTGGTCCGGGACGAAGGTCGCGATCACGCCGAGGCTCGCTGCCGCGGCGAGGAACCTGGCCTGCAGGCCGCCGACCTCGAGCACCGAATGGTCGCCGGTGAGCCCGGACCTGCGCAGCACCTCACGGTAGAAGCCGGTCTCGACGCCGGTCAGCGGAGCCGTGATCAACCCGTACTCGCCGATGTCGTCCACCGTCACCTTCGTCCTGCCCGCGAGCGGATGAGCACGCGACGCCAGGAACACCAGCCTCATCTGCTGCAGGGCCTCGAACCGCGCCTCACCTGGCAGGTGCCACCGGATGACGTAGGCGAGGTCCAGCTCGCGGTCCAGCACGGCCTGCGCCTCCCGCCTGCTGTGTCCGAACCGGACGGACAGCAGCGTGCCCTCGTACGACCGGCGGAACGGGGCGACGACCTCGTCGAAGAAGTACTGCTGCTCGAAGGCCATGCTGGCGCCGAGCCGGACGCGGCCGCGGCGGCCCTGTGCCAGGTCTCCCAGTGAGTCCTTCAGCCGGTCCTGCTCGGCGAGCATGACCAGCGCCGTCCGGTAGACCTCGTGGCCGGCCGCGGTCAGGTGCACCGCCCGGTCCTGGTAGTGCAGCAGTTCCGTGCCACAGGCCCGTTCCAGCTCACTGACGTGGTGCGAGACGGTGGGCTGGGCCAGGTTGAGCGGGCGGGCCGCCGCCGAGTACCCGTTGCGGTCGACCACGGTCACGAAGACGAGCAGCCGGTACAGGTCCAGGTTCACGTGCTGTTCTCCGTTCCGCGGCCGGCCATCCGGGTGGGCTCACACGAGGACGACGTCGTCGAACGACGACTCCTTCGCGGCATCGAGGTCGAGCAGGCCGTGGGAGTTCATCCACCGCTGGGTGACGTCGTACATCTCCCTGGTGTAAGGCTCGAACACGATCCGCTCGCCGGGGCCGAAGCGGCGCACGTCGACGAGCTCCACGATGTCCTCGGGCAGCTCGCGGGACCAGTACTTCAGGTACCTGTCCGGCTGGAGGTCGATGTCCCGCTGCGCCTTCGCCAGCGCCGCGAAGTACTTCGCCGTGTCCTCCTGGTCGGCCGTGGGGGCGACCAGGAAGCCGACCGCGAAGGTGGCGTCGGCCAGCTTGCGGTAGCCCAGCTGCTCCATGACGTAGTACTGGCCGCCGAACACCGTCGCGGCCTGCACCTCGCCACGCATCAGGCGGCGGACCCGGTCGTTGGGCAGGCCCTGGAACGAGAGCCTGATCTGCTCGAACGGGATGAACGGTTCGAGCGTCTGGATGGTCGCGTAGTGGCTGCCGGAGTGGTAGCCCACCGCCACGTCGACCGCGGCGAGGTCCTCGGGGCGGCGCAGGTCGGACTCCGGGGTGACGAAGATGCCCGCGGGGGTGACCGAGTAGGCGTTGCCCCACATCTTGCCGGCCCCCGCGGCGGCCACCGCGTTGACCGCCCAGTGGCAGGCCGCCGACACGTCGCAGGCGCGCGAGGCCATCATGTCCTCGAAGGCGCCCTTGCGGATCTCGGCCGGGACGCTGTCCGCGGACCGCACCGCCGAGGTGGTGTGGGACTTGGCGGACAGGCCGTCCGCCTGGAACTCGTAGTCGAGGCCGGCCTCGGCGAAGTAGCCGTGCTCCTCGGCCACCCACTCCTGCAGCCTGCTGTGCGGCTGGATGACGAACTTTCCCATGACCGGTCTCCTCACCTCGTCCTGCGACCTCTCGGCCCCGGCCCAACGCTAGGGTCGGCCGGAAACCCCGACAACGGTCTGCCGTCGATGGTGGTATCGCGGTTGTCTATGGGGAGGTCGCGGGCTCAGGCCGGGGCGAACTCCGACCGGGAGCCGAGGAGGCGGTAGCCGGCCCGGCCGGAGAACTCGGCGGTGAGGGCGAACCGGTCGCCGCGCACGAGGGTGTGGCGCCATTCGACCGGGGTGCCGGACGCCGTGCCGAGCCGGGTGATGGACAGGGCGGCGGCGTGCTCGCCGCAGCGCAGCTGGGCCCGCTCGCCGACGGTCGGGATGACGGCCCGGATCTGCTCGTGGCCGCGGTCGAGGCGGATGCCGGCGCGCTTGTGCAGCTCGCCGTACAGGCTGGTGTGCCGGAAGTCGGCCTCGAGCAGCGGCCGGGCGACCGAGGCGGGCAACCAGACCCGGTCCAGGGCCAGCGGCTCGTCCCCGGCGAGGCGTAGCCGCTCGAGGTACACCAGCGGCGTGGACCCTTCCAGCGCCAGCCGGTCGGCGACGATCGCGTCGGCCCGCACGTCGAGGGTGCGCACGACGCTGTACTGCGCCAGCCCGGCGGCCTCGACGGCGGCGAAGAGGCTGTAGAGCGCCCCGACCGGCTGGGTGATCTCCGCCGGGGGAGCGACCCGGGGCTGCCGGCCGCGCTCGGCCACGAGGGTGCCGTCGGCGCGCAGCTGCCGCAGGGCCTGGCGAACCGTCTGCCTGCTCACTCCGTACTCCTCGGCGAGCACGAGCTCGCCGGGGAACCGGGCCGCGAACTCGCCGTCCGCGATCCGGTGGAGCAGCAACTGCTGCAGCTGCCGCCACAGCGGCGCCGCGCCGTCGCGGTCCAGCCCCTGGTCCTTCACAGCCATCGCCTCCGGGCACCGACAGTACCGAGGATCGCGCGCGCCGGACGATCGGCGCAGCCCTCTTGGCAAATGTACGGACATATTGTAGGGTCAAGATACGTACATTTGGAAGGGGTGCTCCGGTGGCGGTCGACAGCAAGGTCGCCGGGATCCGGCCGGACACCTCCTGGGCAGGCTCGCTCGCGCGGCCCGTACCGGGGCTGGCGGTCGCGGTCGTCGTCGCGGCGGTCGCCACGGTGGCGGGCCGGTTCGTGCCGCTGGTCGGCGGCCCGGTCTTCGGCATCGTGCTCGGCGCGATCGCCGGCGCGGCCGTCCCGGCGCTGCGGGGGCCGAGGTGGAGGGCGGGCTACGCGGTCGCGGCCAGGCCCGTGCTGCAGTCGTCGATCGTCGTGCTCGGGACAGGGTTGTCGCTGCGGCAGGTCGTCGTGGTCGGCCGCAGTTCGCTGCCGGTCATGCTGGGCACGCTGGCCGTAGCGCTCGGCGGCGCGTGGCTGCTGGGCCGGCTGCTGGGGGTGCGGGGCGACACCCGGACGCTGATCGGGGTGGGCACCGGGATCTGCGGTGCGTCCGCGATCGCCGCGACGAGTGCGGTCATCAAGCCGAAGCAGGCGGAGGTCGCCTACGCGGTGGGCACGATCTTCACCTTCAACATCGCCGCGGTGCTGCTGTTCCCGCCGCTGGGGCATCTGCTCGGCATGAGCCCGCACTCGTTCGGCCTGTGGGCGGGTACCGCGATCAACGACACGTCCTCGGTCGTGGCCGCCGCGTTCGCCTACGGCGGCGACGCGGGGAGCTACGGCATCGTCGTCAAGCTCACCCGGACCCTGATGATCATCCCCGTCGTGCTCACGCTCGCGCTGCTCGCGGCCCGGCGGGAGGCCAACCTCGCCGCGGCCGGCGGCGGTGCGCGGTTCCGGCTACGGGACATGCCCTGGCGCAAGATCGTGCCGCTGTTCCTGATCGGGTTCCTCGCCGCCGCGGCCCTGGACACGCTCGGGGTGATCCCCGCGTCCTGGCACCCGGCACTCTCGGCCCTGGGCACGTTCCTGATCACCACCGCGCTGGCCGGCATCGGCCTGTCCCTGCGCCTGGCCGACGTGCGCGCGGCCGGGCACCGGCCACTGGTGCTCGGCGCCCTGCTGTGGCTGGCCGTCGCCGCCTCCAGCCTGGGCCTGCAAGCGCTCACCGGCACGCTCTGACGCGGGTCACCCGGCGGGCGTCTCGCGGAGGCCCTGCTGCTCCCGGGAAGCGCTGGTGACGGTGGGGGTTCCGCCGAGGTGGCGGGCCGTGTTGACCAGACCGACCACGCTGAAGGCCTGTGGTGTGTTGCCGACCTGCCGGCCCCGCTCGGTGTCGTACTCCTCGCTGAGCAGGCCGACGTCGTTGCGCAGGCCGAGGAGCTTCTCGAACAACCGCTGGGCGTCGTCCTCACGGCCGGTGCCGTGCAGGGCGTCGGCGAGCCAGAACGCGCAGGCGAGGAAGCTGCCTTCGTGCCCGGGCAGGCCGTCCACGCCGCCGTCGGCGTCCGGGTCGTAGCGCCGCACGAAGCCGTCGTGGGCGAGCTCGGTGCGCACGGCCTCGACGGTGCCGTGCACCCGGCGGTCGTGCCAGGGCAGGAAGCCGACCCGCGGGATGAGCAGCAGGGCGGCGTCGAGTCCGCGGGAGCCGTAGAACTGGGTGAAGGTGTTGCGGTCCTCGTCGTAGCCGTGCTCGCACACGTCCCGGTGGATGCGGTCGCGCAGGGCACGCCACTGGCCGACGGGGCCGTCGAGGTGGTGGTTCTCGACGGTGCGGACGGCGCGGTCGAGACCGGCCCAGGCCATCACCTTGGAGTGGACGAAGTGGCGGCGCGGGCCGCGGACCTCCCAGAGGCTGTTGTCGGGCTGGTCCCAGTGGCTTTCGAGGAAGTCGAGCAGGCCCCGTTGCAGGTCCCACGCGGGCTCGGCGGTCGGCAGGCCGGCTTCGCGGGCGAGGTGCAGCCCGTCGAGGACCTCGCCCCACACGTCGAGCTGGAACTGTCCGGCCGCGGCGTTGCCGACCCGGACCGGCGCGGACTTCTCGTAGCCGCCCAGCCAGTCCAATGTGGACTCGGGCAGCCGCCTGCTGCCGTCGAGGCCGTACATGATCTGCAGGTCGCCCGGATCGCCCGCGACGGCCCGCACCAGCCATTCCCGCCAGGCCCGGGCTTCGCGGGTGTACCCGGTCCCGAGCAGGGCCTGCAGGGTGAAGGTGGCGTCACGCAGCCAGCAGTAGCGGTAGTCCCAGTTGCGCGACCCACCGAGCTGTTCGGGCAGCGAGGTCGTGGCCGCGGCGAGGATGCCCCCGGTCGGGACGTAGGTGAGCGCCTTGAGCGTGATCAGGGCGCGCCGGACCGCGTCCCGCCAGGGGCCGCGGTAACGGCACTGCGAGCTCCACCCCGCCCAGAACCGTCGGGTGTCCGCCAGCGCCTGGTCGGGCTCCGCGGCCTTCGGGTGGGGCAGGTGCGAGGCGTGGTGGGTGAGCACGAAGGGGATCCGTTGCCCGGCCTCGACGGTGAACTCGGCGTGGGTGGCCTTGTCGTCGCCGTGGAGGTCGACCGGTGTGCGCAGCCAGACCGCGTCGGGCCCGGCGACGGCGGCGAGCCCGCCGTCCTGGTGCCGCACCCAGGGGATGACCGAGCCGTAGTCGAACCGCAGGCGCAGCAGCATGCGCATCGGGACCCGCCCGGACACGCCTTCGACGATGCGGACGACGTCGGGAGCCTCGCCCCGCGGGGGCATGAAGTCCAGCACCCGCACCGTGCCGTCGGGGGTGTCCCATTCGCTCGCCATGATGAGCGTGTCGCCAAGGTAGCGGCGGCGGGTGGCGGGCCCGCCCGCGGCGGGGCCGAGCCGCCAGGTGCCGGCGTGCTCGTCGTGCAGGAGCGCGGCGAAGCAGGCGGGGGAGTCGAACCTGGGCAGGCAGAGCCAGTCGATGCCGCCGTCGCGCGCCAGCAGCGCGGCCGTGTGCAGGTCACCGAGCAGGGCGTAGTCCTCGATCAGCGGAGCCATCGGTCACTCCTGTGCGTTGCTCAGGGTGATGACGACCTTGACGTCGTCCTCGGTGGGTGTGAAGGCGTCGGTCGCGCGCTCCAGCGGAACGCGCCGGGTGATGAGGCTGTCCAGCCAGCCGGTGTCCGCCCGGGCCAGCGCCTCGGCGGCGGAGCGGTAGTGGCGCAGGTTGGCGTTGACCGAGCCGAGCACCGCGTCGTTCTCCAGGACGAGCTCGCGGTTGATCGAGCCGGCGTCCACGCTGATCGTCCGGCCCGCCGGGGACACCCCCGTCAGGCAGACGATGCCGAAGGCGGCCGTACCGGCCATCGCGTCGAACACCAGGTTCCCGGCGCCGGTCGCCTCGACGACCACGTCGGGTTCGAGGTGCTTGGTGACGGCGCCGATGTCCTCGTGGTGGTAGGTCGCGCCCAGCTCACGCACCAGGCGCGGTTTCGGGCCGCCGGCGACCTGGTCGAGCACGTGCACGTCCAGGTCGCGCTGGACGCCGAGCAGCGCGGCGAGGAGCCCGATCGGCCCGGCGCCGGTGACGAGCACCCGCCGCGGTTCGAACCACGCCCGCTCGCCGACGCGCTGGATCTGCTCCCACGCCTTGGCGACCACGGTGGTGGGCTCCAGCAGCATGCCCACCCGCCGCAACCGCTGATCGAGGCGGAGGCTGTAGGCGGTCTCGACGGTCCACAGTTCGCTGCCGTACCCGTCGAGCTCCTTGATGCCGCGCTCGGTGTAGCGGCCGTTGCGGCACATGTCGAACTCGCCGTGCCCGCAGGCGCCGCAGGGCACGGGGTCCGGGCGCCGGACGACCCCGGCGACGAGGTCGCCGGGTGCGAAGTCACTGCCTTCGGGTGCGGAGACGACCCGGCTGAGGGACTCGTGCCCGAGCACGAGCCGGTCTCGCCCCGGTGGTACCCAGCCGTAGTCGCCGCGGGCGATTTCCTTGTCCGTGCCGCACACCCCGAGCGCGAGGCCTTCGACGAGCAGCTCGCCCGCACCCGGCTGGGGATCGGGCACCTCGGTGACGGCCAGGGACCCACCCTGGCCTGGTGTGACGGTCAGCGCACGCATGTTTTCTCCTTCTACGCCGTGGCGAAGCGGTCGATGTCGGGTTTGAGCGTCAGCCCGTGCCCGGCCACGGCCGGGTCCGGGACGACCTGTCCGCCGGCCGGGTCGAGGGCACCGTCGAAGAACGCGGACTCGATGCGGTCGTGGTCGGCGAACCATTCCAGGTGCCGGAAGTTCGGCGTGGCCAGCGCGACGTGGGCGGAGAGGTTGGGCGCGCAGTGCGCGGAGACGTCCCGGTTGGCCGCCGCGGCGAGTGCGGCGACGCGGCGCCATTCGGTGTAACCGCCGCAACGGGTCACGTCGATCTGCAGGCAGTCGACCGAGCCGAGCATGCGGGCGAAGTAGGACAGGTCGTAGCCGTATTCGCCGGCGGCGATGTCCACTGTGGTCGCCCCGCGCAGTTCGGCCAGGCCGGCCAGGTCGTCGCTGGAGACGGGTTCCTCGAACCAGCGGACGTCGGCGGCTTCGAGGTGGCGGGCGACCCGGCGGGCCTGCCCGATGGTGTAGCCGCCGTTGGCGTCGACGTAGAGCTCCACCCCGGTGCCGACAACCGCGCGGGAGATGCGGATCCGGGTGAGGTCGCGCTCGGGCTCGCCGCCCCAGCACTCGCCGATCTTGATCTTCACGCGGGGGATCTGCTGACGGTGCACCCAGGTGTCGAGCTGTGCCTGTAGTTGCGGGACGCTCTGGCTGGTGAAGCCGCCGCTGCCGTAGAGCGCGACCTCGGCGTGCACGCGGCCCAGCAGGCGGGCCACGGGCAGGCCGGCCACCCGCGCGGCCGCGTCCCACAGCGCGATGTCCACTGCGGACAGTGCGCAGGAGGCGAGCCCGGGGCGGCCGAGGTTGCGGATGCAGCGCCGCATCGCCGACCACGCCGCGGGCACGTCGAGCACCGGCCGCCCGCAGACGACCGGGGCGAGGGTGCCGGTGATCAGCGGTACACAGGCCGCGTCGCAGTAGGTCCAGCCCAGGCCGGTCACCCCGCCGGCCCGGATGTGGACGACCACGATGGTGGTGCTGTCCCATTCGAGCGTGCCGTCGGCTTCGGGCGCCGGCGTCGGGATGCGGTACGCCCGCGCGTGGACGCTCTCGACGACCGGGTCGAGCGGGCTGGTCACGACGACGTGCCCGGCAGGATCTCCTGGGCCTTGGTCTTGAGGCCTTGGGCCATGAGGTGCCAGGCGTTGGGGTCGCCTTTGAGGACGGCTTGTGCGGCCGGCTTCATCTGTTCGAACGTGGCGTGCGGCGGGATCGGCGGCACCTCGGGGTCGCAGCGGACGTCGAGGACGGTGGGCCGGTTGACGGAGAAGGCGCGGTCCCAGGCGGGGGCGAGTTGGTCGGAGGTGTCGATCGCCACCACCGGCACGTGGTCCGGTTTCGCGTCGTACAAGCCGTTGAGCAGGTGGATCGCCCCCGGCCCGGAGGTGGCCATGCAGATACCGACCTGCCCGGAGAACTTCGCGTAGCCGACAGCCTCGAACGCCGCCATCTCCTCATGTCGCGCCTGCACGAACCGCGGCTGGTTCCCGGCCTTCTCGAACGAGGCGACGATCCCGTTGATCCCATCGCCCGGATAGGCGAACACCTGCTCCACGCCCCACTCACGCAACCGCCGCAGCAGGTGATCCCCAACCGTCTCGGCCATGACATTTCTCCTTCGATCGATTCGGAATGTTCAGCGGTGGCGTACCGCCCGCGCCAGCGTCGCGGCGAGCGCCAGCCCGGCGACGGCGAGCACGCCGGCCTTCGCGGCCGCGCCCGGCTCCTCGGGACGCGGGGCGTGCCGCCGCTCGGGCGTCGCGCCCGTGCGGACCGTCTTGTCCGCCGCGGCGAGCAACTCCGCCAGGTGCATGGCTTCGCGGCCGCCACTGTCGAGCTGGTGGATCTGGGTGCGGCAGCTGAACCCGTCGGCCAGCACGACGGTCTGCCCGTCCTCCTTCCGGAGACGGGGCAGCAGGACACGCTCGGCGCACGCCTCGCTGACCTCGAGGTGCCCGGGTTCGAAGCCGAAGTTGCCTGCCAGGCCACAACATCCGGAGTCCAGGTGCTCGGCGTCCACCCCGGCCCGCCGCAGCAGCTCCTGGTCCGCGTCCCAGCCGAACACCGCGTGCTGGTGGCAGTGCACCTGCGCGACCGCGGAGACGGTGTCCCGGGCGAACGCCGGGGGCCGGTAGCCGGGTGAGCGCTCGGTCAGCAACTCGGCCAGGGTCACCGTCTGCTCCCGCAGCCTGCGCACGTCCTGGTCCTCGGGGAACAGCTCGGCGGCGTCGGAGCGGAACACCGCCGTGCACGACGGTTCCAGGCCCAGCACGAGGCCGCCCTCGCGCAGGTGCGAGGCCAGCGCCCGCGCGGTCCGGGCGAGCACGGCCTTGCCCGTGCCCAGCTGCCCGGTCGAGATCCAGGTCAGCCCGCAGCACAACGGTTCCGCCGGTATCGTGACCCGCCACCCGGCGGCCTCGACGACCTCCACCGCTGCGATGCCGATGTGGGGATGGAAGTGGTTGGTGAAGGTGTCCGGCCACAGCAGCACGGTTCCCCGGGTGCCCGCGCCGCGCGGCCCCCGGCGGGCGAACCACTGCTGGAGCGTCTCTCCCGCGAACAGCGGGATCTCCCGGTTCTCGACCCCGGCCGCGGCGACGGCGATCCGTGACAGCACGGGCGCGTGGGTGAGTGCGTTCACCACCGGCCCCAGCCTTGTCCGGCCGACGAGCTGGGCGAACGCGGGCAGCCAGCCCATGGACAGGTGCGCTCGCGGGCGTCGCCACCAGCGCCCCTGGTAGTGGTGCGCGACGAACTCGGCCTTGTAGGTCGCCATGTCCACATTGGCCGGACAGTCCGTCTTGCATCCCTTGCACGCCAGGCACAGATCCAGCGCGTCGCGGACCTCGGTGGAGCGCCAGCCGGCGTCGACGGGGCTGTCGCCGTGCCCGTCCAGCATCTCGAACAACAGCCGGGCGCGGCCGCGGGTGGAGTGTTCCTCCTCGCCGGTCACCTGGTAGGACGGGCACATCACCTGATGCTTGTCGTTGGTGTGCTGACGGCAGCGCCCGACCCCGACGCACCGGTTCGCCGCCTCGGCGAACGACCCGCCGTCGTGCGGGAAGCGGAAGAACAGCTCCTGCGGCGCGGCGGGCGCCCAGTCCCCGCCCAGGCGCAGGTGCGCGTCCAACGGCGCGGGGGCGACGACCTTGCCGGGGTTCATCCGGTTGTCCGGGTCGAAGATCGCCTTGAGCTGTCCGAACGCACGGGTGATCGCCGGGCCGAACATCCTGGGCAGCAGCTCGCCCCGGGTCTGCCCGTCGCCGTGCTCACCGGAGAGGGAGCCGCCGAACTCGACGACGAGGTCCGCCGCGGCCTCCAGGAACCGGCGGTAGGTGGCGACCCCGGCCGCGGTGTAGAGGTCGAACGGGATCCGGGTGTGCACGCAGCCCTGCCCGAAGTGGCCGTACAGGGCCGGGCCGGTGTCACTGGCGTAGCCGAACTCCACGTACAGCCGCTGGAGGCGGCGCAGGTAGTCGCCCAGCCGCTGCGGCGGGACCGCGGAGTCCTCCCAGCCCTCGAACGTGTCCGCCTTGCCGGGAACGTGGGCGGTCGCGCCGAGTCCGGCTTCGCGGACCTGCCACAGCTCGGCCTCCCGGGCGGGGCTGTCGAGCAACACCACTTGCGGGCCGGAGTCACCGTCACGCAGCGCGTCGAGCATCCGGTGTGCGTGCTCGTCGGCCTCCTGCGAGGTGTCGCCGCCGAACTGGACCATCAGGAACGCGCCGCCCTCCGGCAGTTCGCGCAGGGCCTGGGGGTTGAGGTGCTTGATCTGCTCGTCGCGGATCAGCTTCGCGTCCAGGCCCTCCAGCGCGATCGGCTCGTGCGGCAGGATCGAGGGCACCGCGTCGGCCGCCTCGGCGATGCCCGGATAGCCGAGCACCACCAGGGTCCGCGCCCGGATCACGGGTACCAGCTTCAGCTTCGCCCGCAGCACGGTGACCAAAGTGGACTCGCTGCCCACGAGCAGCCCGGCCACGTCGAAGCCGTGCTCGGGCAGCAGCGAGTCCAGGTTGTAGCCCGAGACCCGGCGCGGGATGTCGGGATACCGGGCGCGGATCTCCCCGGCGTAGTGGTCGCGCAGCCGGCGCAGCTGCCGGTAGACCGCGGCGCGCGGGTCGCCGCGGCGTTCGATCGCCGCGTACTCCTCGTCCGTGGTGGGCCCGCACCAGAACCGGGTGCCGTCGTGGCAGAGCACCTCCAGCGCGGCGATGTTGTCGACGACCTTGCCGGTGCGCTGGGCGGTGGCACCGCAGGAGTTGTTGCCGATCATCCCGCCGAGCGTGCAGTTCGGATGGGTGGCCGGCTCCGGGCCGAACCGCAGCCCTGTCGGCGCGAGCTGCCGGTTGAGCTCGTCGAGCACGATCCCGGGCTGCACCACGCAGGTGCCCGCGTCCGCGTCGACCGATTCGAGCCGGTGGCAGTACTTCGACCAGTCGAGCACCACCGCGGTGTTGGTGCACTGCCCCGCCAGGCTCGTGCCCCCGCCCCGGGACAGCACCGGCGCGCCGTGCCGCCGGGCCACGGCGACCGCCTCGGCCGCCGCCTCGGGCGTGCGGGGCACTACGACCCCGATCGGCACCTGGCGGAAGTTCGAGGCGTCGGTCGAGTAGGCCGCGCGGCTGCCGGCGTCGAACCGGACCTCGCCGTCCACCCGCCGGGTCAGTTCCGCGGCCAAGGCGGCGGCGTCGACCTCGCCGGTGCGGTACCGGGCCACCGGATCCGGCAAATCGGTTCTGCTCACCCCGCTCCTCCTTCCGTCCCACCGTCTATCATAGTTGCGTGACGCAAGAGTGCACGGCGAGCGAAGACGCGGAGACCGCGCTGACGGTACTCCGGGCGATGATCTCCATCGGTGACTCGACCCTGGAAAGGGTTACCGGCCAGCTGACCCTGACCCAGTTCCGCGCGCTGCGGATCGTGGTCGGGCAGACGCCGGTCACGATGGGCAAGGTCGCGCAGGAACTGCGGATGAACCCCTCGTCGGTGAGTCGCGCGTGTGACCGGCTCGCCCGTCTCGACCTGCTGCAACGTGCTCAGAACCCGCTGAACAAGCGGGAGACCCTGCTGGCGCCCACGCCACGCGGACGCCAGATCGTGGACCGGGTCGACCACGACCGGCGGGCTGTGCTCAGCGCGGTGCTCGACCAGCTCGAACCAGCCGCCCGCGAGTCGGTCGTAGCCGCGCTCAAGCAGTTCGCCGCCGCCGCGGCGACCGTGGCTCCAATTATGCAGGACGCAAACAATTGAGGGTTTGAAGAGCCCGGCGGTGGGTAGCGCCCGGACCGGTCCGGGGTAGAAGGAGGGCAAGGTATCCGTCCGAAGCGCCGGTCTATCCCAGTCTCGCGGAAGCATTCACCGATCGGTGAAAACTCGCCCGCCCCGGCCGGGGCCCGGTATAGCGTGACGGGACCTTTCGGGAAGCCTGGGGAGGACACGGATGAGCTTCTGGATCTGTCAGACCTGCGCGGTGGAGCACGCCGAGAAGATCGAGCTGTGCGCGATCTGCGCGGACGAGCGCCAGTGGGTGCCTGCCGACGGGCAGCACTGGACCACCCTGAAGGAAATGGCCGACGCCGGCTACCGCACCGACCTCGTGGAGCTCGAGCCGGACCTGTTCGGCATCACCAGCACCCCGAAGGCGGGGATCGGGCAGCAGGCCAAGCTGCTGCGCACCCCGGCGGGCGCCCTGCTGTGGGACCCGATCGGCTACCTCGACGACGACGCCGTGCGCCGCGTGCGCGAGCTCGGCGAGGTCGTCGCCGTGGCCGCGAGCCATCCGCACATGTTCGGCATCCAGGTGGAATGGAGCCGCGCCCTGGGCGGGGTGCCCGTGCTGGTGGCCGAGGCGGACCTGTCCTGGGTCGCCAGGCCGGACCCGGCGATCCGGGCCTGGTCAGGCACCGAGGAGATCCTGCCGGGGGTGACGCTGAGCCAGCCGGGTGGCCACTTCCCCGGCAGCACCATGGTGCACTGGGCGGCCGGCGCCGGCGGCAAGGGCGTGCTGCTCAGCAGCGACACCGTCTTCGCGAACCCCGACCGCCGGTCGGTCAGCTTCATGCGCAGCTTCCCCAACCGCATCCCGCTGTCGGCCGCGGTGGTCGAACGCGTGGCCCGGCACGCGGAGCAGTACGCCTTCGACCGCCTGTACGGCAACTTCGGGACCCGGATCGACAGTGACGCGGCCGGGATCGTCCGGCGTTCCGCGGGCCGGCACATCGGCTGGGTTCGCGGGGACTTCGACCATCTCACCTGAGCCGGAGCCCGATGACCGGTTCGGCGGGGGCGGAACACCTTGGTAGCACAATAGTTCCGCATTTCACAGTCTTGTGCCGGCGCGCTGTCCTGGCGTAGCAACAGTGAGACGAGGCCGGACAGTGCGCCCGAAGGAGAAGTCATGCGGGTTTGGGAGCGTTTCCTCACCGATCGCGACCGGGCGGTCTTCAGCGCCTCCGGCTACGGCACGTTCCTCGGCCTCGGGGAGCGGCCCGCCGTGCTCGTGATCGACGTGAACTACGCCTTCGTGGGGCACGAACGCCAGCCGATCCTCGAGTCGATCAAGCACTGGCACACCAGCTGCGGCGAAGAAGGCTGGGACGCGCTGGGCCCGATCGCCGAACTGCTCGCCGGTGCGCGGGCGAGGAACCTGCCCGTCTTCTACACCACCGGAAGCGATCCGCGGCCGGACGGTCTCGGCCGCGGGCTGTGGCGCAACAGCCGGGGCCGGGAGCGGTCCTCGGTGCCCGACGTCGCGGGCAACGACATCGTGGCGCAGATCGCGCCGCAGGAACGCGATGTGCTGATCCGGAAGACGAAGCCCAGCGCCTTTTTCGGCACCCCGCTGATGAGCTACCTCACCGAGCTCGGCGTGGACTCGCTCATCGTGGTCGGCACGACGACCAGCGGCTGCGTCCGGGCGTCGGTGATCGACGCCTTCTCCCACAACCTGCGGGTCGCGATCGTGGAGGAAGGGACCTTCGACCGCGGCGAGGCGTCACACGCGATCAACCTGTTCGACATGAACGCCAAGTACGCCGACGTGACCACGCTCGCGGACACCTTGGCGTACCTGGAGAAACTGCCGGACGACCTGTTCGCGGGCAAGATCGCCCCGGCCGGCACCTGACCGCTCCGCGGCCGCGGTGGTCGTTCCTTTGTGGACACCGGCTCAGCCGTGCAGCGCGAGGTACGGGGCGAGGCAGACCAGGCTGGTGATGAGCGCGTACTTGAGGGAGCGGGTGGGCAGTCTGCGCGCGAGGACCCAGCCGAGGAGGACCCCGGCGAGCTCGGGAACGCCGACGAGTGCGGCGAGTGGCCAGACGATGGTGCCGGCGGCGAGGTAGCCGACCGTGCCGGCCCCGGCGATGACCACGGACTGCGCCTGGGCGGCGCCGAGTGCGGAGAGCACCGGCATGCCGAGGAACACCAGCAGGGGGACGCTCAGCAGCGGACCGCCGACCCCGACCAGCCCGCTGACCACCGAGACCCCGAAACCGACGGCCACGAGCTGCCTGGTCGTGGGCTGCCGGTGGCCGGTCCCGGCCGGGTTGCGCCGGTCGCGGTACCACACCAGCGCGGCGACACCGATGACGAAGACCCCGAGCAGGATGCCGAACGCCCGCTTGGAGACGACGCTGTTGACCAGCACGCCGACCGGGGTGCCGACGACGGCGACGCCCGCCAGCAGCAGCGCGGCGCGGCGGGTGCGGGGCTCGCGCAGCTGCCCGGAACGGGTGTAGGCGACGGTGGCCAGTGCGCCGGTCGCCACGTGGGTGGCGATCGCGGTGCCCGCCACCTGTGCCGGCGACAACGTGGTGAGCGCGAACAGGGCGATGGTCGCCAGGATCCCGCCGGGGCCGATGGCGGTGATCCCGATACCGGCGAGCAGCCCGAGCACCGCCAGTGCGAGGACCACCGGGAGCGCGAGCCCGGTCACCGGGCCGTCTCCCGGCGCGCCGGGCCGGTCCTGTCTGGCGAACAGGCCGTCACGGCGAGGGTTTCCCGCCGGCGCCGGCGCGTTTCCCTGGTGTCATCGGCGAACGGGTCCACCGCGTCAGGAACTCGCCGCGCTCAGCCACTTGCCGAGCCGGCCCAGTACGTCGCCTTCGTAGTCCTCGCCGACCATCCGGCCGAGATCGGCGATCGTCACCTCCCGCAGCGCCGCGCGCCACGCCCGGTCGGCCGCCATCATCGTGCGGGTGATCGCGCACGGCGCCGTGCACTTCTCCGGGGGCGTGGCCATCGGCCCCCGCTGCCGGATCTCCGTGCACACGAACGTCGGCTGGGGCCCTTCGACGGCCTCGACCACGTCGAGGACCGTGATCTCCTCCGGCGAGCGCGTCAGCACGTACCCGCCGGACTTGCCCTGTGCCGACTGCACCAGCCCCGCGCGGGAGAGCGCTTGCAGCTGCTTGGCCAGGTAGGTCGCGGAGACCCCGTGCAGCTCCGCCAGCCGCGTGGCCGGTACCGGCTCGGCCGCCGCCGTCAGCACCACGCAGCAGTGCAACGCCGCTTCGACTCCACCGGACAACTTCACACGGCCAGGGTAACGACAGGCCTTGACGCGGACAACATGTATCCGAGTAATATCCCGGACACAACTTATCCGAGTTCCCGGACCTGCTCCGGTGGAGAGGACATTCCCATGAAGATCGCGGTCATCGGCACCGGCCTCATCGGCTCCCAGGTCGTGCGCGAGCTCATCGCGGCCGGCCACGAGGCGGCCGGGCACTCGCGCTCGACCGGTCTCGACCTGCTCACCGGCGACGGGCTCGCCGACGCGGTGCGCGGCGCCGAGGTCGTGGTGGACGTGACCAACTCGCCGACCTTCGACGAGGCGTCGCTGGACTTCTTCGGCACCACCGTGCCCAACCTGCTGGCCGCCGCGGGGGCGGCGGGCGTGCGGCACGTGGTCGCGCTGTCGATCATCGGCGTCGACCAGGTGCCCGGCCTCGCCTACTACCGGGCCAAGACGTTGCAGGAGGACCTGATCAAGGCCGGGCCCGTCCCCTACTCGATCGTCCGCGCCGGCCAGTTCATGGAGTTCATCCCGTCGGTGCTGGACTACACCACCGACGGCGACGTCGTGCGCCTGCCGTCCACGCCGCTCCAGCCCATCAGCGCCGCGGAGGTCGCCGCCGCGGTCGCCGGTGTCGCCGCGGGCGCCCCGCTGCGAGGCACGCGTGACATCGCGGGTCCCGAGGTCTTCCCGCTCGACGAGCTGGGTCGCATCACGCTCGAGTCGGCCGGCGACGGCCGCCGCGTGGTGACCGACGAGAGCGCGGGCATGTTCGCCGCCGCCAAGGGCGACGTTCTCATCGCGCCGGAAGGCGCTCACCTCGCCACGACGCGCTACCGTGACTGGCTGCACTCGCGCTGACCCGCTGAGGTGTGGCGCCGACCGTGCTCGCGCGGCGCTGCCCCCCAGGCATGGTCCGCAGTCGGGATGGGCGAGCTCAACCGTGTCCACAGTGGACGGACGCGGCCGCCGGGAAGAGGTCCGGACCGGGGGGCTCGAGCACGTGGTGGCGCTGTTTTCGGTCACCCGGGACGAGCTACGTCAACCGGTCGAACGGCACCTGCCCGGAAGCTGACGGGAAGCCGGGTTCCGCCCAGCTCCCGCAGGGGGGTTGCCCACCCCGCTACCATGCTCGGGCGATCGACCACTGGAGGAACGATGACTGCGGCTCAGCGTCAACAAGTTGATTTTCATTGGCTCGCGAACGATTTCGCCGTCCGGGTCCCGGGTGTGGCCCATGCGGTCGTGGTATCGGCGGACGGTCTGCTGCTCGCGGCGTCGAGGCGCCTGCCGATCGACCGTGCGGACCAGGTCGCGGCGGCCGCGTCCGGGCTGATGAGCCTGACGCAGGGGGCCTCGCGGTGCTTCCAGGCCGGTGAGGTCCGGGAGACCGTGGTCGAGATGGACCTCGGGATCATGGTCCTGATGGCGATCAGCGACGGGTCCTGCCTCGTCGTGCTCGCGGCGCCGACCTGTGACGTCGGCCAGGTGGCGTTCGAGATGACGTTGCTGGTCGAGCGCGTCGGCCAGGCGCTGACCCCGGAGCTGCGCGCCAGGCTGCACGGGCAGGACCCCGCTCCCGCCGGCGAAGCCGTGATGTGGCCGCGCTGAACTCGTAGTTCCATGCGGGCGCGGTGGCGCGGGAGCGCACCGGTGCACGCACGGTCCGGTAAATCGGCACGGCAGGGCAACTTCGCCGACGGACGACCTCGGCTGCAAGCGCTTACCGGTCTGAAGTGGCTGGTACCCGGCACCGACTCCGTCGCATGTGGACGTTCACCGCGCCGCGGATCGAGGTGAAGGTGACCGGCCTTCCGGTCAGCAGGAGGAACGGACGGCCACCGCCAGGGCTTGGCGGTGCAGGCGGTCGAGGTGGTTGACAGCCGCCCCGGAGACGGCCGCCGTGGCCAGGCCGACGCGGCAGGCGACCGGCTGCTGCCGCAACCTGTCGGTGGCGACCAGCTGCCCCAGGATCTCAGTGGTGAGCTGGTCGAGCTCTTCGCGGATCTGCGTGAGATCCGGCTTGCTGACCGGGGCGAGTTCGGGACGGGCGGTCCACAGCTCGAAGAGTCCCTTCTGCACGACCTTGCTCGCCGCGATCTGGTCGGCGAAGAACGCGGCCGTGGCCTCCGGGTCGATGCCCAGCTCCGTCGCGGCGTGGCGGACCTCGTTCAGCTCCTGCTGCTCGCGGGCGGGGTCGTCGATCGGCTGCGTCGTGCCGAACTTCGCCGCCGCCACCTGATCGCTGACGAACAGCCGCTGGATCGCCAGGTCGACGAGGGGGCCGAGCGGACCGAGCGCGCCGGGCCGCGCGGTGGAACCCGGCACGGAGTCCGAAGTGGACGGCGGGCCGGCCGGCGCCGCCACAGCCGGCACGACGCTCGCGGCGACCGCCGCCACGGAGACCACGCTGACGACGGTGAGCCGCTTGACGGAAGTGCTGACAGGCATGGTGTTCCTTGATCTCGGAGGCGTGGGTTTTCCACGACCATAGCGGTGCACAACCACCCGTACACCGGAAAACGACCCGGACGAGCTTCTCGGCAGGCTGGAGATCGATTCGGAGTACTGGCGGCTGCTGGCCTCCGGTGTCGGCACGGTCGAGGCATGCAGGCAGCTGGGCATCGGTCGCGAAACCGGCGATCGGTGGCGGGCGGAGAACGGCGGACCCCGTCCGCCGCCTGGCTGCTCAGTGATCGCGCCTCCCAGGTCACCGGCGCGGTCCTGCCCGTCGACGGCGGGCTTCACGCCTGAGCCCCGATACGCCCGAAAGGTACAAGGCCTACCTCAACGCCCGCGGTTTCCCGCCGGGCGCGGACGCGGCGGCCGCCGGTCGGCTCTCGTTCCACCCCCGTTCACCTTCGTGGCCTGCCCGCGTCATTTGCTCTCCCTAGGTTCCTGACGCAGGTTGTGAAACGAGAGTTGAGGGAACGATGGACACACCCCTCGCAGTCCGGGCCCGCGGGATCACGAGATGCTTCGGCGACGTCGTCGCGCTCGACTGCCTCGATCTCGATGTGGCACAGGGGCAGATCCACGGGCTGGTCGGCCCGAACGGAGCCGGGAAGACGACGTTGCTCGGCCTGCTGCTGGGCCTCGCGGTCGCCGACGAAGGCCGCCTCGAGATCCTGGGGACGCCGGTCGGCCGGGCGCTCGCGGCGCCCGACGGGGTCGCCGGTTTCGTCGACGGCCCCGGCCTCTACCCCTCGCTCACCGCCCGGCAGAACCTCGCCGCGCTGGCCGCTCTGCGCACCCGCGACGCGCGGACGGCCGGGATCGACGACGTGCTCGACGAGGTCGGGCTCACCGATGTCGCCGACGACCGGGTCCGCGGCTTCTCCCTCGGCATGCGTCAGCGGCTCGGCCTCGCCGCGGCCCTGCTCACCCGGCCCCGGCTGCTGGTGCTCGACGAGCCCGCCAACGGGCTCGACCCGGCCGGCAAGAAGCACGTCCACGGCGTGCTCGACCGGCTGGCCGTGGACGGCACCGCCGTCGTGCTCTCCAGCCACCGGATGGACGACCTCGAGGCGCTGTGCTCCGAGGTCACCATCCTCGCCACCGGGCGGGTCCTCTTCTCCGGCCCGCTGAGCAAGCTCTCCGCCGAGAACCGGGAGCTCGACTACCGGCTGCGCACCTCCGACCCGCAGGCCGCCCGCCGCCTGGCGCTCGGCACCGCCGGGGTCCGCGTCGTCGAGGGCGCCGACGCCGGAGTGCGGCAGGACGCCGAGGTGCTCGTGGTGCGCACGCTGGTGCCCGCCCTCGACGAGCTGGTGGCGCGGCTCGTGCGGGCGGACATCGCGGTGCGGGAGCTCGCGCCGGTGGTGTCCCCGCTGGAGGCCGCGTTCCTCGCCCTCACCGAACAGGAAGAGATCAGCCGATGACCGCGACCGCCACCGAGGCCCCCGCACCGGCCGCCCCGATCTCGGTGGCGCGCGGCTACCGCTTCGAGCTGGTCAAGCTGCTCTCCCAATGGCGGGTACGCCTGCTGGTCCTCGTCTGCTGGCTCGCGCCGGCGCTGTTCGTCGCCGCCGTGAGCCGGCAGAGCTCACTGCCCTCGGACACCGTCTTCGGCCGCTGGATGCACGCCACGGGCTGGGCCGGGCCGCTGGTGCTGCTCGGTTTCTCCGGCTCGTGGGGACTTCCGCTGCTGACCTCGCTGATCGCCGGTGACGTGTTCGCCGCCGAGGACCGGCTCGGCACCTGGCGCCATCTGCTGGTGGCGGTCCGCTCGTACCGGCGGATCTTCGTGGCGAAGGCACTGGCCAGCCTCACCGTCATCCTGCTGCTCGTGGCCGGGCTGGCCTGTTCCGGCATCGTCGGCGGGATCCTGGCGGTCGGCGACCACCCACTGGCCGGCCTCGACGGCCACCTGCTGAGCCCGGGCGACGCCGCCGGGAGGGTCCTGCTCGCGTGGGTCTGCGCACTGGCCCCGACGCTGGCCCTCGCCGCGGTCGGGCTGCTCGGGTCGGTCGCGTTAGGACGGTCCCCGATGGGGCTGCTGCTGCCCGCGCTCGTCGCCCTCGCCATGCAGCTCGCCCAGATGCTGCCACTGCCCGTCGCGGTACGCCTCGCCCTGCCCGGCTATGCCTTCATCGCCTGGAGCGGCCTGTTCACCAGCCCCGCGCAGCTCGGCCCGCTCCTCGTCGGCGTCGGGGTCAGCCTGGTGTGGGCCGTGGTCGCGACCGCGCTGGCCTACCTGCTCTTCCTGCGGCGCGACTTCACCAACCTCACCTCCGACGGTTCGGGACGCCGCGCGCTCACCGCCGGCGCCCTGCCGCTGGCCGGACTCCTCGCCGTCACGGTCGGGGTCATCGCCGTGTCGACCCCGTCCCTGGGTTCGGGGATCGGGCAGGACAAGGTGCAGCGATCGGTCGCCACGGCCTTCGCGCACCTGTACCGCCTGCAGGCCGGGCAACTCAACCGCCCCGACGTCGCCGAGGAGCAGCTGGCGGCCACTGCGGCCTGCACCAAGGGCGACGGCCTGGTCGCTCCCGAGGGCCCGGGCAACGACTGGCGTTGCGTCGTCTCGTGGCACCTGCCCGGCACCGCGGCCACCGGCAACGCCATCTACCAGCTCGACCTCACCTCAGACGGGCGGTACGTCGCCGACGGCGACGGGCCGAAGGAAGTGAACGGCTACTTCCAGGTGCGCACCCCTACCGGGGACGAACCAAACCCCCTTTGGCAGTTCGACGGGAATGTCGAGCTGCTCTCCTCCACCCCGAAGGGATAACTCAATGCAGGTAACACGCCGCAGACGGCGTGTCGGGAAGGGCCGTTCCGGCCTTCTCGGTCACCGCAGTGGTCGTCGGCTGCGCCTCGCGACAGCCGGCTCCGCGACACTCGCCCTCGTCGCCGCGGGCAGTGGCATCGGTTTCGCCTCGACGCAGGGGTTCGGCGACGACCAGGTCGGCCAGCACACCGACAAGGGCGAGGTCATCTCCAGCGACCAGTACCTCGACCCGATCGGCGACCGCCTCGTCGTCGACAACGGCAAGATCATGGCCTCATCGGTCAGCCCGGACGGCGGTCACCTGGCGGCACTGACCACCGACGGCGGGATCGCGCTCACCATCGTCGATCTCAAGAACTGGAAGGTGCAGCAGCTCGTCGGCAACTCCGCGACGGCGAACCTCAAGATCAGCGGGAACGACGTGGGCCAGGAAGGACCCACGTACTCGCCCGACGGCAAGACGCTGTGGATCGCGCAGACCGACGGCTACACCCGGTTCACGGTGAACCCGGACGGCACGGTGGCCAACCCGACGTCGGTCAAGATCCCGGCCGACGGGGCCAAGCACGCGCTGGTGGCCCAAGCGGTGTTCTCGCCCGACGGCGGGACCGTGTACGCCGCGGTCAACGGCCAGAACCGCGTCGTCGCCATCAACGCGGGGACCGGGGTGATCCAGCAGAGCTGGGCCGTGGGCAACGCCCCGCGTGACCTGGTCCAGATCGGCAGGAAGCTCTACGTCAGCAACGAAGGCGGCCGCCCGGCGCTGCCCGGCGAGCCCACGCTGAACTCCTACAACACGCAGGTGCCTGCCAGCCCGGTCACCGGCGCCACCACCACCGGCACGGTCAGCGTCATCGACCTGGCGAACCCGTCCGCCGCCGCCAAGAGCATCGACGTCGGCCTGCACCCGACGGCCCTGTACGCCAAGAACGGGACGCTGTTCGTCGCCAACACGAACAGCAACGACATCTCCGTCATCGACACCGCCAAGAACAAGGTCGTCCAGACCATCGCCACCCAGCCGTGGCCGGCGGCCTCGGTCGGTTACGAGCCGGACGGGATCACCCTCACCGACGACGGTCATCTGCTGGTGACCCTCGGCCGTGCCAACGCGGTCGCCGTGTACCGCTACACCAAGGCGCAGGAGCCGGTCGGCTACGTCGGCCTGCTGCCGACGGACTACTTCCCGACGGCGATCACCACGGTCGGCAAGGACGTCGTGGTGTCCAACACCCGCGGTATCGACGCGCTGCGCCCGACCACGGCGGCCGGGCACGGCACCCATGACACGACCTCCAGCGTGCAGAGGTTCACGCTGCCGGACGACCGTGCCATCCGCGGCTACACGGCGAAGGTCTTCCAGCAGAACGGCTGGACCGACAACTCGGTCCAGGCCGCCAAGGGCAAGGGCGACAAGAAGCCCGTGCCGGTCCCGCAGAAGCTCGGCGACCCGTCGACGATCAAGCACGTCTTCCTGATCGTCAAGGAGAACCGGACCTACGACCAGTTGTTCGGTGACGACCCGCGCGGCAACGGCGATCCGGCGCTGGCCCAGTTCGGCGAGAACGTGACGCCGAACCAGCACGCGCTGGAGCAGCAGTTCGGGCTCTACGACAACACCTACGACATCGGCACGAACTCCGCCGAAGGCCACAACTGGCTGATGCAGGCCGACGACTCGGAGTACACCGAGTCCTCGGCAGGCGAGTACCTGCGCAGCTACGACACCGAGGACGACGCGCTGGGCCACCAGAGCTCCGGTTTCCTCTGGACCGGTGCACAGGCGGCCGGGAACACCGTGCGGGACTTCGGCGAGTTCCAGCAGTTCCTGACCAAGCCGGCCGGGGCGAGCTGGCAGAACCTGTACTGCGACACCAAGAACATGCAGGCGACCGGGCAGCCGACGGCTTACCCGCTGGTCTCGTCCTCGCCGATCCCGTCGCTCAACAACGTGTCGGTGCCCGGCTTCCCGAAGTTCGACACCTCGATCCCGGACATCTACCGGTACCAGACGTGGAAGAACGACTTCGAGAAGAACGGCCCGGCCAACCTGAACATGTTCTGGCTCTCCAGCGACCACACCGGTGGCCCGGCCGACCCGGCCGCGCAGGTGGCCGACAACGACCTCGCGCTCGGCGAGATGGTCGACACCATCACGCACAGCCAGTACTGGAAGGACTCGGCGATCTTCGTCGTCGAGGACGACTCCCAGGCCGGCCTCGACCACGTCGACGGCCACCGTGCCCCGGTGCAGATCATCAGTCCCTACGCCCAGCACGGCGTTGTCGACAACACCTACTACTCGCAGATCACGATGATCCGCACCATCGAGCAGATCCTCGGGGTGCAGCCGATGAACCAGAAGGACAGCGCGGCCACGCCGATGAGCGCGGCGTTCACCCAGAAGCCGGACTTCACGCCGTTCGACGCGGTGCCGAACCGGACCTCGCTGACCTCGGGTGTGTCGCCGCAGCCGGCCTGTGGCGCGGACACCCCCGCGCCGCCGGACCCCGCGGCCGCTGCCGTGCCGTCGACCACGGTGCCGGCGGACAAGCAGCAGGTGGCGGCTCAATGGACGGACTGGCAGGCACACCAGCGCCTGACCGGGCCGGATGCCGTTGCCGACTACGCCAACCCCGCGCAGATGAACCACTTCACCTGGTACCAGACGCACGGGTGGCAGCAGCCCTACCCGGGTGAGGACAAGGTCTACGCGCCGGACCAGGTGCCCGGTGCCTACCTCCCGTCCTCGGACTCCGACGGCTGAGTTCTGACACCGAGTGGGCCCCTGGCCGGCGTGACTGCCGGCCGGGGGCCCACTTTTCGTTGTGTGCCCGGTGACCCTCCCGGCCTTCGGTAGTGGAAATTACCATGTGCTGTCTCTTGCCATAGAAACTACGAAGGCGAACTGCTGCCCGGCAGCTCCACCACGGTCCGGAGGCCATTGATGTCCATTGTGGACAATGTGTGCACCACCGACTACCACACCGCGGGCGAGCCGTTCCGCATCGTCACCGCCGGGGTGCTCGTCGTTCCCGGCGCCAGCGTCCTCGAACGGCGTGCCGCGGCACAGTCCTCGGCCGAGATCGACGCCGTGCGGCAGCTGCTGGTGCGGGAGCCGCGCGGCCATGCCGCCATGTACGGCTGCTTCCTCGTCCCGCCCGACGACGACGGCGCTCATTCCGGCGTCCTCTTCTGGCACAAGGACGGCTACTCCACCGCGTGCGGGCACGGCACGATCGCGCTCGGCGCCTGGGCGGTCGACACCGGCCGGGTGCCCGCGGCGCCGGACGGGACCACCGACGTGGGTGCTGGACGTCCCGTCCGGCCGGGTCACCGCCGTGGTGACCCGGGAGCGCGGTGTGGTGACCCGGGTGACCTTCCGCAACGTCGACTCCTACGTGCTGGGCCGGGACGTCGAGGTGGCGACCGAACGCGGCGTGGTGCACGCCGACGTCAGCTACGGCGGCGCGATCTACGCCTCGGTGCCCGCGCCCGCGGTGGGCCTGAGCGTGCGTCCCGAGCACTACGCGGAGCTGCTCGCGATCAGCCGCGAGATCAAGTGGGCGGTCAACGACACGAACTGGGCGCGCCATCCCGAGGACAGCCGGCTCGGCGGCGTCTACGCGACGATGCTCTACGACGACCTGGGGCAGACCCGCGACGGCCCGCACCAGCGCAACGTGACCGTGTTCGCCGACGGGCAGGTGGGCCGCTCGCCGTGCGGCTCGGGCACCTCCGCGCGGATGGCGCTGCTGGCCGCCGACGGCAGGCTGGAGCCTGGGCAGGCGTTCACCCACGAGTCGAGCCTTGACCGGCACGACCAAGTGGGAACGGGGTTCATGCTGTGAAGAGGACGCTGGCGATCATCGGTGGCGGCAACATGGGCGAGGCGCTGCTGGCCGGCCTGCTCGCGGGGGAGCGGCCGGGGCTCACCCCCGGGGAGGTCGTCGTGGTCGAGCAGACCCCGGCGCGGGCCGCCCACCTCACCGAGAAGTACGGGGTCGCGGTGACCGGCCTCGCCCCGCGGTGCGGGAGGCCGCGACGGTGCTGATCGCCGTCAAGCCCTCGCCCGGCTCGCGGACGACGTGACCGACCGGCACCTGATCGTGTCGGCGCCGTCACCACCGAGCGGATCGAGAACGCCCTGGCGACGAAGCCCGCCGTGGTGCGGTGCATGCCCGACACGCCGGTCGCGGTGGGCAAGGGCGTCATCGGGATCAGCGCCGGCACTCATGCCGGCGCCGGCGACCTCGACCGGGTCCAGGCGCTGCTCGAGCCGGTCGGCCGGGTGATCCCGGTCCCCGAAGGCCAGCTGGACGCCGTCACCGCGCTGTCCGGCAGCGGCCCGGCGTACTGCTACCACCTGGTCGAAGCCCTGATCGACGCCGGGGTGCTGCTCGGCCTGCGGCGACCGCTGGCGGAGGAGCTGGTCGTCGCGACGGCCGAGGGCGCCGCGGCGATGTTGCGGGAACCGGGCAGGACCCCGTCGGGCTGCGCGCGGCGGTGAGCAGCCCGGGTGGGATGACCATCGCCGCGATCCGCGAGTTCGAGGACCGCGCGGTCCGCGGGCGGTCATGGCCGGGGCCGTGGCGGCCCGGGACCTGTAGTCCGAAGTGGACAACTCAGTAGCGGACGTGGCTCTGCAGCAGGGGCGGGTAGACGTCGGAGTGTTCGCCGTCGACGGTGGTGCCCGCGAACTGCAGCATCGCGCGCAGGGCGCCGTGCATCGGCGCGGGATAGCGGAGCACCGGCGCGGAAACCTCGTCCAGCGTGCGCAGCTGTGCGGGCGCGAGGGTCACCTCCAGTGCGGCGAGGTTGCTCTCCAGGTGCTCCACCCGGCGGGCGCCGACGATCGGCACGACGGTTCCTTCGCGGGCACGCAACCACGCCAGCGACACCGCCGCCGAGGTGGTGCCCAGCTCGTCGGCGATCGCGGCGACGGCGTCGATCACCCGGAACTCCTCCTCACTCGGGCCGCCGACGTACGCGGCGCGGGCGGAGTCGGTGACCTCGGCGTCGCGCCGGTACTTGCCGGACAGGAAGCCGTTCTTCAGCGGGCTCCCCGGGACCAGCGCCATGCCCTGGTCGAGCGCGAGCGGGGCGAGCTCGCCCTCCACGGTGCGGGCCAGCAGCGAGTACTCGACCTGCAGCGCGATCAGCGGTGTCCAGCCCCTCAGCAGGGCCGTCGTCTGCGCCTGCGCGGTCACCCAGCCCGGCGTGTTGGAGAACCCGAGGTAGCGGATCTTGCCCGCCCGCACCAGGTCGTCGAGGGCGCGCACGGTCTCCTCGACCGGGGTGTGGCGGTCCCAGTTGTGCAGCCAGTACAGGTCCAGGTAGTCGGTCCGCAGCCGGCGCAGGGTCTCCTCCAGCTGGGCGATGATCGCGCCGCGGCCCGCGCCGCCGCTGTTGGGGTCGCCGGGGAAGAGGTTGCCGAAGAACTTCGACGCCAGCACCACGTGCGCGCGCCGGCCGGGCCGGGCGGCGAAGAAGTCGCCGAGGATCTTCTCCGAATGGCCGTTGGTGTAGAAGTTCGCGGTGTCGACGAAGTTCCCGCCCCGGTCGAGTAGGTCGCGAGGATCTTCTCCGACTCCTCGACGCTGCACCCGGCGCCGCCGGGATCCTCGCCGAAGGTCATCGCGCCGAGGGCGAACGGGCTGACCCGCAGTCCGCCGCGGCCGAGCGTGACGTAGTGATCGAGCGGCATGAGACTTCCTTCTGGGGCTTCGGAATTGGTCCTCACATCGTCACGCGGATAACGTGCGCGCGGTAGGCCGATCCGCTCGGCCTCTTGCCTGATCCTCTCGGCTTCGCCCCGATCGGGCTCGTGCGATGGCGCCACGCGTGCTTGCGTGGGGTGTGCGCACCAGCCCCGACCTCCTGGCCGAGATCCGCGACCTCGTCGCCACGCACGCCCGGCCCGATCTGCGGACCCCGATCGACGGGTTGCTGCTGTCGGCCATCGCGACCGCGGAGCCGGACCATTCGCTGACCGAGCCGCTGCTGGTCGTGCTGGCACAGGGCGGTAAACGGTTGCTGCTCGGCGAGGAGGTGTTCACCTACCGGGCGGGGCAGTGTCTCGTGGTCACCGCCGACCTGCCCGTCACCGGCCACTTCCTAGGCGCCACCCCGCGGACCCCGGCGCTGGGCGTGGGGCTGGTGCTGCGCCCGGCCGTCATCGCCCCGCTGCTGCTGGCGGCCCCGGCCGAACCACGCTCCCGCAGCACGACGGCGATCGCGACCGGCGAGGCCGGGCCGGAGCTGCTCGACGCCGTGGCCCGGCTGCTGCGGCTGCTCGACCATCCCGCGGACGCGCCCGTGCTCGCCCCGCTCGTCGAGCGGGAGATCCTGTGGTGGCTGCTCACCGGCCCGCACGGCGGGATGATCCGCCAGATCGGCCTCGCCGACAGCGGGCTTTCCCAGGTGAGCCGGGCGATCCGGTGGATAAGGGACAACTACGCCGAGCCGGTGCGGATCGCCGAGCTGGCCCGGCTGGCAGCGATGAGCCCGTCGGCGTTCCACCGGCACTTCCGCGCGGTGACGGTGATGAGCCCGCTGCAGTTCCAGAAGCGCATCCGGCTGCAGGAGGCGCGCTCGCTGCTGGTGGCCCGGCCGGGCGGCGTCGCCGGGGTCGGGCATCTCGTCGGCTACGACAGCCCGACGCAGTTCAGCCGCGAGTACCGCAGGCTCTTCGGCGCGCCACCGGGCCAGGACGCCGCACGGCTGCGCGCGGGCACCGCTCCCCAGGGCGTCCGGCAGCTGCCGTGACGGGATGTAGCCGTCTGGCCGCCCGCGGGGAAGTTCTCGGCTCGCTTGCGATCTGGCGTCGCGTGCTTGATTGGCCTTCGTGCCGTCTTCCGTGCTGCATCCGCCTCCCGCTCGCATCCGGCGCCGCGACATCGCGGTCATGGAACAGACGACAGCCGACGAGCTGCCCCGGATCCAAGCCCTCTGGCCGTCATTCGAGCGGCTGGTCGGGCTGCGCGGCCACAGGATGTTCGCCCGGATCGACGAGGGTGCGGGAACGTACACCGTCTGCACGCCGATCAAGGACGGGGACAACCCGGCCGGGATCGGCCTGGCGGTGGGGACGCTGCCCGGCGGGTGGTACCTGCGAGGCAGCCTGGTGGGTGAGCCGGGCGAGATCTACCCCCGGATCGGCGCCGGGATGAGCGAGCTCCGGCGGGCCGTGACGCCGGATCCGGGACGGCCGCTCGTCGAGTTCTACCGCCGGGCGCGACCAGGTCGAGTTGTGGGTACCGATCCCGCCGTAGTGGGGCCTCCTGCTCACCGCCCGGCTACCGGACCGGCTCCGGCCAGTCCGGGGAACGGCCCAGCAGCACGAGGATCTGGTCGAGCAGGCCACCGTCCCGTTCGGACAGTGCCGGCGCGAACGCCGCGCCCGGGCGGGTGCGAGCGGCGCCGCCGGGGACGAAGCGGGCGATGCCGAGCGCCGGTTCGAGCACCTCGTTGTCGAACGACACCGAGGTGCCCACCGCACGGGCCAGGTCCCAGCTGTGCACCACATAGTCGATGAAGTGGAACCCGATCGCCTGCTCGGCGGGAAAGGGTGCCGGACCGATTTCCGGTAGGGAGAACGGGCGGTCCGCACCGGCGAAAGCCTGGAGCACCTCGGCCGAGGCCGACAGGTAGTCGGCGACCGGATCCGCCGCGGCCCGCGGCTCCCAGCGAGCCTGCTCGCCGCGTGCCGCCGCCGCGAACCCGTGATGCTGGACGCTCATGTGCGCCAGCAGGTCGGTGACCGACCAACCCGCGCACGGCGTCGGCCGGGCCAGATCCGCGGGGCGGACCCGGGAGGCCACCGACACACTCGTCAGCACGACGGCGCGGTTCAGTTCGGTGATGTGCATAAGCAGATAGTATGCACGTGCTTATAGTTTCGGCAACTGTCATCGCGACGTACCGTGGTGCGCCGCCGTCACGAGTCGAACCTGGAGATCGGGTGAACAAGCATCCTCGACGCGGCTGCTCGCCCGGGCGGCGACCAGACGCCCGGACTGTGAAAAGCCCTGCACCGCTACGTGGTGGCCAGCAGGAAGTCCTCGCCGCTCGACGGGCGGAGCCCGTCGGGACGGCCGGCGAAGTAGCGCTCGGCCAACGTGGCTCCCGGCACGTGCCGGGCGTTGGAGAAACCGCTTTCGCGGGCCAGGGTCAGCATCTCCTGCGGGGTGTAGAAGCTGATGAACGGCGTGCCCGAAGCCTTCGCACCCTGTGCGCTCTGCCGGAGCCCGGCGCGGTCGGCATCGTCGAGAAGATCGGTGGGCAGCATGAAGGTCATGGCCAGCGTGGAGCCTGCGGCGAGCCCGGCGATCCGGCGCAGCGTGGCCGCTGTGGCGTCCTTCGTGAGGTACAGGCTGACACCGGTCGAGACGACGACCGCGGGCAGGCCGGGGTCGAAGCCGGCGGCGATCAGCTCGTCCGGCCAGGACTCGCCCGCCTCGAAGTCGACCGGCACCAGCCGCAGCCGGTCGGGGATGGCGTAACCGAGTTCGAGCAGCCGCCGGCGCTTCCAGTCGACGGTGGCGGGCTGGTCGATCTCGAACACCCGGAGCCGGGTGGCGACCTCCGGATTGCGCTGGGCGAAGGTGTCCAGGCCGGCCCCGAGGATGACGTACTGGCCGACGCCGAGTGCGGCCTGCTCGGTGACCAGGTCCTCGATGAACCGCGCACGGGCGACGACGGCCGCCCGGAAACCCTTGGTGGCAGCCGGATCCATGTCCGGTCGCCGCCGCCAGCCCTCGGCGGGGGCGACGAGCCGCCTGCCGATCTCGTCTTCGAGCACGTGCGGCGGCGCGTCCACGTCGAGGTGCATCGCCCGCCAGAGGGCGACGCGCACGGCCGTGCCGTCGGGCGGCTCTCCTTGTCCGTCAACCACGGCGGCCGCTCAGCTCCCGGCCGGGGCCTGCAGGCTCCAGAGCCGGCCGTCGGAGTCGCGAACGGTCATTTCCCTGGCGCCCCAATGGGTTTCCGTGAACGGGGTGACCACCTCGACGGCCGGGTCGGGGCGGAACGCGTCGGCATCGGGCACCTTCAGGGCGATCCGGGTCCGGGGCTCGCGGTCCTCGGGCACCTCGGCGATGAACACGTACGGGCCGTCCCCGTTGCGCAGCTGCCCGGAGCTGTGGTCGGTCTCGAACTCCAGCTTGAAACCCAGGGCCTGGAAGAACTTCGCGGCCTTGCCCCAGTTGTGCGTTTCGAGGAACACGGCCTCGATCCCGTCAGTGGTCATCTCAGGTGTCCTTCCCGAGTGGTTGCTGTCGTTGGCCGGCGGTGGTGTCGAGGTAGGTGCGCAGCGCGTCCGCGACCAGCGCCGAGAGGGACGAGCCCGACTCGATGGCGTGGTGCTTGACCTGCTTGATCAACCCGATCGGCAGGTACACGTTGAACTGCTTGACGTCCTCATCGCCCACTCTAGGAGGCTAGCATCCTAGAAAGCTTGCTCGCTAGACCCGCGGACGTCCCGTGCCGGGCTCAGGGCCGTGGCGCCGCCCGCCGGACGGCGTGGTCGAGGTTTCCGCCCGCGTCGCGCAGGTTGGCCGCCGTGGCGAGGAACACCGCCCGCAGTGCCGCGGCGGCCGGGGTGGGCCGGTGGTGCTGGACGGTGGCGAGCAGGATGCGGCGGGCCGGGGCGGACGGGCCCAGTGCCACCGTCGTGACGTCGTCGCGCAGCCCGGTCAGCGCCAGCCGCGGGGCCAGCGCGATGCCGATCCCGACCGCGGCCATCGCCTGCGCCTCCTGGTAGTCGTGCGCGCGGTAGGCGATCGACGGTTCGAAGCCGGCCGCGTGACAACTGCGCGTCAGCACCTCGGCGACGGGATGGTCGTCGCGCACGATCCACTGCTCCCCGGCCAGCTCGGCGAAGGTGGTGGACTTCCGGCCGGCCAGCCGGTGGGCCGTGGACACGATCAGCGTCGTCGGATCGTCGAGCAGATAAGTGATGTCGAGGCCCGGGTCGGCCAGGCGGCGCCATTCGTAGTCCCACAGCAGCGACAGCTCGACCTCGTGGCTGTCGAGCAGTTCGACCAGTCCCGCGTTGCGCGAGCTGCGCACGATCAGCTCCACCCCGGGGTGCCGGGCGCGGAACTCGCGCACCACCAGCGGCAGGAAGGACGCGGCGACGGTGGGGAACGTGCCGATCCGCAACGTGCCCTCGCGCAGGCCCGCCAGGTCGTCCAGCTCCGTGCGCGCCGCCCGCAGCTCGCGGTCGATGCGCTCGGCGTGCACGAGTACCGCACGCCCCGCGTCGGTCAGCGTGATGCCGCGCGCGCGCCGGTCCAGCAACGGCTGGCCCGCCTCCGCCTCGAGCCTGCTGATCTGCTGCGACACGGCCGACGGCGTGTAGTTCAGCGCCGCCGCCGCACCCGTGATGGATCCCTGCCGCGCGACCTGCGCGAGCAGCAGCATCCGCCGGACGTCGAAGGTCATCGCACAAGCCTTAACTTCAGCTAAAGGGGCATGAACGTATTCGAGATTGTACTCAACGCTGCTGTGCCGCATCGTCGGTGCATGCGATACCTGCGTGGCACCTGGATGCGAGGCGGCACCAGCAAATGCTGGTTGTTCGACGCGGCGGCCGTGGCGGCGGCGGGTGGCGACGCGGACACGTTGCTGGCGGCGGCGTTCGGCTCCGGCGACCCGCGCCAGCTCGACGGCGTCGGCGGGGCGACCTCGACGACGTCGAAGGCGGCGATCGTGCGCCGGTCCGACCTGCCCGGGATCGACGTCGACTACGAGTTCGCCCAGGTCGGCATCGGGGCGCGCCGCGTCGAATGGGGCAGCAACTGCGGCAACTGCGCCACCGCGATCGGTCTCTACGCCCTGTTGACGGGCCTGGTCCCGGTGCGCGCCGGGCACACCACGGTCCGCCTTCGCAACATCAACACCGGCACCCTGCTCTCGGCCACCGTCGACACCGGCGACGGCGCGGTGCCGGAGTCCGGCGAGGTCTTCGTTCCCGGCGCTGCGGTCGGCGGGGTGGGCATCGAGCTGACGTTCCTCGACCCGGCGGGCGCCGCGACGGGATCGTTGCTGCCGACCGGAAACCCGGTCGACGCCCTGCCGGTGGCGGCCACCCTGGTCGACGCGGGCGCGCCCGCGGCGCTGATCGACGCGGCCGCGTTCGGCCTGACCGGCGGGGAGCCCGTCGACGGGCTTGCCCCGGTGGTGCCCGAGCTCATCCGGCTGCGCCGGGAGGCCGCGCTGCGGATGGGGCTCGCCACGGCGGGGAGCCCCGTGGACCACGCCATCCCCAAGACCGGCATCGTCGCGCCGCCCGTCGACTACCTCGCGGCGGACGGCACGCCGGTCGCCGCCGGGGACTACGACCTCGCGGTCCGGATGTTGTCGATGCTCGCGCCGCACCCGGCGGTCGGGCTGACCTCCGCGGTGGCCATCGCCGCGGCGACCTGCGTCGCGGATGGCGTGGTCGCCCGGGCGATGGGCCACCGGTCGCCCGCCGTGCTGCGCCTGGGCACGCCGGCGGGGGTCGTCACCGTCGGCGTCGAGCGCGACGCCGGCGGCGCGCTGCGCGCCGTGCGCATGCAACGAGCCGCGCGGCGGATCGCGGTCGCGGAGATCTCCGTGCCCGAACCGGCGCTGGTGCCGTTGCCCGCCTGAAAACCGAGTGTGAGGAACGAGATGAGCGAGAGTTGGGACGTCGTCGTGGTGGGCGGCGGGAACGCCGGGTTCTGCGCCGCCCAGTCGGCGCGCGAGCACGGTGCGCGGGTGCTGCTGCTGGAGAAGGCGCCCCGCGAGTGGGCGGGCGGCAACAGCTACTTCACCGCGGGCGCGATGCGCACCGTCCACAACGGACTGGACGACGTGGCCGGGATCATCGAACCGCCCGCCACCGACCGGATCGACCTCGACCCCTATCCGGAGAGCGAGTTCCTCGGCGATCTGCGCCGGGTCACCGAGGGGCGCTGCGACCCGCGCCTGGCGGAGATCCTGGTGGGCGAGTCCCGTGCGACCATGGGCTGGCTGCACGAGCTGGGCCTGCGCTTCGAGCTGATGTTCCACCGGCAGGCCTACGAGGTGGACGGCCGGTTCCGGTTCTGGGGCGGCCTCGCCGTCGGCGCCGTCGGCGGCGGCAAGGGCATGATCGCCGACCACCTGCGCGCGGCGGCGGAGCGCGATGTCGTCGTGCGCTTCGACGCCCACGTGACGGGGCTGCTCACCGGAGATGCCGGTGACGTGCGCGGCGTCCGCCTCGCCGGTGGCGAGCGGATCGAGGCACGCAGCGTCGTGCTCGCCAGCGGCGGTTTCGAGGCCAACCCGGCGATGCGCTCGGCCTACCTCGGTCCCGGCTGGGATCTGGCGCTCGTGCGCGGCACGCCCTACAACACCGGCGACGGGATCACCATGGCACTGGCCGCGGGCGCCCAGCCGTTCGGCAACTTCAGCGGCTGCCACTCCGTCGCGTGGGACGCCGGCGCGGGCACCATCGGCGACCGCGACCTGACCAACCAGCTCACCCGGGGCGGCTACCCGTTCGGCATCATCGTCAACGCCGAGGGAAAGCGGTTCGTCGACGAGGGCGCGGACTTCCGCAACTACACCTACGCCAAGTACGGCGCGCGGATCCTCCGCGAACCCGGCGGGCGCGCCGTCCAGGTCTTCGACGCGAAGGCCATGGACCTGCTGCGGCCGGAGGAGTACCAGGCGCCCGGCGTGACCAAGGTCGAGTCGGACACCCTCGACGGGCTGGCCAAGGAGCTCGGCATCGACCAGGGCGGCCTCGTCCGCACCGTCGAGGAGTTCAACCGGGCCGTGACCGGCGAGCGGTTCAACCCCACCGTCAAGGACGGCAAGCACACCGAGGGCATCAGCCCGGCGAAGTCGAACTGGGCACAGCCGCTGGACACGCCACCGTATGTCGCGTTCCCGGTCACCTGCGGCATCACCTTCACCTTCGGCGGCCTGCGCATCGACGAGGGCGGCGCGGTCCTGGACACCGCGGGGCGGACCGTCCCGGGCCTGTTCGCGGCCGGCGAGCTCGTCGGCGGGCTGTTCTTCTTCAACTACCCGGGCGGCTCCGGGCTCACCGCGGGCTCGGTCTTCGGCCGGCGTGCCGGCCGCAGCGCCGCGGCCTGACCGAAGTTCCCACCCGTCAAGGAGGACGGAGCTCATGACCTCAGCCCAGCTGGCCGCGCGCCTGGACCGGCTGCCGATCGGCCGCTTCCACCGGCGAGTGCTCTACGCGCTCGCGGTGGCGTTCGTCTTCGAGTTCGGCGACCTCAACACCTTCGCCTACGCCGCACCGGCGCTGAAGGAGCAGTTGCACGTGTCCGTCGACGACATCGCGTACGTGACGTCCGCGTCGTTCCTCGGCATGTTCCTCGGCGCGGTGCTCGGCGGCAGACTCGCCGACCGGCTCGGACGGCGGCGCGCCCTGCTGATCTCGGTGACCGCCTTCTCCGCCTTCTCGCTGCTGAACGCCGTCGTGTCCACGGTGCCCGCACTGGCGGCCGCTCGCCTGCTGACCGGCGTGGGGCTGGCCGCGATGACGGTCGCGGCCACGACCTACATCTCCGAGACCATGCCGGCGGCGCACCGCGGGCGGATGCAGGCCGGGGTGATGGCCATCGGCCTGCTGGGCATCCCGGTCATGTCGTTCACCGCGCGGGGCGTGATCCCGGTCGGCGAGGGCGCGTGGCGGCTGGTGTTCGTGTTCGGCGGCCTCGGCCTGCTCGCGCTGCCCCTCATCGCGCGCCTGCCGGAAAGCCCGCGATGGCTGCTGCGCCACGGGAAGACGGCACGCGCGGACGAAGTGGTCCAGACGATCGAGCGGGAGCACGGCACGCTCCCGGACCCCGTGCTGCGCGACGATCCCGAGCCGGCCAAGGTGCCCTACCGGGCCCTGCTCTCCGGCCGCCTCGGGCGCCGGACGCTGATGCTTGCTGTTGCGTGGGTGTTCCAGACACTGGGGTTCTACGGGTTCGTCTCCTGGGTGCCGACCCTGCTCGCCGAGCACGGCTTCAACCTCGTGCACAGCCTGACCTTCTCGGCGCTGACGACACTGGGCGCGGTGCCGGGCGCGCTGTTGGCCTGGACGATCTCCGACCGCTTCGGCCGCAAGCTGCCGATCGTGCTCGTGTCGGTCGCCGTCGCGGTCTGCGGGATCGCCTACGGGCTCACCTTCAACGTGATCGCGATCGTCGCGTTCGGCTTCTGCGTCAACGCGCTCATCCAGACCTTCGCCGCCCTGCTCTACGCCTACACCCCGGAGCTGTACCCGACCGAGCTGCGCAACTCCGGCAACGGCCTGGTCTACGGCCTCGGCAGGCTGAGCAACATCGTCGGGCCGCTGATCGTGGCGGCGATCTTCGGCGCGTTCGGCTACCTGCCCGTGTTCGTCTACATCGGAGCGTGCTGGCTGGTGGTCGCCGTGACCGTCGGGTTCTTCGGCCCCCGTACCGGGATGCGCAACCTGGAGAACCTCACCAGCCCGCACGAGGAAGCGGGTCAGCCTGCCGTGAGCTCCCGGCGGGCCGGGGCGTCGGACGTCTCGTAGAGGTCCCGCTGGAAGCGTTCCTTGATGGTCGCTAGGGCGACGAAGGTCAGGGCGGCGCAGGCGATGATGTAGAGCGACACCGACCAGGAGGAGCCGGTGGCGGCGAGTAGTGCGGTCATGATGAATGGTGCGAGGCCGCCGGCGAAGACGGCGGCGCGTCCGGGTCGACCGTGAACCCGTTGTCCATGCCCGTCTTCCCCTCACCAGCGGATGCTCTCGTGCTCGATGCACCGGCCGGGCAGCGGAACGTCGAGGGCGACCGCGTCGGCGCCGAGCGCGCTCGTCGGCAGCGCTCAGCTGAACGGTCCGCGTTCACCGTTCTCGGCCGGGCCGAGGCCGGTGCGCTCCCGGATGATCGATTCGACGGCGGCCGGGTCGTCCGGGGTCACGAACGGGCGCAGCCGCCGCCCGAGGTCGAGGGTCAACGCGGTCGCCTTGCGAGGCCGGCCCGGGAGTCATCAGCTCTGCCTCCCGAACCATCGGCGTCGCTCCAGGCCGACGATACGCCGGGTGTCGCTGAGTCTGAAGTGGACGAACGAGGGGGATCGGGCCGGGCGGAACCGACCTCCACGCCGACACCTCCGCGGAGAACTCGTGGTAGAGCCCGAACGCGGGCCCCGATGAGTTTCCGGCACCGCCGCGGTCTGTCCGGTCATGACTGAAACGACTCCCGCCGAGACGACGAACCTCGACCGCTACGGCTCACCCGAACTGGACTGGCACCGCGCCCGTTCCGCACTGGCGGCGGACCCGACGGCCGAGGTCACGTACTTCCTCGGCACCTGCCGGCCGGACGGCACGCCCCACGCCGCCGGGGTCGGCGCGCAGTGGCTGGACGGCGACCTGTACTTCACCAGCAACCCGCGGGCCCGGAAGGCACGAGACCTCGCGTCGAACCCGGTGTGCACGATCTCGGTGCGGATGCCGGGCATCGACCTGGTGCTCGACGGGTCGGCCCAGCGGGTGACCGATCCCGACGTGCTCGAACGAGCCGCGGCCGGGTACCGCGCGGGCGGCTGGCCCGCCGAGGTCCAGGGGGACGCGCTGACCGCGCCCTTCAGCGCGCCGAGCGCCGGCCCGCCGCCCTGGCACCTCTACCGCTTCGTGTTCCACACCGTGGTGGGCGTCGCGACCAGCGAGCCGTCGGGGGCGACCCGCTGGCGTTTCGAACGCTGAGGCGGCCTTCGGGCATCATGGGCCATGCCGGGCCGGATGTTCGAGTGGGCGGCGAGGAGCGCGGTGCGGGACGCGCGGGAAAAAGCGCTTTCCGGCAGGCACGACAAGGCCGTGCACAACCTCGAACGGCTCCGCCTCATGCGACAGCGGTCCCAGGGGGCCGAGCACGGGGACACCCTGCGCGTCGCGACCGAACTGGGCGCGATGCTCGCCGCGGCCGGGCGGCCCGGCGAGGCGGTGGCTGTGCTGGCCGATGTGGTGTCGCGCCTGCGTATGCGGCGACGGCGACGCGCAGCTCGTCGACGCGGCTGCCGCGTTACGGCACTGCTATCCGCTCGCCGGCATCTACACCTCGGCGGTCGGACCGCCGGCGGGCCTGATCGAGGCGACCCGGCACCGGCCGCGCGACGACGAGCACCGCGAACAACGGATCTGGACCGCGCATCACCTGGCCGTCGCCCATCGCGACACCGCCGACCTGTTGCGGGCGCTGGTGGTCCTGCAGGACGAGGGCGCGCTCAGCGGGCCGCGGCCTCCGCCGCGGTGTCCGGGATCGAGAAGGCCGCACTGGCCGCCTTCCGGCGGATGAAGGACTACGTCCGGGACCCCCGGCCGCCGTTGGCCGCCGGCGACGGCGGGGCCGTCTCGTTCCTGCCCTGGTCCGTCGAGCATGGTGCTGACGCGTTGTGGCGTGGCGGGACGTCCTGGCGTGGTATGGAACGTACGCCGCGATCGACGCGCCGGCCGCGCCGGCGGTCCGCTTCGCCTACGCGAACCAGTTGGGCGTTCAGGGACGCGGCGAGAAAGCGCTTACCGAGTACGAGACGATGCTCCGGCTGCGGCGGAAGTCCTTGCCGGAACGCCATCCCGACACCTTGACCGCGGCCGCGAGGGTGGCCGAAGCGTACTTCTACGAGGGCCGGTACGCCGACGCCGCCGAACTCGCGGAGCCGGTCGTCCGGGTGTGGCGGCAGAGCCGAGGACCGCCACGACACCCTGAATCTGGGGCGTGTGCTGGCGTTGTCGTTGGTCGCCCAGGGGCGAGAGGAGGCGGCCGAGCCGCTCGTGGACCGGGTGCGGGCGCACGGGTACGTCGTCGAATGGAAGCCCTGACCGGCAGGCCCTGATCCGGATCGGCAGGGTCTTTCTGACGATATTGGTTTATTCGGACAAAACGCCTCGGCTGTTCGGGGTAATTCGAGTCGTCCTGGGCCGATGCCGGGAACCGCGTGGTTGGCTCCTTCCATCCGAGGGGGCATGCGTGGAAAGGGGACGGTGGGGCGATGAGCGATCCGTTGTCGGCGGCCGGCGGAGACGCGACCGCGCGGGTGGACGGCTGGGTGGCCCAGGCCAAGGCGAAGGCGCAGCGCTACCAGGCGATGCAGGCCGCCGTCGGGCAGGTGTCGGTCACCGAGTCCTCCCGCGACGGCCTGGTCACGGTGACCGTCGACTCGGCGGGCAACATCACCGCTTTGCGCATCACCGACCAGGTCCGCGAGCTGTCCGGCGCGCAGGTCGCCACCGCGGTGCTGGACATCGTGCGGCGCGCGCAGTCGCGGCTTCCCGAACGGCTCGGCGAGGTCATGGCCGCCACCATCGGCGACGACAAGCAGACGATGGACACGATCGTCGGCAACTACCGGGCGAAGTTCCCGGAACCGGAACCTGAAGAGCCGCCGCAGCCCGCGCCGGATCACGTCCGGCGGATCGGCGCCGAAGAGGAACCGCCCGCGCCGCCACCGGCCCGGCCGAAACCGAAACCGAGGCCACGGCCGGGCGACGGCGAACCCGACGACGACTTCGGGCAGTCGTTCATGGTCCGCGAGTGACGCGCGGGAACACGGTGGGGGAGCACGATGACAGCTGACGGTTCCGGCGGGTACGAGGTCCGCACCGAGGACCTCACCACGCATGCGAAGGCCGTGGACCAGGTTTCGGCCACCCTCGCCGACGCGCTGTCCGCGGCGGAACAGGTGACGGTGGGAGTCCAGGCCTACGGTCTCATCTGCGGGCCGTTGTTCGTACCGATGGTGCTCGCCGTCAGCGCGCCGGGACTGGTGACGCTCGGGCTGGCGAAGCAGGCGATGGGTTCGGTCTCCAAAGCGGTGACCAACGCCGCCAAGGCGTACGACACCGTCGACCAGGCGCACGCGAAGGCCTTGACCGACCTGGGCAAGGAACTGCGATGAGCAACCCGCTGGTGGCCCAGAAACAGGACTCGACCACCTGGCACAGCGGCATCAACGTGCTCGACGACGCGGCCGGGGTCTACGACGGGGTCTCCTCCGGGAGCTGGGTCGAGGGCGGGATCGCCGCGCTCGGCACTGGTCTGGACCTGCTGACCATGGCGATGAACCCGGTCGGCACGCTGATCTCCTACGGGCTGAACTGGCTGATCGAGCACGTCAAGCCGTTGCAGGACGCGCTGAACCAGCTGGCGGGCGACGCCGACCAGATCGCCGCCTACGCCCGGACGTGGCAGAACGTCGGCGCGGCCGTGCAGAAGGCGGCGAAGGATCTCGCCACCACGGTGGAGAAGGACACCGCGAACTGGCGGGGCGACGCCGCCGACGCCTACCGCGCGAACATCAAGAACAAGATCGACCACATCAACGCGGCGTCCACCTGCGCCAACACGATCGGCACGGTCGTGCAGATCGTCGGCGTCATCACCGGCGCGGTGCGCGGCCTCGTCCGCGACATGGTCACGCAGGCCATCGGCGACTTCGTCCAGGACGCCCTGGAAGAGGTCTGCTCGCTGGGGCTCGGCACGCCGGTGGTCGTGGCCCAGGTCGTCGAGCAGGTGTCCGCGTGGATGGAGAAGATCGGCGCGGTGATCAAGAAGCTCATCAACTCGGTCGAGAAGCTGCGGCCGATGATGAGCAAGCTGGAGGAGATCTTCGCCGCGATCAAGAAGGTCATGTCGGAGCTGCACGGCCGCCCCGGCGAGGCGGAACCGCACGTCGGCGGCGACGGCGCCACCCACGCCTCCTCGGCCGGCGACGCCCCGCCCACCGGGCACGAGCCGCCGGGCACGGGCACCCACGAGGCCAGTGCCCCGCCCGGCGACGGCGCCGGCGGGCTGCCGGGGGACGGCCCGGGTTCGCCCGGCGGCGACGGCACGCGCCCGTCCTCGAGCGACACCCCGAACGGCGGCCAGCGTTCGGAGGGGAACGGCGGCTGCGACGGCAAGGGCGGCGACCCGGTCGACGTGGTGTCCGGCCAGATGATCACCTCGAAGACCGACGTCGACCTGCCCGGGCTGCTGCCGCTGGTCATCCGGCGCGCCTACGCCTCGGGTTTCGGCGACGGCAGGCTGTTCGGGCCGGGCTGGTCGTCCACATTGGACCAGCGGCTGGAGACCACGGACGACGGGCTGCGCTTCGTGGGCGACGACGCGCAGGTCCTGCACTACCCGCATCCCGCGCTCGACGGTGCGCCCGTGCTGCCGCGGTTCGGCGCGCGCTGGCCGTTGAGCTGGGACGAGAGCACGGCGGGCTACCGCATCGAGGACCCCGACACCGGCTGGACGAGGTTCTTCGGCCTCGCCGCGGCCGACGGCACGCATCCGGTCACCGCGCAGACCGACCGGGACGGCCACCGGATCAGCTACCTGCGCGACGAGGCGGGCCTGCCGCTCGCGGTCCGGCACTCCGGCGGGTACCACGTCGCCATCGAGACCGTGCCCGGCCCGGCCGGCGTCCGGGTCGGCGGCCTGAGCCTGCTCGACCACACGAACCAGGGCCGGCCGGTCGCGATCGTGTCCTACCGCTACGACAACCGGGGCCGGCTGACCGGGATCGTCAACTCCAGCGGGATCCCGTTCAGCTACGAGCACGACGAGCAGGACCGGATCACCGGCTGGACCGACCGGAACGGCTTCCGGTACCGGTACTTCTACCGCGCGGACGGCCGGGTCGAGCGCGGCGAAGGCCTGGGCGGCTTCCTGAACGCCACGTTCGACTACGACCTGGACAACCGCGTCTCGACCGTGACCAACAGCCTCGGCCACGCCACCCGGTACCACTTCGACGAGCACAACCACCTGAGCGCGGTGGCCGACCCGCTCGGCAACACCGAGCACCTCGAGTTCGACCGCTACCATCGGCTGCTCTCGCACACCGACCCGCTCGGCAACACCACCCGCTACGTGCGCAACGAGCAGGGCGAGCCGGTGCGGATCGAATATCCGGACGGTTCGCGGGTCGAGGTCGACTACGACGAGCGCTGGCAGTTGCCGACCACCGTTTCCCGCCCCGGCGGTGCCGTCTGGCGGCACACCTACTCCGACACCGGCAACCTGCTGACGACCACCGATCCCATGGGAGCCGTCGTCACGTGCACCCACGACGAGCGGGGGCACCTGGCGGCCTCCACCGAGCCGGACGGGCTGGCGTGGCGGTTCGGCAGCGACGGTGCGGGCAGGCCGTTGTCGATCACGAGCCCGACCGGCACCACCACCCGCTACGAGATGGACGGCTTCGGGCGGGTGCGCGCGGCTGTGGCCCCGCAGGATCAGGTCACCCGCTACGGGTGGACCGTCGAGGGCAAGCTCGCCTGGCAGACCGGCCCCCGCGGCGAGCGCGAGGAGCTGTTCTACGACCCGGAGGGCAACCTGGTGCGCCGGCGCAACGCCGCCGGTGGCTCGACCACGTTCGAGGTGGGCCCGTTCAACCTGCCGGTGGCGCGGACCGGCCCGGACGGCACGCGCTACACCTTCGCCTACGACACCGAGCTCCGGCTGGTCAAGGTCACCAATCCCGCCGGACTGACCTGGGACTACGAGTACGACGCCGCCGGGAACCTGGTCGGCGAGAGCGACTTCACCGGGCGGCGGATCGACTACCACTGCGATGCGGCCGGCCAGGTCGCGCGGGTCGAGCGGCCGGGGAGCGTGGTCGACCTCGTCCGGGACGTGCGCGGGCGGGTCGTCGCCCAGCGGGTCGGCGACGAGCAGACGATCCAGTTCGAGTACGACCCGGCCGGCAGGCTGCGGCGGGCGGTCAACCCGGTCGCCGAGCTGGGCTACGAGCGGGACCTGCTCGGCAGGCCGCTCACCGAGTCGGTCAACGGGCGCGCGATCAGCAGCGAGTACGACCTGGCGGGCCGGCGTGTCCGCAGGACGACCGCGGCGGGGATCGAGACCGTCTGGCAGTACACGCCGCAGCGCCGCGAAGCCGCCCTCGCCGGCACCGCCGGCGGGCTGTCGTTCGAGTACGACGCGAGGGGCCGGGAGGTCACCAGGAACCTCGGCTCCGGCGCGGCCCTGACCCAGGAGTACGACGATTCCGGCCTGCTCACCGCGCAACACCTCTGGGCGCGCACGGGCACCGGGTACGAGGCGGTCCAGAACCGCGCGTACCGCTACCGCGCCGACGGCGTGGTGACCGCCGTGGACGACCGGCTGCGCGGGAGCCGGGCCTACCAGCTGACCGCGGCCGGACGGGTCACCGCCGTGACCGCGGCGACCTGGAGCGAGCGCTACACCTACGACCTGCTGGGCAACCTGTCCTCGGCGCAACCGGGCGAGCCGGCCGACACCGGCGGGCCTCGCGTGCTGGAGGGGTTCCTGCTGCGCTCCGCGGGGCGCAGCTCCTACCAGTACGACGAAGCGGGGCGGCTGGTCCGGGAGATCCGCCGCACCCTGTCCGGCCGACAACTGGTCTGGACCTATCGGTGGAACGGGCTGGACCAGCTCGTCGCGGCGACCACGCCGGACGGTCAGGTGTGGCACTACGCCTACGACCCGCTGGGGCGGCGGATCGCGAAGCGGCGCGTCGGCGAGGACGGCGCGGTGCTCGACGAGACGACGTTCAGCTGGGACGGCGCCAACCTCGCCGAGGAACTGCGGCACAGCGAAGCGCGCGTGACCGCGACGACCTGGGACCACCTGAGCGGCACGGGGGAGCCCGTGGCGCAGACGTCGCGGTCCTGGCTCGCCGATGCCCCGGGCGAGATCATCGACAGCAGGTTCTACGCGATCGTCTCCGACCTGGTGGGCACGCCGATGGAGCTGGTCGGCCCGGACGGCCGGGTCGCCTGGTACCAGACGACCGGTCTGTGGGGCAACCAGCTCGCGGTCTCGTCGCAGGACGGCGCCGACTGCCCGTTGCGGTTCCCCGGGCAGTACCACGACCGGGAAACCGGGCTGTACTACAACCACCACCGCTTCTACGACCCGCGGACCGCGCGCTACCTCAGCCCGGACCCGCTCGGGCTGACCCCGGCGCCCAACCACTACGCCTACGTGGCCAACCCGCTGATCGTGTGCGACCCGCTGGGACTCGCCGGGCACCGGGCGCCCAACGGCCAGTACGCGACCGACCCGCTGAACCCGCCGACCGGGCACAACCGCAGTACCGAATACCCGCACGGGTACAGCGACACCGCGCATGACGAGATGGCGACGAAATGGACGGTGGAAGGCCGGACGCAGGGCGGGGTGCCGGTGGACTCCAGTGGTGTGAAGATCCCGCGCGACCAGCTCACCTGGGTGGACGCACAAGGTAACGTCGTCCCCTTCGACGAGCTGAGCTACGACCACAATCCGCCCGTCGTCGAACATTGGGTCAACGAGGGATACGACCAGACCAGGGCGCAACGCGAGTCTTGGTACAATAACACCGACGACATGGAAGCGATGACGCGCAGCGAGAATTCGAGCAAAGGTGCGAAACTCAAGGCCCGGTACAGCGACAAGGCACCGGGTCCGAATTACTCGTGCAGTTGACATCTGGGAGTGGGAAAGTGGACCTGGGCTCGATCTTCGCCGGCATGTCCAACGCGGGCCCGCTGGACGGGCTGTCCGATGCCTGGCACTGGGCGATGGCCCCGGGGTTCGACTTCGCGGCCGCGCTGAGCGAGGACCGGGAGCACGCGTTTCAGTGCTATGCACTAGATTCCTACGACGAAGAGCTCGCCGTCGCGATCATGTCGTTCGCGCGTGCGCACGCCGGTGAGCTCATCGCCCCGCCGGAGCGGCCGCTGGTGCTCGTCGAGGGGTTCGGTCACGAGCCGTACCGGTTCGACGTGTTCGTGGCGGTCGGGCCGACGGTGCACAAATACCACGCCAAGGAGAATCCGGAGGCGCACCAGCGCACCAGGGCCGTTTTCCCGGCGTTCCGGTGTGAATTCGCCGGTGACGAGAACCAGGAAGAAACGGAATACCGGTATTCGCGCGCGGCGGGTGTGCCGGTGACGAGGCTGAATCGCGAGCCGTGGCCTTACGCGAAAATGCGGTACCGGGCGCCGACGGGCCGGGTGGAGCCGGAGCGGGGTTTCGTCACCGTGCCCACGCTCGTGCAGCAGGTGCGGGACCTCGAAGGCGGGGCCCCGGAACGCTTCGTCGAATTCGAGAACTACCGGCACGAAATCCGCCGCGCCCAATGGGACGAGGCCTGGCTGATCGGCGGCGAGGGCGAGGACTCGCAGCGGTTCGACGCCGAGGAGCTGCTGGAGTACCTGAAGGCTTTCCTGTACGGCCCGAACCTCGACGCCGGCACCTCGGAGTTCGACAAGTAGGTTCGGCCGGTCGAAGCCGGCGGGGACGAGCGCGATCGGCACCTCCCGGGAGATCACGGCTTCCGTGCCGCCGGTCTCTTCGAGACGGTGGTGCGCTTCGGCGGCCAGATCCGGCTCGACTCGGCCTTCTCTCCACCACCCCGAGCGCCGACCCGACGGACGTTCCGCTCAGGTCTCCGCGGCGGCGGGTGCCGGCAGGCAGGCGCCCAGCAGCGGGGTCAGCCGCGTCGCCATGAGTTCGTAGCCGTCGGCGGTCGGGTGGAGGCCGTCGGCCAGCGCGGCTTCCTCGCCGGGGCCGAGCACTGTCCGGCCGTCGATCAGGTGCAGGTTGTCGTATCCGCTGTCCCGCAACGCTTCCACCGCCTCGACGAGCAGCGCCCGCAGGTCCGCGACCGTCAGGCCGACCGCGTTGAGCTCGCTCTCCCCACCCGGGTAAGTGATCGGCGTCTGCGCCACCAGTGGCACGCCCGGATGCCCGTCGAGCACGGTCTGGATGAAGCCGGTCACCGCGGGCCCGAAGGACCGCGCCGAGAAAGTCGCCCTGCGGTAGCTGTTCGCCCCGAGGCGCAGGCTGATCAGCTCGGCCGAGCTGTCGCGGATGAACCGCGCCGCCACCGGATCGAGCTGGCATTGCCCGGCGAACCCGAGGCAGCGCAGGTCCCAGCCGTTCGCCGCGGCGACGAGCGCGGGCCAGGTGCGGCTGGGCCCGTGCGCGCCCGTGCACTGCGTGATCGAGCTGCCGTAGGCGATCCACCGCGGCTGCGGCGCTCCTGGCCCGAGCTGAGTGGCGCCGAAGAGCCGGACCGGGCCCAGACGCGGGAAACCCAGCTGGGGCAACCAGATCCGGACCCGTTTGCGTTCCCGCCGCAGGCCTTCGACGACGAGTGTTCAGGCCACACAGTGTCGTCCCGAGTTCACGCAGGCCACGAGCGCGGCCATCACCGAGCCCGGCATGACGTTCACGTAGTCGGCGTGGTCGGCGACCGGCGAGCCCAGCTCTTCGGGAAAGGTGCCGATGGCGTGATCCGCCCCGGGCGGGACCCCGTAAGCCAGTTCGAGTGCAGTCGGGGCACCGGAAACGTCCCGATCGGGCAGGCCCCCGCGGCACCGGGGAAGACCAGTTGCGAGCGGTGGTCTGCGCTGTCGGTCGTGCGCCCGTTCCAGCAGCTGGGGAAGTCGAACAACCGCAGCACCCGCTCGCCGGCGGCGCAGCGCGGGTACTGGCGCGCGACGCGTCCCGGGGCGCCTGAACAACCCCACTGCACGTGCTCGGTCCGCTTGCCGCCACTGGAGAAGTCGTGTGCGTTGCCGGTGCTCGCCGGGAGGAACTCGGGCATCGGGACGACGTCACCGGCGGGGCTGCCCTGGTACTCGATGGACACGGCGCCGGGGACCAGGATCCGGTCCGTCGCGGGCAGCCGCAGGACGGGCCAGTAGTAGCTGGAGCGATCGCCGTCCGGGCAGGTGGTGGCCGCGGCCGCCAGCGAGGCGTCGGTGGAGAAGGCGTTGGTGGAGAGGTTGCCGACGTAGTCGTGCACGTGGTGCGCGCCGCCGGACCGACCGGGGCTCGCGACGAGGTTGTCCGCGTTGTGCATGCCCCCGGTGTTGCGGCCGCAGTCGATGCGCCACGAGCCGGCAGGCGGCATCGCCGCCGCCGGCGAAAGGTCCTCTTCGGCGACGAAATCGGCGACGCCGTGCTCACCGGGCGCGGCCGGGGTGAGCAGCCGGTATCCGGCGACGGACATCAGAACCGCGGCCAGCAGCACGACCACGGTGGCGACGATCCAGCTCGTCGTCCTGTTCACGATGCGCACTGTATTGGGCGGCGCCCCGCGATGTGGTGCTTGGCTGAACTCGCACCTGGTCCCGAAGCGCGGGGTCCTGCGGCTCAACCATCCTTCAGGGTGCGCGCTGCGGCTCGTGCGCGAGACCCTGGAGCTCTCGACGGATGCGCAACAGCTCGTCGTCCTCCTCCCCGCGGACGAGCCGACCGCGCACGCCGTCGACCACCTGCACCGCCCGCCCCGCAGGGCCGTGTTCGCGCCGACGCCGCCGGTCGGGGGGATGGTGTGGATCGGGTCGCCGAGCAGGGTGACCGGGCCGGGCTGGTACGCGCCGACGCCGACCCCGGTGACCCGGGCCCGCCCCGGGGCAGACCGGGGCGGGTCGCCGTCCGGGTCAGGCCAGTCCGGCCGGCACCGGGGGCCGCAGGTACGACTGGATCGTCTCCGGGGTCAGCACCACCCGCGGGTCGTACTCCGGGGCGTCCTCCAGCTGCACCAGGTCGTTGAGCCCGCAGTACCGGTAGATCCGGTTGGTCGCGGAGATCAGCCGGACCGGGCGCCGCGGGTCGGCGTTGAAGTGCTGGTGGATCGTGCACGGCGGCACGTAGATCACGTCGCCGGCCTCCCACTCGAACCGCTGCGTCTCCTCCTTGGGGCGCCAGGTGTACTCGTCGGTGATGTCCACGTCGCAGTCCTGGTGCACGTCGTACCCGCGCCCCTCCAGCACGTACAGGCATTCCTCCGCGAGGTGCCGGTGCCGCCCAGACCGGCTGCCCGGCGGGATGATCTGCATGTACGCGTCGACGGTCTCCATCCGCGTGTTCATGTCCTCGTTGATCAGGTGCTTGAGCAGCCCGTGCCGCGACATCTCCCACGGCATCTCGGCCGGCCGCACGATCTTCTTCCGGCCCGCGTTGCGCACCGGCGCATCGGCCGCCTCGTCGAGCAGCTTCTGGTAGAAGTCGCCGTTCGCGGTGCCGGCCAGCCACTTCTCGTGCTCGTCCCAAGCCATCAGTAGCCCCCTTCGGGGTGGTTGAAGTCCTCTTCCCGTTCCCGGGGCTCGAAGCCCTCGCCGGTGGGGGACGGCGTCACCGCACGCGCCTCGACCTGCTTCTGGAACAACATGTTCATGAACAGGTACATCGGCTTCGTCTTGATGACGAGTGCGCGGGCCGGCCGGTGCTCGTCGGCGTTGAAGTGCTGGTGCACGCAGTTGTTGTGCACGATCGCCACGTCGCCCGCCTCCCAGTCGTACCGGATCCCGTCGTGGATCTCGTAGCCCCGCCCGTCCAGGATGTAGAACGCGGCTTCGTTGACGTGCCCGTGCTTCTGCGACTTGCCGCCCGGGCCGTACTCCTCCAGGTGCAGGTGGAACGTCTGGGTGATGCCGTCCTTGGGCTCGACGTAGTGCCTGCTGTAGGCCTGCGGCCCGTCGACGAACTTGATCTCGCTCGCCTTGCGCACCCGCGGCACCGCGCGCAGCCGCTCGAGCTCGGCGTTCAACCCGTACTCGCCCTGGATCGGGCGGACGAAGACGCGGTTCTTCTGGCTGTGGTACAGCTTCGCGCGAGCTTCGGCTTCGTCACCCGCGGCTTCGGCCTCGGACACCGGCGGACCTCCTCGATCAAAGGGCTAGTGGACTAACCATATTACCGATTCTCGATGGACGCCAGAGTGCTCGGCGCAGCTCGTCGGCGCCGTCGGCGACCGCGTGGCGGACACCGGCATCGAGGCCCGGCGAGTCGAGCAGGCTTGCGGCCGCGCGCAGGGCGGAAGCATCGGCGGTGCGCGGAAAGGCGAAGCGGGCGAGGCGCGCGGCCTCGATGCCTCCATCCACGCGGGGGATGTCGTCGAAATAGCGGGCGACGAACGGTTCGGTCAGCCGCCGGTGGGCCGGATGCCAGAACGCCCTGGCCGCCGCATACCGCTCCTCAGCAGGCGCGTCGCCCAGGATGAACGCCCACGCGTTTTCCTTGGCCTCGCTGCCGGGGACCAGTGCGCGGCACCGGGCGGCGTGCACCGGGTCGCCGGGCCGTCCCGGCAGGTAGTGGCCGAGCGCGCACCGGCGTTCCAGCGCGCGCGGGTGCCGCAACGAGGCCAGAGCCGCCGCGGGCGCGACGTCGATCCAGCGGCGTGCGGCAGTGCGTTGCAGTGCGGAATCCGTTGGTGCGGAGTGGAAAGCCGCGCCCAGCGCACCTGCGAGCCCGCGTTCCGCCTGCTCCCGCCCGTGGTCGGGCAGGTAGGTGCCGAGCACCACCTCGGTCAGCCACCGCGCGGCCGGGCCGAGGACGCCGGCCGAGGACTCGAACGGAAACGTCGCCACCCCGAGCTCGACGGCGAATTCGGGGTCCAGCTCCCCGTCCTCGACCCCGCTGCGCAGAGCGGTCCAGACCATCCGGCGCGCCTGCTCGTCGAGCTTCGGCAGCAGGGCCGGCATGCGGCGCCATTCCTCGGCGGCCAGCTGGATCTTGACCCAGGACCTGCCGTCGGCATTGGGCAGCACGAGCGCGGTTGCTACCGGAGGGACTGGCAGGTCGTTGCTCTCATCGTCTACCGCGAGGAGGTCGCGACGGAGTTCTCCGCCGTCGAAGCCGAAGGCCGCGACAGACAAGTGGTGCGGGCGGCTGCCGCTGCGGAGGAGCCGATTTCCCGCGACTCGCACGGTGTCCAGCCCCGATGTCCGCAGCCAGCGCCGTGCCCAGTCGTCGAAACCCGGACCGGCGACCGCGGACCAGGACTCCACGAAGTCGTCGTAGGACGTGTTCGTGGGCCCGGCCAGGTGTGCGCGTAGTCCGCGGACGAAGGCCTCGTGGCCGATCCTCCGGGCGAGCTGGTCCAGCACCACGGCGCCCTTGGTGTAGATGATCGCGTCCATGGCGAGGTACGCCTCGTCCGCATACCGCACGTCGGCGTCCGCCACCGGATGGGTGCTCGGGCGAGCGTCGGCCCCGAGCTGGTCCGCCGGGGCGAGCGAGCCGGTGGCGAGGACGCGGTCCGCCAGGTACTCGGCGAACGACTCGTGCAGCCAGAGGTCGTCCCACCAGCGCATCGTGACGAGGTCGCCGAACCACATGTGCGCCAGCTCGTGTGCCATCAGCCGGGTGCGCTCGGATCTGCGGGTCAGCAAGGGCTCCCGGTACAGCACGCAGCCCGGGTTCTCCATGCCGCGCCACGGCAGGTCCGGCACGAACGCCTGGTGGTACTCGCCCCACGGGTACCGGGCATCCAGCAGGCGGTGGAACTCGTCGAGGAGGCGGGCGGTCTCCGCCAACAGTTCAGAGGTCAGCGCACTGTCCACTCGCGACCTGCGGACGTGCACTCCCAGCGGGACGCCGTCGTGCGTGGCCGTGTGCGAGTGGTACGGCCCGGCGATGAACCCGGCCAGGTGAGGGGACAGCGGTGGGGTGGCAGGCGTCCGCCACCAGCCTTCCGCGAAGGTGGCGGCCCCGCCGTTGCCCACCACGGTCCAGTCTTCCGGGCAGCGCAGGGACAACCGCAGCGGCGCCTTCAGGTCCGGCTGGTCGAAGCAGGCGAACCAGCGGGGCGCGGCGGTCAGGGCCGAGCTCGCGTACAGGTAGGTGCGGCCGTCGGCCGGATCGACGTGCCGGTGCACGCCCTGGCCGTCGCCCGCGTACGCCATGTCCGCCACCACGACGAGCTCGTTCTCGTCCTCGAGCCCGGTGAGGGACAGGCGGCCCGCACCGGGGGAGAAGGTGTCGCAGGGAACCCCGTTCAGCGAGGCCGAACACAGCCGCCGCGGCACCAGTTCGGCGAACGCCGGCTCACCGTCCGCCGCGAAGCGGATCGTGGTGGTGGACCGGAACGTGTCGTCGCCCGGCGTCAGGTCGAGGGCGACATCGTAGGAGCGCACGGTTGTCCGCGCGCTGCGCCGCGAGGCCTCGGATCGGCTGAGGCCCCGCCTCACCGTGCCCCTGCCTCCGCGGGCGCGTCCTGGTCGAGGACCCATTCGCGGGGGATCAGCCCGCGGCTCGCGGCCACCGCGGTGTAGTACTTCCACAGCTTGCGAGCGTGCTTGCCGCGCTTGAACGTGGCGAGGAAGGCCGCGAGCTCCTCGTCGGTCAGGGGCGTGACCTTCCCGAGCTGGGCGGCGAGCGTCAGCGCGCGGGCGTTCTCCACGAAGTGGACCACGTCGGCGTACAGCGAGCGCACGTCCTCCGCCACCAGCACCTCGCCGTGGCCGCGCAGCAGGAGCGCGTACCCCGAGCCCAGCGTCCGCGCCACCGCGGCGCCCTGTTCGGGCACCGCGATGTGCGACGAGTCGAAGTGCACCGGAATGCCCGCGGCCCACCGGCTCGCGTGGTTCTTCACCGGCACCAGCGGGTTGTCCTCGACCACGCTGAACACCGTGGTCGGGTCGTGGTGGAAGTGGGCGACGGCACCGGCGTCGGGCCGGGCGCGGTAGATCTCGGTGTGGATGAACACCTCCGAGGGCGGTTCGCCCCGGCCGTCCACCGGCTTGCCGTCCAGGCCGACGACCAGCAGCCGCTCCGGCGCGAGCTCCGCGCGGACGTCGTGCCCGCGCTGGATGAGCAGCGTCTCGGTGCCCGGGATCCGGACGCTGATGTGCCCGCTGTAGTTGAGGATCCCGGCGTCCACCAGCAGCCGTGAGCAGATCGCCACCTCGTGGCGGAGCACGTCGGTCGGAGCGTCCATGTGCGTGACCTACTTTCAGGAGAACAGCAGGGACTTGATCACCACCGGCACCACGCCGGGCGGGTCGAGCAGGGCGCCCACGTCGACGAAGTCGAGGTCCTTCAGCTCGATGCCGTCGAGTGAGATCAGCTTCCGGTTCAGCCCGAGGTCCTGGTCCAGGATCCGGCCCAGGGTCTGCCCGACGTCGCCGTCGACCACGAGCAGGAGCAGCTCAGCCGACGAACCGGCGAAGCCGATGATCCCCTGGCACAGGGCGGTCAGCCGGTCGTAGGTCGGCGGACCCGACCAGGAGAAGGCCAGCGCCAGCGGCTCGGCCGGGTCCCGGTCCTGGCGCCGCGCGCTGCGCCGGAACGCCTCCGCGATCTCCGCCGGGTGGATCTGCGCCGGCAGCGACTGCCCGAGGTGGACGACCGGCACGTTCTGCACGGGCAGGGCGTCGTGGCCGCCCAGGTGGATCGTCTTGCCGCTGACCTGCACGGTGAACTGCGACGCGCCGATCACGGTCGCGCGGATGCGCTGGCCGCCGTCGACGGCGGGAATCCGCACGCGTGAGCCGAGCTGGTCGATCACGGCCGCGGCCAGCTCACGCGCGATGTCCCCGTAGTCCTGCGTTTCGTGGCCGAACAGGTATTCGGCAACACCGCCGGAGAACGTGAGATAGGCGGGCTCGGCCGGGCGCGCCAAGGGTTCGGTGAGCTGCAGTGCCCGGCCCAGCTCGTCCGGCGGGGCGCCCACGATCCGGTCGGCCAGCAGCCGCGCGAGCCGCCGGCTGATCGCCTGGCGCACCGCGGGGTCGGCCAGCGCCTCCGGTGTCGTGTCCAGCCCCAGCTCCGCGGCCACCAGCCGGGCCGGCTCGTCGGCCCTCGTCCAGCGGCCCTCGCCGTCCTGCGCGAGCAGCCGCCCGCCGACCGCGAACGCGGCCACCCCGCGGATGACGCCCCGGTCGATCAGCGCCAGTTTGGTGGTGCCGCCGCCGATGTCCACGTGCAGCGCACAGGCCCCGCGCTCGGCCGACAACGCCGTGGCGCCCGAGCCGTGCGCGGCGAGGATGGCCTCCAGCTTGTGACCCGCCGTGGCGCAGACGAACTTTCCGGACTCCGCCGCGAAGATCTCGTCGATGGCGCGCGCGTTCTTCCGTTTGACCGCCTCGCCGGTGAGGATCACCGCGCCGCTGTCCACGTCGGCCCGGCTGAAGCCGGCGTCGGCGTAGCAGTGCTTGACGAAGTGGGCCAGCTCGTGCGCGTCGATCGTGCCGTCGGGCAGGAACGGGGTGAGCAGGATCGGGGAGCGCCATTCCACGGTGCGCCCGACCACCACGAACCGGCTGGAGAGGTGGTGGGTCTCGCGGCGCAGGAACACCCTGGCGAACAACAGGTGGGAGGTCGAGCTGCCGATGTCGATGCCGACCGTGCGCAGCTCGAGGGTGTCCTGCTCCAGGATCGCCTGCGCGATCGCCCGCCGGTCTGCGTCGGTGAGGCCGACTTCGTGCTCGTGGTCGAAGTCCTCGTCGTGCACGTCGCCCGCTACACGGCCGGGCCGGTCGAGACCGGCGTCCTGATCACGCCGGTCAGCGCCTCCGGCGGCAGCGACCTGATGGCGTCCTCGTCGAACACGTCGCCCATCTGGGACCGCACCCCGCTCCGGTCGAGGGCTTCGAGGAACTTGCGGTGCACGCGGGGATCCTGGTCCTCGTACTCGATCTGCCGTCCCCCTTGGGAGACCGAGACGGCGCCGGACCCTTCGGCGCTCTTGCGGCGCATCGCGAGGAACGGGTAGCGGCGGCTGCCGAGGCTGCAGGCGACGTAGCGCGCGGGTCGTGGCCCGGTGTTGAAGTGCTGGTGGAACATCCAGAACGGCGGGGTGTACATGAACCCGTGCCGCCACGGGAACTCCTTGAACTCCGCGTCGCCCTCGTACCAGAGCAGGGAGTGCCCCTCACCGTCGACGGCGTGCACGTGCGTGCCCGCGGCGTGCCGGTGGGCCTTCTTGTACCGCCCGACCGGCATCTGCGACACGTGCGCGTGCATCGTGCCCTCCGCCAGCAGGAAGTTGACGTTGAGCGAGCCCTTGCCCCGGCCCTCGAACTCGTAGAGGCGGAAGCTCGTCAGGTCGTGCACGAAGTTGGTCTCCCACACGTTCTGCACCTTGACGGAGTCCTTGTTGTACACCGAAAGCGCGCCTTCGCCGCCGAAGTACGCCACGTCGCCGACGCGCTCGGGGAACTCGAAGTCGTTGCCGAACACGAAATCGACGTTGTGGTAGAGGTTCAGCGTCAGCGGTGCGTCGCTGGTGCAGGACAGCCGCACGGGCTCGCTGCCCGAGGTGTTCATGATCTGGTACGTGCAGTTGAGCGGAATGGCGAACAGGGCCTTGGGACCCCATTCGAACGTCCGGCTGCCGCCGCCGGGCAGCCAGACCGTGGTCGAGCCGTATCCGGCCAGGACGTAGAAGAACGCTTCGTACAGGTGTTTCACCGGGCGGGTCTTCTTGGCGGGCAACACTTCGATGACGTAGTTGGTCATGAAGTCACCCATGCCGTGGGTGTGCGCGAAGCAGCCGCGGGCGTCGTAGCGGTCCCATGGCGCGGTTTCGAGGGTCAGCAGGTCGTGGCCGAAGTCGTAGTGGACCGGGATGCCCTCACCCGCGGCCCAGTCCTTGTAGGGGTCGAGGAGGAACCTCTTGCCGTCGTCGTCCGGACCGGCTCCGCCGGGCCCGGCAGCCGGTGCCCCGTCGGCCGTGGTGACCATCTGATCATCTCCTCCGCGTCTTCGCGACATGCAGAGCCGAGTGTGGACTAATCGTCTGACCATTGCAAGACACATCACGGTCCCGTAACGGATGGCACAAAGGTTAGACCTTAAGACCTACGCTGTGTCCCAGCGCACAGCGACGGCACAGGGAAGGAATCGCGCCGTGACCCCACCGCCCGCCGCCGACCACCGCTCCTGACCCGTCCCCCGGTCCCCGCAGAGGATGCCCGATGAAGCGCTCCCGCCCGTTCGTCCTGTCCCTGCTCGTCGGCGTCGCACTGGCCGGATGCTCCCCGGGAGCGGCCGACGGCCCGGTCGCCGCCGCCGGAAATCCCCAGCACGGCAACGTGTTCACCGGCTACGCCGGGCTGAGCGGGCCCGACCGGACGGCCCGGCTGCTCGCCGACGCCAGGGCCGCGGGCGGGCAGCTCGACCTGTACACCTCGAACACCGACATCCAGGACCTCGTCGACGGCTTCCAGCAGGCCTACCCCGGCATCAAGGTCAACGCGTTCCGGGCGAACTCCGAGACCGTGCTGGAGCGGATCCAGCAGGAGGGCAGCGCGGGCAGGACCGCCAACGACGTGGTGGACACCGACGACACCGAGCTGCGCGCACTGAGCAAGGACGGCGTGCTCGCGCCCTACGACGGCCCGGCGAAGGCGAACCTGCGCCCGGACGCGGTCTTCGGGGACTGGCAGGCGGAGCGGTTCAACGGGTTCGTGGTGGGCTGGAACACCTCGCTCGTGCCGGCCGGGCAGGCGCCGAAGAGCTTCACCGACCTCACCGCGCCGCAGTGGAAGGGGAAGATCGCGCTCGAGGTGGGTGACTGGGACTGGTACGCCGCGATGCACACCTACCTCACCGACGTCCGCAAGCTGCCCGCCGCCGACGTGGACCGGCTCTTCCAGCAGATCGTCGCCAACGCCAAGGTCACCAAAGGCCATACGGTGCAAGGGCAGCTGCTCAGCGCGGGCCAGTTCGCGGTCGCCTGCTCGGTCTACAGCCACACCGTCGACAACGCGGCCGACAAGGGCGCCCCGGTCGCCTGGCACCCGATCGCGGATCCGGTCATCCTGCGCCCCAACGGGCTGGCGCTGATGGCGCAGGCCCGGCATCCGGCCGCGGCGCTGCTGTGGGCCGACTGGGTGCTCGGCGCCGGGCAGCAGCTGATCGCGAAGTCGCACCGGATCCCCGCCGCGCAGAACGTGCCCGGGTACACCAACCCCGTTCCGGCCGGCACACCCGTCTACAACGTGCCGGACCAGGTGCTGGAGAACTCCCAGTCCTGGAACAAGTCCTACGACGACCTGCTGCGCGGAGTGCCGCAGGCCAACTGAACGCGTGAGTGTCCCGACGGGACCGAAGGGAAGAGTCAATGAGGACCAGAACGTTCGGCCTGATCAGTGCCGCCGTCGTCGTCACGTTCGTGGCGACGGCGTGCGGTGGCGGGGTCGCGGACTCCGGGCAGCAGGCACCCGGCGGTGGCGGCAGCGCCAAGGCGGACCAGGTGTACGCGCAGATCGCCGCCCTGCCCAAGGACCAGCAACGGGCCAAGGCCGTGGAGCTGGCCAAGTCCGAGGGCACGCTGTCGCTCTACACCTCCATGACGGCAGACGTCGCGGACGCGGTCAGCAAGAAGTTCCAGGACCAGTTCGGCATCAAGGTCTCGGTGTTCCGCGGGAACTCCGAGACCGTGCTCCAGCGGACCTCGCAGGAGTCCTCGGCCAACCGGCTCGGCGCCGACGTCATCGAGTCGGACTTCCCGCAGATGACGATCCTGTCCAGCCAGAAGCTGCTCGCGGACTACAACGGCGCCGCACTGGACAAGGTGCAGCAGGCCGGCAAGTTCCCGGACTGGACGGCCACCCGGTTCAACGTCCTGCTGCCGGCCTGGAACACCAACCTCATCTCGCCCGGTGACGAGCCGAAGAGCTGGGAGGACCTCGCCGATCCCAAGTACCGCGGCAAGCTCTCGATCGAGGCGTCCGACAGTGACTGGTACGAGAACGTCACGCACTACTGGCTGACGCACGGCAAGACCCAGCAGCAGGTGGACCAGCTGTGGCAGGGCATCGTCGCCAACGCCAAGACCGTCAAGGGCCACACCACGATGGCGCAGCTGCTCGGCGCGGGGCAGACGGGGATGGACGCGATGAACTACACCTACATCACCGAGCGCAGCAAGCTCGACGGCGCGCCCGTGGCGTACCGCCCGGCCAGTGGCACCAACCCGATTCCCGCCTTCCCGCGGCCCAACGGGATCGGCATGCTCAAGGCCGCGCAGCATCCGGCCGCCGCGTGGCTGTTCTACGACTGGATGCTCACCGAGGGTCAGCAGGTGCTGGTGAGCCTGCACCTGACGCCGTCGACGACCGTGCCCGGCGACGACAGCTTCCAGGGCGTCAACCTGGTGCCCTACGACGTCGACACCCTGACCAAGGACGGCGCCACCTGGGACACGAAGTACGACGACCTGCTGCGCGGCGTCGCCGCCAACTGACACGAGGTGACCATGAGCACCACCACCAGCCCGGCGCCGCCGCTGGCCGGACGACCCGCCCCGGTCCGTGCGGCCGGGCGGCTCCGGCGGCTGCTGACGCCCCAGATCCTCATCGTCGTGAGCGCGATGGTGATCGTCGGCTATCTCGCCGTCGTGCCGCTGGGCTATCTGCTGCACGACACCTTCACCGGCAGCTCCGGCCTGAGCTTCGGCGCCTTCGCGCGTGCCTACGGGGGTGACTCGCAGGCAGGACGGATGATGGTGAACTCGCTCGAGTTCGCCTTCGGCTCCGCGCTGTTCGCCCTGATCGTCGGCACCGCGCTGGCGTACGTGCAGGTGCGCACCGACGTGCCGTTCAAGGGACTGCTGTTCGCCGCGTCCATGGTGCCGCTGATCGTGCCGGGGATCCTCTACGCCGCATCGTGGATCTTCCTCGGCGACCCGTCGATCGGCCTGGTCAACACCCTGTTCTTCAAACCGGTGTTCGGCGCGGCCCCGGTCAACGTGTTCACCGTGCAGGGCATGGTCTGGGTGCAGGGACTGCATCTCGCGCCGGTCTGCTTCCTGCTGATGGTGGCGGCGTTCCGGGCGATGGACCCCTCGCTGGAGGAGTCCGCCGCGATGTCGGGGGCGAGCAGGCTGACGGTGCTGCGGCGGATCACCGTCCCGCTGTTGCGCCCGGCGCTGATCTCGGCGGCGCTGCTGATGTTCGTGCAGTCGCTGGAGAGCTTCGAGGTGCCGGGGCTGCTCGGGCTGCAGAACGGGATCTACGTGTTCACCAGCCGGATCTACTTCGTGCTGCGGGCCTATCCGATCGACTACGGCGCCGCCGGGGCCTACGCGATCGGGCTGCTCGCGATCGCCGTCGTCGGCGTGCTGCTGGCCGGGCGGCTGCAGCGCAACGCACGCGGGTTCCAGACGGTGACCGGCAAGGCGTTCCGCCCGCAGCCCATCCGCCTGGGCCGGGCCCGGCCGTGGGTCGGCGCCGGGGTGGTGCTGTTCTTCCTCGTCACCGTGGTGCTGCCGGTCGGTGTGCTGGTCTACGCCTCGCTGCTGAAGTTCTACGCCGCGCCGTCGATGAGCACGCTGCGCAGCATGTCGCTGGCGAACTACAAGGCCGTGGTCCAGCTGCCCCTGGCCCTGACGGCACTGAAGAACTCGTTCGTGCTGGGCATCGGCGCGGCGACGGTGGTCATGCTGCTCTCGGCGGTGGTGTCGTGGGTGGTCGTGCGGACGAAACTGCCCGGCCGCCGCGCCCTCGACGTGCTGGCGTTCACCCCGCTCGTCATCCCCGGGCTGGTGCTCGGCCTCGCGCTGTCGTTCGTGTACCTGCGGATCCCGCTGCCGATCTACGGGACGCTGCTGATCCTGCTGATCTCCTACTGCACCCGCTATCTGCCGTACGGGATGCGCTACTCCTCCTCGGCGATGACGCAGATGTCGCGGGAGCTGGAGGAGTCGGCGATGGTGTTCGGCGCGTCGTGGACGCAGATGTTCCGGCGCGTCCTCGTGCCGCTGGCCAGCAGCGGCATCGTGGCGGGCTGGGTGTACATCCTCGTGGTCTCCTTCCGCGAGCTCTCCAGCACGATCCTGCTCTACAGCCCGGGCACCGAGGTGCTGTCGGTGCTCATCTGGGAGCAGTTCGAGAACGGCCAGTTCACCACGCTCGCGGCGCTCGGCGTGCTGATGGTGTCCATCCTGGTCGCCCTGGTCTTCGTCGCCTACCGGCTCGGCGCCCGGGTCGGCCTGCAGCAGTCGGACAGTGCCCACTAACCGCCGGGAGGACCAGCAATGTTGATCGTCGACGACCTCGTGAAGAGCTACGACGGGGCGAGCGGGCGCAAGCGCGGTGCGGGTGCCCGGGTGCACGCCGTGGGCGGCGCGAGCTTCGAGGTGCACACCGGGGAGCTGTTCACCCTGCTCGGGCCGTCCGGCTGCGGGAAGACCACCACCCTGCGCTCGATCGCTGGGCTCGAACGGCCCGACCGCGGCCGGATCGTCCTGAGTGGACGGCCGCTGTTCGATGCCGCCGCCGGGGTGAACCTGCCCGCGAACCGCCGGGAGCTGGGCATGGTGTTCCAGTCCTACGCGATCTGGCCGCACATGAGCGTGTTCAAGAACGTCTCGTTCCCGCTCGACGTGCTGCCGCGCAAGCGGCGGCCCGCGCGGCGGGAGATCGCGGAGCGGGTCGAGCGGGTACTGGAGGTGACCGAGCTGTCCGACTACGCCGCCCGCCCGGCCACCAAGCTCTCCGGCGGCCAGCAGCAGCGGCTCGCGCTGGCCCGCGCCCTGGTCATCCAGCCGGACCTGATGCTGCTGGACGAGCCACTGTCCAATCTGGACGCGAAACTGCGGGAGAACATGCGGTTCGAGCTCAAGCGGCTGCAGCGCGAGCTGGGCCTGACAGCCATCTACGTGACGCACGACCAGTCCGAGGCGCTGGTCATGTCGAGCCGGATCGCCGTGATGCACAAGGGGAACATCGAGCAGGTCGGCAAGCCGAGGGAGATCTACACCAACCCGGCGTCGAAGTTCGTCGCGGAGTTCATCGGCACCTCGAACTTCGTCAAGGGCGTGGTCGCCTCGGCCGAAGGCGGGGAGATCACGGTCGACACCATCGAAGGCAGGGTGGTCTGCCGCGGCGCGACGGCCGCGCCGGCGGCGGGGGAGGACGTCCTGCTCTCGATCCGGCCGGAATGCCTGGTGCTGTCCGGTTCGCCCTCGCCCGGCGCGGTGAACGACTGGTCGGGCCAGGTGCGCACCCGCGCGTTCCTCGGCGACGCCGTCGACCACGTCGTCGAGGTGGGGAAGATGGAGATCCGCGTCCGCTGCAACCCGACGCAGTCGATCGAACCCGGCACCCGGGTGCACCTCTCGGTGGATCCGGCGAAGGTGACGCTGGTGCCGGTCGGCTGATGGGGCTGCCCGCGGTCCTGCGCTCCCGCGACTTCGACCTGTACTGGGGCGGGGTCGTCGTCAGCCAGATCGGCACCCGTGGCGCGGTGGCCGCCAACCTGTTCCAGGTGTTCGTACTGACCGGGTCCACCGCCGAGGTGGGACTGGTCGGGCTGGCCCAGCTGGTCGCGCTGGTCGTCCTCTCGCCGCTGGGCGGGGTGCTCGCGGACCGGCTCGACCGGCGGCGGCTGCTGCAGTGGACACAGGTGGCGGCCCTGGTGGTGTCCGCGGCGCTCGCCGTCGTCACGATCGCCGGTGCGGCGACGGTGTGGATGGTGGTGCTCGCGGCACTGCTGTCGACGGCGGCCGCGACGTTCGACCAGCCCGCGCGCCAGGCGCTGATCCCCGCGCTGGTGCTGCGGGAACGGCTCGTCGACGCGTTCGCGTTGCTCAACCCCTCACGGGAACTGGCGGTGCTGATCGGCCCTGCGCTGTCCGGGGTGTTCATCGCCGTGTGGGGCGTCGGCTCGGTCTACGTGTTCGACGCGGTCACCTACGCGGTGCTGGTCGCCACGCTGGCGATCATCAAGGTGCCGCCACTGGTACGGGAGGGAAAGCCGCCGCGGGTCTGGGAGAGCCTGCGGGAGGGCGCGGCCTATGTCCGGCGGCGCACGCTGATCTGGCAGCTGATGGGACTGGACCTCGCGGCGACCGTCTTCGGCGCCTACCGGGTGCTGCTGCCCGCGCTCGCGCTCGACCGGCTCCACGTCGGCGCGACCGGTTACGGGTTGCTCTCCGCCGCGCCGTCGGCCGGTGCCCTGCTCGGCTCGGTGTTCGTGTTCCGGATCGTGCGGTCCCGCCGCTCCGGGCTCATCGTGCTCATCTCGACCGCCGCGTACGGCGTCGTGGTCGTCGGCTTCGCGCAGGCAGCGGTGTTCGGCCTGTCGCTGGTCCTGGCCGGCCTGCTCGGGGTGGCGGACGCGCTCGCCACGACGGTCCGCCATGCCACGGTGCAGGTGGAGACTCCCGACGGGTTGCGCGGCCGGGTGTCGGCGATCTACCAGATGGCTTCGCGCGGCGGGCCCGCGCTGGGGGACTCGGTGATCGGGGCCGCGGCGTCGGCACTGGGCCCCGTCGGCGCGCTCACGCTCGGCGGCCTGGTCCCGCTGGCCGCCTCGATCGCGTCCTTCGTGGCCGGTCCCGCGGTGCGCTCCTACCGCGTGGTGCCCCAGCAGGAGCCGGAAGAACAAGCGGCTGCCTGACCGCACGGCACGGTCGGGCAGCCGCCGGGTTCAGCTCCTGGTCGGCGGGAAGAACTGCTGGTCGATGATGCCGGAAAGGTCCAATGAGGACACTCCGGGGGTCTTCGTCAGCGCGTCCTTCGACGTCTGCAGCTGGGCGACCGTCGGGGTCGGCACGTCGGGCAGCACCTCCTGCGCGTAGTACTGCCAGGTCTCCTGCAGCGCCTTGGGGTCGTTGACCTGCAGGTGCTTCTGCAGCTCGCTGATCGCGTACTGCTGGTCGGACTTCTCCCGGGTGATCGCTTCCTGCAGCGCCGCCATGAACTTCGTGATCTGGTCCTTGTTGCCGGACACGTAGGACTTCAGCGCGGCGATGCCGACGTTGGAGGTGGGGATGTTCTGCTTCGCCAGGTCGAGGACGCTGTGGTAGCCCGAGCCCTCGATCGTCGTCGAGGCCGGCGGATGCGACAGCGCCGCGTCCACGCTGCCGGCGACGAGCGCGTTGTTCAGGTTCGTCACCGAACCGAGGTTGATCAGCTGCACATCGTTCGTGGTGAGGCCGAACTGCTTGAGCGCCAGCAGGGTCGCGACGTAGATCGAACCGCTGAGCGAGGTGATGCCGATCTTCTTGCCCCTGAGCTCCGCGCCGTTGTTGACCTTCGCGTACATCTGGTAGGGGAAGACCGGGGTGAGGGTGGCGAGATAGCTGACCTGGGCGCCTGAGCCCGCGCCCGCGACCATCTCGGACGCGCCGATCGACGCGAGCTGCGTCTGCCCGGAGACCAGGGCGGGGAACCCGTCGGAGCCGCTGACGCTGGTCAGCTTCACGTCGAGCCCCTGCTTGGTGAACAGGCCGGAGTCGGCCGCGATCCACAGCGGCAGCTCGTCGGCGACGACCTGGCTGTAGCTGACGGTCAGGGAGTTGCCCCCGCCGGAGCTGCCGGCGGGCCCGCAGGCGGTCAGCGCCGCTGCGGCCGCACCGGCGGCGACGGCGGTCGCCAGGAGTTTTCTGGGCTTGCCAGCTGAGAACATCGTTGTTCCTTCCGCTTTCGGCTAGATTGTGTTTCCTAAGCGGCGGAGCCGCTTGCTGTGGGCCGTCACCTTGCTCCGCTACCCGCACCGGCCCGCAAGCCACTTCTGAAACAGTCCTTAGTGGTTGGAGCTGCGCCAGGAGTCGAAGTGGCGTTCGACGCGGCGGAGCAGCCCGTTGAGGACGACCCCGGTCAGCGCGAAGATGAACAGCCCGGCGAAGACGACGGAGGTCTGGAACTGCTGGCCGGCGTTGTTCATCAGCATGCCCACGCCGGACTGCGCGCCGGACAGCTCCGCGACGAACACGCCGATCAGCGCCTGCCCGACGGCGAGGCGCAGGCCGCTGATGACGAAGGGCACGGTGCCCGGCAGGGCGATCGTGCGGAAGATCTGCAGGTCCTTGCCGCCGAAGCAGCGGGCCACCCGCACCACGGCGGGATCGAGGCTCTGCATGCCGGTCGCGGCGTTGATCAGGATGGGGAACACGGCCATCAGGAAGACGATGGCGATCTTGGAGGTGTCCCCGATGCCGAGCCAGATGATCAGCAGCGGGGTCAGCGCGATCCGCGGGGTCGCGTACAGGAAGCTGACGAACGGGTTGAGGATGTAGGAAAGCCTGCGGTACCACCCGATGACGAGCCCGACCGGCAGCCCGACGACGGTCGCGAGCGCCAGCCCGAACAGCAGCTCCCGGCCGCTGGTGGCCAGGTCACCCCAGATCTCGCTGGTGCTGAACAGTTGCTGGAACGCCTTGACGACGTCGGCGGGCCCGGGCAGCACGATCGCCGGGCGCACCCGCAGCGCCGCGACGACCTCCCAGAGCACGACCGCGGCCAGCACCGCGCAGGTGCCGTAGACGTACTTGCTGTTGACCTTCCGGCGCTTCGGCGCCGCGGGCGGCGCGCTCGTGCGCGGGGAGCCCGTCTCGGTGCTGATAGCCATCAGACGCTACCTCCGTTCGTGAGCAGCGACGGGCCGGCGGCGCCGTAGAGGGCGTCGGAGATCTCGTCGACGAGCTCGGTGAACTCCGGCATCCGGCGGAAGCGCTGCTCCCGGGGCCGGGGTAGCGGTATCCCGACCTCCTTGACGATGTGGCCGGGGCGCGGGCTGAACACGCAGACGCGGTCGGCCAGGAACGCCGCCTCGGTGATGTCGTGGGTGACGAACAACGCGGTGACGTCGCGGGCGGCACAGATGCGCAGCAGCTCGCCCTGCATCACTTCGCGGGTCTGCGCGTCGATGGAGGCGAACGGCTCGTCCAGCAGCAGCAGCTCCGGGTCGACCGCCAGCGCCCGCGCGAGGTTGACCCGCTGCTGCATCCCGCCGGAGAGCTGACCCGGATGCTGGTCGGCGGCCGCCGACAGGCCGACGAGGTCGAGCAGGTCACGCGCGCGTTCCCGCGCCTGCGCCCGTTTCATCGACTTCGACAGCTCGAGCCCGTAGGTGACGTTGTCGAGCACGTTGCGCCACGGCAGCAGGCTCGCCTGCTGGAACACCATCGCCCGGTCCGGGCCGGGGCCCGGGATGTCGCGGCCGTCGAGCTTCAGGCTGCCGCCGGTGATCGGCAGGAAACCCGCGACGGCGTTGAGGAAGGTCGTCTTCCCGCAGCCCGAGGGCCCCACGATGCAGACGAAGTCACCGCGGGAGAGGACCAGGTCGACCCGGTCGACCGCCGGGCTGACCTCGGTCCCGGAACCGCCGGAGCCGGGATACCCGATGCTTACGCCGATCGCCTGTAGGTGCGATTTTTCCGCACCCGCCGGTATTTCGTCTCGATCGGTGTCCCCGCCGAGCGAGGCCTTGCGCACGCTGTGAGACATGGCCGGAGTCTAGAGGTCTGCTGTCATACCATGCAATGGTCGGGTGGGCCTCGAATCCGCATCGGCGGTGTTCACGAGCCCTCCTCCGTGCTGCGTGGTCCGGGAAAAAGCCAGTTCGGGCAGGGGGCAGCCCTTGCGAAAGGTCCAACTGTTAGTCCACCATGAGTCGAGCCGGCCTGCTTCCCGTGCGCTCTCGTCGCCGGCCCATCCCGTCCACAAGGAGGTCGACGTCCATGCCGAGGCAACCCAGCGACATCATCCAGAGCGACTTGCGCGCGTTCATCGAGGCGGTCGAGGACGGCGGCGAGCTGGAGGTCGTGTCCGGGGCCCACTGGGACAAGGAGATGGGCGCGGTCACCGAGGTGCTCTACCGGCAGAAGGTGGAGAAGTCACCGATGCTGGTGTTCGACAAGGTGCCCGGTTATCCCGAGCAGAACCGCTGTCTCTACGGGATGTTCGGCTCCCCGATGCGCCTCGCGCTCGCGCTGGGCATGGAACCCGCGGTGGCGCAGAGCCGCACGACGATGCTCAACGACTTCCGCAAGATCATCAAGCGTGGCTTCGACCAGATCCCGCCGAAGGCCGTCGACGACGGGCCGGTCCTGGAGAACGTGCTCAGCGGCGACGAGATCGACCTGCTCGAGCTGTTCCCGGTGCCGGTGCACCACGAGCTGGACGGCGGCCGCTACATCGGCACCGCGTGCGGGGTGGTGACCCGCGACCCGGACTCCGGGCGCGTCAACGTCGGCACCTACCGCGTCCAGGTGACCGGCAAGGACACCTGCGCCTCCTACATCTCCAACGGCAAGCAGGGCCGCATCCACCGCGACAAGTACTTCGCCGAGGGCAAGCCGTGCCCGGTGGCGATCATCGTCGGGATGGACCCGGTGACCTACCTGGCGGCCGGCTACACCCTGGCCGACCAGGTGCCCGAGTACGAATGGTGCGGCGGGGTGCTGGGCCGCCCGCACGAGGTCATCGAGGGGCAACTGACCGGGCTGCCGTTCCCCGCCCGGTCGGAGATCGTGCTGGAGGGCGAGATCCTGCCCCACGACCGGGTCGAGGAGGGCCCGTTCGGCGAGTGGCACGGCTACTACGCCGGTGAGGCGCGGGACGAGCCGGTGATCCGGATCAAGCGGGTCTACCACCGCAGCAACCCGATCCTGACCTGCGCCGCCAGCCAGAAGCCGCCGCACGCGCACCTTTTCGAGCGCTGCTTCCTGCGCTCGGCCGCACTGCTGGACTCCCTGGAGGGCGCGGGCATCCCGGACGTGGTGAGCGCGTGGACGCACCAGGCGGGGTCGGGCCGCACTTTCGTGGTGGTATCGGTCAAACAGCGCTACTTCGGCCATTCGACACAGGTGGGGCTGGTCGCCTCGCAGGTCAACCCCGTCGGCTACATCGGCCGCTGGATCGTGGTCGTCGACGACGACATCGATCCCAGCGACATCCACGACGTGATCTGGGCGATGGGCACCCGGTGCGATCCCAAGACGATGACGACGGTGCTCGACCGGTGCTGGTCGTCCCGTTTGGACACCCTCGTCACCGACTACGACCGGCTGTACAACTCGCGGATGGTCATCGACGCCTGCATCCCGTACGAGCGCATCAAGGACTTCCCGAAGATCGCCCAGACCTCCCCGGAGCTGGCGGCGGAGGTCCGGGCCAAGTATCCGAACCTCTACCGGTAGGAGTGACGTGATGGCGAGTACGGCCGCCCGCGAAAGACGTCTGGTGGTGGGGGTCTCCGGCTCCAGTGCGCCGCAGCTCGCCGTGAAGTTCCTGGAGATCGCGCGGGAGCTGGGGACCTTCGAAACGCACGTCGTCCTCTCCGCCGGGGCGCGCCGCAGCATCGAGCTGGAGCTGCGGCGGGACCCGGCGGAGGTCGAGGCGCTGGGCGACGTGGTCTACGACGCGCGCGACCTCGGCGCGGCCATCTCCTCGGGCTCGTTCGAGACGCTGGGCATGGTGATCGTGCCGTGTTCGATGCGGACGCTGGCCGCGGTGGCCACGGGCAACTCCGACAACCTCGTCGCGCGCGCCGCCGACGTGACGCTGAAGGAGCGGCGCCGCCTGGTACTGGTGGCGCGCGAGACGCCGTTGAGCTACATCCACATCGAGAACATGCGGACGGTCACCCTCGCCGGCGGCACGATCCTGCCGCCGGTGCTGGCGTTCTACCACCGGCCCGAGACGATCGACGACCTGTTGCGCCAGACCTGCGGCAAGATCCTCGACCAGTTCGGCATCGAGAACAAGACCTTCCGCCGCTGGTCCTGAGGGCTCAGCGACCGCCGCCCTGGGCGAGCACCTCGGCGACACCCGCCGCGGCGAGGTCCGGGTCGAGGTACGTGCCGCCTCGCGGCACGGGCTCGAGCTCGTCGTCGAAGTCGTAGCGCAGGGGGACGCCGGTGGGCACGTTCAGCCGGGACACCTCGTCCGGGCCGAGCCCGTCGAGCAGCATGCACAAGGCGCGCAACGAGTTCCCGTGTGCCACGACCAGGGTGACCCGGCCTGCCCGCACGTCGGGCGCGAGGCGACCGGCCCAGTACGGCGCGACCCTGGCGCGCACGTCGGAAAGCGCTTCCGTGCGCGGGCCGCCCGGGGTGGCCGGCTCGCCGGGCGGTGGCGCGACGTCGTAGGACCGGCGCCACAGCCGGTACGCCTCGTCGCCGAACTCCGCGCGGACGGCCTTGCGGGACCGGCCCTGCAGCAGCCCGTAGTGGCGTTCGTTCAGCCGCCGGCTGCGCCGGACCGGGCAGTTTTCCCGGCCCAGTGCCGAAAGCACGAGTTCGGCGGTGTCGATCGCCCGGTGCAGCAGCGAGGTGTGCACCACGTCGGGCAGCAGACCGTGTCCGGCCAGCAGCTTCCCGGCGTTGCGCGCCTCCCACCTGCCGCGTTCGGTCAGCGGGACGTCGAGCCAGCCGGCGAAGGTGTCGTCCGCGTTGGCCGTGCTCTGCCCGTGCCGAAGCAGCACCAGGGTCCGGGGCATCCGATTCCTTTCGACCTGGCCAGCCTAGCCGTTTCGAAGGTATAATGGATAGACCATAGCCCGTTCGATCGAGAGATGCGGGAGTACGTCTTGCCCAAGATTGTCTACGTCGCGACCGACGGCTCCCAGCGTGTGGTCGACGCCGTGGCCGGGGAGAGCGTGATGATGGCGGCGACCCGGCACGGGGTGCCGGGCATCGTCGCCGAATGCGGGGGAAACGCCAGCTGCGCCACCTGCCACGTCTACGTCCGGCCCGAGTCGCTGCCGCTCGTGGGCGAGCCGAACGACACCGAGGAGGACCTGCTCGACCTCGCGGTCACCGAGCGGCGCGAAGGCAGCAGGCTCGGCTGTCAGATCGAGATGACCGAGGAGCTCGACGGGCTCACCGTGGACATCCCGCCGGTCCAGCCGTGAGCGGGACGCTGATCGTCGGCGCGAGCCAGTCCGGGATCCAGATGGCGGCGTCCCTGCGCGAAGCGGGCGACGAGGAGCCGATCACGCTGGTCGGCGCCGAGCCGCACCCGCCGTACCAGCGGCCGCCGTTGTCCAAGGCCTTCCTCGCCGGCAAGGCGGACCTGGCCTCGCTCGCGTTCCGCACCGAGGCCTTCTACGCGGAGCAGAAGATCGACCTCGTGCTGGGGGAGCAGGTGGTCCGGCTGGCACCGGGCCTCGCGACCACCCACAGTGGACGGTCGCTGCCGTTCGACCGGCTGGCGCTGACCGTCGGCGCCCGGCCGCGGCGGCTCGGCGTCCCTGGCGCGGATCTCGACGGGGTGCACTACCTGCGCGACCTCGACGACGCGCTCCGGTTGCGCGGCCGGCTCGGCGCGGCACGTCACGTGGTGGTCGTCGGCGGCGGTTTCATCGGGCTGGAGGCGGCCGCGGTCGCCCGCTCGGCCGGCAAGTCCGTCACCGTGGTCGAGGCCGCGGACCGGCTGATCCCGCGCTCCGTGGCGCCCGTCGTCTCGGAGTTCTACCGCCGGGCCCACCAGCGCCGCGGCAGCGACGTCCGGCTCGGGGTCGGTGTCACCGCGCTGACGGGCGAGCACGGCCAGGTGCGCGCCGTCGAGCTGTCCGACGGCACCCGTGTGCCGGCGGACCTGGTGCTCGCGGGCGTGGGCATCGTGCCGCGCACGGAGCTGGCCGAGCAGCTGGGCCTGCACTGCGCGGGCGGCATCGTCGTCGACGAGTTCGCGCGCACGAGCGAGCCGGACGTGGTGGCGGCGGGGGACTGCACGGTGGCGCCGCATCCGAGGACCCGCGATGGGTTGGTACGCCTGGAATCCGTGCAGAACGCCATCGGTCAGGCGAAGGTGGCGGCCGCGACGCTGCTGGGGAGGCGGGAGCCCTACTCGGCGGTCCCGTGGTTCTGGTCGGATCAGTACGACCTGAAGCTCCAGATCGCGGGCCTGTCCGGCGGCCACGACGAACACGTGCTCCGCGGCGACCCCGAGGCGGAGAAGTTCTCGGTGCTGTACTACCGGGGCGGCTCGCTGATCGCCGTCGACGCGGTCAACAGCACCGCCGACTACCTGACGGTGCGCAAGGTGCTGGACCGGGGCGGGGAGATCTCGCCGGAACAGGCCCGAGACAACGAGGTTCCGTTGAAGAGGCTGGTTTCGCCGCCGGCTTGACCTTGGCAATGGCGGTCCAATGGTCTTATCATTAGGACGCTGCTGGGTCGCAGTACGAGAGAGGTGGACGGGTGCTGAAACCAGAGATCAACGAGCTGCTCACACGGACCGGGCCGGGGACCCCGATGGGCGCCATGTTCCGCCAGTACTGGATTCCCGCGATGCTCGCCGAGGAGCTGCCGGAGAACGACTCCCCGCCGGTACGGCTGAAGCTGCTGTCCGAGCGGCTGATCGCGTTCCGCGACAGCGAGGGCCGTTACGGGCTGATCGACGAGTTCTGCGCGCACCGGGGCGCCTCACTGTGGTTCGGCCGCAACGAGCAGTCGGGGCTGCGCTGCGCCTACCACGGCTGGAAGTACGACGTCACCGGCCAGTGCGTCGAGGTGCCGTCCGAACCGGACAACAACAACTTCTGCGCGAACGTCAAGCTGACGGCCTACCCGCTGGTGCGGATCGGGGACGTGCTCTGGACGTATCTGGGAGACCCGGCGAAGCAGCCCCCGCTGCCGGAGTTCGAGTTCGCGCTCGTGCCGCCGGAGCAGACCTACACCTCCAAACGCTGGCAGGAGAGCAACTGGCTGCAGGCGTTCGAGGGCGGGATCGACTCCAGCCACGTGACCTTCCTGCACTCGGGTGGCCTCAAGAGCGACCCGTTGTTCAAGGGCGCCAAGGGCAACGAGTACAACATGAACGACCTCAAGCCGTTCTTCGAGGTGGCCGAGGCGGACGGCGGCCTGTTCGTCGGCGCGCGGCGCAACGCCGAGGACGGCCAGTACTACTGGCGCATCACGCCGTGGGTCATGCCGTGCTTCACCATGGTCCCGCCCCGGGGCGACCACCCGATGCACGGGCACTTCTGGATCCCGATCGACGACCACAACTGCTGGGCCTACTCCTTCGACTACCACCCGGTCCGCGCGCTGACCGAGGCCGAACGGCAGGCCATGAAGGACGGCCACGGCGTGCACAGCGCCAACATCCCGGGCACCTACCGCCCGCAGGCCAACAAGGACAACGACTACCTGATGGACCGCGAGGCCCAGCGCGCCGGCGAGACGTACTCGGGGATCAAGGGCATCGCGATGCAGGACGCGTCGCTGCAGGAGAGCATGGGGCCGATCGTGGACCGCTCCAAGGAGCGGCTGGTCTCCGCCGACACCGGGATCATCAAGGCGCGGCAGCGGCTGCGCAAGGCGGTGCTGGCGTTGCGCGACGAAGGCGTCGTCCCGCCCGGCGTCGACCCGGCCCACCACCGGGTCCGCTCGGCGGCGGTCGTGCTGCCGCGGGAGAGCTCGTTCATCGAAGCCTGCCAGGACGCGCTCACCGCCAGCCCCGGCGTCCCGCAGAGCACGGTATGACCGCGTTCATGCGCCCGGTGCTGCTCAACAGCTGCGCGATGGCGGCGACCGAGGAGGAGGCCCGGTACCGGATCGACGTGCCCATCAAGGGCCGCCAGGGCGCGCGCGTCGTCGCACTGGACGAGGTGGCGAACGGGATCCTGCGCCGGGTGGCCCGGCAGGGCTGGAACGCGGCGCGGTTCCTGGAGCTGGCCTCGCGTGGTGCGGCGGCGGTCGTGCTGCGCGATCTGGACGGCGTGCTGTCCAGCCTCGGTGAGCAGCTGGAGACGGCCGACGTCGTGGTCATGATCGCGACCGCGGACGGGGACGAGCACGCCGCCTCGGCCATCGGGGCCGCGTGCACCGCCCGCGGGATCATGACCGCGGGCCTGATCCTCGACGCGGGCGGCGGTGTCGGCGGAGCCGGTACCGCGCTGCGCCCGCACGCCCGGGTGCTCATGGTGACCTCGGACGAGAACGACGTGTCCGAAGTGCTCCTGGCACTGCGGGCCTGAGGGGAGAGGTCATGGCGGAGAAGGTCACGCTGTCCGCGCTGCGGGAGCTGAAGCGCGCGGGCCGCAAGATCGTCGGGGTGGTCGCCTGGGACTACCAGCTGGCCAGGATCGCCGACCGGGCCGGGGTCGACATCGTGTCCGTCGGGGACACGGTCGGCGTCAACCTCTGGGGCCAGCCGAACCCGATGGAGATCACGATGGACCAGATGGTCACCGTGTGCCAGGCGGTCCGCCGCGGCGTGAAACGCGCGCTGGTCAGCTGCGACTTCCCGTTCGGCCCGCTGCAGGAGGGCACGGACAGCGCGGTGCGCGCGGCGATCCGGCTGGTCAAGGAGGCCGGGGTGGACCTGGTGAAGCTCGACGGCGCGGCCGACTTCCCCGAGGCCGTGACCGCGGTCCACCGCGCGGGCATCCCGGTGTTCGCGCAGTTCGGCATCACCCCGCAGACCGCGTTGCGCTACGGCGTCACCTACAGCGCGACGCCGGGCCCGGACGACCAGGTGCCGCCGGAGATGACCGAGGAGCTGGTCGCGGAGGCCAAACGCCTGGAGGCGGCCGGGGCGTCCCTGCTCAACTTCACCAACTCCGGCCCGGTGGCCGGAGCGGCGGTCGCCCGCGCGGTGGGGATCCCGGTGCTGGGCGGTTTCGGCGGCGGCCCGTGGCTCGACGGCCGGATGCGGATGGCCACCTCGGCCATCGGCTACAGCGCGTCCGGTCTCGACGATCCCCCCGATACCTACGCGAACGTCGCGCGGATCGCGTTCGACGCGCTCACCGCCTACTCGGCCGACGTGCGGGCGGCGCGGCAGATCAAGGGCGGGATCCCTGCGAACTGATCGGAGCTCTCCTTGCCCAGCACCGTGCTCGACGGCATCCTGACCCGCTACGAGGTCGAGGGCTCGGGCCCGCCGCTGCTGATGTTCTCGCCCGGCGGGTTCAACGCCACCCTCGAGAACTGGCGCACGCACGGGGTCTACCGGAAGGCGAACGTCCTCGCGCACCTGCGCGAGCGGTTCACCTGCATCACCTTCGACCGGCGCGAGTCCGGCCGGTCCGGTGGCCGGGTGGAACGGATCGGCTGGCTCGACTACGCGCGACAGGGCCGGAGCCTGCTCGATCACCTCGGCATCGAGCGGGCGCACCTGATGGGCGGCTGCGTCGGCTGTTCGGTGGCGCTCCGGTTCGCGGTGTCCTATCCGGACCGGGCGGGCAGGACGGTGTTGTTCTCCCCGGCGGGCGGGGTCCGCTACCGGATGCTGCAGCACGCGCGGCTGGCCCGCCACCTCGGCTACGTGCGGGAACACGGCCTGCAGGGTGTGCGGGACCTGGCCGGTGTCACCGACGCGGGCTTCTCCGCCGACGCGCGGGTCGGGCCGTGGGTGACCGTGCTGCGGACCGATCCGGTGTTCGCGGCCGAGTACGCGAAGACCGATCCGGACCGCTACGAGCTGGTCGTCAACGGGATGGCGCGGCTGCTGTTCGACCGGGACACGGTGCCGGGCGCGGAGCCGGAAGATCTGCTGCTGCTGGACGTTCCCACGCTGATCGTGCCGGGGCAGGACGCCTCGCACGCCCCGTCCGCGGCGCGCTACCTCCAGGAGTGCCTGCCCACGGCGGAGTACTGGGACGTGCCGGTCGCCGAGCAGACCGAGACGACCGCGCCCGCCAGGGTGCTCGCGTTTCTGGGGTGAGGTCAGGAAAGCGACTCGCCGCGTTCGAGCGCGGCGATCTGGTCCAGCCGGTGCTGGTGCCGGCCGCCCTTGAAGGCCGTTTCGAGCCAGCCGGCGAGGATCTGCTCGGCCACGAGCTCATCGATCACCTTGGCGCCCAGCACGAGCACGTTCGCGTCGTTGTGGCCACGGGCGATCCGGGCCAGGAACACCGAGTCGCACAGCGCGGCGCGGATGCCCCGGATCTTGTTGCACGCCATCTGCTCGCCGCTGCCGCTGCCGCCGACGACGATGCCGAACCCGGCGGCGCCGGCGAGCACCCGGGAGCACACGTCGGCGCACAGCGGGGGATAGTCCACTGTGTCCGGTCCGTGCGCGCCGCGGTCCTCGGCCTCGTGCCCGCGCTCGCCCAGCCAGGTGATCAGGTGCTGCTTGAGGGCGAGACCGTTGTGGTCGGCCGCGATCGCGAAGCGCATCGGAAGGTCCTTTCAGGCGCTCAGGTGCCGGGTCCGCTCGGCGAACAAGGACTCGGCCTCGGGCCGCTCGGTGAGGATGTGCTGGCTCACGGCGTGGTCGACGAGCTGCTCGATGGCCCGCCTGTTCGGCTCGATGCCGTAGGGCAGCGGGTCCGCGCCGGTGACGGCCCGCACCCGCTGGTACCGACGATCGGTCGCGCTCGGCTCCGCGATCGCGGAAAGTCCGGCGACGTAACGGTTCTTGGCCTCGGCGAAGGCGTCGAAGACGACCTCGGCCAGCCCGGGATCGGCGTCGAGGAGCTCGTCCTTCACGACGACCAGGTGGTTGATCGGGTAGTGGCCGCTCGTGCGAAGGGCCTCGTACCCGGCTTCGCCGGCGTCGGGGATCAGGTACTCCACGTCCGGATGGTCCACGTCGACCCCGATCACCGCCGCCAGCTCCCCGCCGATCAGCATGTCCGCCAGGTCCCGGCCGTCCGGTGCGGGCACCACGTTCGCCGGTGGCCGGTACTCCGCGACGTGCTCGTCGCCGGACAGCACCCAGGTCACCGCGTCGAGGTCGAGGCCGTACTGCTGCTGGAGAATGCCGCGCGCCCACACACCGGTGGTGACCGTGTACCCCCGGTTCACGCCGACCTTGCGGCCGGCGAGGTCCTTGGGGTCGCGGATGCCGAGCGTGGTGTTCACCTTGATCGCGCGATGGTGGAAGTCGCGGACGAGGAAGACGGGCAGCGCGGTGAAGCGCTTTCCGTGCGCCTTCGCGGCGAGGTAGGTCGTGAACGCCATCTCGCAGACGTCGAACTCCAGGCCGCGCACCATCCTGCGGAAGGCGTGTACGAGCACCGGGACTTCCTCGAACTCGAACGAGACACCCGCGGGGCGGACCGTGCCGTCCTTGAGCGCCGCGTTGTTGCCCTGGGTACGGGTGACCGTCTTCAGCTGTTTCGTCATCAGGCTCCCGCCGCTCGCGGCCCCGGAAACCGGGGAGTTCCCCGTAGAAGGCATGTTAACATACCATCAGACCATTAGTCCTCGGCGAGAGCGAGTAGTGACCATGGCAGAGCAGGTGCTGGCGGCCGTGCGAACCGGCCCGGGCCGGACCGAGTTCCGCGAGTTCCCGATGCCCGAGATCCCCGGAGACGGCGCGCTGCTGAAGGTCGAGGTCGCCGGCATCTGCGGCACCGACGTGAAGATGTACGCCAAGCCCTCGATCGCGGGGCCGGTGATCATGGGCCACGAGAACGTCGGCGTGATCGCCAAGGCGGGCGCGCAGTTCCTCGCGCGCCAAGGGGTCGAGATCGGCGACCGGGTCTTCGTCGAGCACTACGTGCCCTGCCTGAAATGCGCGTGGTGCCATCAGGGGGAGTACCGGCACTGCGAGGCCACGGACTGGCGCACGAACCCGGACGCGCGCCGCTATGGCTACACCTCGGCGGAGAACCCGTACCACCTGTGGGGTGGCTTCGCGCAGTACCTGTACCTGCCGTGGAACGCGGTGCTGCACAAGGTGCCCGACTCGGTGAGCGCCGACGCGGCCGGCATCGTCACCCCGCTGTCCAACGGCATCGAGTGGACCCTGTTCGACGCCCACGTCGGCTACGACTCGACGGTGCTGATCCAGGGCCCGGGCCAGCAGGGGCTCTCGCAGGCGGTCGCCGCGCGCCAGGCCGGGGCGTCGCTGATCATCATGACCGGCACGACGCGGGACGCGGCCCGGATGGAGCTGGCGAAAACCCTCGGCGTCGACCACGTGATCGACATCCTGAAGGAGGACCCGCTGGAGCGGATCATGGACCTCACCCGGGGCAAGGGTGTCGACGCCGTGCTGGACTGCACCGCGGGCGCCGGCACCGCGCCGGTCCTGCTGGGCATCGACGCGCTCAAGCGCCGGGCGGGCACCCTGGTCATCCAGGGCGAGCTGGCCGCGTTCCCCGACTTCCCGGTCAAGAAGGTCACCGAGAAGGCCATCACGATCAAGAGCGCGCGCGGGCACAGCTACCGCGCCTGCGAGCTGGCCCTGGCGCAGCTGGCGTCGAACAGGTTCCCGCTGGACCTGCTGACCACGCACACCTTCGGGCTGCAGGACGTGGACCGCGCGATCGCCTCGGTCGGCGGGACCGGTGACGAGGGTGTCATCCACGTGTCCCTGCTGCCCTGGAAGTGAGGAACGGACATGGGAATCGTGGTGCGCGACATCGCCAGGGCGGAACAGTCCGTTGTGGACGCGCTGGCCAAGCACGGCGTGGCGACGGTGCACGAGGCGCAGGCACGCACCGGTCTGCTCGGCGCCTCGATGCGGCCGGTCTACCCCGGTGACCACATCGCCGGGACGGCGGTGACGGTGAGCCTGCCGCCCGCCGACAACTGGATGATCCACGTCGCGCTCGAACAGTGCCGGGAGGGCGACGTCCTGGTCGTCGCGCCGACGTCGCCGTCGGACGCGGGCTACTTCGGCGATCTGCTCGCCACGTCGGCGAAGGCCCGCGGCGTGCGCGGCCTGGTGATCGAAGCGGGCTGCCGGGACGTCGCCGAGCTGACCCGGATGCGGTTTCCGGTGTGGTCCAAGTACATCTCGGCGACCGGCACGGTGAAGGAGACGCTGGGCAGCGTCAACGTGCCCGTCGTGTGCGCGGGGCAATCGGTCGCGCCGGGCGACGTGATCGTCGCCGACGACGACGGGGTCGTCGTCGTGCCGAGGGCGAAGGCCGCCGACGTGCTCGCGGCCGCGGAAGCGCGCGAGGCCAAGGAAGCCACCGTCCGCGAGCGCTATCTGGCGGGCGAGCTCAGCCTCGACGTGCACGGCATGCGCGAGCGGCTCGCCGCGAAAGGCCTGGAGTACGTCGACGCGGAGCAGTCGTGATCATCGACTGCCACGGGCACTACACCACCACCCCGGCCGCGCACCAGCGCTACCGCGACGCGCAGCTGGCCGGTGAGCGCCCGGCGCCGGCGCGGATCGGCGACGACGAGATCCGCGAGAGCATCGAGCCCAACCAGCTGCGGGTGCTGACCGAACGCGGGGAGGACCTGATGCTGTTCTCGCCCAAGGCGTCCGGGATGGAGCACCACGTCGCCGACCCGGCGATCGCCCGCGACTGGGCGCGCGCCTGCAACGACCTGGTGCACCGCGTCGCCGTGCTGTACCCGCGGCACTTCGCGGCGGTCTGCCAGCTGCCGCAGACGCCCGGTGGGAGCCTCGGGGACTCGATCGCGGAGCTGACCCGGTGCGTGGAGGAGCTGGGGTTCGTCGGCTGCAACCTCAACCCCGATCCTTCGGGCGGGCACTGGACGGCGAAGCCGCTCACCGACGAGTACTGGTTCCCGCTGTACGAGAAGCTGGTCGAGCTCGACGTGCCCGCGATGATCCACGTCTCGGCGTCGTGCAACCCGAACTTCCACGCCCTCGGCGCGCACTACCTCAACGCCGACACGAGCGTGTTCATGCAGCTGGTCGAGGGCGACCTGTTCGCCAGGTTCCCCACGCTGCGGCTGGTGATCCCGCACGGCGGCGGGGCGGTGCCCTACCACTGGGGCCGTTACCGCGGGCTCGCGGTCCGGCTCGGCAGGCCCGACCCGGCCGAGCACGTCATGGGCAACGTCTTCTTCGACACCTGCGTCTACCACCAGCCCGGCATCGACCTGCTCTGCGAGGTGATCGACGCGGAGCACATCCTGTTCGCGTCCGAGATGATCGGCGCGGTGCGCGGCGCCGATCCGGAGACCGGCATCGCGTGGGACGACACGAAGAGATACCTCGACGCGGTCGCGCTGCCCGGCGAGCACAAGCGGAAGATCTTCGAGCTCAACGCCCGCCGGGTCTACCCGCGGCTGGCTACTTCCGCTTCTTCCTAGTCGTCTTCGGGGCCCGCACGCGGTCGGCCGTGCGGGCCAGGTGCTTGCTCATCACGGCCTCGGCGGCCGCCACGTCGCGCTTGCGCACGGCCTGGACGAACTGGCGGTGCTCGTGCGTGCCGACGATCCCCACCTTCGGGTCCTCGTCCTGGGCCTGCTGCAGCGACATCAGCATCGGGCCGTGGAAGGACTGGGCGAGCATCTCGATCGCGGCGTTGTGGCTGGCCTTCGCGACCCGCACGTGGAACTCCGCGGACAGCGACACCGGGTAGCCGCCCTCGGCGATCGCGGCGTCCGCGCGGTCGCAGATCTCGTTCAGCTCGGCGATGTCCTGCTCGTCGGCGCGTTCGCACACCAGCGGCACGAAGCCCATCTCGAACACCCGGCGCGCCTCGGTCACCTCCGAGGCGGTGAGCCCCGAGAGCGTCAGCAGGTCGGTGATCCCCTCGCCGACGTGCTTGCTCGTGGGCGCGGTCACGAACGCCCCACCGCGGGCGCCGACGCGGATGGTGACCAGGCCGTTCGCCTCCAGGCCGCGCAACGCCTCCCGCACGGTCACCCGGCTGACGCCGAAGCGCTCGCCCAGCTCGCGCTCCGAAGGCAGCCGGTCGCCCGCGCTGAGCATCCCGTCCCTGATCAGCAGCCGGATCTGGTCGACGATGAGCCCGGACACCCGGCCCACGTTGACCCGGCTGAACATCTCGTCGGGGTTGCCGGCCGCCTTGGTGGTCGCGCTTTCACGTGACGTCATGGACCAATCATAAGACCACCAGCTGTGCCATGGGCGAAACAGGGCGTAAACGGTCTTGGCGGTGTCGATTGTGCCCGGTCGGGTGGCACCGCCCGACCGGGGTCAACCGGCGCAGGGCAGCCCGCGCAGCCCCGCCGGGGTCGCGCTGAACTCGAGCCGGACGCCATCGCCGCGGGGCAGGATGATCGCCTGACCGGTACCCCTCGACCAGTTCCGGGGCAGGAGGAAGTACTGGTCGCCCGACTGCAGGACGAGTTTCAGGCCGTCGTAGCGGTAGTGGTAGGTGCCGTCGGGGACGGGGCACGGCGTGCGGTCGATGCCGGGCCGGCGAGGCCGAGGCTTTTCGCGCTGTGCACCGTGACCCCCGGGTAGCCGGCCAGCTCCGCCTCCACCTGCTGGGCCCGCCCCGTCCCGACCGCGCTCGCGTAGTCGGCGACCGCCCAGAACGCGCAGATGCAGACGACCGCGAAGATGCCGGCCCATTCCGCCAGAAGCGCCCACTGGACCCGCGTTGTCCCGCCCGTGCGCTGCAGCCTGGACGCCAGCGCCAGCAACAGGACACCGGCGGCGAGGCAGAGCGGACCGACCGAGAGCCCGAGGCGGAGCCCGAACACGGCCAGGAACCCGGCCGTGGCCGCCGCGGTGCCGACGACCAGTGCGATGCCGGCGGCGAGGAGGCGGGCAGCCGGGCGGCGGGCGAGCACCGGGCCCACCAGGTACCGGGACCAGGCGACGAGCAGGGTGATCGTCGCGACCACGGCCAGCGGCACGAACAGGCCGTCGACGTTGCGCATCAGGTAGTCCTCGGTGGTGAAGCCGAGCACCGTGGAGTTGACCCCGAAGTAGTTGCAGAACCAGAACACGCGCAGCCAGCCGAAGTAGTACAGCAGAGCGACCAGCGCGGTGCCCGGCGCCACCAGTGCGCCGGCCGCCCTGAGCACCCGGGGCAGGCCGCTGTCGAGCTGGTGGGTGGTCATCGCGGCCGGTCAGGAGCCGGAAGTGGCGGGCTCGGTCGTGGTCACGGGGGTCGGTTCCTGCGTTGTCTCGTGGTCCGGGGACACCGACGCCCGGCGGCAGTTGATGGTGACGGTGACGGTGGATCCCCGCCGGATGGTGGCTCCGGCGGGCGGACGGGTGTTCTCGATGATGCAGCCGCCCTGGTTGCGCGACCTGAGCACGTAGTTCACGGTCACGCACAGACTGCCGTCCCCGCAGGCCTCGGAGTCGTCTCGCAGATGGTTCTCGATGGCCGCCTTCATCTCCGGCAACGGGAACCCCTCGAGGATGGTGAACGCCGGGATCGTGATCGGCGCTCCCGGGGCCGGCTCGCCTGGGCAGCTACCCACCGGGCCGCCGCCGGCGCCCGGTCCGGTGGTCGCCTCGGGTACGTCCGTGGCCTGACCGGTCGTCACTTCCGGCGGCCCCTCTCGGGCCGGGCCGCCACCGCCCGAGCCGCAGCCGGCGCCCGCCGGAATCGCCACCGCGCACAGCACCACGGCCACGCTCACTCGCTGACCATCACCCGTCGTCACCTGCCCCCGGGAACTCGGTGTACCGGATGAGTCGCCGGGAGTGGCACGAACGTAACAAGCCGCGAGCTGATCACGCGTCCGGTAGCTTGGCGGCGATGTCTGCTTCGGTTTCGGTACTGCTCGTCGAGGACGACGACGTCATCCGCAGGACGCTGGCGATGGCGCTGTCCCGCTACGGCTACGGCGTGGCCACGGCCGGGGACGGGCTCGCCGGGCTGGAGATGTTCCGGCGGGCGACCCCCGATTTGCTCCTGCTCGACGTCATGCTGCCCGGCCTCGACGGCATCGGCCTGTGCCGGCGCATCCGCGAGAGCAGCACCTGCCCGATCCTGATGATGTCCGCCCGCGGCGAGTCGCTGGACGTGGTCGCTGGCCTGGAGGCCGGTGCCGACGACTACGTGACCAAGCCGGTGGACACCTCCGTGCTGGTGGCCCGGATCCGCTCGGTGCTGCGGCGCGCGGGCTACCGCGACGACAGCGGGCCGGCCGGCGGCGCGCTCGCGTTCGGCGACCTGGTGATCGACACCGGCGCGCTCGAGGTGACGGTCGGCGGCGAGCCGGTCGCGCTCACGCCCACCGAGCTGCGGCTGCTGCTGGAGTTCGCCGCGAACGCCGGGCTGGTGCTCGACCGCAGCACCCTGCTGCGCACGGTGTGGGACTACGGGTGGGACGGCGACAGCCGGGTGGTCGACCTGTGCGTGCAACGGCTGCGCCGCAAGATCGGCGCCCAGCGGATCGAGACGGTCCGCGGGTTCGGCTACAAGCTGCGGCCCTGACGTGCGCCGCCGACTCGCCGCCGTGCTGCGCGCCCTGCTCACCTGGCGGTCGCTGCGGTGGCAGATCGCCGGGCTCGCCGCGGCCGCCGCGAGCGTCGTCGCGCTGGTCATCGGCGTGCTCGTGCACCAGAGCGCGGCCGCGAGGGCGGACGAGGTCGGCCGGGCCCGCGCGCTGGAGGCGCTCGACACCGTCGCCGAGACCTACCTCCGGACCGGCAGCCCCGGCGCGGGGGTGGCGAACAGCGTGCCGGACCCGCTGCGCCAGGCGCTGAGCGGCGGCCCCGGTACCTCCGCGACCTGGTACGACACCACCAAGCCGGGCGCCCCGTGGATGTGGGCGGCGGAGGAGGTCGACGGCGTCGTGCTCGCCGTCCGCGTCGACATGGGCACGGACCTGCGGAGCCTGCAGACCGAGGACCGGTTCGTGGTGAAGGCCACCCTGGGCACGCTCGTGCTGGTGATCGTGGTGGTCGCGCTGCTCACCGAGCTGATCAACCGCCGGTTGCGCCGCGTCGCGGGCACCGCGCTGCGGATCGCGGGCGGGGACCTCGACGCGCGGATCAGGGCGCGCGGCGGGGACGAGATCGCCGACATCGGCACGGCCGTGGACTCGATGGCGGCCTCCCTGCAGCACAGGTTGCTCGGCGAGCAGCGGTTCACCGCGGACGTCGCGCACGAGCTGCGGACCCCGCTGGCGGGCCTGGTCACCGCTGCCGAGCTGCTGCCGGAGAGCGAGGCGACCGACCTGGTCCGCGACCGGGTGCGGGTGCTGCGGCTGCTGGTCGAGGACCTGCTGGAGATCTCCCGGCTCGACGCCGGGGGCGAGCGGGCCGAGCTCACCGGAGTCCCGCTGGGGGAGCTGGTGACGCAGGCGGTGTCCCGGACCGGACTGGACGCGGTGGTCGAGACCACCGGCGCCGCGGTGGTCCGGACCGATCCGCGCCGGGCCGAGCGCATCGTGACGAACCTCGTGCAGAACGCGTTCCGGCACGGCGGTCCCCCCGTCGAGGTGACCGTGTCCGGACCGCTCGTGCACGTCCGCGACCACGGCCCCGGCTTCCCGCCGGCGCTGCTGGCCGAAGGCCCGCAACGGTTCCGCACCGGCACTGCCGAGCGGGGCCGGGGGCACGGGCTCGGGCTCACCATCGCACTCGGGCAGGCGCAGGTGATCGGCGCCCAGCTGTTCCTCGGCCACGCGGCCGGCGGCGGCGCGCTCGCCACGGTTCGCTTTCCCCCGGCCGAAAACCGCTGATACGCCGTCGATACAAGGCCGAGCCACGGCGGATGGGCGGCACCGGCGGGATCGACATCCTCGCGGTCCACGGTGGGTGACGAGGGCGCCTCCGCCCTCGTCACTGGGAGGGGTTTTCCGTGGGCCTGTCTGCTGTTTCCCGGCCGGTGCGCAGCATCGGCATCGTGCTCGCCGTGCTCCTGGTGGTGCTCACCGCGACGATCGTCGCCGTGCGTGTCCACAAGCGACCCGGCCCGGTCTGGGCGGGTGGCCTGCCCTGGCCCGGCGAGGGCCAGGCCGCGGTCGCCGTCGCGGGCGTGGGCGGGCTGGGGGTTTCCGGGGTGCAGGAGCCCGTGCCGATCGCCAGCGTCACCAAGGTCATGACCGCCTACGTGGTGCTGCACGACCACCCGCTGCGCGCCCAGGACAGCGGTCCCGGCATCCTTGTGGACCAGGAGGCCGAGGACGAGGCGAACGCCGTCGGCGAGTCCACCGTCCCGCTCCTCGCCGGGAAGGAACTGGGCGAACGCCAGCTCCTCGAGCTGATGCTGGTGCCCTCGGGGAACAACGTCGCACGCCTGCTCGCGCGCTGGGACGCGGGCAGCGAAGCGGCCTTCACCGGGAAGATGAACAGAGCCGCTGCCGGCCTGGGTATGCACCGCACGACCTACACCGGGGCGAGCGGGGTCGAGGACTCGACCACCAGCACGGCCGGTGACCAGTTGCTGCTGCTCGAGAAAGCCATGCAGGACAGCGTGTTCTGCGCGATCGTCGCCGAGCCCAGCATCGTTGTGCGCGGTGTGCCGGGACGCTTCGCCAACACCAACACGCTGCTGGGCACCGACGGCGTGGTCGGGGTCAAGACCGGCTCCAGCACCGCCGCGGGTGGCGCGCTCATGTGGGCCGCCCGCGCGGTGAACCCGAGGGTGCCCGGGCTGATCCTCGGCGTGGTGCTCGGGCAGGCCACCGGCGGCGAACCGAACGCCGGCCTTGCCGCGGTGCTCGCGACCAGTCGGACGCTGATCGCCGGGGCGCAGCGCACACTGGCCGGATACGCCGTGCGCGACAGCTGAAGCGGGGACCGCGAACCGGTCACCGGTTCGCCCGCCACTGTTCACCGGCGGGCCCGCGTCAGGTCCCTCCCCGTCACTAGTGTCGGCCGGGCTCTCGACCGATGCGGAGGTAGCGATGTCCTCACCTGATCTGACCCGGCGCAACCTGCTGCGGGCCGGCGGTGTCCTTGCGGCGGGGGCGGCGGTCAACCTGCTGCCCGGGGTCGCGTTCGCCGACCCCGGGCCGGGGACGTCACAGCAGACGAAGACGGTGACGGGAACGTTCGCGCCGGACATCCCGGACTGGTACTACCTGCCGGTCGAGGTGCCCAGGGGCGTCAGCCAGATCGACGTCGTGTACTCCTACGACAAGCCCGCCGTTCCCGCCGGCATCCGCGGAAACGCCTGTGACATCGGCATGTTCGGCCCCGAGGGCATCCAGCTGGGCAACGAGCGCGGCTTCCGCGGCTGGTCGGGCGGGTTCCGCGACCGGTTCTCCATCAGCGCATCGCAGGCCACGCCGGGCTACCTCGCCGGGCCCGTCACGCCGGGCACCTGGCACGTCATCCTCGGCCCGTACACCGTCGCGCCGCAGGGCCTGGCCTACCGGGTCGACATCACGCTGACGTTCGGGCCGCAGGGCAAGCCGTTCAGGCCGAACCCGGCGCCGCTCACCGCGCCCGCCAGGCAACGCGGCCGGGCCTGGTACCGCGGCGACTGCCACCTGCACACCGTGCACTCCGACGGCAGGCGCACCCCGGAGCAGCTCGTCGCCGACTCGCGGGCGGCCGGGCTGGACTTCATCGTCTCCACCGACCACAACACCTCCAGCGCCCAGCTGCAGTGGGGCGACCACGCGACGAGCGACCTGCTGATCCTCAACGGCGAAGAGGTCACCACCCGCTCCGGGCACTGGCCCGCGATCGGGCTGCCCGCCGGCACCTGGATCGACTGGCGCTACCGCGCGGGCGACCCCAAGGACTTCCGCCGGTTCGTCGACCAGGTGCACAAGGCGGGCGGGCTGGTCACGGCGGCGCACCCGTTCGCGAACTGCTTCGGCTGCACGTACGAGTTCGGCTACGAGATCGCCGACCTCGTCGAGGTGTGGAACGGCCCGTGGACCGACGACGACCAGCAGACCGTCAACCACTGGGACGGGCTGCTGCGCTCGGGTCAGTGGATCCCCGCGATCGGCGACTCCGACGCGCACAACCCCGACCAGGTCGTCGCGCTGCCGCATACCGTCGTGCTCGCCGACAGCCTGCGCAGGCAGGACCTGCTCGCCGGGCTGAAGGCGGGCCGGTCGTGGCTGGCCGAGTCCGCGCAGGTCTCGCTGTCGTGCACCGCGAGCGGCGGCGGGCGTTCCGCGGGGATCGGCGACCGGCTGCACGCGGACACCGGAACCCCGGTGACCGTCGAGGCAACGGTCGGTGGCGTACCGGGCAGCACGGTCTCGATCCTGGACCAGCTGGGCGTCGAGCACACGGAAACCGTTGGCGCGTCGGGCACCGCGACGGTGCGCTGGACGACCTACCCCCGCTACAGCCGCTGGGTGCGGGTGGAGGTGCGCCGGCCTGCGGGCGGGCCCGGCACGACGGTGCAGAACGCCATGGTCGCGATGACGAACCCGATCTTCCTCGGCGAGAGCTGAGCGGCGTTTTCCGAGGCCCGGCGGCGGTGTCCGCGCCGGGCCTCGAGCGGTGTCCGGCGATTTCGCTGACAACGCTGTCATTCTTGTCCGCAATCCTCTCTCTTCCTCTCCTTGATTTCGGGGACAGGTCCGAACGAAGCTTCATGGCAACGTTGTCAGCCGTCGGCGCGGAGGGCTGCCCGGGACAAGGGCGCCGTCCCCCGGCGGCCGTTCCCGGAAGATCGGAGCCGCCGATGTCGCTGGACCACGACGCCCTGGCCGTGCCGCCGTTATCGCGCCGACGGCTGCTGTCCGCCGGCACCGGGCTGCTGGCCGGGTTCGGCCTGGCGCCGGCGGGAGCGGGCGTCGCCGCGGCGACGCCCGCTCCCGCCGGCGCCGACCGGCGGCAGGACCTCGCGTTGTTCCGGCCGGTGCGGGTGTCGTCCACCGACTACGCCGCCACCCCTGCGGAGTTCGCGGTGGACGGCCTCGCCCAGGTCGGGACCGCGGGCTCGGGATGGCGCGCCGCTGAAGGCGGCGACCCGCAGTGGATCGTCGTGGACCTGCAGGGCAGCTGCCAGGTCGAGTCGGTGGTGCTGACCTTCGAGGCCCGCCCCGGCGACCCGGCGTTCGACGCGGGCGGTTCCCGCAGCACCACGAGCGGCACCGAGGTCCAGTCCAGCTAGGCCGTCGTCTTCGACCTCGACGTCTCGGCCGACGGCAAGTCCTGGCGGACCGTGTACCACACCGGCTCGGGCACCGGCGGCGTGCTGGAGATCCCGCTGGCACCGGCGGTCAGCGCACGCTGGGTGCGGCTGAGCGCCACCGCCCGGTCGACCACGAACCCGCTGGGGCTCAACGGGTTCCAGGTCTACGGCAGCAGCCACGGCGCCCGTCCCACCGTGCGCGGCTGGACCAGCTTCCCCGTGCGGGAGCGGGACGACCCGCCGGCGCTGACGGTCGACGACCAGGGCACGGTGCCGCTGGAGTCCGGCTGGGTGCTCACCATGCAGGACTGGGCGCCGAGCGGCGACGGTGCCGTGCTCTCGGGCACGCCGGTCGACACCCGCGACTGGCTGCCCGCGACGGTGCCCGGCACCGTGCTGGCCTCGCTGGTCGAGCAGGGGCAGCTGCCCGACCCGGTGTACGGGATGAACAACCTGCAGGTCCCGGAAGCGCTTTCCCGGCACACCTGGTGGTACCGGCGCACGTTCGCGCTGCCGCGCGGCCTGGACACCGGCGCGGGACGGCACGTGTGGCTGGAGTTCGACGCGGTCAACCACGAGGCCGAGATCTGGCTCAACGGCGCGAACGTGGGCAGCCTCGCGCACCCGTTCGGCCGCGCCGCCTTCGACGTCACCGCAGCGCTGCGGCGCTCTGGCGACCAGGTGCTCGCGGTGAAGATCTCGCCGATGCCGTACCCGGGCAGTCCCGGCGACAAGGGGCCGGCCGGAAACTCGTTCGTCGACGCCGGCACCACCATGTTCCGCGACTCGCCGACCTACCTCGCGGTGTCCGGCTGGGACTGGATGCCCGCGGTGCGCGACCGGGCCGCCGGGATCTGGAACCACGTGCGCCTGCGCGCCACGGGCGCCGCCGTGCTCGGGGACGCCCGCGTGGACACGGTGCTGCCGAACCTGCCCGACACCAGCAGCGCGGAGGTCACGATCACGGTGCCGGTGCGGGGCACCGGCACGACCGCGCAGCGGGTGAAGGTGTCCGCCACCTTCGACCGGGTGAGCGTGTCCAGCACGGTCACCGTCCAGCCCGGCCAGGAGTCCGCGGTCGTGTTCGCCCCGAAGGACTTCCCGCGGCTGCGGCTGGCGAACCCGAAGCTGTGGTGGCCCAACGGGTACGGCGACGCGAACCTGCACGACCTCGTGCTGACCGCGTCGGTCGGGCAGGTGGTCGCCGACCGCCGGACGGTGCGGGTGGGCTTCCGGCAGATCGGTTACCGCTACGACCTGCCGGTCGTGGTGCAGGACGGCAAGGCGGTGCAAACGGTCGACCTCGCCCCGCAGCAGGCTCGGTTCGTCCGGAGGCAGGGCGACAAACGGGCCATCGGCTGGGGTTTCTCCCTGTGGACAATGTCCGTTGTGGACAGTTCGGCCCCCGGCACGGACCTCGCGCTGGACACGACGGCGACCTCGTCCTCGGTGGCGGACGGGAACCCGCCGGGCAACGCGGTCGACGGCGACCCGGGCACGCGCTGGACGTCGGAGTACGCGGACGACCAATGGCTCCAGGTCGACCTCGGCACGGCGGCCGCCTTCGACCGGGTGGTGCTGACCTGGGAGACCGCCTACGCGCAGACGTTCCGGATCCAGGTCTCCCAGGACGGGCAGACCTGGACCGACGCGGCCTCGGTGGACAACACGCCGCAACCGCTGACGATTCTCGTCAACGGGGTCAAGGTGTTCTGCCGCGGCGGCAGCTGGGGGTGGGACGAGCTGCTGCGCCGGATGCCGGCCGACCGGATGGACGCGGTGGTCGCGATGCACCGGGACATGAACTTCACGCTGCTCCGCAACTGGATCGGCTCCTCCTACCGGGAAGAGCTGTTCACGGCGTGCGACAAGTACGGGATCCTGCTGTGGAACGAGTTCTGGGACGGCTTCTCGACCGACCCGGCGAACCATGACGTGTTCCTGGCCCAGGCGAAGGACACCGTGCTGCGCTACCGCCACCACCCGTGCGCGACGATCTGGTTCGGCTGCAACGAGGGCAGCCCGCCGTCGGTCGTCGACAACGCCCTGCGCGAGATCGTCACCGCGAACACGGACCTGTTGTACCAGAGCAACTCCGCGGGCGGCGTGATCACCGGCGACGGGCCGTACCGCTGGCTCGACCCGCGCCAGTACTTCACCGGCAAGGCCGGGTTCTGGAGCGAGATCGGGCTGCCGACGGTGTCGGTCGTGGAGAGCATGCGCAACCTCGTGGGCGAGGGCGACCCGGGCTGGCCGATCGACGGCCCGTGGTACCTGCACGACTGGTCCGCCAACGGCAACCAGTCCCCGCAGACCTACCTGGCGGCGATCGACGCGCGGCTCGCGCCGTCCACCAGCCTGGCCGAGTTCTGCCGCAAGGCGCAGTTCGTCAACTACGAGAACATGCGCGCGATCTTCGAGGCGTGGAACGCGAAGCTGTGGAACGACGCCACCGGCGTACTGCTGTGGATGTCGCATCCGGCCTGGCACAGCACGGTGTGGCAGACCTACGACTACGACCTCGACGTCAACGGCAGCTACTACGGCGCGCGCAAGGGCTGCGAGGCGCGCCACGTCCAGGCGGACCTGTCGACCTGGCAGGTCACGGCGGTCAACCACACGCCGGCGCCGCTCTCGGCGGTGACGGTCACCGCGCAGCTGCACGGCCTCGACGGGAAGCCGGTCGGCGGCCCGGTGCGCCGGCAGCTCGGCATCGCCGCCGTGTCGACGGCGAACGCGTTCACCGTGCCCTTCGACGACGCGCTGCCGGCGTTGCACCTGCTGCGCCTGACGATGACCGACGCGAGCGGGGCGGTCCTGTCGGAGAACACCTACTGGCGCTACCGCGCGGACGCGGTGATGCAGGGCCTCAACCAGTTGCCCCGCACGCGGCTGCGGGTCGGCCTGCGTGGCACGGGCAAGAACGGTTACACGGCGACGATCGAAAACACCGGCCAAGCGGTGGCCGCGATGACCCGGCTGTCGCTTCGGGAGAGCAACGGCACCGACCGCGTGCTGCCCACCCTCTACGGCGACAACTACCTCTGGCTGCTGCCGGGGGAGAGCCGGACGGTCACCGTCTCCCCGCGCCGCGACGTCGCTCACCCGCGCCTGCTGGTGGAGGCCTACAACGTGCCGGCCCAGCTGACGTGACGCGCTAACCCGAGTAGAACGTCCGGTACTGCTGGCGCAGCTTGTACTTCAGCACCTTCCCGCCGACGGTTTCCGGCAGTGCGGTCACGAACACGACGTCCTTCGGGGTCTCGAAGCCCGCGAGACGCTCGCGGCAGAAGGCGAGCAGGTCTTCGCGCGTCGTGGTGCCGGTGGCGCCCGGCACCACGACCGCGGTGACCGCCTCACCCCAGCGGTCGTGCGGCAGCCCCACGACCGCCGCCTCAGCCACGCCCGGATGCTGGTGCAGCACCGACTCCACCCGGATGCTGGACACGTTCTCCCCGCCGGACTTCACGATGTCCTTGTACCGGTCCACCATGACCCGCAGGCCGTGCTCGTCGTACACACAGCTGTCGCCGGAGTGGAACCAGCCGTCGCGGAAGGCTTCTTCCGTCGCCGGGAGGTCGCGGTAGTAGCCGGCGGTGACGGCCGGGGAGCGGTAGACCGCCTCGCCGGGCACACCGGGCCTGCCGGTGAGCATCGCGCCGGTCTCGTCCATCACCGTCGAGGCCAGCAGCGGGTTGGGGACGCCGACGTAGTTCTGCTCCGGCGCCGTCCGCCGGTACACCTCCGGCCACTTGTCGGGCCAGAACCGGTGGCACGAAATGGATTCCGTCTGCCCGAAGATCTCCGTCGCGACGAGCTCCTCGCCGCAGAGCCGTTTGAACGTGGCCAGTGTGCCGGGCGCGAGCGCCGCCCAGCCGTAGACGAGCACCTTGAGGCTGCGCGGGTCGTAGGAGAGCCGGTCCTCGCGCAGGATCCCGGCGAGCGCGCCGGCCATCGCGGGGGAGCCTGCCCACAGTGCGGTGATGGCCTCGCGGCTGATCGCCTCGGCGACCGCGGCCGGGTCCGGGCGGCGCCCGATCAGCAGCGTGCCCCCGGCCAGGAACGCCGGGAACGTGAAGATCTGGTCGGCGACGTGGTAGATGATCGGCAGGAAGGTGGCCAGCTTGAGGTCGCACTCCAGCCGCACGCCGCGGGTGAGCGTGAGCGCGAAGCTGTACGCGGCGTAGTGACTCGAATGGTGGGAGATCATCGCGCCCTTGGGCAGCGCGGTCGTGCCCGAGGTGAACAGGATCTGCCAGATGTCGTCGCCGGAGATCTCGGTCGCCGGCTCGGTCGTGGGCTGCTCGTGGACGAACCCGGCGAAGGTCACGCTGTCCTCGACCGCGCCGCCGCCGATCGGGATGGTGACCCCCGGTGCCAGCCCGGTCTGCCCGAACGGCTCCTTCGCGCGGGCCCACAGCTCGGCGTCGACCACGGCGAAGGCGGGCTCGGTGGTCTCGATGAGGTGGGCGACGACGTCCGGGGCGAGGGTCGGGTTGACCGGCACGCAGACCAGGCCCGCCTTCGCGATGCCCAGCTTGGCCAGGTAGGCCTCCACGGAGTTCTCGCAGAACAGCAGCACCCGGTCGCCGCGCCGGAGGCCACGCGCGAGCAGTCCGTTGGCGAACCTCGCGGTCAGCTCGTCGGCCTGGCGGTAGGTCAGCCGCTCGTGCTCGGGATGGGCGAACGCGCCGCGCCAGCCGACGATGGCCTCCTTGTCCGGGTAGCTCCAGGTGAGCCGCTCCAGGATGTCGCCGACGCTCACCCGCTCCCAGCGGTTCGCCGCCCGCCGATGGTCCAGGCTGGTGACGTCAAAGCTCATGGCCGACCTCGCTCCGATCCGAGACGCATGTGAACCACGATTCACTCGGGATCGTAGCCTTGCCCGGACGGATTGTGAAGGGGGTCACAGAAAGTCGCCGTTAATGCCCGGTGAGCTGCGTCGACGCTCCGAAGCCGGGGGAGGTACTTCTCAAGTTAGTGAATGGCGAGTAACGTCGGGTCGCGCAGGCTTCGAACGGAAGGGGCATCGCCTTGCCCACCTTGAGATCCACTGTGGACGTCACGGCGGAGACCTACCGGCGCAACCGCGAGGCGCAGCTGGCCGCCGTCGCCGCGCTCGAGGAGCAGCTCGACCTCGCGCGCGCAGGGGGCGGCGCGAGGTACGCCGAGCGACACCACAAGCGGGGCCGGCTGCTGGTGCGCGAGCGCCTGGAGCTGCTGCTCGACCGGGACAGCCCGTTCCTCGAGCTGTCCGCGCTCGCCGCCTGGGGCACCGAGTTCACCGTCGGCGCCAGCATCCTCACCGGGGTCGGCGTCGTGTCCGGGGTGGAGTGCGTGATCATCGCCCACGACCCCACCGTCCGCGGCGGCGCGATGAACCCGTACACGCTCAAGAAGACGTTGCGGGCGCTGGAGATCGCCCGCGCGAACCGGCTGCCTGTGATCAACATGGTCGAGTCCGGCGGAGCGGACCTGCCGACCCAGTCGGAACTGTTCGTGCACGCCGGCAAGATCTTCCACGACCTCACCGAGCTGTCCGCGGCGGGCGTTCCGACGATCGCGCTGGTGTTCGGCAACTCCACCGCGGGCGGCGCCTACGTGCCCGGCATGTGCGACTACGCGGTGCTGGTGGACGGCCAGGCGAAGGTGTTCCTCGGCGGGCCGCCGCTGGTGAAGATGGCCACCGGCGAGGAGTCCGACGACGAGGAGCTGGGCGGCGCCGACATGCACTCGCGGGTGTCCGGGCTCTCGGACCACTTCGCCACCGACGAGCTGGACTGCCTGCGGATCGGCCGCCAGATCGTCGCCGAGCTCGACTGGCGCAAGCTCGGCCCCGGGCCGAGCCTGCCCGCCGACCCGCCGCTGTACGACCCGGACGAGCTGCTCGGCATCGCCTCGGCGGACTTCCGGGTGCCGGTCGACCCGCACGAGGTGCTCGCCCGTGTCGTCGACGGCTCGCGCTTCGGGGAGTACAAGCCGCGCTACGGCACGAGCCTGGTCACCGGCTGGGCGTCGATCCACGGGTTCCCGGTCGGCGTGCTGGCGAACGCGCGCGGTGTGCTGTTCAGCGAGGAGGCCAAGAAGGCCAGCGAGTTCATCCTGCTGGCCAACCAGACCGGCACCCCGCTGGTCTTCCTGCAGAACACCACCGGCTACATGGTCGGCAAGGCCTACGAACAGGGCGGGATCATCAAGGACGGCGCGAAGATGATCAACGCGGTGACCAACAGCAAGGTCCCGCACGTCACGCTGAACATCGGTGCGTCGTTCGGTGCCGGCAACTACGGGATGTCGGGCCGCGCCTACGACCCGCGGTTCATGTTCGCCTGGGCCAACGCGAAGCTCGCCGTGATGGGCGCCCAGCAGCTCGCCGGGGTGCTGTCCATCGTGGGCAGGCAGTCGGCCGAGTCCGCCGGGCGTGAGTTCGACACCGAGGCCGACGAGCGGCGCCGCGCGCAGATCGAGGCGCAGATCGAACGCGAGTCACATGCCTTCTTCGTCAGCGCGCGGCTCTACGACGACGGCGTGATCGACCCGCGCGACACCCGCGCCGTGCTCGGGATCTCGTTGTCCGCGGCCCATTCCCAGCTGGTCGAAGGCCGTCGCGGCTTCGGCGTCTTCCGGATGTGAGGGACCGATGACCGAGATCCGCAAGCTGCTCGTCGCCAACCGCGGCGAGATCGCCGCGCGCGTGATGCGGTCCGCCCGGGCGCTGGACATCGCCACGGTCGCGGTGTACTCCGACGCGGACACCGGCGCACCGTTCGTGGCCGACGCCGACGAAGCCGTGCGCCTGCCCGGGAGCTCGCCCGCGGACACCTACCTGCGCGCCGACCTGATCATCGACGCGGCCCGCCGCACGGGCGCCGACGCCGTGCATCCCGGTTACGGTTTCCTCTCTGAGAACGGGGGTTTCGCCCGGGCCTGCGCGGCAGCCGGGCTGATTTTCGTCGGCCCGCCGCCCGAGGCGATCGAAGCGATGGGCTCGAAGATCGCGGCGAAGGAGCTGATGGCCGCGGCCGGTGTCCCGGTCCTTCCCGGGATCACGATCGATGCGGACGCGGAGTTCGACCCGGCCGCACTGGGCGCCAGGACGGCCGAGGAGATCGGGTACCCGGTGCTGGTCAAGGCGGCCTTCGGTGGCGGTGGCCGGGGGATGCGCGTGGTGCGTGGGCCGGACGAGCTGCTGGACGCGGTCGAGGGCGCGCGCCGCGAGGCCGCGTCGGCGTTCGGCGACGGCACGGTGTTCCTGGAGCGCTTCGTCGACTCACCGCGGCACGTCGAGGTGCAGATCTTCGGCGACACACACGGCACCGTCGTGCACCTGTTCGAGCGGGAGTGCTCGATCCAGCGGCGCTACCAGAAGATCATCGAGGAGGCGCCGTCGCCGGTCGTCGACGAGGCGCTGCGCCGCGAGCTGGGCGACGCCGCCGTCGCGGCGGGCAAGGCGATCGGCTACGTCGGCGCGGGCACCGTGGAGTTCGTCCTCGGCGCCGACGGCCGCTTCCACTTCCTGGAGGTCAACACCCGGTTGCAGGTCGAGCACCCGGTCACCGAGCTGATCACCGGCCTGGACCTGGTGCGCCTGCAGCTCCTGGTCGCGGAGGGGAACCCGCTGCCGGACGAGGTGCTCGCCGCCGCCGTCCACGGGCACGCGGTGGAGGTCCGGCTCTACGCCGAGGACACCGCCGCCGGGTTCCTGCCGGCGAGCGGGACGGTGCACCGGTTCGCCGTGCCGCCGCTCGACGGCGTGCGGGTGGACGCCGGGGTGGCCGACGGTTCGGTGGTCGGCGTGCACTACGACCCGATGCTGGCGAAGGTGATCGCGTACGGGCCGAACCGCGACGAGGCCTGCCGCCTGCTGGCGAAGGCGCTCGCCGGAACCCGCGTGCACGGCCTGGCGACCAACCGGGAGCTGCTCGCCGGCATCCTGCGGGAGCCGGAGTTCCGGGCCGGGTTGATCGACACCGGCTACCTGAGCCGACACGATCCGGTGGAGCTCGCGACGGGCTCGCGCGATCCGCGGGCCGTGCCGGTCCATGCCCTCGCCGCCGCACTGGCGGGGCAGGCCACCCGGCGGGCGGAAGCGCCGGTGCTGAGGACACTGCCTTCGGGCTGGCGCAACGTGGCCAACGGGCCGCAGCAGGTGGTGTTCGCCGTCGACGGTGCGGAGGTCCCGGTGACCTACCGGGTGCGGGAAAGCGCTGTCGATGCCACCGTGGGCGGCGTGGCGTTACCGGAGGTCCTGGTGCACCACGCATCGGCGGACCTCGTCGAGCTCGACGTCGACGGCATCCGGCGGCAGGTCCGCGTGCACCCGGTCGGCAGCACGTCCTATGTGGATAGTGCGCTCGGCTCGACCGAGCTGACCGAGCTGCCCCGGTTCCCCGATCCCGGCGCCCGTTCCGCGCCGGGGTCGCTGCTCGCGCCGATGCCGGGAACCGTCGTGCGGATCACGGTCGAGGCCGGGGCGAAGGTGTCCGCCGGCACGCCGGTGGTGGTGCTGGAGGCGATGAAGATGGAGCACAGCGTGCTCGCCCCGCACGACGGGATCGTCGGCGACCTCGGGGTCTCCGTCGGACAGGCGGTGGACGTCGGCACCGTGCTCGCCGTCGTCGAGGAACAGGAGGCCTGAGCGTGGACGTGACCTACGAGCTGCGCGGTCCGGTGGCCTGGCTGACGATCAACCGGCCCGAAGCCCGCAACGCGCTGAACAAGTCCGTGCGCGACGGCCTGCTGGCCGGGACCGAGCGGTTCAACGAGGACGACGACGCCAAGGTCCTCGTCCTCACCGGCGCGGGCGGCAAGGCGTTCTGCGCGGGCGGTGACCTCAAGGAGATGGCGGACAGCGGGCTGAGGGTGCCGCCACCGGACTTCGTCCCGCAGTTCGGGCGCACCATCGAGGTCGCCAAGCCGACGATCGCCGCCGTCAACGGCGTCGCCTACGCGGGCGGCTTCCTGCTCGCGCAGAGCTGCGACCTGTGTGTCGCCGCCGAGGGCGCCCGGTTCGCGATCAGCGAGGCCAAGGTGGGCCGGGGCGCACCCTGGGCGGCGCCGCTGCCGTGGCTGGTCCCGCCGCGCATCGCGATGCAGATCCTGCTCACCGGCGATCCGGTCGACGCCGCGCGGGCGCGGGAGATCGGGCTGGTGAACGAGGTCGTCCCGGCCGGTGAGCTGGCCGGTGCGGCCCAGCGGCTGGCCGAGCGGATCGCCGCGAACGCGCCGTTGTCGGTGCTGGCCGCCAAGAAGACCGTCCGGCTGATCGCCGAGCACCCGCTCGCCGACGCCTACGCCGAGGCCGAGCGGATCTGGGAGCCGGTCTACCTGAGCGAAGACGCGCAGGAGGGCCCGGCCGCGTTCCGGGACAAGCGCGCACCGGTCTGGAAGGGACGCTAGATGCCCGTTTCGATGCCGGGCCTCGTCGCCGACCTGCTGGCGGAGACCCGCGTGCTCGACGATCTTCTGTCCACGTTGGACGATGCCGGCTGGAGCCGGCCCACCCCGGCCGAGGGCTGGGCGATCCGCGACCAGGTCAGCCATCTCGCCTACTTCGACGAGGCCGCGCTGCTGGCCGCGACGGCGCCCGACCGGTTCCGGCGCGAGGCGGCGGAGCTGACGGCGCTCGGCCCGGGCTTCCCCGACGAGGTGGCGGCGCGGCACCGGGAGCTGCCCGGTGACGGGCTGCTCGGCTGGTTCCGCCGGGCGCGGCGGGGGTTCGCGGAGGTGTTCGAGACGCTCGAGCCCAAGGCGCGGTTGCCCTGGTACGGCCCCGACATGAGCGCCGCCAGCTCGGTCACCGCGCGGATCATGGAGACCTGGGCGCACGGGCAGGACGTCGCCGACGCCCTCGGCGTCCGGCGCGAGCCGACCGGGCGCCTGCGCCACATCGCCCACCTCGGCGTCGGCACCTTCGGGTTCGCCTTCAGCCTGCATGGCCGGGCGGTACCGGCCGCGCCGGTGCGGGTCGAACTGCGCGCCCCGGACGGGAGCACCTGGGCGTGGGGGCCGCCCGAGGCGGCCGACCGGGTTTCGGGACCGGCGCTCGACTTCTGCCTCGCGGTGACCCAGCGGCGGCATGCCGACGACATCGCACTGCGCGTCGAGGGCCCCGTCGCGACCGAATGGATGTCGATCGCGCAGGCGTTCGCCGGGGCGCCCGGTCCCGGTCGCAAGCCCGCCGGGGAGGCGCGATGACCAGGCGCGCCGTGCGTATCGGGAACTGCTCGGGCTTCTACGGCGACCGCATCGCCGCCGCCCGGGAGATGGTCGAGGGCGGCCCCCTCGACGTGCTCACCGGCGACTACCTCGCCGAGCTGACCATGCTCATCCTGTGGAAGGCCCGGCAGAAGGACCCGGACGCCGGGTACGCCCGCACGTTCCTGACCCAGATGGAACAGGTCCTCGGCACCTGTCTGGACCGCGGGATCCGGGTGGTCAGCAACGCGGGCGGGCTCAACCCGGCCGGCCTGGCCGGAAAGCTCGGCGAGCTCGCCGCGAAGCTCGGCCTGGTCCCGAAGATCGCCTACGTCGAGGGCGACGACCTCGCCGGCCGGATCGACGAGCTGATCGCGGCCGGCCATCCACTGTCCAACATGGACACCGGACAGCCCCTCGCCGAGGCGGGGGTCAAACCCGTGTCCGCCAACGCCTACCTCGGCGGCTGGGGGATCGCGGAGGCGCTGGCCGCCGGTGCGGACCTCGTCGTGTGCCCGCGGGTGACCGACGCGTCCCTGGTCGTCGGCCCGGCGGCCTGGTGGCACGGCTGGCGGCGCACGGACTTCGACGCGCTCGCCGGGGCCGTCGCCGCGGGCCACGTCATCGAATGCGGCCCGCAGGCGACCGGGGGCAACTACTCGTGGCTGCACGAGATCACCGACCGCCGCTATCCCGGGTTCCCCATCGCCGAGGTCGAGGCGGACGGCAGCAGCGTGATCACCAAGCACCCGGGCACCGGCGGGCTGGTGTCGCCGGGAACCGTGACCGCGCAACTGCTCTACGAGATCGCCGAGCCCGCCTACGTCAACCCCGATGTGGTGGCCCGGTTCGACACCGTGGCACTGACGCAGGACGGGGCCGACCGGGTGCGCATCTCCGGAACCCGCGGCAGCGCGCCGCCGGACCGGCTCAAGGTCGCCGTCAACTACCTCGGCGGCTACCGCAACACGATGACGCTGGTGCTGACCGGCCTGGACATCGAGGAGAAGGCGGCCTGGGCCGAGCAGGAGCTGTTCGAGATCCTGGGCGGCAAGGACTCCTTCGCCGAGACCGACGTCCGGCTGATCCGGTTCGACCACGAGGACGCGCCCGGCAACGAGCAGGCGACCGCGCAGCTGCGGGTCACGGTCAAGGACCCCGATCCGCGCAAGGTCGGCCGCCGGTTCTCCAACGCCACCATGGAGCTCGCCCTCGGCGGCTACGCCGGCTTCCACACCACGACACCGCCGGGCGCGGAAAGCGCTTACGGCGTCTACTGGCCCGCGTCGGTGCCGGCCGGGCTCGTCGAGCACAGCGTGGTCCTGCCCGACGGGACCCGGAAGGTGATCGCCCACGGGCCTTCCGGCGAGGTGCCGGTGCCCGTGGCGCATCCGGTCGCCGCGCCCGTGGCGGGCCCGGTGCGCCGGGCACCGCTCGGGCGGGTGTGCGCGGCGCGCTCGGGGGACAAGGGGGGCAACGCCAACGTCGGCCTGTGGACCAGGGACGAGCGGTCGTTCGCCTGGCTGCGCGGCTATCTGACGGTCGGGCGGTTCCGCGAGCTGCTTCCCGAGGCCGCGCAGCTGCCCGTCCGCCGGTTCGAGCTGCCCAACCTCAACGCGCTGAACTTCGTGGTCGTCGGCATCCTCGGCTCCGGGGTCGCCGCCTCCACCCGGCCTGATCCGCAGGCGAAGGGCCTGGGGGAGTACCTGCGGTCGCGTTCGGTGGCGATCCCGGCGGACCTGCTGGGCGAGGGGTGAGGAGAGCCGATGGACTTCCACGAAACCGACGAGCACCGGGCGTTGCGTGCCGCGGTCGGCGCGATCGCCGCGGACTTCGGCGGCGGGTACTTCGCCCGCAAGGCCGAGGCCAGGGAGGCGACCACCGAGCTGTGGCGGGCACTGGGCGACCACGGGTTCGTCGGGATCAACGTGCCGGAGGCCTACGGCGGCGGGGGTGCCGGGCTGGTGGAGCTGGCGATCGTGTGCGAGGAGTCCGCCGCCCAGGGCTGCCCGCTGTTGCTGCTGCTGGTGTCCAGTGCGATCTCCGGCGAGGTCATCGCCACCTACGGCACCGAGGAGCAGCGCAAGGAGTGGCTGCCGCGGCTGGCGAGCGGGCAGGGCAAGGTGGTCTTCGCGATCACCGAGCCGGAGGCCGGGTCCAACACGCACAAGCTGGCCACCACGGCGGTCAGGGACGGTGCCGACTACGTCCTCAATGGACAGAAGTACTACATCTCCGGTGTCGACGACGCGGACGCGATCCTGGTCGTGGCCAGGACCGGGGCGCAGGGCCGGCTGTCGTTGTTCATCGTGGACACCGACGCGCCGGGGCTGGTCAGCCAACCGCTGCCGGTGTCGGTGCAGCTGCCGGAGCGGCAGTTCACCCTGCACTTCGACGACGTGCGGGTGGGCGCGGACCGGCTGGTCGGCGTCGAGGGCGAGGGGTTCGCGCAGGTCTTCCACGGGCTCAACCCCGAGCGCGTCACGGGCGCCGCGGTGTGCGTGGGCATCGGGCGCTATGCCTTGGCGAAGGCGGCCGAGTACGCGCGGAACCGGGTGGTGTGGTCGCAGCCGATCGGGGCGCACCAAGGGGTTTCGCACGTGCTCGCCAAGGCGAAGATCGAGGTGGAGCTGGCCGCGCTGATGACCGCCCGCGCGGCCTGGCTGCACGACCACGGCGAGCCGGCGGGGGAGGCGGCGAACATGGCGAAGTACGCCGCGGCGGAGGCGGCGCTCGCCGCCGTGGACGCCGCGATCCAGACCCACGGCGGCAACGGCCTCGCCGTCGAGTACGGGCTCGTCCCGTTCTGGGGGCTCGCCCGGCTGCTCCGGATCGCGCCGGTGAACCGGGAGATGATCCTGAACTACGTCGCACAGCATTCGCTGGGGCTGCCCCGGTCGTACTGACTTCCTGTAAGGAGAACCGATGTCCGCGTCCGAGCTCCACGACAACCTCATCCACCGGGTCAACGTCGGCGACAGCCTGACCAGGACCGCCGCCCGCCATCCCCGGCGCACCGCGGTGGTCGACGGCGCGCGCCGGTTCACCTACACCGAGTTCAACGCGTGGGTGAACCGGGTCGCCAACGCCCTCACGGCCCGCGGTTACGCCCGCGGCGACGCGCTCGCGCTCGCCTCGGGCAACAGCGCCGAGTTCCTGGTGACCTACTACGCCTGCGCGAAGCTCGGCGTGGTGTGCGTGCCGGTCAACCTCGGCTGGCGGGCCGACGAGGTGGCGTACGTGCTGGGGCACTCGAAGTCCCGCGGGATCGTCGTCGAGAGCCAGCTGCTGGAGGCCATGTCGGACGCGCTGGGCAAGGTGCCCGCGGTGACGGACGTGATCGTCGCCCCTGGCACCGGCGCCGCGGCCGAGGGGGGCACCTTCGAGGAGCTGGCCGAGGGCTTCCCGGACACCGAGCCCGAGCACGTCGTCGGCGACCGCGACCCGATCACCTACCTCTACACCAGCGGCACGACCTCGTTCCCCAAGGGCGTGATGGGTAATCACACCGCGATCTACCTCGAGTCGACGATGATGGCGCTGGAGGCGCGGTTCACCGAGGAGGACCGGTTCGTCGCGATGATGCCGATGTTCCACACCGCGCAGCTCAACTGCCACTGCACCGCCGCGGTCATGGTCGGCGCGGCCATCCACGTCCGGCGCGGGTTCGACGCCGCGGGCCTGCTCGAGCAGATCGAACGCGAGCGCATCACGCAGATCTTCGGGCTGCCGATGATGTACCAGCAGCTGCTGGAGCACCCGGACGTCGCCACCCGCGACCTGTCCAGCCTCCGCCGGGCGCTCTACGCCATGGCCGCGATGCCCGAAGCCCAGCTGCGGCAGGCGATCGAGGTGTTCGGCTGTGAGTTCTACCTCCTTTTCGGACAGACCGAGATGAGCCCGACGACGAACCTCTTCCGCCCGGAGCACCAGCTCTCGCACGCCGGCGCGGTCGGCAGCGCGGTGGTCAACGTGCAGACCGCGATCATGGACGCCGACGGGAGCCTGCTGCCCCAGGGCGAGGTCGGCGAGATCGTCTACCGGGGCCCGCACACCATGACCGGGTACCTCGACGACGCGGAGGCGACGGCGGAGGCGTTCGAACACGGCTGGTTTCACAGCGGGGACGTCGGGTACTTCGACGCCGATGGCATCCTGTGGTTCAGCGACCGGCGCAAGGACGTGATCAAGACCGGCGGGGAGAACGTGGCTTCGATGGAGGTCGAGAAGGCGTTGTTCGAGGTCGGCGAGGACATCGCGGAGGCCGTCGTGGTGGGGCTGCCGCACGAGCGGTGGACGGAGGCGATCACCGCGGTCGTGGTGCCCAAGCCCGGCCGGCGGATCGATCCCGAGGCGCTGCTGGCGGGCCTGCGTTCGCGCATCGACCGGTACAAGGTGCCGAAGGCCGTGATCGTGGCCGGCGAGCTGCCACGCACCTCGACCGGCAAGATCCGGAAGAACGTGGTCCGGGAGAGCTTCGCCGAGCACTACACCGGTGGTGCGGGATGAGCTCGCCGGCACGCACCCGCGACCCCGCCCGCAAGGAGCGGATCCTCGCCGCGGCCGCCGACCTGGTGGCGCGCAAGGGGTATCACGCGGTGTCCATGGCGGACATCGGCGCCGCGGCCGGGGTCACCGGCTCGGCGATCTACCGGCACTTCGAGAGCAAGTCCGCGGTGCTGGTGGCCCTGTTCGACCGGGTCATCGACGGGCTGCTGCGCGACGAGCAGCGGATCGTGCACGAGGTCGGCGACCTGCGCGAGGCGCTGCACGAGCTGATCGCCGGGCAGGTGGAGTTCGTGGTCGCCGACCGCGAGCTGGCGCAGGTCTACCACAACGAGATCCACAACCTGCCCGAGGACGACCGGCGGCGGCTGCGCCGCAAGCAGCGGCTGTACCTGGAGGAGTGGGTGCACCTGCTGGCCGAGCTGCGCACCGACATCGGCGACCCGGAGGCGAGGGTGGTCGTGCACGCCGCGATCGGCGCCATCCAGTCGACGTTGTTCCACAACAGCGGCCTGGAGGACAACCGGCTGCGCAAGCTCCTCTCCGCCGCGGCGCGTTCGGTCCTGGGCTGCTGAGCGGCAGCACCAGCACTGCGAGATCGGTCTCCCTCAGGGGCGCGCGAGCGGTCCTTCGACGTCGTCGTAGACGCGCACCGCGGCGAGGAGCCCGTCGGGGCCGCGTTCGCAGACGCTCAGTCCCGCCTGCGGCGGCAGGTCGTGCTCGCCCCAGCGGACGCAGTTGTATTCGACAGCGCAGCGCGTCCCGTCGTCGGTGACGGCGCAGTGCTGCAACCCGATGCCGCCACCGGCACTGAAGCAACTGGTGAAGAACGAACGCAGGGCCGGGGTGCCGGTGTGGGTGTAGTGCCGGCCGATCGGTTCGCGGAAGTAGCCGTCCGGCGCGAAAGTGGCCACGACCGCCTCCGTGTCACCGGCCTCCAGCGCGGACGCGTATCGCCGACGACGTCGCCGGGGTGGACCGCGGCGGGGCCGAGGATCGGCGGTCGCAGATGGCGCTGCCCGTCGACCGGCCATTGGCTGCAGTAGGTGCGGAACACGACCGACCGGTCGTCGGGGGACTGGGCGACGACCGCCACCGGCCAGGCCACCTCGCGCCCGTCGTTCGCGACCAGGTGGGCGAGCAGCTCGACCACCGCCCGGTCGCCGTCCGTGGTGGCCGCCGCCGTCTCGATCCGCGCGTGCCGCCCGGCGAGCCACGCCCGGTTCCGGCGGACGAACTTCAGCAGCTGCTTGTGGCCGCGGACCTCGCCGGCGCGGGGGTCGTGCACCACCACCTCGCCGGGCCACGCGGCCTCCAGCGCCCGGGCGTTCCCGTTGTCGAGCGCGGCGAAGTACTGCCCGACCGGGTCGGCCCGCCCCGCGGCCCGGGTCTGCCTGCGGACCAGCTCGACGGCGCTGGCGAAGTCCGGAAACCATGGCATCTCGACGCACGCTCCTCGAGTGGCCGGGCAGTTCGTCCCAGCCTGCCGTCTCCGGCCCCGGAGCGACACCCTCACCGGGCACGGGCCGCTATAGGGTGGGGGCGCGATGGGAGGCGCCGAGTGAACCCCGAACCCCTGCACGCGGTGCGGCGGGTGCCCGCGCGGGCGGTGCGCGGCGCGCTGGCGGGCGCGCGCCGGGTCGTGTTCCTCGACGACGACCCGACCGGCACCCAGACCGTCCGCGACCTGCCGGTGCTCACGCGCTGGGGCGTCGAGGACGTCCGGTGGGCGCTGCGCCAGGACACGCCCGGGTTCTTCGTGCTGACCAACACCCGCAGCCTCGCGCCCGGCGAGGCGGCCACGCGGGACCGCGAGGTCGTCGAAGCGTGCCTCGAAGCTGCCGGGCGGGAAGGCGTTCGCCCGGTCTTCGCGAGCCGGAGCGATTCCACGCTGCGCGGCCATTTCCCGCTCGAAACCGACGCGATCGGCGAGGTCGTCGCGAAGCACGGCGGCACGGTCGACGCGGTCGTGCTCGCGCCCGCCTACACCGACGCCGGCCGGGTCACGATCCACGGTGTGCACTGGTTGCGGGCCGGCGACGGGCTGCTTCCCGTGGCGGAGAGCGAGTTCGCTCGCGACGCGACGTTCGGCTACCGCTCGTCCAGGCTCGCCGACTGGGTCGCCGAAAAGAGCGGCGGACGACTGGCCGCCGAGGAGGTCGCCGAGCTGACGGTCGAGGACATCCGCGGTGGCACCACGGAAAGCCTCCGGAACCGGCTGACCGGCGTCCGCGGCGGGAGGGTCGTCGCGCTCGACGCCGCCGAGGACGACGACCTGCGCGCCGCCGTGCTGGCGGTCCTCGCCGCGGAGGACGCCGGAATGTCCTTTGTGTACCGGATCGGCCCGTCCTTCGTGCGGGCCCGGGTGGGGCAGGATGCGCAGCCGCCGATCGCGGACGAGGTGCTGGCCGGGCTCGTCCGGCCCGGGGCGCACGGGCTCGTCGTCGTCGGCTCCCACGTCGCGCTGACGACGGGGCAGCTCGCCGAGCTGGGGCGGCGGCGCCGGTTCGCCGCGGTCGAGCTCGACGTGCCGACGCTGCTCGACGAGACCCGTGCGGACGAGCACATCCGCGACGCGGTGGCGGCCGCCGCTGCCGCGCTCGAGAACTCACTGGTGGTGCTGAGCACCTCGCGGGCCCTGGTCAAGGGCGCGGACGAGGCGGCGAGCCTGCACATCGCCCGCCGGGTGAGCGCCGCGCTGACCACCGCCGCCGGGCGGGTGGTCGCGGCGCGCCGCCCCGGGTTCGTGGTGGCGAAGGGCGGCATCACCTCCTCCGACGTGGCCACCGAGGCACTGGGCATCCGCCGGGCCTGGGTCCGGGGCTCCCTGCTGCCGGGCATTGTGTCCCTGTGGGAGCCGGTGTCCGGGCCCGCGGCGGGGCTGCCGTACGTGGTGTTCGCCGGGAACGTCGGCGACGAGAGCTCGCTGGCGGACGTCGTCGGCCGACTGGAGGTCCTGTGAAGGTCGTCATCACCGGAGGTGCCGGGTTCCTCGGCACCCTGCTCGCACGCCGGCTGCTCGCCGGGCCGGTGGCCGTCGGCGGTGCGGGACCGGCCGCGGTCGGCGAGCTGGTCCTGGCGGATCTCGCCGAGCCTGCCGCCGACCTCGCGGAGGACGAGCGCGTGCGGCCCGTCGTCGGGGAGCTGGTGAGCGTGCTGCCCGAACTGGGCGAGGCGGACGTGGTGTTCCATCTCGCCGGGGTGGTCAGCGGCGCCGCCGAAGCCGACTTCGACCTCGGCATGCGCACCAATGTGGACGGGACCCGCGCGCTGCTGGAGTACGCCCGGCGGCACCGGACGCCGCCGGTGCTGGTGTTCTCCAGCTCGCTGGCCGTGTTCGGCAGCGACCCGGCGATCGGGCCGGTCGGCGTGGTGGACGACGACACCCTGCCGCGCCCGCAGTCGAGCTACGGCGTCCAGAAGTTCATCGGCGAGCAGCTGGTGGCCGACTACACGCGCAAGGGATTCGTCCGCGGCCGGTCCGTGCGGCTGATGACGGTGTCCGTGCGGCCCGGCAGGCCGAACGCCGCCGCGTCGAGCTTCCTGTCCGGGATCGTCCGCGAGCCGCTCGCCGGGCAGCGGGCGGTGTGCCCGGTCCCGCCGGACACACCCGTCGCGCTGTCCTCGCCGCGCCGGACCCTGGACGGCATCCTGCTCGCCGCCCGGGCCGGCGACGAGGCGTGGGGCAGCCGGACCGCGCTCAACCTCCCCGCGCTGACCACGACGCCGCGCGAGATGGCGGCCGCACTCGACCGGGTGGCGGGCACGCGGGCGAGCGAGCTCATCGACTGGATCGACGACCCCGCCATCGGGCCCCTGGTGCGCAGCTGGCCCGCGCGGCTGCGCACCCCGCGCGCCCACGCACTCGGCCTCACCGCCGAGGAGTCGTTCGACGACATCGTGCGGGCCTACGTCGCGGACAACCCGGCAGTGCGGTCCTGACGGCGGCTCAGCGGCCGAGGAAGTCGAGCAGCGGGCCGTTCACCTCCTCGGGGTGGGTCCAGGCGATGTTGTGCGGGCCGCCCTCGACGGTGACGAACTCCAGGTCCTTGACGAGCCCGGGCAGCCGGGCCGCGGTGGCCTGGTACGGCAGGATGCGGTCGGCGTCGCCGTGGATGAGCAGCACCGGCACGCCGATCTTGGGCAGGTCCTGGCGGAAGTCGGTGAGCCAGGTGTCGACGCAGGCGTGCGCGGCATGGGCGGACGCGGCGACGGCGACGTTGAAGCTGTTCTGCCAGGCCTGGTCGCTGATGCGGGTGCCACCGTAGGTGTCGACGTTGTAGAAGTTGTCCAGGAAGTCCTTGAAGTAGGCGGGACGGTCCTTGACCACGGCCTCCTTGATGCCCTCGAACACCGACCGGTCGACGCCGTCGGGGTTGTCGTCGGTCTTGAGCAGGAACGGCGGGATCGCGCCCATGAGCACGGCCTTGCGGACGCGGGCGGAGCCGTAGGTGCCCAGGTAGCGGGTGACCTCGCCGGTGCCCATGGAGAAGCCCACGAGCACGACGCCGGTCAGTCCGAGGTGCTCCAGCAGGGCCGCGAGGTCGGCGGCGAAGGTGTCGTAGTCGTAGCCGACGGTGGGCTGGCTGGACTGGCCGAACCCGCGCCGGTCGTAGGTGATGACCCGGTAGCCCGCCTGCAGGAGCACTCTTTCCTGCTTTTCCCAGGAGTGCCCGTTGAGCGGGTAGCCGTGGATGAGCACGACGGGCTGCCCGCTGCCGTGGTCCTCGTAGTGGATCTCGATGGCCTCGGAGTTCTCGTGGCCGACGGTGATCTTCGACATCCGGAGTTCCTCTCCTCGGTGGGGAGGGCGCCCGAGGGGGCTCGGGGCCCACGGGCCAGTGTCGTCGCCGGCGGGTGCCACGTCACGGCCCCGCCGCCTTCGTCGCCCGATGAGGTGCGTCCGGTGGTCCGGCAACGTTTCCGGGTCGTTCACGGTGAGCTTCGACCTGATGGCCGGGTCCGCTGCCCGGCCCCCGCCCGCGAGGCCGCGAGCGACAAACTTCAACCCAGTTGATAAGGCAGATTTAAACAGCCTATTGTTACTATCGTGGCTGAGATCAAGACGCCGTCCCGGGAGTCCGCGCGGGTGGCGGCCGAGCTGAAGGTGGCGGTCGGGCGGCTGGTGCGCCGGTTGCGGCAGGCGCACGCGCCGGGCGAGCTGACCCTGTCGGAGATGTCGGTGCTGTCCCGGCTGGACCGCGAGGGGCCGGCCGCGCCGGGCGCGCTCGCGGACGCCGAGGCGGTGCGGCCGCAGGCGATGGCGAGCACGCTGGCCGCGCTCGAACAACGCGGCATGGTGGACCGCGCGCCGGACGCCGCGGACGGGCGCCGGGTCGTGATGACACCCACCGAGGCGGGCCGGGCCGTCATCCACGACCGCCGGTCGGCGAGCGTCCAGCGGCTGGCGCTCGCGCTGGAGGAGGGCTTCACCGCGGCCGAGCGCCGTGAGCTGCTGGCCGTCGTGCCGCTGCTGGAGCGGCTGGCGGAGCAGCTGTGACGGCGCAGAGCGGCGGCGGCGAACGCTACAAGTGGATCGCGCTGTCCAACACCACCCTCGGGGTGCTGATCGCGAGCGTCGACGGGTCGATCGTGATCATCTCGCTGCCGGCGATCTTCCGCGGGATCGGGCTGGACCCGCTCGCGCCGGGCAACATCAGCTACCTGCTGTGGATGATCCTCGGGTACCTGCTGGTCTCGGCGGTGCTCGTGGTCGCGCTGGGCCGGCTGGGGGACATGTTCGGCCGCGTCCGGATGTACAACATGGGCTTCGCGATCTTCGCCGCCGCCTCGCTGGCGCTCTCGCTCGACCCGCTGACCGGGGGCGGCGGTGCGCTGTGGCTGATCGGCTGGCGCGTCGTGCAGGCGTTCGGCGGCGCGACGCTGACCGGGAACTCCGCCGCGATCCTCACCGACGCGTTTCCCGCCCGGCAGCGCGGCATGGCGCTCGGCGTCAACCAGATCACCGCGCTGGCTGGTCAGTTCCTCGGCCTGCTCGCGGGCGGGCTGCTCGCCGCGATCGACTGGCACGCGGTGTTCTGGGTGAGCGTGCCGATCGGCGTGCTCGGCACCATCTGGTCCTACCGCAGCCTGCGGGAGACCGGCGAGCGGCGCCCGGCGCGCATCGACTGGATCGGCACGGCCACGTTCACCGCTGGCACCGGCGTCATCCTCGCCGCGATCACCTACGGCATCCAGCCCTACGGCGGGCATCCGACCGGCTGGGGCAACCCGGCCGTGCTCGGCGGCCTCGCGCTGGGCGTGCTGCTGCTGATCGTGTTCTGCATCGCCGAGACCAGGGTGGTCGCGCCGATGTTCCGGCTCGGGCTGTTCCGGATCCGCGCGTTCGCCGCCGGGAACCTCGCGGCGCTGCTCACCGCGATCGCCCGGGGCGGGCTGCAGTTCATGCTGATCATCTGGCTGCAGGGGATCTGGCTGCCGCTGCACGGCTTCGACTACGAGGACACCCCGCTGTGGGCCGGGATCTACATGCTGCCGCTGACGGCCGGGTTCCTGGTCGCCGGGCCGGTCTCGGGGTACCTGTCCGACCGGTTCGGCGCGCGGCTGTTCGCCACCGGCGGGCTGGTGATCGTCGCCGGCGCGTTCGTCGGGCTGCTCGCCCTGCCGGTGAACTTCTCCTACCCCGTCTTCGCGCTCCTGCTCCTGCTGTCCGGGATAGGGCAGGGGATGTTCTCCGCGCCGAACACCTCCGCGATCATGGGCAGCGTGCCGCCCGGCGAACGCGGGGTGGCGTCCGGGATGCGCTCGACGTTCCAGAACTCGGGAACCTCGTTGTCCATCGGCATCTTCTTCTCGCTGATGATCGCCGGTCTCGCCGGCTCGCTGCCGCACACCCTCGCGGCCGGCCTGCAGGCGCAGGGCGTGCCGGCGGCGACCGCGACCAGCGTGGCCGCGTTGCCCCCGGTGAGCACCCTGTTCGCCGCGTTCCTGGGCAGCAACCCGGTCGGGCACCTGCTGGGCAGCAGCGGCGTGCTCGCCACCCTGCCCCAGCCGAACGTGGACGTGCTGACCGGGAAGACGTTCTTCCCCCAGCTCGTCGCCGGGCCTGTCCACAACGGACTCGTCACGGTGTTCACCGCGGCCGCGGTGATGGCCGTGGTCGCCGCGGTGGCCTCCCTGCTGCGAGGCCGCCACCAACCGGTCGCCGTTCGCGGCGACGCACAGCCGGCCTCGGGCCGGGGAAGGAAGCAGTGACCAGAATGACGAACAGCGCCCTGCTGGTGATGGACGTGCAGGCCGGGATCGTGAGCCGGTTCGACCAGGACAGCGACTACCTGCCCGGGCTGCGCCGCGCGATCGGCGCCGCCCGCGCCGCCGGCGTCCCGGTGATCTACGTGCAGGTCGGTTTCCGGGCGGGGTACCCGGAGATCAGCTCGCACAACAAGGGGTTCGGCGCGATCCGGGACCGGGGAGGCTTCGACGAGGCCGCCATGCGGATCCACCCCGACGTCACGCCGCTGCCCGGCGAGGTGGTCGTCACGAAGCGGCGGGTCAGCGCCTTCGCCGGCAGCGACCTGGACGTGGTGCTGCGCGCAGGCGAGGTGCGGGAGCTGGTGCTGACCGGCATCGCGACCAGCGGGGTGGTGCTGTCCACCCTGCGCCAGGCCGCCGACCTCGACTTCCGGCTCACCGTGCTGTCCGACGGCTGTCTCGACGCCGACGCCGAGGTCCACCGCGTGCTGACCGAGAAGGTGTTCCCCAGGCAGGCCGAGGTCACCACGATCGACGCCTGGGCCAAGGGGTTGTGACCGGGCACCTCACACCCGGGCGCCCGCCGCTTGCAGCTCCGGGAAGTGCTTGATCAGGTCGTCGGGCCGCTGCGGTGTCCAGAACACCGCGGCGATCGCGACGATCAGCCCGAGCTCCAGGAACAGGAACGCCGCGTCGAAGGAGATGTGGTCGGCCAGGAAGCCCATCACGAACGGCGCCAGCGCGCCGGCGACCTGGCCGCCCATGTTCACCAGCCCCGCACCCGAGCCGACGACCTCGCGTGGCAGCAGCCGCAGCGGCAGCCCGAAGATCGGCATGAAGCTCAGGTACAGCACCAGCATCGACACCGACTGGTACAGCGTGAACATCCCGGCCGACGACGAGAAGATCATCAGCAGCAGGAAGATCCCGGACACCACGCACGAGGCCACGATCGGCAGCCGGTGCCGGCCGTGGAAGAACCGGTCGTAGCACAGCCCGCCGAGCACCGTGCCGATCGTGGCGCAGAAGAACGGGATCGAGGCGAGGATCCCGGAAGCGTTCGTCGAGACGTGCCGCACGGTCTGCAGGTAGCTGGGCACCCAGCTGGTCAGCCCCCACGCGACCAGGTCGAACCCGCCGAACAGCAGCGCGAACCGCCACAGCACGCCGCGGCGCAGCAACGCCATGGTGCCGAACCGCGGCGGGGCCGCGGCGGGAGCGTCCTCGTCCACCGCGATGCTCGCCGGCAGCGGCGCCGGCAGCAGGAACCACAGCATGGCGGCGACGACGACCCCGGCGGCGGCGACCGAGAAGAACGAGGTCTGCCAGCCGACCGCGGTGATCACCGGCGCGGCGATGAGCGGGGCGAGCGCGGCACCGAACGGGTTGGAGCCCAGGATGATCCCGTTGGCGGTCATCCGGGTGCGCGGCTCGGTGCGCTCGGTGACGGCCTTCATCGCGGCGCCCGGGAACACGCCCTCGGTGACGCCGAAGAGCACCCGCACGATCAGCAGCATCCCGAACGACGTGGCCAGCCCGCTCAGGCCGGTGAACACCGACCACGCGACCATGGCGATCACCATCGTGCGTTTCGAGCCGATCCGGTCGGCGAGCGCGCCGCCGGGGAACTGCAGCAGCGCGTAGCTGATGAAGAACACGGTCAGCAGCAGGCCCTGCTGGCTGTGGTCGAGGCCGAACTCCTTGCCGATGCTGGGCAGGGCGGTGGAGATGACCAGCCGGTCGACGTAGTCCACGATCCACGCGACGAACAGGATCGTGACGGTGACCGCGGTGACGCGCCGGGCGCTCAGCGCGGGACGGGCGGGGGAGGACATGGGCTGCTCCAGGGGGCGCGGGGGGACGGTCAGGCGGCGGGGGTGAGCCGCCGGCCGCTGCGCGGCCCGAGGTAGTTCTGCCCGTCGACGACGACGGATCCCCGCTGCATCACCCACGAGACGCCGTCGGGGTGGCGGACCGGGTCCCGGTAGTCGGTCTCGTGCCCGACCGTGGCGGGGTCGAAGGCGACCAGGTCCGCGACCAGGCCGGGCCGGATCGCGCCGCGCCCCGGGATGCGGAACACCTTGGCGGGCAGGGAGGTCATCCGCCGGATCGCCTCGCCGAGCGGCAGCACCGACCCGGCCCGCACGTACTCGCCGAGGATCCGCGGGAAGGTGCCGAACAACCGCGGGTGCGGCTTGCCGCCGGAGCCGGGAGGCAGCCCGTCCGTGCCGACCATCGTGTCGGGGTCGGCGAACGCCGTGCGCACGTCCTGCTCGTCCATGGAGAAGATCACCATGCTCGCGTGCAGCTCCTCCTCGCGCAGGATGCGCACGAGCACGTCGAGCGGGGCCAGGTCGAGCACCTGCGACAGCTCGGCGATCGTCTTGCCCTCGTAGCGGTGGCTCGCGGTGGTGGACACCAGCACGCCGTCCCAGCCCGCCGCCTTCTGGTGGCTGTCCCAGCCCGGCAGGCCGTTCTCCATCATCGACGCCAGCCGGCGCAGCTGCTCCGGCGAGTTCAGCCGCGCCAGCACCCCTTCGTCGCCGTCGGCCAGGAACGGCGGTGGCAGCAGCGCGGTGAGCATCGTGGAACCGGCCGGATAGGGGTAGATGTCCTTCGTGACGGACACTCCGCTGTCGGCGGCCTCGGCGATCCTGGCCAGTGCGCGCGGCATTTTGCCCCAGTTGTCCTTGCCGGTCCACTTCAGGTGTGAGATGTGCACCCGGCAGTCGCCCTCGCGGCCGATCCGGACGGTCTCGGCGATCGACGACAGGAGCGAGTCGCCCTCGCCGCGCATGTGCGTGGTGTACAGCCCGTCGCGGCCGAGGTGGCGGGCCAGTGCGATCAGCTCGCCGGTCTCGCTGAACACCGCGGGCGGGTAGACCAGTCCGCTGGACATGCCGAACGCGCCGCCGGCGAGCGCGTCCTCGAGCAGCCGGCCCATCTGTTCGAGCTCGCCGGCGTCCGGGGTCACGTCGGCCATGCCGAGCACGGCGATCCGCAGGGTGCCGTGGCCGATCAGCGGCGCGTAGTTGGTGACGTAGCCGCGGGAGTCGGTCAGCTCGGTGAACTCCGCCCAGTTCGACCAGGTGAACTGCAGCGGCGGGAAGATGCGCTGCGAGAACCGGGCCATCGCCTCGACGGACTCCGCGCCGGTGGGGGCGAGGGAGAACCCGCAGTTGCCCACCACCTCGGTGGTGATGCCTTGGAGGATCTTGCTGGTGTCGTCCTCGGCGAGCAGCGGGGCGTTGTCGGCGTGGGAGTGCACGTCGATGAAGCCCGGGGCGACGACGCGGCCGGTGGCGTCGAGGGTCGCGCGGCCATCGGCGGGGATCACCCCGTGCGGCTCGACCGCCGCGATGCGCCCGTCCTGTATCAGGACATCTGCTTCGACCGGTTCTCCGCCGCCACCGTCGGCGACGAGCCCTCCCCGGACCAGGACGTCCTGTGTGGTCATTCGGCTCCTCCTCGGCAGAAAGACAGACGTATCCGACGGAGTCTGGTGCCCGGGGCGGGGCGGGGGGTTGTCGTGCGCACACAAGATCAACGAGGATTTTCGTCGGGAACACCGAACTGCCGGTCGGCACGCGGGGGCGGACGTCCACGAGCGAGTTCTTCCCCTTGCACCGTAACCCGGCCGGCAACGGCAGAAAATCGGACCGGAGGGCGATTTTTCCGGTCTGTTCCGTCGTTGCCGTTGTGTGCATGAGCGAGACCTGGCGGCGGACACCGTCGGCCTGCTCGACGCGCTGGAGCTCGGCAGCGCGCACCTCGTCGGCGCCTCGCTGGGCGGGATGATCGCGCAGCTGGTGGCGATCGAGCATCCGGCGCGGGTCCGGTCGCTGACGTCGATGATGTACACCACCGGCGAGCCCGCGTCGGTGAGGCGGACCTGTCGGTCTTCGCCGAGCTGGTGGTCCTGGACCGCATGGGGCACCACCTCCCGCGGGAGCTGTGGCCTGAGCCGGCCGGCCGCATCGCCGCTCTGGTGGGCCGCGCCGAGGTGGACGTGCGCGTCGTCGGCGAACAGGCGTGCGAGCCGGTCGCGCTGTTTGTCGGTGAGAGCGGGTCGCCCTTGCGGCCGCGGTGACCGTGGACCTCCTGCTGGACGCGGGTCCGAGGTCATGTGGTCGCAGGACGAACCTGCGAGAAGAAGAGCGCCGTGTTCCCGACCTTTCCTAGAGGTCGACGACGACCTTCCCGTGCACGTGCCGCCCCGCCTGAAGCTCGACCGCGGCACGGATCTGCTCGACCGGAAAGCTTGCCGCGATCGGCACCCGGAGCCGACCCGCCGCAACCAGGCCGGCGATCTCCTCGATGGCGCCCGGGGCTGCGTTGGCGCCGTTCGCCGGCGTGATCCCGTCGACCTGGGCGGCAATGGTGGTGATGCGCTCGTCAGGCACGCCAAGTTCGCGTGCCGCCTGCGCCGCGTCCGTCCCGTGCAGGTCCATGACCGCAGTGACGCCAGCGGGAGCCAGCGCACGGACCCGGTTGACCAGACCATCGCCATAGGCGACCGGCTCGGCCCCCAGTGCTCGCAGGGCATCGGCCGAGGTTGCCGACCCCGTCCCGATCACTCGCGCGCCCGCGAGGCGCGCGAGCTGGACAGCGAACACGCCTACCCCGCCTCCCGCGCCGCCGATGAGCACCGTGTCGCCCGGGCCCGGGTTGACCACGGCCAGAGCTGCGGCCGCCGTGCGGCCCGCAATAGCAAGGGTGGCGGCGGTGCGGTCGTCGACGCCGTCAGGGGTACGGTGCGCCTCGCCGCCCACCGCGATGGTCCCCGCCTCGTCCACGACGACGTGGTCGGCGACCGCGCGGGACAGGGCGCCGCCGAACACCCGGTCACCGACCACGAACTCGCTCACGCCGTCACCGACCTCATCCACCACCCCGGCATAGTCGGTGCCGAACCCGCACGGCAGGCTCAAGCCGAATCGTGCGGCGGTCTCTGCATCAGAGGTCATGAACCAGTCCATCGGGTTCAGGCCGGCCGCGGTGACCCGCACGCGGATCTGCCCCGAGCCGGCGTGCGGCACGGGTACCTCGCGGACGCTCAAGGCATCCGGTCCGCCGAACGACTCGAACTGGACCGCCCGGCTCGTGGTCGCCGACGTGTTGAGGCTCGGTTCTTTCATGCTCACCTGTCTCCTGCAGCGGCTCGTGAAGCAACGTAAACGAACTATGCTCCGTTTTAGTGACCCAATCCAGCACAAATGGAGCGTGATCCGTTTTGGCCGCCGCAGAGATCCGTAGACCGCGGGCGGACGCGACCCGCAACCGCGAACAGCTGCTGGCCGTGGCGACCCGCTTGTTCGCTTCGGCCGAGGCCGAGCCGTCGATGCGCGCGATCGCCAACGAAGCCGGGGTCGGCATCGCCACTCTCTACCGGCACTTTCCCACCCGCGAGGCGCTGGTCGACGCGGTCTACCGGGACCAGGTCTCGCGGCTCACCGCCGGTGCCCGTGAGCTACTCGCCCAGCTCGACCCGCCCGCGGCGCTGCGACGCTGGATGGACCTGTTCGGGGAGTGGATCGCGACCAAGAACGGGATGCTCGACACGCTGCTCGCGATGGTCGAATCGGGCGAGATCGCCCATGCCCACACCCGGACCGAGCTGCTCGGGGCCATCGACGACATCCTCGAAGCCGGCCGCACGAGCGCGGAACTCCGCGCCGACGTCCCCGCCGAAGACATCGCTGCCGCTCTCATCGGTATCTTCACCGTGGCTAGCTCGCGCGAGCACGAAGCGATGGCGGCTCGCCTGCTGAACCTCCTGATGGACGGACTCCGGCCTTCCGCTTGCGGCCAGCCCAAGGTGGCTGAGTGAGAGTGAAGAGCCCGCAAGGTCACCGGTCCTCCTGTCCTCGGCCGGGTGGAAGACGAGGAGACCTACGTGACCGGTTCGAGGAGCGTGCCCGGCGTCCTGGTGGTCGGCGCGGTCAACGTCGACCTCGTGGTGACCGCCGCGCGACTGCCCGGACCGGGTGAGACCGTCGTCGGGTCCACAGTGGAGCGTCACGGCGGCGGGAAGGGCGCCAACGCCGCCGTCGCGGCCGCACGGGCCGGCGCCCGCGTCCGCCCCGTGGGGGCGGTCGGCGACGACGACTTCGGCCGCGGCGCGCTGGCCGGGCTGCGGGCCGAGGGCGTGACGGTCGGCGATGTCGCCGTGCGTCCGGAGGTGGCCACCGGGTGGCGCTGATCGTGGTGGACGAGGCGGGCGAGAACCAGATCGCCGTCGGTGCCGGGGCGAACGACGAGGTCGCCGCCGACGACGTCCGCCGGGCGATCGAAGCGGCTGCGCCCGGCCTGGGCTGTGTCCTGGTGAGCACGGAGATCTCCGAGGCCGCGGTCCGGGCTGCGGTCGAGGCGGCCGCCCGTGCCGGTGTCACGTGCGTGCTGAACCCGGCGCCGGTGACCGGGGTCGTGGCGGGCCTGCTCTCGTACGGGCCGCTGCTCACCCCGAACCGCGGCGAACTGTCCACATTGGCCGAAGCCCCGGGGTCGGTGCGCGCGACCACGGCGCACTGGCCGAAGCCGTGAGCGAGCGCACCGGGGCGCCGGTCGTGGTGACCCTCGGGGGAGAGGGCGTCCTGGTGGTGGCTCCCGGCAGCGCTCCGGAACACCTTCCGCCCAGGCCGGTCGAGGTCCGCGACACACCGGCGCCGGCGACACCTTCAACGGCGTGCTGGCGGCCCGCCTCGCGGCGGGGGACACGCTGTCCTCCGCGGCGCGGGTCGCCAACGTGGCGGCCGCCCTGTCGGTGACGGCGCTCGGCGCCCGCGGCGGAATGCCCGGCGAAGCCGCCCTCCGCGCCGCCCTCGACGCGGGCTGAGCGACACACCGCGAGCGGCACCGCGCTCCACGGCGCTGCGGACAACCCCGTCACCGCAACCGGTTCAACCCGGTGCCCCTCACGGCGTCTTCAGCGCGCCGAGGGCGATCCTCGTCGCGGCGGCGATGGTCGGGTTGCCGGTCGTGTCGTCCTTCGAGGCGGGGGCGGTGAAGATCGCCAGCACGATGGGCGCGCGGCCGGGCGGCCGGACGATGCCGACGTCGTTGGACTCCCCGGCCGACCCGCTGCCGGTCTTGTCGGCGACCTGCCACCCGGCGGGGACGCCCGCGCGGATCTGGGCGGCACCGGTGGTGCAAGCGGTCATCCACCCGGTGAGGCGCCCCCGCTGCCCCTCGGTGAGCGGCGCGGTGCCCAGTGCGACCCGCTGCAGATCGCGGACGAACCAGGACGGCGTGGTGGTGTCGCGCAGGTCGCCGAGGGCCGAGTCGTTGAGCGCGGGTTCGGTGCGGTCGGAGCTGGTCAGCGGGTCGCCGAGCGCGCGGAGGAAGGCCGTGACCGCCGCCGGCCCGCCGAACTGCGCGGACAGCAGGTTCTCCGCGGCGTTGTCGCTGACGGTCAACGCGGCCTCGCACAGTTCGGCGACCGTCATGCCGTCGGCGAGCCGGCTCGCCGTGACGGGCGAGTGCGCGATCAAGTCTGCCCGGGTGTAGCGGATGCGGCGGTCGAGCAGGGCGGGATCGGCCGAGCTGCGCTGCAGGACGGCGGCGACCAGCAGGGCCTTGACGGTGGAGCACATCAGGAACCGTTCCCCGGCCCGGTAACCGGTCGTCGCGCCGCTGCCGGTGTCGAGGGCGGCCACCCCGAGCCTGCCGCCGAACTGCTTTTCGAGCGCGGCGAACGGCGGTTCGCCGGCGGGGGCCGGGTCCGGGGTCGGGCCCGTGGCCGGGTTCGGTCGCGGGGTGCATCCGGCGAGGACGGCGGCGAGGCCCGCGGCCAGGACGGCGCGGCGGTGGAGCGTGCTCATGAGGCCGAGTGAATCAAGCCTGCTCCGATATCGCTAATATCATCATCCGGTCGTTGCCGCTGGGGGTTGATATCGATGCTGGTGATCACGGGCCCGTGAACCTGCTGCGGCACCTCGAATTCTTCGTGGCCGTCGCCGAGGAACGGCACTTCGGCCGGGCGGCGGCCCGGCTGGGCATGGCGCAGCCGCCGCTGTCGCAGGGAGTGCGCCGTCTCGAGGCCACGCTGGGCGTCTCCCTGTTCGACCGCGGACGCGGGGGCGCGGCTCTGACGCCCGCGGCGCGGGACCTGCTGCCGAGGGCGCGGTCGCTGCTCGACGACGCCGCGGAGCTGCGTGCCGCCGCCGAACGGCACGCCAGGGTCGCGCACCGGCTGCGGGTCGGGGTCGTCCCCGCGGTCGGGCCGCGCGCCGTGGCGGGGGTCGCCGCGGCGGTCACCGGGTGCGCGGACGCGCGCGTCGAGGTGACGACCGGTCCGACGGTGACACTGCTGGACCGGCTGCGGTCCGAAGCACTGGAGTTCGCGGTGATCGAACACCCGTCCCCGCTGGAGGGCCTGGTCGGCGGGCCCGTCGTCGCGCTGCCGATGGACGTCCTGCTGCCCGGGACCCACCGCGCCGCCCGCCGTCCCGGACCGGTGCCGCTGCGGCTGCTGCGGGACCTGGAGTTCGCCACCGGCCCCCGCGCCGCCGGCCCGGCGGCGTACGACCTGTTGTGCGAGACGCTCGACGTGCGGGGATACCACGGCCACACGACCACCGTGCACGACGCGGCGGCGGCACTCGCCCTGGTCGCCTCCGGCGCCGGATTCACCCTCACCGCGGACCCCGATCTCGGCGCGCCGGGCGTCGTGCGCCGGCCCGTGGCCGGAGACCCGGTGCCGTTGCGGGTGCGCGTGGTCTACGCGGACCCGGCGAACGCGCAGGCGCGGGCGGCGGCCATCGAAAGCCTGGCGGAGCGGGCGTGAGCGTCGAAGGCCGGTTGCGCGAGGTGTTCCGCGACGCGGGTGTGCGTGGCTGGGTGCACGCGCGGCCGGTGACCGGCGACGGAGAGGTCGGGTTCGGCGCCGACGATCCGGTCGTGATGGCGTCGACGTACAAGGTCGTCGTCCTCGCGGCCTTCTGCCGGGCGGTCGACGACGGGGAGATCGACCCGCGGGAGCCGGTCACCGTACACCCGGACACGCGGACGGAGGGGCCAGCGGGCCTCTCGGCGCTGCGGGACGCGGTGACGATGACCTGGCGCGACCTGGCCACCTCGATGATCACCGTGTCGGACAACGCGGCGGCCGACGCCGTGCACCGCAGGCTCGGCGCCGGGCGGGTGCAGGCGGTGCTCGACGACCTGGCGCTCACGGCGACGACGGTGCGCGGCGGCACGGACGACGTCCATCGGATGCTGGTGCAGGACACCGCGGCGCACGACGTGGCCACGGCGTTCGCCGTCCTCACCGACAACAACGCCACGGCCGCGATCCGCGCGCTCGACCCCGTCTACGGCTCGGCGACGACACCCCGCGAGATGACCCGGCTGATGTCGGCGTTGTGGCGCGGGGACGTCGCTTCACCGGAGCAGACCGCGTTCGCCCGGCAGGTGCTGCTCGCGCAGGTGTGGACGCACCGGTTGCGGGCGGGCTTCCCCGGCGCGGTGCGGGTGGCGGGCAAGACCGGCACGCTCGGCGCGGTCCGCAACGAGGTGGGCGTGGTGAGCTACCCCGACGAGCACCCGGTCGCGGTGGCGGTCTTCACCCACGCCGCCCGCGCGGAGGCGACCGTCCCCCGCGCGGACGCGGCCATCGGCACGGCGGCCTATCACGCCGTGGCCCCGCTTCGGGAGCCGGAGCCGCACGCCGCGCGCTGACTACCCGCCGGCGCCGCGCACGGCGAAGTTCCCGTGCGCGGCGGGGTCGCCGAGCCGGCCGGCCGGTCCGCGCGCGGCGGCTAGGCTGATCACAGCAGCGAGCGCACGGACAGGCAGGAGGGCGAAGCCCGGTGACCGAGGCAGTACTGGACAACCCCGCCTGGGCCGCGCTGACCGGGCCGCACGCGCGGTTCGCCGAACGGCATGGCCAGGCGGCGCGCTACGAGGCCGACGTCGCGCCGTTCCTCGCACTGGCCCCGGAACCGGACGAGGGCGTGTGGGCGGACATCTCGGCGCTGGCGGGGCCGGGGGCCGTGGTCGCCATGGCAGGCGGGATCGTCCCGCCGCCCGGCTGGGAGATCGCCGACCGCACGCCCGGCGTGCAGCTGGTCGACGCCGGGGTGACCGCGGCGCCCGACGACGAAGCGGTCCGGCTGACCGCCGCCGACGCGCCGGAGATGCTCGCCCTCGTCGAACGGACCCGCCCGGGCCCGTTCCGGCGGCGCACCGTCGAACTGGGCACGTACCTCGGCATCCGCCGCGGCGGCAGGCTCATCGCGATGGCGGGGGAGCGGCTGCACCCGCCGGGCTGGACCGAGATCAGCGCGGTGTGCACCGACGCGGCGTTCCGCGGTCAGGGCCTCGGCACCCGCCTGGTGCTGGCGGTCGCGGCCGGGATCCGCGAGCGCGGCGAGACCCCGTTCCTGCACGCCGCGGCGACCAACACCGGCGCGATCGGGCTGTACGAGTCACTCGGCTTCCGGCTGCGGGCCCGGCCGGTGTTCACCTCCGTGCGGGTGCCCGGTTCCCAGATCGCGGAACCGCGTTTTTTCGCGAATACGCAAAATTGACCCTCCCACGCGTCTGGTCCGACGATCGAATCGCCGAAATCGTCCGGCGAGGAGAGGAAAGAACCATGACCGTGATCCGGGAGAATCCGGCGCGCACCCTGACGGTGCGCCCGGTCGCAGGCCATATCGGGGCAGACGTCGACGGGGTGGATCTCGCGCGCCCGCTCGGCGGGGACGTGGTCGCGGAACTGAAGGACGCGCTGCACGCCCATCGGGTTCTGTTCTTCCGCGGCCAGCACCTCGACCACGCCGCGCAGATCGCGTTCGGCCGCCAGTTCGGCGACCTGACCTACGCCCACCCCCACGACGACACGCCGCCGGAAGGGCATCCGGAGATCTTCACCATCGACCCCCGCCGGTACGAGGAGCGCTACGGGCCGGACTACCGCGCGCAGAACCGCCGCCGGCAGTACAGCTACTTCACCGGCTGGCACACCGACGTGACGGCGGCGGTGAACCCGCCGGCGGGCTCGATCCTGCGTGCCGACGTCGTGCCGGAGTTCGGTGGCGACACGCAGTGGACGAACCTGGTCGCGGCGTACGAGGGCCTGTCCGAGCCGGTGCGGGCGTTCGTCGACACGCTGCGGGCCGAGCACCGTTACGGCGGCAGCGACCGTCCGGCCGGGGACGGCGCCTACGCGCGGCGGGTGAACGACAACCTGCTCGTGGCCGTGCACCCGGTGGTGCGCGTGCATCCGGCGACGGGGGAGAAGGGCCTGTTCGTCAACCCGGGCTTCACCAGCCACATCGTCGGGCTCTCGCCCCGGGAGAGCCACGCCGTGCTGGAGCTGCTGTACGCGGAGATCACCCGTCCCGAGTACACGGTGCGGTTCCGCTGGGCGCCGGGCAGCGTCGCGTTCTGGGACAACCGTGCTACCGCGCATCTCGCTCCGCGTGACCTCGAGCACCTCGACGTCGAGCGGCGGCTGCACCGGGTCACACTCATCGGGGACCGGCCGGTGGGACCGGACGGGCGCGAGTCGGAGCTGATCGAGGGCCGCCCGTTCACCGCGGAGCACCGGGTGGTCGTGGCCGGCTGAGCCTCCCACATCCTGGGCCGGCACGGCGATCGCTGGGACGGCGCGGGGTTTTCTGCGACGATCGCGGACACCGGTCCGGACGGCGGGAGAAACCCATGTCGCGCAACGCATCCGCGTCGTCGCGACGCAGCGTGAGCGCGAGCGTGGTGCTGCGGGACGTGCTGGCCGGCGGGCCGGTCGCCCGCAGCACCATCGCGCGACGGACCGGGCTGTCCCCCTCGGCGGTCACCGGGCACATCACCGAGCTGGCCGCCTTCGGCCTGGTGCGGGAGCTGGACGAGGCGACCCGCACGCATCGCGTCGGGCGCCCGCACGTGCCCGTGGACATCGACACCGCCCAGCACGTCGTCGCGGGTATCCACGTCGCGGTGCCGCACACCACGGTCGCGCTGCTGGACCTGCGCGGCCGCGTCCTGCTGGCGGAGCGGCTGCCACACCACGCGCGGGAACCGTTGGCAGTACTGGAAAGGGCCGCCGACCGGCTGCTCGCGATGCTCGAGGCGCACGCACCCGAGCGCAGTCCCGTCGGCCTGGGCGTCGCGACCGGCGGCTGGGTCGACCAGGCATCCGGCGTCATCGTCGAGCATCCGGTGCTCGGCTGGCGGGACGTGGCCGCACGCGACCTGCTGGCCGGGCGAACCGGGCTCGCGGTCGAGGTGGACGGGCACTCGCGCGCGCTGATCCACGCCGAGCGACTGTTCGGCGTGACCCGGGAAAGCGTGCTCCAGCTGTTCGTCGGCAACGTGGTGGACGCCGCCTTCGCGACGGCCGGGACCGTGCAGCACGGCCCGCGCTCGGCGGCCGGGGCGGTCGCGCACCTTCCCGTCGAAGGCAGCGCCGAGCCCTGCTCGTGCGGCCGGGCCGGCTGCCTGCAGGCGACCGTGTCCGAACACACGCTCGCCCGGCGCGCGCTCGCCGGCGGAATCCTCGACCAGCCCTCGTTCCCGGCCCTGCTGGCGCTGGCCGAGCAAGGCTCGCCCGCCGCGGTCGCGCTCTTCCGGGAACGTGCCCGGGTGATCGGGCGCGCGGCCGTGCCACTGGTGGACCTGCTCAACCCCGACGCGCTGATCGTCGTGGAACCCGGGATCAGCAGGGTGCCCGGCTGCCTGGCCGCGCTGCGCGCCGAGCTCGCGGCCCGCTCCTGGGTGTGCGACGACCCCGAGCACAGCGTGCTGCCGACGAGCTTTCCCCGCACCGTGCTCGCCAGCGCCGCGGGCGCGGTCCTGCTCACCGAGTTCTACCAGGATCCGTTGCGGCTGCTCACCAGAAGGCTCCGCCGCACCAGCTGACCCATATCGTGGAACGGGATTAGTTCACGTCCACGCAAAATTGACCCGCTCGGGGGCACGGAACGAGAATCGGATCCGGAAACAGTCCGAAGTGGATTAATGCGAGGAACTCCCCATGCCCCGTTCCGTCCCCTCCCCATCGAGACGCCTGGCGGCGCTGCTCGCCGCGTTCGCGCTGGCCGGCACCGGCTGCGCGTCGAGCGCGAGCACGCAGCTGACCGCCCAGGTCTCCGACACCGTGCCCGCCGGGACCTCGCTCTCGGTCGCCGTGCACACGACCGAGGTGCAGCTCAAGTCCGCCGGAGAGGTCGGCAAGCTCCCGTTCACCGTGCGCGACTGGCCGGTCGTGCCGGCCGGCCCCGACGTCATCCAGGCCTTCCGCGCACACGCCGTCGACATCGCGACCAACGCCGGGATCCCGCCCATCCAGGCGCACGGCACCGGGCTGGACGCGAAGATCGTTGCGGTGCAATGGAAGCAGCAGCCGCAGTACGTGCTCGCCACCGCGCCCGGATCGGACGTGCACGCACTCGGCGACCTGCGCGGCAAGAAGATCGCGTTCTCGCCCGGCCAGGCACAGGGCGTCGTCGTGCTGCGCACCCTGGAACAGCAGGGCCTGACCAAGGACGACGTCCAGCTGGTCGAGCTCAACAGCCCGCAGTTCCTGACCTCGTTGCAGGCCGGGCAGGTCGATGTGGCACCGCTGGCGGAGCCGACGCTGACCAAGTACCTCACCCAGTTCGGCCCCGAGGGGGCCCGCGGCATCGTCACCCCCGCGGTCGACGCCCTGACCATCCTGTGGGCACCCACCGACGTGCTCGCCGATCCGGGCAAGGCCGCGGCCATCAAGGCCTTCATCCCGTTCTGGTCGCGTTCCCAGGTGTGGGCCTGGGAGAACCCGGACGCCTGGATCGACGCGTACTACGTCAAGGACCAGCAGGTGAGTGCGGCCGACGGCAGGCGGATCGTGGACACCAGCGAGAAGCCGGAGTTCCCGGCGAGCTGGGACGCGGCTATCAGATGGGAGCAGGAGACCGTCGACCTGGTGTCGAAGTGGGGCTACTTCGGCCATTCCTTCGCCGCGGCCGACCTGTTCGACCGGCGGTTCGAGCGGGTCGCGGCGGACGCGGTGGCGCCCGCCTACCAGGGGCCCCGGTCATGACGAGCGTGATCGAACCGAAGACGACCGGCGTGGTGGCCACTCCGCGGGGCACCAGCAAAGCCACCCGCAGGCTCAGCCGCCCCCGCACCGTTCCCTTCGCCCGGCTGCTGGGTGTCCTGGTGCTGCTGGGCCTCTGGTCGCTCGCCTCCGCCCTCGGCGCGCTCGACCCGCGGAAGCTGTCCGCGCCGTGGACGGTCGTGCGCACCGGTGCCGACCTGATCGCGGACGGCACGCTTCAGGCGAACCTCGGCGCGTCGTTGTACCGCGTCGGCCTCGGGTTCGGCATCGGCGTGCTGGCCGGGACCGCGCTGGCCCTGCTGGCCGGGCTCAGCCGGGTGGGGGAGGCGCTGATCGACGGGCCGGTACAGGTGAAGCGGGCGATCCCGCTGCTCGGCCTTGCCCCGCTGATGATCCTGTGGCTGGGCATCGGCCAGCAGTTCAAGATCGTGCTCATCGCGGTCGGCGTGGTGGTCTACAGCTACGTCCAGACACACGCCGCGCTGATCGCGATCGACCACCGCTACGTCGAGCTCGCCGAGTCACTGGGGCTCTCCCGGCTCCGGTTCGTGCGCAAGGTCGTCATCCCCGGTGCGCTGCCGGGGTTCTTCCTCGGCCTGCGGCTCTCGGCGTCGATCGCCTGGCTGACCCTGGTCGTGGTCGAGTCGGTCAACGCGGTCGACGGGCTCGGCAAGATGATGTTCCGCGCACAGGACTACGGCCAGTCCGACGTGATCCTGGTGGGCCTGGCGGTCTTCGGGATCTTCGGGTTCGGCTCCGACGCCCTGCTGCGGATCCTCGAGCGAAAGGTGCTGTCATGGCGGCGCACGCTGGCGGGCTGACCGCCGTCCGGGTGTCCTCTTTGGAGCGACGGTTCGCCGCGCAGCCGGTGCTGGACGGGCTCGACCTCGAGCTGGGCGCCGGTGAGTTCGTCGCACTGCTGGGGCAGAGCGGTTCGGGCAAGAGCACGCTGCTGCGCGCACTGGCCGGGCTCGACCACGACGTCACCGGGTCCGGGGAGATCACGACCCCGGAGCGGGTCTCGGTGGCGTTCCAGGACTCGCGCCTGCTGCCGTGGCTGCGCGTGCTCGACAACGTCGTCCTCGGCCTGGCGGGCGCCCGGCGAGCCGGTGCCGAAGCGCTCGCCGAGGTCGGGCTGGCCGGGCGGGAGCGGGCCTGGCCCGGCGAGCTGTCGGGCGGCGAGCAGCAGCGGGTGGCGCTCGCCCGGTCACTGGTGGCCGAGCCCGAGCTGCTGCTGGCCGACGAGCCGTTCGGCGCGCTGGACGCGCTCACCCGGATCAGGATGCACGGTCTGCTGCGCGAGCTCTACCAGCGCCACCGCCCGACGGTCCTGCTCGTCACGCACGACGTGGACGAGGCCGTCGAGCTGGCCGACCGGGTGCTCGTGCTCGAGGCCGGCCGCATCGCCGTCGACGTCCGCATCGACCTGCCCGGGTCCCGCTCCCTGCGGGACCCCGGGTTCCACGAATACCGCGACCTGCTCCGGCACGCACTGGGCGCCGCGACGACAGGAGCGAAGCCATGACCGGCCCCCAGCTGCATCTCAACCTGTTCATCCACGACACCGGCCACCACGAGGCGTCCTGGCGGCTGCCCGGCGCGGACCCGCTGTCGCATGTGGACGTGGGGTACTTCGAGGAGCTGGCCAGGATCGCCGAGGGCGCGGGGTTCGACTCGGTGTTCCTCGCCGACAGCCCCGTGCTGTGGGGAGACCCGGGCCGCAGGCCCAGCGGCAGGCTCGAACCGACGCTGCTGCTCGCCGCGCTCGCCAGGGCGACCAGCCGGATCGGCCTCAGCGCGACAGCCTCCACCAGCTACAACGAGCCGTACAACCTCGCCCGCCGGCTCGCCTCGCTCGACCACCTCAGCGGCGGCCGCGCGGGGTGGAACATCGTCACCACCGCCGGCGACGAGGCGGCGCGCAACTTCGGCCTGGACGCGCAGCCGGCGCACGCCGAGCGGTACCGGCGCGCGGCCGAGTTCGTCGACGTCTCGCGGAAGCTGTGGGACAGCTGGGCCGACGACGCGATCGTGGCGGACAAGGCGCGCGGGGTGCACACCGATCCGGGCCGGGTCTTCCCGGTCGATCACCTGGGCGAGCACTCCAGTGTGGCCGGCCCGCTCAACGTGCCGCGCTCGCCCCAGGGGCATCCGCTGCTCGTCCAGGCCGGGTCCTCCGAGGACGGCAAGGAGTTCGCCGCCCGGTACGCCGACGCGGTGTTCACCGCGCAGCCCACTCTCGAGGAGGGCCAGGCCTTCTACGCGGACGTCAAGAAACGCGCCGCGGACCTCGGCCGCGACCCGGAGTCGGTGAAGATCCTGCCCGGGATCGTGCCCGTGCTCGGCGAGACCGAGGACGAGGCCCGGGCCCTCGACGCCGAGCTGGACCGGCTGATCGTGCCGGACTACGCGGTGGACCAGCTCGCCAGGCAGCTGCGCGTGCCGCCGGAACGGCTGGTGCTGGACGAACCGCTGCCCGCGGAGCTGCCGGGCGAGGACGAGATCGAGGGCGCGAAGAGCCGCTACACCCTGATCGTCACCCTCGCGCGGCGGGAGAACCTGACCGTCCGGCAGCTGATCGGCAGGCTCGGCGGCGGGCGCGGGCACCGGACGTTCACCGGGACCCCGCTCCAGGTGGCCGACACCATCGAGCACTGGTTCACCTCGGGGGCCGCGGACGGGTTCAACGTGATGCCCGCGGTGCTGCCGGCCGGACTACGGTCCTTTGTGGACACGGTGTTGCCGATCCTGCGGTCCCGGGGGCTGTTCCGGACCGGCTACGAGACGAGCACGCTGCGCGGGCACTACGGGCTGGCGCGGCCCGGGGCGAGCGCGATCCCGTCCCGCGACGGGGACGCTCGCCGCCCGCGAGCGGTCTCGCCTTAGGCTCGGCGAGATCCCCGCGGGCATCGACAGCTTCGGCCGGTCACTCGGGCGGACCAGGTCGCGCCAGGTCGCGGGAGTCGGTGTGCGCGCCGTCGTCCCCGAGCTCGCCGTCGCGGGACGGCGCGGTCTCGGCGGGGGCGTCGCCGGCCGCCGCGCGGAGCACATCGGCCTCCTGCAGACGCGCGATGTCCCCGTCGCTGTAGCCGAGGCGGTGCAGGACCGCCACGGTGTCGCCGCCCAGCGCGGGTGGCGACTGGAACTTCGCGCCCGGGGACTGCCGGCTCTTGACCGGCACCCCGATCGTGAGGAAGTCACCGCCGCGGCGGTGCGGGCTGCGCACCACCATCTCCCGGTGGCGGACCTGCGGGTTGCGCAGCGCGACGTCGATCGTGTTGATCGGCGCCACCGGCACCTCGGCCTCGACCAACGCCCGGTCGAGGTCCTCGCGGTGCCACTTCGCCACCTCCTCCCGCAGGATCGGGACCAGCTCGTCGCGGTGGCGCAGCCGCTCGGGGTTGCTCCGGAAGCGCGGCTGGGCCGCGAGGTCTTCGCGGCCCAGCACGCCGCACAGCGCCAGCCACTGCTCCTGGGTGTTCGCGGCGATCACGATCTCCGTGCCGTCCTTGGTCGAGAACGTGTTGTAGGTCGGGATCGACACGTGCTCGCGGCCCTGGTGGGTCGCCACCAGCCCGCCGGTGAAGTAGTACTGCGCGAGGTACGACAGCAGGCTCACCTGGCAGTCCAGCATCCCCACGTCCAGGTGCGTGCCGCGGCCGGTGCTGCGCACCGTCTGCAGGCCCGCCAGCGCGGCGATCGCCGCGTACAACCCGGCGGTGATGTCCCCGATCGGCACCCCGGCGCGCACGCTCGGCCCGCCGACCGGCCCGGTCACGCTCATCACCCCGGCCAGTGCCTCGACGATGATGTCGTAGGCGGGCCGGTCCGCGTAGGGCCCGTCCGAGCCGAACCCGGTGACCGAGACGCTGACGATCTTCGGGTTGACCGCCGAGATGTCCTCGAAGGACAGTCCGAGCGCCTTGCGCTGCGGTGCGCGCAGGTTGTCCAGCACCACATCGGAGTCCGCGATCAGCTCGCGCAGGATCCGCTTGCCCTCCGGGGAGCGGATGTCGAGCGCGATCGAGCGCTTGTTCCGGTTGATGGCCAGGAAGTAGGCGCTGTCGCCCTGGTGGAAGTACGGTGGGTTCGCCCGCGTCGAGTCGCCGGTGAGCTGCTCCACCTTCAGCACGTCCGCGCCGAGGTCCGCGAGCACCATGGCGCCGAACGGGCCTGCCAGGAACCGGGTCAGGTCCAGTACTCGCACACCGTCCAGGACGGACAGCCGACGGCCCTCGGGCACGCCGGTGACCCCATCGGCGGTCATCACACGAGTTCCCAGCGCACGAAGGTGACCTCGGGGGTGGCGGGCTCGAAGACGGCCCGCACCTTCTTCCCGATGTCGGCGGTGACCAGCTCGCCGCGCATCATGCCGTACATCCGCGGGCCCTCGTCCAGCTCCACGAGCCCGACCCGGTAGGGGATGTCCTCCTTGAACGCCGGGTCGAGCGCGCGGTGGTACTCGGCGTAGCTGTAGAGCGTGCCGCTCGGGGCGAGCTCCGTCCACTCCCCGCCGGGGGTCTGGCACTCGGTGCAGACCGGGCCGGGGGGCCAGCGCAGGTAGCCGCAGCGGGCGCACTGCTGTGCGACCAGCCTGCCCTCGCGGCTCGCGGCCCAGAACGGCGCGGTCGCCGGGTCACTCGTGTCGGGCAGGGGCTTGGCGTAGGTGCTCATGACTCACTCCGTGTCGTCAGGATGGTGGCCGCGCCTTTGAAGAAGTCGTGGGTCTGTGCGTGCAGGGCGACCTCGGCCCCGGCGATCTGCCGGTCCCCGCAGTCGCCGCGCAGCTGCCGGACGCATTCGAACAGGTGCATCCAGTTCCACATGTAGGACTCGGAGAGCTGGCCGCCGTTGGTGTTGACCGGCAGCGACCCGCCGGGCCGGGTGTGCCCCTCGGCCAGGAAGGGGCCTGCCTCGCCGACCCCGCAGAAGCCGTACCACTCCAGCTGCTGCAGCACCCAGACCGAGGTCGCGTCCTGCAGGTACACCAGGTCCATGTCCGACGGGCGCATCCCCGCCGAGGCGTAGAGCCGCTTCGCGATGTCGGCGATCCAGGGCCGCATCACCTTGTCGGGGTTCTGATCGTTGCGCATCGCCGACTGCTGCGCCATCGCCGCGAGGTACACCGGCCGCGGTGCGAAGTCCCGCGCCCGCCCGGCACTGGTCAGCACGATCGCGGTGCCGCCGTCGGAGATCATCGTCAGGTCCGGCCGGCGCAGCGGCGCCACCAGGTAGGGACTGTCCACATAGTCCTCGATCGTCAGCGGCTTGCGGAAGATCGCGCGCGGGTTGTCCAGCGCCCATTCCCGCTGCGCGACCGAGACCCAGCCCAGCTGTTCCTCGGTCGTGCCGTACAGCGCCATGTGCCGGCGCGCGGCCATCGCGGCGGGACCGGCCACGTGCACGAACCCCGCGAGCGCCGCCCAGTCCGCGGTGCCGCCGACCGGGGTGGAGAAGTTCGCCTTGGCACTGCGCTGGTTCGAGCCGTAGGTCAGCAGCACCGTACTGGCGAGTCCGGCCTGGATGGCCATCGCGGCTATGTGCAGGGAGAAGCCGCACGCGCCGTACTCGAGGGTGGTGCTGAAGGCGGGGTTGATGCCCAGCAGGAAGCCGATGTCCTCGTCGATGCCGCCGTTCTCCCCCGAGCGCGGCGGCTTGCACGTCACCAGGCCGTCGATCGCGGACTTGTCGATCCCCGCGTCCCGCAGGGCCTCGACCGCGGCCCGCACGGCGATCTGGTTCCCGGTCTCGCCAGGGATCTCGCCCTGTTCCGTCGCGCCCACCCCGACGATGGCCGTCGCTGCTGCTGTGGTCACTGTGGACTCCTCCTGAATTCTGTTTCCCAAGCGGCGGAGCCGCTTGCTGTGGGCACTCAACTGGCGCCGCTACCCGCACCGCTACGCATACCGCTTTCAGAACACTCTCTAGGCCGGTTTGGGTGCGGTGATGAGGGGGCCGAGCTTGTCCGCCCACTTCTCCGCCGTCTGCGCGCGCAGCTGCTCGGGGATGTCGCTGTGGGAGAACATCTTCTCCCAGTCGAACCGCCACCGGAACGGCTTGCACGCGTCGATGATCATGGTGCCGATGGTGTAGTCCTCGATGACCCGCTTCGCCGGGGTGAGCCCGGCGGGGTTGACCACGTTGCACCAGCGGTCGCGTCCGATGTGGACCTGAGCGGCGGGGTCGACCCTGGTGCTGATGGCCCAGTTGACCAGCGCCGGGTTGTACGGGTCGATGTCGTCGTCGACCAGGACGAGGTAGCGCGGCGGCCGGTCGGCGAGCCCGGCCATGGCGTAGTCCGCGATCCGCAGTGCGTGCCCCGAGTAGTGCTGCTTGACCGAGATCACCAGGTACGGCCCGGACTGGGCGACGCCCCTGATGCCTTCGAGCCCGGAGCGCTCCAGCAGGTGCCAGCGCCGCGCGGTCTGGGCGAACCCGCCCGCCGCACCGCGGTTGCGGAAGCGCAGGGTCGGCTCGCCGAGCACGATCGGGTCGTGGCGGCGGTAGCAGGCGTGCACCCGGACCGGCGGCTGCGCGAAGGCGGAGGCGTAGTACCCGGCGCCTTCGCCCCACGGGCCTTCCAGCCGCTTGTCCTCGTGGTCGGGGTGCAGGATCTCGCCTTCGAGCACGACTTCCGCCGTCGCGGGCATCGGCAGCCCGGTGTGCGGGCCCTCGACGAGCTCGAACGGGGCGCCGCGCAGGAAGCCGCCGTACTCGAGCTCGCTGGTGCCGAAGCCGACGTTCTCCGCCCCGGCCAGGGTGAACGCCGGATCGTTGCCCAGGCTGATCACCACCGGGCAGTTCTGCCCGCGCTCGAAGTACTTGTCCCGGATGACCTGGCCGTTGTGGCCACCGGCCAGATGGTGCCCGAGGGTGTTGCGGTCGTAGAGCATCCCCCGGTAGCAGCCGACGTTGAGCCGGCCGGTGTCCGGGTCGCGCAGGATCGACGCGCCACCGGTGGCGAGGTAGGGACCGCCGTCGTCGGCGTGCCACAGCGGCGCCGGGAACTGGGTGAGGTCGACCTCGTCGCCGGTCTGCACGACGTCGAGCACCGGTCCGGAGTCGACCATCCGCGGCGGCACCGGGACGTAGTTGTCGAGCTTTTCCTTCCACCACAACGTCAGCGCCCGCCCGCGCAGACCGTCGGGGAACCCGTGGATCAGCCGCATCCGCTGGTAGGAGTCGAAGGAGTGGGCCGCGATCCGCCAGCCCGCGGGGTAGCCCGCGATGTCGTCGAACAGGATGAGCGGGTGCTCGGGGGACCAGGCGGTGATCTCGGTGATGGGACCGATGTCGGACTTGGTGTCCGCCCCGCGCACGAGCTTCAGCTCGCCGATTCCCTCGACGGCGTCGAGATAGGCACGGTAGTCCTCGAATGGCATGACGGGTCCTTCCAGCTCGCTGGTGCGCGCGAAAGCCGGACGCTCGTGGTGACGGGGCGCGGGTCCGGTCAGGCGATACCGCGCCGGTAGCCCGCGCGGCGCAGCTCCTCGGTGACGATCTTGCTGGTGGCGAGCACCGCGGCGCCGACGGTGGCCGCCATCGGCTCGGTGAAGCGCTGCTCGGGGATGGTGACGCAGACGTCGCCGAAGACGTGGTCGGCGGCGTCGAAGACCGGGGCGGCGATGCCGACGGCGCCGAGCGTGCGCTGCCCGTGGCTGCAGGCGTAACCCTGCTGCCGTACCTGGGTGAGCGCGGCTTCGATGTCGTCCTCGGTGACCAGGGTGCGGTCGGTCAGCGACGCCAGCCCCGCCGCGTAGATCGACTTGCGCTCGAGCTCGGGGAGGAAGGCGAGGATCGCCAGCCCGGTCGCGCCGGAGTGCAGGGGGAGCCATTCGTTGAGCTTCGAGAGGTACTGCACGGGATGCGGCGCCTGCACGACGTCGACGAACATCATCTGAGCCCGTTTGGCGTCGTAGCCGCCGAGGAGCACGGTCTCCCCGCACTCGGCGCACAGCGCTTCGAGGTGCCGCCGGACGAGGTGCACCGGCGACATCTGCGCGGCCACGGAGTGCGAGATGCGGTACAGCTCCAGGCCCGCGACGTAGCCGCCCTCGCCGTCCTTCTCCAGCAGGCCACGGGTTTCGAAGATGCCGAAGATCCGGTGCACGGTCGTCGGGGACATCCGCAGGCCGCGGGCGACGTGCCGCACGCTCCACGGGGGCTTGGGGTTCGCCGCGAGCCAGGACAGCACGTCGATCGCCCTGGCGACCGGTTCACGTTCACCTGCGACCACAGTTCCTCCGAGCTCCGATGCCCGCGCGAGCTCCACACTCCCGCACCCGGGTCCCACACTCAACCGTCCGCGCTCCGGCACCGGCTCGGAGTCACGGGGATCTGTTTCGTACAACGGAACGGCTGTTCGCCTCCATGCCCGTAGGGTCACCGCTCCCGTGCGGGATGTCAAGGGGCATCCTCGAGCCGGCTCCGCGAATCTCGTTGGTATCAAACAGGTTCTGCGCGATCTCGGAAAGCTGCGTGCCCGTCGCGAACTCGTCCGATCACTTCTTGACTGCCCCGGACGTGATCCCGTATACATCTAGCTATCGGCTGAACAGGACAAACGTTTCGCCCAACGGAACACCAGTCGGGCGCCCCGTTCGGGCCGTGGCGAGGAGTGCGCAGGACCGCACTCCCCACGTGGTCGCGTGCGAACGGCCTTCGCACGTGGACTTGTCGAGCCGCTTCCTTCAGCCCGCTCGACGATTGCGCGGAGCCGGGAAATGTACACCGTCGTACGGGCTCTTCGAGAGGTTGCGCCGTCATGAGTTCACTTCGGACCGGGGAAGAACCGGCGCTGATGCGCGAGGCGGCGAGTCCGCGGCCGGCGCCGGCAGGCCTCGTCACCGTGACCCGGCTCGGGTTCTGGGCGCGTTACCACAAGACCGTGCTCGGCACGGCCGGCGTGCTCGCCGCGTTGCTGTTGTGGCAGCTGATCTCGGCGTTCGGCGTCATCGACCCGCTCTACATCAGCTCGCCCATCCGGATCGCGCAGGCCGCGCCGACGGTGTTCGGCACGGACGACTTCGTCCACCACATCGGGATCAGCGCCCAGGAGTTCGGCATCGGGATGCTGCTCGTGGTCGTCACCGGGATCCCGGCGGGCCTGCTCTGCGGCTGGTACCGGCCGCTGCGCGAGCTGACCGACCCGCTCATCTCGGCGCTGTACTCGACGCCCGTCGTCGCGCTGGTGCCGATCCTGGTGCTGGTGCTGGGCATCGGCATCCCGTCGAAGATCGCGGTGGTGTACCTGCTGGCCGTGTGGCCGGTGGTCATCAACACCACCGTCGGCATCCGGACGATCGACCCGGAGCTGATCCGGATGTCACGCACGTTCGGCGCGCGCAACGGCCGGGTGTTCCGCACGGTCGCGCTGCCCGCGAGCGTGCCGCACATCGTCGTCGGGCTGAAGAACGGCGTGGCGCGCGGCATCATCGCGGTGGTCGTCGGCGAGCTGTACGGCGCCTCGGCCGGTGTCGGCTTCTACCTCAACCTCACCGGTCAGATCTTCCAGACCGACCGCTACTACTTCGCCGTCGTGTTCCTCGCGCTGGCCGGTGTGGTGATGGTCGTGCTGCTGAACACGATCGAGAACCGGTTCTCCGCGTGGAAGGTCGATTCGGACTCATGAGCACCGCGAAACTGTCCGCTGTGGACGTTCAGATCGCCTACACCACCCGCGACCGCCGCACGGCACGCACCACGCGTGTCGTGGACGGCATCGACCTCGACGTGCGCGAGGGGGAGTTCCTGTGCATCGTCGGCCCGTCGGGCTGCGGGAAGACGACCTTCATGACGGCGATCAGCGGGATGCTCCCGCTCGCCGGCGGCTGGTTCGAGCTCGACGGCGCGCGGATCACCGGGCCGGGCATGGACCGGGCGACGGTCTTCCAGTCGGCGCAGCTGCTGCCGTGGCGCACGATCGCCGGGAACGTGATGTACGGCCTGGAGGTGCTCGGCTGGAGCAAGCAGCGGCGGGTGGCGCGGGCGGACGAGCTGCTCGAGCTCGTCGGCCTCGCCGAGTTCGCCGCGTACTACCCGCATCAGCTCTCCGGCGGCATGAAACAGCGGGCGAACCTCGCCCGCGCGCTCGCCGTCGACTCGGAGATCCTGCTGATGGACGAGCCGTTCGCGGCGCTGGACGCCCAGACCCGGGAGCTCATGCAGGTCGAGCTGCTGCGGATCTGGGCGCACCAGACGAAGACGTCGGTGTTCGTGACGCACTCGATCAGCGAGGCCGTGTTCCTCGCCGACCGGGTCGTCGTGTTCGGCCCGCGGCCTGCGAAGGTGCGCGAGATCATCCCGGTGGACCTTCCCCGCCCGCGGGACCTGAGCGTCAAGCACACCCTGGAGTTCCAGCAGCTGGAGCAGCGGGTGTGGAAGCTGATCGAAACCGGGGGAAACGACTTCGCCGCGGCGGGTTAGCCGCCGTCCCTTCCGAAAGGCAGCACCATGAGACGCTTCACAGTCGCAGCGGCTCTCGCCCTCGCCTCGGTCCTGCTCGCGTCCTGCGGGTCGGGCAGCAGCGGCTCGGGCGCCGGCAGCGGGCAGAGCGCGGGCCCGGTGGACTTCAAGATCGCCTACGGCGCGACCTCGGCCACCAACATCCCGCTGTACCTCGGGATCGAGAACGGCATCTTCACCAAGTACGGGCTGAACGTGTCGATGGTGCTGTTGCCGGGCACGAAGGCGCCGCCGGCGCTCGCCACGAACTCGGTGCAGCTCTCGCAGTCCGGGGTCTCGGACATGGCGGGCGCCATCGTCGCCGGCTCGCCGTTCACCATCGCGGCCGCGGTGTACCCGTGGATGTTCTTCCAGGTGTACGGCCAGAAGGGGATGACCTCGGTCAAGGACCTCAAGGGCAAGACGATCGCCGCCAGCAGCGCGGGCTCCGCGTCGGACACCGCCATCAACGTCGCGATGAAGGACAGCGGGCTGGTGCGCGGCAAGGACTACAACGTCGTCTACATCGGCGACAACGGCCCGCGGATGGCCGCGTTGCAGCAGGGCGTGGTGAACGCGATCATCGTGTCCCCGCCGACCGCGCAGCTGGCCGCCCAGCAGGGCTTCCCGGACCTCAACGACATGATCGCGGAGAAGATCCCCTACGGCTACGGCAGTTTCGGCGTGAACAAGGCCTGGGCGGCCCAGCACAAGGACACGCTGGTCAAGTTCTTCCAGGCGTACGCGGAGTCGGTGAACCTCGGCCGGAGCAACAAGGATCTCACCTACGTGGTCGAGAAGAAGGACCTCGGGCTCACCGACCAGAAGATCATCGACTCGGTCTACGACGTCAGCATCGCGGTGATGCCGGACTATCCGGTCGTCCAGGCCGACACCATCAAGGCGACCATCTCCAACAGCCAGAACCAGAAGGTCGTCCAGGCCGACCCGAACGGCCTCTTCGACAACTCCTACGTGCAGGCGGCCCAGGCCGCGGCGAAGTGACCGACCGAAGGAGCGACAGGACCCGATGAGCGACCAGTTCGTCACACTCGAGACCACCGGCCGGGTCGCCCGGCTCCGGCTCGACCGCCCCGCCCACGGCAACCTCATCACCAGCACCATGATGCGCCAGTTCGCCGACGCGCTGGGCGGGGCGGGTGCCTCCGGTGCCGACATCCTCGTGATCAGCGCCGCCGGCCCGGACTTCTCGCTGGGCCGCGACCAGCACGAGGTACTGCCCGAGGGGATGACGAAGGCGGACAACACGCGGCTGATCGTCGAGGCCAACGACGGGCTGAACGGCTTTCCCGGCATCACCGTCACCTCCGTGCGCGGCCGGGCGGTCGGGTTCGGCTGCGGGGTGGCGCTGCAGAGCGACTTCACCGTCGTGGCCGACACCGCGGTGCTCGGGTTCGACGAGATCCGGCACGGGCTGACCCCGTCGTTCGTGATGGGGTACGTGGAGGCCTACGTCGGGCCGAAGCGGGCGCTCGACCTCATCCTGACCGGACGGGTGCTGCCGGCGCACGAGGCAGAGCGGCTGGGGATGGTGTCGCGGGTGGCCGGGGCGGACGACCTCGAGGCGGCCACCGAGGCGCTCGTGGCCACCCTGCTCACGTCGAGCCCCGAGCTGCTGCTGGCCAACAAGAGCTACCTGCACGACATCCGGGACGTCCATCCGGACGCGCGGATGAAGCACGCCCTCGACCGCGCCCTGTCGCGGGCCTGAGGGGGCGGCGGTGCCGAAGGCGATCGTCTTCACCGAATACGGCGGGCCCGAGGTCCTGCGGCTCGACGAGGTCGGGCTGCCCGCGCCGGGCCCGCACCAGGTGCGCGTCGCGGTGCGGGCGGCCGGGGTCAACCCGGTCGACTGGAAACGCAGGCGCGGCAAGGGTTTTGCCGAGGCCGGCGCGCCACTGGCCGGCCCGCAGCGGCTCGGCGCCGACGTGGCAGGCGTGGTCGACGCCGTGGGACCGGACGTCACCGCGTTCACGGCGGGAGACGAGGTGTTCGGCCGCGCGGCTGACGGCGCGTACGCCGAGTACGCGGTGTGCAACGCCGAAGACCTCGTCCCGAAGCCACCGGAACTGCCCTGGCAGACCGCGGCCGTCGTCGCGATCAGCGCCGAGACCGCGGTGCGTACCCTGCGCGAGCTCGGCATCGCCGAAGGAGCCGCGCGGGGGAAGACCGTGCTGGTGCACGGCGCCTCGGGCGGAGTCGGCGCGATCGCCGCGCAGCTCGCCGTGCTGTGGGGCGCCCAGGTGATCGGCACCGCGGGCCCGTCCGGCCAGGAGCTGGTCCGCTCGTTCGGCGCCGAAGCCGTCGAGCACGGCGAAGGCTGGGCGGAGCGGGTGAAAGCGCTTGCCCCCGGCGGGATCGACGCCGTCCTGGACGCGCCGGGAAAGGGCGTGCTGCCGGAGTCGGTGGCGCTCACCGGCGATCCCGCGAAGGTCGTGACCATCGCCGACCACCGGGCCGCCGGGCTCGGGGTGGCCTACTCCCGCGGCATGGTGCACCGGCTGGGCATGCGCGAGGTGTTCGGCGAGGTGCTGCCATTGCTCAGCAGCGGGCGCCTGCGCGTGGTCATCGGCGCCGAGTTCCCCCTGCACGAGGCCGCGGCCGCCCACCGGCTCAGCGAGAGCGGGCATCCCGGCGGCCGGATAGTCCTGCTCGTCGACCAGCGAACACCCACTGGAGGTCAGCGGTGAAGCCAGCGCCGTTCACGTACCACCGGCCCACTACCCTCGCCGAGGCGCTGGAGCTGCTCGAGCGCCACGGGGAGGAGGCGAAGATCCTCGCGGGCGGGCAGAGCCTGGTGCCGGTCATGAACTTCCGGCTCGCCACGCCGGAGCGGTTGATCGATATCAACAGGGTGCCCGAGCTGTGTGGCTGCCGGATCGGCGACGGCACGGTGCGCCTCGGCGCGCTCACCCGCCATCGCGAGCTGCTGTCGCTCGAGGACCTGCGGACCGCGGCGCCGCTGCTGCCGATGATCGCGCCGTCCATCGGGCATCCGCAGATCCGTTGCAGCGGCACCTTCGGCGGCAGCCTGTCGCACGCCGACCCCTCGGCCGAGCTGCCCGGCGCCGTGCTGGCGCTGGACGCGACGATGGTGATCTCCAGCAGCAGGGGCGAGCGCCGGGTGCCCGCCCGCGAGTTCTTCCTCTCCTACTTCACCACGGTGCTCGAACCGGACGAGATCCTCACTGCGGTCGAGTTCCCCGCCTGCGGGCCGGGGGAGGGCGCGGCCTTTCGCGAGGTCGCCGCGCGCCAGGGCGACTTCGCGCTCGCCGGTGCGGCGGCGGTCGTGACGGTGGCGGAGGACGACGTGATCACCGACGCCAGGCTCGCCGCCATCTCGGTGTCCGACGTCCCGGTCCGGCTCACCGAGGCGGAGAAGGTCCTTCGTGGACAGACGCCGACGCCCGACATCCTGACCGAGCTGCGCTCGGCCGTGCAGGACGTACTGGAACCGACCGCCGCGGCGAAGGCCTCGGCCGCGTACAAGAAGCGCACCACCGCGGCACTGGCCGCCCGCGTCGCCGAACAGGCGTGGCGCACCGCGCAGAGGAGGACCGCATGACCAGCACGGAAGCCGTGACCCTGTCGGTGAACGGGCAACAGCACTCGATAACCGTGGAACCACGGACGTTGCTGGCCGACGCGCTGCGTGGCCAGCTCGGCTCGAAGGGCACCCACATCGGCTGCGAGCACGGCGTGTGCGGCGCCTGCACGGTCCTCGTCGACGGGCATCCGGTGCGCTCGTGCCTGACCTTCGCCGTACAGGCCGAGGGCAGCGAGATCGAGACCGTGGAGTCTCTCGGCGAGCCCGACGGCGGGCTGAACTCGTTGCAGCGCGGCTTCCAGCGCCACCACGGCCTGCAGTGCGGGTTCTGCACACCCGGGATCCTGATGTCGCTCACCCAGCTGTTCCGCGAGGACCCGTCGCCGGACGAGGAGCGCATCCGCGACCAGATCCAGGGGCACATCTGCCGCTGCACGGGCTACCAGCAGATGGTCGAGGCGGCGGTCGAGGAGTCCGAGACGAACGCGAAGGAGGGCCGATGATCGGCGAGCGCAGGGTCCGGCGGGAGGACGTCCGCCTGTTGCGCGGCGAGGGCACCTACGTCGACGACATCGACCTGCCCGGCGCGGTGTACCTGGCCGGGGTCCGCAGCACCGAGCCGCACGCGACGATCCTCGGCATCGACACCACCGCGGCGAAGGCCGTCCCGGGCGTGCTCGGCGTCTACACCGCGGCCGACATCGAGCCGATCAACCGGTTGTGGCGCCAGCAGCTGACCCACTCCTCGCTGAAGATGGCGGTGCAGCGGACGCTGCCGGTGGACAAGGTGCGGTTCGTCGGCGAGCTGGTCGCGGTGGTCGTCGCGGAGACCCGGTACCTCGCCGAGGACGCCGCGGAGCTCGTCGACATCGACTACGAGCCGCTGCCGGGCGCCGGCAACTACCACCGCGCGCTGGAGCTGGACGTCCCGATCCACGAAGGCATCGACGACAACGTGGCGTCGCACTTCTCCCAGTCCACCGGGGACGTCGGCTGGGCGCTGTCGTCGGCGCCGCACGTGCTGCGCGAGACGTTCACGATCAACCGCGGCGGCGGGCACTCGATGGAGGGCAGGGCCGTCGCGGCGAGATGGGACACCTCGCTCGACCAGTACACGGTCTTCGACGCCACCCAGGGGCCGCACCAGGCCCGCGCCCACATCGCGTTCGCGCTGGGCGTGCCCGACGAGAAGGTCCGGGTGATCGCACCGCCCGACGTCGGCGGCGGCTTCGGGCCCAAGGGCGGGAAGTACCCGGAGGAGATACTGGTGACCTGGCTGTCGAAGCAGCTGCGCCGGCCGGTCAAGTTCATCGAGGACCGCTACGAGCACTTCCTGACCTCGTACCAGGAGCACCAGCAGGAGCACCACGTCGAGGTCGGCTACGACGGCGACGGGAAGCTCCTCGGGCTCAAGGACGTGTTCCTGCACGACACCGGCGCCTACGCCCCCTCGCTCATCGTGCCGCTGATCGCCGGCACCACCGTGCCCGGCTGCTACAAGATCCCCAACATCCACATCGAGTTCCGCGCCGTGTTCACGAACAAGGTGCCGTGCAGCGCCGTGCGCGGGGCCGGCCGCCCGCAGGGCGTGTACGTGATGGAGCGGATCATGGACCGGATCGCCGAGGAGCTGGACCTCGACCCGGTCGAGGTCCGCAAGCGCAACCTCATCCAGGCCGACGAGTTCCCCTACGCGGTCGGGCTGACCTTCCGTGATGGCAGCCCGCTGACCTACGACAGCGGCAACTATCCCGGCCTGCTGCAGCTCGGGCTGGACCTGTTCGACTACGACCGGCAGCGCGAGATCCAGCGGGAGAGGCGCGCGGCGGGCGTCTACCGCGGGATCGGGGTGTCGATCGCGCTCGAAGGCGTCGGGATCGGGCCGTTCGAGGGTGCCACCGTCCGGATCGAGAAGACCGGCCGGATCACCGCCGTGATGGGCGCACCACCGCAGGGGCAGGGCTTCGAGACCACCTACGCGACGATCGTCGCGGACACCATCGGCGTCGACCCGGACCTGGTCGACGTGGTCACCGGCGACACCGCCGCGATCGCCTACGGCGTGGGCACCTTCGCCAGCCGCGTGATGGCCAACGCCGGGCCCGCCATGCTGCAGGCCTCGATCGAGGTGAAGGACAAGCTCGTGCAGACCGCGTCCGCGATGCTGGAGGCCTCCGCGGAGGACCTGGAGATCGCCGGCACCGAGATCCGCGTCAAGGGCACCGAGGCCGGCGTCCCGATCGCGGACGCGGCGCGACTGTCCAATGTGGGCTCTCCCGGGGTCAATCTGCCACCGGGCGTGGTGCCCGGGCTCACCTCGACGTCCTACTTCAACCCCTCCAGCGCGGGCTACTCCGCGAGCGTGCACGCCTGCGCGGTGGAGGTCGACATCGACACCGGCGAGATCGAGATCTTCGACTGGGTCGTCGGCCACGACTGCGGGCGGATCATCAACCCGCTGCTGGTGGAGGGCCAGGTCATCGGCGGGCTCGCGCACGGGCTGAGCAACGCGATGTACGAGGAGCAGATGTACGGCGAGGACGGCACCCCGCTGACCACCAGCTACCTCGACTACCCGATCCCGTCGGCGCGCGAGCTGCCGAAGCTGCGGCTGTTCCACCAGGAGACGCTCTCGCCGCTGAACCCGCTGGGCGCCAAGGGGGCGGGCGAGGCCGGGACGCTCGGCGTGCCCGCGTTGATCGCGACCGCGGTCGAGGACGCGCTGCGCCCGCTCGGGGTGCGGATCAACCACCTGCCGCTCTCGCCGGGCCTGCTCGGCGACCTGATCGCGGGCGCGGCGGAGCGGGGCGCGGCGGAGCGGGGCGCGGCATGAGCGGGAGGCGGTGATGGCCACGGCGCAGCAGCAGGCGCCCGCGCCCGAGGCCGCCGGGCCGCTGCTCCGGGTGCCCTTCGACGGCACCGTCGGCTGGCTGCAGCACTCGGTGATGACGATCCAGAACGTCTTCGCGATCGTCGGCATGTTCCTGTTCCCGGCGGTGCTCGGGGCGAGCCTGAAGCTCGACCCCACGACCACGGCGCAGCTCTACGGCGTCACGTTCGTGGTCACCGGCCTCGGCACGGTGCTGCAGGCGGTGCTGGGGCTGCGGCTGCCGATCGTGCTCGGTCCGTGGGCCGCGACGCTGGCCGGGCTGATCGCCGCGGTCAAGGTGGACGGGCCGGGCGCGGCGTTCGGCTCGTTCTTCGTGGCCGCGCTCGTCTGGGCCGTGCTGTCGCTGCCGATCCCCGGCCTGTCCGCGGTCGGCTACGTGGGCAGGCTGTTCCGGAACCCGTTGCTGTTCGGCGGGGTCGTGCTGATGTCGATGACCACGCTGACCTCGGTGACGGTGGTCAACTGGGTCGGCGCGCCGGGCAGCAAGGGGTTCGGGCTGCCGGCGTGGGCCGGCGGCGGGGTCGCGATCGTGGTGAGCTTCCTGATCCTGCTGCTGGTGCGCGGGCCCGCCCGCTCGACGGCGATGCTGTGCGGGATCGTGGCGGGCTCGCTGGTGTGGTCGTTGTTCAGCCCGATCAGCTTCGCGCGCGTGGGCAGCTCGCCGTGGCTGCTGATCCCGCACCTGTTCTCCTTCGGCTTCTCGGTGGACCCCGCGCTCGTGGTGCTGTTCGTGCTGCTGCTGATGACCGGGGTGACCGGTTCGCTGGCGATGTACAACGTGGCCGCGGAATGGGGCGGGATCGAGCTGCCCGGGCGCCGGATGTCGTGGGGGACCTTCGGGCAGTCGGTCACCAGCGTCGTGGCCGCGGCGCTGGGCACGTTCTCGGTGTGCGTCTACCCCGACAACCTGGCGATCGTGCGCACCAGCCGGATCGGCAGCCGGTGGATCACGTTCTCCTCGGGACTGCTGCTGCTCGCGGGCGGGTTCGTGGTCAAGTTCGACGCGATCTTCGTGAGCATCCCCAGCAACGTCATCGCGGCCGCGGCCGTGGTGCTGTTCGGGGTCATCGTCGCGTCCGCGCTGGAGACACTGGGCCGGGTCAGCTGGGACCAGCTGAACCTGCTGGTGATCGGCCCGCCGTTCATGCTCTCGCTCGGCGGGCTGTTCGTCACCCAGGAGACCACCGCGCACTACCCGCTGCTGGTGCGCACGATCATCGCGCAGCCGCTGTTGACCGGGCCGGTGCTCCTGCTGGTGCTGCACCTGCTGGTGGAGAAGGTCATCCGGCCGCGGCGGGACCGCGCGGCCGCCCAGGCGCACTGAACGAAGGAGAGCCCCGTGCCCGTCGTCTACCTCCACCCGATCGGCCTCGACGCGCGGCTGTGGCGCGATCTCGTCGAGCCGGGCGACCTCGCACTCAGCTTCCCCGGCTTCGGCGACACCCCGCTGGAGGGGCCGCCGAGCCTGCCCGCGCTGGCGGAGTTCGTCGCGAGCCGGGTGCGCGAACCGGCCGACCTGGTGGGCGTGTCGCTGGGCAGCATGGTCGCCCAGCACACCGCGTTGCTGTTCCCGGACAAGGTGCGCTCGGTCGTGCTCGCCTGCGGTGGCGTCGCGTCCGGCGCCGAGACGTCCCGGCAACGAGCCCGCGACACCCGCGAGGGCGGGATGGCCGGCGTGCTCGACACCACGCTCGAGCGCTGGTTCAGCCCGGAAGCCCTTGCCACGGAAGGACATCCGGGTGTCGGCTATGCCAGGAACCGGTTGCTCACCGACGATCCCGCGGTCTTCGCGGCGTACTGGGAGGCGATGGCGGAGCACGACCTGCGCGACGAGGTCGGGAAGCTGCGGATCCCGGTGACCGTGCTCGCCGCGAACGGGGATCGCGCCGTGTCCGTGGACGTGCTGCGCGGGGTCGCGGAGCTGATCGAGGGCGCGCGGTTCGAGGTGATCGACGGGCCGCACATCGTGCCGCTGGAGAACCGTGCCGGGTTCGCCGACGTCGTCCGGCGGCATCTGAGCCGGGTGCCGGCGTGAAGGCGGTCCAGGCGGTCGGCGCCGGCGGCCCGGAGGTGCTGAAGCTCGTCGACGTGGCCGTACCGGAACCGGGCCCGGACGACGTGCAGATCGCCGTCCGGTTCGCCGGGGTCAACTTCGCCGACGTCAACGCCCGCCGCGGCACCTACCTCCCGCCGGACGCGCCCCCGCGCGGCCTCGGCCTGGACTGCTACGGCGAGGTGACCGCGGTCGGGCGCAACGTCCGCGAGCTGCGGCCCGGCCAGCGGGTCGCGGGCTTCGCCACCACTGCCGGCTACGCACAGGTCGTGGTCACCCCGGCCACCCTGGTCTGGCCGGTGCCCGACGGGGTGCGCGACGAGACGGCCGCGGCTTTCCCGGTCGTCGGGCACACGGCGTACCACCTCCTCGCGACGGCGGCGCGGCTCCAGCCCGGGGAAAGCGTGCTCGTGACGGCGGCCGCGGGTGGGGTGGGCACGACCGCCGTGCAGGTGGCGCGGCTGCTCGGCGCCGGACGGGTGGTCGCGGCCGCGGGATCGGCGGCACGGGCCGCCGAGGCGGGCGCGGACGTGAGCGTCGGCTACAGCAGGCTGGACCCGGGGAACGCCGGCAGGATCGCGATCGCACTCGACGGTGTCGGGGGAGCGGTGCGCCGCCACGCACTCGACTGTCTCGGCCTGTTCGGCCGGCTGGTCCACTTCGGAAACTCCTGCGGGGAACCCGAGGAGCTGCCGCCGCTGCGGGAGCTTCGCGAACGTGAGCTCGCGGTGTGCGGGCTGCACCTGCAACGGCTGCGGCGGGAGCGCCCGGACCTGCTCGCGCACAGCGCGCAGGCGCTGCTGGGCTGGCTCGCGAGCGGGCGGCTGCGGATTCCCGTCGCCGAGGTGCTGCCGCTCGAGCACGCGGCGGAGGCCCACCGGAAGCTGGAATCCCGGCAGGTCAAGGGAAAGCTGCTGCTCGCCGTCGACGGGAGCAAGCCGTGACACGGCACGGGCGGTTGCCGTGGTTCCGGCCGGAGGAGCTCGACGAGGAGCAGCGCCGGTGCTACGACGAGCTTCTCGGCGGCCCCCGGGACCGGAGCGTGCTCACCGACGCCGAGGGCAGGCTGGAGGGCGCGTTCAACGCCCGCCTGCTCGACCCGCCGGTCGGCACCGCGATCCAGCAGCTCGGTGCCGCGCTGCGGTACGGCAGCCGGATCGGCGACCGGCAGCGCGAGCTGGTGATCCTCACGGTCGCGGTGGCGGAGCGCTGCGACTACGAGTGGCACGGCCACGTGCCCGGGGCACGGCGCGCGGGCCTGAGCGAGCAACAGCTGACGGCGCTGCGCGCCGGCGCGCCGGTGCCCGGCCTGAGCGACGACGACCGGATCGCGTGCGAGGTCGCGGCGGAACTGTTGCGGGACAACGACCTTTGCGACATCTCGTACGCACGCGCCGCGGCGGCGCTCGGCCTGGCGACGCTGTTCGACATCGTCAGCCTGGTCGGGCACTACCGGCACACGGCGCTGGCGCTACGCGTCTGGCGCGTGCCGTTGCGCGCCGGCGACGCCGCGGTCTTCGGCGGTTCTCATCCGGCAGTGGAGGAGCGAGCATGAGCACCAGCGAACAGCACGAAGCCCCGATCTCCGTCGAGACCCCGGCGCCGTCGCGGATGAGCCGCTACCTGTGGCTCGTGCTCGCCTCGGCGTTCCTGGCCTGGATGTTCGACTCGATCGCGCTGAACGTCTTCAACCTCATCCTCACCCCGAGCATGAGCGAGCTGCTGCACACCCAGGCGCGCGGGGAGATCGCCGGAACCGGCGGGCTCGTCGTGGCGATCAAGCTCGTCGCGTGGGGCGTGGGTGGCACCCTGTTCGGGGTGCTCACCGACCGCTACGGCCGGGCGCGGATCATGCTCGTCACGATCGTGATCTACGCGGTGTTCACCGGGCTGAGCGCGACCGCGCAGAACTGGGAGCAGCTCGCGATCTACCAGGGCCTCGCCGGGCTCGGCATCGGCGGCGAGTGGTCCGCCGGGGCCGCGCTGCTGGCCGAGAGCCTGCCCGAACGGCTGCGGCCGCGGCTGATGATCGTCATGCAGCTGGCGTTCTCCGTCGGCTACTTCTTCGCCGCCGTCGTCAACCTCGCGGTCGGCGCGAACTGGCGGCTGGTGCTGGTGTGGTGCGCGGTGCCATCGGTGGTGGTGGTCGTGCTCCGGCTGTTCGTCAAGGAACCCGAGCGCTGGGTCCGCACCACCCGGCGCCAGGCCCGGCGGCTGGGCAGCCTCGGCAGGCTGTTCGAACCCGACCTGCGGCGGCGCACCCTCGGTGGCCTGTTCAGCGCGATGTTCCTGATGATCGGCTCGTTCGCCGCGACGACCTTCACCCCGTCGTGGATCGCCGAGCTGCTCGGCAAGTCGGGTGCGAGCCACGCGAGCCAGTACGTGAGCTACTTCGCGATGCTGCTCAACGGCGGGGCCGCGGTGGGCTACCTGCTGCTGATCTGGCTGGTCCAGGCGATCGGGCGCAGGCTGTCGTACTTCGTGTTCGCGCTGGGCTCGCTGATCACCGCGGTGGCCATGTTCACCCTGGTCGGGTCGACGACCGCGGTGCTGATCGCGGCGCCCATCGCGGGGTTCTTCATGCTCGGCGGGTTCGGCGTGTTCGCGGTGTACCTGCCGGAGCTGTTCCCGACGGAGGTGCGCGCGACGGGACAGGGGCTGTGCTTCAACTTCGCGCGCATCATCACCGGCGCGGGCACCCTCGGCACCGGGGTACTGGTCGGCACGCTGGGCTCGTACCCGACGGCGGGGCTGCTGGTCTCGCTCGCGTTCGGGGTGGGCCTGTTCACGATCTGGATCGGCCCGGAGACCCGCGGCTGGAAGCTGAGCGACTCGTAGCGGCGCTTCTCGCCTCGCCGGGTGCGGCGCGGTGCCGGCGAACGAGAGCTCCGCGCGGATGTGCGAGTGGTTCCCCTTCGCGACGACGATCGCCGCGGCCGGCTACCGGGTCGTGCTGTGGGACTACGACCGCGGCCCGGCGCCCGAGCCGGACCAGGCGGCCGACGACCGCTACGGCTCGGCGGCCGCGGAACCGGACATCCTCGCCGCGATCCCCGGCGCGGACAAGCGGCTGCTCACCGCCGCGGTGATGGACTTCCTCGCCCGGACGTCGAAGCCGTGACGCCGGTGCTGCGCGGGTGCCACCGCACCCGCCCGGAAGCAGGTGCGGTGGCCAGTGCACGTCAGTGCTGCTGGTGTGCCATGGACGTGCTCCTGCCCGAGCCCACCCGGGAGAGCGCGCGGCCGTCCTGGACGCCCAGGTACCACACGTCCGCGCCCGCGAGGTGGTAGTCCGAGCCGGGCACGACGGACAGGGCGATCGTCGCGGTGACGTTGACCGGGACGTCCACCATCGTGTTCACCCAGTGCGGGGTCCGCGTCCAGTCCACCCCGACCTGGCCGCGCTCCGTCCACTGTGTACCGACCGCGTGGTCGAGACCGGCGTCGGCCGGGGCGATCCGCACCGTGGAGCCACCGGCGCCGGTGACCGTGACGCCGAGGACGCCCTCCAGCACGCCGACCACACCCGCGCCACCCCAGCCGTGGGCGTACCAGCGTGTGCAGACGCCCGAGACCGAGGCCGCGATCCGCACCGCGCTGACCCTCGACGCGACCCGGTGGCAGTACCTCACCGGCGTGCCGGACGAAAGCGTGGTCAGCCCCGACGCCTGGCACCACGACTTCGCGCTGCTCTCGCGCCCCGGCAACGACGCCATACAGCTCGCGCTGTTCAGCGACTACGCGACCAACCCGCCGCTGCACGAGTACCTGCGCACCATCCGGCCGCCGGTGCTGGCGGTCTGGGGCAAGGGCGACGAGATCTTCGGTCCCGACGGCGCCCGTGCCTTCGCCGAGGACGTCCCGGACGCGGAGATCCACCTTCTCGAGGGTGGCCACTTCCTCCTCGAAAGCGCGGGCGACGAGGTGGCCGAACTGATTCACAGTTTCCTGGACCGGCTCGAACAAAGGAGTGAGTGATGGGTCTGGCATGGCAGCAGGGACCACTGGCGGCCAAGTCGGTGGGACGGTTCCTGGTGGCGCAGCCGCTGCCCGAGCGGCTGTTGTTCGCCGAGCCGCTGCGGCGGCGGATGCGCGTGCGGTTCGGCGGCGAGTGGGTGGCCGACAGCGAGGACGTCGTGCTGCTGCACGAGCCCGGCCGCTATCCGGTCGCGTACTTCCCGCTGGCCGACGTCCGGGCGGGGGTGCTCGTGGGGCAGCGGCGTACGACGCAGCACCGCGAGCTCGGCACGACGACGTGGTTCGACGTTCACGCCGGCGGCGATGCGGCCCAGCGCGCCGCCTGGCAGCACACCGGGCTGCCGGAGTACGCGGGCATCCTGCGCGACCGGGTGGCCTTCGCCTGGCGGGCGATGGACGCGTTCTACGAGGAGGACGAGCGCATCGTCGGGCACGCCGCGGACCTCTACCACCGCAACGACATCCGGCGCACCTCGCGGCATCTCCTGGTGCGCGACGGCGACCGGGTCGTCGCCGAGACGCGGCGCCCGGTGGTGCTGTTCGAATCCGGCTTCGCACCGCGCTGGTACGTCCCCCGCGACGACGTCGACGAGTCGGCCCTGACCCCGGTCGAGGGACAGACTTTCTGCCCCTACAAGGGTTTGGCGAGCTACTACGACATCGGGGGGCGCAAGCGCGCCGCCTGGTCCTACCTCGAGGCGTGGCCGGAGGTGGCCGGGGTGTCGGGCTTCGTGTCGTTCGAACCGGACGTCGTGGACGTGTACCTCGACGACCGGAAGCTGGCCCTCGAGCCGGGGCAGGCAGTCACCCCGCACGGCATCGACCGGGGTCTGGACCCCGACGAGATGCGGCAGCGTCCACAACGGAACGGAGCGTAGGAAGATGACCGGGTCACTACGGGGAAAGAAGGTTCTCGTGATCGGCCGGGGCAGCGGTATCGCCCCCCCGGTGGCGCTGGGCGCCCGCGAGGCGGGCGGCACCGTCGTCGTCGCCGGCCGCGGCCGGCGAGCGCTCGCGGCGGCCTACGACGATCCCGGCATCACCGCCGAGCAGGTGGACCTCACCGACGAGACCTCCATCGCCGGGCTGGCCGGACGGGTCGGCCGGCTCGACCACGTCGTCTCGGCGGCGTCGGCCCGTGCCCGCGGCGCCGTCACCGACCTCGACCACGACACCGTGCTGGCGTCGTTCAACGTCAAGGTGGTCGGCCCGATGTTCCTGGCCAAGCACCTCGCGCCCCGGATGCCCGCGGACGGCTCCTTCGTGCTGTTCTCCGGGTCCTCGGCGCGCAAGCCCGCCGCCGGGATGCTCGCCGTCGGGGCGACCAACGGGGCGGTCGACGTGGTGGCCAGCAGCCTCGCGGTCGAGCTGGCGCCGATCCGGGTCAACGCGATCTCGCCCGGCACCATCGACACCGGGGCCTACGACGGCCTCGGCGCGCAGCGGAAGGCGGACCTGTTCGCGGCCCGCCAGGCCGGCAACCCCGTGCGGCGCGTCGGAAGTTCCGCCGACATCGCGGGCGCCGTGCTGTTCGCGCTCACCGGCACGTTCCTGACCGGTGTCTCGCTCGCCGTCGACGGCGAGCGAGCCCCCTCGTCTGATCGGAGCATCATGGACCGGGCTTCGCCCTGGACGTCGACCACCGGCGCAGCGAGCGGTTCCGGGTCGTCCAGCTCACCCCGCCCGGGTCGGCGTGCTCGGTGCAGTTCGGGACCGGGCTGACCGACGCCGCACCGGGTCGGCGCGGAACAGCTACCTCGTGGTGGCCGAACTCGGGCCCATCCGGCACAAGGCCTCCGCCGACTGGCAAGGCGACTACGCATCCGGCACCGACCCCGGGCGGCGCGACTACGCCAGCTTCACCGAGTTCGCCGACCCGGACGGCAACACCTGGACGATCCAGGAACGCGGCTACGCGGCGCAGTCTCAGGGAGCGTCCGCGAAGGCTCGATCACGCTCCTAGCGCGGGCTGGGCCGAGTATCACCAGCTCCCGCGGACGCACGCATCCGGCAAAATACCGATCCGGCCCGCATGGCAGGCCGAGGCGGTCAGTTCACCGTCTCGTCGGTGACCTCGTCCCGCATCTTGCGGCCCGACTTCGGGTCCGGCCTCGGGCGGCGTGGCTCGCGCACGCCGGAGCCGCCGCCGCGTTCCAGCCACAGCCTCACCGTCGAGCCCGGCGGCACCTTCGCGCCGGACTCCGGGCTCTGGTCGACGACCACGCCGTCGGGCCCGCTCAGGGTGGGCAGGGGCGGGCCGTCCGGGTCCGGCCCGACCGGCACCAGATCCTCGCGGTGCAGCAAGGCGCGGGCGTCGTCCCACGACAGGCCGATCACGTTCGGGACCTGCACCGACGAGCGCCGGCGCCGCCGCAGTGCGACCGCGGACGGGGCGCCCTCGATGGCCCCGCGGACGAGGTCGGTCGCGACGTCCCCCGCCGGGTCGCGGGCCGGGCTCTCGTCCACGTCCCGCCACCGCTCCCACGCCGACTGGCGCGTCACCCCGAGCCTGATCGCGATCTCCGACCACGACTTGCCCTGTCCGCGGGCAGCGCGCACCGCCTCGAACTCGGCCTGGTCGAGCAGCCGCCGCACCACCCCGACGTCGGTGAGCGCGATCAGGGCGCTGTCGTCGGCCGGGCTCGGCGGTGCGCCGGACCACCCCGCGAGCCGTGCCCACGCCTCCCGGCCCTCCCGCCAAGGGCCCACACCTTCACCCATGCTGTCAGGCTAGCCTGACACGCCCGCGCCGTCCAGGGAGTCGCAGTGCCCTGCGGCCTGGCGTTGTCGTGGGCGAGGCCCGGGAAGGAGGCAGGTCATGACCGAACGCGGGCGCAAGCACAGGTGCCGCATCAGCGTCACCGTCCAGGTGGAGACGACGCCGGCCCGGCTGCCGGCGGCCCTGACGCCGGTGCTGCTCGGGCTGCTGACCCTGTACGTGCGCCGACCACCGGCCCCTGGGGGCGGCCGGCACACGGTCGCACAGGTCGGCACCGACGGCATGCCCTGTCCGGCCGATACCTGCCCGCGGGCCGAGTCGTCGATGCACCTCGAGATCGGCGTCATTTCGCGTTCGCGGGCCGCGCCGGCGGCGGGTCCGTGACAGGCCGTCGCGACGGAGGATCTCTTCAGCTTCCTCGGGCGAGGCGGGTCCGGCGAGCGTTTTGCCGTCGCGGCGAAGGGGTAGTCACAAGGCCCGATCTTCGTGCTTCCCGTGGAGCAGCCATGGTCAGTTTCCCGCACCGCCGACGTGAAACCGCGCTCCTCGAACGGGTTCTGTCCGCCGAACCCGTCTGCACGGCCTTGCACGGGCTGTTCGCCGAGCCGCCGTCCCCGCCGGCCGCCGAATGTGTTGCCGCGCCGGTGGAAAAGCGCCGCAGAGGCTCGCGGCGGGCGACAGTGCTGCGCGCGGTGACGGTAGCGGTCGTGCTGCTGGGCATCGGCGGCGCGGTCGCGGCCGCCGTCTCGGGACTGGTCGTCGTCGCCCTGCTCAGCGCCGTCCTGGCGCTGGCCGGGCTGATCGTGGGAGTCGGGCAGGTGGTGACCGTGTCACTGCGGCGCCCGAAGCCGCCGCGGCCCGCGCCGCGCCGGGCCCGCGACGAGTTCACCAGCGAGTAGGCGGGTCACTCGCCCGGCAGGTCGAGCTCGGCGTGCCGGGTGGCGAGGGTCCGGGCGAGATCGGCCAGCTTGACGTTCAGGTCCTGCGAGGTGCGCCGGAGGATGTCGAAGGCCTCCTCCGCGCTCACCCCGCGCCGCGCCATCAGGATGCCCTTGGCCTGCCCGATCACGTCCCGGCTGTCGATCGCCCTGCGCAGGTGGGTCCGCTCCAGTTCGGCGTAGGTGACAGCGCGCGTGTGCGCCAGTGCCAGCGCTGCGTGTGCGGCCAGCAGCATCGCGGTGTCGGGCGCCTCGGGCCCGATCCGGCCCTTCGAGTAGACGTTCAGGGCTCCGCGGTTGGTGCCGAGATCCTCCGGGTCGGGCAGCAGCGCCGTGGACAGCACCGAGCTGAACCCGTGCGCGGCCGCGGCGGGGCCGAACTTCGGCCACGCCGGCTCGTGCGCGAGGTCGGCGCTGCTCACCCGGGCCGGACCGGCCGGCAGCGCGGCGTCGAAGCAGGGGCCCTCGCCGAACTCGGTCTGCAGCCGGTCCAGCTCCTCGGCGAGCGAAGGGGGGTCGCCCACCGGGGTGTGCAGCCGCCCGTCCTCGTCCTGCAGGCTGACGCTGACCAGGTCCGCTTCCGGGATCAACCGCTCCGTGGCCGCGGAGACGTGCGCGAGTGCCTCGGCCACCGTGGCCGCGCCGAGCAGGGCGCGCGTCAGCCCGGCGAGTTCGCGGGCCAGCGGCCCGAGCTGCCCTCGGTCCATGGGGTCCACCTCCTGCGGTCTAACCGGCTGGGTACCAACAAGGGACGCAAAGTATTCCCGCGGGCGCGGGAGCCTCAGGCGGGCGGCAACCCGTGCGAGTGTCCGGTTTGGACTCCGCGGTCAGGCCCGCTGCTCGCAGCGTCGTTTCAGGGAAGCCGCTTCCGTGTCGACGTAGCGGCGGCTGCGCGCCCCCGTGAGCAGTCCCAACAGGGGAGCGAGCAGCCCGGTCATCTCGAGGGTGAGCACGGCCCGGCTGCCGCTGTCGTCGTCCGGGGTGACGTAGTGGCCGGCGACGACGCCGTAGCCGGGCCCGCCGGTGCGCCAGACGAAGGAGCGGTCCGGCTCGAGCTCGGTGACCTCCCAGACCAGCGTGTTCATCTTCGGCTGCTTGAGCCTGGCCTTGTTCCCCACCGCCAGCGGCCCGTCGTCGAGCCGGTGCAGCTCGTCCACCGTGCTGGTCCACGCGGGCCAGTCCGCGACGTCCCGCAACACGGTCCAGACCAGTTCGGCGGGGGCGTGGATGCGCACCGAAGTCTCGTACCGCATACCGTCTCCTCGCGCGGGGGACCCCATCCGGGAGGGAGCCTAGCCCTCTTCCCCGGCCCGCGATGGCTCATCGCGATACCGGCGGTGAGTTCCGGTGACGGCCGTGGTCCACCTTCTGACCGCACTTCCCAGGACGAGGGGACCCGATGACCGACCTGCACACCCTGCTCGGCCGTTACGTGGACGACGGCACCCTGCCCGGCGCGGTGGGGCTCGTGGCCCGCGGCGACGAGGTCGAGGTCGCGGCCGTGGGTTCGGTCGGCCTCGGCGAAACCGCCCCGATGGCCCGGGACTCGATCTTCCGCATCGCCTCGATCACCAAGTGCGTCACGGCCGCGGCGGTGCTGATGCTGGTGGAGGACGGCCAGGTCGCCCTCGACGACCCGGTCGCCCGCTGGCTGCCGGAGCTGGCCGCGCCGGCCGTCGTGCGCACTCCCGACGCGCCGGTCGACGACGTGGTCCCGGCGGCCCGCCCGATCACCGTCGCCGACCTGCTCACCTCCACCGCCGGATACGGCTTCGCATCGGACTTCTCGCTCCCCGCCGTCCAGCGGCTCTTCCCGGTGCAGAAGGACGGCCGCGAGCCGCAGACCTTCCCCGGCCCCGACGAATGGCTGGCCGAGCTGGCGAAGGTGCCGCTGGCGTACCAGCCCGGCGAGGGCTGGCTCTACGACACCTGCTCCACGCTGCAGGGGGTCCTGGTCGGGCGGGCGTGCGGACAGTCGTTCCCGGACTTCCTCGCCGAGCGGGTGTTCGCGCCGCTGGGCATGGCCGACTCCGGGTTCGTCGTCCCGGAGTCCCGGCGGCCGCGGTTCACCAGCTTCTACAAGGCGAAGCCCGATGGCGGGCTCGTCCTCGCCGACGCCCCGGACGGGCAGTGGAGCACCGAACCGGCGCTCCCGCTGGGCAACGGCGGGCTCGCCGGGACCGCCGACGACCTGCTCGCGTTCGGCCGGATGCTGCTCGCGGGAGGCACCGCGCCCGATGGGCGCCGGGTGCTCTCGGCCGGGTCCGTGCGCCTCATGACGACCGACCACACCAGGCCCGCCCACCGCGAGATCGGCAGGCTGTTCCTCGAAGGGCAGGGCTGGGGCATGGGCGGCTCCGTCGACATCGCACCGCTGGACCCGTGGAACGTGCCGGGGCGCTACGGCTGGGTCGGCGGTACCGGCACGTCCGCGCACGTCGTCCCGTCGACCGGCACCGTCGCAATCCTGCTCACCCAGGTCGGCGTGGACAGCCCGGTCGCGCCCGGCTGGATGCGGGACTTCTGGCGGTACTCCACCGCTTCCTGACGCCACGGGTGAGGCGGGATTTCTCCCGCGCCGGGGTGAGACCTCCGGCCGCGCTGCCGCCAACCGTCCGTGCGCACTGGACATGAGGGATTCGGGAAGAGGACCGCACTGGTCACCGGTCGTCAACGTCTCCAGCGGGATCGTCGCGAACCCGGGCGGCATGGTCGGCGCGAACGCCTACCGCCCGGGCGCGGTGGACACCGCGATGCAGGAGTGGATCCGCTCGCAGGACGAGGCGACCATCCCGCACCTGCGCGAACGCTTCCACCGCAACCACCGCGAGGGCCTGCTGGTCACCCCTGCGGCCTCCGCCCCGGCGGTGCTGGTGTGCGGCACCCGCGTGGCGTGCGGCAGCGCCGGCACGAGCAGCGCGAGGGCGGCGGAGTAGCTGAGGACGCCGAGGAGGAGCACGGGCACGACCGGCGCGGTGGTTGCTCCCTCAACCGCCTGTTCCGCCGAAGGCCGCGTTGGTCCCGTCGCCCCCGCTGTGTCCCGCCCGGCCATCCGAGCTCCTCCTCGATTGCGAGACGAGACATCTCGTCTCGTTACGAGGAGAGCCGAAAACGCGGGGCGTGGTTCCGCGAAGGCGTGACCCGGCACCGAGCGGGAACCCTCAGGCGGGGCTCGGCACGATCAGCGTCTCGGCCCGCAGGCCCGCCGCCTGCCCGGCGTAGGTCTGCATCAGCGTGATCGCCCGCTGGAGGTCGGGCGCGCTGAGCGTCGTCGGGTAGTGGTCCATCGCCAGCAGCCGCACGGTCTGCGCGTCGACGCCCGTCAGCTCCGGCAGCACCTCGACCAGCTTCGCCCGGTCCGCGGCCGCCGCCTGGCCCTGGTCGAGCGCCTTCTGCATCGCGGTCACCGTCTTCGGGTGGTCGTGGATGAAGCTGTCGAGCGCGATGCACCCGGCGAGCGGCATGTCCGCCGTCGGCCCGGCGCCCAGCGACAGCACGGGCACCAGGTGCTGCGTGCGGGCCGCCTGGGTGAGGAACGGCTCGATCTCCACCGCGGCGTCGATCTGCTTGCTCGCGATGGCCGCGGCCGCGTCGGTGAACTTGATCGGCAGGTACCGCACTGAGTTCTGGTCCACCCCGTGGTCCTGCAGCGTGGCGCGCAGCAACAGCTCCGCCACCGAACCGCTCTGCTGGATGCCCACCTTCTTGCCCACCAGGTCCCGCGGCGCCGCTATCCCGGCGTCCGGCGCGGCCATCACCACGGTCGAGTTCTCCGTGGCCGCGTTGCCGTTCGCGATGATCTTCGCCGCCAGCGTCCGCTGCGCGACCGCCTGGAAGAACGACACGTAGTTGGTCACCACGAAGTCGAGCTCCCCGTTGAGCAGCGCCGGGAACGCGGTCGGCCCCGAGGCGAACACCTTCATCCGGACGGTGAGTCCCTGCGCCGCGAAGTAGCCGTCCTTCTCCGCGATCTTCGCCGCGGCACTGGACTGGCTGGCCAGCAACCCCATGCCGACCTCGTTCTTCTCCGGCCCGCCCGGCCCGGCCGGCCCGGGGGCCGCCTGCCGGTTGCCGTTGAGTGCCGAGCATCCGGTCAGCGACAGGGCGAGCGAACCCCCGGCCCCGCACAGGAAACTCCGGCGCGTCGGACTCATCGCCACACTCCTCGAAGTACGGTCATCGGCGGCGGAGCCAGTCGACGTCCTCGAACAGAGGCTCGTCGTCCGGCTCCGGCTCCGGGGGCGGCGGAACCGCTTCGGCGCGCAGCACCCGGTCCTCGACCTGGTCCCAGTCGTAGCCCTGTTCGGCATAGTAGAGCAACTGGCCGAAGTCGAGCAGGATCCGTCGCGGCATCGGAAGTCCTTTCAGGACGGCAGCAGCGTCGCGCGCCACACGCCGGCGGCGGGGTTCCACTTGTTCGGGTCGAACTTGCCACCGGCGCGTTCGAAACCGATGGCGCGGTTCTGCCCCTTCTGGTAGATCGTGTCGCCGATGTAGCCCACCGGGTCCTTGCTCGCGGCGCCCAGTGCCGTCCAGATCTGCCCGATCCGCCGCACGGCCTCCTCGTAGGCGGACCGCACCTCGTCGATGCCCTTGCGCACCTTTTCGACGAACTGCGCCGCCTCGTGCATCCGTTTCATGAACAGCTTCATGTCGTCGTCGCTCATCACGCCGTCGGGCACGATCGCGACGCCGGAGGAGGTGCGTGGCGCGCAGTTGATCGTGTCGTAGGAGCCGGGATTGCGGTCCAGGATCTCGCGCACGCGCGGGAAGTACCTGTCGATCAGGTCCTGCGCGCCGTCGAGGATCTTGTTGACCAGCTTCATGACCTGTTCGTAGATCCAGTTGAACGTCAGCGAGCACATCTCGAACAGGTCGGCGAGCCCGCCGGTGCCCTGATGCCACTCGAACATGTGGTACTCGAAGTTCGCCGCGGCGGGGCCGTCCCACTGCGAGCCGATCCGCAGGGTGCCGCGGCGCAGGTTCTCCGCGACGCTGTAGGTGCTGTTGCCGATGTCGCGGTAGGCCTCGAAGAACCAGTAGAGCCGCGAGTAGTCGCCGGTGATGGGCACGATCAGCTTCTGCACGAGGGTCTGGTCGGGATGGTTGAGCGCCCAGATGTCCTCGCACTGCGAGACCAGGCCGTACCGGCGGTCGTCGATCAGCTTCTGCAGCCCCGGGTCCGCGCCGGAGGGCTGCGCGGGCTTCTCCCACTCGTCGTCGGCGTGGTAGCTCCTGCCGCGCACGAAGGCGGCGTCGTTGTGGGTCAGCTCCGGGTAGTTCACCCCGCCCAGCGGCTGCCCGAACAGGTACAGCAGCTCTTCCTTCGACTGCGCGTCGTTCTTCTCGTACAGCTTCCCGGCCTTCTGCAGGCTCGCGACCGTCACCTCCATCCTGGCCTGGCAGGTGCGCAGCTTCCACGCGCACCACCCGGCCAGCTCCTCGGCCTTGCCCGCCAGCAGGCTCATCAGGTTGGTCATGCCGTTGGTGTCGCCGCAGGTCGTCCTGGCGTAGGTGGCCAGGTCGGTGAAATGATCGGCCTGCTCGTCCAGCAGGCCGCCCATCCCCTCGACGTCCTTGGGGGCGACCTTGAACCCGGTCGACTTGTCACTCATCGGGACAGGGTGGGCGAAGGTGCGCACACCCGGTGCACACGGCGCGCACAGGCACGGTTAGGTGGGCGCATGGAGTTCCGGGTGCTGGGTCCCCTGGAAGCCCGCGGCGACGACGGCCCCGTCGAGCTCGGCGGTCCCCGGCAGCGGGCCGTGTTGGCCGCGTTGTTGTTGCGCGCCAACAGTCCGCTGAGCCTCGGGGAGCTGTCCGCCGCCGTCTGGGACGAGCCGCCGGACGCGGCCGGGTCGAACCTGCGCACCTATGTCGCGCGGCTGCGGCGGCTGCTGCGGACGAGCAGCGGGTCGCGCCTGCTGACCACCCACGCCGGGTACCAGCTGGTCCTCGAGCCGGGGGAGCTGGACCTGGAGGTGTTCTCCGGGCACGTCGAGCAGGCGAAGCAGTCGCTGGCAGCGGGGGACGCCGCGACGGCCGTGGACTGCTTCGACCGTGCCGCGCGGCTGTGGCGGGGCGCGCCGCTGTCGGGGGCGGCGGAGACCCTGACGCTGCGCGCCGAGGCCGACCGCCTCGGCCAGTTGCGGGTCGCGGTCACCGAGCAGAGCGTGCGGGCGAAGCTCGAACTGGGCCGCCACGACGAGGCGGTGTCGCAGCTGCGGCCGCTGACGGTGGCGTACCCGCTGGCGGAGGAGCTGTGGGCGTTGCTGATGCTCGCGCTCTACCGGGGCGGCCGGCAGGCCGACGCCCTCGCGGTGTTCGCGGAGGCGAGGCGCAGGCTGGTGCACGAGATCGGTGTCGAGCCGGGGCCGCGGCTGCGCCGGATGCAGGAACGGGTTCTCGCCGCGGACCCGCTGCTGCACGAAGGGACGCGGGCGCGCGCGGGTGCGCATCACCAGCTTCCGCCGGACATCGCGGAGTTCACCGGCCGGGAGGACGAGTTCGCGACGTTGCGGGCACAGCTCGACGCCGCGGGCGAAGCGGCGGTCGTCATCACCGTCGTCGAGGGCATGGCCGGGGTCGGCAAGACCCGGTTCGCGGTGCACGCCGCACACCGGCTGGTGCGGGCCGGCCGGTTCGCCGAGATCCAGCTGTGGGCCGATCTCCGCGGGTTCGACCCGGTCGCCGCGCCTGCCGATCCCGGCGAGGTGCTGGCGGACTTCCTGGAGCTGCTCGGCGTTTCGCGCGACCGGGTCCCGCCGGCGCTCGAGCAGCGCGCGGCGCTCTACCGCGACCGGCTCGCGGGCAGGCGGGTGCTGGTGCTGCTGGACAACGCCGCGGACGAGGAGCAGGTGCGGCCACTGGTGCCGGGGGGCACCGCGGCCTGCCTCGTGCTGGTGACCAGCCGGCGGGCACTGGCCGACCTCGACGGCGCGCAGTCGCTGCCCCTGGACGTGCTCCGCCCGGCCGAGGCGCTCGCCCTGCTGGGCCGGATCGCGGGCGCCGACCGGGTCGAGGCCGAACCCCGGCAGTCGGCGCGGGTGGTGGATCTGTGCGGACGGCTGCCGATCGCCCTCACCCTCGCCGCCCGCCGGCTCCGTGCGCGTCCACTGTGGATGGTGGGCACGCTCGCGGACCGGCTCGCCGCGGACACCCGGCGGCTGGACGAGCTCGCCGGGCGGAACAGGGCCGTGCGGGCGAGCTTCGAGCTGTCCTACCGGGGGCTCGAACCGGGCCCGCGGCGGATGTTCCGGTTGCTGGGCCTGCATCCCGGTGACGACAGCACCGCGTGGGCGGCCGCCGCGCTGGCCGGGTCGTCCCCGGACGAGGCGGAAGTGTGGCTGGAACACCTGCTGGACGAACATCTCGTGCAGCAGGTCGTGCCGGGCCGGTACCGGCAGCACGACCTGCTGCGGGCCTTCGCCCGGGAGAAGGCGGACGACGACGCGGCGGTCCGGCGGCTGCTGAGCTGGTACCTGCACACCGCGGCGGCGGCGACGCACGCGCTCGACCCCCGGGCCCGGCGCGCGCCGCTCGACCCCATCGAGCGGCCGCCGCACGTGCCCGCCTTCGCCGGCCGCGACGAGGCGCTGGCGTGGTGCCACGCCGAGCGGGCCAACCTGGTCGCCGCCGTGCGCGTCGCGGCGGAACGTGAGCCCGCGCTCGGGTGGCGGCTGGCCGCGAGCCTGCTCGGCTACTTCTACCTCAGCAAGCACTGGGACGACTGGCTCGCCACCCACCACGCCGCGCTCGGCGCCGTCGCCGGGACGGAACGCCTTGGCGAGGCGACGATCCGCAGCGGGCTCGGGGTGGCCTGCAGCGACCTGCGGCGGTTCCCCGAAGCGCTCGAACACCACCGCGCGGCCGCGGCCCTGTTCGAAGGGGTGGTGGCGCCGCAGGCCCAGGCGTGGAACCTGAACAACCTCGGGGTGGTGCACAGCGACGTCCACCGGTTCGCCGAGGCGGCCGAATGCCATCGCGCCGCGCTGGAGATCTTCCGCACGCTCGGGGACGAGCGAGGTGAGGGCATCAGCCTGAACAACCTCGGGGACGCCCACCGTCAGCGCCACGAGCTCGCCGCCGCGCACGACTGCCTGCGCCAGGCACTGGCCCTGCAGCGGCGGGCGGGCGACCCCGACGCGCAGCGGTTCACCCTGTGCAGTCTGGGGGATCTGCACCGCGACCTCGGCGAGCGGGACCGCGCGCTCGGGTACTACCGGGAAGCGCTTTCGCTGAGCCGGGAGCGGGCGGACGACTGGGGTGTCGCGCGGCTGCTCGTCCGCGTCGCCGACCTGCTCGACGGCGCGCAGGTGCGGCGGTGCCTGGGCGAGGCACTGGAAATCCTCACCGGCCTGGGCGATCCGCAGGCGGACGCGTTGCGGGCGCGGCTGGCCCAGACCTCTCCGTAGCGACCCCGGGCGGCAGCTCAGCCCCCGTGCCCGCCTTCGACGAGCGCGGCGAGGTTGTCCAGTGCCATCCGGGTGCCCGTCTCGTTGTCGGCCGGGGGCACGCTCTCGGGGATCCCGTCGTGCACGATCAGGACCTCGGTGCCGCCGCCGGGCGCGTCGGCGAGCGTGGTCGTCATGGTCATCTCGCCGCCGAGTGCGGGATCGTCCGCCTCGAACTCGAACACCTCGACCACCTGCTCGTCGGGCACCAGCTTCGCGAAATGGCCGTGGTAGGTGTCGGTGTGCGAGGCCGTCTTGCCTGCGCGGTCCGGCGCGTCGTAGCTCAGCGACACCCGGAACCGCCCTCCTTCGCGCGCCTCGAACTCGTGCACCTGGCTGGTCATGCCGTCCGGCACCCGCCACCGCGCGATCGCGTCCGCGTCCACCAGCGCCCGGTAGACGACCGCCCGCGGCGCCCGCACCCGCCTGCTCACCCGCGTCGAATACATGCGGCCACCTTAGGCGGTCGGTGACGGCGCGGCGGCCCGTCAAGGCGACGTCAAGAACGGCGCCCCGCGCGCAGCGTTCGCGGCAGGGACCGGCGCACCACGCCGACTGCGCGATGCAATCGAGGTATGCGCAGCTCACGCCGCCCGTCGCCGCCGGTGCCCGGCGGGTTCGGGTTCCCGCTCGGACTGGCGACCGGAAGTGTCGTCACACTCTTTGCCGTCGGGGCCGGGGTGACCGGCTGCCCGGACTGGTCGGTGGCGGCCCTGTCCGTGACGGTGGCCGGGGTCGCCGCGCTCACCACCCCGGCGGCCGCGCTGGGCACGGCGTCGGTGTGCTGGTGCCTGCACGACGGGTTCGTCCTCGGCCGCTACGGCGACCTGGTCGCCACGCCCGCGGCGGCGGGATCGGCCGCGATACTGGCCGCGATCGCGCTCGCCACCCTGGTCGTGGCCGCCCTGGTCCGGCTGCACCGGGCGGGGCCGGTCCGCGCACCTGACTGACGCACCGGCCCGCCTGCCCTCAGCCCGGCAGCTCGTCGAACTCGACGACCTGGCGCACCTCGACCTCGACCTCGTCGAACAGCTCGACGTACTGCCGCGCGTACTCGACGGCCTGTGCCTTGTCCTTGGCGTTGATCAGCGCGAAGCCACCGATGATCTCCTTGGCCTCGGTGAACGGCCCGTCGGTCGTGGTGGGCGCCGCACCGCGGTTCTTGCGGACCAGCGCCCCCTTCTCCGACGGGTGGACGCCCTCGGCGGTGATCAGGATCCCGCGCTCGGTCCAGTCCTGGATGAACGCGCCCATCTTCGCGATGAACTCCTGGCTCGGGTTCCACGCCTCGGGCAGGCTCTCGTCAAGCCGGTGCATCATCAGAAACCGCATCGTCGCTCCCTGTCGCGGGCCGGGGTCCGGTCAGTCCGGACGCGTTGACCAGCCGTCACTCCCGCGTCGAACGAGGAGACGGCGTTTCGACACGTTCTACCGGGAAATTCTTCCCGTCGCTCTCAGGTAGTGAGAAGACCACCCGCCGTGATCGCGCTTCGTTACCGTGGCAGGCGCCAAGCGGGTGGAGGGAGTCCGGAGTGGACACGGCCGCGAAGGTCGCCTCGGCGTCGATCGACCTCGAACAAGGGCTGCCGGACGCGGCGCTGCTGCCGCCGCTGGAGGACGCCGTCGCCGCGGCGGCCCGTGCCGCGTGGCGGGCTGGTTCCGGACGGGACGGGATCACCCCGCGCCTGCTGGCCGCGGTCCGCCCGACATGGCCGTATCCGGCGCGGGACTGGACGGTCGCGGGCAGCGGCGACGACGGCGTCGCCCTGGCCTGCCAGGCACTGGTCCGCGCCGGGGACGTCGTCGCGGTGGCCGAACCCGCGGACCCGTTGCTGCTGCGGACGGTGCGCGCCGCCCGCGCCCGGATCGTCCCCGTGGCGTGCGACGACGAAGGGCCCGAACCCGCGTCGCTCGCCCACGTGCTGACCCGCCGCCCGGCCCTGTTCGTCCTGCAACCGCGTGCTTCGGTGCCCACCGGCCTGACGGTCTCCGCGCGCCGGATCGCCGTGCTCGCCCGGGTTCTCGCCGACGACGGCACGGCCGTGCTGGAGTACGACGGGCTCGGGCCCCTCGCGGCCGCAGCGCCGGTGAGCCTCGGGACCCGCCTTCCCGAGCGCGTGCTGCACGTGCGGTCCTACTGCCGGGCCTACGGGCCGGAGCTGCGCAGCTGCGTCGTGGCCGGGCCCGCGGAACTGGTGGAGCGGGTCCGGCGCATCCGCAGCCTCGGCACGGCGTGGTCCGGCCGGGTGCTCCAGGACGCCCAGGCCTTCCTCATCGACGACCCGGACGCGGACGCGCTGCTGCGCCAGGCCCGGGCCCGCTACGCCGCGCGGCGGGAGGCGCTCGCCCGGGCATTGCGGGCCGAAGGCGTCGGCGCCGTTCCGGGGGACGGGCTCGGGTTGTGGGTGCCGGTCGCCGACGAGACCCGCGCGCTGATGAGCCTGGCCGCGCACGGGGTCTCGGTGGCACCGGGCAGCCACTGCCACTCCAGACCGGCCGCCGCCGGGCATCTGCACGTCACGGTCGGCGGCCTGCCCGACGACGCCGCGCGGACGTTCGCGGTGGCCGGGCTGATCGCCGCCGCCGGAGGGTAGTACCGGCCTCCGGCGGGCACCAGCCCTTCCCGGATCCTGGACGGTCCACTGTGGACTCGCTTCAAGGATCTGGGAAGGCTGCCGGGAAACGGGTTCGCTGTTTAGCGTGACGACGTGCCTTCCAGAGCGACTGCCCTGATCCTGCCCCTCGCCGCCGCGTCGGCCGGTTCCGCCCGCCGCTGCAGGACGTGACCACGCAACCGCGGCCGTTCGGCGCCAGACCCCGGATCTGGCACGGCAGAGCGTCGAGCACCGCCTCGACGGAGCCGGCGGCGAAGTGGGGCGACCCGCTGTTCACCGCGAACGGCTTCCACCCCAAGAAGAAGTACGCCGACCTGATCGAGCACTACCGGCAGCGGTGGGTGGACCACGGACGGGATCCCGCCGACGCGCTCGTCGGTTCCGGCGCGGGCGGGCTGTACGTCGCGAAGACCTCGCAGGCCGCGATCGACGGGTTCCGCCCGCACTTCGAGGCGCTCACGAAGACACCCGCGTACCAGCACAACAAGTCCGAGTTCGGCACGCTGGAGGAGAAGATCGCCGGTGGCTCGGCGCTCGTGGGCAGCCCGCAGCAGGTGATCGACAAGATCGGCGACTACCACACCTCGTTCGGCCACGAGATCCAGGCGGTCTCGGTGGACGGGCTCGGCGCGGACGAGGGTCGCGAGGTGCTGGAGCTGTTCGCGGCCGAGGTGATGCCGGTGGTGCGGCGGGAGTTCCCCTCGACGGTCTGGTCCTGAGGTCCGCTCAGGCGAGGGTGAGCCAGAGCAGACTCGCCCCTCCCGCGGCGACGCAGTAGATCGCGAACGGGGTGAGCGTGCGGGTGTGGAAGTAGCGGGTGAGGAACCGGACGGCGAGGTAGGCGCTGACGAACGACGCGACGCTGCCGGCGAGGATCGGGCCGTGGATGCCGATGCCGAGCGGGCCGGTGAGGTCGGGGATCTTCAGCGCGCCGGCGGCGAGGATGACCGGGGTGGCGAGCAGGAACGAGAACCGGGCGGCGTCCTCATGGGACAGTCCGCGCAGCAGGCCGGCGACCATCGTCACCCCGGACCGGCTGATGCCCGGCAGCAGGGCGAGGATCTGCGCCGAGCCGATGAGCACGCCGCGGCCGAACGTGAGGCGGGAGAGCCGGACGTCGGACGCGACGGTCGTGGCCCCACCGCCGCTCGCCGGTGCGGGGTCCGAGGCTTTACGGCGCAGTCGTTCGCCGACGTAGAGCACGAGGCCGTTGGCGATCAGGAAGCTCGCGGCGGGGATCGGCTTGCCGAGCACGGTGCGGAAGAGGTGTTCCAGCAGCAGGCCGGAGATCCCGACGGGGATGGTGGCCAGGATGATCAGCCACGCCAGCCGCTCGGCCGGGGTCTGGATGCGGCGGTGGCGGATCGAGGTGAAGAACCCGCCGATGATCCGGACCCAGTCGCGCCAGAAGAACACCAGCAGTGCGGCGGCGGTGGCCACGTGCAGCCCGACGATGAACGCGAGGTAGGGCGATTCGGCTGAGGACACGTCGAGGTCGTGGGCCCAGCGGCCGCCGACGAGGGCGGGGATGAGCACGCTGTGCCCGAGGCTGGAGACGGGGAACAGTTCGGTGACGCCCTGGAAGGCGCCCACGACGATGGCTTCGAGGTAGGTCAGGCTCACGGTCGGGGGGTTCCTTTGCCCTGGCGGCGGGCGCGCAGCAGTTCGCGGGCCACCGGGATGAGCGACAGCAGCACGATCACCGCGATGATCGGCAGCAGGTAGGTGTCGATGCTGGGGATCTGGCTGCCGAGCAGGTATCCGGCGAGGGTGACGCCGAGCGACCACACCAGACCGCCGAACACCTGCCAGAGGGTGAACGCCTTCGTCGGCACGCCGAGCGCGCCGGCGAGCGGGTTGAGCACGGTGCGCACCAGCGGGATGAACCGGGCGAGGACGACGGCCTTGCCGACGCCGTAGTTCTCCAGCGCCTCGCGGGCCCGCTGCGTGGCGGCGTGCAGGCGGGGACGGTCGGGGCGGTCCAGCAGCGCGGGGCCGGCTTTGCGTCCGATGAGGTATCCGGCCTGGGCGCCGAGCAGCGCGCCCACCGCGGCGGCGACGAGCACCCAGGGCAGGGACAGGTGCAGGGTGGTGCCGGCGCTGGTGGCGCACAGCAGTCCGGCGGTGAACAACAGCGAGTCGCCGGGCAGGAAGAACCCGATCAGCAGGCCGGTTTCGGCGAAGAGCACGACCGCGACGCCGAGCGGGCCGAAGGTGGCCAGCAGGCTGTGCGGGTCGAGCACGTTGAGAGCGAGAGTGTGCACGTCCGCAGTGTCACCGAGGCCGGGTTAACGGATGGCTAAACGGTCGGGAGCAGCAGGGTGAAGGTCGGCGGCGCGGGCCGGGACAGCCACAGCCTGCCCCCTTCCGCCTCGGCGAGACTGCGCGCGAGCGCGAGCCCGATTCCCTTGCCCGACCCGGTCGCACGGCGGCGGAACACGTCCGTGCCCTCGGCGATGCCCGGTCCCTCGTCGGAGACGTCGATCGCCAGGACGTCACCCGCGTCACGGGCGGTGACGGTGACCGTGCCGCGGCCGTGGATGAGCGCGTTGTCCAGCAGGACGGCGAGGATCTGCCGGACGGCGGCCTCCGCCGCGCGCGGCGACGGCGCGCCGTCCGCGGTCACCCGCAGCTCCCGGCCCTGTCCCGCGAGCAGGCCGCGCCAGCCGTCGACGACCTCGCCGAGCAGGCCGTCGAGGTCGGCGCCGGCGCCGGGGCTCGCGCCGGTGCCGCGGGCGAGCGTGAGCAGGTCGTCGATCGTGCGCTCGAGCCGGTCGGCGGTGGCGATGCCGTCGGCGACGGCAGCGTGCAGGTCGGCGCCGGGGGAGTCGAGGGCGGCTTCGAGCTGCAGGCGCAGCCCGGCGAGCGGGGTGCGCAGCTGGTGCGAGGCGTTGGCGGAGAAGGCGCGCTCGCGATCGAGCATGTCCCCGATCCGGCCCGCGGTGGTGTCCAGCGTCGAGCCCACCGAGTCGATCTCGGGCACGCCGGCGGGTGGCGCCCGCACGGTGAAGTCGCCTTCGCCGAGCCTGCGGGCGGCGACGGCGAGCTGTTCGAGGGGATGCGCGAGGCGGGCGGCCATCCGGCGGGCCACCAGCCAGGTGAGGGCCAGCGCGGCGGCGGCCAGGCCGACCATCACCAGCCAGGTCGCCCCGGTGCGCAGGTACAGCTCGGTGCGCGGGGTCGCGGCGCGGACCGCGCCGACGAGCACCCCGTTGTCGGTGACCGGGACCGCGAAGGCGAGTTCGCCCGCCGGCTCGGCGCGCGCCGGCTCGCCGCGGAACGCCCGCTGCACTACGGAATCCGCGGTCGCCGGTCCGGAACCCGCCAGCAGCCGCCCGTCCGGGGCGTAGACGCTCACGCCGGTGTCCGGCAGCGGAAGGCGCCCGCGGTTTTCGGCGAGCTGGTCGGCGAGGGTCAGCGCGGTGGCGTCGGCGACCCGTTCGAGCTCGTTGCGCTCGTCGTCGAGGTAGTACTTCGCCACGCCCGCGGCCAGCGGCAGCCCGAACAGGCTGATGGCGAGCACCGCGGCCGCCACGGTCAGTGCGACGATCCGTTTGCGCACCGTCACTCCTGCGGGCGTTCGAGCCGGTAGCCGTGGCCACGCAGCGTCGAGATCCGGGGCGCGCCGCGGACTGCGGCGCCGGTCAGCTTGCGGCGCAACGACGCGATGTGCACGTCGAGCGTCTTCGTCGATCCGTACCAGTGGGCGTCCCACACGTCGGTCATCAGACTGTCCCGGCTCACCGCGGTGCCCGGGCTCGCGGCGAGCCGGGTCAGCAGGTCGAACTCCTTGGCACGTAAGGAGACCTCGGCGCCGCCGAGATAGACCCGGCGAGCCCCGACGTCGATCCGGAGTGGGCCGACCTCGATCTCGCTCGACAGCGGCGCCGCGCCGGCCGGGCCGCGCCGCAGGTGCGCCCGCACCCTGGCGAGCAGCTCGCCCAGCCGGACGGGCTTGGTGAGGTAGTCGTCCGCACCGGCCTCCAGCCCGACGATCACGTCCATCTCGTCGTGCCGGGCGGTCAGGATCACCAGCACGGCCTGCGGCTGTCCCGCCCGCAGCCGGCGGCACACCTCGACCCCGTCGAGGTCGGGCAGCCCCAGGTCGAGCAGGACGAGGTCGAAGTCCTGCCCGGCCGCCGCGGCGAGGCCGCCGTGCCCGCTGCGCTCCCACCGCACGGTGAACCCGTGGCGGCGCAGGCTCGAGTCGAGCACGCCGCCGATCGTCTCGTCGTCCTCCACCAGCAGCAACCGCACCATGACCGCAGGGTAAACGCCGCGACGCCGCGGACGGCGGCTCCGCCGGTCCGCCATCGGATGATTTTGCCGGGCGCCGACCTGGCTGCGGCTGACCCTGGCGGTGGGCGCCCTGGCGCTCGTCGCCGCCTGTGGGCCGGCTGCCGGCACGGCAGCGCGGGTGGTGGCGAGTGAGGCGCTGGTGACCACGACGACGTCCGCGCCCCCGCCACCTTCTTCGACGCCCTCGCGGTCGGCGCGCAGGTGCAGGTCGTGGCCTGACCGCCTGGGCGCGATCACGCAGGGCCGGCTTCACTGCCGCGTCCCGCACCACGAACGGCCGGGTCATGATGGACAGGTGCGTGTTCCCACCTGGTGGCGTGGCGTCAGCCCGCGCCGGCGCTTGCTGCTCGCCGCCGTCGTGCTCGTCGTGGTCGCCGCGGCGGTCGGCGCGGGCGTGGTCACCGGCGGGCGCGGTGCCGCCCCGCAGAGTGGGGCGCCGCCGCAGGACCGGCCCGGCCCGGTGCTCCTCGTCCCCGGGTACGGCGGCTCGCAGGCCGCGCTCGAGCGGCTCGCGGCCCGGATCCGGCAGGAGACCGGCCGCGAGGCCGACGTGCTGACCCTCGCCGGTGACGGGACCGGTGACCTCCTCGCGCAGGCCGGGGTGCTCGCCGACGCGGTCGAGCAGGCCTACGAGCGCGGAGCGCCGTCGGTGGACGTGATCGGCTACTCGGCGGGCGGTGTGGTCACGCGGCTGTGGGTCGCCCGCGACGGCGGCGCGCATCAGGCGCGCCGCGTGGTGACGCTGGGCGCGCCGCTGCACGGCACGGGCCTCGCCGCCGCGGGCGGGGTGCTGGTGCCGGGTGCCTGCCCGACGGCGTGCCGGCAGCTGACGCCGGGCAGCGCGTTGCTGCGCGAGCTGGACCAGCAGCCGCTCCCGCCCGGCCTGCCGTGGCTGTCGGTGTGGACCGAGCGCGACGAGGTGGTGACCCCGCCGGACTCGGCGCGGCTGCCGGGCGCGCTCAACGTGCCGCTGCAGCAGGCGTGCCCCGCCGACGCGGCCGCGCACGGGGACCTGCCGACCGATCCCGAGGCGGTCGCGCTCGTCCTGCAGGCGCTGGGCACGGCACCGCTGGCCGCGCCCGCGCGCTGCGCGGCGTTCAGCTCTTGATGTCCCGCGTCGCGAAGTTGGCCCACGCGGCGCCCATGAAGACCACGATGTACGCCGCCTGCAGCACCAGCCCGTGGTCGATGTTGCGCCACAGCACGGGATCGCGGAAGAAGTCGATCCAGGACAGCCAGTAGTGCGTCGGCAGGTACGGCTTCACCGGCGCCGCCGCGTCGAGGGTTTCCAGGACCGAGCTGGTGATCAGCACCGCGAGACCGCCGAGCGCCGCACCGAGCGCGGAGTCGGTCAGCGTGGACAGGAACATCGTGATCGCGGCGAACCCCAGCATCGACAGCACGATGTAGGCGACGGCGCCGAGCAGCCGCAGCGCGAGCCCGGACGAGCTGAGCGACCCGCCGGAGAGGGTGACGACGCCGGCCGGCGGGCCGCCCGGCACCGCCTCGCCGCCGGTGCCGAACAGCAGCACGCCGAGCACCAGCGAGGTCAGCACGACGATCGCGATCGCGGCGGTGACGTACGCCGCGACCGCGACCAGCTTCGCGACGAGCAGCCGGGTCCGCCCGACCGGCCGGACGAGCAGGTAGCGCAGCGTGCCGCCGGCCGCCTCGCCGGCGATGGCGTCCCCGGCGACGACGGCCACCGCGATCGGCAGGAACAGCGGCAGCACCAGGGCGAGCGCGGCGGCCGGGTAGAGCGAGCCGTCGCCGACCACCGCCGAGAGGAACGCGCCGCCCTGCCCCGGTGGCGGCGCGAAGTCCGCCGTCGCCAGGAACACCGCGACGATCGCGGGCAGCAGGCACAGCAGCCCGACGCTCACCCACATCCGCGGCCGCAGCACCAGCTTCCGCAGTTCCACGGCGATCATCACGGCTCCCCGAACCGGTCCGAGCCGGGCCCGGTGGCCTCGAGGACGACCTGTTCCAGCGTCCGCCGTTCGGCTTCGATCGACCGCACGCGCACCCCCGCCCCGACGAGCCGGGCGTTCAGCGCCGCCGGGTCGTCGTGCCGGATCACCAGCCGCTCGCCGTCGCGGGACTCCAGCTGCCCGTCGAGGACGGCGGCGGCCGCCGCGGGGTCGGGCGTGCCGAGCAGGATCCGCCCGGTCGCGGCGCGCAGGGCGGCGAGGTCGTCCTCCAGCACGAGCCGGCCCCGGTCGACGATGCCGACCCGCGTGCACAGCTGCTCGATCTCGCCGAGCAGGTGGCTGGAGAGGAACACGGTGGTGCCGTCGCAGTTCAGCTCGATGAGCAGCTCCCGGATCTCCTTGATGCCCTGTGGGTCCAGGCCGTTCGTCGGCTCGTCGAGGATCAGCAGGCGCGGGCGCCGCAGCAACGCGCCCGCGAGCCCGAGGCGCTGGCGCATGCCCAGTGAGTAGGCCTTCACCGGGCGCTGGTCGACGTTGGCCAGCCCGACCCGTTCCAGCGCCTCGCCGATGCGCCGGGCCCGCGTCCGGCGGCCACCACCGCGGCCCGCCGCGTCGAACAACGCGAGGTTGCGGCGCCCGGACAGGTGCCCGTACGCGCCGGGCCCCTCCACCAGCGCGCCCACCTGCGGCAGCACCTCGGCGACCCGTTTCGGCACCGGCCTGCCCAGCACCTCGATCTCCCCGCTCGTCGCGTACACCAGCCCGAGCAGCATCCGCACCAGCGTCGTCTTGCCCGAGCCGTTCGGGCCGAGGAAGCCGTACCGGTCGCCCTCGCGGACGTGCAGGTCGACCGCGTCGACGGCCACGGTCGCGCCGAACCGCTTGGTCAGTGCGTGGGTGACGATCATCGGCCGCCCCGGCGCAGCTGCGAGAGCTCGTCGGCGGCCGCGCGCAGCACCTGCTGACCGACCAGGCCGGCGAGCAGGTAGCCGCTGCGCGCACCGGGCCGGTGCACGATCGCGAGCGACAGCGGCGTGATCGACAGGAACACCCCGGTGCCCGCGGCGAGTGTTTCCGTTGCCGCGCCTGCCTTTCCGGCCGCGTCGGCCGCCGAGTCGGCGATGTTGGCCGGGACGGCGACGACGGTGAACGTCGCCAGGCCGGTCCCGTAGAGGGCAGCGCCCTGGACGCCGGCGAAGTTCACGTCGCGCACGGGATGACCCGAAAGGGCCGTGGGCAACCGCACGCGGCCGAGCGCGCCCAGCGCGTTCGCGATGTCCGGCGCGTTCGACACGTTGAAGCCGCTGCCCGGTGCGGGTTGCGGCGCGGTGACCACGGGGCGGCTCTGGTCGACGTCGTCGAACTCGGTCACGAGCCCGGGCGCGTGCTGCCCGCGTGCGGTCACCTCGACGCGAAGGGGCAGGCCGGTGGCCGGGTCCGCCCAGATGTCGGCCTGCCCGATCGTGGTGTCCGGGTCGGCGGCGGCGAGACGCAGCCCCGAGGCCGCGACCCCGGCGACGTTCCGGCCGGGCAACGCCGTCACCGGGTCGGCCGGCGCCGCGCTCAGGAGCCGGCGTGCGAGCTCGGGTGGCAGCAGGTCGCTCGCCCGCGGCAGCCGGACGGCTTGCTGCCCGGCGACCTCGGTGAGCGTGTTCGTGCCGTAGTCCCAGGTGTATTCGCTGCCGGGCAACCGGTAGGTGTCGCGCTCGCCCGCCGTCGTGAGCACCGCGACGCGGTAGCGGTCGGGCCCGGCGTACCAGGCGCGCACGGTCGTGGTGGCGGAGAACAGGGCGGTGACGTCGGCGAGGTTCGGCAGCTCTGGCAGGGCGAGCGCGCCCGTGCTGTGCGCATCTCCCTGGTACGGCGCGGTGTCCGAGCGCAGCACGAGATCGCGCAGCCGCCCGGCGTCGGCCGCCGGCCCGGCGGGCCGGACAGCGGCGACGATCGAGGGTATCGCCACGAGCACCGCCGCCACCGCGGCCACCACCGTCCACCGGCGCTGTTTCGCCTGCCGCACGACCGACAAGGACATCACCTCTGCGTCCCTTTGTACGCCCCGAAACGGCGTCGGCCGGCTCCCGAGTTCTTACGGATCCGTGGGTTTGCGCGGCCGGCGGATACAGCCGAGCGCCACGGTTCCCGCCGCGACGATGGCCGCCAGTGCGAGCAGGCTGAACCACATCCCGTGGCTGAACGCGGCGCGGCCGGCCTCCGCGAGGTCCTGTCCGGCAGGGCCGTACTGCCGGGCGACGGCGAGCGCACCGGCGACCGAGCCGTCGGCCGCCTGCTGCGCGGGCGCCGGCAGCGCCGCCGTCGACGCCTTGACGGTGCCGGTGTAGGTGGCCGAAAGGATGCTGCCGGCGAGCGCGATGCCCAGCGCCGCGCCGATCTCGCGGGTGGCGTCGTTGACGGCGGAGGCGACGCCGTACTTGTCCGGCGGCACGTTGTCGAGGATGGCGCTCGTCGCGGCGGGTGCGGTGAGGCCGAGGCCGCCGCCCAGCACGCACACCGCGACGGCGAGTGCCGGATAGCCGCTGTGCGGGCCGAGCCTGCCCAGCAGCACGACCCCGGCCACGACCGTGGCGAGGCCGAGGCAGGTCAGGGTGCGCAGGCCCAGCTTCCGCGCGAGCGGCGCGGAGGCCATCGCCAGCGGCAGCAGCGAGACCGCGATCGGCCAGAGCACCAGGCCGGACTTCAGCGGTTCGTAGCCCTTCACGAGCTGGAGGTACTGCGCCATCGCGAACAGCGCGCCGAAAGCGGCGGTGAACTGCAGGGTGACCGACAGGGCACCGGTGCTGAAGGCGCGGTTGGCGAAGAGCCGGACGTCGAGCAGCGGTTCGGCCCGCCGCGACTCGAACCAGCCGAAGAGCCCGGCCAGCAGGACGCCGGCGACCAGCGCCCCGAGGACGACCGGGCTGCTCCAGCCCAGGTCGGCGGCGCGCAGGATGCCGAACACCAGCGCGCCGATCGACAGCGCGCTCAACGCGGCGCCGAGGTGGTCGAACGGGTGCCGGCGGCTTTCCCGGGAGGTCGGCACCGTGCAGGCGGCGACGGCCAGCAGCGCGGAGAACACCGCCGGGCCCAGGAACACCGCGTGCCACGAGAAGTGCTGCAGCAGCAGCCCGGCGACGATCAGGCCGAGCAGCCCGCCCAGTCCCGCCACCGCCGCCCACAGGCCGATCGCGCGGCCGCGGCCCGCGGGCGGGAAGCTCGCGTTGATGATGGACAGTGTGGGCGGCATGATCAGCGCCGCGGCCAGGCCGGTGACCGAGCGGGCCGCGATCAGGCCGGCGGCGGACTCGGTGAGCAGGGGTGCCGCGCAGCTGACGGCGAACACCACCAGGCCGAGGACCAGCACGCCCCGGCGGCCGTAGCGGTCGGCCAGCGCCCCGGCCGGCAGCACCAGTGCCGCGAGCACGAGCGTGTAGACGTCGACGACCCAGGTCTGCTGCGACTGGTCCAGCCCGGTCTCGGCGGCCATGGCAGGCAGTGCGGTGTTCACGATCGTGACCATGCCGATGACCATCCCGACGGCGGCGCACATGACCGCCACCGCCCAGGCCCGGCGGCCGGGCGGCAGTGCCAGTACGCGCATCACACCTCGCTCGGCCGGAAACGAAACCAACGGTATCGTAGCAGTACTGTCGGTTCTGAATCGCTCGTCGCCCGGGGTGGGAGGAGAATCCGTTCGATGACGACGCACGAGCTCCGCCGCGACCCGCGCCTGGACCGTTCGCGCGCGGCGATCCTGGCGGCGGCCGTCGCGCTGCTGTCCGAGGGCGGGATCGAGCGGGCGACGATCGAGGCCGTCACGGCGCGCAGCGGGGTGGCGAGGTCCACGCTGTACCGCCATTTCCCGAACAGCGCGGAGCTGCTGGCGGCGGCGTTCCAGGAGCTGCTGCCGCCGCTGCCGGCTCCCGGACCCGGCGGGACGCCCCGGGACCGGTTGCTGCGGCTGGTGCTCGGCCAGGCCGAGCAGCTCGCGCACGCCCCGACGATGGTGGCGGTCGTGTGGATGACGGCGAGCGGCCTGTCCGGCGAGACCCCGGCGGGCGCCGACGAGCGCACGAGGCTTGCCTCGTTGCGGCGGCACATCATCGACAGCTACCGCCGGCCGTTCAACCCGGTGCTCGCGGAGTGCCTGGCCGGGGGCGAGCCGCGGGAGGGTGACCTCGACCTGGCCGCCGCGCAGCTGATCGGCCCGCTGCTGTTCAACGCCCTGATCACCCGGCGCCCCAACGACCGCGCCTTCTGCGCCCGCCTGGTGGACGACTTCCTCGCCGCGCACGGTTGAGGGGACGCTCTGTGTACCGGTTCGGCGGCATCCGGAAGCAGATCGAGGACGTGGTGGTACACCGGCAGGATGACTGCGGCGCGGCGGCGGAACCGGTGGTGGGTGGTGCTTTGCTCGCCGGCTGCGCTCCGGGGCCGTGCCAGGCTCCCGCACCGAGCCCGCCGCCCACACCGGCATCGGCGACCGTTTGTACCGTGCCCGGGGGAGTCGAGGCGACGATCAGGGCCTTCCTCGCCGCCTACAACGCCGGGGATCCCGCGGCCGACTCCTACTTCCCGCGCGACGGCGCGCCTTCGACGTCGGTGACCCAGGCGCCCTTGCCCTCGGCCACGACGACCGGCAACGGGTGGTAGTTGCGCGCCAGTGCCGCTTCCGCGCGTGCGATCTCTTCGGTGGTGACGGACAGCCAGGCTACGGGTTCGGTGGCGATTCCGGCCGGGCTCGCGGGGGCGTGCGCCTGGGCGCGACGGCGGCCGCGGTGGGGCCGGTCCAGCGTGTCGGCGATCCGGGACAGGCCGAAGTTGATGACGATGTAGATCGCGGCGGTGACCGCGTACGCCGCGCTGCGCGAGGTCCCCGTCCAGATGGTGGTGGGGGCCGAGGACACCGAGACCTGGGAGATCGCCGAGCCGGACATCGACGCCGGCGGCGACACCCGGGTGGCGCGGCTGACCGCGTTGCGGCGCAACTTCGAGGCCAACGGCATCGACGTGCGCTTCGACCTGGTGCCCGGGATCGCGCACCGTGGCCTGCAGCTGCAGGCCACGGTCCAGCAGTTCATGTCCGAGGTGCCGGCCGGCCGGTCGTGAGCGGTCGCGGCCGGGCCGCGTGACAGTAGTACGCAGGCCGATCCACGGGGAGAGCACGAATGACGGAGAACGGCGAAGGCGGGCAGCGCGGCTCGCTCAGCGCCCGCATCAACCGCAACCTGGCCGGGATGTCGCGCGCGGAGTGCATCGTCGCGGAGTACCTGCGCGACCACGGCCGCCACGCCATCTTCGCCACCGCCGAGCAGATCGGCAGCGCGACGAAGACCAGCGACGCGACGGTGGTCCGCACCGCGAAGTCCCTGGGCTTCGCGGGTCTGCTCGACTTGCGCCGGACCCTCGCCGCGGAGGTGGTGGTCGAGACCAGTGCCGCCCGCCACCTCCACGGCGAGCGCGCCGGGGGCACGGACCGGGCCACGGGGGAGGAGTCGGTGGTGGCGAAGGTGTTCGCCGAGGCCGCCGAGCGCCTCGCCGCGACCTTCCGGCTGGTCGACGAGGACGAGTTCAGCGCCGCGGTCGACCTGCTCGACGAGGCGCGTGAGGTGCTGAGCTTCGGGCTCGGCGGGTCCGGCATGCTCGCCCGGTACCTGAGCATGCGGCTGACCCGGATGGGCAGGCGGGCGCGCGCGAGCTGGGCCACGGGCTTCCAGCTCGCCGACGACCTGCTGGAGCTGCGTGCGGACGACCTCATCGTGTTCTACATCCCGAGCAGGCTGGTGGGTGAGATCGAGGTCCTGCTCGACCACGCGCACGCGGTCGGCGCCCGGGTCCTGCTCATCTCCAGCTCCCTGGGCGCGCTGTTCGGCGACCGGGTGGACGTCACGCTGACCGCCACCCAGCCGGTCACCAACTACACCGGGGAGATGCTCACCGGCGAGGTGCTGACCGACGCGCTGCTGCTGGAGCTGGCCGTCCGGGATGAGGGGCGGGCGACGCGGACCTCGGAGCTGCTGACGTCGCTGCGCTCGGAGCTGGTGCACCCCGACGAGCGCGCGACCGTCCCCAGGCGCCGCGCCGCCAAGCGCTCGGGCGCGGCGGAGCGGTAGCTCAGCCACCCTTCTCCTGTCCGACACTGCCGAGGTGCAGGCGGAGCCGTTCGGCGGCCGCGGCCCGCCTGCCGGCCAGCAGCAGGTCGGCGATCTCGACGTGCTCGCGGCAGCGGACCGCCGCCCGGTCCCGGGGCAGCGAGCGGCGGTACTCGATCAGCCGGCGCAGGTCGTCGGTCCGGCGCAGGGCGTCGATGAAGAACGTGTTGCCGCAGCAGGCGACGATCGTCTCGTGGAACTCGCGGTTGCGGGCGAACAGCTCCGCGTTGCCCACCGCCGCGGCCCCGCCCGCGGCCGGCCCGGTCTGTTCGGCCCGCACCCGCTCGACACCCGCCCTGTCCAGGACGAACCCGGGCTCGAGCAGCGCGGCGGGCTCGATCAGCAGCCGGAACCGATAACTGTCCACACAGGACATCTGTGAGGTCGGCAGCGACCGGAACCGCCAGCCGTAGCCCGGCAGTCGCTCGAGCCAGCCCTCGGCGCTGATCCTGCGCAGCACCCGTGCCAGCTGGGCCGCGGTGAGCCGGTACCGGCGCCCGAGCGCGCTTTCGGTGACCCGGTCGGGCAGCACGCCGTCGAGCCGGTCCGCGGCGATCCGCAGGTACAGCTCCTCGTCCGGGGCGGTCACCGCGGTGTCGTCCAGCAGCGCACCGGGGTCAGCGTGTGGCGGCTGCACCACTCGTACCAGGATCCCTCGGCGCTGATCGTGGCCGCCGCGCGGTGGCTGGTGTCGCCGGACGTGCTGGAGCTGACCTGGCACTTCGTGGAGTCGCCGTTCATCGACCACCTGACGCTCCGCTTCGACGGCGACGAGGTCGTCCTGGAGCGCCGCGTCAACGTCAACTCCGGTCCCACGGCGCTGCCGCCCGCCCGGGGCCGGGGGCGGGACTGACTTCGACGACCAGCGGGGGAGAGACATGACCACGCTCGGGTTGCCCGGCAGCGGCACCGGAATCGACGAGGAGATGCTCGACGGGGCGTGGGAGGTGGTGTCCCGGCACCTGCCCCCGACGCCGCTGATCCCGTTCCCCCAGGCCGGGTTCCCCGTGCCGGTGTACCTCAAGTACGACGGCGCGCAGCCGATGGGCACGTTCAAGGTCCGGGGCGCGCTCGCCGCGCTGACGGCCTACGGGGCGGCGGGCAAGCCCGTGGTCACGGCTTCGGTGGGCAACCACGCCCTCGGCATGGCCTACGGCTCGCGGCTGCTCTCGGTCGACTCGACGGTCGTGGTGCCCAAGACCGCGGCACCGGTGAAGATCGCCGCGCTGGGCCGGTACCCGATCAACCTCGTGCTGGAGGGCGACGACTTCGACGGCGCGGAACGGCATGCGCTCGACCTGGGCCGCAACGGCATGCGGTACGTCTCCGCCTACACCGACCGGTACGTGATCGCGGGGCAGAGCACGCTGGCGACCGAGGTGGCGAACGTGCTGGACGAGGACTTCACGGTCGTCGTCCCCGCCGGCGGCGGCGGTCTGCTCAGCGGCGTGGCCCTCGGCGCGCGGCGGGCGAAGCAGGACGTGCGGGTCGTCGGCGTGGAGGCCGACGCCTGCCGGGCGCTGTCCACCGCGGTGGCGGCGGGCCACGTGGTCCCGGTGCCGATGGGCGAGACGATCGCGGACGGGTTGTACGGCAACCTCGAACCGTCGTCGATCACCCCGCGGATCGTCCGCGACTGCGGCTCGAGCTCGGACACGTGGCCGAGGAGTCGATCCGGCGGTCGATCCGGGAGCTGGTGGCCGGTGCGGGACTGGTGGCCGAGGGCGCGTCCGCGACCGCTCTGGCCGCGCTGCGCGACGACCTGGTGCCCTTGGGCCGGGCGCAACAGCAGCACGACCGCGCTGGCCGGGATCCTCCGCGAGGACTGAGCGTCCACAGTGGACAGTTCCTGGTCAGGGGCGGCGGGAACGCTGGTCGCCGGGGGCGAGCCTGGTGCGCAGGGTGGCGAGCAGCTCCGCGTGCTCCGCGGCGGCGCCCGGGTCCCGCTTGGCGAGTGCCAGCAGGAGGCAGTCGAGCAGGAACGTGGCGCTGAGCCCTTCGGCGGTGAGCCGGCTGGGCGAGTGCACGGCGGTCAGGGTCACGTCGACCTGACTGTCCAAAGTGGCGCCGAGCGACTCGGTCAGCAGCAGCACCCCGGCCCCGGCGGCGCGGGCGTGGCGCACGAGCGTCCGCATGTCGGGCAGCAGGCGTTCCGGCGCGTTCAGCACGACGAGGTGACCGGGCGCGAGCGGGAGCAGGTCGTCGGCGAGCCGGAAGCCGGTCGCCGCCGAGCTGCGGGCGCGCCGGCCCAGCCGCCGCAGCCGCATCGCCAGGTAGCGCATGGGCAGCTCGGACAGGCCGAGGCCGTAGCCGATCACCTCGTCGGCCCCGGCGAGCAGGTCGACGGCGGCGGTGAAGGCGGGCCCGGCGAGCAGCCGTCGGGTCTCGGCGAGCCGCTCCATGGACTCGGCGAGCAGCTCGTCCGCCAGGGACGCCGGGTCGTCGCCCGCCTGCTCGACCTTCTGCCGCAGCCGGGCGGCGGGGGTGTCGGAGACGACCTCGTGCCCGACGGCGCGTTTGAGCTCGGGCAGCCCCGAGTAGCCGAGCGCCTTGACGGTGCGGACCACGGTCGCGTCACTGGTCCCGGCCAGCTCGGCCAGCTCGGCCGCCGTGGAGAGCACGATCATGCCCGGGTGCTTCCACAGGTACTCCGCGACCCGCTGCTCGGCGGGCGACAGCTCGCCGGTGCGCCGCCCGATCCGCGCGGCCAGCGCACCGCCGTCTCCTTCGCTTCCGGTCACGTCCCGCAGCGTACCGACATCCCGCCCGGGACGCGCCGGTCGCGGGGCAGCGGCAGGCCGGCCGCCCGTGCGCAGTGCTTCAGGAGTACGTCCAGTGGCCGAGCCAGGACTCGCGCCAGGCGACGGTCAGCTCGCCGACGCCGTCCACATCGGACTGGTCGACCTGCGCCTTCCACGCCTCCTCCAGCGAGACGCACAGCTTCGACGGCGGGGACTGCCCGCTGCTCGCGGAGAACCGCTGCAGCACCGGCTTCGGGACGGCGAGCTTCGCCTTGCCGCGCACCACGGACTGCTCGGTCGCCCGGCAGATCAGGTACTCCACCGTCGCCGCGTCGGCCAGCGACCGCTGCCCCGCCTCGCCGGGCAGCCGCGGCACGAGCGTGGCCATCGCCCGGTACAGGCAGTCGAGCGGCGCCGCCAGGCCCCGGTCCTGCCGCGCGACCTCCCAGGAGACCCACACGGCCAGCGAGTCCGGCATGAGGTGCGGCCGGTAGGCGAAGGCGGGCCCGAGGAAGGTCTGGTAGTCGATGGCCGGATCGGGCGCCGCCGGGGCCTGCTCGACCGGATCGGGCCGCAGGCCCAGCCGGTTGAACAGCTCGCGGAGCAGCTTGCGCGGGCGCGCGGGCGCGGAGCCTTCCTCCAGCAGCTTGCCCAGGATGCGGTTCAGGCGGTCGGCGGCCACTCCCTGGATCGACAGCTGCAGGTGCACGAACGCCAGGTCCGCCAGCGACGTCCCCGTGCAGCCGGTCACGCCGACCTGCGGATACCGCTGCAGGAACGACACGATCGCATGCGTGGACCCGATCCGCGCCGGGCCGGCGAAGGTCACCGGCAGGCAGGTGCCGATCCGCTGCCGCGAGCGGAGATCGCCGTTGTAGAGCGGGGAGAACTCACCCTCGGCGTGGCACACCTCGAACCAGTTGCCCGGCCGGTGCCCTGGCCGGGTGTCGGAGATCCAGAAGCTGAACCCGTGCTTCTCGCACAGCTCGCGGATGCGGTCGCTCAGCTCGAACCGCCGGGCCGCCGAGGTGTCCCGCAGCGCGATGGAGAACCGCACCGCCAGCGACGAGCAGGCCGACGCGATCTCCTTGCGGGTGCGCAGGTCGTGGTTGCGGGTCTTGACGATCGTGGGCAGCTGCGCGGGGCACTGCAGGGTCAGCAGCGGCGCGCCGGCGAGGCCGGCCGCGGCCTCGGAGATCTCCTTGGTCACATCCCGGATCGCCAGGCCGTGCCATTCGCTCAGCTCCCGCGCGACCGGGTCGATCCCGATCAGCCCCTCGAAGGTCTGCGCCGACTCGTAGATGAAGGTCGGGTTGGGCCACGCCGCCTGCCGGAAGATCCAGCCGTCCGCCGCGGGCTGCGGCGGTTCCGCCTGCTGCTGGCCGTCCTCCAGCTCGACCGTCTCAGCCTCGTCCGCCGGCTTGCGGGTACGCGTCCCGATCGCGACGCCGCCGCCGTTGGTCGCCGAGCACAATGTCTCCAAGAAGGTCGCGCCGGTGGTGAGATCGCGTAAATATCCTTGCCGCGCCCGGATGTGGTGCACCTCGTAGTCCACTTTGGTCACCGGACGGCGGGCGATCTCGAACCCCGCCCTGGCCAGGTCTGCCACGTTGCGGATCGACGCGCCCGGATCCCCGGGTAGGAGAGCCATCGGTACCCCCAGAAGAGTCGAAGCGGACGTTGGGCAGGCGCGGGCGCCGCCGCGTCCGGGCGGTCGTGCCCACCCAGCGTGGCACGCCGATCCGCGACAGCGGTACCGCCGACTCGTGCCAGGAGCGCTGGGCGAACAGGAACAACGCGGCGAGCACCGGCAGCCCCACCGCGACGGTCAGCGAGAGCTGCACGAGCCGGCCGGGGCTCTGGGTGGCGATCGTCGCGGCGAACGCGGCCGCCGCCGCGATGCTCAGCTGTCCCAGCGCCCTCGGCAGCGTGCCGAGGTAGCCGACCACGGTCCGCCGGGGCGGCAGGGACAGCCGGGTGTAGAGGAAGCCCGGCACCAGCAGCAGCATGGTGATCACCGACTGGCCGTCCCCGATGTGCGCGAGCGCGGCGGTGGCCGCCCGTCCGTAGGGCCAGGGCGTGCGGGCGAGCAGCCAGCCGAGCACGAAGGAGACCATGGCGACGGCCAGGGCGTAGACCAGCACGTTGAGCGGTCCCGACTTCGTGGAGTCCTTGAGCACCAGCCCCGCCCGCACACGCACCTGCTCGCCGCGCACGTCGTCGCGGCCCGACCTCCGCCAGTAGGCGCGGGCCTCGTTGTCGCTGACGGTGCCGACCAGCACCAGGTCCTGGCCCAGCTCCCGGTCCGTCAGCTCCCACCCCGCGGCCCGCAGGTTCGCCACGGTGAACTCCGGATGCCGCCGCAGCGAGTTGTCCAGCTCGTTGGTCTCGGTGCGGACCGCGTCCCCGGTGATCGCCGCCGCCGCGAGCAGGTGCGCGACCGGCAGGTTCTCCTCGGGCAGCTCCACGCCCGACTGGCCCGCCTCCCACTTGCGGCGCCGCAACAGGTCCGCGAGCCTGCGCAGCACCGTCTGCGCCTGCAGCTCCAGGATCTTGTGCGTGGCGCCGCCCGACTCCTGCAGGCCCGCGGCCTCCTGCCGTTCGGCCAGGGACTCCAGGTCCGCGGCCAGCCCCTCGACCAGATGGCGGTCGGAGTCGGTGGACAGGTACATCCGGCTGATCTCCGCCTCGGGGGAGGTGCCGGCCACCAGGTGATAGGACTTCAGCGTGGCCGGGATCGTGGTCTCGTAGGCGACGAAGTAGCCGCGGCGGCTGGCCAGGAGGCGTCGCCGCTGCTCGGTCCACCACGGCGCGCGGGCGTCGACGTGCAACGGGGTTTCGTAGGTGAGGCGGTGCTCGTCGACCGAGTCGTCCAGCGCGACGACGAGCAGGTAGTCGCGCACCGCGACGTCGAGCAGCTGCGCGTACTCGACCAGCAGGTCCGCATGATGGCCGAGCACCTGCAGCGCCATGTCCCGGCACTGCCTGCCGTAGCCGGGGACGGTGCCCGCCGCGGGCGGCAGGACGAACTCGTCCGCCGGGTGGTTGCGTTCGGTGAGCAGGGTCAGCAGCGCCTGCTGCACCAGCCAGCGGGGTTCGTGCACCTGGTACAGGAACGTGTTCAGCTCGTGTTTCGCCGACTGGGCGTGCTCGTCGCCGGCGAGGATTCCGCGCAGCAGCAGGTAAAGCCCCGAGGCGAGCAGGCGGGACGCCTCGTGCTGGGTCAACCGCGGCAGCTTCTGCCCGGCGCTGTCGTAGACGTCCACCGGCGAGACGTCGCGGCGGGGCAGCCGGGCCAGCGGCACCCACAGCGACCGCTGCCGCGGGCCGCCGGCGGGGGCGCGCACCCCGTGCTCCTTGCCGAGCAGGTCGTGCAGCTGCGCGGTCGCCTGGCGCTGGCCCTCGTCGAGCAGTTTGAGGCCGACGTCGACCTCGGTGATGCGCCGCGCGCTGCCGTGCTCGACGACCGTGAGCCGCTCGGTCAGCCTGCGCACGTGGTTGAGCCGCAACGAGGTGTCCAGCAACGCCAGGCCGATGGCCGCGCCCGAGTGCGAAAGCCGTGGCGGCGCCCCGGGAATGGGTATCGTCGCGATCGCGTGCCGGAGACTGTCCATCCCGTCCACGTCTTGGAGACGCGCTGACATCACCGTCCGAAACGGCCGGAACCGAAACAGTGAGGAATTACGGCCGTTCGGCTCAGTGAGCTAGGCCGGATGCGCCGTCACCGAGGTCAGTGGCGCGTCTCCCGCGCGCCAGGACGGGGTGGCGACCGAGACGTAGCGGCCTTCGGCGTCGACGGGGATCTCCGTTCGCCGCGCTGTCCGGCCTCGCGCGGGAACCGGGGTGTAGGCGCGGCCGTCGTGGCTCAGGCCCAGTTCGACGGCCGGCAGCCGGCCACCGGCCCAGTCCAGGACCACGTCGCCGATCATCCGCACCGCGCCCAAGTCCACCACCATCCGCCCGCTCGGCCCCGGCGTCCACGACGTCCTCCCGTCCCCGTCCACTGCGGCGGCCGGGTCCGTCATGCCCGGTGGCAGGACCGGCGGCGCCGGGAACGTGTCGGCGCCGAGCGCGAGGTCGTCCAGCGGGAACGCCGTCACGCCCGGCACGACCACCGTCCTGGTACGGCCCGGGCTCACCTGCACCGGCAGCGTCCGGCCGGACGGATGGGCGAGCAGCAGCAGGGACCGCGGTCCGGTGAAGTCCACGGTCTGTCCGTTGTGGACGGTTACCGTGGTGCCCGCGGGAACCCGGCCGCGCAGCCGGAACCGGGGCGCGAACAGCCGTCCGCTCCCGGCGTCGAGGCTGACCCGCAGCGCGCTGCCGTCGGCGCCGACCGTCTGGATGCCTTGGAACAACGGGACGTCCTGTGTGCCGGGGACGGTCACGGTGACCGTGGCCGCGGCGGTGCCGAGGTTGAACACGCAGAGGTAGCCGTCCACGAGGCTCGCCTGCACGGTGCTCGCGGACACCACCGGCGCCTGCTGCCGCCGGATCGCGGCGAGTGCGTCCGCGGAGCGGCCCACGTAGCCCTCGACGAGAACCGGCGCGTCCGGACCGTCGGAGAGCACGATCCGGTCCCCGTGCACGGTCAGCGGGTTCGGCCCGCGCACCACGAACCCCGCGCGGTCGTCGACCGAGAGCCAGCCGCCTTCGCTGCGCACGTCCGGGTCCGGGTACGCGGCGAGCTCCTGCCACCCGGTACCGTCCGCCGAACCCTGGATCAGGTACTCGCTGCCGGCGGCGGACTCCCAGAACAACCGCACCCGGTCGACCCGCACGGACGCGCCGAGGTCCACGGCGAGCCAGCTGTCCGCGCGGGGACGCTCCGCCTTGGCCACGGCCCACCGCGTGCTGTAGGAACCGTCCACAGTGTACGCCGCGTCGCGTCCGGCGTCGGCCGAGGAAGCCGAGGCCGGCCGGTTCAGCGCGAGGTCCGGGCCGGTGGCGCCGTCGCGGACCTCGACCTCGAACAGCGAGTAGCCGTAGACGGGATGCGGTGTAACGCCGAGCACCCGCACGTAGCGCACGGAGGTCGCGGCGAACACCAGCTCGTCCACCCTGGTCACCCCGGCCGGGGGCTGGATGCCACCGCGCTTGCCCGAATCGACCGACGGCACCGAGACCCTGCCCTCGGCGAAGGTGTAGGTGCGGTCCCCGTCGAGACCGGCGACCCCTGGCATGGTCAGGTTCTGCACCGAGACCTGACCGTCGCCGGTGCCGAGCCCGGAACTGGCGTAGACGACCGAACCCGTCGGCAGGGTGGCCAGGCCCGCCCGGCCGCCGGCGAACGAGAGCACCGTGCTGGAGCCGTCGAACCCGTCGCGGACGGCCAGGTACACGCTGGTGGCCCGGCGCGTGGGGGAGAGGCTCGTGGCGGGCAGGAACATCGGGGTGGCGCCGCTGACCACGAACAGCCAGTCGTCGTGCGCCGGCTGCCAGGCGAACTTCGTGAACCCGGGCTTGCTCACCGCCCCGGCCCACGCCGCCGCGCTCTGTTGCGCCACGAGACCCGGCCCGTCGCCGAAGTCCCGCACCCCGCTCGCGGTCTGGAACAGGCGCTCCCGCGAAACCGGGGTCACCGCGGGCGACCGGCGGGCACGCCATTCGTGCAGCAGGTAGCTGATCGCGAGCTCGGCGCGGGCCTCGGGCTCGTACTTCGGTTCGCCGGAGAACTTCGTGATCCGGATCGCCGGGGCGTAGTCCTGGTACGGCTCCAGCCGGGCCGCGAGCTCCGCCTCGGCCCGCGCGGCGAAGGGGTCGTCGAGGACCTGGGAGCGGAACGCCAGCGGGATCACGTCCCGGCCGTAGAGGTGCTCGCGGTCGTTGACCATCGGCATCAGCGGCTCGCCCGCGTCGCTCATCGCGAGCAGGATCGTGCGCCAGAGCCGCTCGCCGTTCGGCTGCGCGGTGAGCACCCGTGGCAGCGGCTGCCCGGCGAGCAGGAAGTGGATCGCGTTGCGGCCGGAGGTCCGCCAGAGCTCCTCCTGGTAGTGCGGGCCGAAGGAGCCGTGGTTCTCGACGATGAAGGTGTCGTAGAGGTTCGCCGCGGTGTTCGCCGACACTGCGACGCCGTCGACGAGCGTGGGGGTGGCCAGGTCCGCCGCCGGGAGCCCGGTTTCGTTGCGGCTCCACCGCCCGAACAGCTCGCGCCACCGCGGCGCCGCGGGATCGTCCGCGGCCCAGGCCAGCGCGGGCGCGAGCGACTGCGCGTAGACGCCCATCTCCTCCAGCTTGGTGTCGCCGACGAACCCGCCGGTCAGTCCGTTCGGCGTCCAGCCACCCGAGCGCGGGTCGTCGGCGGTGCCCAGCGAGGCGGTGTACGCCGCCTGCCCGCGGACGATCCGGTCCACCGCCGCCCGCGTCGCGTCGTCCAGATCCGTCCACAGTAGACGTGCGGCGAGGACGAAGTAGGACTGGAAGGTGGTGTCGAAGAACAGGGTCTCGCCCCATTCCGAGCCGCCCGCGACGACGTTGCCGGCGGCGAAGTGCCTGATCGTCGCGAGGGTGTGGGCGCGCAGGGTTTCCCGGTCGACGCCGGCCAGTGCGGCGTCGTAGTCGCCGCGGGTGAGCAGGACGGCGTTGCCGAGCACGACGGCGAAGGAGAAGTCGGTGGCGCGGTAGTAGCCGAGCGTGGCGTCGAATTGCTGTTCGGCCCACTGGGTGTGGCGCAGTAGCACGCGGTAGTACGTCGCGGCGACCAGGTCGGGTGCCGCACCCGGCCGGTCCCCGGGTGCCGCCGCCACGGCCGGGGCGGCCATGCCGGCGAGACCCGTGGCCGCCGCCAGCGCACCCGCCGCCTGCAGCGCCTGCCGGCGGTTGACCCGGAATGCGTGCTCGGCCATCCACCACCACTTTCCGGCCCGCGGGAGGCCTCGACAACGTTGTCAGCGCGAAGTCGCCTCCCAGTTTTCGATGCCGCCCCGGGCGGCGTCAAGATCTTCGGTGGGTACCTGTCCGAATCCTGTCCGGTGCGCAATCACCGGTCGCGCGCCTGTCCTCGAGTGCGGCGGCGAGCCGGGCGAGGATGGTCTCCAGGTTCTCCCTGCTGGTCGCGAAGTTGAGCTTCGTGTTCGTCAGTGGAAACCTCGCGCTGGACCTGGCCGGCACGCTGAAGTGGCGGCGGGACGAGCCCGAGGAGCTGCTGACCGCCCCCGCGGACGCGGCCCGCGGGCGGTCGAGGCGAACCTCCTGACCGAGGCGCCACCGTTGCGGGAGAACGACTTCGCGTGGCTGTGCGAGTTCCGCGAGACGACCTACCGGCTCTTCTCCGCTACCCTCGCCGGGCTTCGCCGGGCGCCCGAGGACGTCGAAGCGCTCAACGCCTGGGCGCAGGCGCAGCCGCCGCGCTACGAGCTCACCCCGAAGGGCCTCAGCCCCACCGGGGGAGCGCGCGCGATCGCGGGGGAGGTGGCGCGCTCGGCCGCGGACCTGCTGTCCCGGACCGGGCAGGTGCGTGTCCGCGAATGCGAGGGCGAGCGCTGCACCCGGATCTTCGTGGACGCCTCCCGTGCCGGGAACCGGCGGTGGTGCGGCATGGACGAGTGCGGCAACCGGGTCAAGGCCGCGCACTACCGGGCCCGGAAGTCGCAGGCGGCGTCCCTTGAGGACTCGCGGTCGCACTCGCCCCCGCGCCCAGCAGCGCCAACCCGCGATCGTGGCCGGACTGGACGCACACCGCGACCGCGCGCTGCGCTTCAGGTCGACGTGCTCGGGCGGGACTCCAGCGGCGTCCTCGCGTCCCCCGACATGGTGAACTGTTCCGGCTGGGCTAGCCCGCCGTGGCTCGCGTAGGCACTCTGCAAGATGTGGATGAGGGACGAGGACTCCGAACTTATCTGAAACGCTGCAAGGATCATCAGGTGGACGCGCGGGTGGCCGAGCAGGCTCTCTTCGCGGCGCGGTTCGACGTCAAGACCGGTCGCGTGCACGGGCGGGACCCGTTCCGGCTCGCCTGGCGCCGGCTCCAGCAGGGACAGCACGACCAGTCGTCGTAGCCGCCTGCGGTGTCCACTGGGGACGCCACAGGCGGCCACGAGGCGTCAGCGCAGCCGGATCGACGTGGTGAGCGTGCCGCCGTGCGGGATCCGCAGGACGTGCAGCCGCCGCGCGGCGTCCCGCAGGAACGTCACGGTGGTGGCCGTGACCGTCGCCGCCAGCGGGCTGCCCCAGCTGATCGCGATCGTCGTGCCGCCGCGGCGGATCGTGAGCCCGGTGGCGGTCGCGGCCGCGTTGGCGTTGTAGGACACCGGTGTTCCGTCGGCGAACGCGACCCGGTCGTCCGGCCGCAGCACCAGCGGGATCTGCTCGGTGAGCGCGCTCGTGCCCTGCACCGACCGGGTCACCGTGTCCTGGGTGATCGTCAGCTCGGTGCGGATCCGCCCGTCGGGCAGGCCGTAGCGGACCACGACCGGCGCCGAACCCGGCACCTGGGCACTGCCGTCCCACGCCCGCTCCCCGATGAGGAACTCCGCGGCCAGGTCGCTGCGCGCGTCCGGGTTCCCGTTGGGCAGCAGGCTCGCCCAGCACTGCGTGTCGTCCTGCTGGGAGTTCACGACCGTGCCCGCCCGCGGATGCCACAGCATGCCCTGGGCGGCGCGAACGTAGCTCGAGGGCCGGGTGCCCCAGAACCCCGTGAGGTAGAGGTGCGGGCGGCGGACGTAGGTATAGGTCTGGTCCAATTTCGGGTCCCGCAGCTGCACCGCGAAGTTCGCGGACCGCAGGTACGGCAGCTGCGCGATGGAGGCCTGTTTCGCGCCGTGGGAAGGGAAAGCCTCGCCGTAGGAGACGTGGGCGAGGATCCGGGCGAGGTGTCCTGTTTGGCCGGCCCCAGCACGGGATCGCCCGACCGCGCCCACTGCGCGCGGGTGGCCGCCCGGTCCTCGCGGGAGGTGAAGAACGCGCCGAGCGCGGGGACCTCCGGCACGAACAGCGAGCCGAGGTTGGTGCGGTCCGGATCGGGGATCACGTTGTCGTAGAAGGACGTGTGGGTGCGGCTCGACATCGCGACGTAGGTCAGGGAACCGGAGCCGTCGGGTTCGCGCAGCACGTTGTAGCCGAACCAGCCGGCGAACTTGCGTGCCATGTCGAGCACGGTGCGGTTCCCGGTCAGCGCGTGGATCTCGGCGATCTCGGGCAGCATCACCTCGAAGTTGTAGTTGATGTCCATCCCGGTCGGCTCGTAGAAGAACCCGGCCGGACTCTGTCCGTGCTCGGCCAGGAACCCGATCCGGTCGTTCAGCTTGGCCAGCAGCGCCGCGTCCGGGGTGAGCTTCAGTGCCAGCTGCGACGAGGACAGGCCCGCCGCGTTCTGGTTCGCGTATTCGATGGTGTCCGCCCAGATCGGGTTGGCCGGGTTCAGGAACCAGGTCATGCCCTGGCGCAGCGCGGCCTCGATCTCGGTGCGGCGGGCGGGCAGGGCGCCCGCCTGGCGTAGGTTCGCGAGCGTCTTGGCCAGGTAGCCCAGCCCGAACCCGGTGGCGGCCTTGGACTCCTCGGTGATCTCGTACTCCGGCCAGGAGCCGTCGGCGTGCTGCAGGTTCAGGTAGTGCGTCACCGCGGCTTCGAGCCGGTTGAGCAACGCGCTGTCGCCCGCGTACGGGTTCCAGCTGCGGTGGTTCGCGTAGAACCAGCTCAGCGTGTACACGTGCTCCTGCACACGGGAGTTGTACGGGGCGCTCGGCGTGCGCCACCAGCCGCCGCCCATGTATCCGAGGGTGGCCGGATCGGTGGTCACGATGTCGTTGACCATGCCCGGCAGGATCGCCAGGTACGGGCCGAACCGTTGCTCCAGCGGGGAGAACGGCCGCCGGACGGGCGCGCCGGGCGGGAGCGGGGCGAGCGGCGGGTAGGGCCCGGCCGGGGCGGGGACCTCCGCCGAGGCCGTCCGCGTGCCGAGCACCCCGAGCAGCGACGCACCCGCGACGGCACCGAGAACCGTTCTCCGGGCGTACCTTTCCGTCACAACCGCCTCCTCGAAGTTATGATAATACGTATTACTCAACGAGCCCGGCGATGACGTTAATCGCCGGGGCACGGCGGAGTCAACGACGGTGCGCAGCGTTACCGGTGGCGCACGGCGGGCGGCGGGGCGACGGTGGCGCCTTCGTGGACCGCGCAGGGGAGGAGGAGCTGCCGGGGCCGCGGGCTCTCGAGCAGGCCGACGAGGGCCCGCACCGCGTGCACGCCCATCTCGTGCCGCGGGATGCGGAACATCGACCAGTCGGTGGCCGTGCTCGGCACGGCGTGGGCCGCGGGCTGCTGCGACGGGTCGGCGTCGCCCAGCACCACCAGCGACAGCCCGCCCGGCACGCCGACCCCGGCCGCGTGCGCGGCCGCCAGGACGGCGTCGGCCATCGCGGTGCTCTCCACGAGCAGCGCGGTGACGTCCTGGCCCAGGGCCTCGCGCAACGCGGCGACGGGATCGTCTTCGAGGAACACCAGCGGCTTGCGGCGGCGATGGCGGACCGCGGCCTCGTAGCCGGCGCGGCGGTCGAGGGTCGGCTCGCTGTCCTCGGTCACGCTGAGCAACCCGATCCGGCGGTGCCCGAGGCCCCAGAGCCACTCGTGCACCTGCCGGGTCGCCGCCACGTAGTCGGCGCCGACGTAGCTGATCGGCCCGGCGGGGGACTCCCGGCGGCCGACGAACACGAAGGGGAACCGGTCCTCGGCCAGCCGCGCCAGCTCCTGCGGGTCGTTGTGCCTGCCGAGCAGGACCGAGCCGTCGGCGATGCCGAGGCGGTTCGTGCCCTGGTCGTAGATCCGGCGGCGCCCGTCGCGGCGGCCGCCGCTGGTGAACAACAGCAGGTCGAAGCCCTGTGCCTCGGCCTCCTCCTCGATGCCGAGCAGGAACGGCCGGTAGAAGTCGGCGACCCGGGAGGGGAACACCGACTCGTAGCTGAACACGCCGAGGATGTGGTTGGACTTCCCGCGCAGGCGGCGGCCCATGATGTCGACGGTGTAGCCCGTCGAGCGCAGCACCTCCTGGACCCGTTCCCGGGTCTCGTCGGTGATGCGCAGGCTCTCGGACCCGTTGAGCACCATGGACACGACGGCCTGCGAGACGCCCGCGAGCCGCGCCACCTGGGCCTGGGTGACCCGGCCGGAGCCCGCGGTCACCGCCGGACGGCCTTTGTGGACGGTGCCGGCCGTCCGGTCTCCCGTTCGTCCATCGGTTCAGGATACAAGGCCGCCGCCACGGCCGGCCGGGGTCAGACCTTGGCGGCCGTGCGCCAGCCTGGCCGGTAGGTCTCCCGCGCGACCACCGAGTACGGCGCCGGGCTCACGACGGCGCGCACGGGGAACTGCTCGTGCGGCTGCACCGTCGTCTTCCGGCTGCCGCCGTCCGGCTCGCCCCAGATCACGCGCACCTCGGCGCCCAGCGGGACGTTGGGGTCAACCGTCGCCAGCGACAGCGCCGTGCGCTCGTTCACGCTGTAGCCGGTGAACAGCGACAGCCCGACCACGTTGCCGTCCGCGTCCACCACCGAGTCGAAGTTGGACGAGCCGTAGTTGGCGTTGGGCAGGTCGAAGAACTGGTAGCGCGGGCCGTCCTTGTCGAGTGGGTTGGCCAGCAGCTTGCCCACGTCCTCGGCGTTCCAGGCCAGCGTCACCTTGCGCCGCTGAGTCTCCGGTTCGATCGCCGCGAGCGCGTCCCGCCCGATGAAGTCGTGGTCGAACTTCACGAACGAGCCGTAGCCGAGCTCCCAGGGGTTGAGGTAGTAGTCGCGGATGTCGTCGGAGACGAAGCTGCCCGCCAGCGCGTTGTTGACCTCGTAGCTGTCCGCGCCGAGCCACTCTCGGTACGGACGCAGCTCCTCCGCCGTGTAGACCGCGGGCAGCGGTGACGGGATCCACCCCGACTCGAGGGTGTTGCACGAGTAGGCCCGCGAGCCACAGGGCTCGAGGCCGAACTCGCTGCCCGCTTCGAGGATCGCGTCGCGGACCCGGTCGTAGCTCTCGTACGGGCCCCAGATCTCCAGTCCCGGCGCGCCCGCCATGCCGTGCCGCAGCGTGCGCACCTGCTCCCCGGCGATGTTCAGGTGCCCCATGCGGAAGAACTTGACCTGCTCGACCGTGCCGCCGTGCACCTTCTCGATGACGTCCCAGGCCCGCGGGCCCTGGATCTGGAACCGCCACAGTTCGCGGGTGACCTGCTTGCCGTACGGCCGCGAGGGCGAGCGCTGGTCGAGGCGGACGTCGACGTTGTAGCCCTGGCTCGCCCGGAAGGTCAGCCAGTTGGCCACCGGCGCGCGGCCGACGAACACGAACTCGTCCTCCGCGAGCCGGAAGAGGATGCCGTCACCGATGACGCCGCCTTCGGGAGAGACCGGGACGAACTGCTTGGCCGAGTCGACGGGGAACTTCGCCATGCTGTTGATCCCGGTGTCGGACAGCAGCTTCAGCGCGTCCGGGCCGGAGACGAAGAGGTTCACCATGTGGTGGGTCTGGTCGAACAGCACCGCCGCGTCGCGCCAGGAGATCACCTCACGGCGGAAGTTGGTGAACTCGGCCGGGACCACCGGGTAGATGTAGGCCCCGATCTGGGAGTTGCGCAGGAGCTCGACCGTGTTCCCCGTCCGGTCGAGCACATCCTGCAGGCTCTTCGCGCTCATGGGTTTCCGTTCTGCTGGTGCCGGTCTGCGACGAGGCCGGGTCCGCCGCCGGGTGCGGCCGCCCTCACGAGGGACAGTAGTGAGGCCCGGCACCCGAGCACGACCTTCCCGCGACCCCTCTGCCGTAGGACATTCGACTCATGCCGTCATTTGTCGCGGTCGATCCCGTTCCGATGCCGGACGTAACGCGGCGCCGGGTCCGCTCTACTGGACGAGGGGCGAACGGGAGCACAGGAGGTAGCGCCGGACCATGGGTGGAGAAAGTCTCGAGGCCGCGCTCCGGCGCGCGGGGTCCCCGGTCGGGCTGCTGCGCGACTCGCCGGTGCGGCCGCACACGTTCCCCGTCGCGCCGGAGTTCACGAACTGGCGCTCCGAGCAGCGGGCCTGGCGCACCTCGTGCGCCCTGCTCGACCAGTCGCACCACATGACCGACCTGTACCTGCGCGGCCCGGACGCGCTGAAGCTGCTCACCGCCTTCGGGGTCAACTCCTTCGCGAACTTCACGCCCGGCAAGGCGAAGCAGTACGTCGCGGTGAACGAGGACGGGTACCTCATCGGCGACGCCATCCTCTTCCACCTCGAAGACGGGCTGTTCGACCTCGTCGGCCACCCGACTGTCGCCAACTGGCTGCAGTACCACGCCGAGACCGGCGACTACGACGTGACGGTCGAGCGGGACGAGAACTCCTCCGACCGCCACTCGGGGCCGCCGAAGGTCTACCGCTACGAGCTGCAGGGGCCGACCGCGCGCCCGCTGGTGGAGAAGCTGACCGGCGCGCCGCTGCCCGAGGTGAGGTTCTTCGCCACCACCGAGTTCACCGTCGCCGGGCACCGCGTCCGCGCGCTGCGCCACGGGATGGCGGGACAGCCCGGGTTCGAGCTGTTCGGCCCGTGGGCGGAAGGGGAGGAGGTGCTCTCGGCGATCCTCGCGGCGGGCGAGGAGTTCGGGCTCGTCCGGGCCGGTGCGAAGGCGTACTCGACGGCGAACCTGGAGTCGGGCTGGATACCCGCCGTGGTCCCCGCGGTCTTCGGGCCGGAGCTGCGCTCCTACCGGGAGTGGCTCGGCGCGGACGCGCTCGGTTCGCTCGGCGGTAGCATGGACTCCGCGGACATCGCCGACTACTACGTCACGCCCTACGACGTGGGTTACGGGCGCACCGTCAAGTTCGACCACGACTTCCTCGGCCGTGCGGCACTGGAACGCATCGCCGCACACCCCCGCCGCGCGAAGGTGACCCTCGTCTGGCACCCCGACGACGTCGCCGCCGCTGTCCGGTCGCTGTGCGAACCCGGCGTCCCGGCCAAGTTCATCGACCTGCCCAAGGCGCGCTACGCCCTGTACCAGGCCGACAAGGTGCTGCGGGGCGACGACCTCGTCGGCATGTCCACCGACGTGGGCTACCTCGCCAACGAGCAGGACTTCGTCTCCCTCGCCACGGTCGAGCTCGCGGCGAGCGAGCCCGGCACCGAGGTGAGCGTGCTGTGGGGCGAGCAGCCGAACTCCGCGAAGCCGGGTGTCGAACCGCACCGGCAGATCGCCGTCCGCGCCACCGTCGCACCCGCGCCGTACGTCCGGGAGGTGCGCGATTCCTACCGCAAGCCCTGAAGCCTTCCACACTCGGACCCGGGATCGAGGAGAGATGACCAACCCCCGCGAGGAGAGCGCCCGCCGGCGGCGCTCCCGGCTGGCGGAGCTGGTGCGCGACACCAGCTACGAGGTGATGCCGTTCAAGAACACCGAACGGGACGTGCTCGCCGCCGTGCCGGTCGACGTGCCGCTCACGGTCACCGTGACCGAGGCGAAGGGGATCGACACGACGCTGGCGCTCACCGAACGCCTGCTGGGCCACGGCTACCGGGTCGCGCCGCACCTGCCGGCCCGGTTGTTCGTCGACCAGCAGCACGTGGCCGACGTCGTGGCCCGGCTCACCGAAGCCGGCGTGAAGTCGGTCTTCGTCATCGGCGGCGACGCCCCGGACCCGGCGGGCGAGTTCACGGACGCGTACTCGCTGCTGCGGGCGATGGAGGAGGCGGGCCACTCCTTCGAGGTCGGTATCGGCGGCTATCCCGAGGGGCACGGGTCGATCCCGCAGGAGGCGATCGACCTGGCGCTCAAGCAGAAGGCCCCGATGGCCCGCCGCGTGATCACCCAGATCTGCTTCGACGCCACCAGAACGGCGTCCTGGGCCGAGGGCATCGCCACGGCCGGGATCGAGCTGCCCGTCTACGTCGGGATGCCGGGGCCGGTGAACCGCCAGAAGCTGATGCGCATCTCCGCCGGGATCGGACTCGGCCAGTCCGCGCGGTTCCTGCAGAAACAGCAGAGCATGCTCTGGCGGTTCCTGCTGCCCGGCGGCTACGACCCGACGAAGCTCGCGCGGCGGCTGGGCACCGCGCTGCCGAAGTTCCGCACCAACGTCCGTGGGCTGCACATCTTCACCTTCAACGAGCTGCGCGGCACCGAGCAGTGGCGGCAGAAGCTGCTCGCCGCACTGTCCGAAAAGGAGGATGACGCGTGATCGCCGAGGACTACGGGCGGCTGATCGTGCAGGGCGCCGACCGGCCCGGCATCGTCTCCAGCGTCTCGACCGTGCTGGCCGAGCACGGGGCGAACATCGTGGCGCTCGACCAGTCCTCCAGCGACCCCTCCGGCGGGCGGTTCTTCCAGCGCACGGTCTTCCACCTGCCCGGCCTGTCCGGGCGCCTCGCGGAGCTGGACGAGGTGCTCGGGCAGCGGCTGACCGAGGACCTGGGCCTGACCTACCGGCTCGTCGAGGCCAAGCGGCACAAGCGGGTCGCGGTGCTGGTGTCCAAGGCCGACCACTGCCTGCTCGACCTGCTGTGGCGCCAGCGCCGCGGCGAGCTGCACATGAGCATCCCGATGGTCATCTCCAACCACCCCGACCTCGGCGACGACGTCCGGCAGTTCGGCATCCCGTTCTTCCACGTCCCGGTCGAGAAGGACCACAAGGCGGCCGCGGAGAAGGAGCACCTCAACCTGCTCAAGGGCAACGTGGACCTGGTCGTGCTCGCCCGCTACATGCAGATCGTGTCGGGGGAGTTCCTCGACGAGGTCGGCGTGCCGGTGATCAACATCCACCACTCGTTCCTGCCGGCGTTCATGGGCGCGGGCCCCTACCAGCGGGCCAAGGAGCGCGGGGTCAAGCTGGTCGGCGCGACCGCGCACTACGTGACCGAGGACCTCGACGAGGGGCCGATCATCGAGCAGGACGTGATCAGGGTGTCGCACCGGGAGTCGGCCGCCGAGCTGCAGCGCAAGGGCGCCGACGTGGAACGGCTCGTGCTCTCCCGCGCGGTCGCCTGGCACTGCGACGACCGGGTCATCCGCGACGGCAACACGACAGTCGTGTTCTAGGGACTGTTTCAGAGAGGTGGCTTGCGGGCCGGTGCGGGTGGCGGAACCTGAGGCGGCCCCTCGCTGTGGGATCGCCTCCTCATGACCGCCAGGTCACCACGTCGGCGCTGTACTCGCGAGGAACCACCTCAGAACCCGCAGCGGTGCAAGGTGATGGCGCAGGCACAAGCGGCTCCGCCGCTTAGGAAACACAACCTAGGAGAACGAGTGACCACGGCCCAGGACAACTACGTGCTCGACCTGGCGAACAACCGGCGCGGCCGCGCGCTCAACCGGATGTGCGGCTCGCTCAGGCACGCGGTGAACCGGGAGGAGTTCAGCGCGGACGAGGCGGTCTACTGCGACGCGTACGGGCTTTCGCCCGAGCAGAAGCGGGCGGTACTCGAACGGGACTGGACGGCGATGCTCGACCTCGGGGCGTCCATCTTCTACACCTACAAGCTCGCCATGCTCGACAAGCTGTCGATGCAGTACCTCGGCGGGGTGTTCACCGGCATGTCGGTCGAGGAGTTCGCGGCGGCCATGCGCTCGGGAGGGCGGAAGCTTGGCTGAGGTCGTCTGGGGCCTCGCGACGTCCCACGTGCCCTCGATCGGGGCGGCGATGGACAACCACAAGACCGCGGACCCGTACTGGAAGCCGTTGTTCGACGGCTACGCCCCGGCCCGGGAGTGGATGGCCGCGCACCGGCCGGACGTGGCGGTGATCATCTACAACGACCACGCGAACGCCGTGGACCTGGATCTGGTGCCGACCTTCGCGATCGGCACGGCCGCGCGCTACGAGGTGGCCGACGAGGGCTGGGGCCGCCGCCCGGTGCCCCCGGTCGTCGGCGCCCCGGAGCTGAGCGAGCACCTGGTGCGCGAGCTGATGGACGAAGAGTTCGACATCGCGACCTTCCACGAGCTCGACGTGGACCACGGGCTCACCGTGCCGCTGTCGGTGTACTGCCCGGAGCCGGGTGACGCGTGGCCGTGCGCGGTGGTCCCGGTGCTGGTCAACGTGATCCAGTACCCGCAGCCGACCGCGGCGCGCTGCTACGCGCTCGGCAAGGCGATGGGGCGGGCGATCCGGTCGTTCCCGCAGGACGTGCGGGTCGCGGTGTTCGGCACCGGCGGCATGTCCCACCAGCTGGCCGGGGCACGCGCGGGCCTGATCAACAGCGAGTTCGACCGGATGTTCCTGCGGGCGATCGAGGCCGAGCCGGCGAAGCTCGCGGCCCTGAGCCGGGAGGACTACATCCGCGAAGCCGGCACGGAGGGCATCGAGCTGATCATGTGGCTGGTCATGCGCGGCGCGCTGAGCGAGCACATCACCCGCGTGCACGACACCTATCACGTGCCCGCGTCCAACACGGCCGCCGCGCTGGCGTTGTTCGAAGAGGTGCGCGCATGAGCACGTTCGTCCTGGTCCACGGCGCCTGGCACGGCGGCTGGGTGTGGCAGCGGGTCGCGCCGCTGCTGCGGGCCGCCGGGCACGAGGTGCACACCCCGACGCTCACCGGCGTCAGCGACCGCGCGCACCTGCTCAACCCGTCCGTCGGGCTGGGCACGCACATCGAGGACGTCGTGGCGCTCGTCGAGGCCTACGACGCCGACGACGTCGTACTGGTCGGGCACAGCTACGGCGGCCAGGTCGTCACCGGGGTGGCCGACCGGATCCCGGACAGGCTGTCGCTGCGGGTCTACCTCGACGCGTTCGTCGGCGACGACGGTGAGGCGGCGATCGAGCTGCAGCCGGAGACGGTGGCCGGGCACTACCGGGAGTCGGTGGCGGGCCCCGGGTTCGGCTGGCTCATCCCGGTCCGGTCGCTGCAGGTGCTCGGCGTCACCGAACAGTCCGATGTGGACTGGCTCGGTGCGCGGCTGACCCCGCACCCGTGGCTCACCTACACCGAGCCGCTGCGCCTGACCGGTGCCGCGGACACCGTCCCGGCCGCGTTCGTCGAGTGCACCGACTGGATGCGGGTGTTCCGGGCGCACGCCGAGCGCGCCGAGGCCCGCGGCTGGCCGGTCCGCACGGTCGCCACCGGGCACGAGGCCATGGTCACCGCGCCGAAGGAGCTGGCGGACGTGCTGCTGGATCTGCGGGAAGGCTGAAATGGACGTCTCGTTCGGCTCGGTCTGGGAGGCCGTCGCCCGGCGGCTGCCGGACGCGGTCGCGGTCTCCGAGCCCGGACGGGAGCTCACCTACGCGCAGTTCGAGGACCGGTCCGCGCGGCTCGCGGCCGCGCTGGCGGCCGCCGGCGTGGGGCCGGGGGACAACGTCGCGTGCTACCTCTACAACGGCGCCGCGTACCTGGAAACGGTGTTCGCCGCGTTCAAGCTCGGGGCGGTGCCGGTCAACGCGAACTACCGCTACACCCGGGACGAGCTGTCGTCGCTGCTGCGGGACGCGGACGCCGCGGCGCTCGTCTTCAGCGGTGAGCTGGCCGGGAACGTCAGCGACGCGGCGCGGCACGTACCGACCCTGCGCCTGCTCGTCCGGGTGGGTCCGGCGTCGGCAGGGCCCGCTGCCGCCGAGCTCGAAGAGGTGCTGCGCTCGGTGGCCCCGCGGCCGGCGCGGCCACGCCCTGGTTCGGACCAGCTGTTCATGTACACCGGCGGCACCACCGGAAGGCCGAAGGGCGTGATCTGGCGCCACGCCGACCTGCTGCACTCGCTGCTCGTGCCGATCTTCCGGCCGCTGGGCGCCGAGGCGCTTCCCGGCACGCTGGACGAAGCGGTCGAGATCGCCGTTTCCGCGCACAACACCGGTCTCGCGCCGGTGACGATGCCGGTCGTCCCGCTCATGCACGGCACGGGCCTGTTCAACTCGATGGGTGCCCTGCTGACCGGCGGGCAGGTCGTCACCACCCGGCGGGGTGCCCTCGATCCGCGCCACGTCTGGGAGACCGTCGCCGAACGACGCGTCGGCACGATGATCGTGGCGGGCAACGCGGTGTGCCGCCCGCTCGTCGACGAGCTGGTCGCCGCCGAGCAGGCGGGCAGGCCGCACGGCCTCGGCTCGCTGCGGTCGGTCATCAGCTCGGGCACGGCGTTGAGCGACGACCTCAAGCGGGCGCTGCACGAACGGGCCGCGGTGACGGTCGTGGACGCGATCGCCTCGACCGAAGGCGGCCCGTTCGCCTTCGCGGTCACCTCGTCGGCCGGCGACCTGCCGGCCCGGTTCTTCCCGGTGCCGGTGACGAAGGTGCTCACGGACGAGGGCGAGGAGGTCGTGCCGGGCAGCGGGCGGACCGGGGTGCTGGCCTACGCCGGGCCGATGCCGCTGGGCTATTACAAGGACGCGGCCAGGACCTCGACCACGTTCCGTGTCCTCGACGGTGTCCGCTACACGGTGCCCGGTGACCTGGCACAGGTCGCCCCCGACGGTGCGCTGCGGTTCCTCGGGCGGGGGTCGGGCGCGATCAACACCGGGGGCGAGAAGGTGCATCCGCAGGAGGTCGAGGACGTGCTGCTGGCGCATCCGGACGTCACGGACTGCGTCGTGCTCGGCATGCGCGACGAGATCTGGGGCGAGCGCGTGGCGGCGGTGGTCGCGACGGCGGGAACGCTGACGGAACGGGAGATCCAGGACTGGGCGCGCCGCGACCTCGCCGGGTACAAGGTGCCCCGCCGCGTCGCGTTCCTGCCGCAGCTGCGCCGCACCCCGACCGGCAAACTGGAACTCGCCTGGGCGCGGGAGGTACTCGAGGCCCTGCCGCGGGACTGAGGGTGGCCGCCCGCGTCGCCGCGGGCGGCCACCGTGACCTCACAGCTGCCGGTAGAACGCGGCGGCGTTCGCGTGCAGCACCGACACCCGGTCCGAATCGGACAGTGCGGCCAGCAGGCGGTCGGCGCCGTCGCCGTGGTCGTGTGGGTAGTCGCTGGCGTGCATGAGGAACTCCGGCACCCGCATCATCTCCAGCAGCTGTGCCACCTGCTCGCCGGACTCGGGCAGCTGCGCCGGCTCCGTCGTGGCGCGGAAGTGGCGGTAGAGGTACTCCGCCGGCGCCTCCTTCATCCACGGCACCTCGCGCCACACCGCGCGCCATTCCTTGTCGAACCGCCAGAACAGCGCCGGCAGCCACGAGAATCCGCACTCCGCCAAGCAGATCCGCAGGTCCGGGAGATCCCGGAACACGCCCTCGGCGATGAGGCTGACCACGTGTGCCTGCACGATCTGCGCGTTGCTGACGTAGTCCTCGAGATACGTGTGCGCGAACCCGGTCGGCGTGGCCGAGCTGGAGATCCGCCCCCACGCGTGCAGCCCCACCACCAGGCCGTGCCGCGCCGCCGCGGCCAGCAGGGGGTGGAACCGCTTGTTGCCGTAGCGCGCGTCCTGCCCGCGCACCGGGAGCAGGACCTGCACGAACCGGCGGTCCGCGCCGAGCCGCTCGATCTCCGCGACCGCCGCGTCGACGTCCAGCGTCGGGACGACCATGCTCGCACGCAGCCGGTCGTCCTGGTCCAGCCATTCCGTGCGCACCCAGTCGTTGACCGCACGGGTCAGCGCGGCCTCGTAGTACGGGTTGCGGCTGATGTCGAACGACGTCGTGCAGTTGAGCAACGCCCACCGGAGCCCGTCCCGGTCGAGCACCTGCTTGCGCAGCAGGTCCACGTGGTCCGGCGGGAACGCGCCCGCGGCACGTGCCTGCGGGGTGGCCGACGTCGGCGCGCCGGGCGGATAGGCGTTGGCCGCCGACGGCGACAGCTTCAGGTTCGCGTCGGTGATGTAGGAGCGCCAGTACCCGTCGAAGTAGGGGAACAGGGCTTCCAGGGACGCCGGCGCGCAGTGGACGTCGGTGTCGATGTGCTCGGTCACGGGCGCTCCAGGCGGTGGTAGAGCCGGTAGGCGTTGTCCGTCATGATCGGCTGCCGCAGCTCCTTCGGCAGGTCGCGCAGCGCCGTCGCGGGCGAGTCGAAGTCCCAGTGCGGGTAGTCGGAGGCGAACAGGATCCGGTCGGTCATCCCGGTGTGCGCCAGCGCCGTCGCGAGGTGCCGCGGCTCGGGCGGCTCCTCGATGGGCTGGGTGCTGAACCAGAAGTGCTCGCGAAAGTACTCCGAGGGCTTGCGCCGCAGCTTCGGCACGTCGGCGCGCAGCTTCGGCCACGCCGCGTCGAGGCTCCACATCAGCGGCGCCGACCACGCGATCCCGCCTTCGACGAGGACGATCTGCAGGTCGGGGACGTCTTCGAAGACGCCTTCGCAGATGAGGTTCGCCGCGACCATCGCCATCACGTTGCCGAACCACGCGTGGTGCTCGAGGTAGAACGACGGCCAGCCGTCACCGCGGTGCTGCTCGATGCCGCCGAGGTGGATCGCGACCGGCAGCCCGGCCCGCGCCGCCGCCCGGTAGATCGGCAGGTACTTCTGGTGCCCCAGAAAGGTTTCCGCACCGCCGGGAAAGAGCACCTGGACGAAGCGCGGGTCGCCGGCGTAGTGCTCGATCTCGGCGATCGCCTGCTCCGGTGCCTCGTGCGGGACGCAGATGCTGGTCACCAGCCGCGGCTCGGGGTCGAGGAAGTCCTCGCGCAGGCACTCGTTGAGCGCGTGGCACAAGGCGTGCGCGTAGTCGGGCTGCTCGGCGCCATAGCTGTGCGCCTGCAACGGGATCAGCACGCCGTAGCCCACGCCGTACTCGTCGAGCACCTGCTCGCGCAGCATGCCCAGGTCGCTGCCGGGGATGCCGTTGGCGGGGTAGGAGTCCAGGCGCATGCCGCCGTTGCGCACGCGCGGGTACATCGCGGGCGGCGGCGCGATGCGGGTGCCGAAGGTCTGGAACCGGGTGCGCCACGGCTCGGGCAGCTTCTCGGCGAGCCTGTCCGCCGGCACGGTCGGATGGATGTCGGCGTCGAAGAGCGCGGTCCGCTGCCGGGGTTCGGTCGTGGTCATCTGCTCACCTGCCTGTCTGCCGGGCGGTCGTGTCGACCACCACGTAGTCGTCTTCCACCTGCACGTCGTAGGTCTCCGCGACATACGGCCCGGGCACCCGGTCGCCGAACCGCACCCCGTCGCCGAGCGCGTCGCCGGGGGTGACGCTGACGCCGTAGCTGCGCACGGGCGCCTCACCGGGGCCGAGGTAGGACTGGCCGGTGGTGACGTCGTACTCCCAGCCGTGCCAGGGGCACGCCACGAACACGTCCTCGTTCACCGCGAAGTCCCCGGGACCGGACGAGATCGCCGTCGGCGCCGTGCGCCCCAGGCACAGCGGCCCGCCCTGGTGAGGGCAGTAGTTGTTGAGCGCGTAGAACTTCTCGCCCACCCGGAAGACTCCGATGGAGCGCTTCCCGACCCGGACGATCCGCCGGTCTCCCGGCGCGAACTCCGAGACAGGGGCCACCACGATCCGCATTGATCACGTTCCTTCCGACGCGGGGTCCAGTGCCATCGACTGCAGGAGGGCTCCGCCATCCACAGCGTAGACACTCCCGGTCACGAAACTCGATGCCCGGGAGGCGACGAAGAGGGCCAGGCCACGCAGTTCGCGTGGATCACCCATCCGGCCCAGTGCCACGCTCGTGCCCCACCGGGCCTCGGCTTCCGGGCTCGGCGGCCCGTCGCCGATGTTGGTGCGGAACGGTCCGGGCGCGATCGCGTTGACCCGTACCTGCCGGCGCGCGAGGTCCAGCGCCGCCTGGCGGACGAGGTTCAGGACGCCGGCCTTGGCCACCGCGTAGGAGTAGGGCACGAACGGGTCGACGCCGGCCAGCTCCTCGAGACGAGTCTGGTCCAGGTCCGCCGCGACGACCATGGCGCCGCAGCCGGCCACGGTCTCCGCGATCGCGCGGCCCAGCCCCGACCCGGCGCCGGTGACCAGCGCGACCGTGCCGGACACGTCGAAGATCTCCGCCGGCAACGCTGTCATCGGCCCCTGCCCGGCTGGATACGTCCGCCGACCCGTTTGTCCACAAAGGACCGCGGACTCATCGGCACCGCCGGTACGAGCTGGTTCTCACGCTTCATCGCGCACACCTTCAGAGGGGAGTCGGGCACGCTGTCCGTCACGCGGAAAGCCCGTGGTGGACCGGGGAACGACCGTCGTACAACTGTCTTTTGCCGAATTCTTCCCGGGAGGCTTCATGGACAAGGTCAAGGCTTCGCCGGCGGACACGGTGCGTGACATCCGTGCCGGAGCGAGCATCGCGGTGGCCGGGTTCGGGGTCGCGCACCGGTTTCCGTCCAGTCTGATCGTCGCGCTGCGCGAGCAGGGCACGTCCGGGCCGACCGTCTACTGCAACGGCCTCGGCCAGCCGGGCACGCCGACCGCGCACCTGCTCGCCGAGAACAAGCAGATCGCCCGCCTCGTCACCTGCTTCTCGGCGCGCCCGGGCATCGTCTCCGAGGCGGAGCGCCAGATCCGTGCGGGCACCCTGGAGCTCGAACTGGTCCCGCAGGGCACCCTGATGGAGCGGATGCGCGCCGGTGGCGCGGGAATTCCCGCGTTCTACACCCCGGCCGGGGTGGGCACCGCCATCGCCGGGGGGAAGGACGTGCGTTACTTCGACGGCAGGCCCTTCGTGCTCGAGCGCGCGATCACGACGGACTTCGCGTTCGTCCGCGCCCACCGCGCCGACGCGCGCGGAAACCTGCAGCTGCGCGGGGGCAGCCGGAACTTCAACGTGAGCTTCGCCAAGGCCGCGGCCGTCACGATCGCGGAGGTGGACGAGATCGTGCCCGTGGGCGGGATCCCGCCGGAGGAGGTCGACCTGCCGGGCGTGTTCGTGAGCCGGGTCGTGCGCAGCACCGTGCAGCTGGACGTGCAGAACCTGCCGATGCGGCCCAGCCGGTCGGCCGGCAGCGCCCGGGAGTACGGCGGCAAGCCCGGTCTGACCCGGGCGGAGATGGCGCGCCGCACGGCCGCACTGCTGCCCGACGGCGCGACGGTCAACCTCGGTGCCGGGCTGCCGACCCTGGTCTCCGACTTCGTCGGCGACCGCCCGGTCACCCTGCACAGCGAGAACGGCATGCTGAACTACGGCCCGATCATCCGGGACGACTCGTTCGACCCGGACGTGCACGACGCGGGCGGCTACTTCGTCGGGCTGCGGCCGGGAGCGTCCTTCTTCGACAGTGTGACGTCGTTCGAGATCGCCCGATCCGGCCGGCTGGACGCCGTGGTGCTCGGCGCCTACCAGGTCTCCGCGCGCGGGGACCTGGCCAACTGGACGCTGCCCACGATGACCGGCGGCGGCATCGGCGGCGCGATGGATCTCGCCGTGGGCGCGAAGAAGGTGATCGCACTGCTGGAGCACACCGGCTCGGCCGGGCAGGCCAAGCTCGTCGAGCGGTGCGAGTTCGAGCTGACCGCGCCCGCCTGCGTGGACGCCGTCGTGACCGATTTGGCACTGCTGAGCCGCACTCGCGGTGGCTTCCGGCTCGACGAGGTCGCGCGCGGGTTCACCGCCGAGGAGGTGCGGGTGCTGACCGCGATGCCGCTGACGGTGGCCGACGACGTGCGGATCATGCAGGACCGGTGGTGAGCCCGGTGGCCCGCACCGCACGCCGGTGCGCAGGTGCTCGACCGAATGGCAGCTGACCGGTCGAGTTCGCATATCTGTCAAACTACGGAACAGCACGCATCCCGGGCGATGGACGAATGTTGCCCGGGAGTAAGTCATGCGTCGCTCCCCGGGCGATCGGCATGATCGCCGGGCGGCCCCGGCGAAGGAGCTTTCCCGCGCTCAGGTCTTCTTCTCCTGCGGATGGGTCACCAGCGGCTCGACCTGGAACTTCATCCAGCGGGCCGTCGGCAGCGACAGCAAGGCTTCGTGCAGGGCGTCCGCGTCGGCCGCCTCGTAGAGTGCGATCGAGTCGGTCGAGCCGAGCACACGCCAGATCTTCACCAGGATCCCGGCCTCGCGCAGCTCCTGCGCGCGAGCGCGTTCCTTCGGGCGCAACGCCTCCCGCTCCTCCGGTGGCGTGTTGTTCTGCTGGCGCACCAGGAATTCCATTTCGTCCCTCACTCGTACCGGATCAGCCCGCGGATGTCGCGGTGGGCGCGCGTGTCCGCGTACCCGTCGTTGACGCCTTCCTGCGTGTACTCCCGGGTCACCAGTCGGCCAGCCGCCCGCATGCCCGCCGATGCCGGGCAGCGCCCCCAGCGGGAGGTCGCCGACGCGGACGTGCTCGTCGGATTGGTGGCACAGCCCGGAAGCCGCGAGCCGGACGAGCACCTCGCCTTCGCGCGGCTCGTCGAGCTCCAGTTCCTCGATCCGCCAGTCCTCGCCGTGGTCCCACAGAACCGCAGCCGCTGTTTTCACGGGAGCAAGTATGGGGCGGCTCGTCCGGTTCACCGCTGCCCGGCGCGGGAAATACGTCAAAGGACTCATCCGGGATGCCCGCCGCGCGCCTGGTGGCCGCCGGGTGGCCCGGCACCCCGGCGATCGTCGCCGGCTACGGCCCCGGTCAGCCGAGGCCGAGCACGCGCACCGCGTTGTCCTTGAGCAGCCGCGGTTTCACCTCGTCCCGGATCTCGGTCTTCGCCAGGTCCGCGAGCCAGCGTTCGGGGGTGAGCATCGGGAAGTCGGTGCCGAAGAGCACCTTGTCCTTCAGCAGCGTGTTGGCGTACTGCACCAGGACGGGCGGAAAGTATTTCGGCGACCAGCCCGACAGGTCGATGTGCACGAGCGGCTTGTGCAGGGCGACCGAAATGGCCTCCTCCTGCCACGGGAACGACGGGTGCGCCATGATGATGGTCAGGTCCGGGAAATCGGCCGCCACGTCGTCGAGGTGGATCGGGTTGGAATAACGCAGCCGCAGCCCGCCCCCGCCGCGCTGCCCGGCGCCCGCCCCGGTCTGCCCGGTGTGGAACAGCGCGGGCAGCCCGGCCTCCTGGATCACCTCGTACAACGGGTAGGCCGAACGGTCGTCGGGCTGGAACGCCTGTGCGGTCGGGTGGAACTTGAACCCGCGCACCCCGTACTCCTCGATCAGCCGCCGCGCCTGCCGCACGCCCTCCTTGCCGCGCGCGGGATCCACGCTGGCGAACGGAATCAGCACGTCGGAGTTCGCGTGCGCGCGCTCGGCGATCTCCTCGTTGCCCGGCTGGTCCGGCCGCGACGGCGCGTCCTTGACGTCGACGGTGAACGTCACCGCGGCCATGTTCTGCGTGCGGTAGAAGGCGGCCAGCTCGTCGACGGTGTAGCTCTTCGCGCCGGTCTTGAAGTACTTCGCCATCGAGGCCATCGCCTCGTCGGATTCGGTGGCGGAGGTGGCGCGAGCGGAGCGGTGGACGTGGGTGTGCACATCGATCGCGGTGAGCGCGGCTACGTCCAGTGTCGCATTCCGTGCGGGACCGTTCATCTACGTTCTCCGAGTTCTCCGGGAAAGTGCGTTCCGCCAGGATTCCACGGGAGAGGAATCGTTGACAACGAAGAAATCCGCTCGTCGGCCTCGAAGAGGATCTCCTTTCCGTGCGCGCGGGGTCCGAAGTGGACGCATACGTGGCGCCCCCCGGCCGGAGTGACCCGCTCGGCCGCTACGGCACTGCCGAGGAGGCCCGGTTCGGCGGGCCGGGCATCCGCGACATTTGTCGCGGATGCCCGGGACAGCAGGCACGGGCGGCCACGAAAGATCCGGCAACCACTTGCGGCCGTCGCGGCGGGCTGCACAGACTGGGGGGCGCCGGCCCGTGCCGTTCGGGGCAGGGAAGGCGCTGCACGAAGGGGTCCAGCGTGACGGGAGTGATGACGACGGACGCGGTCGGGGCGTGCCCCGGATGCGGCAGGTCGCCGGGCGAGGACGGCCGCCACCACCAGCGGCGGCTCGCGGCGATCGCGCGCGCCGCGTCGAGCGTGGCGGACGCGGCCTCACTGAGCGTGACGCTCGACGTGGTCGCCAGGGAGGTCATGCAGGCCACGCACATCGCGGCCGTCCAGATCCTGCGGGTCGAGCAGGGCAGCATGCGGGTCGCGGGCAAGGCCGGGTTCACCGACGCCGACGACTTCGCCGAACGGCTCGAGGAGTGCCGGCAGCTGGGTGCCCGGCTGGTTTTCGTGGAGGCCTTCGAGCGGACCGAGCGCATCGTCGTGCTGCACCGGAAGGCCGCGGTGCTCGCCGACCCCAGGTGGGCGCCGCTGCACGTGATCATGGGCGCGCCGGAGTGGGACAGCTTCGTCGCCGTCCCGCTCGTCGTGCGCGGGCGTGCGGTCGGCGTGCTCAACGCGTACTACTCGCCCGGTGAGGATCCCGGCGACGAGACCCTGGAGTTCCTCGACGCGATGGCCGACCAGGCCGCGACGGCGGTCGATTCCGCCGACCTGCTGGCGCGGTCGCGGCTGGAGGCGCAGCTGGAGGAGCGCGCGAGGCTGGCCCGCGAGCTGCACGATTCGGTGGTGCAGCAGGTGTTCTCGATGCGCATGCACGCGAAGGCACTGCGGGCCCAGGTCGGCGCGGCGACGCCGGAGCAGGTCCGCGGGGTCGCCGACGAGCTGCTGGGCCTCGCCCAGAACGCGCTCGCCGACCTGCGCGGGCTCGTCCTGCAACTGCATCCGCTGGAGCTGGCGGGGCGGGACCTCGTCGCCGCGGTGCGCACGCTGGCCGAGTCGGTGCAGGCCGCTTCGGGCGTGCGGATCGAGATCTCCGGCGGTGAGCTGCCGCCCCTGCCCACCGAGCTGCAGGACGACGCGTACCGGGTCGTGCAGGAGGCGCTGAACAACGTCGTCAAGCACGCACAGGCGACCTCGGCGGTCGTCACCCTCCGTGCCGGCGGCGGGCGGCTCATGGTGGAGGTGCGCGACGACGGGGTGGGCCTGGCCGGCGAACCGCGGCCGCAGGCGCTGGGGCTGGTGTCGATGCGGGAGCGAGCACAACGATGGAGTGGAACCATGGAGATCGGCAACACCACCGGCGGCTGCCGGGTCAGCGTCCGGATGACGATGCCGGCGGACGGCCGCCGGTGACCGCGATGACGACGGGGCGGGACCAGATCGGCGTGATGGTGGTCGACGACCACGCCGTGGTGCGGCGCGGGCTGGCCGTCTACCTGGAGAGCGCCGAGGGGATCGAGGTGGTCGCCGAGGCCGCCGACGGGCAGGACGCGCTGGCCGGCCTGGCCCGGATGGCGGCGCAGGGGCAGTTGCCGCAGGTCGTGCTGATGGACGTGCTCATGCCGCGGCTGGACGGGATCTCGGCGCTGGGCATGCTGGCCGAGAAGTACCCCGGCGTGCGGGTCGTGGTGCTGACCAGCTTCGGCGAGACCGAGCGGGTGCACGCGGCGCTGCAGGCCGGGGCGGCGGGCTACCTGCTCAAGGACGCGGACCCGGACGAGGTGGCGGCGGCGATCCGGGCGGCCGCGCGGGGCGAGGTGCACCTGGACCCCGCGGTGGCGGGCAGGCTGGCCCGGCAGCTGGTGTCGCCGCCGATGGGACTGGCCGCGCTGACCGCCCGCGAGCGCACCATCCTCACGCTCGTGGGGCGCGGCCTGTCGAACCGGCAGATCGCGACGGAGCTGTCGATCAGCGAGCGGACGGCGCGCACGCACGTGAGCCACGTGCTGACGAAGCTGCAGCTGCCGTCCCGCACGCAGGCGGCGTTGTTCGCGATCCGCGAGGGGCTGATCGACGCCCCGAGCTGACGGCCGGTCGCCCGGCCGCGCTGTCCGAAGTGGACCGAGCGGTGCGGGCGCCGCCACCGATCCCACGGGCTGGTGCACCGGAACCGTGCGCCGCGGCCGCGACGGATGTTGCGTCCCGCTGCTCCCGCCGGCGTAGCGCGGCCGGTTCCCTTCCGCCCTACGAAATCCGACCTCCCCCGGCGTGCCGCGACGGCACCCTGGTGAGCCACGTCGGCGGTGGACAGCGGGAGGACCCATGAGAAGGACCCGATGGTTCGCGCTCCTGCTCGTGGCGATCGCGAGCGTCGCAGCCTGTGGCGGCCCGGGTGCCTCCGGCGGCAGCGCCGCGTCCGTGGGGCCGCCCCAGCGCGGCGGCGAGCTCACCGTGCTGGAGGACGGTGCGTTCGCGGGCGGCTGGCCCTCCGGCCTCGACCCGGCCACCAACACCACCGGCGGCGCGAACATCTCCCAGATGAGCGCGGTCTACGGGGGTCTGTTCCTGGTCACGGCGAACGACGACGGCTCGGGCGCGAAGGCCGAGCCCAACCAGGCCGAGAGCTACCAGGTGCTCGACGGCGGCCGCACGGTGAAGATCACGATCCGGGACGGCGTCAGGTTCTCCGACGGCACCCCGATGGACGCCGAGGCGGTCGCGTTCAACTTCCGCCGCGACGTCACCTCGACCTGCACCTGCGCGCCGACCTGGCGGCTGGCCCAGGACGGGATCAGCGTCGAGGGTCCGCGCACAGTGGTGCTGCACTTCATCCAGCCCAACGCGACGGCGATCAACGCCTTCCCGATCTCCAACGTCAACTGGATCGTCTCGCCCGCCGCGCTGCAGCGGCTCGGCCCGGACCAGTTCAAGATCAACCCGGTCGGCGCGGGCCCGTTCAAGGTCGTCTCCGACCGGCTCAGCTCCGAGCTGGTCCTCGAGCGCAACCCGGGCTACTTCAAGGCCGGGCTGCCCTACCTGGACAAGCTGACGTTCAAGTCGATCGGCGGGGACCAGCCCGCCTACCAGGCGCTGCAGGCCGGCCAGGCGCAGGCGTACGAGGGCCTGAGCACGGTGCCGCTGCTGGAGCAGGCCCAGGCGAACTCGCGGCTCACCGTCACCGTCCAGCCGCCGACCTCGCCCTACGTCGTGCAGCTGAACACGAAGACCGCGCCGTTCGACAACGAGCTCGCCCGCCAGGCGATCTACTACGCGACCGACTTCGAGGCGATCTCGCGGGGGCTGTTCAAGGGGAAGTACCCGGTCAGCCAGATGTTCACCGCCGGCGGCGGGCTCTTCCACCACGCGGTCGTGCCGGGCTACCGGACCTTCGACCTGGCGAAGGCCAAGCAGCTGGTGCAGCAGCTGGGCGGGCTGACCGTCAAGCTGGGCACGCTGGGCAGCTACGTGGCCCAGCAGGTGGTGACCGCGTTGCAGACGCAGTGGAAGGCCGCGGGCATCGATGTCACCATCGAGACCTACCAGCTGTCCAGTTTGGTCCAGCAGTTCAACTCCGGCAGCTGGCAGGCGATGCTGCAGACCGCGGGGGCGTGGGACCCGGCGTCGGGGGTCGGGGTGGCGTTCCGGTTCGCGTCGACCTCGCCGTTCAGCGGGGTGTCCGACCCGCACCTCGACGACCTGCTCAACCAGGCCTCGGCCACGATCGACCCCGGGCAGCGGGACGCGCTGTACCTGCAGGCGGGACAGTACATCAGCGACAAGGCCTACGCGCCCTTCGGACTCGGGTTCGCCCCGGCCAACCTCGCGGTCAAGGGCGTGTCCGGCCCGGGCCTGACCACGAAGATCCCGCCGCTGGTGGTCGACACCGGCGTGCTGTGGGACCAGGTCTGGCGCGGCAAGTGACGCCCGGCAGTGTCGGTGGGCCCGCCTAGACTTCGCGCTCATGACCGACGTGGACGAGCAGGGCCGCCCGGAACCACCCCTCGCGGCCGGTGAGGTCGAGACGCTGCTGGGATTCCTGGACTTCCTGCGCGCGACCTTCGAGTGGAAGTGCGCGGGGCTGGACGCGGCCGGCCTCCGGGCGACCGTCGGCGTCTCGACGATGACGCTCGGCGGCATGCTCAAGCATCTCGCCTACGTCGAGGACCACTGGTTCTCGCGGTGGCTGCACGGACACGGCCCGCGCCCGCCGTGGTCCACTGTGGACTGGGACGCCGACCCGGACTGGGAGTGGCACTCGGCTGCCGGGGACACCCCGGAGCAGCTGCGCGTGCTCTGGCGCGACACCGTGGCGCGCTCGCGGGCACAGGTCGCCGACGCGCTGGCCGACGGCGGGCCCGGCAGGCTCGCCCGGCGCACCTGGGCCGACGGCAGGGCGCCCAGCCTGCGCTGGATGCTGTGCCACCTGATCGAGGAGTACGCGCGGCACAACGGTCACGCCGACCTCATCCGCGAGGCGGTGGATGGGCTCACCGGGGAGTAGGCACCGGCACCGCGTCGGCGAGCTGGTGCGCGGCGCGCAGGACGTCGTCCTCGCCGGTCCAGCGCCCGAGCGTCAGGCGCAGCGCCGACGTGGCCCGCGAAGCCGGCAGCCCCATCGCGGTGAGCACCGGCGAGGGCCGCACGTCGCCCTCGTGACAGGCCGAGCCGGTGGACGTGGCCACCTCCGGCACGGCGGCCAGCAACTCGGCCGCCGGCACGCCCTCGACGCTGACGTTGAGCGTGTTGGGCAGCCGCAGCCCGGGATGCCCGTTGAGCCGGACCCGGCCGGGCAGCCGCTGCCGCAGGGTGCTGTGCAGCAGCTCGCGCAGCACCTGGAGCCGGGTGCGCTCGGCCGCGCTGACGTCGCAGAGCTCGGCGGCCCGCCCGAGCGCCGCGATGAGCGCGACGTTCTCGGTCCCCGCGCGCAGGCCGCGTTCCTGCCCGCCGCCGTACGTCGACGGTTCGAGGCCGAGCCCGGCGCGGAGGTACAGCGCGCCGACACCCTTCGGTGCGTAGAACTTGTGGCCGGTGATCGACAGCAGGTCGACACCGAGGTCCCGCACGGAGACCGGGATCTTCCCGGCGGTCTGCGCGGCGTCGGTGTGGAACAGCGCGCCGGCCTCGTGCGCGATCGCCGCGAGCTCGCGGACCGGCTGGATCGTGCCGGTCTCGTTGTTGGCGTGCATGACCGACACCAGCACCGTGCCGGGGGTCAGCGCGGCCCGCAGGTCCGCCGGGCGCACGAGGCCGGTCTCGTCGACCGGCAGCCGGGTGACCCGGAAGCCGTGCAGCCGTTCGAGGCTCTCGCACACCGCGAGGACGGCCGGGTGCTCGGTGACCTGGGTGATGACGTGGTCGCCGGGGTGCGCGAGCGCGGCGCCGCGGACGGCGAGGGTGTCGGCGTCGGAACCGCCGCCGGTGAACACGATCTCCTCCGCCGCGCAGCCGAGGAACGCGGCCACCTGCGCCCGCGCGGCCACGACGGCGGCACTGGCGGCGTGGCCGTAGGCGTGCCCGCTGGAGGGGTTGCCGAAGTGGGTGGCGAGGTAGGGCAGGGCGGCTTCGGCGACGCGGGGGTCGACGGGGGTGGTCGCGTTGTGGTCCAGGTAGACCGGACCCCCGGCCAGTCCACTCGGGACGGTCACGGGCAGCTCCTCACTACTCGGGCAGAGGCACTCCGGTCTCCGGGAAACCGACCGTACGACCATCCCGGACGCCCGGCAACACACCCGGCCCGCTCGGGCGGTTTCAGCGGCGCCGGAGCCGGGCGTGCTCGATCGACGGCGGGGTGGCCGCGTAGTTGTCCGCGGGGTCCAGGTCCGTGCCGGGCGGGACGATCTCGTCGATCCGGTCGAGCAGGTCGTCCGGCAGCCTGGTGCCCGCGCCGGCCAGCAGCCCGTCGAGCTGGTCCTGGGTGCGCGGGCCGATCAGCACGGCGGTCACGGCGGGGTGCGCCAGCACGAACGCCGTCGCGAGCTGCGGCAGCGTCATGCCCGCTTCCCCCGCGAGCGCGGCGAGCTTGCCCGCCGCGCTCGCCTTCGCCTGGCCGGTGGGCGTCGAGGAGTCGTAGGCGGCCGGGCGCCGCGTCGCCCGGTGCGCGGTGTGCGGGTCCGCCCGCCCGGACAGCCACCCGCCGTTGAGCGGGCCGAACGTCAGCGCACCGAGGCCGTGGCGCCGCACGGCCGGGAACACCGCCGCCTCCGGCTTGCGGGTGAAGATCGAGTACATGCACTGCGCCGTGGACCGGGCCGCGGCCCTGCAGCCCGGCTCGACGTCGTACTACGCGCGCACCCGCTCGGCCCTGCTGGAGCTGGCGATCGCGCGGATCGCGGAGCTGGACGACCCCGAGGCCGCGCCGCCGGGGGAGAGCGGCCGGCTCGCCGGCTACCTGGCCCGGTTCCTGCACACGACGATGACGAAGGGTCGCTCCCAGCTCATCGCGCGCTACGAGTTCGCGCTCGAGGCGACCCGCCGCCCCGAGCTGCGGGAGATCTACGACCGCTCGGGCCTGCGCTTCCGCGAGACGTGCGCGGCCCTGCTCGCGGACGCCGGGTCGGCCGACCCGCCCCGGCACGCCCGGATGCTCATCGCCTGGTGCGACGGCATCCTGTTCGACTCGGTGGCGGGTGCGGGTGCGGCCCGGCGGCCCGGTCTCAAGGAGCTGGAGCGCAGTACCCGGGAGTTCCTGGCGGCGCTGACGCCCTGACCGGGGGCTGAAGGAGCTGAGGCCCTGGCCCGGCGGTGTCGCCCACCTCGGGGATGCCGCGGGCGGGCCGCGATTGAAGGAGCTGGAGCGCGGCACCGGGGGAGTTCCTGGCGGCGCTGACGCCTGACCCGGGCCCGGTCTGAAGGAGCTGGAGCGCAGTACCCGGGAGCTCCTCACCGCGCTGACGCCCTGACCCGGCGGCCCGGCGTGAAGGAGCTGACACCCTGGCCCGGCGGTGTCGCCCACCTCGGGCATGCCGCGGACGGGCCGCGGTTGAAAGCGCTTTCTGAAACCGCACGCCAACCGAATCTGAATCGGTTTCATCCAGCTGGGGAAACGCACCGAGGGGGACGGCGCGGGGAGCGGGTAAATCACCGCGAAAGCGCTTTCCGGAAAATTCCCGGTAACCGTTTCGCTGCCCGTCCCGCCGGCGGCCGTCCCGCCGACCGCCCACATCGCGGGACCGGCGGTTACCCAGTGGCGTGTTCGCTGAGGTCAGAACACTGTGGAGTGTCGGCGCAGCGCGAAAAGGGGGGCCGCGAGCGGTCGGGTGCTCACGGTGCGCAATGATCATCGCTGACAGGATGACAGTCGAACGGTCGGTGACCCTTGGCGCGAAACGGTGTGCCGTCCCGGAACGGGGAACGGCGGATGTCTGCCGCACGGCCGGTGCCGGAATCGTTCGAGTCACTTTTTTCCTTGTCGACAAAGAGCTTGACAAGGGTGATTCACTACAGCCCCGTAGTGGGTTCGCCGGAAGCGGTTCCAGTCTCTCGTGGAGCGTCGTGAAGAACAAACAGCAGTCAGGTGACGAGCGCCACAAGTCGATCCGAAAGCGGCTGACGGGAACCGTCCTCATTCCCAGTATCGCACTGCTGGTGATGTGGATCGCGGTCTCCGCGTACTTCGTCGTGGACGGCATCTACGTCCGCACCGTGGCCTCGAGCGTGCAGGACGTGTCGATCCCGGCCGTCACCGCACTCGGTGCCCTGCAACAGGAACGGCAGCTGAGCCTGGTCTACCTCGAGGGCTCCTCGGTCGGCCTGCCCGAGCTGCAGAACCAGCAGCAGGCGATCGACCGGAACCTCACGAGCCTGCGCTCGGCGATGGACTCGGTGCTCGGGATGGTGCCCGACGAGATCGCCCAGCGGATGCGCAACCTCGAGTCCAGCCTGGACCAGCTGCAGGTCATCCGGGCGCAGATCGACCTGCGCTCGGCGACCAAGCCGCAGGTCAACGACTTCTACAACCACCTCATCGACACCTCGGCCGAGCTGTTCGACGCCCAGGCCCGGATGGTGCCGGACGTGACCGCGACCCAGGGCGCGATCGGCGCGACCGAGATCTTCCGCGCCTCGGACCAGATGTCGCGCGCGGCCTCGCTGGTCTCCAGCGCCTTCGCGACCGGCGTGCTCACCCCCGCCGACCACCTGCAGTTCGCGCAGCTCGTCGGGTCCTACCGCACGGCGCTGGCGAAGCTCGCCCCGTTCATGGAGCCCGAGGTCGCCACCCGCTACCAGCAGCTCGTCGCGAGCGACGTCTGGACCCGCCTCGCGCAGGACGAGGACGCGATCATCACCCACGGCCCCGGCGCCTTCCGGCAGAACGCCGGCGGCCTGCCGGTGCGCGAGAGCGACTGGCGCGACCTGTCCGGGCAGGTCTCCACCGGCCTGGTCGGGCTGACCATCGACCAGGCCGACCGGGTCTCCACCCAGGCTCTCGCCGACGGCAACGCCAACCTGCGCAACGCGATCCTCGGCAGTGTGGCCGCGCTGCTGGCCGCGGTCGCGTCGATCTACGTCGCCGTGCGGGTGTCGCGGACACTGGTCGACCGCACCCTGGTCACCCGGCTGGAACGGCTGCGGGACGACTCGCTCGAACTGGCCCAGACGCGGCTGCCGAGCATCGTCGGGCGGCTCAAGGTCGGCGAGTCGGTGGACGTCAACGCCGAGCTGCCGCGGCTCGACCACGGCCGGGACGAGATCGGGCAGGTGGCCGAGGCGTTCAACATGGCGCAGCTGACGGCGGTCTCGGCCGCGGCGAGCGAGGCGAAGGCCCGCAGCGGCGTGAACAACGTGTTCCTCGGCATCGCGCACCGCAACCAGGGCCTGGTGCACCGGCAGCTGCAGATCCTCGACCGGATGGAGAGCCAGGAGGAGAACGCCGGCCAGCTCAAGGGACTGTTCCAGCTCGACCACCTCGCCACCCGCGCCCGCCGCACGACGGAGAACCTGATCATCCTCGGCGGCAAGCAGCCGGGCAGGCGCTGGCGCAAGCCGGTGTGGCTGATGGACGTGCTGCGCGCGGCGGTCTCGGAGACCGAGCACTTCGCCCGCGTAGAGGTCGAGACGGTGCCGCAGGTCGCGATCATCGGCTCCGCCGTCGCCGACGCGATCCACCTCGTCGCGGAGCTGGTCGACAACGCGACCACGTTCTCCCCGCCGGGGTCGCAGGTGCACATGACCAGCACCCGGGTCGCGCGCGGCGTCGTCGTCGACGTGGCCGACCAGGGGCTGGGCATGAAGGACGAGGTCCGCGAGTGGGCGAACCGGATGATGTCCGAGCCGCCCGAGTTCGACGCGATGGCGCTCAAGGCGGACGCGAGCCTGGGCCTGTTCGTGGTGGCGCGACTGGCTTCCCGGCTCAATATCAAGGTCATGTTCGACACGTCCCGCTACGGCGGTACCCGCGCTACCGTGCTGATTCCGACGGAACTGCTGGCGACGGGAGACGAGGTGGCCGACAGCGCCGACTCCGAGTTCCGCGGTGCGGCCCAGCTCGCCGCCCTCGACGAGCAGGCCGAGCCGCGGAACCCCGCGCCCGTGCGGGAACGGCGGGAGCCGCCCTCGCCGGAGCCGCGGCGTCCCGCGCCCGTCGTGCCCGAGCCCGAACCGCCGCAGCGCGAAGAGCCGATCCGTGCACGCACCGTGCTGCCGCAGGAGCCCGAGGCCCGCCCGGAGCCCGCGGAGCGGAAGGAACGGGCGCCGCTGCCGCAGCGCGAGCCGCAGCAGAACCTCGTCGCCCAGCTTCGCGACGACCCGGAATGGGAGGCGACCGACTACCAGGAGCTCGCCCCCCGGACCCTCGGCACGATCTCGGCGTTCCACCGCGGCACCCGCCGGGGACGGGACGCGGACGGGCCGGACCAGCGTCCTGGCAACCACTGAGTGAGAGGGAAGTCGGATCTCAGCGATGAACGAGAACGAAGGCGCCAAGATCGACCTGAACTGGCTGCTCGACGACATGGTGGACCGCGTCGTCGGGGCCCAGCACGCCGTCGTGCTGAGCGCGGACGGGTTGCTGATGGGCAAGTCCGGCACACTGTCCAAGGACGACTCGGACCAGCTGTCGGCGATCGCGTCGAGCCTGCAGAGCCTCGCGAAGGGCGCCAGCAGGCACTTCTCCCGCGGCCCCGTGCTGCAGACCCTCATCGAGATGGCCGAGGGGTACCTGTTCGTCTCCGCGGCCGGGCAGGGCACCTGCCTGGCGATCCTCGCCGAGGGCAGCGTCGACGTCGAGATGATCGCGTACGAGATGAACCGGCTCGTCAAGCGGGTCGGCGACTACATGACCTCGGCCCCCCGCGAGACCGTGAGGTCCGGACCGGAGCGCAGGTGATGGCCGAGGAGGAGTGGTACGACGAGGCGGCAGGACCGCTCGTCCGGCCGTACGCGATCACCCGCGGCCGCATCCCGACCGACGCCGCGATGGACGTGGCCACCCAGGTGATGGCCATCCGCGACACCCAGGACCCGGTCGGGCTCGCCCCCGAACACCTGGCGATCCTCGAGCTGTGCCAGCGGCCGCTGTCGGTGGCCGAGATCGCCGCGTACGTCAAGGTGCCCCTCGCGGTGGTGCGGGTGCTGTGCACCGACCTCGTCGAGCGCGGGGACGTCATCGTCCGGTCGCCGTCGCAGCCGACGAAGGCGCCCGATCGTCAACTACTTCAGGCGGTGCTCCATGGACTCAACCAGCTCTAGCGGCCGCACGTCGGGTGCCGTGATCCCGACCCCCGTCAAGATCGTCGTCGCCGGCGGGTTCGGCGCGGGGAAGACCACGATGGTCGCCTCGGTGAGCGAGATCGTGCCACTGTCCACCGAGGAGGTGATGACGCAGGCGAGCGACGGGATCGACGACCTGACCGGGGTCGAGCGCAAGACCACCACCACCGTCGCGCTGGACTTCGGGCGCATCACCATCTCGCCGCACACCGTGCTGTACCTGTTCGGCACCCCGGGCCAGGACCGGTTCTGGTTCATGTGGGACGAGCTGGCGCGCGGCGCGATCGGCACCGTCGTGCTCGTCGACACCCGGCGGCTCAACAGCAGCTTCGCGGCGATCGACTTCTTCGAGCGGCGCAAGATCCCGTTCATCGTCGCGGTCAACCGCTTCGACGGCGCGGACGACTACGAGGAGCCGGAGATCCGCCGCGCGCTCGCGCTCGCGCCGGGGGTGCCGGTGATGTTCTTCGACGCGCGCCAGCGCGAGTCGAGCAAGCTCGCGCTGATCCGGCTCGTCCGGTACGCGATGGACAAGCTGCCGCCCGAGCCCGCACAGCTGGTCGGCGCGGGCGGCTGACGCGGGTGGGCCGCCACCCCGCGGGCCGGGGTGGCGGGCGCATTCAGCGGACCTGCGCCATCTTCAGGTTGAAGTGCCGCAGCAACGGCGGCGCGTCGACGACCCGGTACGCCGGCACCGTCTCGGGGTTCTTCGCGATCCCGGCGAGGACGTCGGCCACGTACTCCAGGTGCGCCTGGGTGTAGGTGCGGCGCGGGATCGCGACCCGGACCAGCTCGAACGGCGCCGGCTCGACCAGGTTGTGCTCGGCGTCGAACGTGCCGAGGTAGAGCGAACCCAGCTCCACGCACCGGATCCCGCCCGCTAGGTAGAGCTGGCAGGCCAGCGCGTGCCCGGGGAACCCGCGCGGCGGGATGTGCGGCAGGAGCCGTCCCGCGTTGAGGTAGAGCGCGTGGATCCCGGCCGGCTGCACGATGTCGACGCCGGCCTCGTTGACCAGCCGCGCCAGGTGCGCGGTCTCCGCCGCACGCGAGCGCAGGTAGTCCGGTTCGAGCACCTCCCGCAGCCCCTGGGCGACGCGTTCGAGGTCGTGGCTCGCGAGCCCGCCGTAGGTGCGGAAGCCCTCGGTGGCGATCAGGTTGACCTCGCACCGTTTCGCCAGCTCCGGGTCGCGCAGGCCGATGAACGCGCCCATCGGGGAGATGGCGTCCTTCTTCAGGCTCGCCACGCAGCCGTCCGCGAGGGCGAAGGCCTGCTGCGCGACCTCTCGCGGGCTCTGGTGGCGGTACCCGGGCTCGCGTTGGGTGACCAGCCACGCGTTCTCGGCGAACCGGGCTGCGTCGAGGAAGAACGGCACGCGAAAGCGGTGGCACAGCTCGCGAACGGCGTGCAGGTTGGCCATCGACACCGGCTGCCCGCCGCCGCCGTTGTTGGTGATCGTGACGAGGACCTGGCCCACCCGCGGGCCGTCCGGCCCGCTGAGCGTGCGCTCCAGCTCGCCGAGGTGGATGTTCCCCTTGAACGGCTCCTGGCTGTCGAGGTCACGGGCCTCGGCGCACGGCAGGTCCCTCGCTTCGCAGCCGAGCAGCTCCACGTTGGCGCGGGTGGTGTCGAAGTGCGTGTTGGACAGCGAGATCCGGCCCGGTTCCAGCGCCGAGGAGAACAGCACGCGTTCCGCCGCCCGGCCCTGGTGCACCGGGAAGATGTGCGGATAGGCCGTCAGCTCGTCGAGCGCGGCCCGGAACCGGTAGTAGGAGTCGGATCCGGCGTAGGAGCGGTCGGCGCCCGCCGCGGCGGCCTCCTGCGCCGCCGACACTGCGCCGGTGCCCGAGTCGGTCAGCAGGTCGATCGTGACCTTGCCTGCCGGCACGTCGAACATGTTGTAGGCAGCGGCCGAAAGCGCTTCCTCGCGCTCGGCGCGGGTCGTGACCGGGATCTCCTTGACGACCTGGATCCGGTACGGCGGAAAGGATTTCATGCTGCCCTCTTTCGTGCTCACGGGGTCATCGCCGAGTCGACGGCACCGGTGCCGAGGACCGTATCGGCCCGCTCGCGCGGCGGGCACACACCGTAGGCTTCCGAGGACAGGTAGACCGTGGTACCGGCGCCGAACGGGCCCAGCCGCAGGGACACGTGCGCCAGCAGGCCGACCCCGGCGCGCAGCGGCCGTCTCGCCACCGCGGCGAGCGCACCGTCCAGCCGGTCGGGGCCGATCCCGTGCGCGGCAAGGAAAGTCGCGACCCGCTCGCGAGCCACCTCGTCGTCGGGCACGTAGTCGCGCACCGGCAGGTACAGGCTGTAGGTGCCCGGCCCCGCCGGTTCGGCCTCGACGAACGAGTAGCTCGACACCAGTGGCCGCCCGGTGAACCGGGTCGTGCCACCGCCCACCACCTCGCAGAACTCGCGTATCCGCAAGGGATCGGCGCCCTCCACCGCCGCGGCGGCGCGCTCGGCGTCGGCCGGCCCCGCGTTCTCGTGGGAGATGTACAGCTTCACCCGGGAGAGCGGGCTGTCGTCGAGGTCGACGGCGAAGAACGACAACTGGTCCCGCGGGCCGCGGGTCAGCGCGTGCCTGCGCGCGATCTCGTACGCGTCGCCCAGGCCCAGGCGGCGCAGGCCCTCGGCGACGAGCGCGGGCGCGCGGTGTCTCCCCTGTACCCCGGGGTTGAAGTACGCCTTGAGCCGTGGCCGTTCGCGTGGGCGCAGGATGACGGAGAACCAGACCGCGAACCTTCCCCGCGGCTGTTCGGGCAGGAACAGGTCGGCCACCGCGGCGAACCGCTCGACGGGAAACCGGAAGCGCTTGCCCGCCGCTTGCAGAAAGCGCTTTCCAGCGGCGATATCGGGGCTGTGCCCAGGGTTTTCCCCGCCTGCCTCGCCGAGCAGGCGCACCGCGAGGGCGCCGTCGTCGTCGAAGGCGACGGAGAACTCCACGGGCGTGCCGTCGTCGGCCACATCGGAGGGGTACCGCGGCCGCTCGCGCAGCGGCAAGCGCCCGGCTGGACCGAGGAGATCCTCGAGCAGTAACACCGGATTCTGGTCGGTGGCTTCGAATCCGGCCACGTCACAGAGGCTCCGCAACTGTTTTCGGGCATGGTCGAACAACGTCACATCGGCGGCGTTCACACTGGCTCCGGCACTCGAACGAAGGCGGAAACGGTTGCCCTCTGGGAAGTCGTTGGCAAACCATCAATCAACGTAACCCAAGATCGGACAAACGGCATTACGCTGAGAGAGTGATCACCAGGAGTGTGCGGTGACGCTGTGAGACGCCCGGGGGCCGCACTCGCATTTCCTTACCCCTTGGGAAGTCCGCCGTTCCGTGCCGCCGGGGGCAGCAGCTGCTCGTCTGCCGCGGCCCAGCGCAGCGGGTCGGGCCCGAGCGCGACCAGCTGCGCGACCTGCTCGGCGCACCATGGCGAGACGGCGCGGCGGCCGGTGCGCACGTCGTCGGCGAACCCGGGCCAGTCCACCCACTCGTAACTGTCCACTTCGGACGGATCCGGCACCGGCTCGGCGCTGGTGCGGGCGCGGAACACCGGGCACATCTCGTTCTCCACGAGACCGCCGGGCATCACCGCGCGGTAGCGGAAGCGCGGCAGCACGAGCGTGACGTCGGACACGTCCACCCCCAGCTCCTGGCGGATCCGGCGCCCCACGCCCGACACCATGTCCTCGCCGGGAGCCGGATGCCCGCAGCAGCTGTTGGTGAGCAGGCCGGGAAACGTCTTCTTCGTCCGCGCCCGGGTGGTCAGCAGCAGTCTGCCGTCCGCGCCGAACAGGTAGCAGGAGAAGGCCAGGTGCAACGGGGTCCGCGTGTGATGGACCTCGGCCTTGTCCAGCACGCCTTTCGCCTCACCCGACTCCGTCAGCAGGACGACCTGTTCCATCCGACTCCGTCCACTTCCCACCGTCGCTACCCGACCCGGTCAGTCATCCTATGCCGTGCCGGGCGCCGCCGGGCGGTGATCCGGCTCGCGGTCCACCCAACCGGTGAGCAGGTGCTGCTGGGCGAGCGTCCAGACGTTGCCGACCAGGTAGTACACCAGCAGCGGAAGGTCGCGAGCCCGGCCAGCAGCATCAGCGGCAGGCCCACCGCGATCGGGCTGCCGGCTGACTCCGTGGGATCGAGCAGGGATCGGGCAGGCGGGAGCGGCTGCCGTGCTCGAACGGAGAGGTCAGGCGGCCAGGCCGCCCGTGGACGGAGCTCGTGGCCGGGCGCGGCCCGGGGCGCCCTGGTCGCGGAACCGGACGCAGTCGACGAGTTCGGCGCGCTCGCGCAGGCGGACCGCGTGCACGTGGGCCGGTGCGGCGGCGGCCTCGAGCCGGACGCAGATCCCGGCCGTGGCGAGTGCGGCCGGCGCGGTCGCCAGCTCGGCGGGCCCGGCGCCGGTGACGGCGGGCAGTGCGAGGAAGAGGGCGGGCAGCACCACCGCGAGCGCGAACTTCAGCCGCACCCCGAGGTCACCGCTCACCGCCACGGCGCCGGCCCTGCCGCTCGCTCAGTCGTCCGCGCCGCCTTCGAAGTGGACGAGCAGCCGGCGCAGGTCCTCGTTCAGGCGGCGCTGCGCGGCCGGCGCCAGCCCCGAGAGAAGCTTCGTCTCGGTGTCGGTCTTGGTGTCGAAGACCTCGCGCGCCCGCCGCAGGCCGGTCTCGGTCAGGCTCACCAGGATCTGCCTGCGGTCCCGCGGGTCGACGTCGCGGCGCACCCAGCCCTTGCGCTCGAGCCCGGCGACACGCTTGGTGACCCCGCCCGAGGTCACCCGCATCGTGTCGAGCAGGGCCCCGGCCGAGAGCCGGTAGGGCGGGCCGGCCCGCTTGAGCGCGCCGAGCAGCTCGAGCTCCCACAGCTCGATCCCGAACGCCGACAGCTCGCGGCGCAGCTCGGTCTCCAGGCGGTGCGCCACCCGGCGCAGCCGGAAGCTCAGGGACTTGGCCGTGAACTCGTCCTCGGTGCGCGTGGTGATCTGTTCCATCAGCACGTCGACCCGGTCGCGCCGTTCGGGACCCGCCATCGCAGGTATCCTTACACCAGTCGTTTTCTTACTGGTCTCGAATCTACTGTGGATGACGTGGTGAACTCAACCGGAAACGCCGCGGGAGAAGCGGACCCGCGCCGCTGGCGCGCGTTGTGGATCTGCCTCGTGGCGGGCTTCATGACGCTGCTCGACGTGAGCATCGTCAACGTGGCGCTGCCGTCGATGGAGCACGGCATCGGCGCCACCCCGGCGGACGTGTCGTGGGTGGTCTCCGGCTACGCGCTGACCTTCGGGCTCGCGCTGGTCCCGGCCGGGCGCCTCGGCGACGACTACGGGCGCCGGAAGATGTTCCTGCTGGGCCTGCTGCTGTTCGTCGCGACGAGCGCGCTGTGCGGGGCGGCGCAGAACGCGACCTGGCTCGTGGTCGCGCGGCTGTGCCAGGGCATCGCGGGCGGCCTGCTCAACCCGCAGGTCATCGGCATGATCCAGCAGCTGTTCTCGGGCCGGGAACGCGGTCGCGCCTTCGGCCTGTTCGGCGCCACCGTGGGGCTCTCCACCGCGGTCGGCCCGGTGCTGGGTGGCCTGCTCATCCAGGGACTGGGCATCGACGAGGGCTGGCGTTACGTCTTCTACGTCAACCTCCCGATCGGCCTGCTCGCCATCGTCTTCGGCGCCCGGCTGCTGCCGCGCGACACCCGCACCGGGCCGCGGCGCGCCCCGGACCTGCTCGGCACGCTGCTGCTCGGCCTCGCCGTCGTCTCGGTGATGCTGCCGCTCGTCGAAGCCGAGGAGGCGACCTCGGCACCGCGGTGGTGGCTGATGGGGGTCGGCGCGGTGCTGCTCGTGGTGTTCGTGCTGTGGGAGCGCCGGGCCCGCCACCCCCTGGTCAACCTGCGGCTGCTGACCGTGCGCAGCTACGCCATGGGCGCGCTGCTCGGGCTGGTGTACTTCGCCGGGTTCACCGGGATCTTCCTGGTCACGACGTTGTTCTTCCAGCAGGGGCTGGGCTATTCGCCGCTGGAGGCAGGCGCGGCGACGCTGGCGTTCGCGATCGGCTCGGCGATCTCCCCGGCCATCGGCGGCCGGATCGTGCACCGTTTCGGCAGGCCGATGGTGGTGCTGGGCATCCTGCTGGTCGTCGTCGGCCTCGGGGTGACGGCCTGGCTGGTGGGGGAGTACACCGGCGCGAACGCGGCGCTGGTGCTCGGCGGCCCGCTGTTCGTGGCGGGGTTCGGCAGCGGGCTGGTGATCGCGCCCAACCAGACGCTGTCGCTGGAGGAGGTGCCGCCCGCGGAGGGGGGTACCGCGGCCGGGGTGCTGCAGACCGCGCAGCGGGTCGGCGCCGCGATCGGCACCGCACTGGGCGGCTCGCTGTTCTTCGCGCAGCTGGCCCGGTCCCACGGCGACTACCACTCCTCCGCCGCGCACGGGCTGATCGGCTCGGTCGCCCTCGTGACGCTCGCGCTGGTCGTCGGCGTCGGCGACATCGCACTCTCGGCGCGGCGCCGCCGTCGCAAGGCCCCGGCCGCCCCGGCCGCCCCAGTGGTCCGGGGCACGGTGACCGGCGCGCCCGCGACCTTGACGCTGACCTCGCTGCGGACGAACCGGGCGCAGCGGGTCACCACGGACGCGGACGGGCGGTTCGAGCTGCCCGCGGAGCCGGGCCCGTACCTGCTGCTCGCGGCCGCGCGCGGCCAGGACACCCTGGCGCGGGAGCTGCGGGTGGGCGACGCGGCGGTGACGGCGGACTTCGCGTTCCCGCGGGTCGCCCGGCTGTCCGGGGTCGTGGAGGCCGCGGGCGGCCCGGTCGCCCGGGCCAGCGTCGCGCTGCTGGACGCGGGCGGTGAGGTGGCGCAGGTGGCGGTCACCGACGAGCGCGGCCACTACCGCATCGACGGCCTGCGTCCCGGCGAGTACACCGTGGTCACGACCGGATACGCGCCCACGGCGAGCCCGGTCCGCGTCGAGGGCCGGCGCACCCGGCACGACCCGCTGCTGGTTCTGCCGGCTGCCCAGCCGGAACGCGGCCACACCGCCCGCGCGCGGCCGTAGCGGCCGCCGGTTCCCCGGCACGCCCGCCGATCGAACGGGAACGGGACCAATACCGGGCGGCGCGGGCTCCGAACACCCGGTATGACGACGACTTCCCCAGCACCTTCCCCGGCCCGGCTCGGCGTGCTCGCTTCGGCCGCGTGCGGTGTGCTGGCATTGCTCGCCGCACTGGCCGCGGGCCATCTGGTGGCGGGGTTCATCAGCGTCAACGCCTCGCCGTACCTGGCCGTCGGCAACGGGGCGATCGACCTGACGCCGGTGTCGCTCAAGGACTTCGCGGTCCGCACGTTCGGCACGCACGACAAGCTGGTGCTGCTGTCCGGGATGGCGGTGGCGCTGGTCGTGCTCGCCGCGCTGGCCGGGGTCGCGTCGCGGCGCTCGCCGTGGCCCGGCACGGTCGTGATCGCGGTGTTCGGGCTCGTCGGGCTGGTCGCGGTGTACCAGCGGCCGGACCTCGGGGCGGTGGCGCTGCTGGCACCGCTGGTCAGTCTCCTCGCCGGGGTCGCCGTCTTCCGGCTGCTGCACCGCGCGGCACGCCGGGGCAGGGCGCCGGTCGCCTCGCGGCGCGCGTTCCTGCTCACCGGGATCGGCGTGCTGGCGGGGTCGGCGATCGCGGGAGCGGGCGGGCAGCTGCTCGGCTCGACGAGGGACGCTGCGGCGTCGCGGCGTGCGGTCGGGCGTCTCGTGCCCGCGCGGACAGCGCCCGCGATCCCGGCGGACGCCGACTTCGCGAAGCTCGGCACGCCGCCTTTCCTCACCCCGAACCCGGAGTTCTACCGGGTGGACACGGCCTTGAGCGTGCCGCAGGTGCGCGCCGAGGACTGGAGCCTGCGCCTGCACGGCATGGTGGACCGGGAGAAACGGTACGGCTACGAGGAAATCCGGAACCGGCCGCTCGTCGAGCGCACGATCACGATGACGTGTGTGTCCAATGAGGTCGGTGGGCCCTACGTCTCCACGGCGAACTTCGTCGGCGTGGACCTGGCCGAGCTGTTGCGGGAGGCCGGTGTCCGCCCCGGCGCCGAACAGCTGTTCTCGACCAGTGTGGACGGTTGGACCTCCGGCACCCCCGTGGCCACCGCGCTCGATCCTGCCCGGGGCGCGATGCTCGCGCTCGGCATGAACGGCGAGCCGCTGCCCGTGGAGCACGGTTTTCCCGCCCGCCTGGTCGTTCCCGGCCTCTACGGCTACGTGTCGGCGACGAAGTGGGTCACCGACCTGGAGGTGACGACGTGGCGTGCGCGGCAGGCGTACTGGCTCAAGCGCGGCTGGGGCGAACAGGCGCCGATCAAGACCGAGTCGCGTATCGACACGCCCAAGGGGTTCGCCACGGTCACCGCCGGCACGGTGCGCGTCGCGGGGATCGCCTGGGCGCAGCACACCGGGATCGCCAAGGTCGAGGTGCGCGTGGACAACGGCCCGTGGCAACCGACGACGTTGTCCACAAAGGTCAACGACGACACCTGGCGGATGTGGTGGGCCGAGGTGGGGGTACCGGCCGGAACGCACCAGATCTCGTGTCGTGCCACGGACAACAGCGGCTACACGCAGACCGGGGACCGGGCCGGGACGGTGCCCGACGGCGCGACCGGCCGGCCCACCGTCACATTCACCGCGAAATGAGCCAATCCGCCGCGCGGTCGGCACCGAATACCCGATGACAGCAGGAAAATCTGGAATGGAGTGGTTTTCGTGAAGACTGTTCGGATCGCCGGTGCCGGGTTCGCCGCCGTGGCCGCCCTGTCGCTGGCCGCGTGTGGTGGCGGTAGCAGTGACAGCGCCTCGAGCGGAGGCAGCAGCAGCGCGCAGATGCCGCCGAGCTCAATGCCCGCGCCTGCCTCGGCAGCCATGGGCACCGGGGTGACCACGAACTCCGACGTGTTCGGCCCGGCGTGCGGCCAGCTGCCGCAGGGGAGTGCGCCGGGGAGCCTGGACTCGATGGGCCCGCAGCCGGTGGCGAGCGCCGCGTCGACGAACCCGTTGCTGACCAAGCTCGTCGCGGCCGTGAAGGCGACGAACCTCGTGGACACGCTCAACAGCCAGCAGGCGATCACCGTGTTCGCTCCGGCGGACAGCGCCTTCAACGCCCTCGGTGACGCGAAGTTCACCCAGCTGGCGCAGAACCCGTCGCAGCTGGCGCCGATCCTGCAGTACCACGTGCTGCCGCAGCGCTACGACGCCAAGGGTCTCGAGGCGGCGGGCACCGTGCAGACGCTGAACACCGACGGCGGCCCGGTCAAGATCTCCGGTTCGGGCGACGACATGACCGTCAACGGGGCGAAGGTCCTGTGCGGCAACATTCCGACGAAGAACGCGACCGTGTTCGTGATCGACACCGTGCTGACCCCGGGCACCAACAAGTGACATCGCCCCACCCGGCCCGGCGCCTTGTGCGCCGGGCCGGCCGCGCGAGTGGCCGCACTGGAATCCTCACCCGGATTCCGGGTGCCATGGCGCCCCGGCAGGGCCACACTGAGCAGATGGACACACCTGCCAAACGCCGGGCGGAACTGGGCCCGGCCCGCGTGCTCGGCATCGCGGCGCTGGCTTCGGGCATCCTGGCCGCCGCCGTCAACGCCGACGCGTGGTGGTTCCTGCTCGGGGTCATCGCCGCCGGGTTCCTGTTCGTCGCGTCGGAGGAATGACCGCGACCCGGGATCCCGGCGGCGCAGCGGCGCTCAGGCGACGGTCGCGTCCACGGTGACCGGGATGTTGCCGCGGGTCGCGTTGGAGTAGGGGCAGATCGCGTGCGCGCCTTCGGCCAGCTTGTCGGCCGTCGCCTGGTCGACGCCGGTCAGCTCCACGTGCAGCGCGGTGCTCAGGGTGAACCCGCCCTGGCCGTTGGGATGCACGCTCACCTCGGCGACGACGGCCGAGTCGGCGACCGCGACCTTCTGTTGGGCCGCGACGGCCTTGAGCGCCGAGTGGAAGCACGACGCCCAGCCCGCGGCGAACAGCTGCTCCGGGTTCGTCGCGCCGCCGGGCCCGCCCATCTCGCGCGGAATGGCCAGCGTCACGTCGAGAAGCCCGTCGTCCGTGGCGGCGCGGCCTCCCGCGCGCCCATCGCCGGTGGAAGTGGCGATGCCCGTGTACAGCGTGTCGGTCATGGTGGTCCCTCTAGGTAGACGAACTAGTACGTCTACAAGGTAGCATCGATCGTCGGGGCGCGACAGCAGGCCGCTAGCCTGGAGCGGCGGGGAAGGAGGACCGATGGTGCGGGCACAGGCCGAGACGGGGCAGCGCCCTTCGCCGGTGCGCGAGCGCATCCTCGCGGCCGCCGACGCGCTGTTCTACGCCGAGGGGATCCGGGCCGTCAGTGCCGACCGGATCATCGCCGAGGCCCAGGTCAGCAAGGTGACCTTCTACCGGCACTTCCCGGCGAAGGACGATCTCGTGCTGGCCTACCTGCAGGGCCGCGCGGAGTGGGAGCGCAGCGTCGTCGAGCAGGCGCGCGCCGCCCGTCCCGGGGATCCGGCGGCCGCGCTGACCCTGCTCGCGGAGGCGATCGCGGAAACCAGCTGTGCGGCGGGATTCCGCGGTTGTCCCTTCATCAACGCCGCCGCCGAGTACGCCGACCCCGGGCACCCGGTCCGGCGGACGGTCGCGGCGCACCGGGCCTGGTTCGCCGGCCTGCTCACCGAGTTGCTCGCCGAGCTCGGGGTCGCCGCCCCGGCGCCCGCGGTCGAGCACCTGATGATGCTGCGCGACGGTGCGATGGTCGGCGGCTACCTGGGGACCGTGACGCAGGCGCGGTCGCGTTCACTCGTCGCGGCCGGGCGGGCCGTCGTCCAGGCGGCGCTGCGCGGCTGACCGCGTCAGGTGTGCTCGAGCTCGGCGATCGCCGCGGCACGGCTGTGGTGGATCGGCAGGCGCGCGGCGGCGCCGGTCACGTCGAGGCAGCGCTGGACAGCGCCCTTGCCGACCACGAGCGCGAGCGGAACGCCGGCGTCGGCGAGGCGTTCGCGCAGGCTGACCAGGAAACGGGCGGCCGTGGCCGCGCAGAAGTCGACCCGCGAGAGGTCCAGCAGCACGCCGACGCTGTCGCGGGAGATGCCCCCGGTCGCGGCCTCGAGCTCGCCCACGGTGGCGAGGTCGAGTTCGCCGACGACCACGACCTGCGCGAGCGAGGCGCGGTCACGGGTGACGGTCACCGTCACACCGGGCGTGTCCAGCGGCGGCGGCCACCGGTTCGCGTCGGGTTCGGGGAAGAAGGGCAAGGAGAGGCTCCGGTCATCGAGGGTGTCGCTCGGACGGGGTCGGCGCGGATGGACGCTGCCAGGTCCGGGTTTCGAGCGAAGTACGACGACCAGTTGACTAGAGCCGTCCCTGCCGACGGTACGGAGAAATCCGCGGCGGGGCAAGACGGCCTGGCGCTTCACAGCGGCTGCCGGGGCCGGCGCGACGGTGGCGGCGGGCGACGGCCCTGACTGTCCACTTCGGACGCGGTGGTCGCTTCGCCCCCGCTGATGGCCGCCATAGGCGAGGCCGATAGCGCAGCGGGAAGTCTCGCCCCCGCCGCGGACTTGTACCGCGACAGGCGAGCAACGACTCGCCGGGCGGGCAGACCGCCTGGATTCGACGGACGGTGGGAAGAGATGTCGGAACTGTCAGGGACCTCGGCGCTGGTGACCGGCGGCACGAGCGGGATCGGCCGGGCGACGGCGGTCGCGCTCGCCCGCGCCGGTGCGCACGTGGCGCTGTCGGGACGCAACGCCGAGCGCGGCGAGCAGGCCGTCAAGGAGATCGTGGCGGCGGGCGGGCAGGCGGAGTTCCTGCCCGGCGACCTGCGGGACGAGGCCTCCGCGCGGGCGCTCGCGCAGCGGGCCACCGAACGGCTCGGCCAGGTCGACGTGCTGGTCAACAACGCGGGGCTGTTCCCCTTCGGCCCCACCGAGCACACCACCGAAGCCGACTTCGACGCGGTGTTCGAGGTCAACGTCAAGGTGCCGTACTTCCTGGTGGCCGCGCTCGCGTCGGCGATGGCCGGGCGCGGGCACGGGGCGATCGTGAACGTGACCACGATGGTCGCCGAGTTCGGCGCCGCGGGGATGGGGCTGTACGGGTCGAGCAAGGCCGCGCTCGGGCTGCTGACCAAGTCGTGGGCCGCCGAGTACGGTCCGCGCGGGGTGCGGGTGAACGCCGTCAGCCCCGGGCCGACGCGCACCGAGGGCACCGCGGTCATGGGCGAGGCGCTCGACCAGCTCGCCGCGGCGGGCCCGGCGGGCAGGCCCGCGTCCCCGGAGGAGATCGCCGAGGTGATCACGTTCCTCGCGGCCGGGCGGGCGAGCTTCGTCCACGGCGCGATCGTCCCCGTCGACGGCGGCCGGATCGCGGTGTGACGCCTGGCCCTCCGGGCCCGTCCGCATGGGCGGGCCCGGAGGGGCGTGCTGTCATGAACACGTGGAGATACGGGAGATGCGGGCGTTCGTCGCGGTCGTGGAGGAGGGCGGGCTCTCCGCCGCGGCCCGGCGGCTGCACGTGAGCCAGCCCGCGCTGTCCCAGACGATGACCACGCTGGAACGCCGGCTGGGTGTGCAGTTGCTCGTGCGCAGCAGTACCGGGGTCGAAGCCACCGACGCCGGGATGACCCTGCTCGCCGGGGCGCGGGCCGTGCTCGCCCGGCACGACGAGGCGATCGCGGCGGTCACCCGGCGCGGCGCGGCGGGCGGGAGCGTGCTGCGCATCGGGATCCCGCTCGAGCTGCCCGGGGACCTGCTGTCCGGGCCGCTGGCCGAGGTCACCGCCGCCGACCCGGAGACGCGGGTGCAGGCGCGGCACCTGTCCAGCGCGGCGCAGCTGGCCGCCCTGACGGCGGGGGAGCTGGACCTCGCGCTGGTCCGGGAGCACCCGGTCGGCCCCGACTTCGACGCGATGCTGGTCGTCGAGGAGAGGCTGGGCGTGTTGCTCACCGCGACACTCACGGCGAAGCTGGCGGGGCCTGGTGGCATCCCGCTGGCCGCGCTCGCCGGGCTGAGCTGGGTCGGCTTCCCGCGCTCGGGCAGTCCCGCCTGGTACGACGAGCTGACCGCGATCCTGCGCAGCCACGGGCTGGAGCTGGGGCCGGACGCGCCGCAGGGGCAGGAGCTGATCCCCGAGGTCAAGCTCGCCGCGGTCGCCACCGGGGGCGCCTTCGCGCTCGCGCCGCCGGACTGGGCGCAGCCCCTGCCGGGTTCGGTGGTGTGGTCTGCACTGGCCGGTCAGCCGCTGGTGCGCCGGACGTGGGCGGTCTGGTCGGCCCACTCCCACCGGCGCGACCTCGGCCGCCTCGTCGCGGCCCTCGACCGGCCGGGCCCAGTGTCCACTGTGGACTGAAAGGCTCGCCGCGGCCGATATCCCGGCGAGCGGGACGGGCCTGGCGCGTCTCCGCCCCGATCGGTTAAGTTGGAAAACACAACTTACCGACCCTGTGAGGGCAGATGACCGCGTCCCGGCCCGGTGCCGTGCTCCTGGTGGTGTCCGCGGCGGCGTTCCTGGCGACGCTGGACCTGTTCATCGTCAACATCGCGCTGCCGGACATCCGCGCGAGCTTCCCCGGCAGCGACCTGGCCACGGCTTCCTGGGTGCTCAACGGGTACACGGTCGTCTTCGCGGCGCTGCTGGCGCTGGCCGGGCGCTTCGCCGACCGCTACGGGCGGCGGCTGGTCTTCCTCGTCGGGGTGGTCGTGTTCACCGCGGGCTCCGCGGCGTGCGCGGCCGCGACCTCGGTGCCGATGCTGGTCGCGTTCCGGGTGCTGCAGGCCGCGGGCGCCGCCCTGGTGACGCCCACCTCGCTGGCCCTGCTGATGACCGCGGTCCCGGCGGCGCGCCGCGCGGTCGCCGTGAGCGCGTGGGCCGCGGTCGGTGGCGCCGCGGGAGCACTCGGACCGCCGCTCGGCGGGCTGCTGGTGCAGGTGTCGTGGCGGTGGGTGTTCCTGGTCAACGTCCCGGTCGGCGTGCTCGCGCTGCTGTTCGGCCTGCGGGTGCTGAGTGAGACGAAGGAGAGCGGCTCCGGGGTGCCGGACCTGCTGGGCGCGACGGGGCTGGTGGCCGGCGTCGGCGCCCTGGCTTGGGCGCTGGTCGAGGGGCCAGACCACGGCTGGACGAGTGCCGGCGTGCTGGGCGGGTTCGCGCTCGCGCTGCTGAGCCTGGTCTGGGTGGCGGCGCGCTCGGCGCGGCATCCGGTGCCGGTGCTGGACCTGGCCTCGCTGCGGGTGCCGGCGATGTGGCGGGCGTGCCTCGCGATGCTGCTGTTCACCGCCGGGTTCGGCAGCATGCTGGTGGGCAACGTGCTGTTCCTGACCGGGCAGTGGCACGAGCCGGTCGTCGCCGCGGGGTTGTCGCTGTCGCCGGGGCCGGCGATGGTCGTCCTGGTCTCGCTCACGGTCGGCGGCAGGCTGACGCACCGCTTCGGCCCTGGCCCGATCGCCGCCGCGGGCGGGCTGCTGTTCGCGCTCGGGGCGGCGATCTGGCTGTGCCGGGCCGGGCCGGTGCCCGACTACCCGGGCACGTTGCTGCCGGGGCAGCTGTGCACCGGCGCCGGGGTGGGCCTGGTGATGCCGAGCCTCTCCGGCGTGGTGGGAGCGGCGCTGCCGGCCGCGCGGTGGGGCGCGGGCTCGTCGATGATCAACACCGCCCGTCAGGTGGGCGCGGTGCTGGGCACGGCGATCCTGGTCGTCCTTTATGGACCCGTGCCGACGATGGAGTCGTTCCGGCGCGGCTGGGTCTTCCTCGTGGTAGCGGCGCTCGCCTCCGCGTGCGTCTCGCTCGCCATCGTCAGGCGGCGCAGCTCCGTCCCCGTGCCCTGACGGTCGTCAGCTCTTGTGGGCACGGGCGGCGGCGAAGCAGTACACGCCGAAGGCGGCGAGCCCGAGTGCGACGATCACGAGCAGGACGACGCCGAAGGGCTGGGCCGCCAGGGTCAGCAACGCTTTGTCGAGCCCACCGGCTTCGCGTGCGTCGGAGCGAAGCGCAGCGTACCCGAGCAGCACGGCGATGATCGCGTACACGACGCCTTTCGCGGCGTAGCCGGCCGTCCCGAGCCACTTGACCCAGCTGCGGGTGCCGGCCGGCAGGTCGCCGGTGTCGAGGTCGTCGAGGAAGCTCTGCTTGAACCCCTTCACCAGCGCGGCGATCGCGGCCCCGAGCACGACGGCGGCCGCCACGGCCACCAGGAACGGTCCCGCGGGCAGCGCGAGCAGGCGCGCGGTGAACTCCTGTTGCGTCTGGTCACCCGAGCCGCCCGCCGAACCGCTGCCGGTCGCGAGCCGTATCGCGGTGTAGGCGAGGCCGAGCACCACGACGCCCCGCACGCCGGAGCCGATCCGCTTGCGGACGCGCTTGCCCTTCTTGGCCACCCAGGAGTAGCCGGTGGCGGCCATCACGAACTGCCACAGGCCGAACGCGAACAGCCCGACCGCGAGGACCCACAGCAGCGCCTGGCCGACCGACGTCGAGCCGATCTCCTGCAGCGCGCCCTTCTGGTCGGGCTGCCCGCCGGCCCCGAAGGCGACGCGGACCGCGAGGTAGGCGACAACGAGGTGGACCACACCCCAGCACGCCATGCCCAGCCGCCCGGCCACCTGCGCCGTCCGGCTCCCCTCCAGCCGCGACGCGCCGCGGGACGCTTTGCGCGACGCCTGCTCTGGCTTGGTGCCGTTCGCCATCGGACCGCCTCCTCGAGTCACCCTGAGTTTCGCCCGGGCGAGCGAGACGTGCCGGGTTACTGCTCCGTTCGGCCCAGTGATCCGGTTTTCCGGTCAGCGAAGGCGATTCGAGCAGTCGCCCTCCGCAGCGGGGCGGCCGTGACCGGCATCGGCAGCCGGACGCCGACGCTGTGCCCGGAACTTCACGATCCGGGTCAGAGCGGGTCGGTCAGCTGGCCGAGCCGGTCGGTCAGCCGCAGGTTCTCCGAGTAGTCGACGGGCACCACGACGATGGACACGCCGTCGTCGGCCAGTGCCTCGCGCAGTGTCGGCAGCAGGTCAGCGGCGCGTTCGACCCGGTAGCCCTTCGCGCCGAAGCTCGCGGCGTAGGCGGTGATCTCCGGGTTGCCGAAGGAGACGTTGGAGGTTTTTCCGGTCTCTAGGCGCATCTTCCACTCGATCAGCCCGTAGCCGTTGTCCTCCCACACCAGGACGGTGAGCGGGATGCGCTCGCGGACGGCGGTCTCGATCTCCTGGGAGTGCATGAGGAACGCACCGTCGCCGGTGACGGCGAGGACCTTCCGCCCGGGTGCGGCCAGGTGTACCCCGATCGCACCGGGCAGCGCGAACCCCATGGTGGACAGGCCGTTGGAGATCAGGCAGGTGTTCGCCTCGTACGTCGGGTACAGCCGCGCCATCCACATCTTCACCGCGCCGGTGTCCACCAGGGCGATGTCGGCGCGCCCGAGGGCTTCCCGGGTGTCGGCGACGATCCGTTGCGGGGACAGCGGCCAGCGGTCGTCGGCCGCGCCCCGGGCCAGCTCGTCCGCCAGCAGCGCGCGCACCCGCTGCGGCACGGGTGTGGGCTCGGTCGGCGGCGGGACCGCCGCGCGCAGTTCGTCGAGCGACGCGGAGATGTCGCCTTCGATGCCGACGGCGATGGGGTAGTGGGCGTCGACCTCGGCGGGGAAGCGGTGGATGTGGATGATGGCCTTGTCCGCCCGCGGGTTGATCTTGACCGGGTCGAACTCCTGCAGCTCGTAGCCGACGGCGATGACCACGTCCGCCTCGTCGAAGCCGAAGTTGGCGTAGTCGTGGCGCATGAAGCCGATCGTGCCCAGCGAGCAGGGGTGGTCGTCGGGCAGCACGCCCTTGCCGTGGAAGGTGGTCGCCACCGGGATGCCGGTGTGCTCGGCGAACTTGGCCAGCGCGGGGCCGGCGCCGGCCCGGGCCGCGCCGTGGCCGGCGAGCAGGACCGGCCGCACCGCCGAGCGCAGGATCGTCGCGGCCCGCTCGACCTGTGCGGCCGAGGGCGCTTCGGGGCGCACGACGTTGAGGGGCATCGGCTTGGCCTCCGGCGGGACGGGTGCGTCCTCCACGTCCTCGGGCACCGCGAGGTACACCGCACCCGGCCGTTCCGTCTGCGCCGTCTTGAACGCCCGCCGCACCATCTCGGGGATCGCCGCGGCCAAGGGCACTGTCGCGGCGAACTGCGTGATGGGCGCGAACATCCGCACCAGGTCGACGAACTGGTGGGACTCCTTGTACTCCCGGTGCCGCCCGACCTGTGCGGACAGGGCGACCAGCGGGGTGGAGTTCGTCGTCGCGTCGGCGACGCCGAGCTGGAGGTTGATCGCGCCAGGGCCCAGCGTCGCGGACACCACCCCGGCCTTGCCGGTGACCCTGCCGTACATCTCCGCCATGAACGACGCGGCCTGTTCGTGCCGGGTCAGCACGTACCGGATCGGCGAGGCGTCGAGGGCGTTGGTGAGGTGGATGTTCTCCTCGCCGGGGATGCCGAAGACGAACTCGACGCCCTCGGTGCGCAGGCAGGCCACGATCAGCTCGGCCGCACTCCGCCCGGGATCCCCTTCGCCGCCCATCCGCCGCTCCCTCCGCTGTCCGTGCGCGCCACCGCCCAGCCTAGTCCCCCGGTCCGGCACGGGCCCGCATCGTCCACTGTGGAGCGCGGTGGTGGATTCGGCACCGCATCACCAGGTGACCGGCAGCTCGAGCCGGGCCGGCGGCTGGCCGAGGCACTGGTGCACGCCGAACCCGAACGCCACCCGCCGGTGCGCGTCGCGGGGCAGGTCGAGGCGGTCGGGCTCGGGGAAGACCGCCGCGTCCGGGTTCGCGAGTCGTTGGCCAGGATCAGGCCTTCGCCCGCGCGGATCGTCTGCCCGGCGATCTCGATGTCCGCGCGGCGGCTCGGCTCGGCGACCGCCCTGACGAGCGCGTCGCCCAGCTTGGGCGGCGCGCCCCCGTCGCGTTCCTCGCCGAACGCGCCGACCGGCACGTGCTGTTCCGGACGGCGGCGGGCCTCGGCGCGATCGGGCTGGTGCTGACGCTGGTGCCGCTTCCGGTTGGTGCTGGGCATCGGCGCGGGCGTCGCGCTGCTGTTCGCGGGCGCGGCCCCGCGGGCGGCTCCACCGAACCACGGGTGACCGCCGCCCCGGCCGGCTGAGCGTCAGCTCGTCAGGACCTGCGGCGAGAGGGTCTTGAGCATCGCGTTGGACCAGGCCAGGTGACGCAGGGTCCGCGGGTGGCAGGCGGTGGCCAGGTCGAGCAGCTCCCCGTCCTTGACGGCCTGCGCGCCCTGCGCCAGCAGCTCCCAGTCCAGTGGGACACCGGCGATCCGCCGGTGCAGCCGCCGGAGGTCGGCCAGCAACAGCAGTCCGGGCTCGTCGCGCCCGCGCGTGAGGTCGCTGAGCGTGGTGCGCAGCGGCCCGAGCAGGCCCGAGGTCTGCGGGGCTTCGGACCGCAGGTGCACGTCGTAGCCGCGGGCGGCGTCGGCGAGCCGGGCGGCGTGGCACTGCGACCAGCCGGCGAGGTCGCGCGCCACGTGGTGGATCTCGTGTTCGGCGTGGTGCCGGTCGGAGAGCCGGAGCAGCTCGCGCGTCAGGGCGGTCTCGGCGCGGTGCAGTTCGCGCAGGGCGAGTCCGATCTTCATCGGGGCAGCGCCTCCTCGACGGCGGTCGGCGCGCTCGCCTCCGGTGGCGGCTCCGCGGTGCCCGCCCTGGCGATCGCGGCGGCGCCGCTCTTGAACAGGGGTTGCTTGGAGACCGGGTCCCAGCCGGTGATCGTCAGCTCGTTCGCGGCCCGCCCGCCCTTGTCCCCGGCCGGGTCCCCGGGTGTCCCAGTAGCCGTAGTGGAAGGGCAGGAACAGCACGCCGTCGCGGATGCCGCCCACCCGGACGCGGGCGTGGACCGAGCCGCGGGGGGTACTGATCTCGGCGAGGTCCCCTTCGGCGAGGCCGTGGCGTTCGGCGTCGCGCGCGGACATCTCGACCCAGACCTCCGGCGCCGCCTCCTGCAGCTGCGGGGTGCGGCCGGTCTTGGTGCGGGTGTGGAAGTGGTAGAGGGTGCGGCCGGTGATCAGGGCGAACGGGTGTTCCCCGCCGGGTGGCTCGTGCGGTGGCAGGTGTTCGGCGGCCTTGAGCATGGCCTTGCCGTCCGGGTTCATCGCCCGGTACCGCTGCGGTTCGGTCGGCGCCCCGGTGACCAGGTCGCGGCCGTAGTCCTCGCAGTAGTCCGGCTGTGCGAAGAACCGCCCGGCGGTGTAGAGCCGTTCGGTGCCGTCGGGGTGTTCGGCGTCGCAAGGCCACTGCACGCCGCTGGTTTCGCGCAGCTTGGCGTAGCTCAGTCCCGTGTAGTCGCACGGGCGCCCGGCGGACGCGCGTTTCCAGGCCTCGAAGGCGGATTCCGCGTCGTGCCACGGCGGGAAGGCGTTGCCGTCGCGGTCGCGGAAGTCCATCCGCCGCGCGTAGTCGAGGAAGATGTCCAGGTCAGCCTTCGCCTGACCGGTGGCTCCACGGCTTTCTCGGACAGGTGCACGGTGCGGTCGGCGTTGGTGAAGGTGCCGGTCTTCTCGCCCCAGATCGCGGCGGGCAGCACCACATCGGCGAACTCCGCGGTCTCGGTGCGGAAGCCGTCCTGGACCACGACGAAAAGCCGCTCCTGCGCGAGGATCGAGCGCACCCGGTGCAGCTCCGGCAGCGAAACCGCGGGGTTGGTGGCGGAGATCCACCAGAACCGCAGCGTCCCGTTCTCGGCGTACCGCAGCATCTGCATCAGGTGCGTGGGCGGGGAGTGGTGCGGGATCTGCAGCGGGTCGACATTCCACAACCGGGCCAGCTCGGCGACGTGGCTGTCGTTGGCCCAGTTGCGGAAACCGGTGAGATCGCCGTCGGCACCGCATTCGCGGGTGTTCTCCGCCGTGGGCTGGCCGTTCATCTGCAGCACGCCGCAGCCCGGCCGGCCGAGCATGCCGCGCAGCAGGACGAGGTTGTTCACCTGCACGGACGCCGCGGTGGCCTGGTGGGACTGGTAGAAACCCGGCAGGACCGTGCACAGCAGCCGTTCCGCCGAACCCAGAAGCCTCGCCGCGGCACGGATTTCCTCCGCTTCGAGCCCGCAGACCGGCGCGACCCGCTCGGGCGGGTAGTCCGCCACCATCGCGGCCAGCGTGTCGTAGCCGACCGTGCAGCGGCGCACGTAGTCGTGGTCGACCCGGTCCTGGGCGATGATCTCGTGCAGGATGCCGTTCATCAGCGCGACGTTGGTGCCCGGCAGCGGTGCGAGATGCAGCGTCGCGGCGCGCGCCACCCGGGGTCTCGCGCGGATCGACGCACAGCAGCGTCGGCGGCCGCGGTCCGGCGAGCCGGTCGAGCATCCGGTCCCACAGCACGGCCTGTGTTTCGGCGACGTTGTGCCCGAACAGGGCGATCACGTCCGCGTGGTCCACATCGGAGTAGGAGGCGGGCTGCCCGTCGCAGCCGAAGGACTCCTTCAGCGCCGCGCCGCGGTCGCGGTGCACAACCGGGTGTTGCCGTCGAGATGGTTGGTGCCGATCGCCCCGCGCGCGATGGCGCCGAGCGTGTAGTACTCCTCGGCGAAAAGCTGTCCGCTGGTGTAGAAGCCCAGTGCGCTCGGCCCCTGCTCGGCGAGAAGTTCCTTGCTGCGGGGCACGATCCGGCCCATCGCCTCGTCCCAGGTGGACTCCACCAGCCTGCCGTTGTCGCGGACCAGCGGGGTGCCCAGGCGGTCGGCGGAGTGGTTGGCCTGCCAGCCGAACAGGTCCTTGGGATCGAGCCGCCCGCGGTTCACCCGGTCGTCCGTGCGGCCGCGGACGCCGACGATGCGCCCGTCCTTGACGGCCAGGTCCAGCCCGTCGCCGTTCGAATGCAGCACGGCGGCCGTGCGCACCCAGCGGTCCACTTCCCCCGGATCCACGCCCTCGGCGAGCCTGCTGTCGACCCGCGCCGGCCAGTCCTCGCCCGGGCCGTAGGGGGTGCGCGATCCCCATGGTTGCGTGATCCCGTCCCGTCGTGCCACCGGGCCACCTCCTGCGCCCGGGCTACCCGCAGGTCGGCGCGCGAAACCGGGGCAGGACCGGGGTGTCTCTTTTTGCGACCCGCGCCCGCGCCGCCCGCCCCTAGCGTTCTGGGGAAAACGTGGAGGTGGCGATGAAGGCGCTCGTGTACCACGGCCCTGGTGAGAAGGCCTGGGAGGACGTTCCCGACGCGCGTGTGCAGGAGGCCACGGACGTCGTGGTCAAGGTCGACACGACGACGATCTGCGGCACCGACCTGCACATCCTGCAGGGCGACGTCGCGGCGGTGACCGACGGGCGGATCCTCGGGCACGAGGCGGTCGGCACGGTGACCGCGACCGGTGAGGCGGTGAAGGGCTTCGCGGTGGGGGACCGGGTCCTCGTGCCGGCGGTGACCAAGTGCGGGCGGTGCGCGTACTGCCAGCGGAACATGCCCTCGCACTGCCAGACCGTCGGCGGGATCGGCTGGATCTTCGGGCACCTCATCGACGGCACGCAGGCGGAGTACGTGCGGGTCCCCTACGCCGACACGTCGCTCTACAAGGTGCCGGAGGACGTGACGAACGAGCAGGCGATCTTCCTGGCCGACTCGCTGCCCACCGGGTACGAGGTGGGGGTGCTGGCGGGGCAGGTGCGCCCGGGCGACACCGTCGCGGTCGTCGGGTCCGGGGCGGTCGGTCTCGCGGCGATCCTGACCACCGGGCTGTGGGGCGCTTCGCGGGTGATCGCTTTGGACTCCAACAAGTTCCGGCTCGAGAAGGCCCGCGAGTTCGGCGCGACCGACACGGTGGAGGCCGGGCCCGGCGCGGTCGGCGAGGTGCTCGCGCTGACCGACGGGCTCGGCGTGGACGTCGCGATCGAGGCCGTCGGCTACCCCGAGACCCTGCTGACCGCGGCGGCCGTCGTCCGCCCGGGCGGGCACGTCGCGAACATCGGCGTGCACGGGGCGCCGGTGGCGCTGCCGATGCAGGACCTGTGGATCCACAACGTGACGCTCACGATGGGGCTGGTGGACACGGTGTCCATCCCGACGCTGCTGAAGATGGTCGCGAGCGGCCGCATCCCGGCCGAGAAGATGGGGACGCACAGGTTCACCTTCGCCGGGATCGACGAGGCCTACGAGGTCTTTCACAACGCGGCGGACCACCAGGCGCTGAAGGTGGTCATCACGCCGGGCTGAGGCCCGGCGGCCGGGCCCGGCCGCCGGCCGGCGCCGGACGGGCCCGGTCGCGGCCGGGCCGGGTCGTGGGTGGGCCGGGCGGCCGGGCGGGTGGCGTGCGGGCGGGTGGCGTGCGGGCGGGTGGTGTGCGGGCGTTGTGCGGGGCGAGCGGTGGCCGTGCGGGCGGCGTGCCCGGGCGGACGGTGGCAGCCGGGCGGGCGGGCGCTTGAGCGGGTGGTGTGCCCGCGGCGGCGGGGTCGGCCGTGCGGGGCGGGCGGCGGCCGTGCGGGCGATGGCCGCCGGGTGTGCCCGCGGCCGGGTGGGGCGAGCGGTGGCCGCCGCGAGCCCGGCTGGCCGGGTGGGGTGGTCGTGGAGGCGGCGCAGGGGGCTGCCCCCACGGCTGCCACCTGGTCACCCGGCCCGCCGCCACGCAGCCCTGCCCCTGACCCCCCGACCGACCCGACCGACCGACCGCCACCCGAGGCCCCGAAAAGCACCACCCCTCCCTGCCCTCGAATCCCCTACTTGCTCGCCACCCGGCGGTAGCGCGCCGTCGTCAAGGGGGCGAACACCGCGATGATCACCACGCAGCACAGCACCGAGTAGAGCGCCGCGTGCTGCGCGGGCCAGCCGGTGAGTGGGGCGCCGAACCGGTTGCCGAACAGGTCCCGCGTCGCGTTGATGACCGCGGTGAACGGGTTCCACTCGGCGAGCACCCGCAGGACCCCGGGCAGCTTGTCCAGCGGGACGAACGCCGAGGAGATGAAGCTCAGCGGGAACATCCAGATCAGCCCCGCGCTCTGCGCCACCTCGACGCTGCGCGCCGCCAGCCCGATGAGCGCGCCGACCCACGACAGGGCCCACGCGAACATCAGCATCACCAGGTACCCGAGCACCGCGTCGAGCACGCTGCCGCGGATGCGCCAGCCGACGAGCAGCCCGCACAGCGACATCACGATCAGCGCGACGACACTCACCACGAGATCCGACGTCGTGCGGCCGAGAATCACCGCGAGCCGCGACATCGGCAGCGAGCGGAACCTGTCGATGATGCCCTTCTGCAGGTCGTTGGCGAAGCCCAGCACGGTGAACGCCGAGTTGAACGCGACCGTCTGCGCGAAGATCCCCGCGATGAGGAACTCGCGGTACGCCGCGCCACCGGCGTCCCCGCCGATCGCGTTGCCGAAGACGTACGCGAACAGCAGCACGAACATGATCGGCTGCAGCGTCGCGGCCATGAGCCAGTCCGGGTTGCGCCGCACGTTCATCAGGTTGCGCCAGGTGATGACGCCCCCGTCGGAAAGCCCTTTGGTGATCGCGTTCACCGTGCCTCCTCGCTCGCCCCGTGCCCGGTCAGCGACAGGAACACGTCGTCGAGGGTGGGCCGGTGCAGGCCCACGTCCTGCACCGTGATCTGTTCCGCGTCCAGCCTGCGCAACGCTTCGATGAGTGCCTTCGGGCCGGTGTCGACGAGGATCTCGGCGTGACGCGTGTGCTCGTCCCCGCTCGGCTCGCCCGACCCGACCTCGCGGAGCACCTGCAGCGTGACCGGCAGATCCGCGGCCGAGGCGACCACCAGCTCCAGCCGTTCGCCACCGCTCTGCGCCTTGAGCTCATCGGCCGTGCCGCGCGCGATCACCTTCCCCTTGTCGATCACCACGATGATGTCCGCGAGCTGGTCGGCCTCCTCCAGGTACTGCGTGGTGAGCAGCACCGTCGTGCCGTCCGCGACGAGCTCCTTGATGACCTGCCAGGTGTCGAGGCGCCCGCCGGGGTCGAGACCGGTCGTGGGCTCGTCGAGGATGATCACGGCAGGCTCGCCGACGAGCGCGCCGGCCAGGTCGAGGCGCCGGCGCATCCCGCCGGAATAGCCCTTCGCCGGCCGGTCCGCGGCCTCCTCCAGCTGGAACCGCGCGAGCAGCTCCCGTGCCCGCGAACGGGCGGCGGCCTTGCGGCGGCCGTAGAGCCTGCCGACCATGTACAGGTTCTCGAACCCCGTGAGGCTCTCGTCGACCGCCGCGTACTGGCCCGACAGGCCGATCTCGCGGCGGACGGCGTCCGGGTCGGCGAGCACGTCGTGCCCGGCGACCCAGGCGGCGCCCGAGTCCGGGCGCAGCAGTGTGGTCAGGATGCGCACGGTGGTGGTCTTCCCGGCGCCGTTCGGGCCGAGCAGGCCGAGGACCTGCCCGGCCGGGACGTCCAGGTCCACCCCGTCGAGCGCGCGCGTCTGCCCGTATCTCTTGACCAGCGCGCGTGCCCGGACGGCGATGCCCGGCTCCGGCTGCGTCATGGTGGTTTCCCCCTTGCTTCGGTGGTGAGGACAACATAGGACCAGGCACCGACAAAAACGTCAGGGTTTTTCCCCGACTTGCGTCTCGCCCGCGGGGCGCGCCCGGATCACGACCCGGAGTAGTTCTCGTAACGCGGACCTTTATCGACTCGTCTTTTCCCAGGGGGCACAACGTCGTGAAAGGACGTGCCCATGAGAACAACCCGGATCTTGCTGACAGTCGCCGCCGCGCTCGCGGTGGCCCTGGTGCCGGCGACCGCGGCGGCCGGTGGCGCACAGCAGACGACGGTCGCCAGTGGACTGAACGAGCCCAGAGGGCTCGCTTTCTCGCCTGACGGCGCGCTTTACGTGGCCGAGTCGGGCAGCGGCGGCACCGCACCCTGCATCCGAGGCCCCGAAGGCGACACGGTTTGCTTCGGTACCAGCGGATCGGTGACGAAGATCGACCGCGGGCACCAGACCCGCGTGCTGACCGGGTTGCCGTCGCTGGCCGCCCCGGGTGGCGCGCAGGCGATCGGGCCCTCGGACATTTCCTTCCAGGGCAAGGGAAACATGTACGTCACGCTCGGCCTCGGCGGTGACCCCGGCGCCATCCGCCCCGGCCTGCCCGCGACCGGGCAGAAGATGGGCTGGTTGCTGCGTGACGGCAGACCGGCCACCGACGTCGCCGGCTACGAGGCGAAGGCCGACCCGGACAAGATCGAGATCAACAGCAACCCGAACTCGGTGCTCGCGCTGCCGGGCGGCCAGGCGGTCGCGGATGCGGGCGGAAACTCACTGCTCTGGGTTTCCGACGAGGGAAAGATCTCCACGCTGGCGGTCTTCCCGCTGCGCATGGTCGACGCCCCGCCGATGCCCGGCACGGCGCCGGGCATGAAAGTCCCGATGCAGGCGGTTCCGACCTCGGTCGTGCGTGGCCCCGACGGCGCGTTCTACGTCGGCGAGCTGACGGGCTTCCCGTTCCCGAAGGGCGCGGCGCGGGTGTACCGCGTGGTGCCGGGACACGCGCCCCAGGTGTACGCACAGGGATTCACGAACATCATCGACATCGGTTTCCACGACGGGAAGCTGTATGTCCTCGAGATCGCGCAGAACGGTCTGCTGACGGCGGACCAGGACCCGTCCGGTGCCCTCATCCGGGTGGGCGAGCACGGTTCGCGGCAGATCGTGTCGCAGAACCTGATCCTGCCGGGCGGCCTGACCTTCCGTGGCGGTGACGCGTACGTGTCGAACTGCGGCGCCTGCCCCGCAGGTCTCGGCAGCGTCGTGCGCATCCGGTCGTAGCGGCTCTCGAGGTGTTGTCCGGCCGGGTCAGCCTTGCCAGCTGATCCGGTCGAACAATGCCCGCAGCTTCTCGCCGCGGCGCGGGTGGGAGGCCGCGATCCAGCCGATGCGGCCCAGCAGGTACGCGCGGAAGTCCGGGTGGCACAGGCGGTTCTGCGGCTGCGGCCCGGTGCGGACGCGGTTGTGCAGCAGGGCCTTGAGCGCGTCGTAGTCGGGCCGGGCGGCGGCGGGGGAGCTGTTGACCACGAGCCCCGCGATCCGCTGCCGCTGGTGCGTGCCGGTCACGGACGTCTTCGATTCGCGCAGCCGGAAGCCCTCGTCCCGCACGATCAGCCGCACCCCGGGAAGCAACCGGTGCAACGGCAACGTCGCGTCGCCGGAGAACGCGAGGTCGTCGGCGTAGCGGGTGTAGCGCACGCCGAGCGTCCGGGCGAGGCCTGCCAGCCGGCGGTCGAGATGATGGGTGACGGCGTTCGCCACGGCCGGTGCCGACGGCGAGCCCTGCGGCAGATGGGTCGAGGCGAGGTTGTTCAGCAGCCGCGTGCGGGCCGGGTCGCGCCGTCCGTCCGGGGCGGCGGCCAGCACGTCCACCGGCGCCGCGGTGGTGAGGATGCCGGCGAGCGCGGCCGCCACCGCGGCGGGATATCCGGCGAGTTCGAGCAGGGACCGGACCCGCCGCGCGGACACCGCGGGAAAGAATCCTTCGAGATCCATCCGGACCACGAGTGCGCGGCCCGCGTGCGGCGCCGCGCACGTGATGGCCGAGCGGCCCCGGCGGAACCCGTGCGCGGCTTCGTGGACCGGCAGCGCGCCGACGACGTGCCGGCACACCCGCCGCTGCAGTTCGGCGAGCCGCGGCTTGGGCTGTTCCAGCAGGCGGATCCCGGCACCCGCGGTCGCCAGCCAGCGGTAGCGGTAGTGCCGCAGCGCGGTGCCCGCGCGGCGGTTCCAGGACCGGGCGTCGGCGAACCAGGCGAGCTCGCCCGGGGTGAGGTCGAGCGCGGCGGCACAGTCGTCGAACGTGGTCCAGCGCGGGACGGGCGAGCGCCAGACCGGCCTCGGCCCGAGGGGCGACACGGAGGTGACCTTTTCTCCGTTCATCCGCGCGGTTCTGTACGCGAAGCGTGCCGCGTTCGCGTGGGGCGCCATACCTGCGTGTCCTGAAGCTCCCCGGGGTTGCCCCGGAGGGGGTGGTGATCCACCTGCTCACCTCCGCGTCGCCGACGCCACCTTACGGAACTTCCGAGCATCCCGCGGCGGTTCGGGTGAAGCCGGCAGGGCGGTCCCGGCAACCACCCGATCGGACCAGAAAGCTCACCCTTAGCTCCTGTAACGGGCGACTTTCGCCCGTTGTATCACGTTCCGTTACCACTTTCGGCATCTCGGCAGGGTGGAAACCGCTCCTTCGAGGAAAACGGAACCGGAGTTTTCTACCCGAGATGCACGTGCACCCAGCACGTGCATTTACCCGTGCAGTCGCCGGTGGTAGCTTGCTGGCTGCAAGATGCACGTGCACTTCAGTCACTCCGGGAACCAGCGCACCACCGCGGACCTCGCGGGCACGAAGGACGGCGAATTCGACGATGTGCTCCACGGACGAAACCGGTTCGGTCGAAACCCGGCTGATGGACCTCATCGGGCGCGGGTACCGCTTCATCCATCCTCGTGACTCCGACGGCGCCATCGTCGCTGTGGTGGGGGTCCGCCCGCACGGCACCGTCATCGACATTCTGCGCCTCGACGCCGAGAACGACGCGACCGCCCTGCGCGTGCCGGCCGACGAGCAGGACCTCCTCGCGCCCAGCAAGACCCTCTGGCACTGTCGCGGCGCCGCCGGCGACGTGCTCGACGAGCTGCTCGCGCTGCCCGACGACATCCTGACCGGTTCGCCCGCGGCCTGACGCTCCGGCGGGGCGGGCTTCCGCTCGCCAGGGTGATGGCTCAGGATGTCGCGGGTGCACAGCGTGGCCGCTTTCAGCGATGGCTCCGGCGACGATCCGCTCCGGCGGGAGCCCGGCGAACCGGACCTGCGTGCCGCGCTGGCCGCGGCGCAGCACGGCGACGAGGACGCGTTCCGGAGCCTCTACCGCAGCCTGCAGCCCGGCCTCCTGCGGTACCTGCGGGTGCTGGTGGGCGACGACGCCGAGGACGTCGCGTCCGAGGCGTGGCTGCAGATCGCGAAGGGGATCCGGGCGTTCCGGGGCGATGCCGACGGGTTCCGCGGCTGGACCGCGACGATCGCCCGCAACCGGGCCATGGACCACCTGCGCCGCAGGCGCCGGGCACCCGTCGCGGAGGGCGCCACCGAGGAGCTGGCCCGGCTTCGGGCGCCCGACGACACCGCGGGTTCCGCCGTCGACGCGCTCACCACCGGCGCCGCGCTCGCGCTGATCGCCCGACTGCCCCGCGACCAGGCCGAGGCCGTGCTGCTGAGGGTGGTCGTGGGGCTCGACGCCGCAGGCGCCGCCCGGGTGCTCGGCAAACGACCCGGCGCGGTGCGCATGGCGGCCCACCGCGGTCTGCGCAAGCTCGCCGAGCAGCTCGAACAGGGCCACTGACCTGCGCCGATGCCGGATCGGGAAAAAACCTGCCGCCGGAAGTGACACTTTCGCGGCCCGCGACGCTGAAGGATTTGAGATGAGCGCGCACCCACCCCGTCACGTCGACCGGCACGCCGCCGAGCAGTTGCTCCGCGGCGGGCCGAAGCCTGTGGGGGTGCCGGACGCACTGGGCGAACTGCTGTCGGTGGCGGCCGCTCCCGCTGCCGAACGGGAGCTGGCAGGCGAGGCGGCCGCCGTCGCGGCGTTCCGGGCCACCCGGCTGGCACCGGTCGCGCAGGCCCGGCGAGGCTCGCTCAGAACCGTGGTGGCACAGGTGCTGACGGTGAAGATCGCGGCCGTCGCCGTCGGCGCCGTGGCGGTGGGCGGGGTCGCGCTCGCCGCCGTGACGGGCGTTCCGCCCTTGCGCCCGGGTAACGAGGCGCCCGCGCCGCCTCCCACCAGTCAGGCGTCCGTCGGCACGCCGGGCGCCACAGCCACCACGGCCGCCCCGGCCGGGCAGGGGACGGTCGGGGCGGCCGGCGTGGGCAGCAGCACCAGCGCGGCCCCGCTCACCCCTGCGGATCCCTCCCCTGCGGGCAAGGAGGGCAAGCCCGCCAAGCCCGAGCACCCGGACAAGCCCTCGACCGGCAAGCACTCCGACAAGAACCATCCGGCGCATCCCGGTGGCCCGCCCGGCCACTGACAGCGCCCCCCAGCGGCGGCGGCTCCCCGGCCCTTCTTCCAGTGGGAGCCGCCGCTACCGGACGAGCGGCGGGCACCGCCCCCCATGCCCGCCGCTCGTCCACCTTCCCCGCGGGGAACTCAGTCGCCGCGCACCGAGCGGCGGATCTGCTCGAGCTTCTCGCGGGCCGCGCGGTCGCGCTCCGCGATCTGCTCGTCGATCGAGGTCGGCTCGCCCGCGAGTTCGGTCGCACCGTCGGCGGTGGCGGCCCGGCGCTCGATGCGGTCGCGAACGAAGTCCAAGGTCGGCACCCCGGCTTCGGTGTAGTCGGCCGGGATCGGCTGCACCAGCTCTCCCTCGATCACCGCGGGTTCCCTGGACTGCGTCGGGTCGTCGCTCATCCGCGTTCCTTCCCTGGCCTGTGCGGCCCAGTGTGCCACCACCGGTCCGGGTAAGGGCCGCAGTCGTGAAGGCCGCCGCGGGCACCGAGGAAAACGCCGCCCGGCTTCCGGTCAGCGGCGCCGCAGCCACGCCAGCAGGCCGCCGGTCAGCGCGCTCGTGCCCAGCGCGGCGAGCAGGCCGTGGTGCTGCGACGCCCACACCTGCGGGCTGCGCGGGTGGGCCCGCTCGTCGAACCGGCCGTGGGCGCCGAAGTCGCGGGCGCGGTCGGCCGGATGCCAGAGGTTCTCCGGCTGCCCGGGGTCGCGCTGTTGCCCCGTCTGCTGCGACCTGAAGCCGGGCGGGCGAGGTAGCGGTCCAGCAGCCCCGGCGCGATCTTGTCGCCGAGCAGGGTGCCCACGGTGCTCGCGCCGACCCAGTACTCACGCCGCTGCGGGTGGTCCGCGGCGTGGACGATCGCCTTCGCCGCGACCTCGGGCTGGTAGATCGGCGGCACCGGCTGGGCGCGGTGCGGCAGGCGCGAGGTGACCCAGTCGAACTGGGGGGTGTCCACCGCCGGCAGCTGCACCATCGTCACGTGCACGTTTGCCTTGTCGTGCAACAGTTCTGCGCGCAGCGCCTCGTGCATGCCCTGGATCGCGTGCTTCGCGCCGCTGTGGGCGGTCTGCAGCGGGATGCCGCGGTAGGCCATGGCGGAGCCGATCTGCACGATCGTCCCGCGCCCGCGCGGCAGCATCCGGTCCAGCGCCGCCCGGGTGCCGTGCACGAAGCCGAGGTAGGTCACCTCGGTGACGCGTTTGAACTCCTCCGGCGCGATGTCGGTGAAGCGCGCGAAGACCGACGTGAAGGCGTCGTTGACCCAGACCTCGATCGGGGTCGCGGCGGCGTCGACCGCCGCGAAGTCCGCGGTGTCGACGGGAACCGGCAGCGCCCGCCCGCCGGCCTCCTCGATCTCCGTGGCCACGGACTCGAGCCCCTCCGCCCCGGGCCAGCACCGCGACCCGGTCCCCGCGCGCACCGAACCTCCGTGCCGTCGCCCGGCCGATGCCCCCGGTCGCGCCCGTCACCACGACCACCCGTTCGCCCACGCCGGTCCTCCCTTCGTGTTCGAGGGGTGGGCGTACCCGGTCCTCGTCCGGCTAATCCCGGCTGCTCAGGCGTACGGAGTCACCTGGACGGGTAACCCCGGCCTGTCGCGAGGGAAAGGTGGCCGGATGGCGCTGAGTGTGGTGCTGGCCGTGCTCGCCGCGATGGCGAACGCCGCCGCATCGGTGCTGCAGCGCAAGGCCGCGCGGAACGAGCCCGAGGATGGCGCGCTGTCGCTGAAGATCCTGCTGGACCTGGTCCGCCAGCCCGCGTGGCTCGGGGGCATCGGCTCGATCCTGACCGGGTTCGCCCTGCAGGTCGCGGCGCTCGCGACCGGGCCGATCCTGCTGATCCAGCCGATCCTGATCGTCGAGCTGGCGTTCACGCTGCTGCTCTCGAGCGTCGTGTTCCACGCTCAGCTGCACGCCAGGGAGTGGATCGCGATCCTGGGCATGAGCGGCGGCGTGGCGTTGCTGCTGGTCTCCCTGGCCCCGTCCGGCGGCGACCCGCGCGCCGCCTCGGGCGGGCAGTGGGCGCTGGGGTGCGGGGTGACGGCCGCCGTCGTGGCCGCGCTCGTGCTGACCGGGCACCGGCTCCGGCGCGAGCGGCGGGCCGCCTGCCTCGGCGTCGCGGCGGGGATCTGGTTCGGCTTCACCGCGGCGCTGGTCTCCGGCCTGACCGCGGAGTTCGCCGCGGGCAACGGGTTCCGCGCGTGGCAGACGTATGCCTTGCTCGTCGCCGGGCCGGCGGGGTTCTTCCTGCTGCAGAACGCACTCCGGGCGGGCCGGCTGGTCGCGTCGCAGCCGGGCCTGACACTGTCCAACCCGCTGGCGGCGGTCGGCTGGGGCGTGGCGGTGTTCGGTGAGCACGTGCGGGGCGGCGCCTGGTTCGCCGCCGATCTGGCCGGGGTGGCGGCCATCGTCGCGAGCACCGTGCTGCTGGCCCGCTCGCCCCTGTTGCAGTCGAACGACCGCGACGACGAGGCCCCGACCGGCTCGGTTGATTCATTGTCGGTCGAGTCGTAGCGTCGGGAGTCCGGGTGCGACAGTCGACTGCCGGGAGGAGTGCCGTGGTTTTCCAGCGTGACCTGCGTGAGCCGGGTGAGACGACGAACGGCGACGGCCTGGCGGTCACGGTGGTGCGCGGCCCGGCCGCGGTGACCCGCGTGATGGCGGTCGGCGAGATCGACTGGGCCAGCGTCGCCAACCTCGACCGCGCCGTGGAGCACGAGCCGGCGTCGGACACCGCGGCGCTCGTCGTGGATCTGTCCCGGGTTTCCTTCTGCGCCTCCTGCGGGCTCCATCTGCTGGTGAGCCTGCAGCGGCGCACCGACGTCGCGGGCGTGCCGCTGGAACTGGTCGTGCCGGAGCCGGTCCGGCGGGTGCTGCGGGCGGCCGGGCTGTGGGGCCTGTTCTCGACGCACGAGAGCCAGCAGGCGGCCCTGGCCAGGCTCGGCGTCGACCGGGACTGAGCCGTGACGGGCGACTCGGTGCCGGCCAGGACCACCACCCGCGGTACCGCATCAGGGAAGCTGCGCACGTGGGCGCGCAGCGTGCTCACCGGCGAGTGGACCGAGGACACGGTGCTCGACGTGGTGGTCGTGCTGGAGGAGCTGGCGAACCACGTGTGCCGCGGCGGGCGGCCCGCGCAGGTCCGGCTGTCCTACCGCACCGGCAACCGGCTGCGGATCGAGGTCGACGACGAGCGTGCGGTACCCCGGTCGCTGGGCTCGGACATCGGCGCGCTGCTGGTCCGGCACCTGGCGCGGGACTCCGGTGTCCGGCGGTGGCGCCGTGGCGTCACGTTCTGGGCCGACGTCGCGCTGGTCGCGAGCCGGGTGCCGGGCGCGCTGCCGGGCGGGGTTGTGCTCGGCCCGTTCGAACCGGGGGCCCGATCGCCGAACTAGGGGCGGGCGACCTGCCGAGTTTCTCGCTTGGACTCGCCTATCCTGGCCTGATGAAACGGACTTCGTTCGCGAACTGGCCGTGCTCCATCGCCCGGACCATGGACCTGCTCGGCGACTGGTGGACGCCCCTGGTGCTGCGCGAGGCCTTCTACGGCATCCGCCGGTTCGACGAGTTCCAGCAGGCGCTGGGCATCGCCCGCAACACGCTCGCCGACCGGCTGCGGCGGCTGGTCGAGGAGGGCCTGCTGGAGAAGCAGCCCTACCAGCGCGACCCCGTCCGCCACGACTACGTGCTGACCGAGAAGGGCAAGGACTTCTTCGGCGTGCTCGCCGCGATGACCCGCTGGGGCGACCGGTGGCTCGCGGGGGAGGAGGGCGCGCCGGTGGTGTTCCACCACCGCACCTGTGGCCACGAGACCCACGCCGAGGTCGTCTGCGCCCAGTGCGGCGAGCCGCTGCGCGCCGCCGACACGAAGATCCGGATGGGCCCCGGCTACCCGGAGCGGCTCAAGCAGCGCCCTGACATCCAGCGGCGGTTCTCCGTCGCCTGACCCACCGCGCGGTCCTTGACACGGTGAGTCTCATTGAGCAACCTTGGTGCTCAGACTGCTTGAGGGGAGGCCGGTGCCGGCATGGAGTGGACGGGCGCGCGGTATGCGGACAAGCCCACGGTGGAGGTCTCGACCTGGGTCGCGGCGCCGCCGGAGCGGGTCTGGGCCCTCGTCTCCGACGTCGGGCTGATGCCCACGCTCAGCGACGAGCTGCAGTCGGTCGAGTGGCTCGGCGACGCGAGCGGACCCGCGGTCGGCGCGAGGTTCGTCGGTCGCAGCAAGCACGACGCGCTCGGCGAGTGGGCGACCACCTCGCACGTCGTCGAGTGCGAGCCCTGCCGTGTGTTCGGCTGGGCGGTGGAGGATCCGGAGCGTCCGAGCGCCCTGTGGCGGTTCCGCGTCGAGCCCGAGGACGGCGGTACGCGGCTGTCGGAGTGGGTGCAGCTGGGTCCCGGCCGCTCGGGCCTGTCGTTCGCGATCGACCAGATGCCCGACAAGGAACAGAAGATCGTCTTCGTGCGCCTGCGCGAGTTCGAGCGCAACATCACCGCGACCCTGGAGCGGCTCAAGACGCTGGCGGAAGGCTGATGCGCACGGCGACGACCGTCGAGGCCTCGGCCGGGGACCGCTGGCGGGAGCAGGCGGACTTCGTGGTGGAGGCCGAAAAGCTGGGCCTGGACGTCTGCTGGGTCGCCGAGGCGTGGGGGTCCGACGGCCCGTCGGCGCTGGGGTTCTACGCGGCGCGGACCGAACGGATCCTGCTCGGCTCGGGCATCATGCAGGTCGGCACGCGCACGCCGGTGGCCGTCGCGCAGACGGCCATCACGCTCTCGAACCTTTCCGACGGCAGGTTCCTGCTCGGCCTCGGCGCCTCCGGTCCACAGGTGATCGAGGGTCTGCACGGCGTCCCGTTCGACCGGCCGCTGGCGCGCACCCGCGAGACGGTCGAGATCGTCCGCCGGGTCCTCGACGGCGGCAAGATCTCCTACGCCGGCAACGAGTTCCGGATCCCGCTGCCAGGCGGCGACGCGGTGCCGATGCGGTTGTCGGCGCGCGCCCGCCACCAGATCCCGATCTACCTGGCCACCCTGTCGCCTGGCATGCTGCGGCTGACCGGGGAGGTCGCCGACGGCTGGCTCGGCACGAGCTTCGTGCCCGAAGGCTCGGCCAGGGCCTACTTCGCGCATCTGGACGAGGGCCTGGCCCGCAGCGGCCGCTCGCGCGCGGACCTCGACATCTGCCAAGGTGCGGAGGTGGCGTTCGCCCCGGACGAGGACGCGCTGCGCGCGATGGTGGCGGGCCGCAAGAAGGAGCTGGCGTTCAGCCTCGGCGGGATGGGCTCGTCGTCGGCCAACTTCTACAACAAAGCCTACAGTCGCCAAGGCTGGGCCGAGGCCGCCGCCGAGGTTCGTGCGCGGTGGCAGGCCGGCGACCGGGACGGCGCGGCCGCGCTCGTCACCGACGACATGGTGCTCGGCACGACGCTGATCGGCACCGAGGCCATGGTGCGGGACCGGCTGCGCGTGTGGCGTGGCGCCGGGGTGGACACGGTGCGCCTGTACCCGGCGGGCGACACCCTCGACGCGCGGCTCACCACGCTGGCGCGCGCGATCGATCTGGTCCGGGAGAGCTCGTCGTGACGGACTTGCCCAAGACCGGGTGCGGACTGTCCATTCGGGACGGCCGCTTCGTGTGCGCGCTGAGATCAACCTGATCACGGACGCCCTCGGCCGATCGCCGGGACCCTCGCACCAGAAGGACGTGCCGGTGCGCCTGAAACCGGCCACGCCCGCCGAACAAGGGCGGCGGAACGCGATTGGGCGCGGGTGCTGGCGGTGGTCCCGGGTACCCGGTGACCGCCGACGCGGCGGTGGCCCGGGGGTAGGGGTGCTGTGTGTGCTGTGGCGCATGGGGCATTGCGGCCGATGGGTCATTGTGGCAGGCGAGTCGGTGTGGCGGTGGGGTCGCTGTGGCACTGGGATCGCTGTGGCGGGCGAGTTGCTGTGGCGGTGGGGTCGCTGTGGCGGCTGGGGCGTTATGGCAGGTGGTTCGTTGCGGCGCTTGGGGGCGCGTATGGCGGTTGGTTCGCTCTCGCGTGGGGGTGCCCGCCGTGAGTAGGTCGCTGGGGTGGTTGGGCTGTGGCGGGTCGCTCGCCGTGGCGGTGGTCGCTGTGGCGGTTCGCTGTAGCCCGGGCCTGAGCGGTGCCCCCAGCCGGAGCGACCCCACGCCCCTGCGTGGTCTCTCGCGCCGCGGCTCACGGCAGGGCGAGCACGCCACACAATGCGGCGAGTGCGATGCCCTGCAGGGTGAAGCGTGCGGTGATCACGCTGTCCCACCGGGTCTGCAGGGCCCGCGCGTTCTCCGGCACCCGTCCGTCTTGGGCTGCGGCGGTCAGCTCTCGGTTGACGGGCGCGTTGACCCTGCGGTAGATCCCCAGCCAAATCACGAGCGCGAGCGCGGCGATTACCGCCGCGGCTGCCGCCGCCCAGCGCCCGGCGAGTCCCGACGCCACCGCGGCAAGAACCGTCGCGACGACGCTGAGGGCGCCGGGGATCGGAAACCGCCGATCGCCGTACCCAGGTGCCGTCCGCCCAGCACGAGCACTGATTGACCGGCCAGCCGGTTGCCCATGGTGCTTCTCCGTTCCGCCGATTGTCGTTGCCGACTTAGGCTATGGAAAAGTAACTGGGTACTTCAACGTAACCGGAGCCGGAGCAATCGCCGTGGGCTACAACGTCATGTCCGTCACCTGCCCGTCCCGGGTGGTGCTGCATCGCATCGGGGCGCGATGGACGGTGTTCGTGGTCAACGCGCTGGAGCACGGCCCGCTGCGCTTCACCGCCTTGGTGGTGAAAATCCAAGGCGTCACCCCGAAAGTCCTGACCGAAACGCTGCGGGCGATGGAGGAAGACGGCCTGCTTGTCCGCGTCGACTACGCAGAGTCGACTACGCAGAACAGCCACCTCGCGTCGAATACGGGCTCACCGACCTCGGCCAGTCCCTGCTGATCCCGCTGCGCGCCGTACGCGAATGGGCGGAAACCCACGTCACCGAAATCCTCGAAGCCCGCGAACGCACCCAGCACGGTTAGCGGGGTGTTTACCGGTGCTGATCCTCAGACGCGGAACCTGGCTCTGCGCCGGCGAAACCACGCGGCCAGTCGACGTCGTCGCGCTACCTCAAGCTTGTTGCCAAGTGGTGCCGCCGGGGTTTGGTGCTCTTCCTGTGGTGTGCTGATCGGGTGTGCGCCTGGCCGGTTGCCAGGGCGCGTCCGACGTCGAAGCGTTGCACGGCAACGGAGTTCTTCGGGCCGGCGGGGCGGCCTGGTCCCGGCCGGGTCGGTTTCGGTGCCGCCGCTGGACGTGCGGTCTTCGTGTGGATGTCGCGGAACCCACGCGGAACCCGCGCCGGAGCCGGGCCGGGGTCAGCCTGGTCCGGTCGGCGGGACGTTCCCACGGGCGGCGCAGATCGGCAACCAACGAGCGGGCCACCCGAAGCTGGGCGTAGACGGCGATCGCCAACCAGGTCCAGCGGTAGGCGGCTTCGGGGCTGCGCAGTCGGGGCCGTGTCCAGCCGAGCGTCTGCTTCAGTCGGAACGTATGCCCGATGTCGAACCGACGCAGGAACATATGCCAGCAGTGGCCGACCTCGGCTGGGTGGCGTCGAGGCCGCAGAACCACAGCCGCACCGGCTTGTTGACTCCGCCGTCGGGTAGGCGCTCGACGCGGTGCCGGATCGGCAACGGCCCGTCGTGATCGCCCACGCGGCTCTGCTGGTCAGCCTGGGATGCAACCGATTCCACGCCTGTGCGGTCGCTGTCTCGCAGAGGCACATGCCGGTGCTGGTCGCCGCGTGTTCAGCGCCCCAAGTTGCCGGGCCACCGAACACAAACTCGCCGCCATGTTTGGGGGCCGGCCGTTGGTGCCAGGCGTCCCGGGTGGGGCTGGGCGGCGCAGCACGCGGTCCGAGCGCATCCGGCCGAGGATCTGCACCGGCAGATCGGCGAGCAGGTGGGCGATGCGCGGGGCGTCGTAGCCCGCGTCGGGGACCACCAGGATCTCCGGATCACCTTCTCGCCACTGGCCTGCGACGATGAGCCGCTCGACGACGTCGCGGATCTGCCTGGTGGTCACCGCGGTGCGTCGGCGCCGGGTAATAGCCGGATCGCGTCGAGCATGGCCGTCCACGAGATTTGCCGGTCTCCAGGGGCGTGACGATGGAATACGGCCAGCCAGGGATCATCCGGTGCTCGTCCTTGCCCCGCCCGAAGGTGTGGCAGAACGAGCGGTCCGGACAGGTCGCGCCGTCGAGCCGCGGCCACGGGGAGGCATCCGCCGCCAGCACCAGCCGACCGCCGGCAGCGCGGGGAAGCGGAAACCGCACAACGCGGTCCGCGGCCGGTCACCGCCGATCCGGCCGTTGTCGATCGCGTCGTGCAGACCGCCATGACCGCGCCGATGCTCAGACGCCAGGGACAACCCGACCAAGGGACAACCCGACCAACGATCGGACCGGCGCCTCGGTGCACAGCACCGCGTCCGCCAGCTCGAACAACCCAAGGGCTGCACTCGTGAGCAACTGGGGTGCACGCCTGCGATCCGGTCCTTGAACAACAAGCTCAAAGGGCTGTTCGCGAACATGCCTGACGGAGCCTTGGTCACCGGAGGGCATTTTCGCGAGAGGTCGGGCCGGACCGTTGTCAGCCCGGCCCGTCTCAAAGACCGTCCGCCGTGGACAGATCAGCCGGCGGAGCGCGCCGGGAGCTTCCAGCCCGGCCGGATGAAGTGGCAGGTGTACCCGTTGGGGTAGCGCTCCAGGTAGTCCTGGTGCTCCGGCTCGGCCTCCCAGAACGGCCCCGCCGGCACGACCTCCGTCACGACCTTGCCCGGCCAGAGCCCGGAGGCCTCGACGTCCGCGATCGTGTCCTCGGCGACGCGCTTCTGCTCGTCGCTGGTGTAGAAGATCGCCGACCGGTAGCTCAGTCCCACATCGTTGCCCTGACGATTCTTGGTCGTCGGGTCGTGGATCTGGAAGAAGAACTCCAGCAACTGCCGGTAGCTGATCTTCGACGGGTCGTACCCGATCTCGATGGCCTCGGCGTGCGTGCCGTGGTTGCGGTAGGTCGCGTTGGGCACGTCCCCGCCGGTGTAGCCGACGCGGGTGGCGACGACGCCGTCGTACTTGCGGATCAGGTCCTGCATCCCCCAGAAGCATCCGCCGGCGAGGACGGCCTTCTCCGTGGGCGCTGTCATAGTCGTCACTCCTTCTTCCGGGACCGTGCCCAGTTTACCCGCCCGACGACCACAGGACGGGGGACGAAACGACACCGCGTGAGTAGTCTCGGCCGCAACCCGACGAGGAGGGCGATGGACACCACCGCACGCTTCCGCGCCGCCGTCGACGCTCGCGACGGCAGCGCCCTCGAGGACCTGTTCACCGAGGACGTCCGCTTCTACAGCCCGGTCAAGTTCACCCCCTTCGAGGGCAAGCCGATGGTGCTGGGCCTGTTCGGGGTCCTGCTGCGGACGTTCGAGGACTTCCGGTACGTCGGCGCGCTCGACGGCACCGCCGAAACCGGCGGGCACGACGCCCCCTCGGCAGTGCTGGTCTTCCGGGCCACGGTCAACGGCAAGCAGATCCACGGCATCGACCTGCTCCAGTTCGACGACGACGGGCGCATCGCCGAGTTCACCGTCATGGTCCGCCCGCTCTCGGCGGTGCAGGCGCTCAGCGAGGCGGTGCTGGCCGGGCTCGTCGCCGACGGGCTGGTCCCGGCACCCGGCCGCTGATGCGCATAGAACGTGTTCCCCCTCCTTTGAAACCTGCGCTGGAAGAGCCTTGTCGGAGCGGTTCCGCTGTGCTCTACTCCTGATAGAACTTGTTCTAACAGGAGGTGGGCAACGATGCGAACCCGTGCGGCGGCGCTGCTCGAGCAGCCTGGCAAGTGGCAGCTCGTCGACGTCGAGCTGGACGAACCCCGGGCGAACGAGGTGCTGGTCCGGTTCGTGGCCGCCGGCCTGTGCCACTCCGACGACCACGCCGCGACCGGCGACATGCCCGTCGGGCGGCTGCCGCTGATCGGCGGCCACGAGGGCGCGGGCGTCGTCGAGTCCGTGGGCCCCGGGGTGCGCTCGCTCGCGGTCGGCGACCACGTGGTCGCCCAGTTCGTCCCCTCCTGCGGGCGCTGCCAGCCGTGCTCGTCCGGCCGCGGGAACCTGTGCGACCTGGGCATCTACGCCCTCGCCGGCTCCCAGGCCGACGGCACCTACCGCGCCCACCTCGACGGCGCGGACGTCGGGCAGATGACCATGGTGGGCACCTTCGCCCAGCACGCCGTCGTCTCGGAGTACTCCGTCACGAAGGTCGACGAAGACCTCCCGTTCCCCGTCGCCGCTCTGCTCTCCTGCGGGGTGCCGACCGGCTGGGGCTCGGCCGAGTACGCCGCCGAGGTCAAGGCGGGCGACACGGTGATCGTGATGGGCACCGGCGGCGTGGGGATGAACGCCGTCCAGGCGGCCGCCGTTCGCGGCGCGGCGCACGTCATCGCGGTGGACCCGGCCGCGTTCAAACGCGAGCAGGCGAGCACCTTCGGCGCCACGCACACCTTCGCCGACATCGACCAGGCCGCCGACTTCGCCCGCTCGGTCACCAACGGGCAGGGTGCGAACTCGGTGATCGTCACCGTCGGCGTGACCACCGGCGAGCACGTGGCGCAGGCGGTCAACGCCGTCGGCAAGTTCGGCACGGTCGCGGTCACCGGCATCGGCGACATCAAGGCCGAGGGCCTGCCGATCAACCTGTGGCTGCTCTCGATGATGCAGAAGCGCATCCAGGGCGTCATCTTCGGTATGGGCACCCCGTCGTTCGAGATCACCCGGCTCGCGGCGCTGTACAAGGCGGGGCGGCTCAAGCTCGACGAGCTGATCACCAGGACCTACCGGCTCGACGAGGTCAACCAGGCCTACGCCGACATGCACGCCGGCACCAACATCCGGGGCATCATCCTGCACGAGGGCTGAAACTGCAGTCGTGACTAGAGATTGTGTGCAGCTGCCGCCAGAGATAAAATACTGCCGTGGCTTCAGACAAGCTGGACGACGAGGACTACCCCGCGTGGACCATGGGGCAGGCCGCCGACGTGCTGGGCGTGCAACCCGCGTTCCTGCGCAGCCTCGACGCGGCCGACGTCGTCCAGCCGCACCGCTCCACCGGCGGGCACCGGCGCTACACGCGGCGCCAGCTCCGGCTGGCCGCGCGGATGCGGCGGCTGTTCGACAGCGGCATGCCGTTGTCGGCGGCCGACCGCATCGTGCGGCTGGAGGACGAGCTCGCCGAGTCACGGGCGGAGAACGCGAAGCTGCTGCGGCGGCTCGGCAACCGGGCGGCCGGACCTTCGGCAACGGACGGCGAACAGGAAGGATGAGCGACATGGGAATGGCCGGCATCTGGATCCGTACCCTCGGCGACGGCCTGATCCGTGCCGATCAGGTGATCGGCATCGCCAACCACCGGACGCCCAGCCTGTCCGGCAAGCCCGCGCGCTGGCTGCTCACCGTGTCCCTCGCCGTGCCGGCGGGCAGCGGGAGCGCGGAGAGCTGGGACCTGACGAGCCTGCACCGCACCCTCGTGCAGAGCGACCGCGAAGCCCGGCAGGCGCCGGAGGAGCTGGCCCGGCTGCTCGCCCGGCTGGCCGCGGTCGGCGCCACGGGCGTCGTCACGCCACGGGTGTGCGGGCCGGACCGGGACGAGGTGCACTTCGAGTTCACCCGCTTCGACAGCGACGTCCCGGCGGAACCCATGCCCACCCAGGCGGACATGGTCGCCGTCGGCTGACCCCGGCGCGGGCGGAGCGCGAGCGTCCTCAATGGACTGACTGCCGGCACCTGGGGCATTCCTGCTTTTGGCGGATGAAATGTCCGGTGGACAACGAGCAGGTTTGGACCATGTCGCGCTCCGTCCCGTTGTGCCGGTCCCTCGGCGCCGCACTCGTGCTCCTCGCCGCCACCGTGGCCGGTCTTCCGGCCGCGGCCGCGGCTGCCCACCCCGGCGTCGTCATCGACGGGCACGCCCGGTTCGAGGTGCTGACGCCGACGCTGATCCGCCTGGAGTACGCCGGGGACGACGCGTTCTCCGATGCTCCCACCTTCAACGCCACCACCCGGAAGTTCCCGCCGCCGCCGTTCACGACGAGCGTCGCCCACGGCTACCGCGAGATCCGCACGAGCGGGATGACCCTGCGCTACCGCCTCCGCAGCGGCCCGTTCACCCCGGCCAACACCAGCGTCCAGCTGACCGGGACGAACGTGACCGGCGCCCCGGCCTTCCCGTCCTACTGCGCCTTCGGCACCGCGTGCCAGGCCGAAAACGGGCTCTTCGGCGGTTCCGCCTCGGCCGCCTACGACCACCAGGGCTACACCGGCTCCGGTTTCCTGGCGGGCTTCACCGGCACCGGCGCGAGCCTGATCCAGGACGTGTCCGACGTGCCCGAGGCGGGGACCTACCGGCTTTCCGTGCGCTACGCCAACGCCCAGGGCGGCGACGGCCAGTCGGTCACCAGGACGCTCGCCACGTCGGTCGACGGCGCGGCCGGGCCCGACCTCTCCCTGCCGGTCACCGGTTCCTGGGACACCTGGTCCACCGCGTCGGTCACCCTCGACGTGCGCCCCGGCACCCACACGCTCCGGATCGGGCAGGACGCCGGGAAGTCCGGCAACGTCAACCTCGACAGCGTCGCGCTGACGCCGGTCTCCGCGCCCTATCCCGCCGCGGACACGACCTTGCTGAGCACGGCCTACGGCGCGGGCCCGGCCAACGTGCTCGGCGGCTGGGACCGGTCGCTGGACAACCCGGAAGCCGTGCCGACGGCGGAACATCCGGGCCTGCTCGACCGCGACGGCTGGTACCTGCTCGACGACACCCGCACCCCGTTGGCGGGCCCCGGCGGCACCATCGCGGACCGCCCGTCCCACGGCGCGCAGCCCTACCAGGACGGCTACCTGTTCGGCTACGGCCAGGACTACAAGCAGGGGCTGGCGGACCTCAACGCGCTCACCGGCGCCGCGGCACTGCTGCCGCAGTCCGCCTACGGCGTCTGGTACTCCCGCTACTACGCCTACACCACGAGCGACTACCAGAACTCCCTCCTGCCGGCCTTCCGCGCCGGCCGGACCCCGCTCGACTGGCTCGTCGTGGACACCGACTGGAAGTCCCCGTCGCAGTGGAACGGCTGGAACTGGAACCCCGCACTCTTCCCGGATCCGCAGGCCTTCCTGGATTGGGCCGGACAGCAGGGGCTGGCCGTCTCGCTCAACGTCCACCCGTCCATCGCCGGCGACGACCCGCGCTTCGCCGCGACGAACCAGCAGGCGGGCGGGCTCGTCGCCGAGGGCGGCAACCAGTACGCCTGGAACTGGACCGATCCCGCGCACCTGAAGTCCTACCTCGGCCTGCAGGATCCGTTCGAGCAGCAGGGCGTGCGCGAGTGGTGGCTGGACTACTGCACCGGCTGCGGCGCCTCGCGGGCGGGCGACCCGCACATCGGCGCGGACAACTTCATCAACCAGGCCTACGCCGCCGACGCGACCGCCCGCGGCCTGCGCGGCTTCTCCTTCGCCCGGATCGGCGGCGCGGAGCAGGGCGGCATCCACAGCAACTACGCCACCGGGCCGTGGTCGGAACGGCGCAACACCCTGCAGTTCACCGGCGACACCCCGGCGACGTGGGACATGCTCGCGTTCGAGGCGCGGTTCACCCCGGACGAGGCGGCGGCGGGGCTGAGCAACGTCAGCCACGACATCGGCAGCTTCCACGGCGGCCACCTGCCGGACGACCTGTACGCCCGCTGGGTGCAGCTGGGCGCGTTCCAGCCCGTCGACCGGCTGCACTCCGACCACGGCGACCGGCTGCCCTGGAACTACACCGGGGACGCCGCCGCGAGCGCCGAGCAGTTCCTGCGCCTGCGCGAGGCACTCGTGCCCTACACCTACACGTTGGCACAGCAGGCGAACCGGACCGGTGTGCCGATCACGCGGCCGCTGTACCTGGACTATCCGGCCCAGGACGACGCCTACACCCATCCGCAGGAGTACCTCTACGGCGACGACGTGCTCGTCGCGCCGATCACCACCCCGGACGACGCGGCCGGCACCGGCTCGGTCGGCGCGTGGATCCCGCCCGGCACCTGGACCGACTACTTCACCGGCGCCACGTACCAGGGCCCGCGCAGCGTCACGCTCACCGCGCCGCTGTCGCGGATGCCGGTGCTGGTCAAGGCGGGCGGCATCCTGCCCACCCGCACCGACTACGTCGACAACCAGCAGCAGCGCCCGCTGACGCAGCTCACGCTGACCGTCGGCGCGGGAGCCGACGGCAGCTTCGCGCTGTACCAGGACGCGGGGGAGGGCAGCGGGTACCGGTCCGGCCGGTCCACCACCACGGCGATCGGCTGGCACGACGCGAGCCGGACGCTGACCGTCGGCGCGAGCGCCGGAACCTACCCGGGGGCGGTGGCCGCGCGGGCGTACACCTTGCGGCTGACCAACGCCGCCGAGCCCGCCGCGGTGTCCGTGGACGGAGTCCGGCTGCCGCGCACCGGCTGGTCCTACGACGCCGGCAGCCGCACGGTCACCGTCACCACCGCGAGCCTGCCGGTGAACCAGGCGCACACGGTCGGACTGTCCGGCACCGCGGGCTGAGGTCGGCGGGCGCCGGGAGCGAATGTTTCCCGGAGCTTCGCCGTCCGGACGTCTCCGCGCCGTCCTGGATCACCAGACTGGTCCGGCGAGGGGGCAGCGGACGCTTCACCGATCCCGGAAAGAGACGAGTTCATGACCGACCTCAACCGCCGCCGGTTCCTGCAGGTGGCCGGTGGCACGGCCGCCGCGTCGATGCTGTCGTCGAGCATCGCGCGCGCGGCGGCCATCCCGGCCAGTCACCGCACGGGCAGTCTGCGCGACGTCGAGCACATCGTGGTGCTGATGCAGGAAAACCGCTCCTTCGACCACTACTTCGGGTCGCTGCGCGGGGTCCGCGGTTTCGGCGACCCCCGGCCGGTGACGCTGCCGAGCGGCAAGCCGGTGTGGTACCAGCCGGACGGCACCAGGGACCTGCTGCCCTTCCGGCCGCAGGTGGACGATCTGGGCCTGCAGTTCGTCCAGGACCTCCCGCACAGCTGGGCCGACACCCACGCGGCGTGGAACCAGGGCGGCTACGACAAGTGGGTGCCCGCCAAGGGAACCACCACGATGGCGTACCTGACCCGTGAAGACATCCCGTTCCACTACGCGCTCGCGGACGCCTTCACGATCTGCGACGCCTACCACTGCTCGTTCCTGGGCTCCACCGACCCGAACCGCTACTACCTCTGGACCGGCTACACGGGCAACGACGGCACGGGCGGCGGCCCGGTGACCGGCAACGACGAACGCGGCTACAGCTGGACCACCTATCCGGAACGGCTCGAGCGGGCCGGGGTGTCGTGGAAGATCTACCAGGACATCGGGGACGGACTCGACGGCGCGCACGGCTGGGGCTGGATCGACGACGCCTACCGCGGCAACTACGGCGACAACTCGTTGCTGTACTTCGACAACTACCGCAACGCCCAGCCCGGCGACCCGCTCTACGACAAGGCGCGCACGGGCACCGACGCCAAGAACGGCGACGGGTTCTTCGACATCCTCAAGTCCGACGTCCGCGCCGGGCAGCTGCCGCAGGTGTCGTGGGTCGTGGCCCCGGAGGCGTTCACCGAGCACCCGAACTGGCCCGCCAACTACGGCGCCTGGTACGTCTCGCAGGTCCTCGACGCGCTGACCAGCGTGCCCGAGGTGTGGAGCAAGACCGCGCTGCTGATCACCTACGACGAGAACGACGGATTCTTCGACCACGTCGTGCCGCCGTACCCGCCGTCGTCCCCGGCGCAGGGCGCGTCCACTGTGGACACCACGGGCGAGCTGCTCGACGGCCTGCCCTACGGGCTGGGCCAACGGGTGCCGATGCTCGTGGTGTCGCCGTGGAGCAAGGGTGGCCGGGTCTGCTCCGAGGTGTTCGACCACACCTCGGTCATCCGGTTCATCGAACGGCGCTTCGGCGTGCACGAGCCGAACATCTCGCCGTGGCGGCGCACCGTGTCCGGCGACCTGACCTCGGCGTTCGACTTCTCGCGCACCGAGACCTCGGTGCCGGCCCTGCCCTCGACCGCGGCGTACGCGCCACCCGACGCCGACCGCCATCCCGACTACGTGCCCACTCCGCCGGCCGTCCCGGCCCTGCCGGAGCAGGAGCGAGGCCGCAGGCCGGCGTTGCCGCTGCCCTACGACCTGACCGTCGACGGCCGCGTCCAGGACGGGCGGCTCTCGCTGCAGTTCGCCAGCGACGGCACGGCGGGCGCCTGCTTCCACGTCAGGTCCACCACCGACCGGACCGGGCCGTGGAGCTACACGGTGGGCGCGGGCGAACGGCTGTCCGCGCAGTGGAGCGTGTCCGGTGGCTATGACTTCACGGTGCACGGGCCGAACGGCTTCCTGCGGCGGTTCGCCGGGAACGGCGCCGGGGTGGAGGTCAGCGCCCGTCCGGCAGGGGGCAGCGGTGACCTGAACGTCGTCCTGACCAACAGCGGCTCCGCGCCTGTCAGCGTCACCGTGGCCACCGCCGGCGGCTACGGCCGCGATCGGCCCACGGGGTACCAGCTGCGCCCGGGCGCGCGGGTCGTGCACCCGGTGCGCACCGGCGACACGGCGGGCTGGTACGACCTGTCGGTCACGGCGGGGCAGTTCGTGCGGCGCCTGGCGGGGCACGTCGAGACCGGCCGGATCACGCTGACGGACCCCGGTCTGGGCTGAGGCACTCGTTTTCCCGGCCGCGTACGGGTGGCCGGGAAACCGGTGCTCAGGCGTTCAGGCGCTCGGTCCAGTCCTCGGGCACCCGGTCCGAGGGGCCCGGCGCCGTCTGCTCGAGCGGATGGTGCTCGGGGGCGGCGAGCGCGGGGCCGTTCTCGTGGAGGGCCTCCTCGCGGTAGTCCCAGAACCACTCCTCGCCCGGCTCGAAGCTGCGGACGAAGCGGTGGCCGGTCTCCTGGAAATGCGCGGTGGCGTGCTGCATCGGCGACGAGTCGCAGCAGCCGACGTGTCCACAGTGGGCACAGCGGCGCAGATGGAACCACCATCCCGGCGGGTTCGCGGCCTCGCACTCCGCGCATCCGGTTCCGCTGGGCCGCGCGCCGGGGTCGATCCCCTCCATGACCTGACTCCTCGATCCGCTCGATACGACTGCCCACACTACCTCGCGCGGGCGCGGTGGACGCCTGTCCGCGTGGCCCGGCTTCGTGCCCGGAAGGCTCTTGACTTCCCGTCCACGACGGACCATCGTGACGGCGTACAGCCGTCCGCCTGACGGACAAGGAACCGCACGACGCAGTGAGGAGCGGCGGATGGACCAGCCGAGCGAGTTCGCCCCGGGGCGGCCGGTGGTGCTGCGCGGTGGCACCGTCCTGACGATGGACGAGCGCCGCCAGGTGTTCGAGCGCGGCGACGTCCTCGTGACCGGGGACCGGATCAGCGCCGTGGGGCCGGAGCTGGCGGTCCCCGCGGACGCGGCCGTCATCGACGCGAGCGGCGGGATCGTCATGCCCGGCATGATCGACACCCACCGGCACATGTGGCAGACCGCGATGCGCGGCTACGGCGCCGACTGGACGCTGACGCAGTACTTCGTCTGGTACTACCTGGAAAGCGGCAAGCTCTTCCGGCCGCAGGACGTGCACGCCGGGAACGTGCTCGCCGCGGTGGAGGCGCTCGAATCCGGCGTCACCACGGTCGTCGACTGGTCCCACGGGCTGCAGACGGTCGAGCACGCCGACGCCGCCGCCGACGCGCTGCGGTCGGTGCCCGGCCGGTTCGTCCTCGCTTACGGCAACATCCAGGCCCCGCCCGCGGAATGGACCGCCACGCCCGAGTTCCGCGACTTCGTGAACCGCCGCATCACCGGCGACGACATGCTCGGCTTCCAGATCGCCTTCGACGTCACCGGTGACCCGGCGTTCCCCGAGAAGCCCGCCTTCGAGGTCGCGCGCGACCTCGGCGTCCCGGTCACGACGCACGCCGGCGTGTGGGGCGCGACCAACGACGACGGCATCCGGCTCATGCACGACAACGGGTTCATGACGCCGGAGACGGTGTACGTGCACGCCGCGTCGCTCTCGGCCGACTCCTACCACCGCATCGCCGCGACCGGCGGCTCCATCTCGGTCTCGACCGAGAGCGAGCAGAGCGCGGGGCAGGGCTACCCGCCCACCTGGGCCATCCGCGCGCACGACATCCCGGTCTCGCTGTCGATGGACACCTCGGTGTGGTGGAGCGGCGACCTGTTCTCGGCCATGCGGAGCACGCTCGGCGCCGACCGCTCCCGCGAGCACCTGCAGGCGCACGCCGAGGGCGACACCGTCACCCACTGCAGCCTGCGCGCCGACCAGGTGGTGGCGTGGGCGACCCGCGGTGGCGCGCGTGCGCTCGGCCGCGACGGTCAACTCGGCAGCCTGGAACCGGGCAAGAAGGCCGACGTGGTGCTGCTCAAGAACGACCACTCCGCGGTCTCGTTCCCGCTGCTCAACCCCTACGGCCACGTCGCGTTCCAGGCGCAGCGCGGGGACGTGCACACCGTCCTGGTCGACGGCCGGGTCGTCAAGCACGACCACCGGCTCGTCGGCATCGACCTCGCCGCCGTCCGCCGGGAGGTCGAGGAGACGGTCGGTCACCTGCGCTCGGCGATGGGGGAGGAGGCCTGGCGCACGGGGATGAACCCCGACATCCCGGCGACCAAGATCCTCGACAACCCCTACACCTACACCGACTACCGCAGCGCCGCGACGCACAGCCGCCATGCCTGAGCACACGCCCGCCACCGGTCCGCTGGCGGGCATCCTGGTGGCCGACTTCTCGCGGATCCTGGCCGGCCCCTACGCGACCATGCTGCTGGCCGACATGGGCGCCGACGTCGTGAAGGTCGAAGGCCCGCAGGGCGATGACACCCGGACGTGGATGCCGCCGGTGCGCGACGGGGTGTCGACGTACTACCTCGGCGTCAACCGCGGCAAGCGCTCCATCGCGCTGGACCTGCACGACGACGGGGATGCCCGGGTGGCGCGTGAGCTCGCCCGCCGCGCGGACGTGGTGATCGAGAACTTCAAGCCGGGCGGGCTGGGCAGGTACGGCCTGGACTTCGACGCCGTGCGCGCGGCGAACCCGGGCGTGGTCTACGCGTCGATCAGTGGGTTCGGCTCGGGCGCGGGACGGAACGTGCCGGGCTACGACCTGATGGTGCAGGCGATCTCCGGGCTGATGAGCCTCACCGGCGACCCGGACGGCCCGCCGTACCGGGCGGGGATCTCGGTGTTCGACGTGATGGCCGGAAACCACGCCACGATCGGGATCCTGGCCGCTCTACGGCACCGCGACGCGACCGGGCAGGGCCAGCACGTCGAGGTGAACCTGCTGTCCTCGGCGCTGACCGGGCTGGTGAACCACAGCTCGGCCTTCGTCGCCGGGGACACGGTGCCCTACCGGATGGGCAACGCGCACCCGAGCGTGTTCCCCTACGAACCGTTGCCCACCAAGGACAACGACCTCATCGTCACGGCCGCGAACGACGGCCAGTTCCGCAAGCTGTGCGAGGTGCTCGGGATCCCGGAGATCGCGGACGATCCGCGGTTCGCACGCAACGCCGACCGCACCGAGCGACGCGCGCAGCTACGCCCGATCCTCGCCGCGCAGCTGCGCGAACGCGGCGCGCTGGAGTGGTTCGACCTGCTCGTCGATGCGGGTGTCCCGTGTGGACCGATCAACACCATCGACGGCGGTTTCGCGATGGCGGAACGGTTCGAGCTCGACCCGGTGGTCGAGGTCGGCGGCGTGCCCACGACGAGGCATCCGATCCGGTTCTCCGGGACGCCGGTGAGCTACCGGCTGCCGCCGCCGGAGCTGGACGAGCACGGGGCGGAACTGCGCAAGTGGCTGGAGGACAAGGGTGACTGAGTATCCCACCGCGCTCGGGGCGTCTTCACTGGAGAAGATCACCTTGCTGGGCCAGGACCTGGCCCAGGACGTGATGGGCAAGGTGTCCTTCGGCGAGCTCGCGTTCTGGCTGGCGACGCAGCGCCGGCCCACGCCGGGGGAGACCCGCGTCTTCGAAGCGGTGCTCGCGGCACTGGCGGATCACGGCTTCACGCCGACCGCGATCGTCACCCGGCTGACCTACCTCTCGGCCCCCGACTCCATCCAGGGCGCGCTCGCGGCCGGCCTGCTCGGCGGCGGGTCGCGGTTCCTCGGCGTCACCGAGGACTGCGGGCGTTTCCTGCACGAGGTGCTCGCCGGTGTGCAGCCGCCGCTGGACGACGAGGGCTGGGACGCGCTGGCACTGGAGACCGTGCGCGCGCGGCGTGCTGCCGGGAAGTTCGTCCCGGGGCTCGGGCATCACGTGCACAAGAACGGCGATCCGCGGACCCCGCGGTTGTTCGAGATCGCGGAGGAAGAAGGCCGGGCCGGACCGCACCTCGCGCTGTTCGCCGCGATCGGCCGGGTGCACCCGCGGGTGCTGGGCAAGACGCTGCCGCTCAACGGCGCCGGGGCGTGCGGCGCCGCGCTCGCCGACCTCGGCCTGCCGCTGGAGCTGCTGCGCGGCTTCGCCCTGCTGGCCCGTACCGCCGGGCTGATCGGGCAGCTCGCCGAGGAGCTGCGCAACCCGGTGGCGAACCAGATCTTCCTGTCCGTGGACCTCAACAACGTGTCCGTGCCACCCGATCCCGATGGAGGTACCGATGGCTGAGCTGGTCGCGGTGATCGCGTCCACGCACCACCCGTTCTACTACCGCGCCAGCACCGCCACCGGCGAGGAACGGCCGCCGTTCGCCGACGAGTGGGTGCGCAAGGTGGAGTCGTTCCGCGAGACGCTGACGCGGGCGCGCCCGGACGTGCTGGTGATGGTCGGCTCGGACCACTTCCACCAGCTGTGGCTGGACAACATGCCGCAGTTCCTGGTGGGCAAAGCGCCCTTCTACGACGCCAACTTCTACAACGAAGAGCGTGAGTTCGGGCTGCCGAAGATGCTGCTGCGCGGACAGGAGGACCTCTCGGCGTACGTGCTGCGCGAGGGCCTGGACGCCGGCTTCGACCTCGCCTTCTCCAACGAGCTGCGGATCGACCACTCCATCACCTGCCCGATCATCACCCTGCGCCCGCAGAACGACCTGCCGATCGTGCCGGTCTACACCAACATCTTCGCCCCGCCACTGCCGCAGCCGAAGCGCTTCGTCCAATTGGGACAGACGATTCGGGAGCTCGTCGAGTCCTGGCCGTCGGAGCAGCGGGTGGCGGTGATCGGTACCGGGCACCTGTCCCTGGAGCTGGGCGGGCCGCGGCAGTTCGGGCCGCACGGGCCGGACCCGGAGTTCGACCGCAAGGCCGTGGACTGGATCGCCGGGGGCGACCTGGAGAAGTGCCTGGGCGAGGTGACGCTGGAAAGCCTGCACCTGCCCGGCAACGCCACCCACGGGTTCATGGACTTCATGCTCATGATGGGGGTGGCAGGCGAAGGACAGCGGGCGGACTACGTCGACAGCTACGACCTGTTCCACACCATGGAGGCCTACTTCACCTGGTACCCCGGCGGAGGCGTGCGGTGAGCAAGTACCTGCTGAACAAGTTCCTGTACACCGTCGACCGCGACCCGGAGCTGGTCGAGCGCTACCGCGAGGACCCGGTGGGCACCGTGGCGTGGTGGGAGGCCGAGCAGGCCAACCGGATCCTCAACTGCGTCGGCGGCGAGTCCTCCACGTGGCTGCGCTTCGACGACACCGAGCGCGACGCACTGTCCACCCACGACTATCCGAGGCTGTTCGAGCTGGGCGCGCACCCGTTCCTGACGCTGACGCTGTTCATCGGCCTGTTCGAGCGCGACCACGAGCCGATGGGCTTCCAGACCGAGTACGCCCGCAGGCTGGCGCACTTCACGCTGCCCTACCCGGACATCGCGACGTAACGCCGGACCAGCTAGCGCCGCACCGTCTCGAGTGGACGGGAGTGCCAGGCGGCCCAGTCGGCGCTGATCGCGCTCGCCGCGCGCAGCAGCAACGGCAGGTGGTGCTCGACGAGCGTCTCCATCGGCGTCTCGGCCGCGTGGGCGTTGACGTTGACCGCCGCGACCACGCGGCCTTCCCCGTCCCGGATCGGGGCGGCGACCGACCGGATGCCGAGCGCCAGCTGCTGGTCGGTGCCGGCCCAGCCCCGGGCCCGCACCTCCCGTAGCGCCGCGTCGACCTCCTCCCGGCCGGGCGTCCACCGCGCGGGCACGCCGGCCCGGCTCGGTTCGGCGAGTGCCTGGTCGAGCTCGGCGGGGGGCAGCGCGGCGAGCAGCACCTTGCCCAGCGACGTCGGCAGCGCCGGGAACCGGGTGCCGATGGTCACCGCCAGCGCCACGAGCTTGGGCACCGCGACGCGGGCCACGTAGACGATGTCGGACCCGTCGAGCTGGGCGATCGAGCACGACTCGCCGGTCTCGTCCACCAGCGCGCGCAGGTGCGGCCGGGCCAGCTCCCACAGGTTCGCCGAGCCGATGTAGGCCATGCCCAGCTCCAGCACCCGCGGGGTGAGGGAGAAGGTGCCGTCCGCACTGCGGACATAGCCGAGCTGTTCGAGCGTGATCAGGATTCGCCGCGCGGTCGGTCTCGCCAGCTCGGTCGCGGTCGCGACCTCGCTCAGCGTCATCGCCGGGCGCGCGGCTTCGAAGCAGCGCAGGACGTCGAGCCCACGAGCCAGGGCTTCGATGAACTCGGGGTTTCCGTCTCGCCGCATACGAAGAGGTTAACCCGCGCTCCCGGACCGCGGACGGGTGTCCGCCAGGGCCGCCGGAAAGCTGCTCGCACCGGGCCCGGTTCCTTTCCGGTCGTCGTGCGGTCTTCCTTCCCGAGACACGCACACCAGGGGAAGGAAGCCCATGAAGCTCAGCCTGTACCTCCCGACGGGGACCACCCACGAGTTCGCCCGGGTCGCGGACCCGGTCGCGGCGTTCGAGACCGTGCGGGAGCTCGCGGTGGCGGCCGACGAGAGCGGTTTCCACGGCCTGTACGCCCCCGACCACTTCATCCCCTTCGGCCCCGGCGCCGACCCGGTGTTCGAGGTGTGGACGACACTGGCGGCCCTCGCCACGCAGACCCGGCGGATCCGCCTCGGACAGCTGGTCACCGGCAACGGCTACCGCAACCCCGCGCTGCAGGCGAAGATGGCCTCGACGCTCGACGTCATCTCGGGCGGCCGGCTCACCTTCGGCATCGGCGCGGGCTGGTACGGCGACGAGTACACCGCTTTCGGCTACGAGTTCCCCAGCGGGCCCGAACGGCTCCGGCAGCTCGGCGAGGCCGTGCGGCTCATCCGTGCACTGTGGACGGAGCCGGTCACCACCTTCGACGGGAAGTACTACCAGGTGCGGGAGGTCGTCAACCAGCCGGCCGGGGTGCAGCGCCCGCACATCCCGCTGATGATCGCCGGCGGTGGCGAGCAGGTGACCCTCAAGCTCGTCGCCCGCTACGGCGACCTGTGCAACGTGCAGGAGCCGCCGGACGAGGTCGCCCGCAAGTACGCGATCCTCGCCCGGCACTGCGAAGCCGTGGGCCGGGACTTCACCGAGATCACCAAGACCTCGACCGGCTACTGCATCATGGCCGACACCGACGAGGAGGCACTGGCCGCCGTCCCGCCGTGGGCGCCCATGGTGTTTCCGGGCGATCTCGCCGAGTACGGCCTGATCGGCACCGCCGGCACGATCCGCAAACGGCTCGCGGCCTTCGAGGACGCCGGGGTCGACGAGCTGATCGTCGGCTTCCACGACGCCCTCGAGCCCGCGACCGTCCGCCGGTTCGCGGCGGAGTTCATCGGGTAGCGGGCGCGGCGGCGAGCACGTGCCGCCGCAGGAAGGACAACTCGGCGTCGAGCGCCCGCTCGTGCCCGCCGAGGAACGGCTCGTAGTGCCCGCCGGGCAGCCGGACCAGCTCAGCCCGTGGAGCCCGGTTCGCCGCATCGACCGACGGCTGGACCAGGGCTGTCCGGTCCTCCTCGCACACGAGGACGAGCAGCGGGCTGCGCACGCGGGCGGCGTGCCGGCCGGGCCGGTAGAAGCCGAGGCACAGCGCGGAGCGGGCCGCAACCTCCTGGCGCCACTGCGGGTACTTGCCGCCCGGGTTGAGCGCGCGCTCGCCGTCGAGGGCGTCCGGCGTGGTGAGCATCGCGACCGTCCCCGGCTCGGCCGCGAGCGGCACCAGCCGCGGCTCCCGGCCGGCGAGACCGCCGAGTACGTCGAGGATCGCGCGCCCGACGAACCGCAGCATCGCGGAAGGTTTCTGGTACCGGGCCGCGTTGCGCGCCGCGGCCACCCCGTCGGCGTTCGGGGTCTGCGCGATCGCCGCGGCGAGCCGCGGGTTTTCCGCCGCCACCCGGAAGATGTGCCCACCGCTGGCGGAGAAGCCCCAGACGGCGAGGCGTGCCGGGTCGACCTCGGGCAGGGTCGCGGCGACCGCGACCGCGGCCTGCCAGTCGGCGAGCTGGTCCTTCAGCGGCAGGACCTGGCGCGGGCTGCCGCCGCTCTCACCGATCCGCCGGTAGTCGAAGGCCAGGACGCTGAACCCCGCCTCGTGGAACCGGTGCGCGAACAGGTCCGTGCCCGGCTCCTTCGTCACCGCGAACCCGCCTGCCATCACGACGCAACCGCCGTTGGTGCCCGGGTAGTGCCATCCGACGCATTCGTCGCCGCCGCTGGTGAACCGAACTTTCCGCCGCATACCGACCTCCTGGGGATACCCGCCTCGAGATCAAGTGAACCACGTGGTTCGCAAACTGTCCACGGCTATCCGGCGGCGTCCTCGCGCTCCAGCGCCCGGACCAGTGCCCGGAAACCCGCGTCCACCCCGGCGGAGTCGCCGATCGCCAGGCGTTCGAGCAGGAAGCCGCGCAGCGTCGCGAGGATCATCTCGGCGACTTCGAGCTTGCGACCGGGCGGCCAGTCCGGCGGGCAGAAGGACTCCAGCAGGGGCAGGTAGAGCTGCGAGGCCTCGCGGCTGAGCTCGTTGTAACGCGCGGGGTCGTACATCGACAGCCCGATGGCCTGGTCGAGCACCCGCCGCAGCCCTGCCTCCTCCTCGGTGAGCGTGCGCCAGACGGCGCGCACCCGGTCCGCGAGCGTGGGGTGGCCGGTGTCCCCGGCGATCGCGGTGAGCGCGTTGCCGATCCGCCGCTCGCGGAGCCTCGCGACGGCTTGGCGGAGCAGGTCCTCGGCCCCGTCGAAGTGGTAGAGCAGGACCTTGTGCGTCGTGCCGGCCGCCCGCGCGGCACGACGGAGCGAGAAGTCGACCAGACCGTTGACGGCGAGGTCGTCGGTGACCCGTTCGAGCAGGTCCTGGCGCCGGGCCTCGCCACGCGGCGAGCCTGCCGAGCGCCGGTAGCCCCGTTCCGCCGGGCCGTCGGCAGCTTCCATGGTCAGACGTTCTCACATCCGCGAGGCCCGGGCCCGGCGCGGTGGCCTGTCTCAATTTGAGACACGCCGAGCGCGCCGCGGCGCTTACCGTGAGCGGGTGACGAACGCGATCAACGAACCGGCGACCGTACGGCGACTGGTGACCCCGGCCGCGGAGGCCCTGGCGGACCTGGCCTCGATCTTCAACGACCTGCAGACCGTGCTGCGGTGTTGCGAACGGCTGGTGCGGGAGCTGGCCGGGCGCCCGGACGACGTGGTCGTGGAAGGGGTCTGGACCACTGCGTTGATCTCGTACGCGCGTTGTTTCACCGGCGGGGCAAGGGGAATGGGCCTCACCGAGGACGACGTGCGCTCGATCGAACTGCCGGGCGAGGTGCTGGAGTGGCACAAGGTCCTGCGGCAGCTGCGCAAGCACTACGCCGATCCCGCCACGAACCCGCGTGAGCGCTACGAGGTCGGCGCGGCCACGAGCGCCGACGGCCGGGTCGGCGGTATCGCCATCACCGGGGTGCCGCAGCCGCCGCTGGACGAGGTGACCGTCCGGCAGACCGGCGCGCTGGCCTACCGGCTCAGTGCGCTGGTCGACCGGCGGATCAGCGAGCACCAGGAACGCGTGCTCGCCGCGGCGAACGCACTGTCCCCGGCCGATCTGGGCCGCCTCGAGCTGATCGAGGTCAGTGCGGGGCCGGCCTAGCCGAACTGGCCGGGCTGGTAGTCGCCGGCGGGCTGCCGGACGATCACGTTCACCCGGTTGTAGGTGTTGATCACGGCGATCAGGGACACCAGGGCGGCGAGCTGGTCCTCGTCGTAGTGGTTGGCCGCGTTCGCCCACGCCTCGTCCGTGACCCCGCCGGCCGCGTCCGCGATCCGCGTGCCCTGCTCCGCCAGCTCCAGTGCCGCGCGCTCGGCCTCGGTGAAGACCGTGGCCTCGCGCCAGGCCGCGACGAGGTTGAGGCGCACCGGGGTCTCCCCGGCCTGCGCCGCGTCCTTGGTGTGCATGTCCGTGCACATACCGCAGCCGTTGATCTGGCTGGCCCGGAGCTTCACCAGCTCCTGGGTCGCGGCCGGCAGTGCCGAGTTCGACACCGCCTGTCCGGCCGTGTTGATGTACTTGAGGAACTGCGCTCCGATCGGGTTGCCGAAGAGGTCCAAGCGCGCGTGCATGAGGGCTCCTTCGCCGTTGCCGGTGCTTACACCTGCTTGACGGAACAGCCCCGCGAGATGTGACAGGACCCGGAGAAACCCGGCTCAGGTCAGCAAAAGCGTCTTCCCGATCGCCCGCCGCGACTCGATCGCCGCGTGCGCCTCGGCGGCGCGCACCAGGGGATAGGTCTGCCCGATGAGGGGGACGACCCGGCCCAGCGCGGCTTCACGCAGGATCCGCGCCACGCGGTCCGGGGCGAGCCCGCTCAGCCGGTCGATCCCGAGCACCGTGACCCCGCGCCCCTCGCCGGGCGGGATGTCCGCCCGGTTGCCGCCCGCGCAGCCGTAGCCGGCGAACCGGCTCTTCGCGCGCTCGAACGCGGCCCGGCCGATCTCGCCTCCGACGCCGTCGAAGACGACGTCCGCGTACCCGGCCTTCTCGGCCCAGCCCGGCTCGCTGTAGTCGACGACGACGTCGGCGCCGAGGGCCTCGGCCAGTTCTAGTTTCGTCCGGCCGCGGGCCGCGCCGACCACGCGTGCCCCGGCGGCGTGCGCCAGCTGCACGAGCAGGCTCCCGAGCGCGCCCGCGGCAGGCAGCACGAGCACCGACTCTCCACTTCGGACCTCGGCGGCGTCGAGCAGCGCCAGCGCGGTGCTGCCGTCGTGCAGCAGGGCCATCGCCTCCTGCTCGTGCACCGCGTCGGGAATGGCGATCAGCCCGGACTCCGCGGCGAGGACCCGTTCGGCGTAGCCGCCGCCGACCGGCTCGGCCAGCACCCGCCTGCCGAGCCACGCGGCCGGCACGCTCTCGCCGAGCGCGCTCACCCGGCCTGCCACGCCGGTGCCCGGCACGTACGGAGGCTCGGCCGCGCCGCGGCGTCCTCGGAGCACGAGGTCGGCCCCGAGGACGCCGGCCGCCGCGACGTCGATCGCGACCTGGCCCGGCCCCGGTTCCGGCCCGGGGACATGCCTGACTCGCAGAACCTCGGGCCCGCCGAAGGCGGCGACTTCGATCTGGTGCATGTCTCGTCCGTCCACGCCGTCCAGTCTCGAACCTGAAGTGCGCTCCAGGTCAAGTCAGCAGCGCACGCACCAGCCCGCGCACCCAATCCGGTTCGACCACCTGGCCGGTGAACACGGCGCGGTAGTACAGCGGCCCGAGCAGCGCGTCGGCGGCCGCCTCGACGCCCGGCGCCGCGCCGCCACGTGCCCGCTCGCGTTCGAGCATCGCCTCGAGCTGGGCGTGCCGGTCGGTGACGCACGCGCTGCCGCCTTCGGGGCAGGCGCCGAGCGTCGCGCGCATCAGCGCGAGCACGTCCGGGTCGGCCAGGTCGGTGGCCACGGCGATCGCCCAGCGCTCCAGGTCCTCGCGCAGGTCGCCGGTGTCGGGCACCACTATGTCCCCGCTGAACCGGCTCGTCGCGACGTCGTTCAGCAGGTCCGCGAGGGAGCCCCAGCGGCGGTAGACCGTGGTCGGGTGCACGCCGGCGCGGGTCGCGATGAGCGGCAGGGTGACCGCTTCCGCCGGGTTCTCGGCCAGCAGCTCCTCGACGGCGCGGTGCACGGCCGCGCGCACCCGTGCCGACCGTCCGCCCGGCCTGGTGGTGTTCGTGGTGACGGCCATGACACCACTTTATCGCACCGATCGCTGCTTTTGCGCTATGGTGTGCTAACGCACTGATCATTGCTTTTTGAGGAGTGGGTCTTGTCCGAGTCACCCGTCGCCGTGCTGCCGGCGCCTGCCGCACTGCCGAGACGCCTGCCGCACGCCGTCACGTTCGTGGCGATCGCGGCGATCTTCGTGCTGTTCATGGCGGCCTCGAGCGCGCCGTCTCCGCTTTACGTCGTCTACCAGCAGAACTGGGATTTCTCCGCCACCACGCTCACCGCTGTGTTCGCGGTGTACGTGCTCGGGCTGATCGTTTCGCTGCTCGTGCTGGGCGCACTGTCCGACCACGTCGGCCGACGGCCGGTGCTGGCCTCCGCGATCGCCCTGGAGGCGGTGGCGCTCGTGTTGTTCCTCGTCGCCGGGGACGTGTCGGTGCTGTTCCTCGCGCGGCTGGTGCAGGGTGTCGCGACCGGCGCCGCGATGACGACCATGGCCGCGACGCTCGTCGACCTCAACCCACCGCACCGGCCGGCACGCGCCGGCGTCGTCAACGGCATCGCGCCGACCAGCGGGCTGGCGCTCGGTGCGCTGGGGTGTGGCGCGCTGATCCAGTTCGCGCCTTCGCCGACGCATCTGGTGTTCGCGCTGCTGCTGGGTGCGATGGTGCTCGCCGTGGCGATCGTCGCCGCGATGCCCGAGACTTCGGCGCGGCGTCCCGGTGGGCTGCGGTCGCTGTTGCCGCGGCTCGGCGTGCCGGCCCGGCTGCGCACCGAGTTCTTCGCGCTCGTCCCGATCCTGATCGCGAGCTGGTCCCTCGGCGGGCTGTACCTCTCGCTCGGGCCGTCGGTGGCGGCGGGGCTGTTCGGCCTGACCAACCACCTGATCGGCGGACTCGTCGTGACACTGCTGTGCGGGACCGGCGCGATGACGACGTTCCTGCTGCGGAACCGCCCGGTGCAGAAGATCCTGCGTGCCGGGGCTGCGCTGCTGGCGACGGGGCTCGCGGTCACCCTGGCCGGCATCTCCGGTGGTTCGGTCGCGCTCGGCATCGTGGGCACGCTGGTGGCGGGAACGGGCTTCGGGGCTTCGGCGCTCGCCGGCTTCGGGACCGTGGTGCGGATCTCGGCGCCCGCGGAGCGGGGCGAGCTGTTCGCGGTGGCGTACGTGATCTCGTACGTGGCGTTCAGCCTGCCCGCCGTGGCGGCGGGCCTGGCGACCACGGCCTTCGGCCTCCGCTCCACGGCGCTCGTCTACGCGACGGCGCTGATGCTGATCGCCGCGGCGGCCCTCGTGGTCGAACAGGTCAGGACGCGCCGGATCCCTTCGTGAGACGGCGCTCGACCCGGCCCACCCCGCCGGCCAGGATGGCGCTCGCCTCGTCCTCGTCGTCGTGGTGGTGGTCCGGGTCGTCGGGGTGCCAGTCGGTCGCGAGCACGACCCCCGGCGGCACCATCGCCATCCCGCCGAACAGCTGCTCGATCTCGGCGAGGCTACGGGTATAGCCGTTCTCGCTGACCGTGTGGTTGTACACCTTCGTGGCCTCCGACTGGATCTCGCGCACCCGGCCCGAAGCGACCAGGCCATGGCTGATCGCGAGGTAGCTGCCCGGCGCGAGGGCGTCGGAGTACCGGCGCACGAGCCGCGTGATCGCGTCGGTGTCCGGCAGGAAGTGCAGGACCGCGATCATCAGCAGCCCGATCGGCTCGTCGAAGTCAAGCAGCTCCCGCACCTCCGGGTTCGCGAGCACCTCACCGGGACTCCGGACATCGCCCAGGACGCAGGTGGCGTCGGGGTTGGCGGCGAGGATCGAGCGGCTGACCTCGACGGTGTCCGGCTCGTAGTCGACGTACACCACCCGTGCGCCGGGCGCGAGCTCCTGTGCCACCTCGTGCACGTTCCCCGAGCTGGGATACCCCGAGCCCAGGTCGAGGAACTGCCGGACCCCTTCGCCGACGAGGTGGCGCACCACCCGCTGCAGGAACTGCCGGTTGTACCGCATCGTCCGCGACAGCAGCGGGAAGGTCCGCTGGCTCGCGATCGCCGCGTTCGCGTCGGCCTCCTGGCTGTACCGGCCGCCGAGGAACCACTCGTACACCCCGGCCGCGGTGGCCTGGGTGCGGACCTTGCGGGAGCTTTCGCCGATGGTGGACATCGAGTACCGCCTTCTGCCGGTTCAGTGGAAATCGCGCAATGCCGTGGTGAGGAAGGACCGGGTTTCGCTGGGGGTCAGCGCCGCGCCGGTGGCCTGGCTCCAGAGTATTTCGTACCGCCGCACGTTGTCGCTCCAGTTCAGCTCCGTACCGGTTCGGTTGAACGCGTAGTCCAGGTACTCCGGCAGCTCGCCGAGCACCCCGGGCGCGGCCAGGCGCAGCAGCGCGAACCGTTCGAGCATCCCGGTCGCGGCGATCGGCGTCGGGCGGGAGGCGAACGGCACGATCTGGATGGTGATGTGCGGCTGCCGCGACAGCGCGAGCAGGTGCTCGATCTGCTCCCGCATCACGGCGTGGTCGCCCTGTACGCGGCGGACGCAGGACTCGCTGAGCACCGCGTAGAAGTCGGCCGGGTTCTCCCGGAACAGCACGGCCTGCTGGCGGCCCTGCCGGGCCCGCAGTGCCGGCGAGACCGCCGTCCCGAACTCGGCGCGCAGGTACGAGGGGCTCTGCAGGAGGCCCGGCACCTGCTCGGTGGCGACGAAGCGGATCAGCCGCGCGTCCTCCTCGAGGTCGATGTACCGGCGGGCCGCGTCGTCGTAGACCGCGCGGTAGCCGCTCCACCGGCCGCGTTGCGACGGCGCCGCCTGCAGGAAGAACGCGAGGTCGGTGACCGCCCCGTCGGTCACCCCGTACACCCCGAGCAGCCGGTGCAGGTCCGCCAGCGCGATCCCGGTGTCTCCGCTTTCGAGCCGGGCGACCTTGTTCTGCACGCTGCCCGGGCTCGACTGCGGCCAGACCGCAGCGCCGGCGTCACGCTGCGTCAACTGCGCCTGCTCGCGAAGGCGACGAAGTAGTGCCGCAAGTTGCAGTTTGCGGCCCATCGGCGTGCTCGCCGACGATGCGGCAACAGTCACGCGTCCACCCGCCCCTCCTGACCTGCGGCAACCGTCGAATCCTCCCTGATCGGCGAGATCCGGGCAAGGGTGTAATGACCGGCATGGGCGCGGCTTGCGGGTGCTGGCGGTGCAATCTGCACTGCGCAAGCGGTCACCCGCTGCTATCGGGAGGGCGGGATGTGAGCCGTGACCAGGGGTGCTTCGGTCGCGAAGCTGTGCGGTCGGCCGGGCCTCAGGCCTTGAGCTGGTCGCGGTGCACCGCGGCGGTGATGCGGCCGTCGAGCAGCACCCAGGCCCATTCGCCGGAACCGACGCGGGCCAGCGCTTCCCCCGCGTCCTCGCCGATGCCCACCGTCGGCAGCGGGGCGAGCAGGTGCGACGACACCGGGTCCGCCGGGTCCCACGTGGGCTCCACCCGCAGGGTGCCGAGCACCTCGGCCGCCGCGGGCGGTCCCGCGGGCTTCGGCCGGGGGAGGAACACCGGCAGCGGCGCGTCCGAGACGAGCGCTCGCGCCTGTGCGACGGTCGCCGTCGCGGGCAGCGCCGGTAGCGGCGGCGCGGCGCGGCCGATCGCCGCCCCGACCGTCGCGCCCTCGGGCTCCTCGAGGAAACCGTTGCGGCGCAACCAGTCATCGTCGAAGTACTTGCTGAGGTAGCCGCGCCCGGTGTCCGGCAGCAGCACCACCACGAGGTCGTCCGGGCCCAGCCGGGCGGCGACCCGCAGGGCCGCGGCGAGCGCGGTCCCGGCCGAACCGCCGGCCAGCAGCCCTTCCTCGCGGGCGAGGCGGCGGGCGGCGAGGATGGACTCGCGGTCCCCGATGCGCTCGAACTCGTCCACGACCTCCCGGTGGTACGACAGCGGCCACTGGTCCTCCCGGGTTTCGGGGTGGACGTAGTGCCCGATCGCCTCTACGAAGTACGGGCTGCCGTCGCCACCGCCGTAGACCGAGTACTCGGGGTCCGCGCCGATCACCCGGACCCGCCCGTCGCTGACCTGCTTGAGGTAGCCCCCGGTCCCGCTGATCGTGCCCCCGGTGCCCACCCCGGCGACGAAATGCGTGAGGCGGCCCCCGGTCTGCGCCCACAGCTCCGGCCCGGTGTACTCCCGGTGCGCGGCGGGGTTGGCCGGGTTGTCGTACTGGTCGGCGAGCCATCCGCCGGTCTCGTCCGCGATCCGGCGGGCCAGCTGCCGCACGTGCTCGGGATGGTCCGACGGCACCCCGCCGGCGGTCACCAGGACGTCGGCGCCATAGGCCTTCAGCGCCGCGATCTTCTCGCCGCTGGTCTTGTCCGGGACCACGACGGTCAGCGGATGCCCGAGCTGCGCGGCGACGACCGCGAGGCCGATGCCGGTGTTGCCCGAGGTGCCCTCGACGATGCGCCCGCCGGGCACGAGGGTGCCGGCGTCGCGGGCCGCCCGCACCATCGACAGCGCCGCCCGGTCCTTCACGCTGCCGCCCGGGTTGAAGAACTCCGCCTTGGCGTAGACCGGCGCGCCACCCGGTGGGGCGATCCGCGTCAGCCGGATCAGGGGCGTGCTTCCGATGGCGTCGAGAACGGAGTCGTAGGTGTCCACCGGGCCACGCTACCGTCGGACGAGGCCACTTCCACCTCCCGCAGCGCCGCGGCGGCGGAAGTGCCAAGGGCCGGCATCCCGTGTTCGGCGCGGCCGGGATCAGGCCCGCGCCCGCCGGTAGTGGCGGCGCGCACGGGCGCGGTTGCCGCAGTCGGCCGAGCTGCACCAGCGCCGGGAGCCGTTCCTGCTCGCGTCCAGGAACAGCCAGCCGCAGCCCTCGTCGGCGCACTGGCGCAGCCGGGTCAGGTCGGTGAACTGCAGGAACCGCCAGACCTCCAGCGTCAGCAGCACCGGCAGGTCCGCCGGCCGCGCGGGCTCGAACTCCCAGCGCAGCGGCACGATCGTCGCCACTCGCGCCCGGGACAGCGCCGCCAGCATCGCCGCCCGCAGCGACTCGGCCGCTTCCGGCGGCGGGTCCCGCTGCTCGATCGAGGCGAACAGCACGGCGTAGAGGTCTTCCCGGAGGCGCCGGACCTCCTCGACCGTCCGCTCGGTCGCCGCGAGCTTCCCGTGCGCCAACCCGGTCCGCCGCAGCCATGCCACGAGGGCGTCGGGGTCGGTCACGTCGTCGACGAGCCTGGCCGGGTCGAGCCGCCAGGCCACCGTGTTGACCAGGTCGACCGCGACATGGCCGCCGACCAGTGGGCGCTCGGAACTCATCTAACAAGAATAAGGCGTTTCGGTCGTTAGAGCCGGTGGTAGCCCCCGGACGTGCGGAACCATCCGGTGTGGGGGATGACGACGGCGGCGTTGAGCGTGTCGGCGTCGGCGGTGCTCATCGGCCTGTCGGCCGTCTCGCCCGGCACGGCGTCGTTCTGGCGCTGCGTCATCGCGCTTCCGCCACTGCTGCTCGTGGCGCTGCGCGAACGCCGCACGGCCGGTGCGCCTGCCCGCCGCGCGACGCTGTACGCCCTGCTCGCCGGCGTGTTCTTCGCCGGGGACATGCTGTTGTGGACGCAGGCGATCTTCGAGGTGGGCGCGGGCCTGTCGACCGTGCTGGTGAACCTGCAGGTCGTGCTGGTACCGGTGCTGGCGTGGGCGGTCGACCGGGAGCGGATGACCCGGCGGTTCCTCGCCTGCGTGCCGGTGATGCTGCTGGGCGTGGTGCTCACGGCCGGACTGGTCGGGCACGCCCCCTCGGGCCCCGACCCCACGTGGGGGACGGTGCACGCCCTGCTGGCCGCGGTGTGCTACTCGGGCTTCCTGTTCCTCCTGCGCCGCGGCGGGCAGGGCGGGCCGCCGGTCCAGCCCTACCTGCTCGTGATGGCGTCGGCGGCCGTGGTGTCGCTCGCCGTCGGCGTCTGCTGGCACGGTGTCGACCTCGCCCCGGGCGCCGCGTCGTTCGGCTGGCTCGCCGCCGCGGCGATCTGCGCGCAGGTGGTGGGCTGGCTGCTGGTCGCGGTGTGCTCGCCGGAGCTGCCGAGCCAGCTCGGCGCGGTCCTCCTGCTGCTGACCCCGATCGGGTCGGTGCTGCTCGGCGCGCTCGTGCTCGGCGAGCGCCCGTCGCCGCCGCAGCTGGCGGGCTGTGTGCTCATCCTCGCCGGTGCGTTCGCCTTGGCGCGGCGCGGAAATCCCCGCCCGGCCGCGAAACGGGGAGCTGCTCTCGCGGCCAGGGAGGATCACCTCGCCGGTTGACAGCGGACCCGCCTATACCTAGTGGTGTCGCGGCTGGCGATCAACCCGAACACCGTGCTCAAGGCCTACCGCGAGCTCGAGCGCGACGGCCTCGTCGCGGCGCGCCCGGGCGTGGGCACCTTCGTCACGCGCACGCTCAGCGACGCATCCCTTGCCGCACACGGGCCGCTGCGCCAGGACCTGCGCCGCCGGCTGGCGAAGGCGCGCCGGGCCGGTCTCGACGACGAGAGCATCGAAGCCCTGTTCCTGGCGACCTTTCGGGCCGCCGCCGAGGAGGAAATAGCATGACAACCGTGCTGCGGACCCGGCGGCTGGGCAAGCGCTACGGCCGCCGCTGGGCACTGTCGGACTGCACCCTGGCCATCCCCGCCGGGCGGGTCGTCGGCCTGGTCGGGCCCAACGGCGCCGGGAAGTCCACCCTGCTGAACCTGGCCGCGGGCCAGCTCACCCCCACCTCGGGCAGCATCGAGGTGCTCGGGGAGCGTCCCGCCGCCGGGCCGCCGCAGCTGGCCAAGATCGGTTTCGTCGCCCAGGACACGCCCACTTACAGCGGGCTCACCGTCGGCGAGCACCTGCGGCTGGGCGCGCGGCTGAACCCGCGCTGGGACGCCGCGATCGCCCGCGAGCGCGTCGAGCGGCTCGGCCTGGATCGGCGGCAGCGGGCGGGAAAGCTCTCCGGCGGCCAGCGTGCCCAGCTCGCGCTCACCCTCGGCATCGCCAAACGACCCGAGCTGCTGATCCTCGACGAGCCTGTCGCGTCCGTGGACCCGTTGGCCCGCAGGGAGTTCCTGCAGGGACTGATGGCCGCGGCCGCTGAGTACGAGCTGAGTGTCGTGCTGTCCTCGCACCTGGTCGCCGACCTCGAGCGCGTCTGCGACCACCTGGTCGTGCTGGTCGGCTCGCGGGTGCGGATCGCCGGTGACGTCGACGAGCTGCTCGCGAGCCACCACCTGCTCACCGGCCCGCGCCGTGACCCGGCCTCGCTCCCCGCGGACCTGCAGGTGGTCTCCGCCAGCCACACCGACCGGCAGAGCACGTCCTCGCCTACATGTCCACGTCCGGGCACGCCGGCACGCGGCCCGCGCTGGAGGTGCTGCGATGATTCGGCTGACCTGGCGTCAGTTCCGCACGCAGGCGTACGTGGTGTTCGCGGGGGTCGCCGTGCTGGTAGCCGTGCTCGCGTTCACCGGCGGGAACCTGGCGGAGCTCTACCGCGCGGGGATGGCGGCGTGCAGGCGAACGACACGTGCTTGGCGTTCACCACCGAGTTCGCCCGCAGCCATACGGCGGTGTCCTCCGCGCTCGCGATCCTCACGATGGTCGTGCCGGGAATCCTCGGCCTGTTCTGGGGCGCGCCGCTGATCAGCCGCGAGCTGGAGACCGGGACGCACCGGCTGGTGTGGAGCCAGAGCGTGACCAGGACCCGGTGGCTGGCCGTCAAGCTGGGCCTCGTCGGCCTCACCGCGATGCTCGTCGCCGGCATCGTCAGCTTCGCGGTGAACTGGTGGTCCGGCCCGGTCCAGCAGGCCTCGGGCCCGGGGTACGCCCGGCTCGCCCCGCTCGGGTTCGCCGCGCGCGACATCGCGCCCATGGGGTACGCGGCGTTCGCCTTCGTGCTGGGTGTCGTCGTCGGGATGCTGGTGCGGCGCACCATTCCCGCGATGGCGGTGACGCTGGCGGTGTTCGTCGGGGTCCAGCTCGCGATGCCGCTGTGGGTCCGGCCGCACCTGGTCCCGCCGGTGGCGGTGACCACCGCGATCACCGCGGATAACCTGCACGGCATCGGGGTGAACGGCCCGGACGGCACGACGGAGCTGACGGTGACCGTCGGCCAGCCGGGCGCGTGGATCCTCTCCAGCGAGACCGTCGACCGGTCCGGCGCGGCCGCGACGACCCTGCCCAGCTGGGTCCAGGACTGCATAGGGCCGCCGAACGGGCACGAGCCCGTCGTGGGCGAGGCGCAGAAGGCGTGCTTCGCGCAGCTCGCCGACAACGGCTACCAGCAGCGGATCACCTACCAGCCCGACAGCCGGTTCTGGCTGTTCCAGGGACTGGAGACCGGGATCTTCCTGCTGGCGACCGCGGCGCTGTGCGGGTTCGGCTTCTTCTGGATCCGCCGCCGGCTGTCCTGAGACGACCGGGGGTGCGGGGCCGGTCCGGCCCCGCACCCGCGCTCAGCCGCCGGTCAGCACCGCCTCGTCGAGGCCGAACACCTCGATCGCGATGTCCTGGTAGAACTGCTTGAGCTCGGCCGGCTCCAGTGGCAGCGCGTCCTGCATCCGGACCTCGTCGGGCACGTACTCGTACGGGTAGTCCATCGCGTACATCACGCGGTCGGCGCCGACCACCTCCCGCGCGTACATGATCGTCGGCGCCCACGGCATCCCGCTCGTGGTGAGCCAGATGTTGCGGCGGAAGTACTCGCTGATCTTCAGCTCCAGCGGTTTGATCGCCTCGTACCGGTTGGCCTTCACCTGCCCGGCGTGCATGTAGTCCAGCCGGTAGAGCCAGTACGGCAGCGCCTCGCCCAGGTGGCCGACCACGACCTTCAGCCGCGGGAACCGGTCGAACACCCCGGCGGTGATCATCCGCAGCAGGTGCATCGCGGTCTCCAGGCCGAACCCGAAGATCGCGCCGTCCAGCCCGGCCTCGTACAACGGCTTGATCATGTCGTTGTTCGGCGTGTTCGGGTGCAGGTACAGCGGCACGCCGAGGGACTCCAGCGCCTCCAGGAGCGGGAAGAACCGGGCCTCGTCGAGGTAGTGGCCCTTGATGTGCGAGTTGCAGATCAGCCCCTTGAGCCCCAGCGAGGACACCGCCCGGTCGAGCTCCTTCACCGCGGCCGGGACGTCCCCGAACCCCACCGCCGCCAGGCCGGAGAACCGGGCCGGATACGTCGCCGTCGCCTCGGCGATGCGGTCGTTGGTGATGGTGGCGATCTCGCGCGCGTCGTCGTCGGCGAGCACCTGGGTGCCGGGCGAGGTGAGTGCCAGTACCGCGTGGTCGACCCCGGCCGCGTCCATTTCGGACAGCCGTTTCTCCCCGGCGTCCTGCAGCCGGTCGCGGACGAACCGGGGCCGCTCGGCGTCGCTGGTGAGGTAGTGGCCCATCAGGCTGCGGAAACCGATGTCGTCGGTGGTCTCGAGCAGCTTGCGGTACAGGTCGAACAGCTCGGGCGGCCCGTACGCCTCCTCGGTCGCGATCCGCAGGTAGCCGATCTCGCCGCCGGTGGTCAATGGGCTGGTGTCGGTCATCCTCTTCCTCTCTCGGTGTTCAGGAAACGGGGACTCGGGTGGCACTGAGGCTGTCCACAGTGGACGGGATGCCGCGGCGGAAGACGACCAGCGCGCCACCGGTGACGGCCGCGACGCTCGTCGCGACCACCATCACGACGAAGACGACCCCGGTCGCGCCGCCGGTCCAGTCGAGCAGCCAGCCGATCAGGTAGGGGCCGAGGATGCCGCCGACGCGGCCGACGCCGAACATCATCCCGGTGCCCGTGCTGCGCAGGTGCGCCGGATAAGTCTGTGCCGACAGGGTGTCCAGAACGGACTGGCCGCCGATGATGCCGAACCCGGCGAAGCCGGTGAACACCAGCTGTGCCGCCGATCCGGTGCTCACGCCGACCAGCAGGACGGCCACCGCCGCGACCACCATCAGCACGACCAGGCCCACGGCCAGCCCGCCCCGGCGCCGGTCGCACACGATCGCGACGGTGATCCCGCCGACGATCCCGGCCAGCTGCAGGATCGCCAGGAAGAAGAACGACGCGGCGAAGTCGTTGCCACGGCTCTCCATCACCGACGGCAGCCAGCCCGACAGCCCGTAGATGCAGAACAGGATCATGAACGCGCACACCCACAACGCGATGCTCGTCCGCCGGAACGGGCGGCCCACCACGGTGCCGATCATCTCCCTGGCCGAGGCGCGCTCGCGCGGCTGCAGGAACCGCACGCCGCCGTAGTCCTGGCCGGGGCGGATCTTCGCGAGCGTCTTCGCGACGTCCTCGTGCCGCCCGCGCAGCACCTGGAACTGCACCGACTCGGGCAGCAGCGGCAGCAGCAGCAAGCCGAGCACGAGTGGCGCGGCACCGATCCAGTACAGCGAGTGCCAGCCCAGGTGCGGCGTGATGTAGATGCCGACCAGCGAGGCGAGGACGCCGCCGAGGCAGTACCCGGCGATCGTCACCGCGACGACCCGGTTCGCCGAGCGGGCGGGGGCGAACTCGTTGACGAAGGCCGTGCCCAGCGGCATGATCACGCCGAGGAACAGCCCGGTCAGCAGCCGCAGCAGGATGAACGAGCCGAACCCGTTCGCGGCCACGGCGGTGAGCAGGCTGAGCAGGCCGGTGCCGAACAGCGCCCCGAGCAGGACCGGCCGCCGGCCGATCCGGTCGGCGACGGGGCCGTGCGCCAGCGCGCCGACGAGGAACCCGATCAGTCCCGAGGCGACCATCAGCCCGGTCGCGCTGTGGCTGAGCTGCCAGGGTTTCGCGGTGTAGTGGATGACGTAGGACGGGTTGAGCGTGTCGTACCCGTCGAAGACCATCGAGAGCATGACGCCCACGACGAGCATCAGGTGGAAGCGGCCGAACCTCGCGGTCCGCAGCTGTTCGATCGCGTCGACCGGCACTGGTGCTGACACGGTTCACTCCTGGCTGTCCGAGGCGGAAAGCGGCTGAGGTCGAGCGAAGCACGCGTTTTGCGAGAGCGGAAGATTCAGCCTCTACAATTCTGCTATGACGAAATCGCGCACCGAGCCCGCGCTGAGCTCGGTCGACAACGCGCTCCAGCTCGTCCGGCTGCTCGCCCAGCACCGGGCGCTGCGCCTGTCGGAGGTCGCCGACCTGCTGGGGGTCGCGCCCTCGACCGCGCACCGGCTGCTGAACTCCTTGCGCACACAGGGTTTCGCCGAGCAGCGCTCGCGCAACGGCCCGTACTGCCCCGGTCCGGTGCTCGAGGAGCTGGGCCTGGCCTCGCTCAACCGGATGGACGTGCGGCAGGTGGTCCGGCCGATGCTCGAGCAGCTGTGGACGGCGACCGGCGAGACGGTCAGCCTCGGGGTCCTGGAGGGACGGCACATCCGGTTCGTGGACGGGATCGAAGGCAACCGCACGGTCCGGGTCGGCAACCGGACCGGCGTGCTCATCCCGGCGCACTGCACCGCGGCGGGCAAGGCGATCATGGCCGTGCTCTCCGAGGTCGAGTTCGACCGCCGGTTCGCCGGGCGGAGCCTGGAACGGCGCACCACCGCGTCGATCTCGGGCTGGCCGCAGCTCACCCGGGAGCTGGCCGCGATCCGGAAGGCCGGCTTCGCGATGAACGTGGAGGAGGGGGAGAACGGCGTGAGCGCGGTCGGGGCGGCCGTGCGCGACCTGATGGGCGCGCCGGTGGCGTCGATCAACGTCGTGCTGCCCTCGAGCCGGATGGGCACCAAGCGGGTGGGCCGCGAGCTGGCGGGGAGCGTGCTCGAAGCCGTGGCCGCCGCGTCCGCCGCGCTGCGGGACGCCGGTTAGTCCTTTCGGTCGAGGGAACCGGGCCGGAATCGGTCCCGCGGGGGAAGGCCGGGGCCTTGGGGACGCCGAGACTGGGTGTCATGCGTGAAGTCAGCTGGACGAAGATCGTTCCCGACACCCTCGGCCGTGCCTACTTCAACGTGGTGCTCGGCTTCGTACTGCTCGCCTTCCTGGTCTGGGCGCTCGTCGTCACGCGCGGCGCGCTCAACGGCGGGCGGGTGGCCGAGTACGTGGTGGCCGGGCTGGTGGTCCTCGCGTTCATCCCGCGCTCGATCGCGGGGCTCGTCACGCTGCGCCGGGAACGGCGTTGGTCCGGGTCCGCACCGCCCACCGCGTGGCGGGGACGGTGGCCGCGCCCGCGGCGAGGAACACGGCGGCCAGCACGAACCAGCCGGAGCGCCCCCAGGTGCCGATCAGCACGGTCATCACCGCCGGGCTGAGCATCTGCGCCGCCGCCTCTGCGGTCGCGGTGACCCCCTGGTAGCGCCCGGTCGCACCGGCCGGGGTGAGGTCGAGGGTCAGGGTCCAGCGGGCCGCGATGAACCACAGCTCGCCCGCCAGGTGGGCGCCCGCGGCGACCAGCACGAGCCCGGCGGCGAGCAGGCCGTGCCCGCCGGCGGTGGCGGCGAGGACCAGGCACGCGCCGGCGAGCGCGGCACCCGACCACAGCGCCCGTGCGGCGGCACGCCGGACCGTGGTGCAGCCCCGGCTCGCCGGCACCTGCAACAACGCGACACCGAGCGAGTTGACGATCACGACGGCGCCCGCCAGCGCCGTCGGCAGGCCGGTGTTCCGCAGCAGCCACAGCGGGAGCGCGGTCGAGACCAGGCCCCAGCACAGCGACAGCAGGCCGGTCGTCGTCGCGACGGCGAGGAACGCCGGATCCCTGGCCAGGGCCGGGGTGCGCACCCGTGCCGCGGGCACCACGGGCATGCGGGCGAGCAGTGCGGCGTGGAACAGCGACGTGGCCGCGTTGAGCACGATCACGACGTGGAACGCGGCGGCCGTGTGCAGGCTCAGGCACAGCGCCCCGCCCGCGGCGCCGACCGTGTAGCCGACATGGCTCGCGACGCGCTGGCGCGCCAGGTGCCCGACCCGGTTGCCCGCGTCCGCGAGCCCGGCCACGTAGGCGGTCCTGACGCCGGCGGCAGCCCGGTCGGCGACCGTGTTGACCACCGCGACGGGCAGGAACACCGCGAAGCGGGAAGTGCACAGGAAGGCGGCCATCGACACGCCCTCGACCGCGATCAGGACGGCCAGCAGCGTGCGGGGGCCGAGCCGGTCGGCCAGCGCGCCGACCGGGGTGGCGGCGAGCAGGGCCACGGCCCCGGCGAGCAGCAGGCCGAGGCCGACCGACGCGGCGGGCAGCCCCGCCGCGGTCGTGAAGTACACGGCCCAGGTGGTGTACCAGGCTCCTTCGCCCGCGGTCGTCACGAGCACCCCCAGCGCCAGCACGCGAAACGGGCCCAGGGGCGGGACCTGTTCGCGCCAGTACCTGCGCACGGCAGCCATCTACAGACATCTATCACGTATCAGTGAAATATGAAAGCTCTGTTATGATCGGTCCGTGTCTCCCGGATGGACCAGCGCGGAGCAGCCCGTCGTCGCGACGGTGACCGGACTCGCCCGTGAGCTGGCGGACCCGATCCGGCTGACCGTGCTGCAGCTGCTCGCGCACGAGGGCCCGCACGGGATGACCCAGCTCGCCGACATCCTCGGCGTCAGCCCGGCCCGGCTCGGCAACCACCTCGCGAAGCTGCGCACCGCGGGGCTGGTCGTCGGCGAGCAGTCCGGGCGGCACGTCACCTACCGGCTCAAGGACCCGGCTGTCACGGCCGTACTCGACGTCCTGGCCGACTACGCGGGCGGGGCGCTGCCGTTGCCGAGCGCGACCGCGGCCCCGGAACGGCTCTGCTACGACCACGCGGCAGGCCGCCTCGGCGTCGCGCTGCTGGACCAGTTGCTCGCCGACCGCGCGCTACGGCGGCCTGCTGGCGGCGGCGACGCGCTCGAGCTCGGCCCGGCGGCCGGGAAAGTGCTGCCCCGCTTCGGGATCGACGTCGGCGCCCTGGCCGCGACCCGGCGCAAGGTGGCCACGAGCTGCGTGGACCGCACCCTGCGCCGCCCGCATCTGGGCGGCGCTCTCGGCCACGAGATCCTGACCTGGTTCCGCGCCGAGGACCTCGTCGCCGTCGCCGTCGACGACGACGGCCGGACCCTGACCCTCCGTCCCGGCGGCACCGCGCGGCTCGCCGAGCTGATCCCGCGACTGGGCGAGGTCAGGAGCTGACGGGCCGCGGGAGCTCACGGGTCCGGCGCAGCGGCGTCGCGAGCAGAGTGGCGCCGACGGGGTCGGCCGCACAGCTCACCACGGTGGCCGTCGCGATCACGCGGCCCCGGGATCGCGGTCGGGGGGTAGCTCTGCTGGAACGCGCCGATGACGACGTTCGCGGCGACCACCCCCGCCGCCGGGATCGCGTGGAGGTCACCGACGAGGAAGAGGACCTGCAGCGCCTGGAACCCGGTCAGCCCCAGGTTGGTCAGGCACCCGAAGGCCGCCGGCGCCCGCGGGTGGGGATCGGCCGGCGTCCACCGCAGTCCGATGGCGATCTCCTCGCGCAGCGAGCGGGCCGTGGCGCCGCGTGGTTCGGGCGCCCGGATCCGCAGCAGGCACACCAGGGCGACCGCGAACGTCGCCGCGTCCGCGAGCAGGCCGGACACCGCGCCGAGCGCCTGGGCCGGCACGCCGCCCAGCCCCCGCCCCGCGATCTGCGCCGCGGACTCGCTGCCGCGCAGGAGCGCGTTCCCGGCGCCGAGCCGCGGTGTCGGGCAGGTAGGCGCGGTAGGCGGTGGTGAAGAGCACGTTTGCGCCGCCCGCGAGCAGGGCGACCGCGAGCAGCTGTGCCATGGTGAGCACGCCGAGCCACGCCGCGACCGGCACGGAGGCGATCAGCACGGCTGCTGTGAGATCGCAGGCCACCATGAGCGGCCGCCGGGCGACGCGGTCGGCCCACGCACCCGCCGGAAGGCCGAGCAGCAGCCACGGGAACACGCCGCGGCCGCGAGCAGCCCGGCCGTGAAGGCGTTGGCGTGCAACACGACCACGGCGACGAGGGGCAGCGCGACGGCAGAGATGTTGCTGCCGAAGCGGCTGGTGGTCCGGCCCAGCCACAGCAACCGGAAGTTCCGTTGTCGCAGCAACCCGTCCATGGGCCGGGCCTGCCAGGCGGGCCACCGGAAGAGGCCGCGTTTCGCGCGGAGCGGACTGTCTACTGTGGATCGGTGGGCCCGTTCCCCGAAGTGGCTCGCGAACCCGGTGGTGCCCCGCCTGCCCGAGCTCCGCGACGAGCCGGAGCCGGACACGCCGACGGGCTCGCCCCGCCCGGTGCGGGCGCGCATGCCATGATCGGGCCCATGGCCAGCCTGCGCGACGTTCGAGAGCCGGAGCTCAATTCCGGGATCATGCCCGGCAACGTGCGCGCCGACGACTGGGTCATGCTCGCGCTCGCGGTCGTCTCCGTGGGCCTGCTCGGCTTCATGATCCTCAGCCCGCCCTCCCGCGGGGCCGGGCTCGCGATCTTCTACACCGACTGCGCGATCTGCCTGGTGTTCCTCGGGGAATTCCTGTGGCGCTGGCGCAAACGCCGCTGGGCCAAGCATTTCCTGATGCGCAACTGGTACGAGCTGTTCGCGATGCTCCCCGTCGCGCACCCGGCGCTGCTGGGGCACCGGTTCGTCGTGGTGGTGCTGCTGCTGGTGCGCATCGGCCGGGCCGCCGACCGGGCGGTGGGGGAGCAGTTCACCTACCGGCTGGTGGACAAGCTGTCCGAGCCGATCGTGCGCGCGGTCAAGAAGCCGGTGACGATCGCCGTGCTCGACGAGGTCGTCAAGGTGCTGGAGACGGGCAGCTACCCGGAGAACCTCGCCCGTTCCCTCGACGCCCACCGCGCCGAGCTGCGGGCGATCATCACCGAGAAGGTGTCGCAGGACCCGCAGCTCGGGCGCCTGCGGCGGATGCCCTTCCACGACGAGCTGGTGCGCGGGGTCGTCGACACGTCGTTCCGGGTGCTGCTGGAGGTGCTGCTCGACCCGCGGATCGACGAGTTCTTCTCCACCGTCGTACGGGAGAACCGGGAGCAGATCCGCCGGGCGGTGGAGCTCGGGCTCAACGACCCCCGGCCATGAGCACCGCCCAGACCGTCTTCCCGCCGCCGGCGCGCGGGCGGCTGCCCCAGGCGTGCGCCAGCGCGTCCACGAGCGCCAGCCCCCGGCCGCGGAACCCGCCTGCCTCCTGGCGCACGGGCGGGTCGCTGCTGCCGTCCTCGACCTCCACCAGCAGCCGCCCGGTGTCCTTGTCGTAGCCGAGCCGCACCCGCCGGGCGCCCCCGGCGTGCTCGTAGGCGTTGCTGACCAGTTCGGTCGCCACGAGCTGCACGTCGGAGACGAAGTCCGGCCCGGCGGGCGGCAGGGTCCGGGCCGCCCATTGCCGGACCTCCACCAGCGGTGGCACGTGGTCCGGTGCGAGGTCGAGCAGGAGCGCAGGGGCGTCCTCGCCGGAGTTGTTGCCGCTCATCGTTCCCATCACGCGCCGGAGGCCTGGTCGGTCAAGCCGCGCCCGGCTACCCCGTGCACCGCCGCGGCAAACCTGGCGGGACGGTGACGGGTTACGGCAACGGGTTACGGCGACGGGTCACGGCAACGGCCAGGTCATCGTGACCGTCGTGCCGTGTTCGCGCGTGTCGACCGACGTCCGGCCCGCCAACGCGTGGATGAGCGCCAGGCCGCGCCCGCGCAGCGCGCCGGCGACCGGCGGCGGGGGGCGCCACTGGCCGTGATCGGTCACGACGACGGTCGCCGCGCCCGCCTCCTCGCACGCGGTCACCTCCAGGAACCCCGTTGTTCGCGCGGGATACGCGTGCGTGACGGCATTGGCCATCGCTTCGTAGCCCGCGAGCGCGAGCGCCTCACGGACCGGGTCGGGGAGGGCACGGGCGCGGGCCCAGTCGTCGAGCTCGTGGCGCAGCCAGGTCGCGTGCCGTGGCAGTGCTGGCCCCCGGCGGCGGAACGCCGGGTCCGCCGGCCGCGCCGGGTCGTGACGCGGGTTCATCGCGCACCCCTCTCGGTGCGGGCCCGTCCTCGGGCCGTCGTCCGGAAAGTACCCAGCGCCGCGCGACACATGCGCGCCCGCTCAGCCTGCCAGCGCCGCCGCGCGGGTCGGGTGGATGGCCAGCAGCTGGTCCAGGCCGACCAGCTGCATCGGCCGCGCGGTGGCCGACCCGCTGGCGACGATCCGCACCGAGGTGTCCCCGCCGTCCTGGCCCGCGGCGACGAGGGAGGACATGCCGGCCGAACCCAGGAACGTAACCTCGGTCAGGTCGATCACCAGCACGGGCGGCCGGTCCCGCAGCGCCTGGCTCGTGTGCGCGTCCAGCTCGGGCGCGGTGGTCATGTCGACCTCGCCGCTGACGGCCAGCACGACGGCGTCACCGGCGCGTTCGGTACGGACCGTCATCCTCGGCACCCCGGCGAAGTCCGGGTCTGGGGCCTGCATGCGTACATCCTGCTACACCCCGGCGGCCACCGTGCCGCAGCCCTGGCTTCGCTGCCGCCCCCGCTCCGGTGCCGGGAAGTTCCGGCCGCCGCGGCTCAACCGGCTCACGCACGCCGCGTACCCGCTGGCGGCGGCCCGGCGAGCACCGCCCCGGCACCGGCGAGCGATCCGCCGGACCGGCGGGACGCCTGCTACTCGGCGAGGTCGTGCCGGCGATGACGCGTGACTCCTCGGGCGAGCGGGTGTTCTACTTCGTCGCGATCCGGACACCGGATCTTCCGGGTGTCCACTTCGGACTGATGGCAGGCCACCGCACCGCTGCCGGCCGGCTCGAAGGCCAGCTGATGAGCAACGTCCACCACGGTTCCGACCTCGCGCCGGGCTTCCGGATCCTCGACGGCGGGGACCCCGGGCTGCCGCCGACCGTGCCGGTGTTCGGCTACTACGTGGGCCCCGCGGCGCGGATCACCAGCACCGTCGGCGGCCGGACCGTGCAGGCGCACCAGGTGGCGTGGAGCGAGAACCCGGACGTGGTGCTGTTCTGGTTCGGTCTCGACGACGTCCGCGCCCCGGTCGGCTGACCTCGCGGGCGTCGTTCACCCACCGAGCACGCCACGCGCAGTAGCATCAACCCTCGGGCGCGGTCGGCGCCGGTCGTCGAGGGGGAGAGACATGAGCTATCCAGGCCAGCAGCCCGGCGGATACGGCGAAGGCCAGCCCGGCTACGGGCCGCCGCAGCAGCCGGGGTACGGCGCGCCGGTGCCGGGCCAGCCAGGGTACGGCGCGCCACAGCAGCCCGGCTACCCGCCCCAGTACGGCTATCCCGGCCAGTACGGCTATCCCGCGCCGCAGTACGGGTACGGCCCGCAGGGCCCCGGCCAGTTCGGCACGGCGGCGAGCAACAACATCCCGGCCGCCATCGTGCTCGTCCTCGGCGGCCTGGCCGGCGTGCTGCAGTTCTTCCTGCCGTGGTTCAGCGTGCGCGGGCAGGGCCTGGCGGGCATCGACGTCGCCGACGCCGCCGGGCAGGCGAGCGACTTCGGCAGCTCCAGCGGCACGATCATCCAGATCGGCGTGTACCTCGTGCTCATCGGCGGCGGCCTGGCCCTGCTCGCCGGCGCGGTCCTGTTCATCCCGATGCGCAACAAGCGGATCGTCGGTGCGCTGGCGCTGGTGGTGTCCCTGGTGATGATCGTGGGCATGATCTTCTGGCTCACCTCGGGCGAGCCCAACCCCGACAGCACCGCGCCGGGCTACTACTTGTTCCTCGGGGCGGGCGCGGTCGGCGTGATCGGCTCGATCGTGGCGCTGATCAAGCGCTAGTTCACCCCATGGTGGTGCGCGACCAGGGCCTTCAGCGGGTAGCCGGGAAAGGAGCGTTCTCGGCGATCTGAAGGGGAGTCGGTCGTGGACACGAACAGCTATGTTTCCTTCCTGGTGATCGGGATCCTGCTGGCCGCGATCGACGGCCAGATCATCTACCGCAGCGGTGCGCGCTACCTCCAGGGCGACCGCGGGCGACCGGAGGCGGCATCGGCGATGACGATGCTCGTCACGGCCCTGTTCTACGTCGTGGTCCTCGGGGCGCTCGCGCTCATCTCGACCGTGCACTTCCCCGGCGGCGGCTCGTTCCCCGCCGTGATGGGCCGGGTCGGGGTGTACCTGCTGATCCTGGCGCTCGCCCACGCGATCACGATCGCCGTGCTCGCGCAGCGGCGCGAAGAGCAGGTCGTCGAGGACTGGAACGCGCGCGCCGCCGTCGCCGAGCCGCAGCGGGGCGCCGACGAGATGGAGCAGCAGCTGCAGGAGCCGACGACCTCGCCCGTGCCGGGGCAGGAGGGCCGGCACCCCCGCGTCAGCCCGAACCTGGAACAGGGAGGCCCGTACCGCACCGGCGGCGACGCCCTCTGACGGCAGGAGGGCCGGCCCGGAACTTCCGGGCCGGCCCTCCTGCCGTGCATCAACCGCCGTCGCTGTCGATGACGACGGGGAAGCCGTTGAACCAGCCGCCCGTGCAGACGAGGTCTGGACCTTCCCCGACGAGCGACAGCGTCCCGCCACCACCCACGCACATGTCCGGCGGCACGCTGACCTGTTGCGCCGACGCCGTTCCCGCCATTCCGAGCACGGCCCCGGCGGTCAGGGCGAGCGCACCTGCCAGTGTTCCGATTCGTCGCATCGTCACCACTCCTCATCCTGCGCCGTTTTTTGCTTGCGAACGCGGATGGAGTACCCGCCACCAGGGCAGCGACGAACTTTTCGCGCGTGCGACCACCGCCTCGGGTGACCCCCACGGGAACACCAGCACTACCTGGGTGCCCAGCCGAGCGCGGGCCCGAGCTTCGTGGCGAGATCGGTGAGGATCTGCACGTAGTCCTCGTGCTCGAAGGTGAACGGCAGCGCGAACGCGACCTCGTCGATCTCGCGGAACGCGGGGTGGGAGTAAAGCTGTCCGGCGAGCTGCGCGGAGGTGCCGACCAGGTCCCGCGCGAACATCATCCGCGCCGGGCCCTGCGGGACCGCGGTCCGCGGCGTGCGCTCCGCCACGTACCGCTCGTACTTCTCGCGCTGCGCGGACGTCGCGGAGTCGGTGGGGATGACGACGAGCCCCTGCGAGACGCGTGCGGTGTCCCCGTCGGGATGGTGTGCCCGGAAGGCCCGGATGTGGGACAGCTGGACCTCGGCGAAGCCCTCGGACTCCTCGGCCTTGACCACACTGCTGGTGAGGAAGTTCATCGCGTGCCGCCCGGCCCACTCGGCCGAGCGCAGGCTCGCGCCGCCGTACCACAGCCGCCGGCCGAGACCCGGCGAATGCGGCTGGACGCGCTGGGAGAACACCTCGAACCCTTCGGTGCCACCGAAATCGCTGACGGGTTCGCCACGCACGCAGTCGAGCAGGCGCCGGACGCGCTCGTAGCTGAAGTCCTCGGCGTCGGCGGAGTCCGGGTACAGCGCGCGTTTGATCTGGTCGTAGTGCCTCGGCGGCCCGACGCTGATCCCCGGGTTGAGCCTGCCGCCGGAGAGGATGTCGACCGTGGCGAGGTCTTCGGCCAGGCGCAGCGGGTTCTCCCAGCCGAGGGGGATCACCGCGGTGCCGAGCTCGATGCGGCTGGTCCGCTGCGACGCGGCGGCCAGCACCGCGACGGGTGAGGAGATCCCGTACTGCAGGTGGCGGTGGCGGACCCACGCACTGTCGAAGCCGAGCTCCTCGCCGAGCCGGATGATCTCCAGCGTGGACTCGTGGCCCGGACGCGGATCGGCGTCGTCGAACAGCCCGATGGTCAGAAAGCCCAGCTTCCGCAACGGTTCCGAGGGCAACGGCATGGCGGTCCTCCCACGTTCACGACCCGGTCCCGCCGATTCTGTCAGCGGCCGCGCCCGTCCTGCGGCGCACCAGGTCCTTGGTCGACTCCGGCAGCGCGTCGGCGGCCGGCAGGCGGGGCAGCAGCTCGGGCTCGCCGGTGAGCGCGCGGAAGGCCAGGGCCACGGTCACGTCGTGCGCCGGCCGGTGGACGATCTCGATCCGGTCCCCGGCCCGGATCTCGCCGGGCTCGAGCACGCGCAGGTAGGCGCCGGGCCGCGCCGACCGGACGAACTCCGCGATCCAGCCGGCGCGCCCGAGCCAGCCCTGGAAGGTGGCGCAGGGGGTGCGCGGGGCGGACACCTCGAGCACGACGTCGGGCCCGACCCGCCAGCGCTCGCCGATCAGCGCGCCGTTGACGTCGAGGTCTTTCGTCGTGAGGTTCTCGCCGAAGCCGCCGTTCGCGAGGTGGGTGCCCAGGGTGGCTTGCCAGTCGTCGAGATCCTCGCGGGCGTAGGCGTACACGGCCTGGTCCGGGCCGCCGTGGTGCTTGACGTCGTGCGCGCGGTCGCCCGCCAGGCCGACCTCGCCGGTGCCGGTGGCGGTGGGCACGTGCACGGCGACGGGCCCCGTCACGGGCCGCTTGTCGATCCCCGTCGCGGCGAGCCGCTTCCACGGGTTGGGGCGCGGCTTGCCAATGTTGACGGACAGCAGCTCCATGCCGCCACGGTACGCGTTTCGCGGCGTCCGGCAGCCGCGTTCATCGCGTCCACCGTGGACAGGATCAGCCCCGGATCTCGTTGAGGTAGTTGTAGATGGTGTAGCGGGTGACCTTCAGCTCGCCGGCGAGGAAGTCCACGGCGTCCTTGATCAGGAAGAACCCCGCCTCGTCGAGCTCGCGCACGACGGCGGCCTTGTGCGGCTTCTTCATCAGCTCCACCGGGATCCCGGTGCTGCGCACCGCCCGCTCGACGAGGAACCGCTGCAGGCTGTCGACGTCGGGCGGGAAGGTCTCCTGCCGGGTCGCGCTCGCCGCGGCGCTGGCCGGCAGCTCGCTGTTCACGCACAGGCAGCCGATCGCGACGCCCTCGTTGTCCCGCAGGAAGATCGTCGATGACTTGATCGGCGTCCCGTCGGGGCCGTGGGTCTCGTAGTTCGTCAGATCGTGCGTCGTGCCGCGGCGGACCAGGCCCAGCAACAGGTCCGTCATCGGGCCCCCGGGCGTGCGGCCGGTGACCGTGCCCGCGATGGCGACGATCGAGTTCGGCAGCCTGCCCAGGTCGTGCAGCACGACCTCGTTGCCAGGGCCCAGCATCGCGGCGAGGCCCTCCACCGCCGGGATCAGCGCGGTGAGCACCGAATCGCCGCCGGTGGCCGTGCCGAACACGATGTCCGTGCTCGTCCGCGCGCCGCGGGCCAGCGCCGAACGCAGCTGCTCGGCCGCGGCGGGCGGGGTGGAGGCGTGCGGGGACAGGCGCACGTGCTCGACCCGCACCGTCGCCGCCACGCCCTCGGACGCCAGCACCGCGCCGACCTGTTCCGCGGGCCGGCCGGGTAGGGTGAACGCGAGTATCCCGGCCCGCCGTCCGGTCGAGGACACGATCTCGGCGCCGAGCGAGAGCAGCGTCTCCTCCAGCTCGCCGACCCGTTCCGCGATCCGGGCCTCGATCGCCGCGACGCCGGTCTCCTCCACCAGCTCCAGCGCGGCCGCGAAGGCACCCGAGGTCACCGGGCTCAGGTTGCTGATCGACCAGCTGGCCGCGGTGTCCGTCGGCGGATGGATCTCGTCGTCGAACAAGCCCGCGTCGTGCGCGCCGGTCCAGCCCGACAACACCGGCCTCAGTCGCTCGAGCGCCCGGTCCGACAGCACGGCGAAACCCGTGCCCCAGCCCGCCCGCAGCCACTTCTGCCCGCCCACCACGAGGACGTCCGCGACCTCCCAGGGCGCGTCGAGCACGCCGAAGCCCTGGATGCCGTCGACGACGAGCAGCCGGTCGCCGACGACCTCCCGGATCGCGGCGAGGTCCGCGCGGTAGCCGGTGCGGAAGTCGACCACGCTCACCGAGACGGCGGTGGTGTCGCCGGTCAGCCCGGCCGCGACGGCGTCCGCGGTGACGTGGCAGCCGGGCGGGTCCATGCGCCGGACGCGCAGGCGCCCGGCCTCCTCCGCGCGCGCCCACGGGTAGGTGTTGGCCGGGAACTCCGCGCCCGACACCAGCACGTCACCAGCCGGCATCGCGAACGCGGCCTGGAACAGGCCCTGACTGGTGTTCGGCACGAGCACGACGTGGTCGGTGTCGCTGCGGCACAGCCGCGCCACCGCCGCCTTGGCGCGCACCTCCTGCCGCATCAGCTCGTCCACAGTGGACGGACCGGCCTTGGCGGACTGTTCGAGCAGCCGGGCGGTGGTGTCGAGGACGGCGTGCGAAGGCGGGCCGAACCGGGCGAAGTCCAGATATCCGGCCGGCTCGTCGAACTGCAGCAGGTACCGCGGCGAGATCCTGGCCATCAGAGGATGCGCGCCAGGAACTGGCGGGTGCGCTCGTGTGCCGGCGCGCTGAGCACCTCGCCCGGCGGCCCGGTCTCGACCACGGCCCCGTCGGCCATGAACACGATCTCGTCGGCCGCTTCGCGCGCGAAGCCCATTTCGTGCGTCACGACGACCATTGTCATCCCCTCCGCCGCGAGCGAGGTCATCACCTCCAGCACTTCGCCGACGAGCTCCGGGTCCAGCGCGGACGTCGGCTCGTCGAACAGCATCAGTTTCGGTTTCATCGCCAGCGAGCGCGCGATCGCGACGCGCTGTTGCTGGCCGCCGGACAGCTGCTCGGGGTAGTCACGCGCGCGGTGTGCGAGGCCGACCCGGTCGAGCAGCTCCAGCGCGGTCTTCTTCGCCGCGGCGGGGGACTGGCCCAGCACCCGGACCGGTCCCTCGACCACGTTCTCCAGCACGCTGCGGTGCGCGAAGAGGTTGAACCGCTGGAACACCATGCCGATGTCGCGCCGTTGCCGGGCCACCTCGCGCTCACGCAGCTCGTACAGCTTTCCCCTGTGCAGCCGGAAGCCGATCGGCTCGCCGTCGACCCACACCTGCCCGCCGTCGATCGTCTCGAGGTGGTTGACGCAACGCAGGAACGTGCTCTTCCCCGCGCCGGAGGGGCCGAGCAGGCAGACGACCTGTCCTTTCCGGACGGACAGGTCGATCCCGCGCAGCACCTCGACGCCGCCGAAGTGCTTGCGCACGTTGACCGCACGCAGCAGTGGCTCGTTCATCAGGCCCTCCGCAACGGCATGGCGCGCAGCGCGCGGCCCACCCGCGACCACGGCCCGGGCGCGACGCCCGCCCGGTCGGCGGCGCCGAACGCGCGCTCGAGGTAGTGCTGGCCGATGCTCGCCACGGTGACCACGACCATGTACCAGATCGCGGCCGCGAGCAGGGTCTCCATCACCAGCAGGTTGTTCGAGGAGATGTTGTTGGCCGCGTGGATCAGCTCGGTCACCCCGATCACCGACGCCATCGAGGTGCCCTTGAGCATGTTGATGAAGTCGTTGCCGGTCGGTGGGATGATCACCCGCATCGCCTGGGGGAGCACCACGCGGCGCAACGTCGCGGCCGGGGTCATCCCGATCGACTTCGCCGCCTCGGTCTGCCCCCGGTCGACGCTGTTCAGCCCGGCGCGCACGATCTCCGCCATGTAAGCGCTTTCATTCAGCGCCAGGCCCAGGAGCGCGGCGACGAACGCGCTGACGAGGACGTTCGTCGGCTCGTGCACCAGGTAGCCGCCGAACGGCAGCGGGATCGAGATGAACTCGAACACCAGCGCCAGGTTGAACCACAGCAGGATCTGCAGCAGCACCGGCAGGCCGCGGAAGAGCCACACGTAGACCGCGGCCACCACGCGGGCGACCGGGTTGGCCGAGCGGCGCATGAGCGCGACCACGATGCCGATGACGATGGCGACGGCCTGCGAGATCACCGCCAGCAGCACGGTGTTGAGCAGGCCCACGGCCATCACGCGGTACCACAGGAAGGCCGGGACCGAGTTGTACTCGATCTTCGCCTGGGCGAGGAGCACCCCGAGCCCCGCGAGCGCGGCGAGGATGATCACCGCGCTGACCCAGCGGCCCCAGTGGCGCAGCCGGACGATCGGCAGCTCGATGCCGTGGCGGGAGCGGAGGTCAGCTTCCGGCATTGACGCTCACCTTGGTCAGCGCGCCCTGCTTGATGCCCCAGGCATCGAGGATCTTGGCGTACGTGCCGTCGTCCACCAGGGTGGTCAGCGCCTTGGCGATCGCGTCGCGCAGCTGCGGGTCGGTCTTGTTGACGCCGATGCCGTAGGGGCCGCCGTCGATCGGCCGGCCGGGCACGACCTCGAAGAACTGGCCGTTGCCCGCGTTCTGGGAGACGTAGGCGGCGGTGGGCAGGTCGTTGAGGATCGCGTTGACGCGGCCGGTGCGCAGCTGGGTCTGGTTCTGCGAGTCGCTGTCGGTGGCGGTGACGGTGATCGCGGGCTTGCCGGCCTGGGTGCACCTGGTGCTCTGCTCGGCGGCGAAGGCCTGGTGGCTGGTGCCCTGCACGACGGCGACGGTCTTGCCGCAGAGGGTGTCCGGGCCGGTGATGCCGTCGGGGTTGCCCTTGCGGATCATGATCGTGATGCCGGAGGTGAAGTAGTCGACGAAGTCGATCTGCTGCTCGCGGGCCTTGGTGTCGTTCATGCCGGCCATCGTCAGGTCGAGGCGGCCGGACTGGAGGCTGGTGATCAGCGAGCCGAAGGGCATGTCGCTGTAGCGGACGGTGAGGCCGAGCTTGGCGGCGATGGCCTTGGCGAGGTCCACCTCGAAGCCGACCGGCGTCTTGCCGTCCGCGGCGTAGAAGTTGTTGGGCGCGGACTGCAGGTTCGAGCCGATGTTGAGCGAGCCGGCCTGCGCGATCTGTGGCGGGACGGTCGCGGCCAGCTGGGCGTCCTTGGTCACGGCCTGCAGGATCGCGGCGTTGTCGGGAATCCCCGCCGACGTGCCGCCGCTGCCCGCGGTGCCGCCGGTGCCGCCGGTGCCGCCCGCTCCGTCGGGGCCGCCGCCGCAGGCGGTCACGGTCAGCAGGCAACCGGCAACCAGTGCGCCCCAGCGCACGAAACGTGACCTGGCCGACATCGCATTTCTCCTCGGTTCGTGGGCCGCGTCGCAGGCGGCGCGATGAGGAGGGACGGTACAACGGCCTGTTGAAGAGGTCAACTGACTGTTGAAGTTTGAGGGTGGGTGTTGTGGGTCTTTGAGGGCGCTTTGCGGCGTGTTTGGGCGCAGGGCGGGGTGGAGGGGTGACGTTCGCGTTGGCGCTTGCACTCGTGGAGTGCCCGGCCGCGCGGGGCGGGGCGCCCGTGGCGGGGGCCGGGTGGCAGCTTTTCCGGTGGGACGGGGCCCGGGTGCGCGCCGGGCGACGTTGGCGCGGGCGGGGAGGCTACGGCTGGGCACGCTACAGCCGCCTTTGTGGTCGGAGATCAGCCGCGGGATCGCGCTGAAAGCGCTTTCAGCGGAACATCGGTGACCTCCAGCTTCCCGCCGCCACCCGCGCACGTCGTCGCCGGTGAGGTAGGGGACCTACCGCCACCGCGGCGCGGCCTACACGTAGCGGTGCCGCCACCGGCGCCATGCGCCGCCTGCGCCACAGGCGTCGGAGCCGTCCGGTGGAGCCGAACCTGAAGGCGGCCCGAACCGAACCGCCGACAGGGCCGAAGCCGCCGGTGGGCCGACAGGACTGGCGGCGCCTGGTGCTCGAGCCGCCGACGGGGCCGGAGTCGAGCCGCCGACGGGGCCGGAGTCGCCGGTGGGCCGACAGGACTGGCGGCGCCTGGTGCCCGAGCCGCCGACAGGGCCGAACCCGAAGGCGGCCCGAACCCGAGCCGCCGACGGGGCCGGAGTCGCCGTCGGCGCCGTGGCGTCCGGGCCCCCGGTGCCGACCGCGGCAGGGAGGTGACCCTGCCATCGGCCACCCGCGCCGCCCGCGCCGCCGGCACTGCCGGCACGGCCGGCACCGCCCACACCGCCGGCACGGCCCGCGCCGCTGTCAACCCAGGATTTCCGGGCGGTGCCATTCCTCGCCGCGGACGTGGTGCGCCAGGAAGGCCAGCACGGTCGAATACCAGACCTTCGTGTGGTTCGGCGTGAGGACCCAGTGGTTCTCATCCGGGAAGTAGAGGAACTTGTGCGGGCTGGAACCGTCCGGGGCGGTCGAGCGGGACAGCAGGTCCCACCACAACCGCAGGCCTTCGCCGATCGGGACGCGGTAGTCCTTGTCGCCGTGGATGACCAGCATCGGGGTGGTGATGGCGTCCGCGAAGGCGTGCGGGGAGTTCCTCGCGATCGACTCCGGGCTCATCTCCCGGCCCCAGTAGAACGCGCCGTCGGTCGTCGGGCCCATCTGGTCCAGCGCCCACACCGACGCGTGCGTGACGATCGCCTTGAAGCGGTCCGTGTGGCCGGCCACCCAGTTGGCCATGTACCCGCCGTACGAACCACCCATCGCCGCCGTGCGGGTCTGGTCGATGTCGGGCCGCTCGACGGCCGCGTCCGTGATCGACATCAGGTCCGTGTACGGCGTGCCGCCCCACTCGCCCCAGCCGCGCTGGATGAACTCCAGCCCGTACCCGACCGAGATCGCCGGGTCGGGCAGCAGCACCGCGTAGCCCTGTGCGACCGCCAGCCACGGGTTCCACCGCCACTGCCACGCGTTCCACGAACCCAGCGGCCCGCCGTGGATCCACAGCAGCAACGGTGCCGGCTCCTCGGCGCTGGCCCCGTGCGGCAACGCCAGCCACGCGCGCACCCGCGCGCCGTCGGACGCCGTCGTGGTGACCTCCTCGACCCGCCCCGGCACCTCGACGGCCGGCACCGGGCCCGGCAGCGCCTCCGCTCCGGTGCCGTCCATCGCGACCCGGTACGGCGCGGGTGGACTGTCCACAAAGGAACGCAAGGCGTACACCCACTGCCCGTCGGGCGAGATCTGCACGTTGCCGTACGCGCCCGACTCGGTCAGCCTGGTGACTTCGCCGCTCGCGGCGTCGACCCGCCACAGCGGCGCGTGCCCCTGGTCGTCCGCGACGACCACCAGCGCGCTGCCGTCGGGTGTCCACTCCGGACCGTGCGGCCAGCGGTCCCACGACGCGGTCAGCGCGCGCAGCTCACCACCGCCGATCGGCAGCAGCGCCAGCCAGCTGTCGCCGATCTTCGACGCGGTCGGGCGCTCCTGCACGACGACCGCGACCTGGCTGCCGTCGGGGGAGATGCGCAGGCTCTCGTACTCGTGGTCCACGTCGTCGGCGAGCACCCGGCGCTCCCCGCTCGCGACGTCGATGGCCACCAGGGCGAACCGCTGCGAGCCCCCGGCCTCCGGCACCGCCCACGCGGCGACCACTGTGCTGCCGTCCGGCGTGATGTCCCAGACCGGGTCGAACTCGAGCGCGCGCCCCGCGTGCCCGGTGATGTCCCGCAGCTCGTCCTCCGGTGCGCCCGCGAGCAGCCGCGTGCGGGCCGGGCCGAGGTCGTGGTCCCAGTACCGGACCGGGTACTCCTCGTGCAGGATCGCCGAGACCGCAGTCTCCTTGCGCCTGGCCCGCAGCTCCCTGTCCTGCGCGGCATCCTTGGCCGAGGGCAGCATCGGCGAGCCGATCACCACGGTGCCGGCCTCGCGCGCGACGACCACGCCCTGCACGCCGCCGGGCGGCGCCGCGAGCAGCTCCGCGTCCCCGCCGTCCGCCGGCAGCCGCCACAGCGCCGGTTGGGGCGCCTCGTCCTCCTCGGCGTCGGGCACCGGGCGCGCCGAGACGAACAACAGGTCGCCGCCGGGGGTGAAGGCGGCGCCCGGTTCGCCCTGCTTGCTGCGGGTCAGCCGCCGGGCCGGGCGTGCGCCCGCCGGGTCGACCTCCCACAGTGCGGGCACGTACTTGGTCTTCTTGGCGTCGAGCGCCGACACGCCGACGACGAGCCGGCGCCCGTCGGGCGAGAGGGTCAGGCCCGCGGCCCGGGGCAGTGCGACGTAGCCGTCGAGGTCGGCGAACGGGTCATCGGTGGTCACCAGGCCTTCCTACCACCCGGGTACGACATCGGTGGGGAATTTTCGCCACGAGGGGATCCGCCGCGGCTACGTTCGGGTGATGAGCTCTTCGATCGTGCTCGGCGGCGGCCGGGTGATCGACCCGGAAAGCGGTTTCGACGCGGTGGCCGACGTCGAGGTCCGGGACGGGTCCGTGACGGGCGTTTCCACCGCCCCGCTGGAAAACGGGCGCCGGCTCGACGTCACCGGCCTCGTGGTGAGCCCCGGGTTCGTCGACCTGCACAGCCACGGCCAGGCTGTGCCCGAGCACCGGCTGCAGGCGCTGGACGGGGTGACGACGGCACTCGAGCTGGAAGCGGGCACCACGCCGGTCGCCACCGCGTACGCGCACGCCGCGGCCGAGGGGCGGCCGCTGAACTACGGGTACTCGACGTCGTGGGCGCTGGCCCGGATGATCGAGCTGGCCGGGGTCGACGGCGCGCCCGGCGCAGGGACCGTCCTGCGGCATCTGGGTGACCCGGCCTGGCAGGGCGAGGCCTCCGCCGCCCAGCGCGAACGGATTCTCGGCCGGCTGTACCGGGACCTGGCCGACGGTGCGCTCGGCATCGGCGTCCTCCTCGGGTACGCGCCGCTGGTCGACCCCGCCGAGTACCTCGCCGTGGCCCGCCTCGCCGCGCAGGCGGGCGCGCCGACCTTCACCCACGCCAGGGCGCTGGCCGAGGTCGACCCCGCGGTGCCCGTCGACGGCGCCGAGGAGATCGTGCGCGCGGCCGGGGAAACGGGCGCGCACATGCACTACTGCCACGTCAACAGCACGTCCGCGCGCCGGGTCGACCGGGTACTCGCGCTGGTCGGGCAGTGCCGGGCGGAGGGCTCCGTGGTCACCACCGAGGCCTACCCCTACGGCGCGGGGTCCACCGCGATCGGCGCCGGCTTCCTGCATCCGGAAGCCCTTGCCGCACAAGGGTTGCGGCCCGACGCCGTGGTCGCGGTGGCGACCGGGGAGCGGATGGCGGACGCTCGCAGGCTGCTCGAGGTGCGGGCCGCCGACCCGGGCGCACTGGCGATCCTGCACTTCCTCGACGAGAACGACGCGGCCGACCGGGCCTGCCTCGAGCGCGCACTGCTGTTCGAGGACACCGCGATCGCCAGCGACGCGATGCCGCTGACCTGGCCCGCCGGCCCGCCCGACCCTCTCGCCTGGCCGCTGCCGCCCGGGGCGCTGACCCATCCGCGCACGGCCGGCACGTTCGCCAAGGCCGTCCGCACGCTGTTCCGCGAACGCGGCGCGCTCACCCTGCCCGAGGTGATCGCGCGCTGCTCGCTGGTGCCCGCCCGCACGCTCGAAGAAGCGGTGCCTGCCATGCGGCGCAAGGGAAGGCTCGCCCGGGGGAGCGACGCGGACATCGTCGTGCTCGACCCGGCGCGGTTCGAAGACCGCTCGACCTACGACCACGGCAGCGTACCCTCGGCCGGGACGGTCCACGTGCTCGTCAACGGCGAGTTCGTGGTGCGCGACGGGCAGGTGGTGCCCGGTGCGCTGCCCGGGCGGCCGGTCCGCCGTTAGGGCAGCGGTGCTCCCGCGCCGAGGCCCTTCTCCGCCGCGGCGGCGCGGACGGCGTCGATCACCAGCTGCAGCGACGGCCGGGTCCCGCTGGACGTGCGGTGCGCGATCGACACCGTCCGCATCACCGGCTCGGTCAGCGCGACGATGTCCACCCCGGCCGGGAGCAGCGTAAGCCCCAGGTCCGACACGAGCGTGACACCGAGCCCGGCCCCCACCATCGCCAGCGCCGTCGCCTGCTCGCCGACCTCGTGGTCGATCTTCGGCTCGAACCCGTGGCGCTGGCACGCCAGCCGCACCGCGCGGCCGAAGTGCGACCGCGGGCCGGCGAGGATCCACGGGTACTCGCCCAGCTCGATCATCTTCACGCTGCCCGTCGGCACCGAGCCCTCCGGCACCGCGGCGTGCATCCGCTCGACCGCGATCACGACCTTCGTCAGCGCCGGATCCCACGGCATGGGGTAGTCGGAGTACTCGATGACGAACGAGAAGTCGAGCGCGCCGTCGCGGACCGCGCCCGCGGTGTCCTCCGGCGCGAGCTCCTTCGTGCGCACCTCGATGCCCGGATGCTCGGCCGCCAGCGCGGTCAGGGCGTAGGGCAGCAGGCCCGACGCCACGGACGCCCACACGCCCGCGGTGAGCCGGGCGGTGACGCCGTCCTGCGCCTCTTCCAGCGCGGTCGTGGCCCGCTCCACCGTGCGCAGGATCTCCTCGGCGTGGTCGGTGAGCAGCATGCCCAGCTCGGTCAGCTGGACGCGGCGGCCGAGGCGCTCGATGAGCTTGGCGCCCACGTCCCGCTCCAGCTGCGCGAGCTGCTGGGAGACGGCGGAGGCCGTGTAGTGCAGCGCGGCGGCGGCCGCGGTGACGGTGCCGCGGCGGCGCAGCTCCCGAAGCATCCGCAGCCGGTGCAACGAAAGCTCCATGCGTCCAGGTTAAGAGGCGGGGCGCGGTTGTGCAGCAAGCGTGAACACGACCATGCATGATCCGTAACTGGACGCGGAGGCGTGCGCGCCCGCACTCTGGACTTGTCGCACCCGGTGGGCACGACCCGGGATTCCCCTGCTCCAGCAGTGAGTGGTCCCGTCATGCCCGCCGCGCGGCAGGCGCAGATCCGGTGACAGGAGGGCGGGGTCGGATGACCACCATGCAGGACCCGTGGCAGAGCACGAGCGGTGAGCTCTCGATCGCGCGGCGGGAGGCCGAACCACTGCTGCGGCTGACCTGGACCGACCCGGTCACCGGGGCCCACGGCTACCTCGTGGTGCACACGCTGGTCTCGGGCCTGGCCACCGGTGGCACCCGGATGCGTGCCGGGTGCACGATGCGGGAGGTCGAGGACCTCGCCCGCGGCATGGCGGCCAAGACCGCGACGTTCGAGCTGCCCGTCGGCGGCGCGAAGGGCGGCATCGACTTCGACCCGAAGGACCCGCGGGCGGTGGGCGTGCTCGAGCGGTTCTGCGCCGCGATGCGGCCCTGGCTCGACGACCACTGGGTGACCGCCGAGGACCTCGGCGTCCCGCAGCACCTGATCGACGAGGTGTTCGCGCGGCTGGGCCTGCAGCAGTCCTACCACGCGGCGATCAGCCGGTCGGCCGACCCGGAGCGGACCCTGGCGCGGGTGCGGGCGGGGCTGACGGCGCCGGTGCCCGGCGGCCTGCTCGGGGACGTGATCGGCGGGTACGGCGTCGCACAGGCCTGCTTCGGGGCCGCGAGCGCGTGGGGCTGGGAACCGGCCGGGACGACGGTCGCCATCCAGGGCATCGGCACCATGGGCGGCGGCGCGGCGTGGTACCTGCACGAGGCGGGCATGCGGGTCGTCGCGGTCGCCGACGCCGCCGGCACGCTCTACCACCCGGGTGGTCTCGACGTCCCGGCGCTGCTGGAGCTGCGCGACGGCTTCGGCGAGATCGACCGCTCGCGGCTGCCGGCCGGGGTACGGCAGCTGCAGCGCGCCGCGGTCGTCGGCATCGAGGCGGACATCTTCGTGCCCGCTGCGATCTCTTACGCGCTCACCCCGGACAACAGCGTCGACGTCGTCGCGAAGGTCGTCGTGGAGGCGGCGAACGCGGCGACGACGCCCGAGGCCGAGGCGATGCTCGCGGCCCGCGGGATCCCGGTGATCCCGGACTTCGTGGCGAACGCCGGTGCCGCGGCGTGGGCGTGGTGGCTGCTGCTGGGGCAGGTGGGCGCTGACCCGCAGGACTCGTTCCACCGCCTGCGCACCGAGATGCGCGCGAAGGTTGCGCTGCTGCTCGGCCAGTGGATCACCGAGGGGATCGCCCCGCGCGAGACCGCGCACGACCTGGCGTCGGCGACGCGGAAGGACCAGGTCGTCGTCGTTCCCTGAGTTCAGCGTCTGCTGTACTGTTCGGTCTGTGCTGAAGTCCGAGACGAGGGAGGACGCGCTGGCCCGGCTCGGGCGGGCGCTGGCCGACCCGACGCGCTGCCGGATCCTGGTGGCGCTGCTCGACGGGGTCGCCTATCCGGCGCGGCTGGCGGAGCAGCTGGGCCTGAGCCGGTCCAACGTGTCCAACCACCTCGCCTGCCTGCGGGGCTGCGGTCTCGTCGTCGCGTCGTACGAGGGGCGGCAGGTCCGCTACGCACTGGCCGATGCGCACCTGGCCCGCGCGTTGACGGAGCTCGCGCAGGTCGTCCTCGCCGTCGACCCCGGCCCGGCCTGCGTGGACTGAGCCGTGCCGGCCAGGAAAGCGGTCCTGACCCGGCGGGTCCGCCTGCTGGTCGCCGCGACGATCACCTACAACGTCGTCGAGGCCGTCGTCGCGATCTGGGCCGGGACGGTCGCCGGTTCGACCGCGTTGATCGGGTTCGGGCTCGACTCGGTGATCGAGGTGTCCTCGGCCGCCGCGGTCGCGTGGCAGTTCTCGGGTGCCGACCCGGAGGCGCGGGAACGCGTGGCGCTGCGGGTGATCGCGGTGTCGTTCTTCGCGCTGGCGGCGTACGTGACGGTGGAGTCGGTGCTGTCGCTGGCGGGACGGGGGAAGGCGGGGGAGTCGGTCGCGGGCATCGTGCTCGCCGCCGTCTCACTCGTGATCATGCCGCTGCTGTCGTACGCGCAACGCCGCGCGGGGCGGGAGCTGGGCTCGGCGAGCGCGGTCGCGGACTCGCGGCAGACGTTGCTGTGCACGTACCTGTCCGCGGCGGTGCTGGCGGGGCTGCTGCTGAACGCGCTGTGGGGCTGGTACTGGGCCGATCCCCTGGCGGCGCTGGTGATCGCGGCGGTCGCCGGGCGCGAGGGGCGGGAGGCCTGGCGCGGGAATCGCTGCTGCTGACGGACGCCCGGCCTAGACTCGCTCCATGACACAGCGGGGCGCCGCCACCGAGACGGTCAACCTCGACCGGCACTGCTACGGGCCCGTGGACGCGCCCATCACGGTCGTCGAGTACGGGGACTTCGAATGCCCCTACTGCGGTGCCGCGGCGCCGGTGCTGCGCCGGCTCGTCGACGCCGCGGACGACCGCGTCCGGCTGATCTTCCGGCACTTCCCGCTGTTCCAGAAGCACCCGTTCGCCCTCACCGCCGCACTGGCCGCCGAGGCCGCCGGTGACCGGTTCTGGTCGATGCACGACCTGCTGTTCGCCCACCAGGACCGGCTCACCGACGCCGACCTCGCCCGCTACGCCGCCGAGCTCGGCGTGGACGGCGCGGTGGGCGAACCGGCCCAGGCGCTGCGGCCCGCGGTCGAAGCCGACTACGCGGCGGGCGGCGCGGACGGGGTGCGCGGCACGCCGACGCTGTTCGTCGACGGCCGCCTCTACACCGGGCGCGCGGAGCTCGCCGCGCTGCGCAGCGCGCTCGGCCTGCGCCGCTGACGTCAGGCCAGCGTCGGGTCCCGCCACGGGCCGGACGGCAGCGGCGGCGGACCGGCGGCCGTGTCGATCGAGCACAGCGGCAGCCGCTCGCCGAGGTAGCGCAGCAGCACCGAGCCCAGCACGGCGGCCACCAATGACCCGGCCAGCACGCCGATCTTGGCGTCGGTGCGCAGGCTCTCCTGCGTGAACGCGAGATCGGTCAGGAACAGCGAGATGGTGAACCCGATCCCGGCCAGCACGGCGCCGCCGATCAGGTGCCCGTAGCGGACCCGGCCCGGCAGCTCGCCCAGCCCCGTCCGCAACGCGACACCGGTGATCACCGAGATACCGACCGCGTTACCGAGGACCAGCGCGACGAACACCCCGATCGTCACGCCGGAGGTCAGCGAGCCGCGCAGGATCTCCCAGTCCAGCCGGACCCCGGCGTTCGCCATCCCGAACAGCGGCACCACGACGAACGCGCTCAGCGGGTGCACCGCGTCCTGCAGCCGGTCCCCGGCCGGCACCGTGGCCCGCGCCGCGGCCGTGGCCAGCCGTGCGCGGAACGGGTCGGCGTGCTCGAGCACCGCGCGCCCGTAGAACCGCAGCCGGTCGTGCGCGTGCGGGTCGCGTTGCACCGTGGGCACGATCAGCCCCACCAGGACCCCGGCCAGTGTCGGATGCACCCCGGAGGAGAACACCGCCACCCACAGCGCCAGCCCGACCAGCACGTACGGCGCGAGCTGCCACACCCCGGTCCAGCGCAGCAGCAGGAGCACCACGACGAGGCCGGCCGCGATCACCAGCGCGAGCACCGACACGTGGTCGGTGTAGAAGACGGCCATCACGGTGATCGCGCCGATGTCGTCGACGATCGCGAGCGTGAGCAGGAACAGTCGCAGCTGGTCGGGGCAGCGCGGGCCGAACAGCGCGAGGATGCCGATCAGGAACGCCGTGTCGGTGGACATCGGGACGCCCCAGCCCGCCGCCGCCGGGCCGCTGTGCTCGAACGCGAGGTAGAGCAGCGCGGGCAGGACCAGCCCGCCGACCGCGCCGAGCGCGGGCACGATCACCGTCCGCCGGTCGCGCAGCGAGCCGACCGAGACCTCGCGGCTGATCTCGAGGCCGATGTTGAGGAAGAACACCGCCATCGCCGCGTCGTTGAGCCAGTGCCGCAGGTCCAGCGCCATCTCCCAGGAGCCGGCCCGGAACAGGGTCTCGGTGGTCCAGAACGCCTCGTAGCCCGCGCCGGGGACGTTGGCCCACACCAGTCCCGCCAGCGTGCAGGCCAGCAGCACGGCGGCGCTGCCGGACTCGCGGGCGAGGAAGCGCAGCAGCCCGGGGGAGAAGTAGGGCAGCGGCACGGACGCGATGCGGCTGCCGCCGGGCCGGGGCGGCAGCGGGGTGAAGCGCTCGCCGCGGCCCATCCGGTACCTCCTGCGCGTGGGATCTCCGGCTGACCGTCATCCTGCAGTCCGTGCGCCCTTCGCGCCACCACACGGCGCACCGGGACGAACGTGCCGTCCAGGAGCGCGGGGTAGAGCCGGGCGGTCGCGCGGGCCGAGGTCTTGCCGCTCGCGGGGATGTCGGCCGCGAGCACGTCGGGGCGGTTGCCGACCTCGGCGGTGGGCGCGATCTCCGGTGGCACCGCGTCGTTGCCGCCCGGGGTCCCGCCTTCGAGCCGGGCCGGCCGCTCCCGCCGCAGCTCGTCCACGATCGGTGGACCCGCCGGGCGCCCGGAACTCACCGGATGGCGGTGCAGCCCGTCACGTGGTCGTCGACGACGCCGACCGCCTGCAGGTACGCGTAGACGATCGTGGTGCCGACGAAGGTGAAGCCGCGGCGCTTGAGGTCCTTCGAGATCCGGTCCGACAGCTCGGTGCTCGCCGGCGGCGGGACCGCGGGACCGCGGCGGTGGACGACCGGGGTGCCGTCGACCCACTGCCACAGGTACGCGTCGAACGTGCCGAACTCCTCGCGCACCGCGAGGAACGCCCGCGCGTTCTTCACCGTCGAGGAGATCTTGAGCCGGTTGCGCACGATGCCGGGGTCGAGCAGGAGCCGGTCGAGCTTCGCCTGGTCGTAGCGGGCGATCCGGGCGAAGTCGAACCCGTCGAGCGCGCTGCGGTAGTTCTCCCGCTTGTTCAGCACTGTCGACCACGACAGCCCGGCCTGCGCGCCTTCGAGCAGCAGCAGCTCGAACAGGTACCGGTCGTCGTGGGACGGATGGCCCCACTCGGTGTCGTGGTAGGTGGTCATCAGCTCCGAGCCGAGGGCCCAGGCACAGCGGGTCACGCGCATTCCTCTCGTGGCGTCGGCGACGATCCTAGTTCGCGTCGTCCCCGAGCATCCGCAGCGCCTGCCGCGACAGCCAGGCGCTCAGCGCTCGCCCCGCGGCATGATCGCCCAGAGCACGAGGTAGATCAGGAACTGGGGGCCCGGCAGCAGGCAGGACAGCACGAACAGCAGTCGCACGGTGCCGGGGCGCCAGCCCATCCGCTCGGCGAGGCCGGCGCAGACACCGGCGATCACGCGGTCCGACCGCGACCTGGTCAACGTCTTCGTGTTCGTCATGCCTCCACGATCCCGCCCACGGCGCCGCGCCGCATCGGGAACTCCCCGGAAGGGGACCCCGGATTTCCGGGACGCGTCGTCCGGGATCGGCAGGCGGCGGCAGCGACGTCTCACCGCTGCGAAATGCCCGGATTCGCCGGACGAAAGTCGGTCCTCCGGTAGTGGTCCAGTCCAAAGCCTTGACCTCCGCAATGGTCTAGTCCAGATTACGGGGAGCGCAGCTCCCGTTTCCGAGGAGGACAAGTGCACCGTCGGAGAATCGCCTCCCTACTCGCCACCGCCGCGGTCGTCGCCGGTACCGCGCTCACGCTCGTCTCGCACGCCGGGGCCTCGGCCGCCGTCGGCACGACCGCGCTGAGCAGCAACTGGTACGCCTCGGCGCCCTATCTCATGCCCCAGAGCAACAACCCGCCCGACCCGGTCGCCGTGATGGCCGCGACCGGGCAGAAGGCCTTCCAGCTGGCGTTCATCCTCGCCCCGAACGGCGGTGGCTGCACGCCCACCTGGGACGGCACCTCCGCGGTCTCGTCGGACACCGCGGTCGCCGGCGTCATCGGCAGGATCCGTTCGGCCGGCGGCGACGTCTCGGTTTCGGTCGGCGGCTACGGCGGCACCAAGCTCGGCCAGACCTGCGCCACCCCGGCCGCCTCCGCCGCGGCCTACCAGCAGGTGATCGACAAGTACGGGCTGCACGCCATCGACTTCGACCTCGAAGAGCCCGAGTACGAGAACGACGCCGCGATCGGCAACGAGCTGGGCGCGGCACAGATCCTGCAGCGCGCCAACTCCGGGCTGTTCGTCTCGGTCACCATGCCGGGCACCGCCGCCGGCACCGGCTGGTTCGGCACCCAGCTGCTCGACAAGGCCAAGGCCCTCGGCTTCACCCCGGACAACTTCTCGATCATGCCCTTCGACGGCGGGTTCAACGGCGCCGCGAGCCAGACCTCGGCACTGGAGGCCTTCCACTCGCTGCTGATGAGTCACCTCGGCTGGGACAGCGCCACCGCCTACGCGCACGAGGGGTTCTCCGGCATGAACGGCAAGAGCGACGCCGCGGAGTACTTCTACCAGGCGGACTTCCAGACCGTCCTGGACTACGCGACGAGCCACCGCCTCGGCCGGTTCACGTACTGGTCGGTCAACCGGGACCGGGCCTGCACCACGACCACGGACAACGGCGTGTGCAGCAACGTGCCGCAGAGTGACTGGGACTTCACGAAGTTCACCGCGAAGTTCGCCGGGGCGACCCCGCCGGTCTCCACGACGACGACCGCCCCGGCCACCACGACGACGACCACGACCGGCGGCGGGGGCAGCTGCGCCGTCGCGGCCTGGAACGCCACCACGGCGTACAACGGCGGCGCGACTGTTTCCTACAACGGACACAAGTGGACCGCGAAGTGGTGGACCTACGGCGACACCCCGGGCGGCCCGGCGGGTGTCTGGGCCGACAACGGCGGCTGCTGAGCCCGGTCACCTGAGGAGGGCGGGAGACCGCTCTCCTCAGGGGGTGAAGTCCAGCGGCTGCCGGGCGATGCCGCTGCAGGTCGCCGGGTCGAACCGATCCCGTGTCGGTGCGGCGTTCCGGCCCGGCGGGCGCGGGAAAGCCGTAGTCTGCCCGGCGTGGACGAGGAGACGCCGACCGCCGCCGAGCGCGGGCTGGCCAAGGCGGTGGCGAGCGGGGAGTGGTTCGACGCGGCCGGGGAACCGGTACGCGGCGAGGTGATCCGCCGGATGCTGCTCGGCCGGTTCCCGTGGCCGGACGGCGCGGGGCCGGACCCGCGCGGCATCCGGCTGCGGGGCGCGGAGCTGGCCGGCGGGCTCGACCTCGGCGAGGTCGAGACCAGGCTGCCGCTGCGCCTGGTCGACTGCCGCACCACCGAGCCGGTCGTGCTCAGCGGCGCCCGGCTGTCCACTGTGGACCTTTCCGGGCTGGCGGGGCGGAACGTCGTCGCCGTCGAGACGCGGTTCGACCGCGCCCTGCTGCTCGTCGGCGCGCGGCTGAGCTGCGCGAGCGCCGACGGCACGGTCGACCTCGCCGCCGCGCACGTCGGGTCGGTGCTCGACCTCTCGGGTGCGCACCTGGTCAACACCGGGCCGGACGGGCCTGCCTTCCACGGCAACAACCTCACCACCGCGGGCGGGGTGTTCCTCAACCGCGGGTTCCGCGCCGAGGGCGGCGGCCCGCTCGGCACGGTCCGGCTCTCCGGCGCCGAGCTGGGCGGGCAGCTGAACCTCGGCGGCGCCTGGCTGGTGAACCTGCACGGTCCCACGCTCGTCGCCGACTACCTCGTCACCCGCAGCAACCTCATGCTCGACAACGGGTTCCACGCCGAGGGCCGCGGCGACAACGGCACCCTGCGGTTCGTCGGCGCCCGCATCGGCGGGCGGCTGACGGCGCTGGACGGGCACGCCTTCGCCGCCGAGCCCGGCAGCCTCGCGCTGAACCTGTCCCAGGCCCACGTCGGCGGCGACGTCCTGCTGCCCGTCGCCTTCACCCCGGGCCTGGTGCAGCTCGACGGGTTCGGCTACGACGGCGTGCCCCGCGGCGCCCGGCTGGGGGAGTGGCTGCACCTGCTGGCACACCGCACATCGCACTACACCAGCCAGCCGTACTTCCAGCTCGCGGCCGCGCACCGCGGCGCGGGCAACGAGCGCGACGTGCGCCGGATCCACCTGGCGCGGCAACGGGATCTGCTGCGCCGCGGCGATCTCGCGCCGGGCGCCCGGCTGTGGCACCGGCTCACCGGGCTGACCGTCGGCTTCGGGTACCGCCCGGCCGTGGCGCTGCTGTGGTGGCTCGGCGCGCTCCTGCTGTCGGTGCTGCTGGTCGTCGGGGTGGCCGGGCCCGCCGGGCTGACCCTGCACGGCGGGCAGCCCGGCTCCTGCGCGCTCGTCGAGCAGGTGGGGCTGGCCCTGAACACCGCGACCCCGCTCGTCAAACCCGATGTGCAGCAACGGTGCCAGCTCGCCACCGCGGGCGCCGGCGGGCTGGTGGTCGCCGCGAGCTGGCTGCTGCAGGCGCTCGCGTGGGCGTTCGTCACGCTGTTCGTCGCCGGGTTCACCGGCCTGGTGCGGAAGTCGGGTTAGGCTGTCGGCATGAAGCCCGCGGAGCTGAAGCGCGTCTGCCTGGGCCTGCCCGGCGCGCGGGAGGAGTTCCCCTTCGACGAGGCCAGCAGCGTGTTCAAGGTCGCGGGCAAGATGTTCGCGTTGTGCCCGCTGCGCAGCGCGCCGCTGCGGGTGAGCCTCAAGTGCGAGCCGGACGTCGCGGTGCAGCTGCGCCTGCAGTACCCGGTGATCACCGCCGGTTACCACCTGAACAAGCGGCACTGGAACACCGTCGTCGTGGACGGCTCGGTGCCCGACCGGCTCGTGCGCGAGATGATCGAGGACTCCTACGACCTCGTGGTCGCCGGGCTTCCCCGCCGCGAACAGGAAAAGCTGAAGTGGGCCGCGCTCGCCCGTGAATGACCCCCGGGGTTCCGGGCGCCACGACACGAAACTCCGGGCGAGTTCCCCCGATTTCTCCTTCCTTCACCCTATCGTGCAGCGCGAGTCGACAAGTTGACTCCGCCGGGTGTCCGGGCTGGAGGTGGAGATGCGCTACCGGGTGCTGCGCCCGCCGTACTGCTACCGGTGGGCGGTGCTGCTCAGCGCACTCGTCGTGGCCGTCACGGCGACGGTCTCGATGTTCCACTCCGCCGAGGGCGCCCCGAGCCCGGCACCGGTCGCCGCGGCGCAGGCCATGGCCGAGGCCCCCGCCGCCGCACCCGAGCCGGCCGGTCTGGTGCGCCACACCGCCCGCACCGGCAAGTTCGTCGCGCTCACCTTCGACGACGGCCCCGATCCCGTCTACACCCCGCAGATCCTCGACGCGCTCTCACGCGCCGGGGCGGTGGCGACCTTCTGCATGATCGGCGCCAACGTGACCCGTCATCCCGAGCTGGTGCGTGCCGTGCTCGCCCACGGCATGCGGCTGTGCGACCACACCGTCAGCCACGACGAGGACCTGGACAAGCGCACCGAGCAGCGGGTCACCGCGGAGATCGCGGGCTGCTGGTCCGACCTGCAGGTCGCGGCCGACGCCGACGTGCCGGTGTCCTACTTCCGCGCGCCCGGCGGGTCCTGGTCGGACGTGATGCGCGAGGTCACCGCGCGGGAGGGGATGAAGCCGCTGTCCTGGAGCGTGGACTCGCGCGACTGGACGCTGCCCGGCACCGCGCAGATCGTGACCACGGTGCAGCAGACCGTCCAGCCCGGTGCGGTCGTCCTGCTGCACGACGGTGGCGGCAAGCGGGCGCAGACCGTCGAGGCGCTCGGCGTGCTGCTGCCCTGGCTCGTGGCGCAGGGATACCAGTTCGACGTTCCCGGCTAGTGACTGTTTCGGACGTGGCTTGCGGGCCGGTGCGGGTGGCGGAACCTGAGGCGGCTCCTCGCTGTGGGATCGCCTCCTCATGACCGCCAGGTCACCACGTCGGCGCTGTCCTCGCGAGGAACCGCCCACCCGCCGGCCCACCACCACCCTCAACCGACGCGCTCCGCGCGGCTGCCCCAGTCAAACCCGCGGCGGTGCAAGCAGACGGCGCAGGCGCAAGCGGCTCCACCGCTGATGAAACACAAGCTAGGGTCGCCCCCGTGACCGTCGCCGAGCTGCTCGCCGGATACCGGCCCAGGACCGCCACCGAAGCCGCCGATGTCGCCAGGGTGCGCACGCTGGCCGGCTCGGCGGCCGACCCCTGGCGGCGGGTACACCCCTTGCACGTCACCGCCTCCGCGTTCGTGGTGCATCCCGGCACCGGTCGCGTGCTGCTGCGGTGGCATCCACGTCAGCGCGGCTGGCTCCAGGTCGGCGGGCACGGCGACCCGGGGGAGCGCGAGCCGATCGCCGTGGCGTTGCGCGAGGGCCGGGAGGAGACCGGACTCGCCGACCTGGTTCCCTGGCCGGACGCGTCGCTGCTGCAGGTGGTCGTGGTCCCGGTGGCCGCCAAGGGCGATGAACCGGCACACGAGCACGCGGACCTGCGCTTCGTGCTCGCGACCGGCGAGCCGGACGCGGTCCGCCCCGAGCGGCCCGACGCACCGCTGCGCTGGCTCACTGTGGCCGAAGCGCGTGCCGGGGCCACCGAGGACAACGTCCGGGAAGCGCTTTCACGGCTGGCGGAGCTGATCACCGGCGCGGGGCCGGTTTCAGCACGAACTCCGTGAGATGGGCGTCCGGCGGCGCGGACAGCACCACGAGCACCGCGCCCGCCACCGTCTCCGCCGTGAGGTAGCGCCGCGGTTCGAACGGTCCGCCTTCGTAGCGGCGGACGGTGCGCTGCATCCCGGTCGCCACCCGGCCGGGGTAGATGGTCGTCACCCGGATCCCGTGGTCGAGCTCCTCCTGGTGCAGTGCCTCGGCGAACACACGCAGCGCCTCCTTGCTCGCCGCGTAGGCGGAACGGCCCGCCGCCGAGCGCCGTACGACGGTCGAGTTCACCACGACCACGTGCCCGTGTGCGGCCCGGAGCCGCGGCAGCAGCGCCCGGGTCGTGCCCACCACGCCGAACAGGTTCACCGAGAACACCTGGCGCCACCGGCTTTCCGGCATCTGCTCGATCCCGCCGAACTCGAACACCCCGGCGCAGTGCACGAGCACGTCGACGTCGGGGAGCTCGAGTGGGACCTCGGTGTCGCCGTCGGAGAGGTCGAGGGTCCAGCAGGCCGCGTCCGCCAGCCCGGCCGCCATCGACTTGAGCGCCGCTTCGTCCCGCCCCGCGAGCCATACGGCGTAGCCTTCGCCGTCCAGGCTCGCCGCGACCGCCCGGCCGATCCCCCCGGTCGCGCCGACCACCACAGCCACGGGTCTTCGTTCCGCCACAGTCGTTTCCTTCCGCAGGGGGAGAAACTCCCGCACCCGCGTGTAGTCGGCGGAATTGACGGCACCGCTACACGTTCGAGGCATTTTCCCGGCCCTTTCGTGCCGCAACCGGACACGGAATGACAAAAGGCCACGAAACCCGAAGCTGTAACGGCGTGGCGGGGAGCGGCGACTACCGGTCACAACGGGAACGTGCCGGTAGTTCCGGCAGCGAAACCGTCTCGCCCGGCGCTCGGACTCCCCCTCGGGGCGTCGTGGTGGGCGGGTGCTCCCGGGTGCGGGCTCCCTTGTCCCCCCGCGCCCGGGAGTCACTTGCCGGGTGCCTCTGCGTACTGTCGTCCCCGGTTCGACGGGAGACGGCCACGGCGGGCGTCGAGGCTGAGGGGCAGCAATGGATTTGGGTCTGCGCGACCGGGTTTTCCTGGTGACCGGGGGAAGTGCCGGTCTCGGGCTGGCCACCGCCGAGGTGCTGGTGGCCGAGGGCGCGCGTGTCGTGCTGAGCGGGCGTGACCGGTCCCGGCTCGACGGGGCGGCCGAAGCGCTCGGCGGCGAGAACGCCGAGGGCGTCTGCGCCGACAACGCCGACGCGGGTGCGGCGGAGCTGCTGGTGAACACGGCGCTGAGCCGGTTCGGCCGGCTGGACGGGCTGCTGGTGAGCGTCGGGGGGCCACCGCCGGGCACCGTGCTCGCCGCGCCCGACGAGGACTGGCGGACCTCGTTCGAGTCGGTCTTCCTCGGTACTGTCCGGCTCGCCCGCGCGGCCGCCGCGAAGCTGGGCGAGGGCGGCTCGATCGCGTTCGTGCTGTCGACCTCGGTGTACGAGCCGATCCCGGAGCTCGGGATCTCCAACGGGTTGCGCCCGGGACTGGCGATGGTCGCGAAGTCGCTCTCGGCCGAGCTGGGGCCGGCCGGTATCCGGGTCAACGGCCTGCTGCCCGGGATCACCGCGACCGCCCGGATGCGCGACGTCGCCGCGCCGGACACCACGAGCATCCCCCTCCGGCGGGTCGCGCAGCCGGCGGAGTTCGGCCGCGTCGCCGCCTTCGTGCTCTCCCCGGCCGCGTCCTACCTGACCGGCGCGATGATCCCGGTCGACGGCGGTCGCACCCGCGCACTGTAGGTCTTCCGAGGTAGATACTTTACGAGTTCCGTAGTAACTTGGAGGCATGACAGATCAGGCACAGAGCTACCGGCGCAAGGTCAACTCCATCAACAAGGTGATCACCGGGCTGCAGCGCCTCGGTCTCGCGTTCGGCCCGACGCAGCTGCTGGCCGTGCGGGGGCGGCGCAGCGGGCAGCTGCGCACGTTCCCCGTCGCGGTGCTGCCGCTGACCGGCGGGGAGTACGTCGTGCAGGCGTTCCCGAAGGCGGCGTGGGTCGCGAACGTGCGCGGGGCCGAGACGGTCACCCTGACGCGGGGGCGGCGTTCGCGCACGGTGCGGATGGTCGAGCTCCCGGTCGACGAGCGCGGCCCGCTGCTGCACGAGCTCGTCCGGACGAGCCCGGCCAGCGTCGGACGGCGTTACGTGACAACAGGTCTGGCGCAATCGTCCACTCCGGACGGGGTGGCCGCGGCCGCCGGGCGGATCGCGGTGTTCCGCGTCGACCCGGTCTAGACCAGCCCGTCGGTCCACTCCCGGTGCGCCCGGCGCCACCGCCCGCCCCTGTCGCCGGGGTGCACGAGGGGAAGCCACTCCTTGCGGCGCCCGGCCACGGTGACGGGCAGGGTCCGGCCGTAGCCCGCGTCCGGGCTGAGCAGTACCCGGTCCGCGGACACGAGTGCGGCCAGCACGTCCGCGGCCTCCTGGCCGAGGGTGACGACCAGCGGCGCGGCGGAGTCCACGAGCTGCCCGATCAGGCTCGGCCCTTCCTCCCCGACCGCTTTCCCGACGAGGTCCTCCGGCGGCGGCCGCTCGGGAAGGTCCGCGGTCGGCAGACCCTGTTCGATGGCGAACGGGTCGTACAGCTTCCGGATCACCGCCGTCTGCGAAGACGGTCCTCTTTTCACGAAGTACGTCGGCAGGCAGTCGGTGAGATACGCGCGGGTCACGGAGACGCCGAGCGGCCGCAGCACGTGCTCGGCAACGTGGCGCCCGGAGCTGCCGTTGCCGGCGGCGGGACCGGCCGACCCCCAGTCCGCCGACCAGCCGACCTGGTCCCGCCACTGGTCGATCCGTTGCGCCGCATCACTTCCGTCCCAGAACACGGTCGGCTCGTCGGCCACCGCGAGCGCGCCGGCCACCACGCCGTCGGGCCGCTGCCACCGCACGTGCAGGGCACTCGGGCAGACCCCGAGCACGAACAGCTCAGCCGCACCGGCGGCCACCCGGGGCGGGCGGCGGAGCGCCGGGCGGCCGAAAGGAAATCGAAACACCGCGAGTCCTCGTTCCTGCTTTCTGTGGAACTCTCGGCGGGCGGCCGTTCCGTTACACCCGGGTGCCGCCGGTTGGACTGGTTGGGCGATTGCGCTTCCGCGTGGCGGGAGTTCCATGAGCACAATGGATCACACGCAGGAAGCCCGCCCGGCCACGCCGACCGGGCTCGCCGGCTTCGCGGCCGGGCCGGTCGCCCTCGTCGTCGTACTGCAGACCGCGGTGCTGACGGCCCTGTCCGGCCGCTACGGCTTCCATCGCGACGAGCTGTACTTCCTCGTCGCGGGCGAGCATCCCGCCTGGGGCTACGCCGACCAGCCGCCGCTGACCCCGCTGCTGGCGAAAGCGGCGGTGACGATCTTCGGTGAGACACCGGTCGGTCTGCGTGTCGCGGCGACGCTCACCGGCGTGCTGACCGTCGTGGTCGTCGCCCTCATCGCACGCGAGCTCGGCGCCGGCCGCGGCGCGCAGGCCTTCGCCGCGGTGGCCGCGGCGTTGTCCACGGCGACGCTCGTGGTGGCGCACATGCTGTCCACGACGAGCGTCGACATGCTCGTGTGGACGGTCGTCGCGCTGTTCGCCGTGAAGCTGCTGCGCACCCGGGACCCGCGGTGGTGGCCGGCGCTCGGCGCGGCGGTCGGCGTCGGCAGCCTCAACAAGTGGCTCGTGTTCCTCCTCGTCTCCGCGCTCGCCATCGCGCTGCTCGTCGCCGGGCCACGCGCGATCCTGCGCAGCGCCTGGCTCGTGGCCGGGCTCGTCCTCGGGCTCGCGATCGCCGCGCCCGCGGTCGTCTGGCAGGCGCGCAACGGCTTTCCGATGCTCACCGTCGCCGGCGGCATCAGCGAGGACGACGGCACGGAGAACCGCATCCTGTTCGTGCCCATGCAGGTGGTCTACCTCTCGCCGATCCTGGTGCCCGTGTGGATCGCCGGGATCGTGCGCCTCTGGCGCGACCCCCGCTACCGCGCCATCGCGCTGAGCTATCCCGTGCTGTGCGTCGAACTCCTGGCGCTGGGCGGAAAGCCGTACTACGCCGTGCCGATGCTGTTGGTGCTCGTCGCGGCCGGCGCGCAACCCTCGCTGCGGTGGCTGGCCAGGGGTGCCGCCCGGCGCGCGGTCCTGGGCGCGCCGGCGCTGGCGTGCGTGGTGATCTCCGTCGTGGTCGCGCTGCCCGTGCTCCCGGTGACGGCGCTGAGCCCCGTGCTGGGCATGAACGCCGAACAGGGGGAGCAGGTCGGCTGGTCGCAGTTCGTCGCGACGGTTTCCCAGGTGTGGCACCGCATTCCGGACGAGGACCGAGACCGGGCGGTGATCGTCACCAGCAACTACGGGGAAGCGGGCGCGATCGACGAGTACGGCGGCGGCCACGGCCTGCCCGCCCCCTACTCCGGGCACATGTCCTTCGGTGACTGGGGCCCGCCGCCCGACGCGATGACCGCGCCCGTCGTGCTGGTCGGCGACGCCGCGCGCGCCGGGTTCACCGGCTGCCAGATCGACGCCACGCAGGAGAACCCGATCGACAACGACGAGCAGGGCACCCGGATCGCCCTGTGCACCGGCACCACCGCGCCGTGGTCGGCGCTATGGTCGGGCCTGCGGCACTACTACTGACCCAGGAGGCCAGGTGAGCACACCCCGCGGGGTCGCACTCGTGACCGGCGCGTCGCGCGGGCTCGGCGCGGTCATCGCCGCGCGGCTGGCCGCCGACGACTGGGCCGTGGCGGTCAACTACCGCACCGACGCCGAGGGCGCGCGGCGCGTGGTCGGCGAGATCCGGGCGGACGGCGGCGTCGCGGACGCCTTCGCCGCGGACGTGACCGACGAAGACGGCGTGTGCGGCCTGGTCGCGGAGGTCGAGGCGCGGCTGGGCCCGGTCGACGTGCTCGTCGCCAACGCGACGGGCCCGCAGCCGGAGGTGCCGGTCGAGGAGCTCACCTGGCAGGCGCACCTGGACCAGCTCGAGTTCTTCGTCAAGAGCCCGACCCTGCTGCTGCAGGCCGTGCTGCCCGGGATGAAGAGGAAGGGCCGCGGCCGGATCGTCCAGATCGGCTCCGACATCTTCGAGCGCGGCCTGCCCCGGATGTCGGCCTACATCGCGGCGAAGGGCGCGCAGCTGGGCCTGACCCGAAGCTGGGCGCGCGAGCTCGGGCCGCACGACATCACGGTCAACCTCGTCGCGCCCGGCTGGATCCCGGTGGAACGGCACGCGGACGTGAGCGAGCAGGATCGGCGCGACTACGTGGCGGAGGTGCCGCTGGGCCGGTTCGGGACGCCGGTGGAGATCGCCGCGGCGGTGTGCTTCCTCGCCTCCGACGCCGCGTCGTTCCTCACCGGGGAGCGCATCACGGTCAACGGTGGGCACACAATCGACTAACGTGCCCGCCGCCCGTAGGGTTTGCTCGTGAGCCAGCCCATCCTGATGACGGTCGACGACGACCCGGCAGTATCCCGTTCGGTCGCTCGTGACCTCCGCCGTCGTTATGGCCAGGACTACCGCGTGGTGCGCGCGGGCTCGGGCGCCGACGCGCTCGACGCCCTGCGCGAGATCAAGCTGCGGGGGGACGCGGTCGCCGCGATCCTCGCCGACTACCGGATGCCGCACATGGACGGCATCGCCTTCCTGGAGCAGGCCATGGACCTGTTCCCGCACGCCCGCCGCGCGCTGCTGACGGCCTACGCCGACACCGACGCGGCCATCCAGGCGATCAACGTGGTGGACGTGGACCACTACCTGCTCAAGCCGTGGGACCCGCCCGAGGAGAAGCTCTACCCGGTGGTGGACGCGCTGGTCGACGCCTGGCGCGCGGCGGGGGACCGGCCGGTGCAGGAGATCAAGGTGGTCGGCCATCACTGGTCCGCCCCGTCCTACCAGGTCCGTGACTTCCTCGCGCGCAACTCGGTGCCCTACCGCTGGTATCCCGTCGACGAGCCCGAGGCGGCGCGCCTGCTGGAGGCGGCGGGGGCCACCGCCGACGAGATCCCGGTGCTGATCACCTCCGACGGCACGGTGCTGCGCAAGCCCGGGGGCGAGGAGATCGCCGGCGCGGTCGGCCTGTCCACCCGGCCGGCGGAGGAGTTCTACGACCTCATCGTCGTCGGCGGCGGTCCCGCCGGCCTCGGCGCCGCGGTGTACGGCGCGTCCGAAGGGCTGCGCACGGTGCTCGTCGAGCGCAAGGCGACCGGCGGCCAGGCCGGGCAGAGCTCCCGCATCGAGAACTACCTCGGCTTCCCGGACGGCGTCTCCGGCGCGCAGCTGACCGACCGCGCCCGCCGTCAGGCCCAGAAGTTCGGCGCGGAGGTGCTCACCGCCCGCGACGTCGTCGGCCTCGAGGCGCGCGGCTCGGCCCGGGTGATCAAGTTCGGGGACGGCTCCGAGCTGGCCGCGCACTCGGTCGTGCTCGCCACCGGCGTGTCCTACCGGGCGCTGCAGGCCGAGGGCTGCGCACCGCTCACCGGCCGCGGCGTCTACTACGGGTCCGCCGCCACCGAGGCGCCCGAGTGCTCGGACCAGCACGTCTACATCGTCGGCGGCGCGAACTCCGCCGGCCAGGCCGCGGTGTTCTTCTCCCGCTACGCGAGCGAGGTGACGATCCTGGTGCGCGGGCCGTCTCTGCACGCGTCGATGTCGCACTACCTGATCGAGCAGCTCGAGCAGATCAAGAACGTCGACGTCCGCACGCACACCTCGGTCGTGCAGGCGCACGGCGAGGAGCACCTGGAGAAGCTCACGCTGTGCGACCAGCAGGGCAACCGGGAGACGGTCGAAGCCGGTCACCTCTTCGTCTTCATCGGCGCGGCGCCGCGCACGGAGTGGCTGGGCGAGCAGGTGGTCCGCGACGAGCACGGGTTCGTCTGCACCGGGCCGGACCTGCTGGTCGAGGGGCGGCGGCCGCCGGGCTGGTCCCTCGACCGCGACCCGCAGCACCTGGAGTCCTCGATCCCGGGTGTGTTCGTCGCCGGAGACGTACGCTCGCAGTCAGTGAAGCGTGTCGCCTCGGCGGTCGGCGAGGGCGCGATGGCGGTCACGCTGGTGCATCGATACCTGGAGCAGCAATGACCGACCCCGTCGTGACCCGGGAGTTCCTCCGGGACCTGTTCCTGTTCACCAGCCTCTCCGACGCCCAGCTGGACTGGATCCTCGCGCACGCCTCGGTCGAGCACTATCCGGGCGGGGCCAAGGTGATCACCGAGGGCGAGCCGGCCACCTGCTTCTACGTGCTGCTCTCGGGCGCGCTGCGGATGACCAAGCAGGACTCCGGCGGCGAGGTCGAGACCACCCGCTCGGACCAGCGCGGCGCGTACTGCGGTGCCACCCAGTTCTTCTACGGGCAGAACCAGCAGCGCTACGCGGCTTCGGTCTACGCGCTGAGCGACCTGACGTTCCTGACCCTGCCCGCGGCCGAGTTCGCCGACCAGTTCCGCGGCTGGTTCCCGATGGCGACGCACCTGCTCGAGGGCTCCTACCTCGGCTGGCGCAACTCCGACGCGCTCATCGGGTCCCGGCGGCGGCTGCTGGCGCTGGGCCAGGTGTCCGCGGGCCTGACGCACGAGCTGAACAACCCGGCGGCCGCGGCGGTCCGGGCGACCGCGGCGCTGCGCGAGCGCGTCGCGGGCATGCGGCACAAGCTGGCGATACTGGCGAAGAAGGACATCGACCCCAACCTGCTGGAACAGCTGCTCGACGTGCAGGAGCAGCTCGTCAAGCAGGTGGCCGCGGCACCGCCGCTGACCGCGATGCAGCAGTCCGACCGCGAGGACGAGGTCGGCGACTGGCTCGAGGAGCACGGGCTGGAACAGGGCTGGGACCTCGCGCCGATCTTCGTCAGCGCCGGGCTGTCCGGGCAGAACCTCGACGAGGTCCTGGACTCGGTCGGCGACTCGCTCATCGACGGTGCCGTGCGCTGGCTCGCCTACGCGCTGGAGACCGAGATGCTGATGGGCGAGATCGAGGACTCGACCACCCGGATCTCCGCGCTCGTCGGCGCGGCCAAGCAGTACTCCCAGATGGACCGCGCCCCGCACCAGTGGATCGACGTGCACGACGGGCTCGGCTCCACGCTGGTGATGCTCAGCAGCAAGATCGGGCCCGGGGTGAAGGTCGTCAAGGACTACGACCGCACGCTGCCCGAGGTGCCGGCGTACCCGGGCGAGCTGAACCAGGTGTGGACCAACCTGATCGACAACGCCCTCGGCGCGATGGGCGGCACCGGCACGCTGACCGTCCACACCGCACTGGTCGAGGACCAGGTGTGCGTGGAGATCGGCGACACCGGGCCGGGCATCCCGGAGGAGATCCGCCAGCGGATCTTCGAGCCGTTCTTCACCACCAAGCCGGTGGGGCAGGGCACGGGGCTGGGGCTGGACATCTCGTGGCGGATCGTGGTGGAACGCCACCACGGTGACCTGCGGGTCCGCTCGCAGCCGGGGAACACCCGGTTTCAGGTGCTGCTTCCGGTGGCGGAGGTGGCTTCGGAGTGAAGGCCGAGCTTCCCGGCCAGCCGGGCGAGGTACCCGACGACGTCCTCGGGCGAGCGGTCGGGAAGTCCGAAAAGGAGTTCGGTGACGCCCAGTTCCTCGTAGTCGGCAAGGGTTTCCGGTTGCGGCTTCCCCGCGAGCACGACGACCTCGGGCGCGCCGTCCCGCCCCGCGTCGCGCCACATCCGGTGCAGTAGCGCGATCTTCTTGGGCAGCTCGTCCTCCATCGGGGTGGTCAGCCAGCCGTCGGCGGACCGGCTGATCCAGCCGAAGGTCTTCTCGGTGCCCGCGGCGCCGACCACGACCGGCACCTCGCCCGCCGGCTTCGGCCACGCCCAGCACGGGCCGAACTTCACGAACTCGCCCTCGTAGGCGGCTTCCTCGTCCGTCCACAGTGCACGCATCGCCGCCAGGTACTCGCGCAGCATCGTCCGGCGCCGCCCGGACGGCACGCCGTGGTCGGTCAGCTCGTCGACGTTCCAGCCGAACCCGACGCCGAGCGTCACCCGCCCGCCCGAGAGGTGGTCGAGGGAGGCAATGGTCTTCGCGAGCGTGATCGGGTCGTGCTCGACCGGCAGCGCGACGGCGGTGGAGAGCCGGATCCGGGTGGTGACCGCCGCGGCGGTGGCGAGCGCGACCCACGGGTCGAGGGTGCGCAGGTAGCGGTCGTCGGGCAGGGTCGCGTCGCCGGTGCGCGGGTGCGCCGCCTCGCGCTTGACCGGGATGTGCGTGTGCTCGGGCACGTTGAAGGAGTCGAACCCCGTCTCCTCGGCCGCTTTCGCGGCGTGAGCGGGGGTGATCCCGCGGTCGCTGGTGAACAACACGATGCCGTGGCGCATGGGCTAGATTAGAACACGTTCTACCCAGGCTTGGCGAGCACGTGCGCCCTGCCGGCGAGGCGGGACGCCTCGCCGGCAGGGCCGCGGCCTCAGGCCGTCACGTGCACGTAGTCCACCACCAGCTGCTGCGGGAACTGCGTGCTGCCGTTCGGGGAGCCCGGCCAGTCCCCGCCGACGGCGAGGTTGAGGATCAGGAAGAACGGGTGGTCGAAGACCCAGCGGTTGCCGCCGAGGTCGGCGGGGGTGCGGGTCTGGTACAGGTTCCCGTCGACGTACCACTTGATGCTGTTCGGCGACCAGTCGACGGCGTAGGTGTGGAAGTCGTCGGAGAAGTTCGGGCCGTTGTAGGCCGCGCCGATCCCGTTCGCGCCCGAGTAGCCCGGGCCGTGGATCGTGCCGTGCACGGTGTTCGGCTCGAACCCGACGTTCTCCATGAAGTCGATCTCGCCGCAGTTCGGCCAGCCGTTGGAGCCGATGTCGTTGCCCAGTGCCCAGAACGCCGGCCACATACCCTGCCCGCGCGGCAGCTTCATCCGCGCCTCGAAGTGCCCGTAGGTCTGGGTGAACTTCCCGGAGGTGTTCAGCCGCGCGGAGGTGTAGGTGCACGGGCCGTACCAGCAGGTGTGCCCGCCCTCCTGGCGTGCGGTGATCACCAGGTGGCCCTGGCCGTCGAGCGCGGCGTTCTGCGCGCCCGGGGTGTACCACTCCAGCTCGTGGTTGTTGACGTTGTCCCCGGTCTCCATCGTCCACTTGGAGGCGTCGGCGGCCGCGCCGGCGGGTCCGTTGAAGTCGTCGCTGAACACCGTGGCGGCGCCGGCGTTGCCAGGCGCCACCAGCATGGCGGCCACCGCGAGCGCGGGCGCGGTCAGCCGCAGGAGGCGGGACAGGCGGGTGGAGGTCTTCATCGACATCACTGCCTCTCAGCACTTTGTTGTCAGCGGAAACAAAAGTATGGAGCTAGTGGTCCAGACCTTCAAGGGACTTAGGTAGGTATTTTCCGGCCCGGGCAGAGTTCGGCTGTGGCGACGGTCGTGCGGGGAAACGCGGGCTGGCGATTTCCGCCGGGCGCCTCGGTCCCGGCCGTGGCCGCCTCCGCCACCACGGCCCCCGGCACGGTCCGGTGCTCACGCACGACGGCGCCACTCGCCGCGGTCCGGGCCTTGGTGCCCTACTCGCACAATGCCGAACCGGCGCCGCCGCGGTGGGAACATCCCCGCCACGACGGCGGTCCCGTGCGCGCCCCACCACGCCCGGCGGCTGGGCCGATCGGCCCATCGGCGACAATGGATCATCGTGACCCCGCACCTGCCTGCCCTGCTGTTGCTGTTCGTCGCCGGTGCCGGGGCCGGGCTCACCGGGTCGATCGCCGGCCTGGCGTCGCTGGTCTCCTATCCCGCGCTGCTCGCCGTCGGGCTGCCGCCGGTGTCCGCCAACGTCACCAACACCATCGCGATGCTCGGCACGACCGTCGGCGCCACCGCGGGGTCGCGGCCCGAGCTGGCCGGCCAGCGCGCCCGCCTCAAGGTCCTCTGCCTCATCACCGCGGTCGGCGGGGCGTTCGGGGCCGCGCTGCTGCTGCTGACCCCCTCCGGCACATTCACCGTCATAGTCCCGTTTCTGATCGCAGGCGCGTCGGTACTGTTGTTCCTCGGTCCGCGTCTGCGGAAGTACGCCGAGCACGCGAACGCACACGGGCTCAGCCCGGCCGCCGGCGTGGCGGCGTTCGCCGTCGCGATCTACGGCGGCTACTTCGGTGCCGCGGCAGGAGTTCTGATGCTCGCACTGCTGTCGACCGTGTGGGCGCAGTCGCTGGCCCGGTCGAACGCGGCGAAGAACCTCGCCACCGGCGCGGCCAACCTCGTCGCCGCCGTCGTGTTCGCCTGCACCGGCAAGGTCGTCTGGCCGGCGGTCGTGGTGCTGTGCCTGGGATCCGTGCTCGGTTCGTGGATCGGCCCGGCGATCGTCCGGCGGCTGCCCGCCACCCCGCTGCGGATCGCGATCGGGCTCGCCGGGCTCGGCCTCGCGGCGGCGCTCGGCTGGCAGGCCTTCACCGCGTGACAGAGATTCCGCATGCACGAAGACAAAAGTCCTGAGGGTATGTTGGGCCTTCGGTGAGGCATGATCTTCCAGGTACCCGGAGTTGGAGGCCCAGAGTTGAGCATCGTCGGTACCAGGGTGGTCCGGATCGAGGACCAGAAACTGATCACCAAGGGCGGCACGTACGTCGAGGACGTGCGCGAGGAGGCGCTGACCGGCGCCGTGCACGCCATGTTCGTGCGTAGTCCCATCGCACACGCCCGGATCACCTCGATCGACACGGCCGAGGCGCTCGCGGCGCCCGGCGTCGTGGCGGTCTACACCGCGGCGGACCTGGATCTCGGGCCGCGCCAGGCGGGGCCGGTCGTGGAACCGTGGCTCGCGTCCGACGTGGTGCGCTACGTCGGCGAGCCGGTCGCGCTGGTGCTCACCGAGCACCGCTACCAGCTCGCGGACGCCGCCGAGCTGATCGACATCGACTACGACCCGCTCGACGCCGTCGCGAGCATCGACGCCGCACTGTCGGACGAGACGCTGGTGTTCCCCGACATGGGTTCCAATGTCGTCCAGGTCAACGGGATGCCCGAGTTTCCCGCGGACACCTTCGACGGCTGCGAGGTCGTGGTCACCCAGACCATCGTGAACCAGCGGGTCGCGCCCGCTCCGCTGGAGGTGCGCGGCGCCGCGTGCGCGTGGGGCGAGGACGACAGGCTCACGGTCTGGCTGTCCACCCAGAACGCGCAGATCGGCCGCACCCTGCTCGCCGCCGGGCTCGGCGTGGGCGAGGAGAAGGTCCGGGTGATCACCCCGGACGTCGGCGGCGGCTTCGGCGCCAAGATCGGCTCCGACCCCGAGCCGGTCGTGCTGGGCTGGGCCGCGCAGCGCGCGGGGCGTCCCATCCGCTGGACCGAGACGCGCAGCGAGAACCTGACCTCCATGACGCACGGGCGCGCCCAGCAGAACACCGTCACCGTCGGCGGCCGCCGCGACGGCACGGTCGAGGTGTTCCGGCTCGACGTCGTCCAGGACGCGGGCGCCTACCCGCGTACGCTGTTCCTGCCGACGCTGACCGAGCTGATGGCGTCGGGCGTCTACCACTTCCCGAAGATCGAGACGCGCAGCCGCGGGGTCGTCACCACGACCACGCCGATCGCGGCGTACCGGGGCGCGGGCCGTCCCGAGGCGACAGCCGCGATCGAGCGCGCGATGGACCTGTTCGCCACCGAGATCGGGATGGACCCGGCGGAGGTCCGCAAGGCCAACTTCATCCGGCCCGAGGAGTTCCCGTACAAGACGAAGTCCGGCGCGAACTACGACACCGGTGAGTACGCCCAGGCACTGGACAAGGTGCTCGACGCGGCCGGCTACGCCGGGCTGCGTGCCGAGCAGCGGCGGCGGCGCGAGGCCGGGGAGCCGGTCGTGCTCGGGCTGGGCATCGCCAGCTACGTCGAGATCACCGGCGGCGACTCCGGCGGCGAGAGCGGCCGGGTGGACATCAACCCGGACGGTACGGTCACCGCGTACACCGGCAGCTCCCCGCACGGGCAGGGGCTCGACACGTCGCTGACGATGCTGCTGTCGGACCAGCTCGGCATCCCGATGGAGCGGATCAGCATCAGGCACGGCGACACCGACGAGGTGCCCAAGGCGATCGGCACCTTCGGCTCGCGGTCGCTGCAGCTGGGCGGGTCCGCCGTGCGCCAGGCCGCGGACAAGGTGATCGCGAACGCCAGGGAGATCGCCGCCGACATGCTCGAAGCGGCGCCCGAGGACCTGGAGCTGAACGTCGACGAAGGCGCCTGGCAGGTCCGCGGCGCGCCGGCGAGCGGCTCGGTCGACTGGGTGCAGCTCGCGGCGCGGGCCGAGCAGGGCGTTCTCTCGGCGGACGTGTGGTTCGGCGAGGGCTCGCCGACGTTCCCGTTCGGCGCGCACCTCGCGGTCGTCGACGTCGACACCGAGACCGGCAAGGTCGTGGTGCGCCGCGTCATCGCCGCCGACGACGCCGGGCCGGTGATCAACCCGCTGGCGTTCCGCGGGCAGCGGCACGGCGGGCTCGGCCAGGGCGTCGCGCAGGCGCTGCTGGAGGTCATGGCCTACGACCCCGACGGCAACCCGACCACGGCCACGCTGGCCGACTACTCGTTCATCACGGCGACCGAGCTGCCGGACTTCGAGCTGGTCGACTCGGCCACGCCGACGACGCGCAACCTGCTGGGCGTCAAGGGGATCGGCGAGGCGGCGACGATCGGTTCCACCCCCGCGGTGCACAACGCCGTGGTGGACGCGCTGGCGCACCTCGGCGTGCGCCACCTGGACATGCCCACGACCCCGCAGCGGGTGTGGGAAGCGCTTTCTGCGAAAGGTGAGGCGAAGTGAAGGTCTCCATCGAGGTCAACGGCAAGGCGGTGACCGAGGAGGTCGAGGACCGCACGCTGCTGGTGCACTACCTGCGGGAGAACGCCGGGCTGACCGGCACCAACATCGGCTGTGACACGACCTCGTGCGGTGCGTGCACCGTCCTGCTCGACGGCGAGTCGGTGAAGTCGTGCACGGTGCTGGCCGCGCAGGCCGACGGGCACCGGGTGATGACCGTCGAGGGCCTGGCGGGCGAGGACGGCGAGCTGCACCCCGTGCAGCGGGCGTTCCGCGAACAGCACGGGCTGCAGTGCGGGTTCTGCACGCCGGGCATGATGATGGCGTCGGTGTCGCTGCTGGCGCACAACCCCAAGCCCACGCGCGAAGAGGTGCGCGAGGGCCTGGAAGGCAACCTGTGCCGCTGCACGGGGTACCACAACATCGTCAGCGCCGTGATCGACGCGTCGGGACAGGAGGTCGACCGGTGATCCCGGCCCAGTTCAGCTACCGGCGAGTGTCCACTGTGGACGAAGCGCTGACGGTGCTCGGCGAGCACGGTGACGAAGCCAAGGTCCTCGCCGGCGGGCACTCCCTGCTGCCGCTGATGAAGCTGCGCTTCGCCACGCCCGAGATCGTGGTGGATGTCGCGCCGCTGGAGGAGTTGCGCTACGTGCGGGTCGAGGACGGGACGGTCGCGATCGGCGCGCTGTCGCGGTACCACGACCTGCACCACGACGAGGTCCTGCGCGAGCACGCGCCGCTGCTGGCGCACGTGGCGGGAGCGATCGGCGACCAGCAGGTGCGCCACCGCGGCACGATCGGCGGCTCGCTCGCGCACGCCGACGCGGCGGCCGACCTGCCCGCCGCGCTGCTGGCGTCGGAGGGGACGCTCGTCGTGCGCGGCCCGGGCGGGCAGCGGGAGATCCCCGCGGCGGAGTTCTTCCTGGGGCCGTTCACCACGCCACTGGAGCCGGACGAGCTGATCACCGAGGTCCGCGTGCCGGCGCGGGCCGGGGTCGGCTGGGGCTTCGAGAAGTTCACCCGCCGCTCCATCGACTGGGCGATCGTCGGGGTCGCGGTCGTCGGGCAGGCCGTGGGGCTGGTCAACATGGCGGGCACCCCGATCCGCGCCACGGCGACGGAGCAGGCGCTCGCCTCGGGAGCGTCCGTCGCCGACGCCGCGGCACTGGCCGCGCAGGACGCCAGCCCGGTCACCGAGCCGCACGCGAGCGCCGAGTACCGGTCCCATCTGGCGCGGGTGCTGACGAAGCGGGCTCTGGAGTCCGCCGCGGCCTGACGCGCGAAAGGGGGCCCTGCCGGGTGGCGGGGCCCTCCTTCACCGGTGCCGGGGCTCAGGCGTTCTTGACCGCCGAGACCTCGAACTCCAGGGTCACCTTGTCGCTCACCAGCACGCCGCCGGTCTCCAGCGCCGCGTTCCAGGTGATGCCGAAGTCCTTGCGGTTGATCACCACGGAGCCCTCGAACCCGATCCGGGTGTTGCCGAACGGGTCCTGCGCCGTGCCCTCGTAGCTGAACGGGATCGTCAGCGTCCTGGTCACGCCCTTGATCGTCAGGTCGCCGGTCACGTCGAACGTGTCGTCCCCGCTCCGCGCGACCTCCGTCGAGACGAAGGTGATCTCCGGGTACTCGTCCATCTGCAGGAAGTCGTTGCTGCGCAGGTGACCGTCGCGGTCGGCGTTGCGGGTGTCGATGCTGTGCACGTTGATGGTCACCGTCGCGCTCGACTTCTCCGGGTTGGCCCCGTCGATCTCGGCGGTACCGCTGAACTCGTTGAACGCGCCGCGCACCTTGGTCACCATCGCGTGCCGCGCGACGAACCCGATCCGGGTGTGCGCCGGGTCGAGGGTGTAGGTGCCGGTCAGGTCCGCGTACTTCGCGGGAGCGGTCATCGGATGCCTCCTTGGGGTCGGTGACGTGTCATCCAGCCTAGCCAACCAGGGTGACGTGTCAACTATTCCCGCTATACTCGACGGCGTGACCGAGACTCGTTGGCTGACCGATGCCGAGCAGCGCGCCTGGCGCGGCTACGTGACCATGCAGGCGCGCCTCACCGCCCGGCTGGGCAGGCAGCTGCAGGCGGACTCGGAGCTTTCGCACGCGGACTTCGCGGTGCTCGTGCAGCTGACCGACGTGCCCGACGGCCGGGTGCGCGTGTTCGAGCTGGCCAGGCAGCTGCAGTGGGAGAAGAGCCGCCTTTCCCACCACCTGGCGCGGATGCAGAAGCGCGGGCTGGTCGCGCGCGAGGAGTGCCCGTCGGACGCCCGCGGGGCGTTCATCGTGCTGACCGCCGAGGGCAGGGCGGCGATCGAGGACGCCGCGCCGCGGCACGTGGAGACCGTGCGCCGCCTGGTGTTCGACGTGCTGACGCCCGAGCAGGTCGAGACCCTGCGGGAGATCTCGGAACAGGTGCTGGCGAAGCTGGCCGAGGACGCCGCCTGAGCGACGCGGCCGGTGGTGTCAGTCCCGGCCCTGGGAGACCTCCTGCACGAGCCAGCTCGCGACCTCGTGCAGCTTGCGGTTGGACCGCTGCGAGACCTTGACCAGCAGGTGGAACGCCTCGTCGTGGCCGACCTTGTGCCGCTGCATGAGAATGCCCTTGGCCGTGGAGATCGTGTCGCGGGTGCGCAGCGCCTCGCGCAGCTGCTCCTGGCGCCGCGAGCCCGCCAGCGCCACGGCCGCGTGGGCGGCGAACAGCCCGGTGACCTGCTCGGCCTCGGCGTCGAACGCCTGCGGCTTGGTCGAGTAGAGGTTGAGCGCGCCGAGGTTCGTGGAGCTGGTGAACAGCCGCACGCCGAGCATCGACACGATGCCGAGCTTGGTCGCGGCGGCGGCGAAGTCGGGCCAGCGGGGGTCGGTGGCGAGGTCGCCGGTGCGGTAGGCCGGGTCGTCGAACACGGCGTCGACGCAGGGCCCCTGCCGCAGCTCGTGCTGCAGCAGGTCGAGCTTGGCGACGACCTCGCTGGTCGGCGCGACCGAGCGCATCCGGCCCTGCTCCAGCAGCGAGACCCCGGCGTCCTCGGTGCCGGGCACGGCGCTCACGACCGCGGTGACGATGTGCTCGACCGTGCTGTCGACGTCCGGCTCGGCCTCCAGGGTGCGCACGACCGAGCCCAGCGCGGCGGCGATGCCCAGCTCGCTCTCCTCCGGGTTGTCCCTCGGTGGTGCCACGCGCTCGGTCATGCCGCCCAGTCTCGTCCCCCCGCGGGGTCGCCGCCACCGCCGGGGTCCCATCGGGTGGTTTGCCGCGGCGGAATCCGGGTATCCGCCGGAACCGGCCGTTGAGAAACAGCGGAGGAGTCCGGCATGACCCTGGATCGAGTTCATCGGGAGCACATCGTCTGGCGAAGGGTGACCGGCTTCTCCGACCTCAACCGGTTGCGCAACGCCATCTGCGGACTGCTGTTCGACTGCGCCGCGGAGACCGTCGTCAGCGTGCTGCTCTTCGTCGACGAGGTGTGCAGCACCGCGTCGGAGCGGGGCGCGTTCCCGATCGAGGTGTGCCTGGTGCGCGGCGTCGACCCGCACTACCTGCGCGTCGACATCGACGGCCCGGAGCTCGCCGCGCCCGGCCGCCCGGGCTTCATGGACCGCGGCGAGGACGCCGGAGCGGCCGGCTGGGGTGTCAACTACCGCGAGCAGAACATGGGTATCTGGGCCTACCTGACGCTGCCGATGCCCGCCCACGGGCACCCGGTCGCGCCGTGGTCGCGGCTCGCCGTGCAGCTGCCCGCGAACCCGATGCTCAACTGAGCGCGGGGGTGTGGGCGTCCTGGTTGCGTGGGGCCGCCGAGTCCCTGGGGAGTCGCGTCGCGGCTACCGTTGCCGGGCCGGCCGTGCGCGGTGCCGGACGTTCACCTTCGCCAGTGCCCGGACGTGGGCGGCCCGCAATGGCGGCGGCACCAGCATCGCCACCCACCGCACCGCCCGCCGGAACCGGTCGAACCGCCGTTGCCGGGCGTCCGTCCACTCCAGACCGAGGCGCTCCCGGAACGCGGGGGGCAGCGTCGCGGCGATGAGGAACAGCTGCAGCCGCGCCTGCCTGTCCCGCAACCACGACCACGCGAAGTCCGGCAGCCACCGGACCGGCTTCGGCACTGTGCGAATCGTGTCGAACAGCGTGCTGATCGTCCCGTTCGGACCGAACCCCTCGACCATCCTGTCGTAGTAGTCCCGGAACGCGGCCCAGTCCGGGGGCAGGTGGTGGTCCTTGACACCGAGCATCACCCCCACCTGGCGCATCTGCGCGTAGTACTCCTCGACCTCGCCCGGCCGCATCCCGCGCCCGAAGATCGCCTGCGTGTCCACGGCCAGTTGCACGAGCGTCGCGTGCACCCAGGCGTAGGCGTGCGGGTCGAGCGCCGAGTAGCGCCGGCCGTCGTCGCGCACGCCGGTGAACGCCCGGTGCACCTGCCGCAGCCGCCGCGCCTCGAACTCGGCGCCCGCTCGCCCGCCGTAGACGTAGATCGACAGCGAGGCGGCCGTGCGCATCAGCCGGGTCCACGGGTCCTCGGTGTAGTTCGAGTGGTCCCGGACCCCCGCCGCCACCACGGGATGTGCGACCTGCAGCACGAGCACCTGCCCGGCGAGCAGCGTGGCCCGGAAGTCCCCGAAGTACCGCCACGCGGGGGTGCCGGGGGTGATCACGGGCCGGTGATCGCGGTGAGCCTGCCGGTGATGAGCTCCTCGGCTTCGGCGACGATCCGCCGCACGAGCTCGGCGACGGTCGGGATGTCGGTGATGATGCCCTGCACGAGGCCCGCGGTCCAGATCCCGAGCTCCAGGTCGCCCTCCTCGAACACCCGGCGCCCCTGGGCCCCCGCCACGAGCGCGCGGACGTCGTCGAACGTGCCTCCGTCGTCCAGGATGCCCACGACGTTCCTGCTGACCGAGTTGCTCGCCACCCGGGCGGTGTTGCGCAGCGGCCGGAAGATCAGGTCGGTGTCGCGTTCGGACGCCTCGACGATCCGTTGCTTGACGCGCTGGTGCACCGGAGACTCCGCGGTGCACAGGAACCGGGTGCCCATGTTGATGCCGTCCGCGCCGAGCGCGAGTGCCGCGACCAGGCCACGTGCGTCGCCGAAGCCGCCGGAGGCGAGCATCGGGACGGTGATCTTGTCGGCCGCCGCGGGAATGAGCACCAGGCCGGGGATGTCGTCCTCGCCGGGATGCCCGGCGCACTCGAACCCGTCGATGCCGACCCCGTCCACGCTCAGCCGCTGGGCCTTCACCGCGTGCCGGACGCTCGTGCACTTGTGCAGCACCTTGATCCCCGCCGCGCGGAACGCGGGCAGGTGGTCGGCGGGGTTGAACCCGGCCGTCTCCACGATCCGCACTCCCGAGTCGATGATCACGTCCCGGTATTCGGCGTAGGGCGGGGGATTGATCGAAGGCAGGATCGTCAGGTTCACGCCGAACGGCTTGCCGGTCAGCTCGTGCGTCCGGGCGATCTCCTTCGCGAGGTCGTCGGGCGTCGGCTGGGTCAGCGCGGTCAGGAAGCCGAGTGCGCCGGCCTCGGCGACCGCGGCCACCAGCGGAGGCCGCCCCACCCACTGCATCCCGCCCTGGGCGATCGGGTGCTCCACTCCGAACACCTCGCAGAACTTCATCCGCATCAGGCCTCCCACTCCGGCCGCCGGGAACCCCGCGGCACGAGGACGTGCCGGTAGCGGCCGGGGGTGGCCGACATCCGGACCTGGTCGGTCACCCCCTGGTAGTGCCCCAGCGGGGTGTCCGCGGTGAAGGTCTCCGGGTCGAGGTAGGCGTGCTCCTCGCCGCGGCCGGCGACCTCGGCGGCGTAGCCCTTGTCGAAGACACCCATGCTGAGGATCCACAGCGCGGCCCGGGTGAGCGAGACGTGCACCTTCCAGCTGCCGCCCTCGACGGCACGCCGGGCCAGCGCCTCGACGACGCCCGCGGTCATCAGCCACGACACGACGTAGTCGTTGACCACGAGGATGGGCGGCAGTCCGGGCCGCTGCCCGTCGCCCTCCAGGTGCATCATGCCGACGAGGCTGCCCGCGGACTGGTCGAAGCCGATCCGGCCCGACCAGGGGCCGCGCTCGCCGTTGAGCGAGGTGGTCGCGTGGACGATGCCCGGCCGTGTCGCCGCGGCCTCCTCCGCCGACAGCCCGATCTTCGAGAGGTATCCCGGGCGGCGGTTCGCGAAGAAGACGTCCGCCCCGGCGAGCAGGGCCCTGATCCGGTCGCCGTGCCGGTACGGGTCGAGCGTCGAGGACCGGACCCCGACGTTGGCGGTGAGGTAGGTGACGTCGTGCTCGAGTTCGTTGGGGCGCCACAGGTTCAGTACGTCGGCGCCGTGCAGCGCCAGCGCGCGGCCGACCCCGGCGCCCGCGATCACGTGTCCCATGCCGAGCGCGCGCACACCGGACAGCGGGTCCGCGGCACCCTCGGTGAACGGCTCCGGCTCGCTTTCGCCGATCTTGGTGATCTCGATGAGCGGAAGGCCGGCCAGCGTTTCGCGGTAGTGCGCCTCCGTCAGCAGCTCCTCGGTCGTGCGCAGCATCGGCAGCACCGCACCCGCCTCGACCGCGGCGTCCTCCAGCTCGAGCCCCTTCCACCGGCCGATCGCGGCCGCGACCGCCTCGGGCTCGTCCGGCACGCCGAGCAGGGTCTGGGCCGCGACCTTGATCTTCGGATACGGGTTGAGCGGCATCACCCAGCGGTCGTCGGCCGTGCGGTAGAAGCGGAAACCCAGCGCCTGGCTGGGATTCGACGGCGAGCTGCCCGGATAGCCGTTGAGCAGCTCCCACTTGCGGTCGTAGAACGGGCACAACCGGTGTGGCGCCGTCCGCAGGTCCACCGCGATGTCCTGGCCCTCGCCGCCGCGCAGCCGCCACAGCTTCGCCATCGTGGCGGACTTGGCGGCCAACGCGATCGCCGCGGCGCCGGCGAGCCGCAGGGTGCTGGGCACCACCGGGTCGGCGCCGGTGAAGGTCACCGTGCCACCGGTGTCGGCCGGGCTCACGTCGATGCCCGCCAGCACCTCGGCGAACTCGGCGTGCGGGTCGAACGCGTCGTCGGTCCGCGGGTTCGCGACCGCCTCGGCGACCCGGTCAGTCAGTGCCATCGGTCAGCTCCTCGGGGATCAGCACGTGCTTGGCGCGCAGGTACTCGCCGACCGCCTTGCCCACCTGGTCCACGCGCAGGTTGGACGAGCCGCCGGTGCCCAGCAGCCCGCGCAGCACGAAGTGCACGGCCCGCAGGTGCGGGAACTCGTGCCGGACGATGTCGAGGTCCTTCACCTCGGGCAGCAGCCGCCGGAGCCCGGTCGTGGACAAGGTGTCGCGCAGCCATGGCCAGGCCCGCTCGTCGGGCACCCACACGCCGACGTTGGAGTTGCCGCCCTTGTCCCCGCTGCGGGCATGGGCGACCGAACCCAGCGGCGCCTTGCGGACCTTCGCGGCGGCCGGTGCCTCCGCCGGCTCCGGGTGCACGGGCTGGGCGCCGACCGCGGTTTCGGGAGGTGGCGCGATGTCGAGGGTGCGGCCGTCCTCGAGCACCACCTGATGCGGCACCGCGCTCATCGGCAGCAGCGCGGGCCAGTAGTCGATGCGTCCCCGTGGTGTGGCGACCAGGTTGGTGCCGCCGTCGTGGAAGAAGCCGGGGACGCTCTGCAGGTACAAGCTGCTCAGCCGGCCCGGCAGGTCCAGCTCGAGCAGCGCCTGCCGGTCGCGCGCGGTGGCCATGACACGCACGGGAACCGTGGCCTGCCACTGGGTTTCGGGATCCTCGGCCGCGGTGCCCAGCGGGGTGATGTCGAGATCGTCCGCCCCGGCTGGAAGGTCCTTGCCGATCTGCGCGCGCAGGAGCTCGACCTTGGCGCCGACCTCGGGCGCGGTGACGTAGACCGTGTTGACGATGGTGTGGCCGAGCTGACCGAACACCGCGACCTTCGTGGTCGGCGGGGGCGGCGAGCCGGTGGTGCCGGACAGGGCGACGCGGTCGCGGCCGTCCTGGCTCAGCCGCAGGCTGTCCAGGTGCACGGTGACGTCCGGATTGAGGTATCGCGGACCCTGGATCTCGTACACCAGCTGCGCGGTGACGGTATCGACGGTGACCTCGCCGCCGTCGCGGGCGTGCTTGGTGATGACGCTGCTGCCGTCCGCGGCGACCTCCGCGATCGGGAAGCCGGGCGTGAGCATGTTCGCGATGCGGGTGAAGCCGGAGAAGTTCCCGCCGACCGCATGCGGTCCGCACTCGATGACGTGTCCCGCGGCGACGGCTCCGGCGAGCGCGTCCCAGTCGTCGCGGGCCCAGCCGTGCCACCACGCCGCGGGGCCGGTGGTGAGCGAGGCGTCGGTGACGCGGCCGCAGACGACGATGTCCGCGTCCTCGGCCAGCGCCGCCGCGATGCCCCAGCCGCCGAGGTAGGCGTTGGCCGCCATCGGAGCCACGCCCCACGAGGACAACGGCTGCCCGGTGTCGAGATTTTCCAGTGCGTGCCCCGAATCCTGGTACTCGGCGAGGCGCGTGATGACGTTGTCGCCTTCGACGTGCGCGATCCGCAGGCCCGGGTTCAGCTCGCGCAGGGCCGCGGCGAGTCCGGCCGGATGGAAGCCGCCCGCGTTGGTGACCACCTTCATGCCCCGGTCGGCGATCGCGCCCAGGTGCGGGCGGATCTGGTCGAGGAAGTACTCGACGTAGCCGCGCGAAGGGTCCTTGCGGTAGCGGGCCGCCAGCGCGGCGAGCGTGACCTCGGCGAGGTAGTCGCCGACCAGGACGTCCACCGGATCACCGGCCATCCCCTCGTCGATCGCGGTGAACCGGTCGCCGAGGTAGCCGGAGAAGTTGGCGATCCGAACTGGTCTGGCCACCGTTGGCTCCCACGGTTCGTAGTGCGATTTCCACATAGCGGGCGGCGAGTTCCTCAGGGCCCAGCGGGCCGCCGTCGTGGTACCAGGTCGCGACGGCCTGGCACATGCCGAGCAGCGCACGGCTGGTCTCGGCGGGCTCGGTGACCGCGAAGACGCCGCCGCGCACCCCGTCGGCGATGATGCCGGTGAGCAGGTCCTCGAGCTGTTTGCGGGTCTGCGCGTAGTGCTTGCGGTTGGCAGGCTGGAGATACCGCAGTTCGGAGTCGAGCGCGGCGAGGCGGACCCGGTGCGTCATGTGCAGCACGACTGCTTCGACGACGTTCGCGAACTCCGCGGCCGGGTCGCCCCCGCCCTCCTCGGCCGCGGCGAACGCGCGGGATGCCACGTCCTTCGTCGCGGTCTCCAGCAGCGCGACGAGGATGGCTTCCTTGTTCTCGTGGTAGTAGTACAGCGCAGGCACGGTCACGCCGACGCGTCGCGCGATGTCGCGGACCGCCGTGCCGTGGAAACCCTGCTCGTAGAAGGCATCCAGCGCACTGGTCAGGATCGGCGAGAGCTCGAGCGGTTCGTAGTGCCGCCAGCCGGTGTCAGGCACGCCGTCGAGCCGCCCTTACTTATCGATCGCTAAGTACCGTTCGGACTCTAGCAGACGAGCGCGGCGCCCTGACCGAAATCTTTGTGCAGCGGCACGAACCACCGAGTGGTGCAGCGGCTGGTCACTCGAAGCGGGACGGGTCCCCGGCGCCACGCCGGATGATCTCCGGCTCGTCCTCGGAGAAGTCGACCACGGTGGTCGGCTCGGTGCCGCAGTCGCCGGAGTCGATCACCGCGTCGAGCACGTGGTCGAGCTCCTCCTTGATCTCCCAGCCCTGCGTCAGCGGCTCCTGCTGGTCCGGCAGCAGCAGGGTGCTCGAGAGCATCGGCTCGCCGAGCTCGGCGAGCAGCGCCTGCGCGACGACGTGGTCGGGGATGCGCACGCCGACGGTCTTCTTCTTCGGGTGCAGCAGGCGCCGCGGGACCTCCTTGGTGGCGGGCAGGATGAAGGTGTAGCTGCCCGGGGTGGAGGCCTTGATCGCGCGGAAGACCGTGTTGTTGATGTGCACGAACTGGCCCAGCTGGGCGAAGTCGCGGCAGACGAGGGTGAAGTGGTGCCGGTCGTCGAGGTGGCGGATCGAGCGGATGCGGTCGATGCCGTCCTTGTTGCCCAGCTGGCAGCCCAGCGCGAAGCACGAGTCGGTCGGGTACGCGACGAGCCCGCCTTCCCGGACGATCCCCACCACCTGGTCGATCGAGCGGCGCTGGGGGTTGTCCGGATGCACGTCGAAGTACTTCGCCATGCGCCGAGCTTAGGGTGGGCTCCAGACGGCGCGTACCGCGGCCACGGCCGCCTCCTCGTCGGCGCCCAGCTCCTTCGCCGAGGTCGCGAACTCCGCCGCAGCGGCCCGCAGCAGCGCGGCCGGGTCGGACCGGGCCGCCGCCTCCGCGACGACCGTGCCCCGGGCGCGGGCGGTGACGACCCAGCCCGCGGCCTCCAGCTCGCGGTAGACCCGGGCGATCGTGCCCGAGGCGAGGCCGAGGTCGCCGGCCAGCTGCCGGATCGGCGGCAGGCGGGTGCCCGGGGCGAGCGCGCCGCGGGCGATGAGCCGGATGATCTGGTCCTGCACCTGGCGCCACGGTGCGAGCCCGCTCCCGGCGTCGACGACGACGCGCAGTGCGCTCACGTGAGAGTGGCTGCGAGGTGCGGGTCCGGGGTCACCACCGCGATGCCCGCGGCCACGCTGAGCACGAACACCAGCACCGCGCCGAAGCTCAGCACCGGCTGCGGCAGCGCGGCGGGCAGGATGATCGCGAGCCCGGTGGCGACCCGCGCGCTGCGGGCGCGCAGCACGAGGTCGACCGCGGCGTCCCCGGCGACGGGACGGCGCAGCGCCAGCGCGACGACCACGGCTGCGACGGCCGCGCAGCCGAGCGTGACGCCGAGCTGCGGCCAGACGTGGGTGAGGATGGCCCGGACCACGCCGCCGGCGATCGCCAGCGCGAGCAGGACCAGCGCCCAGACCGGGACGAGATCGGTGACGCCGCGGTAGGCGAGCATCGCCTCCCTGCGCCCCCGGCCGGGCCGGCGCCAGGCGAGGAGCTCGCCCAGCATGCCGCCGAGCAGGACGGTCCAGGCCACCGTCCAGGAGTCGTCATCGCCGCTCGCCCCGACCGCCTCGCTCAGCAGGGGGAGGACGAAGAACAGCCACGGGTACCAGAACCGTCGGCGCTTGAGGTAGCGCACCGCGGTCTCGACGTCCACTTCGGACGGATCGGGTACACCCCAGCGGCGCAGCAGCCGCACGCCGTGCTTGCGGCCCGGCCACAGGACTACGAGGATCACGAGCCCGAAGAGCCCGAGGATCAAGGCGAGGCCCAGTATGCTGCCGAGTTTCATGCAGCCACCTCCTTGTATCAAGTACATGGTACAAGGAGGTGGCCCGTTGTGCAGGGCGGGAAGCTCAGCCCCGCGCTTCGAGGTTCTCCAGCGCCTGCTTCGCCAGCGCGTCACCGCGGTCGGCGGCGCGCTGGTACCAGCTGCGGCCCTCCTCGAGGTTGCCGCGCCGCCAGTGCAGCGCCCCCAGGTTCACCTCCGCCGGCAGGTGCCCGGACCGCAGCGCGCGGTAGTACCAGCTCTCCGCCTCGTCGTACTCGCCGCGCTCCTGCAGCAGCGTGCCGAGGTTGAGCATCGCCTCCGGCAGGCCGTGCTCGGCCGAGTGCCGGTACCACTGCTCGGCGTCCCCGCCGCGGCCACGCTGCTCCAGCAGCACCGCGAGCCCGAACTCGGCGACCCGCCCGTTCTCGCCCTCGGCGGCCCGCCGGAACCACGTCTCCGCCGCGTCCAGATCGCCCTGGTTCCACAGGTTCCGCGCCAGGTCCAGCGCCGCCTCGCCGTCGCCCATCTCCGCCGCCAGCCGCCGCAGCGCCTCCACGTCCGGGCGGTGCGGCTCCTGCTCGTCGGTCTGCGACAGCAGCCCCATCAACCGCACCGCGGCCGGGTCCCCGGCGAGCGCGACCCGCCGCAGCAGGTCCGCCCCGCGCTTGCGGTCCCCGTGCAGCAACTCCAGCACGGCCTCCTTGCGCGACCCGTTGGGATCGCCCGCCGCCGCCGCCTGCCGGTAGGCCTCCCGTGCCTGGTCGATCCGCCCGGTCTGCGCGAACAGCCCGCCCAGGTTGGTCATGCCGGTCGTGTCCCCGGCCTCACCCGCGCGCCGGTACCACAGCTCCGCCATCGCGACGTCGTCCCGGTTCTCCGCCAGCGTGCCCAGGCTGGACATCGCCCAGCTGTTGCCGGCCTCGGCCGCCCGCAGGTACCACTGCTCGGCGCTCGCCTCGTCCCCGCTCGCCTGCGCGGCCCAGCCCAGGTTGAACATCGCGAACTGGTCGCGCCCCCGCGCGAGCCCCGTCCACAGCCGGGTGGCCTCGCTCAGCCGCTCGAACCGGACCGCCGCCCGCGCGATGCGGAACATCTGGTCCGCGGTGAGCAGGTGCGTGCCCAGCAGCCGCTGCCAGATCGCCTCCGGCACCTCGTCGCCGGGGTCCACCGAGTCGACGAGGTAGTCGAACGCGACGTAGCGGTTCGGCCCGGCCGGGATCAGGCACGAGCTCGCCCCGCGCACGGGCTGCACCGCCCAGTCGAGCGCGCCCGCCAGGTCCGTCTCGCCGAACCTGGCGCGGAAACGATCCGAGAGGTACACCGGGTGCAGCGTCATCAGCCAGTCCAGCGGCACGGGGTCGAGATATCCCGCGCGGCGCAGGTCCACCGCCGCGCTGACGAGCGCGGCGCCCGGTTCGTTCTCGCCCTCGCGCCCGGAGCGCCAGCGTTGCACCGCCTGCGGGCCCGCGGCGACGTACTCCGCCAGCCCGCCGCCGGTGTCCCCGACGATCGCGCCCGCGATGCGGGCGTCGGTGCGGTGCCGGTGGGCCGCCGCGGTCTCGGCGCGGTCGAGGCGCCGCTCCAGGTGGACCGGGGTGACGCGGGTGAGTACCCGGCGCGAGCGGCCGCCGGTGCCCTCGGCGTCGATGCCCAGGTCCTCGCGGGCGCGGGTGCGCAGGGTGGCCAGCACGACGCTGTCGGAACGCATCCGCGGGCACAACGCCGTCAGCAGGTTGTCGTCGAGGCTGTCGGTGGTCAGGTAGCGCTCGATGTCGTCGAGCCACACCACGGCCCGCGGCGGCGGGGTGCGCGCGAGCTCGCGCAGGGCCGTCTCGTCCTGCGGCACGACCACCGCCTCCCAGCCGAGCCGGGCCGCGTTGCGCAGCACGGCTTCGTAGGCGGTGCGGGTCTTGCCCGCGGCCGCGTCGCCCTGGACGAGGACGAGCCCGCCGCGGGCGAGCGCGCGGTCGAGCTCGGCGTCGGCCGTGCGCGGCACGTACGGCGGCATCGCCGCCCCGCCCGGCAGCTTCCAGGCCGGGTGCACGCCCAGCCGGATCGGGTCCAGCTCACTGATCCGCAGGATGTGGATCGCCCCCGTACCGCCGAGCTCCGGTCGTGCCGGGGCCGCGCCGGGCGGCGGCTCGGCACGCTGTCCGCGTCGCCGGGGCAGGAACACCAGCAGCACGAGGAGGCCCGTGGCGGCCGCGGCCACCACCTCGACCGTCCAGCCCACCGCCGCGGGCAGCCTGCCCTGGCTGGTGAGCAGCCCGGCGGCCACGGCGACCGCGGCCGCCGCCACCGCGCCGAGGACGCGCCACGCTCTGCTTCCCGTCTCGAACGACATCGCGGTAACTTTCCCATAGCCCGCGCCGCCGCAGGATGACTGTTCAGCAACAGCCCGATCGGTCCGGGGTGCCGCTCGTGGCGGCGACCCGGGCGGGCCGGTCATGGGCGGTGGAGCGGCTCGCCCGCCGCGCCGGGATCAGCGCGAAGCGTCCGGCGAGTACCGGCCCGACCGGTCCAGTGTGGTCACCGTAGCGTTGCCCACCTCGACCCGTGGGACCGGCTCGCGCAGCCGTGGGTCGGCCGTGGTGGTGGCCACCCGGACCGGACCGCCGTGGGTGACGAGGACCAGCTCGCGTCCCTCGTGCTCCCCGGCGTACCGGTCGAGCGTGGCGTGGATCCGTTCGTACAGGTCGGTGATGCTCTCCCCGCCGCCGGGGCGCCGCCAGGGCTCCCGCCACAGCCGGTCGATCGCGTCCTGCACGATGCCCCCGTCCAGCGGGTCGGCGAACCGCAAACCCTCCAGGGAGCCCAGATCCTGCTCGCGCAGCCGCGGATCGGTGTGCACCGGCAGGCCGAGCACCCCGGCGATGACGTCCGCGGTCTGCCTGGCCCGCGGCAGGTCGCTGCTGAAGATCGCCGCCGCGTCCGGGTGGCGCTCGGCGAGCAGGGCCGCCGTGCGCGCCGCCTGGTCGAGCCCGCGCGCGGTGAGCGCACCGGCCTCGGGCGACTGGCCCTGCACGCGCCCGGCGAGGTTCCACTCGCTCTCGCCGTGGCGCACCAGGTGCAGAACGGCCATCAGTACTGCAGCCGCGGGTCGTCGTAGTTCTTGAACTCGATCACGTTGTTCGACGGGTCGGCGAGCGCGATCGTGCGGTGCTGCTCGGCGGTGCCCTCGAACCGCACCGCGGGCCCGGCCAGCGTGCGCAGCTTGCGGTTCTCCACCAGCCGCACGAGGCGGTCGAAGTCCTCGGCGCGGGCGAAGCTCACCCCGAAGTGCCGCGGGTACATCACCGGCTCGGCCGGGACGTCGTCGGACAGGTGGCACACCAGCTGGTCGCCGAAGAAGTCGAAGGTCACCCGGTCGTCGTAGCGGCGGGCCATCTTCGCGCCGAGGCCGAAGACGTAGAACTCCACCGCCTCGTCGAGGTCCCTGGCGGGGACCGCGATGTGGCAGGCGTCGTGCGTGTCGCGCATCAATGCTCCTTTGTGGACTGTCCTCAGGCGACGGAAACGGTGCGCGGCAGCGGGAATCCGGCCGCGCAGGGGGTCATCTGCAGCAGGGTGTCGCCGCGCAGGCCGCGGCGCAGCGTCTCCACCCCGACCAGGTCGGCGGCGGCGATGTTGCCGAGGTTGACCTCGGGCCCCAGCTCCCGGATCAGCTCGACCTGCAGGTCCTTCGTGGGGGCCTCGAACAGCAGGCGCCCGGCGTCCACCCGGGCGAGCACGGCCCGCAGCACGTCGTCGCGCAGGTGCCCGTCCGGACGCGCCATCCCGCTGCGGCCGCTCTCGCGGGTCTCGGTGATCACCAGCTCGGCACCGGCGTCGAGGTCCTCGCGGATCGCGCCGACCCAGTCGGCGGGGGACAGCTGCGCCGAGCGCTCGGCGTCCTTGTACCCGACCTCCGAGAGCACCGGCCGGTACTGCGCCATCCGCCGCACGTACCCGGCCTTGGCGGGCTGATCGAGCGGGATCGTGCCGTTGGACACCTCGATGTGCGTCGCACCGGTGCGCTCGACGAGCGCGAGGTAGTCGTCGAGGCGGTCCTGCACCAGGTACCACTCGAACAGCGTGCCGCCGAAGTAGAAGCCGATCCCGGCTTCGCGCAGGACACCCAGCTTGCGGTCGAGGTCGCGGGTCACCAGCGCGGTGCCCCAGCCGAACTTGACCAGCCCGACGTACTGGCCGTGACTGCTGATCACGTCGGTGAACAGGCCGGTCGGCAGGCCCGGGTCGATCATCATCGTGGTACGGCTCATCGGGCTCCTCCTGTGTTCGCGAGCGCGAGGTCTTCGCTGCCGCGGGCGGGCACGCTGCGCCGGACGGGCCGCGACCACGGCCGGCCGGTGAGCGCGAGGCTGACCGGGGTGCGCCGGGCGGCCGCGGTGAGCAGCCCCGACACGAGGTAGAGCAGCGGCAGGAACACCACCACGAGCACGACCAGCACCAGCGCGTTCGGCACGGTCTGGGCGAAGTCGACCAGCCCGGTCGCGCCGGCGCCGAGCAGCGCGCCCTGCAGCACCAGCGGGTGCAGCAGGTAGATGCCGAACGAGGCGTCGGAGGTGGCGGTGACGAGCTTCTCGCCGAACCGCCGCCGCTCCTGCCACAGCAGGCCCGTGGCGAGGAAGGTCCACGCGATCGCGGCGCTCTCCACCGCCACCACCGGCTGGAACACCATGCTCGCCTGCAGCGGGGGCTGGCCGTCGCCCCAGACCTGCACCAGGTAGACGACGACCGAGAGCGCGACCACGCTCGCCGCGCCGCCGAACACCAGCCGCACGTGCTGCCGGGTCCACCCGACGAGCGCGTCCCGGTGCCAGGCGGCGATGGAGCCGGCCAGGACGTAGCCGAGGTAGCTGGGCAGCAGCGCGTCCGGCGCCCGCACCCAGCCCGAGAGCGGGCCGAGGTCCCACTGGTGCTGCACGGCGTAGGCGAACGCGAGCTGGAACAGCACGGCCAGCCCCAGCAGCGGCCCGTGCCACCGTTCCGTCGCCCGCAGCAGCGCGCGGATCAGCGGGAACACCAGGTAGATCTGCATCGAGACGAGCAGGAAGTACAGGTGGTAGCGCGCGGTGCCGGTGAGCAGCTGCTGCACGAACGCCTCGCCGAAGAACGGGCCGCCGTTGGCGAAGAAGTACGCGACGGTCCAGACCAGGTACGGCACGACGACGAACAGGTAGCGCCGCGCCCAGAACTTCGGCCACCGGACCTTCTTGCGCCCGGTGCTGTAGGTCAGCACGAAGGCGGTGAGCAGGAAGAACACCTCGCGGCTGACGTGGAACACCATGCCGAGCGCACCGACGAGCACGGTCGGCGGCACCGGGGCGAACGCGAGGACGTGCGTGCCGATGACGAGGCCGACGGTCAGCACGCGGATCAGGTCGACGTAGTACAGGTGCTCCCCGCGTTTGCTCACTGGCTGCCCGCCAGCTCGGACCGCAGTGCGCGCCGCAGCACCTTCCCGGTCGGGCCGACCGGCAGCGCGTCGGTGACCTCGACGACGGTCGGGCGCTTGTAGCGGGTCAGCCGCTGCTCGCACCAGGCCCGCAGCGACTCCTTGAGCTCCTCGGGGTCCGACCGGCGGGTGGTCACGAACGCGACCGGCACCTGGCCGAGCCGCTCGTGCGGCGCGCCGACGACGGCGACCGCCGCGACGCCGGGATGCGCCAGCAGGACGTTCTCCACCTCCTGCGGGTAGATCTTCTCGCCGCCGCGGTTGATCACGTCGTCCGCGCGGCCGGCCAGGCGCAGGAACCCGGCCTCGTCGCGGACGCCGACGTCACCGGTGCGCAGCCAGCCCTCCGCGGTGCGCGCGGACCGGGTCCGCTCGGGCCCGTCCGCGTCGAGCTCGAGGTACTCGCCGACGATCTGCGGCCCGCGCAGCAGCACCTCGCCCTCCTCGCCGGGGCGCGCCTCGCGGCCGTCGGGCCCGGCGACGATCAGCTCCACCTCGACCGGCAGGCCGACCGAGCCGGCCCGGCGCAGCCGGGGGTCCAGCGGGTTCGAGGTGATCTGGCCCGCGGCTTCGGACATGCCGTAGGTCTCGAGCACGCCCAGCCCGGTGCGCTCGGTGAAGGCCAGGGCCGTCCCGGGCGGCAACGGCGCCGAGGCCGAGCGCGCGAACCGCACCCGGTCCACCACGTGCGCGGGCGGCGCGGGCCGCTGGGCCAGTGAGGTGAGGATGGCGGGGACGGCGTTGAGCCAGGTGGGGGAGTGCCGCTCCACGCGCGACCAGTACTCGTCGGTCTCGAAGCGGCGGTCGATGACCAGCGAGGCACCGCCGGCGACGGTCGCCAGCAGGCCCATCACCTGGGCGTTGACGTGGAACAGCGGGAGCGGGGTGTAGCCGCGCTCGCCGGGGCCGAACCGGTGGTGCCGCGCGACGCGCCCGGCGGCGTGCATCAGCTGCCACTCGGTGAGCGGGACCCCCTTGGGGCGCCCGGTCGTGCCGGAGCTGGTGAGCAGCACCGCGGGCCGCAACGCGGCGCCGTCGCTGGGCCGGTTCGCCGTCGTGGCCGACCAGATCCGGCGCGGGCCGGCGAGATCGACCGCCACGATGTCCAGGTCGGCGGAGATGACCGGCTCCTCCTGGTCGGTCGCGAGCACGTCCACCCGCAGCCGGGCGAGCACCTCGGCCAGCTCCGGGGCGGTCAGCCGCGGGTCGATCGGCGCCGCGGTCAGCCCTGCGGACAGGCAGCCCAGGTAGGCCGCGGTGAACGTGAGCGGATCGGCGATCACCAGGCCGACCCTGCTGCCCGGCGCCACCTCGTGCCGCCAGTGCGCGGCGTGCTCGGCGACCGCACGCCAGGTCAGTGCCCGCTCGTCCGCCCCGGACAGGAACGCGAGCGCGTCCCCCCGCTCCTGCGCCCGGGCGGACAGCAACCGGGACACAATCGCCATAAAACCCTCCACACGCTTTTCGCCGAACACATGCCGAGTCTGGTCAACGTTCCTATGTACGCGCTGGCACCATCATGAGAGAGACCTGAGAAGACTCGCGGTTTCACGCCGCTTTTCCCGGTCCAGCGGGCACAATGTCCACATGAAGTTGTGGCGCCAGCAGCGCGTTTCCCGGACAACTGGACAAATGAGACGGTTGTTCCTCGTTGTTGGCGCGTTCCTCACATTAGCCGCCTGCTCGGCGCCGACTGTCAGTGAGCCCGTCGTGTCGGAGGGACATGCGGCGACGGCGGCCCCGGCGAGCACCGACGGCACCACGACGGTGCAGCGGCAGCTGACCGTGGACGGGATGAAGCGGACGTACCTCGCGGTCGGGTCTTCGGTGCGACACAAGGGACTTCCGTTGCTGATAATGCTGCACGGGCGCGGCATCACCGCGCAGCAGGAGTCGGCCCGCACGGGGTTCCTGCCCTACGCCGAGCGCGGGCTGGTGAACATCGTCTACCCGCTGGGGATCTCCCAGTCCTGGAACGCCGGGCACGGCTGCTGTGGGGTCGCGGCGAAGGAGGGCGTGCACGACACGGAATTCCTGACCCGGCTCGCCGCCGACGCGTCACATTATTTCGAAAGCGACCTGCGCCGGATTTATCTCGTCGGGTACAGCAATGGGGCGAAACTGTCGTTCGAAGAGGTTTGCGAGCATCCGGACGTTTTCGCCGCACTCGCGACCTATGGTGCGGTTCCGCTCGCCCCGTGCGGCGGCGGGAAACCGATCTCGGCGCTGATGGCCAGCGGCACCAACGACTCGGTGGTGCGCAGCGAGCACTTCTCGCCGACCGCGACGATCGCGCTGGACCAGGCGGTCGCGCAGTGGCAGTCCCGCAACGGCTGTACGGGTGCGGGCGCCACCACCCGCACGGGCCCGCTGACGCTCACGTCGTGGACCGGCTGCCGGGGCGGCACGCAACTCTCGGCGGCCGTCTACTCAGGACTGACGCACTTCTGGCCGACGGCCACCCGAACGAAAGCGCCCTACACGACGTACGTGGGGGAGCAGGCGGGCGCGGCGACGATCATGTGGGACTTCCTCAGCAGACAGCACCTGGCCTAGGAGGACGCTTCCTGGGGGCTTGCGCGGCTACTGGGCGTCGAACAGGGCGCTGACCGACTCGCCGTTGTGGATGCGGCGCATCGCCTCCGCCAGCGCCGGCGCGATCGACAGCACCGTGAGCTTCGGTGCCGACTCCTCCGGGTGCACCGGAACCGTGTTCGTGCACACGATCTCCAGCACGTCCGGCTGGTCGCCGATGCGCTTGAGCGCGCCGCCCGCGAACAGCCCGTGCGTGCAGGCCACGCGGATCGACCGGACGCCGAACTCGCGCAACCGCGTCAGCAGCTCCAGTACCGTGCTGCCCCTGGCGATCTCGTCGTCGAGCACGATCACGTCGCGCCCGGCGACCTCGCCGATGATCGAGCTGATGGCGACCCTGTCGTCGGCGAAGCGCTCCTTGGCCCCGGCCGCGACCGGCACCCCGAGCAGCCGCGCGAAGTGCGAGGCGGGCTTGGCGTTGCCCAGGTCGGGGGAGACGACCGTGGTGTTGCTCAGGTCGTAGCGGCGGAAGTGCCCGGCCAGCTCGCGCAGGGCGTGCAGATGGTCGACCGGGACGCTGAAGAACCCGTGCACCTGCGGCGAGTGCAGCGTCATCGCCAGCACCCGGTTCGCCCCGGCGGTCACCAGCAGGTCCGCGACCAGCCTGCCGCCGATCGAGATGCGCGGTGCGTCCTTCTTGTCGGACCGGGCGTAGGCGTAGTGCGGCATCACGACGGTCGTGCGGGCCGCCGACGCGCCGCGTGCGGCGTCGAGCATCAGCAGCAGCTCGACCAGGTGCTCCTGCACCGGCGCGACGATCGGCTGGATGAGGAACACGTCGCGCTCGCGGCAGTTGGCCTGCAGCTGGACCTCGAGGCAGTCGTTGGCGAACCGGCGCACGCTGACCGGGTAGAGGTCGACGCCGAGCTGCGCGCAGATCTCCGCGGCGAGCTCGGGATGGGCACTACCGCTGAAGACGGCGATATCACGCACGCCGGGAATGCTACCGCCGGTTCGCCGGGCATCCCCGCGCAGTGATCGCCGCCGGGCTTCATCCGGCGGCGGCGTCCGCGGGCTCCTGCGCCCGGCCGGTGAGCCTGCCGAGCCGGGCCGGCACGTCGAACCCGACCAGGAGCGCCGTGACCAGCGTCAGCCCGCCGGCGAGCCAGACCAGCGCGGGGCCGAGCCCGACGTGCGCGGCGACCTGCGCGCCCGCGAGCGGGGCGACCGCGCCGCCCAGTGCTCCGACGTTGTACGTGAAGCCGAGGCCGGCCGCGCGCAGCCGGACGGGGAAGTGGTCGCCGATGTACTTCGGCAGCAGCCCGGAGATGCCGGAGCTGGTCCCCTGCAAGGCGAACAGCAGCACCCAGACCGCGACGACGCTGCCGCCCCGGCCGAGGGCGAACGCCGGGAACACGAACACCAGCGACAGCACCAGGCCGCCGACGTAGGTGGTCCGGGTGCCGAACCGGTCGCCGAGGGTGCCCGCGAGGCACGAGCCCAGGGCGTAGCCGAGCCCGGCCCAGGTCAGCGCGTTCGCGACCTGGCCTGCGTTGTAGTGCAGGTCGGTCTTGAGGTAGGTCGGCAGCAGCGACTGGATCGGCCACGAGTACAGGAAGGCGCAGAACACCCTGGCCATCAGCCCGACCGCCATCGGCCAGGCACGGCCGCTGACCTGCACGGCGAACGCGGCGAAGCCGAGCACGCAGAGCGCGATGTAGAGCGGGTAGAGCGAGCCGGCGTTACCGGAGAAGACGAGCACGAGGCTGACCGCGACGACCAGGCCGATGACGACGTTGGCCACGGTCCACCTCCGGTTCAGCAGTGCGGTCGCGCTGGTGGAGCCCTCGCCGCGGGCGGCGACCTCCTTGGTCCAGTCCTTCGCCTCGGGCAGCGCGCGGCGCAGCCACAGCGCGACGAGCACCGGCACGATCCCGATCCAGAACAGCCGGCGCCAGCCCAGGTGCGGGACGACGAGGTCGTAGGCGCGGGCGGCGAGGATCGTGCCGACCGGGTACGCCGAGAGCAGGAAGCCGCTCGCGCGGTTGCGCAGGGTCTTGGGCCAGCTTTCCATCCCGTAGGTGCTGCTGGAGCCGTACTCGCCGGCCATGCCGATGCCGACGACCGCCCGGAAGACGAACAGCGACCAGTAGCTCCAGGCGAACCCGCACAGGGCGGTGCCGACGGCGTAGCAGAGGATGCTGAGGATCATCGCCGGGCGGCGGCCGAAGCGGGCGCCGAAGGCGCCGAGGGCGAGGCCGCCGAACCACCGGGAGACGAACGCCGCCGACACCAGCGTCGCGGCACCGGCCAGCGACAGGTGGAACTCGGTGCGGATCTCGGTCAGGACGAGCGTGATGATCACGAAGTCGAAGCCGTCGAGCAGGTAGCCGCTAGGCGGCGCTGAACGCCTTCCACTGGCCCGGGCCGATCTGCCGGTACCAGGGAACGCGGGTCGGCGTGGCAGCCATGTTCCCCTCTTCGTCGAGGAAACTCGTAGGACGTTGGACGTCGTATGATGCGCCGGTACGCTAGCTCACAGATCGAAGCGAGGGCAAGAGTGCGGGTCACACGCGGCCAGGAGCTGGTCGACTCCATCCTCGAGCTGATCGACCGGCGAAGGCTGCGGGCCGGCGACCCGCTGCCGCCGGAACCGCGGCTGATGGAGGAGTTCGGGGTCGCGCGGAACTCGGTGCGGGAGGCGCTGCGGACCTTGCAGGCGCTGGGGATCGTCGAGATCCGGCATGGCTACGGGACCTTCGTCGGGGATGCGAGCATGGCCGCGCTGAGCCCGTCGCTGCTGTTCCGGACGCGGGCCCGGTCGCGGCAGGATCTGCGCGGGCTCAGCGATCTGCTGGAGGTGCGGCAGATCCTGGAGACCGAGCTGACGCGCAAGGTCGTCGGGAACGGGCAGCTGCTGGCGGCGCTGGGCGAGTGCGTGGACCGGATGGCCGACCCGGCGACCGCGTCGGTGGCCGATCGCCGGTTCCACGAGCTCATCGGCGAGGCGGCGGGCAACGAGCTGGCGCTCGAGCTGATCCGGCTGTTCTGGGACGTGTACCGGCAGACGGAGTCGCTGATCGGCACGCCGACGTCGCGGCCGGACGGGCTGGAGGCGAAGCACCGCCGGATCGTGGAGGCGATCGCGACCAGCGACGGGGCCGCCGTCGGCGAAGCCGTGAGCGAGCACTTCGACGAGATCCGCAAACGCATCGCGGCTGGTTGAGGTCGGGTGTGGGGGTGGCGGCGCGCCTGGGGGCGGCCGGCGGGCGGGCGGTTTCGGGGGTGGGTGACGGCTGGCAGCGGGCGCTGACGCCTCGCGGCGGCGGGCGGGCGGTTCGGCGCTGGCGGAGGCGGGCGGTTCGGGGACGCCTGACGCCTGACGCCTGGCGGCGGCGGGCGGTTCGGCGCTGGCGGCGGTAGGCGGGCGACTCGGCTGTGGCGATGAGATTCGCGCACCGGCTGACGCGTGCCTGTGGCGGAGGAGGTTCACCCCCGCCCCCGCCCCCGCCCCCCACACCCCACCGCCCCGCACGTCACCTCGCCTTGACCCACCGACCCGGCAGGCCTATCGTCCCGACATAGGACGTCCAACGTCCTATGTCATCAGCCCAGTGCGAGGGAGTGTCATGCCTGTCCCCGTCCTTGACCACGGTGTCGTGCCGCCGCTGTGCACACCGCTCACGCCCGAGCGCGAGCTGGACGTGCCGTCGCTGGAGCGGCTCACCGGGTTCCTCCTCGACGCGGGCGTGCACGGCCTCTTCGTCACCGGCTCGACGGGAGAGGTCGCCTACCTCCCCGACGACCTCCGCCACCGCGCGCTCGACGTCGTCGTCCGATGCGCCGCCGGGCAGGTACCCGTCCTCGCCGGCATCGTCGACACCACCACGCCCCGCGTGCTCGCCCACGCCCACGCGGCCGAAACCCATGGCGCACAAGCGCTGGTGGCCACCGCCCCGTTCTACGCGCCCACCGCGCCGAGCGAGTTCCCCACCCACTTCCGCGCGATCCGCGCCGCCGTCGACCTGCCGCTCATCGCCTACGACATCCCCGGCTCGGTGCACGCGAAACTCCCCGCGGAGGTCCTCGCCGGGCTCGCGCAGGACGGCACGCTCGACGGCCTCAAGGACTCCAGCGGCGACCTGGACGGCCTCCGCACCGTACTGGAAAGCGTTGGCACACCACACTTCCGCGTGTTCACCGGCTCCGAGACGATGGCCGACATCGCCATGTTCCTCGGCGCGCACGGGCTCGTCCCCGGCCTGGGCAACGTCGACCCGCACGGCTACGTCCGCCTCTACGAAGCCGCCCGACGCGGCGACTGGAAAGCCGCCGCCACCGAGCAGCGGCGCCTGCGCGAGCTGTGGCGGATGATCACGGTCGGCGGTGGCCGGATCGGCCCCTACGCCTCAGCCATCGGCGCCTTCAAATACGCGCTCGTCGCGCGCGGCGTCCTCGCCCACGGCACCACGAGCCTGCCGATGGCCCCACTGCACGGCACCGAGCAGGCCGCGGTCCGCGAACTCCTTGCCGCGGCAGGACTTTCTCAGACCTGAGGCGCGGCGGTGGCGGCGGGCGAGACGATGTCCTCGGCCAGCGGGGCGATCGCGGTCAGGATCTGGCCGACCAGCTCCGGCGGCACGCCCGCGTCCCGCAGCGACTCCGCCAGCAGCTGTGCGACCCGGTCGAACTGCGGCCGGCCGATCCCGCGCCCGCGGTGCGCCTCCTTCATGGTCTGCCCCCGGTAGTGGTCCGGGCCACCGAGCGCGCCGGCGAAGAACTCGACCTGCCTGCCCTTGAGCCGGTTCAGGTTCGTCCCGGCGAAGTAACCCGCGAGCCCGGGATCGGCCAGCACCCGGTCGTAGAAGTCGTCGACGACCGCGCTGATGGCCTCGTCGCCACCGATCTGGTCGTAGATGCTCGTCATGGCTGCCTCCGGTCGGGTGGGGTGAACTGGGTGAGCTTGTCGATCTCCTGCGCGAACGCGTCCGACGCGGCGTGGAGCTGGACCTGCACGGCGTGGCAGAACGCGCGCAGCCACGCGAGCCGGCGTTCCATGTCCTCGATCTCCGCCGCGTGGTCCGCCCCGGCGCCGTCCCGGTAGGCGCGCACCGCCTGCTGCGCGGCCACCTCGGCCTGCTGCTCCGCGTCGCGCAGCAGGGTGGTGGCCTGGCGCCGCGCGTCGCCGGTGAGCCGGCGGCAGTGCGCCTCCGCCTGCGCGATGTAGGCCTCCGCCTGCAGCTGCGCCTCGGACAGCAGGTTCACCGCCTCGACGTTCACCTGTGCGGTGACCAGCGCCGGGTCGATGTTCTCGTTGTGGCTGCGGTACCAGTCGCGCAACCGCTCGACCTCCGCGCGCAGCCGGGCGTTCTCCGCCTCCCCGGCGGCCATCTCCTCGGCGAGCCGGCGCTGGAACAGCTCGACCTCGTCCGGGTCGATGCCCCGGCGGCCCAGGGGGGACTTGCTGAAGGTGATGCTGCGGATCCGCTCTGGGGTGAGGATCCGCCGTACGGTGGGCTGGCGCGGGTTGTCGGCCTGCAGTGTCATAACCGGGTAGTCCTCATCCCCTCGTCAAGAAGCCGATCCCGGCCTCGGCCGGGTCCTGGTAGCCGGCGAAGTCCTCCCAGTGGACGTGCTCGTCCGGAACTCCGGCGCCGTAGAGCAGGTTCCGCGTCGCGGTCACCATCGCCGGCGATCCACAGACGTAGACCTTCCGGTTCTGCCACGACCCGTGGCACAGCGCCACTTCGCCGACCGCGCCCTGCGGCCCGGCGAAGCGCGGGTCGTCGGAGACGACCGGCACCACGCGCAGGTTCGGCACGGCGGCACCGAGCGCCTGCAGTGCCGGCATGTCGTAGAGGTCGCGTGCCGTGCGGGCGCCGACGAACAGGTCGACGCGCCGGGGCCGCGGCTCGTTCGCGATCTGGCCGAGCAGCGCCTTGAGCGGGGCGAGCCCGGTGCCGCCCGAGATCAGGACGAGATCGTGCGGGTGGTCGAGCGTGAGCCGGCCGCCGATCGGCGCGCCGAGCCGCAGCAGGTCCCCGGGGCGGATCGCCTGCACGAGCGCGGAACTGACCGCGCCGCCGTCGACCATGCGGACGTGCAGTTCCAGGAGGTTGTCCTCGCGGGGCGCCGTGGCGGGGGAGTAGTACCGCCAGATCTTCGGCCGCAGCGAGGTCTCCAGCGAGACGCTCTGCCCCGGGCGGTAGCCCAGCGGCCGGTCCGTGCGCAACGTGAGCACGGCGGTCTCGAGGCTGCGGCGTTCGTGCCTGACAACTTCCGCGGGCCACCACGGTGGTGCGGTGTGCGCGCTTTCGCCGGCGGCGGCGATCATCACGTCCGCAACCAGCTTGTATGCGGCCGACCAATCAGCGGCAAGGTCGGGGTTCCATTCGTCGCCCAGGAAGTGCTCGAGCGTGGCGAGCAGGGCCTGGCCGACCGCGGGGTAGTGGTCCGCGGGGACCGTGAACTTGCGGTGATCGCGGCCGAGTTGCCGCAGGAACGGGACGGCGGCCTCGAGCTCGTCGACCGAGGCGACGACCTTGCCCAGCGCACGCACGAGCTTGTCGCGTTGGGCCGACATCCCGGCGGGGAACATCTCCCGCAGGTGCGGATGGGTCAGGAACAAGGTCGAATAGAAGAACAACGGCACTCCGCCGCCGAAACCCGCGACCGTATTCCAGCTGCTGCGCAGCCGAGCGGTGTCCACCGGAGATCGTGCTTCCCTTCGTGCGGGCCCGAAAACGTTGTCGCTGAGGTGGTCGAGGCAGCAGCGTAATGTCACCGCAATTTGCATTCAAGAGTTTGCGGCGGGTGGGAAAAAGTCACTTGTCCGGTTTCCATTACGGACAGTCGTCAACTTGTCCGCGGTGTCGAACACGGGTGTGACGCAGCGTCATTGAGAACGGCGGCGGTCGCGCCGGACTGCGGCGAGCGCTCAGCTGGAGACCGACGTCCCGGGCACGGCGTCCAGCAACTGACGGGTGTAGGGGTCGGCGGGTGAGGTGAGCACGTCGCCCACCGGCCCGTGCTCCACGACGCGGCCCTCCCGCATCACCAGCACATCGTGCGCGAGCGAGCGCACCACGGCCAGATCGTGGGAGATGAACAGGTAGCTCAGCCCCAGCTCCTGTTGCAGCGACTCCAGCAGGCTCAGGATCTGGTCCTGCACGAGCACGTCCAAAGCGGACACCGCCTCGTCGCACACCACCAGCCGTGGGTCGAGCGCGAGTGCGCGGGCGATCGCGACGCGCTGGCGCTGCCCGCCCGACAGCTCGTTCGGATAACGCTGCGCGAGGTTCGCCGGCAAGGCGACCTGGTCGAGCAGCTCCGCGACCTTCGCCCGCCGCGACGACCGGTCGCCGACACCGAACGTGCGCAGCGGCTCGGTGATCAGCCGCTCGACCGTCCACATCGGATCGAGCGAGGCGTACGGGTCCTGGAACACCGGCTGCATCGCCTTGCGGGCGGCCTTCAACCGGGCACCGCGCAGCCCGACGACCTCCACGCCGTCGAGCCGGATCGTGCCCGACGTCGCCGGCACCAGGCCCAGCACCATGCGCGCGATGGTGGTCTTGCCCGAACCGGACTCGCCGACGATCGCGGTCGTGCGGCCGCGTCCGACGGTGAACGAGACGTCGTCCACCGCGCGCAGGATCCCGCCGCGGCCACGGACGCGGTACTCCTTGGACACGTTCGACACCTCGAGCACGACGTCCGAAGTGGACACCGCCGTGTGCTTCGGCCCGCTGAGCGAGGGCGCGGCGGCCACGAGCCGTTGCGTGTAGCCCTCCCGCGGCTCGGTCAGCACCTGCCGCGCGGACCCCGTCTCGACGACCTCGCCCCCGGACATCACCACGACCCGGTCTGCCCGGTCCGCCGCGAGCCCCAGGTCGTGGGTGACCAGCAGCAGCGCCGTGCCCAGCTCGCGGGTCAGCTTGTCGAGGTGGTCGAGGATCTGCCGCTGCACGGTCACGTCGAGCGCGGACGTCGGCTCGTCGGCGATCAGCAGGTCCGGCTTGCAGGCCAGCGCGATGGCGATCAGCACGCGCTGGCGCATCCCGCCGGAGAACTCGTGCGGGTACTGGCGGGCCCGGCGGGCGGGCTCGCCGAGCCCCGCCTGCCCGAGCAGCTCGACCGCCCGCGCCCAGGCTTCGCGGCGCCCGCACATCCGGTGTGCCAGCAGGGTTTCCGCCACCTGGCGGCCCACCCGCGACACCGGGTTCAGGTTGGCCATCGGGTCCTGGGGTACCAGGCCGATCTCCCGGCCGCGCAGGCGGCGCAGCCGCTTCTCCCCGGCGTGCGTGATGTCCTCGCCGCGCCAGCGGATCGCGCCGCCGGTGATCCGCCCCGAGCCGGGCAGCAGGCCGATGATCGCGTGCGCGGTGGTGGACTTCCCGGAACCGGACTGGCCGACGACGGCGACGCGTTCACCGGGCGCGATGTGCAGGCTCGCGCCACGCACGGCCGCGGCGTCGCGGAAGGCCACCCCGAGGTCGTCGACTTCGAGCAACGGTGACGTCATGCGGCACTCCGCGGGTCGAGGGCGTCGCGCAGCGCGTCGCCGAACAGGTTGAAGCCCAGGCAGATCACGGCGAGCGCGATGCCGGGGAAGATGCCGGGCCACGGCGTGCGGAACAGGTACTGCTGGGCGTCCGACAGCATGATGCCCAGACTCGGGTCGGGCGGCTGGATGCCCAGGCCCAGGAACGACAGGATCGCCTCGCCGATGACGGCCGTCGGCATGATCACGGTGGCCTGCACGATGATCACCGGCAGCGCGTTCGGCAGGACGTGCTGGCCGAGGATGCGCCACGGTCCGGCGTGCATGGTGTGCGCCGCGAGCACGAAGTCGGTCTCCTTGAGCCGCAACGTGTCCGCCCGCACCACCCGGACCATGGTCGGGATCTGCGCGATGCCCAGTGCGATGGCAGCGTTGGTCAGCCCGCCACCGTTGATCGCGGCCAGCCCCACCGCGAGGATCAGGAACGGGAAGGCGAGCATGAGGTCCGCCAGCCTGGACACCAGCGCGTCGAGCCGGCGCCAGTAGCCCGAGAACAGCCCCAGCGGCACGCCGACGACGATCGCGAGCAGCACCGACAGCGCGCCGACCTCGAGCGAGGCCCGTGTCCCGTACAGCACGCGGGAGAGGATGTCGCGGCCGAGGTCGTCGGTGCCGAGCGCGAACCCGATCGTGCCGGGCTGCTGGAACGGGGTGGAGAAGTGCACCTCGGTCGGCGGGTACGGCGCCAGCAGCGGCGCGAACACCCCGGCGACGACCACGATCAGCAGCAGCGCGCCGCCGACCACGCCCATCGGGTTGCGCACCACCTTGCGCAGCGCCCGCCCGCGCACCCGGGCCAGGGGAGCGGGGCTCTCGGCGACGATCGTCATCGGGTCCTCCCGGACACTCGCAGGCGTGGGTCGATGACCGTGTAGAGGAGGTCGACGAGCAGGTTGATCACGATGTAGGAGGTGGTGATCACCAGCACGACGGCCTGGATCACCGGGTAGTCGCGGCTGAACACCGAGTCCAGGGTCAGCTTCCCGATGCCGGGCAGGCTGAAGATCCGCTCGGTGACCACCGCGCCCGCGATGAGCCCGCCGAGCTGCAGCCCGACGATCGTGGTGACCACGATGAGGCTGTTGCGCAGCCCGTAGCGGAAGACCACCGCGCCCCGGCCGAGCCCCTTCGCCCGCGCGGTGCGCACGAAGTCTGCGGTCAGCGTCTCGACCATCGACGAGCGCGTCTGCCGCTGCACCACCGCGGCGTGCGCCAGGCCGAGGATCACCGCGGGCAGCGTCAGGTAGTAGAGCCCGCGCAGCGGATGGTCGAACGGGGAGACGTAGCCCGACGCGGGGAACCAGCCCAGTTGCACCGAAAGGTAGAGCACCGCGAGGATGCCGAGCCAGAACGTCGGCACCGACAGCGCGAACAGCGAGAAGCCGTTGGCCGCCCACTCCGGCCAGCGCCCGCGGAACACCGCGGCGACGACACCACCGGCCATCCCGGCGAGCACCGCGATGAGCATCGCGTACACCGCGAGCTGCACGGTGACCGGCAGCGTCGCGCCGATCATCTCGCGCACCGGGGTCCCGGTGCGGGCCGAGCGGCCGAAGTCGCCGGTGAGCGCGTGCCCGGCGAACTTGAGGTACTGCACCGGCAACGGCTCGTCCAGGCCGAGCTGCGCCCGGACCGCGGCGATCGCCGCCGGGTCGGCCTGCTCGCCCGCCATCGCGGTCGCGGGGTCGCCCGGCAGCGCACGCACGCCGACGAACACGACGATCGAGGCGAGCACGAGCGTCACCGCGGACTGCCACAGCCGGTGGCACAGGTAGCGCAGCACCGTTCAGCCCTCCTGGTTCTTCACGAACGCGGCCTTGCCGAGCCGGACCACGCCGTCGGAGTACACCTCGACGCCCGCGACGCGGGTGGACTCCACGGTGAGGTTGCGCAGCCGGTAGGTGTACACGATGGGGTTCTGCTGATGGATGAGCTGCACGGCCTGGCCGTACAGGGTGGCCCGCTGCCCGACGTCGGTGGTGCGGGAGGCCGAAGCCAGCAGTTTGTCCAAAGTGGACGAGCTGAACCCGCCGTAGTTGCCGCCCGCGCCGGTGGAGAGGAACCGCGAGGTGTTGGCGTCCGGGTCGATCCGGCCGGACCAGCCGAGCATCAGCGCCTCGAAGGTGCCCCGCTTCTGCACGTCCAGCAGCGTCGAGTACTCGACCGGCACGACCTTCAGGTCGAACCCGCCCTCCGCGACACTCGCCTGCAGTGCCTGGGCGTAGCGCAGCTGGTCCTGGGTGTTGGACACCTGCATCGAAACCGGATAGGGGATCCGGACCCCCGCCTCGGCCAGCAGCTGCCGCGACCTCTGCGGGTCGAACGCCGGACAGGCGTTGGCGGCGGGCGAGGCGTACGGGGTCTGCGGCGCGACGGGGGAGCAGGTGGGGTCGAACCAGTTGTTGAAGACCGTGTCCACCAGCGTCTGCCGGTCGATCGCGAGGGAGAACGCCTCGCGGACACGCGGGTCCTGCGCGATCGGGGTGCCGATCGGCTTGGTGGGCTTGCCGACGCCGTCGACGTTGCCGGTGTTGAGCGTGATGCCCTGGTAGCCCAGCGACGGCGACTGCAGCACCCGCAGGTCCGGGTCCTTGGCCAGCGCGTCCACGTCCTGTGGCGAGATCGTGTCGGCGACCTGGATGTCGCCCGAGCGCAGGTTCGCCGCGCGGATGTTCGCGTCCGACATGATCCGGTAGGTGATCGTGTCGAGGTGGACGTCCTTCGCGTCGTAGTACAGCGGGTCGCGCGTCACGGTGATCGAGGTCTGCGGCACCCGCTTGACGAACTCGAACGGCCCCACGCACACCGGGTGGTCGCCGAAGTTGTCGCCCTCCTTCGCCAGCGCCGCCGGGGACATGATCATCCCGGCGCGGTCGGCCAGCGCGGCGGTGATGGGCGCGAAGGGCCGCTTGTAGGAGATGGCGACGTGGCTCGCGTCCGTCGCCTCGATGTTCTTGACCGGCCCCATTTCGCTGGTGCGCTGGGAGGTCTTGAGCGAGAAGTGCCGCTGCAGGCTGGTCGCCACGGCCTGGGCGTCGAACGGCGTGCCGTCGGCGAACACGATCCCGGTGCGGACCGGGATGGTCACCGTGAGGCCGTCGGGCGAGACCGTCGGCAGGGCGGTCGCCAGCTGCGGCACGATGTTGCTGGTCGCGTCGATGTCGTAGAGCTTCTCGCAGATCGTGCTCATCACGTAGCGCGTGTAGAGCGAGCTGGACGTGGTCGGGTCGAGGCGGTCGGGCTCGGACGACAGGCCCATCACGAGCTCGCCGCCCTGGGCGACCTGCTGGTCGCCCACTGGTGTGCCGAAGTCGTCGACGTGCGCGCCGCGTCCGCTCGCGTGCTGCACCGGCACGCACGCGCTCAGCGCCACCGTCGCCAGCACCGCAAGCGCGGCGGAAAGAGACCGGGGGGACATGCGGAACAAGGTACGACGGTTTTTCCCCGACACCATTTCCGATGCGTTAAGACGTGTTAATATCGTTATTTTCGGAAATCGCATGGGAAAAAGCGGGCCGGGAATTCCGGCCCGCTCTCGCGGGAAACGCGGGAATCATCTGCCGGCGGCGTATCCCTGCATTCCCCGCGGGTTGGCCGCAGCCGAGAGCACACCGGTCTCCGGGTCACGCGCGACAGCGCACAACCGCCCTTCCGACCAGGGATCCGCGACAGTCACGGCATGCCCGCGGCCTTCCAGCGCCGCCACGACCTCGGCCCCGATCCGCGATTCCACGGTGACCGCGCCAGGCACCATCGCGCGCGGGTAGAACGAGCTCGGGAAACTGTCGGTGTGCCAGTTCGGGGCGTCGATCGCGCCCTGCAGGTCGAGCCCGCCCCGCACTTTTCCGCCCAATGCGACGGCGAGGAAGAAATGCGTGCTCCACTGATCCTGCTGATCGCCGCCGGGAGTGCCGAAGGCCAGCACCGGCACGGTGTCCCGAAGCGCCAGCGAGGGGCTCAGCGTGGTGCGCGGGCGCTTGCCCGGCGCGAGCGAGTTGGGCAGGCCGGGGTCGAGCCAGGCCATCTGCAGCCGGGTGCCGAGCGGGAAGCCGAGGCCGGGGACGACGGGGTTGGACTGCAGCCAGCCGCCGCTCGGGGTCGCGGCGATCATGTTGCCCCAGCGGTCGACCACGTCGAGGTGGCAGGTGTCGCCCCGGGTAGCGCCGTCCTCGGCGACCGTCGGCTCGCCCGCGCCCGCGGGGATGCCGATCGTGCCACCGGCGGCGACGAGCTCGGCGTGCTCGCTCAGCCGCGGCTCGCGGCCGTCCGGGCTGCCGGGGCGCAGCTCGTACGAGGCCTGGCCGCCGATGAGCGCACGGCGGGATTCGTTGTAGGCCGGGGAAAGCAGCGTCTGGAGCGAGACGTCGGTGCTGTCGCCGTACCACGCCTCGCGGTCGGCCATCGCGAGCTTCGTGCCCTCGATGAGCGTGTGGTAATAGTCCGGGCTGCCGTGGTCCAGCTCGCCGGGCAGCAGGGCGAGCTGTTGCAGGAACACCGGCCCCTGGCTCCACAGGCCCGCCTTCGCGATGGTCCAGCCGTTCCAGGTGAACGTGACGGGATCCTCGTAGCCTGCCGAGAACGCCGCCAGGTCGTCGCCGGCGAGGGTGCCCGCGTGCCGCTCGCCGGAGGTGTCCATGGTCGGCTTCGCCGCGAACCCGGCGATCGCCTCGCCGATGAACCCTTCGCGCCACACCTTCCGCGCGGCCTCGATCTGGGTCTCCCGGCCGGCGCCCGCCGCGGCGGCCTCCGCGAGCAGGCGGCGCCAGGTGTCCGCGAGCGCGGGGTTCTTCAGCAGCTCGCCGGGCGCGGGTGCCTTCCCGCCCCGCAGGTAGACCTCGGCCGAGGTGGTCCACTCGGTCTCGAACAGCTCGCGCACGGTCTCGACCGTCGCGCCGATCCGCTCCACCGCCGGGACGCCGTGCTCGGCGTAGCCGATCGCGTACTTCAGCACCCCGGCCAGCGACTTCGTGCCGTGGTCGCGCAACAGCAGCAGCCAGGCGTCGAACGCGCCGGGGACGGCGGCCGCCAGCGGGCCGGTGCCGGGGACGAGGTCGAGGCCGAGCGAGGTGTAGTGGGCGATCGTCGCGCCGGCCGGCGCCGGACCCTGTCCACAAAGGACCTTCGGCGCGGCGCCCGCGGGCGCGACGATCATCGGCACCTCGCCGGCGGGGCCGTTGAGGTGCGGCTCCGCGACGTGCAGCACGAAGGCGGCGGCGACAGCCGCGTCGTAGGCGTTGCCGTCGTCCTCGAGGACGGCCATCGCCGTGGCCGAGGCGAGCCAGTGGGTGGACGACACCATGCCGAAGGTGCCCTGCAGCGTGGGGCGGGTCTGGAACATCCCCGCAGTGTCCCGCGTGCGGGCGGCAGGCGTCCAAGACATCTGCGACACCGTTCCGATAGCGTCCGGCTATGGAACGACGTCAGCTCGAGTACTTCGTCGCGATCGTCGAGCACGGCGGGTTCACCCACGCCGCGAAGGCGCTGCGGGTGGCCCAGCCGTCGCTGTCGCGCGCCATCGCCAAGCTGGAGCACGAGCTGGGGGTCGCGCTCTTCCACCGGGTGGGCCGTAACGCCGTGCTGTCGAACGCGGGGGAGATCATGGCCGACCGTGCCCGGCTCGTGCTGCGCGACCTGGACGCCCTGCGGGCTGCGGCCCGTGCCGTCGGGGACGGCCCGGTCGGCCGGGTCGACATCGCGGCGACCTCCTCGTCCGCGCTCGAACCGGTCATCAGCATCATCGCCGAGTTGCGGGAGCGGCATCCCGGCGTGCTCGTCAGCACCTCCTCGGCACTCTCGGCGGCCGAGGTGGTGGCCATGGTCGTGCAGGGCCGCTGCGAGGCGGGCGTGTGCGGCAGCGCGGAGCGCCCGGCGGGGCGGGGGCTGCTCGCCCACCACCTGCGCGACGAGGAGTTCCTGCTGGTCGCGCCGCCCGGCACGGAGGTCGGCCGGGACGGCGCCGTGGCGCGTGAGGACCTGGCGGGGATGCGGTTCGTGGTGACCAAGCCGGCCACCGCCGTGCGCGCGCTGTTCGACCGGCTGGCCGCGAGCGTCGGGGACGTCGTGATCGCGGCCGAGGTGGGCGACCGCAGTGTCGTGCTGCCGATGGTGCTGCGGGGGATCGGGGCCGGGCTGATGCCCGACGGCTGGGCGGAGCTGGCCCGCCGGGCGGGTGCGCAGGTGTACCGGTTCGCCCCGCCCGAACGGCTCCCGCAGTGGCTCGTGCACAGGTCGGGGCCCATCACGGCGGCGACCCAGGCGTTCCTCGACACCACCCTCTCGAGGCCCGGTCGGGACGCTGTTACCAGAACGTGAACAGTCCTTCGGACTGAATCGGTACGGAAACCTTCCGTTACGCCGTCCGGGGACGTATGTTGTCGCACACAACATTCAAATGTTGCCGACCACAACATTTCCCTAGGGGACGCAATGAAGCGGAGAAAGACCCTTGCCCTGCTGGCCGCCGGCACGGGCGTTGCCCTCGCTCTGACGGCCTGTGGGGCCAACAGCTCGGGCGGCTCGAGCAGCGGTGACCAGTCCGGCGCCGCGAGCAACGGCGGCCCGAAGGTGGGCGTCATCCTCCCGGAGACCGCCACCTCCGCGCGGTGGGCCGGGTTCGACCAGCCCATGCTGCAGTCGGCGCTGACGAAGGCGGGCATGACCCCGATCATCGAGAACGCGCAGGGTGACAACCAGAAGTTCTCGCAGTACGCCGACAGCATGCTCAGCCAGGGCGTGAAGGTGCTCATCATCGCCGCGCCCAGCGGTGACGTCGGCGCGACGGTCGAGCAGAAGGCCGCGCAGCAGGGCGTCCCGGTCATCGACTACGACCGGCTCAACCTCGGCGGCAGCGCCAACTACTACGTCAGCTTCGACAACACCAAGGTCGGCGAACTGCAGGGCACCGCGCTCAAGGACGCGCTCGCGAGCAAGCCCGGTGCGCAGGTCATCGAGATCGAGGGCTCGCCGACGGACAACAACGCGACCCTGTTCCACAACGGGCAGGAGAACATCGTCGGCCCGCTCTACACCTCGGGCGCGCTGAAGAAGGTCGCCAGCCAGGCCATCGACGGCTGGGACAACCAGAAGGGCGGCGCGACCTTCGAGCAGCTGCTCTCGGCCAACGGCGGCAAGGTGGACGGCGTGCTCGCGGCCAACGACGGCCTCGCCGGCGCGATCATCACCGTGCTGCAGAAGAACGGCCTCGCCGGCAAGGTCCCGGTGACCGGCCAGGACGCCAGCGCCGCGGGCCTGACGGCCATCCTGCAGGGCAGCCAGTACTCGACGGTGTTCAAGCCGATCCAGCAGGAGGCCGACGCCGCCGCGCAGCTGGCCGCCGCGCTGATCAAGGGCGACACCGCCGGTGCCGACGCGGTCGCCAAGGACTCCTCGACGGACCCCAAGGGCAACCGTACGGTGAAGTCCGTGCTGCTCCAGCCGCAGTCGATCACCAAGCAGAACGTGAAGACCGTGGTCGACCAGGGCTACGTCAAGGCCAGCGAGATCTGCACCGCCGACGTCGCCGCGGCGTGCACCCAGCTGGGTATTTCCTGACCCTCGCACCACCGCGGGGAAGTGCCGCCGAGGCGGTGCTTCCCCGCAGTGGTGCCCCCAACGATGTGGAGGTACCGCGGTGAACGAGCCGATCCTCGCGCTGCGCGGTGTGAACAAGAGTTTCGGCCCGGTCCACGTGCTGCACGACGTGGACCTGACGGTGCGCGCGGGGGAGGTGACCGCGCTCGTCGGCGACAACGGCGCCGGCAAGTCGACGCTGGTCAAGTGCATCGCCGGCATCCACGGCACGGACAGCGGCGAAGTGCTGTTCAACGGCGAGCCCGTGCATATCCACAACCCGCGTGACGCTGCCGCGCTGGGCATCGAGGTCGTCTACCAGGACCTCGCGCTCGCCGACAACCTGGACATCGTCCAGAACATGTTCCTCGGCCGGGAACGCACCAGGAGCGGGCTGCTGGACGAGGCGTCGATGGAGCTCGACGCGCGCAAGACACTGGCTTCGCTGTCCGTGCGCACCGTCAAGTCCGTGCGCACGCCCGTCGCGTCGCTGTCCGGCGGCCAGCGGCAGACCGTCGCGATCGCCAAGGCCGTGCTGTGGAACAGCAAGGTCGTGCTGCTCGACGAGCCCACCGCCGCGCTCGGCGTGGCGCAGACCCGCCAGGTGCTCGACCTGGTGCGCAGGCTGGCCGAGCAGGGCCTGGGCGTCGTGCTGATCAGCCACAACATGAACGACGTGTTCGAGGTCGCCGACCGGATCGCCGTGCTCTACCTCGGGCGGCTGGCCGCCGATGTCGCGACCAAGGACGTCACCAACAACCAGGTGGTCGAGCTGATCACCGCCGGCCGGTCGGGCGATCTCGGCCTGGCCCGCCCCGAAGTCGCGGCCGTGTAGGGCGAGGAAACAGAAATGACTGAGACACCCATCAAGCCTTCCGACCCCGACTCGGCGATCGCCGACTTCGGGATCGACACCACCTCGCGCACCACCTCCGAGGCGGTCGGCGACTACTTCCGCCGGCTGCGTGGCGGCGAGCTCGGCGCGGTGCCCGCGCTGCTCGGCCTGCTCCTGCTGGTCGTGGTGTTCACCAGCCTGTCGGACTCGTTCCTGACGCTGAACAACATCGCGAACCTGTTCGCACAGGGCGGCGGGCAGACCATCATCGCGATGGGCATCGTGCCGGTGCTGCTGCTGGGCGAGATCGACCTGTCCGCGGGCACCGCGTCCGGCGTCTGCGCGTCGGTGCTCGCCCTGCACTGGACCCAGCACGGCAACCTGCTGGGCGCCATGGGCCCGACGATGTTCTACGGCTTCATCGTCGGCGCCGTGATCGCGATCGCGCTGTGCGCCTGGATGCGGGTCTGGATCGGCGTGGCGCTGTCCGCGGTGTCGCTGCTGATCTTGCTGATCGGCTTCGCCGCGAACCCGTGGGTCGAGATCCTCCTCGCGATCACCATCGGCACCGTGATCGGCAGCATCACCGGCGCGCTGGTCTCCAAGATCGGCATCCCGTCGTTCGTGGTGACGCTGGCACTGTTCATCGCGTGGTACGGCGTCGTGCTCGCCCTGGTCGGCGAGGGCGGCACCATCCCGATCCGCGACAGCCACGTGCTGTTCGACGTGGCCAACGGCAACCTCGGCGTGGCCGCCAGCTGGGTCATGCTCGTCGTGGCCGCCGGCGGCTACGCGCTCGTGGTGCTGTTCCGGCACTTCTCCCGGCTGCGGCACGGGCTGGTCGCGCAGCCGACCACGCTCATCGCGATCAAGGTCGCGGCCGTGGTCGTGCTGGGCGCGGTGGCCACCTACCTGCTGACCCTCAACCGCTCGCCGAACCCGGCGCTGACCACGATCGAGGGCATCCCGTGGGTGGTGCCGATCATCCTGGTGCTGCTCGTGGTCGGCACGTTCGTGCTCGACCGCACCCGCTACGGCCGGCACGTCTACGCGGTCGGCGGCAACAAGGAGGCCGCGCGCCGGGCCGGTGTGAAGGTCGACAAGATCCGGATGAGCGTGTTCGTGATCTGCTCGTCGGTCGCGGCGATCGGCGCGATCGTCTACAGCTCGAAGGTCGGTTCGGTCGACGGCAACGCCGGTAACGGCAACACCCTGCTGTTCGCGGTCGGCGCCGCGGTCATCGGCGGCACGTCGCTGTTCGGCGGCCGGGGCCGCCTGCGGGACGCGGTCATCGGTGGCCTCGTGCTCGCGACCGTCCAGAACGGACTCGGCCTGCTCGGCTACCAGGCGGACACGGTTAACATCATCACCGGGCTCGTGCTGCTCGTCGCGGCGGCCGTCGACGCCCTGTCGCGCAGGCGCGCCGCGGCCGCGCGCTGACCGCGTGGTGCCGGACGAGGAGACGACCGCAGCAGGGAAGCCATAGGTGACGACAACATCGACCTCCGGGACGCGCCCGGACGACGTTCGTCGCCACAACCGGGCGGCCCTGCTGCGCCGGCTCCACGTGGACGGTCCCTCCACCAGGGCCACGCTCGCCACGGCGCTCGGGCTCAACCGCAGCACCATCAAGGCACTGGTGGACGGGCTCGCCGAGGACGGCGTCGTCGAGGAACGGGTGCCCGCCCAGCGCAGCGGGGCGGGCCGCCCGTCGCTGCTGGTGCTGCCGCAGCCGCAGGCCGCGGTGGTGCTGGCGATCGACATCCGGGTGGAACGCGCCGCGATGGCGCTGGTCGGCATCGGCGGGCAGATCCTGGGCCGGGACAGCTGGCGGGTGCGCGGCGGCAACCGCCAGCCCACCGAGGTCTTCACGAAGATCATGGACTACGTGGGCCCGCTGGTCGCCGAGCAGGAGGTCGGCCCGGTCGCGGTCGGCGTGTCCGTGCCCGGGGTGGTGCGCCGCGCCGACGGGTACGTGCACGAGGCGCCCAACCTGCACTGGACGGACGTGCCGCTGGGCGGCTGGCTCTCGCACGCGCTCAAGCTGCCCGTGCACATGGGCAACGACGCCGAGCTCGGCGCGCTGGCCGAACACCTGCGCGGCGCCGCCCGCCGCGCCGACGACGTGGTGTACATCAGCGCGGACGTCGGCGTGGGCGGCGGCGTGATCTCCAATGGCCTGTCCCTGCGGGCCGCGGGCGGGCACCACATCGGCGAGGTCGGGCACATGGTGGTCAAGCCCGGTGGGCATCCCTGCTACTGCGGGGCGCGCGGCTGCTGGGAGACCGAGGTCGGCGAGCGCGCCCTCTGCCGTGCCCTCGGCATCGACGAGGACTCCCCGGTCGGCGCGATCGTCGCGGAGCTGCGGGAGCTGGGCGCGGCCGGGGGCGGCGCGCTGGAGCGGCTCGACGAGTTCGTCGAATGGCTCGCGCTGGGCCTGGGAAACGTCGTCAACCTGCTGTGCCCGCAGCTGGTCGTGCTGGGCGACCTGTTCACCGCACTGCCCGCCCCGGTCGTCGACCGGGTCGAGGAGATCGTGCGGGAGCGCAGCCTGGTCAGCCGTGCGCTCGGCGGCACCCGGGTCTGCACGTCCTCACTGGGTTCGGACGCGAAGCTGCTCGGCGCCGCCGAACTGGCCTTCGAGACCGTGCTGTCGGACTGGTGAGTCAGCAGACCTCGTCGAGCCTGCCGCTGGCGACGTCGAACACGAACCCGCGCACGGAGTCCTTCTTCGGCACGAACGGGCTGGCCTTGATCCGCGCGATCGACTGCCGGACGTCCGTGGCCAGGTCGTCGAACGCCTCCGCCGCCCACGCCGGCTTGATGCCCACCTCGTTCTCGATGGACTTCCTGAACCCGTCGTCGGTGAAGGTGAGCATGCCGCAGTCGGTGTGGTGGATGAGGATGATCTCCTCGGTGCCCAGCAGCCGCTGGCTGATCGCGAGCGAGCGGATCGCGTCCTCGGTGATCACGCCGCCGGCGTTGCGGATCACGTGCGCGTCGCCCTCCCGCAGGCCCAGCACCCCGTAGACGTTGATCCGCGCGTCCATGCACGCCACGACGGCGACGTGCCTGGCGGGCGGGAGCGGCAGCGGGCCGGAGAAGGTCTCGGCATAGCGGGCGTTGTTCGCGAGCAGTTCGTCGGTCACGGACATCGGTGCGCTCCTCGGCTCGTGGGCTCTTCGCCCTGAGTGCACCGCCGTCCGCGCGGCCGCGCAACCAGGTCCAGATGGTGAGCGCTCAGCGCACGAGGCGGAAGAACGAGCGCAGCTCGCCGGTGAACAGCTCGGGCTGTTCGAGGGCGGCGAAGTGCCCGCCCCTGTCCAGCTCGTGCCACCAGCGGATGTCGGGGTAGCGCCGCGCGGCCCACCGGCGGGACGGGCGGGGCAGCTCCCGCGGGAAGATCGAGCAGCCGGTGGGCACCGGGACGACGTCGTCGGTGCTGCGGGTGAACCACTCCGACACCTGCCGGAAGCTCTCCCAGTACAGCCGCGCCGAGGACGCGCCGCTGCCCGGCAGCCAGTACAGCATCACGTTGTCCAGCAACCGGTCGCGCGTGAGCACGTCCTCGGGACGGTCGGTCCAGGCGTGGAACTTCTCCACGATCCACGCGCACAGGGCGGCAGGGGAGTCGACCAGGCCGTAACCGATCGTCTGCGGCTTGCTCGACTGCTCCGCGGCGTAGCCCGACTCCCAGTCCTCGGCGTGCCGCAGCTCCGCCAGGGTCTCCTGCTCCTGCGGCGTCAGGTCGTCGAAGGTGGCGGGGTCGGGCGCGGCGATCGGCGGCACCACGTGGATGCCGGCGAGGTGCGCGGCGTCCTGCTGGCCGAGGCTGGTGGTGACGCTGGTGCCCCAGTCACTGCCCTGCGCGCCGTAGCGCTCGTAGCCCAGGCGTGCCATCAGCTCGGCCCAGGCCCGCGCGATCCGCTGCACGCCCCATCCCGGCCGCGCCGGCTTGTCGCTGAAGCCGTAGCCGGGCAGCGTCGGCAGCACGAGGTGGAAGGCGTCGGCGGGGTCGGGCGGGTCGGTGAGCGGCTCGATGACGTCGAGGTACTCGATGATCGAGCCGGGCCAGCCGTTGGTGAGCACCAGCGGGAGTGCCCCCGGATGCGGTGAGCGGACGTGGAAGAAGGAGATGCCGAGGCCGTCGATCTCCGTGCGGTACTGGGGAAGCGCGTTGAGCCGGGCCTGCGTGGCGCGCCAGTCGTACTCCTCGGCCCAGTACCGGCACAGGTCCTGTACGTAGCCGAGCGGAACGCCCTGCGACCAGTCGTCGACGGTCTCGGCTTCGGGCCAGCGGGTGCGGCGGAGCCGGTCGCGAAGCTCGCGCAGCTCGGCTTCGGGGACGTCGATCCGGAACGGCGTGCACATCGGGTCCATGGTGCCGAGTTCCCTCGTCGGACGGATTGTGTCGAAAGTGGACGGTGACGGACCGGGTGGACATCCGCGAGCGGCGTGCGCGGGCCTTCAGGTGCTGCCCGGCACGCCCACCCGGTCCGGTACCGCGCGCCCGAGGCCGCGCAGCCAGTCGTCCGGCGGATCGGGCCACCAGCGGCCCGACGGCAGGCGCGAAAGGACGGCCGCGACCGCCGCCGCGCTCGCTTTCGCCGGGATGACCCGGTTCGGCGAGACGCCGGCGAGCACGCCGAGCCACCAGTGCTTCCGGGTCTCCGGCAGGGATTCCGGGTCGAGCACGACGTAGTAGTCCGGCAGCTGGACGCTTCCCCGGCGCAGGGCGGCCAGCGTGGCCTCGACCGCGACCTCGAGCGTGCCCGGGGTGTCGGCGCGATCGAAGAAACCCGTCCACGCGGTCGCGAGATCGGCGAGCGGGTCGGCGTCGTGCACGACGTACGCGGCATGTGACTGCGCGACCAGTCCGCGCGCGGAATCCTCGTCCTTCACCGTCGCAGCGCGGACATTGGCCAGTCCTTCGAGGCGCGGCACGACCTTCTCGGCGTCGGTGCCCACGACGATCACCACGGTGCTGTTGGGCCTTGGCACGAAGCCAGCCTAACCCCCGGCCATGGCGCCCACGACGAGGAACGGCTCGTGCCCGCTGACGACCCGCTCGGGCAACGGCGCGTCGGGCGCTTCGTGCGAAAGATCCTCTTCGCAGGCGAAGAACCGCACGAAGGCCCGCCGTGCGTACGTCGACTGGTCGCGGATCGTCCCGCGCAGCATCGGGTACCGCGACTCCAGCTCGTCGAGCACGGCCCGCTGGGTGACCGGGCCGTCCAGCTCGATCTTCACCTCGCCGTCGATCCGCGCGAGGGTGCGCAGATGCGCCGGCAGCACCACGCGGATCATCGCAGCGTCTGGACTTCGACCGACAGGACCGCGGGCAGGTCGCGCACGATCGGCGCCCAGCTGTCCCCGGCGTCGCTGGAGGCGTACACCTGACCGCCGGTGGTGCCGAAGTACACCCCGCACTCGTCGAGCCGGTCCACCGCCATGGCGTCGCGCAGGACGTTGACGTAGCAGTTGGCCTGGGGCAGCCCCGCGGTCAGCGGCTCCCACTCATCGCCGCCGCTGCGGCTGCGGTACACGCGCAGCTTGCCCTCGGGCGGGAAGTGCTCGGAGTCGCTCTTGATCGGCACCACGTACACCGTGTCGGGCTCGTGCGCGTGCACGTCGATCGCGAAGCCGAAGTCCGTGGGCAGGTCCCCGCTGATCTCGCGCCAGTTCTCCCCGGCGTCGTCGGTGCGCATCACGTCCCAGTGCTTCTGCATGTACAGCGTGTCCGGGCGTTCGGGATGCTGCGCGAGCCGGTGCACGCAGTGCCCGACCTCGGCGTCGGGATCGGGAATGCCGTCGGACTGCAGGCCGTGGTTGATCGGCTGCCACGTCTTGCCCGTGTCGTCGCTGCGGAACGCGCCCGCGGCCGAGATCGCGGTGTAGATCCGCTCCGGGTCGCGCGGGTCGAGCTTGATCGTGTGCAGGCACATGCCGCCCGCGCCCGGCTGCCAGCTGGACCCCGAGCCGTGGGTGCGCAGTCCCGGCAGCTCCTGCCAGGACTGCGCACCGTCGACGGACCGGAACAGCGCGGCGTCCTCCACGCCGGCGTAGACCAGGTCCGGATCGGCCGGGGAGGGCTCCAGGTGCCAGACCCGGGCGAACTCCCACGGATGGGGGGTGCCGTCGTACCACTGGTGGGTGCCCGGCGTGCCCTCGTACTCGAACTTGTTGCCCATCGCCGTCCAGGTGCGGCCCCCGTCGTCGGACCGCTGGATCAGCTGGCCGAACCAGCTCGTGGTCTGCGACAGGAACAGCCGCCGCGGATCCGCGGGGGAGCCGGTGAAGTGGTAGATCTCCCAGCCGGGGAAGTGGGGCCCGTCGACCTCCCACTCCGCGCGGGTGCCGTCCGAGCTCAGCACGAACGCGCCCTTGCGGGTGCCGACCAGTACTCGTACGCCGCTCATCTCCCGCGCTCCTTCCACCTGGTGGTGCACCCAACCTAAGGGCCACGGGCGGTGAGCGTCTTCTCCAATCTTGCGCGGATCACCCCTTGCGCCAGGAGTCGTCGCCGAGCGCGCTCGCGCCCTGCGGCCCCATCAGCAGCATTCCGCCGTCGACGACGTAGGACGCGCCGGTCACGTAGCTCGCCGCGGGGGTGGTCAGGAACGCGACGACGGCGGCGACCTCGCGCGCGTCGCCGGTGCGGCCCAGCGGCACGCCCGGCCGCTGCTGCTCGCGCGGGTCGGCGTCGGTCTGGCCGGTCATCGGGGTCGAGATCTCGCCCGGCGCGACGGAGTTGACGGTGATGCCGTGCTCGGCGAGCTCGAGTGCGAGGACCTTGGTCAGCATGCCGACCCCGGCCTTGGCCGCGCAGTACGGCGCGGCGCCCACCCGGGGCGCGTGCTCGTGCACGCTGGTGATGTTCACGATCCGGCCGCCGGTGCCGGCGTCGATCATGCGGCGGGCGGCGCGCTGCGTGCAGACGAACGTCCCGTCGAGGTCGACGCCCACGACCTCGCGCCAGGTGTCGAAGTCCATCTCCATCGCGGGCGTCCTGGTGCCGGTACCGGCGCAGTTGACCAGCACGTCCACGCCGCCGAGTGCCTCGGCGAGCTCGTCGATGGCCGCGGCCGAGGTGGGCAGGTCGGTCAGGTCGAGCTTGCGGACCTCGGCGCGCGCGCCGAGGGAACGGACCTCCTCGGCGGTCTGCTGCGCGCCTTCGGCGTCGGAGTGGAAGGTGATGCCGACGTCGACCCCGCCACCGCCGAGGGCGACGGCGATCGCGCGGCCGATGCCGGAGTCGGAACCGGTCACGATCGCCCGGTAGGGCCGGCCCGCCTGGTCCTGGGGTAGGGGTGCGGTATGCGTCATGCCTCCCGCATACCCGTGGCCGGAGGGCTCAACCCCGTTGGTACGCCACGGGAACGCGGTCGTGGTGGCCGGGCCAGGACAGCTCGAACGACCAGCAGCCGGGGCGGGCAGATCGACCGTCGACGGGCCGTCCGGCACCTCGCGGGTCTCGGTTCGGCCGGAGCCAGCCAGTGTCGCGTCGATCCGCAACGGGCCGGTCGAGTCCTCTTCGGACACCCAGAGGATCTTGTTGTTCCGGTCGGGCGCGGATGGCACCTGCAGCGGGCGGGCGAACACCACGCCGAGGATCTCCCCTCGCGCGCCGAGCACGTACGGCACCGATTGGTCGGGCGGGCTGAAGCCGGTGCGGGCCCATTCGGGAAGGGGGCCGGTGGTGAGCGTGCAGGACGCCGCCGGGTCCGGGCCGGCCGGGGGAGCCGAACAGGCCGCGACGAGCAGGCAGCAGGCCGGCGCCGGGATGGGTCCGCGCATGGGCCCCCCCTCCCGGAGTGCCGTCGCGGACGAGCTCAGTCCGCGACGGCACTCCGGAAGGGCGCTTTCGCTCAGCCCACCGGGCCTTCGGCGAGGGTGACGCTCGCGGACTGCTGCTGCCCGGACTGGTCGAGCCAGCTCAGCGTGACCTTGTCGCCGGGGTGGAAGCCGTCCATCAGGGTGGTGAGCGTGGTGGCCGAGTCGACTGTCCGGCCGTTCACGCCGGTCAGCGTGTCACCTGCCGACAAGCCCGCTTGCGCGGCGGGAGCGCCGGCTACGGTCTGCCGGACGACTGCGCCCTGCCCGCTGTCGGACACCGAGACGCCCAGGAAGGCTGAGCCGCCGATGTGCACCGTCGAGGACGCGGTCTTCGCCTCGATCTGCTTGGCGATGCCCAGCGCCTGGTCGATCGGGATGGCGAAGCCGGTGCCGCCGGCGCTCTGGCCCTGGCGCTCACCCGTGCCGCCGGTGCCGCCGCGGCCGCCCCGGCCGCCGAACTGGTAGCCGGTGGAGGCGGCGGTGTTCATCCCGACGACCTGGCCGCCGCTGTTGGCGAGCGCGCCGCCGGAGTCGCCCGACTGGATGTTCGCGTTCACCTGGATGAGGCCCTGCAGCTGCTCGGAGCTGCCGCTCGACTCGTCGCTCGCGGTGATCGACTGGTTCAGCGCGGTCACGCTGCCGGGCGCGACGCTCGGGTCGCCGCCGGTGCCGCCGGCGTTGCCGATGCCGACGACCTTGTCGCCGACGGCGACCTTCGAGGAGTCGCCGGTGGTGACGGTGGCCAGACCGGAGGCGTTCTGCAGCTGCAGCACCGCGACGTCCTCGGTCCGGTCGTAGCCGACGACGGTCGCCTTGTAGGTCCGGCCGTTGCCGATGTCGGTGACCGAGATGCTGGTCGCGCCCTCGACGACGTGGTTGTTGGTGAGCACTTCGCCGTTCGGGCTGAGCACCATGCCGGTGCCCGCGGCCTGGGCGTTCTCGTAGCCGAGCGTCGTGTTGACGTCGACGAGCCCGGGGTCGACCTTGTCGGCGACGGCGTTCGCGTCGAGCGACTGGCTGCTGTTGCTGTTCTGGCCGGAGTTGCCCTGGGAGTACAGGTCGAGCGAGCGCGCCATGGGGGAGCGGTGGAGGCTGCCGACCAGGAACGCGGACCCGACGAGCGCGGTGAGGAGGACCGCGCCGAGCACGAGGCCGAGGGTGCGCAGCGGGCCGGGCTGGCTGGGCCTCGGCTGCGGCGGTGGCGGCGGGTAGTAGCTCATGTGACCAGTGAACGCCCGGGGGCTGAGAGGCGGCTGCGGCGCAACCATGAAAAACCTGAGAAGTGCGGGCGCGCAGGCGGGCCTTGCGGGTGCCCAGGACAATGCTCTCGTGACGGTCGTTCGCTCGGTGGGGCTCTTCGTGCTCGCGGCGTTGTTCGAGATCGGCGGGGCGTGGCTGGTCTGGCAGGGGGTGCGCGAACACCGGGGCTGGGTGTGGGCCGGCGGGGGAGTGGTGGCGCTCGGGGTCTACGGGTTCGTCGCCACGCTGCAGCCCGACGCGCACTTCGGCCGGATCCTCGCCGCCTACGGCGGGGTGTTCGTCGCCGGGTCGCTGGTGTGGGGCGTCGTCGCGGACGGGTACCGGCCCGACCGGTTCGACCTGCTCGGCGCGCTCATCTGCCTCGCCGGGATGGCGGTGATCATGTACGCCCCGCGCTGAGCGCGCTCAGGCGACGCTCGTCAGGTAGGCCTCCGCCTTGTCGGGCTCGAAGAACCAGTCCGCCATGTCCGGCGGGTTGTTGAAGCCGTTCGCGAAGCGGTTGGCCACCTTCTGGTTCGTCTGCGCCACGCCGAGGATCTTCTGGATGTGCTCGGGGGGCGGCACGAGCATCGTGTTCGTCAGCCGCGTCACGTGCTGGGCGTACTCCCAGTACGTGTCGAAGGTGGTCTGCATCCACTCGCGGTCGAACGGTTTGTCCCCGTGCTCCAGGATGCTCGCGAGGTAGGACTCGGCACACTTCGCGGCGTTGTTGGCGCCCTGACCGCTCACCGGGTCGTTCGCCACCACCACGTCCGCCATGCCCAGCACCAGTCCACCCGAGGGCAGCTCGCCGACCGGGTGCCGCACCACCGGGGCGTACCCGCCGGTGAGGACGCCCTTCGAGTCGGTGATCTCCGCGTTGCGGTAGCGCTCGTACTCCCACGGAAGGTACTGCTTGAACAGCTCCAGGTGCCGCCGGAACTGCTCGTCGGCGGCGGGCCGGTCCGAGAACACGTCCAGGGGGCCGCCGGGAATCCCGGACACGTAGAGGATCTGGCACGGGCCGGACAGCGTGTAGCCGGGAATCGAGATGTGCTCGCCGATCCCGGGCACCAGGTTCACCCACACGTCCACGGCGCCCGGCGTCTCCGGCCGGGACTCCGTACCGTGCACATAGGACACCGACAGCGCGCGTTGCGGCTTGCTGAAAGGGGATCGCGACGGGTCGCGGTCGAACAGCTGGACCAGCTCGCCCTTGCCGGCCGCCACGATCACCAGGTCGTACATCCGCGCGAGCGAGTTGAGGTCGGCGGTGGTCACCCCGTGGATGATCACGTTGCCGCCGCGGTCCTCCAGCAGCTCCAGCCAGGTGGACATCTTCACCCGCTGGTCTATCGACTGCGCGGGGCCTGCCTCCCACTTGCCCAGCCAGTTGAGCGCGCGCTCGCCGTCCGGGCCCGGCATCGAGACGCCCTGGCCCCCGGCCGCGGGAGCCACGTCGTCCCACAGGTTCAGCCCGTGCTTGCGCTCGATGCTCAGCGAGTCCGCGAACATGCACTGGGTCGAGGTGACCCAGCCGCCGCGGATCTCGTCGGGCGTCTTCGCCGACATCAGCGTCACGTCGTAGTCGTGGGCCCGCAGGGTCAGGGCCAGCTGCAGCCCGGACTGCCCGGCACCGACGATCAGGATTCTACGCATGAGAAAGCCCTTTCCGAGACCGCGGTGATCTTACCCCCGGGCGGCGCCGGCTACGAGGGAATGCCCAGACCGGTGAGGTATTCGTCGGCCTTCACCGGGTCCAGGAACCAGTGCTGGTAGTCGGTCGGGTCGGAGAAGCCGTTGACGAACCTGCGGGCCACCTCGTCGTTGGCCTGTGCCGCACCGAGGATCCGCTGCACGTGCGGTGGCGGCGGCTGCAGCATCGCGTTGGTCCAGGCCGTCGAGTGCTGCGCGTTCTCCCAGTAACTGTCGAACGTGGCCTGCATCCATTCGCGGTCGAACGGTTTGTCCCCGTGCGCGAGTATACTGTCCAAATAGGACGCCGCGCACTTGGACGCGTTGTTCGAGCCCTGCCCGGTGATCGGGTCGTTGGCCACCACGACGTCGGCCATGCCCAGCACGAACGCACCCGAGGGCAGCTCCCCGACCGGACGGCGCACGACGGGCGTGTAGCCGCCGGCGAGCGTGGCCTTCGCATCGGTCAGTTCCGCGTTGCGGCAGCGCTCGTACTCCCACGGCATGTACTGCCGGATCAGCCCGAGCATGCGGTCGAGGAACTCCTGCGGTCCTGGCTGGTCGCCCCAGCAGTCGAGCGGGCCGCCGGGGATCCCTTCGAAGAACAGGATGTCGCAGTTCCCGCTCAGGGTGTACGCGGGGATCATGAACAGCTCGCCCGCGCCCGGTGCGATGTTGAACCGCACGCCGGGTGAGTCCGGGTGCTCCGGCCGCGGCCCGACACCGTGCACGTACGCCACGGACAGCGCGCGTTGCGGCTGTGTGTAGGGGGACCGGGAGGGGTCGCGGTCGAACAGCTGGACCAGCTCGCCCTTGCCCGCCGCCACGATCACGAGGTCGTAGTGCTGGGGCAGCGCGTCGAGGTCGGCGGTGGTGACGCCGTGGATGACGACCTTCCCGCCGCGGGACTCCAGCAGCTCCAGCCAGCCCGCCATCTTGACGCGCTGGTCCACCGACTGCGCGTAGTGGTCGAGGCGGCCGAACCAGTCCATCACCCGGTCGCCGTCGGGGCCGCCGATCGAGACGCCCAGCCCCTCGATGCGCACCGTGCCCTTCTCCCACAGGTTGATCCCGTGGTCGCGCTCGTGCTGCAGCGCCTGGTGGAACATGGCCTGGGTGGACATCACCCGGCCACCGCGGATCTCCTCGGGCGTGCGGGCCGACATCACTGTCACGTCGTAGTCGTGCTCCCGCAGGGTGAGCGCCAGCTGCAGGCCGGACTGGCCGGCACCCACGATCAGGACCTTAGGCATTCGCGCGAATCCTCCCGGACTCCGAAACCTCCGCCAGCGAGAGCGTGTGGGACACCAGTTCCTGCAGGGCCGCGACGGCGGACGCGGGCTTGCGCGCGTCGCACGTGATCAGCGGGATCTCGGGCCGCAGGGCGAGCGCCTCCCGGACCTCGGCGAGGTCGTGGGCGAGCTCGCCGTCGAACAGGTTGACCGCCACGATGAACGGCAGCTCCGAATCGTTCTCGAAGTAGTTGATGGCAGCAAAGGACTGGTCGAGCCTGCGGGTGTCGACCAGCACGATCGCGCCGAGCGCGCCGCGCGAGAGGTCGTCCCACAGGAACCAGAACCGCGACTGGCCCGGCGTGCCGAACAGGTACAGCATCAGGTCCGGGTACAGCGAGATCCGGCCGAAGTCCATCGCGACTGTGGTGGTGGTCTTGGTGCCGTCGGGCGGCAGGTCGTCGACGCCTTCGCTCGCCTCGGTCATCCAGGCCTCGGTGTTGAGCGGGGGAACCTCGGACACCGACCCGACGAGCGTCGTCTTACCGACGCCGAACCCGCCGGCGACCACGATCTTCGCGGAGATCGTGAGCAGGCCGGGATCAGACGGGAAGCTGCTTGAGCCCATTGAGGATCCTCTCGAGCACGTTCCGATCATGGTGGTACGCGTGTGCGGTCGGGTGGATGAACACCGCGCCCTGTGCGGCCAGGTCGCTCACCAGCACCCGCACGACACCCAGCGGGATGGACAGCAGGGACGACAGCTCGGCGATCGACACCTGCGACCGGGCGCGTTCGTAGAGCGCCTTCGACTCGGGCATCAGCTTGTCCGACAGCGCCGGATCGTAGCGGGGCACCGAGATCAGGGTCTCCACCAGCAGCTGGTGCCGGCCACGCGTGCGCCCGCCGGTGAGCGTGTACGGGCGGATCCGCTTGCTGCGCGGCTTCTTCACCGCCTGGCCCGGGCCCGGATCTTGGGACATCGTGATCACTTCCTTTTCGGGCAGTGCCTGGCTATCCGAGCGGGCGGCGGGCCGTGAGCACGCGACGCAGATCGGCGCGTGTCTCGGGGGTCAGCGCGTGTCCCGCGCTGGTGACGAACTGGGTCATCTCGTAGGCGACGACCTTCATGTCGCAGTCGGAGCCGGTCAGCACGGCCAGGCCCGCCCCGGTGTCGATGCCCATGAACAGGAAGTAGCCCTGCGAGAGCCGGATGATGATCTGCTCACAGCTGCCCTTGTCGAACAGGCTCGCGCTGTTGCCCGCGAGGCTGAGCAGGCCGCTGGCGATCGCCGCGAGCTGCTCGCTCTCGGTGGTGGTCATGGCGTCCGACGCGGTGAGCGGGAACCCGTCGGAGGACATGATCAGGGCGTGGCTGACGCCGTGCACCTTGCGGACGAAATCGTTGATCAGCCAGGAGAAGTCCTGGTCGGGCTGCCGGTGGTCGCTCGACGTCACTGCTGCTTTCCCTCGCCTGCATCCGTGTCGTGCTGGTCCTGCTGGTCCTCCCTGGCGGCACGCTCCCCGTCGGAGAACGCGCCGAGGTCGGCGAGCAGCTTGTCGTGCCCGGCCTTGCGGTCCGCGTCGGTGTCGGCCGTCGGCGCGGGCGGGGCCTGGTGGCCGTTGGGGCCCTTGATGCTGTGCGAGACCCGGCGGGGCAGCCCGCTGGGCGTGGTGCCGCCGATGACCGGCTCGGCGGGCGGCCGGGGCCGCGGCGACGGCGGCACGGGTGGCGCCGTGGCGGTCGCGCTGCGCTTGGGCAGGCCCGAGGCCATCGCGTGCGCAGGCGTCTCGGGGGAGAAGGAGCTCGCGCCCTCGCCGCCGGCCGCCGGGAAGCTCACCGTCTGCGCGCCGGACCAGCTGGCCTCGGGCAGCTCGCTGACGACCGGGGCCGGCAGCAGCACCGAGGCGGTGGTGCCGTGCGGGACACGGCGGTCCAGCCACACCTTCAGCTCGTGCCGGGCGGCCAGCCGGCGCACCACGGCGAGGCCCATGTGCCGGACCGCCGAGTCGTCGAGGACCGGCACGTCGGCGAGGCGGTCGTTGAGCTCGTGCAGCCGCTCCGGCGGCAGGCCGATGCCCTCGTCCTCGATCCGCACCAGCACGCTGCCCTGCTCGGTCAGATGCGCGCTGACGCGCACCGGGGCGTTGGGCGGCGAGGACTTCGTCGCGTTGTCCAGCAGCTCGGCCACCAGCCGGCTCAGGTCCTCGGCGGCGAAGCCGACGACGCCGAGCGAGACGACGCGGCCGATCGTGACGCGCGAGTAGTGGTCGATCGAGGACATGGCCGCGCGGATCACGTCGACGAGCGAGGAGGTCTCCGGTGCCGAGTCGCTGGCGTCGCGCCCGGCGAGCACCCGCAGGTTCTCCGCGTTGCGCCGCAGCCGGGCGGCCAGGTGGTCGAGGTTGTAGAGCTCGGCCAGCCGGTCGGTGTCCTCCTCCTTGGACTCCATCTCCTCCAGCTGGGAGAGCAGGGAGTCGACCAGGTTGAGGTCGCGCAGCGCCACGTTGGCGCAGATCGCGGCCAGCGTGTCGCCGGTGGCGACGGGTTCGGTGCGCTCCGGGGCGGGCTCGAGCACGAGCGGTGACCGGGGCGGTGGGTGCTGGGGGGTGTTGAGGAACTGTGCCGCCGCTTCACGTGAGCGGTCCAGCAGTGCTCGCGACCGGATGAGCAGTTCCCGAGCCCGCGTAGCCATGTACTACCACTGCTTTCTCGTCGCATACGGGTCTCTGACACCCGGCGCGGTGACCTCCCCGACCTCGGTCCCGCTCCGGCTGCATCATGCAATCAGACACTGGCCGCCGTGTCCAGCCAGTGACAATTTATCTACTCAGCGTATATGCCGGAATTACTTACAGCGCTCGGAGTAAGCGCTTACACCAGCTGCACGTCGTGCCGCGTCCAACCGCCGTCACCGATGCGCACCGTCGTGCGCGTGGGCGAGTAGCTGGTCGCGACCACGGTATACGTGCCGGGATCGAGGTCGTGGAAGGAGTAACGGCCCGACTCGTCGGCGACGGTGGTCCGCACGACGTGCCCGCCGTCGTCGAGCAAGGTGACGGTCACGGTGGGTCGCGGGTGGTCGGGCACGTTCACCGAGCCCCGGATCACCGCGCCGTCGGCCAGCTCCACGTCCTGCTGCGCGGCACCGGTCTCGCCGGTGGTCACCGCGGCCGCGGTCGGCCGGTAGCCGGACGCGTTGACCGCGAGGACGTACGTGCCGGCCGGCAGGGACGTGAAGGCGTATTCGCCGCTGGGGCCGGACAGCCGGGAGTCGACGACGTCGCCGCGCGCGTCGGTGAGGGTGACCGCGGCGTCCATGATCGGTACGCCGGTCGTCGCCGCGCGGACCACGCCGCGCAGCCCGCCCGAGCCGCGCAGGGCGATCTCGAGCCGGACCGGCGAGCCGGTGACCGTGACGGTGGCGGCCTCGGGCTGGTGCGCGGGTGCGGACGTGATCAGCACGTACGCGCCCGCGCCCGGTGCCGCGAGCCGGAAGCGGCCGGTCTCGTCGGCGGCGGTGCGGCCGGTCTGGCGGCCCGCCGAGTCGACGAGGGTGACCGCGGCCCGGGGGATGGGCGCGCCGTCGGTGTCGGAGACGCGTCCGGCGACCTCGACGGCGTGCCGGTTCTGCTGCGGGATCCCGTTGTCCGTCACGACGCGGTTTCCGCTCGTGCGCCGGAGGCCAGGTCCACGTCGACGTTCGCGGACTCACCCGTGGTGAGGTCCACCTGCCGCACCGCGGGCTCGTACAGGCTCGTGACGACGGTGTACTCGCCGGGCTCGAGGTCGCGTAACTCGTACTCGCCGTCGGCGCCGGTGAGCGCCATGGCGACCGGGTGGCCCTGGCTGTCGCTGACGGTCACCGTCGCGTTGGCCAGGCCGTGCCCGTCCGGGCCGGTGACCGTGCCGTGCAGCACGCCGACGGCCTCGACCAGGAGCTCGACCTCGGCGGGCTCCGCCGCGCCGGCGAGCACGGTCACCGCGTGCGGGCGGTGGTTGTCGACGTTCGCCGTGATGGTGACCTCGCCCGCGGGCAGGCCGGTGAGCAGGAACTTGCCGTCGTGCGCGGTGCTGGTCTGGCCGACCACCTGGCCGCTCGCGTCGGTGGCGAGCACCGCGGTGTGCTCGACCGGCAGACCGCCGGAGCGCCGGACGGTGCCGGCGACGACGCCGCCGCCGAGGATCACGAAGTCGTGCACCGCGCCGAAGCCGTTGACGGTGACCGAGGCCGCGGCGGGCTGGAAGCCCGGTGCGGTCACGATCAGCGTGTAGGTGCCGGTGGCGACCCCGTCGAGGGCGTAGGCACCGGTCTCGTCCGCGCGGGCGCGGCCGATCTGCATGCCGTCCACCCCGGTCACGGTGATCACCGCGCCGCTGACCCCGGAACCCGCGGGTGTGCGCAGGTGACCGCTGATCTCACCGGGCCGTCCCGGCGCGCGCACCGGGCGCCGTGGCGCGGCTTGCCCGCCTGCGACGTTCACCAGCTCGCCGGCCTCCGCGGCCAGTTCGGAGCCCACCGACTCCTGCGGCACCCCGGCCGTCGCCGGCTTCGGCTTGCCGACCAGCCACGAGGCCACGGCGGCGACGACGCAGACGACGATCGCGAACCAGAACGCGGCGGTGAGACCGTCGGAGAACGGCTGCGAGATCAGGTTCGGGAAGAAGCTGCGGCCGGTGAGGAACGAGGCCTGGTCGGGCGGCAGCTGGCCCAGCACCGGCCCGAGCAGCTGCTGGATCGGGTTGTAGCCCAGGAACGCCGCGAACAGCACCCCGACCGGCGGCAGCGCGGCGATCCCGTTCGCCGCGGCGGCGGGCACGCCGTGCGCGGTGAGGCCCTGCTGCAGCGCCGAGGGCAGGTGGTTGGACAGCCCGGCGATCATCAGGCTGAAGAAGAAGCCGATCGAGAGCACCATCGCGGAGTTCTGGAAGGTGGCCGTCATACCGGCGCCGGCACCGCGGGCGTTCGCGGGCAGGCTGTTCATCACGTCGGCCCGGTTCGGTGAGGCGAACAGGCCCATGCCGAGTCCGTTGAGCAGCAGGATCGCCGCGAAGGCCCAGTAGCTGAAGTTGACCGGCAGCATCTCCAGCAGCAGGAAGCTCACCGCGGTCGCGATCATGCCCGCCGTCGCCAGCGCGCGGCCGCCGATCCGGTCGGTGACCACGCCCGAGATCGGTGCGGCGATGAGGAAGCCGACCGTCATCGGCAGCATGTAGATACCCGCCCACAGGGGCGTCTGCTCGAAGCTGTAGCCGTGCTGGGGCAGCCAGATGCCCTGCAGCCAGATGATCAGCACGAACTGCAGCCCGCCGCGGCCGAGCGAGGCGAGCAGGTTCGCCGCGTTGCCGAAGCTGTACGCGCGGATCTTGAACAGTGACAGGTTGAACAGCGGGTTGGCGACCCTGGTCTCGATGATCCCGAAGATGATCAGCACGACCGCGCCGCCGATGAGGCAGGAGAGCACGAACGGGCTGGTCCAGCCCATGGTGTGGCCGCCGTAGGGCTGGATGCCGTAGGTGATGCCGACGAGCAGGGCGATCAGGCCCACCGCGAAGGTGACGTTGCCCCACCAGTCCATCTTGGCGCGGTGGCGCTCACTGGTGTCGTGCAGCTTGAGGTAGGCCCAGATGGTGCCGAAGATGCCGAACGGCACCGAGACGAGGAAGACCAGCCGCCACTCGACCGGGCCGAGCAGCCCGCCGATGACCAGGCCGAGGAACGAGCCCGCGATCGCGGCGACACCGTTGATGCCCAGGGCCAGACCGCGCTGGCGGACCGGGAAGGCGTCGGTGAGGATGGCGCTGGAGTTGGCCATCAGGAACGCGCCGCCGATGCCCTGGACCACCCGCCAGCCGATCAGCCAGATCGCGGCGGTACTCCCGTCCATCCAGGTGACCGCGAGCAGGACCGAGGAGATCGCGAAGACCGCGAAGCCGAGGTTGTACATCCGGACGCGGCCGTACATGTCGCCCAGCCGCCCGAAGCCCACCACCAGCACGGCGGTGACGACGAGGAAGCCCATCATCATCCACAGCAGGTAGCTGGTGTTGCTCGACTCGAGCGGGTTGATGTGGATGCCGCGGAAGATGTCGGGCAGCGCGATGAGCACGATCGAGGAGTTGATCGTGGCCATCAGCATGCCGAGCGTCGTGTTCGACAACGCGATCCACTTGTACCGCGGGCCGAGCTCGTCGACCGACCAGGTGCGCTTGTGCCGGCGCGGTTCGACCGGGGCGTCCACCGTCTGCTGGGCAGACTGCACTTCCATCACTCCAACCAGGGAAGCTCACGTCGCCATTGACCTAAGAGGAAAATTAGTTGACCTATGCTAACTGATTTTCCCCCGATAGGGCGACAAGGCTCACCGATTGAGATGACGTGATCCATGTCGCAGCAGACACGGCGGGTCAGCGCGCGATGCGCCGCAGCAGCTCGATCAGGGTGGCGCGCTCGCCGGCGTCGAGCGGGGCGAAGGCCTCGTCCTCGACCTTCAGCGCCACCTCCGTCGCCTGGTCGAACGTCTTCTCGCCCACGCCGGTGAGCACCACTAGCCGGGTGCGCCGGTCCTCCGGGTGCGGGTCGCGGCGGACGAGGCCCGCCCGCTGCAGGTCGTCCACGAGTGCCACGACCGCGCTCGGGTCGATGCCCAGCAGGTCGCCGAGCTCTCGCTGGGACAGCCCGCCGTGCTCCGCGGCCGCCATCAGCACGGTGAAGTGCCGGGTGCGCAGGCCGAACGGCTCGAGCGCCCGGTTGACCGCCCGGATGGCCTTGCCCCCCGCGCGCGCCAGCAGGAACCCCGCGTCCGTGTCGAGCGTGGGGCGGGTGCCGTTCCCCGAAGTGCCGATGACTCCTCCTCCCCGTGAGCTGCGAGCCCATTCTGCCAGCAAACCACATGACGGAAACAATGGTTGACAGTTATAACGATTGTTGAGTACATCTACTTCTCGGCAGAACGTTCGACGAGGAGGCTCGACCCATGGACCTGACCGGCAAGGTCGCGATCGTGACGGGCAGCGGGCGCGGCCTCGGCCTCGCCTACGCCAGGGAGCTCGCCGCGAACGGCGCGAAGGTCGTGGTCAACGACGTGGACGCGGACGCCGCCGAGGCGGCGGCCAAGGAGGTCGGCGGGGTCGCCGAGGTCGGTGCGGTGGGCGGCACCACGCTGGCCGAAGCGCTCGTGCGCCGCGCGGTCGGGGAGTTCGGCCGGCTCGACGTGCTGGTCACCAACGCGGGCGTGCTGCGCGACAAGGTGCTGTGGAAGATGACCGACGACGACTTCGACACGGTCGTCGACGTGCACCTGCGCGGCACCTTCACCTGCGCCCGCGCGGCCGTGCGGCGGATGCGCGAGCAGGGCGAGGGCGGCAGGCTGATCCTGGTCGGCTCCCCGGCCGGGCAGCGCGGCAACTTCGGGCAGACCAACTACTCCGCGGCCAAGGCCGGCATCGTCGGGTTCGCGCGGACCTGGTCGATGGAGCTGGCCAGGGCGCGGATCACCGTGAACGCGGTCGTCCCGGTCGCCGCCACCGCGATGACCGAGACCATTCCCGGGCTCAAGGGCTACGTCGACGCGCTGCGAGCCGGTGAGCCGGTGCCGTCGTTCGCGCGCAGGGCGCTGGCGTTCGGCACACCCGAGGACGCCGCCGGGCTCGTGGCGTTCCTCGCCTCCGACGCGGCCGCCGGCGTCACCGGGCAGGCCATCGGCATCGGCGGTGACCGGCTCTCGCTGTGGTCGCATCCGAAGCAGGTCGCCGCCGCCTACGCCGAGGGTGGCTGGAGTGCGGACGCGATCGCCGAAGCGTGGCCCACGACGGTCGGCGCCGAGCTCGAGACCGTGGGCGAGAACCTGCCGGCTGAATAAGGAGAAGATCGTGGATCACCAGCAACTCGACGCGATCGACGTGCACGTGCACATCGAGACCGACGAGCACGGGCACCTGTCGCTGCCCGACGACTTCCTCGAGGCGGCTTCGAAGCACTTCGGCGCCGGCACGAAACGACCGACCCTGGACGAAATCGCCGCGTACTACCGGGAACGCCGGATCGGTGCGGTGGTGTTCACGGTGGACATCGAGTACTTCAGCGGGCATCAGGCGCTGTCGAACGAGGAGATCGCCGAAGGCGCCGCGAAGCACTCCGACGTGCTGATCCCGTTCGCCAGCATCGACCCGCACAAGGGCAGGGCGGGCGCGCGGCGGCTGCGGCGGCTCGTCGAGGACCACGGCGTGCGCGGGCTGAAGTTCCACCCGAGCATCCAGGACTTCGCGCCGGACGACGGCACCGCCGACCCGCTGCTCGAAGTGGCGCAGGAGTACGGCATCCCGGCGTTGTTCCACACGGGACAGACCGGCATCGGCGCGAACATGCCCGGCGGCGGGGGAGTGCGGCTGTCGCTGTCCAACCCGATGCTGCTCGACGACGTCGCCGTGCGGTTCCCGGACCTGACGATCATCATGGCGCACCCGTCGTTCCCCTGGCAGGACGAGGCGCTCGCCGTCGCGACGCACAAGCCCAACGTCTACATCGACCTGTCGGGCTGGTCGCCGAAGTACTTCCCGCCGCAGCTGGTGCGCTATGCGAACTCCTTGCTGCAGGACAAGGTGCTGTTCGGTTCGGACTACCCGCTCATCACCCCGGACCGGTGGCTCGCGGACTTCGCGAAGCTCGACCTGAAGCCGCACGTGCGGCCGAAGATCCTCAAGGACAACGCGGTGCGGGTGCTGAAGCTGGAGGAGACGGCGTGAGGGCCACGTTCGAGGAGCTGAAGAAGCTCGCAGGCACGGATCTGGGCACCAGTGGGTGGAAGACGGTGAGCCAGGACCGGATCGACACCTTCGCCGACGCCACCGACGACCACCAGTGGATCCACGTCGACGTCGAGAAGGCGAAGCAGGGCCCCTTCGGCGGGCCCATCGCGCACGGTTACCTGACGCTGTCCCTGGTCATTCCACTGTGGACGGAGCTGCTCGACGTCGAGGACGTCACCACGAAGGTCAACTACGGCCTGAACAAGGTGCGCTTCCCCGCACCGGTGGCCGCCGGCGCCCGGATCCGGGCGGCAGGCAGGCTCGCCGACGTCGAGGAGGTCGCCGGCGACGGCCTCCAGATCACCGCGGATCTCGTGGTCGAGATCGAGGGTGCGGGCAAGCCGGCCTGCGTCGCACAGCTACTCGCCCGCTTCTACCGCTAGTTCCCGCTGCTCGGACTTCAGTGAGGAGTCGAGTGATGCTCCACCGCAGCCCGCTTCCCGACATCGAGATCCCGGACGTGACGCTCACCGAGTACGTGATCGGCGGCGCGCGGCGGTACGGGGACAAACCCGCCCTGGTCGACGGCCGCACCGGGGAGAGCATCACCTACGCCGAGCTGCGGTCGTCGGTGTACGCGACGGCGGCCGGGCTCGCCGCGCGCGGGGTGGGTCCCGGCGACGTCGTCGCGTTGATGAGCCACAACCAGCCGCGGTACGCGGTCGCGCTGCACGCCGTGATCGCGACCGGGGCCGCGGTCACCCCGGTCAACCCGGTGCTGACCGTGCCGGAGGTGACCAGGCAGCTGCTCGCCGCCAAGGCGAAGATGCTGATCGCCTCGGACGAGGCGAGGGACAAGGCACGCGAGGCCGCGGCCGGCGCCGGCGTCGAGGACGTGCTCGCCCTGACCGCGCTGCCCACCGGCGGCACCCCGCCCGCGCCGCGGCCGGACCCGGCCACGACGGTCGCGGTGCTGCCGTTCTCCAGCGGCACCACCGGAACGGCGAAGGGCGTCCGGCTCACCCACCGCAACCTCGTGGCCAACCTCGCCCAGACCCGGGCCGGCTGGCGCGTCGGCCCGCAGGACGTGCAGGCGGCGGTGCTGCCCTTCTTCCACATCTACGGGCACACGATCATCCTCAACTCGGGCCTGCTCGGCGGGGCCACCGTCGTCACGCTGCCGCGGTTCGAGCTCGCCGAGTACCTGCGGACGCTGGCGGGGCACCGCGTGACGCGCGCCTACTTCGCCCCGCCCATGGTGCTCACCCTGGCCACCGCGCCCGAGGTCGACGACTACGACCTCTCGTCGCTGCGGTACGCGTTGTGCGGCGCGGCGCCGCTGGACGTGGAAGTGACCGAGCGGGCGGAGAAACGCCTGGGATGCCTGATCCGGCAGGGCTACGGCATGACCGAGGCGAGCCCGGGCACGCACCAGGTGTTCGACGACGCCTTCGCCACGACCCCGCCGGGCAGCATCGGCGTGCTCTCGCCGAACACCGAGGCCCGGCTGGTCCGGCCCGGCACCGACGAGGACGTCGCGGCGGGCGAGACCGGTGAGCTGCTCGTCCGCGGCCCGCAGGTGATGGCCGGGTACCTGGACGACCCGGCGGCGACGGCGGCGACGGTCACCGACGGCTGGCTGCACACGGGCGATCTGCTGCGCGTCGACGCCGACGGCGTGTTCTGGGTGGTCGACCGGCTCAAGGAGCTCATCAAGTACAAGGGCTACCAGGTCGCGCCCGCGGAGCTGGAGTCGGTGCTGCTGACCCATCCCGACGTGCTCGACGCCGCCGTCGTCGGCGTGCCGCACGCCGAGGGCGGGGAGGCGCCGAAGGCCTTCGTGGTGACCGCGCGCCCGGTCGACGCGGACGCGCTCATGGCATTCGTCGCCGAGCGCGTCGCGCCCTACAAGAAGGTGCGGTTCGTCGAGTTCGTCGGCGAGATCCCCAAGTCCCCGACCGGGAAGATCCTGCGGCGGCTCCTCAAATAAGTTTTCAGCAGCTGAAAAGACTGCTGGTCGCGGCGGTGTGGCGGCGGCGACAGTGAAACCGTCGCATCTACCCCCAGAGGAGCCGCAGATGAGTTCGTTCGTGCGTAACCAGTGGTACGTGGCGGCCTACGGCAAAGAGGTCGGGCGCGAGCTGCTGGCCCGTACGATCCTCGGCGAGCCGATCGTGTTCTACCGCACCGAGGCCGGCGAGGTCGTGGGCCTGGCCGACCGCTGCGTGCACCGCCGCTACCCGCTGTCCGAGAGCCGCCTCGACGGCGACAAGGTCGTGTGCGGATACCACGGGTTCACCTACGACCAGGGCGGGACGTGCGTGTTCGTGCCCGGACAGGCCCGGATCCCGCGCACCGCACGGGTGCCCGCGTACCCGGTCGTCGAGCAGGACTCCTTCGTGTGGGTGTGGATCGGCGAGAAGGACCTGGCGGACCCGGGGCTGATCCCGCGGGCGCCGTGGCTGGCCGACCCCGCCTACACCACGGTGGGCGGGCTGGAGCCGCTCAAGGCGCGGTACGAGCTGCTGGTGGACAACCTGCTCGACCTCTCGCACGAGACCTACCTGCACGGCGGCTACATCGGCACGCCGGAGGTCGCGGACACGCCGATCACCACCGAGGTCGACGAAGAGCACCGGATCCTCTACGTCAGCCGCCACATGGACGACGCGGCCTGCCCGCCGTTCTACGCGAAGTCGACGGGCGTCGAGGGCCGCATCACGCGCTGGCAGGACATCGAGTACCACCCGCCGTGCCTGTACCTGCTGCACAGCCGGATCGCGCCGGTGGGCGTGCTGCCCGAGCCCGACGGCAGCGACCCGAACGGCTTCCACGTCGAGGTCGTCTACGCGATCACCCCGGAGACCGAGAGCAGCACCCACGACTTCTGGGCCGTGGCAAGGGACTTCGCGCTGGAGGACCAGGGCGTGACGGACTTCCTCGCCGAGAACAACCGCACCGTGGTGCTCCAGGACGTCGAGGCGCTCGACATCCTGGAGCAGGTCATCCAGGCCGAGCCCGAGGGCTACCAGGAGCTGTCGGTGAACATCGACACCGGCGCACTGGCCGCGCGCCGCATCCTCAAGAAGATGGCGGGCGAAGCGGCGAAGGTCCCCGCGAAATGACCGGCCGCGTGCAGATGCTGCACGGCGACACCGTGTACCGCGTCCACTGGAAGCTCGGTACCGACGTGCTCGTCGGCGTCTGCCACTGCGGCGCCGAGCACGAGTCGGAGGACCCGGTCGAGCTGTGGGAGTGGCTGCTGGGCCATCCCGACGGCCACGCGCCGCGGCCCGCACCGCCCGCACCCGAACGACACCTCGCAGGAGTTTCATGAGTGCCCCGACCACGCCGCGGACCGAGCTGGAGCTCGACGTCCTGCTGGCCCGCAAGGAAGTCCTCGCCGACGGCGTGCTGCGGCTGACGCTGCGCCACCCCGAGGGCGAGCCGCTGCCGCCGTGGGAGCCGGGCGCGCACCTGGATCTGGTGCTGCGCCCGGACCTGGTGCGCCAGTACTCGCTGTGCGGCGACCCCGCGGACCGGTCGGTCCTGCAGGTCGCCGTGCTGCGCGAGCCCGGCGGGCGCGCCGGTTCGCGGCACGTGCACGAAGCGCTCGCCGACGGGGACCGGCTGCGGATCCGCGGTCCCCGCAACCACTTCCCGCTCGTGGACGCGCCGCGGTACCTGTTCATCGCCGGCGGGATCGGCATCACGCCGATCGTGCCGATGATCGCCGCGGCGCAGGCGCGCGGCGCGGACTGGCGGCTGGTCTACGGTGGACGGTCGCGCGGTTCGATGGCCTTCCGCGAGGAACTGTCCGAGCGCTACGGCGACCGCGTCGGCGTCTTCCCGCAGGACGAGACCGGCCTGCTCGACCTGGACACGTTGCTGGGCGAGCCGCGGGCGGGCACCGCGGTCTACTGCTGCGGCCCCGAGCCGCTGCTCGCCGCGGTCGAACAGCGTTGTGCCGCCTGGCCTTCCGGCGCGCTGCACGTCGAGCGGTTCTCCCCGAAGGAGGGCGCCGACGACGGCGAGAAGGTCACGTTCGAGGTCGAGCTGGCGCAGTCGGGCGTGACGATCACCGTGCCGGCGGACTACTCGATCCTGCACGCGGTCGAGGAGGCCGGGATCACCGTGCTCTCGTCGTGCCAGGAGGGCACCTGCGGCACCTGCGAGACCACCGTGCTGGAAGGGGTGCCGGACCACCGTGACTCGCTGCTGACCGAGGAGGAGCAGGCCGCGAACGACACCATGATGATCTGCGTGTCGCGCTGCCGGGGGCCTAAGCTTGTCCTGGACCTGTAGAGAGCCGAGGTGAGGCGTGCGCACCGGCGAGGACAGTGTGGTCCCGAACCGCTCGGTCACCAGCAAGGTGCTCGCGCTGCTCGACGCGTTCACCCCGGCGAGCCCGGCGCTGACGCTGTCCGAGCTGGCCCGCCGTGCCGGGATCTCACTGGCCACCGCGCACCGGCGGGCCGCCGAGCTGGTCGCCTGGGGCGCGCTCGAACGCGGCGCCGACGGCCGCTACCGGATCGGGCTGCGGCTGTGGGAGGTCGCCTCGCTCGCCCCGCGCGGGCTCGGTCTGCGTGAGGCCGCGATGCCGTTCCTGGAGGACCTCTACGAGGTGACCCGCGAGAACGTGCAGCTCGCCGTGCGCGAGGGCCTCGAGCTGGTGTTCGTGGAGCGCATCGCGGGGCGGCACGCGGTGCCGGTGCTGACCAGGGTGGGCGGCCGGTTCGCACTGCACGCCACCGGCGTCGGCCTGGTGCTGCTCGCGCACGCCCCGGCGCAGGTGCAGGAGGAGATCCTGGGCGCGCCGCTGCACGCGTTCACCGAGAAGACCGTCACCGGCTCCACCCAGCTGCGGGAGACGCTCGCGGCCGTGCGGCGCAACGGGTACGCGGTCAGCTACGGGCAGGTCACCACCGACAGCGTGTCGGTGGCGGCGCCCATCACCGGGGCGGACGGCACGGTCCTCGCCGCGGTGTCACTCGTCGTCCGCGCGCAGGGCGCGGAACCGGCGGCGCTGGCGCCGCTGGTGCAGACCGCCGCGCGGGGTATCGCGCGGGCACTGGGGCACGGGCTTCCGCAGTAGACACAACGGAGTGAGGAGCGGACGATGGCTCATCTCAACGGCAGCCACCACGTCACCATGTCGGTCGGCTCGGCGCAGGAGGACGTCGACTTCCACGTCGACGTCCTCGGTCTTCGGTTCATCAAGAAGACGGTGCTGTTCGACGGTTCCCTGCCGATCTACCACCTCTACTACAGCAACGCGAACGGCGATCCCAGCTCGGTGCTGACCACGTTCCCGTTCGCCAAGGCGGGCATCATCGGGCGCCGCGGCACCAACCAGGCGCGGGAGGTGCAGCTGGCCGTCCCGGCCGGTTCGCTGGACTACTGGGAGCGCCGGCTGTCCGGGCACCGGGTGGAGACGGAGAATGCCGAGGTGTTCGGCCGGCGGCGGTTGCTGTTCCGGCACCCGTGCGGCATCGAGTACGTGATGGTCGGCGTCGACGATGATCCGCGCGAGGGTCACACCGGCGCCGGGGTGCCGGCTGAGCACGCGATCCACGGCATCCACGGGGTCGGCGTGCACGTGTCGAACCCGGAGAACATGGTCGAGTTCCTGGCGGACTCGTTCTACGGCAAGTCGCTGGTGGAGGAAGGCGACCGGGTGGTGCACACGGTCGGCGGGCCCGGGCAGGGCGGTGCCGTCGAGCTGGTGGTGAACCGCCGTGAGGAGCCGGGCACCTGGCGCTACGGGTCGGGGACCATCCACCACTTCGCGTGGAACGCCGAGACGCTGCGGAACCAGGACGAGCTCAAGTTCGAGATCGAGGGCGTGGGCTACACCGACATCTCGGAGCTGAAGGACCGCAAGTACTTCAAGAGCGTGTACGTGCGCACCCCCGGCGGCGCGTTGTTCGAGCTGGCGGTCACGCACGCCGAAGGCGGCTGGACCTGTGACGAGTCGCCACAGGAGCTGGGGTCGCGGTTCCAGCTGCCCGAACAGTTCGAGGACCGCCGCGAGGAGATCTTCGCGCAGCTGGAACCGATCTCGCGCTGAGCGTCAGGCGCTGAGCAGGCGGCGGACCTGCGCGACCTCGTCGTCGTTGACCAGGTGCTCCCGGTCGTCGTAGACCCGGAACGTCACGTCGGCGGACATCGCGCGCAGCAGCTCCGCCGTCTCCTCGGCGCGCGCGGGCGGCACCCACTCGTCGTGCCGGCTGGTGCCCAGGAACACCGGCATGTGGTCGAGGGAACCGTTGGGGGAGCGGCGATCCGGGCCGACGTACCCACCGGTGAGGATCGCCGCGCCGCCGTAGCGGCGGGGGTCGCGCACGAGGAACTCCGCGAGCAGGCACGCCCCCTGCGAGAACCCGACGAGGAACGTCCGCTCGGGCGGCACCCCGGCGCCGGCGATCCGGCCGAGCATGACCGCCACGGTTTCCAGCGCCTGGTCCAGCCGCGGCTGGTTCTGCTCGACCGGCTGCAGGAAGCTCTGCGGGTACCAGGTGTTGTCCGCGGCCGACGGCAGGAGGTACGCCAGCTCCGGCAGCGCGACCCGGTCGAGCACGGCCTTCATGTAGTCCGGCGTCTGGCCGCGGCCGTGCACGACGAGCGCCGCCGCGCGCGCCCCGGCGAGCGGCGCCCCCGCGGTCTCGGGCTGCTGGTCGAGGTGGGGATTGCTCATGGCCTTGATCGTAGGTCGGCGGTGCCCGGCACGTCCCGGTCCCGGCCGAGGTGGCCGGCTACGCGGAGCTGGACAGCAGGGCGAGCGCGGCGGCCAGATCGGCAGCGCCGTCGCGGGGCAGCCGCCGGTAGACCTCCGCGGCTGCGGCGCCGAAGCCGTCCGGAAGCCCCGCCGTGGCGAACGTGCGCCCGATCTCCTCCAGCTCGAACGCCCACCGCCAGCCGCGCTCCAGGCCCAGCCTGCCCGCGTCCTCGGCACGGGCGGGCAGCTCGGGCCGGCTCAGCCGCCACTCCTCGGTCAGCGCGTCCTCGACCCCCAGGTTCCGGGCGGCCGCACACACGGCGAGCAGCATCGCGGTGGTGCCCTTCGTCCAGGCGGCGTAGACCATCTTCAGCGCCGAGGCGTCGGGAGCGAGGCGGGCGTCGAGGATCGTGCCGTCGAACAGCGCCGCCACCGTGCCCGCCTCGGCGCCCGAGAGGTAGAGCCGGGTCGTGCCGGGCGCATGCGGCGGCGGCCCGATGATGCCGCCGTCGACGAACCGCGGCACCAGTCCGGCGATCTGTGCCGCCGTCGCCGGGCTCACCGCGTTGAGGTCCGCGTACAGCCCGTCGTAGTCGCCGAACGCCTGCGCCGTGGCCACCGCGGCGTGCGGCGGGCACACCGACAGGACCACGGAGCATTCCGCCTTCAGCCGGGCGACGGTGCCCAGGTCCGTGAGGCCTTCCGCGCGCCGCCGCGTGTCCGCGCTCCGCCCTTCCGACGCCCACGCGACGTCGTCGAGCAGGTGCGCGACGGCCGCGCCCATCTCCCCGGGGTGCACCACACCGATCATGCTGCGAGGTTAGGCCACCTCGACGGCCCCGCCATCCCGCCGGGCGGACTCCACCACTGCGGCCAGCACCCGCAGCCCGTGCAGCCCGTCGGCCAGGCTCGCGCACGGCGGCAGCTCCTTGAGCCCGGCGATCTCGTCGAGGAACGCGCGGGCCTGGAAGGTGAACATGTCGCCGGTGCCGTGGCCAGCACCGGGCGAGTCGACCGCGAGTCCGTTGTGGACATACGGGTGCCGTGGCCCGGCGAACACCTGCCTGCGCCCTTCGCCCGCCGGGCCGGAGATCGCGAACTCGCTCGCCCGCTGCAGGTCGAATGCCGCGGAACCGTTGCCGCAGAACAGGTCGAAGCCCAGGCCGTCCGGCAGCGCGTGCGCGACCCTGGACGCGGAGAACGTGCCAACCGCGCCGCCGGCGAAGCGCGCCGTGAAGGTCGCCAGGTCCTCGTTCTCCACCGCCGAGCGCTCGCCCGTCAGCTCGGCCCGCACGTGCCCCACGGTCGGCCCGGCCGGCACCGGCCGTTCGGGCACCACCGTCGCGAACACCGCGCCGCGCACCTCGCGGACCGGGCCGCACAGGTACTCCGCCAGATCCACCAGGTGGCTGCCGGTGTCGGCGAGGATGCCGGTACCGGCGCCGCCCCGGTAGCGCCAGCTCATCGGGGTCAGCGGGTCGAGTGCGTAGTCGTACCACGCGCGGCCCGCGAAGTGCACCGGCTCGCCCAGCCGCCCGCTCGCCAGCTCGTCCCGGATCGCGCTGACGGCGGGGGAGCGGCGGTAGGTGTAGCCGATCGCCGCGACACGATCGCTTCGCCGCGCCGCCGCGACCATGGCCTGCCCGTCCGCCACCGACGATGCCAGCGGTTTCTCGCACAACACGTGCTTTCCCGCCGCCAGCAGGGTTTCCACCAGCTCGCGATGCAGCTCGTTGGCGACCACGACGCTCACCGCGTCGATGTCCTCGGCCGCCGCGAGCGCGCGCCAGTCCGCCTCGGCCCGCGCGAACCCGTAGCGGCGGCGGACGTCCTCGGCGAGCGCGGTGTTGACGTCGGCGACCGCGACGAGCCGGATCTCGGGCCGGTCGAGGCCGAAGACGGTGCTCGCCGCGCGGTAGGCCGCCGCGTGCGCCCGGCCCGCCATGCCCGCGCCGATGACCGCGACCCCGGTCACCGGGCGGCCTCGTGCAGCGCCCCCATCTCCGGCGCCTGGATCCGGTCCAGCTCGTGCTTGAGCGCGTCGAGCTCGGCGCCGCCCGCCATGTGGTGGGTCAGGTCGTCGAGGGTGAGCTCGTCGCGCGCCGTGTCCAGCTCCACCTCGCCCTGGCGCAGCACCACGAACCGGTCGCCGACGATGAACGCGTGGTGCGGGTTGTGGGTGATGAAGATGACCCCCAGCCCGGCGTCGCGGGCGGCGGCGATGTACTTGAGCACCACGCCCGACTGCTTGACCCCCAGCGCCGCGGTCGGCTCGTCGAGGATCAGCACCCGCGCGCCGAAGTAGATAGCCCGCGCGATCGCGACGCACTGGCGCTGCCCGCCCGACAGGCTGCCGATGGGCAGGTCGACGTCGGGCAGCTCGATGCCCAGCTTCCGCAGCTCCGCGTCCGTGGTCTCGCGCATCTTGCGCACGTCGAGCCGCCGCAGCGGCCACACCCCGGTCGTCGGTTCGGAGCCGAGGAAGAAGTTGCGCCACACCGGCATCAGCGGCACCACCGCCAGGTCCTGGTACACCGCGGCGATACCCCGGTCGAGCGCTTCGCGCGGCGAGCCGAACCGGACCTCCTCGCCGTCCACCAGGTAGCGCCCCGAGTCGTGGCCGTGCAGCCCGGAGATGATCTTGATGAGGGTGGACTTGCCCGCGCCGTTGTCCCCGAGCACGCAGGTGACCCCGGCCTCCCGCACGGTCAGGGTGACCCCGCGCAGCGCGGAGATGTTGCCGTAGCTCTTGCCGACGCCGTCGAGCTCCACCACGGGTTTCGCGGTCATCGCCGCCTCACCTCCGCGAGGTGCGCAGCCGCACCCACATGTTGAGCAGGGTCGCGAGCAGCAGGGTCGCGCCGACGAAGAACTTCAGCCAGTCCGGGTTCCAGCCCGCGTAGACGATGCCCTGGGTGGTCATGCCGTAGATCAGCGCGCCGATCCCGGCGCCGATCGCCGAGCCGTAGCCGCCGGTGAGCAGGCAGCCGCCGATCACCGCCGCCGCGATGAACAGCAGCTCGTTGCCGATGCCGAGGCCGGACTGGACGCTGTCGAACGCGAACAGCTGGTGCATCCCGACGAACCAGGCGCCGAACCCGACCGTCATGAACAGCCCGATCTTGGTGCGCTTGACCGGCACGCCCACCGCGCGCGAGGAGTCGGCCTGGCCGCCCACGGCGTAGATCCAGTTGCCGGCCCTGGTGCGCAGCAGCACCCAGGTGGCGATCGCGAGGAACAGGATCCACCAGAACACCGTCACCTTGATCGCCACGCCGCCGAGGTGCACCTCCGAGGCGAACACCGCGCGGGCGGAGTCGAAGCCGTCCATGTCGGCGATCGAGTCGGTGGCGACGTTGCCGGTGACCAGCTTCGTGATCGCGAGGTTGAGCCCCTGCAGCATCAGGAACGTGGCGAGCGTGATCAGGAAGCTGGGCAGCTTCGTGCGCATCACGAGGTAGCCGTTGAGGAACCCGATCCCCAGCGACAGCACCAGCGCCGCCACCACCCCGGCCCACACGTCGAGGTTGAGCTGGAAGGCCACCATCGCCCCGGTCAGCGACGAGCTGGTGACCGCGACCCCGGCGGAGAGGTCGAACTCGCCACCGATCATCAGCAGCGACACGGCGACCGCGACGATGCCGATCGTCGAGCTGGAATAGAGCACAGTGGACAGTGACGCCGCCTCGCGGAACGGCGGGGCGACCGCGAAGAACAACGCGAACACCGCGACGGCGCCGAGCAGCGAGCTCAGCTCGGGCCGGGCGATCACCCGGCGCCCGAAGGAGCGCGGCCGGGCAGGCGCCCGGCCGGCCTCCGGCGCGGCGGGCAGGGGAGCGGTTGCCTGCGTCATCGTTCCTCCTCGCGCCGCTAGCGGGTGCCGGCGTTGGCGAACTGGGAGACCGAGTCGATGTTGTCCTTGGTGATGAACGCGGGGCCGGTCAGCGTCGCCTTGCCGCCGCCGACGGTGTTGCCGTTGAACTTGTAGAGCCACAGCGAGTCCACCGCGAGGTAGCCCTGCAGGTAGGGCTGCTGGTCGACCGCCCACTGCACGGTGCCGTCCTTGATCGCCTGCACCAGCGCCTTGTTGGTGTCGAAGGTCGCGACCTTCGCGGAGCTGCCCGCGCCGGTGACCGACTGCACGGCCAGCAGCGCGACCGGCGCCCCGAGCGTCGCCACGAAGTCGATCCCCTTGTCCTGCTGCAGCTTCGCCTGGATCGTCGACTGGGTCGCGGTGGCGTCCTGGCCGTTGACGTAGAGCAGTTCGGTCTGCCCCTTGAAGGCCTGCTTGAGCCCGGCGCAGCGCGCTTCCAGCGCGACCTGGCCCTGCTCGTGGATCACACACAGCGCGTGCTTGGCGCCGACCTGGTTGAGCCGGTCGCCGAAGGCCTGCCCGGCGATCGTCTCGTCGGAGCCGAAGTACTCCAGCAGCCCCTCCTGCGCCCAGTTGTCGATGCCGGCGTTGAACCCGACCACCGGGATGCCCGCCGCCTTCGCCTTGCCGATCACCCCGGTCATCGCGTCCGGGTGGGCGAGGGTCATCGCGATGCCGTCCACCTTCTGGTCGACCGCGTTCTGCACCAGGTTCGCCTGGTTCGGGCCCGCCGGGTCGTTGGAGTAGACGAGGTCCACGTTGTCCTTGGCCGCGGCGGCCTGCGCGCCCTTGCGGACGATGTCCCAGAACGTGTCGCCGGGCGTCTCGTGGGTGATCATCGCGATCCGGATCTTCGCCGTGCCCGCGGTCCCGGCGTTGGCGGCAGCGTTCTGCTGCTCGGCCTGCTTGCCGCCACCACTGCTGCAGCCGGTTACGGCGAGTGCGGCCGCCGCGAGCGTGGCGACGAAGGCGAGCCGGCGGTTGCTGTTGCTCATCTGGCGTGCACCTCTTTGTGCGGGGAGGGGGCGCGCTGCCGCGCACTACTAGCGCGCTCTAGTAGGCGGTACTATGCTGCGGCTCACACTGACGTGTCAAGACCCTCGGCGTATCGGTTCGGGCGGGGGAAGGCAGGATCGGGGAATGGCAGGCAACCGCGCGCGGGAGCGGCGCCCGACGATGGCCGATGTCGCGGCCCGCATCGGCGTGTCTCGCGCGCTGGTCTCCCTGGTCTTCCGCAACGAGCCCGGCGCGAGCGACGAGACCAGGGAAAAGGTGTTCGCCGCCGCCCGCGAGCTGGGCTACCGGCCCGACAGCGCCGCCCGCATGCTCGCCCGCGCGCGCAGCCGGATGCTCGGGGTGGTGTTCACCATCCGCAACGCCTTCCACGCCGACCTGATCGAGGCGGTGTACCCGGCCGCTGAGCAGCTCGGCTACGAGATCCTGCTCTCGGCCGCGCTCCCGGCGCGCGACGAGCACCACGCGGTCGACGCGCTGCTGGGCCACCGCTGCGAGGGGCTGCTCCTGCTCGGCGGCTACCTCGAGGCCGACTACGTCGCCGAACTGGGCGAGCGGGTGCCGGCCGTGGTGGTCGGCCGCCGGTTTCCCGGCGCCTCCGTCGACTCGGTGCACGTCGACGAGGCCAAGGGGGTCCGCCAGGTCATCGACTACCTGGTCGAGCTGGGGCACTCGGCGATCCTGCACATCGACGGCGGGGACGAGGCGGGGGCGGCCGAGCGCCGCCGCGCGTACCTGGGCGCGATGCGGCGGCACGGGCTGGCCGAGCAGATCCGGGTACTGCCCGGCGACCACACCGAGGACGCCGGGGCGCGGGCGGCGGCAGTGCTGCTGGCCGAGCGCGACCGGCTGCCGACCGCCGTCTTCGCCAGCAACGACCGGTCCGCGGTCGGCTTCCTGGACGCGGCCTGGCGGGCGGGCCTGGACGTGCCGGGCGACCTGTCGGTGGCCGGTTTCGACGACAGCAACCTCGCCCAGCTCTCGCACATCGACCTGACCACCGTGCGGCAGGATCCGCTGCGCCAGGCGGAGCTGGCGGTGCGCACCGTCGTCGAGCGGCTGGAGGACCCGGGCCTGGCGCCGCGGGAGCTGGTGCTGCAGCCGAAGCTGATGGTGCGCGGCAGTACCGGTGCCCCGCGGCGGGCGAGTGTGGTCTAGACCTTTCGGCGCACGTTGGGTATCGTCGGGGCAACCCGCTGGGTCTTTTCCTCGAGGAGTCGTGATGCTGGAACGCCGGGTGATCGTCGGTTCGTCGGTGGGGTTGCACGCCCGCCCGGCCGCCCTGTTCGTCAAGGCCGCCGCGGCGCAGCCGGTGCCGGTGACCATCGGCGTCGGTGACGGCGAGCCCGTCGACGCGCGGAGCCTGCTGTCGGTGATGGGCCTCGGCGCGCGCGGTGGGGACGAGGTCGTGCTGCGTGCCGACGGCGCCGAGGCCGAAGCGGCGCTGAGCGCGCTCGCCACCGTGATCGCCACGGACCACGACGCCTGACCCGGGCGGCGATGAGTTTCCCGCCCGCGCCAGGTCTTGTCTGCCATGACCGTGTTCGCGAGCTTCTCGACGTCACTGGACGGGTTCATCGCCGACGTGGACGGGCACGTCGGACCACTGTTCACATGACCGAGCCCAGTGCGCGGTACTGGACCGGGACGATGCCCACGAAGGAAGGTGAGCCCGGCGCGTTCGTGTGCGGGCGCGGCGTCTTCGACTACACGAACGGCTGGGGCGGGCGGCCGCCCGGCGGGCAGCCGACCTTCGTCGTGACGCCCCGGGCGCCGCCGGAGAGCTGGCCACCCATCGAGGACGGCGTGCCGTACACCTTCGTCCACGACGGCGTGCCCAGCGCGGTCCGCCAGGCGAAGGCGGTCGCCGGCGGCGGGAACATCGGGTTGTCCGGCGCGTCGGTGGCGCAGCTGGCGCTCAACGCCGGGCTGCTCGTCGAGGTCAGGATCGACCTCGTGCCCGTGTTCCTCGGCCGCGGCATCGGCTACTTCGACGACATCGACCCCAGCGTCCGGCTCGACGGGCCGGTCCAGGTGGTCGAGGGCAAGCGGGTCACCCACCTGCGGTACCTGGTGCGGCGCTGAACGGTGTCCGGCACGGGCGAGGTCCTTCCCGTATGCTTACCGGTTGAAGATTCAAATTCACCGGAGGTGTGTGGTGGAGGTCAGAGAGCTCGGGCATCTGGTGCTCTACGTCCGGGACATCGAGCGGTCCACCCGCTTCTACCGGGACGTGCTCGGCTGGCGGCAGATCCTGCCCGCCCGCGGCGTCGACGGCGAGCTGGACCGCAAGCCGTTCGCGGCGTTCAACGCGCCGTCCGGGCGCACGCACCACGAGCTGTTGCTGATCGAGGTCGGCGAGGACGCCGCGGCCCAGCCCGAGGGGCGCCGCGTCGGGCTCTACCACTTCGGCCTCAAGATCGGCACCACCGACGACGAGCTGCGCGAGGCGCTGGCGAAGCTCGAGCAGACCGGCACCCCGGTACTGGGGATGAGCGACCACACCGCCACGCACAGCCTGTACATCGCCGATCCCGACGGCAACGAGATCGAGCTCTACGTCGACATTCCCGGGGTGGACTGGGACACCCCCGAGGCCATCGGCTCGCCGGTCAAGCCGCTCACGCTCTAGGTGTAGCCCGCGCGAGCAGGCGGGCCGCGCCGAGCAGGTGGGGGACGTGGGCGAGCAGCTCGCCGGCGGGCACCGCGAAGGTGAGCGTCGAGACGCTGACCCCGCCGACGGGTGTACCGGCGCCATTGAGCAGCGGCGCGCCGATGCAGCGGACGGTTTCCTCGTTCTCCTCGTCGTCGACCGCGTAGCCGAGTGCCCGCACCTTCCGCAGCTCGGCTTCGAGGGCGGCGAGGTCTGTGTGGGTGCGCGCCGTTGGCGCGGGCAGGCCCGTCTCGGCCAGCAGCGCGCGCCGCTGCGCCGGGTCGAGGTGCGCGAGGATGGCCTTCCCGATCGCCGTGCAGTGCAAGGGAATCTGGCCGCCGACGCGCGAGGCCATCCGGTAGGGGCGGTCGGTGTCGAGCTTCTGCACGTAGATCGCCTGGTTGCCGCTGCGCAGCGCCACGTGCACCGGCTGACCGGTCTCGTCCCGCAGGCGGCGCAGGACCGGTTCGCCGTGCTGTCCGGACGCGAACAGCGCCGACAACGCGAAGGCCCGCGGGCCGAGCCCGTATGTCCCGTCGCCGTCGGTCGCCGCGTACCCGGCGGCGACCAGCCCGTGCAGGATCCGGTGCGTGCTCGGTTTGGTCACCCCGGTCTCCTGGGCGATCCGGCCCAGCCGGTGCGGCCCGCCCGCCGCGCCCACGGCTTCGAGCACGCGCAGCGCCCGGAGCGCGCTGCCCTCCGCGCTGACCGGCATTTGACGCCCCTTTCGCCCGGGATCTAGGCTGCCATTCAGCTCGCCGAAATACTATTCCGTTCTCCGGAACGCTCGAGACAGAGGTAACCGAACTTGACGACCCGCGTGCTCGCCGTCGGCGAGTGCATGATCGAGCTGACGCACACCGGCGCCCGGACGCTGTCCCTCGGCTACGCGGGAGACACCTTCAACACCGCGGTCTACCTCGCGCGGCTCACCCCGCCGGAGGCGGTCGAGGTCGACTACCTGACCCGCCTCGGCGACGACGACTACAGCGCGGGCATCCTCGCCGCGATGCGCGGCGAGGGGCTGGGCACGCGGCTGGTCGATCGTGTGCCGGGGGCGCAGCCCGGGCTGTACCTCGTCCGCACCGACGAGCACGGCGAGCGCAGCTTCACCTACTACCGCTCGGAATCGCCCCGGACCTCTCCGGCTACGACGTGCTGTACCTCTCGGCGATCACCTTGCAGCTGCTGACGGTCGCGGCTCGCGAACGCCTCTGGGCCGCGCTGGCGACGGCTCGGGCGCGTGGCGCGCGGGTGATGTTCGACAGCAACTACCGGGCCGCGGGCTGGGAGTCCGCGGAGCTGGCGCGCGACGCCGTCCGGCGCACCTGGGAGCTGACGAGCATCGCCGTGCCGACGTTCTCCGACGAGCACGCGCTGTTCGCCGACCCCACGCCCGCGGCGACGGTGGCACGCCTGCGGGAGTGGGGAGTGGCGGAGATCGCGGTGAAGGACGGCGGCAACGGCTGCGTAGTCTGGGACGGCGCGCCGCCGGTGCTGGTCCCCGCCGTCGCCGTGGAGTCCACAGTGGACACCACCGCGGCGGGGGACGCCTTCAACGCCGGCTACCTGGCCGCACGCCTCGACGGCGCCGACCCGCGCACCGCGGCCGCGGCGGGCCACGCCATCGCCGCGAAGGTGATCACCCACCCGGGCGCCATCGTTACCGACGAGTCCCTGCCACCGCGCGGCGCCTGAGCAAGGCTCACCCGCGGACGAGCGCCTCCAGCACATCCACCGCCACCGGGAGCGCGGCCTCGTCGACGTCGAAGTACGGGTTGTGGTGCGGCGCCGGGTTTCCGCCGCCGACGACCGTGTAGGTCGCGAGCCCACCCTGGCGCTGGACGGCCTCGGCGAACAGGCTCGCGTCGTCGCTGCCGCCCATCTGGTGCAGCCGGACCGCCGGGTGACCGGTCCTCGACGCGGCTTCGAGCACCGCGTCGAGCAGTTCGCCGTCGCAGTCGAGCGACGTCGAGCCGCCGGTCTCCTCGATGTCCACCTCGACGCCCTGCGCCAGCGCCGCACCACGCAGCACCTGCTTGACCCGCTCGGTCAGCTCGGCGTTCACCGCGCCGTCCCGCGACCGTGCCTCACACGTCAGCTCGGCCAGCGCCGGCACGATGTTCACGTTGCCCTCGGCCCGCAGGGTGCCCACGTTGACCCGGGTGTCGGCGGTCGAGAACCGCGGCAGCCCGTGGATCCCGAGCACCGCCGTCGCCGCCGCGAGCAGCGCGTTGCGGCCGTCCTGGGGCGCGGCCGCGGCGTGCGAGGCGACGCCGGTGAACCGCGCGCGCATCTTGGTCGTCGCGAAGATGCCCGTGATGCCCGCCGCCACGGTGCCCGCCGGCAGGTCCAGGCCCAGGTGGAGTGCCGCGAACCGGTCCACGCCGTCGACCACGCCCGCGCCGAGCATCGCCCGCGCGCCGCGGCCGCCCTCCTCGGCTGGCTGGAACAGGAACCGGACCTTCCCGGCGAAGTCCCGGTCCGCGAGGCGCCCGGCGAGTGCCAGCCCGATCGCGACGTGCCCGTCGTGCCCGCAGGCGTGCATGAACCCTTCGTAGCTGGACCGGAAACCCTCCGCGGCGGGCAGGTGCCTGCTCTCCCCGGCCTCGGTCACCGGCAGGGCGTCCATGTCGAAGCGCAGCGCCCACGTCGGCCCCGGGCGCGACCCGGCCAGCTCGGCCACGATCGCGGTGCCCTCGCGCGTGAGGGCCGTGACGTCTCCGGCGTCGGCCCCGCTGTCGATCGCCAGGCCGGCGAACCGCGCGAGCGCCGCTTCGTCCGGATAGGCCGGGATCCCGTCGAGCGCCAGCGCGCCCGTGCGGATCTCCGCGGGCAGCTCCCGCAGGTGCGCCAGCACGAGCGCGGCGGTGCGCAGCTCGCAGAACGCGGGTTCGGGATGCGCGTGCACGTCGCGGCGCAGCGTGACCAGGTCCACGGGTCTCCTCACAGCAGGGGTGACGGTCTCGGAAACCCATGCTGCCAGAACGTGCCGCTCAGGCCGCCAGCTCCGCCACGCGCAGGAACCTCCCGCCGCTGGTCAGCTCGAACTTCAGCCTGGTCGTCACGACCGGGTCAAACTCGACGCGGGTGGGCTGGTTCGAGCCCGCCGCCCATGTGACGTGCTGGCCGCGAACGGGAACGAACCGGGAACCGTCCCAATAGGACACCGCGATCGACGACGGCAAGGCGGTCGTGGCGTCCGTCGTGAACGACAGTGCGGCGCTGCCGGTGCGCCGGGCCGTGGGCCACGCCACCGAGACCCAGTCGCTCGCGTGCGGGCTGCTCACCGCGGGCAGCAGCGCCGTCGGGTCCTTGCGGTAGTAGTTCGACCAGCCCGTGGACAGGTCGCCGTCGAGCATGGCCGCCGGGATCGTGTCCGCCGCGCCCGAGAAGCTTGCGTCGGCGGCGGGCACGCGCACCGGCGGCCCGGCACCCTCGGGCGACCGCAGCCCCGGCGAGGTCACGCTGACCCGGGCGCCCGCCGACACGATCGCGAGCGCCTTGCCGTGGAACGCCGCTCGCGAACTGGACCGGTAGTTCTCGGCGCTCTCCTCCTGCCCGTTGTCCAGGCCGAGCAGCTTCCCGCCGGTGACCCGGAACGTCAGCTCGTTCGCGGCGTCGGGCACCAGCACCCCGTGCGCGTCCACGACGTCCGCGGTGACGAACGACAGGGAGCCGTAGTCCTGCGTGCTCAGCTTGACCGCCGCCGGCGCACCCGCCGTGTCGAGCACGTCGCGCGCGACCTCCTTGCCGCCGCGCTTGGCGACGGCGACCAGCCGGCCCGGGGCGAACGGCACGGTCCACGTCAGGTGCAGCCGCCCCGCGCTCCCGTTGGGACTGGTGTAGCTGCCCGCATAGGGCCCGCCCGTGACGGTCTTGTCGTCACCGGTCGCGCCGGTGGTCTCGAGGTACTTCTTGCCGTACGTCGTCGTCTTCGAGTCGAACGACCGCGAGCCGAGCGACTTGCCGTTGAGGAACAGCTCGACGGTGTCCGCGTTGCTGTACGCCCACACGCTCACCGGTTCGCCCGGTTTGTGCGCGGTCCAGTCCATCGGCAGCAGGTGCACCATCGGGTCGCTCGTCCACTGGCTGCGGAACAGGTAGTACTGGTCCTTCGGGAACCCGGCGGTGTCCACCGCGCCGAAGAACGAGGACTTCACGGGGAACACGTTGTCGTAGGGGGTGGGCTCGCCGATGTAGTCGATGCCCGACCACAGGAACTGCCCGGCGAAGTACTCGCGGTCGCGGTCCTTCTTCAGGCCGTACTCGCCGCTGTAGGTCCATGAGGACAGGTTGTTGTCGTAGGAGGACGCCCCGCGCTTGCCCGGTGTGTAGTCCTCCCCGCTGTTGAGCTGGTCCGGGCTGTCGTACTCGCCGCGCGTCGAGGTCTCGGACGAGGACTCGGACTCGAAGAGGAACTTCGTCGGGTACTTGGCGTGCAACGCGTCGACCGACGCCGCGGTGTTGTAGTTGAGGCCGATCCCGTCGAGCATCTTCAGGATCTGGTCCTGCGCCGAGCCGTCGGCGGGCACGCTGCGGTACTTGTCCGAGCCCATCACGATCGGCCGGGTGGGGTCGATCGCCCGGACGTCGGCGATCAGCCGCCGCGCGATCGGCACGCCGATGCTCACCGACGTGGAGTCCGGGATCTCGTTGCCGATCGACCACATCACCACCGCGGGGGAGTTCTTCGCGGAGTTCACCATCTCGGCGATGTCGGCGTCGCTGTTCGCGTCGAAGAACCGGCCGTAGTCGTTGGCGACCTTGGGCGTGCGCCAGGTGTCGAACGCCTCGACCATCATCACGATCCCGAGCCGCTGGCAGGCCTCGATCACCTGCGGCGAGGGCGGGTTGTGCGAGGTGCGCAACGCGTTGACGCCCATGCTCTTCATGATCTCCAGCTGGCGGAGCACCGCGCCGTAGTCGGTCGCCGAGCCGAGCGCGCCGAGGTCGTGGTGCAGGTTCACCCCCTGCAGCTTCATCGCCTTGCCGTTGAGGGAGAAGCCGTGGTCGGGGTCGAAGGTGCTCCAGCGGATGCCGAACGTGGTCGTCGTGCTGTCGGTGACCTTGCCCCGCACGGACAACTGGGTGTCCACTGTGTACAGATAGGGCCGGTCGGTGGACCACAGCACGGGGTGGCTCACGCGCAGGTCGGTGCCGGTGGTGGCCGCGGTGACGGGCGCCGAGGCCCGGGCCACGGCGCGGCCTTCGGCGTCGCGGACGGTGGTCGTCAGCTCGGCGCCGCCGGCACCGCTCGTGGTGGTGTCGACGTGCACCGCCGCGTACCCGGCCTTGATCGTGTCGGCGAGGCCCGGCGTGGTGACGGTGGTCCCGTGCCGCTCGACGTGCGCGGGATCGGTGACGACGAGGTGCACGTCGCGGTAGATACCGCTGCCGGAGTACCAGCGGCTGCTGGGCACCTGGTTGCGCACCTTCACGTCGAGCACGTTCGGCGTGCGGCCGTCGGTGTGCGCGAGCGGGGTCAGGTCCAGCGCGAAACCGGTGTAGCCGTAGGCGTGGCTGCCGATCGCCTGGCCGTTGAAGTACACGGTCGAGTCCATGTACACGCCGTCGAACTCGATCGACACCTTCTTGCCCGCGAGCGACGGCGGGAGCGTGAACGCCTTGCGGTACCAGCCGAGGCCGCCGGGCAGGAACCCGGTGCCGGCGGTGGTGTTCGCGCTCTGCACCGGATCGAGCCCGATGCTCCAGTCGTGCGGCAGGTCCACCGGTCGCCACGCGCGGTCACCCGGCGGCGGCTCGGGGGCGTCCGCGCCCGTGGTGTTGGCGAGCGCGAACCGCCAGCCCGAGTCGAAGTCGGTGCTCCGGGCCGGCGCGCCGGGCGCGGCCGTGCTCACCGGAACCGACAGGGTGCCGGCGGCGAGCAGCCCGGCGGCGAAGATCCCGAAGACACGCGAAACGAACGACATCGGACACCCCAGCGTTGGGTTCGGCGGCGAAACCAACAAAACTCAACGCGATACTCGTCCTGCGGGTAAAGCATTGTCAATGCGTCCGTTCGAGCTACCCCTGCACCTCGTCCGGGTCGCCGAGATCGACGACTGCCTGCTGCTCCGCGACGTCGCTCGGGTCGGCCTCGATCGGCACCTCGGTGTCGAAGCCCGCGGCCGGGTCGTCGACCTCCTGGCGCTGCTCGAGCACGTCCTCCACCGGCGCTTCCGTGTCGAGGGGCTCCTCGGGAAGGGTCACGCTGTTCTCCTTCGTCTCAGCTGAACTCGGCAATGGCCTTCTTCACGGCGGTCACCACGTCCGGGTGGCCGAGAGGGAGCGGCGCCGGGATGCGGTCCCGCTCGCCGCCGGAGCTGTGCGCGATCACCCGGACGTCGATGCCCGAGCGGGTGAGCGCCCACCGCCGCTGCTCGGTCTCGCGTTCCCACTGCTGGGCGACGTCCTCGCCGTCCCCGGCCGCCACGAACCCGGTCGCGCCGGGGTCGACCAGCAGCACCGAGCGGACCGACTCGGTGTGGGCCTCGGCGAGGCGCAGCGCCTCGTCGGTGCTGGGGCCGCTGCTGAGGATGTGCACGGTCTTCCCGTTGCCCGGCGGGTCGGCGAGCAGTTCGTCGGCCGCGGTGAGGCCGCCCTCGGCGGGCACCCGGCACCAGACGACCAGCCAGCTGTCGAGCTGCTCGCGCCAGGTCGCAGGCAGGCCCTCGTGCTTGGCCTCGCCCCCCGGATCGAGCACCAGCACGATCGGGCCGTCAGGGGTACCTTCGGTGACGACGGCCGGGCCCTCGGCGCGTACCGGGTCAGGGGAGTAGCTCATTACCGCTCCTTTCTCCGGTGTCCGGCTACCCCGGGTGGCCTGCCGTTACACGGGTTCGGGACCAGTGGAGGGGAAACGCATGCGAGACAACGGTTTTGCGGTGACCGCCGCGCCGCGCGACATCTTCGAGGAGACCGCTGCCGTGCTGGACCAGCGGCGCCGCGCGGTGCGCGCCGTGGCGTCGTCGGCGGCCGACGCGGACGACTGCGCGCTCCTGCTGGACGCGCTCGGCCTCAAGCCCGCCGAGGGCGTCGCGACCGTGCCGGGGCCGCGCAGCGCCGAGTGAGTGTGTCGTCGGTCACGTACGAGGGGAAGTGGCCGGCGCCGGGTGCACGGTGGAGCTGCAGGCTGATCAGCTGACGGAGGACGGATCATGGCACTCGGCGACATCTCGTTGCGCACCCTTTCGGGCGAATCCGCGACACTCGGCGGCTTGGGCCGCAAGGCGGTGCTCGTGGTCAACGTGGCGTCGAAGTGCGGGCTGACCCCGCAGTACTCCGGGCTCGAACGCCTCCAGGAACGCTTCGGTGACAAGGGTTTCACGGTGGCCGGGTTCCCGTGCAACCAGTTCGGGGGGCAGGAGCCGGGCACGTCGGGGGAGATCGCGCAGTTCTGCTCGGCGACGTACGGGGTGACGTTCCCGATGTTCGAGAAGACCGACGTCAACGGCCCTGAGCGGCACCCGTTGTACGCGGAGCTGGTGCAGACCCCGGACGCGGACGGCGCCGCGGGGGACGTGCAGTGGAACTTCGAGAAGTTCCTGGTCACCGACGAGGGCAAGGTCCTGGCCCGGTTCCGTCCGCGCACGGAGCCGGAGGCGCCGGAGGTCGTGGCGGCGATCGAGGCCGCACTGTCCTGAGGTCCCGAGCCGCACGGTCCTGAGGGACTGGGGCGCCCGCTCGGCCTGGCCAGCCGGCACGGTCAAGCCCTTGATCAAAAACGGCGCTGATCAAAAACGGCGCTTGGCCTCGGTCGCGGCGGAGCTGGTCGTCAGCTTCTCCAGCAGTCCGATGAGGATGGTCTGCTCGGGCTTGCTCAGCGCGTTGGCCCACGCCTGCTCGCGCTCGTTGTGCGCCTCGTACGCGCTGGTGATCGCGGCGTGGCCGGCCTCGGTCAGGTTGAGCAGCACCGCGCGCCGGTCGTGCTCGGCCTGCTTGCGCGACACCAGCCCGTCCCGTTCGAGGGTGTTCACCAGCGCCGACACCGCGGCCCGGCTCATGCCCGACAGCCGCGCCACCCGCTTGGCCTCCATCGGCCCCGCCAGCCACAGCGCGAACAGCACCCGGAACCCGCCCCAGCTCCACCCCCGCGGCCGGTGCACCGTCGACTCCCAGTCGTAGACCAGCGCGCTGGTGAGCCGGTGCAGGGTCAGCCCGAGGCGCATCGCGGTCGCGTCGACCTCCGGCAGCTCGGCGGTCGTCTTCGCGATCGCATAGTCGACGAAGGTCAGGTAGTCGAGGTCCTCGGGCGCGGCCGGTTCGGCGGACATGGGGCCCAGCCTAGGCAGCCCCGCAAGAACGCCGCGCGAGCGCCGCCCCCGTCGTAGTCTTCCGTTGAGGCGTGACCTGGGTTACAGTCGGCGTGACCGAATAGTCAAAGCTTTCACCAGTTGGAGGTGGGCGTCGTGGCCCGGAAGGCGTTCGCGTCCTCGGCGGACCTGGGGGAGAAGGAGCAGACCCTCGAGGTGCTCGACGACGGGGTGTATGCCCTGACCGCGGAGGGCGACCCCAACATCGGCGCGATCGAGGGCGAGGACTTCCTGGTCTGCTTCGAGGCGCTCGCTACGCCGGTCGCCGCCCGGGACTGGCTGGCCAGGCTGCGGGAGCACACCGACAAGCCGGTGCGGTACCTCGTGCTGTCGCACTACCACGCCGTCCGCGTGCTGGGCGCCTCCGCGTTCGACGCCGAGGTGATCGTGGCCCACGAGAACACCCGGGCCCTCGTCGCCGAGCGCGGCAAGCAGGACTGGGAGAGCGAGTTCGGCCGGATGCCGCGCCTGGCCAAGGCCGCCGACTCGGTGCCAGGGCTGACCTGGCCGACGCTCACCTTCTCCGACCGCCTCACCATCGACCTCGGCGGCGGCCGGGGCGATCTGGTGCTGCAGTACTGCGGTCGCGGGCACACCGAGGGCGACATCGTGGCCTGGCTGCCCCGGCAGAAGATCCTCTACGCCGGGGATCTCGTCGAGGCCGAGGCGGCGCTCTACACCGGCGACGCCTTCCACCGCGACTGGTCGTCGTCCACTTTGGACCGGCTGCGGGCGCTGGGCGCCGAGGCGCTGGTCGGCGGCCGGGGCGCGGTCAGCCGGGGCCGGGACGCGGTCGACGCCGCGATCGAGCAGACCCGCGACTTCCTGCGGGTGATGATCCGCGAGGTCGGTGCCGTGCAGGAGGCCGACGGCACGCTCAAGGAGGCGTTCGAGCGCACCCACGCCGCGCTGGCCCCCCGGTACGGCAGGTGGCCGATCTTCGAGCACTGCCTGCCGTTCGACGTGTCGCGGCTGTGGGACGAGCTGTCCGGGGTCGAGCGGCCGGTGATCTGGACGGCCGAGCGGGACCGCGAGGTGTGGGACCAGCTGCAGTCATGACCCGGGGCGGCGCAGGCAGTGGGTCCCGGAGGGCATCGGTCGTCATCGGCAACGGGCCGGTCGGGCAGACCACGGCGCTGCTGCTCGCCCGGTGGGGGGTGCCGGTGGTGCTGCTCGACGGCCGCCCGTGCCGGGACCTCGTCGGCTCCAAGGCGATCTGCCAGCAGCGCGACGTGCTCGACGTGTGGGATGCGGTGGGCGCGGGCCGCCGCATCGCCGACGAGGGCGTCACCTGGACGACCGCGCGCACGTTCTACCGGGACGAGGAGCTCTTCGCGTACACCCTGGGCGACGCCGGCCGCTCGGCGTTCCCGCCGTTCGTGAACATCTCCCAGGCACGCACGGAGGAGATCCTCGACGAGCTGATCGCCGCCCAGCCGCTGATCGACGTCCGGTGGCGCCACCAGGTCGAGGACCTGCGACAGGACGCGAACGGGGTGACGGTCCGCTGCGCGAACGGGCAGGAGATCCGCGCTGCGTACGCCGTCGCCTGCGGGGGCGCGCGCGGGGACGGCCTGCGGCGGCTGCTCGGGGTCTCCTTCGACGGGCATTCCTTCGACGACCGGTTCCTCATCTGCGACATCCGCGCCGACCTGCCGGGCTGGGCGCACGAGCGGCGCTTCCACTTCGACCCGTCCTGGAACCCGGGCCGTCAGGTGCTGATCCACCCGTGCCCGGACTCGACGTTCCGGATCGACTGGCAGGTCCCCGGTGACTACGACCTGGCCGGCGAAGAGGCCGGTGGAGCGCTCGACTCGCGGATCCGGGCGATCATCGGGGACACCCCGTACGAGATCGTGTGGAAGTCGGTCTACCGCTTCCATTCCCGGGTGGTGGACCGGATGCGGGTGGGCCGGGTGCTGCTCGCCGGCGACTGCGCCCACCTGGTCTCGCCGTTCGGGGCCCGTGGCCTCAACTCCGGCGTCGGCGACGCCGAGAACGCCGCGTGGAAGCTCGCGTACGTCCTGCACGGGCGCGCGGGGCAGGACCTGCTCGAGTCCTACCACGAGGAGCGGCACGCGGCGGCGGTGGAGAACATCGAGGTCACCACGGCGACGATGGACTTCCTGGTGCCGCGCAGCGACGAGCAGCGCGAGGTGCGGCTGCGCGGGCTCTCGACCGCGGCGGGCGACCCGGCCATGCAGGCCAGGGTCGACTCGGGGCGGCTCTCGGAGCCGTTCTGGTACGTCACCTCGCCGCTGGTCACCCCGGACCCGTCGCGCCCGTTCGCCGGGCGGCCGCCGCGGGGGAGCGTGCCGGCGGCGGGGCCGGGCATCCTGGTCCCCGACGTCCCGGTGTCCACAGTGGAGGGTAAGCGCTTCCGGGAGCTGGCAAGGGACGGCTTCCTCGTGCTGGCCGCCGCCGATGCCGACGTGACCGGGCTGCCGGTGCCGGCGCTGGCGCTGGCGGACATCGACACGACCGGCGCGCTCGCCGGAGCGCTCGGCGCGCGGCCCGGCGAGTACTGGCTCATCCGCCCGGACGCCTACGTCGCCGCGGTGGTCACGAGCCGCGCCGAGGTCGAGGAAGCGCTGCAGCGCGCGCTCGGACGGGTGGTCATCCCGCAGGGCTGAGGGCGCTCAGCAGGCCCGCGACGAGTGCGGTGCGCACCGGCAGGTGGTCGAGCAGCACGTGCTCGTGGCGGGCGTGGGCGCCTCCGCCGAGCGCGCCGAGCCCGTCGAGCACGGGACGGTTCAGCGCGGACACGAAGTTCGCGTCGCTCGCACCCCCGACCGACACCTGTGCCAGGTCGAGCCCCAGCCCGGCGCCGACCCGGCGGGCGAGCTCGAACAGCCGCCGGGTGGCCGGGTTCGGCACCATCGGCGGCCGGTTCCACTCGCCGCGCACGGTCAGCCGCGCGCGGGGGTCCGACAGCCGCAGCGCGGCGAGCGCGGCGTCGAGCCGGGCCGTCTCCGCCGGGTCGGCGACGCGGATGTCGAGGCCACAGCCTGCCTTCCCGGCGACGACGTTGAGCGCGGTGCCGCCGTTGACGAGCCCGACGTTGACCGTGGTGCCCTTCGCCGGGTCGCCGAGCGCGGCGAGCACCGGGATCAGCTCGGCGAGCTGGTGGATCGCGCTGACTCCGGCGAGGGGGTCGAGCCCGGCGTGCGCCTCGACACCGACGACGGTGACCTCGAACAGGCCCACCCCCTTGCGGCCGGTCTTCACCGCGCCGTCCAGCGACGCCTCGAACACCAGCGTCGCGAGCGCGCCCTCGCTCAGCCGCTCGATGTGCGCGCGGCCCACCGGGCTGCCGATCTCCTCGTCGCCGTTGAGCAGCAGCCGGACGGTCGGCACCCGCAGCCCGAGCGCCCGCGCGCCGCGCAGCGCCCACACCGCCTGCACGATGCCGAGCTTCATGTCGAAGGTGCCCGGCCCGCTCGCGATCGTCCCCGCCCGCCGGAACGGCCAGTCCGCGAGTGTGCCCGCGGGCCAGACGGTGTCGTAGTGGCACAGGAACAGCACGTGCCCGGGCGCCTCGCCGGGGTAGCTGGCTTCGAGCACGTCGCCGTGCGCACCGCCGTCGTGCCGGTGGAGTTCGCCGGGCGGGCCGAGGCGTTCGACGAGCCAGCCCTCGATCGCGCTCAGCCCGGCGTCGAGCAGTGCCTTGTCCTCGCTCGGCGTCTCCAGTCCGACCAGGAACCGCAGGTCCCGCGCCATGGCGGGCAGTGCTCGCGACGCCCACAGCCGCAGGGGGGCGGGCGGCGGTTCGGGTTTCCCGGCCTGCGGGGCGGATATCATCACCATTCGGATGTACGAGCACGCAGCACCCCTGGCCACGGAGGCCTTTTCCTCCCCGGAGAAACCCTGAAAAGGCTGATGCAGCTAGCCACCCAGATCCTCAGCCTGGTCGTCGTGGTCCTGGTGGTCACCGGGATCGCCCGCCGCCTCGACTGGTCCCCGCCCCTGTGCCTCGTCCTCGTCGGCGTTGCGGGGTCGTTCGTGCCCGGCCTGCCCGGCTACCAGCTCGACCCCGAGCTGGTGCTGGTCGGGCTGCTGCCGCCGCTGCTGTACTCGACGGCCCTGCGTACGTCGCTGGTGGAGATCCGGGCCAACCGGACCCCGATCGCGCTGCTGTCGGTCGGGCTCGTCGCCTTCACCACGCTCGCCGTCGGCCTCGTGGCCTGGCTCGTCGTGCCGGGCCTGCCGCTGGCCGCCGGGTTCGCGCTCGGGGCGATCGTCGCCCCGCCGGACGCGGTCGCGGCGAGCGCCGTCGCCCGCCGCGTCGGCATGCCGCGGCAGGTGGTGCGCATCCTGGAGGGCGAGAGCCTGCTCAACGACGCCGCCGCGCTGGTCGCCCTGCGCACGGCGATCGCCGCCATCGCCGGTTCCATCGCGCTCTGGCAGGTCGGGCTGGACTTCCTGCTCGCCGCCGTGGGCGGCGTGCTGGTCGGCGTGCTGGTCGGCTGGCTCGCGGTGCAGCTGCACAAGCGGCTGGTCGACCCGGTGCTCGACACCGCGGCGTCACTGGTGGTGCCGTTCGCCGCCTACCTGCCCGCCGAGGCCGTGCACGGCTCCGGGGTGCTCGCGGTCGTGGTGGCCGGGCTGATCCTCGGCCAGCAGACCCCGCGCCTGCTGGCCGGGCCCTCGCGGCTGGCCAGCCGGATCAACTGGCGCACCATCCAGTTCCTCCTGGAGAACAGCGTCTTCCTGCTGATCGGCCTGCAGCTGCGGCAGATCCTCAGCCAGGTCGCCGACAGCAGTCTGTCCGGCTGGGTCATCGGCGGGATCTGCGCCGTGGTACTGGCGGTCACGATCGTCAGCCGCATCGTGTGGGTCTTCGGCACGGCGCTGGCCCGGCGGGTGCTGCCCAGCTGGGCGCTGCCGTGGCGCTACTCCGCGGCGATCGCCTGGGCCGGGATGCGCGGCGTGGTCACCCTCGCCGCCGCGTTCGTGCTGCCCGCCGGCACCCCGGAGCGCGGGGTGCTCGTGCTCGCCGCGTTCGTGGTCGTGGCCGGGACCCTGCTGCTGCAGGGCACCACGCTGCCCAAGCTCGTCCGCCGCCTCGACCTGCCCGCGCCGGACCCCGGCGAGGACGCCCTGCAGCAGGCGGCGCTGCTGCACGAGATGACCCGCGCTGGCCTCGACCGGCTCAACGAGGTCCGGACGGCCGACGACCCGCCCGAGGTGATCGCCCGGCTCGAGGACACGCAGGCCTACCGCTCGGACTCGGCCTGGGAACGGCTCGGTGCGGGCAGCAGCCTGCACGAGACGCCGAGCGCGGCCTACCGGCGGCTGCGCTCGGAGATGCTCGACGCCGAGCGGAAGGTGCTGCTCTCCGCGCGCGACGAGGCCAGGGTCGACGACGAGGTGCTCCGGAACGTCCTCAGCAGCCTCGACATCGAGGAGTCGATCCTGGACCCGCAGGAGGACAACCCGCGCGCCACCGGCCGCGAGCTGCGCACCCCGGCCGCGACCGCGGGCTCGTGCGCGCACCTCGCCCAGCCCGGCAAGGCGACCTCCGACGGCACCGGCTGCGAGGACTGTCTGCGGGAGGGCACGACGTGGGTGCACCTGCGGCTGTGCCTGGAGTGCGGCCACGTCGGCTGCTGCGACTCCTCGCCCCGGCGGCACGCGACCCAGCACTTCCACGACACCCGGCACCCGGTGATCCGCAGCTACGAGCCCGGCGAGGACTGGCGCTGGTGCTTCGTGGACCGCCTCGTCGGCTGAGGTCTCAACCAGCGAAACGATCTCGTTGCCCCCGCGGCGCCAGGTCGCCATCCTCGGCTGATGGCCGAGAAGAAGCGTCCCGACACCGAGCTCGCGGTCAGGAGACGGATCGCCTTCTTCGGCGGTCTCGGCGCGCTCGCGTTGTTCATGGCGGTGCCGGTGCTCACCGCGTTCACGCCCTGGTTCGACGGCAAGGTCGGTTCGGTCGGAGCCGGGTATGTCGCCGCCGCGTTCGCCATCGTCTTCCCGCTCGCCGGCGCCGCGCTGTACACGCGCTGGGCGAACCGCTGGGAGGACCGGTCGTGAACGTGCTCGCGGTGGTCGTGGTCGCCGTCATCGTCACGGTCACCCTGGGCCTGACCAGCGTCGCCGCGCGGCGCAACCGGTCCACCGCCGACCACTACGTGGCGGGCAGGCGGGTCAGCGGCTGGCAGAACGCGCTGGCGCTCGCCGGCGACCAACTCTCGGCCGCGTCGTTCCTCGGCATCACCGGCGCCGTCGCGCTCGGCGGGTTCAGCGGGGTCTACCTGACCCTGGGCATCCCGATCGCCTACCTGCTGATACTGCTGGTGATCGCCGAGCCGCTGCGCAACCTCGGCCGGTTCACCCTCGCCGACGCGGTGGCCGCGCGGTTCGACGGGCGGCTGCTGCGCGGCGTGGTCGCCGTGGCGTCGCTCGTGCTCTCGGTCGTGTACATGATGATCCAGTTCGTCGGCGCGGGCGTGCTCGCCCAGCTGCTGCTCGGGGTGAGCTTCCCGGTCGCGGTGATCGTGATCGGCCTGCTGATGACGCTGTACACGTTCGTCGGCGGCATGGTCGGCACGACCTACATCCAGGTGTTCAAGGCGATCCTGCTGATCGTGACCGTGCTGGTGCTCTTCGGCGTGATCATGTCCCGCACCGGCTGGAACCCGGTCGGCGCGATGATCCAGGCGGAGCGCGAACACGGCGCGGCGGTGGTCACCCCGCAGCACACGAGCGTGGTCACCGGGCTCAACAACGTGTCGCTCAACATCGGCGTGGCACTGGGCATCATGGGCCTGCCGCACGTGATGGTGCGGTTCCTGACCGTCCGCGACGCCCGGGCCGCCCGCAAGTCCGCGCAGCTCGCGATGTGGATCTACGCGGTGTTCTTCATCCTGCTGCCGATCTTCGGCTACGCGGCGCTGAACGAGGTCGGCCGCGACCAGATCCTGAAGGACAACAAGGCGGGCAACCTCGCCGCCGCGCGGCTCGCCGAGGTCGTCGGCGGCAACCTGCTGTTCGCGATCGTGGTGGGCGTCGTGATGGCGACCATCCTCGCCGTGCTGGCGGGCCTGTCCATCGCGTCCTCGGGCGCGGTCGCGCACGACCTGTACAACACCGTGCTGCATCGCGGGCGGATCAGCCAGCGACGCCAGCTGGTCGTCGGGAGGTTCGCGGGCCTCGGCATCTCGGCGGTGGCGATCGTGCTGGCGCTGTTCATGAAGACCTGGAACATCGCGTTCCTGGCCAACGTCGCGTTCGCCATCGCCGCCAGCACCACGATGCCCGTGCTGGTGCTGACGATCTACTGGCGCGGCTTCAACCGGGTCGGGGCGACCGCGGGGCTGATCGGCGGCCTCGTCGTGTCGGTGGGCCTGGTGATCGTCGGCCCGGACGTGCTCGGCCCGCACCACCTGTTCCCGCTGTCGATCCCGGCGCTGGTGTCGGTGCCCGCGGGCTTCCTGTGCGCGTGGCTGGGCAGCCTCGCGGGAGGCAACCGGCCGGGCGCCCAGGGCGTGCCCTATGACGAGCTCGCCGCGCGGGCCTTTCCACGCCGCCGCGACAGCAGGCCCGCTGCCGAGCCCGTTCCGTGACCGCGTCCGGCGCACTGGGGGTGGGCGAACAGCCGGGGTCCCGGCTGTTCGCCCTTTCACTCAGAACGGGTAGCCCGCCACGTCGCCGCGGGCGGTGACCCAGCGCGCTTCGGTGAACGCCTCGATGTTGGCCGCCGGGCCGCCGAAGCGGGAGCCGGTGCCGGAGGCGGCGACCCCGCCGAACGGCGCGAGCGCCTCGTCGTTGACCGTCTGGTCGTTGATGTGCGCGATTCCCGTCGGGATCCGGTCGGCGAGCGCGAGTCCGTTGTGGACGTCGGCGGTGATGATTCCCAATGACAGGCCGTACTCGCTGGTGGAAGCGAGCTTCACGGCTTCGTCCACAGTGGAGAACTTCGTCACCGGCGCGACCGGCCCGAACACCTCGTTGTCGTAGGCGGGCACGCCCGGCCCCGCGTCGGCGAGCACGGTGGCGTGGTAGAAGTTGTTCTCGTAGGTACCACCCGCCATGAGCTTCGCGCCGGCCTCCACGCTGCGGGTGACCAGCGAGTGGATCTTGTCGCGCTGGCTGGCGTCGATGATCGGGCCGAGCGCGACCTGTCCGGCCGCGGGATCGCCGACCGGCAGGTGGTCGGCCTTGTCCGCCAGCCGCTCGACGTACTCGTCGTAGAGCGAGGCGTGCACGAGGTGGCGGCCGGTCGTCATGCAGATCTGGCCCTGGTGGAAGAACGAGCCCCACGCGGCGGCGCTCATCGCCTCCTCCAGGTCGGCGTCCTCGAGCACGACCAGCGCCGAGTTGCCGCCCAGCTCCAGGTGCGCCCGCTTGAGGTGGCGCCCGGCCAGTTCGCCGACCGAGCGGCCGGCGGCGGTCGAGCCGGTGAACGAGATGACCCGCACGTGCGGGTCCTCGACCAGCGCGGAACCGACGTCGGCGCCGCCGGGCAGGACGTGCAGGACCCCGGCGGGCAGGCCGGCTTCCTCGAAGACCCGCGCCAGCGCCACGCCACCGCACACCGCGGTGCGGGGGTCGGGCTTGAGCACGACGGTGTTGCCCAGCGCCAGCGCGGGGGCGACCGACCGGATCGAGAGGATCAGCGGCGCGTTGAACGGCGAGATGACGCCGACCACGCCCGCGGGCACCCGGCGGACCATGCTCAGCCGCGGGGCCTCGCTCGGCAGCAGCTCACCGGTCGGGTGCGAGGGCAGCGCGGCCGCTTCGTAGCACTCCTGCGCGGCGACGTGCAGTTCGAAGTCCGCCTTGCCGGGGATACTCCCGGCCTCGCGCACGAGCCAGGTCCGCAGCTCGTCGGCGTGCTCCTGCCACAGGTCGCCCGCGCGGCGCAGGATCGCCGCCCGCTCCTGGAACGGCGTCGCCGCCCACTCCCGCTGCGCCTCGGCGGCCAGCGTGGCCGACCGGGTCAGGTCCGCGGGCGTCGCGAGGCCGACGCGGCCCAGTTCGGCGCCCGTGGCGGGCTCGATGACCGGCGAGTCCCCGCCGGCCGCCCGCTCCCAGCGGCCGGTCCACACTCGGCCGGTCCACTTCTCGTCGTCGAGAAAACTCACTGTCACTCCTGGCTTAGCTGCGATTTTGGCTGTCCAGTGTGTTCGGGTCGACGTAGCCTGCCCAGGGGCTCTTCCACTGAGCGGGAGCATGGAACTGTCGGTGGATGGTGGCAGGATCCCCGGCATGGAGATCCGGCGTTCCCTGGCCCTGCACGCCCCGATCCGGCGCAGGCCGGCCGCGCTGCTGCGCGAGTGGCTCGAACTGGTCGACGAGCAGACGCCGCCGGAGGAGCCGGTCGCGCGGCTGGAGGGGCGGATCGCGGAGCTGCTGGGCACGGCGGCGGCGGTGTTCTTCCCGAGCGGGACGATGGCGCAGCAGGCCGCGCTGCGGGTGCACGCGGAGCGGCGGGGCAGGTGGGCGTTCGCGGCGCATCCGCAGTCGCATTTGGACAACTGGGAGCTGCAGGGCTACAACGCCGTGCACGGGCTGCGGCTGCACCCGGCGGGCGACCGCAACGAGCTGCTGCGCACGGCCGACCTGGCGGCGGTGGCCGAGCCACTGGTGGCGGTGGTGTGGGAGCTGCCGCAGCGGGATCTGGGCGGGCTGCTGCCGGAGTGGGCGGAGCTGGGCGAGCAGGTGGCGCTGGCGCGTGCCGGTGGTGCGGCTGCGCACCTCGACGGGGCCAGGCTGTGGGAGGCGCAGACCTACTACCGGCGGCCGTTGCCGGAGATCGCCGGGCTCTTCGACTCGGTGTACGTGTCGCTCTACAAAGGAATCCAGGGCACCCGGGGCGCGGTGCTCGCGGGCCCGGAGGCGCTGGTGGCGGAGGCGTCGGTGTGGCGCCGCAGGCTGGGCGGCGCGATCCCCGACGCGTGGCCGCTGGCGCTGGGCCCGCTCGCCGGGCTCGAGCGGCTGCTGCCGCGGATGGCGGAGTTCCGCGAGCACGCGATCGCCCTCGCGGCGGCGGTGAACGCGGACGGTGCCGCGCGGGTGTTCCCGGACCCGCCGCAGACGCCGCTGTTCCACGTGCACGTGCCGGCCCCGCGGGCGGCGGCCGAGCGGGCGGGGGAGGAGCTGATCGCGGAGCGGGGCGTGCAGTTGTTCCTGCGGGCGCGCTCGTCGCCGGACCCGTCGCGGTGCAGCTTCGAGGTGTCCGTGGGGGAGAACGCGCTGGAGTTCACCCCCACGGAGGTCGCCGAACTGGTGCGGGACCTGGTGAAGCGGGCGGGTTAGCCATGCTCCGAAACGGAACCCACTACCGACACCCGCAGACAGCCCCCAACGCGGCAGTCGCTTGACAACCCCATAGGGACACCCCCGGGCCCCCCGCTCACCCCCGCCGGAGGGACTCCGCCGACGCGGGGGCCGGGGCCGCCTCCGGCAGGACCTCGCCCGTCTCGAGCAGGGTCTTCAGGTTCGACAGGATCACCGGCCACCCGCCGCTGAGCGCCTTGAGCATCTCGGTCTCCGTGTCGAACCCGTCGTGCCGGACGGTCAGCTTCGACGCCTCCCCGGCGGGCTCGATCTCGAATGTCACCTTGGACCGCTTCTCCTGCTGCAGCACCGCCAGCTGCTCGTCGCTCCAGCCGAAGAGCTCCGCGTGCTGCGGCTGGTAGTTGTGCCAGGTGTAGGACAACACCCGCGGCGGCTCCGCGGTCAGCACGACCTGGTCGAGGTCCCGGTAGTCGCCATCGCCCTCGCGCCAGAGGATCGGGGAGCCCGGCTGCCAGTCGGACTTCAGCTCCGCGCCCCAGTAGCGCAGGGTGAACTCGGGCTCGGTCAGCGCCCGCCACAGCTGCTCGGGCGTCGTGCGGATGTAGGTCACGTAGAAGAACTCGGTACGGCTCACGATGTCGTCCTCCAGTGCTCGTTTCAGGTCCGCCAGCGCATGCGCGTGCTCGCGGTGGTAACTGCTGATCCAGCGTTCGGCGATCTCGTTGATGGGCTCGGCGTTGAGGTGGTGCAACTTCTCCCTGCCCCGCCGCACGATCGCGACGAGCCGCGCCCCTTCGAGCACCGCCAGGTGCTTCGTCACGGCCTGCCGGGTCATGGTCAGCCCCGCGCACAGCTCGCTCAGGCTCTGGCCGTTGCGCTCGTTGAGGCTGTCCAGCAGGCGCCGCCTGCTCGGATCCGCCAGCGCCCGGAAGACCGCGTCCAGCTCGCTCATGGGCAACTCCTTGGTTGCATGTCTGGACGATAGGCAACCAGATGGTTCCCTGTCAATCCGCTTGACAGAGAATCGAACGCATGTTCGACTGGCGGGCATGAGGTGGGACAGCCAACGCGCGGGCACCGACCCGCAACAGGCCCTGCTGGGGCTCGACGGACTGGTGCGCTCGGTCCGGTCGCCGGAGTTCGCCGGCGTGACGTTCCACGAGGTCCGGGCCCGCTCGGTGCTCAACCGGGTGCCCGGCGAGTCGGCCGTCCCGTTCCGCTGGACCGTCAACCCCTACCGCGGCTGCAGCCATTCCTGCGTCTACTGCCTGGGCGGGGACACCCCGGTCCTGATGGGCGACGGCCGCACGAAACCGCTGGCCGGCCTGGAGCCCGGCGACCAGATCTACGGCACCGAGGACGGACGGTACGTGCGCACGAAGGTCCTCGCGCACTGGCAGACCCGCAAGCCCGCCTACCGCCTCCGCCTCGCCGACGGCACCGAGCTGGTCGCCAGTGGCGACCACCGGTTCCTCGGCGAGCACGGCTGGGTGCACGTGCAGGAGCTACGCGGCGGCGAGCGGCTGATGGGCACCGGCCGCTTCGCGACGGCGCCGGAGGAGACGGCCGGATACCGCGCCGGGTACCTCGCCGCGATGAGCGGGGACAACCGCCGCCGCCTCGCGCTGGGAAACTCCGACGTGCTGGACCGGACCGCCCGCTACCTCGCCGAGGCCGCGGCCACGGCGGGCCGGCAAACGGCGGATGACTGGCGAAAGGGGTTTCTCGCCGGCACCTTCGACGCGGACGGCAGCTGCGGCGAGGGCACGGTCCGGGTGACGAGCGCGCGGGCGGACACCATCGAGGGGTTCTCCTCGGCGCTCGAGCACTTCGGCTTCGGCTTCGCGGTCGAGGGGGAAGGCGTGCGGGTCGTCCGGCTGAGCGGTGGGCTCGCCGAACAGCTGAGGTTCTTCCACGCGACCGGCGCGGCCACCACACGCAAGCTGTCCCTGGACGGGTTGCCGGTCGAGCCGGGCCACGCGGTCGCCTCGATCGAACCGCTCGGCGCCGAGGAGCCGCTCTACGACATCACCACCGGCACCGGCGACTTCATCGCCAACGGCGTCGTCAGCCACAACTGCTTCGCCCGCAACACCCACACCTACCTGGAGTTCGACGCCGGCCACGACTTCGACACCCAGGTGGTCGTGAAGATCAACGCGCCGGAGGTGCTCGCCACCCAGCTCCGGCGACCGGGCTGGCAGCGCGAGCACGTCGCGATGGGCACGAACACCGACCCGTACCAGCGTGCCGAAGGCCGCTACCAGCTGATGCCCGGCATCATCCGCGCCCTCGCCGGGTCGGGCACGCCGTTCTCGATCCTCACCAAGGGCACCACGATGAGCCGCGACATCCCGCTCCTGCAGGCCGCCGCGAAGCAGGTCGACGTCGGCCTCGGCGTCTCCATCGCGCTGCTCGACCGCGAGCTGCAACGCCGCGTCGAACCGGGCACCCCGAGCCCGCAGGCCCGGCTCGAGCTGGTGCGGCGGCTGCGGGACGCCGGGCTGCCCTGCGGGGTGATGATCGCGCCGGTGCTGCCCGGGCTGACCGACTCCACCGAGCAGCTCGACGAGCTGCTCTCGGCGGTCGCCGACGCCGGGGCGACGAGCGCGACCGTGCTCGCGCTGCACCTGCGGCCCGGCGCGCGCGAGTGGTACGCGCAGTGGCTCGCCCGCGAGTATCCGGAGCTGGTGCCGCGCTACCGCGAGATCTACGGCCGGGGCAGCTACGCGGGCGGGCGTTACCGGCGGGTGCTCGCCGCGCGCGTGGGCCCCTTGCTGCGGCGGCACGGCTTCGCCCGCGACCAGAACGAGGCCGGGCACCGCGTCCCGGAGCCGCGCGAGGCCGCCCCCGCGCCCGAGCCGGAACAGATGAAGCTGCTGTAGGACAAACCTGGTGGCACCGCCCCCCGCGGCGTTCGTTAGCCTTGACGAGCAGCAAATCGCCTGCTAGCCACCTGTCCCGTCAAGGAGAGCAACCGCAGTGCTTCGCACCCACGACGCCGGCACCCTGCGTGCCGAGCACGCCGGCCAGATCGTCACGCTCACCGGGTGGGTCGCCCGGCGGCGCGATCACGGCGGGGTGATCTTCATCGATCTGCGGGACGCCAGCGGGGTCGCGCAGGTCGTCTTCCGCGAGGGCGAGATGGCCGAGCGCGCGCACCAGCTGCGCTCCGAGTTCTGCGTGCGGATCGTCGGCGAGGTCGGCAAGCGGCCCGAGGGCAACGAGAACGCCGAGATCCCGACCGGCGCGATCGAGGTGCTCGCGACCGGGCTCGAGGTGCTGTCCGAGTCCGCCGTGCTGCCGTTCCCGATCGACGACCGGGTCGACGTCGGCGAGGAGGTGCGGCTGAAGTACCGCTACCTCGACCTGCGCCGCAGCGGGCCGGCGTTCAACATGCGCCTGCGCAGCGAGACCAACCGGGTCGCGCGCGAGGTGCTGCACGCGCAGGACTTCGTCGAGATCGAGACCCCGACGTTGACCCGGTCCACCCCCGAGGGCGCGCGCGACTTCCTGGTCCCGGCCCGGCTGCGGCCCGGCTCCTGGTACGCGCTGCCGCAGTCGCCGCAGCTGTTCAAGCAGCTGCTGATGGTCGGCGGCATGGAGCGGTACTACCAGATCGCGCGCTGCTACCGGGACGAGGACTTCCGCGCCGACCGCCAGCCGGAGTTCACCCAGCTCGACATCGAGATGAGCTTCGTCGAGCAGGACGACGTCATCAGGGTCGGCGAGGACATCGTCGCCGCGCTGTGGAAGCTGATCGGGCACGAGGTCCCGCGGCCCATCACGCGGATGACCTACGCCGACGCGATGTCCCGCTACGGCACCGACAAGCCGGACCTGCGCTTCGGCCTCGAGCTCACCGAGCTCACCGACTACTTCGCCGACACCCCGTTCCGGGTGTTCCAGGCGCCCTACGTCGGCGCCGTCGTGATGCCCGGAGGCGGCGGCCAGCCGCGCCGCCAGCTCGACGCGTGGCAGGAGTGGGCCAAGCAGCGTGGCGCGAAGGGCCTGGCCTACGTGCTGATCGCCGAGGACGGCACGCTCTCCGGTCCGGTCGCGAAGAACATCTCCGACAGCGAGCGCGAGCACCTCGCCGCCAAGGTCGGGGCCAAGCCGGGGGACTGCGTGTTCTTCGCCGCCGGCACGCCGAGCTCGGCCCGTGCGCTGCTCGGCGCCGCCCGCGTCGAGATCGGCCACCGCCTCGGCCTCATCGACGAGAGCGAGTGGTCGTTCGTGTGGGTGGTGGACGCACCGCTGTTCGCCCCGGTCGAGGAGATCGGCGACGATGTGGCGGTCGGCGCCGGCAGGTGGACCGCCGTGCACCACGCGTTCACCTCGCCGAACCCGGAGTGGATCGACAAGTTCGAGTCCGACCCGGGCAACGCGCTCGCCTACGCCTACGACATCGTCTGCAACGGCAACGAGATCGGCGGCGGCTCGATCCGTATCCACCGCGCCGACGTGCAGAAGCGCGTGTTCGAGGTGATGGGCCTGTCGGAGGAGGAGGCGCAGGAGAAGTTCGGCTTCCTGCTCGACGCCTTCCAGTTCGGCGCGCCGCCGCATGGCGGCATCGCCTTCGGCTGGGACCGGATCACCATGCTGCTGGCCGGTGCAGAGTCGCTGCGCGACGTCATCGCGTTCCCGAAGACCGGCGGCGGCTACGACCCGCTGACCGCCGCTCCGGCGCCCATCACCGAGCAGCAGCGCAAGGAGGCGGGCATCGACGCCCGGCCGCCGAAGCCGGCTGGAGGCGCTGCGGGCGGCGACCGCGAGGGAGCAGCGCGGTGACGAGGACCGACCGGGTGCGGGTGTCCCGCAAGAACACGGCGTGAGCCCGTGCTGCACCTTCGGGTGATCAGCCCGGCGGGAAGCACCGAGCAGGCACTCGAGCGGCTGCGCGCGCAGCCGGGCACGGCGCACCTGGTCGTGCACCGCGGTGCCGCGCTCGCCCCCGCCGGTGACCTGATCGAGGCGGACGTCGCCCGCGAGGCGGCCGACGAGGTCATCGACCAGCTGTGCGGGCTCGACATCGACCACCACGGCGGGATCACGCTGGAGGCGATCGACACCGCGCTCTCGGACGCGGCCGACAAGGCCGAGGAGGACGCGCCGGGGGAGAGCGCCGACGCGGTGGTCTGGGAGGAGCTGCTCAGCACGACGGGCGAGGAGTCGCGGCTGAACGCCACGTTCCAGGCGTTCCTCGTCATCGCGTGCCTGCTCGCGTCGGTCGGGGTGATCACCGACTCGCCGGTGACGATCGTCGGCGCGATGGTCGTGGGCCCCGAGTTCGGGCCGCTCGCGGCCGTCGCCCTGGGCCTGGTGCTGCGCCGGTGGGACCTGCTGCGCCGCGCGTGCCTGGCGCTCGCCGTGGGCTTCCCGGTCGCGATGGTCGTGACGGGGCTGGTGACCCTGCTCAGCGAGTGGGTCGGACTGCTGGACGTGACCGACTTCCGGTCCGGGCACCAGGCCGTGGACTTCGTCTACGACGTGGGCTGGTACTCGCTGATCGTCGCGCTGCTGGCGGGCGCGGCCGGCATGCTCGCGATGACCTCGGCGAAGTCCGCCGCGCTGGTGGGGGTGTTCATCTCGGTCACCACCGTGCCGGCGGCCGGCTACGCCGCCGTCGCGGCCGTCACCGGGGACTGGGCGCGCTCGTTGCAGTCGTTGGGGCAGCTCGTGGTGAACCTGCTCGGCATCGTCGCGGCCGCGGCGGTGGTACTCGCCCTGCGCCGCCGGGGGCAACGGGTGCGCGCAGCCGGACGATCGCTTTCCACGGGCTGAATTTGTGGTGGAGAAGGGTACTGGGCCACTAGTAGGGTCGAAGACGATGACCGTGGACACTTCCGAAGAAGGCACAGCAGGCACGGCCGCGACCAACGATCCGGCCGTCGCGGCCGCGGTCGCGGCGGGCGAGGTCGTGCTCGAACACCGGTTCGGCAGCGCCATCGCCCTGGTCGAACCCGAGCACCTCCCGGGCAGCGGCCCGGCGACGGTCGTCCGCGCGAGAATCGCCTCCTCGCCCTTCGGGCTGCCCCGCACGCTGGTGATCAAGCACTACCCGGACCCGGCGCCGAAGGGGGCGCCCGACCCGTTCGCCCAGGAGGCCGTGAGCTACCAGCTGTTCACCGCGCTGCCCGCCGAGGACCGGATGTGCCCGGAGCTGCTGGCCCACGACGGGACGCAGCGGGTGCTGGTCATCGACGACCTGGGCCACGCGCCCACCCTGCGGGACAAGCTCCTCGGCCACGACGCCAGGGCGGCCGAGCGGTCGCTGCTGTCCTGGGCCCGGTCCCTCGGCCGGATGCACGCGACCACGGCCAGCCGCGAGGCCGACTTCGACGCGCTGCTGCGCCGGCTCGGCGGTCCGGTCAAGCACGAGGACAGCGCCCCGGTCACCGCGTGCGCCCAGCTGCCGGCGCTGATCGAGGAGCACGTCGGCGTGTCCACCCCGGCTTCGGTGCGCCGCTTCGCCGAAGCGGCGTGCGTGCGAGCGAAGTCGCTGGCCTACCGCGCGTTCAGCCCGGTGGACCTGAGCCCGGACAACAACCTGGTGACCAGCGGCGGCGTGCGGTTCCTGGACTTCGAGCGCGGCCGGGTGCGCAACGCGCTCATCGATGCCGCGCACCTGCGGGTGCCGTTCGCGTCCTGTGCCGAGCCGCTCGCGCTGCCGGCGGGGATGAGCGAGGCGATGGTCGCCGCGTGGCGTTCGGAGGTCGTCGGCGTCTGGCCGGGGCTGTCCGACAGCGACGTGCTGTTCACCCACCTGCTCGACCACCAGCTGCTGCTGGTCTGGGTGAACACCTGGCGCGTGCTGGCGGGCGACGGCGCGAAGCCGGCCGCCCTCGTCACATGGTGGCGCAACCTCGACGCCGATGCCACCCGGCTGGGCGAGGACGAGATCGCCGCGCACGCCGCCGCGGTCGCCGCCGGGCTCGACGAGCACTACGGTCCCGGGCTCGCGCTGCCGCTGTACCCAGCATTTCGGTAAGAGGTCTCTGCCTCGTTACCCGGCGCTCACCGCCGGTGAGTGTGCGTGGCCGATGGTCTGTAGGCGTGACCGCGCTGAGCGAGCAGATCCCCCTGACCGAAGCGATGCCCCGGCGGGCGCGGCGACTGGCCGTGCTCGGCGACTCGACGGCCGTGGGGCTCGGCGATCCCGTGCCCGGCCGTGGCTGGCGCGGCGTCGGCCCCTTCGTGGCGCGGGCGCTGGACGTGGCGCCCGACGGCTACCTGAACACCGCCTTCACCGGCGCGCGGATGCGCTGCGTGCGTGCCGAGCAGCTGCCCGCGGCCGCCGCCCACCGGCCGGACGTGGCGCTGGTGATCGCCGGCATGAACGACACCCTGCGCTCGGATTTCGACGCCGCCGCGATGGCCGCGGACCTCGACCACGTCGTGACCACGTTGCGCGCGCGGGGCGCCGTGGTCGTCCCGGTGCGCTTCCACGACCACGGCCGGGTCTTCCGCCTGCCGGGCCCGCTTTCCCGCGCGCTGCGGGCGCGCATCGAGGAGCTGAACGCAGCGATCGACAGCGTGGTCGCCCGCCACCGCGCGCCGTGCCTGGACCTGGCGGCGCTGCCGGGCGCGTACGACCTGTCGTCGTGGAGCGTGGACCGGTTGCATCCCTCCGAGCTGGGGCACCGGATGCTGGCCCGCGGGCTGACCGGCCTGCTGGCCGAGGCGGGTGTCGCGATCGTGGAGCCGGTCAGCCTGGTGTGCTCGGGCGGGATCCGGCCGCGGACCGTGGATCACGTCGGCTGGCTCGTGGTGAAAGGCATCCCGTGGCTGTGGCGGCGCGGCCGGGACCTGCTGCCGTACGCGGCGGGCATCATGGCCGCCTCGGCCAAGCAGTCCTACCTGGGCCGGCACGAGCGGCAGCCGGCCGCGATCGAGCTGGAGCTCACGGCGCAGGAGCCGTGAGCGCCGTGTCGGACCCGCCGATTAACGTGGAGTCGTGCAGGACGAACTCTTCACGGTGAACCCCGACCTCGAACGGCCCGATCCGGTCGGGGCGCCGCGGGAGCCGGTCGTGCCCGCCGGGTCGCCGCTGGCGGTGCGGATGCGGCCACGGTCGCTCGACGAGGTGGTGGGGCAGCAGCACCTGCTGCGCGAAGGCGCGCCCCTGCGGCGGCTGGTCGAAGGCGCGGCCCCGGCCTCGGTCCTGCTCTACGGCCCGCCCGGGACCGGAAAGACGACGCTGGCCAACCTCGTGTCCACGGTGACCGGGCGCCGGTTCGTGGCGCTCTCGGCGCTCTCGGCCGGGGTGAAAGAGGTGCGCGGGGTCATCGAGGAAGCGCGGCGGCGACGGCTGTACAACTCCGAGAACACCGTGCTGTTCATCGACGAGGTCCACCGGTTCTCCAAGACCCAGCAGGACGCGCTGCTCGGCGCGGTCGAGGACCGCACGGTGCTGCTGGTGGCCGCCACCACGGAGAACCCGTCGTTCTCGGTGGTCTCGCCCTTGCTCTCGCGGTCGCTGGTGCTGCAGCTGCGCCCGCTGACCGACGACGACGTCCGCGAGCTCATCGACCGCGCGCTGGCCGACGAACGCGGGCTGGGCGGGGAGCTGGAGCTGACCGGCGAAGCCGAGGAGCACCTGGTCCGGCTGGCCTCCGGGGACGCCCGCCGCGCGCTCACCGCGCTCGAGGCGGCCGCCGACGCCGCCGCGGCCACCGAGCACCGGACCATCGACCTGGCCACCGTCGAGTCCACAGTGGACAAAGCGGCGGTGCGCTACGACCGGGACGGCGACCAGCACTACGACGTCATCAGCGCGTTCATCAAGTCCATCCGCGGGTCCGATGTGGACGCCGCGCTGCACTACCTCGCGCGGATGATCGAGGCGGGGGAGGACCCGCGGTTCCTGGCGCGGCGCCTCGTCGTGCACGCCAGCGAGGACGTCGGCCTCGCCGACCCGACGGCGCTGCAGGCGGCCGTCGCCGCGGCGCACGCCGTGCAGTTCATCGGCATGCCCGAGGGCCGCCTCGCGCTGGCGCAGGCGACGATCCACCTGGCGACCGCGCCCAAGTCCAACGCCGTGGTGACGGGCATCGACAGCGCGCTGGCGGACGTCCGGGCCGGGCGCATCGGCACCGTCCCGCCGCACCTGCGCGACGGGCACTACGCGGGCGCGGCGAAGCTCGGCAACGCGCAGGGTTACCGGTATCCGCATGATGTGCCCGAGGGCGTCCTCCCGCAGCAGTACCCGCCGGACGAGCTGGTCGGGCAGGACTACTACAACCCGACGCAGCGTGGTGCCGAGCGCACGCTGGCCGAGCGGGTGCCGAGGCTGCGCCGCACGATCCGCGGCGAATGACCGCCGTATAACGACCTATACGGCGGGGGCTCTCACGGCAGGAAGAGGGTCGAGTCGCCGAACTCGTGCCACAGGTACCGGCGCTCGACGGCCGCAGCGTAGGCCGCCTCGACGAGGCGCCGCCCGGCGACGGCCTCCAGCAGCAGGAGGTGGCTCGCCTCGGGCACGTGCAGCCCGGTGACCAGCCCGCCGACCACGCGAGCGGGACGGTCCGGGCCGAGCACCAGCTCGGTCCAGCCGCTCGCCGCGTGCATCGCGCCGTCCGGTCCCGCCGCGCTCTCCAGGGCTCGCACGACGGTGGTGCCCACCGCGACCACCCGCTGCCCGGCCGCGCGCACCACGTCCACCAGCCGCGCGGTCGCCGCGGGCACGGCGAACCGTTCCGCGTTCGGCGGTTCGTGCAGCTCCGGGCTCGACACCCCGGCGTGCAGCAGGACGGGGGCGACGATGACCCCGCGGGCCATCAGGCGCACGAGCAGGGGCTCGGTGAACGGGCGCCCGGCGCTGGCCATCTCGGCGCTGCCGGGCTCGGTGGCGTACACGGTCTGGTAGTCCCGCAACGGGAACCGGCCGGTGAGGTAGCCGTAGCCGATCGGCCGCCCGTGTTCGGGCAGATAGTGCTGTGCGGACACCTTCGGCGACACGCTCGCCCGCCACAGCCGCGCCGAGAGGTACGGCCCGACGAGCGTCAAGGTGACCCCGCCCGGCAGGCCCAGGCGTTCGCCCGCCCGCAGCGAGAGGTCCGGCCCGCTCGCGTCGGTCCGGCGCACCTCGACCACCCAGTCGCCGTCGTCCAGCGGCGTGGACACGTGCACGGGCGCCGGACTTCCGTTGTCCCGCACCGCGTCCAGGGCGGCGGGCAGGGTCGCCGAGGTGTTCACCACGACCAGGTCGCCGGGTTCGAGCAGCTCGGCCACGTCGCGGAAGCGCCGGTGCTCGATCCCACCCGGGCGGGCGACGAGCAGCCGCACGCCGTCGCGCCGCAGGCCGCGTCGTTCCGGCGGACGACCCGCCTCGCTGTCCGGCGGGAGCGTGAAGGGGATGGTCATACCGGGATCGCCGATGCCTGGTAGCGACCGCTGGGCAGGTCGCGCTCGACGAGCCGCAGCAGTGCGGGCACGACGCTCTCCGGTGCGGGCCGGTCGGAGATGTCCTCGCCGGGGAAGGCCTGCTGGTGCAGGTCGGTGTTCATGTCGCCGGGGTCGCACGCGTACACGCGCACCGCCGGCTCCTCGGCGGCGAGGATCGCGGTGAGCTGGTCGAGCGCCGCCTTGGCCGAGCCGTAGCCGCCCCAGCCCTCGTACGGCTCGACCGCCGCGTCCGAGCTGATGTCGATGATCCGGCCCCGGCGGCGGCGCAGCCCCGGTAGCAGCAGCTGGATCAGGGCGAGCGGGGCGATCGTGTTGACGGCGTAGACACGCTCCAGCTCGGCGAGCGGGTAGCCGGCGAGCGCGGGCTGCGGGCTGGGACCCAGCGCGCTCGCGTTGTTGACGAGCAGATCCACCCCATCGGGTGCGCTTTCGGCGATTTCCCCGCGGTGCCCGGGATCGGTCACGTCGCCCGGTATCCGGGTGACTCCCGTCAACCCCGACAGCGCGGCGTCGAGCCGGTCCCCGTCGCGGGCGTCCGCGATCACCCGCCAGCCACGGCGGACGAGCTCCCTGGTCAGGGCGAGGCCGAGGCCCCGGGAGGCGCCGGTGACGACTGCGACGTGCGTGCCGTTGTCCATGCCGCCAGCATGAAACCTCGACATAACTCGAAGTCAAGGAGGGTTTCGGCGGGGCCGTCATCGGGAACGCGGCGAGCGAACCGCGAGAACGAGGAGTGTGCTGATGACCGACACCACCGTCGCCGTGCTGGGGACCGGGATCATGGGCGGCCCCATGGCGGCCAACCTCGCCGCCGCCGGGCTGAAGGTCCGGGCGTGGAACCGCAGCCGCGAGAAGGCGGAGCAGGTCGACGGCGCCGAGGTCGCGGACACCCCGGCCGACGCGGTGGCGGGTGCGGACTTCGTGCTCACCATGCTCGCCGACGGGCCCACCGTGCACGAGGTCGCCGGGGGCGCGCTGGAGGCGGTCCCCGGCGACGCGGTCTGGCTGCAGACGAGCACGGTCGGTGTCGAGTGGACCGGGAAGCTCGCCGCACTCGCCGAGAAGGCCGGGGTCGCCTTCGTCGACGCGCCGGTGCTCGGCACCAAGCAGCCCGCGGAACAGGGCAAGCTCGTCGTGCTCGCGTCGGGACCCGACGAGCTGAAGGACCGCTGCGCGCCGGTGTTCGACGCGATCGGCGGCCGCACCATGTGGGTCGGTCCCGCCGGTGCCGGGAGCAAGCTGAAGCTGGTCGCGAACGCCTGGGTGCTCGCGCTGACCAACGCGACCGCGGAGAGCGTGAGCCTCGCCGAGCAGCTGGGCGTGGACCCTGAGCTGTTCCTCGAGTCGATCAGCGGCGGCAGCCTGGACGTGCCGTACGCGCACCTGAAGGGCGGCGCGATGATCTCCCGCGAGTTCCCGCTCAGCTTCGCCACCCGGCATGCCGCGAAGGACGCGCAGCTGGTGCTCGACGCCGCCGGGGACGCGCTCGACCTCGGCGGCGTCCGCGCCGCGCTGGGGCATCTGAAGGCCGCGATGGACGCCGGGCACGCCGACGAGGACATGGCGACGCTCTACTACGGCACGCGCGGGCGCCAGGCCCGGCGGGGCGGGCCAGCCCGGGGCGGCGACGCACGGTAGCCTGACCGGCATTCACGCCGTCGCCACTTCGAGGAGGGACCGTGTCGGCTGGGCAGATCGCCGCGCTGATCGCCGCAGGCGCATTCGTGCTGTTGGTGGTGCTGCTGGCGATCCCGTTGATCAAGCTCGGCCGCACCCTGGACGAGGCGACCATCGCGATCCGCAAGGCACACCAGAACACCGACCCGCTGCTGATCGGGGCCAACGACACCATCACGCACGTCAACACCCAGCTCGAGCGGGTCGACGGGATCACGGCCAACGCCCAGGCGGTCACCGGCAACGTGTCCGCGCTGTCGTCGGTGTTCACCGCGACCCTCGGCGGTCCGCTGGTGAAGACGGCGGCACTGTCCTACGGCATCAGCAAGGCCATCCGTGCGCGCCGCAAGGCCAAGGCCGGCATCGAGGGCAAGCACTCGCGCCGCGGTCGCAAGGGGAGCGGCAAGTCATGAAGCGGCTATTCTGGCTGGGAGTGGGCGTCGCGACCGGGGTCGCGGTCTCCCGCAAGGCGAGCAGGACTGCTCGCCAGGCAACACCGGCCGGGTTGGCCTCGAACCTGGGCGACGCCATGCAGGAGCTGGCGGGCGCCATCGGTTCGTTCGGCGCCGACATCCGGACCGGGATGAGCGAGCGCGAGCAGGAGTTGCGGGACATGGTGGAGCAGCGGTCGGGCGTGCCCTCGGCACGGCCCGCCGACGGGCGGCACGCCGCGCGGCCGCGCCCGACGCGAGCGCGCCGGGCGGAGAGCTGACCCTTCGCGCTCTCCGCCGTCGCCGCACCCTGCCAGACCCGGCGCGGCGCACGTCGTGCCGCCCAGCCCAAGGAAAGACCAGTGGAAACACACGAGATCAACAAGCGCTTCCTCGAACACTTCGAGAAGAACGGCCATACCCGGGTGCCGAGCGCGTCGCTCATCCTCGACGACCCGACGCTGCTGTTCGTCAACGCGGGCATGGTGCAGTTCAAGCCGTACTTCCTCGGTGAGGTCCCGCCGCCCTACCCGCGCGCGACCAGCATCCAGAAGTGCGTGCGCACCGGCGACATCGACGAGGTCGGCAAGACCACCCGGCACAACACGTTCTTCCAGATGGCCGGGAACTTCTCCTTCGGCGACTACTTCAAGGAAGGCGCCATCTCCTTCGCCTGGGACCTGATCACGAAGTCGCAGGCCGACGGCGGCCTCGGCCTCGACCCGGGCCGGATCTGGGCGACGGTCTACGAGCACGACGCCGAGACCACCGCGTTGTGGCGCAAGGCGACCGACATCCCGGAGAGCCGCCTCCAGCTGCGCGGCGCGGACGACAACTACTGGGACATGGGCGTGCCCGGCCCCGGCGGCCCCTGCTCGGAGATCTACTACGACCGCGGCCCCGAGCACGGCCGCGACGGCGGCCCGGCGATGGACGAGGACCGCTACCTGGAGATCTGGAACCTGGTCTTCATGCAGGAGGTCCGGGGCGAGGTGAGCCCGAAGAAGGGCGGCCCCGTGCTCGGTGCGCTGCCGAGGAAGAACATCGACACCGGCATGGGCGTCGAGCGGGTGGCGTACCTGCTGCAGGGCGTGGAGAACGTCTACGAGACCGACCTGGTGCGCCCGGTGATCGCGAAGGCCGAGGAGTTCTCCGGCCGCCGCTACGGCGCCGACCACGTCGACGACGTCCGCTTCCGCGTCATCGCCGACCACGCCCGCTCCGGCGTGATGCTGATCGGTGACGGCGTGACCCCGGGCAACGAGGCGCGCGGCTACGTGCTGCGGCGGCTGCTGCGCCGCATCGTGCGCTCGATGCGCCTGCTGGGGGTGCAGGAGCCGGTGCTGCCCGAGTTCGCCGCGGTGGTGCGCGACGCGATGGCCCCGTCGTACCCGGAGATCGCCCGCGACTTCGACCGCATCAGCGACGTGATGCGGGTGGAGGAGGAGGCCTTCCTCGCCACGCTCACCAGTGGCGTGCGGATCTTCGACCTCGCCGCCGAGCAGACCAAGTCCGCGGGCCGGAACATCCTCGCCGGGGACAAGGCGTTCCAGCTGCACGACACGTACGGCTTCCCGATCGACCTGACCCTCGAGATGGCCTCCGAGCAGGGCCTCGAGGTCGACGAGGCGGGCTTCCGCACGCTCATGGAGGAGCAGCGCCAGCGCGCGAAGGCCGATGCGGCGGCCCGCAAGAAGGGCCACGGCGACCTCTCGGTGTACCGGGAGCTGCTGGAGCAGCACGGCGAGACCGACTTCCTCGGCTACACCGACCTGCAGGCCGGCGCGAAGGTGATCGGCCTGCTGAAGGACGGCCAGGGCGTGCGCAGTGTCCGTGCGGGCGACAAGGCCGAGCTGATCCTGGACCGCACCCCGTTCTACGCCGAGAGCGGTGGCCAGGTCGCCGACACCGGCGTGCTCGTCGGCGAGGGCGGCGAGGCCAACGTGCTCGACGTGCAGAAGGTCGTGCCGGGCCTGTTCGTGCACCGCGTGGAGGTGACCGAGGGCGAGATCGGGCTGGACACCGAGGTGACCGGCTCGGTCGACGGCGCCCGCCGCGGCTCGATCGCCCGCTCGCACTCGGCGACGCACCTGGTGCACGCCGCCGTCCGCGGCGCGTACGGCCGCCGCGCGGCGCAGGCCGGCTCGCTCAACTCGCCGGGGCGCATGCGGTTCGACTTCACCACCCCCGGCCCGGTGTCGGCGAACGTGCTCACCGAGGTCGAGGAGGAGGTCAACGACTACCTCCAGAACGACGTCGAGGTGCAGACCTACGTCACGACCAAGGACAAGGCGCTCGAGCTGGGCGCGGTGGCGCTGTTCGGCGAGAAGTACGGCAACGACGTGCGTGTGGTCGACATGGGCGACTACTCGCGCGAACTGTGCGGTGGCACGCACGTCGGCCGCATCGGCGAGCTGGGCCTGGTCAAGCTGGTCGGCGACGCCTCGATCGGGTCGGGCGTGCACCGCGTCGAGGCCCTGGTCGGCACCGACGCGCTCAAGCACGTGCGCAAGGAGCAGCTGCTGGTCTCGCAGCTGGCGGGCACGCTGAAGGTGCCGACGGCCGAGCTGCCCTCGCGCGTCGAGGACGTGCTGACCCGGCTGCGCAACGCCGAGAAGGAGATCGAGCAGCTCAAGACCCAGCAGGTGCTGGGCTCGGCGGGCTCGCTCGCGGACTCCGCGCGCGACCTGAACGGCGTGCTGCTGGTCGCGGAGCAGGTCGGCGGCGAGATCGACGGCGGCGGCCTGCGCGCGCTCGCGATGGAGGTGCGCAACCGGCTCGGCTCGCGTCCGGCAGTCGTCGCGCTGTTCGCGCCGCAGGGAGGAAAGCTGAGCTTCGTCGTGGCCACCACCCAGGAGGCCAGGGACAAGGGCTTCGCGGCCGGCAAGCTGGTGCCCTCGTTCGCCCCGGAGATCGGCGGGCGCGGCGGCGGCAAGCCCGACATGGCGCAGGGCGGCGGCACGAACCCGGCGGGCATCGAGCAGGCGATCGCCGCGCTGCGGACCGCGGTCGCCGCGGGGTGACCGCACGCAACGCCGACCGGCCCGGGGAGTCCGATCCCGGGGCCGGTCGCCGGCTCGCTGTGGACGTCGGCTCCGTCCGCGTCGGCGTCGCGCTGAGCGATCCCGCGCCCGTGCTCGCGACCCCACTCGTTACCCTTTCGCGTGATGCGCACAGCGACAGTGATCTCGACCAGCTGGCCCGGCTCGTCACCGAGCACGAGGTGGTGGAGGTGATCGTGGGACTGCCCAGAACACTGGCGGACCGCCACGGCTCCGCCGCGGAGATCGCCGTTGCCTACGCCGGACAGCTCGCGGGCCGGGTCGCTCCGGTCCCGGTACGGTTGGCCGACGAACGCTTGACCACGGTCAGCGCGGCCCGCATGCTGTCGCAGCGCGGCGTCAAGGGACGCAAGCAGCGGGCGGTGGTCGACCAGGCCGCCGCGGTCGAGATCTTGCAGGGCTGGCTGGACGGCCGGGCCGCCTATCTCGCTCGGGAGGGCCGAACGTGAGCCGAGAGCTTCCGCCGCCACCGCCCGGTGGCCGACGGCGGCGCCCGGAGGGCACGCCGCCCCCGCCCCTGCCGCCGCGCGGCCAGCCGCCGCGGCACGCGCGCGCGGTGCCGCACGAACCCCCGCCGCCGCCCCCGCCGCCTCCGGTGCGCCGCCCGCCCGTGCGGCGCCCCCCGATGTCCGACCACGGCCTGGACCTGTTCGACGACCGCCGCCAGCCGCCGCCTCCGCGGCCGCGCCGGCCGCGGCCGATCCCGCCGGACGAGACGCCGACCGAGGTCATCCCGGTCGAGGACTACGACGGCTACTACGAGGACGACTACGCCGAGGACGACTACGCGGAGGAGTACGCGGAGGAGTACGCGGAGGACGACTACGCCGAGGACGACGAGCGTGCCGAGCCCGAGTACATCGAGCCGCCGGAGGACGAGGACGAACCGCCGCGCCGCACCAAGCGGGGCCGCCGGATATTCCGCTGGGTCGGCGCGCTCGCGGTGATCGTGCTGATCGGCGGCGGCGCGTGGTACGGCATCGACAAGGTCTTCGGCTACGCCGACTTCGACGGCACCGGGGACTCCGACGTCGTCATCGAGATCGGCCAGGGCGACTCGACGAACGCGATCGGCACGGAGCTGACGACCTCCGGGGTGGTCGCGAGCAGCAAGGCGTTCGTCAAGGCCAGCGAGGACAACTCCAAGGTGCTGAGCCTGCAGCCGGGCTACTACGTGATGAAGACGAAGATGTCCGGCGCCGCGGCCGTGGCGAAGCTGACCTCGTCCGGGGCGCGCGTCGGCGTACTGCAGGTCCGCGCCGGCACCCAGCTCGACGACGTGACCCAGCCCGACGGCAGCGTCACGCCCGGGGTGTTCACGCTGCTGTCGAAGGCTTCGTGCGCCCAGCTCAACGGCCAGAGCACCTGCGTGTCCGCGGAGGACCTGCGCAAGGTCGCCGCGTCCGCGGACCTGGCCGCGATGGGCGTGCCCGACTGGGCGGCGAGCGCCGCCGCCAAGGGCACCGACGCCCGCCGCATCGAGGGCCTGGTCGCCCCCGGGGTGTACGACGTCAAGCCGGGCTGGAAGGCCGACGAGCTGCTCGGCTTCGTGCTCAAGGAGTCGGCGACCAAGATCCAGGCCGCCGGGCTCGCGGCGTCCTCGTCGGTGCAGGGGCAGAACCCGTACCAGATCCTGATCATCGCGTCGCTGGTGGAGCGGGAGGCGGTCACCCAGGACTTCGGGAAGATCTCCCGGGTCATCTACAACCGGCTCGCCCAGAACCAGCGGCTGCAGCTGGACTCGACGGTGAACTACCTGCTCGACAAGCCGGTCGTGACGACGACCGACGCCGACCGCGGGCGCCCGGGGGTCTACAACACCTACTCGGTTGCGGGCCTGCCACCCACCCCGATCGGCTCGCCCAGCTCGGACGCGATCCAGGCCGCCCTGCAGCCCACCGAAGGGTCCTGGCTGTACTTCGTCAAGTGCGACAAGAACGGGGTGTCCTGCTTCGCCACGACGCTGGACGAGCACAAGCAGAACAAGGAGCTCGCGAGGCAGCGCGGTGCGTACTAGAGCGGCGGTGCTCGGCAAGCCGGTGGCGCACTCGCTGTCGCCGGTGCTGCACGAGGCCGCGTACCGGGCGCTCGGGCTGGCCGACTGGACCTACGAGCGCGTCGAGCTGGATGCGGCCGGGCTGGCGGGGTTCGTCTCCGCGCTCGGCCCCGAGTGGGCCGGGCTCTCGGTCACCATGCCCGGGAAGCGGGCCGCGCTCGAGTTCGCGACGCGGGCGTCCGCGCGGGCGCGTGCCGCGGGCGCGGCGAACACGCTGGTGCGCGAGGACTCCGGCTGGTTCGCCGACTGCACCGACGTGGACGGCGTCGTCGGCGCGCTGCGCTTCGCGGGCGGCTTCACCGCAGCGACCGGTTCGACCGGGGTGATCCTCGGGGCGGGTGGCACCGCGGCGGCCACGGTCGTCGCGTTCGCCGAGCTGGGCGTCGCGCGGGCCCGGCTGGTCGTGCGGGATCCCGCACGGGCAGGCGAGACGATCGCCGCGGCGCAGCGGGCGGGGGTCGAGACCGAGGTGCTCGTCTGGGCCGAGGTGGACTTCGCGAAGGCCGTCTCCGACGCGTCGGTGCTCGTGTCGACCGTCCCGCCGGCCGCTGTCGCGGAGCACGCGGCCGAGCTGGCCGCGGCGGACTGCGTCCTCGACGTCATCTACCACCCGTGGCCGACGCCGCTCGCGGAAGCGGTCGCGGCGCGTGGCGGCCGGGTGGCGACGGGCCTGGACATGTTGCTGCACCAGGCTTTCGGGCAGGTCGAGCAGTTCACCGGGCAGCCGGCGCCACGGGCGGCGATGCGCGACGCGCTGCGGGCCGCCACGGAAAACGTGTTGCCGCTGCCCATCGCCTGAGTTACGTTGGCCGACTGCCTTGAAGAAGGGACAGTCATGCCCAAGCCTGGACGGACCCCGTCGTCCGACGAGGAGATCCACGCCTCCTGGGTGGCCGAACCACCCGTGCTCGACACGACAGTCACGCTCGCCGAGTACGACCCGCGATGGCCCCGGCTCTACGAGCGGGAAGCCACCCGCATCCGCTCGGTCCTGGGGGACCGGGTCGTGCTGCTGGAACACATCGGCTCCACCTCGGTGCCCGGCCTGTGCGCCAAGCCGGTCATCGACGTCCTGCTCGTCGTCCCGGACTCCGCCGACGAGACCTCGTACGTCCCCGCGCTCGAAGCCGCGGGCTACCGGCTCGCCATCCGCGAACCGCACTGGAACGAGCACCGCTGCTTCAAGGGACCCGACACGGACGTCAACCTGCACGTCTACTCGCCCGGTTGCGGGGAGATCGACCGGTACCTGAGGTTCCGGGAACGCCTGCGCACCCACGAAACCGACCGCGAGCTGTACGCGAGCACGAAGCGCGAGCTCGCGGCGCGCACCTGGAAGTACATCCAGAACTACGCCGACGCCAAGAACGGCGTGGTGGACGACATCCTGGAGCGTGCGTGGTGACGCGGACCCAGTACGACGAGCTGGCCGTGCCCTACGACGAGCAGTCGGTCACGAACGCCGCCAGCGCCTGGTTCGACCGCCCGGACTACTTCCGCACCGAGCAGGTCGAGGACTCGTTCACGGTCGGCGGGCGCCCGCTGCTGCGGACCGCGCCGCGGTTGCTGTACTTCCGCGCGATCAGCGAACGGGTACCGTCGGGCGGGTGAAGATCGCCATCCTCGACGACTACCAGAACGTGGCACTCGAGTTCGCCGACTGGACATCCCTCGACGCCGACATCGAGGTGTTCACCTCCCACATCGCCGACCCCGACGAGCTGGTCGCCCGGCTCGCCGGGGCGGAGGTCGTGGTCGCCATGCGCGAGCGCACCCGCTTCCCCGCGGAGGTGCTCGCCCGGCTGACCGACCTGAAGCTGCTGGTCAGCACCGGGCAGCGGAACGCGGCGATCGACCTGAAGGCCGCGGCGGAACACGGCATCCTGGTGTGCGGCACCGGCTACCTGTCGCATCCGACGGCCGAGCACACCTGGGCGCTGATCCTGGCGGCGATGCGCAACCTCGCCGTGGAGCTGCCCGCGATGCGCGCGGGCGGCTGGCAGAGCACGGTCGGCACCCCGCTGCACGGCCGCACGCTGGGCCTGCTGGGGCTGGGCCGGCTCGGTTCGCGGGTGGCGAAGGTCGGGCAGGCGTTCGGCATGGAGACGATCGCCTGGAGCCAGAACCTGACCGCCGAGCGCGCCGCCGAGCACGAGGTGACGGCCGTGTCGAAGGAGGAGCTGTTCTCCCGGTCCGACGTGCTCTCGGTCCATCTGGTGCTGAGCAAGCGCACCCGCGGCCTCGTCGGGGCGGCGGAGCTGGCCCTGATGAAGCCGCACGCCTGGCTGGTCAACACCTCACGCGGCCCGATCGTCGAGGAGGCCGCGCTGCTGGAGGTGTTGCGCAGCGGGGAGATCGGCGGGGCGGCACTCGACGTGTTCGACACCGAGCCGCTGCCCGCCGACCATCCGCTGCGGACACTGGACAACGCGCTGCTCACCCCGCACCTGGGCTACGTGACCCGCGACGTGTACGAGATCTTCTTCCGCGACGCGGTCGAGGACATCGTGGCCTACCGGGCCGGCGAGCCGGTGCGGGTGATGAGCCTTACCTGAGCACGGTCCCGGTGGAGCTGATCCGGGCCTTGATGTTGTTCGAGAACGACTGCACCTCGCCGTAGACGCCGGGATAGCCGGGCTCGGCGCAGCCCTGGCCCCAGCTGACGATGCCGACCTCGACCCAGTCGCCTGCCGAGTCCTTCTTCACCATGGGGCCGCCGGAGTCGCCCTGACAGGTGTCGACCCCGCCCTGGGAGTACCCGGCGCACAGCTCGTAGGCCGGCTGCAGGTCGCTGCCGTAAGACTGCTGGCAGGAGGAGTCCGACACGAACGGCACCGTCGCGTACTTGAGGTAGCGCGACTGGCCGCCGCCCTCGGTGGTCGAGCCCCAGCCCATGATCGTGAAGTTGCCGGTGTTGAGCGAGGTCTGGCCCTGCGCGGCGATCGTGAGCAGCGGCGCGGACGGGGCCGAGGCCAGCTCGATCAGCGCCCAGTCCTGCGCGCCGGTGCTGGCGTACTGCGGGCTGCGGTAGACGTAGGTCGACCGGATCGACTGCCCGCCGCTCGCCTGCAGGTCGACCTTGCCGATGGTGGCGGTGATGCCGGAGTTGGCGCCGGTGCCGTCGACGCAGTGCGCGGCGGTCAGCACCACCTTCGACGCGACCAGCGCGCCGCCGCAACCCATCGACAGGCGCACCATCCACGGGAACTGGCCCTGGCTCGCGTTCTGGCCGCCGACGACGAACGGCTGGGCCGCCTGGGCCGTGCCGGTGGCCAGGGTGGTCAGAGCCGTCGCGAGCACGCCGAAGCCCACCAGGGCGCGGCGCAACCGGGAGAACCGCATGACGAGATACCTCCGCAGGGTGAGGGAATCGTGCGAGAAAACTGGCCCAGCGAAAGAAAAACTATCGGCCCGCGAAGGCGGTCAATACCCTACTGAAGTCGGGAACATCCGATTGGCCCCGAATGGGTCAAGCCTTTAGTTCGGCCAGCACCGCATCGGTGAACGGGGGCCACACCTCGCCCGCCCACGGCCCGAAAGCACGATCGGTGAGCGCGACGCACGCCGCGCCGGCGACCGGGTCCACCCAGAGGAAGGTGCCCGACTGGCCGAAGTGACCGAACGTGCGCGGCGAGCTCCCCGAACCGGTCCAATGTGGACTCTTCCCGTTGCGGATCTCGAACCCGAGCCCCCAGTCGTTGGGCTTCTGGTGGCCGAACCCGGGCAGCACACCGCTCAGCCCGGGAAACGCGACCTCGGTCGCGGCGGCGAGCGTGGCCGGGTGGAGCAGGGTCGGTGCCTGCAGCTCGGCGGCGAACGCGACGAGGTCGCGCAGGCACGAGACGGCGCCGGCCGCGGGGGAGCCCTCGATCTTCGTCGCGCCCATGCCCAGCGGGACGAACAGCGCTTCGGACTGGTACTCGGCGAAGGGGATGCCGGAGTGCTCGGCGAGGGCCTCGGCCAGCTCCTCGAAGCCCGCGTTGGAGTAGAGCCGCCGCGTGCCGGCGGGTGCCATCTGCCGGTGCTCGTTGAAGGCGAGGCCGGAGGCGTGGGCGAGCAGGTGCCGGATGGTCGAGCCCTCGGGGCCCGCCGGGGTGTCCAGCTCGACCACGCCCTCTTCGAGCGCGATGTGCGCGGTGTAGGCGGTGAGCAGCTTCGTCACCGACGCCAGCCTGTACTGCCGGTTCGCATCGCCGTGCTGCCCGAGCACGGTGCCGTTCGCCCCGACCACGGCCGCCGCCGCGTTGTCCACCGGCCATTCGTCGATCCCGCGCACGCTGTCCACGCGCCCACCCTACGACGAAGGCCCCGGCGCGGATTTCGCGCCGGGGCCCGTCCGCCGAGTGCGTCAGACCTTGGTGGTGTCGCTGACCTCCGCGCCCTCCTCCTCGCGGCCGGGGGTGCGCAGGTTCCACTTGATGATGACCCAGCGGAACACGAAGTAGTAGATCACCGCGAAGACCAGGCCGATCGGGATCAGCAACCACGCCTTCGCCGCCGCCGGTGCCCCCGCGTTGAGCGCGAAGTCGATCGCGCCTGCCGAGAACGAGAAGCTCAGGTGGATGCCCAGTGCGTTGCAGACCGCCAGCGAGATGCCCGTGAGCACGGCGTGCATCAGGTACAGCGGCCACGCCACGAACATGAACGCGAACTCGATCGGCTCGGTGACACCGGTCAGGAACGAGGTCAGCGCCGCGGCGATCATGATGCCGCCGACCACCTTCTTCTGCTCCGGCCGGGCGGTCTGCCAGATCGCCAGCGCCGCGGCGGGCAGCGCGAACATGAAGATCGGGAAGAAGCCCGTGGTGAACGCGCCCGCGTTCGGGTCCCCGTTGAAGAAGTTGGTGATGTCGCCGCCCTTGAAGATGAACCAGACCGGCACGTTGATCAGCTGGTGCAGCCCGATCGGCAGGAGCAGCCGGTTGAGCAGGCCGTAGACGCCGCCACCGATCACCGGCGCTCCGGTCACCGCGTTGCCCGCGTGCTGGATGACGTTGTCCACGGCGGGGAAGATCAGGCCGAAGATGACGCCCAGGACCAGCAGGGCGAGCGCGTTGATGATCGGCACGAACCGGCGGCCACCGAAGAACGCCAGGTACGGGGGGAGCTTGATGCGGTGGAACCGCTGCCACAGCACCGCGGTGACCAGGCCGACGATCACGCCGCCCAGCACGCTGTAGGGCCACTTGATCGGCTGCAGGTACCAGCCTTCCTTGAACCCTTCGAGGTCGCTGATCGGCGCGAACACCTGCACGACCTTGTTGAACACGACGAAGCCGACGACCGCGGCGACGCCGGTCGAGCCGTCGCCGCGGCGAGCGAAGCCGACCGCGATACCGACGGCGAACAGCAGTGGCAGCCAGTCGAACAGGCCGCCGCCCGCCGCGGCGAAGACGGCCGCGACCTTCTTCGTCGCGTCCCAGCGGCCGAGCATGTCGTCCTGGCCGAGCCTGTTGAGCAGGCCGGCGGCCGGCAGGGTCGCGATGGGCAGCATCAGGCTGCGGCCGAAGCGCTGCAGCCCGGCGACCCCCCTGCCCTTGCCTCTCGTCGATCCTTCGGCGGTGGTGGTGCTCACGGGATACCTCCGTGTTCGGCGGGGAGTGTCGGGTCCAGTTGCATGCTCACCTGGTACCGGTCGCCCCGGTACCACGAGGTGATGTCCTCGACCGGTTCTCCCCTGGTGGTGGAGATCCGGCGGAAGACCAGGAGCGGGGCGCCCGCGCGGATGCCCAGCAGCCGCGCGGTCTCCCGGTCCGCCGCTTCGGCCCAGACGGTCTGCCGGGCGTGGTCGAAGCGGAGGTCGTACTGACGTGCGATCTGCTCGTAGAGCGACTGGGTGAGGTCCAGCTCGAGCAGCCCGGGCACCGGCCCGGGGTGGTACCAGCCCCGCTCGAGCGCGAGCGGGACGCCGTCGGCCCGGCGCAGGCGCTGGAGCCGGTAGGCGGGCCGGCCGCCGGCGAGGCCGAGCGCGCTCGCGGTGGGCGGTGGCGGGACCTCCACCGCCCGTTCGAGCACCTCGGTGGTGGGCACGAGCCCGCGCCGGCGCATGTCGCCGGTGAACGACATGAGGTAGAGCTGCAGCTCCATCCGCCGCGCCGCGGTGAAGGTGCCCTTGCCCCGTGCCCTGGTCAGCAGGCCTTCCTCGACCAGCTTCCCGATGGCCGAGCGGACGGTGAGCCGCGAGACGGTGTACCGCTCGGCGAGCTCACGCTCCGACGGGATGGGCGAGCCGGGCGGGAGCTCCTGCTCGATGGTGCGGCGCAGGATCTCCCGCAGCTGGGCGTGTTTCGGCGTGGGGCCGTCCACCACCCGGTCGGCGGCGACGTCGGGTGCCGCCATGTCGCCACCTCCGTTTTGTCTCGGCTTCGGTCCAGGGCTCGCACCTGGCACCGAAGATTGGTACGTTCCGGTCTAGACCATTTCTTGATGGGGCAGAATGCTCCGCCTACCGTTGGGGTGTCAACCGCCGTTACGGGAACGTGTTCAGACCAGAGGAGAAGGAGGCCGCCGTGGCCGACGACAGGCCGGAAAAGATTCTCGCGGCGCTCGGAGGCGCCGGGAACATCATCGACATCGAAGGCTGCATCACGCGGCTGCGGTGCGAGCTGCAGGACGGCTCCGTCGTGGACGAGGCGGCGCTGAAGAAGGCCGGTGCGCACGGGGTGATGAAGATGGGCTCGGTGGTCCAGGTCGTGGTGGGCCCGGAGGCCGACACGATCGCCGAGGACATCCAGGACCTGCTGTGAGCGCATCATTCGACGCGGCAGCACCTGCTCGCAGGGGCGCCGGGCGCAGCGAGGTGCGCCGGTGAGCACGGTCGTGGCGAGCCCGGTGCCGGGCAATGCGGTGCCGATGAGCGAGGTGCCCGACCCGGTGTTCGCGCAGGCGATGGTCGGGCCGGGTGTCGCCGTGCAGCCCGCGGGCGGGGAACAGGAGGCGGTGGCGCCGATCGACGGCACCGTCGTGACCCTGCACCCGCACGCGTTCGTCGTCGCGGGCGCCGACGGCAAGGGCGTGCTGGTGCACCTGGGCATCGACACGGTGAAGCAGAAGGGGGAGGGCTTCACCCTGCACGTGGTGAAGGGCGAGTCCGTGCGGGCGGGGCAGCCGCTGATCCGCTGGAACCCCGACGCGGTGCGTGCCGCGGGCTACTCGCCCGTGGTGCCGGTGGTCGCGCTCGACGCGGCCGCGGAAGGGCTGTCGGAGCTGCTCACCGACGGTGCCGTGACCGCCGGTGAGCAGCTGTTCGTCTGGGCCTAGCGGCGTCAGGCGGTGACGACGCTGCTGCCGTCGACCTTGACCGCGATCGACGGCAGCGGCGACTCCGCCGGCCCCTTCACGACCGCGCCGGTGAGCGCGTCGAACACGGAACCGTGGCACGGGCACTTGAGCTGGTTGCCGTCCGGGTTGACCGTGCAGCCCTGGTGCGTGCAGATGGCGCTGAAGCACGCCGCACTGCTCTCGGTGGGCCGGGCCAGGATGGCCGCCTGGCCGTTCACGGTGACCGACTTGCACTTGCCGACCTGCACGTCGGAGATCGTGCCGACGGCGGTGCCCGACGGCGCGGGCGCGACCGTGTCGCCGGAACCTCCGCCGGAACTGGAGGACGGCCCCGAGTCGGTGCCGCAGGCCGCGAGCGCGACCGCACCGGCCGCGGCACCGGCCGCGGCGATCCCGGTGGTCAGGACGGTACGACGGGTGGGTGTTTCAGCAGTCATGCCTCTGTTCACGCAGTGACCCCCGGATCGGTTCAAGGTGGTGCGTCTTGAACCGATCCGGGGGGTGCCTCGTGGGAACGGTTGTACGGTTTTCCGGCGAGGAGATGGGGTCGGACATGGTGGCGTGGGTGCTGCGGGTCCTGGTGATCCTGGGCCTGCTCGGGTCGGCGTGGGTGCACTACGACCTGTATGCGAACGAGGGCTTCTCCGACATCCCCACGATCGGGCCGTTGTTCCTGGTCAACGTGGTCGCCGGGGTGGCGATCGCGGTGGCGGTGGCGGTGTGGCACCACTGGCTGCCGGTGCTGGCGGCGGTCGGGTTCGGCGCGGTGACGCTGGGCGCGTACCTGATCTCGCTGACGCCCGGCGGGCTGATGGGCGTGCACGAGGAGTTCGTGATGGCGTCGGAGGTGTGGGGCGTGGTGACCGAGGCCGGCTGCGTCGTGTTCGGGATCGCGCTGATCTTCGCGCAGGCGCGGACCGGGGCAAGGGCGGTCGCCCGGGTATGAAGGAGGCCGCGGAAGACCAGTTGATGCGCGCGCTGCACGACGATCACGCGGCCGCGCTCTGGTCCTACGCGTTGCGGCTGACCGGAGGAGACCGGGCCCGGGCCGAGGACCTGGTGCAGGAGACCCTGTTGCGCGCGTGGAAGCACCCGCGGGTCCTGGACCAGTCGCAGGGATCGGCCAGGGCCTGGTTGTTCACGGTGGCGCGGCGGATCGCGATCGACGGGTGGCGCTCGGCCGCCGCCCGCTCGGAGGTGATGACCGACGCGCCGCCCGAGCTGGCCATGCCCGACGGCACGGAGCGGGCGTTGCAGGGCTGGCTCGTGGCGGAGGCACTGGGGGAACTGTCCGCGGCTCACCGCGAGGTGCTGGGGCTGTGCTACTTCCAGGGGTACTCGGTCGCGGACGCGGCCGGCGTGCTCGGGGTGGCGCCGGGCACGGTGAAGTCGCGGACGCACTACGCGTTGCGCGCGCTGCGGCTCGCGCTGGAGGAGAGGGGGGTGACCCAATGAGCAGGCCGGCGGACGAGTTCGAGACCTACGATGCGGCGTACGTCCTCGGTGCGTTGTCCCCGGAGGACCGGGCCGCCTTCGAGGCGCACCTCAAGGAGTGCCCGGAGTGCGCGCGGTCGGTGCAGGAGCTGGCCGGTCTGCCGGGGTTGCTGGCGCAGGTGGGGCCGGAGATGGCCGAGACGGGCGAGCCGCCGGCGGGGTTGCTGCCGTCGATGCTGCACTCGGTGCGCAAGATCCGCCGGCGCCGCACGTTCACGACGTTCGGCGTCGGGGTGGCGGCGGCCGCGGCGGTGGCGCTGGCGATCGTGCTGCCCCAGACCGGAGGTGGCGTCGGCGGGACGGCGATGACCCCGTTGATCGCGGCCCCGGTCCAGGCGACGGCGGCGGTGGCCGCCGTCTCGGGTGGCTCGAGGGTGGACATGTCGTGCGAGTACCAGGGCGCGGCGTACGGGGCGGACTACCGGCTGGTCGCGGTCCGGCCCGATGGGACGGAGGAGGACCTGGCCAGCTGGTGGGCGGACCCCAACCGCACGGCCAAGATCTCGCTGGACACGTCCATGTCCCCGAACGACATCCAGTCGCTGGAGATCCGCACCGCCTCCGGGCTGGCAGTACTGCGCTGGCAGCCCTGATCGGGGTTCTTGGGTCTCGTTCCGGGCCGTGGCCGCTCGTGCTTGCTGCCCCGAGTCGGTGTTGCGGCTTGTGGTGTCTGGTTGGCGTTACGGCTTGCGGCCCCGGGTTGGCGTTGTGGCTTGCAGCGTCAGGTCGGTGTTGCCGCTTGCGGCCCCGGGTCCATGGTGCGGCTTGCTGCCTCGGGTCGGTGCTGCCGCTTGCGGTGTCACGTCGGTGTTGCGGCTCCTTGCCCAACTTCGCCGCCCTTGCCTGCCGCGTCGGCTAGCGCTATCGCTCGCCTCGCAGATCAGCGTTGCCGCTCGGTCCCACTTCGCCGCTACCTGCTGCGTCAGCGGAGCGCTGCCGGTCGCCGCCACTGATCAGCGTTGCCGCTCGGTCCCACTTCGCCGCCGCAACTGAGCGCCGCTGCTGCTCGCGCAACCGACCACCGCTGTTCGCCGTCTGCACCAGCGTGCCCGTCGCTACCTGAAACCAGCGCTGCTGCTTGCCATTGCCCCCAGCGTTGCCTCTGCCATGTCACGCTGGCGCTGCCATCTGCCGCGTAGCCAGCCCGCCGCGTCTGGCCTCAACCAGGGTTACCACTCGCCACTTCACATGGGGCGCTCCCGCTGCCCATCTCAGCCAGCGCTACCGCTCGCCACCTCACGTCCTCTCCCGCTGGCCCGCCTGGGCCACGGTCGCCGCCTACCCCCAACCGGGCGCTGCGACTTCCCGCCTCAACCAACCCCGCCGCTCGCCATTTCACGCTGGTGCTCCCGCTGGCCCGCCTGGGGCACGGCTGCCGCCTACCCCCAACCGGGCGCTGCGACTTCCCGCCTCAACCAACCCCGCCGCTCGCCACCCCACACGCGCGCTCACGGCCACCTGAGCCACCGCTGCCGCCTACGCCCCAACCGGATACCGCCGTCGCACCTCAACCAGCCCTGCCGCACCTGCCCTCATCCGCACGATTGGCCCAGTCGCACGCCGGTCCCACCCGGTCGCACGTCACTCACCAGGGCCCCGCAACCCCATTCCGCACGAGTTGCCCACTCGTAAAAATCCGTTCTTGCGGCACCGATCGTCCCTGGTGAAGGCTCGATTCCGTGATCAACGAACTGCCATCCATCACCCAGTCAACCTCCGTCGCTGCCGCCATCGCCATCACCGCCCTCTTCGCCATGGCGGGCGCGACGCTCGCCGTACTCGCGTCCGCCGTCCTCGCCCGGGCAAGGGCTCCTGCTCCTGTCCCCCTCGCCCCGGTCGCCGCAATGACCGCCGCCCTCTGGGCAGTGGTCGGGTGGCGCTGGCTCGGCCACGGCTGGCCGTCCTGGTGGCTACCGGTGCCCCTCGCCCTCACGACGTTCGCCGTCCCGCTGGCCGCGGCCGATCTTCGGCACCGCCGCCTGCCGGACGTGCTCACCCTGCCCGCCTACCCCATCCTGGCGATCGCGCTGTGTGCCTCGGCGACGACCGGTCCGGGCATCGGCCTGGCGGTGCGCGCCCTTGCCGCCGGCGCGGTGTTCGGCGGTCTCCACCTGCTCGTCCACGCGCTGTCGCGAAGCTCGCTCGGCGCCGGTGACGTCAAGCTGGCGGGTGCGCTCGGCGCCGTCCTCGGGGCGGTCAGCTGGGCCGCGCTCGTGGTCGCGGCGGTGCTCGCCGCAATGACCACGGTGGTCCTCGCCCTGACCCGCCGCCGCCGTCACGGCGTGCCGCACGGGCCCGGGTTGCTCCTGGCGACTTGGCTGGTCGCGGTGTTTCACGGAACAGGTACGGGCGCTTGAGTCGCAGGACATGCGACATGACAGGATCGTGAGGTGTTGCGCTGGATAACCGCAGGTGAATCGCATGGGCCCGCGTTGGCCGCCGTGCTCGAAGGGATGGTGGCCGGAGTCGAGGTCACCACCGCCGAAGTGGGCGAGCAGCTCGCCCGCCGGCGGCTCGGATTCGGCCGGAGCCCGCGCATGGGCTTCGAGACCGACCACATCGAGTTCCTCGGCGGTGTCCGGCACGGCGTCACCCAGGGCGGCCCGATCGCGGTCCACATCGAGAACGCCGAGTGGCCCAAGTGGGAGAAGGTCATGGCGGCCGACCCGGTCGACCCGGCCGAGCTGGAAGGCCTCGCCCGCAATGAGCCGCTGACCCGTCCCCGCCCCGGACACGCGGACCTGCCCGGCATGCAGAAGTACGGCTTCGACGAGGCGCGGCCGGTCCTGGAGCGGGCGAGCGCGCGCGAGACCGCGTCCCGCACCGCGCTGGGCACCGTGGCACGCGCCTTCCTGCGCCAGCTGCTGGGTGCGGAGATCGTCAGCCACGTGATCTCCATCGGTGCCGCCGAGGCGCCCGAAGGTCCGCTGCCGGGCCCCGGCGATCTCGCGGCCATCGACGAGAGCCCGGTCCGCGCCTTCGGCCAGGAGGCCACCGAAGCGATGGTCGCCGAGGTCGACGCGGTGCGGACGGCCGGCGACACCGTCGGCGGGGTGATCGAGGTGATCGCCTACGGCCTGCCACCGGGCCTCGGCTCGCACGTGCACTGGGACCGCAGGCTCGACGCCCGGCTGGCCGGCGCGCTGATGGGCGTACAGGCCATGAAGGGTGTCGAGGTCGGCGACGGCTTCACCACCGCGCGCCGGTGGGGGAGCCAGGCGCACGACGAGATCGATCCCGGCTCCGGCCCGGTCGGGGTCACCCGGCGGTCCAACCGCGCGGGCGGCCTCGAAGGCGGCATCACCAACGGTGAGCCGCTGCGCGTCCGGGTCGCGATGAAGCCGATCTCGACCGTGCCGAAGGCGTTGTCCACTGTGGACGTCGCGACGGGTGAGCCCGCGGTGGCGATCCACCAGCGCTCCGATGTGTGCGCCGTGCCGCGTGCCGGTGTAGTGCTGGAGTCCGTGGTCGCGCTGATCCTCGCCGACGCGGCGCTGGAGAAGTTCGGCGGTGACTCGCTCGCCGAGAGCAAGCGCAACGCCGAGGGCTACCTCAAGGCGCTGGAGGAGCGGTGGTGAAGCCCTGCATCGTGGTCGCCGGGCCGCCTGGCTCCGGTAAGAGCACCGTCGGACCGCTGCTCGCCAAGGAGCTCGGGGTGAGCTTCCGCGACAGCGACGACGACATCGTCACTCGCGAAGGCCGTTCGATCGCCGACATCTTCACCACCGACGGCGAAGCGGCGTTCCGCGAGATCGAGGCGAACGTCATCGCCGAGGCGCTCCTCGAGCACGACGGCGTTCTGTCCGTCGGCGGTGGCGCGGTACTGGCCCCCGCCACGCAGGAGCGGCTGCGCGCGCACACCGTCGTGTTCCTCAACGTGGGCTTCGCGGCCGGCGTCCAGCGCGTCGGGCTGTCCACGGCGCGTCCGCTGCTCGCCGGGGTGAACCCGCGCGCGACCTATCGCAGCCTCCTCGACGCGCGGCTGCCGGTCTACCGGTCGGTGGCGACGATCGAGGTCGGCACCGACGACCGGACGCCCGAACAGATCGTGGCCGCCATCGTGGCCGAGATGACCAAGGAACTGGAGAAGACGCAGTGACCGAGCCGGTGCGGATCCAGGTCAGGACGGGCCGCCCGTACGAGGTCGTGATCGGCCGCGGTCTGCTGGGCGAGCTCACCGACGTGCTCAAGGACGCCTCCAAGGTCGCCCTGTTCCACCCGCCGACGCTGACGACCACCGCCGAGGCGATCCGCGACGAGCTGACAGCCGCCGGGCTCGACGCCCACCGCGTCGAGATTCCCGACGCCGAGGACGGCAAGGCGCTCACGGTGGCCAGCTTCTGCTGGGAAGTGCTGGGGCGCATCGGTCTCGACCGGCGCGGCGTCGTCGTCGGCCTCGGCGGCGGGGCGGTCACCGATCTTGCCGGGTTCGTCGCCGGCACCTGGATGCGCGGCGTCCGCCTGGTCAACGTGCCCACCACGCTGCTCGGCATGGTCGACGCGGCCGTCGGCGGCAAGACCGGGATCAACACCGAGGCCGGGAAGAACCTCGTCGGCGTCTTCCACGAGCCGTCCGCGGTCCTCGCGGACCTGGCGACACTGGAAACCCTGCCGCCCAATGAGCTCGTCGCCGGTATGGCCGAGGTCGTCAAGGCCGGGTTCATCGCCGACCCCGCGATCCTCGACCTCATCGAGGCGAGCCCGGCGGCCGCGGTCGACGTCCAGGGTGAGGTGCTCGGCGAGCTGGTGCGCCGCTCGATCCAGGTCAAGGCCGACGTCGTCGCGGCGGACCTGCGGGAGTCCGACCTGCGGGAGATCCTCAACTACGGTCACACGCTCGGTCACGCGATCGAGCGGCGCGAGCGCTACCGGTGGCGCCACGGCGCGGCGGTCAGCGTCGGTCTCGTGTTCGCCGCCGAACTGGCCCGCCTCGCCGGCCGCCTCGACGACGCGACCGCCGACCGGCACGCCGCGGTGCTCGAGCTCCTCGGCCTGCCCACGAGCTACGACCCCGATGCCTTGCCGCAACTCATGGAGACCATGCGCGGCGACAAGAAGACCCGGTCGGGCGTGCTGCGCTTCGTGGTGCTGGACGGCCTCGCGAAGCCGGGCCGTCTCGAAGGTCCGGACCCGGCGCTGCTCGCGGCCGCGTACTCGGCGGTCGCCGCCGAGAAGCCGAGCCAGGGCGGGAGCGTGCTGCTGTGAAGGTCTTCGTGCTCAACGGTCCCAACCTCGGGCGCCTGGGCAAGCGGGAGCCGGCCGTCTACGGTTCGACCACCCACGCCGACCTGGCGGAGCTGTGCGTCAAGACCGGGGGCGAGCTGGGCCTGGACGTGGAGGTGCGGCAGACCGACCACGAGGGCGAGATGGTCGGCTGGCTGCACGAGGCCGCCGACGCAGGCTTCCCGGTGGTGCTCAACGCCGGTGCGTGGACGCACTACTCGATCGCCGTTCGTGATGCCGCCGCGCAGCTGACCGCGCCGCTCATCGAGCTGCACATCTCGAACGTGCACAAACGCGAGGAGTTCCGCCACCACAGCGTCCTTTCCGACATCGCGACGGCGGTCGTCGCGGGCCTCGGCGTGCCGGGATACCCGCTGGCGCTGCGGTGGCTGGCCGAGAACGCCCAGTAGACGACGTGGCGCCGCCTGGCGCGCGAGGGTGACCTTGAGGCGTGACGCCCCGCCGCATGGCAAGGACGGCGCCCACGGGCGCGGCGGCGGCACGTGGAGCCGCGTCGCGGTGGTGCGCTGGCCAACCGCTCCGGCGGCGTGGACTGGACGGTGCCAGTCTCGAGTGGCGACCCGATCGCTGCAGCGCCGGGTGGCAACCGGTCGGCGCGGTCCCGCGTGGCAATGGATTGTCGCGGTGGCGACCAGGTGTTCGCGGCGACGAGTGGCGGCCGATCGGCGCGGTCCCGGGCGCCCACGATCGTCCGGTGGCGACCGGATGGTCGCGGTTCCGAATGGCGATCCGTCGCCTCGGCGACGGCCGCAACGGAGCGCCACAGCGCCGAGTGGCGGGGCAACCGACGCTCGGTGCCCCCGGACGCTGCCACCAGCTCCCGGCCCCAGCCGGCCCGGCCCGGCACCGGTTCGACCCCACCGAGCCCGGCCCCGACCCACTCCCGGCCCGGACCCGGCCCCCGGAGCCGGACCCGGCAGCCGGAGCCGAAGCCGGCAGCCGGAGCCGAAGCCGGTAGCTCGCCTGACCCGGCCCGGCAGCCCGACCCGGCAGCCCAACCGGGCCGGGCCCGCAGCGCGACCCGGCAGCGCGACCCGGCCCGACCCGGCGCCTCCAACCCACCAAGAACCCTCAACCCCGCCGTGTGAAGGGAAAGTCAGCGAAGTGAACCTCCCTGTGTTGCGGACCTCTCGGCTCATCGTGCGGGGGCTCGAGCGGTCCGACACCGACGCGGTCCTGCGTGTGTTCGCCGATCCCGCGCAGAGCCGGTACTTCGCGGCGGACTTCAGCGATCCCGTCCAGTGCCGCGCGATGATCGAGCGCCGCCTCGGCTACCGGGGGCCCGCGAACCTCGGCCACTGGGCAATCGAGCGGGACGGCACCGTCATCGGGCTGGCGCACCTGCGGCCCTCGGACGCGATGCCGCCCGGCACGGCCGAGCTCGGCTACTTCCTCGATCCTGCCCACGGCGGCCAAGGGCTCGCCACCGAGGCCGCCGCCGCGTTGCTCCGGCACGGGTTCGCCACCGCCGGCCTCCCGGCGATCTGGGCGCTCATCCACGAGTCCAATGTGGCCAGTCTGAAACTGGCGCAGCGACTGGGTTTCCGGGACGTCGGCGTCGAGGAGCACTATGGCGCGCCGCACCGGGTGCACGTCGCGCTGCCCGCCGTGCACGGCCACCTCCACCACGTCGAGCTGTGGGTGCCGGACGTCCCGCGCGCCGAAGCCACCTTCGGCTGGCTGCTCACCCAACTGGGCTGGCGCGAGTACCAGCGCTGGCCCGACGGCGTCAGCTGGCGGCTCGGCTCCGGCTACGTCGTGGCCGAGCGCTCGCCCGCGCTCACCGCCGAGCGCCACGACCGGCTGCGCCCCGGGCTCAACCACCTCGCGCTGCACGTCGAAACCACCCAGCAGGTCGACGAGGTCGCCGAAGCCGCGCGCGAGCACGGCTGGCGGCCGCTGTTCGCCGACAGGTACCCGCACGCCGGCGGCCCCGACCACTACGCCGCGTACCTGGAGAACGACGACCGGTTCGAGGTCGAGCTGGTCGCTCTCCGGCATGGTGTCACTCGACAGGGTTAGCGATTCTCTAGACTGATCCAGCTGTCAGAGAGGGGTCACCACCACATGCGCGGGTTCCGTCACCGGCTGGCCGCTGCGCTCCTGGCCGTCGTGCTCGGCGCGGCGGCCGTCGCGTGCACCACGGGAAACGCGGAGACCCAGGCCGAAGGCCCCGGCGGCGCGCTGGGCGGCGCCCAGGCCGCCCCCTCCGACGTCGTCCTCACCACCGGGGCGGCTCGCCAGAGCCCGGGCGTCGTCGCGGCGGGCGGCCCCGGCGCCCCCTACAACTACGGCCCGACGGTCATGCTCGACGGCACCAGGACCCGCATGTGGTGGTGCAGCCAGTACCCGACCGCCCCGCCGCCCGGCGACGACATCCTCTACGCCGAGTCGTCCTCGCTCGACGGCCCGTTCACCGGCCCCGGCGGCGGCGTCCCGCCCGCCGTCCTGTCGGGGAACCCCGGCCAGTTCGACGGCGTGCACACCTGCGACCCCTCGGTCATCCGGGTCGACGGGACCTACTACCTCTACTACACCGGCGCGGCGGGCGACCACGCGCTCGGCAACGCGATCGGCCTGGCCACCAGCACCGACGGCCTCATCTGGACGCGCGCGAACGGCCCGATCGTCGCGCCCTCGCACGACGAGCACCGCGACAACCTCTACGGCGTCGGCCAGCCGTCGGCGGTCTACCTCGACGGCTGGTTCTACCTGATGTTCACCGACACCACCGGCCGCGACGCCGGGTGGAACGGGGCGGGCCAGTTCGTCCTGCGTGCCAAGGACCCCACGTTCGCGACCGGCGTGGAGTCGTTGACGGACAAGGGTTTCGCCGCCGTGCCGAACACGGCCGCGCCCCGCATGACGTCCATCGTCGACGCCTTCAGCGCCGACCTGGAGTGGGTCGACGCGCTCGACGCCTTCGCCATCGCGCACGAGACCCAGGACGGCACCACCGTCACCTTCTGGAACCGTGACTTCACCGCGCACCCCTACCGCGCCCTGGTGATCCCCGGCGGGTGGCGCGAAGGCCCCGGCCTGGTGCGCCGGCCCGACGGGCACGCGCCCGCCTCGGCGACCGACCCGTGCGGGCGCGTGCCGTTCGACGTCGTGCGCGCGACGAGCCTCGGCGACGCCAACGCGCCCACCGACCTGCGCCACTACGGCCTCGACGTCGTGGGCATCCAGGGCTGCGGGGACCGGGAGCGCGCCCTCGGCGTGCTCGACGGGTACGCGATGCCTTCGCCGGTCCGCACGATGGACCTCGTCGTGGACGGCAAGCTCGTCCGCGTCGACCGCCGCTCGGTCGCCGAGCAGCTCGCGACCCACGTGCTGAACCAGCGGCTCGACGCGCTCGACGGGGTGCCGGTCGCCGCGCACCTGGCCTCCGGCGCTCGCGCGCTGCAGGCACCGGGGCTCGGCATGGGACTGCTGCTCGACGACGGGAAGCTCTGGCCCGTGCACCCCTCGACCGTGGCGGCGCTCAACGGTTCCGCGGTCGAGGCCGTCAGCGCGGCGCAGTGGCGCTCGTACCCGGAGGCGGCGACGCTCGGCCGGTAGCCGCTACTCGCCCCGCGGCGTGGGGGACGGGGCGTGCCGGCGCCGGGGCGCGGGGGAGGGCTTCCGCGCGGTGGCCGGCGGGGCTCGCCGCTTCCGTACGGCAGGCTCGGCTTCGGCCGGCTCGGGCCGGGTGATCCGGCCGCCGACGAGCAGGCCGAGGCCCGCGGGCACCAGGACGAGCAGCGCGGTGAACGCGGCCCCGCCGGTCAGCGCGGGCCACAGCTCCTGGGTGCCGGACTGGTCGACGAAGATGCCCCGGCCGATCACGTACAGCACGCCGGAGGCCAGGCCCCCGAACAGCGACGCGATCACCCAGGTCTTCGCGAGGTCCTCGCGGCCCAGCCAGGCGTCGACGGCACCCCAGAGCGCCGCCGCGCCGACCAGCAGTGCGATCACCACGATCTTCGCGGTGAGCAGGCCCGTGGGGTCGTAGACGGTCGCCTTCGCCAGTGCGGTGTCGGCGATGGCGTGCAGCAGTGCCATCCCGAGTCCACGCGTCAACCAGGGCCGCATCGTGCCACTGTAAGCCAACCGGCCAGTAAGGTGAGGAGGTGCCCGACCTCCACTCCGCCCGCCGGGACTCGCTGCGTCAGCTGGTCCGCCAGGCCGGGGCCGACGCGCTGCTCGTCACGAACCTGCTGAACGTCCGCTACCTCACCGGCTTCACCGGCTCGAACGCGGCGCTCCTGCTCGACAGCGGGAGCGAGGCACGCACGCTGTTCTGCACCGACGGCCGGTACGTCACGCAGGCCGGTGCCGAGGTGCCCGACCTCGAGCACGTCATCGACCGCGACAGCGTGGCGGCGCTGGTCAAGCGCGGCAGCGGCCGCACCGGCTTCGAAAGCCAGCACGTCAGCGTCGAGCAGTACGAGGCGCTCAACGCCCTCGCGGAAGGCTTCGAGCTCACCCGCGCGCCCGGGCTCGTGGAACAGCTGCGGCTGATCAAGGACGAGCACGAGATCGAGGCGCTGCGCCGGGCCTGCGCCGCCGCCGACGCCGCGCTCGCCGGGCTGATCGAGCGCGGCGGGATCCGGCCCGGGCGCACCGAGCGGGAGGTGGCGCGGGAGCTGGAGAACCTCATGCTCGACCATGGCGCGAGCGGCCCGTCGTTCGACTCGATCGTCGCCGCGGGCGCGAACTCGGCGATCCCGCACCACCGGCCCGCCGACGCCGTGCTCGCGGCCGGGGACTTCCTGAAGCTGGACTTCGGCGCGACGGTCGAGGGCTACCACTCGGACATGACCCGCACGCTGGTGCTCGGCAAGGCCGCCGACTGGCAGCGTGAGCTGTACGAGCTGGTGCGCCGGTCGCAGGCCGCGGGCAGCGCCGCGGTGTTCCCGGGCGCGGTGAGCAAGGACGTGGACAAGGCCGCGCGCGAGGTGATCGAACAGGCAGGCCACGGCGATGAGTTCTCCCACGGCCTCGGGCACGGGGTGGGGCTGGAGATTCACGAGGCACCGAGCCTGGCGAAGAAGGGCGACGGTACACTAGCTGTCGGTATGACGGTCACCGTCGAGCCAGGGGTATACCTAGCCGGCCACGGTGGCGTGCGCATCGAGGACACGCTGGTCGTGCGGGACACGGTTCCCGAACTCCTCACCCTGAGCAGCAAGGACCTCGTGGTCGTCTAGACGCGGCCACGCAAACGATGACAACAGGAGAACTGGACTACCCGTGGCCACCACCAACGACCTGAAGAACGGCCTGGTGCTCAACCTCGACGGACAGCTGTGGTCCGTCGTGAGCTTCCAGCACGTCAAGCCGGGCAAGGGCGGCGCGTTCGTGCGCACCACCCTCAAGCACGTGCTCTCCGGCAAGGTGGTGGACAAGACGTTCAACGCCGGGACGAAGGTGGAGACCGCCACGGTCGACCGCCGGAACATGACCTACCTCTACAACGACGGCACCGACTACGTGTTCATGGACGGCGAGACGTTCGACCAGATCACGGTGCCCGGCGAGACCCTCGGCGACGCCGCGAACTACCTGCTGGAGAACAGCGAGGCGCAGGTCGCGGTGCACGAGGACGTCCCGCTCTACGTCGAGCTGCCCACCTCGGTGGAGCTGGTCATCCAGCACACCGACCCGGGCCTGCAGGGCGACCGCTCCACCGGTGGCACCAAGCCCGCCACCCTGGAGACCGGCGCCGAGATCCAGGTCCCGCTGTTCGTGACGACCGGCGAGAAGGTCAAGGTCGACACCCGCGACGGGCGATACCTGGGCCGGGTCTCGTCTTGAGCTCCGAAGCACCGAAGCGCGGCGGCTCTCCGGGCCGCCGCGCTTTGCGCAGGCGCGCCGTCGAGATGCTGTACGAGGCGGCGCAGCGTTCCGTCGATCCGGTGACGCTGATGGCGGACCGGGTCGGGTCGACGGCCGTGGACCCGATCGGCGACTACACGATCTCGCTCGTCGAGGGCGTCACCGCGAACCGCGAGCGCATCGACGAGCTGCTGGCCGAGCACGCGCAGGGCTGGACGCTCGACCGGATGCCGCCGGTGGACCTGGCGGTGCTGCGGGTCGGCGTCTACGAGCTGCTGTGGTCGCCGGAGGTGCCCGACCCGGTCGCGATCGACGAGGCCGTCGGGCTGGCCAAGGAGCTGTCGACCGACGATTCCCCCAGGTTCGTCAACGGCGTGCTCGGCCGCATCGGCAACATCGCCGACCGCCTGCGCGCGGTGCTTTGAGAAAGCCGGGCGACCAGCGCCGGACCCCCAGAGGGCACGACTGAGCGCGCCCGGTTCGCGCTTTCGGCGAACAGACCTCACCCAGCTCGCGGCGCGCTCAGTCCTCCTTGGCGGGCCGCGCCTCGGGCGGGAGCACGCCCCAGTCGATGAGCTGCTCGGTGAGCTCGCCCGGGGTCATGTCGTAGATGATCGCCAGCGACCGCAGGTCCTCGGTGCGGATCGAGAGCACCTTGCCGTTGTAGTCGCCGCGCTGGCTCTGGATCGTCGCCGCGTAGCGGGCCAGCGGGCCGACCTTCTCCGCGGGCAGCTGCTGCAGCCGCTCCAGGTTTATCACGATCTTGGTGGCCGGCTCGGCGCCCGAGGGGACGCGGCCCTCCGGGAGCAGCTCGACGACCGGCACCCCGTAGAAGTCGGCCAGCTCCGCCAGCTTCTGGACGGTGACAGCGCGGTCCCCGCGCTCGTAGGACCCGACGACGACCGCCTTCCAGCGGCCCCCGGACTTCTGCTCGACCCCGTGCAGGGACAGCCCCTGCTGCTGGCGGATCCCGCGGAGCTTGGCCCCGAGCGCCTTGGCGTAATCGCCCATCTGGTGGTTCTCCGTTTCCTCGCCCAGCCGGCGGGAGGACCGCCGTGGGACTGGTGCGCTGAATACTCAGAGTAATGGTTACGCATTGTCGTCACCAGGTCAAGCAAGTGATGCCCCGGGAAGGGGTCATACCACCCGGTGAGGAGCCCGGGCCCTCCTGTTATTGTCAGACGGATTTCCTGGCCAAGCAGGAGATCGACGTCCTTTAAGGACCCGTCCCGTGAGGCGGGGAAGGAGTCAGCCGTGGCGTCACGCCCTCGTGGCGCGGCGGAGCCGGACGGCGAGCGGGAACTGCTCTCCGCCGGTGACGTCGCGCGCACCATCGCCCGAATGGCCCATCAGGTCATCGAGAAGACCGCACTGGGCGCCGAATCGGGTGAACCACCGGTGCTCCTCGGGATTCCCACCCGGGGCACCTCGCTCGCCGGCCGCCTGGCCGAGCGCATCGCCGAGTTCGCCGGGGTCGCGCCGCCGACCGGCGCCCTGGACATCACGCTCTACCGCGACGACCTGCGCCGCAAGCCGACCCGGCCGCTGGCCTCGACCCAGCTGCCCGGCACCGGCATCGACGACCGCGTCGTGATCCTGGTCGACGACGTGCTGTTCTCCGGCCGCACCGTCCGCGCCGCCCTCGACGCCCTGCGCGACCACGGCCGGCCCCGCTCGGTGCAGCTGGCCGTGCTGGTCGACCGGGGTCACCGCGAGTTTCCGATCCGGGCCGACTACGTGGGCAAGAACGTGCCCACCTCGCGCTCGGAAGAGGTGCTGGTGCTCCTGTCCGAAGTGGACGGACGCGATGCCGTGGTGCTGCGCGGGAAGGGGGAAGGCGCATGAAACACCTGCTGGCCACCGACGGGCTCGACCCGCGGCTCGCGACCGCGGTGCTGGACACCGCCGACGAGCTGAAGAAGACCCTGCTCGGGCGTGAGGTCCGCAAGCTGCCGACTCTGCGTGGCCGCACCGTCGTCACGCTGTTCTACGAGAACTCCACCCGCACCCGGGTCTCGTTCGAGATCGCCGGGAAGTGGATGAGCGCCGACGTGATCAACGTCTCCTCCGGCGGCTCCTCGGTCGGCAAGGGCGAGTCGCTGCGCGACACCGCGCTGACGCTGGCCGCAGCCGGTGCGGACTGCGTGATCATCCGGCATCCGGCCTCGGGCGCCGCGCACCGGCTCGCGGGCTGGCTCGCCGAGTCGGGCACCGCCGTGGTCAACGCGGGCGACGGGATGCACGAGCACCCGACGCAGGCGCTGCTGGACGCGGCGACCCTGCGGGAGCGGCTGGGCACGCTGTCCGGACGCCGTGTCGCGATCGTCGGCGACGTGCTGCACAGCCGGGTCGCACGCTCGAACATCCACCTGCTCACCGCGCTCGGCGCGGAGGTGGTGCTGGTCGCGCCGCCGACGCTGCTGCCGGTGGGGGTGAGCGCCCTGCCGGTGACGGTGTCGCACGAGCTGGATGCCGAGCTGGCGGCGCTCGACGCCGTGATGATGCTGCGGGTGCAGGCCGAGCGCATGCACGGGGGGTTCTTCCCGTCCGCGCGCGAGTACTCGGTCGCCTACGGACTGAGCGAGCAGCGCCTGAAGATGCTGCCGGAGCACGCCGTCGTGCTGCACCCGGGCCCGATGCTGCGGGGCATGGAGATCGCCTCGGCGGTGGCCGACGCGCCCTCGTCCGCCATCACCGAACAGGTCCGCAACGGGGTCCACGTGCGGATGGCGGTGCTCTACCACCTGCTTGCCGGAGAGGAAGAGAAGTGAGCGATCAGGTTCTGATCAGGGGCGCCAGGCTCTACGGCGAGGGCGACCCGGTGGACGTCCTGGTCGCGCACGGTCTCATCGCCGAGATCGGCTCGATCGAGGCGGCCGAGGGCACCGAGGTCGTCGAGGCGGCCGGCCAGGTACTGCTGCCTGGCTTCGTCGACCTGCACACCCACCTGCGCGAGCCCGGCCGCGAGGACGCCGAGACGGTCGAGACGGGCTCGGCCGCCGCGGCGCTCGGCGGGTACACCGCGGTGTTCGCGATGGCCAACACCGACCCGGTCGCCGACAACGCCGTCGTGGTCGAGCACGTGTGGCGCCGCGGCCGCGAGGTCGGCCTCGTCGACGTGCACCCGGTGGGCGCGGTGACCGTGGGGCTCAACGGCGAGCGGCTCGCCGAGCTGGGCACGATGGCCAAGTCGGTCGCCGGGGTCCGGATGTTCTCCGACGACGGGCACTGCGTCGCCGACCCGCTGCTCATGCGGCGCGCGCTGGAGTACTCGACCGCGCTGGACGTCGTGATCGCGCAGCACGCGGAGGAGCCGCGGCTGACCGTCGGCGCGCAGGCGCACGAAGGCGAGATCGCGTCCCGGCTCGGCTACGCCGGCTGGCCCGCGTCGGCCGAGGAGTCGATCGTCGCCCGTGACTGCCTGCTCGCCGGGCACGCCGGCGCGCGGCTGCACGTCTGCCACGTCTCCACCGCGGGCACCGCCGAGGTGCTGCGCTGGGCGAAGGACCGGCAGCGCGCCGGGACCATCTCCGCCGAGGTCACCCCGCACCACCTGCTGCTGACCGACGAGCGCCTGGCGAGCTACGACCCGGTGAACAAGGTCAACCCGCCGCTGCGCACCGGCGGCGACGCGGCGCGCCTGCGGGCCGCGCTGGCCGAGGGCGTCATCGACTGCGTCGCCACCGATCACGCGCCGCACCCGGTCCAGGACAAGGACTGCGAGTGGGCGGTCGCGAAGCCGGGCATGCTCGGCCTGCAGACCGCGCTGTCGGTGGTCACCGAGACGATGGTCCGCACGGGACTGCTCGACTGGCGGGGCGTGGCCCGGGTGATGAGCGAGCGGCCCGCGGAGATCGCGGGACTGCCCGACCAGGGCCGCCCGCTGCTCGCCGGTGAGCCGGCGAACCTGGTGCTGGTCGACCCGGACGCCGAGTGGACGGTCCGGGGCACGGAGCTGGCGAGCCTCGCCGCCAACACCCCGTACGAGGGGATGCGGCTGCCCGGCGTGGTGACCCTCACGCTGCTACGCGGGCGAATCACCGCACGCGAAGGGAAGATTGGGTAATGGAACGTTTTGTCTTGGTCCTGGTCGTGCTGGCCTGCTTCGCGCTCGCCGTGTGGGGGATGCGCGTGGGCTGGCGACGACGGGCGCGATCGCAGAGCGTTCTGGTGCCGCCGTTCCCGCAGGTGCCCGAGGAACCGGGCGAGCCGCTGCTGGAGGCTCCCGGCCTCTACGTCAGCACGACCACGGCGGGCAACTGGCAGGACCGGATCGTCACCCGCGGGGTGGGCCTGCGCGGCCGGGCGGTCCTGCGCCGCTACGCCGGCGGGGTCGAGGTCGACCGGGCCGGCGCGCCCGGGTTCTGGATCCCGAACGAGGCGGTCGCCGGGATCCGGCGCGGCAGCGCCATCGCCGGGAAGGTGATGGGTTCCGACAGCCTGCTGATCATCACCTGGCGTGCGGGCGAGGTGGAGCTGGACACCGGCTTCCGCGGGGACGACCACGGCAGCTATCCGGACTGGATCGAAAGCTTGGGCAGCGAGATCAAGGGAGGGGCCCAGTGAACGCGAAGACACCGGCCGCGCTGGTGCTGGAGGACGGCCGGGTGTTCCGCGGCGCGGCGTACGGGGCGCAGGGGCGCACCCTGGGCGAGGCGGTGTTCTGCACCGGCATGACCGGCTACCAGGAGACCCTGACCGACCCGTCGTACCACCGCCAGATCGTGGTGCAGACCGCGCCGCAGATCGGCAACACCGGCTGGAACGACGAGGACGACGAGTCGGCCCGCATCTGGGTCGCCGGCTACGTCGTGCGCGACCCCGCGCGCACCCCGTCGAACTGGCGCTCCCGCCGCACCCTGGATGACGAGCTCGCGCGGCAGGGGGTGGTGGGCATCTCCGGGATCGACACCCGGACGCTGACCCGGCACCTGCGTGAGCACGGTGCGATGCGTGCCGGGGTGTTCTCCGGCGACGCGCTGGGCGACGACGCCGCGATGGCCGACCAGGTGCTGGCGAGCCCGCCGATGAAGGGCGCGGACCTCGCTGGCGAGGTCACCACGGCGCAGCCGTACGTGGTGCAGGCGCAGGGGGAGCGCCGCTTCCGCGTCGCCGCGCTGGACCTGGGCATTAAGTCCAACACCCCACGCCAGCTGAGCCGCCGCGGCATCGAGACGCATGTGCTGCCGTCGACGAGTTCGCTGGAGGAGTTGCTGGCGGTGGAGCCGGATGGGGTGTTCCTGTCCAACGGGCCGGGTGATCCGCAGACGCAGGTGGAGGCGATCGCGTTGACGCGGGAGGCGCTGCGGCGGGAGATCCCGTTGTTCGGGATCTGTTTCGGCAACCAGATCCTGGGCCGGGCGCTGGGGTTGGGCACGTACAAGATGCGGTACGGGCATCGGGGGATCAACATCCCGGTGATCGACGTGGAGACCGGCAGGGTCGCGATCACGGCGCAGAACCACGGGTTCGCGCTGGAGGGCGAGCCGGGGCAGAGCTTCGACTCGCCGTTCGGTGCCGCGAGGATCAGCCACTACTGCCCGAACGACGACACGGTCGAGGGCGTGCGCTGCGCCGAGGTGCCGGCGTTTTCGGTGCAGTACCACCCCGAGGCCGCGGCGGGCCCGCACGACGCCGCGCCGTTGTTCGACGAGTTCGTGACTCTGATGGAGAAGAAAGCCCGGTAATGGCGAAACGTACGGATATCGAGCATGTGCTGGTGATCGGGTCTGGTCCGATTGTGATCGGGCAGGCGGCGGAGTTCGACTACTCGGGTACGCAGGCGTGTCGGGTGTTGCGGGAGGAGGGGTTGCGGGTCAGCCTGGTCAACTCGAACCCGGCGACGATCATGACGGATCCGGAGTTCGCGGACGCGACCTACATCGAGCCGGTGACTCCGGAGTTCGTGGAGAAGGTGATCGCGGTCGAGCGCCCGGATGCGGTGCTCGCGACCCTGGGTGGGCAGACGGCGTTGAACACCGCGGTCGCCCTGCACGAGCGGGGGGTGCTGGAGAAGTACGGGGTCGAGCTGATCGGCGCCGATGTCGAGGCGATCCAGCGGGGTGAGGACCGGCAGAAGTTCAAGGACATCGTGCGCGGGATCGGCGGTCAGGTGCCGCGCAGCAGGGTGTGTCACTCGATGCACGAGGTGCGCGCGACGGTAGCCGAGCTGGGGTTGCCGGTGGTGATCCGCCCGTCGTTCACCATGGGCGGCCTGGGCTCGGGGATGGCGCACACGCCCGAGGAGCTGGAGCGGTTGGCGTCGGTGGGGCTGGCGGAGTCGCCGGTGACCGAGGTGCTGATCGAGGAGAGCGTGCTGGGCTGGAAGGAGTACGAGCTGGAGCTGATGCGCGACCGCGCGGACAACGTGGTGGTGATCTGCTCGATCGAGAACGTCGACGCGATGGGGGTGCACACCGGGGACTCGGTGACGGTGGCCCCGGCGATGACGTTGACCGACCGGGAGTATCAGCACATGCGCGATGTGGGGATCGACGTGCTGCGGGCGGTGGGGGTGGACACCGGAGGCTGCAACATCCAGTTCGCGATCAACCCCGAGGACGGGCGGATGGTCGTGATCGAGATGAACCCGCGGGTGTCCCGTTCGAGTGCGCTGGCGTCGAAGGCGACCGGTTTCCCGATCGCGAAGATCGCCGCGAAGCTCGCCATCGGTTACACCCTCGATGAGATCCGCAACGACATCACCGGGGAGACCCCGGCCTCGTTCGAGCCGACCCTGGACTACGTGGTGGTCAAGGTGCCGCGGTTCGCGTTCGAGAAGTTCCCCGGCGCGGACCCCACCCTGACCACCACCATGAAAAGCGTCGGCGAGGCGATGGCCATCGGCCGCAGCTTCCCCGAGGCCCTGGGCAAGGCCATGCGCTCCATCGACACCAAAGCCGCCGGGTTCTGGACCCGGCCCGACCCCGAGGGCGCGACTCTGGAGAACACCCTCGACGTGCTGCGCACCCCCCACGACGGCCGCCTCTACGCCGTCGAACGGGCACTGCGGCTCGGCGCGACCGTGGCGCAGATACACGAGGCCAGCGGGCTGGACCCGTGGTTCATCGACCAGATCGCGCTCATCGGCGAGGTCGGTGCCCAGGTCCGCGACGCGCCGGTGCTCGACGCGGACCTGCTGCGCGAGGCCAAGCGCACCGGCCTGTCCGACCAGCAGATCGCGGCACTGCGCCCGGAGCTGGCGGGTGAGGCCGGGGTGCGTACGTTGCGCCACCGCCTGGGTGTGCGGCCGGTGTTCAAGACCGTGGACACCTGTGCGGCGGAGTTCGCGGCGAAGACGCCGTATCACTACTCGGCCTACGAGTCCGATCCCGCCGCGGAGTCGGAGGTCACCGCGCAGCGCGACAAGCCGAAGGTGCTCATCCTCGGCTCCGGGCCCAACCGGATCGGGCAGGGCATCGAGTTCGACTACTCCTGCGTGCACGCCGCCATCGCGCTGCGCGAGGCCGGGTTCGAAGCGGTCATGCTCAACTGCAACCCCGAAACCGTGTCCACCGACTACGACACCTCCGACCGGCTCTACTTCGAACCCCTCACCTTCGAAGACGTCCTCGAAGTCGTCTACGCCGAACAAACCTCCGGCACCCTCGCCGGGGTGATCGTGCAACTCGGGGGGCAGACACCGCTGGGGCTGGCGCAACGGCTCGCCGACGCCGGGGTGCCGATCGTGGGCACCCCACCCGAGGCGATCCACCTGGCCGAGGAGCGGGGCGCGTTCGGCGAGGTGCTGCGCGACGCCGGGCTGCCCGCACCCAAGTACGGGATGGCGACCTCCTTCGAGGGCGCCAAACGGATCGCCGACGAGATCGGCTACCCGGTGCTGGTGCGCCCCTCCTACGTGCTGGGCGGGCGCGGCATGGAAATCGTCTACGACGAGCCCTCCCTGGCCGGCTACATCCAGCGCGCCACCGAGGTCACCCCCGAACACCCGGTGCTGGTCGACCGCTTCCTCGACGACGCCATCGAAATCGACGTCGACGCCCTCTTCGACGGCGAGGAGCTCTACCTCGGCGGCGTGATGGAACACATCGAGGAAGCCGGCATCCACTCCGGCGACTCCTCCTGCGCGCTGCCGCCCATCACCCTCGGCCGCCAGGACATCGACACCGTGCGCGCCTCCACCGAAGCCATCGCCCGCGGCGTCGGCGTCCGTGGACTCCTCAACGTCCAATACGCCCTTAAAGACGACGTCCTCTACGTCCTGGAAGCCAACCCGCGTGCGTCCCGCACCGTGCCCTTCGTGTCCAAGGCCACCGGCGTGCAGCTGGCGAAGGCCGCTTCGCTGGTCATGACCGGATCCAGCATCAAGGACCTGCGGACCCGCGGCGTGCTGCCCGCCGAGGGCGACGGCGGGCACCTGCCCGCGAACTCGCCGGTGGCGGTCAAGGAGGCCGTGCTGCCCTTCCACCGCTTCCGCACCCCGGAGGGCAAGGGCGTCGACTCGCTGCTCGGGCCGGAGATGAAGTCCACGGGCGAGGTGATGGGCGTGGACACCTCGTTCGGCGAGGCGTTCGCGAAGTCCCAGGCCGGGGCCTACGGGTCGCTGCCGACCTCGGGCAAGGTGTTCGTCTCGGTCGCCAACCGCGACAAGCGGGCGCTGGTGTTCCCGGTCAAGCGGCTGGCCGACCTGGGCTTCGAGATCCTGGCGACCTCGGGCACCGCGGAGGTGCTCCGGCGCAACGGGGTGGCCTGCACGGAGGTCCGCAAGCACTCGGAAAGCACAGCGGACGCCGCCGCCCCGCCCGGCCCGAACATCGTCGACGTGATCCTCGACGGCGGCGTGCAGATGGTCATCAACACCCCGTACGGCAACAGCGGCCCGCGGATCGACGGCTACGAGATCCGCACCGCCGCGGTGTCCCGCGACATCCCGTGCATCACCACGGTGCAGGGCGCCGCGGCGGCCGTGCACGGCATCGAGGCGCTGATCCGGGGCGACATCGGGGTCCGGTCGCTGCAGGACCTGCAGGCGTCGCTGCGGGCGCAGGCGTGACCGCGCGGGCAGTGCCGGAGCCCGGAAAAGCAGCGGCGACTGCTCCGTTCGGGCGAAGGTTGGCGGAGAAGATCCGGGAGCGCGGACCGTTGTGCGCCGGGATCGACCCGCATCCGGGGCTGCTCGCGGACTGGGGTCTCGAGCAGAACGTGTCCGGACTGGAAGAATTCGCCCTCTCCGCGGTCCGGATCCTGGCCGCGGAGGCGGCGGTGATCAAGCCGCAGTCGGCCTTTTTCGAGGCCTACGGGGCCCCTGGGATCGCCGTTCTCGAGCAGGTGATCACCGAGGCCCGGCTCGCCGGCGCGCTCGTCCTGCTGGACGTCAAGCGCGGCGACATCGGCTCCACGATGGGCGCTTACACCAGTGCGTACCTGGACGGTCACGGTGCGCTCGCGGCGGACGCCGTGACGCTCTCGCCCTACCTCGGGTTCGGCTCGCTGACAGCCGCGATCGAGACCGCCCGGGCCCAGGGCAGGGGCGTGATCGTGCTCGCCCGCACCTCGAACCCCGAGGCGGCGGAGCTGCAGAACGCGTTGCTGCCCAACGGAAAGACGGTCGCGCAGTCCATTGTGGACCAGGTGGCCGCGATCAACGCGGACGCCGGGACGCTCGGCGACGTCGGCGTGGTCGTCGGCGCCACGGTGGCCCCGGGCGAGCTGGACCTCGGCGCGCTCAACGGCCCGATCCTGGCGCCCGGTTTCGGGGCCCAGGGAGCCACCGTGAGCGATCTTCGGGCGGTGTTCGGGCATGAGCTGCGGGGCGTGCTCCCGGCATCGTCGAGGGACCTGCTCAGGCGCGGCCCGGACCCCGCGGCGCTGCGGGCCGGGGTGCGCGAGATCCAGGCTTCGATTCGGTGATCACGGTGTGACACAGCAACGCGAAGCGTTTCCTCGTGCGGGCGGCGGCGGGTGGCGGGAGGGCTAATATCAGGCCCCGGACCGGGAAGTGACCGGCCACCCCCGCATTGTGGCGGGTACCCGGGGGTGGGTACCGTCGCGTCACCCACCCGGAATTTTGAGTACTACGGAGGAAAACGTGGCACTTCCCCAGCTGACCGAGGAACAGCGCAAGGCAGCGCTGGAGAAGGCCGCTGCCGCCCGTCGTGCCCGTGCCGAGCTCAAGGAACGCCTCAAGCGGGGCGGCACCACCCTGACCGACGTGCTCAAGCAGGCCGACGAGGACGAGGTCCTCGGCAAGATGAAGGTCTCCGCCCTGCTCGAGGCTCTCCCCGGCGTCGGCAAGGTGCGCGCCCAGCAGACCATGGAGCGCCTGGAGATCGCGCCGAGCCGACGGCTCCGCGGCCTTGGCGACCGGCAGCGCAAGGCGCTGCTGGCCGAGTTCAGCGGCGAGTGAGCGAGGAACACGACCAGCACGTGGTAGCGGCCGGTGATCCGACCGGTCGGACGACGCACGGTGAGCCGGTTCCGGGGCAGCGTCCCCGGCGCCGGCTCACCGTCGTCTCGGGTCCTTCCGGGGTCGGCAAGTCCAGCGTGGTCGGCGAGCTGCGACGGCTGGACCCGGACATCTACTTCAGTGTCTCGGTCACGACGAGGCCGCCCCGGCCCGGTGAGGTCGACGGCGTGCACTACCACTTCGTCGACCGGCCCGTGTTCGACAAGATGGTGCGCGCCGGCGAGCTGCTGGAGCACGCCGAGTTCACCGGCAACTGCTACGGCACCCCGCGCGAGCCCGTCGAGCGGGCGCTGGCCGAGGGCAGGCCCGCGGTGCTCGAGATCGAGCTGCAGGGCGCCCGGCAGGTCCGCGAGGCGATGCCCGACGCCCGGCTGGTGATGCTGATGCCGCCGTCCTGGCAGGAACTGGTAGGCAGGCTGACCGGCCGCGGCACCGAGGAGGAGGCCGCGGTGGCCGCCCGGCTGGCCGAGGCGGAGCGCGAGCTGGCGGCGGCGGGGGAGTTCGACGCGCGCATCGTCAACGCCGACGTGCGGGAGGCCGCGCGGCAGTTGTTAGACTTGATGAACACGGACTTCTCATGATTTGGGAGCAACACGAGTGACCGCAGCGCTGGGTATCCATGGTGAAGAGCTCGAAGGCATCACCAACCCGCCGATCGACGACCTGCTGGCGAAGGTCAGCTCCAAGTACGCGCTGGTGATCTACGCCGCCAAGCGCGCCCGCCAGATCAACGACTACTACGCCCAGCTCGGCGAAGGCCTGCTGGAGTACGTCGGCCCGCTGGTCGAGCCGGGCCCGCGCGAGAAGCCGCTGTCCATCGCCCTGCGCGAGATCCACGGCGGCCTGCTCGAGCACACCGAAGGTGAGTGACAAACCCCGGGTGGTGCTGGGCGTGGGCGGCGGGATCGCCGCCTACAAGGCCTGTGAGGTGCTGCGCGGACTGACCGAGTCGGGCCACGACGTCCGCGTCGTGCCCACCGAGGCCGCGCTGAACTTCGTCGGCGCGGCCACCTTCGAGGCGCTCTCCGGGCATCCGGTGCACACGGGCGTGTTCACCGAGGTGCCCGAGGTCCAGCACGTCCGCGTGGGCAAGGAGGCCGACCTGGTCGTGGTGGTCCCGGCGACCGCCGACCTGCTGGCCCGCGCCGCGCACGGCCTGGCCGGCGACCTGCTGACCAACACCCTGCTCACCGCGCGCTGCCCGGTCGCGTTCTTCCCGGCCATGCACACCGAGATGTGGGAGCACGCGGCCACCCGTGACAACGTCGCCCTGCTGCGCTCGCGCGGCATGGTCGTCGCCGAGCCCGCGTCCGGCAGGCTCACCGGGGCCGACACCGGCAAGGGCCGTCTCGCGGACCCCGCCGAGATCGTCGACCTCGCCCGGCTGCTGCTGGCCCAGCGCGACGCGCTGCCGCGGGACCTCGAAGGCCTGCGCGTCGTCGTCTCCGCGGGCGGCACCCGCGAGCCCCTGGACCCGGTCCGCTACCTGGGCAACCGGTCCTCGGGCAAGCAGGGCTACGCGCTGGCCCGCGTGGCCGCGCAGCGCGGCGCCCAGGTCACCCTCGTCGCCGCGCACACCGTGGAGATGCCCCAGCCCGCGGGGGCCGACCTCCGCCGCGTGTCGAGTGCCGAGGAGCTGCGCGTCGCCGTGCACGAGGCCGCCGCGGACGCCGACGTCGTGGTGATGGCCGCGGCGGTCGCCGACTTCCGGCCGGCCACGAAGGCCGAGCACAAGATCAAGAAGTCGGACGACCAGCCCGACCCGACGATCACCCTGGACCGCACCGCCGACATCCTCGCCGAGCTGGTGGCGAACCGGCGCCCGGGCCAGGTCGTCGTCGGGTTCGCCGCGGAGACCGGCGACGAGCACGGCAGCGTGCTCGACCACGCGCGGGCGAAGCTCAAGCGCAAGGGCTGCGACCTGCTGGTGGTCAACGCGGTGGGCGACGGCCGCGCGTTCGAGGTGGAGGACAACGCCGGGTGGCTCTTGTCCGCCGATGGCACCGAACGCCCGATTCCGCTCGGCTCGAAGGCACAGCTGGCGGCGGCGGTGTGGTCGGCGGTGGCAGACTTCAACCAGCAGTAGCGGGTCGCCTCAGTAGGCTGGACCCGGTTGTTCTCGACCGAGCTGATGGGAAGTGACGAGCGCCGTGACCGATTCGACCCGCAGGTTGTTCACGTCGGAATCCGTGACCGAGGGGCATCCGGACAAGATCTGCGACGCGATCAGCGACTCGGTGCTCGACGCCCTGCTGTCGAAGGACCCGCGCAGCCGGGTCGCGGTCGAGACCATGATCACCACCGGTCAGGTGCACGTCGCGGGCGAGGTCACCACCGAGGCCTACGCGGACATCCCGACCATCGTGCGGGAGAAGATCCTCGACATCGGCTACGACTCCTCCGCGAAGGGGTTCGACGGCAACTCCTGCGGCGTGAACGTCGCGATCGGCTCGCAGTCGCCCGACATCGCCCAGGGCGTGAACACCGCGTACGAGTCGCGGCTGGAGAATACGCTCGACGAGATCGACCGGCAGGGCGCGGGCGACCAGGGCCTGATGTTCGGCTACGCCTGCTCGGACACCCCGGAGCTGATGCCGCTGCCGATCGCGCTGGCGCACCGGCTCTCGCAGCGGCTGACCCGGGTCCGCAAGGACGGCGTGCTGCCCTACCTGCGCCCGGACGGCAAGACGCAGGTCACCATCGAGTACGCCGGTGAGCAGGCCGTCCGCCTCGACACAGTGGTCGTCTCGACGCAGCACGCCGAGGGCATCGACCTGGAGACGATGCTCGGGGTGGACGTGCGCGAGCAGGTCGTGGCGCCGGAGCTGGCGGAGCTGGAGCTGGACGCGACCGACGTCCGGCTGCTGGTGAACCCGACCGGCCGGTTCGTCATCGGCGGCCCGATGGGCGACGCGGGCCTGACCGGCCGCAAGATCATCGTCGACACCTACGGCGGCATGGCCCGCCACGGGGGCGGCGCCTTCTCCGGCAAGGACCCGTCGAAGGTGGACCGCTCCGCGGCGTACGCGATGCGCTGGGTGGCCAAGAACGTGGTGGCCGCGGGCCTGGCCACCCGGGTCGAGGTGCAGGTCGCGTACGCGATCGGCAAGGCCGTGCCGGTGGGCCTGTTCGTGGAGACCTTCGGCACCGAGACGGTCGACCCGTCGAAGATCCAGCGCGCCATCACCGAGGTGTTCGACCTGCGCCCGGCGGCGATCATCCGCGACCTGGACCTGCTGCGCCCGATCTACGCGCAGACCTCGGCGTACGGCCACTTCGGCCGCCCGGAGCTGAGCCTGCCGTGGGAGAGCGTCGACCGCGCGGACGCGCTGCGCAGCGCCTCCGGTGCCTGACGGCGCCGAAACCACACCCCTCTGGGACCTTCCGCGCACGAAGAAGCCCGCCGGGGGGAGACCCAGGGCCGCCCGCAAGGGCCAGCAGCAGCCTGCCGCGGCGAACCCGGTCGCACGGATCGTCGTGGACGTGCCGCTGGCCCATCTGGACCGCACGTTCGACTACCAGGTGCCCGACAAGCTCGACGCGGACGCCGTGCCCGGCTGCCGGGTGCGCGTCCGCTTCGCCGGCCAGCTGGTCGACGGGTTCCTGATCGAGCGCGCGGACACCACGGAGCACACGGGGCGGCTGGCGTTCCTCGAACGCGTCACCTCCAGCGAGCCGGTCCTCGGGCCGGGCCTCGCGGCGCTCGCGCGCACGGTCGCCGAGCGCTACGGCGGCACGATGATCGACGTGCTGCGCCTGGCGATCCCGCCCCGGCACGCGAAGGCCGAGGGCGAGCCGGCCCGGCCGCGCGCCGAGGTGCCCGCGGCGCCGGTGAGCACGGGGTGGTCGCGGTATCAGCGGGGCGCGGCGTTCCTCGAGGCGCTGCGCGGCAACCGGCAGGCGCACGCCGTGTGGCAGGCGCTGCCGGGGGAGGACTGGCCCGCGCGGCTGGCCGAGGCCGCCGCGGTCGTCGCGGCGAACGGCCGGGGCGCGGTGCTCGTGGTGCCCGATCTGCGGGACCTGGCCCGGCTGCACGCCGCGTGCGCCGCGCTGGCGGGGGAGGACGCCGTCGTCGCGTTGTCGGCGGACCTGGGGCCGGCCGAGCGGTACCGGCGCTGGCTGGCCGTGTCCCGCGGGTCGGCGCCGATCGTGGTCGGGACCCGGGCGACGATGTTCGCCCCGGTCGCCGACCCGGGGTTGTTCGTGGTCTGGGACGACGGGGACGACCTCCACGTCGACCCGCACATGCCCTACCCGCAGGTGCGGGACGTGCTGACCCTGCGCGCGCACGCCGACAAGGCGTCGCTGGTCGTCGCCGGGTTCGCGCGGACCGCCGAGGCCCAGCTGCTCGTCGAAACGGGCTGGGCGCACGCCGTCGTCCCGTCGCGGGAAGACCTGCGCACGGCGGCGCCGCGGGTGACGCCGGTGGGCGAGGACTTCGACGTCGCCCGGGACGAGGCCGCGCGGGTGGCGCGGCTGCCCGCGGTCGCGTTCGAGGCCGCCCGGCAGGCGCTCGGCGCGGGGGCGCCGGTGCTCGTGCAGGTGCCGCGACGCGGGTACGTCCCGGCACTGGCCTGCGCGCAGTGCCGGACCCCGGCCCACTGCCGCCGGTGTGCGGGTCCCCTGGCGCTCAACGGGGGCCCCGGGCATCCCCCGAGCTGCCGGTGGTGCGGTGCCCCCGAGGGCAACTTCCGGTGTCCCAGCTGCGGCTCGGTCCGGTTGCGGGCGGTGGTCGTCGGGTCGAAGCGGACCGCGGAGGAGCTCGGGCGCGCGTTCCCCGGCGTCGCGGTGCGCACGTCCGGGGCGCAGGAGGTGCTGGCCACCGTGCCCGGGAAGGCCGCGCTGGTGGTGTGCACGCCCGGCGCCGAGCCGGTGGCCGAGGGCGGGTACGGCGCCGCGCTGCTGCTCGACGGCTGGGCGCTGCTGGGCCGCCAGGACCTGCGGGCGGCGGAGGAGACGCTGCGCCGCTGGATGGCCGCCGCCGCGCTCGTGCGGCCGTCGTCGGCGGGCGGCCGGATCGTGGTCGGCGCCGAGGCCGCACTCACGCCGGTCCAGGCGCTGGTGCGCTGGGACCCCGCCTGGCACGCCGAGCGCGAGCTGTCCGAACGGCGCGAGCTGGGCTTCCCGCCCGCGGTCCGGATGGCGAGCCTGGAGGGCACGCCCGAGGCCGTCGCCGCGTTGCTGGCGGAGCTGGCACTGCCCGCCTCGGGCGAGGTGCTCGGCCCCGTCCCGCTGGGCCCGGCCGACGAGGAGGGCCGCACCGGCCGCGAACGCGCCCTGATCCGCGTCCTCCGCTCCGACGGCCGGGCGCTGGCGGCCGCCCTCGCCGCGGCACAGGCGCGGCGGGTGGCCCGCAAGGAACCCGACCCGGTCCGCGTCCAGCTCGACCCGCTGGAGCTGATCTAGGGGCGGCGAGCCTTGGGGGAGGAATCGATGGCACCGCCGCTGGGTGCAGTCCTGTTGTTCGTCCCATTCGTTAGGACAGTGCCGAGGCGATGCCGCTGGACGAGTTCGTGGCAGAGGTGACGAGCCTGCTGCAGGCCCGGCCCGAGGCCGGGGAGATCCAGGTCGAGCGGGTGAAGTTCCTGCGTTACGGCGAGGCCCGCGGGGACTACGACGAGGTCGTCGCCGCGCTGAACGCGGCCGCTCCGGGCACCGACTGACCGGGCCATAGACTGGTCGGCGATGTCCGCCCAGTCTGAAGTCGTCGAGGTGCCTTGATGCGCCTCGTGTTCGCGGGTACGCCGGAACCCGCCGTGCCCTCGTTGCGCGCCCTGATCTCCTCGCCCCGGCACGAGGTCGTCGCCGTCGTGACGCGGCCCGACGCCCCGGCCGGGCGGGGGCGCAAGCTGCTGCGCTCACCGGTCGGGGCGCTCGCCGACGAGCACGGCATCGAGGTGCTCACGCCGGAGAAGGCCGGCGCGCCGGAGTTCCTCGACCGCCTGCGGGAGCTGGCGCCCGACGCCTGCCCCGTGGTGGCGTACGGCGCCCTGCTGCCGCAGCGCATCCTCGACATTCCGGCCCACGGCTGGGTGAACCTGCACTTCTCGCTGCTGCCGGCCTGGCGGGGCGCGGCCCCGGTGCAGGCCGCGATCAGGGCGGGGGACGAGATCACCGGCGCGTCGACCTTCCACATCGTGCGCGAGCTGGACGCCGGCCCCGTGTACGGCGTCGTGACCGAGACGATCGGCCCGGCCGACACCGCGGGTGCCCTGCTGCAGCGGCTCTCGGAGTCCGGCGCGCAACTGCTGGCGTCTACAATGGACGGCATCGAGGATGGCACGCTGCGCGCCGTGCCGCAGCCCGAGGACGGCGTGAGCTACGCGCCCAAGGTCACCGTCGAGGACGCGCGGGTGTCCTTCGCCGACCCGGCCGCCGCGGTGGACCGGCACATCCGCGCGGTCACGCCGGAGCCGGGCGCGTGGGCGCAGTTCCGCGGCGAGCGGTTCAAGCTCGGCCCGGTGACCCGCACCGACGAGAGCGGCCTGGCGCCGGGCGAGCTGCGGGCCGAGCGCAAGCGGGTGCTCGCGGGCACCGCGACGCAGGCGGTGCAGCTCGGCGAGGTGCAGGCGCAGGGCAAGAAACGGATGGCGGCCACCGACTGGGCGCGGGGAACGAGAATCGAGCAAGGAGAGCGCCTGTCATGAGCCCGGAACGGGAACGGAGGCCCTCGCGGCCGCAGCGCGGGCGGCCCGCGCCGCGCAAGCAGGGCCCGCGCCGCCCGCCGCCCTACGAGGACCCGGCGCGGCGCGCCGCGTTCGAGGTGCTGCGCGCGGTCCGCGAGCGCGACGCCTACGCGAACCTGGTGCTGCCGGAGATGCTGCGGCAGCGCAGGCTGGCCGGCCGGGACGCCGCGCTGGCCACCGAGCTGACCTACGGCGCCAGCCGCGCGCAGGGGCTGCTGGACGAGATCATCGGCGCCTGCCTCGACCGGCCGCTGTCCCAAGTGGACGGTGTGGTGCTGGACTGCCTGCGCCTCGGCGCCTACCAGCTGCTGCGGACCCGGATCCCCGAGCACGCCGCGGTCGACGCGATGGTGAACATGGCGCGACTCGAAGGCGGTTCGCACGTCGCGGGCTTCGTCAACGCCGTGCTGCGCAAGGTGTCCGAAAAGGACGAAGCCGCCTGGCTCGACGAGCTCGCGCCGGACCCCGGTACCGACCCGATCGGAAACCTCGCCCTGCGCACGGCGCATCCGCGCTGGGTCGCCCGGTCGTTCGCCGAGGCGCTGGGGGACAAGGGGCCCGAGCTGGAGGCGGCGCTGAAGGCCGACGACGCGCGCCCGGCGGTCCACCTGGTCGCCCGTCCCGGCGAGATCAGTGCCGACGAGCTGGCCGCGATCACCGGGGGCGACGTCGCTCCGTACTCGCCCTACGGCGTGCACCTGCCGCCCGGCGCGGGCGACCCCGGCGACCTTGAGCCGATCCGCGAGAAGCTGGCCGCGGTGCAGGACGAGGGCAGCCAGCTGTGTGCCGTCGCGCTCAGCCGGGTGCCGGTCGAGGGCAGCGACGAGCGCTGGCTCGACCTGTGTGCCGGGCCGGGCGGCAAGGCCGCGCTGCTCGGCGCGCTCGCCGCGATCTCCGGCGCGCGGGTCGACGCGGTCGAGCAGGCGCCGCACCGGGCGCGTCTCGTCGAGAAGGCCACCGAGGGGCTGCCGGTCACCGTGCACGTGGCGGACGGGCGGGAGCCGGACCTCGAGCCCGGCTACGACCGCGTGCTCGTCGACGCGCCGTGCAGCGGGCTCGGTTCGCTCCGCCGCAGGCCGGAGTCCCGCTGGCGGCGCAAGCCGTCCGACGTGGCGGACCTGACGAAGCTGCAGAGCCAGCTGCTCGCGTCCGCGCTGGAGCTGGTGCGTCCCGGCGGCGTCGTGGCGTACGTGGTGTGCTCGCCGCACCTCGCCGAGACCGAGGGCGTGGCCGGTGACGCCGCCCGCCGCAGCAAGGCGGAGGTCCTCGACGCCCGCGAGTTCTTCCCGGGCGTGCCGCAGCTCGGCGACGGCCCGTTCGTGCAGCTGTGGCCGCACCGGCACGGCACCGACGCCATGTTCTGTGCCCTCCTGCGGCGCCCGTGAGGGTTCTCGGCCTGGTCGCCGCCTCGTGCGGCGGGCTCGACACGCGGTTCCGCACGGAGCTGGCGGAGCCCGCGGCCGCGCGCGGCTGGCGACTGGCCATCACCCTCACGCCGACCGCCGCGCGGTGGCTCGAGTACGCCGGCGAGCTGGCGAAGCTGCAGGCGCTGACCGACCTGGAGGTGCGCAGCGCGTCACGACTGCCGGGGCAGCCGCGCCCGCACCCGGATCCCGGGGTGTTCCTGTTCGCCCCGGGGAGTGCGAACTCGATGGCGAAGCTCGCGCTCGGCATCGCCGACAACCAGGCGCTCACCGTGCTCGGCGACGTCCTCGGCGACCCGGGCGTGACCGTCGTGGTGCGGTACCAGGCCAGCCCCAGCCGGTCCCGCACCCCGGGCTGGCGGGCGCACGTGGCGGCGCTGACCGCCTGTGGCGCCGACGTTTCCCAGCTTGCAGAACCGTGGTCGACGGCACTCGAAGCGTTACCCGATTGACCTTCTACACTGAGTAATCGTGGCCCATCGACCTCTGATCGCACCGAGCATCCTCTCCGCCGACTTCGCCCGGCTGGGCGAGGAGATCAAAGCTGTCGCGGGAAGCGGTGACACGCGTGCCGACTGGGTGCACGTCGACGTGATGGACGCCCATTTCGTGCCGAACCTGACCCTCGGCCTGCCGGTCGTGCAGTCCCTGCTGAAGGTCACCGACGTGCCGCTCGACTGCCACCTGATGATCGACGACCCGGACCGCTGGGCGGTCGGGTACGCCGAGGCGGGCGCGTACAACGTGACCGTGCACGTCGAGGCCGCGAAGGACCCGGTGATGCTCGCGAAGGACCTGCGCGCCGCGGGCGCGAAGGCCGGCCTGTCGGTCAAGCCGGGCACCCCGCTGGAGGACCACCTCGACACGCTCAAGCACTACGACACGCTGCTGGTGATGTCCGTGGAGCCGGGCTTCGGCGGCCAGTCGTTCATCCCGGACGTGCTGGAGAAGGTCCGCACCGCGCGCCGCCTGGTCGACACCGGGCATCTCAACGTGCTGGTGGAGATCGACGGTGGCATCAACGCCGACACGATCGAGCAGGCCGCCGAGGCGGGGGTGGACTGCTTCGTCGCCGGTTCGGCCGTCTACGGCGCCGAAGACCCGGGCAGGGCGGTGGCCGCGCTGCGCGAGGCCGCCGCCCGCGCCCAGCACTGAAAGAACATCGAGGAGGCAGCAGTGTTCACCGGCATTGTCGAGGAGCTCGGCGAGATCACGGCGGTGGAGCAGTTGCCCAACGCCGCCCGGCTCACCGTGCGCGGTCCGGTGGTGACCTCCGACGCGCGCCACGGCGACTCCATCGCGGTGAGCGGGGTCTGCCTGACCGTCGTGGCGGTCTCCGGTGGCGAGTTCACCGTGGACGTGGTGCACGAGACACTGCAACGGTCCCGGCTCGCGAAGATCGCGCCCGGCGACCGGGTCAACCTCGAGCGGGCGACCGCGGTCGGGGACCGGCTGGGCGGGCACATCATGCAGGGGCACGTCGACGGCACGGGGGTGTTCCTCGCCCGCGACAAGGACGGGCTCACCCGGTTCGCGCTGCCGTCGCACCTGGGCCGCTACGTGGTGGAGAAGGGGTCGATCGCGGTCGACGGGATCTCGCTGACCGTGGCGAGTGTGACGAACGACGAGTTCACGGTGGCGCTGATCCCGACCACACTGGAGTTGACGACGCTGGGCCGCGCCGAACCGGGTGACCTGGTCAACCTCGAGGTGGACGTAGTAGCGAAGTACGTCGAGAAGCTGGCCACACCGCATCTGCCGGGCCTCGCGGCGCACAATGGAGTCAACGCCGAGGAGGACGCGTGACAGCAGGGACGCCGTGTGGCGCCGGGGTACCGGTGGACAGCGCGGGAATCGAACGGGCGATCGCCGACGTCGCGGCGGGACGGCCGGTGGTCGTGGTGGACGACGAGGACAGGGAGAACGAAGGCGACCTGATCTTCGCCGCTGAGAAGGCCACGCCAGAGCTGCTGGCCTTCATGGTGCGCTACACCTCCGGCTACGTGTGCACGGCGCTGACCGAGGAGGACTGCGACAGGCTCGACCTGCCGCCGATGTACCACACGAACCAGGACGTGCGCGGCACCGCGTACGCGGTGACCGTGGACGCCGCCTCGGGCATCGGCACCGGCATCTCCGCGGCCGACCGTTCGCGCACCATCCGGCTGCTCGCCGACCCCGACTCCAAGCCGGCCGACCTCCGCCGCCCCGGGCACGTGGTGCCGCTGCGGGCGAAGGAGGGCGGGGTGCTGCGGCGGCCGGGCCACACCGAGGCCTCGGTGGACCTGGCCCGGCTCGCGGGCCTGCAGCCGGCCGGGGTGCTGTGCGAGATCGTCTCCCAGAAGGACGAGGGGGACATGGCGCGACGCGACGAGCTGGAGGTGTTCGCCGCCGACCACGAGCTGCAGATCATCACGATCGCCGACCTCATCGCCTACCGGCGCCGCCACGAGAAGCAGGTCGAGCGGGTCGCCGAGGCGCGCATCCCGCTGGCCGCCGGGTCCTTCCGCGCGGTCGGCTACGACAGCCTGCTGGACGGCATCGAGCACATCGCGTTCGTCTACGGCGAGGTCGGCGACGGCGAGGACATCCTCGTCCGCGTGCACTCGGAGTGCCTGACCGGTGACGTGTTCGGCTCGCTGCGCTGCGACTGCGGGCCGCAGCTGGAGGCGGCCCTGCAGGCCGTCGCCGACGAGGGCCGCGGCGTCGTGCTCTACATCCGCGGGCACGAGGGCCGGGGCATCGGCCTGCTGCACAAGCTGCAGGCCTACCAGCTGCAGGACCTGGGCGCCGACACGGTCGACGCGAACCTGGCGCTGGGCGTGCCCGCGGACGCGCGGGACTACGGCACGGGCGCGCAGATCCTGTGCGATCTGGGCGTGCGCTCGATGCGGCTGCTGACGAACAACCCGGCCAAGCGGGTCGGCCTGGAGGGCTACGGGCTGAAGGTGACCGGCCGGGTGCCGCTGCCGATCTCGCCGAACCCTGAGAACGTGCGCTACCTGCGCACCAAGCGCGACCGGATGGGCCACGACCTGTCGAACCTGGAGGAGTTCGACCAGGTCGGCGCCGACGTGCGGAACGGGAACGGGGGCGTGGCCCAGTGAGCGGTGAGGGGCGGCCCGAGGTCGAACTCGACCTGAGCGAGTGCGAGAGCCTCAAGCTCGCGATCGTCGCCACCCGCTGGCACCCGAAGATCACCGACAGCCTGCTCGAACGTGCGCTGGTGACGGCCGGTGAGGTGAAGCTCAACGAGGAGCCGACCGTCGTGCGCGTGGCCGGCGCGGTCGAGCTGCCCGTGGTGGCGCAGGCGCTGGCCCGCCAGCACGACGCGGTCGTCGCGCTCGGCGTGGTGATCCGCGGGGGCACGCCGCACTTCGAGTACGTCTGCGACGCGGTGACCGCCGGGTTGACCAGGGTGGCGCTGGACGAGGCCACCCCCATCGGCAACGGGGTGCTCACCTGCGACACCGAGCAGCAGGCGCTGGACCGGGCCGGGCTGCCGGGCTCGGCGGAGGACAAGGGCCGTGAGGCGACCCAGGCCGCGCTGGACACCGCGCGGGTCCTGCGGTCGCTGCGGCAGCCGTGGACGGAGCGAGGGTTCGCGTGAGCACAGTGACCGAGGAGAGCACCGTCGTCGTCCGGCCGTTCCGGGCCACCTGGATGGCGGTCGTGCTGGCCGTGTTCCTCGTCGTGGCGTTCGTGGTCGTGGCGGTGCTGCTGCGCGGGTCGAACACCGGCGCGATCTTCGAGCTGTCCGACCAGATCGCGATGGTGGGCATCGGGATCCTGCTGGCGTGTGGCTCGCTGCTGTTCGCGACCCCGCGCGTGCGCGCCGACGGCGAGGGCATCGAGGTCCGCAACGTCATCCTGCTGACCAAGCGGTACAGCTGGCTGGAGGTGCTGTCGGTCAGCTTCCCCGACGGGGCGTCGTTCGCGCGGCTGGAGCTGCCCGAGGACGAGTACTACGGGGTGCTGGCGATCCAGGCCGTGGACCGCGACCGCGCGGTCGCCGCGGTCCGCGCCCTGCGGCGGCTGCACAAGCAGGCCTGGGCGAACCAGCCGTAGTGCGTCAGCGGGTCAGGTCCACGACCACGGGCGCGTGGTCCGACGGGCCCTTGCCCTTGCGCTCCTCCCGGTCGACGTAGGCATCGGTCACGGTGTCGGCGAACGCGGCGTTGGCGTAGACGAGGTCGATCCGCATGCCGTTGTTCTTCGGGAACGCCAGCTGCCGGTAGTCCCAGTAGGTGTAGGGCTTGTCGTACTTCAGCGCCCGCGGCACGACGTCGCGCAAACCCGTTTCCCGCAACGCCTCCAGCGCCTTGCGCTCCGGCTCGGTCACGTGCGTCGACCCGGCGAACAGGCTGATGTCCCAGACGTCCTCGTCGGTCGGCGCGATGTTGAAGTCGCCCAGCACGGCGAACGGCCGGCCCGCCGCGGACTCCGCGGCCGCCGTGGCACGCAGCGCCTCCAGCCACCGCAGCTTGTACGCGTAGTGCGGATGTCCCGGATCGCGCCCGTTGGGCACGTACACCGACCAGAGCCGGACCCCACCACAGGTCGCCGCGATCGCCCGGGGCTCGGCGGCGTCGTCGAACACCGGCTCGTCGGCCAGGCCGCGCCGCACGTCCTCGGTACCCACGCGGGACAGGATCGCGACCCCGTTCCACCGGCCGAGGCCGTAGGCGGCCACCTCGTAGCCGAGTTCGGCCACCTCGGGCGGGAACGCGTCGGTGGCACACTTGAGCTCCTGCAGGCACACCACGTCCGGCTTCGCGGACTCCAGCCAGGCCAGCAGCCGGGGGAGCCGGGCCGCGATCGAGTTGACGTTCCAGGTGGCGATGCGCATGGACCCGAGAATGACATACAGGTACGACATCCCCGTGCTCGGCGGGAGGGGTGCGCGAAGTGTCGGAGGGGAGCCATAGGCTTGGGACGTGGCTGACCCGTCCACCTACCGTCCCGCACCGGGGAGCATCCCCGACGAACCCGGCGTGTACAAGTTCCGCGACGCGACCAGGCGGGTCATCTACGTCGGCAAGGCCAAGAGCCTGCGCAGCAGGCTGAACTCCTACTTCGCCGACCTCGCCGGGCTGCACCCGCGCACCCGCCAGATGGTCACCACCGCGGCGAGCGTCGAGTGGACCGTGGTCGGCACCGAGGTCGAGGCGCTCCAGCTGGAGTACAACTGGATCAAGGAGTTCGACCCGCGGTTCAACGTCCGCTACCGCGACGACAAGACCTACCCGGTGCTCGCGGTGACGATGAACGAGGAGTTCCCGCGGCTGCACGTCTACCGGGGCCCGCGCAAGAAGGGCGTGCGCTACTTCGGCCCGTACGCGCACGCGTGGGCGATCCGCGAGACCCTCGACCTGCTGCTGCGGGTGTTCCCGGCGCGCACCTGCTCCGCCGGCGTGTTCCGCCGGCACACCCAGATCGGCAGGCCCTGCCTGCTCGGCTACATCGACAAGTGCTCGGCGCCGTGCGTGGGCAAGGTGTCCGCGGAGCAGCACCGCTCGATCGTCGAGGACTTCTGCGACTTCCTCGCCGGGCGCACCGACGTGATGATCCGCAAGCTCGAGAAGGAGATGGCCGAGGCGGCCGAGCAGCTGGAGTTCGAGCGGGCGGCGAGGCTGCGCGACGACCTGGGCGCGCTGCGCCGCGCGATGGAGAAGCAGGCGGTCGTGCTCGGTGACGGCACCGATGCCGACGTCGTGGCGTTCGCGCACGACGAGCTGGAGGCGGCGGTCCAGGTCTTCCACGTGCGCGGCGGCCGGGTGCGTGGGCAGCGCGGCTGGGTGATCGACAAGGTCGAGGAGATGGACGTCCGCAGCCTGGTGGACCAGTTCGTCACGCAGTTCTACGGCGAGCAGGTCGAGCTGGCGGAGCAGACCGCGGACACCGCTTCGCCGGTGCCGCGCGAGGTGCTGGTGCCCGAGCTGCCCAGCGACGCCGAGGCGCTCGCCGAATGGCTTTCCGGGCTCCGTGGGTCCCGCGTGCAGCTGCGGGTGCCGCAGCGCGGCGACAAGCGCGCGCTCGCGGAAACGGTGCAGCGCAACGCGGAAGAGGCGTTCCAGCAACACAAACTGCGCCGCGCAGGCGATCTGACGGCCCGCTCGGCAGCGCTCGCCGAGCTGCAGGAGCAGCTGGGTCTCGACAGCGCGCCGCTGCGCATCGAGTGCATCGACATCAGCCACATCCAGGGCAGCGACGTGGTGGCGTCGCTGGTGGTGTTCGAGGACGGGGTGGCGCGCAAGTCCGAGTACCGCCGCTTCGCGTTGCGGGAGGCGGCCACCGAGGGCGACGTGGCCTCCATCGCGGAGGTCGTGCGACGGCGTTTCTACCGCTACCTCAAGGAAAACACCGCAACCGAGTCCGACGAACCGGGGACGACGCCGGGCATCGACCCGGAGACCGGGCGCCCGCGCAAGTTCGCCTACCCGCCGAACCTGCTCGTCGTCGACGGCGCGGGCCCGCAGGCGACCGCGGCCGCAGACGTGCTGGCGGAGCTGGGGATCACCGACATCGCGGTGGTGGGGCTGGCCAAGCGGCTGGAGGAGGTGTGGCTGCCGGCGGACCCGGACCCGGTGATCCTGCCGCGCACGTCGGAGTCGCTGTACCTGTTGCAGCGCGTGCGGGACGAGGCGCACCGGTTCGCGATCCGCTATCACCGGGAGAAGCGTTCCAAGCGCATCCAGGTGTCCGCGCTGGACGGGGTGCCGGGGCTGGGGCAGACCAGGCGGGCGGCGCTGATCAGGCACTTCGGCTCGGTGAAGAAGCTCCGGCAGGCCGGCGTCGAGGAGATCGCGCAGGTGCCCGGGGTGGGGAGGCGCACGGCGGAGGCCGTGGTCGCGGCGTTGCAGGCCGGAGGCACCGCGGGCAGCGAGCCCGGTGGAGGAGTGCGGTGACGAGGACCGACCGGGTGCGGGGCGTTCCGCATTCGACGCAGGGGAGAGGGAGTCATGACGGAAAACGACGACGGCCATAAATCGGGGATCGAGGTCGCGGTCGTCACCGGGCTGTCCGGCGCGGGTCGCAGCACCGCCGCGAAGTGCCTGGAGGACCTGGGCTGGTTCGTGGTGGACAACCTGCCGCCCGAGCTCATCGCGACCATGGTCGAGCTGGGGGTGCAGGCCAGGGGCGCGGTGACGAAGGTGGCCGTCGTGATGGACGTGCGCTCGCGCGCGTTCACCGACGACCTCGCCTCCGTCATCAAGGACCTCGACGCCCGCGGGTACAAGCCGCGCGTGCTGTTCCTCGAAGCGACCGACGCAGTGCTGGTACGCCGGTTCGAGCAGGTGCGCCGCGGTCACCCGATGCAGGGCGACGGCCGCCTCGCCGACGGCATCACCGCCGAGCGCGCGCTGCTCGCGCCGCTGCGCGAAGAGGCCGACCTCGTGCTGGAGACCTCGGCGCTGTCGGTGCACGACCTGCGCGCGAAGATCGAGGACGCGTTCGGCTCGGAGTCCGGCACCCAGACGCGGGTGACGGTGCTCTCGTTCGGCTACAAGTACGGCCTGCCGATGGACGCCGACCTCGTGATGGACGTGCGGTTCCTGCCCAACCCGTTCTGGATCCCGGAGCTGCGCGACCACACCGGGCTGGACTCCGAGGTGCGCAACTACGTGCTGTCGCAGGAAGGCGCCGAGGAGTTCCTCGACCGGTACCACCAGCTGCTGCGGCTGATCGGCGCCGGCTACAAGCGCGAGGGCAAGCGGTACCTGACGCTTGCCGTCGGCTGCACCGGCGGAAAGCACCGCAGTGTCGCCATCTCCGAGGAGCTGGCGCGGTTGTTGTCCAATGAGGACGGAATGGCGGTGAAGGTGATCCACCGGGATCTGGGCCGCGAGTGACCCCGGGCCGGCCTCCGCGCGCGGTAGCCCTCGGCGGCGGCCACGGGCTGCAGGCGACGCTGACCGCACTGCGGCGCGTCACCTCGGACATCACCGCCGTCGTCACCGTCGCCGACGACGGCGGCTCCTCCGGGCGCCTGCGCCGCGAGCTCGGGCTGCTGCCGCCCGGCGACCTGCGCCAGGCGCTGGCGGCCCTGGCCGAGGCGGAGAACGGCACGACCCTGTGGGCGGAGGTGTTCCAGCACCGCTTCGGCGGCAGCGGCGCGCTCACCGGGCACGCCGTGGGCAACCTGGTGCTGGCCGGGCTGTTCGAGGTCCTCGGCGACCCGGTCGCGGCGCTCGACGAGGCGCGGCGGCTGCTCGGGGTGTCCGGCCGGGTGCTGCCGATGTCGCCGGAACCGCTGGAGATCGAGGCCGAGGTCACCGGTGTCAGTAACGACGGCGAGCCCCGCACGATCAGGGGTCAGGTGGCGGTCGCGAGCACGCCCGGCCGAGTGCGGCGGATCGAGCTGCGGACGCCGCAGCGCCCGGGCGGGGTGCCGGCGGCCTGTCCCGAGGCGGTGGACGCCGTCCTGGGCGCCGACGTGGTGTTCCTCGGCCCCGGGTCGTGGTTCACCAGCGTGCTGCCGCACCTGCTGGTGCCCGGGCTGCACGACGCCCTGGTCCGGACCGACGCGACGAAGGTGGTGATCCTCAACCTGATCCCGCAGCCGGGGGAGACGGCAGGCTTCTCACCCGAACGGCACCTGCACGTACTCTTCCAGCACGCTCCCGAACTGCGGGTGGACGTGGTGATCGCGGACCGGGCATCGGTGCCGGGGCCGGCACGGCTGCGTGACGCGGCGGCGGAGCTGGGGGCGCGGGCGCTGCTCGCGGACGTGGCTGACCCGAACGCGGAGGGTTTGCACGATCCGGATGCGCTCGCGGCATGTGTGCGGGAAGCTCTCGGTCGCCGCCCCTCGGGTGCGGGAGGCCGGGACGGTGGAGAAAGCAGGGAGGGGCCATGGCGATGACCGCCGCGGTGAAGGACGAGCTCAGCCGGTTGCAGATCACGAAGGTCGGGCCGCGGCGCGCGGAGGTCGCGTCGATGTTGCGGTTCGCGGGCGGGCTGCACATCGTGGGCGGCAAGGTCGTGGTGGAGGCCGAGCTCGACACCGGGTCGGTGGCGCGCCGGCTGCGCAAGGAGATCCACGAGCTCTACGGGCACCATTCGGACGTGCATGTGCTGTCCGCGAGCGGGCTGCGCAAGACCACCCGCTACCTCGTGCGCGTCGTCAAGGACGGCGAGGGCCTGGCCCGCCAGACGGGGCTGATCGACAACCGCGGCCGCCCGGTGCGCGGCCTGCCCGCCGCGGTGGTCTCCGGCGGCATCGCCGACGCCGAGGCGGCGTGGCGTGGCGCGTTCCTCGCCCACGGCTCGCTGACCGAGCCCGGCCGCTCGTCCTCGCTCGAGGTCACCTGTCCCGGGCCGGAGGCCGCGCTGGCGCTCGTCGGCGCCGCCCGTAGGCTCGGCATCCAGGCGAAGTCGCGGGAGGTGCGCGGCGCGGACCGGGTCGTGGTGCGTGACGGCGACGCGATCGGCGCGCTGCTGACCCGCCTCGGCGCGCATTCGAGCGTCCTGCAGTGGGAGGAGCGCCGGATGCGCCGCGAGGTGCGGGCGACGGCGAACCGGCTGGCGAACTTCGACGACGCCAACCTGCGCCGGTCCGCCCGCGCCGCCGTCGCGGCCGCCGCGCGGGTCGAGCGCGCGCTGGACATCCTCGGCGACACCGCGCCCGACCACCTGCTCGCGGCCGGGAAGCTGCGGCTGTCCAACCGGCAGGCCTCGCTGGAGGAGCTGGGCCAGCTGTCGGACCCGCCGATGACCAAGGACGCCGTGGCCGGGCGGATCCGCCGCCTGCTGGCGATGGCGGACAAGCGCGCCAAGGACCTCGACATCCCCGACACCGAGTCCGCCGTGACGGCCGACATGCTGGAGGAAGAGGCCTGACTCAGCGCAGCAGCGGCGCCACCCGCGGGTGGCGGTGGTGAGTGCGTCCGTCGCGCTGGCGAGCGTGCGGCCCTCGGGAGGGTGGGTCAGGACCACGACGACGTAGCGGTCGCCCGCGCCGACGAGTCCGCTCGTGTGCGCGTCGACCCCGCCCTGCCCCGAGGCCCAGCCCTGCTTGACCGCCCACGGCCTGGCGAACGCCGACGGGATGCCGAAGTACTGGTCCGTGCCGTCGGCGGCCTGGCGGGCCGCGCCGCGCAGCGGGCCGAGCAGCAGGGCGCGCCGGGCGGCGGGCAGCGCCAGGATGTAGCGGTAGACCCGGACGATGTCGTTCGCGGTGACCAGCGTGTCGCCCCAGCGGTGCTCGACCGCGGGCGGCACGGTGTCCTCGAGCCCCATCAGCTCCGCGGTGCGGGTCACGATCCCGGTGCCGCCGCCGGAGGTCCACAGCTGCTGGGCGATCGAGTCGTCGCTGGAGGACAGCATCCGCGTCATTCGCGGGCTCGGCCGGGCGGGGGTGACGATCCCGCGGTGCACCAGGTCGGCCGCGATGAGCGGTTTCACCAGCGACGCGGACCGGCACTGCCGGTCCGCGCCGTCGCTGCGTGCGTGCAGCGGCTGCGGGCCAAGATCGAGGACGTGCCCGCCGCCCCGGTGTACGTCCGCACGGTGCGCGGCTTCGGCTGCCGGTTCGGCCCGCTCTGATGCGCCGTGCCCTGACGCGGCTGCTCGGCCTGCGCGTGCGGATGATGGTGATCGTCACCTTCGTCGCGCTGCTGGCGACCGGCGCCGCGACCGGCGTCAGCTACCTCTCGGCCCGGCGCACGGTACTCGCCGCCTACCAGGACCAGGCGATGCGGACGCTGCGCGACGACGTCGACACGCTCGCGCCGAACCTGCGGCTGCCCGCGGCCCAGGCAGACGTGGACCAGCTCGGCCACACGCTGAACGCGACCGTCGTCTACGACGACCTGGTCGCCGACCAGGGGTACGTGCCGGCGGAGCTGCGCGCCGCGGTGCACGCCGGCACCACGATGAAGTTCCAGCGGGTGGTGACGAACGGCTATCCCGAGCTGCTGGTCGGGATGCCGGTGCTGACCGTGGACGCGCAGTTGCGCCGGGTGCCCTCGGGACTCGAGGTCTACAACCGGTACTCCCTGCTGGAGCAGGAGCGGCAGATCGACGCGTTCGCGCTGGACGGCTGGCGCACCGCGGGGGTCGGCGTGCCGCTCGCGGTGCTCGCCGCCTGGCTCGTGGCGGGCGCGGTGCTGCGGCCGGTGCGCCGGGTGCGCGACGCGGCCCGCCGGCTCGCGAGCGACGACCTGTCGGTCCGCCTGCCGGCGCGCGGCTGCGACGAGCTCGCGGAGCTGGCCAGGACGTTCAACGAGACCGCCGCCAGCCTGGAGGCCTCGGTCGGGGAGCTGCGCCGGATGGAGGCCGACGCGCCGCTTCGTCGCCGACGTGTCCCACGAGCTGCGGACGCCGCTGACGGCGATGACCGCGGTCACCGAGGTGCTCGACGACGCCCGGCTCACCGGCGACGCGGCGACGGCGGGCCGCCTGGTCAGCGCCGAGACGCGCAAGCTCGCCCGGCTGGTCGAGGACCTCATCGAGATCTCGCGGTTCGACTCCGGTGTCGCCCGGCTGGACCCCACGCCGACCGACCTCGGCGAACTGACCGCCGCCGCGCTGCGCGCCCGCCACTGGTCCGACGAGGTGCGCGCCGCGCTGCCCGCCGGGGTCGTCGCCGAGGTCGACCCACGCCGGTTCGACCTGATCGTGGCGAACCTCGTGGGCAATGCGCTGCGCCACGGCGCGCCGCCGGTCGAGATCATGCTCGCCGACGCGGGTGACTCGGTCGTCCTCGAGGTCGCCGACCACGGCCCCGGGCTCCCCGACGAGGTGCTGCCGCACGTGTTCGACCGGTTCTACAAGGCCGACGCCGCGCGGACCCGGTCCGAGGGCAGCGGCCTCGGCCTGTCGATCGCGCTGCACAACGCGCGGCTGCACGGCGGGGACATCGAAGCGGGAAACCGGGACGGCGGCGGCGCCCGGTTCGTGGTGAGACTGCCGAAACGGGGGACCGGGTCGTGAAACGCGTCGTGGTGTCGATGGCGCTGCTGCTTCTGCTGGCCGGTTGCGGGGTGCGCCCGACGGCCCCGGTGTCGGCCGGGGAGCCCCCGGTGGGCGTCGGGGCGGGGCCGTTCCTCTACTTCGTCGCGGGCGGCAGGTGCGGCCCGTGCTCCGCCGGACCGGACGGCTGGGCGACGTCGCGGAAGCCCTGGCCCTGCTCGGGGCCGGGCCGAGCAGCGGCGAGACCGCTGCCGGGCTGCACAGTGAGCTGCCCCCGGCCGCATTCTCGGTGACCGGGCCGCGCGAAGGCCTGCTGTCCGTCCAGCTGTACCCGGCCCAGCCGCTGGGCAGCGGCGGCATCCCGGACCTGGCCGTGGACCAGGTCGTCTGCACGGCCATCGCGGTCGGCGGTCAGGGCGGCGCCGACGCGCGGGGCCTGCGGGTCCGGCTCGGCCGCCCCGGCGCGCCGGCGGAAGAGGCACCCCGTGCCTGCCCGGCGATCGCCTGAGCTGCAGGATGTACCTGCGGTGTTACCGGCGGAGCGCCGGGTACGCCAAGCCGTAACGTAGCGGTTTCGACACGGCAGGATCGGCGAAATCCCGGGCACGGACGCTGAACTCCGGCTACGTCCGGTTCGGGGAAGGGGATGGTCGTGCGTTCCAACAGGACGAACGAGAAGGCGGAACTCAAGGTCTCCGCCGATGTGGGCAGCTGGCTCCCCCGGCGCAGCAGCCAGTCCGCGGACTGGCGGCCCGCGGACCTGCTGGCCGCGAAGGGCGGCACGACCGTCAGCGTCGTCATCCCGGCGCGGGACGAGCAGGAGACGGTCGGCGACATCGTCCGCACGATCCGCCGCGACCTCGTCGAGGGTGTCCCGCTCGTCGACGAGGTGCTCGTCGTGGACTCGCGCTCCCAGGACGCCACCGCCGAGGTCGCCTCCGCGGCCGGGGCCACCGTCGTCGCGCAGGACTCCGTGCTGCCGATGCTGCCCGGCATGGACGGCAAGGGCGAGGCCCTGTGGAAGGGCCTCGCCGCCACCACCGGCGACATCGTCGTCTTCGTCGACGGCGACCTCTACGACTTCACCAGCGGCTACGTCAGCGGCCTGCTCGGCCCGTTGCTGACCGACGAGTCGCTGGCCTACGTCAAGGGCTTCTACCACCGGCCGCTGGTCGGCGCGGCGGGCACCGACGCCGACGGCGGCGGACGGGTGACCGAGCTCGTGGCCCGGCCGCTGCTGAACATGTACTGGCCGGAGCTGGCCGGGTTCGTGCAGCCGCTGGCCGGGGAGTACGCGGGGCGCCGCGAGGTGCTGGAGAGCATCCCGTTCGTGGTCAACTACGGGGTCGAGGTCGGGCACCTGATCGACATCCTGGAGTCACGCGGGCTGGACGCGCTCGGGCAGGTGGACCTGGGCAAGCGCGTCCACCGCCACCAGACGACGCAGGCGCTGGGCCGGATGTCGGGCCAGATCATGCAGACCCTGTTCGACCGGCTGGCGCACTACGGGCGGCTGGTGTCGGCCCAGCCGCCGGCGACGCTGCTCGCGCAGTTCCGCCGCGGCGAGTCCGGCCACGGGATCGAGCGCGAGATGGTGCTGACCGACGTGTCGTGCCGGCAGCGTCCGCCGCTGGCGGAGCTGCTCGCCGACGGCGCGGCGAGGTTGCGCGAGATCGCCTAGGAATTGTTTCGGAGGTGGCTTTCGGGCCGGTGCGGGTAGCGGTGCAAGCTGACGGCGCAGGCGGCTCCGCCGCTGATGGAACACCACACCTAACCGGCGTCGTGGAAGACCAGGCCCAGGGTGTGCCTGCGGCCGGTCCGCACGGTGCTCACGCCGTGCCGCACGGGGGACGCGGACCAGCCACGGGTGGAGCGCACCGGGCGGTCCCGCGTGGTGAAGATCAGTGCGTGCCCCTGCTTCAGCACGGTCGCGGTGCCGCGGGACTGGGCGCGTGGCCGCTGTTCCACGAGCAGGAACTCGCCGCCGGTGTGGTCGGTGCCCGGTTCGTCCAGCCCGATCACGACCTGCAGCGGGAACACCAGGTCGCCGTAGAGGTCGCGGTGCAGCGCGTTCCAGTCGCCGACGCCGTAGCGGAGCAGGATCGGCGTCGGCTTGGCCTGGCCCGCGGCGTGGCAGCCGGCCAGCCAGTCCTCGAGGTCGTCGGGCCAGGGCGCGTCCCGGCGCAGCTTCGCCGCCCAGTCCCGCGCGATCGGGAGCAGGTGCGGGTAGAACGCCGCGCGCAGCCCCGCCACCAGGTCCGGCAGCGGGTAGGCGAAGTACCGGTACTGCCCGGCGCCGAACCGGAAGCGGGCCATGTCGATCATCGAGCGGAACCGGTGGACGTCGTCGTAGAGCGCGGCGAGCTCGCGGCACTCGGCCCGGCTGAGCAGCGGCGGCGTGAGCGCGCACCCGTACTCGTCCACCTCCGCGCCCAGCGCGGCCCAGTCCAGCTCGTCGACGCGTTCGGTCAGCTTCACCCGGCCAGTCTGCGCAGCCGCGGGCCCGCGGCGCTGGCGGAAATCAGCCGGCCAGCTCGGCGTGCGCGACGACCTTGGTGATCCTGGCGCGGACGAGGTACTCGCCGGGCACGGCATTGCGCCTGCCGAACTCAGCGGCCTTGTCCTCACCCATGTACCGGGCGCCGATCGCGGTGGACCACGGGAGCATCTCCTCGACGTCCTCGTGCAGCGACGCGACGGCGCTGAACTGCACGTACGAGTACGGCGGCTGCTGGTCGTCGACGGTCACCGAGATGCGCGGGTCCCGCCGCAGGGCGCGGCCCTTCACCGTGTCCGCGCCGGTGTTGAAGATCAGCTCGTCGCCGTCGGCGGTCTCGTCGAGGACGAACCAGATCGGCGTTACGTGGGGCGTGCCGTCCGCGCGCACCACGGCGATCTTCCCCGTGCGCGTCCCGTAGCCGGCGAACTTCCACCACTCGTCCCGGGTCATGTCGTGCATGGGGCCGAAGGTACAAGCAGCTAGTCTCATGCGCTGTGCGAGATGCGGACCTGATCAGCGGCGGGCTGGTCGACGAGGGCCTGGCCCGGCGGCTCAAGGCGCTCGCGTGCACCGCGCCCCTGCACGACCTCGACGCGCGCAAGGCGAAGCTGGACTGGGCCGATGCGACGGTCTACCAGATGGCGGAGATCGCGCTGCACACGATCGACCAGGTCACCATCGCGATGGACTTCGACACCGGCGCCGACCACGAGGACGTCGTGCGCCGCCTGCAGCCGTTCATCGCCGCGCAGGCGCCCGGCCGTGGCGGCGAGGAGCATCTGCGGGTCGCGCGCTGGGTGCTGGACAACCTGATCAACGTCGGCACCGCCGACCGCGGGTTCCGCCGCGTCTACGGCAGCGTCGACGCGACCGGCGCGTACCGCCGCCGCGCGTTCGACTTCAAGCTGCTGGTCGAGCTGGCCGCCCCGGACGGCGAGGTGTACCTGCGCGCCAGCGACGAGGCGATCAACGTGCTCGTCGGGGCCCTGGACACCGACGTCGAGTCGGCCCAGATCGCCGCCGAGGTCAAGCTGGAGAACCTGATCAGCCGCGGCCGCCTCGCCGACGCGAAGCTCGCCGCCGAGCAGGCCCGCTACCGCACGGTGCAGTACGGCGAGACGCTGCGCGCCAAGCTCGACGCGACCCGCCGCGACGTGCGCGCGGTCGACTGGGCCGAGGAGATGCCCGAGCTGCTCGACTCCGCGCTGTCGCACATCGAGGCCCGCTTCCGTGCGGAGAACGCGATCCTGCGCAACATCACCCGTGCCCGCGACGAGGCCGAGGACCCCGGCCACAAGCGCCGCGCGGCCGAGCTGGTCGACATCGTGGGCGACTGCATCAGCAGGCACACCCGGCTGCAGTCCCGGCTGCAGGCCGCGGGCGCGGTGTTCCGCGCCGAGCAGGACCGCCAGCAGTTCTCCGGGCCGCCGCAGCGCGCCACGATCGACCTGTTCGGCCAGCTGCTGGTGCCGAGCCTCGAGCTGCCGATCGCCGACGCGGTCAAGCCGGTGGAGGGCTTCTTCCACGCCGTCGCCGGGCTGAACGTCCCGGTCGTGCCCGCGCTTTCGTCGCTGGTCTCGCTCCTGCTGCGGCCCGTGCCCGAGCGTGACAAGCTGGTCGGCGAGGTGCCCGAGCCGGAGCTCGTGCCCTCGGAGACGACCGACCACTACAGTGACGAGCAGTGGCGGCGCGCCGACGAGCTGCTGGACCTGCCCGAGGTCCCGCGGCGGCTGTCCGGGCTGCTGGCCGAGGCCAGGGAGCTCGACCCGCACGTGGCGCGCCTTGTCGCGCTGCGGGCGCTGCACTCCTACAGTCCGGAGGTCGGCGCGGCCGTCCGGCAGGGGGACGACCGCACGCTGCTGGCCGTGGACGACGGCACGCTGCTGGACGACGCGGAGTTCGGCGGCGCGGACCTGTTGCTGGCCACGGCCCGCATCGAGCGCGCACACGACGAAGAGGGGGTGGCCTGAGTGAACACCGCTGACGCGGAGTCGGCGGCCCGGCTGGTCTCCTTCGGCATGCGGCCGAAGCAGCTGCCCGGCCGTGACGTCGTGTACGCCGACCTGGTGCGCCGCTACCGCGAGGACAACGCTTTCAAGCAGCTGACGAACTCGGTCGCCGCCGGGCTCGGGCTGATGGTGCTCGACGTCAGCGCCCAGGCCGGCGCCGTGCTCGCGGCCACCGACGAGTCCGTGTTCGAGATCAAGATGGACTCCTACGCGCGGCAGAGCAAGATCCGCGAGCGCCGGGAGACCGAGAAGGTGCTGCACGGCCTGGTGCACCTGGCCGCCGCCGCGCTCGGCTACCCGCGCCCGGACGACCTCGCCAACGACACCTACATCGGGCGGGTCAGCGTCGAGCAGGTCGACGGCGTGGTCCGCGAGGCGTGCCGCATCCTCGACGAGCGTGCCGCGAAGGCGGAGCAGAACAACGACCCGCTCTCCGACGCGCCGGAGCTGGAGCAGGCGTGGCGGGCCTACGCGCGCCGCCCGGCCGCCGCGGCGACGAAGGACGGGCGGCTCGCCTCGGACACCACGCGGGGCATGGTGTCGCGGGCGCTGCGGTTCCTCGCCGACCAGGGGTACCTGGTGCAGGTGAGCACCGAGCAGGGCGGCACGTACCGGACCACGCCGCGCTACCAGGTCCAGGTGCGGGAGCTGGCGGCGGACAGCGCGTTCGAGGAGTTGCTGGAGCTGGGCGTCGTCGCGGTGGGGGACTCCGCGGGCACCCTCCGTCCGTCCATTTCGGACACGCTGTAGGGGGGACATGTACGAGCTTTCGCGGGTGCGCCTGCATTCGGTCGGCCCGGCCGGCGCGCGGTACCAGGACGTGGTGCTGGACTTCAGCGGCGTCGGCCCGCTGGTCAAGGCGCCGACGCAGGACGCGCTGTTCACCGCCGGAATCCACTCCGCCGAGCAGGGCCTGCCGCGGCGGCCCTCCCCGGCGAGCGTGCTGTTCCTGGAGAACGGCGGCGGCAAGTCGGTGCTGATCAAGCTGATCTTCTCGGTGATGCTGCCGGGACGCCGCCAGGTGGTCGGCACCACGAACACCCGCGTGCTGGAGAAGTTCGTCGCCGCCAAGGACGTCTCGCACGTCGTGCTGGAGTGGCAGCACACCGACACCGGGCAGCGGGTCATCACCGGCAAGGTGTCCGAGTGGCGCGGGCACGTCGTGTCCAACGACCCGGCGAACCTGATCGACTCGTGGTTCTGCTTCCGCCCCAGCGCCGGCACCGGCCTGGAGTCGCTGCCCTTCACCGACGGCGGCAGGCTGCTGACGATGTCCGGGTTCGCGGAGCGGCTCGAGGAGGCGCATCGGGCGGAACCGGAGCTGGAGCTGTCGTGGACCCGCCGCCACCACGAGTGGACCGAGCGGCTCGACGCGCTCGGCCTGGACACCGAGCTCTTCCGCTATCAGCGGGCGATGAACGCGGGGGAGGGCGAGGCGGCCGACGCGTTCGCCTTCACCTCCGACGAGGCGTTCGTCGAGTTCCTGCTCAAGGCCGTCATCTCCGAGGACGACCCGCGTGACCTCGCCGACGTCGTGCAGACCTACGCGCACAACCTCGGCCAGCGGGGCGAGCTGATCGCCGAGCGGGACTTCGTCGCCGGCGCGCTCGACCTGCTCGTCCCGCTGGCCGAGGAGGAGTCGCTGGCCGCCGCGTCGCGCAAGCTCGCCGCCGCCGCGCGCTCGGACGCGCAGGCGTTCGCCGGTTCCGTGATCGCGCGCCACGAGCTGGAGTCCGACCGGCTGGCGGGTCTCGCCGCGTTCGTCGAGGAGACCCGTGACGCGGAGAAGCTCGCCGAGGGCGATCATCGCCGGCTGTCGGCCGTCGTGACCGAGCTGCGGCGCGTCGTGGCCGAGCTGCGGCTCGCCGACGCCACCGCGGACAAGAAGCGCCTCGACGGCGAGCTGGCCGAGGCCCGCGCGACCGCGGAGGCCTGGCGCGAGACCGGCACCGTGCTGGCGCACCTCAACGCCGTCCGCAAGGCCGCCGACATCCGCGAGCTGGTGGGGGAGCGGGAACAGACCGCGAAACCGGCGCTGGAGGCGAAGAACGCGGCGGCGAACGCGCTCGCCCGCGGCCTGCTCGCGCTCGCCCGCGAGGCCGAGGACCAGGCACGGGCGGCGGAGGAACGCGCCGCCGCCGCGCGGACGGAGGCGGCCGCCGCGCAGGACCAGCGCGACGGGGCCACCGGCACCGCGGCGAGGTACCGCGCGGAGGAGGCCCAGCTGTCCGCCCGCGTCGACGAGCTCCGTGCGCGGGTGCAGCAGGCCGTGCGCGACGGCCTGCTCAGCGACGGCACCCAGGTCGCCGCGGCGGCGCAGGAAGCCCGCGCCCGCGGGGAGAACGCGGCGAGCGAGCTGGTCTCCCGCGAGGCCGAGCTCGAACGCGTCGCGGAGGAGCACGCCGAGGCGCAGCAGGCCCTGCACGCCGCGCAGCAGCGCGCGTCGGCGGCCCAGTCCCGCGCGGACCGGGCGGCAGGCGAGCTGGCCAAGGCACACCGCCGCACCGACGCGCTCGCCGCGCATCCCCGGTTGCTGGAGCTGCTGGGCGGCGAGAACGTCCAGCCGGAGACCGACACCCCGGCGCTGCTGAAGCGGCTGCGCGAGGCCCGTTCGGGCGCCGAGCGCGAGCAGACCGCCCTGCGCATGGAGGAGTCCGCCGACGAGCGGGCGCTCGCCGCGCTGGGCGACGGCGGGCTGCTGCCCGCGCCGCCCGAGGTGCAGGCGGCGCTGGAAGTGCTGGAGCGCGCGGGCATCACCGCGTGGTCCGGCTGGCGCTATCTGTCCACAATGGACGCCAAGGCCCGCGAGCGGGTGCTCGCCGAGCTGCCGCACCTGGTCGGCGGTGTGCTGGTCAACGACCCGGCCCAGCTCGCCCGCGCGCGGTCGGCGCTGGCGGATGCCAAGCTGCTGCCCAGCGCCGTGCTCCCGGTGGGCACCACCGAGGCCGTCAGGCGCGAGGGCACCGCGCCGGGCGTCGAGTTCCTGGTGCCGCCCAACCCCGCGATGTACGACGAGGAGGCCGCCGACACCGAACGGCAGGCCATCCTCGCCCGGCACTCGCGCCGGCAGAAGCAGCTGGAGGCGCTCGCGACCGCGATCGGTGACGACGCGGCGCTCGAATGGAAGCTCACCACCTGGCGCGAGGACTACCCGCCGGGGGCGCTCGCCACGCTCGCCGAGGAGGCCGAGACCACGGCCGGTGAGCTCGCCGAGAGCCAGACGGCGGTCGTCACCGCGGAACGGCAGCTCGCCGAGCTGACCGCCCGCCGGAACCGGCTGCGCGAAGCCGTCCCGGCGTTGCGTGCCGAGGCGCGCACGGGGGAGGAGCGGGCGCGCAGGCTCGGCGAGCTGGCCGAGCACGTCGTCCGGATTCCACAGTGGACGGACGAGGCAGGGCGCGCGCGCGAGGTCATCGCCCGTGCGGAAGCCGAAGCCGGGCAGGCGAGCGCGAAGGCCGCCCGCGCGCGCGAGGAGGCCGCGGAGGAACAGCGCACCGCGGACGGGCACCGGCGCACGGTCAGCAGCGCTCGCGCCGAGCTGGCCGAGGTGCCCGGCGGCGGCTCGGTGTCCGAAAACGACCCCGTGCCCAAGGAGCCGGTGGACGCCCTGCGCCGGGCGTTCGCGTCCGCGAGCGACGCCTACGCCAAGGTCGAGGTCGGCAGCGACCTGCGCGCCGAGCTGGAGCAGGCGGAGTCGGCCGAGTCCGCGGCACGGGTGGCACTCGAGGTCCTCGACCCGGCGGTGCGCGAGCAGGCGTCCCGGCTGCTGGAGACGCCCGACGGCTCCGACGCCGCGACCCGCGCCGCCGCCCAGGCGCGCGCCGGGCGTGCCGTGGCGGCGCTGGAGGCCGAGCACAGTGAGGCGATCGGCGCGGTCGCGACCTGCAAGGCGGAGCTCGACCAGCTGCCGAGGCAGGGCGCGCCGCTCGAGGCCCGGCCGCGCGACGTCGAGCACGGCCGTGAGCTGATCGACGAGGCCGCCGAGGAGGCGAGTGCCGCCGCCCGGGCCTGGGAGGAGGCGCAGGCCCGGCGCGCGGAGGCCGAGCACGCCTCGGAGACGGCGACCAGTTCGGCGACGGGGTTCCGGGTGCTGGCGGAGTCGATGGCTCAGCTCGCGCCGGGCGGCGAGCCCGAGGCGGTGTTCGACGGCGACGTCGAGGCGGCCCAGAACCGCTATCGCAAGCTGATCTCCGCGCTGACCGAGGCCGAAGCCGCCGTGGACCAGGCCGAGAAGCGGGTGCGGGCGCATTCGGACACGCTCGCCCAGTACGCGACGGACAAGCGGTTCGAGCAGCTGTCGAGCCCGGTGCGCCAGCAGATCATCTCGGTGCGCCGCGACAGCCTGCCCGCGAGCGCGGCGGAATGGGCGGCCGCATTGCGGCCGCGGCTGCGCACCCTGAGCGACGACCTCGCGCAGATCGACCGGCACCGCTCCGGCATCGTGGCCCGGCTGCAGGGGATGGTCGAGGGTGCGCTGCGGATGCTGCGGTCCGCGCAGCGGCTGTCGCGGCTGCCCGAGGGGCTGGGCGACTGGTCCGGGCAGGAGTTCCTGCGCATCCGGTTCGGCGACCCCGAGGAGCCCGAGCTCACCGAGGCGCTCGGCCAGGTCGTGGACGAGGCCGCCGCCGGGAAGACGAGCGACGGGCGGGACGTCAAGCGCGACGGGATGACGCTCGTGCTGCGGGGCGTGCGGGCGGCGGTGCCCAAGGGGTTCCGGGTGGACATGCTCAAGCCGGACTCGGTGCTGCGCACCGAACGGCAGCGGGTGTCGGAGATCCGGGACGTGTTCTCGGGCGGCCAGCAGCTGACGGCGGCGATCATCCTGTACTGCACGCTGGCGGCGCTGCGGGCGAACAACCGCGGGAAGATGCGCAACCGGCATTCGGGGGTGCTGTTCCTGGACAACCCGATCGGCCGCGCGTCGGCGGGGTACCTGCTGGAGCTGCAGCGGGTGGTCGCGGAGGCGCTGGGCGTGCAGCTGATCTACACGACCGGCCTGTTCGACGCGGGCGCGTTGTCGGAGTTCCCGCTGATCGTGCGCCTGCGCAACGACGCGGACCTGCGGGCAGGGCGGAAGTACCTGTCGGTCGACGCGACGATCCGCAACCACCTCGACGAGCTCGCCGCCCCCGACGGCACCTCCCACCTCTCGGCGACCCGCCTGTTCGCGAAGGCGACCGAGTAGGACAATCCGCCGCCACTCCCGCCCCACCGCGACGGCTGGGCACGGCGTGCCGTGACGGCCGCCCCCGCCCGCTCACCCGGCCTCGCGGCGGATTCTGCTCGACCCGGTGCCCCCGCGGTGACCTGCCCTAACGGGTTACCGGAGGGGTCCGGGTAGAATTTTTCCCGCTGCCACCGATCTGGGTGGCCGTTGCCTCGAACGAGTTGCGCGGCGTCGACGGGCAGTGATCGACTTCGGCCTTTTCCTGTCTTGATCCACTCCTCCGGGAATCTCCGGAAAGAGTGCGTACGCAATTCGTGAAAGTGTCTCGAATATCTTTCGTTAGCTCCTTCGGCTGGATGCTGGGTGAATCGTGGCTCGATTGGGTAAGGAATTGCAGGCAGACAGCCCACTCTTTCGAGGAGCCCACAATGAAGAACCGATTCGCGCGCCTGATCTCGGTACTCGTCGCAGGCGGCGTGCTGACGCTGACCGGTGCCGGCATGGCAGCCGCGGCCACCCCGGCCGGCAGTGGCACGTCGAGCACCGAAAGCGCGGCCGCTCAGGTCCAGACCTCTCGCGACAACCTGGTCAACGACGCCAAGGCCGGTGACGCCACCGGGGCCCGCGCCGAGCTGACCCAGCTGGAGCCGCTGCTGTCCGATCTGGCCACCAGCGACCGCTACTCGATCCAGGCCGACACCCGCCAGACCGCCGCGACCGCGCACGACGAGGCCGTCACCGCCGCGGACAAGATCGCCCAGCTGCCCGCGGACCAGACCGCGCGGCAGGACATCCCGTCCGTGGCGACCCTGCTCGACGCGCTCCTGCAGCGGGTGCTGCTGAGCCTGTCGGCGCTGCTGGCCGGCCTGCTGGGCTGAACCACCCGTCCCGTCCGGCGGCCGCGGGCCGGACGCCGTCCACGCCCGGCCGCGGATCCGGTGCCCCCAGCCGGATCCGCGGCCGGGTCCTTTGCCCGTGGCGCAGCCCAACTCCCGAAACAGCACGATGAGGAGCCCGAAGTTGCGGTCCGGTCTCGCGGTCTTCGCCGGAATGATTCTCACAACGGCGCTCGTCTCGGCGCCCGCGGCGGCGGATCAGTCCCGGAGCGGGAGATTCGAACCGGTGTGCGAAGGAAAGCTGGCGCGCGTCGCGTGCCAGGTCCAGAAGCTGGTCGGCGGTTCGTACGAGGCGCCGATCGGCTGGGGCGCCCAGGATCTGCAGCAGTCCCACGACATCCCGGCGACCTCGCCGAACGCGGGCACCGTCGCGATCATCGACGTCGGTGCCTATCCGACGCTCGAGAGCGACCTCGGGGTGTACCGCGCGCAGTACGGCCTGCCGCCGTGCACGAGCGCGAGCGGCTGCTTCCGGCAGCTGGACTTCCGCGGCGGCCCGCCCCTCGCGCCCACCGCGGGTGCCGACGGTGCCGCGGTCGACGAGCAGATCGCCGTGGAGACGGCGCTCGACGTCGACATGGCCTCGGCCGCGTGCCCGAACTGCCGCATCATGGAGATCCAGATCCCGCAGTCGGAGCTGCCGAGCACCGACCAGAACGGCACCGTCAACTACGACGGCTACGCGGCCGCGTTCGGTACGGCCGTGCAGACGGCCGTCGCCCAGGGTGCGAACGCGGTCAGCATCAGCTACGGGCTGCCCGGGGACGACGCGATGCTGCACGGGCCGGTCGCGGCGCAGCTGGCGCCGCACGGGGTCGCCGTCGTCGCCTCCAGCGGCGACTCCGGGTTCGAGGCCAACGAGTACCTGTGGCCGCAGGCGCTGCCGACCGTCACCGCGGTGGGCGGCACCGAGCTGGTCAAGCAGTCCGACCGCTACAGCGAGGGCGCGTGGAGCGGCGCCGGTTCCAGCTGCGCGCCCGGCGCCCCGCCGCCGCTGAGCCAGCCCGGCGACGTCAGCACGACCTGTGTCGGCGCGCGGGCCGGGGTCGACGTGTCGGCGGTCGCGGACAACCTCGCCATCTACGTGACCTACAGCCCGCAGACCAACCATCCGCTCGGCTGGACCGTCGTCGCCGGGACCAGCGCCTCCTCGCCGTTCGTCGCCGGTGTCTACGCCGCGAGCGGGTCGCTGGCGCGGGTGCTCGGGCCGAACCTGCTCTACGAGCTGGACCCGGCCGGCTTCAACGACGTCACCTCCGGCACCAACGGCGGCATCAGCAACGGCCGCTGCCTCCCGCCGAGCGGCGGCGTGCCGGCCGATCCGAAACAGACCTTCGACGGGCGGCTGTGCAGCGCCGGCGCCGGCTGGGACGGCCCCACCGGGCGCGGCACGCCACACGGGCTGTTCCGCTTCTAGGGAGCGTCAGTCCTTCCGGCCGGCGAGCGCGAGCCCCGCGCCGAGGCCGATCATGACCAGGCCGCCCGTGCCGCCGATGAGCTCGAGGCGCTTCGGCGAGCGGGCGAACCAGGTGCGCGCCGCACCGGCCACGAGCGCCCAGACGCTGTCCGACAGGACCGCGATGACGGGCAGGCACAGGCCGAGGATCATGATCTGCACCGGCACCCGGCCCGCGGCCTGGTCGACGAACTGTGGCAGCACGGCCGCCAGGAACACGATCGACTTCGGGTTGGCGAAGCCGACGACGAACCCGTCACGCAGCACCGTGCGGGTGCGCCCCGGCGTGGTGCGCACGGCGGCGGCGAACGCGTCGGTCAGCTTGTGGCGGTGCCGGACCGCCTGCACGCCCAGGTACACGAGGTAGCCGGCGCCGGCGAGCTTGATGACGGTGAACACCGTGGCCGAGCCCTGCACGAGCACCCCGAGCCCGAACGCCACGGCCACCACCTGCGTGTAGACGCCCGCCGCGTTGCCGACGACCGTGAGCAGCGCGTCGCGGCGCCCGACGGTGAGGGCACGGCTGATGGTGAACAGCACGCTCGGCCCCGGTACGACGACCATGAGGAACACCAGTGCGGCGAACGCCGCGAAGTGGGCAGAGGAGACCATATGCGGAACCTAGCCCCGGCGAGCCTGCCGTTGCGACCGGTTTTGTCGGTGGCCGCTGGTAGGAAGCGGGTGTGACGAGACGAGTGGGCGTTGCCGAGCGGCGCGCGCGACTGATGACGCGACAGCTGCTGAGCGCGCCCGCGAGCACTGTCGAGGAGGTCGCGGACGCGCTCGTCGCGCTGCACGCGACCGACCCGGCCACCGTGCACCTGTCCGCCGCGGTGCGGCTGCGGGAGCCGGAAACGGTGGAGCGCGCCCTCTACCTGGACCGCACGCTGCTGCGGATGCTCGGGATGCGCCGCACGATGTTCGTGGTCCCGGTGGCGCTCGCGCCCGTCGTGCAGGCCGCCTGTGCCGACGAAATCGCGCGCAAGCAACGGAAGCTGCTCATCCAGCACCTCGCCACGGCGGAGCTGGACGAGGAGCTCGGCAGCTGGCTCGCCGAGGTCGAGGAGGGCGCCTACCGCGCGCTGGCCGCCCGCGGCGGCGCGCACGCGCAGCAGATCGCCGACAGCGAGCCGAGGCTGCGCACCGAAATCGTGATGGCACAGGGAAAGCCGTACGAGGCCCGCGGCTACATCACCAACCGGGTGCTGTTCCTGCTCGCCGCGCAGGGCCGCATCGTCCGCGGCCGCCCGCGCGGCTCCTGGCTGTCCACGCAGTACTCCTGGGCCACCGCGGACTCCTGGCTGCCGGGCGGCATTCCCGCCCTCCCGCCCGACACCGCACGGGCCGAGCTGGCGCGCCGCTGGCTGCGCGCGTTCGGCCCCGCCCCGGTCGAGGACCTCAAGTGGTGGACGGGCTGGACGGCGGCACAGGTGAAGAAGGCGCTCGCGGAGCTCGGCACGGCCGAGGTCGACCTGGACGGCACGCCCGGGGTGATCCTGCCCGACGACCTGGACCCCGTGCCCGAACCCGAGCCCGCCGCCGCCCTCCTGCCCGCGCTCGACCCCACGCCGATGGGCTGGGTGCGGCGCGAGTGGTACCTCGGCGCGCACCAGGCGCCGCTGTTCGACCGCACCGGCAACATCGGGCCCACCGTGTGGTGGGGCGGCCGGATCGTCGGCGGCTGGGCGCAGCGGGAATCGGGGGAGATCGTGCACCGGGTGCTGGAGGACGTCGGAGCCGACGCGCTCGCCGCGATCGAGGGTGCTGCGGACCGGTTGCGCGATTGGCTCGGCGCCGTCCGGGTAACTCCCAAATTCCGGACACCACTGGAGAAAGAGCTGGCCTCTTGATCGATTTACCCGGGTGGCGGACATCTCGTCGGTCCATGTCGGTCCGTGCAGGCCAGCACGCTAGGGTGGCCCCTGAGCCCGAAGATGTGTAGCCCGGTCACGGACCGGGTCGACCCGAGGAGAGACGAGCAGTGACGGTTCGCGTAGGTGTGAACGGCTTCGGTCGGATCGGCCGCAACTTCTTCCGCGCCGTGCAGGCCGCCGGCCACGACATCGAGGTGGTGGCCTTCAACGACCTCGGCGATGTCTCGACCATGGCGCAGCTGCTCAAGTACGACAGCATCCTGGGCCGTTACCCCGAGCCGGTCAGCGTCAGCGGTGAGGGCATCGTCGTGGGCGGCAAGACCATCAAGGCCCTCGCCGAGCGCGACCCGGCCAACCTGCCCTGGGGCGACCTGGGTGTGGACGTCGTCGTCGAGTCGACCGGCTTCTTCACCAACGCCGACGCCGCGAAGGCGCACATCGCGGGCGGCGCCAAGAAGGTGATCATCTCCGCGCCCGCCAAGGGTGAGGACCTGACGGTCGTGCTGGGCGTCAACGACAACCTCTACGACGGCTCGCAGACGATCATCTCGAACGCCTCCTGCACCACCAACTGCCTCGGCCCGCTGGCCAAGGTCCTGCACGAGAGCTTCGGCATCGAAAAGGGCCTGATGACGACCGTCCACGCCTACACGCAGGACCAGAACCTGCAGGACGGCCCGCACAAGGACCCGCGCCGCGCCCGTGCCGCCGCGCTGAACGTCGTGCCGACCTCCACCGGCGCCGCGAAGGCGATCGGTCTCGTGCTGCCCGAGCTGAACGGCAAGCTCGACGGCTACTCGCTGCGCGTGCCGGTGCCCACCGGCTCGATCACCGACCTCACCGTCAACCTGACGAAGAAGGCGAGCGTCGAGGAGATCAACGCCGCGTACCAGGCCGCCGCGCAGGGCCCGCTGGCCGGCATCCTGCGCTACAGCGAGGACCCGATCGTCTCCAGCGACATCGTCAACGACCCGGCCTCGTGCATCTACGACGCGCCGCTGACCAAGGTCATCGACGACCAGGTCAAGGTGTTCGGCTGGTACGACAACGAGTGGGGCTACTCCAACCGGCTGGCGGACCTGGTGAAGCTCGTCGGCTCGAAGCTCTCCTGAGACCATGGCAGTCAAGACGCTCGAAGACCTGCTGGCCGACGGCGTCGCCGGGCGGCGCGTGCTGGTCCGCTCGGATCTGAACGTCCCGCTCGACGGCAAGACCATCACCGACGACGGCCGCGTGCGTGCCGCGCTGCCGACCATCGAGCGCCTGGCGAAGGCCGGCGCCAAGGTGGTCGTCGCGGCGCACCTGGGCCGTCCGAAGGGCGCGCCCGACCCGCGGTACTCGCTGCGCCCGGTCGCCGACCGGCTGGGCGAGCTGCTCGGCAAGGCGGTCCGCCTCGCCGGGGACGTCGTGGGGGAGCAGGCCGAGGAGGTCGTCGGCACGCTTGCCGACGGCGAGGTCGCGCTGCTGGAGAACGTGCGGTTCGACCCGCGCGAGACCAGCAAGTCCGACGCCGAGCGGGCGGAGCTCGCGGCCGAGTTCGCCGCGCTCGTCGGCGACGGCGGCGCGTTCGTCTCGGACGGGTTCGGCGTGGTGCACCGCAAGCAGGCCTCGGTCTACGAGGTGGCCCGCGCGCTGCCTGCCTACGCGGGCGGCCTCGTGCTCGCCGAGCTGGCGGTGCTGAGCAAGCTGACCGGCGAGCCGGAGCGGCCCTACGTCGTGGTGCTCGGCGGGTCGAAGGTCTCCGACAAGCTCGCCGTCATCGAGGCGCTGCTGCCGAAGGTCGACACGCTGCTCATCGGCGGTGGCATGGCCTTCACGTTCCTCGCGGCCCAGGGCCACGACGTGGGCGGCTCGCTGCTTGAGCGCGACTTCGTCGACACCGCGCGCAAGCTCCTCGGCGAGTACGGCGACAAGATCGTCCTCCCCGTCGACGTGGTCGTCGCCGAGGCGCTGGCCGAGGACGTCGAGGTGCGCACGGTCCGCGCGGACGCGATCCCGGCCGAGTGGAAGGGCCTCGACATCGGCCCGCACACGGTCGAGCGGTTCGCGCAGGTCATCGCGGGGGCCAGGACGGTCTTCTGGAACGGCCCGGCCGGCGTGTTCGAGCTGGCGCCGTTCGCGGCCGGCACCCGGGGGGTCGCGCAGGCGATCGCGGACTCGGCCGCGTTCAGCGTGGTCGGCGGCGGCGACTCGGCCGCCGCGGTCCGCCTGCTCGGGCTGCCCGAGGACGGGTTCTCGCACATCTCCACCGGCGGTGGTGCCTCGCTGGAGTACCTCGAGGGCAAGGAACTGCCGGGCGTCGCGGTGCTGGAGGAGGAGGGCCGATGAGCGAAAATTGCGCAGCCGCTCGTCGAGCCCGACCAGGTGCGGCGGTGCCCGCGCGGGACACCCGCACCCGGGCCGCGCGGAACACGGAGGGTGCCTGATGGCCCGCAAGACCTTCATCGCAGGCAACTGGAAGATGAACCTCAACCACCTCGAGGCCATCGCACTGGTGCAGAAGATCGCGTTCTCCCTGCCGGAGAAGTACTACGCGAAGGTGGACGTCACCGTCCTGCCGCCGTTCACCGACATCCGCAGCATCCAGACCATGGTGGACGGCGACAAGCTGCTGCTGACCTACGGCGCGCAGGACCTCTCGCCGTACGACTCGGGCGCCTACACCGGCGACGTGTCGGGCCCGATGCTGGCGAAGCTCGGCTGCGAGTACGTGGTGGTCGGGCACTCGGAGCGGCGCCAGTACCACCACGAGGACGACGAGCTGGTCAACAAGAAGGTCCGCGCGGCCATCAAGCACGGCATCAAGCCGATCCTGTGCGTCGGCGAGGCGCTGGACGTGCGCGAGGAGGGCCGCCACGTCCCCCACTCCTGTTCGCAGCTGGTGGCCGGGCTCAAGGGCCTCAAGGCCGAGCAGGTCAAGGAGTACGTCGTCGTCGCCTACGAACCGGTCTGGGCGATCGGCACCGGGCGGGTGGCCACCCAGAACGACGCCGAGGAAGTGTGCAAGGCGCTGCGTGCCACGATCGCGGACAAGTACGGCGCCGACGTCGCCGAGGAGGTCCGCGTGCTGTACGGCGGCTCGGTGAAGTCGGGCAACATCGGTGAGCTCGTGGCGTGCGACAACATCGACGGCGCGCTGGTCGGCGGCGCGAGCCTGCAGGCCGACGAGTTCACCAAGCTGTGCGCCCTGGCCGCCGGGGGTCCGCTGCCGTGAGCCTCCCGGCCGCCGAGTAGTCTGGCAACCTCAGACCGTCACACGATCAGGGAACACCTTTCGCGGTGTCGTACGATGGGCCACCCGCCCGTCGGGTCGTACGTCACCCGGAGACACCAGAGGATGAGATGAAGCTGTTCCTGCAAATCCTGTTGATCGCGACCAGCGTGCTGTTGGTGATCGCGGTACTGCTGCACCGTGGGCGTGGTGGCGGCTTGTCCTCGTTGTTCGGTGGTGGGATGCAGTCGAGTCTCGCGGGGTCGAGCGTGGCCGAGAAGAACCTCGACCGCATCACCCTGCTGCTCGGTGCGATCTGGTTGATCAGCATCGTGGGTCTCGGCCTGCTGCTGAAGGTCTGAGTGCACGGGCGTGCCTATGGGGGGCGCGCCGCCTATCACACTGTGAGGATTCATGGTTGGCGGTAACGCGATTCGAGGCACCAGGGTCGGTGCCGGTCCTTCCGGCGAGTCCGAGCGCGGCGAGTCCGCGCCGCGTCGCCGGGTTTCCTACTGGTGTGCCAACGGGCACGAGTCCCGTCCGTCGTTTTCGATGGACGCCGAGGTCCCGGACGAGTGGGACTGCCCGCGGTGCGGGTTGCCCGGTGGTCAGGACGCCAAGAACCCGCCGGCGGCACCACGGACCGAACCGTACAAGACCCACCTGGCGTACGTGAAGGAACGGCGCAGCGACGCCGATGGCGAGGCGATCCTCGCCGAGGCGCTCGAGCGGCTGCGCCAGCGTCGCCAGATCTAGGTAGCCGGAAGCGAGCTCCGATCGGGGGCCGGACCCAAGCGGGAACCGGCCCCCATCGGCGTTCTCAGGACTTGACCGGATAGGTCGCCCGCACCTGGAAGCCGCCGTCGTCGGTCGCCGCGGTCTCGAAGCTGCCGCCGAGCAGCCGGGCGCGCTCCGCCAGGCCGGTGAGGCCGTGCCCGCCCGAGGGCAGCGGCGTCGCCGGGCGGCTGGGCCCGTCGTTGCGCACCTCGATGTTCAGCGCGTCGCCGTCGCCCAGGATCAGCACGGTGGCGGCCGCGCCGGGGGCGTGCTTGCAGACGTTCGTCAGGCACTCCTGCACGGTCCGGTAGGCGGCCGCGGACACCTTCGCCGGCAGTTGCTCGGGCACGCTGTCCACGGTCAGCTGCACGGGGACCTCGCAGCCGCGCACGAGCTGGTCCAGCTCGCCGATGCCCGGCTGTGGGCCGTCGTCGGCGGCGCCGGATCGCAGCACCCCGACCAGTGACCGCAGCTCCTCGAGCGTCCGTGTCGAGAGCTGCCGGATGACCTGCGCGGTCTGCCTGGCGTTCCCCGACTCCCCGGAGGCAGCCAGCACCCCGGCCTGCATCGCGATCAGGGTGATGTCATGGGAGACGACGTCGTGCATCTCGCGGGCGAGCCGCGCCCGCTCCTCCGCGCGCACCGCGTCGTCGCGCAGCTGCTGCTCGCGGTCCCGGCTCGCGGCCAGCTCGACGAGCTTCTGCGCCAGTTGGGCGCGGGCGCCGATGAGCAGCCCGATCGCGATCGGCATCCCGGCGACGAGCACCCCGTAGATGCCGTCGAGCACGTGCTCGCGCCAGCTCAGCGACGCGAAGTCCGGCAGCGGCCACTGGATGAACCGGCACATCCACACCAGCGCGGCGCCGACCCACACCTGCCAGTGCGTCTGCTTGCGGGTGGCGAGCATGCCGAGCGCGATCATCGCGGCGAGCTGCGACCAGCCGGTGAGAAAGCCCGGCACGGTACCGAGCACGACGACGAAGGGCAGCCACCGGCGGGCCGCCAGCGCGAGGATCGCCAGCGCCGAGAGGTAGATCGAGTAGGGCGGTGCCTTGTCGGGGATGACCAGCCACACGTCGAGCGCCGCCAGCAGGATGGCGGCCGCGTCGACGGCGAGCGGCGCCAGCGTCTCACGTCTGGTCAGCACTTCCCAGCGTGCGCCGTGGCGTCTGCGTGCCCGGTCGGCGATCTTGGCACCACCGACCGAAATGCCGATGGAGAGTCCCTCAGTGCTCATGTGATCGGCCCTCACTCGTCTCGTGGACTTGACGGTGAGATGCGCGAAGGGGTTCGCTGGGACGCGCGCAAGCGAATAAATGTGCGGATGCTAACGGGCGCACGTGTGCTGACCGTGAATTTCACCCATTGTTACGGATTTCAGTGGTCTGGACCCTCTCCGAAGGGCCTCTGGTGCAGACCATTGCGCACCGGAGGCCCTCCGGGAGCTCAGGCCGTGGGCGGCTTGTACACGTTGGACAGCTTCGCCGCCGCGGCCTTGTCGATCAGCCAGAGCGTGCGCCGCCGGCCCCGCGCCCCGGCGACCGGGAGCTGGACCTCGCCGGCGCCCGAGAGCGCCAGCGCCACCGCGTCGGCCTTCGCCTCGCCGGTGGTCAGCAGCCACACGTCCTGCGACCGGCGGATCGCCGGCAGCGTCAGCGAGATCCGGGTCGGCGGCGGCTTCGGGCAGTTGCGCACCGCCACCACCGACCGCTCGGTCTCGTAGACCGCGGGCGACTCCGGGAACACCGACGCGGTGTGCCCCTCGCCGCCAAGGCCGAGCAGCGTGATGTCGAAGCTCGGCACGTCGCCGTGGTCCTCGGGCTGCGCGTTGTCCGCCAGCACCCGGGCGTAGGCCTCGGCCGCGGCGTCGACGTCGTCGCCGAACTCGCCGTCCGAGGCCGCCATGGCGTGCACCCGCTTCGGGTCGACGGGCACGTGGTCGAGCAGTGCCTCGCGGGCCTGCTTCTCGTTGCGCTCGTCGTCGTCCGCGGGCACGAACCGCTCGTCGCCCCAGTACAGGTCCAGCCGCGACCAGTCCACCGCGTCCCGTGCGGGGGAGCGGCGCAGCTGGTCGAGCACCGCGATGCCGGTGCTGCCACCGGTGAGCACGAGGGACGCCGACCCCTTGGCCGCCTGCAGATCCACCAGCCTGGTCACCAGGCGGGCGGCCACCGCCGCAGCCAGCAGGTCGGGATTGGCGTAGACGACCACCTCGGTCTTGCTCACGACGTGCTCGCCTTGGCCGTCTTCTTGCCGCTCGTGGCCTTGGCGCCGGTCTTGGCCGCGGCCTTCGCCGCGCCCGAGGTGAGCTTCTCGAGTCCGTGCAGGGAGGCCTCGTAGATCTCGTCCGGGTCGAGCCGCCGCAGCTCCTCGATCAGGCAGTCCTTGGTGCTGCGCCGGTGCAGCGCGATCCGCCGCGTCGGCTGGCCCGGCTGGGTCAGCGTGCCGACCTTGCCGTCCGGGCGGTGCAGCTCGACGACGCCGGAGCGCCGCTCGAGCGACACCGACACCATGCCCTGCGCGTTCGGCACCTTGACCCGCTTGACCGGGATCTTCAGGTACTCCGCGAGCCACCCGGCGAGCAGCTCGGTGGACGGCGAGTCCGCCTCGCCGGTGACCGTCGCCGCGGTGATCGCCTCGTACGGCGGCAGGTCGAGCGCCGCGACCAGCTGGGCACGCCAGTTCGTCAGCCGCGTCCAGGCCAGGTCCGTGTCACCCGGGGTGTAGGCCTTGCGCCGGGTCATCAGCGCGCGGATCGGGTTGCGCTCGGCGGCGGAGTCGGTGATCCGGCGCTGCGCGAGCAGGCCGATCGGGTCCTCCGCCGGGTCCTTCGGGCCCGCGCTGGGCCACCAGGTCACGATCGGCGCGTCCGGCAGCAGCAGCGGCACGACCGCGCTCTGGCCCTGGGCCGCGAGCGGACCGTAGAGCCGCAGCACGACGACCTCGCTCGCGCCGGCGTCGCCGCCGACCCGGATCTGGCCGTCGATCCGAGCGGCCGCCGTGCGGGACCCCCGCGCGACGACGATGACCCGGCACGGGTGCTCCCGGCTGGCCTCGTTCGCCGCGTCGATGTGCTCCTCGAGGTGCTCGCCGTCGTCGTCGACGATGACCAGCGTCAGCACCCGGCCCAGCGCCACGGCCCCGCCGCGCTCACGCAGCTCGACCATCTTGCGGTTGACCTGGGAAGTGGTCGTCGATGGCAGGTCGATGATCACGGACGCCTCCAGTTCCGGCCCGAACGCGCGAGCACTTCGTCCGCCGAGGCCGGCCCCCAGCTGCCCGGCGGGTACGGCTCGGGCGCGCCCTGCTTGGCCCAGTGCTCGAGGATCGGGTCGAGGATCTTCCAGGACAGCTCGACCTCCTCGTTCACCGGGAACAGCGACGGTTCGCCCAGCAGCACGTCCAGGATCAGCCGCTCGTACGCCTCGGGGGAGGACTCGGTGAACGCGTGCCCGTACCCGAAGTCCATCGTGACGTCGCGGACCTCCATGGTCGTTCCCGGCACCTTCGAACCGAACCGCAGAGTGATCCCCTCGTCCGGCTGCACCCGGATCACCAGCGCGTTCTGGCCCAATTCCTCGGTGGAGGTGGAGTCGAACGGCAGGTGCGGGGCGCGCTTGAACACGACCGCGATCTCCGTGACCCGGCGGCCCAGGCGTTTGCCGGTGCGCAGGTAGAACGGCACCCCGGCCCACCGGCGGGTCTGCACGTCGAGCGTCACGGCGGCGTAGGTTTCGGTGGTCGAGTCCTTGGCGAACCCGGCCTCCTGCAGCAGGCCCGGCACCTTCTTGCCGCCCTGCCAGCCGCCCGTGTACTGGCCCCGCGCGGTGGTCTGGTCCAGCGGCTCGACCGGCTTGGTCGCCGACAGCACCTTGATCTTCTCCGCGCGCAGCGCCCGCGGCTCGAACGACAGCGGCTCCTCCATCGCGGTGAAGGCGAGCAGCTGCAGCAGGTGGTTCTGGATCACGTCCCGCGCCGCGCCGATGCCGTCGTAGTAGCCCGCGCGGCCACCGAGACCGATGTCCTCGGCCATGGTGATCTGCACGTGGTCGACGTAGTTCGAGTTCCAGATCGGCTCGAACAGCTGGTTGGCGAAGCGCAGCGCCAGGATGTTCTGCACCGTCTCCTTGCCGAGGTAGTGGTCGATGCGGAACACCGACTCCTCGGGGAAGACGTCGTTGACGATGCCGTTGAGCTCCTTGGCGCTGGCCAGGTCGTGCCCGAACGGCTTCTCGATGACCACGCGGCGCCAGGACTGGTCGTCCGACTGCGCCAGCCCGGAGCGGGCCAGCTGCTTGGTCACGACCGGGAACGCGCTCGGCGGGATCGACAGGTAGAACGCCGTGTTCCCGCCGGTGCCGCGCTCGGCATCGAGATCACGGACGGTCTGGGCCAGCCGGTCGAACGCGTCGTCGTCGTCGAAGCTGCCCTGCACGAACCGGATGCCCTCGGCGAGCCGGTGCCACACCGACTCCCGGAACGGCGTGCGCGCGTGCTCGGCGACGGCGTCGTGCACCAGCTGGCCGAAGTCCTCGTTCTCCCAGTCGCGCCGGGCGAACCCGACGAGCGAGAAGCCCGCCGGCAGCAGGCCGCGGTTGGCCAGGTCGTAGATCGCGGGCATCAGCTTCTTGCGCGACAGGTCGCCGGTGACCCCGAAGATCACCATGCTGGACGGCCCTGCGATGCGCGGCAACCGCTTGTCGCGGGGATCCCGCAGTGGGTTGGTCCACTGCTCCTTCACTCGCCGACCTCCTGTACAGCACGGAAGAGCTGAGCCAGGCCGGCGGCCCGGTCGCTCAGGTGCAGCCGCAGCACCGGCCTGCCGTGCTCGGCGAGCACCTGCCCGTCGCCCAGTGCCTGGGCGTGCTGCAGCTTGCCGAGGGTGTAGGGCCGGTCCGGCACCTCCAGGTCGGTCTCCGGCGTGCCGGTGACCTGCAGGAAGATGCCGTTCTGGTGACCCCCCTTGTGGTACTGCCCTGTCGAGTGCAGGAACCGCGGGCCCCAGCCGAAGGTGGTCTGCAGGCCGCTGCGGCGGGCGAGCTCTGGGCGCAACAGCGCCGCCGACGCGTCGTCGAGCCGGTCCAGGTAGGCCTGCACCGCGAGGTAGCCGTGTTCCGGCGCGGTCGCGAGGAACGCGCGCAGCACGTCGGCCAGCTCGCCGTCGGTGGACACGCCCTCCGGCGCGAAGACCTCGACCACGCCGTCCACAGTGGACGGGCTCTCGCCGCCCTCGAGCGCGGCGGGGTTGTCCAAAAGGGAGCGTGCGGCCTTCTTCGCGGCCTCGACGTCGGGTTGGTCGAACGGGTTGATCTCCAGCAGCCGCCCGGCGATCGCGGTCGCGAACTCCCACAGCAGGAACTGCGCGCCGAGCGGGCCGCCGGTGGCGATCTTCGCGGCACCGACCTCGGGGCCGATCGCGAGCGGGGTCGCGTCCGGGCCGGCGTCGGCGAAGCCGGGCGCCGTGGGGCCCTCGACCGCGACCGGCAGCAGGCCGGTGCCCTGCTTGCCGGTGGACTCGGCGATCAGCTGCTCGGCCCAGTCGGCGAAGCCGGTGATGCCCGAGCCGGTGTCGGCCAGCACGACCTTCTCCGCGCCGTCGGCGTGCGCCGCGGCCCAGGCCGCGCCGAGGCGCAGCGCCGGGTTCGCGGCGTCGTCGTTGCCCAGCACCTGGGCCGCCGCGGCGGCCTGGTCGAGCAGTCGCGCCACGTCGGCGCCGGCGAGCCCGGCCGGGACGAGCCCGAACGCGGTCAGGGCCGAGTAGCGGCCGCCCACGTGCGGGTCGGCGAGGAACACCTTGCGGTAGCCGTCGTGCTCGGCCAGTTCCGCCAGCGGCGAGCCGGGGTCGGTGACCACGACGATGCGCCGCGCCGCGTCGATGCCGGCCTCGGTGAAGGCCTTGGCGAAGATGCGGCGGTGGCTGTCGGTCTCGACGGTGCCGCCGGACTTCGAGGACACCACGATGACCGTGCGCTGCAGGTCGCCGGCGAGCGCGTCGGCGACCTGGCCGGGGTCGGTGGTGTCCAGGACCGTCAGCGGTGTGCCCTCGGTCCCGGTGATCACCTCGGGCGCCAGCGACGAGCCGCCCATGCCCGCGAGCACGACGCGGTCGACGCCCTCGCCGCGCAGCTCCTCGCGCAGCGCCTCGATCTCGCCGATCAGCGGGCGCGAGGTCTTGTGCAGCGTCGTCCAGGACAGCCGGATCGAGGCCTCGGACTCGGCGTCCGGGCCCCACAGCGTGGGATCCTGCGCGGCGAGCTTCGAGGCGACCTGGTCGGCGACCAACTTGTCGATCAGCGGCGCGGCCTTCGCCGCGAGCCCGCCGTCGACGATCGTGACCGTGGTTTCGTCCCCCACCATGTCAGCTCTTCGCCTTTCCGAGCTGCCCCTCGACGGTGTCGAGCAGCTCCTGCCAGGACTTCTCGAACTTCTCGACGCCCTCGTCCTCGAGCGTGCGGAACACGTCCGGGATGTCGATGCCCACAGCCGAGAGCTGGTCGAACACCGCCTGCGCCTGGCCGGCGGTGCCGGTGACCTTGTCACCGTCGATCTCGCCGTGGTCGGCGACTGCGAGCAGTGTCTTCTCCGGCATGGTGTTCACCGAGTTGGGGACCACCAGCTGGTCGACGTAGCGGGTGTCGGAGTACGACGGGTCCTTCACGCCGGTGGAGGCCCACAGCGGGCGCTGCGGGTTGGCCCCGGCGCCGGCGAGCGCCTGCCAGCGCTCGGAGGCGAACAGCTCCTCGTACGCGGCGTAGGCGAGCCGGGCGTTGGCGATGGCGGCCTCGCCGCGCAGCGCCTTGGCCTCGTCGGTGCCGATCGCGTCCAGGCGCTTGTCGACCTCGGTGTCCACCCGGGACACGAAGAACGACGCCACGGACTCGAGGCCGCGCAGGTCGTGGCCGTTGGCCTTGGCCTGCTCCAGGCCGGCGAAGAAGGCGTCGATCACCTTGCGGTAGCGCTCGACCGAGAAGATCAGCGTGACGTTGACGCTGAGGCCCTCCGCGAGGGTGCGCGTGATGGCGGGCAGACCCTCCTCGGTGGCCGGGATCTTGATGAAGATGTTCGGCCGGTCCACGGTCTTCCACAGGTCCTGCGCCTCGGCCGCGGTCTTCTCCGCGTCCTTGGCCAGGCGGGGGTCGACCTCGATGGAGACCCGGCCGTCGACCCCGTTGGTGGCGCGGTAGACGTCGCGGAACAGGTCCGCGGCGTTGCGCACGTCGGTCGTGGTCAGCTCGCGCACGGTGGCCGAGAGGTCGGCGCCGCGGTCCGCGAGCTCCCGGACCTGCTCGTCGTAGGCCTCACCGTCCGACAGCGCGTTGGCGAAGATCGTCGGGTTGGTGGTGACCCCGACGACGTGCTTGTCGCGGATCAGGCCGGCGAGGTTGCCGGAGTTGAGCCGCTCACGCGACAGGTCGTCGAGCCAGATCGAGACACCGGCTTCGGACAGCTGGGCAAGTCGGTCGCTCATGACGTTCATCCCCTTTTCTGGTCAGGATTTCTTGGTCTTGGCGAGCGAGCTGCGCGCGGCGTCGACCACGGCGTCGGCGGTGAACCCGAACTCGCGGAACAGGGTCTGGTAGTCGGCCGAGGCACCGTAGTGCTCGATCGACACGATTTCACCGGCGTCACCGACGTAGCGGTACCAGGGCTGCGCGATGCCGGCCTCGACCGCCACCCGGGCCTTGACCCCGGCCGGGAGCACCGACTCCCGGTAGGCCTCGTCCTGTGCCTCGAACCACTCGAAACACGGCATGGAGACCACTCGGGTTCGAACTCCGTCGGCTTCGAGGACCTTGCGGGCCTCGACGGCCAGCTGGACCTCGGACCCGGTGCCGATCAGGATCACGTCGGGCTCGCCCGCTGCGCTTTCGGAGGCGTCGGCCAGGACGTAGGCGCCCTTGGCGACGGCGTCGATCGACGTGCCCTCGAGCACCGGCACGTTCTGCCGGGTCAGCGCCAGCCCGGACGGGTGGCGCTTGTCCTCCAGCGCCGCCTTCCAGGCGCCCGAGGTCTCGTTGGCGTCGGCCGGGCGGACCATGTTCAGGCCCGGGATCGCGCGCAGCGCGGCGAGGTGCTCGATCGGCTGGTGCGTCGGGCCGTCCTCGCCGAGTCCGATGGAGTCGTGCGTCCACACGTAGATGACCGGCGCGTGCATCAGCGCGGCCAGCCGCACGGGCGGGCGCATGTAGTCGGAGAAGGTGAAGAAGGTGGCGCCGTAGGGCCGCGTGCCGCCGTGCAGTGCGATGCCGTTGAGGATCGCGCCCATCGCGTGCTCGCGGACACCGAAGTGCAGCGTGCGGCCGTAGGGGTTGGCGTTCCACATCTTCGTGGAGGCCTTCTCCGGGCCGAACGAGTCGGCGCCCTTCATCGTGGTGTTGTTGCTCTCGGCCAGGTCGGCCGAACCGCCCCACAGCTCCGGCAGCACGTCGGCGAGCGCGGAGAGGACCTCACCGGAGGCCTTGCGGGTCGCGATGCCCTTGGCGTCGGGCTCCCAGGTCGGCAGCTTCTCGGCCCAGCCATCGGGCAGGGTCCGGGTGGACATCCGGTCGGCCAGCGCCTTGCGCTCGGGGTTCTTCGCCGCCCAGGCGTCGAACTTCTCCTGCCATTCGGCGCGCCACTGCTTGCCGCGGTCGAGCGCCTTGCGGGTGCTCGCGAGCACCTCGTCCTCGACCTGGAAGCTCTTCTCCGGGTCGAAGCCGAGGATCCTCTTGACCGCGGCGACCTCTTCGGCGCCCAGCGCGGCGCCGTGCGCCTTGCCGGTGTTCATCTTCGTCGGCGCGGGATAGCCGATGATGGTGCGCAGCAGGATGAACGACGGGCGCGGGTCGGCCTTGGCGGCCTTGATCGCGTCCTGGATGGCGACGACGTCCTCGCCGCCCTCGACGACCTGGACGTGCCAGCCGTAGGCCTCGTACCGCTTGGCGGTGTCCTCCGACAGGGCGATGTTCGTGTCGTCCTCGATGGAGATCTTGTTGTCGTCGTAGAAGACGACGAGGTTGCCCAGCTCCTGGCGGCCCGCGAGCGAGGAGGCCTCGGAGGTGACGCCCTCCTCGATGTCGCCATCGGAGGCGATGACGTAGATGTGGTGGTCGAAGATGCTCTCGCCCGGCGCGGGCTCGGGGTCGAGCAGCCCGCGCTCGCGGCGGGCGGCCATCGCCATGCCCACGGCGTTCGCCAGGCCCTGGCCCAGCGGGCCGGTCGTCACCTCGACGCCGGGGGTGTGCTGGTACTCGGGGTGCCCCGGGGTCTTGGAGTTCCACTTCCGCAGCTGCTTGAGGTCCTCGAGCTCGAGACCGTAGCCGGCGAGGTAGAGCTGGATGTAGAGGGTGAGGCTGGAGTGCCCGGCGGAGAGCACGAACCGGTCACGCGCGGGCCACTCGGGGTCGGCGGGGTCGTGCCGCATCTCGCGCTGGAAGAGGGTGTAGGCCAGCGGCGCCAGGCTCATCGCCGTGCCGGGGTGGCCACTGCCACAGTTCTCGACGGCGTCCGCGGCGAGCACGCGGATGGTGTCCACGGCGCGGGTGTCGAGGTCCGTCCAGTCGGCGGGCACGTTCCGCCGGAGCAGAGGGTTGTTCTCGCTGATAGAGGCGGTTTCGGACACTGAACTCGAACTCCCGATGCTCGTCGTTGTCTGTTTCGTCACTTGGCGTGTTCGCGCGCGCAGGTGCCCATTCGTCTCAATCGATACCGAAGACACAATATTCCTGGTTGGACCCTGTGCGCGCGGCCTCCGCCCAGCCCTTCGGGGGCAGCCTAGTAGGTCGGGTACCCGAGCGCCGGAAGGCCGACACGCGAACCCCACGAGCGATCGGCGTGCACCCCGCGACTACGATCAGTTGCGGTGTCGCGCCTCGTGCCGGCGCCGCCCGAATCTGACCCAGGGAGCGAAATGTCGTTGGTGAACGCTGCGCACGGCCGCAGTGAGCGCACCAGCGCCGACCACCCCGGGGGCGAACCGCCCGCCGGTGGCCTGCGACGGCTCCGCGGCCGTGCGGCCGCCTACCTGGCACTGACCAAGCCGCAGGTCATCGAGCTGCTGCTGGTCACCACCATCCCCGCGATGTTCCTCGCGGCCCGCACCATCCCGTCCCCGTGGCTCATCGTGGCCACGCTGGTCGGCGGGGCGATGGCCGCAGGCAGCGCGAACACGCTCAACTGCGTGATCGACGCCGACATCGACAAGGTGATGAACCGCACCAAGCGGCGCCCGCTCGTGCGCGACTCGGTGCCACGGCGCAACGCCCTGGTGTTCGGCCTCGTGCTCGGCGCGGGTTCGTTCCTGATGCTGTTCTTCACGGTGAACCTGCTCGCCGCCGTGCTCGCGATCGCGACGATCCTGTTCTACATCTTCGTCTACACCCTCGGCCTCAAGCGCCGCACCGCGCAGAACGTGGTGTGGGGCGGCGCCGCGGGCTGCATGCCGGTGGTGATCGGCTGGGCCGCGGTGACCGGCACGGTGCAGTGGCCCGCCTTCGTGATGTTCGGCGTCATCTTCTTCTGGACCCCGCCGCACACCTGGGCGCTGGGCATGAAGTACCGCGACGACTACGAGCGCGCCGGCGTGCCGATGCTGCCCGTGGTCGCGACGCCGGAGCACGTGGCCCGGCAGATCGTCATCTACTCCTGGGTGATGGTCGCCTGGACGCTGCTGCTGCTGCCGGTGACGAGCTGGCTCTACGCCTCGTTCGCGGTGCTGGCGGGCGCCTGGTTCCTCTTCTACGCGCACTCCCTGCAACGGCAGGTCCGGCGCGGGGTGGAGACCAAGCCGATGGCGTTGTTCCACCGGTCCAACACCTATCTGATGGTCGTGTTCTGCGCGCTGGCCGTCGACTCCGCGATCGGCCTGCCCGCGCTCGGCCTGCCCTTCTAGGACCGGCGCGGGAAAAATCCGCCGTACCGGGAATTCCCCGGCGGGTAGGGTCGTTGGTTGCCCAAGCCGACCATCAATCCTGAAGTGAAGGCGGGTTGCTCTTGTCCGTGTCCCCAGAACGGGAACCCGACAACGCAGGAGACCTCGCGGGGGAGCAGGACTACGTGTCGCTGCTCTACCGCAAGCTGGACGCCGAGCGGGAGTTCGCCCAGCGGCGCCTCACCGGGGCGCTCGGGCAGGCGGGGGGCACCCCGCAGGCTCGCACCGAGCGGGACGTCGCGACCACCACGTACTCCGAGCGGCTGGCGCAGCTCTCGTCGGTCGAGCAGGGGCTGTGCTTCGGCAGGCTCGACTTCGACTCCGGCGAGACCACCTACGTGGGCAGGCTGGGCCTGTTCGACGAGGACGGCGACTACGAGCCGCTGCTGCTCGACTGGCGTGCCCCGGCGGCGCGGCCGTTCTACCTGGCGACTGCGGCCTCGCCCGAGGGCGTGCGGCGGCGGCGCCACATCCGCACCCTCAGCCGCCGCGTCGTCGCGCTCGACGACGAGATCCTCGACCTGCGCGCCGCGGACCAGGGGCACGACCTCGGGCTCGCCGGAGAGGCGGCGCTGCTGGCCGCGCTGGAGCGCCGCCGCACGGGCGAGATGAGCGACATCGTCGCCACCATCCAGGCCGAGCAGGACCGGATCATCCGCGACGAGCTGAGCGGTGTGCTCGTCGTGCAGGGCGGGCCCGGCACCGGCAAGACGGCGGTGGCCCTGCACCGCGCCGCGTACCTGCTCTACACCTACCGCCAGCAGCTGGCCACGCGCGGCGTCCTGGTGGTCGGGCCGAACAGCACGTTCCTGCGCTACATCGGCCAGGTGCTGCCGTCGCTCGGCGAGACCGGCGTGCTGCTCTCGACCGTCGGCCAGCTGTTCCCCGGGGTGCGCGCCACGGGTGCGGACACCCGCGAGGCCGCCGAGGTCAAGGGCCGCCGGACCATGATCGAGGTGCTCGCCGATGCCGTCGCCGACCGGCAGCAGGTGCCGGACGACGTGCTCGAGGTCGAGTTCGACGACGGCGTGCTGGAGCTGGACCGCGCCACCTGCGAGCAGGCCAGGGCCAGGGCACGCGCCACCCTCCGCCCGCACAACGTCGCCCGCCGGGTGTTCGTCGACCAGCTGCTGGACGCGCTGGCCGAGCAGGCGAGCGGGCGGTTGGAGGTGGACCTGTTCGAGGGCGTGCCGGAGATCCCGCTCGACGAGGGGGAGACCGCCGGTGCCGAGGTCCTCGACGCGGGGGACCGGGCCGACATCCGGGCCGAGCTGGCCGCCTCGGACAAGGTGCTCGCGGCGCTGGACTCGCTGTGGCCGCGGCTGACCCCGCAGCGGCTGCTGCGCGACCTGCTCGGTGCACCCGAGCGGCTGAAGTCCGCGGCGGGCGGCCGGCTGACCGAGGCCGAGCGCGCGTCCCTCGTCCGCCCGCCGAAGTCGCGGTGGACCCCGGCCGACGTGCCCCTGCTCGACGAACTGGCGGAGCTGCTCGGCGAGGACGACACCGAGGAGCGTGCCGCCCGCGAGCGCCGGGAACGTGAGGAGCGCGCGTACGCCGAGGGCGTGCTGGACATCCTCGACCAGGACGAGGAGATCGTCGACGAGGAGATCCTGCGGGTCAGCGACATCCTCGACGCCGAGCTGTTCGCCGAACGCCAGCAGCGCCGCAGTGAGCTGACCGCCGCCGAGCGGGCCGCGCGGGACCGGCGCTGGACGTTCGGGCACCTGATCGTCGACGAGGCGCAGGAGCTGTCGCCGATGGACTGGCGGCTGCTCATGCGCCGCTGCCCGAGCCGGTCGATGACCCTGGTCGGCGACGTCGCGCAGACCGGCGCGGCCGCGGGCGCCTCGTCGTGGGGCGAGATGCTGAGCCCGTACGTCGAGGACCGGTGGCGGCTGCGCGAGCTGACCGTCAACTACCGCACCCCGGCCGAGATCATGGACCTCGCCGCCGGCGCGCTCGCGAACGTCGACCCGCGGCTGCGTGCGCCGGCATCGGTGCGCGAGAGCGGGATCCCGCCGTGGCAGCGCCCGCTCGGGGACGCGAGCCTGCGGGAGATCGTCGCCGGCGAGCTGCGCGCGGCCGACGGGGGCACCGTCGCGGTGCTCTGCCCGGCCGGGCGGCTCGCGGCCCTGCGCGAGGAGCTGCCGGAGGACGAGCGGTTGTCGCTGCTGGGCGTCGAGGAGGCCAAGGGCCTGGAGTTCGACGGCGTGCTGGTGCTCGCGCCGGAGGAGATCGTGGCCGGCTCCCCGCGAGGCTGGAACGACCTGTACGTCGCGCTCACGCGCGCGACCCGGCGGCTGGGCGTCGTCTACACCGAGCACGCGCTGGAACCACTTGTGGGTGCCGGATAAGGACTGGTCAACGCCCGGTTAAGGTGAGCGCCATGCGTAACGCTGGCAAGATCATGATCGTGGTGGCCGCCGCGCTGAGCATCGCCGCCTGCTCTCCCCACCAGGAGCCCTCGTCCTACCCGCCCGGGGACGGCCCGACGTACCCGGCGCCCAACCCGGCGGGCGTCTCCGCGTCGGCCGCCGCGGCGCCGACGACGCAGCAGCTGAAGCCCTGCACGGCCGACGACGTGAAGGTGACCGGGCAGTTCGGCAGCAAGCCGACCGTGACGATCCCGGACACCTGCGGCGCGCCGACCACGCTGCTGACCGAGGACCTGCAGCCCGGCACGGGCCCGGCGGCCAAGAACGGCAGCCAGTTGCAGGTCAACTACGACCTGTACACCTGGTCGGACAAGGTCGACCAGCAGAATTCCTTCGCGAGCGGCGCGTTCCCGCTGACGCTCGGTCAGGGCAGTGTCATCCAGGGCTGGGACGAGGGCCTGGTCGGCGTCAAGCAGGGCGGGCGCCGCCTGCTGATCATCCCGCCGGACAAGGGCTACGGCGCGACGGGCAACCAGAGCATCAAGCCCAACGAGACCCTGGTGTTCGTCGTGGACGCGGTCAAGGTCACCGGCTGACGCCGATGGAGCTGCGCGGGGCGGTGGCGGTGGTGACGGGTGCGTCGTCCGGTATCGGCGCCGCCACCGCGCTCGCGCTGCACGACGCCGGGGCCACGCTCGTCCTGCACGGCCGGGACACCGCGCGGCTGGCCGAGTTGGCCGAGCGCACCGGCGGCGCGGTGGTGACCGGGGACCTGGCCGACGTCGCGGCGGTCCCCGCACTGGCGGAGGAGATGCTGGCCCGCTTCGGCCGGGTGGACGTCCTGGTGAACAACGCGGGCGTCGGCTGGGCGGGTCCGTTCGGCGAGATGACCGCACAGGACGTGCGGCGGGTGGTCGACGTGAACCTGACCGCCCCGATCGAGCTCACCCGGGCGCTGCTGCCCGCGCTGCGCGTCCGGCCCGCCGCGCGCGTGGTGTTCGTCACCTCGATCGCCGGGCGGACGGGAGTCGCCGGCGAATCGGTCTACTCGGCCGTGAAAGCCGGATTGGACGGTTTCGCCGAAAGCCTCCGATTCGAGCTCGCCGGAACGGCGGTGCGAATCGGGGTCGTCGTGCCCGGAGTGGTGGACACCGAATTCTTCGCCCGGCGCGGGCGGCCCTACGAACGCAGTTCCCCGCGCCCCGTTCCCGCCGCCCGCGTCGCCGCGGCGGTGCTGCGCGCGGCCCGCGAAGACCGCGCTGATCAGTATGTTCCGCGCTGGTTACGGCTGCCGGTACTCGTGCGGGGTGTCCTGCCGGGCGTGTACCGTGGGTTGGCGGCCCGATTCGGTGGTTCCGGCTGAGATGCCGGAATCTTTTTGCCCTGGGGAGCGCTGCAACTCGATGTGTTGATCCCGGTTCTCCTCGGTTTCGCGACCGCGTTTCTTTTTGCCGCCTCCGCCGCACTCCAGCGGAGCGCGGTGCTCGTCGTGGCCGACGCCGACACCGAGCACCGGGCCAACCGGCACCGCATCCCCATCCTCTGGCTCATCCGCAGGCTCGTCCGGCAGCGCATCTGGATCACCGGCTGGCTCACCAACCTGCTCGGCTTCGTCAGCCAGGCCGCCGCCCTGCACTTCGGCTCCATCGCACTGGTCCAGCCGCTGCTGGTCACCCAGCTGCTGTTCGCGCTGCCGATGGCCTCGGCCGTCATCCGGCAGTGGCCCGCGGCCCGGGACTGGGTCGCCGCCGTCGCGATCAGCGGCGGGGTGGCGTGCTTCCTCGCCGTCGAGGGCGCGGCCCCGCTGGACGGCTCCCCCGACCGGGGGAGACTGGTGGTGGCGGTCGTGGTCGCCGCCGCGGCCGTGGTGACGCTCGTGCAGATCGCCCAGGGCCGTGGCCCGCTGATGCACAGCGCGCTCATCGCGAGCGCCGCCGGCGTCTGCTACGCGATCAGCGCCGCGCTGATGAAGCTCACCACCGACGACCTGCTCAACCACGGCGTGCTGGCCACCGCGCTCGACTGGCCCGGCTACGTGCTCGCGCTGTCCACCCTCAGCGGTCTGCTGCTGGGCCAGCAGGCCTACGGCTCCGGATCGCTCTCGGCCGCCATCGCGGTGATGTCGATCGTCAACCCGGCCGTGAGCTACGTGCTCGGCATGCTCGCCTTCCACGCCACCCTCTCCACCTCGCCCGGTCCGCTCGCCGCCTCGGCCGGCGCCGCGGCGCTGCTGGTGGCGGGCGTGTTCGGTTTGGCCCATTCGCCCACCGTGCAACGGGAAACCACCCGGACGGCAACACATGGCGTTTACCCGAACGCCGGTAACGTGCCCCGCAAAGTTGCGGCCCCCGCGCAACCGCCGGACACTTAGGCCCAGGAGTGATACGAAACGTGAAGCACGCGAACGCGCACCCCGAGCGCCATCTGGTGATCGAGATCCCCCATCTGCGGGGGACGCTGGCGCGAGCGCTGGTCCTGCTCCTGGAGACCGTCGTCGTCCCGAGCGCCCTGCTGGCGGTCCTGCTGCACTTCGCGGGCCTGGTGCCGGCGCTGTGCGCGGTGCTCGGCTGGTCGGTGTTCGTCATCGGCGCCCGCCGGATGATGCGCCGGGACCTGCCGCGGACGCTGCTGCTGTGCACGGGCATGCTGGTCAGCCGCGCCTGCTTCGCCCTCATCACCTCCAGCGCCGTGGTGTACGTGCTGCAGCCGGCACTCGGCTCGGTCGTGATGTTCCTGATCTTCGTGGGCAGCGCCGTGATCGGCAGGCCCATCACCGCCCGGCTGGCGCGGGACTTCGTCCGCCTGCCCGCGGAGCTGTTCGCCCACCGCACGGTGAACCGGGTGTTCGTCGAGGTCGCCCTGATGTGGGGCGGTTCGCGGCTCATCGACGCCGCGATGACCATCGGCTTCCTGCACTGGGGCGTCGAGGCGGGACTGCTCTCGCGCGGCGTGCTCAGCACGCTGCTCACCGCGCTGACCATCGCGGTGTGCGCCGGGCACGGCTGGCGGAAGCTGCGCCGGGTGCCGGGCGTGACGCTGCGGATGGGCTGGCGCAACGCCGCCGGGCCGGCGCCGGCACCCGTCGGCTGAGCGAGCGCCCGGCGGGGTTTTCGTGCTATATGACGGAGTGTGCTCACAGCCGGGTCGTCAACCAACTCCCCGTTAACGCTGCGGTACCAGCCGGGGTCGGCTACGCGCCCCCGCTGGTGGGGTGAGCTGCTCGCAGGTGTGGCGCTCTTCGCCGTCTACCTGCTGATCGAGGCGAAGCCGCTGCCGTCGCGCGAACTGCGCGCGCTGGACAGCGGTGCCGCGATCCTGTGGCTGGAACGGGCCCTGCACCTGGACTTCGAGCTGCCGATGAACCAGTGGCTGGCCGGGCAGGGCTGGCTGCGCACCCTGGCGAACTACGAGTACGCGGTCACCTACATCGCCAGCGCGCTGATCCTGCTGGTCTGGGTCTATCTGCGTCATCCCGGCCACTACCGGCAGGTGCGCAACTCGTTCGCCTGGCTCAACCTGCTGGCCCTGCTGTGCTTCTGGCTGTTTCCCGTCGCCCCGCCGCGGATGCTCCCCGGCGCGGGCTTCGCCGATACCGTCCGGCTCGGGCACACGGTCGGCTCGTGGGGCTCGCCGCTGGTGGAGAACGCCAACCAGCTCGCCGCGATGCCCTCCCTGCACGTGGGCTGGGCGCTGTGGGTGTCGGTGGTGCTGGCGCGGATCTCGGGCGGCCGGGCGGTGCAGGCCCTCAGCGCGGTGCACGTGCTCGTCACCCTCGCGGTGATCCTGGCGACCGGCAACCACTACTGGCTCGACGCGGCGGGCGCTGTCGTCGTCGTGGCGGCCGGTGTCATGATCGCGGACGTGGCGAGACGAGAAACGGACCGGATCCCGGCGTCGGACGCGTTCTTCCTGCACGTGGAGACGCCGGACGCGCCGCAGCACGTCGGCGGCCTGATCATGCTGGACACCTCGCGCGCGGGCACGCCGCCCACGCACGAGGTGGCCAGGGCGGCCATCACCGCGAAGCTGGCCGAGCGCCCCGAGTTCCGCAAGCGGCTGGGGCCGCCGACCCGCTGGCGCCGGTGGCGCTGGGTCGAGCACGCCGACATCGACTGGTCCTGGCACGTGCCCGTGTTCGACCTGTCCCGCGACGGCCGCCCGGGCGGGATGGGCGCGCTGCACCGGCTCGTCGCCGAGCTGGCGGGGCAGCAGCTGCCGCGGGACCGGCCGCTGTGGCGGTTCTGCGTGGTCAACGGCGTCGAGGAGGACGTCGCGGCCGTCGTGTCGCTGGTGCACCACTCGGTGGCGGACGGGATCGGCACGATCAACCTCATGCTCGACCTGTTCAGCTCACCGGACCTGACCTCGGCGCTCGGCGAGGTGAAGCGGCCGGGCCCGCTCCGGCAGCTCGCCGGTGGCGTCCTGGGCATCGCGCAGCTGGCCACCGACTCCCGCCCGCAGACGCGGCTGCCGGTGTCGGACTCCCCGGCACGCGAGTTCGGCACGCTGAAGCTGGACCTGGAGTGGATGCGCAGGCTCGCCCGCCGCCACGGGGTCCGCGTCACCGACCTGCTGCTGGCCGGCACGGCCGCCGCGCTGCGCCGTGTCGCCAAGGGGCCGCTGCCGGAGAAGCTGCTGGTCTCGGTGCCGCTGATGGCGGCGGAGCAGCGGGCGGGGATGGCGGGCAACGTCACCGCCGCGGTGATGGTCGAGGTGCCGATGGGGGACATGGCCGAGACCGACCGGCTGGCCGCCATCGCGAAGGCGAGCACGAGGCTGCGGACCGGCACCCGGGCGATCGCGTCGCGGTTCGTGCAGCACACCGTGGCGAACCTGATGCCGCCGGTGTTCCACGCGTGGTTCGCCCGCACGGTCTACGGCGGGCGGTTCTTCAACGGCACGGCCTCGAACATGCCGGGCGCGAGCTGGCAGGTCACCTTCGCCGGCTACCCGCTCATCACGGCGTTCCCGATCATCCCGATCGCCCCCGGCACCCCGTTCGTCGTCGGGGTGCTGGGCTGGTACGGATCGTTCTCGATGAGCGTGGCCACCGACCCGGCCTTCGTCGACGACGCCGAGGCGTTCGTCAAGGAGTTCCGGAAGGTCCTCGACGAGGTGGCCTAGTCACGCTCGGGCACGCCCCACGCCAGCGCGAGGGTGAGCCGCCGCCGGTTGTCCGGGTCGTCGAGGCGCTCGCCGAACAGCTCGCGCAGCTGGGTGAGCCGGTAGCGCACGGTCTGGGGATGGATGTGCAGCTCCTCGGCCACCGCACGCCGGTCGCCGAGGTGCCGCAGCCAGGACGCGAGCGTCTCGCACAGCCGCTGGCGGGTGACCGGCCCCAGCTCGTCCAGCGGCGCGAGGCACTGCGCCCGGAACGCTTCGAGCAGCCGGGCGTCGCGGTGCACGATGATCGAGTCCAGGTGCTCGTCGACGAACACCGGGTCGTCCTCCAGCACGTGCGTGCGCCGCAGCTGCACGGCCACCTCCGCCACCCGCATGCTCGCCGGCAGGTGCTCCAGCGGCACGGCGTGCCCGACCACCGCGCCCGCGCCGCGCAGCGCCGTGGCCAGCCGCGCGCGCCGCTGCGGGCCGTCCGGGTCCGGCACGATCGCGCACATCATCCGCTGGCGCCGCACGTGCAGGCACGAGTGGTCCAGCCGCGCCAGCAGGGCGCCGCCGACGGGGTTGTCGGGCTCGACGAGGATCACCGCCGCCTCCCGGGGCAGCGGCCAGTCCACCCGCGCGGCCACCGCCCGCACGGCGCCGGAGTCGGACCGGTCGGACAGCAGCATGTTGCCCAGGTCGTCACGCAGGCGCTCCCGGGCCGCGGCGGCTTCGGACTGCTCGAGCACGTAACCGCGGGCGGACGCGGACGACAGCTGGTCGATGAAGATGAACACCGCTTCGGCGAGGGAGGCGAACACGTCGGAGGGCACCCCGACCTCGAGCGCCACCTCCGCCACGTGGTGCCACGCCACCCGCGCGCCGATCTGGTAGGCCGACAGCAGGCTCGTCAGGTCCCGCCCCTGCTGCCACTGCGCGCGGCCGATCTCCTCGAACAGCGGCTGCTCGCCGAGCTGCTCGGGCGGCTGGTCGGAAACCCCCGGCAGCTCGGTGATGTCCCATTTGGCCATCTTCATCAGCCGGTGCAGGAACATGTTGGCCGAAACGAGCACTTCGTCCCGTTCGGTCACGATGAAGTCGGCGTAGTCCGGCCAGTCGTGGCTCAGCAACCGGGTGACGTCGTCGAGCATCCTGGGCAGCCGTTCGGCGGTCGCGGCGGCGAGCTCCTCCAGTTTCGTCTCCGACGAGTCTGCTCTTCTGCCCACTTCCACCGGCTACCTCCACCCTTATGCCGTAGACCGTCCTTCGATCGGGTTAAGACTGTCCGCTCGTGATAACCCGGCCTTCCCGGAATTTGTTTCCTGTGCGAAGAACCACGGCCCCCTCCCGGTGGATTATGGGCGAATGAGCCCCGCACCGACAGGTTCCGACACGGTCGGCGCCTCCGGGCTGTCCCCGCGGCCAGCAGGAAGGGTGGCCACGCTGGAGGAAAAGAAACAGGCCGAGAACTTTCCGGTAGCGCTGCGGATACTTCCCCGGGCGCTGCGCCACGACCTGAGCGCGTTGTACGACGTCGCGCGAGTGATCGACGACCTCGGCGACGAGGCCGAAGGCGACCGGACCGCGGCTCTGCTGCGTTTTCGTGAAGATCTCTCCCGGGCATGGGACGGCGAGCCCGCCGAGCCGGTGCTGCGCCGGCTCGTCCCGGTCATCCGCGCGCGGGGCCTGGACAAGGAGCCGTTCGACCGGCTCGTGCGGGCCAACCTGCAGGACCAGAAGGTCACCCGCTACGCCACCCAGGCCGAGCTCGCCGGTTACTGCACCCTTTCGGCCGACCCCGTCGGCCGCATCGTGCTGCGCATCTTCGGCGTCCGTTCGGCCGAGGCCGAGCGGCTCTCGGACCTGGTCTGCACCGCGCTGCAGCTCGTCGAGCACTGCCAGGACGTGGCAGAGGACAAGCGCGCGGGCCGGGTCTACCTGCCCCAGGACGACCTCGCGCGGTTCGGCGCGACCGATGCCGACCTCGACGCGGAGCGGGCGAACGCGGCGGTCCGCCAGGCCGTCGCGGCCCAGGTGGGTAAAGCACTCGATCAGCTGACCGAAGGTGCGCCGCTGGTGCGGCTGCTGCATGGTTGGGCGCGCCTGGCCATCGCCGGCTACCTGGCCGGCGGTCTGGCGACCGTCGATGCGCTCCGCCGCGCGAACTGGGACGTCCTCTCCGCGACGCCCCGGCCCCGCAAGCGGGACGTGCTGATCCACCTTTCGAAGCTGCTGCTGCGGGGAGGCCGCCGTTGACCGATATCGAAGTCGCTTACGCCGCGTGTGAACGGATCACGAAGACAGAGGCCCGCAACTTCTACTACGGCATCCGGCTGCTGACGCGGCGGCGCCGCTCCGCTCTGTGCGCGGTCTACGCGCTCGCGCGCCGGGTCGACGACATCGGCGACGGGGACCTGCCGATCGAGGAGAAGTCGGTCCGGCTGGAGGAGGTCCGCAAGTCGCTGGCCGAGCTGGACACCAGCACGGACCCGGTGCTCGTCGCGGTCGGGGACGCGGCGAAGCAGTACCCGATCCCGCTGGGCGCGTTCGACGAGCTGCTCGACGGCGTCTGGATGGACATCGAGGGCCGCCGGTACGGCAGCTTCGACGAGCTGACCGATTACTGCCGGTGCGTGGCGGGCTCCGTCGGGCGGTTGTGCCTCGGGGTGTTCGGCAGCAAGCCCCATCCCGACGCCTCCCGCTACGCCGACGCGCTGGGCATCGCGCTGCAGCAGACCAACATCCTGCGCGACATCCGCGAGGACCTGATGAACGGCCGGGTGTACCTGCCGCAGCAGGACCTCGACGCGTTCGGCGTGGAGCTGGCGCTCGACGAGCAGGGCCGGCTGAAGGACACCGACGGCGGGCTGAGCGCGCTCATCCGGCACAGCGCCGCGCGGGCCCGGGAGTGGTACGCCGACGGGCTGCGCCTGGCGCCGCTGCTCGACCGGCGCAGCTCGGCGTCCTGCCTGGCGATGGCGGGCATCTACCGGCAGCTCCTGGAACGCATCAACGACCAGCCTTCCCTCGTGTTCGATCGCCGGCTCTCGCTGTCCGGCCGGGAGAAGCTGGGAGTGGCGGCGCGCGCGCTGTCGGGACGGCTGTCGTGACACCGAGGGTCGCGGTCATCGGCGGTGGCCTCGCGGGCATCACCGCGGCGCTGCGCTGCGCCGACGCCGGTCTGGACGTGACCCTGCTGGAGTCCAAGGGCCACCTCGGCGGGCTCACCCACTCGTTCCGCCGGGGCGAGCTGGACGTGGACAACGGCCAGCACGTGTTCCTGCGCTGCTGCACGTCCTACCTGGACCTGCTGCGGCGGCTGCGGGTGCTGGACAAGGTGCACCTGCAGCCGAGGCTGGCCATCCAGGTCCGCTCACCCCGGCTGCGGGAGCCGGTCTGGTTGCGGCGCAACGCCTTGCCCGCGCCCCTGCACCTGGCGGACTCGGTGCTGAAGTACCGGCCGCTGCCGCTGGCCGACCGGCTGAAGTTCGCCGGCGCCGCCCTCGCGCTGCGCGGGGTCGACCCGGCCTCGCCCAGCACCGACGCGCAGTCCTTCGCGGGCTGGCTGAGCAGGCACGGGCAGAGCGAACGGGCCATCACGAAGCTGTGGGACCTCGTCGGCATCGCCACCCTCAACGCCCCGGCGACGGACGCGTCGCTCGCCCTGGCCGCGACGGTGTTCCAGCTGGGACTGCTCACCGACGCCGCCGCGGCGGACATCGGCTGGTCGAAGGTCCCGCTGCGCGAGCTGCACGGCGACCCGGCGAAGGCGCGGCTCACCGAGGCCGGGGCCCAGGTGCTGCTGGGCACGAAGGTCACCGCGCTCACCCGTGCGGACGACGGGTGGCGGGTCGTGGCGGGGGAGACCGAGTTCGTGGCCGACCGCGTAGTGCTGGCCGTCCCGCCGGACGCCGCGCACCGCCTGCTGCCCGCCGGCAGCGTCAGCCTGCCCGAGGGCTGGGCCGCCCGGCTCGGCAGCTCCCCGATCGTCAACGCGCACGTCGTGTTCGACCGCCGGGTGCTCGACGAGCCGTTCTTCGCCGCGGTCGACTCGCCGGTGCAGTGGGTGTTCGACCGCACCGCACAGTCCGGTGTGGACAGTGGGCAGTACCTGGCCGTCTCGCTGTCGGCCGCCGACGACCTGGTCGACGTCCCCGTGCGGGACGTTCGCGAGCGGATCCTGCCCGCACTGCGGGCGGTTCTGCCCGCCGCCGCGGACGCGGGGGTGCGCGACTTCTTCGTCACCCGCGAGCGGCACGCCACCTTCCGTCCGGCCCCCGGCAGCGCCGCGCTGCGCCCGGGAGCAGTGACCGCCGCCGGCGGGGTCGTGCTCGCCGGTGCGTGGACGGCCACCGGGTGGCCCGCGACGATGGAGGGCGCCGTGCGCAGCGGTGACGCGGCCGCCCGGGCCGTCCTCGGCGTCGCAGGCGTCCACGACGGTTCCACTTCGCGCGAGAGTAAGGACGACTGATGACCGCTGTTCTCGACTCCCTGCAGCAGGGCAGGCAGGCGATCCTGCCGGCGATGCGGGCCGCGCTGGACCGGCTCGACCCGACCAGCCGCTCGATCGCGTACTACCACCTGGGCTGGACCGACCTCGACGGCAACCCGACCTCGGGCGGCGGCAAGGCGGTCCGGCCGGCGCTGGCGCTGCTGTCCGCGGAGGCGGCGGGCGCGCAGCCCGCGGTCGGCCTGCCGGGCGCGGTCGCCGTCGAGCTGGTGCACAACTTCTCGCTGCTGCACGACGATCTGATGGACGGCGACACCGAGCGCAGGCACCGGCCGACGGTGTGGGCGGTGCGCGGTGCGGCGAGCGCGATCCTCACCGGCGACGCGATGCTCTCGCTCGCCCAGGAGGTGCTGCTCGACGTCGACGGGCCGTGCGCGGTCGCCGCGGCCCGGCTGCTGGCCGAGGCCACCAACGAGCTCATCCGCGGCCAGGTGCTCGACGTCGCCTTCGAGCAGCGCAACGACGTCGGCCTCGACGAATGCCTGGACATGGCCGCCGGGAAGACCGGTGCGCTGCTGTCCGCGAGCACCGCGATCGGCGCGGTGCTCGCCGGCGCCGACCGCGCGACCGTCGACGCGCTCGCCGGCTTCGGCGCGGACCTCGGCCTGGCGTTCCAGCTGGTCGACGACGTGCTCGGGATCTGGGGGGAGACGGCGGTGACCGGCAAGCCGGTGTACTCCGACCTGCGGGCGCGCAAGAAGAGCCTGCCGGTGACCTACGCGATCACGCACGGTGGCGGGTTGGGCCGCGAGGTGGCGGAATGGCTGGCCAGGACGGAGCCGCCGGGGGAGGAGTCCGTGCGCCGCGCCGCCGAGCTGATCGAGCAGGCGGGTGGGCGCAAGTGGGCGCTGGACGAGGCCTACCGCCGGATGGCCGCGGGCCGCCGCAAGCTCGAGGACGCGCGCATTCCCGACCACGCGCGAGAGGAGCTGTTGTCGCTCGCGCAGTTCATCGTCACGAGGGAGGCCTGATGACCCAGATCGCCGAAACCCCCAGCGCGCTGCGAAACCCCGCCGACACGCTCGCGCGCGCGGTCGCGCACCTCAAGGGGCTGCAGGAGGACGGCGGCTGGTGGAAGGGCGAGCTGGAGACCAACGTCACGATGGACGCCGAGGACCTGCTGCTGCGGGAGTTCCTCGGCATCCGCACCGCGACCGAGACCGAGGAGGCCGCGCGCTGGATCCGCTCGCAGCAGCGGGCGGACGGCACCTGGGCGACCTTCTACGGTGGCCCCGGCGACCTGTCCACGACCGTCGAGGCGTGGGTCGCGCTGCGGCTGGCCGGCGACTCGCCTGCCGCGCCGCACATGCGGTCCGCGCAGAAGTTCGTGCTGGCGAACGGCGGGCTCGAGGCCACCCGGGTGTTCACCCGGATCTGGCTGGCGCTGTTCGGGCTGTGGTCCTGGGACGAGCTGCCGAACATGCCGCCGGAGCTGATCTTCCTGCCGTCCTGGTTCCCGCTCAACGTCTACGACTGGGGGTGCTGGGCGCGCCAGACCGTGGTCCCGCTGACCATCGTCGCCACGCTGCGCCCGGTCCGCCCGATGGCGTTCGGGGTGGACGAGCTGCGGACCGGCAAGCGGGCGCGCACGAACCTCAAGCCGTGGACCTGGGCGGGCGCCTTCGGATACCTGGACAAGGCGCTGCACACCTACGCCAAGCTGCCGGTGAAGCCGATGCGCGGGCTGGCGATGCGCCAGGCGGCGGAGTGGATCCTCGCCCGGCAGGAGGCCGACGGCTCGTGGGGCGGCATCCAGCCGCCGTGGGTGTACTCGCTGCTCGCGCTGCACCTGCTGGGCTACTCGTTCGAGCACCCCGCGGTGAAGGCCGGGTTCGAGGGCCTCGACGGCTTCATCATCCGGGAGGAGACACCGGACGGCGTGGTGCGGCGGCTGGAGGCCTGCCAGTCGCCGGTGTGGGACACCGGCCTGGCCATGACCGCGCTGCACGACGCGGGCGTGCCCGCCGACGACCCCACGCTGCTGAAGGCGGCGGACTGGCTGCTGGGCGAGGAGATCCGGGTCACCGGCGACTGGGCGGTGAAGCGGCCCACGACGCCGCCGGGCGGGTGGGCGTTCGAGTTCGCCAACGACGTCTACCCCGACACCGACGACACCGCCGAGATCGTGCTCGCGCTGCGGCGCACCGCGTACCCGGACCGGCCGCGGCTGAAGGAGGCCGTCGACCGCGCGACCATCTGGCTGCGGGGCATGCAGTCGAGCGACGGCGGATGGGGCGCCTTCGACGCGGACAACACCCGTACGCTCACGACGAAGCTGCCGTTCTGCGACTTCGGGGCCGTCATCGACCCGCCGTCGGCCGACGTCACCGCGCACGTGGTGGAGATGCTGGCCGCGGAGGGGCTCACGGGTACCCGCGAGTGCCGCCGCGGGGTGCAGTGGCTGCTGGACGCGCAGGAGGACAACGGTTCCTGGTTCGGCCGGTGGGGTGCCAACCACCTCTACGGCACGGGTGCCGTGGTGCCCGCGCTGGTGGCGGCCGGGGTCTCGCCCGCCGATCCGGTGATCCGGCGCGCGGTCGCCTGGCTCGCGCGGTGCCAGAACCCCGACGGCGGCTGGGGCGAGGACCTGCGGTCCTACCGGGACCCGGCGTGGATCGGCAAGGGCGACTCGACCGCTTCGCAGACCGCGTGGGCGTTGCTGGCGCTGCTCGCGGCCGGCGAGCGTGGTTCGTCCACTGTGGAGCGTGGCGTGCGGTGGCTGGCGGAGACGCAGCGTCCTGACGGCACCTGGGACGAGCCGCAGTTCACCGGCACCGGGTTCCCCGGCGACTTCTACATCAACTACCACCTCTACCGGCTGGTCTTCCCGGTCTCGGCGCTCGGTCGCTACCTGGAGGGCTCATGACCGGTGTGGTGTGTGCGCCGATGTACCTCGAGGCGGCGGCGCTGCGGGCGCCCGGGGTGCGCGTGCTGCACACGGGTATGGGACCGCGGCGGGCGGCCGAGTCGGCCGAGCGGCTGACCGGCGGTGCGCCGGTGCTCGTCGCGGGGATCGGGGGCGCGGTCACCGACGGCGTGCGACCCGGCGACCTGGTGGTGGCGACCGAGCTCGACGGCCCGGAGGGCCCGGTGCGGCTGCGGTCCGCGCCGCTGCTGGCGGCGTCGTTGCGCCGCCTCGGGCTGACCGTCCACACCGGACCGGTCGCTTCGTCGGAGTCGCTGGTGGACGGCGTCGACCGGGGCCGGTTCGCCGCCAGGGGTGCGCTCGCGGTGGACATGGAGTCCGCCCAGTTCGCCACCGTACCGGGGCCGCTGGCCGTGGTACGCGCCGTGGTGGACACCCCCGACCGTCCACTGTGGCGCCCCGGCACGGTGCTGCGCGGCATCGCCGGGCTGCGGTCGTTGCGGGCGGCCGCGCCGGCCCTGCGCGAGTGGTGTGAGGCGGCGGGGGCCGGGGAGATCCTGCTGGCCAGCCCGCGCTCGTTCTGCGCGGGGGTGGACCGGGCGATCGAGATCGTCGAGCGCGCGCTCGAACGGTACGGCGCGCCGGTCTACGTGCGGCGGCAGATCGTGCACAACGCCCACGTGGTGCGCAGGCTCGAGGGCATGGGCGCGATCTTCGTGCAGGAGGTCGACGAGGTGCCCCCGGGCGCCACGACCGTGCTCGCCGCGCATGGTGTCGCGCCGGCCGTGCGCCAGGACGCGGTGGCCAAGGACCTCAAGGTGATCGACGCGACCTGCCCGCTGGTGACCAAGGTGCACAACGAGGTCCGCCGGTACAGCTCACGCGGGGACACGGTGCTGCTCATCGGGCACGCCGACCACGAGGAGGTGGAAGGCACCATCGGCGAGGCGCCGGAGCAGGTCGTCGTCGTGGAGGACGCCTCGGCGGCCGCGCAGGTGCGGGTGCGCGACCCGGAGAAGGTCGCCTACGCGATGCAGACGACGCTGGCCGTGGACGAGGCGGAGGAGATCGCCTCCGTGCTGCGCGAACGGTTCCCGGCGATGGCCGTGCCGCGGCGGGACGACATCTGTTACGCCACGACGAACCGGCAGCGCGCCGTGCGCGCCGTCGCCGAGCACGCCGACCTGGTGCTGGTGGTCGGCTCGGCGAACTCGTCGAACTCCAAGCGGCTGGTGGAGGTGGCGCGCCGGCACGGCGCGCCGGCCCACCTGGTCGATGACGTGTCCGAAGTGGACATGCGCTGGCTCGCCGGTGCAGGGCGGATCGGGATCACCGCGGGTGCTTCCGCGCCGCCGCACCTGGTGGAGGAACTGACTCAGTGCCTGGCCGGGCTCGGCCGTACCTCGGTACGGGACAGCCAGGTGGCCGACGAAGACGTCCGATTCACGTTACCTCGGGAAGTGGGGTAGATCATGGCAATGCCGTTGCGTCAGTCCATCCGGCTCGGCGCCTACCTGGCCAAGCAGAAGTTGCAGCGCAGGGACAAGTACGCGGTGCTGGTGGAGCTGGAACCGCTGTACGCGTGCAACCTCAAGTGCGGTGGCTGCGGGAAGATCCAGCAGCCCGCGCATCTGCTCAAGCAGCGGATGCCGGTGCAGCAGGCCATCGGGGCGGTGGAGGAGAGCGGCGCGCCGATGGTCTCCATCGCCGGCGGCGAGCCGCTGATGCACCCGCAGATCGACGAGATCACCCGGATCCTGCTGGAGCGGGGCAAGATCGTGTTCCTGTGCACGAACGCGCTGCTGCTGTCCAAGCACATCCACAAGTTCAAGCCGCACCGCAACTTCGCGTGGATGGTGCACATCGACGGCCTCGAGGAGAAGCACGACGCCTCGGTGCGCAAGGAGGGCGGCTTCCAGGCGGCGATCGACGCGATCAAGATGGCGAAGGACCTCGGGTTCAAGGTGATGACGAACACGACGTTCTTCAACACCGACACCCCGCAGGACGTCATCGACGTGCTGGACTACCTCAACGACGTCGTCGGCGTGGACAACATGCAGCTCTCGCCGGGCTACGCGTACGAGAAGGCGCCCGACCAGGAGCACTTCCTCGGCGTGCAGCAGACGCGTGAGCTGTTCTCGAAGGCCTTCGCCGACGGGCGGCGCAAGAAGTGGCGGCTCAACCACTCGCCGCTGTTCCTCGACTTCATCGAGGGCAAGAAGGACTTCGAGTGCACGCCGTGGGGCATCCCGTCCTACTCGCTGCTGGGCTGGCAGCGCCCGTGCTACCTGCTCGACGACGGCTACGCCAAGACCTGGCGCGAGCTGATCGAGGAGACCGACTGGGACAAGTTCGGCCGGGGCAAGGACCCCCGGTGCGCCAACTGCATGGCGCACTGCGGTTACGAGCCCACCGCGGTCATCGCGACCACCAGCTCGCTGAAGGAGACGATCCGCGCCGCGGTCGGCGCCTGAGGCGGTGCGGCCGTCCCGCGACCGCGGTTCCCGGACCGCCAGGCCTCGAGCCTGGCGGTCCGGTCCGTTCCACGGCGCTCAGGGCAGCAGCAGGAGCTTCCCGGTGGTCCGCCTGCCCTGCAGGTCCTCGTGCGCCTGGCGGGCGTCGGCCAGCGGATAGCGGTGCCCCACCCGGACGTTCAGCGAACCGTCCACAACGGACTGGAACAGCTCGCCCGCGCGCCAGTCCAGCTCTTCGCGAGTGCGCACGTAGTGCGCGCTGGTCGGCCGGGTCAGGTACAGCGAGCCGCCCTTGTTGAGGCGTTGCGGGTCGACCGGCGGGACCGGACCGCTCGCCGCGCCGAACAGCGCCAGCACGCCCCGCACGCGCAGGCTCGCGAGGCTGCCGTCGAACGTCGTCCTGCCGACGCCGTCGTAGACCACCGCGACACCCTCGCCGCCGGTCAGCTCGCGGGTCCGCTCGGCGAAGTCGGCCTGGTCGTACCGGATCACGTCGTCCGCGCCGGCCTCGCGGGCGAGCTTCTCCTTCTCCTCGGTGGACACCGTGGCGATCACCCGCGCCCCGCGGGCCTTCGCCAGCTGGGTCAGCAGCAGGCCGACGCCACCGGCGGCCGCGTGCACCAGGACGTCGTCGCCGTCGTCGACCTCGTACGTCGAGCGGACCAGGTAGTGCGCGGTGATGCCCTGCAGCATCAGCGCGGCGGCCGTCTCGTCCGGGACGCCGTCCGGCACCCGCACGGCGATCTTCGCGGCCACCTTGGCTTGTGCGGCATAGCTGCCGATCTGCCCCTGCCACGCGACCCGGTCGCCGGGCTCGAAGTCCGGCACACCGGATCCGACCGCGGCGACGGTGCCCGCGCCCTCGAGGCCGAGCGTGAGCGGCAGCTCCATCGGGTAGAGCCCGCTGCGGTGGTAGGTGTCGATGTAGTTCACGCCCGCGGCCGCGACGTCCACCAGCAGCTCACCCGGCCCCGGGTCGCCGATCTCGACCTCGGCGACCTCCAGCACCTCGGGGCCGCCGGTCTGCCGGATCTGCACTGCCGTGGGCATGGGTCCTCCTGCATGCGTGGGATACGGGTCTGTCAGGTCCCAAGTCTCACACCCGCTGAGATGTTCCGCCGCAGCCCTTAGGATGCTGCACGTGGCTGAAGAGAACGAGAAGACCCCGGCGCCGACCGCGAAGCAGCTGGCCTCGGCGCGCAGGTTCGTCGCCGACCACGGCAAGCCCGCCAAGGGCGTGGTGGAGAACATCGGCCGGGCGGGCGCGCGTGTCGTGCTCGTCGGCGCCGACGGCGCGCTGGGCGACGTGATCGTGCCCGCCCCGGCCACCGGCGAGGCGCTCGTCGAGGCGGTCGAGGGCCTCGAACTCGCCGAATGGGACGCCGCGACCGTGAACGCGGTCAAGATCGGCGCCGAGCACCGCCACCGGATGGCCGGGCCCGCGGGCCGGCGCTAGCCCGGCGGGCGGGCCCGGCCATCCGGTCAGGCGATCCGCTTGGCCGCGAGCCGTTCGGGCTTGGGCCACCGGACGTCGCGCGCCCAGCGGAGCTTCTCGAAGAACCAGATCACCCGGGCCGACACGTCGACCTGGCCGCGCAGCACACCGTGCCGGGCGCAGGTCGGGTCGGCGTGGTGGGAGTTGTGCCAGGACTCGCCCATCGACAGGATCGCCAGCGGCCAGAAGTTGGCCGCCTTGTCGCGGCTGGCGAAGGGCCGGTCGCCGACCATGTGGCAGATCGAGTTCACCGACCAGGTCACGTGGTGCAGGAAGGCGATGCGCACCAGCCCGGCCCAGAAGAACGCGGTGACCGCGCCCCACCACGACCAGCTCAGCAGGCCGCCCAGCACCGCCGGCAGCGCGAGGCTCAGCGTGATCCACAGCCAGAAGTAGCGGTTGACCACCCGCAGGTCGCGGTCGGCGACCAGGTCCGGGGCGAAGCGGTCGTAGTTGGTGACCTCGCGCTGGAACATCCAGCCCATGTGGGCGTGCCAGAAGCCGCGCAGCAGGGCGGCCGGCGAGGTGCCGAACAGCCAGGGGGAGTGCGGGTCGCCGTCGCGGTCGGCGAACGCGTGGTGGCGGCGGTGGCTCGCGACCCAGAAGATCACCGAGCCCTGCACGGCCATGCTGCCCGCGATCGCCAGCGCCACCCGCAGCGGGCGGCCCGCCTTGAACGCGCCGTGGGTGAAGTAGCGGTGGTACCCGACGGTCACCCCGAGGGTGGCCACGGCGTAGAACGCCGCGGCGAGCGCGAGGTCGAGCCAGTTCAGGCCCCACCCCCAGGCCAGCGGCAGGGCGGCGAGCAACGCGGCGAACGGGATCAGCAGGAACGCCTTGAGCACGATCATCTGGCCGGTCGACCGGCTGTGCGAGACCAGGGGTTTCGCGCCGGGTCGGATGTCGGTGGCACTCATGCGGGAAATGACCTCACTCCGTTCCGGGGCGGAAGCCGGACAATCCGCCCTTTTGCCAGCCCTGAGCCTAGTGCCTCGGTCTGGCGCCTACACCGCTGCGGCGTTACGGCAGTATGACCTGTTGCGGTCCTGCCGTGTCACCCCGCCGCGGTGAGTTCCCCTGACTGTTGCGGGAAAACGTCACGGACCGGTGGTGCCCCGCGGTCGCGCGCGCCGCACCACAACGCCGCTGTCGCCACGATGACCAGCGCCGAGCCGAGGACGTGCAGCGAGACGAGGGCTTCGGGGACGCCCAGCGCGTACTGCACGACGCCGAGGACACCCTGCGCGACGGCGACCAGCCACACGACGCCGTAGCGGCGCCAGAGGCGCTGCGGGGCGCCCGTGCGCAACAGGGTGAGGCCGAAGACGGCGAGCACGATCAGGTACACCACCAGGATGCCGCTGTGGATCCGGGCGAGCGTCTCGATCGGCGCGTCGAGGCGGTGGGTGTTGGCATCGCCGCCGTGCGGGCCCGCGCCGGTGACGGTGGTGCCGGCGACCAGGATCGCCCACATCGCGACGACGAGGGCGGTCAGGAAGGCGCGCGCGATGGGCGGGACGAGCCTGCGGGGCGGCTCGTCGCCTTCGAGGAAACCGTGCAGCAGCAGCACCGCGAGCCAGATGAGCGGGGTGGAGACGAGGAAGTGGATCGCCACGGTCCACCACTCGAGCTTCGCGAGCACGGTCATCCCGCCGACGACGGCCTGCAGCACGACACCGCCGGGCATCGTCCAGGCGAGCACGAGGAGCCGCTTGCGGGGCGTGGCGAGGTGCACGCGCCACGCGGTGAGCACGGCCAGCACGGCGACGGCGATGACCACGCCGGTGAGCATCCGGTTGCCGAACTCGATCCACTGGTTGAGCGTGTGGTACTCGGAGTGCTCGACGGGGACCATGCTGCCGGGCTGGCACTGCGGCCAGGTCGAACAGCCCAGGCCGGACCCGGTGACCCGGACGACCGACCCGGTAACGCCGATCCCGGCCTGCGCCACCACCGCCGCGATGCCCACGGCCTTCTGGACGGCGCGCGAGGGGAGGGGCAACCGGGCGACGAGGGAGTTCACAGCCACGGATCGAGGATAGGCGCGGGACCTTGGTCCCATGGACAGCACCCCGCCCGGTCAGGTGAGGCGAGTGGTGCGCGTCGCGACGGCGCCCGCCACCGCGCCCCAGGCCAGCAGCACCACGACCGGCTCCCAGGCGAGCGTGCCGTTCACCAGTGCCTCGCGCAGGCCTTCGGCCAGTGCGCCCGAGGGCAACAGCTCCACGACGGCCGCCACGCCCGAGGGCAGCGCGGAGGGGGCCAGCAGGATGCCGCCCGCGAGCAGCAGCACGAACCACACGATGTTCGCCAGGGCCAGCACCGCCTCGGCCCGCAGCGACCCGCCCAGCAGGACGCCCAGCGCGCCGAAGCTCAGCGTGCCCAGCACGAGCAGCAGCACCGCCTCGGCCAGCCCCGCGCCGGAGGGGGACCAGCCCATCGCCGCCGCCACCAGGCCGAGCACGACGACCTGCAGCAGCACCACCACCAGCGCGGCCACGATCCGCCCGGCCACCAGCAGCCACCGCGGCAGCGCCGTCGCCGACAGGCGCTTGAGCACGCCGTAGCGCCGGTCGAAGCCGAGCGCGATCGCCTGCCCGGTGAAGGCCGAGGACATCACGGCCAGCGCGAAGATCCGCGGCGTCACCCAGTCCACCTTGGACACCTGGCCGAGGTCGCCGGTCGGCAGGATGTCCAGCAGCGTCAGGCCGATCAGCAGCGCGAGCGGGATCAGCAGCGTCAGCAGGATCTGCTCGCCGTGGCGCAGGGTGAGGCTCGTCTCGACCTTCGCGTGCGTCAGCAGCATCCGGCCGCGTCGCCCGGCGCCGGGCTCGGGCGTGAAGGTGCCCGGGGCGAACGTGCTCACGAGCGCAGCTCCCGTCCGGTCAGCTCGATGAAGACCTCTTCCAGGTCCCGCTTGCCCACGTGCAGCTCCTCCGCCAGCACGCCCTGCTGCGCGCACCACGAGGTCACGGTCGAGACGACCTGGGGGTCGACGTGGCCGAGCACGTGGTAGCTGCCCGGGGTGGGCTCGTGCACCTTGTACCCCTCCGGCAGCGCGGCCGAGAGCAGCTCGGTGTCGAGCCCGGCGCGGGCCTTGAACCGCAGCTGCGCCGCGTCGCCCTCCTCGGCGGTGAGCGCGGCGGGCGTGCCCTCCGCGATGACCCTGCCGTGGTCGACGATCACGACGTCGTCGGCCAGCGCCTCGGCCTCCTCCATCAGGTGTGTGGTCAACAGCACGCTCACCCCGTCGGCGCGCAGGGCGCCCAGAAGGTCCCACACCAGGCGGCGGGCCTGCGGGTCCATCCCCGCGGTCGGCTCGTCGAGGAACACCAGCTCCGGGCGCCCCACGAGCGCGCAGGCGAGCGACAGGCGCTGCTGCTGGCCCCCGGAGAGGCGTTTGAACGGGGTGCGGCGGACCTGCGACAGGCCGAGGATCTCCAGCAGCCACGCGGGATCCAGCGGTCGCGCGGCGCAGGAGGCGACCAGCCCGAGCATCTCGCCGGCCCGCACCCCCGGATACGCCCCGCCGCCCTGCGGCATCACGCCGATGCGCGGGCGCAGCGCCGCGCCCTCGCGCGCCGGGTCGAAGCCCAGCACGCGGACGCGGCCGGCATCGGGGCGCAGGAACCCCTCGCAGATCTCGACGGTGGTGGTCTTGCCGGCGCCGTTGGGCCCGAGCAGGGCGAGCAGGCGGCCCCGGTCCATCTTCAGGTCCAGGCCGTCGACCGCGGTCTTGGCGCCGTAGCGCTTCACCAGCCCGGTGATCTCGACGGCAGGTGTGCTCACGACCGACAAGCCTACGACCCCTTGCTATGTGACCGGCTTCGCGTCCCGCTTCAGCAGCATCGGCGCGGTGCGCCGCACCACCAGCAGGGCGATCACCACGACGACGAGCGCGGCGAGATAGGCCTGCAGCGGCACGTACGCGCGGCCGTCGAAGCTGCTGCCCGGTGGGGCGACGAGGAAGGCGACGACGGCGCTGACGATCATCGCCGCGACACGGAAGCGCGAGGTGCCCGCCGCGGCGGCGAGCGGGATGACCGCCCACAGCAGCCACCACGGCTGCATCGCCACGTGCAGCATCATGAACGCGCCGAGTGACACGCCGAGCCCGATGATGGGACGGTAGCGCCAGCGGAAGCTGTCCCACAGGAACTTGAGCGTGATGAGCGCGGCCACGATGGTGCCCGCGGTCTGCACGATGGACACCAGCGCGTCGGTGTGGTTGCCCAGCCCCAGCGCGATGCCCAGCACCCCGCCGAGGTTCGCGAGCTCGGCGGTGGGGGAGATCCAGCTGCGCACCAGCCCCGGCGTGCCCAGCGCGCCCACCCAGCCGAAGCCGAGCCCGGTGCCGTAGCACAGCGCCACCATCACGACGGCGAACACGGCGCTCATCAGCGCACACGCCTTGAGCAGGTCGGCGAGCCTGCCGTGCCAGCGCCGCGCGATCATCACCCCGAAGAAGCCGAGCGCGATCATCGCGTTGATCTTGACCGCGGCACCCAGCGTGATGACCACCGCGCCCAGCACGATGAACAGGATCTCCCCGCGTGCCAGCGGCGGCGGCGTGTCGCCCGCCACCCGCACCGGCAGCCGCCGGATGCCCAGCTCCAGCCCGGCCACCATCAGCCCGATGCCCAGCGCCTCGTTGTGCGCCCCGGCGACCAGGTGGAACAGCACGAGCGGGTTGGCCGCGCCGAGCCACAGCGCCGTCGCGGGCTCGACCCCGAACCGGCGCGCCAGCCGCGGCAGCGCCCAAATGATGAGCACCACGCCGACCAGCGCCATCGCGCGCTGCAGCAGCACCCCGGCGACGATGTCGTCGCCGACGATCCCGGAGATCCAGCTGCCCAGCTTGAGGAAAAGCGGCCCGTACGGCGCCGGGGTCTCGCGCCACATGTTCGACACGCCGCTGGTCAGCGGGTCGCCGACGCCCAGCGCCTGCGCCGGGCCGAGCGCGTACGGGTCCATCCCGCGGTGCACGATCTCGCTCTGGGCCAGGTAGCTGTAGACGTCGCGGGAGAACAGTGGCGGGATGAACATCAGTGGCGTCAGCCACATCACCAGCGTGCGGGTGAGCTGCGCGCGGCTGACCAGCCGGGCGCGGCCGGGCCGGGCGAACCGGCCCAGCATGAGCCAGCCGATGACGAGCATGCCCATGCCGGTGAAGGCGATGGCGAGCGAGACGGTCGGGATGCGGGAGAACAGCCGCAGCACGGGGATGTCCTGCACCGGGTTGAGCACCGGCGCGGCCCCGGCGCCGAGGGAGCCCAGGGCGAGGAAGAGTGCCCCGACCGTGCCGAACCGCCGGATCACGTCGAGTGCCCGCAGCTCGTTCTTCTCGAGGGGCCCGGTCGCCGGCGGCCCCACCGGCGACGCGGCAGGCCGCTCCCCGGTGTCCGGCTCGCCAACTACCACGAGAAGAGACTAGCGGCGGGGCGTAACGGCTCCGTTGAGGGCGGTGACGGTGACCCCGGTCACTGACGGTTGATCTGTCTTTGCCTCCCGGCCGGAAATACGACACACTTATGTTGTGAAAAACAGCGGCACACCTCAGGAGCACCCGGCTCCGGGTGCGGCCGTGCCCGCCCAGGCGACGGCCGAGGGGCGGACCAGGCACGAAGTGGCCCGCCTCCTGCTGGAGGACGGCCCGATGACCGCGGTCGTGGTCGCGGACCGGCTGGGCATCTCCCCGACGGCGGTGCGGCGTCACCTCGACGCACTGCTGGCCGACGGGGAGGCCGAAACGAGGGACGCGTCCCGGCGCGGCCCGCGTGGGCGCGGCCGTCCGGCCAAGCTCTTCCTGCTCACCGAGGCGGGACGGGCGCGGTTCGGGCACGCCTACGACGACCTCGCCGTGTCCGCGATCCGGTTCCTCGCCGAGCACGCGGGCGAGGACGCGGTCCGGGCGTTCGCCGAGCGCCGGGTCGCCTCGCTGGTCGAGCCGCACGAGAGCGCGGTCACCGAGCCGGCCGAGCCGGCACGGCGCGCCGAGGCCTTGGCCGCAGCGCTGACCAGGGAGGGTTACGCTGCGTCGACCCGTCAGGTCGGCAGCGGCGAACAGCTGTGCCAGCACCACTGCCCGGTCGCCCACGTCGCAGCTGAGTTCCCGCAGCTGTGCGAGGCGGAGACCGAGGCATTCGCCAAGCTGCTCGGCACCCACGTGCAGCGACTGGCGACCATCGCACACGGTGACTCCGTGTGCACGACCCACGTCCCGGCGGAGAGCCCGCAGGGACAACGAGCACGAACTCCGGATGGAGGAAGCGCATGACTGCCGCTGCCGAGCAGCGCAATCCCGCCACCGCGCCGCTGACCCAGGAACAGACGATCGACTCCCTGGGCAACTACGCGTTCGGCTGGGCCGACTCCGACGTCGCGGGCGCGAGCGCCCGCCGCGGGCTGAACACCGATGTCGTCACCGACATCTCCGCCAAGAAGTCCGAGCCGGAGTGGATGCTCGAGGCGCGCCTGAAGGCGCTGAAGCTCTTCGAGCGCAAGCCGATGCCGAACTGGGGCGCCGACCTCTCGGGCATCGACTTCGACAACATCAAGTACTTCGTCCGCTCGACCGAGAAGCAGGCGGCGAGCTGGGACGAGCTGCCCGAGGACATCAAGGCCACCTACGACAAGCTCGGCATCCCGGAGGCGGAGAAGCAGCGCCTCATCGCTGGCGTCGCGGCCCAGTACGAGTCCGAGGTCGTCTACCACCAGATCCGCGAGGACCTCGAGGCCCAGGGCGTGCTGTTCCTGGACACCGACACCGCGCTCAAGGAGCACCCGGAGATCTTCCGGGAGCACTTCGGCTCGGTGATCCCGGCCGGGGACAACAAGTTCTCCGCGCTGAACACCGCGGTGTGGTCCGGCGGCTCGTTCATCTACGTGCCGAAGGGCGTGCACGTGGACATCCCGCTGCAGGCCTACTTCCGGATCAACACCGAGAACATGGGCCAGTTCGAGCGGACGCTGATCATCGTCGACGAAGACGCCTACGTGCACTACGTCGAAGGCTGCACCGCGCCGATCTACAAGTCGGACTCGCTGCACTCGGCCGTCGTGGAGATCATCGTGAAGAAGGGCGGCCGCTGCCGCTACACGACGATCCAGAACTGGTCGAACAACGTCTACAACCTGGTCACCAAGCGCGCGAAGTGCGAAGAGGGCGCGACCATGGAGTGGATCGACGGCAACATCGGCTCCAAGGTGACGATGAAGTACCCGTCGGTGTTCCTCATGGGCGAGCACGCCAAGGGCGAGGTCCTCTCGGTCGCGTTCGCGGGCGAGGGCCAGCACCAGGACGCCGGCGCGAAGATGGAGCACCTGGCCCCGCACACCTCCTCGACGATCGTGTCGAAGTCGGTGGCGCGCGGCGGCGGCCGCACCTCCTACCGCGGCCTGGTCAGGGTCGCCAAGCGGGCGCACCACTCGCGCTCGACGGTGAAGTGCGACGCGCTGCTGGTGGACAACATCTCCCGCTCGGACACCTACCCCTACGTCGACATCCGCAACGACGACGTGTCCATGGGGCACGAGGCGACGGTGTCGAAGGTGAGCGAGGACCAGCTGTTCTACCTGATGTCGCGCGGCCTCACCGAGGACGAGGCGATGGCGATGGTGGTCCGCGGGTTCGTCGAGCCCATCGCGCGCGAGCTGCCGATGGAGTACGCGCTCGAGCTCAACCGCCTGATCGAACTGCAGATGGAAGGAGCCGTCGGCTGACATGACGGTGGCAAGCAACAACGTCGCGCAAGCCGCGGAGGTCACCGTCCCGGCCACTTCCCGCGCGGAGCGCTACACCGGGTACGACGTCGAGGCCTTCGAGGTTCCCGGCGGCCGCGAGGAGAACTGGCGGTTCACCCCGATGAAGCGGCTGCGGGGCCTGCACGACGGCACCGCGGTCGCCGACGGCGAGGTCAAGGTCGACGCCGACGCCGCGCCGGAGGTGCGCGTGGAGACCGTCGGCCGCGAGGACAACCGCCTCGGCCAGGCCGGGCAGCCCAGTGACCGGATCGCCGCCCAGGCGTACTCGTCGTTCACCTCGGCGACCGTGCTGACGGTGCCGAAGGAGACGCGGGCGTCGAAGCCGACGGTGCTGCGGCTGACCGGCCCGGGTGTGGGCAGCACCGCCTACGGGCACGTGCAGGTGCGGGCCGAGGCCTACGCCGAAGCCGCGATCGTGCTCGACCACGTGGGCTCGGGCACCTACGCCGACAACATCGAGTTCGTCATCGGCGAGGGCGCGACGCTGACCGTGGTCAGCGTGCAGGACTGGGCCGACGACGCGGTGCACGTCTCCGAGCAGCACCTGGCGCTCGGCAAGGACGCGACGCTCAAGCACATCGTGGTCACCCTCGGCGGGGACCTGGTGCGCGTGTCGCCCACGGCGACCTTCGCCGACCGGGGCGGCGACGTCGAGATGCTGGGGCTGTACTTCGCCGACGCGGGGCAGCACCAGGAGCACCGGCTGTTCGTCGACCACGCGGAGACGAACTGCAAGTCGCGCGTGATGTACAAGGGCGCGCTGCAGGGCGACGGCGCGCACGCCGTGTGGATCGGCGACGTGCTGATCCGCGCCGCGGCCGAGGGCACCGACACCTACGAGCTCAACCGCAACCTGGTGCTCACCGAGGGCGCGCGCGCCGACTCGGTGCCGAACCTGGAGATCGAGACCGGCGAGATCGCCGGCGCGGGGCACGCGAGTGCGACGGGAAGATTCGACGACGAGCAGTTGTTCTACCTGCAGTCGCGCGGGATCGAGGAGGAGACCGCACGCCGGCTGGTGGTCCGCGGGTTCTTCCACGAGATCCTGATGAAGATCGACATCCCGGAGGTGCGCGAGCGCCTTCAGCAGGCGATCGAGACCGAGCTCGAAGCCGTCGGCAGCTGACCTTCCCCGCCACCACGAAAGACGAAAGAAACCTCATGGCCACACTGGAAATCAAGGATCTGCACGCCGGCGTCACGACCGACGAGGGCGCCAAGGAGATCCTCAAGGGCGTCAACCTGACGATCCGCCCCGGCGAGACCCACGCGATCATGGGCCCCAACGGCTCGGGCAAGTCGACGCTGTCCTACGCGATCGCCGGGCACCCCAAGTACGAGGTGACCTCCGGCGAGGTGCTGCTGGACGGCGAGAACGTGCTCGACATGACGGTCGACGAGCGGGCGCGCGCCGGGCTGTTCCTGGCGATGCAGTACCCCGTCGAGGTGCCCGGCGTGTCCATGTCGAACTTCCTGCGCACCGCCGTCACCGCCGTGCGCGGCGAGGCGCCGAAGGTGCGGCACTGGGTCAAGGAAGTCAAGGACGAGATGACCAAGCTGGAGATCTCGCCCGAGTTCGCCGAGCGCAGCGTGAACGAGGGCTTCTCCGGCGGAGAGAAGAAGCGTCACGAGATCCTGCAGCTGGCGCTGCTCAAGCCGAAGATCGCGATCCTGGACGAGACCGACTCGGGCCTCGACGTCGACGCGCTGCGGATCGTCTCCGAGGGCGTCAACGAGTACAAGGCGTCGGGCGAGACCGGCGTCATGCTGATCACCCACTACACCCGGATCCTGCGCCACATCACCCCGGACTTCGTGCACGTCTTCGCGGGCGGGCGGATCGTCGAGTCCGGCGGCAAGGAGCTGGCGGACGAGCTGGAGGAGAACGGCTACGTCAAGTACGTGGGTGCTGCCGCCATCTGAGCTTTCCCCCGAACTGACACCGAGAGAGGAGTTGGCGCGTGACCACGAGTTCGGACGCCAACACGACGGCCACGTCGCTGGATGTCGCTGCGGTGCGCGCCGACTTCCCCATCCTGTCGCGTACCGTCCGCGACGGGAAACCCTTGGTGTACCTCGACTCCGGCGCCACCTCGCAGCGGCCGGTCCAGGTCCTCGACGCCGAGCGGAAGTTCCTGGAGACCTCCAACGCGGCGGTGCACCGCGGGGCGCACCAGCTCGCCGAGGAGGCCACGGACGCCTACGAGTACGCCAGGGCGCGGACAGCCGAGTTCGTCGGGGCCGACCAGGGCGAGCTGGTGTTCACCAAGAACGCCACCGAGGGCATCAACCTCGTCGCCTACGCGATGAGCAACGCGGCCACCGAACCGGATCCCGCGGCGAAGCGCTTCGTCGTCGGGCCCGGGGACGAGATCGTCATCACCGCGATGGAGCACCACGCGAACCTGGTGCCCTGGCAGCAGCTGTGCCAGCGCACCGGGGCGACGCTGCGCTGGTTCGACCTGACCGACGAGTTCCGCCTCGACCTGTCCAACCTGGACGAGCTGGTCAACGAGCGCACCAAGCTGGTCGCGTTCGTGCACCAGTCGAACGTGCTCGGCACGATCAACCCGGTCGAGCCGATCGTGCGCCGGGCGCGGGAGGTCGGCGCGCTGACCCTGCTCGACGCGTGCCAGTCGGTGCCGCACTTCCCGGTGGACTTCCACCGGATGGACGTGGACTTCGCGGTGTTCTCCGGGCACAAGATGCTCGCCCCGTCGGGGATCGGTGTCCTTTACGGACGGCGCGAGCTGCTCGAGGCGATGCCGGCGTTCCTGACCGGCGGCTCGATGATCGAGCTGGTCACCCTGGAGCGCACCACGTTCGCGCCGCCGCCGCAGAAGTTCGAGGCGGGGGTGCCGATGACCTCGCAGGCGGTCGGGCTCGGTGCCGCGGTGGACTACCTCACCGCGATCGGCATGGACAAGGTCGCCGAGCACGAGCACGCGCTCGCCGAGGCCGCGCTCGCCGGGCTGTCGCAGATCGAGGGCGTGCGGCTGATCGGTCCTGGCGACACGAAGGACCGCGGCGCGACGATCGCGTTCGTGATCGACGGCGTGCACCCGCACGACGCCGGCCAGGTGCTCGACAGCCTGGGTATCGCGGTGCGCGTCGGGCACCACTGCGCGTGGCCGCTGCATCGGGTGTGCCAGGTGCCCGCGACCGTGCGCGCCACGTTCTACCTGTACAACGATCTGTCCGAAGTGGACGCCCTGGTGCGCGGGGTCCGCGAGGCGCAGCGCTTCTTCGGAGTGGCCTGATGAACCTGGAGTCGATGTACCAGGACATCATCCTGGACCACTACAAGCACCCGCACGGGCGCGGCCTGCGCGACCCCTTCGACGCCGAGTCGTTCCAGGTCAACCCGACCTGTGGCGACGAGGTGACGCTGCGGCTGAAGCTCGACGGGGACACCGTCGCCGACATCTCCTACGACGGGCAGGGCTGTTCGATCAGCCAGGCCTCGACCTCGGTGCTGACCGACCTGGTCGTCGGCAAGCCGGTGGGGGAGGCGCTCAAGACGATGGACAAGTTCGTCGAGCTGATGCAGGGGCGCGGCCAGGTGGAGCCGGACGAGGACGTGCTCGAGGACGGCGTCGCGTTCGCCGGGGTCGCCAAGTATCCGGCGCGGGTGAAATGCGCTCTACTGGGATGGATGGCTTTCAAGGACGCGCTCGTCAAGACCGGAGGCCTGGATGAGTGAGTGCGAAACGGGAGCGCGCCGGGCGAGGACCGACCGGGTGCGGGTGTCCCGCGAGAACGCAGAGGGAGCGACGGCATGACCGAGGAACAGACGCAGACCCGCGAGGGCCGTTCGGCCGCCGACCTGCCCGAGCAGGCGCAGCCCGGCGGTGACGTGGCGAAGATCGAGGACATCGAAGAGGCCATGCGCGACGTGGTCGACCCCGAGCTCGGCATCAACGTCGTCGACCTCGGCCTGGTCTACGACATCCACGTGGACGCCGACAACACCGCGACGCTGGACATGACACTGACGTCGGCGGCCTGCCCGCTGACCGACGTGATCGAGGACCAGACGGCGTCGGTGCTCGTCGGGAGCGCGGGCGTGGTCAAGGACTTCCGCATCAACTGGGTGTGGATGCCGCCGTGGGGCCCGGAGAAGATCACCGAGGACGGTCGCGAGCAGCTGCGCGCCCTCGGCTTCACCGTCTAGTTCGTTTCGCGAGAACCCCTTCCCGGCCTCGGCCGGGGAGGGGTTCTTCGCGCCGGTTCGCCGGTCGCCGTGCTTCGCGCTCGGCTGCGGTGCCCCTTCAGTACTTTCGGTGGTATTGAAGGGGGACCGAGCATCCCTATCGTCTCCCTTGCACGTGAATTCCCAACCGCAAGGAGGGTGATGGGCATGCTTGGCAGGCGGGTGCTCGTGGGGGCGCTGGCCGTGGCCCTCCCGTTCGGCGTCCAGCTCGGTCTGGGCGCGAGCGCGGACGCGGCCGGGGTGACCACGTTGTACTACAGCTCGGCCGGCGCGCCGGACTACCTCACCCAGATCGACCAGGCGGCGACGAACTGGAACGCGGCGGTGTCCGACGTGCGGCTGGTCAAGGGCGGTTCGGCGACGATCGTGTTCCACGAGACCGACGACGGGCAGGGCTCCTACACCAGTACCGACGGCCACGGGCACGGCCAGGTCTACATCGACCGGCAGCAGGTCGAAGAGGGCTTCGCCCCCACCAGGATCGCCGCGCACGAACTGGGCCACAACCTCGGGCTGCCCGACGACTACACCGGTCCCTGCTCGGAGATCATGTCCGGGCACGGTCCCGGCACGTCGTGCACGAACGCCGTCCCGGACGCCGCGGAGGCGGCGCAGGTCCAGCAGAACTGGGTGAACGGCTTCGCCGCGGCCGGCCCCGAACGGGCGGCGCGCTAAGCGGTGTGGTCGAGGATCGGCCGGGGCTCGGGCAGGGGGCGGCGGCCCCGCAGGATCTCGACCCGCTCGGTGTCCGGGCGGCCCAGCACCCAGCTCGACCCCGGCACGGCCTTCGCGCGCTTCTTCAGGGGCGCCAGGCGCCGGGAGGCCTCGCGGTAGGACGAGATGGTCGAGGTGGCGCACACCAGGGTCGCGAGCGACACCGTGACCGGCATGCCCTCGGCGGACCACGGCGTGTCCAGCAGCGCGCCCGCGATCTTGCCGATCTCGTCGACGTCGCAGGCGATGAGGAAGTCGTCCCCGCCGACATGGCTCACGGTCATCCGCGGCAGCCGCGAGGCCAGGTCGGTCAGCGTCCGGCCGAGCGCGCGGATCAGGTCGTCGCCCGCGGCGAACCCGGCGTTGTCGTTGACGGCCTTGAACGAGTCGACGTCGAGCCAGGCGGTCACGAACGGCTCGCGGCAGGCGATCCGGCGGTCGATGTCGCGGGCGACGGTCTCGCTGCCGGGCAGCCGGGTGAGCGGGTTGAGCGCCGCGGCCTCCTCGACCTTCGCCTCGGCCACCCCGCGCACGACCTCGGTCACCAGCACCACGCCCAGGCAGCGGCCCTGCTCGTCGACCACGACCACGTCGTCGCCGGTGCGGCCCCAGTCGGCGTCGGTGACCAGCTCCAGCAGCTCCAGCGCGCCGGCGTCGGCGTGGATCACGTGCGGCGAGTCCGCCAGCCGGGCGGCCGGGCGCCTCGCGTGCAGGGCGTGCCCGTAGGGACCGGTGACCGCGACGAGGAACCGCGTCCGGTCCACCGACCACTGTGGACGGTCGTGCTCGTCGACGCCGACGATGCCGGTCGGCTCGTCGCCCGCGGCGAGCGCGGTGCGCACCTCGTCACAGGTCGCCGCCTGGGGCAGGGTGCTCGCCGGGCGCAGGAAGTCCCGCACCCGCGGGGCGGCCAGAGACCCCGGCACCGCCCGCTCGTCGGGTTCGGGGGTGGCGGGGGTGAGCAGGTGGGTCCAGTTGACGCCGTCGGCGGCCGGAGCGAACAGGTTGCCCTGCGCGATCCGGACCCCCAGTTTCCGGACGGCGGTCAGCTGGGCCTCTGTCTCGATACCGGTCGCGACGAGCCTGGTGTTCGTGCGCGAGGTGTAGTGCAGCAGCGACTCCACGACCGCGACGGACGCGGCGTTGGACGGCAGGGCGCCCAGCACGGTGCGGTCCAGCTTCAGCAGGTCGACGGGTGCGGAGGCGAGCAGGGCGAACGGCAGGTCGGCGCGGCCGAGGCCGTCGAGCGCGAGCCGGAAGCCGAGCTCGGCGAGCCGGTGCAGGCCGGCCAGGAGCTGCTCGGGCCACACCTGCGCGAACGGCGGCCCGATCTCCAGCACCACCTCGCGGGGCCGGCGGCGGGCCCGCGCGAGCGCGTCGAGCAGCGGGTCGAACGCCGTCTCGGGCGCGGCGGCGGTGGGCGCGGTCAGGTTCAGGTGCAGGGGGAGCAACGTCTCGTGCCGGGCCTCGGCCCGCACCGCGTCGGCGGCGAGCGCGACGTCGACCTCGGCCAGCCGTTGCTCGCGGTGCGCGCGGTCGAGCAGTTCGTGCACCGAGCCCTTGACAGGGCGGGCGAGGGCTTCGAGCGCGACGATGCCGCCGGTGTGCAGGCTGTACAACGGCTGGAAGGCGAACCGGACGGCATTCGGGGACGCGCGCACGAAGCCGATACTCGCCGGTCAGACGGCGTTTCTCCACAGATGTCGACTGATGTTCACCGGGGCGTCCCGAGAGTTCGCCGGAACGGCCGTATCGCCGGGCGGTTTCCCAGCATCCGGGACGTGGCGGTCGCGCCGGGCCCGCCGCGCGTCGCTAGCCTTGCCGGATGGACAGCGATCTCCGGGCCCGCCGCAGGGATGACGCGGCGGAGGCCGCCACCACCTGGTCGGATCTGGCGGACAACCCGTTCCGCGCCGATCGCGACCGGATCGTGGCGTCCCCGTTCTTCGCCAGGCTCGGCGGGGTCACCCAGGTCGTCAGCGCGGCGGGGTCCGGGCTGCTGCACAACCGGCTCACGCACAGCCTGAAGGTCGCGCAGGTCGCCAGGGCGATCAGCGACCGGCTGCTCGCCACGCCCGACGCGGCCGAGCTGATCGGCAAGTTCGGCGGCCTCGAACCGGACGTCGCCGAGGCCGCGGCGCTCGCCCACGACCTGGGGCACCCACCGTTCGGGCATCTGGGCGAGCAGGTGCTCGACCGGGTGGCCCGGCACCGCTTCGGCCTCGCCGACGGGTTCGAGGGCAACGCGCAGAGCTTCCGCATCCTGACCACCACCGACGTGCGCGGACCGTCCGCGGTCGGCCTCGACCTGACGGCGGCGGTGCGCGCCGCGGTGCTGAAGTACCCGTGGGCCCGGCTGCACCGGCCCGAGCCGCACCCCTCGGCGATGCCGAACCCGCCGCGCGGGGCCGCCGAGCCCGCCGACGCGCCGGGCACCGGGTCGAGCAAGTTCTCCGCCTACAGCACCGAGCTCGACGACGTGGAGGGGGCGCGGGCACCGTACGCCGGGCTGATCGAGCCGTGGCAGCAGACGATCGAGGCCTCGGTGATGGACACCGCCGACGACATCGCCTACGCCATCCACGACATCCAGGACTTCCACCGGATCGGCGTGCTGCAGCACGCCCCGGTCGCCACCGAGCTGGGGCAGTGGCTGGCGCACGCGCTCGAACTGGCCGGTTTGGACAGTGCGACGCTCGCGGCCCAGACGCGGCGGCCCGGCCGGTCGCTGGAGCTGCTGCGCCGCCGGATGCACGCGCGCGACTCGTGGGTCGTCGACGACGACGCGTTCGCCGACGCGGTCGCGCGGGTGCACACCGAGCTGGTCGACGGCCTGCTCGCCAGCGGGTTCGACGGCTCGATCGAGGCCGAGCAGGCCACCGCAGCGTTCTCCGCGCGGTGGACCTCGCGGCTGGTCGGCGGGATCACCGTGCTGGAGTCGCCGAGCACCCGGTCCGGGCACGTCACGCTGCGCCCGGCGCAGTGGCACGAGGTGGCTGTACTCAAGTTCGTGCACCGCCAGTTCGTGCTGCTGCGGCCCGAGCTGGCGCTGCACCAGCGCGGGCAGGCCAGCCTGATCACCACCCTGGTCGACGCGCTCGACGCCTGGCTCGGCGACCGGGACGAGGAGTCGAGGCTGCCGCGCCGGCTGCACGACCTGGTCGAGCTGGCGTACGCCGAGTTCACCGAGCTGGCCTCGGTCTCGCCGGAGCTGCTCGTCGGCGCGACCGGCGAACCGGTCACGGGCGAGGACGCCGTGCGCGGGCTCGCGCGCGGCCGGGCGGTGATCGACTTCGTGTCCTCGCTGACCGACCGGCAGGCGGTGTCCCTGCTGGACGCGCTGTCGGGCCGGTCTTCCCAGCCGTGGTCGGACTCGTTCGTGTTATGACCGGCGGGCGGGAGGCGCCGGGCGGGGGCCGGGTGGTGCAGGTGTCACCGGAGCGGCTCGCCGGCTGGTTCGACGGCTTCGCCCGGCGCAACGGCGGGATCAGCGACACCGCGGCGACCGAGACCGAAGTGGTCGTGACGGGCGGCAACGGCGCGACGGCGACGGTGGTGGTGCCGTTCCCGCCGCTGACCGGCACCGGGCCGCCGACCGTCCGGCTGGTCGTCCACGCGAAGCGCCCCCGCCGGATCGGCCTGCTGCTGGTGCGGCTCGGGGCGCACAGCCTCGGGATCGCCGAGAACGGCAAGGTCCTCCTCTCGCGCACCGACCGGCACCACGTGCACGGCCGGTCGGCCGCGGGCGGCTGGTCGCAGCAGCGGTTCGCCCGGCGGCGCGAGGAACAGGCCCGGCACGCGATGCGCGACGTCGCGGACGACGGCGTCGAGGTGCTCGTCCCGCGGCTGGCGGAACTGGCCGCCGTCGTGCTCGGCGGGGACCGGCACGCGCTCGACGAGCTGCGTGGCGACAGCCGGCTCGAACCGCTGTTCGCCCTTGCGGCACAACGGGTTCTGGACGTGGTCGAGCCACGGCGGGCGGTGCTCGACGAAGCCGCGGAGCGCGCACGGGACGTGGAGATCCTGCTCCGGCCGGGGTGAGCCCGGCCACCGCGGGGAAGACCGGTGGCCCCCGCTCGCTACACTGGTCGTGTGGGGTACCTGGAGATTCTCAGGGAATAGCGGTTCGCGCCCGGCCTGACGCCGGGCCACCGCACGCTGCCCTCATCCGCCCGCCTCCGGGAGTTCTCTTGATCACGGCCACCGGCCTCGAGCTGCGCGCCGGTTCGCGCATCCTGCTCGCCGACACCACCCTGCGCATCCAGCCGGGCGACCGCATCGGCCTCGTCGGCCGCAACGGCGCCGGCAAGACGACCACGCTCAAGGTCCTCGCCGGCGAGGGCGAGCCCTACTCCGGCGACGTCCGCCACGGCAGCGAGATCGGCTACCTGCCGCAGGACCCGCGCGAAGGCGACCTGTCCGTCACCGCCAAGGACCGCGTGCTGTCCGCGCGCGGCCTGGACGCATTGCTGCGCGACATGGAGAAGGCGCAGACGGCGATGTCGGAGCTCGTCGACGACAACGCGCGCGACCGGGCGATCCGCAAGTACGGCCGGCTCGAGGAGCGGTTCGCCGCACTCGGCGGCTACGCCGCGGAGAGCGAAGCCGCGCGAATCTGCGCGAATCTCGGCCTGGCCGAGCGCGTTCTCACACAGTCGCTGCGCACGCTCTCCGGCGGGCAGCGCCGTCGCGTCGAGCTGGCCCGGATCCTGTTCGCCGCCTCGGATGTCGGCTCCTCGGGCCGCTCGGACACGATCCTGCTGCTGGACGAGCCGACCAACCACCTCGACGCCGACTCCATCAACTGGCTGCGCGGCTTTCTCAAGTCGCACGAGGGCGGGCTGGTGATCATCAGCCACGACGTCGAGCTGCTCGACGAGGTGGTCAACAAGGTGTGGTTCCTCGACGCCACCCGCGGCGAGCTCGACCACTACAACATGAACTGGAAGCGTTACCTCGAAGCGCGCGCGACCGACGAGAAGCGCCGTCGCCGCGAGCGGGCGAACGCGGAGAAGAAGGCCTCGGCCCTGCAGCAGCAGGCCGCGAAGCTCGGCGCGAAGGCCACCAAGGCGGTCGCGGCGAAGAACATGGCGCGCCGGGCCGAGCAGATGCTGGCGAGCCTCGACGAGACGCGCCACGCCGACAAGGTCGCGCACATCAAGTTCCCCGCGCCCGCCCCCTGCGGCCGCACGCCGCTCACCGCCGAGGAACTGTCCAAATCGTACGGATCGCTGGAGATCTTCACCGGCGTCGACCTCGCGATCGACCGCGGCTCGAAGGTTGTGGTGCTGGGGCTCAACGGCGCGGGCAAGACGACGCTGCTGCGGTTGCTGGGCGGCATGGAGAAGCCCGACACCGGGCAGGTCGTGCCGGGGCACGGGCTTCGGCTGGGCTACTACGCGCAGGAACACGAGACGCTGGACCACGACGCGAGCGTGTGGGAGAACATCCGCCACCTCGCCCCGGACACCGGCGCCCAGGAGCTGCGGAACCTGCTCGGCTCCTTCCTGTTCACCGGCGAGCAGCTCGACCAGCCCGCGGGCACCCTTTCCGGCGGCGAGAAAACCCGCCTCGCGCTGGCGGGCCTGGTGTCCAGCGCGGCGAACGTGCTGTTGCTCGACGAGCCCACGAACAACCTCGACCCCGCCAGCCGCGCGCAGGTGCTGGACGCGTTGCGCAGCTACAGCGGCGCAGTCGTCCTGGTGACGCACGACCCCGGCGCGGTCGAGGCGCTCGAGCCCGAGCGGGTGATCCTGTTGCCCGACGGCACCGAGGACCACTGGTCGGCCGACTACCTCGAGCTCGTGCAGCTGGCCTGATCCAATCCGCCCGTCGCCGCTCGATAGTCGAGCGGCGCGGGCGGTGACTGGCCGCCAACAATAACGGGACCCGGTGAATACGGGGCCCAGGTGTTTAGTTGTTGTAGGCAACCACACTGAAATGGCCCAATATCGACCGTTTCCGAGGATTTTTTCGCTCGTCGCCTGGCATTCCGCGGCGCGGTGATCGATCATTGCCTGTGCAGGGCCGCGACAGGCCCCGAACACTGTCGTAGGAAGGCGGGAAGACGTGGCTGACCTGAAGAAGGGTGCGCGCATCACCGGCAACACGCGCGACAAGCTGGCCGCTGACCTGAAGAAGAAATACGAGAAGGGCGCCAGTATTCGTGCCCTCGCGGAGTCGACCGGACGTTCGTACGGTTTTGTGCACCGCGTACTTTCCGAATCAGGTGTGCAGTTGCGCGGGCGCGGTGGCGCTACCCGGGTGAAGAAGAAGTAGTAGTACCACTGAGGTTCCGGCCTTCCGCGCGGCGGAAACACAGCATCGCGCCCAGCAGCACGAGCGGGTACACCAGATATCCGTAACGCGTGGCCGGAGTGAGCAGGGTGAACGCCCCGAGTCCCGCGGCGATCCGCAGCATCGCGTCCGAGCCGGTCACCGGCGGGCGGCGCAGGAGCCAGCTCAGTATCGCGAGCGCCGCCGAGCCCAGCAGCACGAAGGCGACGGCCTTTCCCGCCGTTCCGGTGCTCGCGATGAGGTAGCCGGGCAGTGGGCTGGCCGCCGGCGAGGTCACGACCCCGAGGCCTGCCGGGAACCGGATCACGTGCTCGACGAACGCCGCCGGGTCGACCAGCAGCACGGGCACGGTCAGCACCGCTCCGGCCAGGACGAACGTGCCCGCGAACCGGGCGAGCGCGCCGCGGCCGAGCCGTGCGGCCACGAGCACGGCGAGCACCACCACGGCCGGTGCCACGATCAGCTTGGCGCTGACCACGGCCGCCAGCACGATCGCCGAGCCCACCGGGCGGTCCCGCACGGCCAGCGCGCCGGACACCAGCAGCAGCCCGACGATCGCGAGGTCCGGTCCGGCCACCGACCAGGTGAGCGCGGTGAGCGGGCAGGCGACCGCGAGCTGGACCGCGCGTACCGGAACCCGAGGCCTGCCCATGAGCCGGAGCGTCAGCCAGGCGCACAGGCACGCGGTCAGTGCGAACATCAGCCGCGCGTCGGTGAGCGCGTCGGCCACCGGGCTGCCGCCGAACAGCGCGCGCGGCAGGCCGAACAACGCCATCACCGGGCCGTAGGGGGTGTAGTCGTTGACCTCCGGGGGCCGGCCGAGCGCGGTGACGTCCACATAGGGCGTTCCGTGCCGCAGCAGCAGGCTCGCGGACCGCTCGATCACCCACACCTCGGGCTGCGCGCTCCACGAGTAGGGCGTGATCAGCCAGTCCACACCGGTCAGCCGCCGCACCACGAGCACGGCCAGCGGGACCAGCATCGCGAACACGACGATCGCGGCCAGGCCGGCGCGGCGGGAGCGCCACCGGCCCGAGGGGCCGCGCTGCGTCCACAGCCACACCGTGTGCGCCGCGGCGAGCCCGTAGCCGATCGCGGCGAACCCGCCCCACACCCGGAACCCGTAGAATTCCGAGCCCGCCGCGGTCGCCACGGCGTAGCTCAGGCAACCGAGGTAGAAGACCAGGTCCAGCGCCAGCGGCGACACCGCGGCACGGGTGCGGGCGAGTGGAGAGTGCAACGCTTCGACACCCATGACCAGCAAGATTACAGGGGCCCTTGGTGCCGTCCTGCCGGATCCTCGCAAGCCGGGGTTTCCGGAGGCGGATGCCCGGCGGACCCGCCGCCCGGGACACCGGCACCCGGGCCGCTGCGCGAAAATGGTGGGTGGTTTCGGGAAGCTTGTGCTCAGATATGACGTTGTCCAGGTCATATGTGAACAGAACTTGAAGTAATGTCGAGATTTCGGGGCGAGGGTGGAGGGGCGCTGTGGACAACAGCTGGTCATTGCTGAGCTCGGCGATGCGCGGCAACGACACACCGCGCGGGCTGGCGCCCGGCACCGTGCGGCGGGTGGCCCGCTTCGCGCGGCCGTACTGGCGCAGCCTGGGGGTCTTCCTCGTGCTGACGGTGGTCTCCGCGGTCATCGCGGTCACCACGCCGCTGATCGCGGGCAAGGTGGTCGACACCATCGTGGGCGGCCGCCAGGCCGGGCTGGTGATCATGCTGGCGGTGGTGGTGGCCGTGCTCGCGGTCGCCGACGCCGGGTTCGGCCTCGTGGAGCGCTGGCAGTCCGCGCGCATCGGCGAGGGGCTGATCCTCGACCTGCGCCGCGCGGTGTTCGAGCACGTGCAGCGGCTGCCCATCGCGTTCTTCACCCGCACCCGCACCGGCGCGCTGGTGAGCAGGCTGAACAACGACGTGATCGGCGCCCAGCGCACCTTCACCGCCACCCTGTCCGGCCTCGTCACCAATGTCATCCAGCTGGTGCTCTCGCTCGCGGTGATGCTGACCCTTTCCTGGCAGGTCACCGTGCTCGCGTTGGTGCTGCTGCCGGTGTTCGTGCTGCCCGCGCGCCGGATGGGCCGCCGGATGGCCAGCCTGCAGCGCGAGTCCGCCCAGCTCAACGCGGGCATGACCACCCAGATGACCGAGCGGTTCTCCGCGCCGGGCGCGACGCTGGTGAAGCTGTTCGGGCGGCCGCGGCAGGAGGCCGACGAGTTCGGCGAGCGCGCCGGGCGGGTGCGCGACATCGGTGTCCGCACCGCGATGCTGACCCGCTGGTTCATGACCAGCCTCACCCTCGTCTCCGCCCTCGCGCAGGCGCTGGTCTACGGGCTCGGCGGCTGGCTGGCCATCCGCGGGCAGCTGCAGCCCGGCACCGTGGTCGCGCTGGCCCTGCTGCTGACCAGGCTCTACGGCCCGCTGACGGCGCTGGCCAACGTGCGCGTCGACGTGATGACCGCGCTGGTGTCGTTCGAGCGGGTCTTCGAGGTGCTCGACCTCGACCCGATGATCACCGAGCAGCCCGGGGCGCGTGCCGTGCCGGCGGGCGGGGTGACGGTGGAGTTCGACGACGTGCGCTTCGGCTACCCCGCGCCCGACCGGTACTCGCTCGCGTCGCTGGAGGATGTGTCCACTCTGGACAGCCGGGGCGGCGAGGAGGTGCTGCACGGGATCAGCTTCCGCGCCGAGGCCGGGCAGATGGTGGCGCTGGTCGGCTCGTCCGGCGCCGGGAAGTCGACCATCGCGACCCTGCTGCCGCGCCTGTACGACGTCGACTCCGGCACCGTCCGGCTGTCCGATGTGGACGTCAAGGAGCTGAGCTTCGCCTCGATCCGGGAGACCGTGGGCGTGGTCACCCAGGACGGGCACCTGTTCCACGACACGATCCGCGGCAACCTCGCCTACGCGCGACCCGGCGCCACCGAGGAGGAGATCTGGGACGCGCTGCGGCGGGCCCGGCTCGCGGACCTGGTGCGGTCGCTGCCCGACGGGCTCGAGACGGTGGTGGGGGAGCGTGGCTACCGGCTCTCCGGCGGGGAACGGCAGCGGCTCACCATCGCCCGCCTGCTGCTGGCGCAGCCGCGGGTGATCGTGCTCGACGAGGCGACCGCCCACCTGGACTCGGAGTCCGAGGCCGCCGTCGGCGAGGCGCTCACGCACGCGCTCGCCGGACGGACGGCACTCGTGATCGCGCACCGGCTCTCCACCGTGCGCGCCGCGGACCAGATCCTCGTCGTCGAGGGCGGCGAGATCGTCGAACGCGGTACGCACGAGGAGCTGCTCACCGCCGAGGGCCGCTACGCCGACCTCTATCACACGCAGTTCGCCGAGGAGCCCGCCGCGGCCTGAGGCGTCAGGCCAGGGCGGGCACCCGGGGCTGGTAACGCGCGAAGAGCGCGGAGTTGGCCTCGTCCCCGCCGGCCACGTTGGAGCTGCGCCACAGTGGCGCGTCCTCGGCCAGGGTCACCACCTTCGCCAGGACCGCGTTCCACAGGAACGCGTTGAGGATCGTCGAGAGCGCGGCCGTGCGGGGCTCCTCGGGCGGGAAGCTCGAGTCGCCCGGGCGGACGCCGGTGTCGAGCACGACGTCGGCCTCCTCGATCAGGGTGCTGCCGGCCCGCCGGGGCGCCGCGGCGACCGACCGCCGGGAGCTGACGGCGACGACGGGCGCACCGGCGGCGCGGGCGGCCCGCGCCAGCTCCACCGGGTAGGGGTTGACGCCGGAGGTGGAGAACACGACCAGCACGTCCTCCGGGCCGGGCGCCGCGGCGCCGAGCACCTCGGCCGCCAGGCCGCTGCGGCGCTCGGCGGACGTGCTCGACTGCGCGCCGTGCAGCGGCAGCAGCTGCGGGTGGTACAGCGGGTACACGCAGGCCAACCCGCCGGCCCGGTAGAAGGTCTCCGCCACGGCGGCCAGCGAGTGGCCGGCGCCCGCGGTGAAGACCAGCCCGTCGGCGCGCAGGCTTTTCACCACCAGCTCGGCCGCCCGCGCGACCTGCTCGGCGTTGTCGGTCTCGGCGGCACGCACCGCTTCAGTCACCAGATCTCCGATCACGCGGGAGACACTATCGGGAAGAATGGGGTGGCGTGGGCGTTGATCACGAAGTGACCGATCGGATTCCCGCCCTGCGCGTGTGGGCGGCCAAGGGGCCGGTGCGGGCCGTCGCGCTGGTCCTGCACGGCGGCGCCGAAGCGGGCCTGGCGCAGGTGCGCCCATGGGGCCTGGCGTACCTGCGCATGCTGCCGCTGGCGCGCGCGATCTCCGCCGCGGCGGCCCGGCACGGCGTCGAGGTCCGGTTGCTGCGCAACAGGGTCCGCGGCTGGAACGAGCCCGGGCTGCACCCGGTCGCCGACGCTCGGTGGGCGCTGGCGCGCATCCACGAAGAACGCCCTGGTGCGCCGGTGTTCCTCGTCGGGCACTCGATGGGCGGCCGGGTCGCGCTGCGGGTCGCCGACGATCCGGCGGTGACGGCGGTGTGCGCGCTCGCGCCGTGGACGCCGCGTGGCGAGCCCGTCGAGCCGGTGAAGGAGCGCAGCGTGCTCATCGCGCACGGCACGCTCGACCACGTCACGAACCCGGCGGAGTCCTACGCCTACGCGGAGCGGGCCCGGCTGGTGGCCGCCCGGCTCGTGCGGTTCGAGCTGATGTCCGAGGCCCACGCCATGCTGCTGCGCGCGCCGGCGTGGAACCGGCTGGTGCGCGGGTTCACCCTCGACGCCGCGGGCGCGGCCACGCTGCCGGCCTGGAAGAAGGCACCTGACCAGCGGTTACGGCTGCCGCTGTAGTGCGCGCACAACCCTTTCGGGGAGTCACACGTCCTTGTTGCGTAAGTTTGCGGTTCACTGGGACACCGCAGGCCGAGATCGGGGACGGGTGAGAAGCGCATGACCTACGGCGGTGACTACGGTGGCGGCTATTCGCGCCCGCAGCCGCGAGGCCCGCGGCAGCACCAGTCGGCGCAGATGCTGCCGCTGCCGGGCCGCGGCGCCCCGGCGCGGCCGATGCCGCGGCGCCCGGCGGGGCCGCCGCCGCAGCCGCCCGAGGCGCCGTACGACCAGCAGCCACTGCCGGGGCGGCCGCGCCGCAGGCGCCGGTTCGGCTTCGGCAAGATCCTGCTGACCCTCGTCGTGCTGTTCGTGGTGTTCCTCGCCGGGGTCTGGATCTACCTGGACAGCTCGATCAACCGCGTCGACGCGCTGTCCGACTACAGCGGCCGCCCGGCCGCGGCGTCGGGCACGAACTGGCTCATCGTGGGCTCCGACAGCCGCGACGGGCTCAGCACCGAGCAGGAGCAGCAGCTGGCCACCGGGGACAGCGCCGCCGCCGGCGGTGGCTCGCGCACCGACACGATCATGGTCGCGCACCTGCCGGACAACAGCACCAAGCCGACCCTGCTGAGCCTGCCGCGCGACTCGCAGGTCAGCATTCCCGGCCACGGCAAGGGCAAGATCAACTCCGCGTTCTCGATCGGCGGCCCGCAGCTGCTGGTGAAGACCGTCGAGCAGGCCACCGGCCTGCGCATGGACCACTACGCCGAGATCGGCTTCGGCGGGTTCGCGAACGTCGTGGACGCGATCGGCGGCGTCGACATGTGCGTGCCGACGCAGATGCACGACGACTTCACCAACATCACCATCCCGGCGGGCTGCCAGACCCTCGACGGCGCGCACGCGCTGGGCTTCGTCCGGATGCGGCACAGCGAGGCGACCCCGCGCTCGGACCTGGACCGGGTGGAGAACCAGCGCAAGTTCATCGGCGCGCTGGTGAGCCAGATCGCGACCGCGGGCACACTGCTCAACCCGTTCCACTTCTTCCCGCTGCTCTCGGCCGCGCCGGACGCGCTGACCATGGACTCGGGCGACCACCTGCAGAACCTGGTCGGCCTGGCATGGGCGATGCGCGGCATCTCCGACGGCGGCGTGGTCACCACGACGGTCCCGGTGACCTCGGCGTCCGCGGAGAACTGGGACAAGACCAAGTCCAAGCAGCTGTTCGACGCGCTGCGCGGGGACACCGCCATCCCGGACAGCGCGATCATGAATTAACGGGATGCGCTCGGTGCCGCCGAACCGGCAGCATCGAGCGCATGGAACCCGAACCCGAACTGTCCGACGGCGCGGTCAGGTTGCGCCGCTGGCGCCCCGACGACGCGGCCGCGCTCTACCACGCGGTGCACGACTCGCTCGATCACCTCGCGCCGTTCATGCCGTGGGCGGCGGCCGGGTACAGCGAGGCCGACAGCGTCGAGTTCCTCACCAAGACCCAGCAGGAGTGGCGGGACGGGGTGGCCTACGACTACGCGAACGTCACCGAGGACGACGAGATCCTCGGCGCCTGCGGGCTGATGAGCAGGATCGGCAACGGCGGCCTGGAGATCGGCTACTGGATCGGCAAGCCGTACGCCGGGCGCGGCCTGGTGACCAGGGCGGCCGCGTTGCTGACCGCGGAGGCGTTCCGCATCGGTGCCAACCGGGTGGAGATCCGCCACGACGAGGCCAACGAGCGCAGCGGCCTCATCCCGCGGCGGCTGGGCTTCACCCGGGTCGGCGGCGCGCCGGCGGAGCTGCCGGGTGGTACCGCGAGCACCGGGGTGCACGTGCACTGGCGGCTAGACGCCCCGTGAGCGCAGCGCCCGCAGCGCCTGGTCCGCGTGCGCGGACATCCGCAGCTCGCTCTTGACCACTTCGAGCACGCGCCTGTCGGTGTCGATCACGAACGTGTGCCGCCGGGTCAGCAGCGGGCCGAACTTCCGCCGGACGCCGAACAGGGTGGCCACCGCACCGTCCACATCGGACAGCAGAGGGTAGTCGAACCCGTGCTTCGCGGAGAACTCCTGTTGCCTGGCCACCGGGTCCGGGCTGATGCCCACCCGCTGGGCGCCGGTCTCGGCGAACTCCTCGGCCAGGTCCCGGAAGTGGCAGCTCTCCGCGGTGCAGCCCGTCGTCATCGCCGCCGGGTAGAAGAACAGCACGAGGGGCCCCGCGGAGAGGAAGCCCGACAGCGAACGGGGTTCGCCGGTCTCGTCGGGAAGCGTGAAGTCGGGTACCAGGTCGCCGGGCTTCACCGCTGCCCCCGGTGCCGTTCGATCAGCTCGTCCACCTCGTCGTCGGTCGCCGAGGTCGCGACGAACGGGCCACGGGCGGCGAGCACGCCGTGGGCGCGCAGCCGTTCGGCGTGCCGGGCGTCGACCACGCCCTCGGCGCCGATGCGCAGCTGCAGCTCGCGGGCCCGCGTGATCAGCTGGTCGAGGTGGCGGGCGGCGGCCTCGTCCTCGCTGTCGGCCACGGCGTCCACCGCCGGGCCGGTGAGGACCGCGTGCTGCACCTTCAGCCCGTGCGCCGGGATCAGCTCCAGGTCCGCCGAGCCGCTGACCGTCAGCACCAGCTTCGCGCCAAGGTCCGACAGCACCGACAGCGACTCCAGCACCTCGCCACGCGGGTCGAGCAGCGAGGCGCTGTCGGTGCACAGGCGCAGCGCGTGCGCGGGCAGCCGGTAGGTGTCCAGCTGGTCCTTGACCAGGCGTACCAGGTCGGGCTCGATCGCCAGGCGCCGTGGCAGCCGCACGCACACCTCCGGCGCGGCCTCGCCGTAGCGCTCACGCCAGCGGGCCGCCGCGGCGAGCGACCGGGCCAGCAGCCACTTGCCGAGCGGGATCGTCATGCCGGTGGTGTCGGCGAGCGGGTAGAACTCGGCCGAGTCGAGCTCGCCCAGCTCCGGGTGGTGCCAGCGCAGGGCGGCGTTCACCGCGGCGAGCCGGCCGTGGTCGGCGAGCCGCACCGTCGGCTGGTAGATCAGCGAGAACTCGCCGTTCTCCAGCGCCCCGGCGATCTCGGCGCCGAGCCGGTAGCGGGCGCGGTCGCGCGCGTCGAGCTCCGGGTCGAACAGCATCCACTGCGCCTTGCCTGCCTCCTTGGCGCGATGCAGGGCGATCTCGGCGGCGCGCTGCAGGTCCTCGGGACCTCCCTCGGTGACGTCCCGCACGACGATGCCGGCGCTCGCGCTGACCCCGATGCCGTGGTCGCCGAGGTAGATCGGCTCGCCCAGCTCCTCCAGCGCGCGCTCGACGAGCGTGATCACGTCGCTCGGGTTCAGCTTGCCGCGCAACAGGATGGCGAAGCCGTCGCCGGAGAGCCGGGCGACGATCGTGTCGGGCGAGGCGAAGACGTCCTTGAGCTTGCGGGCGATCCCCCGCAGCACCTGGTCGCCGACCCCGGCGCCGAGCCCGTCGTTGATGACCTTGAACCCGTCGATGTCCAGGTACACCAAGGCGATCTGGTCGCGAGCGGACGGGCTGAGCGCGGCCTCGAGCATCGTGTTGAAGCGCGAGCCGTTGGACAGCCCGGTGAGCGCGTCGTGCACGCTCTGGTGGCGCAGCGTCTCCTGCAGCGAGTGCACCTCGTTGGCGTCCAGCACCATCAGCACCGGGTACGCCGAGCCGGAGCGGTCGCCGGGCAGGGACGCGAGGGTGATGTCGGCCCAGGTGCCGGCGTCGTCGGCGTGCGCGAGCCGGACGCGCTCGCGGTAGTGCTCGACGTCGGTCTCCTCCAGCTCCTCGAGCCCGGCGCGCAGCCTTTCCCCGTCGCGGCGGGAGAAGCCCAGGTCGGCGATGTGCCGGCCGCGCAGGTCCTCCGGCTTCTGGCCCAGGAACGTGCCGAGCGCGGCGTTGACCTCGACGATCTCCCCGGACGGGTCGGCCAGCGCGATGCCCATCGGCGCTGCCGAGTAGAGCGCGCTGAACCGCCGGATGGCGGCCTCGCGGCCCGCGTCGACCTTCGCCAGGACGTCGCGGGCGACGCCCTGCAGGACGTCCGCCAGTGCGTCGGCGGAAAGACCTACCCCATCCGTGTCGGCCAGTCGGACCGCCCATCGCCGGACGACCTCGGCCAACCCTGGCGCCCCACCAGGTTCCGGCACGCTTCACCTCTTGTTGGATGGACAAAGGCCAGGTCAGCCCCAGCAGGAGCGCTCGCGCGCCCCCGCTGGTCCGGTACCTGCCCGGAGTGATGTCACGCCATCATCTCGGGTCGGCACTGTCTACCGGCTGAACGAGTGGTGATCAGTGTAGATGCGATCACTTTTCGTGATTATTCAGGCCGCCGCGGTGTAGGGAGATCGGACGCGGCTCACCCGGTTCACACGGCCCGGGTCAGGCGAACGGGGAGCCCGTCCACCGGGACCGGGAGCGAGACGTAGTCCCAGCGCATCCGGTAGCCCTCGGGCACCGACCACCGGTACGCGCGCAGCATCTCGTGCAGCACCGCCTTCACCTCGTACGTGCCGAAGTGCAGCCCGATGCACTTGTGCGCCCCGCCGCCGAACGGCATCCACGCGTAGCGGTGCGACTTGTCCTCGCGCCGTCCCTCGGCGAACCGTTCCGGGTCGAACGCGTGCGGGTCCGTCCAGTGGCCGGGCGAGAAGTGGTTGGTGTTCGGCGAGACGTTCACGAACGAGCCGGCCGGGACGTAGTGGCCCAGCACGTCGACGTCCCTGACCGCCTTGCGGGGCAGCGACGGCACCGGCGCGGTCAGCCGCAGCGACTCCTTGATCACCAGGTCCAGTGTCGTCAGCTCGTCCAGTGCGGCCAGGCCGGGCAGCTCGTCGCCGAGCGCCAGGGACTCCTCGCGGGCGCGTTCCTGCCACTCCGGATGCTTGGCCAGGTGGTAGGCGGCCGCGGTGCTGGTGATCGTCGTCGTGTCGTGCGCGGCCATCATCAGGAAGATCATGTGGTTGATCACGTCGTCGTCGCTGAACTGCTCGCCGTCCTCGCCGGTCGCGTGGCACAGCGCGGAGAACAGGTCCTCGCCGTTGGCGCGCCGCTTCGCGGGCAGGTTCTCGGCGAAGTAGGCCTCCAGCGTCCGCCGCCCGGCCAGGCCCGCGGCCCAGCGCCCGCCCGGCACCGGGAACCGCACCAGCGCCGTCGCCGCGCGCACGGAGTCGACGAAGGCCCGGTTGATCCGCGCCGCGTGCCCCGACTCCGAGCGCATGCCCATGAACACCCGGGTGGCCACGTCGAGGGTGAGCCGCTTGAGCGCCCAGTACAGCCGCGGCCGTCCCGTCTCGCCCCAGTTCGCGATGCCGTCCCGCAGCACCGGCCCGAACTGGCGCGCGTAGCCGGTGAGGCGGTCGCGGGTGAACGCCTCCTGCATGATCCGCCGGTGCAGGTGGTGCTCCTCGAAGTCCAGCAGCATCAGCCCGCGGTGGAAGAAGCGCTCGATGAAGAACTTCCAGCCCTCCTGCGAGAAGGCCTTGTCCTTGTTCACCAGCGCGACCTGGGTGGCCTCGGGTCCGGCGAGCACCACGAACCGCTGCCCGAACGAGCCCATCCACGAGACCGGGCCGTAGGTCTCGTAGTGGTGCAGGGCGAAGTCGATGCCGAACCGCATCGACGCGAGGGCGTGCCCGATCACCGGCGCGCCCGCGTCGCCGAGCACCGGCGCGAGACCGCTGCCCGGCGGCGGGGCGGCGAGCTCGCTGACCGGCCGCCGCCGGGTCAGCAGCCGCCGGTCCACGGCGTTGGGCAAGGGGATCGAGGTCAGGGGCGGAATCCGGTCGCGGATCGTCACAGTGCCTCCTCGAGAGTGGTGAGAGTGGCTTGCGTGGCGGTGCGTGTGGCGGAGCAAGTTGCTTGCCCACCGCAAGCGGCCCCGCCGTTCCGGCCCGCCTCCCTGCCGTGCCGCACTCACCCCAGGTTGCCGCCCCCCACCTCAACTGGCAAGCCCCGTTGTCAGTCCCAGTCGAGCGAACCACCCGTCTGGTACTCGGTCACCCGGGTCTCGAAGAAGTTCTTCTCCTTCTTCAGGTCCATGGCCTCCGACAGCCACGGGAACGGGTTCTCGTCCGCACCGAAGACCGGCGCCAGCCCGATCTGCCGGGCGCGCCGGTCGGTGATGAAGTGCATGTACTGCTCGCACAGCTGCGCCGACAGCCCGAGCATCCCGCGTGGCATGGTGTCGCGCGCGTAGGCCACCTCCAGCTCGCACGCCTCGACCAGCATCCCGCGCACCTCCGCCTGGAACCCCGGCGTCCACAGGTGCGGGTTCTCGATCTTGATCTGGTTGATGCAGTCGATGCCGAAGTTCAGGTGGATCGACTCGTCGCGCAGGATGTACTGGTACTGCTCGGCGATGCCGACCATCTTGTTGCGCCTGCCGAGCGAGAGGATCTGCGCGAACCCCGTGTAGAACCACATCCCCTCGAAGACCACGTAGAACGCGACGAGGTCACGCAGGAAGTCCTGGTCGTCCTGCGGCGCCCCGGCCTCCAGGCCGCGGGTGTACTTCAGTGCCCACGCGTCCTTCGCGGTGATCGAGGGCACCTCGCGGTACATGTTGAACAGCTCGCCCTCGGCGAGCCCGAGGCTTTCGCAGATGTACTGGAAGGTGTGGGTGTGCACGGCCTCCTCGAACGCCTGGCGCAGCAGGTACTGGCGGCACTCGGGATTGGTGATCCGCTGGTACACCGCGAGCACGAGGTTGTTGGCCACCAGGGACTCCGCGGTCGCGAAGAACCCGAGGTTGCGCTTGAGCAGCACGCGCTCGTCCTCGGTGAGGCCGTCGCGCGACTTCCACAGCGCGATGTCGGCCTGCATCGAGACCTCGGTCGGCATCCAGTGGTTGCTGCACCCCGCGAGGTACTTCTCCCAGGCCCAGGAGTACTTGAGCGGCAGGAGCTGGTTGACGTCGGCGCGGGCGTTGAGCATCGCCTTGTCCTCGACGCTGACCCGGCCGGCGTCACTGTCGATCAGGGTGGTCACTGGCAGGCCTCGCAGTCGGGGTCGTCGATCCGGCAGGCAGCGGGTTCGGGCGCGGCTGGGACGGCAGCGGCCGGGACAGCGTTGAGCTTGCCGTCGGTGCCGCGCAACGTGCTCTTCTCGACGCTGGTGGCCGAGCGTGTCCGCAGGTAGTACGTGGTCTTGAGGCCCTTGTGCCAGGCGTAGCGGTAGAGCTCGTCGAGCTTGCGGCCGCTGGGCGCGTCGAGGTAGAGGTTGAGCGACTGGGCCTGGTCGATCCACTTCTGCCGTCGCGAGGCCGCGTCCACCAGCCAGCGGCTGGAGATCTCGAACGCCGTCGCGTACAGCCGCTTGAGGTCCTCGGGCACCCGGTCGATCCGGCCGAGGCTGCCGTCGAAGTACTTCAGGTCCGCGACCATCACCTCGTCCCACAGGCCGCGTTCCTTGAGACTGCGCACCAGGTGCGGGTTGACCACGGTGAAGTCGCCGGACATGTTCGACTTGACGAACAGGTTCTGGAACTGCGGCTCGATCGACTGCCCGACCCCGCAGATGTTGGAGATCGTCGCGGTGGGCGCGATCGCCATCACGTTGGAGTTGCGCATGCCGGTGTCGCGCACCCGCTCGCGCAGGGCGTCCCAGTCCAAGGTGGACGAGTAGTCGACGTCCAGGTCGTCGCCCTCGCGGGCTTCGGCGAGCAGGCGGAGCGAGTCGATCGGCAGGATCCCCTTGCTCCACAGCGATCCGTCGAAGGACTCGTAGCGGCCGCGCTCGGCGGCCAGTTCCGCCGACGCCGAGATCGCGTGGTAGCTGAGGTGCTCCATGCTGCGGTCGGCGAACTCGACGGCCTCGGCCGAGGCCAGTGGCAGGCCCAGCTCGAACAACGCGTCCTGGAAGCCCATCAGGCCGAGCCCGACCGGGCGGTGGCGCAGGTTGGACCGGCGCGCCTCGGGGATCGTGTAGAAGTTGATGTCGACCACGTTGTCGAGCATCCGCACGGCCGTCCGGACGGTGCGCGCCAGCCGTTCGGTGTCGAGCCCGTCCGCGCTCACGTGCGCGAGCAGGTTGACCGAGCCGAGGTTGCACACCGCGACCTCGTCGGCGCTGGTGTTCAGGATGATCTCGGTGCACAGGTTCGACGAGTGCACGACGCCGGCGTGTTGCTGCGGCGAGCGCAGGTTGCACGGATCCTTGAAGGTGATCCACGGGTGGCCGGTCTCGAAGAGCATGGTGAGCGTCCGCCGCCACAGGTCGACGGCCCGGACCCGGCGGAACACCTTGATCTCGCCGCGCTCCGCGGCGGCCTCGTACTCGCGGTACCGGGTGGCGAAGGCCGTTCCGTAGAGGTCGTGCAGGTCCGGGGTCTCGTCGGGGGAGAAGAGTGTCCAGCCGGCGTCGGCCTCGACGCGGCGCAGGAACTCGTCGGGCACCCAGTTCGCGGTGTTCATGTCATGCGTCCGGCGCCGGTCGTCGCCGGTGTTCTTGCGCAGGTCGAGGAACTCCTCGACGTCGACGTGCCACGTCTCCAGATACGCGCAGGCGGCGCCCTTCCGTTTGCCGCCGTTGTGCACCAGGCCCGCGACAGTCATGTAGGACTCGTCCACGTCGACCTTGAGATCGAACACAGTCGGTACGACATCGACGCTTCGCACGTCGAGTACCCGGGAGAAGACCATTCCCTGGTACTCGATCCAGTTTCGCTTCGCGAGGGGGCGGCACCCGATCAGCTGCGCGATCTCCGGTACCGCGGGAACCCGGATATCGAACGCCTTCAGGGTGCCGGAGAAGGTGGTGCTGGGGCCATCCGAGCGGCGTCCGAAATGGCTTTGCTCGCGCTCCCGGTACTCTCCGGCCGAAGGAACTCCCAACCGAAGTAGCTGATAGCGCACGCCGGCCGCGAGTGGCCGGGAGGTCGTCGTGAAATAGGCCTCCACTCCGCGGGACACGCCGCCGTCGGTCTCCAGCAGACCTTGCAACAGTGCGAGCGTTTGCGCTTTGGGCAGATGCGAGAGCCTGCGAGCGATGTGCTTGTTGTGCTCGTCGTCGTAGATGTCGGGAGCCGTGAAGGGCAGGGTAGGGACACCGGCACCGGTTATCCGGCCCGTGGCGGCGTCGGGCAGCACGCCTCGGCCGGCAGCCCAGTGGATCTGGAGGTAGCTGTCGCCGCGCCCGGTTTCCCAGAAGTGGATGCCGCGTTCGTTGAGGTACTTGCGAACGAACTCCAGATGCGTGTCCAGCTCTGGGTTTCCGGATACACCCCACTGTTGCCCGGCCTTCGACAGATGACCGTCGCCGAGCAGGATGCCGTAAAGGCGCGCGTCGTCTTCGGTGAACCCGGGAAGCGGCACTACCTCGCCGGGTACTACCTGGGCAATGTAGTCGCCCTTGGTGAGAGTGCCTGCCTCAACCCATTCCGGGCGTACTTTGCCCTCGGCGAGCCACTGGAGCGTGCGGCGGTTCTCCTGCCCGAGCGGTACGCCCTGAATTGCGAAGAAGGGATGGCCCGCGGTGACGGTGAGCGGCTCCACCGAGTGTTTGACGTTCACCTCGACCATCGGGTCGCTCTGGTCATAGGCGAGGACGTCGGTCACCTCGCGGTAGCTGCCGCTCGAACCGAGGACCAGATCTCCCTGGTGGATGTTCTGGATCTCCTTGACGCCGTCGGCGGTGTAGATGCCGGTCTCGGGCGCGAAACACTGGTTCACGGCGACCGCGGTGTCGTTGGCGATCTTGAGGAACGGCACCACGCCCTGGGACTCGCCGTTGGTGCCCTTGATGTGCGCGCCGAGGCCGCGGACGGGGGTCCAGTCGTTGCCGAGGCCGCCGGAGTACTTGGCCAGCAGCGCGTTGTTCTTGTAGGACTGGAAGATCGAGTCGAGCTCGTCGTCCACAGTGGTCAGGAAGCACGAGGACAGCTGCGGCCGGGTGGTGCCGGAGTTGAACAGCGTCGGCGTCGAGGCCATGAAGCGGAACGTCGAGAGCAGCTCGTAGAACTCCACTGCACGAGATTCCCTTTCGTCCTCCCGCAGCGCCAGGCCCATCGCGACACGCATGAAGAACGCCTGCGGCAGCTCGAACCGGGTGCCGTCGTGGTGCAGGAAGTACCGGTCGTAGAGGGTCTGCAGGCCGAGGAAGCCGAAGTCGAGGTCGCGCTCCGGGCGGATCGCCGCGGTGATCTTCTTCAGGTTGAAGGCGGCCAGCTCCTCGTCGGCCAGCTCCAGCTCGATCGCACGTGCGAGGTAGTCGCGGAAGTAGCCGGGGTAGTTCATCTCGTCGTGGCCGGCCTGGCGCGGTTGCCCCGCGAGATACGTCAGTGCCTCGCCGCGCAGCTTGTCCAGCAGCAGGCGCGCGGTGACGTAGGAGTAGCCGGGCTCCTTCTCGACGAGCGTGCGGGCGGCCATGATCAGCGCCGTGCCCAGCTCACCGGGCGTGATGCCCTCGTAGAGGTTGCGCCTGGTCTCGGCCAGCACCGGCTCCGCCGACACGTCGTCGAGCCCGGCGACGGCCTCCGCGACGACGTGCTCGACGCGCGCCCAGTCGACGTGCGCGGGCGAGCCGGGTTCGACGGGCTTCTCGCGCGCCTTCGCGTGCTCCTCGCGGTAGAGGACGTACGCGCGGGCCACCTTGTGGTGACCGCCGCGCATGAGCGCGAGTTCGACGAGGTCCTGGATCTGCTCGATGTGAAGCGACGTCTCGGCGTTCGCGTGGCGCAGCAGGGAGGTCTCGACCTGCGTGGTCAGCTCGCCGACGACGTGGTGGACGCGCGAGGACGCGGCGGCGGCGTCCCCTTCGACGGCGAGGAAGGCCTTGGTCAGGGCGACCGAGATCTTGTTCGCGTCGAACGGGGACACGCTGCCGTCGCGCCGGATGACCTGCACGGCGCTGCGCACCGGCCGTGAGGTGGTCTCCACAGACATGCATCACTCCAAGAAAGGGCGCGTGGGATCGGCACGCCGACGGGGCGACGACGTGCTGGACGAAAGGCGTGACCGGTGCTGCCGGCGTCTGCCGCGCTGGGGGCTACCGGTGAGCCAGAGACTACATCTTGGGGTATGAGTGCGCACGTACCCCAAGATGCGGGCGTGTCGGCGGGATCTGCTAGGACAGCCAGGGCAGATACGGAGGCAGGTCGCGGGCGCTCGCGAGGGGGAACCGGGGCGCCCGCTTCTCGAAGAACGACAGCACGCCCTCGACCGCGTCCGCGTGGTCCGGGAGCCCGGCGATCAGCTTCGACTCGAGCTCGAAGGCGGGGAACGGCGTCTCGGCCCCGGACATCCGGTAGAGCAGCTGCCGGGTGACCGCGACCGACACCGGCGCCGTCCGCTCCGCGATCTCCCGCGCCAGTTCGTACGCCTTGTCCAGCAGCTCCCCGGGCTGGTGCACCCGCTGCACGAGACCCGCCGCCTTGGCCTCCCCGGCCCCGAACACCCGCCCGCTGATCATCCAGTCGAGCGCCGTGCCCAGGCTGACGAGCCGGGGGAGGAACCACGCCGACCCGCCCTCGGGGAACACGCCACGGCGCGCGAACACGAAGCCGAAGCGGGCGTCGGCCGCGGCGAGGCGGTAGTCGCACGCCAGCGTGATCGTGATCCCGGCACCGACGGCCGCGCCCCGGATCGCCGCGATCACCGGCTTGTTCATCGTGTAGACCCGCTTCGAGCAGCGTCCGGCGGGCTCCTGCCACGGGCCTTCGGCCGGGCCGAAGTCGAACCCGCCCTGCGACAGGTCCGCGCCGACGCAGAAGTCGTCGCCCTCACCGGTGAAGACCACGACCCGCACCCGCTCGTCTGAGTCCGCCTGGTCGAAGGCGTCCGCGAGCTCGTCGGACATCCGCACGGTGTAGCCGTTGCGGGCCTCGGGACGGTTCAGGCTGACCGTGGCGATGTGGTCCTCCACGGTGTAGACGATCTCGGCGTACTCCATCGGCGGTCTCCTTCGGGGGATAAAACAATCAAGCGTGCTTGATTTTTCTCTGCACCGATGCCACGCTCGCTGCAGGCGCGAGGAGGCGGGTGCGGTGGTGGATCTGGGACCGATCCTGGGCGATCTGGCGGCCGAAAGCCAGTCGCTGGACGACGTCGTGGCCGGGCCGGGCACCGACTGGGCGACGCCGACGCCGGCCGAGGGCTGGACGATCGGCCATCAGATCGCGCACCTGGCCTGGACGGACGCCAAGGCGCTGATCGCCGTCCGCACCCCGGGGGACTTCCCGGAAGAGATCAAGCGTGCGCTCGCCGCCGGTCCCGGCTACGTCGGCGAAGGGATTGCCGAGGAGGCGAAGAAGCCGCGCGAGGAGCTGCTGGCGCGGTGGCGTGCGGGGCGAGAAGCGCTCGCCGCGGCGTTGCCGGCGGCGCCGCCGGGCAGCAAGTTCCCCTGGTACGGGCCGCCGATGAGCGCCGCGTCGATGACGACCGCCCGGCTGATGGAGACCTGGGCCCACGCACAGGACGTGTACGACGCGCTCGGCCTGCGCCGCGAACCGGGCGGCGGCCTCCGGCACATCGCGCGGTTCGGCGTGCGGACACGGGACTTCGCCTTCGCCGTGCACTCGCTGGCGCCGCCCGCCGCGGAGTTCCGGGTGGAGCTGCGGGCGCCCGACGGCGAGCTGTGGGCCTACGGGCCGGCGGACGCCACGCAGCGCGTCACCGGCAGCGCGCTCGACTTCTGCCTGGTCGTCACGCAGCGGCGGCATCCCGCCGACACCGATCTCCAAGCCGTAGGCGCGGACGCGGTGAAGTGGCTGGAGATCGCGCAGGCGTTCGCCGGCCCGCCCGGCCGCGGCCGGAAGGCGGGGCAGTTCGGGTGACCCTGCGCATCGGCAACGCCTCCGGGTTCTACGGCGACCGCTTCTCCGCCGTCCGCGAGCTGCTCACCGGCGGCCCGCTCGACGTGCTCACCGGTGACTACCTCGCCGAGCTGACCATGCTCATCCTCGGGCGGGACCGGCTCAAGGACCCCGGCCGCGGCTACGCCAGGACCTTTCTGCGCCAGCTGGAGGAGAACCTCGGGCTGGCCAAGGAAAAGGGCGTCAAGATCGTCACGAACGCGGGCGGGCTCAACCCGGCGGGGCTCGCGGACGCGATCCGCGAGCTGGCGGCGAAGCTGGGGCTCGAAGTGGCCGTGGCGCACGTCGAGGGCGACGACCTGGTGGGCGGTGCCGGGGAGCTGGGGCTCGGGGAGCCGCTCACGGCCAACGCCTATCTCGGGGCATGGGGCATCGCCGAATGCCTGAACGCGGGTGCCGAGGTGGTCGTGACCGGTCGCGTGACGGACGCCTCCGTGGTCGTCGGACCGGCCGCCGCGCACTACGGCTGGGGCCGGCAGGACTACGACGCGCTCGCCGGGGCGGTGGCGGCCGGGCACGTCATCGAGTGCGGGGCGCAGGCCACGGGCGGGAACTACGCGTTCTTCACCGAGCACGACCTGGGCACGCCCGGGTTCCCGATCGCCGAGATCGAGGCCGACGGCGCGAGCGTCATCACCAAGCACGAGGGCAGCGGGGGAGTGGTCACCGTCGGCACGGTCACCGCCCAGCTGCTGTACGAGATCACCGGTGCCCGCTACGCCGGGCCCGACGTGACCACCAGGTTCGACACCCTCGCGCTCGACCAGGAAGGCCCGGACCGGGTCCGGATCAGCGGCGCGAAGGGCGAGCCGCCGCCGACGACGCTCAAGGTCGCGCTCAACCGCCTCGGCGGGTTCCGCAACGAGACCACGTTCGTGCTGACCGGCCTCGACATCGAGGCGAAGGCCGCGCTCGTGCGGGAGCAGCTGGAGAGCTCGCTCACGGACAACCCGCCGGCCGAGATCCGCTGGACGCTGGCCCGCACCGACCACGAGGACGCCGACACCGAGCAGCGGGCGAGCGCCCTGCTGCACTGTGCGGTCAAGGACGCGGACCCGAAGGTCGCCGGCCGCGCGTTCAGCGGTGCGGCCATCGAGCTGGCGCTGGCCAGCTACCCGGGCTTCCACGTCACCGCGCCGCCGTCGGACGCCTCGCCGTACGGCGTCTACACCGCGTCCTATGTGGATGCCGGCACCGTGCCGCACGTCGCGGTCCTGCCGGACGGTACCCGCGCCGACATCGACCCGGCGGCCGAGACGCTGCCGTTGTCCGATGTGGACGAACCTGAGCTGCCGGCGCCCCTGGGTGGGAGCACCCGGCGGGTGGCGCTGGGCACGATCGTCGGCGCCCGGAGCGGGGACAAGGGCGGCGACGCGAACCTCGGCGTGTGGGTGCGCTCCGACGAGGCGTGGCGCTGGCTCGCGAACGCCCTCACCGTGGAAGAGTTCCAGCGCCTGCTGCCCGAGACGGCCTCGCTGCCGGTGCGCCGGCATCTGCTGCCGAACCTGCGGGCGCTGAACTTCGTGGTGACCGGCCTGCTCGGCGAGGGAGTCGCCGCGCAGGCGCGCTTCGACCCGCAGGCCAAGGCGCTCGGCGAGTGGCTGCGGTCCCGCCACGTGGATGTTCCCGAGGTGCTGCTGTGAACGAGCTGCGGAAACTGGTGCGGCGCTTCGTCGAGAACGAGGTGCTGCCCCACCTCGACGACTGGGAGCGGGCCGGGGAGCTGCCCCGCGAGTTGCATCGCAAGGCCGGTGCGATCGGGCTGCTCGGGGTGTCGTTCCCGGAGAGCGTCGGTGGCGGCGGCGGGACCTACCTCGACGCGATGACGGTGGCCGAGGAGATGCTCCACGCCGGTGGCTCGGGCGGCCTGATCGCGTCCCTGCTGACCAACGGGATCGCGGTGCCGCACATCGCGGCGGCCGGGGATCCGGGGCAGATCGAGCGCTGGGTGCGCCCGACGCTCGAGGGCGAGCTGATCGGCTCGCTCGCCATCACCGAACCCGGCGGTGGCTCCGACGTCGCCGGCATCCGCACCACCGCGCGCCGCGAGGGCGACCACTACGTCGTCAACGGCGCCAAGACGTTCATCACCTCCGGCTGCCGTGCCGACTTCGTGACGACCGCCGTGCGCACGGGCGGGCCGGGGGCGCACGGCATCTCACTGCTCGTCGTCGAGCGCGGCAGGCCGGGATTCACGGTGAGCCGCAAGCTGGAGAAGATGGGCTGGCACTGCTCGGACACCGCCGAGCTGTCCTATGCGGATGTGCACGTGCCGGTGGAAAACCTCGTCGGCCCGGAGAACAGCGGGTTCGTGCAGATCGCGACGCAGTTCGTCACCGAGCGCGTCTCGCTCGCGGTGCAGGCCTACGCGACGGCGCAGCGCGCGCTGGACCTCACCCTGGACTGGTGCCGGCTGCGGGAGACCTTCGGGCGGCCGCTCATCTCGCGTCAGGTCGTGCAGCACAAGCTGACCGAGATGGCCCGCCGGGTCGACCTCGCCCGTGTCTACACGCGCCACGTCGCGGAGCGCTACGTGGCGGGGGAGGACGTCATCGCGGAAGCCTGCTTCGCCAAGAACAGCGCCGTCGAGGCGGCCGAGTGGGTGGTGAACGAGGCGGTGCAGCTGCACGGCGGACTCGGCTACATGCGCGAGTCCGAGGTGGAGCGGCACTACCGGGACGTGCGCATCCTCGGCATCGGCGGCGGCACGAGCGAGATCCTCACCGGACTGGCCGCGAAACGATTGGGGTACACCGCTTGAGCGTCATCCGATCCACAGTGGACCCCGCGGGCGAGGTGTTCGCGGCGAACCGCGAGGCGATGCTGGCCAAGCTCGCCGAGCTGACGGCCGAGCACGCCAAGGCGATCGCCGGGGGCGGGGAGAAGTACGTCGAGCGGCACCGCAGGCGCGGGAAGCTGCCGGCCCGCGAACGCGTCGAGCTGCTGCTGGACGAGGACTCGCCGTTCCTGGAGCTGTCCCCGCTCGCCGCCTGGGGCACCGACTACCACGTCGGCGGCAGCGTGGTGACCGGCATCGGCACGGTCGAGGGCGTCGAGTGCGTGATCGTCGCCAACGACCCCACGGTGAAGGGCGGCGCGAGCAACCCCGCCAGCCTCAAGAAGGGGCTGCGGGCGGCGGAGATCGCGGCCGAGAACCGGCTTCCGACGATCAACCTCGTCGAGTCCGGCGGCGCGGACCTGCCCACCCAGAAGGAGATCTTCATCCCGGGCGGGCGCACCTTCCGCAACCTCACCAACGCCTCGGCCGAGCGCATCCCCACCGTCGCCCTCGTGTTCGGCAACTCGACCGCGGGCGGCGCGTACCTGCCCGGCATGTCCGACTACGTGGTGATGGTCAAGGAACGGGCGAAGGTGTTCCTCGGCGGGCCACCGCTGGTGAAGATGGCGACCGGCGAGGAGTCCGACGACGAGTCGCTCGGCGGCGCCGAGATGCACGCGCGCACCTCCGGCCTCGCCGACTACCTCGCGCTCGACGAGCAGGACGCGATCCGCATCGGGCGCAGCATCGTCAAGCGGCTCAACTGGCACAAGCAGGGCCCCGCCCCGAAACCCGGCTACGCCGAGCCGCGTTACGACCCCGGGGAGCTCGCCGGCATCGTGCCCGGGGACCTGAAGGTGCCGTTCGACCCGCGCGAGGTGATCGCCAGGATCGTCGACGGCTCGGACTTCGACGAGTTCAAGCCGCTGTACGGCACCAGCCTGGTGACCGGGTGGGCCGACCTGCACGGCTACCCGGTCGGCATCCTCGCCAACGCACAGGGCGTGCTGTTCAGCCAGGAGTCGCAGAAGGCCACCCAGTTCATCCAGCTGGCCAACCAGTCCGACACCCCGCTGATCTTCCTGCACAACACCACCGGCTACATGGTCGGCAAGGAGTACGAGCAGGCCGGCATCATCAAGCACGGCGCGATGATGATCAACGCGGTGTCCAACTCGAAGGTGCCGCACCTCTCGGTGCTCATGGGCGCCTCCTACGGCGCCGGGCACTACGGCATGTGCGGGCGGGCGTACGGGCCGCGGTTCCTCTACGCCTGGCCGAGTGCGAAGTCCGCGGTGATGGGGCCGCAACAGCTGGCCGGCGTGCTCTCGATCGTCGCGCGGGCCTCGGCCGCCAACCGCGGGCAGGCCTACGACGAGGACGCCGACAAGGCGATGCGCGCGATGGTGGAGCAGCAGATCGAGGCCGAGTCGATGCCGATGTTCCTGTCCGGGATGCTCTACGACGACGGCATCATCGACCCGCGCGACACGCGGACCGTGCTCGGGATGAGCCTGTCCGCGATCCACAACGGGCCGATCAGGGGCGCCGAGGGCTTCGGCGTCTTCCGGATGTGAGGGCGAGGATGCGCAACCTGCTGGTCGCGAACCGGGGCGAGATCGCCCGCCGGGTGTTCCGCACCTGCGCCGAGCTGGGCATCGCCCGCGCGGCGGTGTTCTCCGACGCCGACGCGGACTCCCCGCACGTCGCCGAGGCCGACACGGCGGTCCGGCTGCCGGGCGAGGCCCCCGCCGACACCTACCTGCGCGCCGACCTGCTGGTCGCGGCGGCCAAGGCGACGGGGGCGGACGCCGTCCACCCCGGTTACGGATTCCTTTCCGAGAACGCGGGCTTCGCCCAGGCCGTGCTCGACGCCGGGCTCACCTGGGTCGGCCCGCCGCCGGCCGCGATCGGGCTGATGGGGTCGAAGGTCGAGGCCAAGCGGATCATGGCCGCCGCCGGGGTGCCGGTGCTGGCCGAGCTGGACCCCGCGACGGTCACCGAGGATGAGCTGCCCGTGCTGGTCAAGGCTTCCGCCGGGGGCGGCGGCCGTGGCATGCGGGTCGTGCGGGAGCTGGGCGAGCTGGCCGGCGCGGTGGAAAGCGCGCGCGCCGAGGCGGCGTCGGCGTTCGGCGACCCGGCGGTGTTCTGCGAGCGCTACCTCGAGACCGGGCGGCACATCGAGGTGCAGGTGCTCGCCGACACGCACGGCACGGTGTGGGCGGTCGGCGAACGGGAGTGCTCCATCCAGCGCCGTCACCAGAAGGTCGTCGAGGAGGCGCCTTCGCCGCTGGTCGACGACCGGATGCGGGCCGAGCTGTTCGACGCCGCCCGCAAGGCGGCGCAGGCCATCGACTACGTCGGGGCGGGCACGGCCGAGTTCCTCGCGACGAACGACGGGAAGTTCTTCTTCCTGGAGATGAACACGCGCCTGCAGGTCGAGCATCCGGTGACCGAGCTGGTTTCCGGGCTCGACCTGGTGGCGCTGCAGATCCGCATCGCGGAGGGGCACCGGCTGCCGGCCGATCCTCCACAGTGGACCGGACACGCGATCGAGGTGCGGCTCTACGCCGAGGACCCGGCGGCGGACTGGCAGCCGCAGACCGGCACGCTGCGCCGGTTCGCGGTGCCCGGCGACGTGCGCGTGGACAGCGGCGTCGCCGACGGCTCGGTGATCGGGGTGCACTACGACCCGATGCTCGCGAAGGTGATCGCGTGGGCGCCCGGCCGGGCGGAGGCCGCGCGCAAGCTCGCGGCCGCGCTGGAGGCCGCCGAGATCCACGGGGTCCGGACGAACCGGGACCTGCTGGTCAACGTGCTGCGTCATCCGGAGTTCCTGGCCGGGAACATCGATACGGCGTTCTTCGGCCGGCACGGCCTCGCCACGTTGGCCGCGCCGCTCGGCGACGAGCGGCTCGCGGCTGTCGCGGCGGCGTTCGCCGATGCCGCGGCGAACCGCGCCGGTTCCCGGTTCCCCGGCGGCTGGCGCAACGTTCCCTCGGCGCCGCAACGCAAGCGCTACACCGCCGGTGAGCGCGAGCACACGGTCGAATACCGGGACGGGAAGGTCGAGGGCGAGGACATCACGCTCGTCTCGGCGACCCCGGACCGGGTCGTGCTCGACGTGTCCGGGATCCGGCGTGGCTTCGACGTGGCCCGCTACCCCGGGCTGGTGTGCGTCGGGCCGGTCGCGCTGACCCCCGTGCCGCGGTTCACCGAGCCGGGCGCCACGCTGGCCGCGGGCTCGCTGGTCGCCCCGATGCCGGGCACCGTGCTGCGGGTCGCGGTCGCCGCCGGGGACACCGTTGCCGCCGGAGACCCGTTGCTGTGGCTGGAAGCCATGAAGATGGAACACCGCATCAGCGCGCCCGCCGACGGGGTGGTCGCGGAACTGCCCGTGGCCGTGGGGCGCCAGGTCGAGGTCGGCGCCGTGCTCGCCGTCGTGAGTCCGAAGGAGGAGCAGTGAGCTTCACCGAGTCCGAAGAGCGCCGGGCGCTGCGCAAGGCCGTCGCCGAACTGGGCCGCAGCTACGGCCACGAGTACTACACGAAGCTCGCCCGCAGCGGCGGGCACACCAGCGACCTGTGGAACGAGGCCGGCCGGCTGGGCTACCTCGGCGTCGCCGTGCCGGAGGAGTACGGCGGCGGGGGCGCGGGGATCGGCGACCTCGCCGCGGTCTGCGAGGAGTTCTGCGCCGCCGGCACGCCGATGCTGCTGATGGTGGTCTCCCCGGCGATCTGCGCGACCGTCCTCGCCCGTTACGGCACCGACGAGCAGAAGCGCCGGTGGCTGCCCCGGTTCGCCACCGGCGAGGTGCGGATGTCGTTCGCCATCACCGAACCCGACGCCGGGTCGAACTCGCACCGGATCACCACGACCGCGCGGCGGGACGGCGCGGACTGGATCCTCAACGGGCGCAAGGTGTTCATCTCGGGGGTCGACGAGGCCGAGGCCGTGCTCGTCGTCGGCCGCACCGAGGACGCGAAGACCGGCAAGCTCAAGCCCGCGCTGTTCATCGTGCCCACGAACACGCCCGGCTTCGAGTACAAGCAGATCGAGATGGACCTCGTCTCCGCCGACAAGCAGTTCGGCCTGTTCCTCGACGACGTGCGGCTGCCCCACGACGCGCTGGTCGGTTCGGAGGACGCCGCGCTCGCCCAGCTGTTCGCGGGGCTCAACCCCGAGCGGATCATGGGCGCGTCGTTCTCCATCGGCATCGCGCGGTACGCGCTGGAGAAGGGCGTGGAGTACGCGAAGCAGCGCAGCGTGTGGGGCGCGCCGATCGGCAGCCACCAGGGGCTCGCCCATCCGCTGGCGCAGACGAAGATCGAGCTGGAGCTGGCCAAGCTGATGACCCAGAAGGCCGCCGCCCTCTACGACTCGGGCGACGACTTCGGCGCCGGCGAGGCCGCGAACATGGCGAAGTACGCGGGCGCGGAGGTCGCGATCAAGGCGGTCGACACGGCGATCCAGGTGCACGGCGGCAACGGGATGGCCTCGGAGTACGGGCTGGGTACGCTGCTGGGCGCGGTCCGCGTCGGGCGGATCGCCCCGGTCAGCCGCGAGATGGTGCTCAACTTCGTCGCCCAGCACAGCCTCGGCCTGCCCAAGTCCTATTAGGAGGAGCTGTCATGTCGCTGGCGGGGAAGACGCTGATCATGTCCGGCGGGAGCCGGGGGATCGGGGAGGCGATCGCGGTGCGGGCGGCCCGTGACGGGGCGAACGTGGCGTTGCTGGCCAAGACCACCGAGCCCCATCCGAAGCTGCCCGGCACCATCTACACCGCCGCGAAGGCGATCGAGGACGCGGGCGGCCACGCGCTGCCCGTCGTGTGCGACGTCCGCGACGACGACGCCGTGGCCGCGGCCGTGGCGAAGACCGCCGAGCAGTTCGGCGGCATCGACATCGTGGTCAACAACGCCAGCGCGATCGACCTGAGCCCGACCGAAGCGATCGGCATGAAGCGCTACGACCTGATGCAGGACATCAACGCGCGCGGCTCGTTCCTGTTGTCGAAGCTCGCGATCCCGCACCTGCGCCGGGCGGCCAACGCACACATCCTCACCCTCTCCCCGCCGATCCGCCTCGAGCCGAAGTGGTTCGAGGCCGGGCACCTGGCCTACAGCATCGCCAAGTACTCGATGAGCCTGGTGACCGTGGGGCTCTCGGCGGAGCTGCGCGCGGACGGCATCGCGGCGAACTCGCTGTGGCCGCGCACGACGATCGACACCGCGGCGATCCGCAACGTCGTCGGCGCCGCACTGGCGAACTACTCCAGGACACCGGAGATCATGGCCGACGCCGCGTACGTCGTCCTCAACCGGCCGAGCACCGAGGCCACCGGTAACTTCTACCTCGACGACGAGGTGCTCGCCGCCGAAGGCGTCACCGACCTGTCGAAGTACCGGCTGTGCGAGCGGGAAGAGGACCTGCAGCTGGACTTCTGGGTGGAGCGGTCCTGAGCACCCCCGCCCGCGAGCCGCGGCAGGAGCGCAGCCGCACGACCCGGCGGCGGCTGATCGACGCCGCCGTCGAATGCCTCGGCGAGCTCGGCTGGAGCGGCACCACGGTCGCGGAGATCGCGCAGCGGGCCGGGGTGTCGCGCGGCGCCGCGCAGCACCACTTCCGCACCCGCGAGGACCTGGTGACCGCGGCCGTCGAGTACCTCGGCGAGGTGCAGGTCGCGCAGCTGCGCTTGCGTGCCGAGCAGCTGCCGCCGGGGGAGTCGCGCATCGAACCGGTCGTCGACATGCTGCTCAACCTCTACACCGGCGCGATGTTCCGCGCCGCCCTGCACCTGTGGGTGGCGGCGTCGAGCGACGACGCGCTGCGGGCGGTCCTCGCGCCCTTGGAGGCGCGCGTCGGGCGCGAGGCGCACCGGGTGGCGCTGGAGCTGCTGGGCGTGGACGAGGCCCATCCGGGCGTGCGGGAGATGGTCCAGGCCACCCTCGACCTGGCTCGCGGGCTGGGCCTGGCGAACCTGCTCTCCGACGACGAACGTCGCCGCGCGCGGATCATCCACCAGTGGGCGCGGGTGCTCGGTTCGAGCCTGCCGGAACCGGGCGACACGCCGAAGCGTCCCAGAAAGCGGGAAATCACCGGGCTCGCGCGCTAACACTAATGGAGCAGTGTGCGATGACCCAGTGCACACAGTTTCAACCGAGGGGGTTGATACCCGTGGTCGACGACCTATCGCATCGCGCGATGGCCATGCTGCGAGCAGTGGCCGATGGACGCGCGGTGATGTCGAGCAGCTGCGAACCGGACCTGTTCATCGACGGCGTGCCGTGCTGCGACCAGATGACGGCGCACGCGCTGGCGCACGGCGGCTACATCCGGGCCGCCGGTGGTGGCTCCGCCGAGCTGACCGCCGCCGGCCGCGGCGCCCTCACGGCCTTCACGCTCGCCGCCTGAGCTCTCGCGTCCTCGGGCCGAGCAGCAGGTACAGACCGCCCGCGAGCACGAAGCCGACGAAGAACGTGACGTCGCCGATCGCGGGCACCGCCTTGGGCACCGGCGCGGTGTAGAGCGACTGGTTCGCGAAGAACACGATCGACACCACCGCGCCCACGAGGAACGAGACCAGCCCCGCCCAGCCCCGCCGTGACCGGTCCGCCAGGAGCGTGTCCGCCGCCCGTCCCCGGCGCAGGTACTGGTCGGCGAACACGACGGCCAGCCACGGGCTGATCCAGTACGAGATCACCAGCAGGAAGTTCTCGTACGCCTCGCCCGCGTCGGAGAGCCCCGCCCAGGCCAGCACGAACCCGATCGCGCCGAAGCCCAGCGCGACGATCGCCCGGCGCCAGGCCAGCGGCAGCCGGATGCCCAGGCACAGGAACGCGAGCGCCCCCGAGTACACGTTCAGCGCGTTGGCCGCGACCGCGCCCAGTGCGATCGCCAGCAGCGTGATCGCCGAGAGCCAGCCGGGCATGTGCCCGGTGAACGCCGCGGTCGGGCTCGCCGCCGCACCGGTGCCGCCGATCGTGGCCGAGGCCGCGCCCGCCGCCATCAGCACGGTGCACGAGACGAACAGGCCCAGCCCGGCGGACCAGCCGACCGCGCGGCCGCGGGCGATCGCCGGGAGGTAGCGGGTGTAGTCGGCGGCGTAGGGGTTCCAGCCGGCCGCGTACCCGAAGGCGGCGCCCGTGGTCAGCAGGAACCCGCCGACGCCGCCGCCCCCGCCCGGCGCGGCGGGATGCGCCTTGGCGAAGGTGAACACGGTCGCGATCAGGAAGATCACCGCGAGCACGCCGAAGATGTACTTCTCGTACGCCTGCACGAGGTTGTGCCCGAAGAACGCGATCCCGATCTGCAGCGCCACGATGATGATCAGGCAGGGCAGCACGGGCAGCCCGGTGAGGGTGTTGAGCGCGAACGCGCCGCTCACGCTGTTCACCGCGAACCAGCCGATGCCGGCCGTCACCGACATCAGCGCCGCGGGCACCAGGTTGCCCCAGTAGCCGAAGCCGAGGCGGCTGAGCACCATCTGCGGCACGCCGTGCCTGGGCCCGCGCGCGGAGAGGATGCCGTGCGAGAGCGCGCCGAGGGCGTTGCCGAGCACGGCGGCGAGCAGCGTCTGCCAGAAGCTCAGCCCGAACGCCGACACCCCGAGCACCCCGACGAAGATCGTGGCGAACTCCAGGTTCGGCGAGGACCAGGTCCAGAACAGCTGCCGGGGACGGCCGTGCTTGTCGGCCGCGGCCACCGGCTCGATCCCGCCCGGTTCGACCGCGACGACCTTGTCGCCGTACCGGCCCGGTTGCGCCTCTGCCGTGGTTGCCATGCGAGCACCGTAAAGGGGCGATGTTGCGCCGATGTTGCGATCAGCCGACCGTGATCGCGTCGAGCTTCCCGCGCAGGTACTCCGAGGCGACGACGGGCGGGTGGGACGTGCGCCCGCGCGGCGGGGCGAGCGAGTCGATGCGGGCGTCGTGATCGGTCTCGTAGAAGAAGATCAGCGACACCAGGTCCTCGTCGGGGGCGCTCGCGTGCGGGGGCAGCACGCGGTGGCGGGTCGAGCGCCAGCGGTCGCCGGTCCAGCGGGCCATCAGGTCGCCGATGTTGATCGTGAACGCCGCCGGGTCGAACGGCGCGTCCTCCCACTCGCCGTCGCTGGTGCAGACCTGCAGGCCGCCGACGCCCGCCTCGCGGTCCAGCACCGTGACGGTGCCGAAGTCGGTGTGCGGGCCGATGCGGAACTGTCCGCTCTCCGGCGTGCCGACCCGGGTCATCGGCGGGTACCAGTTGACGTTGAACGTGTACGTCGGATGGCCGGTGTGGCGGGTGAAATGCGCGGGCTCCAGGTCCAGGGCGGCGGCGAAGACCGTGAGCAGCTCGTCCGACAGCGAGCGCATGCGCGTCATGTACTCGCGGGCCGTCGCGGCCAGTTCCGGCACCTCGGCGGGGAAGACGTTCGGCTGGAACCAGAACGAGTCGACCTCCGGGATGCCGACGGTCGCCTCGGCGCCGGCCGAGTAGGACTCCTTGAGGTCCGGCGGGGTCTCGGTGCCCTCGGCGTAGCCGTTGGCCTCCACGCCCGGCGGCAGCCAGCCGCGGCCGCCGACCGACACCGAGTACCGCGCCTTGACCTCCTGCGGCAGTGCGAAGAACGCGCGGGACAGCTCGCGCGTGCGCGCCCGCAGCTCGTCCGGCACGCCGTGCCCGGTGACCAGCAGGAAGCCGGAGTCCTGCAGCGCCCGGTCGACCCGGGCCGCCACGTCCGCCCGGTCGCGTGCGGTGCCGTCGAACCACGGAGCCAGGTCGATCAGCGGAACCGAGCCCACGGGATGCCTCCTACGACGAGGTGCCGATGTCTTCGAACCACAGGTCGGGGTGTTCGGCGATGAACTCCGTCATGAGCGCGACGCAGGCCGGGTCGTCGAGGACGGTCACGGACACGCCGTGTTCGGCGAGCCAGTCGTGGCCTCCGGAGAAGGTCCGCGCCTCGCCGATGACGACGTGCGGAATGCTGAACTGCCGCACCAGCCCGCTGCAATACCAGCAGGGCGAGAGCGTGGTCACCATCACCGTGTCGCGGTAGTGCGCCCGGCGCCCCGCGTCGCGGAACGCGGCGGTCTCCGCGTGCGTCGACGGGTCGTCGTCCTGGACCCGGCGGTTGTGCCCGCGGCCCAGCAGCTCACCGTCCACAGTGAACAGTGCCGCGCCGATCGGGACCCCGCCCTCGGACTTGCCGAGCAGGGCTTCTTCGCGGGCGACGGCGAGCAGCCGGGCCGGGTCGAGATCCATGGGCTCACCCTAGAGGAGAAACTTCCGGATGTCGGCGACCAGCAGCTCCGGCTGCTCCATCGCCGCGAAGTGCCCGCCGCGGTCGTACTCGGTCCAGTGCACGATGTTGTTGGTCTTCTCCGCCAGCCGGCGGACCGGGAGGACGAGGTCCTTCGGGAACACCGCGACGCCGGTGGGCGTGGCCGAGGGCTGCGGCCGGGCCCGCCAGACCCGCGCCGACTCCTTGTAGAGCCGGGCCGACGAGCCCGCGGTGCCGGTCAGCCAGTACAGCATCACGTTGGTCAGCAGCTGGTCGCGGTCGACGGCGTCCTCGGGCGCGCTCGCCGAATCGGTCCACTCGAAGAACTTCTCGGCGATCCAGGCCAGCTGGCCCACGGGGGAGTCGTGCAGGCCGTAGGCCAGGGTCTGCGGGCGCTGCGACTGGATCGTGCTGTAGCCGGACAGCTCGCGCTGGTACCGGGCCCCGGTCGCGGCCCGCCGCTGCTCGTCTTCGCTGAGCTCCTCGTCGTCGCGGAGGCCGCCGATCATCGTCACGTGCACCGCCGTGACGTGCTCGGCGTCCAGCCGGCCCAGCTCGCGGGAGATCTGCGAACCCCAGTCCCCGCCGTGCGCGGCGTAGCGGTCGTAGCCGAGGCGGTGCATGAGCTCCGCCCAGGCCCGCGCGACGCGGAAGACATCCCAGCCCGCTTCCGTGGTGGGCCCGGAGAAGCCGTAGCCGGGGATCGACGGCACGACGAGGTGGAAGTCCTGCGACAGAGGTTCCAGGATCTGCAGGAACTCCGCCACGGAACCGGGCCAGCCGTGCGTGACGATCAGCGGCAGGGCGTCCTCGCGCGGGGCGCGCACGTGCAGGAAGTGCACCTGCTGGCCGTCGATCTCGGTGCGGAACTGCGGGAACTCGTTGAGCCGGCGCTCCTGGGCGCGCCAGTCGTACTCGTGGCGCCAGTGCCGGGCGAGGTCCTTCAGGTAGTCGAGCGGGACGCCGTGGTCCCACCCGACGCCGGGCAGCTCGTCGGGCCAGCGGGTCAGGTCCAGCCGCGCGTGCAGGTCGTCGAGCCGGGCCTGCGGGATGTCGATGCGGAAAGGGTGCATGAGCCCACCGTAGGGCGGATCACGCGCCCGCCGGGAGGTTACCGACCGCTTAGTATGTACGGTACCGTCATGCCCGTGGCGAGGAGGCTTTCCCGGTGCTCAGGCAGGGGCGCCGAGCATGCGCAGCACCAGCTCGCCGTACTCCCGGCCCAGCGCCTTGGGGGTCTTGCCCATCCGATCGCTGTACCAGCGGGCCACGTCCACCCCGAGCGAGAGCACGGCGCGCGCCGCCGTCCGCAGGTCGCCCACGCTGAACTCGCCCTTCTCGACACCCTCGGCGATCACCTCGCGAACCAGGTGCTCGATGCGCCGCCGCAAGTCGGCGACCACGGCGTACTCCTGCGCCGGCAGCGCCTGCAGCTCGTACTGCACCACGCGCGCCACCGTGTGCCGCCGCGCGTGCCACGCCACGAAGTCCTCGACGATCTTGCGCATCCGCTCCCGCGGGCTCTCCGCGCGCCCGGCGACGCTCTCGACGAGCGTGAGGGTCTGCTCGTGCCCGCTCTGGCTGATCGCGAACAGCAGCGCGGCCTTGGACGGGAAGTGCACGTAGAGCGCGGCCGGGCTCATGCCGGCGGCCGCGGCGATGTCGCGTGTGGTGGTCGCGTGGTAGCCGCGTTCGGCGAAGGACTCGACCGCGGCGAGCATCAGCCTGCGGGCAGCGTCGGGCTGCACGTCGGGCCACAGTTCGGCGGACAGCGAGACAGTCATCCCCGAATCCTCTCAGTGGGGGCGGACTTGACACACAGGTCCGGCTCCGCACAGTGTAAGCGGGCGCTTAGCCAGGCCCCGGAGTGGACAGGAGAAGGTCAGTGAACTCCCTCAAGGACCGCGTCGCGATCGTGACCGGGGCGAGCCGGGGCATCGGGCTCGGCGTCGCCCGCGAGCTGGTCCAGCGCGGCGCGAAGGTGTGCGTCACCGCCCGCAAGCCCGAGCCGCTGGCCGAGGCGGTCAACGAGCTCGGCGGCCCGGACGTCGCCATCGCCGTGCCCGGCAAGGCGGACGACACCGATCACCAGCAGGAGGCGGTCGCGAAGACGATCGAGACCTTCGGCAGGCTGGACATGCTCGTCAACAACACCGGGATCAACCCGGCCTACGGCCCGGTCACCGACATCGACCCGGCGGCCGCGGCGAAGATCCTCGGGGTGAACGTGCTGGCCCCGCTGTCGTGGATCAAGCTCGCCCGGGATGCGTGGATGGGTGAGCACGGCGGCTCGGTCGTCAACGTCGCCTCGATCGCCGGCCTGCGGGCCTCGCCCGGCATCGGCATGTACGGGGTGAGCAAGGCCGCGCTGATCCGGCTGACCGTGGAGCTCGGCGTGGAGCTGGGCCCGAAGATCCGCGTCAACGCCGTCGCCCCGGCCGTGGTCAAGACCAAGTTCGCGACCGCGCTGTACGAGGGCCGCGAGGAAGAGGTGGCGTCGCACTACCCGCTCAAGCGCCTGGGCGTGCCGGAGGACGTCGCCGCCGCGGTCGCTTTCCTGCTCTCGGACGAGGCGGGCTGGATGACCGGGCAGACGATCGTGCTCGACGGCGGCAGCGCGCTCGGCGGTGGGCTGTGATCACGGAGCTGAAGGGCGCCGGCGTCGTCATCACCGGCGGTGGCGGCGGGATCGGCGGCGCGCTGGCCCGCCGGTTCGCCGCGGAAGGCGCGCGGGTCGTGGTCGCCGACCTGGACGGGGATGCCGCCGCCCGGGTCGCCGACGAGGTGAACGGCAGCTGGCTCGCCGTGGACGCCGCGTCGGAGCCCGGGGTCGAGCAGCTCATCACCGCCGCGAAGGGCGAGCTGGGCACCATCGACCTGTTCTGCGCCAACGCGGGCATCGCGCCGCACGGCACCGAGGCCAGCCCGGAGGACGTCTGGGCGCGGGCCTGGGACGTGAACGTGATGGCGCACATCCGGGCCGCGAAGCTGCTGCTGCCGGACTGGCTCGAGCGCGGGAAGGGGCACTTCCTCGCGACCGTGTCGGCCGCCGGGCTGCTGACCATCCTCGGCTCGGCGCCGTATGCGGTGACCAAGCACGGCGCGCTCGCCTTCGCCGAATGGCTGAGCGCGACCTACCGGCACCGCGGCATCACGGTGCAGGCGATCTGCCCGCAGGGCGTGCGCACGAACATGCTCGCGGGCACCGGCACGGGTGGCGAGATGATCATGGGCGCCTCCGCGATCGCGCCGGAGAAGGTCGCCGACACGGTCATGGAAGCGTTCTCGGACGGGCGGTTCCTGGTGCTGCCGCATCCGGAGGTGGCGGACTACTACGCCCGCCGTGCCACCGAGACCGATCGCTGGCTGGGCGGGATGAACAAGCTGCAGCGGAAGATCGAGCAGGCGACCGGTCAGGGCTGAGCGGGGCGCGCTCGCCCAGGTGCAGCCGCAGCATCGCGGCTCGGGACCAGGACGGCGGGCGCCCCCGCAGCGAGACCACGATCATCACCGCGAACGCCAGCGGCACCGCCCACGGGGCGGGCCGCGCGACCAGCACGGCGACCCAGCCGTCCAGACGCGGCCCGGACAGCGCGAGCAGGATCGAGGCGGAGACGGTCAGCAGGCCGGTCAGCACGCCCGCGATCGCACCGGGGGCGGTCAGCCGTGGCCACCAGATGCCCAGCACCAGCAGCGGGCAGAAGGTGGCCGCGGCGACGGTGAACGCCCAGGTCACCAGCACGTCCGCGTCGATGGGGGCGGCAGGCAGCGCGAGCAGCACGACGACGGCCGCCGTCACCAGCACGGTGCCGCGCAGTGTGCGCAGGCCGCCGGACATCAGGTCGTGCGCCGTGGCCCCGGACACGACGAGCAGCAGCCCGAGCGAGGTCGCGAGGAACGCGGCGAACGCGCCGGCCGTGAGCAGCGCGGTGAACGTGGTGCCCGCCCAGCCGGTGTCGACCTGGCTGGGCAGCGCGACGACCGCCGTGTCCGTCGCGCCGGAGAGGTACAACTGCGGCACCAGGACCTTTCCGAGCGTGCCGTACACGCCGGGGATCAGGTAGAAGACGCTGAGCAGGCCGATGGTGATCGCCGCCGTGCGGCGGGCGGCGCGGCCGTCGGGGCTGGTGTGGAACCGCATGATCACGTGCGGCAGGCCCATCGTGCCGAGCACGGTCGCGGCGAGCACGGCGAGCGTGCCCAGCAGCGGGTGCCCGTCGCCGCCGAGGTCGAGCAGCGGCCGCTCCCAGCCCGGCGCGCCCGGCAGCCGCCCGCCACCGGCGTGCGGGACCGGCGCCCCGGCGGGGAACACCACGTGCTCGCCCGAACCCATCGACAGCTCGCCCGGGGGGTACACGTGCAGGACCCCGTCCGGCCCGCGGACCGGGGTGGGCCGGTCGAGCCGCAGGGTCACGTCCACCTCGAAGGTCACCGCGGTGTCCTTGGCGAACTGGGTGAACTGCACCGGGTGCACGGCCTCGTAGCGCACGGCGGGACCGACGGTGAGCACCAGCCACAGCGCGGGGACCACCAGCAGCACCAGCTTCAGCACGAACTGGAACGCCTGCACGTAGGTCGCCGCGCGCATCCCGCCGAGGGCGAGCGTGACGCTGACCGCCGCGCCCGCGATCACCACGCCGACCCAGTACGGGGTCCCGCTGACGACGCTGAGCACGAGACCGGCCGTGCGGAACTGCGGGATCAGGTACAGCACGCCGATCACCAGCACGGTGACCGCGGTCAGCCGCCGCAGTGCGGGGGAGGCCAGGCGTGCCTCGGCGAAACCGGGCACGGTGAGCGCGCCGGACCGGCGCATCGGCGCGGCGACGAGCGAGAGCATCGCGAGGTAGCCCGCGGTGAAGCCGACGGTGTACCAGAGCGCGCCGACACCGTCCTTGACGAGCATGCCGGCGACGCCGAGGAACGAGGCGGCGGACAGGTACTCACCGGAGACGGCCGCGGAGTTCAGCACCGGCGAGATCCGCCGCGAGGCGACCAGGAAGTCCGAGGTCGTGCGCATCGCGGCGACCCCGCGCACGCCGATCAGCAGCGTGAGGAGCACGACCGGCAGCACGGCGACCGCGGCGATCACCGGTCGTCCTCGATCTCCTCCGCGCGGCGCAGCTGCCACGCCGCGAGCAGCACCATCACCGGGAACGGCAGCACCCCGAGCATCAGCCAGGACAGCGGGATCCCGCCGACCCGCACCTGGTCGAGGCCGGGCAGCAGGGTGAACACCACCGGCAGTCCACACAGGAGGGTCAGCAGCCCGGCCAGGGTGAGCAGGGCCGGCCGCCGCTGCCTGCGGTAGAGCGACAGGGCACGGGCGGACTCGGCGGCGTCGAGGCGCGGCGTCCGCCACGGGCCGCTCGCCCGGCGGTGGGCGTGCGCCAGCCTGGTCTGCGGGCTGGTGACCGCGACGCGCCTGGTGCGGCTCACCGGCTCAGCTCGCCCTGCCGCGCGGCCTCCAGCAAGCGCTCTCTCAGCTCGCGGGAGTGCCGCCGGCTCACCGGGACGTCCCCGGCGCCGGTGTGCGCGAGGAGCCCGCCGACGGAGTCGCTGCGCAGCTCGCGCACCGCCCGCAGGGCGACGAGGTAGCCGCGGTGGACGCGGGCGAACCCGCTGGACTCCCAGTACTCCTCCAGCCGCGCCATCGGCATCCGCACCTCGTGCACCCCGGCGCCGGTGTGCAGGCGGACGTGGTCCCCGTGGGCCTCGACGAAGTGGACGTCGTCCCGGTGGACGTACCGCGTGCGCCCCTGGGCCTCCACGGCGAGCGCGGGCAACGTCTCCGGCGCCGGCGGGACCGGCGAGCGCAGCGCGTGCACCATCCGGTTGACCTTCGTCAGGGCCGCCGACAGCCGCTCCGCGCGGATCGGCTTGAGCACGTAGTCGACCGCGCCCACCCCGAACGCGGTCAGCGCGTGCTTGTCGTGGGCGGTGACGAAGACGAGCACCGGGGGAGTGTTCAGCTTGGACAGCAGCGAGGCGAGCTCGAGCCCGTCCATCCCGGGCATCGCGATGTCGAGGAACGCCGCGTCGAACCCGCCGGCCTGGATGCTCCTGACCGCGCTCAGCGGGTCGGCGACGGCGGTCACCTCGCCGACCTCCGGGCAGTCGTGCAGCATCCGGGCCAGCTCGTCGAGGGCCGGGCGCAGGTCGTCGACCGCGAGCACGCGCAGTCCGGTCACGGCAGCACCCCCGGCTGGAACCGCGGCACCCGGACCAGCACCTTGGTGCCTGCTCCCGGCGCCGTGTGGACCACCAGGCCGAACCACGGCCCGTACACCGTGCGCAGTCGTCTGTCCACATTGGCCAGTCCCACGCTGCCGGGGCTGCCCTTCCCCGCGAGGATCTCCCTGGCCAGCTCGGGCTCCATGCCCACGCCGTCGTCCTCGACGCTGATCACGCAGTCGTTTCCCTCCGCCTCGCCGCGGACCTGCACCGTACCGGTACCCGCGCGCGGCTCGATGCCGTGCCGGATCGCGTTCTCCACCAGCGGTTCGAGCACCAGGTAGGGGATCGCGACCGGGAGCACCTCGGGCGCGACCCGGACCTGCACGTGCAGCCGGTCGCCCAGCACCGCCTTCTGCAGCGCCAGGTATGTCTCGATGGCGTGGAACTCCTCGGCGAGCACGGTGTACTCGTTGTGTTTCGCCAGGCTGTAACGGGTGTAGTCGGCGAAGTCGAGCATCAGCTCCCGGGCGCGGTCCGGTTCGGAGCTCACCAGCGACGCGATCACCGTCAGTGCGTTGTAGACGAAGTGCGGGGAGATCTCGGCGCTGAGCGCCCGCAGCTCCGCCTGCGCCGCCTGGTCGGCCGAGGCCTCGAGCTTGCCGCGCTCCAGCGCGTGTTCCACGAGCGCCGCGGCCTCGCGGACCGTGGCGGCGGGCACCGTCCCGGCCACGAGCAGCACCCCGCCCGGCTCGTCGTGCACGTGTAACGGGACCGCGACCAGTGGCGACTTTCCTTGCACCGCCTCGTGATGCAGCGCGTCGCGGACCAGCTCGGCGACGGTTCCGGACGGCGGCGACTCACCCGACCAAACAGTCGTACCGGACAGATCGCTGAGACCGGCCGCGTCGGCACCGATCAGCTGCCGGAGCCGGCGCAGCGCCCGGCGGGCCCGGGGAGCGCCGGGGCCACCCTGGATCTCATGGTTGATCCGCCGCGCCGCCGCGAGCGTGGCCGCGGGATCCGGCCTCGTCTGAAGCATCGCACCACCCCATCACCGCCGACGGTCGGTGGCCGATTGTAGGCCGACGCTCGTCCACCGTTCGTCCCGGGATGGCTACCGTCCGTCGTGGACCCCGTGACCACAGGCGCAGCGCGCCTCTATCGTCGCGACCCGCGACGAGCGGAGAAACGGGAGCCGGCACATGAGCAACGAGGCGTTGTCGAACCTGCTGACCGAAAGCAGGACATTTCCACCATCGGAGGACTTTACCGCCAACGCCAACGAAAAGGCCGAGTCGTACCTGCGGGCTGACTCCGATCGTGAGGCGTTTTGGGCGGAGCAGGCGGAGCGGTTGTCGTGGGATACGAAGTGGTCGCGGGTGGTGGATTGGTCGGGGGCGCCGTTCGCGAAGTGGTTCGTGGGTGGCAAGTTGAATGTGGCTTATAACTGTGTGGATCGGCATGTGGAGGCCGGGCACGGGGAGCAGGTCGCGATCCATTGGGTGGGTGAGCCCGGGGATACCCGCGATATCACCTATGGCGAGTTGAAGGACGAGGTGTCCCGGGCGGCGAATGCGTTGTTGTCGTTGGGGGTGGGTGCGGGGGATCGGGTGGCGATCCAGTTGCAGATGATCCCGGAGGCGATCATCGCGATGTTGGCGTGTGCCCGGATCGGTGCGTTGCATTCGGTGGTGTTCGGCGGGTTTTCCCCGACGGCGTTGCGTTCGCGGGTGGATGACGCCGAGGCGAAGGTGGTGATCACCTCGGATGGGCAGTACCGGCGGGGGAAGGCCGCCCCGATGAAGGCCAACGTCGATGAGGCCCTGGAGGGGGCGGCGTCGGTGCAGAAGGTGGTGGTGGTGCGCCGCACCGGCCAGGAGGTGCCGATGGCCGAGGGCCGGGATGTGTGGTGGCACGAGCTGGTGGGGGCGGCCTCGAGTGAGCACACGCCGGAGGCGTTCGACGCGGAGCACCCGTTGTTCATCCTCTACACCAGTGGTACCACCGGGAAACCGAAGGGGATCCTGCACACCTCGGGTGGTTATCTGACCCAGACGGCCTATACCCATCACGTGGTGTTCGATCACAAGCCGGGTCAGGACGTGTACTGGTGCACCGCGGATATCGGGTGGGTGACGGGGCATTCCTACATCGTGTACGGGCCGTTGGCCAACCGGGTGACGCAGGTGGTGTACGAGGGCACCCCGAACACCCCGCACGAGGGGCGGCACTGGGAGATCATCCAGAACTACAAGGTGTCGATCTACTACACCGCCCCCACCCTGATCCGCACGTTCATGAAGTGGGGCGATGACATCCCCGCCAAGTACGACCTCTCCAGCCTGCGGGTGCTGGGCAGCGTCGGGGAGCCGATCAACCCCGAGGCGTGGATGTGGTACCGCGAACACATCGGCGCGGGCAAGGCCCCGGTCGTGGACACCTGGTGGCAGACCGAGACCGGGGCGATCATGATCTCCCCGCTGCCCGGGGTGACCGCGACCAAACCGGGCTCGGCGCAGACCGCGTTGCCGGGGATCTCCGCGATCGTGGTCGACGACGCCGGGAAGGAGGTGCCCCCGGGCGGGGGCGGCTATCTGGTGCTGGACAAGCCGTGGCCCTCGATGCTGCGCGGGATCTGGGGCGATGAGGAACGGTTCAAGGAAACCTACTGGTCGCGTTTCGCCGAGGCGGGCTACTACTTCGCCGGGGACGGCGCGAAATACGACAACGACGGCGACATCTGGCTGCTCGGGCGGGTGGATGACGTGATGAACGTGTCCGGGCACCGCATCTCCACCACCGAGGTCGAGTCCGCGCTGGTGTCACACCCCACCGTCGCCGAAGCCGCCGTGGTCGGTGCCTCCGACGACACCACCGGCCAGGGCATCGTCGCGTTCGTCATCCTGCGCGGCAACGCCGTCGACGGCGGTGAGGAAGCCGTGCAGGAACTGCGCAACCACGTCGCCAAGGAAATCGGGCCCATCGCCAAACCCCGCCAGATCATGGTCGTGCCCGAACTACCCAAAACCCGCTCCGGCAAAATCATGCGCCGCCTCCTGCGCGACGTCGCCGAAAACCGCCAGATCGGCGACGTCACCACCCTCGCCGACTCCAGCGTCATGGACCTCATCTCCAGCGGCCTGCAATCCGGCAAGAACGAAGAATGACAAGGGAGTTCTCTCGATGAGCACGACAGAAGAAGACCACTCGACCGTGCCGGCACCGGTCGGGCCGGTAGACCCGACGAAGCACATCGCCGACCCGGGCCCGCTCGGGCTGGCCGGCTTCGCCGCGACCACCTTTGTGCTGAGCGCCGTGAACGCGGGGCTGGTGCCGAAGTCGGTCGAGCCGGTCGTGCTGCCGCTGGCCCTGTTCTACGGTGGCCTCGCGCAGCTGCTGGCCGGGATGTGGGAGTTCCGCAAGAACAACACGTTCGGTGCCACCGCGTTCGCCACCTACGGCGCGTTCTGGCTCTCGTTCGCCTTCTACGTCTGGCAGTTCGCGGGCAAGATCCCCGCCTCCGACGCGGCGACCGCGACCGGCATGTTCCTGCTGGTGTTCACCATCTTCACCGCCTACATGGCCGTCGCGTCCCTGCGCACCAGCGTGGCGCTCGTGGCCGTGGTGACGCTGCTGTTCCTGACCTTCCTGTTCCTGACGATCGGGGAGTTCTCCGGCTCCGACGGCATCGGGAAGCTCGGCGGCTGGCTGGGCCTGGTGACCGCTGTGCTCGCCTGGTACACGTCGTTCGCCGTCGTGCTGAACAGCACGTTCAAGCGGACCGTGCTGCCGGTGGTGCCGCTCGCGCCGAACTGATCCCACAGGGAAAGCTCCGAAGGACCCGGCGGTGCCCGCCGGGTCCTTCGGTGTACGGCGGGCCGGTGCACAAACCAGCCGGTCGGTATGCTCGGACCATGGTCGGTGACGGGGTGCCCGGCCGCCTGCTCTCGGCGGCGACGAAGCTCTTCGCGCAGAAGGGGTTCGACCGCACGTCCGTGCAGGAGATCGTGGCGGCCGCCGGGGTCACCAAGGGCGCGATGTACCACTACTTCGGCTCGAAGGACGACCTGCTGTCGGAGATCTACGGCCGGGTGCTGCGCCTGCAGACCGAACAGCTGGAGAAGGTCGCCGCCACCGAGGCGCCGGTACCGGAACGGCTGCGCCGTGCGGCGCTCGACGTCGTCGTCAGCACCATCGAGAACCTCGACGACACCAAGATCTTCCTGCAGTCGGTGCACCAGCTCAGTCCGGACAGGAGCAGGGCCGTCCGGGCCGAGCGGCGCCGCTATCACGAGCGCTTCCGCTCACTGATCGAGGAGGGCCAGCGGGCCGGGGTGTTCCGCGCCGACAAGCCGGCCGACATCGTCGTCGACTTCTTCTTCGGGTCGGTGCACCACCTGGGCGCGTGGTACCGCACCAGCGGCAAGCTCTCCGCGCACCAGGTGGGGGAGCACTACGCCGGGTTGCTCCTGGGCGCGTTGCGTCCCTGACCTCCTCAGGCCGGCAGGTCCACCAGCTTCGCCAGTGCCGCCCGGTGCCGTCCCGGCGTGCCCAGCGCCAGCTCGTCGCTCTTGGCACGCTTGAGGTAGAGGTGCGCCGGGTGCTCCCAGGTCATCCCGATCCCGCCGTGCAGCTGGATGGCCTCCTCGGCGGCGTGCACCGCGACCGACGCGCACGCCGACTGTGCCACCGCGACCGCGATGGCGACGTCCCGGCCGTCGGCCAGCGCGTCCGCGGCGTTGCGGGCCGCCGCGCGGGCGGTGACGAGCTCCAGGTACAGGTCGGCGAGGCGGTGCTTGAGCGCCTGGAACGAGCCGACCGGGCGGCCGAACTGGTAGCGCTGCTTGACGTAGCCGACAGTCTCGTCGAGACACCACTGCGCCACCCCGAGCTGTTCGGACGCGAGCAGCCCGGCGCCCACGAGCAGCGCGTGCTGCAGCGCTTCCGCGGCGCGGTCCGGTCCGGCGAGCAGCCGCCCGGCGGCACCGTCCACGGTGACGTCCGCGAGGCGGCGCGTCAGGTCGAGCGAGGTCGCCTCGGTGACCGTCGCGCCCTCGACCGCGTACAACCCCGGCCCGTCCGGTCCGAGCGCGGGCACCACCAGCACATCGGCGACGGACGCGTCCGCGACCAGGCCGATCCGTCCACTGAGGACACCGTCCGCGTCGGCCCGCGCGGCGGTGGGGAACTCCGCGCCGGGCCACGTGCTCAGCGTGACCGCCAGCGCCCCGATCGCCTCGCCCGCGGCGAGCCTGCGCAGCAGCTGCCCGGACTCGTCCGAGTCGCACGCCAGCAGCGCCGAGGTCGCCAGCACCGCGCTGCCGAGGAACGGCACCGGCACCACGGCCCGGCCCAGCTCCTCCAGTACCACCGCGAGCTCGCGGGTGGACGCGCCCTGGCCGCCGAGCTCCTCGGGCACGTGCAGGCCCGCGGTGCCCAGCTCCGCCGCGAGGGTGCGCCACAGCTTCAGGTCGTACGGTTCGGCGCTCTCGGTCCTGGCCAGCACCGAGGCGGCGGCCGCCTTGTCGGCGAACAGGTCGCGGACACTCGCCCGGAGGTCCTCTTCGACCTCGGAGTACAGCAGATCACTCACCGCGGCAGGTCCTTCCAGGCGACGTCCTTGTCGACGCGGGGTTCCGAGGGCAGGCCGAGCACGCGCTCGGCGATGATGTTGCGCAGCACCTCGGAGGTGCCGCCCTCGATCGAGTTGCCCTTGGCCCGCAGGTAACGGTAGCCGGGCTCGCGGCCGACCATGTCCACCTTCTCCGGCCGCCGCAACGTCCATTCGTCGTAGCGCAGACCGTCCGCACCGGCGAGCTCCACCTCGAGCCCGGTCAGCGCCTGCTGCAGCTTCGCGAACGCCAGCTTCATCGCCGAGCCCTCCGGGCCCGGCGCGCCCACGGCGAGCTGCTGGCGCAGCCGCGAGCCCGCCAGGCGGGCGGTCTCCGCGTCGACCCACAGCCGCAGCAGCCGCTCGTGCAGATCCGGGGTGCGCAGCTCGGGGTGCTCGCGCCAGGTCTTCGCGACCATGCCCAGCAGCCCGCCCTCGCGCGGCATCGCGTTGCCGCCGATCGCGACGCGCTCGTTCATCAGCGTGGTCTGCGCGACCTTCCAGCCCTCGCCGACCGCGCCGAGCCGGTTGGCGTCTGGCAGCCGCACGTTCGACAGGAACACCTCGTTGAACTCGGCCTCGCCGGTCAGCTGCCGCAGCGGCCGCACGTCCACGCCCGGGTCGGTCATGTCGCACACGAAGTAGGTCATGCCCTGGTGCTTGGGCACGTCCGGGTCGGTGCGGGTGACCAGGATGGCGAACCGGGCGATGTGCGCGACCGAGGTCCACACCTTCTGCCCGTTGATCACCCAGTCGTCCCCGTCGCGCACCGCGCGGGTGCCCAGCGCGGCGAGGTCCGAGCCGGCGCCGGGCTCGGAGAACAGCTGGCACCACACCTCCTCGCCGGTCCACAGTGGACGAAGGTAGCGCTTCTTCTGCTCCTCGGTGCCGAACCGCAGGATCGTCGGCGCCGCCATGCCGAGCCCGATGCCGATGCGGCGCGGGTTGTTGTCCGGCGCGCCGGCCTTCGCGAACGCGCTGTCCACAACGGACTGCAGCGCGCGCGGCGCGTCCAGCCCGCCCAGCCCGGCGGGGTAGTGCACCCACGCCAGCCCGGCGTCGAACCGGGCCCGCAGGAACTCGAGCCGGCCGGTGCTCGCCGGGTCGTGTCCGGCCAGGAAGTCGCCGACCCGCTCCCGCAGGTCTTCCGCGGTGGTCACAGTGTTGTTCACCGAGCCTCCCGGTACTTCTTGAGCTCACGGTGCGCGAGCGAGCGCTTGTGCACCTCGTCGGGCCCGTCGGCGAAGCGCAGGGTCCGGATCCCGGCCCACATCTCCGCCAGCGGGAAGTCCTGCGACAGCCCGCCGGCGCCGTGCGCCTGGATGGCCTTGTCCACGATCCACTCCACGGTGGCCGGCGTCGCGATCTTGATCGCCTGGATCTCGGTGTGCGCACCCCGGTTGCCGACGGTGTCCATCAGCCACGCGGTCTTGAGCACCAGCGTCCGCAGCTGCTCGATCCGCACCCGCGACTCGGCGATCCAGTCCTGCACGACGCCCTGCTCGGCGATCGGCCTGCCGAAGGCGGTGCGCGCCAGGGTCCGGCGGCACATCAGCTCGATCGCCCGCTCGGCGATGCCGATCGAGCGCATGCAGTGGTGGATCCGGCCGGGGCCGAGCCGGGCCTGCGCGATGGCGAAACCGGCGCCCTCCTCGACGAGCAGGTTCTCCGCGGGCACCCGCACGTCGTCGAAGACCACCTCGGCGTGCCCGCCGTGCGAGCTGTCGTCGTAGCCGAACACCTTCATGCCGCGCTTGACGGTCAGGCCCGGGGTGTCGCGCGGGACCAGGACCTGGCTCTGCTGCCGGTGCGGCTCGGCCGATGGGTCGGTCTTGCCCATCACGATGAAGATCCTGCAGTTCGGGTTCATCGCGCCGGTGATGTACCACTTGCGGCCGTTGATCACGTACTCGTCGCCGTCGCGGATGATGCTCGTGGAGATGTTGCGCGCGTCGGAGGAGGCCACCTCGGGCTCGGTCATCGCGAACGCGGAGCGGATCTCCCCGTCCAGCAGCGGCTGCAGCCACTGCTTGCGCTGCTGCTCGGTGCCGAACATCGCCAGCACCTCCATGTTCCCGGTGTCCGGGGCCGCGCAGTTGAGCGCGATGGGGGCCAGGTGCGGGCTGCGGCCGGTGATCTCGGCCAGCGGCGCGTACTGCAGGTTGGTCAGCCCGGCGCCGTAGCCGTGCCCGCCGGCGTCGGAGGCACCGGCACCGCCGGGCAGGAAGAGGTTCCACAGGCCGCGCCTGCGCGCCTCGGCCTTCAGGTCCTCCACGACCGGTGGGGCCGACCACGGGTTCTCCCGCTCGGCCAGCTGTTCCTCGAACACGTGCTCGGCGGGGTAGATGTGGGAGTCCATGAATTCGAGGAGCTGCGCGCGAAGCTCCTCGGTGCGCGCATCGAATGCGAAGTCCATCGTCAGTCCTTGAGTGTCTCGTTGCCGAGCGCGACGAGCGGGGCGACCGCCTCGCCGATCTTGTCGAAGCCGGCGCCGACGGTCTGGCCCTTGCTGAAGCGGTAGAAGATCCCTTCGAGGATCACGGCGAGCTTGAAGAACGCGAAGCCCACATACCAGTTGAGCGCGGAGATGTCGCGACCCGAGCGCTGTGTGTAGCGCGCGACGACCTCGTCGACGCCGGGATAGCCGGGGGCGGTGCTGACGTTCGAGACCACCTCGAGGTTGACCTTGCCGCGTTCGGCGTAGGCGACCAGCAGCGCGAGGTCGGTCAGCGGGTCGCCGAGGGTGGACATCTCCCAGTCCAGCACCGCGGTGATCTTGTCGGTGCCGTCGACGAGGACGTTGTCGAGCCGGTAGTCGCCGTGCACGATCGCCGGCGCGCCCGAGGCCGGCAGGTGCTTCGCCAGCCGGTCGTGCAGCTGGTCGATGCCCTCGATGTCCCGGCTGCGCGAGGAGTCCAGCTGCTTCTTCCACCGCCGCAGCTGGCGCTCGAGAAAGCCCTCCGGGCGGCCGAAGTCCCCGAGCCCGACCTCCTCGGGGACCACCGCGTGCAGGTCGACGAGCGTGTCGACCAGCGAGTCCGCGATGGCCGCTGTGCGCTGCGGGCCGAGCGCTTCGAGCTCGGCCCGCGACCGGTACGGCGTGCCCTCGACGAACTCCATGACGTAGAACGGGGCGCCGATCACGGCGGTGTCCTGGCACAGCGTGACCGTCGCGGGCACCGGCACCTTCGTGGTGCGCAGGCCGCTGATCACCTTGTGCTCGCGGGCCATGTCGTGCGCGGTCGGCAGCACGTGCCCCAGCGGTGGGCGGCGGACCACCCAGCGGGACGCGCCGTCGCTCACGACGTAGGTGAGGTTCGACCGGCCGCCTTCCACGACCTCGCCGGTCAGCTCGCCCTTGACCAGGCCGGGCGCCTGCTCGTCGAGATGGGCGCGCAGCCGGGCCAGGTCCAGGCCCGGCGGGTCCTGCTGGGTCACGGGTGGCCTCCTTGCCTCCGGTACCGACCAGTCGGTATGTCCCCACGGTAGCGGCGGTCCGCCGCCCGCCGGGCTCGCGTCAGGCGAGCAGGCGGACGACGAACTCGGCGATGCAGGCGGGCTTCTGCTCGCCGTCGATCTCGACGGTCCAGCGCACCACGGCCTGCTTGCCGCCCGGCACGTCGGTGATCTCGGCGAGCTCGGCGGTGCCGCGCACCTTCGCGCCCACCTTGACCGGCATCGGGAACCGCACCTTGTTCAGGCCGTAGTTGATGCCCATCTTGAGCCCGTCGACGCGGTAGGTCGCGGCGCTCAGCCGCGGCAGCAGCGACAGGGTGAGGAACCCGTGCGCGATCGGGCCACCGAAGGGGCCCTGCTTCGCCTTCTCGACGTCCACGTGGATCCACTGGTGGTCCCCGGTCGCCTCGGCGAAGGTGTCGACCTGCTCCTGGGTGACGGTGTGCCACTCGCTGGTGCCCAGCTGCTCACCGGCCGCGGCGGCGAACTCGTCCAGGCTCGCAAAGACGCGCATGCTCAGTCCTTCGGTCCGCCGGCGACGTAGATGACCTGGCCGGAGACGAACCCGGCGCCCTCGCTCACCAGGAACGAGACGGTGTGCGCGATGTCGTCGGGCGTGCCGACGCGCTGGACCGGGATCTGCTGGGCCGCACCGGCCTTGAAGTCCTCGAACGAGACGCCGAGCCGCTCCGCGGTCGCCGCCGTCATGTCGGTGGCGATGAAGCCCGGGGCGATCGCGTTGGCGGTCACGTTGAACTTGCCGAGCTCGATCGCGAGGGTCTTGGTGAAGCCCTGCATGCCGGCCTTGGCGGCGGAGTAGTTGACCTGGCCGCGGTTGCCCAGCGCCGAGGTGCTGGACAGGTTGACGATCCGGCCCCACTTCTGGGCGGTCATGTGCTTCTGCACCGCGCGCGTCATCAGGAACGAGCCGCGCAGGTGCACGCCCAGCACCGAGTCCCAGTCCTGCTCGGTCATCTTGAAGATCAGGTTGTCGCGGGTGATGCCGGCGTTGTTGATCAGCACTGTGGGCGGCCCGAGCTCGTCGGCGACCTTCGAGACGGCGGCCTCGACCTGCTCGGCGTTGCTGACGTCCAGTGCGACTCCGGTGGCCTTGCCGCCGCCGGCGACGATGTCCTCCGCGCCCTGCTTGACAGCGGCCTCGTCCAGGTCCAGCAGGCCCACGGCGAACCCGTCGGCGGCGAGCCGCTGGGCGACGGCGGCACCGATACCCCGGCCGGCGCCGGTGACTATCGCGACGCGGGAGTGGGACTCGGTCACGTGTTTCCTCCTCGACGTTGAGCTAAGCGAGCGCTTAGAAAGCTACCGGTATCGGCCCGTGCGGGACAGGGGTGTAACCCATGTCACTGTGGGTTATCCGGTCGAGCGTAGTAGCGGGACGGCCAGGGTGGCGACCGCGAACAGTTCGTTGAGCGCCATGAGCCGTTGTACCAGGCCCAGCGGCACGAACGTCCACCACGGACCGCCGCCGGCGAGCATCACGACCACGCCCGTGAGGATCAGCGCGAACCAGCCGAGCGAGGTGATGCTCAGGATCCGGGCCACCCACCGCCACGGGGTGTCGGCGGGGAACGCGCGGCCGGCGGCGATCAGCAGCCCGACCGGCAGCACGACGAACCCGATCACGCTCGCGATGCGGTGCACGGTGCCGCCCGCACTCGGCCCGACGGCCCAGTCGGTCTTGGGGAAGGCGACGATCACGAGCAGGCTCGCCGTCCACACCGCGCCGGCGAACAGCGCCGCCGGGGGCAGCGTGTGCCGCAGGGCGTGCACGGCGAACAGCACCGCGGAACCGAGCGCGATGAGGACCAGTGCGAGGTTGAAGATCCACTTGTTGGTGCTCAGGCCGTACTCGCTGATCGTGCGGCGCAGCGGGCTGATCGTGTTCGTGGGGGGCAGGAACTGCAGCAGCAGTACGAGCAGTGCGCCGGCGGCGATCGCGATCACCCCGCCGGCGCCGATGAGCCCGGGGACGCGGCTGGGCTGGACCGTCGGCACGCTCATGATCCGATGGTACGAACGCCGGCGATAGGATTCCCGTATGGAGCAGCGGGTGCTGGGGCGGACCGGCCGGAGCGTGTCGGTGGTCGGGCTGGGGACGTGGCAGCTGGGCGCGGACTGGGGCGAGGTGAGCGCCGGGGACGCCAAGGCGGTGCTCGACGCGGCCGTGGCAGCGGGCGTGACCTTCTTCGACACCGCCGACGTCTACGGCGACGGCCGCAGCGAGCAGGTCATCGGCGAGTACCTGCGTGGCCGGGGCGGCGCGGACGTCTTCGTCGCCACGAAGATGGGGCGGCGCGCGAGCCTCGACCCGGCGAACTACACGCTGGAGAACTTCCGCGCGTGGACCGACCGGTCGCGGGCGAACCTAGGGGTGGACACCCTCGACCTCGTCCAGCTGCACTGCCCGCCCACGCCGGTCTACTCCGCCGACGCGGTGTACGACGCGCTCGACACCCTCGTGGCGCAGAAGCGGATCGCCGCTTACGGCGTGAGCGTGGAGACCTGCGACGAGGCGCTGACCGCGATCGCGCGGCCGGGCACCGCGAGCGTGCAGATCATCCTGAACCCGTTCCGGCTCAAGCCGCTCGAGCGGGTGCTGCCCGCGGCGGCCGAAGCCGGGGTCGGGATCATCGCGCGGGTGCCGCTGGCGTCGGGCCTGTTGTCCGGGCGGTACACGAAGGAGACCGTGTTCGCGCCGGACGACCACCGCACGTTCAACCGGCACGGCGAGGCGTTCGACCAGGGCGAGACCTTCTCGGGCGTCGACTTCGCGACCGGCGTCGAGGCGGCGGCCGAGTTCGGCGAGCTCGCGCCCGAGGGCGCCACCCCGGCGCAGACGGCGCTGCGGTGGATCATCCAGCAGCCGGGCGTGACCTCGGTGATCCCCGGTGCGCGGTCGCCGCGGCAGGCGCAGGCCAACGCGGCGGCGGCCGGCCTGGCGCCGTTGCCGCCGGAGACCCTCGACGCGGTGCGCTCGCTGTACGACCGCCGCATCCGCGCGCAGGTGCACGACCGCTGGTAGGGCTCAGGCGCGGGGGTCGGTGGCGGCGAGGACGCGGCCCAGGGCGGCGTGCAGCTGTTCGAGCTCGGCGAGGTCCATGCCCAGCTCCTGCACCACCTGGTACGGGATCTTCTCGGCATCCTTGCGGAAGGCGCGGCCCGCGCCGGTCAGCTCGACCGTCAGCGCGCGCTCGTCGGAGCGGTTGCGTTCACGCGTCACGTAGCCGAGCGCTTCGAGGCGTTTGAGCAGCGGTGAGAGGGTCGCGGGCTCGGCGCGCAGCGTGTCGCACAGGTCCTTCACCGTGCGCGGCGCCTTGTCCCACAACGCCAGCAGCACCAGGTACTGCGGATGCGTCAGCCCGTACGGCTTGAGCAGCGGCCGGTAGATCGCGATGACGCTGCGCGAGGCCACCGACAGCGCGAAGCAGACCTGCCGGTCCAGCGCAAGGGGGTCCGCGCCCAGGTCGACCGTCGCCATCGTCACTCCCGCTCCATTGATTAGTACGCTAATTATTAGTCTACTCTGTAGGTGTGAGACAACGACCGAACCCGCTGCAATGGACCTGGTACGCCCTCGGCGGCCGGCTGCCCGACCGGTGCCGCGAATGGGTTCTGCACGACACGACGTCGAGCACCTGGGTCTGGCGCCACGCCGCGCGCAGCACCGTGCTGGTCGGACCGCTGATGCTGGTGTGGCTGCTGCTGCCGGCGCCGATCGGGCTGCGGCTGGCACTGGTGCTGATGGCCGCGCTGGTCGGCTACTTCTACTCCTTCGTCTACATGGAGGAAGCGGCCGAGAACCGGCTGGCCAAGCACGGCTACCCGCGCGGCACCGGCAAGCGCGTCCGCGCGGAGGCGCACGCCGAGGAGGACGAGGAGGCCCGGCAGCGCTACATCGCCCGGTACCGGACACCTCATGAGTAGGGCTGTTTCCGACGGTGGTCGCCGGAGCGTGACCCGCTGGCGCACCGCCACGAGCCAGGCCAGCGCGAGGCCGCCCGAGTTGGTCGCGAAGTGCACCAGCCCGTACGCGAGCAGGCCGCGACCGGTGTGCCACCAGTAGAGGAACACCCCGGCCGCCGCGTTCTGCTCCAGCGCCGGCGACGGCAGCAGGTGCCAGAGCCCGAACAGCGCCGCGGCCCCGAGCACCGGGTCCCAGCGCCAGCGGTCCCCGGCGCCCAGCAACGCCGGCAGCACGCCGCGGAAGGCGACCTCCTCCACCAGCACCGTGCCCAGCGGGATGCGCACCAGGGCCAGCAGGAGCAGCTGCCCGAAGCCGGCCAGCCCGAGCTCGGCGAACGACAGCCCGGCGAGGCGGCCGGGCAGGACCAGCACGAGCGCGGTGAGTGCCCCGCACACCGGATACGCCCGGCCGGGCAGCACCCGGTTCGGCGAGGATCGGCACCGCGCAGGCCACGGCAGCGTGACGACGGCGTGACGTGCGGGCTCCCGGCCGTCGCGCGTGGGTGGTCACAGTGCTCATCGTGCTTGGGTTGTGCGTCCCGGGAAGGGAACGCGCAGTCAGTTGCGGGCGGAGCGGTGCCTGCCGGTGGCCTCGTCGTTGACCGCGTGCAGCACCTGCCGGGCGACGAGCCGCGCCGTGGGCTTGATGGCCTGCCAGTACAGCTCCGCCCAGCGCCGGGCGACCGGGTCGTGCACCGTGACCCGGGTGTCGAGGGTCAGCAGGGTCTGCTCCCGGTCGAACGGCAGGATCGAGAGCGCCAGCGCGATCGTGCCGGACCGGGGGCGGTCGTAGCGCGCGAACTCGTGCGGCACGACGACGTCCCACCGCATGCGCGGCGTCCAGAACCGGCCCGCCGCGCCGAGCACGATCTCCTGGCAGGGCCGTTCGCCGAGCAGCACCCACCGCGCGCCGAGCAGGATCTCCTCGAACGCCGGGGCCGTTTCGTCCGGGCGCAACCGGACCGGCAGCCCGCGCGCCCAGGTGAGCACCCGCAGCACGGGGGAGCGCAGGTCCGCGCCCCGCAGCTGCGCCACCACGGCGTAGGTCTCCCCTGGCGAGGCCGCGACCACCAGGTGCTCGGTCAGGGCGAAGTCGCGGCAGGGGGCGAACTCCGCCAGCAGGCTCGGTTCTCGGCCGCCTGCAACGTCGTCGGAGGGCACTCGAAGCCACCTCGTCTCCATCTCGGTGCCACCGAGCCTGGCGAACCCCGCGCGAGAGGCGACAGGGTCGAAGGTCCCCGGAACGGTGGGACTTCGACCGTGCCCTGCCGGGTCCATTGTGGACGATGTGGATGTCGCGGCGGCGAGACCGGCCCGGGCGCGGTCGGCGTCGGCGAGTGGCGCCCAGCCGGTCGACGAGGCCCAGGGCGCCGACTCGTCCACTATGGACTTCGACAGGACCGGTGTCCGGCCGCTAGGGTCTTTCTCCCCTATCGGCAGGTCGCCAATTGCGGGAAGGATGGACTGGACGTGTGGGCCGAGGGGGACGCCCGTCCGAGAGCACTCCGGCACCGCCGGGCTGCGACCCGGAATGGGAGATCGAGTGGATCGTGATCGCGCGACGCGGGTCTGGGCCGCGGTGTCGCTCCGCGCCAGGCGGCGGGACGAGGCGCTGGCCCCCAGCCACGCGTGCCTGGCCTGCGTGGAAGCGCTTGCCCTGAACGGAGCCGGCCTGATCGTCGCGAGCGGCGTGGGCACGATGGAGCCCACGTACGTGACCGGCCCGGGGGTGGACGGGCTGACCGAGCTGCAGCTGACCCTGGGGGAGGGGCCGGGGGTCGAAGCGGTGGAATCGGGCCGTCCGGTCGTGGCCGGTGACCTGGCCGCGCCCGAGGGGGCACGCCGGTGGCCGGTGTTCGCGGCGGAGGCGGTGCAGCGCGGGATGCGGAGCATGTACAGCGTCCCGCTCGCGCTGGGGGCGCTGCGGGTCGGCGTGCTCGACCTGTATCGCGCGGAGCCGGGCGAGCCGGACACCGAGGAGCTGCTGGACGCGGTCGTGTACGCGGACACCGCGCTCCTGCTGGTGCTCGACGACCGCGGCGGCATCGCGACCCCGCCCGGCATCGACGACCAGCGGCCCGCGCTCTGGAACGCGGAGGTGCACCAGGCGGCGGGCATGGTCTCGGTGCAGCTGGGCGTGCCGGTGCTCGACGCCCTGGTGCGCCTGCGGGCCCACGCCTACCGCCAGGACCGGCCCCTGACGGACGTGGCCCGCGCGGTCGTCGAACGGCGGCTGCGGCTGCCGGACAACGGAAAAGGGTTCCGCCCGCCGGACGGCGCACCCTGAGAACTGTGCATTGTGGACTAGAATGGTCAGTGTTCGCGGCACCCGGTCAGGCGGGCCATCGCGATACGGATGCCGGCGTCGAAGGCGCCGGGAGCGAGGTTGCGGGGCAGCGAATCGGGCCGGTCGGCGGCGACGAGCGGGCGCGCCAGCCCGATCCCGGTGACCGTCCAGCCGCCGGGCGGGTGCAGGCTCCGCTGGGTGATGTTGACCGACGCGGTCCGGCCGGCCGCGCGGCGGACCAGCGCACGGTCGCGGCCCGCCGGCACGAGCAGGTCGCCGTCGTCGAGGACGAAGCACGTCAGGGTCACCGGCTGCTGCCCGTCGATCGACACCAGCACCGGGCGGTAGCGCTCGGGGGAGCGGATCAGCTTCACGCATTCGACGTGCGACAGGGTTTTCGCCGGCACACCACTCCTCGTCGGTCTGATGTCCATAAAGGATAGTCAATGCGATGGGGCCATCCCATGGCCGAGGAACTTAGTCCCTCGCCCCGTCACGCGGGAGTGAGGGGACCGCGAGCGCCACCATCCGTTCGGGATCGTCCGGTTCAGATCATCGGAACGGTAGGATAGGGTGCGAAGCCATGTCGAGCCGACGGTTGAGCACGACCTCCTACGTCGTGCTGGGGACGATCGGGCTGCGCGGGCCGTCGACGCCGTACGACCTCAAGCGCGCCGTCGGCCACTCCGTGGGCTACTTCTGGTCCTTCCCGCACGCGCAGCTGTACTCCGAGCCCGAGCGGCTGGAGAAGATGGGCCTGCTCGAGGTCGAGACCGAGGAGACCGGGCGCCGGCGCAAGACCTACCGCATCACCGCCGAGGGCAGGCAGGCGCTGCGCGACTGGCTGGGCTCGCCCACGAACGAGCACTTCGAGATGCGTGACATCGCCGAGCTGAAGCTGTTCTTCAACGAGCTGGGCGATCCCGGCAACGTGGCGAGCCTCGCACGCGAGCAGATCAAGCAGCACGAAGAGCGGATCTCGGTGTACGAGCAGATGCAGCGCCGCTTCGGCGGCGACGACCGCGTCGCCCGCCGGATGATCACGCTGCGGCTCGGGCTGGAGATGGAGCACGCGGCGCTGCGCTTCTGGAAGTCCGTCGCGGAAGAGTACTGATCGTCCTTCCTGGCTGACCTGGCCTTCGAGCTGCCAGGCGAGTCTTCGTCACACCACCGGCCTTGACGGGCCTCGGGCCTTCTCGTACTCTCCAATAGTCTGAAACGGACCATCTGAAACAGATCGTAAGCTGCTGTCGCGACGGAGGGACGGTCATGGATCTGGGCACCGTGCTGCGCTGGACCGCCGAGCGCTATCCGGCGCGCCGGGCTGTGGGCGGACCGCACCCGATGTCGTACGCGGAGTGGGACGCCCACACCAACCGCCTGGCGCGGGCGCTGGCGCGGCTCGGTGTCCGCCGCGGCGACCGGGTCGTGCTGTCGCTCGCCGGCGGCGAACCCTTGGCCAGCCTGCACTTCGCGCTGCAGAAGCTCGGCGCGGTCTCGGTGCCGCTGTCCTTCCGCTTCGGCGCGGCGGAGCTGGCCTACTGCGTCGCCGACGCCGCCCCGGTCATGCTCGTCACGGACGAGTCGACCGAAGCCGTCGCCGACGAGGCGCTCGCGGACCTGCCGCCGCTCACCCGGGTCCGCTCGGGCGCGGCGGCGGGCACCATCGAGCGCCTGGCGCCGGCCGAGCCCGACACCGCGCCGGACGCGACGGTGTCCGAAGAGGACATCAGCGTGTTGCTCTACACCTCGGGCACGACCGGGAAGCCCAAGGGCGTGCCGCGGTCGCACCGCGCCGAGCACGCCGCCGCGATCGCCCACCTGGTGCAGACCGGGCAGCCGCTGGCCGGTGCGGCGCTCGGCGTCATGCCGATGTTCCACACCATGGGCCTGCGCACCCTCGTGGCCACGGTCGCCGCCGCCGGCACCTGGGTGCCGCAGGTCCGGTTCGACGCCGAGGAGGCGCTGGAGCTGATCGTCGCCGAGCGGGTCCGGTCGCTCTACCTGGTGCCGACCATCTACTGGTCCCTGGTGCGGACCGGCCGCCTCGCGGAGGCGAAGTCGGTGCGCAAGCTGGCCTACGCGGGCGCCTCGATGACCCCGGCGCTCGCCGAGCAGCTGTGCGACGCGCTGGAGCCGGAGTCGTTCGTGAACCACTTCGGCAGCACCGAGATCTACACCTTCACCATCGGCCCGGACGTCGCGGCCAAACCGGGGTCGGCCGGCCGCGCCGGGCTGTTCTCCCGCGTCCGGCTGATCGACCCCGACCCCGCCGCGGGCCCGGACGACGTGGTGGTGCCGGGGCAGCAGGGGCAGCTCGCGGTCTCCATGGGCAGTCCCGAGGCGTTCGGTGGGTACTGGCGCCGTCCCGACGCGAACGGCAGGTCGATCCGTGGCGGCTGGTACTTCCCCGGCGATCTCGCGGTCGAGGACGAGGACGGCGACCTGTGGGTGGCGGGCCGGGTCGACGACATGATCAACTCCGGCGGCGAGAACATCTATCCGGACGAGATCGAGGACGCCCTGATCCGCTGTCCGGTCGTCCGCGCGGTCGTCGTCGTGGGGCTGCCCGACGACCGGTGGGGCCAGGCGGCGACGGCGTTCTTCGTGCCCGAGGAGGGCACGACCGCCGAGCACGCGATGGCGGTGCTCGAGCTCTTCGCCCGGGAACAGTCCGGGCTGCCCTCGCTCAAACGGCCGAAACGGCTGATCGCCGTGGACGCCCTTCCCCAGTCGGCCGTCGGCAAGATCCTCCGGCGCGAGCTCACCTCGGGTCACTACCGGGCACTGGCCGACAGCACCACGAAAGCAGACAGGTGAACCGCATGACCGCCGCCGCATCGCGCACCACCGCGCGGATCGAGGATCCGCCGCTGCTCACCGGCCGCGGCCGGTTCATGGACGACATCGACCCGCTGCCCGGGACGCTCACCGCGGCGATCGTGCGCAGCCCGCACGCGCACGCCCGCATCCGGGGGGTCGACCTGGCGGCCGCGCGCCGGCATCCCGGCGTCGCCGCGGTGATCGGGCCCGAGGAGGTCGCCGCCGGGCTGCGGCCGTTCCCGCTCGCGCTGAAGACGCCGATGCCCTACTACCCGACGGCCGTGGACAAGGTCCGGTTCGTCGGGGAGCCCGTGGCGGTCGTGGTGGCCGAGGACCGCTACGTCGCCGAGGACGCGGCCGAGCTGGTGCAGGTGGACTACGAACCGCTGGCGCCGGTGGTCGACGTCGAGAAGGCGCTCCTGCCGGCCGCGCCGGTGCTGCACGAGGAGGCCGGGGGCAACGTCGCGACCGACCGGACCTTCGCCTTCGGCGACGTGGACGAGGTGTTCGCCGCCGCCGACCACGTCGTGCGGGGCAAGTACGCGTTCCCGCGCTACTCCTCCACGCCGATGGAGTGCTACTCGGTGATCGCCGACTGGCAGGACGAGGCCGACGGGCCCGCCATCCAGGCGTGGACGAACTTCCACGGCCCGTTCTCGATGCTCGCGGTGCTCGCCGGCGCCTTCGGCGTGCCCGCCTCGCGGATCCGGCTGATGGTCCCGGCCGACAACGGCGGCAGCTTCGGCATCAAGGCCGCCGTGTACCCCTACGTGGCGCTGATGGCGCTGGCCAGCAAGCACGCGGAGCGGCCGGTGCGCTGGACCGAGGACCGGATCGAGCACCTGCTGGCCAGTTCCGCCGGTTCGGACCGCACGATGTGGTTCGAGGCCGCGGTGTCCGCCGACGGCCGGGTCCGGGGGCTGCGCGCGGACCTGGTCGACAACGTCGGCGCCTACCTGCGCCCGCCCGAGCCGAGCACCCTCTACCGCTGCTTCGGCAACATCACCGGCGCCTACCGGATCGACGCGGTCGCGCTGCGCTCGCGTGCCGTGGTCACCAACAAGACCCCGACCGGGCTCAACCGCGGCTTCGGCGGCCAGCAGCTCTACTTCGGACTGGAACGGCTGATGGACGAGGTCGCCGGGGTGTGCGGCCTGGACCCGGTCGAGCTGCGGCGGCGCAACTTCGTGCAGCCGGAGGACTTCCCGTACCCCACCCCGACCGGCGGCGTCTACGACTCGGGCGACTACCCCCGCGCGCTGGACCTGCTCGTGAAGAACGCCGACTACCAGGCGTTGCGCGAGCGACAGCGGCAGGCGCGCGAACGCGGGGAGTACTTCGGCATCGGGGTCGCGACGATCGTGGACCCCTCGGCGACGAACATCGGCTACGTCGGCCTCGCCACCCCCGCCGAGCAGCGGGCGCCGGGGCGGGGGAAGTCCGGCTCCACCGAGCACGTGCGGATCAGCGTGGACCCGGGCGGGATCGTGTCGGTCCTGCTGGGCACCGTGCCGCAGGGACAGGGCCACGCGACGGTCGCACAGGAGGTCGTCGCCGGTCAGCTGGGCCTGCCGCTGGACCAGGTGCGCCCGGTGGTGCAGATGGACACCGCGACCACCCCGTGGACGATCAGCACCGGCAGCTACTCCTCGCGCTTCGCACCGTTGCTGACAAGCGCGCTGGTCGAGGCGAGCGAGAAGCTGGCCGCGACGATCAGGGTCGCGGGCGCCACACTGTTGCAGGCCGATCCCGCCGAGGTCGAGCTCGCCGACGGAACGGTGCGCGTCGTCGCGGACCCCACCCGGTCGGTGGCCTTCCGGCACGCTGCCGGTCTGGTCCACTGGGACCCGGGCTCGCTGCCCGAGGGCGTTTCCGCGCGGCTGTACGAGGAAGCGGCGTTCACGCCACCGCAGTCCAAGGCCGCGAGCCGCAGCGACCAGATCAACTCCAGCCTCTGCTACGGGTTCGTCGCGGAACTGGCCGTCGTGCGGATCGAGCCCGCCACCCGGCAGCTCACCCTCGAGAAGGTCGTGACCGTGCACGACGCCGGCACGATCCTCAACCCGACGCTGCTGGAAGGGCAGGTGCACGGCGCGCTCGCGCAGGCCCTCGGCGGCGCGATGTACGAGGAGATGCGCTACACCGACGCGGGCCAGCCCACCGCCACGTTCATGGACTACCTCTGCCCGACGAGCGCCGAGACGACCTACGAGCTCGACAGCGACCACCTGGTCACCCCGTCGCCGCTGACCCGGCTGGGCGCGAAGGGCTGCGGCGAGGGCAGCAGCATGAGCCTGCCCGTCGCGATCGCGAACGCGGTCGCCGACGCGCTCTCGCCCGCCGGCGTGCGGATCACCAGCCTGCCCCTGCACGGGAACGTGCTCCACGAGCTGCTCAGCGGCCCCGCTGGCAGCGACCACGAAAGGAAACGCTGAGCGATGCCACTCACCGGAGGCGAGATCAAGCTGGACCGCGGGCACGACGGCCGTGTCGCCTACCTGACCCTGAGCCACGGCAGGTACAACATCATCACCTGGGAGACCCGGCAGGTGATGGCCGACCGGTTCGCCGAGATCGACGCGGACGACGACATCCAGGTGGTGGTCGTGCGGGCCGAGGGGGAGCACTTCTCCTCGGGCGGGGACATCGCGGGCTTCATGGAGGTCGATCCGGTCGACTTCACCGACCTCGGCCACAACGTGACCGCAGCGGCCCGCAGCCCGAAGCCGGTGATCGCGGCCGTGGACGGCTACTGCTTCGGCGTCGGGCTGGAACTGGCGCTGTCCACCGACATCCGGGTCTGCACCGAGCGCAGCGAGTTCGCGCTGCCGGAGATGCGCCTGGGCATGATCCCGGGCTCGGGCGGCACGCAGCGGCTCGCCCGGCTCATCGGGCTCTCCCGCGCCAAGTACCACATCATGACCGCGTCCCGGATCAAGGCTCGGCAGGCCGGGGACTGGGGCCTCGTGGCCAACGTGGTGCCGGACCGGGCCGCCCTGGAGGCCGAGGTCGAACGCATCGTGGGCGTGCTGCTCGGCTACTCGCCGCTGGCCGCCCGCACCGCGAAGGAGGTGCTCGACAAGGGCGTCGACGCGCCGCTGTACTCGGGCATCGAGCTGGAGCGCAAGGCCTACGCGATGCTGCGGTCGAGCAAGGACTTCGCCGAAGGCGTCGCCGCGTTCGGCGAGAAGCGGGCCCCGAAGTTCCAGGGGCGGTGAGCCGAAGCCATGAAAGCCGCACCCTTCGCCTACGTCCGGCCGTCGTCGCTGCCCGAGGCGGTGGCCGAGCTCGGCGGCACGGGCGGGGGCGGCAAGGTCATCGCGGGCGGGCAGTCGCTGACCCCCGTGCTGGCCATGCGTCTCGCCCGGCCCGACACCCTGATCGACATCAACGCGGTCGACGGGCTCGACCGGTTCGCCCGTCGTGACGGCTTCCTCGAGATCGGCGCCACCGTGCGGCAGCGCCGCGTCGAGCACGACCCGGCGAGCGCCGCGGTCCCGTTGCTCGGGATGGCCCTGCCGTGGGTCGGGCACCGGGAGCTGCGTAGCCGCGGCACCGTCTGCGGCAGCCTCGCCCACGCCGACCCGGCTGCCGAGCTCCCGGCCGTGGCGTGCTGCCTGGCCGCGGAGATCGTGGCGACCGGGCCGGGCGGGCAGCGACGGATCCCGGCGCGGGAGTTCTTCTCCGGCGCGATGACCACAGCGCTCGAGCCCGACGAGATCCTCACCGCGGTCCGGCTGCCGGTCGCGCGTGCCGGCGAGGGCTTCGGCTTCGCCGAGATCGCACGCCGCCACGGCGACTTCGCGCTCGCCGGCGTGGTCGTGGCCGTGCGGGTCGGCGGCGAAGCCGTGCTCACCGGCTTCGGGGTGTCGGACCGCCCGGTGACCACGGACGTCTCCGGCGTGCTGGACGAGGCGGTGCGGGCGGCGTGCGGTGACCGCGGCCGCCTCGCCGAGGAGCTGGGCGAGCGGCTCGCGCCCGTGGCCGACGAGCTGGTGGACACCGAGGGCGACGCGCACGCGTCGGGCGACTACCGCCGCCGGCTGTTCCGGGTGCTGGCGGGCCGCGAGCTCGCCAAGGCGTACCACCGTGCACACGAGGAGAAGGCATGACGAGCAGCGAAGCGCCGAACCGGCCGAGGCCGGTGCGGGCGGGCGCCGGGGAACCGGTCGAGGTGCGGATGACGGTGAACGGCACGCCGGTGACGGTGCACGTGCCGGCCCGCGTCACGCTCGCGGACGTGCTGCGGGACCAGCTGGGTCTCACCGGCACGCACGTGGGCTGCGAGCACGGGGTGTGCGGGATGTGCACCGTGCTGGTCGACGGCGAGGCCGCCCGGGCTTGCCTGCTGTTCGCCGTGCAGCTCGACCAGGCCGAGGTCGTCACCGTCGAGGGGCTGGGCCGCCCGGACGAGCTGCACCCGCTGCAGGAGTCGTTCGGCCGCAACCACGCGCTGCAGTGCGGGTTCTGCACCCCGGGGTTCCTGATGAGCTCCTACGACCTGCTGACCCACCAGCCCGGCGTGCGCGAGCAGGACCTGCCGCAGGAGCTGTCCGGGGTGATCTGCCGCTGCACCGGCTACCGCAACATCGTGACCGCGGTGCGCGAGGCCCAGCAGGCCCATCCCGGCGGCATCCCCGCCCCGGGGAACTGCGCGCGGCGGGCACTCGCGGGCCGCGGCACCGGCCGGTCCGTTGTGGATGAGGAACCGACCGGCGCCCCCGCCGAACAGAGCGCCGCGAAGGCGGAGATCGTGCTCCCCGAAGGGGAACCCACCATCGCCGTGGACGTCGCGACCGAGGTCGGCGTCGGGCAGGACCAGGTGTGGGCGGTCTTCGACGACGTGCACCGGCTCGCGCGCTGCCTGCCCGGCGCCGAGCTCACCGAGGAGCTGGGCGAGGACTACTACGCCGGGCGCGCGCGGGTCTCCGTCGGTCCGATCAAGCTGGCCTTCAAGGGCGTCGCGCACATCGCCGAGCACGACCGGGCGGCGCGGCGGATGCGGGTGCTCGCCCAGGGCCGGGACACCGGCGGCGCCCAGACACAGGCGGACATCCTGCTGCGCACCGAACCCGCCGCCGAGGGCGGCACCCGCCTGCACGCCGAGGCGAAGGTGTACCTGACCGGCCGGATCGCGCAGTTCGGCCGGGCACTGGCGGGAGACGTGAGCCGGCACATGTTCGAGCAGTTCGCCGCCGCCGTGAGCGAGACCGCGACGACCGGCGACGCGCCGCAGGGCAGGGTCAAGGCGCCCGGCGCCTTCCGGCTGCTGCTGCGGTCCCTGCTCGGCAGGCTCCGGCGCCGCTCCCGGTGAGCCGATCCCGTCAGGCCCGCGGCCGGTAGGTGAGCGAGGCGAGGCCGGGATCGCTGCCCGGCCCGGCGCCGACGAGCTCCCACGTCCGCGCGGATCCGCCCGGCCGGTAGAGCGTCTCGCCGTCCGCGACGAACACCGGCACGACGGTGAGCGTCAGCTCGTCCACCAGGCCCGCGTCGCACAGGGTCTGGCCGAACCGGCCGTGCCCGTACACGACGAGATCCTTGCCGTGCTGGTGTTTCAGCGCCGAGACCGCCTCGACGACGGCACCGCGCACCACGGTGGTGTTCGTCCACTCGGGACGGTCGAGGGTCGCGGAGAACACGTACTTGGGCATCGCGTTGAGCCGGTCGGCGTACGGGCCCGGAACCGACGGCCACTGGCGGGAGAAGACCTCGTACGTGTGCCTGCCCATCAGCATCGCCCCGCTGTCCTCGAGCACCGTGCGGGAGCGTGCCGCGCTGCCCTCGCCGAAGTAGGGGCCGGCCCACCGCAGCGGCTCGCTCGTCACACCGTTCAGCGAAACCAGCACCGCCTGCACCAGCCGGCGGGAGTTCTGTTGCGTCATACGGGTTCCGACTCGCGCGCGGGCCGAAAGGAATCGCGGCCTCGCCCCGGCCCCCCGATCCGGGGCGAAGCCGCTTCCTTCGTCAGCCCTGGTCGCCCTGAGCGGCGGCCGGGGCGAGCCCGTTGACCTGCGCGGCGTCGGCGACCGCGTCCGCCGCCGCTTCCGCGGCGTGCGCGGCCTCGTCGGCGGCCCGCGCCGCGACGCTGTCCGTCGCGGTCGCCTCCCGGGCGGCCGGGGTCGCGGGCAGGGCCTCGGTGAACGCGCGGGAGACGCCCTGCAGCGCGGAGGTGACCTCGCTCGGAATGACCCAGAACGTGTTGCCCTCGCCCTGCGCGAGCTGCGGCAGCACCTGCAGGTACTGGTAGGCCAGCAGCTTCGGGTCGGGGTCGTTGCGGTGCACGGCCTGGAAGACCTGGTCGATCGCGCGCGCCTGGCCCTCCGCCTTGAGGATCTCCGCCGCCCGGTTGCCCTCCGCCCGCAGCACCGCGGCCTGCTTGTCGCCTTCGGCGGTCAGGATCTGGGACTGGCGCTGCCCCTCGGCGCCGAGGATCGCCGCGCGCTTGTCCCGCTCGGCGCGCATCTGCTTCTCCATGGCCTGCTTGATGGTCTGCGGCGGGTCGATCGCCTTGATCTCCACCCGGTTGACCCGGATGCCCCATTTGCCGGTGGCCTCGTCGAGCACCCCGCGCAGCTGGCTGTTGATGGTGTCGCGGGAGGTCAGCGTGCTCTCGAGGTCCATCGAACCGACGACGTTGCGCAGGGTCGTGACGGTCAGCTGTTCGACCGCCTGCAGGTAGCTGGCGATCTCGTAGGCGGCGGCACGCGGGTCGGTGATCTGGAAGTAGAGCACCGTGTCGATCTCCACCACCAGGTTGTCCTCGGTGATGACCGGCTGCGGCCGGAACGACACCACCTGCTCGCGCAGGTCCAGCGGCGCGTAGACGCGGTCGATGTAGGGGATGACGAAGTTGAGCCCGGGTTGCAGGGTCCGGTGGTACCGGCCGAGCCGTTCGACGTTGCGCGCACGGGCCTGCGGCACGACGCGCAGGGCGCGCAGCACGGTGATGACGACGAACAGGGCGACGAGTATCCCGACGACCAACAGGATGGACACTTCCATGACTACTCCCTCGGGTAGACGAGCGCGGTGCTGCCACTGATCTCCATCACGTCGACGGCCGCCCCGGCGGGGATCACCAGGGTCTCGTCGTAGGCGCGGGCGGTCCATTCCTCGCCGTCGATCCGGACCCGCCCGCCGAACCCGTCGACCTGCTGCAGGACGTACGCGCGTTTGCCGATCAGCGCGTCCACGCCGAAGCGTTCGCGGGGCGGGACCGCCAGGTGGCGCAGCGCGACCGGCCGGACCAGGACGAGCCCGGCGGCCGCACCGGCGGCGAAGACGAGCGCCTGTGCGAGCGGCGGGATCCCGGCGGCGGCGAACCCGGCCGTGATCAGCGCCGCCGCGCCGAGCATGCCCAGCGCGGCGGTCAGGGTGAAGATCTCGACACCGCCCAGCACGACCGCCGCGATCAGCCAGATGACCCAGAGCTGCATGGCGACCCCCTGCCTGTCGAGCAGTGCGGACCTTTCCCGTACAACCCATCGTGTTCGCCCCGGCACATCACCGACAAGGCGGGCGACCGGCCACGCTGACGGTCTCTTTGTTGCCGGCGCCCGGCAACGAGACTTCCGAGCTGACCGGGCGCTTGCGGCTAGGCTCGTCATCAGGAGCTGCCGGGCTCCGGCAACCGGGGATGGAGGGATCATGAACATCGCCGAGGTGGCGGCGCGAGCCAGCCGGGACGCGGGCGGAGTCTCCCCGGCCCTGCTGGAGGGATACCTGGAGATGCTCGACCGGGTGAGCAGGACCGGCCGGCGCGTCGCCCGCGACGAGCTGGACTCCCGCCGCGCCCTCGGCGCCGCCGCCGCGGAGCAGGGCGTGCCGCTGCGCGCGCTCGTCGACCTGTACCTGAGCGCGAACTGGCTGTGCTGGGGCGCGTTGCCGGCGGTGGCGATCGCGGCCGGGGCGGAGCAGCTGCGCGGGGTGGCCGAAGCGGTGCTGCGGGCCACCGACGACGTCGTCGTCGCGCTCGCCGACGGCTACGACCAGGCGCAGCGCCTGCAGGTGCGCCAGGAGGAGGCCGAACGGCGCGAGTTCATCGACGACCTGCTCTACGGGCGTGGCGACCTGGGGCGCCTCGCCGAGCGCGCCGAGCATTTCGGGCTGCGCCTCGCGGGCAGCTACCTCGTTGCGGCGGCCCGCGCCGGCAACCCGTTCACCGACGGCGACGCCACCACCCGGCGGGTCGAGTCCGCCCTGCTCGGCCGGTTCGACATCCGCGACGTGCTGATCACCGCCAAGGACGGGCTGCTGCTGTGCATCGCCCCGGGCACGGCGGCCGACGTGCCCGCCGAGTTCGCCCGCCAGGTCGAGCTGCTGCTGACCGGCGAGCGGGACTGGCAGATCGGCGTCGGGCGACCGCACCCCGGCCCGGGCGGCATCCTGCGGTCCTACGAGGAGGCCCGCACCGCGCTGGAGCTCGCGGGTTCACTCGGCCTCACCGCCCACGTGCTCGACGCCGCCGAGCTGCTGGTCTTCCAGGTGCTCTACCGCGACCGGGCCGCGATCGTCGACCTGGTCGAGACGGTGCTCAGCCCGCTGGAGGGCACCCGCGGCGGTGCCCGTCCACTGCTCGACACCCTCTCGGCGTACTTCGCGACCGGCGGGGTGGCGGCGGAGACGGCGCGGCAGCTGTTCCTCAGCGTGCGGGCCGTGACCTACCGGCTCGACCGCGTCCGCCACCTCACGGGCTACGACCCGCGCGAGCCGTCGCAGCGCTTCACGCTGGAGGCCGCCGTGCTGGGCGCGCGGCTGCTCGGCTGGCCGGCGGGTCCCTGAGTTCCGCTGATCGTGCCGAGCGGCGTGGCGTCAGGCCGGGCCGGCGAGGCCGATCAGGTGGCCTTCGGGATCGGTGAAGTGTCCGACGACGAGATCGCGGCCCGGCGCCCGCGACGGCCCCATCTTCCGTGTCCCGCCGAGGTTTTCGGCCTTGTGCAGCGCGGCCTCCACGTCCGGGACGCCGACGTAGAACAGGACGCGGCGCTCGCGCCCGGCGCCACCGCCGACCCCGCCAGCGATGCCTTCGCCGGTCTCGGTGAACCCGTAGTTCCCGGCCTCGGACACCTCCTCGGCGACCTGCCCGGACGTGTCGAACTCCCACCCGAACAGCCGGCCGTAGTAGCCGCGCAGAGCGGCCGGGTCGGTACCGATGATCTCGAAGTGGACAACGGGTTGTGGCATGACGTGCTCCCTTCGGGGTGGCTCACGCTAGCAGCGTGACTTGTTAAAAACAATCGCTTATCTCTAGGATGCGGGCATGCCGACGAGCCGGAGCTACCAGGAGGCGTGCGGAATCGCGCGCGCCCTCGACGTCGTGGGGGAGCGCTGGGCGCTGCTCGTCGTGCGCGAGCTGCTGTTCGGGCCGCAGCGGTTTTCGGTGCTGCGCAAGGCGCTTCCGGCCGCGAGCACGAACCTGCTGACCGACCGGCTGCGCGAGCTCGAGGGCAACGGGGTGCTGCACCGGCGCCGCGTGGACGGTGCCTGGGTCTACGAGCTGACCGAATGGGGACGGCGGCTGGAGCCGATCCTGCTGGCGCTCGGCGGCTGGGGCCTGCGCGTCCCGCTGCCGCCCGGGCCGGCGCTCAACGCCACCTCGGTCATGATCTTCCTGCGGGGCGTCGTGCGCCCGGGGCCTGAGGCGTCCTACCGCATCGAGCTCGACGGTCGCGTGTGGACGGTCCGCACCGGCGGCGGCGAAGTGTCCGTGGCGGCCGGCGAACCGGCCGAGGCCGACGCCTCGATCCGCACCGATCCGGCGACCTTGAACGAGCTGCTCTCCGACGCCGCGACCCTCGACACCGCGGTGTCGGACGGGCGCGTGGTCGTCACCGGCAGCCTGCCGGCCTTCCGTCGCCTCGTACGGTCCGCGGTCACGCCCTGACCGAGCTGGACTCGTCGTCGAGCAGCTGGGCGAGGAAGCGGTTGTGCCCGGCCTGACGCCGGTACCCGGCGGTGTCGCGGACGCACTCCGGGCACCAGTGCCCGGCCGCGAGGATCAGGTACGGGCTGCCGGTGAAGACGTGCCCGAGGCCGCACCGCCACCGCAGGGGCCTGCGGGGCCGGCCGGTGACCGGCTCCGACAGCAGCTCGCCGCCGCGGAAGGCGGCGGCCCCGGCGAGGTCCCGCGCCGTCCACCGCGCCGGGTCCCGGTCCTCGTCGTAGCCGTGGTCGAGGAAGGTGGGGGTGCGTGCGGGCCGTGGTTCCTCGAAGTCCGCCCAGGTGCCGATGCGCGCCCACTCCTCGCGGGAGCCGAAGTAGGCGCGGATGCGCTCCTCGTCGTTGTCGCGCAGCCACGCCATCGTGCCGCGCGGGTGGCGGGTGAGCGGCTTGACCACGAGGTGCTTGACCAGCCACGGCGGGACCCTGCCCGCCAGCCGGACCGACGGGGGCGCGCCGCGGACGGCCCGGGCGAGGGCGCCGTCGAAGGTGTCCCGCCGGAAGGGCACCAGCTCGTCCAGCCGGTCGGAGTCGGTGTACCAGTGGCCGTGGAAGTTGCGCGTGGCGAACCAGTCCCGGTCGTACCACCGGCGCACGTCCGGCACCCCCAGCGCCGCCATCATCCGGGTCTGGAACTCCCAGTTGGTCAGTCGCCAGCCCTCGCCGCCGCCGATGTTGTACACGTGGCCCCAGAACCCAGCCGGCACGTCGTCCTCGCAGATGCCGGCGAGCAGCCGGGCGGCGTCCTCCGCGGACACCCATTCCAGCACGCCGCCGATCGGGGTGTGGGTCATGATCGCGTCACGGACCCGGAGCAGGCCGGGGTGGAAGATGCCGGTCTGGCGCAGCCACGCCCACCGGGGCAGGCCCGAGTCGACCAGCTCCCGCTCGGCGGCGACCTTGCTCTGCCCGTACTCGTCGTAGCGGGACACCCGCAGCGGATCGCCCACCCGGCCCCAGTGGTGCGGCGGGTTGCGGTCGCCGGTCTCGGCGACCGAGCCGATCATCACCACGCCAATGGTGCCGGGGTCGGGCTGGGCCCGGACCGCCCGGATGATCGTGCGGGCACCGCCGACGTTGACCCGGTGGGTCAGCTCCGGGTGGTCGTCGGCCACCGGGGACACCACCGCGCCGGTGTGCAGGACGAAGTCGGCGCCACGCAGAGCCGGTTCGACGGCCGCGTAGTCGGTCACGTCGCCCTCGACCACCCGCAGGTTGTCCATGTCCCGGTAGCCGCGGATGATCGCGCGGTCCTGCTCGGTCGGCAGGACCAGCGCCGTCACCTCGAACTCGGCGGACCGGCTCGCGAACTAAGCGAGTACGTGGCGGCCCCAGTTGCCGGTCGCGCGGGTCAGGAAGACCCGCTTGCGTCGTGCACTGCTCATCCGACGATCATGACGCCGTCCGGTGCCCGTCCGGAAGACGGTTCGGCAGCCGGGCCCGGGTGTCGTCGATGCCGGCCATCAGGTCGCCGAGGTCCTCGACCCGGCCGAGGACGTCGTCGGCGGTGAAGACCAGCTCCGCGGCGCGGCGGCAGGCGCGCACCTCGTCCCAGGTGAGCGGGGTGGAGACGGTGGGCCGGTCGCGGCCGCGCAGCGAGTACGCCGCGATGGTGGTCTTCGCGGGGTTGTTCTGGCTCCAGTCGATGAACACCTTGCCCGGGCGCAGTGCCTTGGCCATCTTCGCGGTGACCAGCGCGGGGGTCTGCGCCGCGAACTGCTCGGCGAGCGCCTTGGCGTAGGCCGAGGGCGCCCGCGGGCTGCGGGTCCGGATGCCGGCGCAGACCTGCATCCCCTTGGAGCCCGAGGTCTTGGCGTAGGGGGTGAGCCCGTCGGCGACGAGCGCGTCGTGCAGCCGCTCGGCCACCCGGCAGCACTCCACGATGGTGGTCCCCTCGCCGGGGTCGAGGTCGAACACGAGGCGGTCCGGGTGCCGGGCCTTCGCCTCGCGGCCCACCTTCCACTGTGGAACGTGCAGCTCGAGCGCGGCCATGTTGGCCGCCCACACGAGCGCGGCCAGCTCCTCGATCAGCGCGTACTCGACGGAGTCGCCGTTGCCGCGGGAGCCGCTGCTGGGCAGCACTACGGTGCGCAGCCAGTCCGGCGCGCCCTTGGCCACGTTCTTCTCGAAGAACTGCTGCCCGCCGACGCCGTCCGGGAACCGGATGAACGTGACCGGACGGCCCGCCAGGTGGGGCAGGAGCACGGGCGCGATGTGCGAGTAGTAGTTGATGACCTCGCCCTTGGTGAAGCCGTCCGGGTACAGCGGCTTGTCCAGGTTGGACAGTGTGAGCCGTCGTTTTCCGGCCTGCACGGTGATTCTCTTAGCCGGGGGCGGCGGGGCCGCGGCCGGCTCGACGGCACGGGGCGCGATCACCTCGTCGGGGCTGCGGTCGGCGCGCAGGCCCCGCCAGGACGTGTGCCGCAGGCGGCCCGCGCCGCGGGTGAACTGCCGGTACTGGACCTCGCCGACGAGCACCGGCTCGACCCAGTGGGCACGCACGACGTCCTCCCGCGGTGGGGCGGTGGCGAACGGGTGCGTGCGGCGTTCGAGCTCTTCCAGCCGGGCCTGCAGCTCGGCTCGCTCGTGCCGGCTGAACCCGGTGCCGACGTCGCCGAGGTAGACCAGGTCGCCGGTGCCGGGGTCGTGCGCGCCGAGCAGGAGGCTGCCGAGCGTGCCGGTGAACCCGCGCTGCCCCGGCCGCCAGCCGCACAGGATGACCTCCTGGGTCTGGATCAGCGGATGCTTCAGCCACGCGTCGGGGCGGTGCCCCGGCACGTAGATCGAGCTGCGCAGCTTCGCGATCAGGCCCTCGTACCCCTCGGAGCCGGCCCGGTCGAGCAGGTCCTGCGGGGTGAGCCCGTCGCCGGCGAGCTCGTCGAAGGTGAAGGCGGGCACGATCGACACCCGGTCCGGCGCGGGCATCGGCAGCGCGGCGAGCAGCCGGCGGCGCTCGTCGTAGGGCTGCTCCAGCAGCCGGGTGTCGCCCAGCTGGAGCAGGTCGAACGCCAGGAACCGCACCCGGGCGTCCTCGAACGGCTCGTGGTGGCCCGCGGTGCGGTACTTCTGGTAGCGGCCCCGGCGTTCCTGCAGGAGGCCGAACTCGATCTGGCCGGCTTCGTTGCACGCGACGATCTCGCCGTCGAGCACGGCGGCACGGCCGCCGAGGGCGACGCCGAGCGCGCCGGCGAGGGTGGGGAACTCGTCGGTGAAGTCGATCCCGTTGCGGCTGGTCAGCACCGTCGTGCCGGACGGGGCGATCCGCATGGCGCAACGGTAGCCGTCCAGCTTGTACTCGTAGGCCCAGCCGGGCCCGCTGCGCAGCCGGCCACCGTCGGGCTTGGCGAGCATCGGCTCGACCCAGTCCGGGACGCGGGACCGGGCACTCGGGGCGACGCGCGCCATACCGACCTCCGTTCCACCGGGCCCGCCGTTTCCCGACGGTAACCCGTTCGGCCCAGCTTCGCTGGATAACCGCAGGTGGTGGTGGCCGGCGGGGTCGCGACGCCGCGGCGCACGAGGCCGGACTGCGATGGGCGGGGCTGCACCGGCTGCTCGCGCTCACCCGGGCCCAGCTCGTTCCCGCCGCCGACGCCGAGCAGGTCAGCCGGTGGTGACCCGGGCCTCCCGCGCCGGCTCTTCGTGCTCGACCGGGTCCTCGCCCGCCAGGACCCGGCGGGCCCGCGCGTGGTCGAAGTCCTTCTCCCACTTGCCGACCACGATGGTGGCGACGGCGTTGCCCAGCACGTTGATGAACACCCGCCCCTCGTTGAGGATCCGGTCCACGCCGACGATCAGCGCGAGCGCGGCCAGCGGCACGTGCCCGATCGCGGTGACGCTGCTCGCCAGCACCACGAACGCCCCGCCCGCGACCCCCGCGGTGCCCTTGCTGGTCAGCATCATCACCCCGACCATCACCAGCTGCTGCTGCCAGGACAGGTGGATGTCCACGGCCTGGGCCAGGAACAGCGAGGCCATCGTGAGGTAGACGGCCGAGCCGTCGAGGTTGAACGAGAACCCCGCCGGGACGGTGATCCCGACGACCGGCCTGCCCGCACCGAGCGTCTCGAGCTTGCGGATGAACTGCGGCAGCACGGCCTCGCTCGAACAGGTGCTCAGCGCGATCAGCAGCTCGTCCTTGAGGAACCGCATGAGGGCGAACAGGCCGAGCCGGCAGGCGCGCATCACCCCGCCCAGCACCACGAGGACGTAGAGCACGCAGGTCGCGAGGAACAGCAGGATGAGGTAGCCGAGCTGGGCGAGGCTGCCCGCGCCGTAGGTGCTCACCACCGCGGCGAGCGCGCCGAACGTGCCGATCGGGGCGAGCCGCATGATCCACGAGACGATCCGGAAGACCACGTCGGACAGTCCGGAGATGAGGTTCGTCAGCACCCTGGCGCGCTCGCCCGCGACGTTGAGGGCGAACCCGAACAGGATCGCCACGAACAGCGCGGAGAGGATGTTGTCGCCGGTGAAGGCCGAGAGCAGGGTGTCCGGGATGATGCCGGAGACGAAGTCGGTGAAGCCGGTGTGGGTGTTCTTCACACCCGGCACCGAGCTCGCGTCCAGCGAGCCGACGTCGACGTGCATGCCCGCGCCGGGCTTGAACACGTTCGCCACCACCAGGCCGATCAGCATGGACAGCAGCGACAGCCCGACGAAGTAGACCAGGGCCTTCACCCCGATCCGCCCGACGCGGCGCACGTTGTCCATCGACGCGATGCCCGTGGTCACCACGCAGAAGATCACCGGCGCCACGATCATCGTGATGAGCGCGATGAACCAGTCGCTCAGCGGCTTCATCGCACCGCCGAAACCGGGGAAGGCCAGGCCCACCGCGATGCCGAGCACCGCGCCGAGCAGGACCTGCACCCAGAGCTGCTTCAAGAACCGCAACCGTGACATCGTCGTCTCCTTCAGGCGGCGTGGGAAGGTCAGTCGTGCAGCTCGCGCAGCACCCGGTGGAAGGCCGCCTTGGCCTCGAAGCCGATGCCGGGGATCTCGGTGAGGCCCACCCGGCTGTCGCGCACCACGGCGTCGTCGGCGAACCCGCCGGTGGGCTGGAACTCGCCGGGGTAGGACTCGTTGCCGCCGAGCTTGAGCGCGGCGGCCAGGTGCAGCGAGAACTGGTGCCCGCCGTGCGGGACACAGCGCCGCGAGGACCAGCCGTGCCCGGCGAGCATCCGCTGGATCCGCAGGTACTCCACCAGCCCGTAGCTCAGCGCCGGGTCGACCTGGACGTAGTCGCGGTCCGGGCGCAGCCCGCCGTAGCGGATGAGGTTGCGCGCGTCCTGCAGGGAGAACAGGTTCTCCCCGGTCGCCAGCGGGCCGGGGTAGTGCTCGGCCAGCGTCGCGTTGAGCGCGTAGTCGAGGGGGTCGCCGGCCTCCTCGTACCAGAACAGCCCGTACGGCTCGAGCGCGGCGCCGTACTCCAGCGCGGTCCTGAGGTCGAACCGGCCGTTGACGTCCACCGCGAGGCGGGAGCCGTCGCCGCCCAGCACCTCCAGGACGGCTTCGATCCGTTCGAGGTCCTCGGCCAGCGAGGCCCCGCCGATCTTCATCTTGACCACGCGGTAGCCGAGGTCGAGGAAGCCCTTCATCTCGTCCTGCAGCTCACGCAGCCCCTTGCCGGGCGCGTAGTAGCCGCCTGCCGCGTAGACGAAGACCGACTCGTCGGGCTGCCCGTCGCCGTGGCGCCGCGACAGCCACCGGTACAGCGGCTCCCCGGCGATCTTCGCCGCGAGGTCGAACAGGGCCATGTCGAGCACGCCGACGGCCACCGAGCGTTCCCCGTGCCCGCCCGGCTTCTCGTTGCGCATCATGACCGCCCACGCCTTCGCGGGGTCGACGAAGTCGCCGTCGTCGGCCAGCAGCTCCGCGGGCTCGGCGGCGAGCAGGCGCGGGATCATCCGGCGGCGGAGGATCTCGCCGGCGCTGTAGCGGCCGTTGGAGTTGAAGCCGTAGCCCACGACCGGGCGCCCTTCGCGGACCACGTCGCTGACCACGGCGACGACGGAGCAGTCCATCGAGCTGAAGTCGATCCACGCGTTGCGGATGGCGGAGCTGATCGGGACGGTGCCCTCGTGCACGGAGACTATCTTCATGACCTGCCTGTCATAACTTATAAGATACGAGCCGATGTTAGGGTCGGACCTCGTCCCGGCGCAAGAGAGGGTGCAGTGACCGGCCCGAACGTCTTCCTCACCAAGAGCGACGCGGCCTACGCGGAGGTCCGCCGCCGGATCCTGTCCGGGGAGCTGGCCCCGGGATCCGTGCTCGCGCAGTACGACCTCGCGGAGTCGCTGTCGATGAGCATCACCCCGCTGCGCGAGGCCCTGCGCAGGCTCAAGGGCGAGGGACTGGTCGAGCTGGACGTGCACCGCGACGCGCGGGTCGCGCCGCTGCACGCGGCGGAGGCCCGCGAGCTGTTCGAGATCCGGCTGGCGCTGGACCCGCTGGCCGCCGGGCTGGCCGCGCGCCGCCGCACGGACGAGGACATGGCGGCGCTGCGCGAGACGGCGGGCCGGCTGCTGCCGGTCACGCGCCAGTGGGGGGAGGAGGCGCTGGTCGCGCACCACGCCTTCCACCGTGCGCTCTACCGGGCCTCCCACAACGAGAACCTGGTCGGCATGCTCGACGGGCTGTGGGACAAGTCGGACCGTTACCGCCGGATGGGCCTGGAGCTGCCGCCGGGCGAGGAGCCGCGGCTGCGCGACCACGCCGAGCACCAGACCATGATGCGGCTGGTGATCGACGGCGACGCCGAGGCGGCCGGGCGGCTCATGCGCGAGCACATCGAGCAGAGCCTCACGGCGGCCGCGATCTCCGCGCTGGAGGACGGCTCGCCCGCGCGGTGACGCTCTCCCGGGTTTGCCGGGAGGACCTTCGGGTACTCCGGCCCGTGCGCGGAAAGTGGATCATCGCGGTCTCCGCTGTCGCGGTGACCGCGTGCTCCGGCGGCTCGGAAAGCGGTTACCTGAGCAGCGCCGAGCAGTCCGCGCAAGAGGGGCTCAGCGCCGCCGGCACGCTCGAACAGCTGATCAGGGCGGACTCGGCGGGACGCCTGCTGCCGCCGTACCGGGCGGTCGCGGTCGACGACGTGCTCAGCACCGCGACCAAGGCCCTCGACGACCTGGAGAGCGAGCCGCCGCCCGGACCCGAAGCAGCCCAGGTCTTCGGCCGGCTGCATCCCCAGCTGCAGGGACTGGTCGCCACCGCCACCGAGGTGCGGGACGCCTTCGGCGACGGGCCGCGGGCCGCGGCGGCGGATCGGCGGCTCTCCGAGGTGCGTGACCAGCTGGACGCGTTCGTGCGGAGCCGGCAATGAAGAAGGGCCTGGCCGTCACACTGGGCATCCTGACCGCGATCGGCGGGTTCGTCGACATCGGGGACCTGGTCGCCAACGCCCAGTCCGGCGCGCGGTTCGGCCTGCGCCAGGGGTGGGTGGTGGTCGTCGGGGTCGTCGGGATCTGCTTGTTCGCCGAGATGGCGGGCCGGGTCGCCGCGGTCAGCCACCGCCCGGTGTTCGACCTGGTGCGGGAACGGCTCGGGCCGCGGATGGCGATGGCGAACCTCGTGGGCTCCTACGCGGTCACGCTGCTCACGCTGACCGCCGAGATCGGCGGCGTGGCGCTGACCCTCCAGCTCGCGACGAGCCTGCCGCACCTGCTGTGGGTGCCGCTGGCCGGGTTCGCGGTATGGGTGGTGCTGTGGCGGGTGAAGTTCGAGCTGATGGAACAGATCTTCGGCTTCGCGGGGCTCGCGCTGGTGGTGTTCGTGATCGCGCTCTTCGCGCTGCACCCGCCATGGGGGAGCTTCGCCAGTGACGTCGTGCATTCGAGCCCGCCGGACGGGGAGAACTGGGGCACCTACGGGTACATGGCGGTTTCGCTGTTCGCCTCGGCGCTGACCCCGTACGAGGTGTTCTTCTTCTCCTCCGGCGGCGTCGAGGAGAAGTGGAGCCCGAAGGACCTGGCCACCGAGCGCACCAACACGTTCGTCGGCTTCCCGCTCGGCGGCCTGCTCGGGCTCGCGATCATGGCCTGCGCGGCGACCGTGTTCGAGCCGGGCGGGATCCAGGTCGACCAGCTGAGCCAGACCGCGCTGCCGGTCGCGCTGGGGCTGGGGAAGATCGGCCTGGTGGTGGTGATGATCGGGTTCTTCGCCGCCACCTTCGGCGCGGCGCTGGAGACCGGCCTGTCCACCGGCTACTCCGTCGCGCAGTACTTCGGCTGGCAGTGGGGCAAGCTCGTGCGGCCCCGCCAGGCCGCCCGGTTCCACACCGTCGTGCTGGTGAGCGTCCTGCTGGGCACGGCGCTGCTGCTGACCACCGTGGACCCGGTGCAGATCACCGAGCTGTCCCTGGTGTTCAGCGCGGTCGTGCTGCCGCTGACCTACCTGCCGATCCTCGTCGTCGCGAACGACCGGGACTACCTGGGCGACAAGGTCAACGGCCGGATCACCAACGTGCTCGGGGTGATCTTCCTGGTGATCATCCTGGTCGCCGCGGTCGCCGCGCTGCCGCTGATGATCTTCACCGGGATGGGGGAGTCGTGAGCGTGCGCAGACCCGACCAGCTCCGCATCGTGTTCGACCTGCTCGACCGCCAGATCGTCGACGTCGAGGGGCAGCTCGTGGGCAAGGTCGACGACGTCGAGCTGGAGCCCACCGGAGACGGCGGCTACCGGGTGGTGGCGCTGCTGACCGGCAGGCGGGTGCTCGCGGAGCGGGTCGGCGGCCTGCTCGGGCGCGCTCTGCGGCGGGCGCGCCCCGGCGCACTGCGCATCACCTACGACCACGTGCTGGAGGTCGGCAGCCACGTCACCCTGTCGCTGCGGGCCGAGGTGCTCGACGTCCCGCCGCTGGAGAGCCTGCTGCGCCGGCGGCTGATCGGCCGGATCCCGGGAGCGGACCGTGCGGGCGAGTGAGCTGCTGCACCGCCGGGTCACCGACCGCGCCGGGCGGCCGCTGGGCAAGGTGATCGACCTGGTCGTCGGCCCGGACGCCACGGGCAGCCCGGTGCTCGTGGCGGTGCTGGTGTCCCGTCGCAGGCGCGGGCGACTGCTCGGCTACGACCGGCCCGGCCGGCAGGGGCCCTGGTTGCTGTCACAGTTCGCCGGGATCGTCTTCGGGCGCCCGCGGGAGGTGCCCTGGGCGGAGATCCGCTGGGAGGCCGGTGACGAGCCGCGCTAGCGGGAGCCGGCGCGGACCTGGTCCCCGGCTCCGGCCGGGAGCCGGACGACCTCCAGCGCGCAGGCCGCCATCGCGGCGGCGAGGATGACGAACGCCACCCGGTAGGCGCCGGTGCCCGCGTCACCGGCGATGGGCACGCCGACGCGCAGCGCGAGCGCCCCGAGCGCGACGCCCAGCCCGGCCGCGAGCTGCTGGCTCGTCGCCGCCAGGGTGTTCGCGCTCGGCAGCTCCGCCTTGCCGACGTCGGCGAACTGCAGCGTGTTGTAGGCGGTGAAGCCGATCGAGCGGAACACGCCGCTGACGAACAGCACCGCCAGGATCAGCCACAGCGGGGTGGCGGTGGTCAGCAGGGCGCAGCCGACGAGGGTGGCCACCCCACCGGCGAGGCTCGCCAGCAGCACCGGCCGGAACGGGAACCGGCGCATGATCGGGGTGGTGAAGGGCTTGATCCCGACGTTGCCCGCGAACACGGCGATCACGACCAGGCCGGAATGCACCGGGTCCCAGCCGAACGCGTCCTGGAACAGCAGCGGGAGCAGGAACGGGACCGCGGTGATCACCGCCCGGTAGGCCGACCCGCCTGCGGTGGCGATCCGGTAGGTGCGCACCCGCAGCGTCCGCAGGTCCATCAGCGGCTGTGCGCCGCGCCGCAGGTGCCGCACCGCGAGCAGGCCGGTGCCGGCGCCGACGGCCAGCGCCGCGACCACGCCGCCCCAGTGGACCGGCGACTGGCCGACCCAGTGCATCCCGAGTACCAGTGCGGCCAGGCTCACGCCGGTGAGCAGGAAGCCGAGCCAGTCCAAGGTGGACTCGACGCCGGCGCGGGCGGCGGGCACCATGCGCGCCGCGAGCAGCCCGGCGAGCACGCCGAGCGGGAGGTTGACCAGGAAGATCCAGCGCCAGGACGCGTACTGGGTGAAGAACCCGCCGAGCACCGGCGCCAGCACGGGCGCGATCAGCCCCGGCCAGGTCAGGTAGGCGATCGCCCGGATCAGGTCGCGCCTGTCCGTGCTGCGCAGCACCGCCAGCCTGCCGACCGGCACCATCATCGCGCCGCCCAGGCCCTGCAGCACCCGCATCCCGATGAGCATGGGGAGGCTGACGCTGGCGGCGCACAGGCCCGAGGCCACGGTGAAGATCACGATGGCCGAGCCGAACACCGCGCGGGTGCCGAACCGGCTCGCGAGCCAGCCGCTGGCGGGGATGCCGACCGCGAGGGTGACCAGGTAGGCGGTCATCGCGGCGCTGATGTCGACCGAAGGCACACCGAAGGAGGCGGCCATCCGGGGCGCGGCGGTGGCGATGATGGTGCCGTCCAGGTTCTCCATGAAGAACGTGCCGGCGACCAGGAGCGCGAGGCCACGGCCGGGCCATGCGGTCACGCCGCCACCGGCTGGGTACGGAGGTTCGCGGCGGCGTCGGGCACCCGGTCATTATCGCCCGCTACCGGCCCATCCGCCGGTGTGGTCCCGGTCGCACCCGCGCGCCTCGCCCGCCACGTCGAGCCCACGGTGGACGTCCGGCTCGCCGCGCCGCGGGAATACGGCTTGATCGCTCCGGTGTTGCGAGCCGGTGTGACAACACTCGGCGTGATCGGCAGCGGCCTGATCGGCTCGACCGTCGCCCGGCTGGCCGTGGCGGCCGGGTACGACGTGGTCCTGAGCAACTCCCGCGGGCCGGAAACCCTCCAGGAACTGGTCGGCGAGCTGGGGCCGCACGCGCGGCCCGCGACCGCGGCCGAGGCCGCCGAGGCGGGCGACTTCGTCCTCGTCTCGATCCCGCTGAAGGGCTACCAGGACGTCCCGGCCGCGCCGCTCGCGGGCAAGGTCGTGATCGACACCGGCAACTACTACCCGTCGCGGGACGGGCGGATCCCGGAGCTCGACTCCGGGACCACCACGACGACCGAGCTTGTGCAGCGGCACCTGGCGGGCGCGAAGGTGGTGAAGGGCTTCAACAACATCTTCTACCGCCACCTCGGTGAGCTGGCCCGTCCGGCCGGTTCCCCCGAACGCAGCGCGCTCGCCATCGCGGGCGACGACGCGCAGGCCAAGGAGACGGTGCGGGAGTTCCTCGACGCCATCGGCTACGACGCCCTCGATGCCGGCCCGCTGGCCGAGGGCCGGCGCTTCGAGCCCGGCACCCCGGCGTACGGGCAGCCGTACGTGGGCGGGAAGCCGAACTTCGCGGACCTTCCCGGCGAGCCCGCCGGTGTGGAGGTCCTGCGGGCCGCGCTCGCCGCCGCACAACGCTAGGACCTCAGACGATTACGACTCGTGCCTGGGGGGTAACCCCTGGTCATGTGGCTTGGGCTGTGCGTCCCGCTGCTCGTGCTCGTGTTCGCCGTGCTGATGGACAAGGTCGAACACGCGGTCGAGCACCGGGACGACGACCGTCGAGCCGGGGAGCGACGTCGCACCGGCGGGCTGAAGGCTGTCCACCCAGGAGAGCCACCAAGAGCCGGTCGTGAAGCCCGGTGACCCAGGACATCCCGACCGGCTCCACTGTCGATGCCGGATGGGGACGCGTTCGGTGAACTTTCGTGCCCGTCGCGCGACATCGACGGGACCAGGGGCCGGCCGGGGTTAGGCTGCCTGAAGCCGAATTCGCCGGAGCCCGCGATGCACAGCCGACCTGACACCGTGCGGCCCGCCCTCCGGGGGCGGGACGCGGAGCTGGCCGTGGCCGAGGCGGCGCTGGCCACGATGCCGCACACGCACGGCCAGGTGCTGGTGTTCGAGGGGCCGCCGGGCATCGGCAAGACCAGGCTGCTGGCCGAGATCCGTGCGCTGGCGCGGGAAGCGGGTGTCCGGCCGCTGCTGGGCGAGGCGTTCGAAAGCCGGCAGGGCGTCCCGTTCGCCCCGCTGCTCGCGGCACTGGCCGACGGCGAGCCACCGGTGGTCGATCCGCGCGTGGCGCGTCAGCTCGGCGGCGCGGCCGAAGCCCGGTACTGGGTGCTGCACGACCTCGGCGCCGCGCTCGAGGCGGCCGCGCCGCTCGCGCTCGCGCTGTCGTGGCTGGTCGCGGTCGCGCTGTACGCCGTGCTGCTGGGCGGCCGGCCGTTTCGCGGTCCCGGGCACGGCGTGCTCACCCGGGGGAGAGCTGGGCGCGCTGCTCACGCTGGTCGGGGCGTGGCAGGTGTGGGTGTTCGTGGTGTGGCGCGGCTGACCGTTCGCCGGGCTGGCCCGCCGCCCGGTCCGGCTGCTTGCCGCGAACGCGGGCGTCCTGCTGGCCGGCGGGCTGAGCTACACGCTGCTGTACGGCTGGGCCGGTCTGCCGACCGAGACGCTCGGCGCGCTGGCCGGCTCGTTCGTCGCGGGCGGGCTGGTCGTGGGCATGCTCTTCGAGGGCGCGCTCCCGGCCCGGCTTTCCCCCGGGCGGGAGCGCGCGCTGTCGCTGGGGCTGGTGCTCGGCTGTGCCGCGGTGGTGTACCTGCTCCTGGCGTGGCTCGCCGGCGGTCTGGAGTGGACGCGTGCCTCGGCGCAGGGCTGCGTCGGGCCCGTCGGCCTGAACGCGATCGGGACGTCGATCATCCTGCACGTCGGGATCGGCCGGCGCCGGCCGTTCGCCCCGCCGGGCACGGGCCGCGCGTGAGGGCGGCGGCATGGGCCATGATGGGACGTTGTGGAGTCCACTCGTGTGGATCGCTGGCTTTGGGCGGTCCGGTTGACCAAGACGCGTCCGGACGCCGCGGCGGCCTGCCGCGGCGGGCACGTGCGGGTCAACGACCGCCCCGCGAAACCGGCGACGACGGTGTCGCCCGGTGACGAGGTGCGGGCCCGCGTCGGCGACATCACCCGGGTCGTCGAGGTGGTGCGGGTGATCCAGAAGCGGGTCGGCGCGGCCGACGCCGCCACCTGCTTCGTCGACCGGACGCCCGCCCCGCCGCCGGAGACGGCTCTGCCGGTCGCCCGGCGTGAGCGGGGCGCGGGCCGCCCGACCAAGCGCGAGCGCCGCGTGCTCGACCGGTTCCGCTCCGGCCGCCTCTGACCGTTGCCGGCCGTGCCACGCACGCCCGGTCCGATGAGGACGGTCAGTAGCCCCCACGACGCCGTCACCGGTGGTCCGCGCCGCCGGGGCGCCACAACCGGCCGCGAACGACGCCGCGAGGCCGGTGAAACCCATTTCCCGGTAACGCTTTCTTCCCTCCGCACCGAAAAACTGCCTGCACGCAAGACCCCGGCACGGGCTGGGCGCGGGTTCACGGTCGCGAGCGTGCTCACACTCCGGCCCGCGAGTTGAACCCGCCGGCCGCTCGTGCGTGGGACGCCTCCGTACCATCGGCAGCATGTCGGCCACTCTCGTCGCCAAGGACCTCGCCGCGGGGCACGGCACCCGTTCGCTGTTCGCGGAGCTCGAACTGGTGGTGGCGCCCGGCGACGTGATCGGCCTCGTCGGCGCGAACGGGGCCGGGAAGTCGACCCTGCTGCGGTTGCTGGCCGGGCTCGAGCGCGGGGAGCAGGGCGAGGTGCTGCTGTCCCCGCCCACCGCGACCGTCGGGTACCTGCCCCAGGAGCCGGAGCGCCGGCCCGGCGAGACGGTGGGCGGGTTCCTCGCCCGCCGCACCGGGGTCGGCGCCGCCCAGCAGGCGATGGACCAGGCCACCCAGCTCCTCGTGGATGGTGCCCCGGGCGCGGACGAGGCGTACGCCGACGCGCTGGAGCGGTGGCTCGGCCTCGGCGGCGCGGACCTCGACGAGCGCGCCGAGGCGGTGACCGATTCCCTCGGGCTCGCCGTCGGCCTCGGCAAGCCCATGGTCGCGCTCTCGGGCGGCCAGGCGGCGCGCGCCGGGCTCGCGTCGCTGCTGTTGTCGCGCTACGACGTGTTCCTGCTCGACGAACCGACGAACGACCTCGACCTGGACGGGCTGGCCCGGCTCGAAGGGTTCGTGACCGGGTTGCAGGCGGGCGCGGTGATCGTCAGCCACGACCGCGAGTTCCTCACCCGCACCGTCACCAAGGTCCTGGAGCTGGACCTGGCCCAGCAGCAGATCAACCTGTACGGCGGCGGGTACGGCGCCTACCTCGAGGAGCGCGAGGTCGCCCGGCGGCACGCGCGGGAACGGTACGAGGAGTACGCCGACCGCAGGTCGAACCTGGAGACACGGGCGCGCACGCAGCGGGCGTGGCTGGACAAGGGCACCCGCAACGCCCGCCGCAAGGCGACCGACAACGACAAGATCACCCGCAAGACCCGCGCCGAGGCGACCGAGAAGCAGGCCGCGAAGGCGCGGCAGACCGAGCGCCTCATCGAGCGGCTCGACGTCGTGGAGGAGCCCCGCAAGGAGTGGGAGCTGCGGATGGAGATCGCGGCCGCGCCGCGCTCCGGCACGATCGTGGCGTCGCTGCAGGGGGCGCAGGTCCGGCGCGGCGGCTTCACGCTCGGGCCGGTGACGCTGCAGGTCGAGTGGGCGGACCGGATCGCGATCACCGGCGCCAACGGCTCCGGCAAGTCGACGCTCCTGGGCGCGCTCCTCGGCCGGGTGCCGCTGGACGCGGGGCACGCGACGCTCGGCTCGGGTGTCCGCGTCGGCGAGATCGACCAGGCCCGCGCCCTGTTCCACGGCTCGGGAACGCTGCTCGACGCGTTCCGTGCCGCAGTGCCGGACACCGAACCCGCCGAGGTCCGCACGCTCCTCGCCAAGTTCGGCCTCGGCGCCCACCACGTGCCCCGCACCGCGGCCACCCTGTCGCCGGGGGAGCGGACCCGGGCCGCGCTCGCGTTGCTGCAGGGGCGCGGGGTGAACCTGCTGGTCCTCGACGAGCCGACCAACCACCTCGACCTGCCCGCCATCGAGCAGCTCGAATCGGCCCTCGACGGCTACCCCGGCACGCTCCTGCTCGTCACGCACGACCGCCGGATGCTGGACGTGGTCCGGACCACGCGGCGGCTCGTCGTCGACGACGGCGAGGTGCGCGAGGCCGGCTGAGCCCTCACTCCTCGTTCGCCGTGGCGAGCCGCGAGTGGCGGCGGGAGTACCCGAAGTAGACGCCCAGCCCGATGACGAACCAGATCGCGAAGCGCAGCCAGGTCTCGGGCTTGAGGAACGTGATCAGCCAGATGGAGAACACCACGCCGATCGCGGGGACCACCGGCATGCCCGGGGTGCGGAACGTGCGGGGCAGCTCGGGACGGCGGTAGCGCAGCACGATCACCGCCACGCACACGACGACGAACGCGAGCAGGATGCCGATGTTGGTCAGCTCCGCGGCCTCGCCGATCGGCAGCAGGCCCGCGATCACCGCGGCGGCGACACCGAGCACCCAGGTCATCCGGACCGGCACCCGGCGGGTGGGGTGGGTGCCGGAGAACCACCTCGGCAGCAGGCCGTCCCGGCTCATCGAGTAGCCCACCCGGGTCGCGCCGAGCAGGAACGTGAACAGCACGGTGAGGATGCCGAGGATCGCCCCGACCGCGATCACGGCGCCGAGCACGCGCAGCCCGACGGAGGCGAAGGCGCTCGAGAAGGCGCTTTCCGGGTCGATGTCGTGGTAGTCGACCATGCCGGTGAGCACGAGGCAGGCCAGCACGTAGAGCACCATCGAGATGCCCAGCGAGTACAGGATCGCCTTGGGCATGTGCTTCTGCGAGTCGCGGGACTCCTCGGCCGCGGTGGACATCGCGTCGTAGCCGAACACGGCGAAGAAGACCGTCGCCGCGCCGGTGAAGGCGCCGCTGATGCCGAACGGGAGGAACGGCGACCAGTTGCCGGCGTCGACGTGGAAGGCGCCGACCACGATGACCACGACCACGAGGGCGATCTTCAGGTACACCAGCAGGGTCTCGAACCGGGCCGCTGAGCGCATGCCGAGGTTCAGCACGAACGCGATCAGCAGGCACAGCACGACGGCGAACAGGTTCACCTTGTACGAGCCCGCGGCGACCCCGTCGGGCTCGGTGCCGGGCGCTCCGGACATCCACAGCGGCAGCTCGACGTGGAAGAAGCTCAGCAGGTCGTTGAAGTAGCCGGAGATGCCGATCGCGACCACGGCGACGATCGCGGTGTACTCCAGCAGCAGGTCCCAGCCGATGAACCAGCCGACCAGCTCGCCCAGCACCGCGTAGCCGTAGGTGTAGGCCGACCCGGCGCGGGGGATGAGCCCGGCGAACTCCGCGTAGGAGAACGCGGCGGCGGCGCTGGCGATCCCGGCGATGAGGAACGAGATCAGCACCGCGGGGCCCGCGGTCTCGTTCGCCACCGCCCCGGCGAGCGAGAAGATGCCGGCGCCGATGATGCCGCCGATCCCGATGGCGGTCAGCTGCCAGAGCCCGAGGGTCCGCTGCAGCCCACCGGTGTCTACGGTCTCGATCGCCTCGATGGGCTTGCGGCGGAAGACACCGTTGCCGGCCATGGGCCACTCCCGATCGTTTCGTCCGGTTCCCGCGGAAAGCTAGCAGATGACCGGTCTCCGCGGGCCGTCCGAGCGCCACCGTGACCGGCGGCCGGCTCAGAAGGTGGCCTCCTCGGCGGTCCACGCGGCGGTCTGCTCGCTGAGCGAAAGGCCGAGGCCGGGCCGGGCGGGCACGAGCATGCGCCCGTCGCGCAGTTCGAGGCGTTCGTTGAACAGCGGCTCCAGCCACTCGAAATGCTCGACCCACGTCGTGCGCGGGTACGCGGCGGCGAGGTGCAGGTGCAGCTCCATCGCGAAGTGCGGCGCGAGCGAGAGTCCACTGTGGTCGGCCAGCGCCATGATGCGCAGGAACGGCGTGATGCCGCCGACCCGCGGTGCGTCGGGCTGGACGAAGTCCGAGGCGCCCTGGCGGATGAGGTTCCAGTGCTCGGCCGCGCTGGTCAGCATCTCGCCGGTCGCGATCGGGGTGTCGAGCGTGGCGGCGAGGGCGGCGTGGCCTTCGGCGTCGTAGGCGTCCAGCGGCTCCTCGATCCAGGTCAGGTCGAACCGCTCCAGCTTGCGGCCGATCCGCAGCGCGGCGGGCCGGTCCCACTGCTGGTTCGCGTCGACCATCAGCGGAAACCCGTCGCCGAGGTGCTCGCGCACGGCCGCGACCCGCTCCAGGTCGGCGTGCGCGTCGGGCTGTCCCACCTTGATCTTGATGCCGCCAATCCCGCGTTCCCGCGCGGCGTCCACATTGGACAGCACGGACTCCAGTGGCGTGGACAGGAAACCGCCGGAAGTGTTGTAGCAGCTGACCGCGTCGCGGTGCGCGCCGAGGAGCTTCGCCAGCGGCAGCCCGGCGCGGCGGGCTTTGAGATCCCACAGCGCGACGTCGAACGCGGCGATGGCCTGGGTCGCCAGGCCGCTGCGCCCGACCGAGGCCCCGGCCCAGACCAGCTTGTCCCACAGCCTCCCGATGTCGCTGGGGTCCTCGCCGACCAGTTCGGGCGCGATCTCGTGCGCGTGCGCGTACAGACCAGGCCCGCCCGCGCGTTTGGCGTAGCTGAAGCCCAGCCCCTCGTGACCGCCTTCGGTCCGGATCCGCGCGAACAGCACGGCGACCTGGGTGAGCGGCTTCTGCCGCCCCGTCAGCACCTTCGCGTCGCTGATCGGACTGGCGAGCGGCAGGTACACCAGCGCCAGCGACAGTCCGCTGATCCGGTCCGGCGTCGCCGCGAGCGGCGCCGGCGCGGAGGGCTGGGGCTGGGTCGAGGTCATCGCTTCTCCTCGGTGGGGACGGTGCGCGGAGCGGACATTGACTTGTGACCGCCGTCATACTAGCGTTCCGAAACATGTTCGCATCTCTGAACTGGTCCAAGCAAGAGATGAATGTTCAGATATGTGAACAATCGGAACTGGCGAGAGGCGGACATTCTTGATGGTGCGGTCCAGGGTCGAGCTCGACGGTCTGCTCGCGTTTCCCCTCACCCCGTTCACCGAGGACCTGTCGGTGAACCTCGACGTCTTCGCGGAGAACGTCGAGAGCCACCTCGCCGCCGGGGCGGGTGCGCTGTTCGTCGGTTGCGGCACCGGCGAATTCAGCTCGCTGGCGCCTGAGGAGCTGGCGGCGCTCCTGCGCACCGCGCGGGACGTGGCCCACGGCCGGGTCCCGGTCTGGGTCGGCGCCGGCGGTGGTGCCGCCACGGCCAGGGCGGGTGTCGCCGCCGCCGAGGAGGGCGGTGCCGACGGCGTCCTGCTGCTGCCGCCGTACCTGGTGACCGGGCCGCAGAGCGGACTGCTCGACCACGTGCGGTTCGCCATCGGGGGCACCTCGGTCCCGGTGATCGTCTACCACCGCTCGCCGGGTGTGTTCACCCCCGCCGCCGCGCGTTCGTTGCTGGACATCCCCTCGGTGGCCGGGCTCAAGGACGGTTACGGCGACGTCGACCTGATGACCCGCATCGTCACCGAGATCCGCGCTGCCGGCACCGAGCGGTCCGGGAGCTTCCTGTTCTTCAACGGGCTGCCGACGGCCGAGATGTCGGCGAAGGCGTACTCGGCGATCGGCGTGGCGCGGTACTCCTCCGCCGTGCACTGCTTCGCGCCGGAGATCGCGCACCGCTTCCATCGCGCCCTCGCCGAGGGGGACGCCGCCGTGATGGACGCGCTGCTGCAAGGCTTCTACCTGCCGTTCGTGGCGCTGCGCGACGAAGGGCCGGGCTTCGCGGTGTCACTGGTGAAGGCCGCGGCCCGGCTGCGCGGCGTCAAGGCGGGCTCGGTGCGGCCGCCGCTGGCCGAGCCCTCGCCCGCCCAGCTCGACCGGCTGGAGAAGATCGTCGACCACGGTTTCGCCGTGCTGAAGGGCATCGAGTCCGCATAGACCCGACGAGTCTCGACGTGGAGGCCTTGTCATGATCAGCCGGAGAACGGTCCTGCGAGCCGGTGCGCTCGCGCCGGTGGTGCTGGGCGCGGTGGGCACCCGCCCGGCGTTCGCCGCCGCACCCGCGCCGACGGCGGCCGTCGTCGCCGCCTACCGCGAGCTGCAGACGGGCACCGACCGGGCGTCACCGGAACGCACCGCGGCGCTGGCGAACCTCGGCCGGGTCGCGAAGTCCTACCACGACAGCATGTCGGTCACCGCCGGTGGACCATTGTGGACAGACCTGCCGTTCGGGCCGGGTAGCGACTACACCACCTCGATGTACGGCAGGCTGCGCGCGATCGCCGTCGACTGGGGCACTCCGGGCGGCACCCTGGCCGGTGACGCCGGTGTGCTCGACCGGGTCAAGAAGGCGCTGGACCTGCTCTACACCGTCCAGTACAACGAGAACGTCGCCGAGCTGGGCAACTGGTACACCTACGAGATCGGCGTCCCGTACTACCTGCTGCACACCCTGGTCACGGTCGCCGGTGAGCTCGATGCCGCGGACCTCGCCCGCTACGTGCGCCCGGTCGCGCGGTTCGTCGGCGACCCCAACCGCCGCGCCAACAGTCCGTCCACTGTGGAGACCGGTGCGAACCGGGCCGACAAGGCGCTGATCTCCATCGTGTCCGGCGCGCTGACGGGCGACACCGGGTGGATCCGCACCGGCATCGACGCGATCACCGACGTCGCGGGCGGGGGAGCGGACAGCGTCCTGGCCAAGCTGGACCGCGCCGCCGGGGACGGCTTCCACACCGACGGCTCGTTCATCCAGCACGAGACGGTCCCGTACCCGGGCCACTACGGCATCGTGCTGCTCACCGCCCTCGCGGGTGCCGTCCACGTCACCGAAGGCACCTCGTTCGCCCTTCCCGCCGACGTCAAGGACCAGGTGTGCGCGCTGGTCTCCGACACGTTCGCGCCGTTCGTCGTCGGCGGCGCGCTGATGGAGCCGGTGCGCGGGCGGATGCTGTCGCGCCAGGGCGAGACGGGGCACGACATCGGCCACCAGCTCACGGTCGCGGCCGCGGTGCTGGCGCAGACGGCGCCGGAGCCCGCGAAGACCGTTCTCGGCGGGCTGGTCGCGAAGTGGATCGGCGAGGGAACCTACGCGCCGTTCCTGCAGATCCCCGACCCGGAGCGGTTCGCACCGGGGCCCGACCTGGTCGCCGTTCCCGGTATCGAGCTGGCCCAGGAGCTGCTGGCCACCGGTGTCCGCCCGGCGCCCACCGTGGCCACCCATCGGATCTTCGGTCAGCAGGACCGGATGGTGCACGTCACCCGCGACTGGTCCGCCTCGCTCGGCGTGGGCTCGACGCGGATCGCGCGGTACGAGTCCATCAACTCCATGAACCTGCACGGCTGGTACACCGGCGACGGCGTGCTCTACACCTTCCTGGCGAACGCGCGCGGGCACTACTCAGACGCCTACTGGCCGACCGTGGATCCGTTGCTGCTACCGGGAACCACGGCGAAGTCCGGCGATCCCGGCCCGCTCGCGGCGACCCCGCTGACGACGAGGGCGCACACCGGCGGCGTCCGCCACGACGACGGGCACGGCGCGTACGCGCTCGACTTCGTCTCCGCCGACGGCACCCTCACCGCGAAGAAGTCGTGGTTCTGCACGCCTGCCGGGATCGTCTGCCTGGGCGCGGGGATCACCGACGACTCGGGCGAACGGGTGCGCACGACGATCGAGAACCGCAACCTCGGCGAGCGCGGAGACCCGGTACTGCTGGCGGACGGCCGGCGTGCCGGGCCCAGCGGCACCCTCCGGTCGCGCTGGCTGCATCTGCAGGACGTCGGCGGCTACCTGGTGCTCGACGGCGCCCGGGTGACGGCGCTGCGGGAGGACCGGACCGGCGCGTGGCGCGACGTCGACACCGGCGCGAACACCAAGGGCACCACCGTGCCCTGCACCCGGCGCTACCAGAAGCTGATCCTCGACCACGGCGTCCGCCCGTCCGGCGCGAGCTACGCCTACGCGGTGCTGCCGACGGCGTCCGTGGTCGAGACCGCGGCCGCGGTGCTCGCGTGGCGGGTGCTCGCGAACACCCCTGCGGTGCAGGCGATCCAGCTGTCGGACGGCACGCTGCTGGCCAACTTCTTCGCGGCGGGCGCTCTCGGCGGGGTGCGTGTCTCCGGTCCGGCGTCGGTCGCCCTCGGTCGGGTCGGCGGCGCCTGGCAGCTCGCGGTGACCGACCCGACCCAGCTGCAGGACACCGTTCGCGTCACCGCCCGCGGCCAGGCCGTGAGCGTGCCGGTGTCCGGCGCCTTCGGCGCGACCAGAACCGTCCGGCTCGGCCGGTCGTGATCCCCAACCCCCTGTGACCCCATCGGTACGGCAAGAAGAGAGGCGAATCGGCAATGACGCGGACAGCGCCGCCACGGCGGAACATCAGCAGGACGACGTTGTACTTCTTCGGAGCGCTCGGCGGCATCCTGTTCGGCTACGACCTCGGGGTGATCTCCGGGGTGCTGCCGTTCATCGGCAAGCTGTGGTCGCTGTCCAGCTGGGACAAGGGGGTGATCACCGCCAGCATCTCGGTCGGCGCGGTGGTCGGCGCGATCTTCTCGCCCCGGATGAACGAATGGATGGGCCGGCGGCGCACGATCATGGTCGCCGCGGTGATCGTCGTGATCGGCACGCTGGCGGCGACCTTCGCGCCGTCGTTCACGCTGCTGGTGGTCTCCCGGCTGGTCATCGGCGTGGGCATCGGGTTCTCCTCGTCCACGGTGCCGACCTACCTCTCGGAGCTGGCCCCGGCGCGGCTGCGTGGCGCGATGGGGGCGCTGAACCAGATCTTCATCGTGCTCGGCATCCTCATCGCGTTCCTGGTGAGCTACGGCCTGGGGTCCTCGTCGAACTGGCGGCTCATGTTCGCCGGTGCGATCGTGCCCGCGGTGATCCTGTTCTTCGGCCTGATCCTGCTGCCGGAGACGCCGCGGTGGCTGCTGAAGAACGGCCGCGCGGACGAGGCGCGGTCGGTCCTGGTCAGCTCGCACGGCGGGGAGGATGACGTCGACAACGAGCTCGGCCGGATCCGTGAGGTGATCCGGCTCGACACCGAGCAGAAGGGGCGCATCCGCGACCTGTGGGCGCCGTGGGTGCGGCCGATGCTGATCGTCGCCCTGCTGCTCGCCGTCGGCCAGCAGTTCAGCGGCGTCAACGCCGTCAACGCCTACTTCCCGACCATGCTGATCGGCCTCGGCTTCGCCACCCAGGCGGCGCTGCTGTCCGGCGTGCTGCTCGGGATCACGAAGTTCCTGTTCACCGCGTGGGTCGTGTTCGTCGTCGACCGGTGGGGCCGCAAGCCGCTGCTGCTGATCGGCAACGTGATCATGGTGCTGACGCTGGTCGGGGCCGGCCTGGTCGTGCTGAACGTGCACGACACCGGCACGCTCGGCGTGCTCATGCTGGTGATGATGGTGCTGTACCTGGTCGGCTACGAGCTGGGCTGGGGCGCGGTCGTGTGGGTGATGATGTCCGAGGTGTTCCCGCTGCGCGAGCGCGCGGCCGGCATGGGCGTCGCGAGCGTCGTGCTGTGGGCGGCGACCGGCATCGTCAGCGCGGTGTTTCCGCTCATGTCCGACCCGAAGGCGCTGGGCATCGGTGGGTCGATGTTCGTCTTCGCCGGGGTCAACGTGGTGCTGTTCGTGCTGACGAAGTGGCTGGTGCCGGAGACCAAGGGGCGGAGCCTGGAGCAGATCGAGCTCGACCTGCGGGCCCGCACCCCGCTGCGCGCGAAGGTCTGAGGCCGGCCCTGGGTGGCGGCGCCCGGCCGCCACCCAGGGCCTGAACGGCCAGCGCGCGCGGGGTGAACGTGCCATATGTGTGGTCTGGCCGTCGCGGAGATCACAGGACGTGAACCGTTCGGGTGGTCCTGGCCGTCGTAGAAGGAGTGACGAGGAGTTCGAGGGGCGGCCGGTTCACCTGGCACTGCACGCTGGCCGTGGCCGTCATGGCGGGAGCCGGTGGCGCGTACACCTACGCCGTGTCGGAGCAGGGCAATGCGGCGGACCAGCCAGTCCGGACCGCTGTCGCCGCCGGGCCTGCTTCGGGTGGTCCGGCGGCGACAGCGCCGGCCGTGCTGCCTGTGCTGCCGTTCAACGCGAAGCTGACCTCGCACGACATCCCGGTCGCGGGCGGCGGGGTACGCGACGGCGGGTGCAGCGGGGCGCTGATCGACCCGGACTGGATCGTCACGGCGGGGCACTGTTTCCATGACATCGATGGCGCCCGGGTCGGGGGCAGGCCGCAGTACCGGATGACCGTGACGGTGGGCAAGACCAGGGACGGCGACCCCGACGGCCGGACGGCGGACGTGGTGGACGTCCGGCAGTCGCCGGTGAACGACCTCGCGGTGGCGAAGCTGAGCACGCCGGTCACCGGCATCGTGCCGCTGACCCTGCCCGGGCGCCCGCCGACGGCGGGGCAGCACCTGCAGTTCGCGGGGTGGGGTTCGACGTCGGCGACGGTCGTCGTGCCGTCGGACCACCTCAAGCGGGGTCAGTTCGAGGTGTCGAAGATCAAGGCGAGCACGCTGGAGGCCGACCCGCTCGTGCCGCGGACCGTGGAGAACAGCCCCTGCCACGACGACTCGGGCGCGCCGTACTTCGTCTCGGCGGACGACGTGACCGGCGAGCTGGTGGCGATCGAGGACTCGGGGCCGGAGTGCCCGCAGCCTGGCACCGAGATCCTCGCGCGGGTGGACGTCGTGGTCGGGTGGATACAGCAGCAGCTGGGGAGTTAGGCGTCTCGGGGGTGGGTCACCGGGGGCACCGGTGGGCGGGTCGTGGCGCGCGAGTGGGCACCTCGTGCACTCGTCATTGGGCGGGTCGTGCCACGCGAGTGGGCAAGTCGTGTAGGCGCCGGTGGGCGGGTCGTGGCGCGCGGGCGGCTGGCTCGGGCCCGTACGGGTGGTCAACTCATGCCCGCGCGGTTGGGCGAGTCGCGCCGCGCCGGTGGGTCACTCGTGCCGGGAGTAGCCCGCTCGCGCCGCGCGAGCGGGCAGGTTGTGGCTCACCGGTGCGGCCCTGGGGAGACCCCGGCAGCCCGGCGAGACGCGCCGGCATCCCCTCGGGACCCCCCGGCGAGCCGCCCCGCGCCCACCCCGGCTCCCGCGAGCCGCCCCCCGCCACTCCCACCACCGCGAGCCCCCGCCACGCCAATCCGGCATCTCTCGCACCATCCCCGGCGAGCCACCCCCGCCACCCCATTCCGGCATCCCCCGGGACCACCCCCGGGACGAGCCGCCGCCCACTCCCGCACCCGCGAGCCACCCCGCCACTCCACCCCCACCCCCACCCCCACCGCCGCCCCCACCGCCGCCCCACCTCAACGCCACCGCATTCCGTATACAGTATGCTAACCTCCTCATGTTCGAGGTGCTGTCCTGAAGCGATGGAGGCTCGCGTCCTCATGTACTCAGTCACCAACCCGGCCACCGGCGAGCTGGTCGAGGAGATCCCGAACGCGACGGCCGAGCAGGTCGAAGACGCCATCGGCCGCGTGCGTCGCGCGTACCCCGGCTGGCGGGACGTCCCCGTGACCGACCGCGCGAAGATCGTGCTCCGCGCGGGCGAGCTGTTCGCCGAGCGGTCCGCCGAGCTGACCGCCGTGATGACCCTCGAGATGGGCAAGCGCGTCAGCGAGGGCCGCGGCGAGATCGGCGTCGTCGCCGACATCTTCGACTACTACGGCACCCACGGCCCCGACCTCCTCGCCGACGAGCCGCTCACGATCAAGGGCGGCCACGCGGTCATCGCCAAGGAACCGATCGGCGCGCTGCTCGGCGTGATGCCGTGGAACTTCCCCTGCTACCAGGTGGCCCGGTTCGTCGCGCCGAACCTGGTGCTGGGCAACACGATCCTGCTCAAGCATGCCTCCATCTGCCCCCGCTCCGCGGCCGCGATCGAGGACATCCTGCGCGAGGCGGGCGTGCCCGAGGACGTGTACGTCAACACCTTCGCCTCCAGCAAACAGGTTCCCGGCATCCTCGCCGACCCGCGCATCCAGGGCGTGTCCCTCACCGGTAGCGAGCAGGCCGGCGTCTCGGTGGCCGCCGAGGCGGGCCGCAACCTCAAGCGCTGCGTACTGGAGCTCGGCGGCTCGGACCCGCTGATCGTGCTGGACACCGCCGACCTGGACGAGACGGTCCGTGCCACCGCGACCGCCCGGATGCGCAACTGCGGCCAGTCGTGCAACGCGCCCAAGCGGATGATCGTGCTGGACGACATCTACGAGGAGTACGTGGAGAAGCTGACCGCGCGCGTCGCCGACCACTACGTGCCCGGGGACCCGGCCGACCCGGCGACCACCTTGCCGCCCTTGGCGTCGATCTCCGCGGCGGACGAGGTGGCCGGGCAGGTGCGCAAGGCCGTCGCCCAGGGCGCGACGCTGCGCACCGGCGGGGAGCGCGTGCATCCCGGCGCCTACCTCGAGGCCACGGTGCTCACCGACGTGACCCCGGACATGGACGCCTACTACGAGGAGATCTTCGGCCCCGTCGTGCTGGTCTTCCGCGCCCGCACCGAGGACGACGCCGTCGCCATCGCCAACGACTCGCCGTTCGGGCTGGGCGCCAGCGTGTTCGGCACCGACCCCGGGCGGATGCGGCGCGTCGCCGGGCGGATCGAGTCGGGCATGGTCTACCTCAACCGCGCCGGCGGCTCGCAGGCCGACCTGCCCTTCGGCGGCATCAAGCGTTCCGGCATGGGCCGCGAGCTCGGGGCGGCGGGCATCGAGGAGTTCATGAACAAGAAGTCCATCCGGCTCTAGGCCGCAACCGGGACGTGCCGGACCGCTATTCCAGGGCCTTGATCGTGCGGCCCGTCCGGTCGGGGGCGATCGCGGAGAACACGATGCCCGCCAGAGGTCCCAGGATGCCGAGGGCGAGCGCCATCGGCACCGTGCCGGCGAGGGCCAGGGCGAACAGCGGGTACACCCCCGCGCCCAGACCCCGCCCGACGTAGTAGCTGCTGTTGGCTCCGGTCGACCGGATGCGCGTCGGGTAGTACTCCGACATCCACACGCCCAGCACGCCGAACCCGCCACACGCCGCGGCGCACATCATCAGCGCCCAGAACGTGCTGTCGCTCCAGAAGGCCGGGCCGACGTGGTCGGTGTGCGTGCTGACCTGGACGAGGAACCAGGCGAACCCGAGCACGCCGAACAGGCAGCTGTAGAGGAACGCGAATTTGCGGCGGACGAGATCGGACAGGGCTCCGGTGACCGAGTAGGCGATCATGGTGCACACGTAGCCGACCAGCGCGACCAGGCTCGTGGTGCCCAGCGGCAGGTGCTGGGTCTTGAGCAGGTAGGTCGACAGGTAGGCGCCGACGGAGTTCGTGGTCAGGAACATCGCCGTGGACAACGCCATGAACACCACGCTGCCGTAGACCACGTTGGACCGGAACACGTCGACCACCGGAACCCTGGTGCGGCGCAGCTCCGGCGGCAGCGTGCCGGCCTTGAGCTGCCGCTGGTACTCGAGCCAGTGCCGGGACTCGGGCAGGACCCGGAAGGCCGCCAGTCCGATGAGGACACTGACAACGCCGATGACGACGTAGCCGACGCGCCAGCCGAAGTCGTGCCCGAACCAGGTGAGGCAGGCGAACAACACACCGACGGTGACGATCTCGCCGAGGAAGTACATCGACTGGATCAGCCCGCCCATCGTGCCGCGGCGGCTGGTCCGCCAGCACTCGGTGAACATGGAGAAGGACAGGCCGAACAGCCCGCCCATCCCCACGCCCGCGAGCAGCCGGGTGAGCAGGAACGTCTCGTAGTTCGTCGCGAGCCCGCCGGGAGATCGCCGAGGGCATCGGGTACGAGCCGAACCCCTCGGCGGCCAACCTGCGGCGCCAGCAGACCAGGACCGTCGGCGTGCTGGTGCCGCGGCTGACCGACACCGTGATGGCGATGCTGTACGAGGAGATCTCCGCCGCCTGCGTCCGGCGCGGGTACCACGCCCTGGTCGCGACGTCGCACGACGACCCGGAGCTGGAGCGCGAGAACGGGTCGATGCTGCTCGGGCGGCGGGTGGACGGGCTCATCCTGACCACCGCCCGGGTCGACGGCGGCTTCTGCCAGGACCTGCTCGCCCGCGGGGTGCCGCACGTGCTCGCGGTCCGCACGTTCGGCGAGAGCGTCGCCGCGGTGGGCGACGACCGCCTCGGCGGCTACCTCGCCACCCGCCACCTGCTCGACCTCGGGCACCGCCGGATCGGCCTGATCGCCGGGCCGGACCACGCGTCCAGCGCGCTCGGGCGGCGCGCGGGCTACGAGGACGCGCTGCGGGAGGCCGGGCTGGCGGTGGCCCCTGAGCTGATCTACCCGTCGAGCTTCAGCATGGAAAGCGGCGAGGACGCCGGAGGGCTGCTGCTGGCCACCGAGCCGCGCCCCACGGCGGTGTTCGCGGTCAACGACGACACCGCCGTCGGGCTGCTGTCGGCCGTCCAGCGCGCCGGCCTGCGCGTGCCGCGGGACCTGTCGGTGGTGGGCTACAACGACATCCCGCTCGCCGCGCGGCTCCCGGTGCCGCTGACCACCGTCCGGGTGCCCTTCGCCGAGATCGCGGACGCCGCCGTCGAGCAGCTGGTGCAGATCGAGGCGGGCCTGCCCGCCGTGACGCGGCGGTTCGCGCCGACGCTCATTCCCCGGGGGAGCACGGCCCGGTACCGGTGAGGGTCAGACGCTGCGCAGCACCGAGACGACGATGCCAAGGACCACCGCGTTGTCGCCGTCGATGACGTCGTAGGCGGGGTTGCGCGGCTCGAGGTACACGTGCCCGCTTCGGCGGCTGTACACCTTGACCGTCGCCTCCTCGTCGATCATCGCGGCGACGATCTGGCCCGTGTGGGCCTCGGGCTGCTGGCGCACCACGACGATGTCGCCGTCGCAGATCGCGGCGTCGATCATCGAGTCACCGCGCACCCGCAGGCCGAAGACGGTGCCGCGGCCGGCGAGCCCGCGGGGGAGGGTAAGCACGTCGTCGACGTGCTCGTCGGCCGAGATCGGGGTGCCCGCGGCGATGTGGCCGACGACGGGCACGCTCACCGAGTCCTCGCCCGGCCCGCGCTGCCCGGGCTCCTGCAGGAACATCCGCACGTCGATCGGCCGCGACACCGCGCTGCCGCGGCGGAGGAATCCCTTGTCCTCCAGGCTCGCCAGGTGCTTCGACACCGAGGACGACGAGCGCAGGCCGACCGCGTCGCCGATCTCGCGGGTGCTCGGCGAGTAGCCGTACCGCACCACCCAGTCCCGGATCGCGACCAGGATCCGCTGCTGTCGCGGCGGCAGAGCCGAGGTGTCCAGGTACTCGAGATCGTCGTAGGCGTGCACCCGCGGAATCGTAGTCAACCGTGGTCAGCGCTGTGCCGTCGGGCGCACGACGACCTCGTCGACGTCCACTTCGGACGGCCGGGCAGCCGCGGGAGAGCTGATCTGACAGGGTGCTCCCGTGATGGTCGTACGGGTGGTGGCCTGGGTGGCGCTGGCGGCGTGGGTGTGGCTGGCCCTGTGCCAGGGCGGTTTCTGGCGGACCGGGCAACGGCTGCCCCCACGGCGGACCCCGGCGCGGTGGCCGTCGGTCGCCGTCGTCGTCCCCGCCCGCGACGAGGCGGACGTGCTGCCGTCGACCCTGCCCAGCCTGCTCGCCCAGCGCTATCCCGGTGCGGCGCGGGTGATCCTGGTCGACGACGGCAGCGGCGACGGCACGGCGGCGGTGGCGGAACGGCTCGCGCGCGAGCAGCCGGGACTGCCGCTGACCGTGACCTCGCCGCCGCCGGTCCCGCCGGGCTGGACGGGCAAGCTGTGGGCGCTCGCGCACGGGGTGACGGTGGCCGGCGAGGTGGACCACCTCCTGCTCACCGACGCCGACATCGCACACGACCCGGAGTCGCTGGTGGCACTGGTCGAAGCCGCCGGGGAGCGCGACCTGGTGTCCCAGATGGCGTTGCTGCGGACCCGGACCGGCTGGGAACGGCTGATCGTGCCCGCGTTCGTGTACTTCTTCGCCATGCTCTACCCGTTCCGCCGGGTCAACCGTCCGCGCGCGCGGACGGCCGCCGCGGCCGGCGGCTGCTGCCTGGTGCGCCGGGACGCGCTGGAGCGCGCCGGGGGAGTGGCGGCGATCCGCGGTGCGATCATCGACGACGTCGCGCTCGGCACCGCGATCAAGCGCAGCGGCGGGCGGATCTGGCTCGGGCTGGCCGAGCACGCGCGCAGCCTGCGCCCGTACCCGACGCTGCGGTCGCTGTGGCAGATGATCTCCCGCAGCGCCTACACCCAGCTGCGGCACTCGCCGCTGCTGCTCGCCGGCACGGTGGCTGGCCTGGCGCTGGTCTTCCTCGCCCCGCCCGCGCTGACCGTGGCCGGCGCGCTCCTGCGCGACGAGCTGGTGTGGGCCCCGGCCGCCGCCGCGTGGCTCGTCATGGCCCTCACCTTCGTCCCGATGCTGCGCCACCACCGGCAGCCGGTGGCCGCGGCGGCACTGCTGCCGGTGACCGCGACGCTGTACCTGCTGATGACGGTGGACTCCGCGGTGCGGCACTGGCGCGGGCGGGGCGCCACCTGGAAGGGCCGCAGCTACCCGGGCTGACCGGTGGGCACGGTGCCCAGCTGGTGCGCCCGGATGAGGTCCGCGTAGCGGTGGCCGCTGTCCTTGATCGTGCGCGCCTGGGTGGCGTAGTCGACGTGGACGAGGCCGAAGCGCTTGTCGTAGCCGTAGGCCCATTCGAAGTTGTCCAGCAGCGACCAGACGTAGTACCCGGTCAGCGGTGCGCCGGCCGCGGCGGCGCGGGCACAGGCGGCGAGGTGCTCGGACACGTACTCGCCGCGCTCGGCGTCGTGCACCTGACCGTCCGGGCCGACCTCGTCGTGGTAGGCGGCGCCGCTCTCGGTGACCATCAGCTCGCGCACCCCGTACTCGCGGGTGAGGCGCAGCAACAGCTTCTCGAGCCCGGCCGCGTGCACCTCCCAGCCCATCGCGGTCCGCGGCCCGGGCACCGGCACCTGCCGGAAGAACGGCGCGCCGCCCCCCGGGTCGGCGGCGGCGACCTGCCGGAAGTAGTAGTTCACGCCGACCCAGTCCAGCGGCTGCGCGATCGTGGCGAGATCGCCCTCGCGCTCGGGCAGGTCCACGCCGTAGACCGCCCGCATGTCCTCGGGGTAGCCGCGGCCGAGGACCGGGTCGAGCCACCACCGGTTGATGTGGCCGTCGGCGCGGCGCGCCGCGGCTTCGTCGGCCTCGTCAGGGCTCGCCGGTTCGCACGGGCTGAGGTTGTTGATGATCCCGAGCCGGACCTCGCCGGGGGAGGCGGCGCGGACCGCCTGCGCGGCCAGGCCGTGCCCGAGGTGCAGGTGGAAGGAAGCGCGGACGGCGGCGGCGAGGTCGGTGAGCCCGGGCGCCATCCGGCCTTCCAGGTAGCCGATCCACGCGCTGCACAACGGTTCGTTGAGGGTGGCCCAGTCGGCGACCCGGTCGCCGAGCCGGGCGGCGACGACGGCGGCGTAGTCGGCGAACGCGGCCGCGGTCTCCCGCGCGGGCCAGCCGCCCCGGTCCTGCAGGACCTGCGGCAGGTCCCAGTGGTACAGGGTGGCGTTCGGCCGGATGTCGGCCTCGAGCAGGGCGTCGACGAGGCGGTCGTAGAAGTCGAGGCCGGCCTGGTTGACCGCGCCGGTGCCGCCGGGGACGACCCGGGGCCAGGCGACGGAGAAGCGGTAGGAGGTCAGGCCCAGCGCGCGCATCAGCGCGACGTCCTCGGGCCAGCGGTGGTAGTGCTCGCACGCCCGCTCACCGGTGTCGCCGCCCTCGATCGCCCCTGGCACCTGGCAGAACGTGTCCCAGATGGACGGGGACCGGCCGTCCTCGGCGACCGCTCCCTCGATCTGGTACGCGGCGGTCGCCGCGCCCCAGCGGAAGTCCGGGCCGAAGGCGGTGAGGTCGGGGTAAGGCATGGGGCTCCTCGGGTTTCGGTGCGGTGGAAGGGAAACAGGCCTCACTTGATCGAGCCTGCGGTCAGCCCGGCGACCAGGTACCGCTGCAGCAGCAGGAAAGCCGCCACCACCGGCACGCTGATCACCAGCGAGGCGGCCATGATCTGGTTCCAGTACACGTCGTTCTGCGAGGCGTAGTTGCGCAGCCCGACGGCCAGGGTGCGGGTGGCGTCGGTCGTCATCACCGACGCGAAGAGCACTTCGCCCCAGGCGGTCATGAAGGAGTAGACCGCGACGGTGACGATGCCGGGCACCGCGGCGGGCAGGATGACCCGCACCAGCGCGCCGATCGGCCCGTTGCCGTCCACCCGCGCCGCCTCGTCGAGCTCGCGCGGGATCGAGTCGAAGTAGCCGACCAGCATCCAGATCGAGAACGGCAGCGTGAAGGTCAGGTAGGTGATCACCAGCCCCAGCCGGGACCCGGACAGCTGCACGCCGGTGGCGGTGCCGATGTTGACGTAGATGAGGAACAGCGGCAGCAGGAACAGGATGCCGGGGAACATCTGCGTCGAGAGCACGGTGAGGCTGAACAGGTTCCGGCCGGGGAACTGGTGGCGGCTGACCGCGTAGGCGGCGAGGATCGCCACGACCACGGACACCGCGGTGGAGCAGCTGCACACGACGAGGCTGTTGAGGAAGTAGTGCCCGAGGGGCACGGTGCTCCACATGTCCACGTACGGCCGAAGCGTCAGGTGCGCCGGGATCCATTCGAACGGCGCCTGCACGTCCCGCAGCGGTTTCAGCGAGCTGCTGAGCACGTAGAGCGGGACGAACGTGAGCAGGCCGAGCAGGGTCAGCCCGATCCGGCGGGTCCACAGGAACGACGGCGGCGGCGCCATCGGGGACCGGCGGGGCGGTGCGGCGATCCGGTCAGCCATCGGCCTTCCCTCTCCGGTTGGTGACGAGCAGGTAGGCCGTGGTGAGCAGCAGCAGGAACAGCAGCAGCAGGACCGACATCGCCGAGCCGGAGCCGAAGTTCCAGCTGTGGAAGGACGTGTCGTAGATCTGCAGGGAGATCAGGTTCGCCTGCGGCGGGGCCACGTTGCCGAAGAGCACGTAGGGGGTGTTGAAGTCGTTGAAGTTCCACAGGAACAGCACCAGGACGAGCACCTGGTTGACCGGGCGCAGCTGCGGCAGCGTGACCGAGCGCAGCCGCCGCCACACGCCGGCGCCGTCGAGGGCGGCGGCCTCGTACAGCTCGCCCGGGATGTTCTGCAGCCCCGCGGTCACGACGAGGAAGGCGAACGGCCAGGTCCGCCAGACCGCGGTGACCACCAGGGCCCAGAAGCTGTTCGGGCCGAGCAGCCAGAACGGCGGCTCCTTGAACAGGTGCAGGTCGTCCACCAGCAGCCGGTTGATCAGCCCGTTGTCGCGCTGGAACATGAACTCCCAGGTGATCGCCGCGGTGTAGGCGGGCAGCGCGTAGGGCACGAGGAAGTAGGTCCGCAGCACGCCGCGGCCGCGGAACGGGTCCTGCATCAGCACGGCCGCGCCGGTGCCGACCAGCCAGGAGACGCCGACGGTCAGCACCGTGAAGCCGCAGGTGACCTCGAAGGAGTGCAGCAGCTTCTGGCCCACCACGCCGTCGAAGTCGAGCGCGAACCGGTAGTTGGCCAGCCCGGCGAAGGGGGCCGCGCTCCAGTTGCGGATGAAGAACTGGGTCAGCTGCTTGAAGCTCATGAAGATGCCGACCAGCATCGGCACCACGTGCACGAGCAGCTCGAAGAGCACGGCGGGCAGCAGGAGCAGGTAGGGCAGGCCCAGGCGCGCCACCCGCTGCCACGGGTGGCGCTTCGGCGCGGGGGCGGGCGGTGGGTGGGCCGCGTGCGTGCGGGTGGGTTCCGCGGCGACGGTCATCGCAGGAGGTCCTTCCAGGTGGTGCCGGCCGGCGAGCGCCGCCGCCCCGCACCGGATCGCGACGCGGGGACGGCAGGAGCCGCCGGTCAGCCGCCCGCGTTCAGCTGTTGCTGCGCCTGGTCGAGCTGGGTTGCCACCGCCTGCTCGGTGACGGCCTTGCCGCTCGCGGCGTCGGCGAACAGGTTCTTCAGCACCGTGCCCATCGCGGTCTCGAACTGGCTCTCCTCGGTGACCGCGGGCATGGGCGCGGCCGAGTCGGTGAGGATCTGCTGGTAGGTCTTGGCGGTGGGGGTCTGGAAGGCCGGGTCGGAGTAGGCGTCGGTGACCGAGGGCAGTGAGCTGTAGGCCTTGTTGAGGTCGATCTGCGTCTGCCTGCTGGTCATGAACTTCACGAACTGCAGCGCCGCGTCCTGGTTCCTGGTGGCGGCGAACACGGCCATGTTGATGCCGGCGACGATCGAGTCGACGTGCCTGGCGCCGGACGGCGGCGAGGCCGGGAACGGCACCGGGACGACGCCGTACTGCGCGGGGTCCATGCCGTAGTTGCCCAGCTGCGCGTCGGCGGTCTGCCACAGCATCATCGCGGCCTTGCCGGTGGCGAAGTCCTGCACGGCCTCGGTGCCGTTGGAGTACTCGGCGTCGCTGGGGTTCGCGATCTTGTCCGCCGCCACGAAGTCCACGTACTGCTTGATCGCGGCGACGTTCTGCGGGGTGTTGAAGGTCGGCTTGCCCGAGGCGTCGAAGAAGCCGCCGCCCTGCTGCTGGCTGAAGGTGAAGGCGTGGTGGGCGTTCTCCGACGTGCTCGCGCCCTCCACGCTGACGCCCCACTGCTGGGCGTGGGTCAGCAGCTTGCCGTCGGCGACGAACTCCTCCCAGGTGGCCGGCGGGTTCTGGATGCCGGCCGCGGCGAACATCGCCTTGTTGTAGTAGAGCGCGTACGCGAGTGAGTACAGCGGGACGCCGACCGGGTCCTTGCCCGGCGCACCGGTGGCGGCGATCGCGTTGGGCAGGAACCGCCCGGTGCCGCCGATCTGGTTCAGCACGTCGGCGGAGATGGGCAGGAACGCGCCGGTGGCCTGCAGCGAGGTGGACCAGGTGTTGCCGATGTTGACCACGTCCGGGCCCTGCCCGGAGGTGGCCGCGGCGAGGATCCGGTTGAGCAGGTCGCTCCAGCCGATGACCTCCAGGTTCACCTTGATCCCGGTCTGCCTGGTGAACGCGTCGAGCTCGGGGGTGAGCACCTTGACGTCCTCGGCGATCGAACTGCCCTGGTCGCTGGCCCAGTAGGTGATGGTGGGCTGCCCGCCCGGGCCCGACTGGCCGCCGGAGCCGCACGCGGTCAGCAGCGCGGCCGAGACGACCATGGTGAGCAGGGCGGATCTGACACGCGTGGACGTGCGCATGGCCGGGCCTTTCGACGTCGGAAAGCCTGATGGGGACGGGGACGTGACTTTTCTCACGAGTTAGTTCGAGGTGTGATTTAACAGGTGAGGCAAGTCGGGCGTCAACAGTGGGCGTGGGGGAGAATCGGACGGCCGCGACGGGCGGCGGGAGCACGAAGGGTGGTCGGATGACCGACGCCGGGCGCAGGAACGTCCGCGACCTGCGGCGGGCCAACAGGGCCAGGCTGCTGCGCGAGCTGTACTTCCACGGTCCGCTCAGCCGCCAGGACCTGATCCAGGCGACCGGGCTGAGCTCCGCCTCGGTCAGCAACGTGGCCGCCGACCTGATCGAGGCCGGGGTCGTCGTCGAGGCCGGCGCGGTCGAGTCCGAGGGCGGCCGGCCCCGGATCCTGCTCCGGGTCGACGACGCCCGGTTCCAGGTGGTCGGCATCGACGTCGGCGAGACCCGCATCCGGGTGGAACGGTTCGACCTCGGCCTGCGCGAGCAGGCGGCGACCGACATCCCGGTGGACGGCGCGCGCCCCGACCCGCGGCAGGTGGTCGCGGGGATCGCGGGCGGGCTCGCGGAGCTGACCGCGGGCACGGACCGGCGGATCCTGGGGGTCGGCATCGGCGTGCCCGGCATCGTCCGGCAGGAGCCGTCCGCGGTGGTGCACGGGCAGACGGTGGGCTGGGACGGGGTGCCGCTGGAGGAGCTGCTGCGCGCCCACACCGGGCTGCCGCTGTTCGTCGACAACGGCGCGGCGACGATGGGGCAGGCCGAGATGTGGTTCGGCTCGGGCCGGACCACCGACAGCGCCGTCTTCCTGCTCATCGGGTCCGGCGCCGGCGCCTGCCTCATCGCCGACGGCGCGCTGTTGCGCGGTTCGAGCACCAGCGCGGGCGAATGGGGCCACACCAACGTCGAGATCGGCGGGCGGCTGTGCCGGTGCGGCGCGCGGGGCTGCCTGGAGGCCTACGTCGGCGCGGAGGCCGTGATCGCGCGTTACCTGGAGGCCGACGGCGCGGCCGCCCTGGCGGCACCGGGCGAGGAGAACGCGCTCGGCCGGATCGTCGAACTGGCCGGCGACAGCTCGGCGGCGGGCGACGCCGCCCGGCGGGTGCTGGACGAGACCGCGCTGCGCATCGGCGTGGGCATCGCCAACCTCGTCAACCTGCTCAACCCGAAGCAGGTGATCATCGGCGGCTGGGCGGGGCTCGCCATGGCGCCGCTGCTGCCCCGCATCCGCGAGGCCGCACGCGAGCACTCCCTGCGCCTGCCGTTCTCGCAGACGTCGATCCAGCTGGGCGCCCTCGGCCCGGACGCGGTCGCGCGCGGCGCGGCGACCCTGCCGGTGGCCGCGTTCCTGGCCTCCGGCGGCGCCTCGTCACCCACGTCGAGGCGGGCTCCGGCGGGCGCGGGCTGACGGCCGCTACGAGCGGCGGCGGGGCTTGCCTCGTTTACCGCGCTGGGGCGCGCCTCGCTGCCGGGTCTTCGTGGCGGCCTCGGGGCGCTTCGGCTTCGCCTTCGGCTGAGGCGCGGCCGCCGGGCGGCCGCGCGTGCTGTTCACCGTGCGCCCGCGGACGATCCCGATGAACTGCTCCATCAGGTCGGTCGTCTCCTCCTCCGGCCACGACAGCGCGACGCGCGACTGCGGCGCGTCGGTGACCGGCAGGTAGGTGAGGTCCCGGCGGTGGTGCAGCCGGGCGAGCGACTGCGGGACGACGAGCAGGCCCACGCCCGCCGCCACCAGCTCCACGGCGTCGCCCGTCGTGGCGGGGCGGTCGAGCGCCGGCAGCCCCGGCGGGTGCTCCCAGTCGAGGGTGTCGTCGAGGGGGTGCAGCACGACGTCGTCGGCAAGGTCCGCCGCGGACACCTCGTCGGCCGCGGCGACGAGGTGGTCCTTCGGGACGACGACCACGGTCGTCTCGGTGTAGAGCGGGATCGCGTGCAGGCCCGTCCGGTCGACCGGCAGCCGTAGCAGCACCGCGTCGGCGGCACCGTCGCGCACCAGGGCGGCCGCATCCGCGGCGGGCACCCCGAGGAGGGTCAGCGGGGTCCCGGGCAGGCGCTCGTGCCACGTCCGCACCCACTTGCCGGGCGTCACCCCCGGCACGTAGCCGAGCTTGAACTCCGGGTCTGTCACCGCGCCAGGTTACCGGGCGTGGCCGGTGGTGACGCATCCGCTCGATACCCTTGGCCCCATGACGTCGCACAAGACCACCCAGACCATGAAGCCCGCGACGGCGGCGAAGAAGCTGGGTGTGTACCTCGAAGCCACCCCCGCGCAGTTCCAGGAGGGTGTCGTCTCGCGCGACGAGCTGAACGCGCTGCAGGCCGACCCGCCCGAGTGGCTGCGGGAGCTGCGCCGCAACGGCCCGCACCCCCGCCCGGTCATCGCCGCGAAACTGGGCATCTCCATCGGCGGCCTGGCCCGCGGTGGCATCACCGACCCGCTGACCACGGAGCAGATCGAGGCGCTGAAGGCCGAAGGCCCCGAGTGGCTGGAGCGGGAGCGGGCCACCCAGGCGGAGGTTCGCAAGGAAGCGGTGCGCCCCAAGGAGAGGAACGCCCCGCGCTCCTGACTGCTCGGGCCCGGGACTGGACGTGGTCACCACCGCCCACTGTCTTGTTCGGCGAACCGGCTCGACGCGGTGGCGCTGCCGGCCGCGATCGTGAGGCAAGCACCACCAGCTTTCCGGCGGCGCGGCCTCAGGCGGCGTCCGGGAAGGCGGCCACCACCTCGCGGGCGAACCAGCCGATCCGGGCCCGAACGCGACCTGAAGGGCGACCGAACCGGCCGGGAACCCATCGGCCGAGGGCGTTCTCTCCCAGGTCTAGCTGCGGGCTTCGGCGGGTTCGGGAAGGGCGCCCGCCTCCCGCCGGGCACGGCGGCCCAGGTAGACCACGACGAGCGCCGATGCCAGCATCGGCACGGCCAGCGCGTAGAAGACCGTCCCCGCGGACCAGCCCGCGCTCAGCGCCGCGCCGACGACGAGCGGGCCCAGGATGCCGCCGACCCGGCCGATGCCCAGCGCCCAGCCCACTCCCGTCGACCGGACGTCCGCGGGGTAGAACACCGCGGCGAGCGCGATGAGGCTCTTCTGCCCGCCGCTGACGCCGCAGCCCACCAGGAACGCCGCGACCAGCAGCACCCACACCGGCGCGTGCAGGGCCGGGGCGGTGGCCGCGAGGAACACGAACCCCGCGACGTAGAGCACGGCCAGTGAGCCGAACGCGCCGAGCCGGTCCATGGCCGGGCCGACGAGCAGGGCGATCGCGATCCCGCCGACGGTCGTCATCGTGGTCGCGCTGACGACCGCCGAGGCTGAATAGTGCAGATCGGTGAGCATCGAGGGCAGCCAGCTCTGCAGGGCGTAGAACTCGCCGAGGTTGATCGCGAACACCAGCCACAGCAGCAGCGTGCGCAGCACCCACTCCCGCGTCAGCAGGACACGGATGCGCACCCGCTTGCCGGCGGGCGCGCTCGGCACGTGGAACTCCGGCCGCGCGTCCGCGGGCAGGCCGCGGTCGATGCGGCGGCAGAGCTGGTAGGCCCGCAGCGGGGCGGCGCCCCTGCCGATCAGGAACGCGAGCGACTCCGGCAGCCAGCGGATCATCAGCGGCACCAGGACCAGCGGGGCGATGGCCCCGGCGACGAACACCGAACGCCAGCCGTGCGAGGGGATGAGCCAGCCGGAGACGAGCCCGGCGACCACGAAACCGAGGGAGAACCCGCAGTAGATCGCGAGCACGAAGCTGGCGCGAAACCGCTTCGGGCTGTATTCGGCGGTGAGCGCGATCGCGCTCGGCGCGGCGGCGCCGAGCCCGACGCCGGTGACGAACCGCAGCACCATCAGCTCGCTGACGTTGCCCGACCACACCGAGACCAGCGTGCACACGCCGAACACCGTGGTGCCCGCGATGATCAGCCGCTTGTGCCCGAAGCGGTCCGACAGCGGGGAGAGCACGAGGTAGCCGACCATCAGGCCGACCAGCGCGGCCGAGAAGATCGGGCCGAGCAACTGCTTCGACAGGCCCCACTCCTTCGCGATGTGCGGCGCGAGGTAGTTGATCGACTGGGTGTCGAAGCCGTCGAGGAACATCACGAGCCCGCACAGGGCGATCGCGGCGTACTGGAACAGGCTCGTGCGCCTGTCGTCGATGAACTCGGGCAGGCTGAGTGACTGCGTCGTCGGAGACACTGGAACCTCGTTTTCGGCAGGGGAGGGGGTCAGTCGGGGACCGCGACGGCCTCGGCCGCCGGGACGAAGGCGTCGGCGTGGAACCGGTCCGCGGGCAGGCCCGCCTCCCGGGTGAGCGTCGCGAGTGCGGTGGTGGTCATGGCTTCGCTGCCGCAGGCGAAGACCTCGTGGTCGCCCAGATCGTGGAAGTCCGCGAGCACGGCCTGCTGGACCCAGCCGGTCGCGCCACCCCAGCCCGCCGGGGGACGGGACAGCACCGGGGTGAAGCTGAACCAGTCGTGCCGGGCCGCCCAGCGCCGGGCCAGGTCGCCCAGGTAGAGGTCCTCCTCGGTGCGCCCGCCCCAGTAGAGGTGGACGGGGCGCCTGCGCCGCCGGGCGATCTGGTCCTCGACGATCGACTTGATCGGGGCGAAGCCGGTGCCCGTGGCCAGCAGGAGCACCGGACCGTCGCCGTCGTCGAGCACGAACTCGCCGAACGGCGTCTCGACGGTCACGGTGTCGCCGGGGCGCAGCCCGCCCACGATCTCCTCGGAGAACCGGCCGCCGGGCTCGGTCCGCACGTGCAGTTCCGCGGCGTCGTTGTGCTGCGGGGAGTTGGCCAGCGAATACGGCCTCGTGTCGCCTCCGGGCAGCTGCACGTCGAGGAACTGCCCGGCGCGGAACGGCGCCCGCCTGCCGATCGGGAACCGCAGGTCCAGCAGCGTCACCCGGGGCGCGGGGCGCCGCACGCGGTAGACGACGGTGGTGAGCGTCTTGCGCTCCGGCGGCTGCTGGGCGGCGATGCGGCGCGGGGCGATCTCGACCGGGCCGAGCGGTTCGGCGCGGCAGAGCAGGATGCCCTCCGCCGGTCCGGCGATCGTTCCCCGGCCGCGCACGGCGAGCTCGCCCGCGCACAGCCCACCGGCGCAGGTGGTGCACACGCCTTTGCGGCAGGAGTACGGAATGGACCAGCCGGCGCTCTCGGCGGCCTCGAGCACGGTCTGGCCGGGCGCGCACGGGAACTCGATCCCGGTGCCCGCCACCCGGATGGGCAGGTTCATCACATCCTCGCCTTCGCAGGAGAAAACAGCCGCAGCGCCCGCAGGAGCGCCGCCGGGTCGGCGAGCCCGCGTCCGGCGATGTCGAACGCGGTGCCGTGCCCGACGCTGCAGAACGGCACGCCGGCCCCGACGGTCATCGCGGCGGAGGTCTTGCCCGCCAGCACTTTCACCGGTATGTGGCCCTGGTCGTGGTACATCGCGACGAACCCGTCGTAGCCACCGGAGGTGAGCAGGACGTCGGCCCCGGCAGGCCCGGTCACGGCCAGGCCGCGCTCGGTCAGTGCGGCGACCGCGGGAGCGGTGACCCGCTCGTCGTCGTCGCCGAACAGACCGCCTTCGCCCGCGTGCGGGTTGATGCCGAACACGCCGATCCGGGGATCGGCCACGCCCATGGCTTCCAGCGCGTCGTGCAGGGCCGCGCCCGCCGCGACGACCAGTCCGGGGGACAGGCTCGCGATCGCGTCGGCCAGCCGCCGGTGCAGGGTCGCGTGCACGATCCGCAGGCCGCCGCCGAGCAGCAGCAGGAAGACCCGGTCCTCGGGCACGCCGGTCAGCCGGGCGATCAACGGGGGGTAGCCCTGGAACGGGATGCCCGCCGCGTGCACCGCCGTTTCGGAGTGCGGGGCCGCGACCACGCCGCGGAACCCGCCGCCGAGCGCCAGCCGGACCGCCGCGGTCACGTACGCGACTGCCGCCGCGCCCGCCTCCGCGCTGACGACGCCCGGCAGGTGCTCGCCGGGCGGCAGGTGCCCGACGTCGACCAGGTCGAGCACCCCGGGTTCAGGCGGACGGCCGGTCTCGTGGTCCCGCAGCACCAGGCCCTGACCGGCCGCGAGGTCTTCCAGCACCGGGCGGTCCCCGACGAGCACCGGCGCGTTGTCTTCGCACGCTTTCGCCGCCTTCACCGCGATCTCCGGCCCGATCCCGTTCGGGTCGCCGATCGCCAGCAGCACGCGATCGGCGCTCACAGCGGCAACGCCAGCAGTGTGTCGATCTCGGAGCTGTCGCAGACGACGACCCGTTCGCGGAGCAGGGCTTCGCCGTCCCGGACGACGTAGCGGTCGACGTAGCGCCCGCTGGCGAAGACGTCCGTCGGGCCGCCGCCGGTGATGCGCAGCACCAGGAACGAGGTCTCGCTCTCGACCTCGCCACCGGACTCCGCGAGGATCGCCGGCTGCCCCAGCATGTGCCGGTAGCTGTGCGGCTCGTAGATGTTGGCCTCCCGCAGCGCGGAGACCCGGTCGTGCAGCATGCCCTTGGTATCGGCCCAGATCAGCCCGGCTGGCAGGCCGCGCCGGTGGTTGTCCGCCGTGGTGACCCGGTACCGGCAGTCCTCGGTGAAGAAGCCGGGCCAGTCGTCCAGCGACCCGTCGTCGATGCACCGCACGTAGCGCGCCTGCGCGCGGCCGATGGCGACCGAGTTGTCCATCACGCGTCCTCCCGTCCGGCCCGCGACACGCGCGCCCGGCGGTGCCGGCCCGGGCGGGTGTCGTCCGGCGGGCTGTCGGCCAGGTCGTAGCCCATGGCCCCGCGATAGGCCTTCCAGAAGCCGCGTACGGACGCCTCGGTCACCCGGCTCTCGCTCGACGCCGCGCTTTCCCCGCCCATCTGCACCGTGGCGTACTCGCCCGAGGCGCCCGCGATCCCGCGCTGCACGAAGCCGCCGATGCCACCGTCCTCCATGGACACGTAGCCGGCGGGGCCGACCAGGTTGGCCTGCTTGAGCCGGACCAGTCGCTGCTCCTCGGTGTCGGACTCGAAGCCGAGGTAGGTCCAGTTCAGCTTCGTGCGCTCCACCGAACGCGGCAGGATCTGGCGCACCGCGACGGAGTTCTGGATCTGCTGCAGCACGAACCCCGGGAACACCGACAGGATCTGCAGCGTGATGTCGTCGCCGACCTCGCTGAACCCTTCCAGCAGCGAGGGATCGGCGAGCCGGTACTCGCTGTCGGAACGGATGCGCTGCTCGCTGTACTCGGTGCTCGCCGCCGCCGAGCGGTCGATCGCCGAGTAGCTCACGTGGTGCCCGCCGCTGGAGTCGACGATGATCCCGCCGCGCTGGGACAGCCGGTTGATCCCGAACGTGGTGAAGAACAGGTGCAGGATGCTGGCGTGGTAGGAGTCCTTGACGTTCTCCACGTACAGCTTCCAGTTGTTCGGCAGCATCTGCGTGAACCGGCCCAGTACCACCGGCCGGCGCCCGCCGAGCACGCGGTCGATCCGGTCGAGGATCTCCTCGCCCAGGTACTCCTCGATGTCGGGCACCTCGTTGGACAGGCTGCCGAACACCAGGCCGTGCACGACCGCCAGCCGCAGCTTGCGCGGCCCGTGCTTCGCCATGCAGAACTCCGGCGGCATCCCGCCCTTGCCGCCGATGCCCTCGGCGAAGGCGACCGCGGTGAGGTCGCCCTGAAGGTTGTAGGTCCAGGCGTGGTAGACGCAGGTGAAGTCGCGGGCGTGGCCGTGGTCGGCCATCGCGATCAGCGCGCCCCGGTGCGCGCACCGGTTCTCGAACGCGTAGACCTCCCCGTCGACGTCCCGGGTCACCAGCACCGGCTGCTCGCCGATGAACGTGGCGCAGAAGTCGCCGGGCTTCGCCAGCTCGGCCTCCAGGCAGAGGTAGCTCCAGTACGGGCCGTGGAAGAGCCGCTCCTGCTCCGCGCGGTAAACCGCCTCGTCCTGAAAGGCCCAGTAGGGCACCTGCGTCAGCGAGCGCGGCCATGTCCGGTCCCGCGCCTGCCCGGCAGTCGTGCCGCTGAGGCGATCCATCCGGCCTCCTTCTCTCGACAGCTCTGACCGCTCGTGCTATTGTTCGGATAACGAACGAGCGTCTACTACGCGAACAGTCAAACGCCGGTTTCGCTGCCTTGTCAAGATCGGTGTGAGGAGTGCGATGCCTGCTGCCGAGGGGATGGCCGGGCTGGCCAAGGGGCTCGCGGTGCTCGAAGCCTTCAGCCGGGCCACGCCGAAGCTCACGATCAGCGACGCCGCGCGGCTCACCGAGCTCAACCGGGCGGTCGCGCGCCGCTGCCTGCTGACGCTGGTGGAGCTGGGCTACCTGACCCATGACGGGAAGTACTTCTTCCCGACGCCGAGGATGCTGCGCCTGGCCGACACCTACGTGGAGAGCTCGGCCCTGCCGCAGCTGGCCCAGCGGCATCTGGCCGCGGTGCGCGAGGCGCTGCAGGAGTCCGCCTCGCTCGCGGTGCTGCAGGACGGCGAGTCGCTGTTCGTCGCCCGCAGCGAGGTGCTGCGGATCGTCAACACCGGGGTGCGCACCGGGGCGACCCTGCCGGCCTATGCCTCGGCGACGGGCCACGTCCTGCTGGCCGGGCTCACGCCCGAGGAACTGGAGTCCTATCTGGACACTGCCCGGCCGAAGGCGCGCACGCCGAAAACCCCTACCAGCGCGGAGGAAATCCGGCAGCGGGTGGAAAAGGCCCGGGCCGAAGACGTCGCGACCACCGACGAGGAGCTGGAGCTCGGGCTGCGGTCGATGGCCGTGCCCGTGCGGGACTCCCGCGGCCGCACCGTCGCGGCGATGTCGGTCAGCGCGATGGCGAGCCGGGTCTCGGTGGCGCAGCTGTACGACGAGTTCCTGCCGGTACTGCGGGAAAACGCCGACCAGCTGGGGCGCATCCTGTGAGCGAGCGGCTCAGCCTTCGAGGAGCCTCGACAGCGCGTTGTGCGCCGCGGCGTCGCGCGCGGCGAGCTTGGCCAGCTCCCCGGCGAGCGCCTCGAGCCACTCGTCGACGCCGACCGTGCGCCTGCTGATCACCACGCCGCGCACCACGTGCCGGATCTCGGCGCTCACCCCGCCGTGCCGGGCCGTGCGCAGCTCCAGCTCGCGGTCGTCGGTGCGCACCCGCACGGCCACCGGCTCGCCTTCGCCGCGCAACCGCCGGCGGCGCTCCACCTCGACCATCCCGGCGGGCAGGGCCTGGCCGAGCGCGTCGGAGAGCACCCTGGCGTAGGACTCGACGTCCGCGCGGTCCGCCCGCAGCGCCGCCGCGAGCAGGTGCACCTCCATCATCTCGCCACCCATCAGTCCACCAGCGGCAGCACGAGCTGTGGTTTGGCGATCAGGTGGTCCGGCCGCAACGGTTTCACCGCGGTGCCGATGGCGAAGAACTCCGTGGTGTGCCCGCCCCAGCGGTGCGGCAGCGACAGCAGCTGCACGCCGACGATGCCCTCGGCCGCGAGCTGCTCGGCCTCGGTCTGCATCCGGCTCATCGCCAGCTCCCGCGCGTCGTAGAGCGCTTCGGTGAACTGGGGGATCTCCACGTTCTGGCCGATGTTGCCCAGCGCCTGGAACATCCGCTGGTGCGCGATGTGGTAGACGCACGAGCCCATCACCATGCCCAGCGGGGCGTACCCGGCCTGCACGAGCGTCCAGAAGTCCTGACCCGAGAGGTCCGAGGTGAACGGCTTCCCGGCGTTGTTGCGCCACTGCCCCGGCTCCTCGGCCCGCACCGCGGTGCCGACCGCGATGAACTCCGCGAGGTCGGTGCCGAACTCCTTGAAGTCGATCTCCAGCCGCACGCCCACGATCCCGTCGGCGCCGAGCAGGTCCGCCTCGGCCTCCATCCGGTCCATCGCGAGCTCGCGGGCGTGGTACATCGCGGTGGACAGCGTTTCCAGCTCCTGGTTGCGTCCCCACCGGCGCATCTGGAAGCCCACGTGGTAGACGCTGGTGCCGAGCACGAGGCCCAGCGGGCGGAACCCGGCCTCGCGCACCAGGAGGAACTCGTTGACGCTCAGGTCGGAGGTGAACAGCTCCGTCGACTGGCCGGGGCGCATCTCCGCCAGCCGGTGCCTGGCGTCCTCGGGCAGTCCTTCGGTGGATGTCATCCGGGTTTCCTCCCGTTGCCCAGGGGCATGATCTTCAACGTCCCGGCCGGCGCGGATCGCGTCGTACGGGCGATTCCGGTGCCGAGGATGTCCGCGCGGGCGCCCGCGGTGGTCTCCTGCATCGGCAGCATCTCCAGCGACATCGAGGAGACGATCCCGCCGTCCGACCCACTGCGGCGCAGCAGGTTCGCGAAGTCGCGGCGCGCCTCCGACCGCGCACGCGTCACCAGTGCCGTGAGCGCGTCCACCTCGATGTTTCCGGCGAAGACCGACGTCTGCCGCTGGAGCGAGTAGTCGCGGTACATGCCGGTGACGGCCACGGCGACGATCACTTCGACGGGCGCCCAGCCGCCGGCGAGGAGCTTGGCGACGTCCGTGCCCGGCAGGGTCGTGGTGAACGGCCGGGGGCGCGCCGCTGCCGCGGGGTCGCGGACGGCGGTGCCCAGCGCGACGATCTCCTCGGTCAGGTCGGTCAGCGGCTGCCGGGTCAGCTGGATGCCGACGACGCCGCTCGCACCGAGCCGGGCGGCCTCCTCGCGCAGCCGGTCCAGCGCCGTCGCCCACCCCTGCCGCCAGGCCAGCACGTAGGGGCGGTAGTCGACGGTCAGCGACAGCGGGGTGAGCATCATCGGCGGGACCCGCTGCTGGACGACGCAGCCCATCACCTCGCCGACGGTGTCGAGCCCGGCGCTCTCGACCGCGACCGAGGCCGGCACGGACAGCAGCGACGTGCGAACGCCCGACCCCCGCGCGCGCTCGATCCGCCGCGCGGCGACCGGGGGCAGCCCCTTCCCGTTCCAGGCCAAGCGCCTCTCCCTCTCGTCGAACGCCATTCTGGCACGATCGGGAGGGGGCATGCCGATCTTCGCCCCTCGGCGGCCCGGCGTGCGCCGCATCGCGCCCAGGACCTTGCCCACCTCGTAGCGCAGGACAGTGGTGAGCACGCCGCCCACGCCCTCCGCCCGCGCGGCGAGCAGCGCGCTCCAGATCGCGGGGAAATGCCGGCGCTGGGTGTCGCCGCCGTGGGCAGACGTCCAGGCCGAGTCACGCGCCGGCGCGTTTGGCCTGAGGTCGTCTGGGTTTCGTGGCGATCGCCGGCCACAGCACGGCGACGACCTTCTCCGGGATCGTCTTCGTGCGCTCGCCGCGGTAGAACGCGGCGAAGTAGCTGCCGAAGCACATCGTGGCGATGGTGTGCGTGTCGATGCCGTCCTGGACGGCGCCGCGCTCCCGCAGCTCGGCCAGCACCCGTTCGAGCAGGGTGACGCGCGGTTCGACGGCGTGCTTGCGCAGGATCTCGAGCAGCTCGGGGGTGCGGCCGGCCTCGCCGGCGAAGTTGCCCATCAGCACCATCGCGTCCGGGTTGTAGTAGGCGGGGTTCAGCCGCCGGACGGCCTCGGTGAACGCCTCGCGCGGCTCCAGCGCGCTCAGGTCGAGGGTGTACATGTCGTGCTGCTTGCGGAAGCCGTAGTCCAGCGCGTCGACGACCAGGTCGAACTTGCTGGTCCAGCGGCGGTACAGCGTCGGGCGGCTGACCTGGGCGTCGGCCGCGATGTCGCCGATCGTCATCTGCGAGTAGCCGTCGCGCACCAGGCGTTCCCTCGTCGCCAGGATGATCGCCTCGTCGAGCGCCGCGTCGCGCGGGCGGCCACCGGGGCGCTGGGCGGCGGTGTCCGGCTGCGCTGCCCGGCGTGTTCGCACCATGCGCCGGAGCATACCCCGATTCGTTACAACCAGTGGTCGTCACCGAACTCCGGGAGTGGACGGTCATAGTTACCTACGGTGGGTGTAACGATTCCGGAGAGCGGTTGCGCCGACCCCGGGGGAAGTCCGCCCGCACCTCGTCGCCCGGCGCCACCGGGACCTGCACGACCGAACCGGTGATGATCGCCTCGCCCGGGGAGAGGGGCTCGTCCATCGCGTGCAGGAGCTCGGCCGGCATCCGCCTCCAGCCCGGCAGGAACGGCCCGAGCGCGAACGCGCGACGGAACACGTTGTCCGCCACCATCTCCGCGGGATCGTAACGGCCGCCGGGACTGAGCCGCGTCGCCGAGGGCAGGTGCCCGATGACCATGCCACCGAGGTGTTCCCGCTGCCCCGCGCCCACCTTCCAGCCCACCGCGCCGGCACCGCCGCGCAGGGCCGCCGCGCGCCGAATCCTGGACGCTCGCCGCGGTCTGTGAGAATGGGTTCATGTGCGGGCACAGAGATGCCAGGGCCGTCCCAGCCGGGGGGTCCCGGCCGTGAGCGCGCCGGATCCGTACGCGCTGCGGTTCCCGGTCGTCGCCCTGGTCACCTCCGCCGGTGGCCTCGACGCGCTGAGTCAGGTCCTCGCGCCGCTGCCGACCGACCTGCCCGCCGCGGTGGTCGTGGCCCAGCACCTGGCCCCGGAGCACCCCAGTCAGCTCGCCGCCATCCTGCGCACCCGCACGGCCCTACCGGTCCGCGAAGCCGCCAACGGCGACGAGCTCGTCCCCGGCACCGTGCTCGTCACGCCCGCGGCCCGGCACCTGCTCATCACGTCCGAGGCACGCATCGGGCTGCTCGACGTCGGGAACGCGCCGCCGTACCGGCCCTCGGCCGACCTGCTGCTGGCCACCCTCGCCGTCACCTGCGGCCCCCGCGCGCTCGCGGTGGTGCTGACCGGCAAGGGCCACGACGCGCAGGCCGGCATCCGCGCCGTCTCCCACTGCGGCGGGACGGTGTTCGCCCAGGACGAGGCCAGCTCGGCGTACTTCGGCATGCCCGGCGCGGCGATCGACACCGGCCTCGTGCACGAGGTCCTCGGGCTGCCCGACATCGCCGCGGCCATCCAGGCGCACGCCCACCGCGCCCCGGAACCGGCGCCGCGAGCAGCCGGGTGACCAGGCTCTCACCGGCACCGGTGCGGGAGGGGTGCCGGGAAGTGGCCGGTCAGGCCGCGCCTTTGGAGGGTTCCCACAAAAATCGCCCTCCGGCACGCAACACCACGGACGAGCATCTACCGGCCGGTAAGCGGGATGCTGGACGGGCGGCCAGGGGGCCGCGTCCGTGTGTCGTCAACTAGGTGAGGCTCGATTCGGTGTTCAGTCGTGTCGCGATCGTCAACCGGGGAGAGGCCGCGATGCGGCTCATCCACGCCGTCGGTGAGCTCAACGCGGAGGGCGGGCCGCGGATCGAGACGGTGGCCCTCTACACCGATGCCGACGCCACGGCCACCTTCGTGCGGGAGGCGGACCGCACCTACCTCCTCGGCCCGGCGGCGGCGCGCCCGTACCTCGACCTCGCCGTGCTGGAGCGCGCGCTGGTCGAGACCGGCGCCGACGCCGCGTGGGTCGGCTGGGGCTTCGTCGCCGAGGACCCGGCGTTCGCCGAGCTGTGCGAGAAGCTGGGCGTGACGTTCATCGGCCCGGACCCGGACGCGATGCGCAAGCTGGGGGACAAGATCGGCGCCAAGCTGCTCGCCGAGGAGGTCGGCGTCCCGGTCGCGCCGTGGAGCCGCGGCCCGGTCGAGGACCTCGACGCGGCGCTGGCGGCGGCCGAGCGGATCGGCTACCCGCTGATGCTCAAGGCCACCGCGGGCGGCGGCGGCCGCGGCATCCGCGTGGTCACGAACGCCGCCGAGCTCACCGACGCCTACGAGCGCACCAGCCTGGAGGCCGAGCGCGCCTTCGGCAGCGGGGTGGTGTTCCTGGAGCGCCTGGTCACCGGCGCCCGGCACGTCGAGGTCCAGGTGATCGCCGACGGCCAGGGCACCGCGTGGGCGCTGGGCGTGCGGGACTGTTCCGTGCAGCGGCGCAACCAGAAGATCATCGAGGAGTCGTCCTCGCCGGTGCTGGCCGCGGAGCAGGCGGGCGAGCTCAAGGCGGCGGCCGAGCGGCTCGCGGTGGCCGTCGGCTACCGCGGCGCCGCGACCGTCGAGTTCCTCTACCACCCGAAGGAGCGGCTGTTCGCGTTCCTCGAGGTGAACACCCGGCTGCAGGTCGAGCACCCGATCACCGAGGCCACCACCGGGATGGACCTGGTCAAGGCCCAGCTGCACGTCGCCGCGGGCGGGAAGCTCACCGGCACGCCGCCCGCGGAGCTGGGGCACGCGGTCGAGGCCCGGCTCAACGCCGAGGACCCCGACCGCGACTTCGCGCCGGCCCCCGGCCGCATCGCGCTGCTCGACCTGCCCGCGGGACCGGGCATCCGGGTCGACACCGGGGTGAGCGAGGGCGACGAGATCCCGGCCGACTTCGACTCGATGATCGCGAAGATCATCGCCTACGGTCGCACCCGTGAGGAGGCGCTGTCCCGGCTGCGCCGCGCGATGCGGGAGACGACCGTCGTCATCGAGGGCGGCACCACGAACAAGAGCTTCGTGCTGGACCTGCTCGGCGAGCCGGAGGTCATCGACGGCAGCGCGGACACCGGCTGGATCGACCGGGTCCGCGGCGAGGGCAGGCTGGTGTCCCAGCAGCACTCCGGTGTCGCGCTCGCGGTCGCCGGGATCGAGGCCTACCAGGACGAGAAGCGGGTCGAGCTGCAGCGGCTGCTGTCCACCGCGCACGGCGGGCGCCCGCAGGTGCAGCACGAGAGCGGCCGCCCGGTCGACCTCAAGCTGCGCGGCGCGGCCTACCGGCTGACCGTCGCCGAGACCGGTCCTGGCCGCTACCGCGTCGGGTTCATCACCGGCGACGAGGTGCGCACCGTCGACGCGGTGCTGGAGCGGTTCGACGAGCACACCGGGCAGATCCACCTCAACGGCCACCGGTTCCGCCTGGTCACCGGCACGCACGGGCCGATCCACCTGGTCGAGATCGACGGCGTCACCCACCGGGTCAGCCGGGACGAGGGCGGGGTCGTGCGTTCCCCGGCGCCCGCGCTGGTGGTCGCCACGCCGGTCGCGGCCGGCGACGAGGTCGAGGCCGGCGCCCCGGTGCTGGTGCTGGAGAGCATGAAGATGGAGACGGTGCTGCGGGCGCCGTTCCGCGCGCTGCTGCGCGAATGCGTGGTCTCCGTCGGCAGCCAGGTCGGCACCGGCGCGCCGCTGCTGCGCCTGGAACCGCTCGGCGACGCGGCCGCGGAGGCCTCGCCCGGCGCGGCCGCGGTCGAGCTGGACCTGCCCGCGGAGCCCGACACGCTCGCCGCCGAGCACCGTGCCGAGCGAGGCCTGGCGGACCTGCGCAGCATGCTGCTCGGCTTCGACGTCGACCCGCGCGATGGGGGCCGCCCGCTGGCCGGTTACCTCGCCGCGCGCGCGGAGCTGCCGAGGCGGCCGCTGGAGGCCGAGGTCGGGCTGCTGGAGGTCTTCGCCGACCTGTCCGAGCTCAGCCGCAACAAGCCCGAAGGCGAGGAGACCAAGGCCGAGACGCGGGTGCACAGCCCGCGCGAGCACTTCCACACGTATCTGCAGAGCCTCGACGCCGAGCGCGCCGGGCTGTCGGAGACCTTCCAGGGCCGGCTGACCCGGGTGCTGGGCCACTACGGGGTCGACGGGCTGGACCGCACGCCGGCGCTCGAGGAGGCCGTGTTCCGGATCTTCCTCGCGCAGCAGCGCGCCGGCGCCGACGCGGCGGTGGTCACCGCGCTGCTGCAGCAGTGGCTCACCGAGGCGCCGCCCGGCGGCGAGCTCCGGCAGACCGTCGGGCAGGCGCTGGAGCGGCTGATCGTGGCGACCCAGCTGCGCTTCCCGGTGATCGGGGACCTCGCGCGCAGCCTGGTGTTCCGCTGGTTCGCCCAGCCGCTGCTGCGGCGCACCCGCGCCGAGGTCTACAGCCGGGTGCGTGGCCACCTGCGCCACCTCGACCGGCATCCGGACGCGGCCGACCGCGAAGAGCGCATCGCCGCCATGGTCGCCAGCCCCGAGCCGCTCGTGCGGCTGCTGGGCCAGCGCATCGGCCGCCCGGCCGCGCAGGTCGGCCCGCTGCTCGAAGTCCTGTGCCGCCGCTACTACCGCGAGCACGGTCTCTCCGGCGTGCGCAGCGAGCCGGTCGGTGGCCGGCCGTTCGTCACCGGCGGCTACGAGCTCGACGGCGAACCCCAGCGGCTGCTGGCGACGGTCGCCGACTTCGGCGAGCTGGCCGAGGCGCTGGCGGCGGTGGCGAAGGTGGACGGGGCCACGGCGGCCGACATCTACCTCACCTGGCCGGACCAGCCGTCAGATGTGGACGCGATGGCCGGCGAGCTGCGTGCCGCGCTGACGGCCGCCGGACTGCCCGCCGGGCTGCGCCGGATCACCACGACCGTGGCCGGCACCAGCGGTGCCGTGCTGCACCACCACTTCACGTTCCGGCCGGCCGAAGCCGGGCTGGCCGAGGACAGGCTCATCCGCGGCCTGCACCCGCTCATCGGGCAGCGGCTGCAGCTGTGGCGGCTGCGGGAGTTCGACCTGACCCGGTTGCCGTCGGCCGACGAGGACGTCTATCTGCTGCGCTGTGTCGCGCCGGAGAACTCCTCCGACGAGCGCCTCGTCGCGATGGCCCAGGTCCGCGACCTGACCCCGCTGCGCGACGACGAGGGCCGCATCCACGCGCTGCCCGCGGTCGAGGGCGCGCTCGCCGCCTGTCTCGACGCGATCCGCAAGGTTCAGGCGCAGCGTCCGGCGAAGAAGCGGCTGGACACCAACCGGATCGTCCTCTACGTCTGGCCCGCGAGCGACCTCACGCGCGAGGACCTGCAGGCGATCGCGCGGCGCGTCCTGCCCACGACGGCCGGCGCCGGGGTCGAGGAGGTGCTCTTCCTCGGCCGTCAGCGCGACGCGGAGACGGGGCAGCCGTACCCGGTCGCCGTGCGCATCTCCTACGACGCGGCGACCGGTGTCCGGCTGGCGCTCACCGAACCGCCGTCGGAGCCGGTCCAGCCGCTGGACGACTACGGCCAGAAGGTGCTGCGGGCGCGGCGGCGCGGCACGGCCTACCCGTACGAGCTGACCGGCATGATCGCCGGGCCTGGCGGGTCGTTCACCGAGTACGACCTCGACGACGCAGGTGCGCTGGCACCGGTGGACCGGCCGAAGGGGCTCAACAAGGCCGGGATCGTGGCGGGGGTGGCGACCACCCCGACCGAGCGGTACCCCGAGGGCATGACCCGGGTGGTGCTGCTGGGCGACCCGACGAAGGCGCTGGGCGCGCTGTCCGAACCGGAGTGCGCCCGGATCATCGCCGCGCTGGACCTCGCCGAGCGGCGGCGGGTGCCGGTGGAGTGGTACGCGTTGTCGGCGGGCGCGCGGATCGCGATGGACTCGGGCACCGAGAACATGGACTGGATCGCGGCCGCGCTGCGCCGCATCGTGCACTTCACGCAGGACGGCGGCGAGATCAACATCGTGGTGGCCGGCATCAACGTCGGCGCCCAGCCGTACTGGAACGCCGAGGCCACGATGCTCATGCACACCAAGGGGATCCTGGTGATGACCCCGGACTCGGCCATGGTGCTGACAGGGAAGGAGTCGCTGGACTTCTCCGGCGGAGTGTCGGCCGAGGACAACTTCGGCATCGGCGGCTACGACCGGGTGATGGGTCCGAACGGCCAGGCGCAGTACTGGGCGCCGGACCTGCCGGCCGCGTACGGCGTGCTGTTGTCGCACTACGACCACAGTTATGTGGCGCCGGGCGAGGAGGGGCCGCGCCGGGCCGGCACCACCGACCCGCTCGACCGGGACGTCTCCGGTTACCCGCACGCGGTGGTGGACAGCGACTTCACCACGGTGGGGGAGGTCTTCTCCCGCGAGACCAACCCGGACCGGAAGAAGCCGTTCGACATCCGCACGGTGATGCGGGCACTGTCCGATCAGGACCACCCGATCCTGGAGCGCTGGGCCGGGATGGCGGACGCGGAGACCGCGGTGGTGCAGGACGTGCACCTTGGCGGGCTGCCGGTGTGCCTGGTGGGCATCGAGTCGCGGTCGGTGCCGCGGCGCGGGTTCCCGCCCACCGACGGCCCGGACACCTACACCGCCGGCACGCTGTTCCCGCGCTCGTCGAAGAAGGTCGCGCGGGCGGTCAACGCGGCGAGCGGGAACCGGCCGCTGGTGGTGCTGGCGAACCTGTCGGGGTTCGACGGCTCGCCGGAGTCGATGCGCAAGCTGCAGCTGGAGTACGGCGCCGAGATCGGCCGGGCGATCGTGAACTTCCGCGGTCCCATCGTGTTCTGCGTCATTTCGCGGTACCACGGTGGCGCATTCGTGGTGTTCTCCAAGACGCTCAACCCGAACATGACGGTGCTCGCCGTGGACGGTTCGTACGCCTCCGTGCTCGGCGGCGCGCCCGCCGCCGCGGTCGTGTTCGCCGGCGAGGTCAACATGCGCACCGCCCGCGACCCGCGCGTGGCGGAGCTGGAAGCCGGGATCGCCTCCGCGGAGGGAGCCGAGCGGGCAGCACTGGTCACCCGCCTGGCCGATGTCCGGGCCTCCGTGCGGGCCGAGAAACTGGGCGAGGTGGCCACCGAGTTCGACGGCGTGCACTCGATCCAGCGGGCCCAGCGGGTGGGCTCGGTGGACGCCATCATCCGCCCGGAGGAGCTGCGGCCGCAGATCATCGCCGCGGTGGAGCGTGGCCTGGCGCGGGCGTAGGACGTACGGCTACCCGGCCACGGCCGGGTAGCCGTAGCCCCCGGAGCGGGCCCGGCGGGGCCAGAGGCTCACTCCAGGCCGTCGCGGTCGGCCCACTCCAGGAGGGTGTCCAGGGAGTACACGGCCTCGTCGATGCCCTCGTGCAGGTCGCCGAGCTTGGCGAAGCGGCCGGGCACCGTCGCGATCGTGCAGTCCTGCGGTTCCACGTCGTCGATCTCGTCCCACGTGATCGGCGTCGAGACGGTCGCCTCCGGGACGCCGCGCACCGAGTACGCGCTCGCGATCGTGTGGTCCCGGGTGTTCTGGTTGTAGTCGACGAACACCTTCGCCGGGTCGCGGTCCTTGCGCCACCAGGTCGTGGTCACCTCGTCCGGGGCACGGCGCTCCACCTCCCTGGCGAAGGCGAGCGCGGCGCGGCGGACCTCGTGGAAACCCCAGCGCGGCTCGATGCGCACGTACACGTGCAGCCCGTCACCGCCGGAGGTCTTCGGCCAGCCCGTCGCGCCGAGCTCGCCGAGCACCTCCTGGGCGACGTGGGCGACCCGGCGCACGCGCGCGAAGTCGCTCTTCGGACCGGGGTCGAGGTCGATGCGCCACTCATCGGGCCGTTCGGTGTCGGCGCGCCGCGAGTTCCACGGGTGGAACTCCACAGTGGACATCTGCACCGCCCAGATGACGTGGGCCAGCTCGGTCACGCACAGCTCGTCGGCGTCGCGGTTGTACCGCGGGAAGTGCACCCGCACCGTCTCCAGCCACGGGGGCGCCCCCGCGGGGACGCGCTTCTGGTGCACCTTCTCGCCGCCGACCCCGGACGGGAACCGGTGCAGCATGCACGGGCGCTCGCGCAGCGCGCGCACGATGCCGTCGCCGACCGCGAGGTAGTAGCGCGCGAGGTCGAGCTTCGTCTCCCCGCGTGCCGGGAAGTACACCCGCTCCGGATGCGAGATCCGCACCGTCCGGGCGCCGACCTCGAGCTCCACCGCCTCGTCCTTGGCCATACCGGAAACCTAGCGGCAAACGCCGCGCGCGTCCGCACGAAAAACGCCCGCGGCCCACTCGTGGCCACGGGCGTTCGTCCGCCTGCGGGTCAGCCGGCGACCGGGAGCAGCGCCGCACGCCGGTCCGGCGCGCGCAGCTCCGACAGCGCCTCCTGCTCGAGCCGCCGTGCCTGGGCGCGGGTCACCCCGACCTGCTCGGCGGCCTGCTGCAGCGTCCGCTGACGGCCGTCGTCGAGCCCGTACCGCAGCGAAATCACCTTCTTCGCCAGCGTGGGCAGGGTCTCCAGCGCGGCGTCGAGCAGCTGCGTCGCCGCCGCCCGCTCGATCGCGTCCCCGACCGGGTCGTCCTCGGTGCCGCCGATCAGGTCGCCCAGCTCGACCTCGCCGTCGCCGATCGGCACGTCCAGGCTCGTGGTCACCCTGGCCACGCTCTTCAGCTCGATCACCCGGGCCAGCGGCAGCGAGGCGGCCTCCGCCAGCTCCTCCGGAGTGGGGTCGTGGTCGGCGTCCGACCGCAGCGCCGCCTCCACCCGCTCCAGCTTCGCCAGCTGGTCGTTCGCGTGCTCGGGCACCCGGATCGTGCGGCTGTTGAACGCGACACCGCGCTGCATCGCCTGCCGGATCCACCACATCGCGTAGGTGGAGAACTTGTAGCCCTTGGCGTAGTCGAACTTCTCCACGGCGCGGATCAGGCCGAGGTTGCCCTCCTGCACCAGGTCCAGCAGCGGTACCGACCGCTCGCGCCGCTTGCGTGCCGCGGCCACCACCAGGCGCAGGTTCGCCCTGATCATGTGGTCCTTGGCGCGGCTGCCGTCACGGGCGATCCGCTCGAGGTCCCTGCGCCCGGCGGGCAGCTCCTGCTCGTCCTGCTCGCCCGCGTCGGCGCGGCGGAGCAGTTCGGCGGCGTACACCCCCGCTTCGATCCGCTTGGCGAGGTCGACCTCCTCGGTCGCCGTCAACAACGGGACCCTGCCGATCGCGTCCAGGTAGACGCGCACGGAGTCGGGCTCCTCGCTGCGCCGTTCGGTCCTTTTCGCCATGATCATCACCCCCTTCCGGAATCTCCGCATCGTTCAACGAACGAACCGTGCTCCGAATTCCATTCGGCGGGAGTGCCCTGTTCAGCCGGCTGCGGCGTCCAGCAGGGGAGCGAGCTCCCTGGTCACGGCGTCGAGCGGGGCCAGGTCCTGGTGCGCGCGGGCCAGCACGATCGCGCCTTCCAGTGCGCTGATCATCAGCAGCGCGAGCGACGCGCTGCGCGCCGCCGGGACGCCCATCCGCCGCAGCTCCCCGGCCACCGGCTCCTGCCAGCCCTCGAACGCCCTGCTGACCGCGGCGCGCAGCCGTTCGCTCGCGGCGGCGCTGTCCGCCGTCGCCGCGACGAGGGGGCAGCCGGCGGCGAATCCCGCACTGGTGAACTCCTCGCGCCACTGCCCGGCCATCGCCTCGAACAGCTTGCCGGGCGTGGGCTCCGTCAGTGCCGCGGCATACCGGCGGACCTTGCGGGCGGCGTAGGAGCCCGCCCAGGCGAGCGCCTCGTCGACGAGCTGCTCCTTGCCGCCGGGGAAGTAGTGCTGCAGCGAGCCGCGGGGGGCCTCGGCGTGTGCCACGACGTCACGCATCCCGGTCCCGCTGACGCCCTGGGTCCTGATCAGCTGCGCAGCACTGAACACCATCCGCTCGCGGGCAGGCCGGGTCATCTCGCCACCTCCTCCATGACAGCCGTCATGGTACCGGCTGCCGGCAGCTCCAGCTCGTACTCGCACTGCGCGTGCTCGAAGGTCGCGACCGCGTGGAACCCTTGCCGTCGCAGGAAGGCCGTCGCGGCGACGTTGCCGGGTCGCACGGTGGCGTGCACCGTGCGACCTGCCCAGTGGCCCGAGCGCCAGACCGCCTGTGCGAGGCCGAGGCCGATGCCGCGGCGCTGCCACGGGTCCGCGACCAGCACGCCCAGCTCCGCCACCACCGGGGTTTCGGGCACCAGGTTCAGCAGGCCGACCGGCACGCCGCCGACCGAGGCCAGCAGCGCGAGCCCGGCCGGCGGGCCGGCCAGGGGGAACCGCCGGTAGCGGCGCCAGACGTCATGCGGGTCCGGCTCGCCGCCGAGGAAGAAGCGCTGCCGCAGGCTCTGCGACGAGCAGGCGAGCAGCAGCCGCTGCACGGCGTCCCCGGCGGTCAGCTCGGTTATGACAGCTGTCATGAAACCCAGTACAGCAGAAAACGGCCCCGGGCACCATGACAGCTGTCATAGTCTCATTCCCGGCCGCGCACGATGGTGGGTTCGAACTCCGCGTCGTCGGAGACCGGCTCCGTCGGCACCGGGACCTGCTGGCCAGGTTCGCTTTCGAGGCGGCTGGGCTGTCGAGGCGTGATGATGTCCATGTTCACTCCATACCTGCGGGCAACGACAGGGTGAAGGGGTTGCCCTCAGCCGCGCCGGAAAACCCCCGGATCGGGGGTCGGACCGTACCCGGCGAGTGGTGCGGGCACGGTGGCTGTCGTTACGCTTCTTGCACCGCGGTTGAGCCATCAGCCGCCCGCGGGTGCCAGGCTTGAGAGGAGGACCTACGCCATGAGCCGACCACCGGAGAGCCGCGTGCCCCGGCCGCGCCGGGCTCCCGACACGCTGGAGTTCGTCATCCGCACCGCGGCGCCGGGCGCGGTGGTGCTCGAGGTGGCCGGCGAGGTGGACATGGTCACGGCCCCGCAGCTGGCCGACGCGCTCGAGGTCCAGCTGGGCCGGGACGTGCGGGTGGTGGTCGTCGAGCTGGCCAGGGTGAGCTTCCTCGGCTCCTCGGGGCTCGCCGTTCTGGTGAACGCCTTCCGGTCACTCGATCCGGGGAAGGCGATGCTGATCGTGGCGCCCTACCGAGCCGCCTACCGCGCGTTCGCGCTCACCGGCCTGGCCGACCAGCTGCCGCTCTACCGCAGCTTCGACGCCGCGCTCGCCTCGCTCTAGCCGGTCTGCGGGTCCGAGTCGTCGTGCGGGTCGCCGGTCGAGGTGCCCTGCTCGCCGCGCCGGACCTCACGCTGCTCCTGCGGTGAGCCGGCGTCGTCGGCGCGGTGCGTGCGGGCCTGCTCGTCCTCGGAAGTCTGCTTGTCCATCGGGGTTCGCCTCCTCAGGCGGTTTCTTCGGGGCGCCGGCGTTCGCGTGGGACGGGCGCCTCGGTGCGCTGGTCGGAGTCCCGCAGGATCTCGCGTGCCTGGTCCTCGGGATCGGTGCTGCCGGCCGCGTCCTCCTCGGGCAGGAGGTGGGCACGGGTCTCGGCGCGCTCGTCGAGGGCGTTGCGTTGCTCGTCCATGTCCGCTGCTGTTACCCCGGCGACGGCGCGGGCAAACACTTCCGCCGGGCTCGTCCCGGCACACCGGCGGGAATTTCCGTCCCACAAAACCGCTCCCGCATGCGAACATATGTTCGTGTCGAATGAGGGACCGATCCTGCACGCCGACCTCGACTCGTTCTACGCGTCGGTCGAGCAGCGGGACGACGCGTCGCTGCGCGGGCGCCCGGTCGTCGTGGGCGGCGGGGTCGTGCTGGCCGCGAGCTACGAGGCCAAGGCATTCGGCGTGCGCACGGCGATGACCGGCGGGCTGGCGCGGACGCTGTGCCCGCAGGCGATCGTGGTCCCGCCGCGCATGCACGCCTACGCCGAGGCGAGCAAGGCCGTGTTCGGCGTCTTCGAGCGCACCACGCCGATCGTGGAGGGGTTGTCGATCGACGAGGCGTTCCTCGACGTGGGCGGTCTCGCCCGGCTCGCCGGGGCGCCCAGCCGGATCGCCGCGGACCTGCGGCGCGCGGTCGCCGAGCAGGTCGGGCTGCCCATCACGGTCGGCGTCGCCCGCACGAAGTTCCTCGCCAAGGTCGCCAGCCAGGTCGCCAAGCCGGACGGCCTGCTCGTCGTGCCGCACGACGGGGAGCTGGCGTTCCTGCACCCGCTGCCGGTCGAGCGGCTGTGGGGGGTCGGGCAGGTGACGGCGGGCAAGCTGCGCCGCCGCGGGATCACCACCGTCGGCGAGGTGGCGCGGCTGGGGGAGGCCACCCTCGTGTCGATGCTGGGCCGCGGCACGGGACGGCACCTGCACGCGCTGGCGCACAACCGGGACCCGCGCCCGGTGCAGACCGGGCGGCGGCGCCGGTCGATGGGCGCGCAGCGGGCGCTGGGGCGACGGCGGCGGTCGCCGGAGGAGCTGGACGCCGTGCTGGCCGCGCTCGCCGACCGGCTCACCCGCCGCCTGCGCGGTGCGAAACGGGTCTGCCGCACGGTCACGGTGCGGTTCCGGTTCGCCGACTTCAGCCGCGCCACGCGCTCGCACACCCTGCGCGAGCCGACGGCACACACCGCGACGATCCTCACGGCGGCACGTGCCCTGGTGGCCGCCGCCCGGACCACGATCGAGAACGACGGGCTCACCCTGATCGGCCTCGCACTGTCCAATCTGGACGACGACGGCGTGGTGCAGCTGACGCTCCCGTTCCCCGGCACGGAATCCGGGACGCTGGACGCCGCCCTCGACGACGTGCGCGCCCGCTTCGGCGCGTCGTCGGTCACCCGCGCGACGCTCCTGGGCCGCGACGAGGGGACGACGGTGCCGCTGCTGCCGGACTGAGCCGGACCGGGCGCGGCGCGAAGTGCGCCAGGGACTGTTTCAGAGGTGGCTTGCGGGCCGGTGCGGGTAGCGGTGCAAGCTGACGGCGCAGGCGGCTCCGCCGGTTGTGAAACACAACCCTAGGCGCCTGGTTTTCGCGCCACGCCACCGATCACGCGGGACTCCGAGGGCACCCGCGCGAACACCGTCTCGGCGTCCGGATGCCACGCCGGGGCGTAGACCAGGCCCGGCTCGAGCAGCTCCCAGCCGCCGAAGAAGCGGGCGAACTCCTCCGTCGTACGCAGCTGGGCCGGGTTCGTGGTGTTCTCGTAGTAGGCCACCAGGTCGGCCAGTGCCTGGCGTTCCTCGTCGCTGCGCGGGTTCTCGTTCGTCATCTGCGACAGCACCAGCAGCGAGCCCGGTGCGAGCACGTCCCGGTACGCGGTCAGGATCGCGTCCGGGCCGGCCTCGTCCTTGATGAAGTGCAGGACCGCGTTCACCACGAGCGCGACGGGTTCGGCGAGGTCGAGGACCTCCGTTTCGCGCACCCGCTCCCACAGCTCGTCCGGCTGCAGCAGGTCACCGGCGATCGCCCGGTGCCGCGCCGGGTCCGCGGTGTCGGCCAGCAGCAGCGTCGAGTGCGCCAGCGCCACCGGCTCGTTGTCGATGTAGACCACGCGGGTGTCGTGCCGCGGGCGGGTCGCGTCGGCGACGTCGTGCACGTTGCCCGCGGTCGGCAGGCCCGAGCCGATGTCGATGAACTGCGTGACGCCGAGCTCGGCGCAGCGCCGTACGGCGCGCCCGAGGAACTGCCTGCTGGTCCGCATGTACTGCCCGATCAGCGGCACCCGCTCGCGGATCTTGTGCGCGAACTCCCGGTCGATCGCGTAGTTGGTGTCCCCGCCCAAGAGGTAGTCGTAGACCCGCGCCGCGGACGGCCGGTCCAGGCTGCTTTCGACGGCGCGCAGCGCTTCGTCGTGCCCGATCAACCGGGGCCTCCTCCCATGTCGATCTTCATCGTACGAGGTGAACGACGTTCAGGTTCTCAGGTCGGATGTCAGCTTGCGGTAGGGGCGGCGAGCCGCGTGCGCCGGGTCCGTACCCGCGAGTAGGCCCAGATGGCGAGGCCGGCCACGGGCAAGGCCGCGCCGAACAAGCTGGCGCCGGGCCAGCCCGCCGCGTCGTACAGCGACCCGGCGATCGCCGAGGCCACCGCGCCGCCGACGAAGATCGTCGCCATGAACACCGTGTTGATCCGGGCGCGCGCGTCGGCCCGCAGGCCGTAGATCTCCTGCTGGCTGAGCACCTGGTGCCCCTGCACCGCGAGGTCGAGCAGCACACCGGCGATCGCGAGGAGCACCAGGCTGCGCGCGCCGAGGTCGGCGAGCACCATCGCGACGGCGCCGAGCGCGAGCGCCGCGCCGCTGCCGATCTGCCCGTGACCGCGGTCGCCGAGCCTGCCCGCGATCGGGGCGGCGGCCGCCCCGGCGGCGCCGACGAGCGCGAACACCCCGATCCCGCCCTGGCTCAGCCCGTGCTCGCGGGTCAGCTCGAAGGCGACCGAGGTCCAGAACGCGCTGAACGCGCCGAACATCAGGGCCTGGCACGCCGCGCGGCGGCGCAGCGCCGGCTCTTCGCGCACCAGCGTCAGCACCGAGCGCATCAGATCGGGGTAGCGCACCCGGTGCTCGGGCACCCGGCTCGGCAGCATCCGCCGCATCGTGCCGGCGACCAGCAGCATCAGGGCGGCCGACACGAGGTAGATGGTGCGCCAGCCCCAGGCGTCGGCCACGAAGCTGGACACGGTGCGCGCGAGCAGGATGCCCAGCAGCAGACCGGTCATCGCGGTCCCGACGAACCGGCCGCGCTCCTGCTCGGGCGCGAGGTGCGCGGCGAACGGGATGAGGATCTGCGCGACGACGGAGGTCAGGCCGATCAGCACGGACGCGGCGAGGAACAGCCCGAACACCGGCGACACACCCGCGACGACGAGCGCGACGGTGGTGAACACCAGCGTGCGGGTGGCGAGCTTGCGGTTCTCCAGCAGGTCGCCCAGCGGCATCAGCGCCACGATGCCGGCGGCGTACCCGAGCTGCGTGAGCGTCACCACCAGCGCGGCGCTGCCCTGGCTCACCGAGAACGCGGCCGCGATCTCGCCGAGCAGCGGTTGCGGGTAGTACAGGTTCGCCACGGTCGCGCCGCAGGAGAACGCGAGCACCATCATGACGAGCCGGAGACTCCGGACCGGCTGGGCGTCGGACATGACCCTCCTCGTAACGGCGACGCCCAGTCAAAGCCCTCCGCGACCACGGGGCATTCCCGTCACGGCACGCGCGGTAACCCTCGTCACGTCCAAAGCGGACCAAAAGGGCTCAGCGGTCGGAGGTGACGATGCCGTACTCGTGGATCTTGCGGTAGATGGTCGCGCGCGAGATGCCCAGCAGCTTCGCGGCCCGCACCTTGTTGCCGTCGGCGTCCTCGAGGCTGCGCACGATCGCGTCGCGCTCGACGGTCTCGAACCGGTTCAGCTGCCGGCGGGTGAGCGCGTGGTACTCGGCGGGCAGGTCGGTCGGGGCGATGGTGCCGGTGCGGCGGCGCTTGGCGATCTGCTTGAGCACCCGGTAGAGCTGCGCGACGTTGCCCGGCCAGTTCGCGCGCATCAGCAGGTGCAGCGCGGCGGGGGAGCAGGTCAGCTGGCCGCCGCCGGCGAGCCGGCTCAGGAACAGCGGCACCAGGTCGTTGAGGTCCTCCGCGTGGCGCCGCAGCGGCGGCACCGTGACCGTCCGGGGGAACAGGGCCAGCAGCTCGGGATCGGCCTCGGCGTCGGTCGAGAGCGTCACGGTGACCCAGGTGCCACCACCCGCAGCCTCGCGCAGCACCGACACCAGCGTCTCCATGTCCGGGCGGGCCAGCCGCTCGACGTGCCGGACCACCAGCGTGTCGACCGGGTCGTCGATCAGCTCCCGGCGCAGGTCCTCTTGCCAGTCCTCGGTCATCCGCGCCGCGTCGAGCACGTGCAGCCGTCCGGTCGGGTTGCGCCGCTGGTGCACCCCGCGGGCGAGGGTGTACTTGCCGGTGCCGGGCTCGCCCGCGAGCGCGACCCACTCGCCGCGGCTGAAGCTGGTGTCGACGTCGTGGCTGGCGCGCAGCCACGGCGCCGCCGAGCCCACCACGCCGGGCAGGAACATTGGCAGCATCGGCAGGGCGGAGCTGCCGGGCACGTCGTCGGACTCGATCAGCTTGACCGACAGCACCCCGCCCGCGATGTCGCCGTCGCGGTGTCCCTTGACACGGCGGCAGTACACCCGGACCTTGCTGCCACTCGACAGGGTCACCGTCGCGGTGGCGCGGCGGCTTTCGGCCAGCTCCTGGTTCGCGCGGCTGAGCAGCATCGTCTGGTCGGCCGGGGCGAGCAGCTGCCGCGCGCTGTCGTTCATCATCACGATGTCCTTGTTGAAGGCCATCACGATGCCGGTGGTGCGGCGGCAGGCCTGCAGGTAGGACTGGAACAGCACGAGCTCGCGCAGGTTGCTGTGGGTCAGCAGCGCCTGGCGCACCTGCTCGGCGGTCGTGCGGGCGAGCGCGACGAGCAGGCCGCCGGCGTCCTTGCGCCAGCAGGTCAGGTCGACCGCGCCGATCGTCTTGCCCGTGATCGGGTGCTGGATCGGGACGCCCGCGCACGCGAGGGTCTCCAGGTGCTCGGCGTAGTGCTCGTGGCCGAACACGTAGGTGGGCCGGCCGTCCTCCAGCGCGGTCCCGATGCCGTTCGTGCCGACGAACTGCTCGCCGTAGCTGTACCCGGGCACCAGCTCGACCCGCTCGAGGTGCCGGTGCAGATCGGTGTCGCCGGTGCGCTGGCTCAGCACGACGCCGCTGGGATCGGTGAGGATGAGGCTGATCGGCTGGCCCTCGAGCTGGTCGCCGAGGCGCTCCAGCACGGGCGCGGCGCCGCGGATCAGCGGGGTGTCGGGGTTCTGCTCACCGCTGTAGGGCAGGTCGATGCGGTCGGCGGGCACCTGGAACTCGCGCGAGCGCCACCATGACGCGAGGATCGCCTCGCGCACCTGGTCCGGCTCGACGCTTTCCGCGGTCAGGAACTTCTCGCGTGTCCGGGCCAGCCCTTCGTCGTCGGGAAGGATCGCCGTCACACGGTCCACCGGGGGCCTCCCGCCACCTCGTTGTGTCGTCTGTCACAGAGTAGGCCGTTCGGACGCCGCGTCGTGTCTCAAATTGAGACACCCACCGACCCGGGCGCGGCGGTCTCATGGAGCCATGGCCGATGAGACGTACAACCCGTGGACCGTAGTCAACGTGGTCTTCCACCACCTCGTCGAACAGGGGCTGCACCCCGAGCTCGGCGAGGGGGGTCATCCGGGGGACCCGGCCGCCGCGCTGCTGCGCGCCCTGGGCATCGAGCCACGCCCGGAAGGCGACGCGCGGGTGCAGGACGGGGTGCGGGACCAGCTCGCGGAGCTGCGGAAGCGGATGTTCGGAGAGCCCTGACCTCGGTGTCTCATATTGAGACCCGCGTCACGCCCCGGCGGCCTTGTAATTCTCGGCGTAGGACGTGTGCCCACGCAACCTGAACTCGCCCGCACCACGGGTAAGGAGCCGACATGAGCCGCCAGAGCGTGGCGAAAGCCCACCAGAAAATTCAGGAACTCTCCTGGGAACCGGCCTATCACGAGCCGGTTTCCCAGTACGGGACCGATTACACCTTCCGCAAGGCCAAGAAGAAGGACCCGCTCAAGCAGGTCCTGCGGTCCTACTTCCCCATGCAGGAGGAGAAGGACCACCGGGTCTACGGAGCCGAGGACGGCGCGATCCGCGGCAACATGTTCCGCCAGGTCCAGGAGCGCTGGCTGGAATGGCAGAAGCTGTTCCTGAGCATCATCCCGCTGCCGGAGATCTCCGCCGCGCGGGCGATGCCGCTGCTGTTCCGCACCGTGCCGAACCCGGAGCTGCACAACGGCCAGGCGATCCAGATGATCGACGAGGTCCGCCACTCGACGATCCAGCAGAACCTCAAGCGCCTGTACATGAACAACTACATCGACCCCGCCGGGTTCAACTCGAGCCTGCGCAACTTCCAGAACGACTACTGCGGCACCATCGGCCGCCAGTTCGCGGAAGGCTTCATCACCGGCGACGCGATCACCGCGGCCAGCATCTACCTGACGATCGTCGCGGAAACCGCTTTCACGAACACCCTGTTCGTGGCCATGCCGGCCGAGGCGGCGGCCAACGGCGACTACCTGCTGCCGACGGTGTTCCACTCGGTGCAGTCCGACGAGTCGCGGCACATCTCCAACGGCTACGCCACGCTGCTGATGGCGCTGTCGGACGAGAGCAACCACCAGCTGCTCGAGCGCGACCTGCGCTACGCGTGGTGGAACAACCACGCCGTGGTCGACGCCGCGATCGGCACCTTCATCGAGTACGGCACGAAGGACCGCCGCAAGGACCGCGAGAGCTACGCGGAGATGTGGCGCCGCTGGATCTACGACGACTACTACCGCAGCTACCTGGTGCCGCTGGAGAAGTACGGCCTGGTGATCCCGCACGACCTCATCGAGGAGGCGTGGAACCGGATCTGGAACAAGGGCTACGTGCACGAGGTGGCGCAGTTCTTCGCCACGGGCTGGCTCGCCAACTACTGGCGGATCGACCCGATGACCGACGAGGACTTCGAGTGGTTCGAGTTCAAGTACCCGGGCTGGTACGACAAGTACGGCAAGTGGTGGGAGAACTACGCCCGCCTCGCGACCCCGAACGGCCACCACCCGATCGTCGCCGAGGACGTCGACTACGTGTACCCGCACCGCTGCTGGACCTGCATGGTGCCCTGCCTCATCCGCGAGGACATGGTCACCGACCAGGTCGACGGCCAGTGGCGCACGTACTGCTCGGAGACCTGCCGGTGGACCGACGCGGAGGCCTTCCGGCCGACGTACCAGGGCCGCAACACCCCGAACATGGGCCAGCTCATCGGCGCCCGTGAGTGGGAGACCCTGTACCACGGCTGGAACTGGGCCGACGTGGTCAGCGACATGGGCTTCGTCCGCGACGACGGCAAGACCATGGTCGCGCAGCCGCACCTGGACCTGGACCCGAAGAAGATGTGGACGCTGGACCACCTGCGCCGCATGCCCGAGGTGCAGAGCCCGAACGTGCTGCTGAACCAGATGTCCGACGCGGAGCGAGCCGCCTTCGTCGCGGACTACAACCAGCAGGGCCCGGCGGGCCGGCCGGCACCGGTGCAGAGCTGAGCCTGAGCGGGACAAGGGAGGGCGCGGTCCCCCGACTCGTGCCCTCCCCGGTACCGATCTTGTGTCGCTGACGACGAGGGAGCCATGGCAGACAAGCATGTGGTCCGTTTCGAGCCCGTGGGAATCGAGATCGAGGCGGACGAGGACCAGACGATCCTGCGGGCCGCGGCCGAGCAGGGCGTCATGCTCATGCACGGCTGCAAGGAGGGCCAGTGCGCCTCCTGCAAGTCGTTCATCCTCGAGGGCGACGACATCGAGCATGACCGGTACTCCACGTTCGCGCTGCCCGACTTCGAGAAGGAGGAGGGGTACACGCTGCTGTGCCGGGCACACGCGTACGAGGACCTGACCATCGAGCTGCTCAACTACGACGAGGAGATGATCCACTCCGGACTGCCCATCCAGCAGGCGGTGGTGGAGGTGGTGTCCAACGACCACGTCACGCACGACATGCGCCACCTCGTCGTGCGGCTGGTGGAGCCGGAGACGCTGAAGTTCTTCCCCGGCCAGTACCTGGACTTCGCGGTGCCCGGCACCGAGGAGACCCGGTCGTTCTCCATGGCCAACACGTCCTCGCGGGAGGGCGGGCGGCTCGAGTTCGTCATCAAGGTCTACCCGGACGGGCTGTTCTCGAACTTCCTCGACAGCGAGCTGTCGGCGGGTGACCGGCTCGAGGTGACCGGGCCGTTCGGGGTGTTCACCCTGCGCGACAACCCGGGCGCCCCGCTGGTGTTCGTCGGCGGCGGGGCCGGCATGGCGCCGATCCTGGCGCTGCTGCGGGCCATGGCCGAACGCGGGATCGACCGGAAGACGACGTTCTACTACGGCGCGCGCCGCCGCAAGGACCTCTGCTTCGAGGAGGAGCTGCGCGCGCTGGAGGGCAAGCTGGTCGACTTCCGTTACGTGCCGGCACTTTCCGAGCCGGATGACGCGGAAGGGTGGGACGGCGAGGTCGGCCTGATCACCGATGTGCTCAGGCGGCGCGAGACCGGTCTCGCCGGCGCCGACGCGTACGTGTGCGGGCCGCCACCGATGGTGGAGGCGGCCCTGGAACTGCTGCCGGCACTGGGCGTGGCGGACAAGCGCGTCTTCTACGACAAGTTCACGACAACGGGCGAAGGGTAAAACGAATGTCAACGCCGACCACCACGCCACGAAGCGTGCCGAAGCCTGTTTTCACCGACGCCGAAGCGGGGGCCAAGGAGTTCCCGGACTCGCAGCTGCGGCGGTTCAACTACTTCAACCCGCAGAAGCGCAAGCAGAGCCACTACGAGGACGTGACGGTCGAGGTCCAGCCGGACCCGCGGCACTACCTGTCCCAGGGCTGGCTCTACGGGTTCGCCGACGGCAAGGGCGGCTACCCGCTGGAGTGGACCCAGCTCAAGGCCTGGGGCTCGGACCGCCCGGTGCCCGAGCGCGGCCCCGGCTCGGGCGGCAAGGGCTACGACTGGCCGGCCCACGGCTGGCACGAGTTCCGCGACCCCAACGAGGAGTGGGAGCTCACCCTCTACCGCTACAACGCCAACGTGGTGCGCCAGCTCAACCAGAACATCGACGCCGCGCGCCAGTCCAAGGCGTTCGAGCAGTGGAACCGCAACTGGATCCAGTTCGTCTCGCAGCACGTGGGCGCGTGGATGCACGTCGACCAGGGCCTCGGCCTGTACCTCTACGCCAACGCGAACCGGCGGGCGCCGACGAACATGCACAACAACGCGATCTCGGTGAACAGCATGCACCGGATCCGCGCCGCGCAGGACCTCGCGCTGTACAACCTGACGCTCACCGAGGAGATCGAGGGCTTCGACGGCAGCGCGCACCTGGCGACCTGGAACGAGGACCCCTCGTGGCAGGGCGTGCGTGAGGTGGCCGAGCAGCTCACCGGGATCTGGGACTGGGCCGAGGCGATCTTCGCCGCGAACGTCGTGTTCGAGCCGCTCGTGGGCGAGCTGTTCCGCAGCAACCTCGTCCAGCAGGCCGCCCCCGCCAACGGCGACTTCGTGACCCCGACGCTGATCGGCGCCGAGGAGTTCGACTTCTCCGAGCGGGACCTGCGCTACACCCGGGCGATGTTCCAGCTGCTGACCGACGACCAGGAGTTCGCCGACCACAACAAGAAGCTCATGCAGCAATGGCTGAGCGAGTGGGTCCCGCGCTGCATCAGCGCCGCGCGGACGCTCCAGCCGCTGTGGTCGCTGCCCGACGCGAAGCCCCCGCGGTTCGAAGACGGCCTCGACCGCGTGAAGAGCCGCTTCGGCGGCATCCTGTCCGACCTCGGCCTGCAGGCACCGAAGGAGCTGAACCAGTGACCACGACGACTCCGCGGACGACGGCGAAAAGCCCGTTCAAGGCTGACAACACCGCGTCCAACATGTGCGGCTTCACCCTGATGAACAACCAGGTCGGCGCGATCATCGCCGAGGTGCTGGGGCACCTGGACAACGTCACGATCACCCACCTGCCCTCGATGATCCGGGTCGACGGCAAGGGCCGGTTCGACCTCGTCTACGCCGACGTCGACGAGGCGGCCGGCGAGGAGGAGGGCTGGTTCGACGCCGCCGAGTTCGAGGAGAGCATGTCCACCCACTACGGGCGGATGGTGCACCTCGACGACCGCACGATCATGTTCGCCAACCCCGAGGACGCCGCCGAATACCTCGACTTCGACCTCAAGGTCATCCGGTAAGGGAGCGCACATGTACGAAAAGGATGGCGAGAAGTACTTCGTCGTCGACGCCCACACCCACTTCTGGGACGCGAGCCCGGACAACTGGGTGCGCGGGCAGGAGGAGTACGCCAAGGGCTGGATCGAGTGCTTCCACGCCTACCAGGGACTCGGGCCGAAGGAGACGCACTGGCCGATCGACCGGTTCCAGAAGTACTCCGAGGAACTGATGATGCACGACCTGTTCGAGGCCGGGCACGTCGACAAGGCCATCTTCCAGCCCACCAACCTGCGCCAGTGGTACAAGAACGGCTTCAACACCACCGAGGCCGACGGTGCGATGGCCGAGCGGCATCCGGGGCAGTTCCTGGTCAACACCACGTTCGACCCTCGTGAGGGCGACGCGGGGATGCGGGCCTTCGAGGAGCGGGTCAAGCGGTACGGCTGCAAGGGCGTCAAGCTCTACACCGCCGAATGGCGCGGCGACTCGCGGGGCTGGAGCCTGAAGGACCCCGAAGCCGCGCGGTACCTGGAGAAGTGCGAAGAGCTGGGTGTGAAGAACGTCCACATCCACAAGGGACCGACGATCTGGCCGCTGGACAAGGACGCGTTCGACGTGTCCGACGTGGACCACGTCGCGACCAACTTCCAGGGACTCAACTTCATCGTCGAGCACGTCGGGCTGCCGCGGATCGAGGACTTCTGCTTCATGGCGACGCAGGAGCGCAACGTGTACGCGGGTCTCGCGGTGGTCGTCGGCGGGCTGATGCACGCCCGGCCGAAGTTCTTCGCGAAGGTCATGGGCGAGCTGATGTTCTGGCTCGGCGAGGACAAGCTGATCTTCGGCGCGGACTACGCCATCTGGGAGCCGAAGTGGCAGGTCGAGGGCTTCGTCGACTGGAACATGCCCGCTGACGAGGACCTGTCGGACTTCCCGCCGCTGACGGTCGGGCAGAAGAAGAAGATCCTGGGCCTCAACGCGGCGCGGCTGTACGACATCGAGGTGCCGGCCGAGCTGCGGCTCGACGCGCCGAAGGTCGTCGAGCCCGTCGGTGTGCCGAACCCATGACCGCACTGGAGGACAAGGGTGTCAGCGCGGACCACACCGCCGTGTGGTCCGCGCTCGGCACCGTCCGGGACCCCGAACTGGACGAACCGCTGACCGATCTCGGGTTCGTCGCGCGGTGCGAGGTCGGCGCGGCGGGCAGAGCGCACGTGGAACTGCGGCTGCCCACCTACTTCTGCGCACCGAACTTCGCCTTCCTCATGGTCGCGGACGCCTTCGACGCCGTCGCCGCGGTGCCCGGCATCAGCGAGGTGGAGGTGGTGCTGCAGGACCACTTCGCGGCCGAGACGATCAACCGGGGCGTGGCGGCGCGCTCCGGTTTCGTCGCGTCTTTCGAGGGCGAGGCGGCGGACGAGCTGGACAGCCTGCGCGCGGACTTCCTGCGGAAGGCCGTGTTCGCGGGCACCGACCGGGTCTGCCGCGCGCTGCTGTCCGCCGGGGTGGCGGCCGCGGCCCTGCCGGGGCTCACGCTCGGCGACCTGCCGGCCGGCCCCGACGCGGAGCGGCTGCGTGCCCGCCGCCGCGAGCTGGGACTGCCGGCCGGGGACGGCGACCCGCTGCTGGTCGACCCGGCGAGCGGCGGGGCGATCGAGCCGGGGGAGGCCCGGCGGCACCTGGCGTTCGCCCGGCTCACCCGCACCAGCATGGAGGCCAACTCCGGGGTGTGCCGCGGCATGTTGCGTGTGCGTTATCCGCAGATCCAGGAAGAGGAGGGCACGGGATGAAAGCCGTCCGGCTGCACGAGTACCACCGGCAGCCCGTGATCGAAGAGGTGCCGGAGCCCACCGCGAAGGGGCCCTTCGACGTCGTGGTCAAGATCGGCGGGGCCGGGGTGTGCCGCACCGACCTGCACATCATCGAACAGCAGTGGGCCGAGAAGTCCGGGGTCACCCTGCCTTACACGATCGGGCACGAGAACGCGGGCTGGGTGCACGAGGTCGGCTCCGCGGTGTCCAATGTGGAGGTCGGCGACACGGTCATCCTGCATCCCACGCCGACCTGCGGGCTGTGCCACGCGTGCCGGGCGGGCAACGACATGCACTGTGAGAACAACGCCTTCCCCGGCATCGACACCGACGGCGGGATGGCGGAGTACCTGCTCACCTCGGCCCGGGCCTGCATCAAGCTCGACCCGGCGACGCGGCCGGAGGACGTGGCCGCGCTCGCGGACGCGGGCATCACGGCCTACCACGCGGTGCGCAAGGCGGTGCCGCTGCTGTACCCCGGCACGGTGTGCGTCGTGAACGGGGCCGGCGGGCTGGGGCACATCGGCATCCAGTCGCTGCGGGCGCTCACCGCGACCAAGATCGTCGTGGTCGACCGCAACGCCGACGCGCTGAAGCTCGCCGCAGAGCTCGGCGCGGACGAGACCGTGCTCGCCGACGGCGACCAGGTCGCCGCAGTGCTGGACCTGACCGGGGGGAACGGCGCCGAGGTCGTCCTGGACTTCGTCGCCGAGCAGGGCGCGCAGCAGGACGCGTTCGCCATGACCCGCCGCGACGGCTCGCACTTCGTCATCGGCTACGGCGGCAACCTCGACATCCCGACGATCGACATCATCTCCACCGAGCGCAACGTGGTGGGGAACCTGGTCGGCACCTACAACGACCTCGTCGAGCTGATGGTGCTGGCGCAGGCGGGCAAGGTCACCCTGCACACCAGGAAGTACCCGCTGGACGCCGCGCTCGACGCGCTGGCCGATCTCGACGCCGGCCGGGTTCGCGGCCGCGCGATCCTGACCCCCTGAGCTGGAGGAGCACGATGGCCAAGGAACTGCGTTTCGGCTCGGAAGCCCGCGATCTGCTGCTGTCCGGAGTGGACAAGCTCGCGGAGGCGGTCAAGTCGACCCTGGGCCCCAAGGGCCGCAACGTGATCATCGAGAAGATCACCGGCTCGCCGGTGGTGACCAACGACGGCGTCACCATCGCGCGCGAGATCCACCTGAAGAACCAGTTCGAGAACATGGGCGCGCAGCTGGTCAAGGAAGCGGCGATCAAGACCAACGACGTCGTGGGCGACGGCACCACGACGGCGACGGTCATCGCGCAGGCCGTCGTGCGCGAGGGGATGAAGGCCATCAGCGGCGGCGGGAACCCGGTGCTGGTCAAGCGTGGCATCGACTACGCCGTCGGCAGGCTGGTGGAGCACCTGGAGAAGGCGGCGCACCCGGTGGTGACCGAGGCCGACTACGCACGCGTCGCCGCCATCTCCGCCAACGACGACGACGCGGTCGGCGCCGTCATCGCGAAGGCACTGCACACCGTCGGCGACGGCGGGGTGGTGACCATCGAGGAGTCGCCGCAGATCGGGATGTCCGTCGACTTCGTGGAGGGCTTCGAGTTCGACAACGGCTACCTCTCGCCGTACCTGGTGACCGACCCGGGGCGGCTGGAAGCCGTGCTGGACGACGCGTACATCCTGATGTGCGCGGAGAAGGTGACCAGCGTCCAGCAGCTGATGCCGGTGCTGGACAAGATCATGCGCGCACCGCGGCCGCTCGTGCTCATCGCCGAGACCGTCGAGGGGTCGGCGTTGAGCATGCTGGTGCACAACCACGTCAACGGCACCTTCCAGTCGGTCGCGGTGCGCGCGCCCGGGTTCGGCGACCGGCGGCTGCACAAGCTCGAGGACCTCTCCGCGGTGGTGGGTGGCGCGGTGCTGTCGCGGCACTCCGGGTTCTCCATGGAGACGATGACGCTGGAGCACCTCGGCCGCGCCAAGCAGGTCCGGGTGACCGAGAACATGACCACGATCGTCGGCGGGGCCGGGTCCTCTTCGGACATCGAGTTCCGGGTCAACCAGCTGCGGGCGGAGCTGGAGCGCGCGCAGTTCGGCATCGACGAGGACGTGCTGACCGACCGGATCGGCGCACTGACGGGCAAGGTCGCGATGATCCGGGTCGGCGCGGCGACCCCGGCCGAGCTGAAGGAGCTGCAGCACCGGGTGGAGGACGCGCTCTCGGCGACCAGGGCGGCGATGGCGGAGGGCATCGTCGCCGGTGGCGGGGCGGCGCTGCTGCACGCGGAGAAGGTGCTGGCCGGGCACGGCCTCGACGGCGACTACGCGACCGGTGCGGACATCGTGCGCCGCGCGCTGAGCGAGCCGGCGTTCCTCATCGCGCGCAACGCGGGCTACGCGGCGCACGAGGTGGTGGAGCAGGTCCGGCGGCTGGGCGACGACGAGGGCTTCGACGCGTTGCTCGAGCGTTACGGGAACATGATCGAGATGGGGATCATCGACCCGCTGCGGGTGTGCCGTTCCGCGCTGCAGAACGGGGCATCGGTGGCGGGGCTGCTGCTCACGACGAACTCGCTGATCGCGGAGGAGCAGACCCCGTGGGGCGGCAGCGCCGCGCTGATGACGGAGTACGGGCCGCTGGACGAGGGGCTGCACCAGCCCTCGCCGGACTCCAGCACGCCGCAGTCGCTCGGGATGGGCCCCTCGGTCGGCTGAGCCGGGCGGGTGCGCTGTGCCGGGTCGTGGTACTGCAGAGGGATGGACCCGGCACAGGCCTTGCGGCGGATCGCGTTCGAGCTGGAGCGGGGTGGCGCGCCGACGTACCGGGTACGGGCTTTCCGGCGCGCCGCCGCCGTGGTCGACGACCTGCCTGCGGCGGAGCTGGCGGACCGGGTCGCGCACGGGACCCTGAAGGCGCTGCCGGGCATCGGCGACGCGACCGCACAGGTCATCGTCCAGGCGGCGGCCGGTGAGGAGCCGGCGTACCTGAAGAAGCTGGCTTCGGCGGCGGCCTCGACGGCCCCGTCGGCGCTGCGGGCAGCCCTGCGCGGCGACTGCCATACGCATTCGGACTGGTCCGACGGTGGCAGCCCGCCGCGGGAGATGGCCGAGGCGGCCAGGGAGCTGGGGCACGAGTGGATCGCCCTCACGGACCACTCGCCGCGGCTGACGGTGGCGCGCGGCCTGTCCGCCGAGCGGCTGGTGGCGCAGCTGGATCTGGTCGAGCGGCTGAACGAGGAGCTCGCGCCGTTCCGGATCCTGACCGGTATCGAGGTCGACATCCTGGAGGATGGTTCGCTGGACCAGCGGGACGATCTGCTGGCGAGGTTGGACGTGGTGGTCGCGAGCGTGCACTCGCTGCTGCGGATGCCGGCGCGGGAGATGACGCCGCGGATGATCGCGGCGGTGCGCAACTCGCACACCGATGTGCTGGGCCACTGCACGGGCCGGCTGGTCACCGGCCGCGGGCGCCCGCAGTCGGCCTTCGATGCCCCGGCCGTGTTCGAAGCGTGCCGGGAGTCGGGCACCGCGGTGGAGATCAACTGCCGCCCGGAGCGCCGGGACCCGCCCGATGACCTGCTCGAGCTGGCCGCCGAGGTGGGCTGCGAGTTCACCATCGACACCGACGCCCATGCCCCCGGCCAGCTCGACTGGCTCACCCTGGGCTGCACCCGCGCCGAGGCGGCGGGCATCGGGGCGGACCGGATCCGCAACACCCGCACGGCGGAGGAGCTGGGGGTTGGGGGTTAGGCCGGAATTCGGCACCGTGATCCGGCCGTGGCAGCTTGCGAGACTTTCTTCTGCTGGCAAGTTCTCTGGCGGAAGGCCGCGATGCGACTCGAAACTCGGACCGGTGGTGCTGAATCCGGGGTCCGCGGTTGGGTGACGTTGGCCTTGCTGTCCTTGCCGGTCTTCGCGGTGGCCGTCGACAGCAGCTCACTCGTGATCGTCCTTCCGACCTTGAGCGCCGATCTGGGTGCGAGCAGTACCGAACAACTGTGGATCGCCGACATCTACGTGTTCATGCTCGCGGGCTTCCTCGTCGCCATGGGCGCGTTCGGAGACTGGGTGGGACAGCGCAAGCTCCTGCTGGTGGGAGCGGCCGTCTTCTCCGGTACTTCGTTCTTCGCCGCGTTCGCGCAGTCCGTGCTGATGTTGATCATCGCCCGGGCGGTCATGGGGCTCGCGGGGTCGGTCATCATGGCGTTGAGCCTCGGTCTCATCGGCACCACCTTCAGCGATCGCCGACGACGAGGTGTGGGGATCGCCACCCGCACGTGCGCCATGCTCGCCGGAGCGGCGGCGGGGCCACCGCTCGGCGGATTTGTGGCCGAGCAGTTCTGGTGGGGTGCCGTTTTCCTGCTGAACGTCCCGATCATGGCGACCCTGCTCATCGCAGGCCGGTTCCTATTGTCCGACAAGCGGGTTGCCGGTGCGTCGAAGCCGGACTTGGTCAGCGCGGTGCTGGCGGTGTCCTCCGTGTTGATCGCCGTTTACGGAATCAAGGAATTCGCGAGGTACGGCCCGGGTGCGCCGCCGGCGGTAGCGATCTTGGCCGGCGTTGCCGGTGCCGTCGTGTTCTTTCTGCGGCAACGTGGTTGCGCGGATCCGCTGTTCGATTTCGGGATTCTTCGCGACCGTTCCGTCACGGTCGTCTCTGCCGCCATGTTGCTGGGCGGCCTCGTCCTGGGCGGTGCCGCGTTCTTCGTTCCCCTTTTCGTTCAGATGGTGCGAGGCTTTTCGCCGGCGGAATCGGGCTTGTCGTTGATTCCGAATGTCCTGCTCACGATCGTCGCCTCGATCATGGCCGCGCGGCTCATCGTCCGATACTCTGCCACCACGCTCTTGCTGATCGCATTGATCTGCGCGATGTCGGGCTGCTTCGCGTTCTGTCTGGCTCGCAACCCGGGTTCGCTGCTCCTGGTGTACGCCGGGTACGCCCTGATATCCCTCGGGGTAACACCCGTCATGGTCTTGGGTACCAATCTCATAATGGGAGCGGTGCCTGCCGCCAAGACCGGGATGGCCGCTTCGATCGTCACCACGAACGGCAACCTCGGCGGGGCACTCGGCCTCGCCTTGCTGGGGGCGGCGGGATCGGCTGCATATCGAAGCGGCCTGGCCGTGCCCGCCTCCGTGCCTGCCGATGCCGTGGCGGCCGCGCGCGACGGGATCAGCGGCGCCGTCGTCTCCGCCCAGCGGCTGCCGCCGAAGGATGCGGAGGCGTTGCTGGATTCGGCCCATCTGAGCTTCATGAAGGCGATCAACGTCGTGGGCCTGGCGGGGATCGCCCTCTGCGCGGTGTGTGCCGTCCTCGTCGTGACGGTCTTCGCCGCTGATCAGCGCCGCAAGATGGCTTCGCCGTAACCCCTGACCTCCGCGTTCGCCAGCGGTGCCGTCGGCGCGGCACTACCGCCCGCTGCTGAGAAACCTCCCCGAGGCCCCCGCCTGTGTCGAAGTCCCCGTACCGCGGAATCCTCGCGTCCTACCGTTCTGCGGTGCTGGATACTCGGGATACCGGTTGACTCGGCGGACAACGTGTTGCGGTTGCTGGAACTGCTGGCGCAGCGGCAACGGCTGCGCGTCAGTGACGCGGCCGAGCAGCTGGGCGTGGAGAGCGCCCAGGCACTGCCGGCGGAGCTGTCGACGGCGCAGGTGGCCGCGCTGTACCCACGCGACCTGCCCGCGTCGCCGGGCGGCGCGCCGGTGGCGACCCCGCAACGCCAGCTGGTGGCCGTCCGCCGGCGCGGCTACGCCACGAACTTCAGCGAGAGCGTGCCCGAGCTGGCGAAGATCGTCACGGAGCACCCCGGCCGGCCGGCGCCGACCTGTGGGCGGCTGGCCGGTCCGGCCGCGGGCCCACATGATGGAGGCGCACGTGCACCAGACAGGAAGGCCCGCCATGTACCGCCTCACCGTCGTCTACGACCACCCCGAAGACCCGGAGAAGTTCCTGCGGCACTACCGCGAGGTGCACGCCCCGCTCACCGCGAAGGTGCCCAACCTGCTCGCCTTCGAGTGGGGCGTGTGCGAGAGCCCGGACGGGTCGAAGCCGGACCATTTCGTCGTCGCGGTGCTGGACTGGGAGACGAAGGAGGACGCCCTCGCGGCGCTGGGCACCGAGGCAGGCCGGGCGAGCGGAGCGGACGTGCCCAACCTCGCCGGGCCCGGCGAGGTCCACATGAGCTTCGCCGAGGTCGAGAAGGTGGTGTAGGCCCGCACGACGCGAGAGCCCCGTGGACGGCTCGTCCACGGGGCTCTCGGAAATCGGGGGAACGTCAGCCCTGGCGGGCGTTCCAGTGCGGGTCACGCTTGTTGATCACGAAGGTGCGCCCCCGCCGCCGGACCACGATGGCCCCTGGCTTCTGCTTGAGCGACCTGACCGAGTTCCTGGCCTTCATGTTCGCTCCTTTCTCTGCATCCGCTACAACCTCCCCGTTCCCCGCGGCATTCCCTACCACCGGTCGTGGTGCAGCACCGCCGACAGGGACCCGCGCGCGGCCGGCTTGAACGTCTCACCCGTGTAGTACGCCGTCGGGACCCGACGCGGCGACCGCGCGATGCCACGCCTCGCGGTCTTCGTCGCCGCGGGCGGCGTGTGCGGTGGCGAGCCCGCCGTGGGCCGCGATGCGCTGGGCCGGCGGCGCGCCGTGGTAAACCGCCGCGCGGATCAGCGGATGCCGGAACGTCAGCGCGGCCGACACCAGGTGCCGCTCCTCGGCCGGGTGCAGGTCGCCGGGCCCCAGCCCCAGCTCGGCGCCGGCGCGCAGGACCGTCGCCGCTTCGCCGGTGTCGTCGGCGGCCGCGAGCAGCAGCAGGGTGCGCGTCGGCGGCGGCAGCGAACGGACCTGGTGGTGGAACGCGTCGAGCACGCGGGTGGTCAGCGGCAGCGGTCCGGGTCCCGTCCCATGCGCCGCGACGACCGGCGGCAGTTCCAGCAGCGCGAGGGGATTCCCGCGGGTCTCGGCGATGAGCTGCGCCCGCAGCGACGCCGGCAGGTCTTCGCCGAGCAGTGCGGCCGCGCTGTCCTCGTCGAGCCCGGACAGGTGCAGCTCGGACAGGTGCAGCTCGGACAGGTGCAGCTCGGGCAGGCCGGACCCGGTGAGTGCGTCCGCGTAGTCCCGCACCACGAACAGGATCGCGACGTCTTCGCGGTCCAGCCGCCGCGCGGCGAACAACAGCGCCTCGGCGGACGCGCGGTCGAGCCAGTGCGCGTCGTCGACGACGCACAGCAGCGGGCTTCCTCGGCGACCTCGGCCAGCAGCGACAGCACACCCGCGCCGATCATGAACCGGTCGCCACCGCCGGCTCCGCCGAGCCCGAACGCGCAGGACAGTGCCGCACGCTGCGGCGGCGGCAGCGCGCCGAGCCGGGACAGCCCCGGGCCCAGCAGCAGGTGCAGGCCGGCGAACGGCAGCTCCGTCTCGGACTCGACCCCCGCGCCTCGCAGCACCCGCATCCCGCCGGCGCCGCGTACCGCCTCCGCCAGCAGCGCGGTCTTGCCGATGCCCGGCTCGCCCCGCAGGATCAGGGCGCCGCTCGCGCCGTCGCGGGCGCGTGCCAGCAGCGCGCCGATCGCACCCTGCTCCGCGTCCCGCCCCCTCAGCATGGCCATGGCGCGCCCATAGAGTTCCGGCCATGACACTGAACAGCAAGAACGCCATCATCTACGGTGCCGGGGGCTCGATCGGGAGCGCCGTCGCCACCACCTTCACCGAGCAAGGTGCCCGGGTCTTCCTCGCCGGCCGGACCAGACAGCCGCTCGACGCCGTGGCCGCGGACATCACCGCCGCGGGCGGGCAGGCCGAGGTCGCGGTGCTCGACGCACTGGACGAGCACGCCGTCGACGAGCACGCTCGTTCGGTCGCCGAGAGTGCCGGCGGTATCGACGTGTCGTTCAACCTCGTCTCGGGCGGCGACCTGCAGGGCATCCCGCTCGCCGACATGACCACCGCCGACTTCACCCGCCCGGTGCTGACCCGGCTGACGGCCAACTTCATCACCGCACGCGCCGCGGCCCGGCACATGGCCAAGCAGGGCTCCGGCGTGATCCTCGCGCTGGACAGCGGGTCCGCCTACGGCAGCCCGATGATGGGCGGCACCGGCCCCGCCGACGCCGCCACCGACATGCTCGTCCGCAACCTCGCCGCGGAGCTGGGCCCGCAGGGCGTCCGGGTGCTGGGCATCTGGACCGCCGGGCTGCCGGAGACGCTCTCCCCGGAGAAGATCGCCGCGCACAGCGGCGGCCCCGTCATGGACGAGGCCGCGTTCGGGGGACTGCTGCAGCACCTGGACGGCATGCGGATGACGCGCCGTTCGCCGCGGCTGGCGGAGGTCGCGGCCACCGCCGCGTTCCTGGCCTCCGACCTCGCCGGGGCGATCACCGGCACCTTCGTCAACGTGACGAGCGGGATGTTCCCGAGCTGAGCAGGCGTCCCAGGGCGAGCCTGCCCGGCCCGGCGACCGCGATCAGCAGGAAGATCCACGCGTAGAGGGCCGCGGGCTCGCCCATGTTCTGCAGCGGCAGCAGGCCCAGCGGCTGGTGCACGGTGAAGTAGGCGTACGCCATGACGCCCGAGCACAGCACCGCCGCGGGCCTGGTGCCGATGCCGAGGCACACCAGCACTCCGGCCACCAGCTCGATGATGGTGGCCCACCAGGCCGGCCACAGCCCGAACGGCACGGCGGTGCCGTGGCTGTCGACGCCGCCAAGGGCGCCGAGACCCTGGGCGCCGTGGCAGGCGAAGAGGAACCCCGAGACCAGCCGCAGGGCGCTCAGCGCGTACTCGGTGCGCTTGGCGGACTTGCTGGTGGTGGCGGGCTTGCGGGTGACGGGGGTGGTCGAGGTCGTGGTCATCGGTCCTGTCCTTCCGGGTTCTCGGTCTTTACCCGGACGTCGAACCGGACCCCGGCCGGATCGACACGACCTGCCAAGATTTTTTTTGCGGTGTTCGTTCCTGGCGTTCCGGCGCGCCGGTGGGGTTCGGACCAACCGGCCCCTTGTGAGGTTGGTCCAGACCATGCATACTTCGTTGTCACCTCCAACAAACCAAGTACTGGTGGTCACGCCGATGTCCCCCCGCCGGTCGGCCCCTCTCCTCGCGCTCCTGGCCCTGCTGGCCGGGCTCCTCGTCACGATCCCGGCCCAGGCGGCCGGGGAAACCGTCAATGTCTGGCTGACCACCACGAACGACTCCCGCGGCGTCAACGTGACCAGGGGACTGCAGCAGCAGTCGCCGGTCGCGTTCACGGCCGGCACCGGCAGCGGCGGTCAGACGATCTCCGTCGACGAGAACACGAGATACCAGACTTTCGAGGGTGGCGGAGCGTCGTTCACCGACACCGCTGCCTGGCTGATGAACTCCAGCGGCGCGCTCTCGCAGGCGACGCGCGACGACACGATGCGCAAGCTCTTCGATCCGGACACCGGTATCGGGCTCGGCTTCCTGCGCAACCCGATGGGCTCCTCGGACCTGGCGCGCTACGGCTACTCCTACGACGACATGCCCGCCGGGCAGAGCGACCCGAACCTGGCGGACTTCTCCATCTCGCACGACCTCGTCGACGTCGTGCCACTGACCAAGCAGGCCAAGCAGCTCAACCCGGCGCTGAAGATCATGGGCACCCCCTGGTCGGCCCCGGGCTGGATGAAGGACGACGACAGCCTCGTCCAGGGCTGGTTGCAGGCCCGGTACTACCCGGCCTACGCCCAGTACTTCGTGAAGTACCTGCAGGCCTACGCCGCCCAGGGGCTGCACGTCGACTACGTGACCGCGCAGAACGAGCCGACCTGCTGCGCGGGGTACCCGTCGATGAGCTGGAACGGCTCAGGGCTGCAGTACTTCACCAAGACCGACCTCCTGCCCGCGCTGCACGCGGCCGGCCTGGACACCAAGGTGCTGGCGCTGGACTGGAACTGGGACCAGTACGCGGGGTACGCGCAGCCCACCGTCGACGACGCGAGCATCCGCGACGACCCCAACTTCGGCGGGATGGCCTGGCACGGCTACGGCGGCGACGTCACGCAGCAGACCACCGTGCACAACCAGTACCCGTCCCTGAACGCCTACGACACCGAGCACTCCGGCGGCACCTGGGTGAGCGACCAGCAGGCCGAGGACATGGCGAACATCGTCGACTACACCCGCAACTGGGGCCGCAGCGTGGTCAAGTGGAGCCTCGCGGTGGACCAGGACATGGGCCCGCACGACGGTGGCTGCGGCACCTGCACCGGGCTCGTGACGGTCCACAACGGAGACTCCCGCAGCGGCCAGGTCGACTACACCGTCGAGTACTACGACATGGGCCACCTGACGAAGTTCGTCAAGCCCGGCGCGGTCCGGATCGACTCGAACGACAACGCCGCGGTGCGCAACGTGGCCTGGAGCAACCCGGACGGCTCCAAGGCGCTGATCGCCTTCAACACCACGGGCGCCACGCAGAACGTGCGCGTCAACTGGGGTGGCCGGTCCTTCGGCTACGACCTGCCCGCCAACACCTCGGCGACCTTCACCTGGTCCGGCACCCAGGGCGGGACCGGCGCCACCGGTCCGTTCACCGGGATCGGCGGCAAGTGCGTGGACGTCGCGGGCGGCAGCAGCGCCAACGGTGCCGCGGTCCAGCTCTACGACTGCAACGGCACCGTCGCCCAGCAGTGGACCCGCGCCGCCGACGGCACCCTGCGGGCGCTCGGCAAGTGCCTCGACGTGACGAACCACTCCACCGCCGACGGCGCGCAGCTGCAGCTGTGGGACTGCGGTGGCACGGCGAACCAGCAGTGGGCCGTCACCGCCGCCCGGGACGTGCTGAACCCGGCCGCGAACAAGTGCCTGGACGCGACCGGGCAGAGCTCCGCCAACGGAACCCGGCTGCAGCTGTGGACCTGCACCGGCACCGGCAACCAGAAGTGGACCGTCCCCGCCTGAAACGGAGTTGACCGATGCGCATGAGAATCCTCGCCACGGCCGGCGCGCTCGCGCTGACCGTGCTGTCCCCCTTCGCCGCCCAAGCGGCGACCGGCCAGATCACCGGCTACGGCGGCAAATGCCTCGATGTGGCTTCCGCGAGCAGCGCCAACGGCACGGCCGTGCAGCTCTACGACTGCAACGGCAGCAGCGCCCAGCAGTGGACCACCGGCGCTGACGGCACCGTCCGCGCCCTCGGCAAGTGCCTCGACGTCGCGTCGGCCGGCACCGCCGACGGCACCAGGGTCCAGCTGTACGACTGCAACGGCACCGGTGCGCAGAGCTGGGCCTACACGTCCTCGAAGCAGCTCGTGAACACCGGGTCCGGCAAGTGCCTCGACGACACCGGCTGGAGCACCGCCAACGGCAACCAGCTGCAGATCTGGAGCTGCACCGGCGCGGCCAACCAGCAGTGGTCCGCGCCGGCCGGCGGCGGCACCACGAACCCGGACGCGGCCCCGATGGCCGTCGCGCCGTACCTCTACGAGGGCTGGGGCAGCCCGCCGAACCCGGCCGAGGTCATGTCCGCGACCGGGGTCAAGTGGTTCACCATGGCGTTCGTGCTCTCGAACGGGACGTGCAACCCGCAGTGGGACGGCTCCCGGGCGCTGACCGGGGGCGCGGACCAGTCCGCGATCAACACCATCCGCTCCGGTGGCGGCGACGTGGTCCCGTCCTTCGGCGGGTACAGCGGCAACAAGCTCGAGCAGTCCTGCACCAGCGCGGGCGCGCTCGCCGGGGCGTACCAGAGCGTCATCAACACCTTCGGGTTCAAGGCGATCGACATCGACATCGAGGCCGACGCCTACTCGAACCCGACCGTGCAGCAGCGCACCGTCGACGCGCTGAAGACGATCCGCGCGAACAACCCGTCGATCAAGATCTACGTCACGATCGGCACCGGGCAGTCCGGTCCCGACACGAGCCTGATCAACCGGGCCGCCTCGTCCGGGCTCACCGCCGACGCGTGGACGATCATGCCGTTCGACTTCGGCGGCGCCGGGCAGAACATGGGCAACCTGACCACGCAGGCGGCCGAGGGGCTCAAGAACGCCCTGAAGAGCGCCTACGGCTACAGCGACGACACCGCGTACCGGCACAGCGGGATCTCGTCGATGAACGGGCTCACCGACCCGCCGAACTCCGAGACGATCACGGTGGCCGACTTCAACACCATCCTCGGTTACGCGAACGCCCACCACCTCGCGCGGCTGACGTTCTGGTCGGTCAACCGCGACCGCCCGTGCACGTCCGGCGCGGCCGACTCGTGCTCCGGCGTCTCCCAGTCGAACTGGGACTACACGAAGGTGTTCGCGAAGTACGCCGGGTGAACCCATGAGGACTTCCAGGCACGAAGGGTAGGAGGAGCGCTCCCGAACGTGGGACCCACCGGGTCGGCGGTGGGTCCCACTTCCGTTTCGTCCACAGTGGACCGAACAGGGTACCGCGTTCGGCGGTAGGGCCGCGCCGCGCCGGTGTCTAGGCTGGCAGGACGGTTCGACGACGAAACGAGGTGCACGATGACGGGCAACAAGGCCGTTGCATACGTCGGCAAGGGCACCGTCGAGGTCCAGGACATCGACTATCCGACCTTCGTCCTGCGCGACGGCCCCGGGGTCAACAAGGCGAACGTCGGACGCGAAGTCCACCACGGCGTGATCCTGAAGAACGTGGCGACCAACATCTGCGGCAGCGACCAGCACATGGTCCGCGGGCGCACGACCGCCCCGGAAGGGCTGGTGCTGGGGCACGAGATCACCGGCGAGGTGGTCGAGACCGGGCGTGACGTGGAGTTCGTGCACGAGGGCGACCTGGTGTCGGTGCCGTTCAACATCGCCTGCGGCCGCTGCCGCAACTGCAAGGAGGGCAAGACCGGGGTCTGCCTGAACGTCAACCCCGACCGGCCGGGCTCGGCCTACGGGTACGTGGACATGGGCGGCTGGGTCGGCGGGCAGGCGGAGTACGTGCTGGTGCCCTACGCCGACTGGAACGTGCTGAAGTTCCCCGACCGCGACCAGGCGATGGCCAAGATCCTCGACCTGGCCATGCTCTCGGACATCTTCCCGACCGGGTTCCACGGCTGTGTCACCGCCGGGGTCACGGTGGGCTCGACGGTGTACATCGCGGGCGCGGGACCCGTCGGGCTCGCCGCGGCGGCATCGGCGCAGCTGCTGGGCGCGGCGGTGGTCATCGTCGCCGACCTCAACCCCGACCGGCTGGCCCAGGCCCGTTCGTTCGGCTGCGAGACCGTCGACGTGTCGAAGGGCGACCCGAAGGACCAGATCGCCGAGATCCTCGGCGTGCCCGAGGTCGACTCCGGCGTGGACGCCGTCGGGTTCGAGGCCCGCGGGCACGGCCGGGACGCGGAAACGGAAAAACCGGCCACCGTGCTCAATTCGCTGATGGATGTCACGCGTGCCGGCGGCGCGCTGGGCATCCCCGGCCTGTACGTCACGGGCGACCCGGGCGCGGCGGACGAGGCGGCTCGCGAGGGCTCGCTGTCGATCCGGATCGGCCTCGGCTGGGCGAAGTCGCACTCCTTCGCCACCGGGCAGTGCCCGGTGATGCGCTACCACCGGCAGCTGATGATGGCCATCCTGCACGACAAGGTGCAGATCGCGAAGGCCGTCAACGCCACGCCGATCCCGCTCACCGAGGCGCCGCGCGGCTACCGCGAGTTCGACAGCGGTGCGGCCCGCAAGTACGTGCTCGACCCGCACGGAGTCCTCGCGAAGAACTGACACGGCCCTTGGCACACTGGGTTCCGCCCGCCGTCCACTAGAGTGACGGGCGGAATTCAGCGTGCAGCCGAACCAACCCGCCGGCAGCCGCGTGTGACAGTGCGGAGGTCGACTTGGTGGACGACGGTGGCTATCGCGGGGTTCCGCCCCGCAGGCCGGGGTGGCAGGAGGCGCGCGACCGGCTGCGCCGGCGGCAGACCGTCTGGCGCCGGGTGCGCCGCACTCTTTACGTCGTGCTGGGTTTGGGTATGTTCGTGCCGGTCGCGGCGTTCGTGATCGGGTATTTCATGGTGGCTGTGCCGGATCCGAACGCGTTGGCGGCGAGTTTGAACCAGCCGGTGACGTTGTATTACGCCGATGGTTCGACGTTGTACACGAAGTCCACGGCGGAGAGTCACACGGTGGTGACGTGGGAGCAGATCCCGCAGTCGATGAAGAACGCGCAGATCGCGGCCGAGGACGAGACGTTCATGACGAACTCGGGTTTCGACATCAAGGCGATCCTGCGCACGGTGTGGAACCGGGTGACGGGTGGTACCGGTGGTGGTTCCACCATCGGGCAGGAGTACGTCAAGAAGGCGACGGGCAATGACGATCCGACGTTCTCGCGGAAGTTCGTGGAGATGGTCGAGTCGTACAAGATGACCCGCACGTATTCCAAAGAGGACATTCTGACCGCCTATCTGAACACCGTCTACTTCGGACGTGGCGCGTACGGGGTGCAGGCGGCGTCGCGGGCGTACTACAACGAGGACGTGTCGCAGCTGAGCAACGAGCAGGCGGCGTTGCTGGCGGGTCTGGTGCAGTTGCCGGCGCAGGCGGACAACCCCGCCTACCAGCAGCGCCGCTACACCTATGTGATGGGCCGGATGCTGGCGAACCACTGGCTGTCGCAGGCGGAGTTCGCCTCGGCGCAGTTCCCGGTGCCGGTGGCGAGCACGGCGAAGAACGGCGGGTCGAGCCTGGCCGATCGGCAGTACATCGTGTCGCAGGCGTTCGCGGAGCTGGCCCAGGCCGGGTACTCCGAGCAGTCGCTGACCGCGCGGGGCGCGAAGGTCTACCTGACCATCACACCGGACGCGCAGCAGGCGGCGGAGCAGTCGGTGGCGAAGGTGATGGCCGCGGACAAGGAGTATCCGGACGAGGGCAGCGCGCTGGTCTCGGCGAACCCGCAGACCGGGGAGATCCTGGCCTACTACGGTGGGGACGGCTCCACCTCCTATGACCTGGCGACCACGCCGCAGCAGCCGGGCTCGTCGTTCAAGCCCTACGTGCTGGCGGCGGGGGTGCGGACCCAGCCGGACAAGATCGGGCTGAACACCGTCTACGACGGCAGCGACAACCAGACCATCGCCGGGCAGCTGGTGCACAACTCCGACGGTGAGGGCGCCCCGCAGATCACCGTGAAGGACGCGATGACCCAGTCGGTGAACACGGTGTTCTACCGGATGGGTGCCGACGTGGGGGTGTCGAACGTGCGGCAGGCGGCGTGGGACGCGGGGATCCCGAAGCAGATCACGACGTCGCTGGGCGCGAGGTATGACTCGCTGCAGAACGACGACGCCGACGGCACGGGCAACGGGACCACGGAGCTGGGCATCTCGATCGGGCAGTACGCGGTGCGCCCGATCGACCAGGCGCAGGGATATGCGACGTTCGCGGCGAACGGGCAGTACGTGCCGCTGCACATGGTCGCGCGGGTGACCGACGACAACGGCAACCCGATCTACGGGTTCACCACCACACCGAAGCCGGCGTTCTCCGACGACCCGGCCACGAACTCGGCGATCGCCGCGACCGTCACCCAGTCCATGACCTCGGTCGCGTCGTCCTCCGGTGACGGGCTCTCCGGTGCGCGCCCGAACGCGGCCAAGACCGGTACGGCCCAGTTCGGCGACACCGGGCACAACTCCGAGGCCTGGATGGTCGGCTACACCCCGCAGGTGGTGACCGCGGTGTGGTTCGGGAACAAGAAACAACCTGCCGCGATCTACGGCAACTACCACAACGGCAAGGGCAAGAACCGCGGCTACGACGTCTACGGCCGCGAGGAGCCGGGCTACATCTGGCAGGCATACATGGACGACTACCTCAAGGGGAAGCCCGCGCAGGGATTCCCGGCGGCACCGGACCTGACCACCCCGACCACGACCGAGCCACCCCCGACGAGCGACACCCCCACGCCGACGTCGGACAGCCCGACCGACACGACGAGCACGAGCGAGCCGCCGTCGAGCCGCCCGGGGGACACGTTCATCCCGCCGAGCTGCGACGAGAACGGCTGTACGACGGAGGACACCCCGACGTCGGTGTCCCGGCACAGACCGGTGCGGGGGTAGGAGTCCCGGGTTCCGTTGCGGTGCCGGAAACGCCGGGCGCGAGCGACCGGGTGTGCGGCGGGATGGTCACCCGGGCGGGCTCGCCTGGTGCAGTGACAGACGCCCGTCGGCGGGGCCGGTGCTTTCCCAGGACCCGCCGGCGGACGTCCACGTCCGGCCGTCGAAGGTCACCTTGTCCACCCCGAACCGCGTCGCGTTCGCGACCAGCCAGGTGGCCAGCGCCCAGCCGCGCGCCGGGTCGTGCGGGCCGGTCAGGACCGCCGTGCCCAGTTCCGCGTTCGCCACCGTCACCAGGCCGGCGGCCCCGGTCGTGTCGAGCGCCAGGTCGTGGCAGGTGAACGTGGCCGCCGTCTCGCCCGTCAGCGCCCCCGCGAGCGCGCGGGCCTCCGGCTCCCACTGGGCGTACGCGTCGGGCGCGCCCGAGCGCTGCACCAGCTGGGCGGCCTGCGTGACCGTCAGCTGCGTCCAGTCCGGCTGCGCCCGCAGCCGCTGGTAGAAGGCGTTCGCCGCGTGCACCGGGTCGGTGACCTGCTCGTAGGTCCCCCAGCCCTGGCTCGGGCGCTGCTGGAACAGCCCCGCCGAGTCCCGGTCGCCGCCGGTCAGGTTCCGCAGCTTCGACTCCTGCAACGCGGTCGCCAGCGCGACGGTCACCGCGTGGTCGGGCATCCCCAGCCGCACGCCGACGCCCGCGATGGTCGCCGCGTTCTGGGCCTGCTGCGGAGAGAGGCTGTAGTCGGGCGTCCCGCAGGCCGGCGCGGGCGGTTTGCGCAGCGCGAGCACGAGCCACGTCACCCCGCCCGCGAGCACGGCGAGCACGACCACCACACATCCCCACCGAGCAACCCGCACGACTTCTTATAGCAGCAGGCGGCTAAGGCAACAGTGTGGGATCGAGCGGCGGCGGATGGCCGCCGCACCCTGCTGTCCTGCTCGAACGCGTCGCCGTAACCCGCCGGGGTGGGTTCGCTCCATGCCCTGCCCGCCACGCTGATACACGATGGATGACTGTCCGATACGCGGTAGCCGGCCGGCTCAGCGGATGGCGCCGTGCGGGAGCACCGCGTGCACGCCCCAGGTCTCGTTCGCTATCTGGGTGATGCGAAGGTCCACCGCGGCGCTCGCGAGGGCCAGCGCGGTCGGCCGGTCGAGGTCGTGCAGGGCCTGCAGCCAGGTGACCATGCCGTCCAGCGCGTCGCCCATGGCCTCGTTCAGGTCCGCCGAGAAGCCGAACGTGACGCGCCCGCGCGGGGTCTGCGCGTGGATCCCCGGGACCGGCGCCGAAGGCAGCACCTCCAGCACCACCTCCGTCGTCATCGGGCATTCGATCGCGGTCCCGCTGACCTCGCCGTCGCCCTGGGCGGCGTGGCCGTCGCCGAGCAGGAGGTGCGCGCCGGGCACCGTCACCGGCAGGTACAGCGTCGACCCGGCCACCAGTTCGCGGCAGTCGATGTTGCCGCCGCCCGCGGTGCGCGGCGGGATCGTCGAATGCTCGCCCGGCTCCGCGGGCGGCAGGCCGATCACCCCGAGGAAAGGTGCCAGCGACACCGTGTGCCCGAGGTTGTTCGTGCCCGTCTCGCCGTCCAGCTCCCACAGCAGCCACGCCGGCGGCCCCTCGGCCACCCCGAGTCGCCGCGACAGCCAGTTGTCCTTCGAGGCCGCGACGGTCCAGCCCCAGTCACCGGGCCGGATCGACGTCAGCCGCACGGCGAGGACCGTGCCCGGCTCCGCGCCCCGCACCTCGATGGGACCGGTGAGGCAATGGCCCCGGCGGTTCTCGAACATCTTCGGCGGCCGGTCGCCCGGCACCCGGTGCCGTTCGAGGCTGCCGTGTGAGTCGAGCGAAGTCACGACGACCGTGTCGCCGGAGTCGACCGTGAGCACCGCCGGGGTGTCGCGGCTGAACACCGCGACGGTGGTGGCGGGGGAGGGATCGAGTCGATGCCTGGTGCCGTCCGCGGCGCTCCGGGGATCACGCTCGCCGCGTGCGGCGCCGCCGGTCATGTCTCGTCCGGGTCCCAGCTCAGCAGCCGCACGCGCCGGACGGTGTCCAGATGTGCCCGCATCGCCTCGGCCGCGGCCGGCGCGTCCTGGGCCCGGATCGCCTCGGCGATCCGGGTGTGCTGGGCCAGCGACTGCGGCGGCCGGTCGGGCTGGTGCAGCGACTCGTGCCGGGTCTCGGCGATCTGGTCGGCGATCTTGGCCATGAAGTCGGCCAGCAGCTCGCTGTGCGCGGCGGCTGTCACCGCGGCGTGGAAGCGGCGGTCCCCGTCCTCGCCGTACGCCCCCCGCCCGATCTCGGCGCGCATCACCGAGAGCGCGGCGTCGAGTTCCGCGAGGTCGGCTTCGCTCCGCCGGACGGCGGCGAGCTCGGCGAGCTTGGTCTCCATCGCCTCGCGGGCGTCGAGCACGTCCGGCAGCCGCCGGCGTCGCTCGACGAGCCTCTCCACCGGCTCGGGGTACAGGCTGTCGGTGCGCAGGTAGGTGCCGCCGCCGTGCCGGATCTCCACCAGCCCCTGTACTTCCAGCACGACGATGGCCTGTTTGAGCGAGGCGCGGCTGACGCGCAGCCGGTCGGCGAGGTCCCGTTCCGAGGGCAGCCGGTCGCCGGACTTCAGGCCCGCCGCGTCGGCGTACGCACGCAGCTGCGTCACCACCTGTTCGTACAGGCGGGGCCGGGCGACCGGGCGGAGCGGATCGGACACGCCGCCCAGCCTAGTGGATGAGTGGCTCAGCCAGCCCGATACTGACCGTGTGGCGGAGGAGACCGAGCGGCACGCGTCCTGGCTGGAGCTGTTCTTCGACCTGGTGGCCGTCGCGGGTGTCGCGCAACTGGCGCATCTGGTGCACGAAAGCACGTCGCTCGGTGACGTCGGGCTGTACGTGGTGTGCTTCCTGGCGTTCTGGACGGTCTGGATGTGCTTCACCGTCTACGGCAACGTGACCCGCGGTGCCGCGCGGACGGCGCCGGTGCTGGGCGCGATGCTCGCGCTGGCGATCATGGCGGCCGCCGTCGGTCACCTGGAGGCGGACCGGGCGAAGGCGTTCGCCATCGCCTACATCGCGGCGCGGGCGCTGTCCGACCGGGTGTGGCAGAACCGCACCTCGGTCCGGATCGTCGTCGACTGGCCGGTGGCGCAGATCGGGCTGGGCGTCGTCCCGTGGGTCGTGTCGCTGTGGGCGGACGCGCCGTGGCGCTATGGGCTGTGGGCGCTCGGGCTCGCGGTGGACCTGCTGATCACCTTCACGGTCACCGGCGAGCGGATGGCGGCCGGGCTCGGCGGGCGGCGGGGCGAGCAGCGGCGGCGCCCGGTGCCGCAGTCGTCGGAGCCGGTGCACCTGGACGCCGCGCACTTCGGCGAGCGGCTGGGCCTGTTCATGATCATCGTGCTCGGCGAGGGCGTCCTGGTCGTGACGGAGGGGATGACCTCGGCCGAGCACTGGACGGGCGCGGTCTACCGGGTGGTCTTCGGCGCACTGGGGCTGCTCGCCGCGTTGTGGGCGGTCGCGCTGCAGGGCGGGTTCGGCGGGATCCCCTTCCTCCGCGCGAACGCGCTGCGCCCCCGGCTCATGCTGCCGGCGCACTGCCTGACGGCCGGCATCCTCGCCGCGCTGGCGAGCGGGCTGGGCGACCTGGTCGGGCACGAGCACGTCAGCACCGGCACCCGGTGGCTGCTGTGCGGCACGGTCGCCGCGCTGTGCGTGCTCGGCGCACTCGCCGGGGCGGCGGCCGGCCGCGGCGCGCGCTGGACGGTGGCGGTGCTGGCGCCCGGGCTCCTCGTGCCCGCACTGGTCGGGTTCCTGCACCCCGGGCCGCTCGCGACCGTCTGGCCGCTGACCGCCGCGGTGGTCGCGCAGCTGGCCGTGACGCGGTTCCTGCCGCGGCCTACGCGCCAGTAGGGTTTGCCGGGTGAGTGACGAGCCGAAGGTGCGGCGGTGGCTGCGCGACGCGGACCGGCACGGGGCCGCGGTGCGCGCGGCACGGGCGTTGCGCCGGCTGACCCCCGGCGCGGAGCAGGTCGCGCTGCCCAGCGCGGACCGCCCCTCGGACCGGGTCGCGCGGCTGATCGCGCAGGCCGGTGGCGACCAGCCGAGCGCGGCCCGCGAGCTGGGGCTCGCCGCGGTGCAGGTGTGGCAGGCGCTGTCGCGCCCCGGCGTCGCCGGCGGCGAGGTCACCATCCTGTTCACCGACCTGGTCGGCTTCTCCGGCTGGGCGCTCGAGGCGGGCGACGACGCGGTGCTGCGGTTGCTGCGCGAGGTCGGCGACGTGACCACCGCCGTGGTCGGGCGGCGTGGCGGCAAGGTGGTCAAGTCCCTGGGCGACGGCGTGATGGCGGTGTTCGCCGAGACGGGTGCCGCGATCGAGGCGGCGGCCGAGGCGTGCACGGCGGTCAGCGCGATCACCCTCGACGGCTACCGGCCCCAGCTGCGCACCGGCCTGCACACCGGCCGCCCGCGCCGGGTGGGACGGGACTACCTGGGCGTCGACGTGAACGTGGCCGCCCGGGTCGCCGCGGCGGCCGCCGGCGGCGAGGTGCTGGTGTCCGGTCCGGCACTGGCCAAAGTGGACAGTGAGCGCTACGTCGTGCGGCGGCGGCGCAGGTTCCGCGCGAAGGGCACGCCCAAGGACCTCGACGTCTACTCGGTCGTGCCCCGGCACGCCTGACGCCGCAGGAACTGCCGTTCCGCCGCATTGTCCGTGCGGGCGATGGCCGCCTCGTACGCCTCGGCGGCCTCCGCCGTCCGGCCGAGCCGCCGGAGCAGGTCCGCGCGGATCGCGTGGAACAGGTGGTACTTCGACAGGTCCAGCTCCTCGACCAGGCGCAGCGCGGCGGCCGGGCCCTCGGCCTCGCCGACCGCGACCGCCCGGTTCAGCGCGACGACCGGTGTCGGGCCGACGGCGAGCAGCCGGTCGTACAACCGCACGATCTGCCGCCAGTCGGTGTCCGCCGCGGTGCGGGCGTCGCTGTGCACGGCGTTGATCGCGGCCTGGATCTGGTAGGGCCCCGGCTGCCCGCGCCGCAGGCACTGCCGCACCAGCCCCTGGCCTTCGGCGATCAGGTCGCGGTCCCAGCGTTCGCGGTCCTGCTCGGCGAGCGGGACCAGCTCGCCCTCGGCGCCCGTCCGGGCCGGGCTGCGCGCGTGCGTCAGCAGCATCAGCGCGAGCAGGCCCAGCGTCTCGGGTTCGTCGGGCATCAGCCCGGCGAGCAGGCGGCCCAGCCGGATCGCCTCCGCGCACAGGTCCTCGCGCACGAGCCGGTCCCCGGAGCTGGCGGTGTGGCCCTCGGTGAAGATCAGGTAGAGGACCGCCAGCACGCCACGCAGCCGGCCGGGCAGGTCGGCGTCGCCCGGCACCCGGTAGGGGATCCGCGCGTCCCGGATCTTGGCCTTGGCGCGCACCAGCCGCTGGGCCATCGTGCTCTCCGGCACGAGGAACGCCCGCGCGATCTCGGCGGTGCTCAGCCCACCGAGCAGCCGCAGCGTGAGCGCGACCCGGGCGGCGGGCGCGAGCGCCGGGTGACAGCAGGTGAAGATCAGCCGAAGGCGTTCGTCGCGCACCGGTCCCTCCTCCTCCTCCTCCTCCGCGCCGGCGGCGTGCAGCAGCACCGCCTGGGCGTGCCGGTCCTCGCGCGAGGCCTCCCGCCGCAGCCGGTCGATGGTCCGGTTGCGGGCGGTCGTGATCAGCCAGCCCGCCGGGCTCGGCGGGAGCCCGGCCTCCGGCCAGTGCGCCACCGCGGCGGCGAACGCGTCCTGGACCGCCTCCTCGGCGAGGTCGATGTCGCCGAAGACGCGGACCAGGACGGCGACCGCGCGCCCGTACTCCGCGCGGAAGACCCGTTCGATGTCGGGGTTCACCGAGCCGGTTCGTCCACGAACGGCCGCACCTCGACCGGCAGGGTCGTCGCGAGCGCGCCCCTGCGACCCCATTCCAGCGCGGCGTCGAGGTCGGGCACGTCGATGATGGTCAGCCCGCCGATGTACTCCTTGCCCTCCGCGAACGGCCCGTCGGTGACCAGCACCTCGCCGTCCCGCGGGCGCAGCATGGTGGCGGTGGCGGGTTCGTGCAGGCCGCCGCTGAAGACCCAGGAGCCGGCTTCCCGCAGCTCATCGCGCCAGGCCTGGACGCTCGCCATGATGCCCTCGAGCACCGCCGGGGCGGGGCGCTCGGCGCCGGCGGGCTGGTACACGCTGATCAGGTACTTCGTCATCGGGTGCTCCTCGTGCCGGTTTCCGCTTGTCACTGCCTACACGAACGGCACCCGCCCGGATCGACACCGGGAACGACGTGTCTCAGATTGAGACCCGCGGCCGGGCCGGGCGGGCCTGTAATCGTCCCGATAGGACAGCCCACTTCGAGCACAGGTGGATCGCCATGTCGCAACTGCAGAGCAACGAGGTTCCGGCTACTCCCACACACCACGAGGTCCGAGAGATGGTCGAGCGCGAGGCACCCGCCGCACCCGCCGGGGTGCTGGTCGGCGCGGGTGGTGACCCGCTCATCATCGGGCTGCCCATCTTCGCGGTCGGCTCGCTGGCACTGGGCATGGCCCTGATCGGGGTCGTGCCGGCGACCGCGCTGGGCGCCATAGTCCCGATCGTCGTGTTCGGCACCGGGCTGTACCTGGCGGTGGTGACCATCTGGGCCGCCCTGCTCGCGCAGACCATGGTCGCCGGCATCACCGGTACGTTCTCCGGGTTCTGGCTCAGCCTCGGCGCGCTGCTGGTCGGGCTGACCCACAACTGGTACGGGGTGGGCCCGGACCAGGCCGGCGGGGCCCAGGAGCTGTTCTTCATCGCCTGGGGCTGCCTGTTCCTGTTCCTGCTGGTCCCGTGCCTGCGCCTGCCCGCGGTGTACCCGGCGGTGGTCGCGCTCGTCGTGGTCGCGCTCGCGCTGTCCGCGGCCGCCGTGCACACCGGCAACACCGACCTGCTGACCGTGGCGGGCTACGTCATCCTGGCGTTCGCGTTCCTCGGGTTCTGCGCCTTCGTCAACGTCGGCCTGACCGCGATGGGCGCGAAGCGGCCGTTCCCGCCGCTGGGCCGGGCGCCGATCAGCTGAGGTTCAGATGAGCCCGTGGCGCAGGGCGTAGTAGACCGCGTGCGTGCGGTTGCGCAGGCCGAGCCTGGCGGTGAGGTTGCAGGATGTTCTTCACCGTCCGCTCGGAGTAGCGCATCCGGGCGGCGACGTCGGCGGTGTCGAGACCGTCGGCGAGCAACCGCAGCACGCTGGTCTCGCGTTCGGAGAGCCCCGTCAGCGACAGTCGCGCAACGGCTGCTGGAGCGGGCGGACGGCGACGAGCACCGCAACGCGTTCGACTTCCTCTACCTCAGCCGCGACGGGATGCTGGGCGAGTTCTACCCGTGGGAGGCGATCCTGACCGCCCGCGCGGAACCGGCCGCTCCCGCGGACGAGCACGCCGTGCTCGAGTTGATGGCGCAGCAGGTCGGTACGGGGGCCGCGCGGCTGGCCGAGCGCTGGTGGCGGGTCCAGCCGGAGGCCTTCACGGTGCTGCGCCGCCGCGACGGCGGCATCGAGGGCCTCATGGTGCTGCCGCGGCTGACCGAGGGGCCGCTGCCGGTGCCAGGGGACCCGGTCGCGCGGGCCGCGCTCGCCTGGTCGCGGGAGCACCGGCCGCTCGGGCCGGGCGAGCAGATCGTGCTGGGCCGCTGGCTGGTGGGCGAGGCGAGCCATCCCGCGACACACGGCAGCATCCCGCTGACCTGCCGGCTGACCCTGTGCGGGACGACCACGCCGGGGACGGCGCTGAGCTACACCGTGCTCCCCGAAGGCGACCTGTGGGCGCCGGTGCTGTCGTTCGCGGGCCACCGGCGCCTGCCGGAGCTGACCGATGTGGACGGCCGCCGCCGCACCCCGTTCGTGTTCGACTGGCAGGAGACCCCGCCGCGGGAGTGGCTCCGGATCATGGAGGACCGGCAGCTGGAAAGGCTGCGCCCCGTTCCCGCCGGAACGCGCTGAGCACGGCCCCGGCCGCGCGGTCGACGTCGCCGGCGGTGGTGCGCCAGCTCGACACCGAGATCCGCATGTACTCCCGGCCGTGCCAGCGCGTGCCGCCCATCCAGCAGACGCCCGAGCGCTGCACGGCGGCGAGCACCCGTCGGGTCCGCTCGTCGTCGCCGAACGCGGCCAGCACCTGGTTGAGCACCACCTCGTTGCCGATCTCGACGCCCGCGTCCGCCAGCAGGCCGGCGAACCGCCGGGCGAGCGCGCAGCACCGGTCCACCAGCTCGGCCAGCCCGCCGCGGCCGAGCTGGCGCAGCGCCGCCCAGGTCGCGAAGCCGCGGGCACGCCGGGAAGACTCCAGCGCGAACGCGCTGGGGGCGCGGAAGCCGTCCTGGCCGGTCAGGTACGCCGCGGTGTAGGCCGTCGCGGCGGCGTGTGCCTCCGGGTGCGCGCAGAAGGCGTAGCCGCTGTCGTAGGGCACGTTGAGCCATTTGTGGCCGTCGGTGGACCACGAGTCGGCGGCCTCGACCCCGGCGGTGATCGGGCGCAACGTCGGGCTCGCCGCCGCCCACAGCCCGACCGCGCCGTCGACGTGCACCCACGCGCCACGGCGGTGCGCGGCCTCGACGGCGGCGGGGAAGTCGTCGAACGAGCCGGTGTTGACGTCGCCCGCCTGCAGGCACACGATGCTCGGACCGTCCACATCGGACAGCACGCGGGCGAGCTCGCCGACGTCGGTCCGGCCCTGCGGGTCGGTGCGCACGGGCACGACGGCGCCGGTGCCCAGGCCCAGCAGCCGCAGCGAACGGTCGATGGTCGCGTGCCGGTCGGCGTTGACCACGACCCGGATCCGCGGCGCGCCGGGCAGCCCGTCGCGTTCGACGTCCCAGCCCGCCCGCGCGAGCACGTGGTGCCGGGCGGCGGCGAGGCAGACGGTGTTGGCTGCCTGGCCGCCGGTGACGAACCCGGACGACGCGGTGGCCGGCAGCCCGAGCAGCTCCTTGAGCCAGCTCGCGGCGACGTCCTCGACGGCCGCGGCGGCGGGGGAGCTGATCGCGTTGAAGCCGTTCTGGTCCCAGCCCGTGGTCAGCACGTCCGCCGCCGTGGCCGCGTCGAGCGCGCCACCGGTGACGAAGCCGAAGTACCGCGGGCCCGTGTTCGCCACGAGCGCGGGTTCGGCCGCCTTCACCAGCTCATCGACCACCTCCGCGGCCGGTGCCGGGCCCTCGGGCAGTGTGCCGAGCGCGTCCCGGACGGCTTCCGGACCCGTCTCGGGGAAGACGCGGGCCTCGGCGGCCTGCTCCCGGAAGTCGGCGGCGTGGGCCGCGGCGGCGATGAGCAGCTCCCGAAGCTCCATGCCGCGACTGTAGCCGGGGCCACGCCGACCGAATCGCCCGATTGGTCCGCGAGAACGTGAAAAGCCCGGAAGATCACCGGCTACTGTCGGGTAGGTGAGCGTTTCGGTGCTTGAGCTGGTGCGCGCGCGGGCCGGGGAGGGCAGCGTTCCGGGGGCACGGAGCGACCCGTACCGGCTGGCGCTGGCGATCGAGGGCGGCGGCAGCCGGGGGACCTATTCGAGCGGGATGGCCGTCGAGCTGGAGCGGCGCGGGCTGGTCCAGGTGTTCGACGACGTCTACGGCTCGTCGATGGGGGCGATCACCGGGGCGTGGCTGCTCTCCGGCAAGGCCGAGCACGGCTCGTCGTTCTGGTGGCATCCCGAGGTGCTGCCCAACGTCATCCGGCCGCGCGCGGCGCTGCGCCGGAAACCGGTGGTGGACCTGGAGTTCCTGATGAACGAGGTCTACCAGCAGTGGGCGGGGCTGGACTTCGCCGGCGTGCTCGCCGACCCGGTCCGCCTGCACCCGGTCGCCACCGACGCCGACACCGGGAAGGCCGCGGACCTGGCGCCCCACCTGAGCGACGCCGAGTCGCTCAAGCTCGCCCTGCGTGGCTCGGCCGGGCTGCCCCTGCTCGCGGGACCGCTGGTCTCGCTCGGCGGCCGCCGCCTGCTCGACGGCGGCCTCACCGAGGCGATCCCGTTCCACACGGCGCTGCGCCACGGCTGCACCCACGTGCTCGTGCTGCGCACCCGGCGGGCCGACGAGCGCGCGCAGTCACCGGCGCGGGTCGAGGACCTCGCCGTGCGGGCGTTCCTGCGCCGTACCGCGCCCGCCACCCTCGGCGCCTGGCGCACTCGCCCGGAGCGCCGGCGCGCCGACGACGAGCGGCTGGCCGGAGGGGGCCCGCTCGCCCAGGTCCTCGTCCCGCCCGGCGCGCCGGAGGTCTCGCGGCTCGCCGTCGACCCGGCCCTGCTGCGCCGCGCGTTCGACCTCGGGACCGCGGCGATGGCGACGGCGCTCGACATCGGGAGGTAGTTCACCGGAAGTCCGGCGGGTGCCGGGGGTCCGCCCGTACGTTGTGCACCGTGAAGAACTCCGCCCGCCTCGCCGGCTGCCTGCTCTGCGCCCTGACCCTGACCGCGCTCGCCGTGGCACCCGCCGACGCCGCGCCCGCCCACCTGACGGTCGCGACGTACAACATCCACGCCGGAGCGGGCGAGGACGGCGGGTACGACCTCGACCGGACCGCGGGGGCGATCCGCGCGCTCGGCGCCGACGTGATCGGGCTGGAAGAGGTCGACGTGCACTGGGGCGAACGCAGCGACTTCGCCGACGAGGCACGGGACCTGGCCGCGAAGCTGGGCATGCGGGTGTTCTTCGCGCCCATCTACGACCTCGACCCGCCGACGGCGGGGGCACCGCGGCAGCAGTTCGGGGTCGCCGTCCTGAGCCGGTTCCCCGTGGTGGACAAGGAGAACCACGAGATCACCCGGCTCTCCACGCAGACCACCGACCCGGTGCCCGCCCTCGCGCCGGGCTTCGCCGAGGTCGTGGTGAACGTCCGCGGCACGTTCGTGCACTTCTACTGCACCCACCTGGACTACCGGCCGGACCCGGCGGTACGCGCCCGCCAGGTGGAGGACATGCTCGGCGTGCTCGGCCAGGACCGCGGGCCGAAGATCCTCGTCGGCGACTTCAACGCGGAGGCGGGCGCGCCGGAACTGGGTCCACTGTGGACCGCGTTGCGGGACGCCGCGCCGGGCGGCCCCGCCAGCTATCCGGCGGCCGCCCCGGTCAGCCGGATCGACCTGGTGACCGTCTCGCCCGGGGTCCGGGTCCTGGCCACCTGCACGGCGGAGACGCTCGCCTCGGACCACCGCCCGGTCGTGGCGGACGTGGTGGTGCGCTGAGCGTTTTGGGGCGCAGCGCGCGGGTGTCACGGGCTGTTCGCGGGCCGTGCTGACACGGCCACCCGGGGGAGGGGTAGCTTCCGGGCATGCCCGAAGCGGATCACACCGGCGAGCAGTTCCACCGTCTGGTCGGCATGCTCGACTACTCGATGTTCATCGTGACCGCCGCGGCCGGGGAGACCCGCGCCGGCTGCCTGGTCGGCTTCGCCGCGCAGTGCAGCATCTCGCCGCCGCGGTTCATGGTGTGGCTCTCGAAGAACAACCACACCTTCACCGTCGCCGAGCGCAGCGGCTCGCTCGGGGTGCACCTGTTGTCCCGCAACGAGTTCGAGCTGGCCCGGTTGTTCGGCTCGTGCACCGGGTTCGAGCGGGACAAGTTCGCCGAGTGCGCCTGGCGGCCGGGCCCGGACGGGGTGCCGCTGCTCGAGGACTGCCCGGGCGTGTTCGTGGGGGAGATCCTCCAGCGCCACGACACCGGCGACCACGTCGGGCTCCTGCTGCGGCCGTCCGCCGCCAGGGCGGCCCGCGAAGCGGTGCCGCGGCTGACCTTCCGGGACGTGCGCGACCTCGATCCGGGCAACGAGGCCTGACCTGCCGTTTGGCCGGCCTCCCACCGGGTACGCGGACCGGTGGAGGACGCGTAGGAAGTGAGGCAGCGATGACCAAGGCACGAGAGATCATGACCCGCGACCCGAAGTGCGTGCGCACCAGCGACACGGTGCTCGACGCCGCGCGGCTGATGGCGGAGCTGAACGTCGGGGCCCTGCCGATCTGCGGGGAGGACGACCGGCTCAAGGGCATGCTGACCGACCGCGACATCGTCGTGCGGGTGCTCGCCGAGGGCAAGGACCCGCGTGCGATCCGGGCCGGCGACCTGGCACAGGGCGAGGTGGTGACGATCGGCGCGGACGACGAGGCGGACGAGATCTTCCGCACCATGGCGCAGCACCAGGTGCGCCGGCTGCCGGTGATCGACGGCCACGACCTGGTGGGCATCGTGGCGCAGGCGGACGTGGCGCGCGCGCTCGACGACCCGAAGGTCGGCGATCTGCTGGAAGCGCTTTCCCGGTAGCCGGCGATGTCCCGACCCGAGGTGCGCCGGGGAACCGTCGTCGCCTACACCGACGTCGCCTGCCCGTGGTCGACCGTTGCGATCGCGCGGTTGCTCCGCGCCCGCGACGAGCTGGGCCTGACCGGGCAGGTGCGCCTGGACCACCGGTGCTTCCTGCTCGAGGACGTCAACTCGTCCCCGTTGCCGAAGCGCTTCCTCGAGTCCGAGATCCCGGTGGCCGGGGCGCTCGAGCCGCGGCTGGGCTGGCGGCCGTGGCAGGGCGACCCGGCGGACTGGCCCGTCACGAGCGCACCCGCGAACGAGGCCGTGCACGCGGCGAAGGAGCAGTCCGCGGCCGCCGCCGAGGAGCTGGACCTCGCGCTGCGGCAGGCCTTGTTCCGGGACAGCCGGTGCATCTCGATGCACCACGAGATCGTCGCCGTGGCCCGGGAGTGCCCGCACGTCGACGCGGACGCGCTGCGCGAAGCGCTCGACGACGGGCGAGCCCGGGCCCCGATGATGCGCGACTACCGCGAGCACCGCGACGACGTGCAGGGCAGCCCGCACTTCTTCTTCGCCGACGGCTCCGACGCGCACAGCCCTGGCCTCGAACTGCGCTGGGAGGGCGAGCCGGGCGCCGGGTTCCCCGTGGTCGAGCACGACGATCCGGCGGTCTTCGCGCAGCTTGTCCGCCGAGCGGCGGCGGGCGTCAGCTGAAAGGCGGTGGCGCGAACCGTGCAAACCGGCCATCCTGGGCGGTCTGGGGACCGCACGGGAGGGTGCTATGCGGATCATCATCGTAGGAGCGGGGATCGGCGGACTGGTCACGGCGCTTCGGCTGCGGCACGAGGGGATCGACTGCGAGGTCCATGAGCAGAGCGACCCCATCCGCGAACTGGGCGTGGGGATCAACGCACTGCCGCACGCGGTGCGCGAGCTGACCGAGCTGGGATTGCTGGACCGCCTCGTCGACATCGGCATCAGGACTCGCGAGCTGGTGTACACGCACCGGCTCGGGCACGAGATCATGCGCAGGCCCTGCGGGCTGACCGCGGGGTTCACGCTGCCGCAGGTCAGCCTGCACCGGGGCCGGCTGCAGGGCATGCTGCTGGCCGCGGTGCGGGAACGCCTCGGCCCGGACGCGGTCCGGGCGGGGCACCGGCTCGTCGGCTTCGAGCAGGATGCGGACGGCGTGCTGGCGCGCTTCGCCGGGCGCGGCGACGAGGTGCGCGCCGAGGTCCGGGGTGACGCGCTGATCGCCGCGGACGGTATCCATTCGGTCGTGCGGAGCACGTTCTTCCCGGACGAGGGCCCGCCGCGGTGGAACGGCGTGCTGATGTGGCGGGGCGCCCGGGAGTGGCCGGCGTTCGGCGGCGGGGACCAGATGGTCATCGCCGGCGGGACGGCGGCGAAGTTCGTGGTCTACCCGATCGCCCGGGGGAGCGAGCCCGGTACGCGCCTGACGAACTGGGCGATCTGCACGCGCACGGGCCGGCCCGGGGACCCGCCGCCGCAGCGCCAGGACTGGTCGCGTCGCGTCGACCCGGCGGGGCTGACCGAGCTGGTGGCCCGCTTCCGGAGCCCGTTCGTGGACCTCGCCGCGCTCATCGCCGCGACGGCGGAGTGCTTCGAGTTCCCGATGTGCGACCGCGACCCGCTGCCGTACTGGACCCAGGGCCGGGTGACGCTGCTGGGCGACGCGGCGCACCCGATGTATCCGATGGGCTCCAACGGCGCCGGTCAGGCGATCCTCGACGCGACAAGCCTGAGCGGCCACCTGGCCGGCCACGCCGACCCCGCCGAGGCGCTGCGGGCGTACGAGAAGGACCGCCTCGCCGCCACCGCCGAGGTCGTGGTGCGCAACCGGGCCGGCGGCCCGGAGAGCGTCATCGACGAGGTCGAACGCCGTGCCCCGGAAGGGTTTTCGCGGATCGAGGACGTGCTCGACCCCGAGGCGCTCGAGGCGGCCGTCGCGGGCTACGCGAAGGCCGCCGGGGCGTCGCGGGACCAGGTCAACCGGTGAGCCGTCAGGCTCCTTCGACCGTGCCCGGCGGCAGGAACCGGACGTCGCACTCCGCGGACACCCGCACGACCTCGTCGGGGTCGGTGAGGTCGTGCAGCTTGTCGAACAGCTCCGCGAGGCGCCCGGCGGGGCTGACCCAGAACAGCCCGCGCGTGGGCGCTTCGCCACGGTTGTAGTAGGCGTGGGGCAGCCCGCGCGGCATCCGCACGGTGTCGCCCGGGCCCGCGGTCTCCCACTCGCCGTCGAGGTAGAGGGTGAACACGCCTTCGAGGATGTAGATGTGCTCGTCCTGCGTGGGGTGCACGTGCGGCGGGACGCCGGTGCCGGGCGGGTCGTAGGTCTCGAACGCGAAGCTCGACTCGCTCGCCGCCTTCATCGAGTAGGTGTGCCCGAGGACGTTCCACACCTTCTTCCGCATGCCCTCGCTCGCGAGCGTGATCCCCTTGGGCAGGGACCCGAGCACGATCTCCTCGCCGGTCATGGCACCTCCTGGCCGTCGCGCGGTCGTCAGCCCGCCGACCTTACCGCGGTGCGGGCGCGGCCCGGCGGAACAGAACCGGCGGCCGGGCGGTTGGCAAGCACATGACGAACCTCGGCCCGATCGGCGCCGCGACCGGTTCCGGCGACGTGGCGACCGCGGCCGAGCTGGAAGAGCTCGGCTACGACACGCTCTGGCTGCCCGGCGGGCAGGAGAACAACCTCGCGCGGGTGGCGGACGTCGTCCGCGCCACGAGCGGGATCACGGTGGCGACCGGCATCCTGTCGGTCGACCAGGTGCCGGCGGCCGAGGTCGCCCGGACGTACGCGACCCTGGCCGAGACCCACCCCGGCCGATTCGTGCCCGGCCTCGGCGGCGCGCACGGCGCGAAGCCGCTGGCGACCCTGCGCGCGTACCTCGACGAGCTGGACCCCGTCGTGCCCGCCTCCGCTCGGATCCTGTCCGCGCTCGGGCCGAAGATGCTCCAGCTGGCCCGTGACCGCGCCTTCGCCGCGTACCCGTTCCTCGTCACCCCGGACTACGTCGCCTCCGCCCGGGAGCTCGTCGGGCCGGACACCCGGCTGGCCGTCCTGCTGAGCGTGGTCGCGGAGGCCGATCCCGTGCCGGCCCGCGAGGCCGTGCGTGGTGGATCATTGCGATTCCTTGCCGGAATACCGGGCTATGCCGCCAACTTCCGGCGGATGGGCTTCACCGCCGGCGAGATCGCCGGCCTGGCCGACCGCCTCGTGGACGGCGTCACGGTCTGGGGCGACTTCGACACCGTCGTCGGGCGGTTGCGCGAGTACCGCGCCGCCGGCGCCGACCAGCTCGTGATCCAGCTGGACGGGCTGCCCCGGGAATGGTGGGCCGGGCTCGCCACGGCGCTGCGCTGACGAACCGCCCGTCCACAGTAGACGACCGATCCTTGTATAACGGCCTATACGGCGCCGCTGGGTAGTGCGCCAATCGAGGGACGCGCAAGCCTGCCGGCTGCTGACCCTTGCGTGATACAGGTCACAGGTCCTACTTTGGACTGATCCAACCAGACGCGGGGAAGTGACAGCCATGCCGGAGGTTTCCGGCTCCACGTCCGCGGTTCGTGAACTCTTCACCCGCCGCGAAGCACCGGTGCGCGACCTGGCCGGGCAGTCCGGGGAAGTCGCACTGGCCTGTCACGACATGGCCGCCCGGTTCCACCGCGGCGGGAAGCTCGTCGTGTTCGGCAACGGCGGGACCAGCACCGATGCCCAGCACGTCGCCGTCGAGTTCGTCCATCCGGTGATCGTCGGGAAGCGGGCCCTGCCCGCCATCTCCCTCACCGCGGACATCGCGACGCTGACCGGCGTCGCCAACCGGGACGGCCTCGCCGAGGTCTTCGCACACCAGATCCGCGTCCTCGCCGAGCCCGCCGACATCGCCCTCGGCATCTCCACCGACGGCGAGTGCGAGAACGTGCTGCGCGGGCTGGCCGTCGCACACGGGCTCGGGATGCTGACGATCGCGCTCACGGGCGGCGACGGCGGCCGGATCGCCCGCGCGGCGGGAGTGGACCACGTGCTGCTCGCCCGCTCGGCCGACCCGCAGGTGGTGAAGGAAGTGCACGTCACGACCTACCACGTGCTGTGGGAGCTCGTCCACGTCTTCTTCGAGCAGCCGGGCGTGCTCGATCCGGGGGTGGTCGCATGAGCGACCGTGAAGCCGACAGAGCATCCGGCCCCGGGTGTCACGACGGCGTCTGCATCACCTGTTCGGACGCCGCGGTCGAGGTCACGGTGGTACAGCTGCTCGACCAAGGGCTGGCAGTCGTGGACACCGGGGAGAGCCGGGAAGAAGTCAGTGTCGCACTCGTGTCCGCGGCCGTGGGCGACACGATCCTGGTGCACGCCAGGGAGGCCATCGCCGTAGTCGGGGAAAGTTCACAGCCATAGGGAAGTGAACGCCATGCCGGGGGAGCCGGCGTCATTGGAGACGCTGTATCCGTTCCTCTATGCCGGGGCAGGCGACCTGGACGCCGTCCTCGCCCAGGTCAGACAGTCTACAATGGACAAAGTTGGCGAGATCATCGCGTTGCGGGCACGGGTACTCGAGGCCGATGCCGCCCGGATCCAGGAGTGCGCAGGCCGGATGGCGCGCGCCTTCGCCGGTGGCGGGCGGCTGTTCGCCTTCGGCAACGGCGGCAGCTCCACCGACGCGCAGGATCTGGCGGGCCTGTTCGTCGGGCCGCCCGGGGAAGCCACCGCGCTGCCGGCGTTCGGGCTGACCAACGACATCGCGGTGCTGACCGCGTTGTCCAACGACGTCGGCTTCGACGTGGTGTTCGCCCGCCAGCTCGGCGCGTTCGGCCGGGCCGGTGACATCGCGGTCGGGTTGTCCACCAGCGGCAACTCGGCGAACCTGCTCCGCGCCTTCGACGAGGCGGCACGCCGGGGCATGGTCACGATCGGGATCGCGGGGTACGACGGCGGGAAGATGGCCGAACTGGAGTCGATCGACTACCTGTTCGTGGTGCCCTCGCCGTCGGTGCACCGGATCCAGGAAGCGCAGACGACCCTGTACCACGCGCTGTGGGAGCTCACTCTCGCCGCGCCGGCCGACGAACCCGAGGGTGATCGCCCATGAGCGACGAAGAGAAACCCATTCACCTGCTCTGGATCAACGCGGGACTGTCCTGCGACGGGGACTCGGTGGCGCTGACCGCCGCGACCCAGCCCAGCATCGAGGAGATCGTGCTCGGCGCGCTGCCCGGCCTGCCCAAGATCGCGGTGCACTGGCCGCTGATCGACTTCGAGTGCGGGCCCGACAAGGGCGCCGACACGTTCATCGAATGGTTCTACAAGGCCGATCGCGGCGAGCTGGAACCGTTCGTGCTGGTGATCGAGGGCTCCATCCCCAACGAGGCGATCAAGCAGGAGGGGTACTGGTGCGGCTTCGGCAACAACCCGGAGACGGGCCAGCCGATGACGACCAGCGAGTGGCTCGACCGCCTCGCCCCCAAGGCGCTGGCGGTGGTCGCCGCGGGTACCTGCGCGACCTACGGTGGCATCCACGCCATGGAGGGCAACCCCACCGGTGCGATGGGCGTGCCCGACTACCTCGGCTGGGACTGGAAGTCGGCCGCGGGCATCCCGATCGTCTGCATCCCCGGCTGCCCGACGCATCCGGACAACTTCTCCGAGACCCTGCTGTACCTGCTCTACCAGGCGGCGGGCCAGGCGCCGATGATCCCGCTCGACGAGCACCTGCGCCCCACGTGGCTGTTCGGGCAGACCGTGCACGAGGGCTGCGACCGCGCCGGGTACTACGAGCAGGGCCAGTTCACCACCGAGTACGGCTCGCCCAAGTGCCTGGTCAAGATCGGCTGCTGGGGCCCGGTGGTCAAGTGCAACGTGCCCAAGCGCGGGTGGATCAACGGCATCGGCGGCTGCCCCAACGTGGGCGGGATCTGCATCGGCTGCACGATGCCCGGCTTCCCCGACCGGTTCATGCCGTTCATGGACGAGCCGCCGGGCGCGCACATCTCGTCGATGGCCAGCGGCGCCTACGGCTCGGTGATCCGCAGGCTGCGCTCGATCACCGAGCGCAAGGCCGACACCGAGCCGAAGTGGCGCACCAAGGGCAAACAACTGCACACCGGCTACCGCGCTCCGTGGTGACCGACGACGAAAGGCCCGAACATGGCTACCACCGCACGCCGGAGCACTCCCACCACGAAGGACAGCCAGCTGGTGGAGATGGCCTGGGACCCGATCACCCGCATCGTCGGCAGCCTCGGCATCTACACCAAGATCGACTGGTCCGCCAAGCGCGTCGTGGAGTGCCACAGCACGTCGTCGGTCTTCCGCGGCTACAGCATCTTCATGAAGGGCAAGGACCCGCGCGACGCGCACTTCATCACCAGCCGGATCTGCGGGATCTGCGGGGACAACCACGCGACCTGCTCGGTCTACAACCAGAACATGGCCTACGGCGTGCGTCCGCCGCACCTTGCCGAGTGGATCATCAACCTCGGCGAGTCCGCCGAGTACATGTTCGACCACAACATCTTCCAGGAGAACCTGGTCGGGGTGGACTACTGCGAGAAGATGGTCGCCGAGACCAACCCCGGGGTGCTGGAGCAGGCCAACCGCACCGAGGCGCCGCACGCCGGCGAGCACGGCTACCGCACCATCGGTGACATCATGCGCTCGCTCAACCCGCTGGAGGGGGAGTTCTACCGGGAGGCGCTGCAGGTCAGCCGCTCCACCCGGGAGATGTTCTGCCTCATGGAGGGCAGGCACGTGCATCCGTCCACGCTGTACCCGGGCGGGGTCGGCACGGTCGCCACCATCCAGCTGTTCACCGACTACCTGACCCGGCTGATGCGCTACGTGGAGTTCATGAAGCGGGTCGTGCCGATGCACGACGACCTGTTCGACTTCTTCTACGAGGCCCTGCCCGGCTACGAGGAGGTCGGCAGGCGCCGCATCCTGCTCGGCTGCTGGGGCAGCCTCAACGACCCTGACTACTGCGACTTCAGCTACGAGAACATGGCCGACTGGGGCCGGAAGATGTTCGTCACCCCGGGCGTGGTCGTGGACGGCAAGCTCGTCACCACCAGCCTGGTCGACATCAACCTCGGCATCCGGATCCTGCTGGGCAGCTCCTACTACGAGGACTGGGACGGCGAGGACGTGTTCGTCACCAGGGACCCGCTGGGCAACCCGGTCGACCAGCGGCACCCGTGGAACCAGCACACGATCCCCAAGCCCGCCAAGCGGGACTTCGACAAGCAGTACTCGTGGACGATGTCGCCGCGCTGGTTCGACGGCAAGGACCACCTGCCGCTGGACACCGGCGGCGGCCCGATCGCGCGGCTGTGGACCACCGCGCTGGCGGGGCTGGTGGACACCGGCTACGTCAAGGCCACCGGGCACAGCGTGCAGATCAACCTGCCGCGCACGGCGACCAGGCCCGAGGCGAGCTTCGAGTGGAAGATTCCACAGTGGAGCAACGCGCTCGAGCGCAACCGGGCCAGGACCTACTTCCAGGCCTACGCCGCGGCGATGGCACTGCACTTCTGCGACAAGGCGCTGGCGGAGGTGCGCGCGGGCCACACCAAGACGTGGGAGCCGTTCACCGTGCCCGACGAGGGCGTCAGCTGCGGGTTCACCGAGGCGGTCCGCGGCGTGCTGTCGCACCACATGGTCATCAAGGGCGGGAAGATCGCGAACTACCACCCGTACCCGCCGACACCGTGGAACGGCAGCGTCCGCGACAGCTACGGCACCCCGGGCCCGTACGAGGACGCGGTGCAGAACACGCCGATCTTCGAGGAGAACAACCAGGACAACTTCAAGGGCATCGACATCATGCGGGCCGTGCGCAGCTTCGACCCGTGCCTGCCGTGCGGGGTGCACATGTACACCGGCAACGGGAAGGTGCTGGAGAAGGTGCACACCCCGCATGCGTTCAACGCCGGGATGTGAGCCGTGGACCCGGTGCAGGCGGTCGGGGAGCGGATCGAGCAGCTGCTCGACGAGGTCGAGGGCCGCGAGGCCGCGGAGGAGCTGGTGCACGCGCTGATGGAGCTCTACGGCGCCGGGCTCTCCCGGGTCCTCGAGCTGGCCGGCGACGCCGTGGTCGCGCGGCTGGCCGACGACGAGCTCGTGCGCGGGCTGCTGATCCTGCACGACCTGCATCCACTGTCCACAATGGAACGGGTGACGGCCGCGCTCGAGCGGGTGCGGCCGTACCTGGGCACCCATGCCGGTGACGTCGAGCTGCTCGGCATCGGCGAGGACGGCGTCGCGCGGCTGCGGCTGAAAGGCACCTGTGACGGCTGCCCGTCCTCGGCGGTGACGGTGCAGCAGGCGATCGAACGGGAGATCCTGACGGCGGCGCCGGAGATCGCCGCGATCGATGTGCAGGGCATGGTGCCCGACGCCGGTCCCGGCGGGCGGCCGCTGCTGCCGCTGGAAGCCGTCGAATGCCCGGTACCGGGCGGCGGGCGATGACCGCGCCACTGCGGCGGTTCCTGCGCCCGGCGCCCCGCCCGGCGCCGGGCGAGCAGTGCGAGATGTGCGCCGAACCGCTGTCCGAACGGCACTCGCACGTGATCGACCTGGACTCGCGGGCGATCATGTGCACCTGCCGCGGCTGCTACCTGCTGTTCACCCGGCCCGGCGCGGGGCGGCACCGGGCGGTGCCGGAGCGGTACCTGCACGCGCCGGACTCACCGGCGGGCCGGCGGCTGCGGGAGTCCGCGGGCATCCCGGTGCGGATGGCGTTCTTCTTCGTCAACTCACGCCAGAACCGCCCGGTCGCGTTCTACCCGAGCCCGGCGGGTGCCACCGAGTCGCTGCTGTCGCTCGACGAGTGGGAGCAGCTGCGGGCGGAGTTCGGCACGCTGGAGCCCGACGTCGAGGCGCTGCTCGTCAACGGCGACGAGGCCTTCCTGGTGCCGATCGACGTCTGCTACGAGCTGGTCGGGCTGGTGAAGCTGCACTGGCGCGGCTTCGACGGCGGCACCGAGGCGTGGGAGGCGATCGACGGGTTCTTCGCGGAGCTTCGCCGCCGCAGCCGGACGGTCGTGGCCGACGGTGGTTGAGCTGAGCTTCGACTGCAGCGACGTGCGCCCGATGCGGTTCGCCGCCGGGCCCACGCTGCAGTTCCGGCTGCACGTGGCCGACATCAGCCGCACCGAGATCCACGCGATCGCGCTGCGCTGCCAGATCCGGATCGAACCGCAGCGCCGCCGCTACGAGCCCGGCGAGTCCGAGCTGCTGGAGAGCCTCTTCGGCGACCCGTCCCGGTGGGGCCAGACGCTCAAGCCCTTCCAGTTCGCGAGCGTGTCGGTGATGGTGCCGAGCTTCACCGGCGCCTGCGAGGTCGAGCTGGAGGTGCCGTGCAGCTACGACCTCGAAGTGGCCGCGGGCAAGTACTTCCACGCCCTGCGCGACGGCGTGGTGCCGATGGCCCTGCTGTTCTCCGGCACCGTGTTCGGCAAGGGCGAGCGCGGGTTCTGGATCGAGCAGGTGCCCTGGCACGCCGAGGCCTCCTACCGGATGCCGGTGCGGGTGTGGGGCGAGCTGATGGACCGGTACTTCCCGGCGTCCTCCTGGATCCGGCTGCACCGGGAGACGGTGGACGCGCTGCTGCGGTACAAGGCGCGCCACGCCATCCCGACCTGGGACGCGGCGATGGACACCCTGCTGGCCGGGGAGGCCGAGTCATGACCGTGTTCGACCAGGCGAAGGCCATCGGGGACGCGGTCCTCTACGAGGGGTACCTGCTCTACCCGTACCGCGCGTCGTCGGCGAAGAACCGGGTGCGCTGGCAGTTCGGCGTGCTGATGCCCCCGGCGTTCGCCTCGCCCGAGGCAGGCGAGCACGCCGGCTGCCGGACCGAATGCCTGCTCGAACCCCGCGGCCGCGCCGTGCTGCACCTGAGGCTGCGGTTCCTGCAGGTCCAGCGGCGCTCGGTGCACGAGCGCCTGCCGGACGGGCGGTACCGGGAGGTGCCGCGCCTGACCGTCGGCGACACCGAGCACACGACCTGGGACGAGGCCGTCGAGCAGGAGGTCGACGCCGTGCTGGGCGTCGAGGAGCTGATCGCGCAGCAGAACGTCGTCCCGTTCGCGATCGACGGCCGCGAGGTCGCGGAGTCCCTCGGCGAGGCCGGCACGGTCATGCGGCGCAGCTGGCCGCTCACCGGGGACCTGCGCGTGCGCGCCGAGCCGCTGACCGGGCCGTACGGCGGGCTGCGCCTGGCCGTCGAGGTCGTCAACACCACCGAATGGGCCGAGCCGGAGCCCACCCGCGAAACGGCCCTGCGGCGCGCCCTGCTCGCGGCCCACGTGGTGCTCGCCGTGGAGTCCGGGCGGTTCCTGTCCCTGGTGGACCCGCCCGAGTGGGCGAAGCCCGCGGCCGAGGCCTGCCGCAACGAGCGCCTGTGGCCGGTGCTGATCGGCGAGCCGGGGCAGGACGAGGCGGTGCTCGCGTCGCCGATCATCCTCTACGACTATCCCGCGATCGCCCCGGAGAGCCCGGGGGAGCTGTTCGACGGCACCGAGATCGACGAGATCCTCACCCTGCGCACGATGGCGCTGACCGAGGAGGAGAAGCGTCAGGCCCGGGCGACCGACCCACGTGCCCGCGCCGTGGTCGACCGGGCCGACGACATGCCGCCCGAGCTGCTCGACCGGCTGCACGGCACGATCCGCTACCTGCGCTCGGTCACCGGCGAGCCGGAACCGGCGCGACCGGACGTGCCGTGGTGGGACCCGGGCGCGGACGCGTCGGTCTCGCCGGAGACCGACTCGGTGACGATCGCCGGCGAGGCCGTGGCCGCGGGCAGCCGGGTGCGGCTGCGGACCGGGCTGCGGCGCAGCGACGCGCAGGACATGTTCCTCGACGGCCGCACCGCGACCGTGCGCGCCGTGCTGTCCGATGTGGACGGTCACCGGCACCTGGCGGTCACCCTGGACGAGGACCCGGCCGCCGAGCTGCAGCAGGCACACGGCCGCTACCGCTACTTCTCGCCGGACGAGGTCGAGCCACTGGGGGAGCAGCCGTGAAGCGCGTGCTGGTGGCCGGGATCGGCAACATCTTCCTCGGCGACGACGGGTTCGGCGTCGAGGTCGCCAGGCGGCTGGCCACCGCCGGGCTGCCGCCGCAGGTGCAGGTGGCCGACTACGGGATCAGCGGGCTGCACCTGGCCTACGAGCTGCTGGACGGCTACGACACCACGATCCTCGTCGACGCCGCCCCGCGTGGCGGCGAGCCGGGGACGGTGTACGTCATCGAGCCGGGGGACGGCGGGGACGAGCCCGCCGGGCCCCTGGACGCGCACGGGATGCAACCGGACGTCGTGCTGCGGCTGCTGCGCACCCTCGGCGGCGACACCCGGCGGGTGCTGGTCGTCGGCTGCGAGCCGGCGGACGTCGGGGAAGGGATCGGGCTCAGCCCGCGGGTCGCCGCCGCGGTGCCTGCAGCCGTGGAGCTGGTCATGGAACTCGCGTGCGGCCCCGCCGCCGCGACGGTCGAACCGGGAGGTGCGAAATGGTGATACGTGGGCTGCTGGTCGTGAGCCTGATCGGGTTGGTGGTGCTGCTCGTCCGGACGGTCGGGCCCGACGTGCGCCGCTACGCGCGCATCAGCAGGATGTGAGGCCGCCATGTGCCTCGGCATCCCCGGAGAGATCATCGAGATCAGCGAAGAGCGGCCGGACCTGGCGAAGGTCGCGGTCAGCGGGGTCAAGCGGACGATCAACATCGGCCTGCTCTCGGACGACCCGCCGGTGCCCGGCGACTGGATCCTCATCCACGTCGGGTTCGCACTGTCCAAAATAGACGAAGAGGAGGCGAGGGCGGCGATGGAGTTCCTGGAGAGCATCGGCAGGGCCTACGAGGACGAGCTGGCCGCACTGCGCGACTCCCGGATCGACTAGGAGCGGGGGCCCGAGATGCGATTCGTCGACGAGTTCCGCGACGCGGACAAGGCCCGCGCGCTGTCCGCGAAGATCACGAGCCTGTGCGAGCCGGGCCGGCAGTACAAGTTCATGGAGGTCTGCGGCGGGCACACCCACACCATCTACAAGCACGGCCTGGAGGACTACCTGCCCGAGAGCATCACGCTCGTGCACGGGCCGGGCTGCCCGGTCTGCGTGATCCCGATGGGCCGGGTGGACGACGCGATCCACATCGCACGGCAACCGGGCGTGCTGATGACGTCGTTCGGCGACATGATGCGGGTGCCGGGCAGCGGCGGGAACTTCTTCGACTCCAACGCCGAGGGCACCAACATCCGGATGGTCTACTCGCCGCTGGACTCGCTGAAGATCGCGCGGCAGAACCCGGACCAGCACGTGGTGTTCATGGCGATCGGCTTCGAGACCACCGCGCCCTCGACGGCGATGACCGTGCTGCGCGCGGCGGCCGAGGGCATCGAAAACTTCTCGGTCTTCTGCAACCACGTCACGATCATCCCGGCCATCAAGGCCATCCTGGACTCCCCGGACCTGCGCCTGGACGGGTTCATCGGTCCCGGGCACGTCTCGACGGTCATCGGCTGCCGCCCGTACGAGTTCATCGCCCGCGACTACGGCAAGCCCGTCGTGGTCGCCGGGTTCGAGCCGCTGGACATCCTGCAGTCGGTCTACCTGCTGATGCTGCAGCTGTCGCAGGGCCGCTCGCAGGTGGAGAACCAGTACACCCGCGTGGTGCCCTGGGACGGCAACCTCGTGGCGCTGAAGGCCATCGCCGAGGTGATGGAGCTGCGGCCGTACTTCGAGTGGCGGGGGCTGGGCTTCATCTCCCACTCCGCCACGCGGATGCGGGAGGCCTACGCAGCCTTCGACGCGGAACGGATCTTCTCCGTGCCGGGGGTGCGGGTCGCCGACCCGAAGGCCTGCCAGTGCGGCGAGGTGCTCAAGGGCGTGCTGAAACCGTGGGAGTGCAAGGTCTTCGGCACCGCCTGCACGCCGGAGACCCCGATCGGCACGTGCATGGTCTCCCCGGAGGGCGCGTGCGCGGCGTACTACAACTTCGGCCGGTTCACCCGCAGCCGGGTCCGGGAGGCGAGTCAGCATGAACACGCGTGAAGAGCAGGTGCTCGACCGCATCGACCGGGCGCGGCGGAGGCGGCCGAGGGTGCGCGAGGAACGGATCACGCTCTCGCACGGGTCCGGCGGCAAGGCCACGCACACCCTGATCGAGGCGATCTTCCTCGACGCCTTCCGCAACCCGTTGCTCGAACCGCTGGAGGACGCCGCCGCCCTCCTGATCGACGGCACCCGCCTGGCGCTGACCACCGACTCGTTCGTGGTGTCGCCGCTGTTCTTCCCCGGCGGCGACATCGGCGACCTCGCGGTGAACGGGACGGTGAACGACCTCGCCGTCTCGGGCGCGCGGCCGCTGTACCTCACGGCGGGCTTCATCCTGGAGGAAGGGTTCCCGATCGCGGACCTCACGCGCATCGTCGAGTCGATGCGCGCCGCCGCCGAGCGAGCGGGGGTGCAGATCGTCACCGGTGACACCAAGGTGGTCCAGCGCGGCAAGGCCGACGGCTGCTACGTCAACACCGCCGGGGTCGGCGTGATCGAGTATCCCGGCCTCGGGGTCTCGACCGTGCGGCCGGGGGACGCCGTGCTGGTGTCCGGTCCGATCGGCGAGCACGGGATCACGATCATGCTCGCCCGCGGCGAGCTGGACATCGACGCGGACCTGGAGTCCGACACCGCACCGGTGCACGAGCTGGTGGCCGGGCTGCTGGCCAGGGTGCCCGGGGTACGCGCGCTGCGGGACGCCACGCGCGGCGGGGTGGCGACGATCCTCAACGAGGTGGCGCGGGCGGCCGAGGTGGCCGTGGTCGTCGACGAACGGGCGGTGCCGGTGGCCGAAGAGGTCCGCGGCGCCTCGGAGCTGCTGGGCATCGACCCGCTGTACGTGGCGTGCGAAGGCCGGGTGGTGGTCGTCGTGGACGGCGCGGCGGCCGACGAGGCGCTGGCGGCGATGCGGGCGCACCCGCTGGGCGAGCAGGCCGCGGTCATCGGGCGGGTCGCGGCGGACCCGCCGGGCATCGTGCTGCTCAACACCACGTTCGGCGGCACCAGGATCGTCGACCTGCTCGTCGGCGACCCGTTGCCCAGGATCTGTTAGCCGTGCACGAGCTGTCGGTCACGCAGAGCGTCGTCGACGCGATCGTCGAGCGGATGGGCGACGCGGAGGTCGCGGCCGTGTGCCTGGAGATCGGGAAGCTGTCCGGGGTGGTGCCGGACTCGGTGCGGTTCTGCTTCGAGGTGGTCTGCGCCGGAACGACGCTCGAAGGCGCGCGGCTCGACATCCTGGAGCCGGGCGGGCAGGCGCGCTGCCGCGACTGCGACGGGGAGTTCGCGCTGCCGGACCTGATCCCGCTGTGCCCGTGCGGGAGCGCGAACGTGGAGATCACCGCGGGACGGCAGCTGCGGATCAGATCGGTGGAGGTGGCGTAGATGTGCGCGACGTGTGGCTGCTCCGACGACGCCGGGGTCCGGATCACGGAACCGGGCCACGGGCACGGGCACGGCATCACGGTGTCGCTCGAACAGGACGTGCTGGCGAAGAACGACCGCCTCGCCGAGCGCAACCGGGACTGGCTGCGGCGGCACGAGGTCGTGGCGGTCAACGTGATGAGCTCGCCGGGCGCGGGCAAGACGACGCTGCTGGAGCGGACCGCCCGCGAGTCCGGGCTGCCGGTCGCGGTGGTGGAGGGCGACCAGGAGACACTGCTCGACGCCGAGCGCATCAAGGCCACCGGGGTGCCGGTCGTGCAGATCAACACAGGCGCGGGCTGTCACCTGGACGCGACCATGCTGGAGCGCGCGCTGGGCACGCTCGGGCCCGCGCCGGGCACGGTGCTGTTCGTCGAGAACGTCGGCAACCTGGTGTGCCCGGCGCTGTTCGACCTCGGCGAGGACCGGCGTGCGGTCGTCCTGTCCGTCACCGAGGGGCAGGACAAACCCCTGAAGTACCCGCACATGTTCGCCGCCGCCGACCTCGTCCTGCTGAACAAGGTCGACCTGCTGCCGTACCTGGACTTCGACCCGGAGGTGTTCCTGCGCGACGTGCGCCGGATCAACCCGGCGGCCGACGTGCTGCGGGTGTCGGCGACGCGCGGGACCGGCCTGCAGGACTGGTACGGCTGGCTGCGGACTTCCATCGCGAGCGGAGAGAGACGATGAACGAGCAGAAGGACCACCACGGCTGGGCGCCGGACGTCGGCGGGGGCGGTGAAGAGGCCCAGGAAGGGCGCCGGAAGGCGATGGAGTCCCCGTCGGGCGAGCGGGGGAGCGGCCGGGAGGTGTCCGACGCCGAGCGCGAGGGCGTCGGCTCGACCGACATCGAGCCCGGTTCCCCCTACGGCGCCGGGGAAAGCGACACGGCCCGGCCCGAGGAGCAGGCCGACTCGAGTGGGACGGAAGGCCGGAAGGGCCCGGCGCAGCGCCCGTACGGCCGCACCGACGACGAGGACACCGGCGTCGGCAAGGAGGGCACGGCGACCGAGGGCAGCCCGAACCTGCCCACCGGCGACCAGGGCGGCTGAGACGTCGTCAGCCGGCCTGCGCGGCGGCCACGACAGCCTGCCCGAGGCTGACGCCGCCGTCATTGGCGGGGACGCGGGAGTGGGTCAGCACGGCGAACCCGGCCCGCTCCAGCGCCTCGGCGGTGCGCGCCAGCAACAGCAGGTTCTGGAACACCCCGCCCGACAGGGCGACGGTGCCCACCCCGGTCCGCTCCCGCAACGTCACGCACGCGTGGGCGATCGCCGCCGCCACGCCGTTGTGGAACCGGGCGGCGATCAGCGGCACCGGCACGCCGGCCCGCAGCTCGTCCACGGCGGACACGACGAGGTCGGCGCCCACGACGACCAGTGGCTCACCGGGCGTGATCGTGCTCCGGTAGGCCCCGCGCTCACCCGGGTCGGCGAGCTGTTCGAGCTCGACCGCCGCCTGGCCCTCGTAGTTGATCGCGTCGCGGGTCCCGAGTATCGCGGCGACCGCGTCGAACAGCCTGCCCGCGCTGGAAGTCAGCGGCGCGTTGATCGCCCGGTGCCCGAGCGCGACCACGTCCGGCCAGCGGGACTCGTTGCGCCGCACCACGTCCAGGCCGGGGACGCCCGCGCCGTAGGCTGTGTCGAGGTAGGCGGCCGCCATCCGCCACGGCTGCTTGATCGCCGCCGTCCCGCCCGGCATCGGCACCGGGGCGAGATGCCCCACGCGCGTGAACCCGGCCAGGTCGGCGAGCAGCAGCTCACCGCCCCAGATCGTGCCGTCCGGCCCGTAGCCCAGCCCGTCGAACGCCACGCCGAGCACGGGGCCGGCCACCCCGTTGTCGGCCAGGCAGGCGGCGATGTGCGCGTGGTGGTGCTGCACCCCGACCAGCTCGGCGTCGTCCTGCTCCAGGGCGTACTTCGTGGACAGGTACTCCGGGTGCAGGTCGTGCGCGATCACCTCGGGGTGCACGTCGAACAGGCGCCGGAAATGCTCGATGCCCTCGGTGAACGACCGCAGGGTCTCGTAGTTCTCGAGGTCGCCGATGTGGTGCGAGAGGAACGCGCGCCGGTCCTTCGCCAGGCAGAAGGTGTTCTTCAGCTGGGCCCCGCAGGCCAGCACGTGCCGCGGGAAGGCAGCGGTCACCGGCTCGGGCACGTAGCCGCGCGAGCGCCGCATCAGCTGCGCCCGGCCGCGGAAGGGCCGGACCACGGAGTCGTCGGTGCGGATGTGGATCGCCCTGTCGTGCACCAGGAACGCGTCCGCGATCGGCCCGAGCCGTTCGCGCACCTCGTCGTCCCGGTACCCGATGGGCTCGTCGGAGATGTTGCCGCTGGTCAGCACGATCGGGCCGGCGAGGCGCTCCAGCAGCAGGTGGTGCAGCGGCGTGTACGGCAGCATGACGCCCAGCTGCCGGTTGCCGGGGGCGACCGCCCCGGCGACGCCGCTGCCTTGCCGGCGGGGCAGCAGCACGATCGGCCGTCGCCGGTCGGTGAGCAGCCGGATCGCGAGGTCGTCCACCTCGCACAGTTCCCGGGCGGCGGCCAGGCCGGGCACCATCACCGCGAACGGCTTGTCCTCGCGGTGCTTGCGCGAGCGCAGGAGGCGGGCGGCCGCGTCGTCGCACGCGTCGACCGCGAGGTGGTAGCCGCCGAGCCCCTTGATCGCCAGCACGTGCCCGGTGCGGAGCAGGTCCACAGTGGACTCGATCGGGTCGCCCGCCGGTCCGCCGAGCAGCCGCAGGGCGGGCCCGCAGGCGGGACAGCACACCGGCTGCGCGTGGAACCGCCGGTCGCCGGGGTCGTGGTACTCGCGCGCGCAGTCCGCGCACATCGGGAAGGGCGCCATCGTCGTGGCCGGCCGGTCGTAGGGCACCGAGCGCACGATGGTGAACCGCGGCCCGCAGTTCGTGCAGTTGACGAACGGGTAGCGGTAGCGCCGGTCCGCCGGGTCGTGCAGCTCGCGCAGGCAGTCGTCGCAGGTGGCGCTGTCGGCGGAGACGAGCGTCCGCGCGCCGCCGCCCGCCGGGCTCGGCACGATCCGGAAACCCGTCTCGCCCAGTCCGGCGATCTCGGCCGCGGTGACCCGTTCGACGACCGCGAGCCGGGGCGCCTGCTCCCGCACCGCCGTGAGGAAGTCCGCCACGGCCTGCCGCGCGCCCTCGACCTCGGCGAACACCCCGGCGGCATCGTTGCCCACGTGCCCGGCGAGGCCGAACCGGTCGGCGAGCGCGTGCACGAAGGGCCGGAAGCCGACCCCCTGCACGACCCCGTCGACGCGCACGGCCAAGCGGACACGCTCGCTCACACGTCGAGTCTGCGCCCCGGCGGCGGCCCAGTCGAGTTTCCGTCTCCCCGGCCCGCGAGTACGCCGCGATCGTGCGACCGCGGGTGGGCCATGCCTGACATCACGAAGCTGGTCCTCGACGACCACGACCGGGTTCCGGCGATCCGCGACGGCGTGCACGCCGCGGTCCGGCGGGCGCACTCGCGGGCTCGAGGTCAGCGACATCGACCCCGAGCAGTACGTCCAGGAACACGAGCAGCCGGTCCCGGGGGGCCGGACCGGTGAGCCACCTGCTGCGTGACCTGGCGCGGGTCTCCGCGGGCTCGCGCCGGGATCGCGCTGACCTGAATATTGTTTGGAACCATTCCAGAACGGGTAGGCGGGCAGGATGCCGACCCCAGGCCCTTCGGGCCAGCGCGACAGCACGACCGACGCGGCGGCCTCGCTGCGCTCCGCCGGGCTGCGGATCACCGCCCCTCGCCGGGCGGTGCTCACCTGGCTGGCAAGCCACCCGCACGCGACCGCCGAGGCGGTGCGCGCCGGGGTGCACGACGAGCTGGGTTCGGTCTCCCACCAGGCCGTCTACGACGTGCTGCGGGCCTGCGTGGACGCCGGGCTGGTGCGCTCCATCCAGCCCGCCGGCCATCCGGCCCGCTTCGAGCGCCGGGTCGCGGACAACCATCACCACCTGGTCTGCCGCGGCTGCGGGCGCACCGAGGACGTGGACTGCGTGGTGGGTGCTGCGCCGTGCCTCACGCCCGGCGAGGACCGGGGGTTCGAGGTCGACGAGGCGGAGATCGTGTTCTGGGGCTGGTGCCCCGCGTGCGCGGAGAAGAGAAAAGGAAGGTAGTCATGACCGAGACGGCACGGCCGTTCACCACCACTGACGCCGGTATCCCGGCGGAGAGCGACGAGCATTCGCTCACCGTGGGCCCCGGCGGGCCCATCCTGCTGCAGGACGCTTACCTGATCGAGCAGATGGCCCAGTTCAACCGGGAGCGCATCCCGGAGCGCCAGCCGCACGCGAAGGGCAGCGGCGCGTTCGGGCGGTTCGAGGTGACCGCCGACGTCAGCAGGTACACCAAGGCCGCGGTGTTCCAGCCGGGCGCGAAGACCGAGCTGGTGGCCCGGTTCTCCACCGTGGCAGGGGAGCGCGGCAGCCCCGACACCTGGCGCGACCCGCGCGGGTTCGCGCTGAAGTTCTACACCTCCGAGGGCAACTACGACATGGTCGGCAACAACACGCCGGTCTTCTTCGTCAAGGACCCGATGAAGTTCCAGCACTTCATCCGGTCGCAGAAGCGGCGCGCCGACAACAACCTGCGCGACCACGACATGCAGTGGGACTTCTGGACGCTGTCGCCGGAGTCGGCGCACCAGGTCACCTGGCTGATGGGCGACCGCGGCATCCCGCGCACCTGGCGCCACATGAACGGCTACACCTCGCACACCTACATGTGGATCAACGCCCAGGGCGAGGAGTTCTGGGTGAAGTACCACTTCAAGACCGACCAGGGCATCGAGTACTTCACCCAGCACGAGGCCGACCAGATGGCCGCGGCGGACACCGACTACCACACGCGTGACCTGTTCGAGCACATCGCGGCCGGGGACTTCCCGAGCTGGACGCTGTACGTGCAGATCATGCCGTACGAGGACGCGGCGAACTACCGGTTCAACCCGTTCGACCTGACCAAGGTGTGGCCGCACGGCGACTACCCGCTGACCGAGGTCGGGCGGATGACGCTGGACCGCAACCCGACCGACAACCACGCCGAGATCGAGCAGGCCGCGTTCCAGCCGAACAACCTGGTGCCCGGGATCGGGCCGAGCCCCGACCGGATGCTGCTGGCCCGGCTGTTCTCCTACGCCGACGCGCACCGCTACCGCATCGGCGCGAACTACCAGCAACTGCCCGTCAACGCGCCGGTCGTGCCCGTGCACACCTACTCCAAGGACGGCGCGATGGCGTACCAGAAGAGGACGGACCCGGTGTACGCGCCGAACTCGAAGGGCGGCCCGGCCGCGGACACCGAGCGCTACGGCACCTCGCCCACCTGGCACACCGACGGGAACATCGTGCGCACCGCCTACGTCTCGCACGCCGAGGACGACGACTGGGGCCAGCCGGGCACGATGGTCCGCGAGGTGCTGGACGACGCCGCCCGCGACCGGCTGGTCGACAACGTGGTGGGGCACCTGCTCAACGGGGTGTCCGAGCCGGTGCTGCAGCGCGCGTTCGAGTACTGGCACAACATCGACAAGGGCGTGGGCGACCGGATCCAGGAAGGCGTCCAGGCCAAGAAGAACGAGAAGGACCCGAAGGCCGGGCAGCAGGCCAACCCGGCCCGCAGCAGCATGCAGGACAAGGCCTGACCCGCACGCCTTTTCCGCCGGGGACGTGTCGAGGACGCGTCCCCGGCGCCTGCTGATTCACGGTATGGCGGCGTCCGCGAGCCGGCCCGTGCTTGCGCCGGCGGTATCCGGTGGGCAACCCTTCTCCTGGCACCGGAGGAGAGGGGCCCGCGATGAACTCGGCGCGGATGGCGTTGCACGCCGTACGGCTGCTGGCTTCGCGTGGCACCCTCACGGTCACCGAGCTCGCCCGCGAGCTGGCGGTCGCGCCCTCGACCGCGCACCGCGTGCTGACCAACTGCGTCGCGGCCGGGTTCGCGCGGCAGGAGCACGGCGGCGGCCCGTACCTGCCGGCCAAGGCGATGCATGAGATCACGCTGAGCATCACCTCGGCCGTCACCCTGCGGGACGCGGCCGGAGGGCAGCTCGCCGAGCTCCGGGAGCGGACCGGGCTGACCACGAGCATGCTGGTGCTCGAAGGGCGCGCTGCCCGGTTCGTGCAGTCACTCGAGGGTTTCGGGCCCCAGCGGGCCGGCACCCGGCTCGGCCGCGTCCTGCCCGCGCACTGCACCTCCGGCGGCAAGGCGATGCTCGCGTTCTGTTCCCCGGACGACCTCGGCCGCCGCTATCCCGGCCACCGCCTCGAAGGGCTGACAGCGCGTTCCGTCGTCGACTGGGACTGCCTGGTCCGCGAGCTGACCCGGATCCGGCTGCGCGGCTGGGCGGCGAACATCGGCGAGAGCGACCGCGCGGTGACCGGTATCGGCGCCCCGGTCCTGCTCGGCAGCGGGGAACCCGCCGCGGCGGTCACGCTCGCCGCGGCGGCGAGCCACGTCGGCACCCGGGCCGAGATCGAGCCCTTCGTCGAACCCCTGCTGCATGCCGCGAACGTGATCCAGACGTTGCTGCGCGGCAGCCGGGAAGGCGGCTCGCGGACCGCCGGCGTCCCGTCTTCCGCATAGCGGAACCCCGGTCCCTCTCGCTTGTCTCCCGGTGCCCCCGCACGCTGTCCTGTCATCGCAAGGGTGACACCGAATCGAAGGAGATCGGCGTGTCGAGCACCGAGGAGGTCAGCACCGCCGGGGTGGCGCGGCTGCAACGGACGGTGGTGGAGCTGGCGGAGCGGGTCCGGTCCCTCGAGGCGGCAGCCGAGATCCGCGCCCTGCACCACAAGTACGGCTACTACCTGGACAAGTGCCTCTACGACGAGGTCGTCGACCTGTTCGGCGCAGACGGCGAAGTCGCGTTCGCGGGTGGCGTCTACCGCGGCCGGGCCGGGGTCGAGCGGCTCTATCTCCAGCGGTTCCGGGCGCGGTTCACCGGTGGGCACAACGGGCCTGTCCGTGGGTTCCTGCTGGAGCACGTCATGCTGCAGGACGTCGTGACCGTCTCGCCGGACGGCACCTCGGCGCGGGCGCGGTTCCGATGCCTCATGCAGGCCGGCGCGCACGAGTCCGCCCCGGAGCAGGTGTCGCGGCTTTCCTTCCAGCAGTGGTGGGAGGGCGGTCTCTACGAAAACGCCTACGTGCTCGAGAACGGTGTGTGGAAGATCAAGCGCCTGGGCTACTTCCCGTTCTGGCACGCCGAGTACGAGTCCGGCTGGGCGCACACCGCGCCGATGACGCACATGATTCCCGAGACGACCTACCCCGAGGACCCGCTCGGTCCGGACGAGCTCATCGAAGGATTCGCGTTCTTCCCGGCCACGGACGTCGTGCCGTTCCACTACCCGCATCCGGTGACCGGCCGTGACCCCGCAGGCGAGGCAGTGCGATGACCACGCGTTTTCCCCAGGACCCGATGTTCGCGGGGTTCAGCGCCCCGGTCCGCGTCGAGGCCGACATCTACGATCTCGAGGTCGCTCAGGGCGAGGTGCCCGGGCAGCTCGACGGCACCTACTACCGGGTGGTGTGCGACCGGCAGTGGCCGCCGATGGTGGCGGGCGACATCCCGTTCAACGCCGACGGCATGGTGATGTCGTTCCGCTTCGAGCGCGGTCACGTCGACTTCAAGAGCCGTTACGTGCGGACGCCGAGGTTCGAGGCCGAGCGGAAGGCCCGGCGGTCGTTGTTCGGCGCGTACCGCAACCCGTTCACGGACGACCCATCGGTCGCCGGGATGAACCGGACGCTGGCCAACACCAACGTGTTCTGGCACGGCGGGAAGCTGCTCGCGTCGAAGGAGGACAGCCCGCCGATCCAGATCGACCCCGATACGCTGGACACCGTCGGGGTGCACACCTTCGACGGGGCGCTGACCTCGCAGACCTCCACCGCGCATCCGAAGTTCGATCCCAGGACCGGCGAGATGGTGTTCTTCGGGTTCGCCGCGAAGGGCGAGTGCACCCCCGACATCGCCTTCTACGAGGCGGACCGCGACGGGAACCTCGTGCACGAGACCTGGTTCCAGGCCCCGTACTCGAGCATGGTGCACGACTTCGCGGTGACCCAGAACTTCGTGGTGTTCCCGATCATCCCGCTGGTCAGCGACCTGGGCCGGATCCGCGCGGGCCTGTCGCACTACGCGTGGGACCCGGGCAGGGACGTCCACCTCGGCGTGCTGCCGCGCAAGGGCCGGGTCGAGGACCTGCGCTGGTACCGGGGCGGCACCCGGTTCGCCAGCCACATCCTCGGGGCCTACGACGACGGCAGGCACATCCACATCGACACCCCGGTGTCGGAGTCGAACTACTTCCCGTTCTTCCCCGACCTGTCGGGCGCACCCGCCGACCCCGGGAAGACCAAGGGGTACCTGTCGCGGTGGACGATCGACACGATGGGCGAACGGGGCAGCTTCACCCAGGAACGGCTCACCACGCACGCGGGCGAGTTCCCGCGGATGGACGACCGGTTCGAGACGCTGCCGTACTCGTGGGGCGTCATGGGCATGTACGAGGTGCCGGGGGAGCCGAGGCCGGGCCGGGGCTTCCGGTGGGTCGGCGCGGTCGACCTCGAGCACAGGCGAACGACGACGCACTACGTCGGCGACTGCTCGTCCGTCGGCGAGCCCCTCTTCGTCCCGGCACACGAGAAGGCCGGGCACGCGGAGGGCTACGTGCTGGCGGTCGTGGGCCGGCACGACGAGATGCGCAGCGACCTGCTGATCCTCGACGCCGGGCGGATCGACGCGCCGCCCGTGGCGACGGTGAAGCTGCCGATCCGGGTGCCGTACGGGCTGCACGGCAACTGGGTCACCCGCGGCGAGCTGCAGCGGGGCTGACCCGGAAGCCGCTTCAGCGCACCACGATGGTGTGCTCCTGTCGTGGCACCAGCTCGCCGATGACCGGGGCGCCCGGGATCTCGCCGGCGACCAGGAGGCCGCCCGAGGTCTGGGCGTCGGCGAGCAGCAGGGCCTCCTGCTCGGTCACGGCCGAGAGGTCCACGTGCGGCGCCACCCAGTCGAGGTTTCGGCGCGTGCCGCCGCTGACGTACCCGGCGGCGAGGGCTTCCCGTGCCCCGTCCACATAGGACACCGCTGCCGAGTCGACGATCGCCGTGACCCCGCTGGCGCGGGCCAGCTTGTGCAGATGGCCGAGCAGGCCGAACCCGGTCACGTCGGTCGCGCACCGCACACCGGCCGCCAGCGCGGCCCGGGAGGCGTCGGCGTTGAGCGTGGTCATCACCTCGATCGCCTCGGCGAACCGCTCGCCGGTGGCCTTGTGCCGGGAGTTGAGCACGCCGAGGCCGAGCGGCTTGGTCAGCGACAGCGGCACCCCCGCCCGGCCGGAATCGTTGCGCAGCAACCGGTCCGGATCCCCGATCCCGGTGACGGCCAGGCCGTACTTGGGCTCCGGGTCGTCCACGCTGTGCCCGCCGGCGAGGTGGCAACCGGCCGCACCGCACACGTCGAGCCCGCCGCGCAGCGTCTCGGCCGCCAGCTCGAACGGCAGCACCTCGCGGGGCCAGCCCAGCAGGTTCACCGCCACCACCGGGCGCCCGCCCATGGCGTACACGTCCGACAGCGCGTTGGCCGCGGCGATCCGGCCCCAGTCGTAGGGGTCGTCGACGACCGGGGTGAAGAAGTCCGTGGTCGCGATCACGGCCGTGTCGTGCTCGATGCGCACCGCCGCCGCGTCGTCGCCGTCCTCGAGGCCGACGAGCAGCTCGCCCACCGGGTCGCGCGGCTCGGCCTTGACCAGCCCGCGCACGATGTCCTCGAGCTCGCCCGGCGGGATCTTGCACGCGCACCCGCCGCCGTGCGCGTACTGGGTCAGTCGGTAGGCCATGGCGTCCATGCTGCCCCGGCCGGGTTCGCGCCGCAGCCCGGAGCTTGCCATGATGGGCGCCATGGTCCAGGGAGGCGTATCCGGTCTGGTGACCGGCGCGGTCTTCAAAACCGTTGAGCGGCAGGTCCTGTCGCTGGCGGGTTCGATTCCCGTCCGCCTCCGCCACCACCGGGAGCCCCGCCGTGGGTGACCCGCGGCGGCGCGTCCCCCGGACCGACGTGGTGCTCGCGCACCCCCGCCTCGCCGCGGCCGAGCGCACCCTCGGCCGCGCGCTGGTGAAGGCCGTCGTCGCCGAGGCGCAGCAGCGCGCGCGGGCGGGGGAGATCGAGCCGGAACAGGTCGCCGAGCACGCGGTCGCCGCGCTGCCCGCGGCCGCCACGAGCCTGCGGCCGGTGCTCAACGCCACGGGCGTCGTCGTGCACACCAACCTCGGCCGGGCGCCGCTGTCGCAGGCCGCGCTGGACGCCGTGGTCACCGCGGGCCGCGCCACCGACGTCGAGTTCGACCTCGCGACCGGACGTCGCGCACGCCGGGGTCGCGGCGCGCTGGCCGCGCTCGCCCGGGCCGTACCGGCCGCGGGCGGCGTGCACGTGGTGAACAACAACGCGGCCGCGCTGCTGCTCGCGGCGCTGACCCTCGCCCCCGGCAAGGAGATCGTGCTCAGCCGCGGGGAACTGGTCGAGATCGGCGACGGGTTCCGCATCCCCGAGCTGCTCGCCGCCGCCGGCTCCCGGCTCCGCGAGGTCGGCACCACCAACCGGACGAGCCTGCGCGACTACGCCGGGGCGATCGGGCCGGACACCGGGTTCGTGCTCAAGGTGCACCCGTCGAACTTCCAGGTCACCGGCTTCACCTCCGCCGCGGGCATCGCCGAGCTGGCGGAGCTGGACGTGCCGCTGGTGGTCGACATCGGCTCGGGCCTGCTCGCCCCGCATCCGGTGCTGCCGGACGAACCGGACGCGACGACGGCGCTGAAACAGGGCGCGGACCTCGTCACCGCCAGCGGCGACAAGCTGCTCGGCGGCCCGCAGGCGGGGCTGCTGCTCGGCGAGGCCGGCCTGGTCGAACGGCTGCGGCGACATCCCGCCGCCCGCGCGCTGCGGGTGGACAAGCTGACCCTCGCCGCGCTCGAAGCCACCGTGCTCGGCCCGCCGCCGCCGGTCGTGGAAGCGCTTTCCGCGAAGCAGGCGGACCTGCGGGCGCGCGCGGAACGGATCGCGGCGGCACTGCCCGGCGCCGAGGCCGTCGACTGCGTCGCGGCCGTCGGCGGCGGCGGCGCGCCCGGCGTGGAGCTGCCCAGCGCGGGCGTGCGGCTGCCCGAGTCGTACGCGAGGCCGTTGCGCGAGGGCGTCCCGCCGGTGGTCGGGCGGCTCGAAGCGGGGCACTGCCTGCTGGACCTGCGGATGGTCGACGCGGCGGACGACGACGTGCTGGTGGCGGCGGTGCGGGCATGTTCGTCGTAGCCACGGCCGGGCACGTCGACCACGGCAAGTCGACGCTCGTGCACCGGCTCACCGGGATGTGGCCGGACCGCCTCGCCGAGGAGCAGCGGCGTGGCCTCACCATCGACCTCGGGTTCGCCTGGACCGAGCTCGACGGCCGCAGGCTCGCGTTCGTCGACGTGCCGGGGCACGAGCGGTTCGTCGCGAACATGCTCGCCGGCGTCGGCCCGGTGCCGGCCGTGCTGTTCGTCGTCGCCGCCACCGAGGGCTGGATGCCGCAGTCGGGCGAGCACCTGGCCGCGCTCGACGCCCTCGGCGTCCGCGAGGCGCTGCTGGTGATCAGCAAGGCCGACCTCGCCGACCCCGGGCGCGCGATCGAGCAGGCGCGCGAACAGTTCGCCGGCACCTCGCTCGCCGAGCCCGCGGTGATCCTGGGCGCCGACCTCGACAGCGTGCGCGCCGGGCTGGTCGCGATGGTCGACCGGCTGCCCGCGCCGGACCCGCGCGCGGACGTGCGGTTGTGGGTCGACCGGTCGTTCACCGTGCGCGGCGCGGGCACGGTCGTCACCGGCACCCTCGCCGCCGGCACGGTGCGGGTCGGCGACGAGCTCGAGCACGCCGGACGGCGGGTGAGCGTGCGGGGGCTGCAGTCGCTGGGGGAGGAGCAGCACGAGGTCACCGCGGTGGCGCGGGTCGCGGTGAACCTGCGCGGCGCCGACCGGCAGCAGATCGGCCGCGGCGACCCGGTGTGCACCCCCGGCGCCTGGCTGCCCACCACCGAGATCGACGTCGCCCTGCGGTCACCGGGCGAGCTGCACCGGCAGCTGGTGCTGCACCTGGGATCCGCTGCCGTCCCGGTGCACGTCCGTCCATTGGGGACGAACGCGGCACGACTGCGCCTCGCCCGCCCGTTGCCGTTGCGGATCGGCGACACCGGGCTGCTCCGCGATCCCGGCGAGCACCGCATCGCCGCGGGTGTCGAGGTGCTGGACGTGCGGCCGCCGGAGTTGCGGCGCCGTGGCGCCGCGCGGGCGCGCGCGGAGGAGCTGGCGAGCGGCCGCGTCCGGCCGCCGGAGTTCGCGCGTGCCACCGAGTTGCGGGCGATGGGCCTGCCCGCGACCGGGGAGCGCATCGGCGAGTGGGTCCTCGACCCCGCATGGTGGGCACAGCGGCGCGCGCAGGCCGTGACCTCGGTGCGGCGATGGACGTCCGAACACGACATCGCCGCCGGGATGCCACTGGAGGTCCTGCGCCAGGAGCTGGGGCTGCCCGCGGCCGAGCTCGTCCCCGAGGCGCTGGCCGGCACCGGTCTCGAAGTCGCCGACGGCCTCGTGCGGCGGCCCGGGGCCGGGCTGCCCGCCCGGGTGGACAAGGCCGTGCGGGCGGTGGAGGAGTGGCTGGCGGCGGAGCCGTTCCGCGCGCCCGAAGCCGGCGAGCTGGCCGATGTCGGCCTGGACTCCCGTGGGATCGCCGCCGCCGTCCGGGCCGGAAGGCTGACCAGGATCGCCGACGGCGTCGTGCTCGGGCCCGATGCGTTCGAGCAGGCGGCGGCCCTGCTCGCCGCCGTGCCGCAGCCGTTCACCGTCAGCGAGGCCCGCCGTGCGCTGTCCACCACCCGCCGGGTCGCCGTGCCGTTGCTCGAACAGCTCGACGCCCGCCGGGTGACGCGGCGGGCTCCGGACGGCACGCGGACGGTGGTCGTTGCGAAACCGTGAACACCGGGGTTTGATCAGGAGCACGGCAGGGTAGCCGCGACCCGAGTCGAGGAAGGGGCGTGCATGGGCATCGGGGACTGGATCCGGTCGTGGCCGGTGTATCGGCAGGTCGCCGGCCCGGACCCGCTGGGCCGCGGCAAGGCGGCGCAGTCGAAGCTCTCCGCCGGGCTCATGCCGCGTACCGCCGCCGCCGACCGGGTGGCGCATTCCGTCTGTCCTTTTTGCGCGGTCGGCTGCGCGCAGAAGGTGTATGTCCGGGATGAGCAGGTCATCCAGATCGAGGGCAACCCGGACAGCCCGATCTCCCGCGGTCGCCTGTGCCCCAAGGGGTCCGCCAGCAAGCAGCTGGTCACCGGGCCGCAGCGGGTGCGGAAGGTCCGCTACCGGGCGCCGTACGGCAAGGACTGGCAGGAGCTCGACCTCGACACGGCGATGGACATGGTCGCCGACCGGGTCATCGAGGCCCGCGCCAAGGGCTGGCAGGAGACCGACGGCCACGGCCGCAGGCTGCGCCGGACGATGGGGATCGCGAGCCTCGGCGGCGCCACCCTCGACAACGAAGAGAACTACCTGATCAAGAAGCTGTTCACCGCGCTGGGCGCCGTGCAGATCGAGAACCAGGCCCGTATTTGACACTCCGCCACGGTTCCCGGTCTGGGAGCCTCCTTCGGTCGCGGCGGTGCGACGGACTACCAGCAGGACCTGGCCAACTCCGACTTCGTCATCATCATGGGCTCGAACATGGCCGAGGCCCATCCGGTCGGGTTCCAGTGGGTGATGGAGGCCAAGTCGCACGGCGCCGAGGTGATCCACGTCGACCCGCGGTTCACCCGCACGAGCGCGGTCGCGGACACGCACGTCCCGTTGCGCGCGGGTACCGACATCGCCTTCCTCGGCGGCGTCATCAACTACATCCTGGCCAACGAGCTCGACTTCCGGGAGTACGTCACCGCGTACACCAACGCGTCCTTCCTGGTGGACGAGAGCTACCAGGACACCGAGGACCTCGACGGGCTGTTCAGCGGCTACGACCACGAAAGCGCTTCCTACGACCCGGCGAGCTGGCACTACGAGTCCACGGAGTCGATGGGCCGCGGCGGGAGCAGGGCCAAGTCGCAGGCCGCGCCCGACCAGCTCGGCTCCGGCGGGCCGCCGCTGGAGGGCGGGGCCGGGGACATCGCCGCCGACCCGACGCTGCAGGATCCGCGCTGCGTCTACCAGATCCTCAAGCGGCACTACGCGCGCTACACCCCGGAGATGGTGGAGAAGGTCTGCGGCGTGCCCGCGGAGCAGTTCCTGCGCGTCGCGCGGGCCTGGACGGAGAACTCCGGCCGCGAGCGCACCGCCGCGCTGGTCTACAGCGTCGGCTGGACCCAGCACACCCTCGGCGCGCAGTACATCCGCGCCGGCTCGATCATCCAGCTGCTGCTGGGCAACATCGGCCGCCCCGGCGGCGGCGTGTTCGCGCTGCGCGGGCACGCCAGCATCCAGGGCTCGACCGACGTGCCGACGTTGTTCAACCTGCTGCCCGGATACCTGCCGATGCCCGACACCCGGCACGAGGACCTGGCCTCCTACATCGACAAGGTGCGCGGCACGAACCAGAAGGGCTTCTGGCACAACGCGGACGCGTACATGGTGTCGCTGCTGAAGGAGTACTGGGGCGAGAAGGCGACCGCGGAGAACGACTACTGCTTCGACTACCTGCCCCGCATCAACGGCGACCACGGCACCTACCGCACGGTCATGGACATGGTCGACGGCAAGGTGTTCGGCTACTTCCTGCTCGGCCAGAACCCGGCGGTCGGCTCCGCGCACGGGCGGCTGCAGCGCCTCGGCATGGCGAACCTGGACTGGCTGGTCGTGCGGGACCTCGCGATGATCGAGAGCGCGACCTTCTGGAAGGACTCGCCCGAGATCGAGACCGGCGAGATCAGCCCGGAGACCTGCCGCACCGAGGTGTTCGTCTTCCCCGCGGCGTCGCACGTGGAGAAGGCCGGCACCTTCACCCAGACGCAGCGGATGCTGCAGTGGCGGGAGAAGGCGGTCGAGCCCAAGGACGACCAGCGCTCCGAGCTGTGGTTCACCTACCACCTGGGCCGCAGGCTCCGGGAGAAGCTCGCCGGTTCGACGGACGAGCGGGACAGGCCGTTGCTGGACCTGGCGTGGGACTACCGGATGGACGGCGACGAGCCCTCGGGCGAGGACGTGCTGCGCCGCATGAGCGGCGTCGAGGTGGGTACCGGCCGCGAGGTGAGCGGCTATCCCGAGCTCAAGTCCGACGGCAGCACCGCCTGCGGCTGCTGGATCTACAGCGGCGTCTATGCCGACGGGGTCAACCAGGCCGCCCGCCGCAAGCCGCACGACGAGCAGGGGCCCTACGAGTCGGAGTGGGGCTGGACCTGGCCGATGAACCGGCGGGTGCTCTACAACCGCGCGTCCGCCGACCCGCAGGGCCGCCCGTGGAGCGAGCGCAAGAAGCTCATCTGGTGGGACCCGGAAAAGGGCGAGTGGACCGGGCACGACGTGCCGGACTTCGAGAAGACCAAGCCGCCGGACTACCGGCCGCGCGAGGGCGCGGTGGGCGTCGAGGCGCTGCGCGGGGACGACCCGTTCATCATGCAGGCCGACGGCAAGGGCTGGCTGTTCGCGCCGAACGGCGTGCTCGACGGGCCGCTGCCGACGCACTACGAGCCGCACGAGTCCCCGGCGCGCAACCAGTTGTACGCGCAGCAGGCCAGCCCGGTGCGGATCGTCTACGGGCGGGCGGACAACCCGTCGAACCCGTCGCCACCCGAGGCGCACGGCGAGGTGTTCCCGTTCGTGTTCACCACGGCACGGCTGACCGAGCACCACACCGCGGGCGGGATGAGCCGCCAGCTGCCGTACCTGGCCGAGCTGCAGCCCGCCCTGTTCGTCGAGGTCTCGCCCGAGCTCGCGACCGAGCGCGGGCTGGCGCACCTGGACTGGGCGCACGTGGTCACCAGCCGCACGGCGGTCGACGCGCGCGTGTTCGTCACCGACCGGATGACCCCGCTGCGCATCGAGGACAGGGTGGTGCACCAGGTCTGGATGCCGTACCACTGGGGCCAGACCGGTCTCGTCGACGGCGACGTGGTGAACGACCTGCTCGGCGTGGTCGCGGATCCGAACGTGTTCATCCAGGAGAGCAAGGTCGCGACCTGCGACGTCCAGCCGGGCCGCCGACCGCGCGGTCCCGCGCTGCTGGAGTACGTCGCCGAGTACCGGCGGCGCGCCGGCGTCACGCCGCAGACGGGCACCCGGATCGACACGACCCGGGCGGACCCGGTCGCGCACACCGAGCCGGAGGATCAGGGATGACCGACAACAGCCTGTACGGTCCACTCGCCGACCCGGCGGGCAACGCGGGGTACGAGGAGCACCCGCCACGCGTGGGGTTCTTCACCGACACCTCGGTGTGCATCGGCTGCAAGGCCTGCGAGGTCGCGTGCAAGGAGTGGAACCTGGTACCCGAGGACGGGTTCAACCTGCTCGGCATGTCCTTCGACAACACCGGGATGCTGGGCGCGGACTCGTGGCGGCACGTCGCGTTCGTCGAGCAGTCGCGGCCGCTGGGCGGGCAGGACGCCGGCCTGCACGGCCTGCCGACCGGGCCGTCGGGCAGCCGCCGTTCGGCCGACACCGTCGCCTCGGCGATCGAGCTGGCCGAGCGCGGGGGAGGCGAGCTGGGCACCACGGCGGTGGACCTGGGCATCCCCACGTTCGAACCGCCCGGAGCCGCGACCGGGGCCGAGAGCCGCACGGACTTCCGCTGGCTCATGTCGTCCGATGTGTGCAAGCACTGCACGCACGCGGGCTGCCTCGACGTGTGCCCGACCGGCGCGCTGTTCCGCACCGAGTTCGGCACCGTGGTGGTGCAGCAGGACATCTGCAACGGGTGCGGCTACTGCGTTTCCGGCTGCCCGTACGGCGTGATCGACCGGCGCGAGGACGACGGGCGCGCCTGGAAGTGCACGCTGTGCTACGACCGGCTGCAGGACGGGCTGGAGCCCGCGTGCGCCAAGGCGTGCCCGACCGACTCCATCCAGTTCGGCGAGCTGGACGAGCTGCGCGAACGCGCGGCCCGGCGCGTCGAGGAGCTGCACGAGCGTGGCGTGCCCGAGGCGCGGCTGTACGGGCACGACCCCGACGACGGGGTGGGCGGCGACGGCGCGTTCTTCCTGCTGCTCGACGAGCCGGAGGTGTACGGGCTGCCGCCCGACCCGGTGGTGCCGACGCGGGACCTGCCGTCGATGTGGAAGTACGCCGGGATGGCGGCCTCGGCGCTCGTGGCCGCGGCGGTGTCGGCGTTCCTGGGGCGGGGGAAGCGATGAGGGAGCGGCCGAGCGACCGGGGCGCCGCCGACATCCACGCGCAGATGTTCGGCCGCGGCGGCGGCACGCGTGAGCAGTCGGCGGTGCCGAAGGCCGAGTTCAGCTCCTACTACGGCCGCGCGGTGCTCAAACCCCCGGTGTGGGAGTGGAAGATCGCCGCGTACCTGTTCACCGGCGGACTGTCCGCCGGGTCGGCGATGCTCGCCGCGGGCGCGGACCTGACCGGCCGCCCGGCGCTGCGTACGGCGGGGCGGGTGGGCGCGCTCGGCAGCCTCGTCGCGAGCACCTACTTCCTCGTCAGCGACCTCGGCCGGCCCGAGCGGTTCCACCACATGCTGCGGGTCGCGAAGCCCAGCTCGCCGATGAGCGTCGGCACCTGGATCCTCACGGCGTACGGGGCCGGTGCCGGGCTGAGCGGCGTCGCCGAGCTGATGCCCCGCGCGCTGCGGCGCACCGTGGTGGGCAAGCTGGTGACCTGGGCGGCGCGCCCGGCCGGGCTGTCCGCGGCGGCCTTCGCGCCGGGTCTCGCGTCGTACACGGCGGTCCTGCTGTCCCAGACGGCGGTGCCCGCGTGGCACGAGGCGCACGCGTACCTCCCGTTCGTCTTCACCGGCTCGGCCGCCGCGAGCGGCGGCGGATTCGGCATGGTCTTCGCGTCGGTCGCCCAGGCGGGCCCGGCCCGCCGGCTCGCCCTGGCGGGCGCGGGGCTGGAGGTTGCCGCGTCCCGGCTGCTGCCGCAGCGCCTCGGTCTCGTCGGCGAGGCCTACACGACCGGCAAGCCGGAGCGGCTGCGTCGCGCGGCGGAGTACCTGAACGTCGGCGGTGCGGTGGGCACGTTGTTCGCCGGGCGCAGCCGCACCGCGGCCGTGGCGTCCGGTCTCGCGTTGCTCACCGCGAGCGCGCTGCAGCGGTTCGGTGTCTTCCATGCCGGTGTGGAGTCCACAAAGGACCCGAAGTACGTGGTGGTTCCCCAGCGGGAGCGGCTGAACGCGGGCAACCCGGCGCGTGGCGACACCCGGCCAGGTCCGCAGTTCCGGCGTTTCGTCGCGGTGAGCAGGCGGCTGCGCGCGGCCGTCGGCCGGGCTATCGCGGGCTAGGTCCGCGGGCACTGGCAGGATGCGCCGCATGCGCGTGCGCCGGTTGATCGCGACCCTGGCGGTGGTGCCGGTGCTGGGCGCCTGCACGGCCGGCGTCGAGCGGACAGCGGGCGGCACCACCGCCCCGGCCGTGCCCGCCGACCCCGGTTTCAGCGTCGTGGCCACCGGCGACGTGCTGATCCATCCGGAGCTGACCGAGCAGGCCACCGAGGACGGTGGCGGGCGGCGCGACTACCGCCCGATGCTCGCCGGGATCCGCGACACGATCAGCCGCGCGGACCTCGCCGTCTGCCACCTGGAAACCCCGCTGGCACCGGCGGGCGGGCCCTTCGAGGGCTACCCGGACTTCAGCGCGCCACCGGAGATCGCCACGGCGATCGCCGCCACCGGGTACGACGACTGCTCCACCGCGTCGAACCACACCCTGGACCAGGGCGCCGGCGGCGTGGACCGCACCCTCGACGACCTCGACGCGGCCGGGATCCGGCACACCGGCTCGGCCAGGACGAAACAGGAGGCGCTGACCCCGCTCGTGCTCGACGTGCACGGGGTGAAGGTCGGCCACGTCTCGTTCACCTTCGGCTTCAACGGGCGGAAAGTGCCGAGCGCCACGCCCTGGCTCGCGAACACCCTCGACGCGGACGCCGTCCTCGCCGCCGCCCGGGCGGCCCGCGCCGCGGGCGCACAGATCGTGATCGCGAGCCTGCACTGGGGTGTGGAGTACCAGCCGTTGCCGACGGCCGAGCAGCGGCGGATCGCGCAGCGCCTGCTGGGCGACCCGGCGATCGACCTGATCATCGGCCATCACGCGCACGTGGTGCAGCCGTTCGAGAAGATCGACGGCAAATGGGTCGCCTACGGTCTCGGCAACTCGATCGCCCGGCACTCGGAGCCGCGCGGCAGCACGGAGGAAGGAGTCATCGCGCGGTTCCACTTCACGCGTTCGGGCACCGGCTGGACGGTGGACCGCGCCGAGTACGTGCCCACCGTGATCGATCTCGGCCCGCCGATCCGCCTGCGCACGGCGAGCAGCCCCGACCTCGACCCGGCGCGCTCGGCGAAAGCGGTGCAGGACACCGACGGGGTGGTGCTCAGTCGCGGCGCCGGGCAGGCCGGTCTCACCCGCGCCGCGAGTTGAGCACTGTTCACTGTGGACGGTCGGAGGGCGCCCTCGCCGCGTCCTCCGGTGCGGTCAGGCTGCCCAGGATTTCCAGCAGCTCGGCGCTGCGGCTGCCCGGCTCGGCGTGGAAGACGACCAGGATCAGCCCGTCCGTGCCGTTGATGGTCAGCTTGTCGGCCGCCAGGTCCAGGTCGCCGACCTGAGGGTGGCTGAGCCTGCTGACGCGGCTGGTCCGCGGCCGCACGTCGTGCCGGGCCCACAGCTGCCGGAACCGTTCACTTCGGACGGACAGCTCGCCGACCAGCTCGACCAGCCGTGGGTCGTCGACGTCCGGCCCGACGTTCGCGCGCAGCGTCGCGACGCCCTCCTCGGTCAGCGTGTCCCAGTCGCGGCGCAGTTCCTTCTCGCGGGGGTCCAGGAACACCGCCCGCAGCGCGTTGACACCGGGGGAGTAGTTCGGCGAGAGCGCGGCGGCGAGCGAGTTCACCGCGAGCACCTCGGAGAACTTGTTCTGCACGTACGCCGGGTTGCTCGTCCAGCCGTCGATGAGCTGGCGGATGCTCGGCGGCACGCGCTCCCGGTTCGGCGCCCGGCGCCGGGACTGGCTCCCGGGACCGGCGAGCGCGAGCAGGTAGGCGGTGGCGTCGGCGTCGAGCCGCAGGACGGTGGCGAGCGCCTCGAGTACCTGGACCGACGGGTTGCGGTCCCGGCCCTGCTCCAGCCGCAGGTAGTAGTCGGCGCTGATGCCGGCCAGCGTCGCCACCTCCTCGCGGCGCAGGCCCGGCACCCGCCGCAGCCCGCCGCCCGCGCTGATCCCGGCGTCCTGCGGCCGGACCAGCTCGCGCCGGGCGCGCAGGAACTCGCCCAGCGCGTTCGTGCTCTCCATGCGATCCACCGTAGTTCCGTCTCCCCGCGGGTGGGTGTCCCCCGGACTACCAGGAACGCGGGGGCATCCCCAGCGCCGCGAGCGGCGGAGCAGAGTGGGAGGTGCAGCCACTGGAAGAGCAAGCGAAAGGCAGACCATGGCCAACACAGTCGCGGGCGGGACCCACCCGCTCGCGGACGACCTCACGATCACCCGGATGGGCTACGGCGCCATGCAGCTGGCCGGGCCGAACGTGTTCGGGCCGCCGAAGGACCGCGACCAGGCGATCGCCGTGCTGCGCGAGGTGGTCGAGCTGGGCATCACCCACATCGACACGAGTGACTTCTACGGCCCGACGGTGGTCAACGAGCTGATCAGGGAGGCGCTGCACCCGTACCCGGCGGACCTGCGCATCGTCACCAAGGTCGGCGCGCGGCGCGGGCCGCAGGGCAGCTGGGACATGTCGCTGGAGCCCGAGGACCTCAAGGCGCAGGTCCGGGAGAACCTCGAGCACCTGGACGTGGACGTGCTCGACGTGGTCAACCTGCGGGTCGGCGCGCACGAGACGCCCGACGACGCGCCGCTGGGCGAGCAGTTCGCCGCGCTGGCCGAGCTGCAGAAGGAGGGGCTGATCCGGCACCTGGGGCTCAGCGGGGTGTCCGACGCCCAGCTCACCGAGGCGCAGGCCATCGCGCCGGTCGTCACCGTGCAGAACCTGTACAACCTGGCCAACCGCCAGGACGACGCCCTCGTGGACCGGTGCGCGGCGGAGAACATCGCGTTCGCGCCGTTCTTCCCGCTCGGCGGCTTCACACCGTTGCAGTCGGAGACGCTGACGAACGTCGCCGGCCGCCTCGGCGCCTCGCCGCAGCAGGTCGCGCTGGCGTGGCTGCTGCAGCGCTCGCCCGCCATCGTCCTCATCCCCGGCACGTCCTCGGTGGCCCACCTGCACGAGAACGTGGCAGCGGCGGAGCTGACCCTGCCTGCGGACGCGGTCGCCGAACTGGACCGCGTCGGGGCGTAACCGTCCGGGCCACGGCGGGGCCGGGATCCGCTCCACGGTGAAGGAGACCTCGCCCGAATACCCTGCTGCTGGCTCCCGGAGGAGTGGACTGTGGCCCAGAAACTGTTGTCCCGCGCGGACGAGCGCGAAGCGCTGCGCGAGTCGTTCGTCGACGAGCGCGGGCTGCGGGCCGAGCAGGACCAGGTGTCGCCGAACGTCCTGCACGGCTGGGTCCAGTGCGCCACGGCGCGGTTCGCGGACGCGCGCTGTGGTACTGCGACATGCTCGCCGACCCGGTGCGCCCCTGAAGCGGGCCGCCTGGTCCGCGGGCCTGCTGCTCAGCCGCCGTACGGGCGGGTGATGATCTCCAGCCGGTGGCCGTTCGGGTCGGCCCAGTAGACCCCGCGGCCGCCGTCGTTGTGGTTGACGCGGCCGGGTTCCTTCCCGAACGGGTCGGCCCAGTACTCGAGCCCGCGCTCGGTGATCCGCCCGAAGATCCGGTCGAACTCGTCCTCGCCGACCAGGAACGCGTAGTGCTGCGAGTGCACCGGTCCGCCCGTCTCGACGACGTCCAGCGAGACGCCGTTGTCGGTGCTCACCACAAGGAACGGGCCGTAGGGCTCGGGTTCGGCCAGGCCCAGGACGTCCGCGAGGAACGAGGCCGTCTCCTGCCTGTCCCGGGCTTCGACGATCGTGTGGTTCAGCTGTACTGGCATGACTCGTCCTTTCCGGCCTGTCCGCTGCCGTTTCGACGATCGCGGTGGCGCCATGGGTGCGCACCCGCGGTTCCAGGATGTCGAACTCGTGGTCGCACAGTCCACCCCCCGTGTCGCCCCGCCGGCCGAGGCAAGCGCCCGTGGCAGGTGTCAGCCCGGCGCGCGGCGGGTAGCCGGTGCCGTGTAGGCGGCTCCGCGGGCGTGGGCCGGAACGAGACCGGAACGAGGATGGTGGGCCGGGTGCGGGCACAGACGCACGAGGTAGTGATCGTCGGGGCGGGCTTCGCCGGGCTGAGCGCGGCCAGGGAGCTGGCCGGGCGCGGCGTGGACGTGCGGCTGATCGACCGGAACAACTACCACCAGTTCCAGCCGCTGATCTACCAGGTCGCCACCGCGCAGCTCGCCAACAGGGACGTGGCCCGGCCGCTGCGGGCGATCTTCCGCCACGACCGCAGCGTCAAGGTCACCACGGCCGACATCGTGCGGATCGACCCGGAGCAGCGCACGGTCACCACGGCCGACGGCCTCACCTTCGGCGGTCGCGTGCTGGTCGTCGCGACCGGCGCCGAGGTCAACTTCTTCGGCATCAAGGGCGCCGACCAGTACGCCTTCCCGCTCTACTCGCTCGACGACGCCGCCCGGTTGCGCTCGCGCTTCCTCGGCGCGCTCGACGCCGCCGACCGCGACCGGCGCTACATCGAGAAGGGCGCGCTGAACGTCGTGATCGTCGGCGCCGGGGCCACCGGGGTGGAGACCGCGGGGGCGGTGGCCGAGAGCATGCGCGAGGTGGTGCCGAACTACCTCTCCGCCGACCTGGCCCGCGCGGGCAAGGTGTACCTGGTCGACATGCTGCCCGACATCCTGATGCCGTTCAGCGAGAAGTCCCGCAAGTACGCGGCGAAGCGGCTGCGCGACGCCGGGGTGGAGCTGAAGCTGGGCGTCAGCGTCACCGAGGTCCGCAAGGACGGGGTGCTGCTCGAGGACGGCACCTTCATCCGGTCGCGGACCGTCGTCTGGGCGGGTGGCCTCAAGGCGCGCGGGCTGCTGAGCGACTCGGGCGTGCCGCAGGGCAAGGGCGGCCGGGTCGACGTCGATCCCGACCTGACGGTGCCGGGCCACGAGGGGGTCTACGCCCTCGGTGACTCGGCGAACATCACCGACGGCAAGGGGCAGCGGCTGCCGCAGCTGGGGTCGGTCGCGCAGCAGTCGGGGAAGTGGGCCGCGCGCAACATCCTGGCCGACCTGCGTGGTGGTGCCCGGACGCCGTTCGTCTACCGGGACAAGGGCATCATGGCGATGATCGGGCGCGGCGCGTCGGTGGCCGAGCTCGGCACCAGGCGCCGGCAGATCGCGGGCCCGCTGGCGTTCCTGTCGTGGCTGGCGGTGCACGTCGCGCTGCTGTCGGGGGTGCGCGAGCGGATCGGCGCGGTGGCGAGCTGGTTCTGGGACTACGGCACCCACCGGCGCCCGCAGATCGTCGTCGACCGCCCCGACGCGTACGAGATCGACTGGAGCGAGCACGAGGACCGGACCCGCGCCTCGGCGTAGCAGGCATACCCCGGGGTGTTTCTCAGCCAAGCACCTCGCGCATGAACTCCACCAGCCAGTGCTGCGCCGGCGTCCGGGCGTGGGCGTGCCGGGTGTAGATGGACACCTGCGCGGGCTCGACGTCCATCGGCAGCTCGAGCAGCCGCACCCGGTGCTCGGCCGCGAAGACCTCGGCCACCAGCCGCGGCACCATCGCCATCAGCTCGCTGTCCTGCACCAGGTACGGCAGCGTGGCGAACCGCGTCACCTCGAGCGCCACCCGGCCCAGGAGGCCGTGCGCCTCCAGCGCACGCCGCGGCCCGTGGTGCCCGGCCGGGCCGAACACCGCGATGTGCCGCTCGGCGGCCAGCGCCGGAAAGCCCACCCGGTCGCCCCGCAGCCGCGGGTGGTCGGCGGCGACCATGCCGACGTAGCCCTCGGAGAACAGCGGGACCCGTGCCACCCGCTGGTCGACGAGCAGCGGCGAGGCGATGAACGCGTCGATCTCGCCGCGGCCGAGCTGGTCCGCGGCGTTCACCACGTCCAGCGGGCGGACGGTCAGCGTCACCCCGGGCGCCCGGCCCGGCAGGGCGGCCATCAACCGCGGCAGGAGCGACACCTCGCCGAGGTCGGACAGGCACAGCGTGAACGCGGCCCGCGCGGACGCCGGGTCGAACGAGCGGGCACCGCTGACCGCCGCCTCGATCTCGGCGAGCGCGCTGTGCAGCGGCTCGTACAACGTCTGCGCGGTCGTCGTCGGCACCAGCCCGTTGCCGGTGCGGCGGAACAGCTCGTCGGAGAACCGCCGGCGCAGCTTCTGCAGCCCGTAGCTCACCGTCGGCTGGGTGACGTGCAGGGTCTGCGCGGTCGCGGTCACGCTGCGGGTCTCGTACAGCAGCACGAACGTCCGCACGAGGTTGAGGTCGAAGTCCGGCATTATCGATCCTCTCTATGACGCACGTGGGCAACATTGATTGGAACACGGTCGGACATTCCGCCTACGCTCTGGTCCATCGCAGCCGTCAAGGAGGACCCGCGCATGCCCACCGCCCGCCGGATCGCCCACGAGTTCCTGGAACGCCAGGGGCTGACCACGATCTTCGGCAACCCCGGCTCGAACGAGCTACCCTTCCTCGCCGAGCTGCCCGGCTCCTTCCGGTACGTGCTCGGCCTGCACGAGGGCGTCGTGGTCGGGATGGCCGACGGCTACGCCCAGGCAACCGGCCGCCCGGTGCTGGTCAACCTGCACGCCGCCGCCGGCTCGGGCAACGCGATGGGCGCGCTGACCAACGCCGTCTCCTCCCGGTCGCCGCTGGTGCTCACCGCGGGCCAGCAGGTGCGCTCGGCCATCGGCCTGGAGGCCATGCTCGCCAACGTCGACGCCACCACGCTGATGCGCCCGCTGGTCGGCTGGTCCGGGGAACCGAGCTGCGCCGCCGACGTCCCGCGCTCGCTCGCGCAGGCGGTGTTCGAGGCCGGGCTCCAGCGGCGCCCGACCTACCTTTCGGTGCCCTACGACGACTGGTCGGCCGAGCTCGACGCGAACGCCGCCGTCACGCTGGACCGCTCCGTGCAGCGGGGCCTCGTGCCGGACGAGCAGCAGCTGGCCGCCGTCACCGACGCGCTCGGCACCGCGCGCAACCCCGTCCTCGTGCTCGGCGCCGACCTCGACACGGCCGGGCTGTTCGACCGCGCGGTCGCGCTCGCCGAGCACCTGGACCTGCCGGTCTGGGTGGCGCCCTCACCGCACCGGCTGCCGTTCCCCAACCGCCACCGGCTCTTCCGCGGGGTGCTGCCCGCGGGCATCGAGCCGGTGTCGTCCGCGCTCACCGGGCACGACCTCGTGCTCGTGCTGGGCGCGCCGGTGTTCCGCTACCACCAGCACGTGCCGGGCCCCTACCTGCCGGCGGGCACCCGGCTCATCCAGGTCACCGACGACGCAGGCGCCGCCGCCCGCGCGCCGATGGGGGAGGCGCTCGTCGCCGACCCCGCCCCGGTGCTCGAGGCGCTGCGCACCCGCCTGCCGGCCCGGCCGGGCGCCGCCGACGGCCCCCGGTTCCTGGCCAACCCCGAACCGGCCACCGCGGACGGCGCGCTGCACCCGGAGCAGGTGTTCGCCGCGCTGCGCGAGACCCAGGCGGCGGACACCTGCTACGTCGTGGAGTCCACCTCGACCAACGCCGCCTGGTGGCGGCAGATGGACCTGCGCCGCGCGGGCTCGTACTTCTTCCCCGCCGCCGGCGGCCTCGGGTTCGGCATGCCGGCCGCGGTCGGCATGGCGATGGGCCTGCCCGACCGGCCGGTCGTCGCGGTGATCGGCGACGGTTCGGCGAACTACGGCATCACCGCGCTGTGGACCGCGGCGCAGTACCGGGTGCCGGTGACGTTCGTGATCCTGCGCAACGGCACCTACGGCGCGCTGCGCTGGTTCGGGCAGGTGCTGGGCACCCCCGACGTGCCGGGCACCGAGATCCCGGGCCTGGACTTCGTGCCGATCGCCGAGGGCTACGGGGTCCCGGCCACCACGGTCACCGGCGCCGAGGACCTGCGTGCCCAGCTGAAGACGGCCTCGGCGGGCCCGCGCCTGATCCAGGTCGACACGGCGGCCACCAGTCCTGAGTAAAACCCTTCCATCCCAAGGAGTACGGCAATGACGACGTCTCCCACCCGGTCGGTCACCACGGCCGTGCTGTGCTGGCTGACGGTCCTGCTCGAGGGCTACGACCTGGTGGCACTCGGCGCGACCATCCCGACGCTGCTGAAGACCCACCACCTCGGCTTCACCGCCGCCGGGGCCACGGCTGTGGCCACCGTGTCGCTGGTCGGCGTCGCCGTCGGCGCCGCCGGGCTCGGCCCGCTCACCGACCGCTTCGGCCGGCGCGGCATGCTCATCGGCTCGGTGCTGCTGTTCTCGCTGTTCACGCTGCTGACCCCGCTGGCGCCGAACGTCGCGGTGTTCGGCGTGCTCCGGTTCGCCGCCGGGCTGGGCCTGGGCGCCTGCATGCCCGTGGCGCTCACGGTGATGTCGGAGAACCTGCCCGCCCGGCGGCGGGCGAGCGCGAGCACGTTCACCATGACCGGCTACCACGTCGGCGCGGTGCTCACCTCGATCCTCGCGCTCGTGGTGGGGGAGAACTGGCACGTGCTGTTCTACGGCGGCGGCGCGGTGGGGCTGGCCGTGGTGCCGCTGATGTGGTGGCGGCTGCCGGAGTCGGCCGCCTACCTCGCGGCGAAGGAACAGCCGGAGGTGGAGAAGGTCAGCCTGCGCTACCTGCTCGGCCCGAAGTACCGGCGGATCAGTCTCGCGGTGTGGGCGGGCTCGTTCATGGGGCTGCTGCTGGTCTACGGGCTCAACACCTGGCTGCCACAGCTGATGCGCAGCGCGGGCTACCCGATCTCGACCTCGGTCGCGCTGCTGCTGGTGCTCAACGTCGGGGCGATCATCGGGCTCGTGCTCGGCGGGGTCGTCGCCGACCGGCGTGGCATCCCGCCGATCGCGCGGCTGTGGTTCGGCGCCGGCGCCGTCCTGCTCGCCGTGCTGAGCCTGCACATCGGCAGCAGCGTGCTGCTCAACGCGCTGGTGCTGCTGACCGGCGTGTTCGTGTTCTCCGCCCAGGTGCTGATCTACGGCTACGTCGCGCAGGCCTTCCCGGCCCGCGCGCGGGGCACGGCGCTCGGGCTGACCTCCGCGGTCGGCAGGCTCGGTTCGATCGTCGGCCCGTTCATCACCGGCGCGCTCGTCACCGCAGGTGTCGCCTACCCGTGGGGCTTCTGGTTCTTCGCGGCGGTGGCGGTCCTCGGCCTGGTCGCCGTGCTGTTCCTGCGCGCCCGCACGGCGGAGACCCGGGCGGCGGACGAACCGGCGCTGCAGGGCTGAGCGCGGCCGCCGCCGGTGCCGCCGAGCACCGGCGGCGGCCGGCCGCGCAGGCCGCGATCCGCCGCCGAGCGACACAGCGCACTCGCCGCCTCGGCGTTCCCGTCTGGCCGGCACCGCCGCTCGCCGGAGGAGTCGCACCGCCGTTCCCGTCTGGCCGCCACCGCCGCTCGCCGGAAGAGTCGCCCGCCGCCGGTCGCGGCGCCGTCCCCGAGCGAGCCCACCCGGTGAGCGGGATCATGGTGCCCCGCGCCCGCGGGAGGACTAACTTCGGAAATCAGCGAAATACCGAAGGAAGGTGCGCGTGCTCGACGAGTGCAAGGCCCTGGCGAACGAGACGCGGCTGCGCATCCTCGAGTGGCTCAAGGACCCGGCCGCCAACTTCCCCGCGGCGGCGGGCGAGACGGCCGAGCTCGGCGTGTGCGTGGGACTCATCCAGCAGCGGACGGGCAGCTCCGCCTCCACCGTCTCGGCACACCTGGCCATCCTGCAGCGCGCGGGCTTCCTGCTGGCCACGCGACGCGGGCAGTGGACCTACTACCGGCGCGACGACGCCCGCATCCGCGCCTTCACCGAACGACTCCACCGCGTCCTCTGACGCGACGAAAGGCAGCCATCATGCCCCTCGCTCTGTCGATCCTCGACCTGGCGCCGATCGCGCCCGGGCAGACCGCGCGCGAAAGCCTCCAGGCCAGTGTCGCGCTCGCCCGCGCCGCCGAGCGCAGCGGCTACCGGCGGGTGTGGTACGCCGAGCACCACAACATGGCCTCCATCGCCTCCAGCGCGACGAGCGTGGTCATCGGCCACATCGCCGCGCACACCGAGAGCATCCGCCTCGGCTCGGGCGGCGTGATGCTGCCCAACCACTCCCCGCTGGTGATCGCCGAGCAGTTCGGCACCCTGGAGTCGCTCTTCCCGGGCCGCATCGACCTGGGCCTCGGCCGCGCGCCGGGCAGCGACCAGAACACCACCCGCGCGCTGCGCCGCGACCCGATGTCGGCGGACTCCTTTCCCCAGGACGTGCTGGAGCTGCAGGGCTATCTGCGCGGGAAGTCGCGGGTTCCCGGCGTGCAGGCGGTGCCGCGCGCCGAAGGCGAGGTGCCGCTGTACATCCTCGGCTCGTCGCTGTTCGGCGCCCAGCTCGCCGCGCAGCTCGGCCTGCCGTACGCCTTCGCGTCCCACTTCGCTCCCGACGCACTGCACCAGGCCGTCGCCGTCTACCGGGACACGTTCCGGCCCTCGGAGCAGCTGGCCGAGCCGTACGTCATCGCCGGTGCCAACGTGTTCGCGGCCGAGGACCACGACAAGGCGCTCGAGCAACGGGAGATCTCCTACCGTGCCAGGGCGCGCTCGATGATCTCGCGTGGCCCCGGTGGCGGGAACTTCACCGACGCCGAGATCGACGCGTTCCTGGCCTCGCCGAACGGGCGCCACCTCAGTTCGATGACGAAGTACACCGCGGCGGGCACGCCTGCCGAGGTCCGCGCGTACCTGGAGGAGTTCGCGGCCTCGATCCAGGCCGACGAGCTCATCGTCGCCCACCAAGCCCAGCAGGCCGAGGACCGGGTGCGCTCGGTGGAGCTCACCGGCGAGGCGATGGCGGCGGCCGCCCTGCGGGGCTGACCGCCGCCCGTCTCAGAAGTGAGACGGACCAGGCACCCCGCCGGCCGTAGCGTAACCAGCGCAAGCCCTCGTCAGAGCGATGCAGGGGAGGGGCGCCGGTGACCGGGACGCTGCCAGGACTGGACACGCACCTGCTCGAGCGGGTCCGGACACCGATGCGCGACGGCGCGCACCTCGCCGGCATTCTGTACCGCGACGCGGCCGGGCCACGGCCGGTCATGCTCGTGCGGACGCCGTATGCCGAGCCGCTGTCCCGCTCGCTGCCCGTGCTGCCCGCCCTCGACGCGGGTTTCGCCGTGCTGGTGCAGGACTGCCGCGGCACCGGGCGCTCCGACGGAGAGCTGCGAACGTTCGAGAACGAGACCGCCGACGGGCTCGACACCCTCGGCTGGCTCACCCGGCAACCGTGGTGTGACGGCAGGATCGTCATGTACGGCATGTCCTACCTGGGCATGGTGCAGCTCGCGGTCAGCGGCCACCGCCCCGGCGGGCTCGTCGCGATCGCTCCCACGGTCACGCCCGACGACTACCGGGACGGGCTGGTCTACCGCCAGGGCGCCTTCCAGCTCGGGCAGGCGCTCGCCTGGCATCTGCTGACCGCCGCCCAGCTGCTCCCGCGGAACGCCGGGCGCGACGGGGTGGCGGCCGCACTCGCCGGGCTGGCGGCGGATCCCGAGTCTGCCTACCGGGCGCTGCCGCTGTCCGACCGGCCGGGGCTGACCGACATCCTGCCCGGCTGGCGCACCTGGCTCGGCCGGGAGAACGACCGGAAGTACTGGCAGGGCATCAGCTACGCCTCCCGGCGCGCCGGGACGGCCGTGCCGGCACTGCACGTCGGCGGGTGGTTCGACCTCTTCCTCCGCGGCACCCTCGGCAACTACACCACGATGGCGCCCGCGGGCGGCCAGCACCTGATCGTCGGGCCGTGGTCGCACGCGGACCAGTCCGGCATCACCGGCGAGGTGTACCACCCCGGCGGCAGCGCGCAGGCCATCCGGCTGGAGCACCAGCAGCTGCGCTTCCTGCGCGAGAGCGCGGACGGTGCGCCGGCGTCCTTGCCCCCGGTCCAGGTCTACGTGATGGGCGCGGGCCGCTGGCGCACCGAGAACGAGTGGCCGCCGGCGCGCACCGACCGGCAGACCTGGTATCTCGGCGCCGACGGCTCGCTGGGCCGCGACCTTCCCGGCGCGGGCACGGCCGAGTACGTGCACGACCCGCGCGACCCCGTGCCCACCGTCGGCGGCGCCATCCTCATGGCAGGCAGCCGCGACGGCGGGCTCGGCTACCAGCCGGGATCGCGGGACCAGCGGCTGCTCGACGCCCGCACCGACATCCTGCGCTTCACCGGCCCGGTGCTCGACCACGACGTGGAGGTCACCGGGCCGCTCACCGTGCACCTGCACGCGGCCACTTCCGCCGCCGACACCGACTTCACCGCGAAGCTCGTCGACGTCCATCCCGGCGGCCGGGCCATGGGCATCGCCGACGGCATCGTGCGGGCCCGCTACCGGTCCGGAATGGACACACCGCTCCCGGTCGTGCCCGGGAAGGTTTACGAGTACAGGATCGACGTCGGTGCCACGAGCCAGCTCTTCCGGGCGGGACACCGGATCCGCGTCGACATAGCCAGCTCGAACTTCCCGTGCTTCGACCGCAACCCCGGCACCGGCACGCCCGCCGGACAGGTCACCGAGGACGAGTTCGTCCCAGCCACCCAGTGTGTCCACTTCGGACCAGAACACCCCAGCTCGATCCGCCTTCCCGTCATCCCAGCGGACAAGGGAGACCAGCAGTGCTGAACATCGGGATCAACCTCGGCTTCGGCCGGCTCGACCCGTCGCTGACCGACGAGCAGCTGTACTCCGGCGAGCTCGACGTGGCGGTGGAGGCCGAACGCCTCGGCTACGACAGCGTCTGGGTCGTCGAGCACCACTTCTCCGACTACTCGCTGTGCCCGGACAACCTGCTCGTGCTCGCCCATCTCGCCGGGCGCACCTCGCGGATCAAGCTCGGCACCGCCGCTGTGATCCTGCCGTGGAACGATCCCCTGCGGGTGGCGGAAAAAGCGCTCATGGTCGACAACATCTGCGGCGGCAGGCTGTTGCTCGGCGTGGGACGCGGCCTGTCCCGCACCGAGTACGAACCCTTCCGCATCCCGCTCGGCGAGACCCGGGACCGGTTCGACGAGGCCGCGCCGATGCTCTTCGAGGCCCTGGAGAGCGGCGTCATCGAAGGCGGCGGCCCGTACTACCCGCAGCCCCGCGCGGAACTGCGGCCGCGGCCGCGTAGCTCCTTCCTCGGCCGGCGCTACTGCGTCGCCGGCTCGCCGGACTCCGTGGTGATGGCGGCGAAGCTGCGGGCGAAGATGATGTCGTTCATCGTCCGTCCGGTGCCCGACCTGATGCCGACCTTCACCCGCTACCGGGAGCTGTACGAGGCCGGGCACGGCGAGATCGCGCCGCCGATCTCGCTCAACGTCAACATGTACTGCCACGAGGACGACGAACTGGCACGCGAGCGGCACTTCGAGTACGTGAACCGGTTCTTCATGTCCAATGTGGAGCACTACGAGATGGCGGGTGAGCACTTCGCCGGCGTCAAGGGCCACGAACGGTACGCGGCCAACGCGGCCTACTTCCGCGAGATCGGCCTCGAGAAGGCCGCCGACGACTACGCGGCGACCGCGCTGTGGGGCAGTCCCGAGCGCGTCCTCGGCCATATCGAGGCGATCCGCGACGTGCTCGGCGACTTCGAGCTGACCCTGGCGCCGGCCTTCGGCGGGATGCCCTACGAGCACGCGCGCGCCAGCCTCGGGCTGTTCGCCCGCGAGGTGCTGCCGAAGGCCCGCGGCCTGCGGGGTGCGGCGGTCAGCGTCGCGGCGTAACCGTTCCACGGGACGGAAAACCGGCCTGGCGTGGGTGCGGACGCCGGTACCGTCGGGGCCATGACGACGCCGATCCCGCGCACCGCGGCCGACTGGCGGCGCGTGCGCGAGGTCAAGCTCGAGGTGCTGGCCCGCGATCCGTTCTCCGTGGACCCGGCGCAGTACCCGGGCGTCCGGCCCGAGGTGGTCGTGTCCTGGCGGCGGTCGATGCTCGCCGGTGTCGACCCCAGCGCCCGCACGTACGTCGTCGACGAGGAGTTCCGGCCGCGCACCCGGCTCGCGGCGGTGGCACAGCCGGTGCTGCGCCGGCTCGAGGACGAGATCTCCGATCTCAATTCCTGGGGCTTCCTCGCCGACCGCGCCTGCCGGCTGCTGACGCTGGTGGTCGGCGACTTCCCGCAGGCGGGGCGGGTGCACCGGCAGCGCCTGTGCCCCGGCATGTCCTTCGGCGAGGACGTCATGGGGACCAACGGGCTCGGCTGCGCGCACGAGACCCAGCAGGCCTTCGTGATCTCCGGCACGGAGCACTTCCGGGCCGACAGCGAGATCCTCACCACGACCGGCGTGATCATCCGCGACCCGTTCACCAAGCGGTACGCGGGCACGCTGGGCGTGCACTGCATGCGGGAGTACGGCACGGCCGCGCTGCTGCCGCTGGTGGTGGAGATCGGGCGGTCGATCGAGGCGCGGCTGCTGGGCAGCCGGAGCGACGGCGAGCGGGAGCTCTTCGACGCGTTTTCGGCCGCACAGCGCCGGTACCGGGATCCGGTGGTGGCGGTGAGCAAGCAGCTCTGCGTGGTGAGCACGCGTGCCCGGGCCGTCGTGCACGAGGCCGACGAGGAGTTGTTGCGCCGCATCGCCGGGGAAACCGGTTCGTGTGGACGGAAGACGCGGCGCACCCTGAGCTCCGGGGCGAGTGTGACGATCCAGGTGCTCCCCGTCCGTCAGCCCAGGGGCGAGTTCGGCGCCGTGCTGGTGCTGCGCCCGGCCGGGTCCCGTCCGGAGTGCGCGGACCCGGCCTGGGTTTCGCCGGACCCGATGGACGATTTCCGCCACTCGCTGGCACGCGCGCTGGGGCAGCCGGTGCTGCTGACGGGCGAACGGGGCTGTGGCAAGCGGCACGAGGCGAAAGCGGCGCTGGGAGGCGGGATCGCCGAGTTCGACGGCGCGCTCGCGCACCTCGATCCGGAGAACTGGTTGCACCGCCTCGCGGAAGCTGTCGGTGAGGGGCGGCCGGTGCTGCTCGGCCACGTCACGGAGGTACCGCCGGAGCTGGTGGCGAGCGTGACCGGGCTGGTGGCCGGCGCGTGTGGGCCGGTGGTGGGCACCGCCGCCGACGACAACGGTGCGGCCGAGGTTCGCGAGAGCTTTCCCGTGCTGCTGACGGTGCCGCCGCTGCGTGAGCGCCGGAGCGAGTTCGGGGCCCTGTGCGCGGCGCTGCTCGCCGGTGCGGGGGAGGAGCCCGTCACGCCGGCCCCACGCGCGGTGGCCGCGCTGCTCGCGAGCGACTGGCCGGGCAACGTCCGGCAGCTGCGGCAGGTGCTGGCGAGCGCCCGGATCCGGGCCCGTGGCCCCGTGCTCGACCTGCGGGACCTGCCCGCGCGGCACGGGCGGAACAGTGCCGGGCACCCGCTGGACGAGGTGCGCGCCGCGGAGCGGCGTGTCCTGCTGGCCGCGCTGCGTGAGAGCGGCGGGGACCGGGCACTGGCGGCGGACCGCCTGGGCGTCTCGCGGGCGACGGTGTACCGGAAGCTCAAGCGTCACGAACTGCATTGATCCGGTGCCGCGCCGTCGAATTACGCACGTGCAATTCAGTGCAGTAGCAATTCCGTTACCAGTGGTCAGAAAGAGGGCCTGAGCAGCGGCTCCGACCAGCGCGGGAATTGTTTCAAACCTGATGTATCTGTGGGTCTCGTCACCGTCACGTGATCTGGCCGTTTCGAGTTCGTAACCTGGCCGAGGTCCTGCGGAGATCCGCGGCTCACCGCTCACCGTGGACCCCGCCGGCCTGGCCCCCGACACGGTCGGCGTGTGCACACCCCGACCCGAGGAGACCTGCGAACGTGGGCAACCACAGATCGAACAAGCGCGCGAAACGAAAATACCCGCCGTTCCTCCCGACCCGGCGGCACACCCATGGCGCACCCGCCACCCGCGGTCTCGGCCGCCTCGGCGCCCGGACCTCCATTTCGGCCGGCGTGCTGGTGATGTCCGTCGCCGGCGCGGCGACCCCGGTCGCGCTCGCCGGCACGGCCCCGGCGCCGCCGCCGGCCGGCCCCGGCACCCAGAGCACCCCGGCCCTGCTCGGGCTGCCCGACAGCTGGGGCGGCGCGACCGGCGCCCCAGCCGTCGTCCTTCCCCTCGCCCAGCCGGGCGGCGAGCCGCCCAAGGTCGCCGCGCCGCCCGCGGGCAGTGCGGAGCCACAGGCCGCGCCCGCCGGCGACCGGCTGGACCAGTGGATCACCGAAGCCGTGGACATCATGCGGCAGCAGGGCGTCCCGGTGTCCACGGCGGACATCCCGGGCATCCGCACGATCATCGAGAAGGAGTCCGACGGCGACCCGGACGCGGTCAACCACTGGGACGCCAACGCCAGGGCAGGGCACCCCTCGAAGGGCCTGATGCAGTGCGTGGACCAGACCTTCCAGGCGAACAAGCTCGCCGGGCACGATGACATCTTCGACCCGGTCGACAACATCATCGCCGGGGTCCGGTACACGATCAGCCGCTACGGCGGCTTCGACGCCCACCCGGGCCTGGCGTCGCTCAGCCGGGGCGAGGGCTACCGGGGCTACTGACCGCCGCTACAGGACGGGCCGCTCCAGATAGGGAGTCAGCTCGGCGGTCAGTTCCGCGACGCTCCCCGCCAGGACAGGCGACGGGGACGGCGTGCGACCGGCCCGCACCTCGGCCAGGAACTTCACGACCACGCGTGGCTCGGCGACCACCGGGCCGCCGAGCCGCGCGACGGTCAGGTCCTCGCCGGACGGCGTCTCCAGCACCGCCGACCACCCCTGCCGCTCGTGCCACAGCAGCGCCAGATCGCAGCCGGGATGGGCGGCCAGCCGCCAGTCCAGCGCGATGTAGGCACCCAGCGGCGAGCCGAAGTCGAGCGAACAGGCCTCCCAGCCGCTGCCGATCGCGACGCTGACTGCCCGGATGTAGGCGCGCAGCCCGGCGTTGAGGGCGAAGTCGAGGTCGAGGTGGGGATCGGAAGCGAGAGTCACTGGCGTCAGCTCTTTTCGCGACGAGCCGGCCCGCCCCGGTGGGGGCGGCACCGGCGTTGCAACCAAACGATCTCTCAGTTCCCTGTCCGCGCGTGACGGAAACGTGTGCTCTGTCACGTCGGTAATTCGATGGCGTCCGCAGGGTTCACCGGGCACCCTGGCACGGTGTGGCTGGGGATGATCACCGCGTGAAGGACGGCTGGAGACGGTTGCAGGCCGTCGCGATCTCCGGTTCCGCGGCCGAGGGGCTGATGCTCGCGGCCCTGCCGCTGCTGGCGGTGTCGATCACGACCGATCCCCGCGAGGTGTCGTGGGTGAACGTGGCCGGGCAGTCGCCGTGGCTGCTGTTCTCGCTGTTCGCCGGGGTGCTGATCGACCGCGTCCGCCGCACGACCGTCCTCGCGTGGGCCTACGCCGTGCAGGTGCTCGCCGCGGTGACGCTGGCGATCGCGGGCTCGGCCCGGCAGCTGAGCCTGCCGCTGCTGCTGATCGTGGCGTTCGTGGTGACCTCGGCGCAGGTACTCGGGGACGGTGCGAGCGGCGCGCTGGTGCCGGACGTCGTCCCGCCGGAACGGTTCACCGCGGCCAACACCCGGCTGCAGCTCATCGACCGCGGGGTCGTGCAGTTCGTCGTGCCGCCGCTCACCGGGTGGCTCGTGGTGGTGAGCGCCGGGATGCCCGCGTGGCTCGCCTGCGTCGCGGCGGCGCTGGCCCTGGTGCTCGCGCGGGGTGTCTCGTCGGCGTCGGTCGTGCCCTCGCAGGCACATCCGCTGCGCGACATCGGGGAGGGGCTGAAGTACCTCGTCGGCACCCCGCTGCTGCGCTCGATCACCGTCACCGTCGCGCTGGGCTCGTTCGCCGCGAGCGCGGGCAGCGCGATGCTCGTGCTGTACGCGACGCAGGTGCTGCACATCGGGTCCGTCGGCTACGGCGCCCTGCTCGCGTGCCTCGCCGCCGGCTGGGTGCTGTCGTCCTTCGTGGTGCACCGGATCGTCGCGCGGCTGGGCTACTCCTGGTCGATGCGGATCGCGCAGCCGTTCGCCGCGGTGACGCAGCTGCTGATCGCCGTCGTGCCGCCATGGCCGCCGCTCGTCGGCGCGGTGCTGGTCGTGATGACCGCGGCGACGCTCGTGTGGAACGTGTGCTCGCAGTCGAGCAGGCAACGGTTCACCCCGGCGTCGCTGCTGGGCCGGGTGCTGACGAGCCACCGGGCGCTGGCGTGGGGCCTGACCCCGCTGGGCGCGCTCGCAGGCGGCCTCGTCGCCGCGCACTGGAGCCTGCGCGGGGTGTTCGTGATGGGCGCGGTGATCCAGGCCGTCGGGGCCGTGGTCGTGTGGCGGACCCTTTCCCCGGCCGCGTTCCGCGACGCGGAGCTGGCGGTGGCGGAAGCGCGGCCGGGGGTCCCGTGAAGCGCTTACAGGTGCGGGCCCAGCAGTGACAGGTCCGCCGGGCCGAGCCGGTCGGACGCCGTCTTCGCCTGGTGCCAGTACGGGTAGAGCAGCGGCGGGGCGCTCACCTCGTCCAGCCGCCGACGGTCCTCCTCGGACAGTCGCAGTGTGGCGGCGCCGAGGTTGTCGGCAAGCTGTTCCTCCGTCCGCGCGCCGATCACGACCGACGTGACGGCCGGCTTTCCCAGCAGGTAGGCGAGTGCGACCTGCGCCGGGGAGGCGTCGCGCGCCTCGGCGACGGCGACGAGCTCTTCGATGGTGTCGTAGAGCTTGTCCTCGTCGCGCACCGGCGGCTCGTCCCAGTCGGACAGGTGGCGCGAGCCCTGCGGCGCCTGCTGCCCGCGCCGGTACTTGCCCGAGAGCAGTCCGCCGGCCAGCGGGCTCCAGACCAGCACGCCGAGGCCCTGGTCGAGCGCGATCGGCACCAGCTCGTACTCCGCCTCGCGGGCCTGCAGCGAGTAGTAGATCTGCTGGCTCACGAACCGGTTGAGCCCGTGGCGTTCGGCGGTCGCCAGCGCCTTCATCAGGTGCCAGCCCGAGTAGTTCGACGCGCCGAGGTAGCGGATCTTGCCCGCCCGCACCAGGTCGTCCAGTGCGGCGAGGGTCTCCTCGAGCGGGGTGAGCCCGTCCCATTCGTGCACCTGGTACAGATCGATGTGGTCGGTGCCCAGGCGCCGCAGGCTCGCCTCGCACTCGCGCACGAGGTGGTGGCGGGACAGCCCGGCGTCGTTGGCGCCCTTGCCCATCGGCATCCGCGCCTTGGTGGCGATCAGCGCGCGGTCCCAGCGGCCCCGCATGACCTGGCCGACGATCTCCTCGGACAGCCCGCCGGAGTACACGTTCGCGGTGTCGATGAGGTTGACCCCGGCGTCCAGGCACAGATCCACCTGCCGGGTGGCCGTCTCGGCATCGGTGTTGCCGACATTGCTGAAGTTGCCGCGGCCACCGAAGGTCATCGTGCCCATGGTGAGCACCGAGACCCGCAGACCGGAACGGCCCAGTTGGCGATATTCCATGGGCCGACCCTAACGCGTGTCTTATAAGCGGCGGAGCCGCTTGTGCCTGCGCCTCAGCTTGCACCGCCACCCGCACCGCCGAGCAGGCCACTTCAAAACACTCCTAACCCCCGCGTGACGGTTCAGCGGCCTCGAAGCCGGGGCGCGGCCAGCCCGATGACGGCGCACACGATCGTCCCGGCGGCGGCGAGCGCGGCGCGGCGAAGGTCTACGCCACCGCGCGCGACCCGCACGCCGTCGACCTGCCGGGCGTCGAGCCGCTGCGCCTCGACGTCACCGACCCCGAGTCGATCGCGGCGGCCGCGTCCGTCGCGGGCGACGCGACACTGGTGATCAACAACGCCGGCATCTCGACCCACACACACCTCACCGACGGCGACATCGGCAACATCCGGCTGGAGATGGAGACGCACTTCTTCGGCTCGCTGGGCGTGACTCGGGCGTTCGCACCGGTCCTGGCCGCGAACGGCGGGGGCGGGTTCCTCAACGTGCTGTCCCTGCTGTCGTGGCTGCACGTGCCGGACTACGGGGCCTACTCGGCGGCGAAGGCGGCGGCGTGGGCGATGACCAACGTGGCGCGCCTGGAGCTGGCCCCGAAGGGGATCCAGGTGACGGGCCTGCACGTCGGCTACCTCGACACCGACATGGCGGACTACGTCGCCCCGGCGGACAAGATCGACCCGGCCGAGGTCGCCGCGCTCGCCCTCGACGCCGTCGAAGCGGGCCTGACCGAGGTCCTGGCCGACGAGCGTTCGCGTCAGGTCAAGCAGAACCTGCTGGCCACGCCGTAGCCGGGAATAGGACGTTTCGTTTCCGCGCTGTACAAGGCACTCGGAGAACGGCGCGGAGGTGCGAGATGAAGCGGTCCGGTTCGCGGCGAACGGTCGCGACGAGATGTGGCCGCCGGATCAGCGTGGGCCGGACGGTGCTGCCCACGGTTCCGCTGGGCTGGGTGACCGTCCGGATCTCCTCCGGCCGCGGCGACGGCGGGGAGGAGTGGGTGAGCCTCTCCCGCGCCGAGGCATCCGCACTCGGCGAAGCCTTGCTGGAGCAAGCCCGCGACCTCTGACGCGCGTCAGTCCTTTATGGACCGGAATCGGGTGGTGGTCCCGGCCGTTACGGCATCGGGACCACCACCCCGCGCGGAAGGCCTGCCGGCATCACCTGCCTTTCCCTTGGCGTCACAGGGGAAGTGGGTCAGGCGTTGAGCTGCTTGGGTTCGCTCCCGCCGGTGATGGCGATCTTGCGGGGCTTCGCCTTCTCGGCGATCGGGATGCGCAGTGTCAGCACGCCGGCTTCGTAGCCGGCGTCGATGTGCTCGGTGTCGAGGGTGTCCCCGAGGAACAGCTGGCGGGAGAACACGCCCAGCGGCCGCTCGGCGACCTGCATCTCGACGCCCTCCCCGGGGTGCGCGGGACGGCGCTCGGCCTTGACGGTCAGCACGTTGCGCTCGACGTTCAGCTCGATGGCGTCCGGGGTCACGCCGGGCAGGTCGAAGGCGACCACGAACTCGTCACCGGCGCGGTAGGCGTCCATCGGCATCGCGGCCGGCCGGGACCAGGTGCCGTTCATGCCGAACACCTGGGAGGTGAGCCGGTCCAGCTCATGGAAGGGATCGGTGCGCATCAACATCGTTGTCCCTCCTTCTCCTCTTGGTTGGTCTGTCAACGCGCACCATCAGGATAGGACGTCGTCCGTCCGATGACAAGAGAAATGTCGTCGATGGGATGACACTTCAGAGTGCGGTCTCCAGCGCGCGGATCACCTGCGCGACGTGCCGGCGCGTGGCCTGCTCCGCGGCCGCGGTGTCCCCGGACAGCAGGGCGTCGAGGATCTCGGCGTGCTCGTCGAGGCTCGCTTCCGGACGTCCGGGTACCGCGATCGTCACGTTCTGCCCGAGCCGCAGCTGGGCGCCGAGCAGGTCGGCGATCGCGAGCAGGCGGCGGTTCGCCGAACCCTGCCAGATCACCGCGTGGAAGGTGCGGTCCAGCTCGGCGTAGCGGGCGACGTCGCGCGCCTCGATCGCCGCGCGCTGGCCGTCGAGCAGTTCGCCCAGCTGCTTCAGCAGTTCGGGCGGGCGGGTACGGGCGATGTCGCGCGCGGCGAGGGCGTCCACGGCCGAGCGCAGCTCGTAGATGTCCCGCATGTCGCCCGCGGTCAGCTCCGCGACGAAGTACCCGGAATGCTGGCGCGCCACCAGGAAACCCTCGCGTTCGAGGATCGCCAGCGCGGCCTTCACCGGTGTCGGCGAGATGCCGAGGCGCTCGGCGAAGGGACGCACCGTCACCCGCTGGCCGGGGCGCAGCTCACGGGTGAGCACCGCGTGCCGGATCGCCTCGTACGCGCCGCGGACCAGGCTGCCCGCCTCGGAAGGCCGGTCACTCACCTGCTCGCGTCACCTCCGGATGCATCGGGACGAGCCCGTGCCGCTGCCACACGCCCAGCTGGTCAGCGTAATGGTCGGTGCCCGGCCGCCCGGAGGCTCCTCCCGGCACCACCCAGCCGGAGGCGCCCAGCTCCGCGAGGTCGAGGACCTGCCGGTACACCGACAGGTTGGTGATGTCGAACGAGGCGCCCGGCGACCATCCGTAGGCACCGTTCTGGATCGTCTCGTTGTCACCGCCGATGCCTGCCTGCGGCGGGTCGAACTCGGTGCCCACGACCGGGTGCAGCGGATGGCGCGCGGCGGTCGCGTGCACCTCGCCCCACGGCACGAGCCCGGCCTCGGTCGCCCGCTGCCAGCCGGCGGCGAGCGCGTCGACGAGCAGGTCGTCGTCCAGCTCCTGTGCGGGCCAGACCCCGTCGCGGGGCCAGGTGAGGGTCGCGAACCAGCGGCGCAGCACCACGGGCATGCCGGGCAGCCCGCAGGTCATCAGCCACGACCGGGTTCCTTCCCCGAGCTCGCGGTCCAGCACGCGCTGCGCGACCTCCCGGCGGAAGCACGCGTGCACCAGACCGGTCTCGCTCGACGGCCCCAGGTCGCCCTCGCCCGCGACGAGCACTGCGCGTGCCTTCTCGGCCTCGCCGGAGAACGGGCCGCGCCCGGCGAGCAGCTCCGCCCACCGCCGCGCCGCGACGGACCGCGTGTCGCCCTGCCAGGTCCGCATGTCCGCGAGGGTGGCCGGGCCCGACGCCGCCGCCAGTTCGTGGATGCGCTCGACCCGGTAGCAGTCGTTGCGCGCATGGGACACGAACGGCCGCTCGTCGGCGGTCACCGTGTTGTTGGCGGTGACGATGATGTCCTCGGGCGGGTCCTCGGTGCGCGGCATCTCGGCGAAGGGCACCAGGCCGCGCCAGTGGTGCTCACGCTGCCAGCCCGGTACCGGGACCTGGGTCGCGGCAAGGCTTCCGCGGGCGGGCAACCGGCCGCGCAGCAGGTAGCCGATGTGCCCGTCCACGTCGGCGGCGACGAGGTTGTTGAGCGGGTCGACCCAGCCGTCCTGCGCGTCGAGCAGTGCGTGCACGCTGTCCGCGAGCAGCATCCGCCGGAGGACGCCGAACTGCTCGCACGGGCCGTCGGTGGCGGTCCACCGCATCGACAGGGCCGCGCCGTCCCGCGGATCACCGTGCACGACCGGGCCGTTCGGTGTCAGCCAGCAGCGTTCGACGTGGTCCTCGCCGCCGCGGACGCGGATCCGCTCGTCCCGCACCGACGCCGGCCGCCAGCCGTCCGCGGTGCGCACCCGCTCCCCGCGGAACTGCTCGACGAACAGATCCTGCGCGTCCCCGGCGGCGTTCGTGATGGCCCAGCCGACGCGGCCGTTGTGCCCGAAGTGCGGGAAGCCCGGGATACCGGGGAAGGTCGCGCCCGAGACGGTGAACGCCGGGCAGGTCAGCCGCGCCTGCCAGTAGGTGTTGGGGGCGTCGAGGGCCCGGTGGGAGTCGTTGGCCAGCAACGGTTTTCCGGTGGCGGTGCGGCTGGCACCGAGCACCCAGGCGTTCGACCCGCCCTCGGACTCGGCGAGGAACCCGAGGTGCCCGGCCGCGGCCTCGACGTCCGCGCGCGCCCGTTCGAGCAGCTCCGCTCGGGGGTCGCTGTCGGGGATCCGGTCCAGCGGCGGCACGGTCACCCGCATGCCCGGCAGCGGGCGCGGGTCGAGCTTCGCCGCCGCCTCGGCGCCCGCCCTTGCGCGCAGCACCGCACGGGCGATCTTGTACTGCCACACGCCCATGAGCACGTGCCGGATCTTGAACGCCAGCACCGAGTCCTGGGGCGTCCACGGTTCCCAGCCGATGCCGCCGCGCTCGAACTCGGCAGGGGTGCCGTGTTCGGCGACGTAGGAGTTGATCCCGGCGGCGTACTGCTCAAAGGTGGCCAGCGTACGCGCGTCCATCGCGGCGACGTCGTTGTCGGCCGCGTCGGTCAGCCGCAGCCGCCGCGCGAGCCTGTCGGCGGGCAGGGCGCCTGCGCCGACGACCTCGGCCAGCCGCCCGCGCGCCCGCCGCCGGTCGTACTCCAGCTGCCACAGCCTGTCCTCGGCGCAGGCCCGGCCCAGCTCGAACCAGGCCTGCTCCTCGCTGTCGGCCACCACCGCGGGGATGCCGTATCCGTCACGGGTGATCACGCGACCGCCTGCGCGGTCTCGGCGTAGTGGCAGGCGGCCCTGCGGGTGCCGGAGACCCTGCGCAGCGCGGGGTCCTCGGTGCGGCACAGGCCGGTCGCCAGCGGGCAGCGAGGCGCGAAGGCGCAGCCGGTGCGCCCGGAGAGCGCGCCGGTGGCCTCCCCGATCCGCCGGACCGGGTCGGTCCGGGGGTGCTCGCGCACCCGCGGCCTCGGCGCGGCGGCGAGCAGCAGCTGTGTGTAGGGGTGGCGCGGATCGGCGAACAGTTCCCCGGTTGCGCCCTCCTCGACGATCCGGCCCAGGTACATCACCGCGACGCGGTGCGCCAGATGCCGGACCAGGGCCAGGTCGTGGCTGATGAACAGACGGGAGTTCGCGCCGTAGACCGGGTAGGCCTGGAACAGCGCGATGCCCGGCAGGTCCCGGTCGAGCAGTTCGAACGCCTCGCGATAGAGCTGCCTGCGCTCCGGCGGGTCGATGGTCTCGCGGGCCTGCTCGACGACCTTGCCGAACGCCGGGTTGCTGTAGGAGCTCCAGATCTCGCCGGTGTGGAACAGGGGGTAGATGACGCCGTCGGAGTCCAGGCAGGAGCACGACCACTTGCCGAACCGGATCGAGCCCCAGTCGTGCGACGGGTCCTGCACCTTCTTCAGGTACGTCGCCTGGTCGCTGTTCTGGATCTCGACCTGCAGGCCGACCGCGGCCAGGTCGCCCTGGATCGCCTGCACGACCTGCGGGTCGAACGACGGCGAGGTCGCCATCACCAGCTTCCCGCCGACGGCACCGGCTTCGCGCAGCAGGCGTTTCGCGTCGCCCGGGTCGTGGCGGTTGTCGGGCAGGGACGGGTCGTAGCCGAACGCGAGCGGCGTGGCCATCGAGTTGATCGGCCGGGCGTAGCCGCGTTGCAGGTTCTTGATCAGCGCGTCGTAGTCGATGGCCTCGGCGATGGCCTTGCGCACCCGCGGGTCGTTGGTGGGGCCGCCCTTGATGGCGTTGAAGGCGAGGTAGGCGACACGCTCGGTGGGCGTGGACAGGATCGCCAGCTTCGGGTCGCGGCGGATCTGGTCGGCCGCGTCCGGGGTCAGCGTCGTGGCCAGGTTGGCCTTGCGGGACTGCAGGTCCGCCACCCGGCTCGCCACGTTCGGCACCGCGCGGAAGATCGCGGTGCGGATCTGCGTGGGCGCGCCCCACCAGTGCGGGCTGGCCGCCAGCACGATCTCCGAGCCCGCGGTCGCCGACTGCAGCACGAACGGACCGGAGCCGACCGGCCGCACGGCGAACTGCTTGTCCCCGACCCGGCGCACGTAGTCCTGCGGCACCACGGACAGCGTGGTCAGGTAGCTCAGCAGGGTGGGGGACGGGACCGACGTGCGCACCACCAGGTCCGCGCCGTCGGCGCTCGCCTGGCTGATCACCGAGAAGTTCGCGTACCGCTGGCTGCCGAACTTCTTGTCCAGGATGCGGTTGACGGAGAACGCCGCGTCCTTCGCCGTCAGCGGCCTGCCGTCGCTGAACGTCACGCCCTGGCGCATGGTGAACCGCCAGGTCACCGGGTCGGTCTGGCGCCATGCCGTCGCCAGCCACGGCACGACCGCGTTGGTCTTCGGGTCCCGGCGCAGCAGTTGGTCGAAGATGTTGCGGTACACCGAGTACGTGTCGGTGTCGTACTGCTTGCCGGGGTCCAGCGTGGACGGGTAGTTGGCGGTGTCGATCACCACGGTGCCCGGACCGCGGCCCGCGGCCGCCGGTTCGATCCCGCAGGCGGCGGTGCCCAGGCAGAGCGCGGCGGCCAGCAGGATCGGTGCTGCCCGGTTACGTCGGTTCATCGGTCGGTCCCGTCCGATCGGCGCTGGGTGAAGCTATCAGATCAGATCCAATTTCGCCCGCCAAGACCGCACGGCGGAGTTAACCCGCGCGCAACACGGCGGGGATGGCGTCGGTCTTGGCCAGCAGCGGCGCGTCGACGGTCATGGTCTCCGGGTACTTGATGCCCGCGCCGGTGTTGAGCACGACGACCTCCTCGTCGCCGGCGAGCCACCCGGACTCGCGAAGCGGGCCGAGCGCGGCGAAGCAGGCCGCGCCCTCGGGGCAGATGAACGCGCCGTCGAGGGAGGCGAGGGTGCGCTGCGCCGCCAGCAGTTCGTCGTCGGTCACGGACACGGCGGTGCCTTCGGTCGCGTAGACCGCGTCCAGGACCAGGAAGTCGCCCAGCGCCTTGGGCACGGTGATGCCGAAGGCGACGGTGTGGGCGTCGGGGCACGGCTCGCTCTCCTTCGCGCCCCGGCGGAACGCTTCGACGATCGGCGCGCAGCCCTCGGCCTGCACCGCGACCAGGCGCGGCAGCTTGCCGGAGATCCAGCCCAGCTCCTGCATCTCGCGCAGGGCCTTGTAGATGCCGATGATGCCGACCCCGCCGCCGGTGGGGTAGAGGATCACGTCCGGCACCCGCCAGCCGAGCTGTTCGACGATCTCATAGCCCATCGTCTTCTTGCCCTCGAGCCGGTAGGGCTCCTTCAGCGTGGAGACCTCCTGGTAGCCCTCGCGCCCGGCCACCGCGGCGCCGACGAGCTTTCCCGCGTCGCCGATCAGACCGTCCACCCGGTACAGTTCGGCGCCCGCGGCCTGGCACTCCTTCATGGTGATCGCCGGGGCGTCGGCGGGCATCGCGATGAGGGCGCCCATTCCGGCGCGCGCCGCGTAGAGCGCCCAGGCCGCACCCGCGTTGCCGTTGGTGGGCATGGCGACGCCGCGCACGCCGAGCTCGGCGGCGCGGGACACCCCGACCGCGGCCCCGCGCGCCTTGAACGACCCGGTGGGCACCAGGCCCTCGTCCTTCATCAGCAGGCGGGGGACCCCGGCGCGCTTGCCGTAGCCGGGCACCGGCAGCAGCGGGGTCATCCCCTCGCCCAGGCTCACGATGTGCTCGGGGGAGTGCACCGGGAGCACCTCGTGGTAGCGCCACAGCGTGGCCTCGCGGGTGGCGATGTCCTGGGGCTGCACCGTTTCCCGCACCCGGTCGAGGTCGTAGCGCGCGAGCAGCGGGGCGCCGGCGGGGGAGGTGCCGGACACCTCGTCGGCCGCGAAGCGCTCCCCGGTGCGCGAGCATTCGAGGTGGGTGAGGAACGAGAACGCCATGCCGCCTCCAGGATCGAAAGTCCCGCCAGTTTGGATCCAAAATGGCGCCGACGTCAACCCTGACCACCGCGGGATCGGCTGGGCGCGTGCTCGGGCACCGCACGCGCGCTTCGGCCGCGATGGAAGGATCCCGTGTGGACAAACGAATTTCCCCGGCTCGACGGCGGGTCACACAGTCTGCGACAGCATCTCCGCGAGCACCGCGCGATGGGTCGGCTTGGCCTGCTCGTAACGCTGCTGCCCGGCGTGGGTGAGCGTCACGAAGATCCCGCGCCGGTCCAGCTCGCACAGCGAGCGCTCGACCAGCCCCTCCCGCTCCAGCCGGGCGACCAGACGTGAGGTGGCGCTCTGGCTCAGGTGCACGACCTCGGTCAGGTCCGCGCCCCGGCACTGGCCGGCCGACGCCAGGCCCTCGAGCGCCTCGAACTCGCTGACGCCGAGTCCGTGCTCCCCCTGCAAGCGGCTCTCGAGCGCCCCCGACACGGCCGCGTGGAGCGCCAGCAGGTCATGCCACCGCCGCATCAGGCCCTCTGTCCACCTCTTCGATACAGTGGAACGCCCGCCTGTGGGGCGTCCTGCTCACGGTGTCCACCGTCATCGGCCTCGACGCGCTCGACGTGTCGATGGTCGGCGTGGCCCTGCCGTCCATCCGGGCCGACCTGGGGCTGTCCACGAGCGCGCTGCAATGGGTCGTCAGCGGGTACGTGCTGGGCTACGGCGGCCTGCTCCTGCTCGGCGGCCGCTTCGTCAAGGGACTCGCGGCCGCCTTCACCGCACCGGCCGCGCTGTCGATCATCACCACGACCTTCCGCGAGGGCCCCGCGCGCAACCGCGCGATCAGCATCTTCGCCGTGTTCGGCGCGCGCGGGTACTCCGCCGGGCTGGTCTTCTCCGGGCTGCTCACCGAGGTCGGCTGGCGCTGGACCTTCCTGCTGCCGGTGCCGACCGCGCTCGCGGCGCTCGCCTTCGGCAGCAAGCTCATCCCCGTCTACCGGCCGGACCGCAGCCGCGGCGGCTACGACCTGCCCAGCGCCGCGGGCTCGCTCCTGCTCGTCTTCGCGGTGGTCGAGGCGCCCGGGGTCGGCTGGGCCTCGGCCCGCACCCTCGTCTCGTTCGTGGTCGCCGCGGCGTTGCTGGTCGCGTTCGTCCTGATCGAGAAGCGCAGCCCGCACCCGTTGCTGCGCCTGGGCATCCTGCGCTCGGGCCCGCTCGCGCGGGCGAACCTGGGCGGCGCGCTGTTCTTCGGCGCCTACATCGGGTTCCAGTTCGTGGCCATGCTCTACCTGCAGTCGGTGCTCGGCTGGTCGGCGCTGCGGACCGCACTCGGGTTCCTCCCTGCCGCGCTGATCGTGGCTCTCGCGTCGCCCAGGATCGAGCCGCTCATCGACCGCGTCGGCACGCCGCGCACGATCCTCGCCGGCGTCGTCGCCCACGTCGCGGGCTACGCGCTGTTCCTGCGGGTCGACGAACACTCCGGGTACTGGGGTTCGGTGCTCCCGAGCATGATCCTGCTCGGGATCGGCTTCACGCTCGCGTTCTCCTCGCTCAACATCCAGGCGACCACCGGGATCAGCGACGACGAGCAGGGCCTGGCCGGCGGCCTGCTCAACACCTCGCTACAGGTCGGCGGCGCGATCGGGCTCGCGGTCGTGACTGCGGTGCTCACCGCGAACGGCGGCGGGGACCGCCTCCGCGGCGGCCCTGCTCACGGGGCTGCCGCCGGCGCTGAGCGTAGTCACCGGCATCGCCGTGCTCGACCTGCTCATCGCGGTGTCCGGGGTGGCCCGGCGGCGCCGCGTGCAGCGGCCCGCGCTGGAGTTCACGATGGTCATCGACGAGATGGCCTGACACCGGCGCCGCACACCCGAGGGCGCGCGGAAGTTGCACCGTTCGGGGGGAAGAAAACGTGAGGGACTTTCGCAATAGGGCTACCGATAGGTAGTCTCACGCTCCGCACGACGTCGTGCACTGCCGGAGAGGAGCGTGCTCATGCCCCGGACAGCTCGGACCCGGGTCGCGGTCGCCCTGGTGGCCGCGGCCGCCACCTTCGTCGCGACGGCCGCCTCGCCCGCGGTGGCGGCCCCGCCCGCCGACTACTGCCAGGGGCAGTGCGACGACATCCTGCCGCCCGGCGAGAACGGCAACGCGACGCTCGCCGAGATCCTCGCGAACCGGCTCTTCGGCACCCGTCCCGTGCACACCGACGACCAGCTCGGCACGTACGCGAGCCTGGCCGACGGGTACCAGTCGGTCACCAACGCCACCATCGACGACTACTTCGGCGACTCGGCCTTCGGCGTCCCGCCGGACCAGGTGCAGAGCACCATCAAGCCCCGGTCGGACGTGAGCATCGTGCGCGACAAGAAGACCGGCGTGCCGCACATCTACGGCACCACGCGTTCGGGCACGGAGTTCGGCGCCGGGTACGCCGCCGCGCAGGACCGGCTGTGGCTGATGGACGTGTTCCGGCACGTCGGGCGCGGGCAGCTGAGCAGCTTCGCGGGCGGCGCCGAGGCGAACCGGCAGCTGGAGCAGACCTTCTGGGCCGCCGCGCCTTACACCGAGCAGGACCTGCAGGACCAGGTGAACCGGATCGCCGCCGACGGGCCCGAAGGCGCGCAGGCGCTCGGCGACATCAACGCCTACCTCGAGGGGCTCAACACCTACCTCAGCCAATCCCACCAGGGCCGCTACTTCCCCGGCGAGTACGTGCTCACCGGGCACGTCGACGCCATCACCAACGCCGGCACCATCGCCCCGTTCACCGCGACCGACCTCATCGCCATCGCCGGGGTCGTGGGCGCGCTGTTCGGCACCGGCGGTGGCGGCGAGGTCCAGTCCGCGCTGGTGAAACAGGCCGCGGAGGCCAAGTACGGCACCGCGATGGGCGACCAGGTGTGGCAGTCCTTCCGCGAGGAGAACGACCCCGAGGCCGATCTGACCCTCCACGACGGACAGTCCTTTCCCTACGGTGCGAGCCCGGCGAACCCGCAGGGCGTCGCGATGCCCGACCCGGGTTCGGTGACGCCTCAGCAGGAGGTCTACGACCCGGCCGGGTCCGCGGTGAGCGACTCGAAGGCCGCGGTGTCCGTCCCGGCGAACCTGGCGCCCGCCAAGGGGATGTTCACCAACGGCGTACTGCCCGGAGACCTGCTGTCGGCCCGGCACGGGATGTCCAACGCGCTCGTCGTGTCCGGCGCGCACACCGACGACGGCCATCCCATCGCCGTCTTCGGCCCGCAGACCGGGTACTTCGCACCACAGCTGCTGATGCTCGAAGAGCTGCAGGGGCCGGGGATCAGCGCTCGCGGGGTCTCCTTCGCCGGCACCAACTTCTACGTCCAGCTCGGCCGTGGCCAGGACTACGCGTGGAGCGCCACGTCGGCGAGCCAGGACATCACGGACACCTTCGCGCTCTCGCTGTGCGAGCCGGACGGCTCGGCAGCGGCCAGGGACAGCACGCATTACCTGGACGACGGGCAGTGCGTGGCGATGGAACCGCTGGAGGTCGACGACTCGTGGCAGCCCACGATCGCCGACACCACCGCGGCGGGCTCGTACCGGCTCGTCGTGTACCGGACGAAGTACGGGCTCGTGCAGTACCGGGCGACGGCCGGCGGGAAGCCGGTGGCCTACGCCGCCCAGCGCTCGACCTACCGGCACGAGGCCGACTCGATCATCGGTTTCCAGCGGTTCAACGATCCCGCGCAGATGGGGTCGCCGGAGCAGTTCCGGTCGGCGGCCTCGGCGATCAACTACACGTTCAACTGGTTCTACGTGGACTCCGCGCACATCGCGTACTACAACTCCGGGTGGAACCCGGTCCGGCCCTCCACAGTGGACGCGAACCTGCCGATCGCGGCGGATCCGCAGTACGAGTGGCAGAACTGGGACGCGGCGACGAACACCGCGTCGTGGACAGGGGCCGGGGCGCATCCGAACTCGGTCGACCAGGACTACTACGTCTCCTGGAACAACAAGCAGGCGCTGGACTACACGTCGGCGTCCTTCGGCGAGGGGAATGTGCACCGGTCGGACCTGCTGGACTCGCGGCTGGGCGCGCTGGTCGCTCGTGGGGGAGCGATCAGCCGCGCGGACGTGGTCAAGGCGATGGCGGACGCGGCGGTGACGGACCTGCGCGGGGAGGCGGTGCTGCCGACGCTGTTGCGGGTGATCGACACGCAGCCGGTGACCGATCCGGCACAGGCGAAGGCGGTGGACCAGCTGCGCACCTGGCTCGCGCACGGGGCGAAGCGGGTCGAGACGTCGCCGGGCAGCAAGACCTACGCCGACGCGGCGGCCATCCAGGTGATGGACGCGTGGTGGCCGTTGCTGGTGCAGGCGGCGTTCCGGCCCGGCATGGGCGACGACCTGTTCGGCGCGATGGTCGGGGCGCTGCAGATCAACGAGTCCCCGTCGAACGGGCAGACCGGCCCGACCTCGGGCGCTGCGAGCGCGAACGAATCGGCGCCACACCGCGGGTCGGCCTTCCAGCACGGCTGGTGGTCCTATGTGGACAAGGACCTGCGGACGGTGCTGGGGGACCAGGTCGCCGGCGGGCTGGGCGAGCCGTACTGCGGCGGCGGGGACGTCGCGGCCTGCCGGAGCGCCCTGCTGACCAGCCTGACCGAGGCGGCGGCCGAGCCGGCGTCCACGGTCTACCCGGCGGACGACACCTGCTCGGCGGGGCAGCAGTGGTGCGCGGACTCGATCGTCCAGCGCCCGCTGGGCGGTGTCACGGACCCGAACATCGGTTGGCAGAACCGCCCGACGTACCAGCAGGTGGTGCAGTTCGCGGCGCACCGCTGAGGGGCGGTGCGTCTAACCAGCCACCACGCTGGCCGCCGCGAACGCGTCGGCCGGCATGGGGCGCTGTAAGTGCCACGTGATGGCGATCGGCCGTTCGCCGCGATGCTCGACGTACGATGCCGGACCCAGACACACGAATGGAGCGGCGCCGAAGTCATCGGTCGGGGTGTCGCGGACGAGCAGCAGCACGTGACTGCCGAGACTGCGCTGGCCCAAGTACCGTCGCCCGGTGGGGGAGTCGGTGGACGTCGCGTTTTGGGACTCCCAGTGGAACAACTCGCGACTGATCGCGTAGTCCCGATACATGGTGCTCGGAGAGAACTCCTTCTCGCTCTTGCGGAGGTTGATCAGCAGGGCGTCCGTGTTCGTGTCTTCGCACCAGGCGACGCCCGACACGTGGTTGCCAGGTACTCGCGTGAGCGTGGCGTAATCCAACGCGGCGAGGATTTCCTCCCGGCGGTATCGTGCGTGACTTGCCAGCGGTATGTGTTGCAGTCCTTCCCCCAGGGACGACGGAACGTGCCGGGCGCTGTCCTGACCCAGCCGGGCCAGTTCGGCGATCTCGGCACAGGCTGCCGGATGCTTCCGCACGTGTGCCAGGCCGCTGTCATACGAGGAAAACCCGCCACGCTTCGGCCACAACGTGAACAACAACATCCTCGCGAAACGTTGCTCCCGCTCGCTCAGGTCGCCATAGCGTGGTGCGCCGGCGGCGAGCAGAAGCTGATAGGTGTCCGCTCGCTCGGTGTCGTCCACATGGGTAAAGGCGGCCATACGTCGCAGCAGCGTTCCCTCGTCGGGGCCGGTACCCGGCGTCGGTAGCCCGGCTTCGCGACGCAGCGCGGTCCACGAGCCGTTGTTGCGGTACACGTCGACCAATTCACGGTCGGCGGCGTGCAGGTATTCAGCGAGCGAAAGGTCACCGTGTGAGCGGACATCCGCAGCGAGTTGAGTGCGACTGAAACGCAGTTGGGTCCGGACGTTGTCGAGCACGATCTTCTGTGCCACCCGGTCCAAGACGACCTGTGAGCCGGCCGGGAGAAAAGGAAAACCTTGCTCGATCTGCCGCTGAAGTCCACGGCGGCTGACGCCGGTGAGTGCTCGGTAGCGCGCGTCGAACCGGTACTCCTTACGATGCTGGCCGATGAAGTCCAGCACAGTCAGTACGGCCTTACCGGGTGCTCGACGTAGGCCCCGGCCTAGTTGCTGCAAGAACACCGTCGCGCTGTCGGTGGGTCGCAGGAACAGGGCGGTGTCCACCTCAGGAATATCCAAGCCCTCATTGAACAGGTCCGCGGCGAAAAGGGCGTTCACTTGACCGGCCCGCAACGCCTGAATAGCGGCATCGCGTTCGCCCTGCGGGGTGTTCCCGGAGACGGCTTGCGCTGCGATTCCGGCTTCGCGAAACACTCGCGCCATGTACTCGGAGTGAGCAACCGATGCGCAGAAGCCCAATGCGCGAATACGCCCGACGTCCGTGATCTTGTTGCGCAGCTCGGAAAGCACTTTGGCCGCGCGGGCGTCGTTACCCGTGTAGAGCGCCGCGAGTCCTTCGACGTCGTAGGCGTTCCGCTTCCAGGCCACGCCGGAAAGATCTACGTCATCGGCGATCCCGAAGTAGTGGAAGGGCACGAGCAGATCGGCGGAAAGTGCCTCCCAGAGCGGTAATTCGTAGGCCGAGCGACCGTCGAAGAAGTTGCGGACGTCGCGGCCGTCGCCCCGCTCCGGAGTAGCGGTCAGGCCCAGCAACTCCTTCGGCCGCAGGTGCTTGAGCATTTTCTGATACGTCCGCGCTTCCGCGTGGTGGAATTCATCAACGACCACGACATCGAAATGGTTGGGCTGCAACTTCTCAACCCCGTAGGCGGCTAAGCCTTGGACGCTTGCGAACACGTGCTGCCACCGTTCGGGGCGACTGCCCGCGACGTAAGTCTCGCCGAAAGCACCGTCCGACAGTGTCTCCCGGTACACCTTCAGCGCTTGGTGCAAGATCTCCTTGCGGTGCGCGATGAAGAGCAGGCTCAGGTCGCCTTCCGCTCGCAACCGTCGGTAATCCAGCGCGGCGATCACGGTCTTTCCGGTGCCGGTGGCTGCTACCACGAGGTTCCGGTGACGGTCGTGTACCTGCCGTTCGGATTCCAGCGCCTCAAGAACCTCTTGTTGATGGGGAAGCGGCCTTACCTCAAGTCCGGCCAGACTGATCGTCGTGGGCGCGCTGCTTCGTCGGCCCGCCCTCGCCAGCGCCTCGTCGACGCGATCTGCATCCGTGAGCGGGTCATAAGGGACGAATGCAGCCGACTCCCAGTAAGTGTCGAAGGTGGCCTCAAACTTACGTAGCAGCTCAGGTGTGGCTACGCCGGAAAGGCGCACATTCCACTCCAGCCCGTCAACCAGCGCGGAGCGAGACAGGTTCGAGCTTCCGACGAAGGCGGTGTCATAGCCAGACTTACGCCGGAACAGCCACGCCTTGGCATGCAGCCTGGTGGATTGTTCCTCGTAACTGATCCGCACCTCGGCGCCGAAGCGTTGTACAAGTCGGTCGATCGCGGCGCGCTCAGTCGCGCCGACATAGGTCGTGGTGAGGACGCGGAAGGAGACTCCGCGGCGGTTCAGCTCGGTGAGGGCGTCCTCGAGAACTCGTAAACCATGCCAGCGGATGAACGCGCAAAGGAGGTCGACATGATCAGCGCTGGCGAGTTCGGCTCGCAGTTCCGCCGACAGCGTTGGCTCCTCCTTGGCGTTCGTCAGCAAGGCGGCCTGGGACAAGGGTGTGACGGGTCGGATGCGTCCGGGAGGAGCGGGTCTGGTGAGATCCGTCAGCGAAGTCAGCTGCTCAAGGCCGCCGGTGAGCTGCTCGTCGAGGGCGCCAAGCTGCTCAAGGAGATGGTTGGCGAGCTCCACTCGACGGGCGGTGTCGGACTCCTGGACGAGGGTTCGCCGGACTACTTCCGCAATATGGTGGGCGATGACCTCTGGTGCATCAGCGGAATCGAGCTCGGCGAATTCGGGGCGGTACCGACTGGCCGCGGCGAGGGTGCGGTCAAGTAGGCTCGTCCGAATCGTTTCGTAGACCCCGTCCGCAAGCTCCATGTGGATCACCTTGCCACGATCGGGCGTACCTGCCGGATTTGGGGCGACACGAGCGTATAACGACCTATACCCCTCGCCTTTCGGCGGCATCCTCCGATCGGAGGATGCCGGCATCGCCCCAAGCGACAACGAAGGAAGGCTTCGCGGTCGATCCGGACGGCCCGGTGCGCAACCGACACTGGTCCGCGACCGGCCCACCGACGCGAAGGACGACCGTGGAACCCAACGACCCCCGCGCCGACAGCGCATTCCGAAGCGTGCACCGGCTCATCGCGGGCTACCTCGCGATCAGCATCCTGACCCTCGCCGCCATCGTGCTGATGCGGAACGACCCCGCCGTGGTCACGCCCGCCGTCTGGACGCGCGCGGTCATCGTCGTCATCACCGCCGTGCTGCTGATCCTCTTCGCCACCCGCGCCGCCCGCGGGTCGCGCGGGGCGTTCCGGCGGCTGCGGATCGTCTCGGTCATCACGCCGGTCGCCATCGTGGTCATCATCGCCCTGCCGGGCACCTTCCCCGTGTGGATGAAGATCGAGCAGGGCGTGTGCGGGCTGATCATGACCGGGGTCGCCGCCGTGGCCAACGGGCGGTACCTGCGCAGCAGGTTCGCGGTCCGGCAAAACGCCGCGAAGTGACATCATCGAGCACGTGAACGACCGCACCGTCGACGACCCGTGGCAGGCGCGGCTCGACCGCATGCGCCGGTTCCTGCCGGTGCCGCTGCTCGCCGTCTCGACGGTGGCCTCGTTCGCGGTGCCCGGCGACCCGTCGGCGCGCGTCCGGCTGGAGGCGGTCTTCGTGGCGGCCGCCGCGATCTGGTCGGTGGCGGTGACCGCACGCCTGCGCCCCGGTACCCCCACGACGAAGCACGTGCTCGCCTACGCCGTCCACTCGGTGCTGGCGGGCGTGCTCGTCGGGATCGACCTGACGTTCGGGATCTTCGCCTACTCCGGCTTCCTCTTCGCCTACCCGCTCGGAAAACGTTGGCGCACAGCGGGTTTCGGTGTCAGCGCGCTGATCGTGTCCGCGTCGCTGTCCGGCGGCTATCCCACCGGGCTGAACGGGCAGAGCCTCACCTACCTGGTGGTCGCGGCGGTGCTGCTCGGGCTGGTGTTCAACGCCGCCAGCATCACCAACCGCGCCCTGGAGCAGAACGAGGAGCGGGGCCGCGTCATCGACCAGCTGGCGGAGGCGAACCGCCGTCTGGAGCTGTCCATGGCGGAGAACGCACAGCTGCACGCGCGGCTGCTGGTACAGGCCCGTGACACAGGCGTCGTCGAGGAGCGCCAGCGCCTCGCCGGCGAGATCCACGACACGCTCGCCCAGGGGCTGACCGGCATCATCGCGCAGCTCGCGGCGGCCGAGCACGTCCGGCACGACCCGGGGCAGCTGTCCCGGCACCTCGAACTCGCCGCGTCGCTCGCGCGCGCCAACCTCACCGAGGCGCGCCGGTCCGTGCGCGCGCTGCGCCCGGGACAGCTCGAGGGCGTGGACCTGCCCGAGGCGATCGGCGTCCTCGCCCGGGAATGGTCGGACCGGTCGGGCGTCGCCGCCGGGGTCGAGACCACCGGGACGCCGGTGCGTGCCGCCGCCGGGGTGGAGGACATCCTGTTCCGCGTGGCGCAGGAGGCGTTGTCGAACGTCGCGAAGCACGCGGACGCCACGCAGGTGGCGGTCACGCTGACCTACCTCGAGGACGCCCTGCTGCTCGACGTGCACGACGATGGGAGCGGGTTCGATCCGGAGGCCACGACCGACGGCTACGGTCTGGTCGGGATGCGAGAGCGCCTGGCGCGCATAGGGGGCACCTTGACGATCGAGTCCGGCGCCGGTTACGGCACCACCCTCAACGCGGCGGTGCCGTTGTGATGACATCGATCCGGCTGCTGATCGTCGACGACCACCCCATCCTGCGCGACGGGCTGCGGGGCCTGTTCAGTGGCGACGACGAGTTCGACGTCGTCGGCGAAGCGGGCGACGGTGCCGAAGCGGTGCGCCTCGCCCAGCAGCACGACGTCGACGTGATCCTCATGGACCTGCGGATGCCGGGCATGGGCGGCGTCGAGGCCATCGCACGGCTGCGCGAGCTGGGCCATCCCGCGCGCGTGCTGATCCTGACCACCTACGACACCGACCGCGACGTGCTGCCCGCCATCGACGCGGGCGCGACCGGGTACCTGCTCAAGGACGCGCCCCGCGACGAGCTGCTGCGCGCGGTGCGCGCCGCACACGCCGGCCAGTCCGTGCTGGCGCCGTCGGTGGCCAGCACCCTCATCGGGCTGGTCGGCGCCAACGCCCCGGACGCGCTGAGCCCCCGTGAGCTGGAGGTGCTGCGGCTCGTCGCCGAGGGCGCCACCAACCAGGTCGCCGCCCGGCGGCTGCTGATCAGCGAAACCACGATCAAGACCCACCTGCTGCACATCTACACCAAGCTCGGGGTCCGCGACCGCGCCGCCGCGGTGGCGGTCGCCTACCAACGCGGTCTGCTCGGCTAGGCAGTCATCCGATCTGTTCCCGGAAAAGACCGCCCAACTGAGGGCCCGTGACGGGGGTCGTTCACGGAAAGATCCGATGTATCCTGCCTGCAGCGATGCGGGAAGGAGCACACGGATGCCGCAGATCGCCCTGCACACCCAGCTGAAGCCCGGCGCGGAACCCGACTACGAGGCGATCCACCGCGGCATTCCGGCCGACGTCGCGGCCGCGCTCGCCGAGCACGGGGTGCGGGACTGGCGGATCTGGCGCGACGGCAGGCAGCTGTTCCACCTGATCGACGTCGAGGACTACCGGGCGATGCGGCACGCGCTGCGCGAGCACCCCGCCAACGTGCGGTGGCAGGCGACGGTCGGCCCGCTGCACGCCCAGCCCGACGACTACTCCGGCGCCGACGACGGGCTCCCGCTGCTGTGGAGCCTCGCCGGCCAGGTGGCCCGGAAAGCCGGCTGAGCGCGATGTCCGTGACCGACGACGCCATCGAGGCGATCAAGCAGATGATCGTCGACGGCGAGCTGAAGCCCGGCGACCGGCTGCCCCGCGAACCCGACCTCGCCGAACGGCTCGGCCTGTCCCGCAACTCCCTGCGCGAGGCCGTGCGCGCCCTGTCGCTGATCCACGTCCTCGACGTCCGGCGCGGCGACGGCACCTACGTGACGAGTCTCGAGCCGTCGCTGCTGATGGACGCGATGGGCTTCGTGGTGGACTTCCACCGCGACGACACCGTGCTGCAGTTCCTGGAGGCCCGCCGCGCCATCGAACCGGCGGTCACCGAGCTGGCGGCGATGCGGATGTCCACAACGGACATCGAGGGACTCGCCGTGCTGCTGGACTCGCTCGGCGCCGAGCCCACGGTGGAACAGCTGGTGGACAACGATCTCGAGTTCCACCGCCGGATCGCCGCCGGATCGGGCAACGCCGTGCTCGCCTCGCTGCTGGAGAGCGTGTCCGGCCGCACGCAGCGCGCGCGGACGTGGCGCGGGGTCACCCAGGAAGGCGTGGTGGCGCAGACCCTCGCCGAGCACCGGGCGATCCAGCACGCGCTCGCGACCCGGCAGGTGGACATCGCCCGCGCGGTCGCCACGCTCCACGTCGCCGGGGTCGAGCAGTGGCTCCGGCAGACGCTCGTCGAGCAGGCGTAGCTTCAGCGGCGCAGGCGCAGGTCCTGCATGCCGCCGTCGACGGCGAGGCCGGCGCCCGCCGTCGACGCCGCGAGCGGGCTCGCGAGGTAGACCACGGCGTGCGCGACCTCCTCGGGTGCGACGAGCCTGCCGTGCGGCTGGCGGGCTTCGAGCGCGGCGCGTTCGGCGGCGGGATCCTCGGCCTTGTCCAGCAGCCGGCCGATCCACGGTGTGTCGGCCGTGCCCGGGTTCACGCAGTTGACGCGGATCCCCTCGGGGAGATGGTCCGCGGCCATCGCGCGCGTCAGCGCCACCACCCCGCCCTTCGTCGCGCTGTAGAGCGCCCGCTGCGGAAGGCCGGCGGTCGCGGCGATCGAGCCGATGTTCACGATCGCGGCCGCGCGCGAGCGTCGCAGGTGCGGCAGCGCCGCGCGGCTCGTGCGCACCATCCCGAGCAGGTTGACGTCGAGCACGCGCAGCCACTCCGCGTCGGGGTTGTCGGCGACCGTGCCCTGCGCGCCGATGCCCGCGTTGTTGACCAGGATGTCGAGACCGCCGAACCGCGCCACCGTCGTCTCGATCGCCTCCCGGACGGAGGCGTCGTCGGTGACGTCCGCCCGTACGCCGAGCACACCGTCCTGTTCGGACACCGGCTGGACGTCCAGCGCCGCCACCCGCGCGCCGCGCGCCCGCAGCGCGGCCACCACCGCGGCGCCGATCCCGGACGCGCCGCCGGTCACCGCCGCCGTCAGGCCGTCGAACTCGCTCATCCCGCTCCCTCGCCTCAGTGGTCGGGTGTCTGCGCCGGAATGCTAGGGAAAACCGGGACCGGACGCGAGCCTTGACGGTAAATACATCCGATGTCTATCGTCTGCGTGACGCCGGTCATACAAGGGAGCGTGTTCGTGCCCTGTTTCACCGCCCTGCAGACCCACGACGTGCGGTTCCCGACGTCGCGGACGCTCGACGGCTCCGATGCGATGAACCCCGACCCGGACTACTCCGCGGCCTACCTGCGCCTGCTGACCGACGCCGAGGACGGGCTGGAAGGCCACGGCTTCGTCTTCACCATCGGCCGGGGGAACGACGTCCAGGTCGCGGCCCTGCGCGCGCTCGAAGGCCATCTCGCCGGGCGCGACGTCGAGGCGACGCTGGCCGACCTCGGCGGGATGTGGCGGGAGCTGGTGCACGACTCGCAGCTGCGCTGGCTCGGTCCCGAGAAGGGGATCATGCACATGGCGATCGGCGCGGTGGTCACCGCGTTGTGGGACCTGCGCGCCAAGCGCGAGGGCAAACCGCTGTGGCAGCTGCTCGCGTCGCTCAGCCCCGAGGAGATCGTGGACCTCGTCGACTTCCGGTACCTGACCGACGCGCTGACCCGCGACGAGGCGCTCGAAATCCTGCGCGCGGCGAAGCCGGGCCGCGCCGAGCGTGAGGCGCGGCTGCTGGCCGAGGGCTATCCCGCGTACACGACGACACCCGGCTGGCTGGGCTACGACGACGACAAGCTCGCCCGGCTCTGCCGGGAGGCGGTCGCCGACGGCTTCACCCAGATCAAGCTGAAGGTGGGCGCCGACCTCGACGACGACCTGCGCCGGCTCGGCATCGCGCGGGACGCGTGCGGACCGGACATCCGCATCGCCGTGGACGCCAACCAGCGCTGGGACGTCGCCGACGCGATCGAGTGGATGGCCGCGCTGCGCCCGTTCGGCATCGCCTGGATCGAGGAGCCGACGAGCCCGGACGACGTGCTCGGGCACGCCGCGATCGCCAGGGCCGTGGCGCCGATCCCGGTCGCCACCGGCGAGCACACCGCCAACCGCGTGCTGTTCAAGCAGTTCCTGCAGGCCGGGGCCCTCTCGGTGCTCCAGCTCGACGCGACGCGGGTGGCCGGGGTCAACGAGAACATCGCGATCCTGTTGCTGGCGGCCAAGTTCGGCGTGCGGGTGTGCCCGCACGCGGGCGGGGTCGGGCTGTGCGAGGCCGTGCAGCACCTGGCCATGTTCGACTACGTCGCGGTCTCGGGCAGCGCGGACGACCGGATGATCGAGTTCGTCGACCACCTGCACGAGCACTTCGTGACCCCGGTCGAGGTCCGCGGCGGACGGTACTTCCCGCCGGGCGCGCCCGGCGCCGGCACGGAGATGCGGCGGGAGTCCATTGTGGAGTACACCTATGGCTAGTGCTCCCACCGGCCCGCTGGGCCTCGGCGCCGCGAACCTCGGCAACCTGTACGCGCCGATGGGCGACGAGCAGGCACACGCCGTGCTCGAAACCGCCTGGGAGTGCGGGATCAGGTACTTCGACACCGCGCCGCACTACGGTCTCGGGCTGTCCGAACGCCGCCTGGGGGCGTTCCTCGCCACGAAGCCGCGTGAGGAGTTCGTGGTGTCCACCAAGGTGGGCCGGCTGCTCGTCCCCGACCCCGGGGGAGTGGGGCTCGACGTCGCCAACCTGTTCCACGTGCCCGCCGGCCACCGGCGGGTGTGGGACTTCTCCGCCGACGGCGTGCGCCGCGGCCTCGACGAGTCGCTGGCGCGGCTGGGGCTCGGCTCGGTCGACCTCGTGTACCTGCACGACCCGGAGGAGTACGGACTCGGCGCGGCGCTGGCCGAGGGGCTGCCCGCGGTCGCCGCCCTGCGCGACGAAGGACTCGTCTCGGCTGTGGGCATGGGGTCCAAGTCGGTCGAGGCGCTCGCCGCCGGAGCCCGGTCCGGGCTGCTCGACGTGCTGATGGTGGCGGGCCGGTGCACGCTGCTGGACCAGAGCGCGTTCGACGAGGTGCTGCCCGAGTGCCGGGCGCGGTCGGTGGAGGTCGTCGCCGCGGCGGTGTTCAACTCCGGCCTGCTCGCCACCGCGACGCCGTCGGAGTCGGCGCACTACGAGTACGCGGCGGTGCCGCCCGATGTGCTCGTGAAGGCGCGTGAGATCGCCGCCGTCTGCGCGGAGTTCGAGGTCGAGCTGCCCGCCGCGGCGCTGCACTACCCGTTGCGGGACCCCGTGGTGCGCACCGTGGTAGCCGGTGCCGCGACCGCGGACGAGGTGCGGCAGAACCACGAGCGGTCGCGCGGCAGCGTGCCCGACGAGCTGTGGACGACGTTGCGGGACAAGGGGTTGATCCGGTCATGACGATCGACACCCACCTGCATCTGTGGGACCTGACCGTGAGCGAGTACGCGTGGCTGCCCCCGGAGGGCCCGCTGCACACGACGTTCACCGCCGAGCGGGCCAGGTCCGAACTGGACGCCGCGGGCGTCGCCGCGGCGGTCCTCGTACAGGCCGAGGACTCCGCGGCCGACACCGAGTTCCTGCTCGCGCAGGCTGGTGCGCACAACTGGGTCGCCGGGGTCGTCGGGTGGGTCCGCCTCGACGATCCCGCGACCGCGGAGTGCCACCTCGACAGCTACCAGGGCAATCCCGCGTTCCGCGGCGTCCGGCACCTGGTGCACGACGACCCCCGCGACGAGTTCCTCGCGCTGCCCGCCGTGCGGCGTTCGCTGGCGCTGCTGGCCGAGCGCGGTCTGCCCTTCGATGTCCCCGACGCGTGGCCGCGCCACCTCGGCCGGACCGCGGAGCTCGCGGCGGCCCTGCCCGGGTTGACGATCGTGCTGGACCACCTCGGCAAACCGCCGAGGGACCCCGATGGTTTCGCGGCCTGGCTGCGCGTCATGCGTGACGTCGCGAGCAGGCCCAACACCGTCGCGAAACTCTCGGGGCTGCAGATGCCCGGGGCGCCGTTCACCGTGGCCGCCGTGCGGCCCGCTGTCGAGGCGGCGTTCGAGCTGTTCGGACCGGACCGGCTGATGTACGGAGGTGACTGGCCGATGACAGTCCACTTCGGAGGGTACGGCCCCGCCTGGGAGGTCTACTCGGCGTTCCTGGACGAGCTGTCCGGCGACGAGCGGGCCCGCGTGACGTCGGGCACCGCGAACGCCGTGTACGGGGTACCGGAGCGGGCGCGATGACCGAGACCCTGCTCGAGGCCGAGGGCGTCGGCAAGAGCTTCCCGGGCGTGCGTGCCCTGCACGACATGCGCCTCGAGCTGCGTTCGGGCGAGGTCCTCGCGCTGGTCGGCGAGAACGGTGCGGGCAAGTCCACCCTGATGAAGCTGTTGTCGGGCATCCACACCGCCGACGCCGGGCACTTCACCCTCGGCGGCGAGCCGTACGAGCCCGCCGGCCCGCGGCACGCGCTGGGGCTCGGCATCAGCATCATCCACCAGGAGTTCAACCTGGTGCCGCACCTGAGCGTCGCGCAGAACATCTTCATCGGCCGCGAGCCCCGCCGCGCCCGGCTGTTGCTGGACGAGCGCAAGCTCAACGCCGACGCCGCCGCGCTGCTGGAGCGGCTGCGCCTGCCGCTGGACCCGCGCACGGTGGCCGGCGAGCTCACCGTCGCCAACCAGCAGATGGTGGAGATCGCCAAGGCGCTGTCGTACGAGCCGCGCGTGCTGATCATGGACGAGCCGACCGCGGCGCTCAACGACGCGGAGGTGGAGACGCTGCACGAGCTGATCCGCCGGTTCGTCCACCCCGGCACCGGCGTCATCTACATCTCCCACCGGATGGAGGAGATCAAGCGCATCGCCGACCGGGTCACCGTCATCCGCGACGGCGAGTACATCGACACCCTCGACGCGGGCACCGCGAGCACGGCGGAGATCATCGCGCTGATGGTCGGGCGGGCGATCGACACCGGTGCCCGTCCCGAAGGCGTCCGGGCCGACCGCGAGGTGGTACTCGGCGTCGAAGGCCTGACCACGAAGGCGCTGCTCACCGACGTGTCGTTCGACCTGCGGCACGGGGAGATCCTCGGCTTCGCCGGGCTGATGGGCGCCGGGCGCACGGAGGTGGCCAGGGCGCTGGTCGGCGCGGACCGGATGGACGCGGGCACGGTGACGCTGCACGGCAACCGGGTCCGCATCGCCAACCCGGCCGACGCGGCCCGGCTCGGCATCGGGTACCTGTCCGAGGACCGCAAACGGTTCGGGCTGCTGCTGGACCAGGACGTCAAGGCGAACATCGCGCTTTCGGCGCTGCGGGAGCGGTTCACCACCGCCGGGTTCGTCCGCGACCGCGCGCTGCGTGCCGACGCCGGGCGCTACGTCGGCACGCTGCGGATCAAGACCCCGTCCCTGGACCAGACCGCGAAGAACCTCTCCGGCGGCAACCAGCAGAAGGTCGTCATCGCGAAGTGGGTGGCGAAGGACTGCGACATCCTGATCTTCGACGAGCCGACCCGCGGCATCGACGTGGGCGCCAAGGAGGAGATCTACCAGCTGCTGGGCGAGCTGGCCGCGCAGGGCAAGTCCATCATCATGATCTCCTCGGAGCTGCCGGAGATCCTGCGCATGTCGCACCGCGTCGTGGTGATGAGCGAGGGGCGGGTCACCCGCGTGCTCGACGCCGCCGACGCGAGCCAGGAGAACATCATGCACTACGCGACGTTGCGGCCGGACGAGAACCCGGCGGACGCCGCCGAGCTCGGCCTCGGCGCGGGCGGCCGGGAACAGGAGGCAGGGCAGCCATGACAGCGGTCAAAGCGCAGCCGGGGGAGCGTCAGGCAGGCGGCGTGACGGGCGTGATCAGGAGCAGGCTGCAGCAGCTGCTCGCGTTCGGCAGCCTCATCGTGATCTACGCTTTCTTCTCGATCGTCAGCCCGTTCTTCTTCTCCTACGGCAACTTCATCGCGATCCTGTTCTCGACCGTGGTGATCGGCACGCTCGCGACCGGCACGACGTTCGTCATCATCTCGGCCGGGATCGACCTGTCCATCGGCACGGGGATGGCGCTGTGCGCGGTGATGTCCGGGGTGTTCATGGTGAACATGCACCTGCCGCTGGCCCTCGGCGTGCCGCTGGCGATCCTGTTCGGCGGGCTGGTGGGACTGGTCAACGGGATCAACGTGGCGCTGCTGAAGATCCCGCCGTTCATCGCGACGCTGGCCATGATGCTCGTGGCCGAGGGGCTGGCGCTGGTGCTGTCGCACAGCACCCCGATCTACTTCACCGACGTGGCCGGCTACACCGACCTCTCCTCCGGCGAGCTCATCCCGAACCTGCCCAACGCGGTGCTGATCCTGCTCGTCGTCGCGGTGCTCGCGGGCGTGCTGCTGACCAAGAGCGTGCTCGGCCGCTACACCTACTCGATCGGCAGCAACGAGGAGGCGACCGCGCTCTCGGGCATCGACGTGCGGAGGTGGAAGCTCGCGATCTACGCGTTCGCCGGGCTGTTCACCGGCCTGGCCGGGGTGATGATCTCGGCGCGGCTGGGGTCGGCGCAGCCGGCCACCGGCATGGGCTACGAGCTGCAGGCGATCGCGGCCGTCGTGATCGGCGGCACCTCCCTCTCGGGCGGGAAGGGCTCGATCATCGGCACCCTGATCGGCGCGCTGATCATCTCGGTGCTCAACAACGGCCTGCAGATCATGTCGATCCCCCAGGAGTGGCAGAACGTCATCCTGGGCTGCGTCATCCTCGTCGCCGTCTACACCGACCGCATCCGGAAGAAGGAAGCCTAGATGTTCTCGAGTTTGCCTACCGGTGCGGGCTGCGGCGCGAGCTGACTGGTCCCACCAAGCGGCTGTCGCCGCTCATCAAAGATGGCTGTGAACAAAGGAGTTCTGGCAATGAAGATTCCGAAGATCGTCACGGCGATCGCGGGTGCCGCGCTGGCGGTGAGCCTCGCCGCGTGCGGGCAGGGCGGCGGCTCCGGCGCGGGCGGCAACGGCCCGCTGATCGCGATCGTGTCCAAGGGCTTCCAGCACCAGTTCTGGCAGGCCGTGAAGAAGGGCGCCGAGGACGAGGCGAGCGCGAAGGGCGCCCGGATCACCTTCGTCGGCCCGGCCACCGAACAGGACGTCGAGCAGCAGGTCAACATGCTCACCAACGAGCTGGCCAAGTCGCCGCAGGCGCTCGGCTTCGCCGCGCTGGACTCGCGCGCGGCGGCGCCGTTGCTGCAGCAGGCCAAGTCGCAGAAGATCCCGGTGATCGCGTTCGACTCGGGGGTGGACAGCGACATCCCGGCGACCACGGTGGCCACGGACAACAAGGCGGCCGCGGCCGAGGCGGCCAAGCACCTGGCCGAGCAGATCGGCGGTCAGGGCAAGGTCGCGATGGTCGTGCACGACCAGACCAGCCTGTCCGGCAAGGACCGCCGCGACGGGTTCCTCGACTGGATGCGGCAGAACGCGCCCGGCATCACCGTGCTGCCCCCGCAGTACGGTGGCGGCGACCAGCTGCAGTCGGCCAACATCACGAAGTCGATCCTGCAGGCCAACCCCGACCTCAAGGGGATCTACGGCTCGAACGAGGGCTCGGCGATCGGGGTCATCAAGGGCGTGCAGGAAAGCGGTAAGACGGGCATCACCATCGCCGGGTTCGACTCGGGCAAGGCCCAGATCGACGCGATCAACAGCGGCGCCGAGGCCGGTGCCATCACCCAGGACCCGGTCGACATCGGCAGGCAGCTGGTGGACGCGGCGCTCAAGGCGATCAACGGCCAGCAGCTGCCCAAGCGGATCGACACGGCCTACTACTGGTACGACAAGACGAACATCGGCGACCCGAAGATCCAGGCCGCGCTCTACCAGTAGCCGGCGGCGTGGGCCGGGTAACGCCTTGCCCGGCCCACGCCCGTCAGCCGCGCCCGGTCAGCTGTTCGAGGGCGGGCAGCGCGGCGCGCATCGCCGCCCGCTCGGCATCGCCGAGCAGGTCGACCCGCCTGCGCAGCTCCTCGGCGACGGTGAGCCAGGCGTCCCCGGCGATCGACGCGCCGGCGTCGGTGACGATGACGAGCGACGCCCGCCGGTCGGCGGCGACGCGTTCGCGGCGGACGAAGCCCTTCTCGGTCAGGTCGGTGACGATGCGGGACATGCTCGGCGAGGTCACCCCCTCCTTCCCGGCCAGGTCGCTCAGGCGCAGCGGCCCGGACCGGACGAGCGTGATCAGCGCCGAGATCTCGCCGTGGGTCAGCACGGCGGGCTCCTGGCGCCGCACCGACCGGGTGAGCCTGCCGATCGACACGAACAGCCGGGCCGCGAGCTCGCCGCTGTCGGTCACCGGCACTGCCGGGTTCGTGGTCACCGCTCGTCCCCTCGTCGTCGTGATGCCGGTCCCGGAAAGCCCTAGGCTTGCCGGGTGATCAATGGTGCGCACGTCATCGTCCACAGCCGCGACGCCGAGGCCGACCGGAGCTTCCTCCGGGACGTGCTCGGCTTCCCGCACGTCGACGCCGGGCACGGCTGGCTGATCTTCAGGCTGCCACCCGCGGAGATCGCGGTCCATCCTACGGAGGGGCCGGAGGCGCACGAGCTGTACTTCATGTGCGCCGACGTCGAGGCGACCGTGGCGGAGCTGAGCGACCGCGGAGTGGTGTTCACCGAGCCCGTCACCGACGCCGGCTGGGGCAGGCTGACCCGGCTCCGGCTGCCCGGCGGCGGGGAGGTCGGGCTGTACGAGCCGCGGCACGAGCGGGCCACCGACCTCTAGGGCCGCCGCCCGGCGACCGCCGGGCTCGCAGTCATCCCGCACGCTACTCACGCTCCCTCCTGTCCAGGAACACGGGCGGCGGGCGGGTGGCGTTCAGGTGAAGCGCGTCACCACCGTTCGCGTCGCCGCGGGCGGTGGCCGCCGTGGGTCACGGAGTGAGGGCGGCGGGGTCGTAGCGGCAGGCCGCGTTCCACAACAGGAACGAGTCCATCCCGTTGTCCTTCGCCGCGGTGATCTGGGCCCGGATCTCCTCGGGCCCATACGTCCGGCGCATGCTGAAGGCCTGCAGCCACGGGATGGTCACGGCCTGGCCCTGCTGGGCCTGCCGCCCGAAGTCGGCCAGCGAGCGCGCGGTGATGTCGTACGGCGCGGACTCGGGATCGTCGATGCCGTACTCCCCGCTGCCCCAGTGCGACGGGTAGACCATGGGGGCGATGTAGTCCACCTCGCGGGACATCGCCGGGATGTCCTGTGCGATCTGGGTCGGGCGGGTGACCGCGATGCCGAAGACCGAGGCACCGAGGAACGCGCCGTGCGCGCGGACCGTTTCGCGGCTCTGCGCCAGGAAGTCGGCGATCGCCTGCTCGGGCGTGCCCTGCAGGCCCGGCAGCCGCATCCGGTCGAGCGAGCCCTCCGGGCGGCGCACGTAGTCGTAGAGGATGTCGTCGAAGCCGAGCTCCGCCGCCTCGGTGGCGAGGTCGGCGTTGTAGTCGCGAACCTCCGGGTTCGCGAAGTTCGTGAAGGTGTAGTCGCCGTAGCCGCTCGCCCACGCTTGACCATCCGTGGTCTGGACCAGTCGGTCGTGCTTTCCGGCATCCCAGGAGGCGCGGGCCAGCACCGGATCGCGGAAGGCGACGAGCCTGCCCACCACGCGCAGATGCAGGGCGTGCAGCTGGTCCAGGGTGGCGCGGGCGTCGTAGTACTTCTTCGCCGCGCCGATCTCGCGGGCCAGCGGCACCTGCGAGTCGTAGCCGATTTCCCCGTCCTCGTCCTTGATGTCCAGCTCGACGGTGTCGATGAGCCCGTCGCGGGCCATCTGCAGCACCGGCTCGCGCAGCTCCGGCGAGGCCCACGCGAGCGCGGTCATGTGCACCCCGCGCATGCGCGGGTGCTTGGTGGGCACCGGGGTCTCGGTCGTGGCCACGTTGCCCGCCGGGTCCGCCGCGGCGAGGTCGAGGTAGGCTGGCGGGCTGGGCAGCGTCGTGCTGAAGCCGCCGTCCTCGTCGACCGGCACCGGGCTGCCGTTGAGGGTGACGATCCGAGCGCCGGGGGCGGACCCGCGGACGGTCAGCGGTGCGTGCAGGTCGTCGGCCTGGACGGGTTCCACCGACATCCGCGGTGGGGTGTCGTCGACGGTGAACGTGCGGGTGACCTTGGCGGCCGTGAGCTGTGGCACCGCGCCGACGCTCGCGATCAGGGTGTGCCTGCCCTCGGACAGCTCCATCCGCGGCAGCTGGACGTGATCTCCCTTGGCCGTGAAGGGAATCTCGCGCCCATCGAGCAGGACCCGCAGCCCGTGGGTGTCGGCGCTGCTGACGCTGATCCGGTCGAAGACGGTCGCCGTCGTGACCGCCCCGTCGCGAAGCCCGTGCACCACCGGGCTTTCCGGGCGGGTGGCGAGTCCGGTGTGGACCGCGCCGAGCACCATGGCGCCGGCGAGCGCCGCCAGCAGGGCCGGGCGCGGATCCATGCGAGCTCCTCCCGTTCGGCGCACTGAGCGAGAAGTGCCCGCCCGAAGATCAGCTCATGCTCGCTGCCACCTGTTCGGGTGGCCGCGCTCGCCCGTCCGGGTTACCGGAACCGTCAGTTCGGCGTGCGGACGCCGTGCAGCAGGAGATCGATCAGCTGGGTGGCCGGCGCCCGCTGGTCCTCCTCGCCCGCGATCATGGTGATCCCGCCGAGGCCCATCAGCACGTCGTTCGGCGCCAGCCCGCGCCGCACCACGCCCGCGGCGGTGCCGGCGTCGAGCAGTGTCGCGATGGCCGAGCGGAGCAGGTCGCGGGTGTGCAAGCGGTCCTCTTCGGACAGCAGGACCGCGCGCAGCACGTCCGCCATGCCCTGCTTCGCCGCCATGAAGTCGACGAACCGCTCCATCCACGCCCGCAACGCGTCGGCGGGCGGCAGTTGCTCGAGCAGTTCCGGTGCGGCGGCGCACAGCCGGCCGACCTCGTTGCGGTACACGGCCTCGACCAGTGCCTCGCGAGTCGGGAACCGCCGGTAGAGCGTGCCGATCCCGACCCCGGCTTCGCGTGCGATGGCCTTGAGCGACGCCTGGGTGCCTTCGCGGCCGAAGGTCTCGGCGGCGGCCGTCAGCAGGCGTTCGCGGTTGTTCCGGGCGTCGGCCCGCAGGGCTCGATCCGGCACGGCGCTCCTCCCGTCACTCGCTGAGCGGACCCGGGTCCGCTTACCACTCTAACCCGGGACGGGACGTCGCCGCCGTGCGGTTGTGGCCGATCCGGGCGGACCGCCACAACCGGCGGGACCGGGGTCAGACGATGCGGTAGAAGTTGACGTAGTGGTCGGGGGTGTACCAGACCACGCCGGTGGTCACGTCGCGCACGATGCGCGCCGCGTCGCGGGCGGCGCCCTTCGCGCGGGGGTTGACGTCGTACTCGTTGAAGCTGTCGCAGGCGGGCAGTTCGCCCTCGCGGTTCTGGAAGACGCCGCCGGAGTAGTTGTACTGGCCGTAGGGCCAGGCATACCAGCCCGCCGACCGCGGGAAGCCGAGCTCGTTCCAGCCGTTGTAGGCGGTTTTCGCCGCCGAGCAGCCGGAAACCGAGCAGGAGTCGTACACGGCGGCGCTCGCCGGCGTGACCAGAACGGTGGTACAGAGCGCGAACAGCAGCGCGAGCACCGAAAGGGACCTTCGCAACACGGGCAGACCTCCGGATCGGGAGACACGACGATCCGATGATCGGGCGCGGAAACCAACAGGGTCAACCGATTCCGTGTGAACTTCCGACGATAGTCGGGTCGCGCCGCCATCCGATCTTCACCTGCGCGACACCCGTCGACGCGGCAAAGCCCGGCCGTCGTTCAGCGGCGCCGCCTAGCTTCGGGCGCATGCCAGGATGCGCCTTCACCCGCCGGGACGACGGGCTGGGCCGCATGGCGCCCGTGCCGCCGGCGGCGAGGCGACTGGTTCCGCCGGGACCTGGCCGCGCACCGCGAGCAGCCGACGCTGGTGTTCGGCCACCACCCGCTGGTCGTGCAGGACTCAGCCTTCCCCGGCATCGCCGGCAACTCGCGATTGACCGGGCGGCAGGCGGGGTATGTGGACGGTCCGGCGCTGGAGGTCGTGCACGCCGGTCCGCGCGCCGGCCGAGCGCGTCACCCGCCGTTCCCGCGACCAGGAAAGGACGTCCGGCTTCCCGTGACCACGACCGTGCTCGTCACCAACGACGACGGCATCGACTCACCGGGCCTGCACGCGCTCGCCCGGTGCGCCCGCGACCGCGGCTGGCACACCGTCGTCGCCGCGCCCGTGGCCGAGGCCAGCGGCACGAGCGCCGGGCTCACCGCGGCCACCGACAACCGCGAGATCGTCGTCGAGCCCCGGACGCTGCCGGGGCTGCCCGGCGTCGACGCCCACGCGGTCGCCTCGCATCCCGGGCTCATCGCGCTCATCGGCAGCCACGAGGCGTTCGGCGTCCGGCCCGGCGTGCTGCTCTCGGGCGTCAACCGCGGTGCCAACGTCGGCCGCGCGATCCTGCACTCGGGCACGGTCGGCGCCGCACTGACAGCCGGCATCAACGGCGTGCGGGCTCTGGCGGTGTCGCTCGACGTCGGACTCGGCGGCAACGCGGCGCCGCACTGGGACAGCGCGACCGAGATCGTGGCCGGGCTCCTGCCGGCGCTCGCCGCGATGGAGGCGGGAACCGTGCTCAACCTCAACGTCCCGGACCGCCCGTGCGGCGAGCTGCGGCCGCTGAACTGGGCCCGGCTCGCGTCGTTCGGCCAGGCCCAGAGCCGGGTGCGCCGGGTGCGCGACGGCGTCCTGGAACTGACGACCGTCGAGGTGGACGGCGAGCTGGAACCGGGCACGGACGCGGCGCTGCTGGCCGCCGGGCATCCGACGCTCACCGCCCTGCGCTCGGTCGGTGAGGACGAGCGCCGGATGAGCGGGCCCCTGCCGCAGCCCGCGCCCGTGCGCTGACGCCGTCTACCCGGTCGCCATCGAACCGTCGCCGGTCTCCGGCGCGCCCTGCGGGCGGACCTTCACCTGCGGGGCCTGGCCGGGCTCGTCGCCGTGACGCACCGGGTCTCGGCCGTCGTGGTCGGCTCCGTCGTGCTGGTCGGCGGTGCGCTCGTGGTCGACTCCTGCGGAGTCGTGGGTGTCGACGTCGGCGTGGTGGGTTTCGTCGTGGGCACCGAGCAGACGACGGCGAACTCCGCCGTCGCGGTGCCGTTGCCCACCGGGCCACCGCTGCCCGAGCACGTGAAGCTCGCCGTGTAGTGCCCTGGTCTCGCGCCCGCCCTGCCGTACCCGAACCCCTTGCTGAGGCTGACCGGGGCCGCCAGCCCCGGCGACGTCACCTCGCTCGCGTTGCCCGCGCAGTACGCGCTGAACTTCACCGTCTGGCCGGCGAGCACGGTCGACGGGCCGACCCGCAGCGTCGGCGGTGGCGCGGTCGCGCTCGCGACCGGTGCCGTGACGAGGCCGCCCGCGATCGCGAGCAGGCCGGCCGATACGAGAAGCGTCTTCCTGTTCATCCCTCAGCTCCTTCGAACACCGCGAAAACGATGATGTTGTCGCGGTAGCTGTGCGCGGCGTGGTCGAAGCTGCCGCCGCAGGTGATCAACCGCAGCTCCGGGTCCGCGGTGTCGTCGTAGACCGCGCCGGAGGGGAACACGTCCTTGTCGGCCTGTTCCACCCTGCTCACCACGAACCGTGCCGTGGAACCGTCCACACGCGACACCGAGACGCGGTCGCCGGGGACGAGCTCCTTGAGGCGGTAGAAGATCCCGAGCTGCTTGTTCCCGTCGACGTGCCCCAGGATCACCGCGGGCCCGACCTCGCCGGGCGTCGAGCCGAACCGGTACCAGCCCGCCTGCTGCGGTTCGCTGACCGGCGGCACGTCCACGGTGTGGTCGGGGTTGAGCCCCAGGGGCACCAGGCTCGAGTGCGCGCCGATCCTGGGGATGTCGATCGCGGCGGGCTCCGCCGGCGGCAGCCCGGCCTGCGCGGAGGTGGTCGCCGGGGGCGGCGGGACGGCCGGGGCGGGCTGCCGGGTGGCGCAGCCGCCGAGCAGCGCGACGGCGAGCAGCAGGACAACAGCGGACAGTGCGCGTCTCATGGTCGTCCCCCCGGTTCGCGGCCCTGGTAACGACAAGGCGCGGGAGCGGGCGCGGACGTTGCCGCCGACACCGATTCGTGACCTGCGTGGTGCCGGGGGACGCAGCACCCCTTTCGCCGGATGGAATGGCTCTGGCTGCCGTCGCGGTGGCAGCGGATCGTGGAGCCACTGCCGAAGAACGGGGAGCCAGATGATCACCACGCGTGCCGCGATCTGCCGGGAACCCCGGCGCCCCTGGGAAATCGTCGACCTCGAGCTCGACGAACCGAAAGCCACCGAGGTCCGGGTCAGGTTCCACGCCGCGGGGATGTGTCACTCCGACGACCACATCCAGAAGGGCGACGCGCAGATGCGCTTCCCGGTGGTGGGCGGGCACGAGGGCGCCGGCGTGGTGGAGGCCGTGGGCGCGGACGTGACCAGGGTGGCGGTCGGCGACCACGTGGTGTGCTCGTTCATCCCCGCCTGCGGGAAGTGCCGGTACTGCTCGACCGGGCACCAGAACCTGTGCGACGAGGGCAAGAACGCCTCGACCGGCGAGTTCGCCGACGGCACCTTCCGGTTCCACCTCGACGGCGAGGACCTCGGCGGGCTGTGCGTGCTGGGCACCTTCGCCGAGCGCGCGGTGCTCTCGGAGTACTCCTGCATCAAGATCCCCGACGACATCCCGTTCGACGTCGCCGCCCTGGTCAGCTGCGGCGTCCCGACCGGCTGGGGCACGGCCGTCCACGCCGCCGGGGTGCGCGCGGGACAGACGGTCGTCGTCTACGGCGCGGGCGGGGTGGGCAGCAACGCGGTGCAGGGCGCGCGGTATGCGGGGGCGAAGAACGTCGTGGTGGTGGATCCTGTGGAGTTCAAGCGGGACATGGCGAAGGTGTTCGGTGCGACGCACACCTTCGCGGACGCGCGGTCCGCGCATGAGTTCGTGGTGGAGACCACCTGGGGCCAGCTCGCCGACCACGCCCTCATCACCGTCGGCGTCCTCGGTGACGAGGTGATCGACTCGGCACTCCAGGTCGTCGGCAAGTCCGGCCAGGTCACCATCACCGCCGTCGGTCCCGGGCAGCTCGACGCGCCCGGCGGGATGCTGATCGGCTACCAGCGCCGCGTGCAGGGCGCGCTGTTCGGCAACTGCAACCCCCTCTACGACGTGCCGCGCCTGCTGGGCCTCTACCGCTCCGGTGACCTGAAACTCGACGAGCTGATCACCCGGCGGTACTCGCTCGACGAGGTCAACCAGGGCTACCAGGACATGCTCGACGGCAAGAACATCCGCGGCGTCATCGTCCACGAACACTGAGGCAGAAGGGGTCCGCAATGCCGATCACGACGCGCGCCGCCATCACCCGCAGGGCGCACACCCCGTGGGAGATCGTGGAGCTGCGGCTCGACGAGCCGAAGGCGCACGAGGTCCGGGTCAAGTTCGCCGCTTCGGGGCTGTGCCACTCCGACGACCACATCACCCGCGGCGACGCGCCCGTGCGGCTGCCCGTGGTCGGCGGGCACGAGGGCGCCGGCATCGTGGAGTCCGTCGGGCCGCACGTGCGCCGGGTCAAGCCCGGCGACCGGATCGTGTGCTCCTACATCCCGGCCTGCGGCAGCTGCCGCCCGTGCTCGACCGGGCACCAGAACATGTGCGAGAAGGGCCTCAACGCCGGGACCGGGATGTTCCTCGACGGGACGTTCCGCTTCCACCTCGACGACGAGGACCTCGGCGGCTTCTGCACGCTGGGCACCTTCTCGCAGTACGCGGTGGTCTCGGAATGGGCCTGCATCCCGCTCGCCGAGGACATCCCGTTCGAGATCGCCGCGCTCGTCGGCTGCGGCGTGCCCACCGGCTGGGGCTCGGCCGTGCACGCGGCCGGGGTGCGCGCGGGACAGACGGTCGTCGTCTACGGCGCGGGCGGGGTGGGCAGCAACGCGGTGCAGGGCGCGCGGTATGCGGGGGCGAAGAACGTCGTGGTGGTGGATCCTGTGGAGTTCAAGCGGGACATGGCGAAGGTGTTCGGTGCGACGCACACCTTCGCGGACGCGCGGTCCGCGCATGAGTTCGTGGTGGAGACCACCTGGGGCCAGCTCGCCGACCACGCCATCTGCACCCCCGGGGTGCTCACCGAGGAGATCGTCAACGCCGCGGTGCAGGTCACCGGGAAGGCGGGCAAGGTCACCGTCACCGCCGTCGGCAAGCTCGGCGACAGGGCGGTGCACTTCCCGGCCGGGATGCTCATCGGCTACCAGCGCCAGATCCGCGGCGCCCTGTTCGGCGACAGCAACCCGCTCTACGACGTGCCGCGGCTGCTGAACCTCTACCGGGCGGGTGACCTCAAGCTCGACGAGCTGGTCACCCGGCGGTACTCGCTCGAGCAGGTCAACGAGGGCTACGAGGACATGCTCGAGGGCAAGAACATCCGCGGGGTCATCGTGCACGAGCACTGACCGTCCACAACAGACCGGGTCACTTCGCAACGGAGCGGGAGATTCCGTGAGAACCAGGATTCAGCAGCTACTCGCCCTCGCGGCGGTCGCCCTCGTCGTCGCCGCGTGTGGTGGCGGCGGCCAGTCCGGCGGCAACGGCGCCGCCGGACCGCCCCAGCGGGGCGGCAGCCTCACCGTGCTGGAGGCGGGCGGCTATGCCGGGGCGTGGCCGAGCGGGCTCGACCCCGCCACCAACACCACCGGCGGCGCGAACCTCAGCCAGATGAACGCGATCTTCGGCGGGCTCTTCCGGCTCGACGCCGACGAGAACGGCGGGAACGCCCGCGTCGTGCCGGACCTGGCGGCCGGCTACGACCTGAGCCCCGATGGCAAGACCGTCAAGATCACCCTCCGGGACGGGGTGAAGTTCAGCGACGGCACGGCCTTCGACGCCGCGGCGGTCGCGTTCAACTTCACCCGCGACGTCAGCTCGACCTGCACCTGCGCGCCCCGCTGGCCGCTGGTCGAGCAGGGCGGGATCAGCACCGAGGGCAACGCGGTGGTGCTGAAGTTCAGCCGCCCGTTCGCCGCAGTGATCAACTCGATGCTGGTGTCCAACGTCAACTGGATCGCCTCGCCCGCGGCGCTGCAGAAGCTCGGCCCCGACCAGTTCAAGATCACCCCCGTCGGCGCGGGACCGTTCAAGGTGGAGGGCGACCAGCTCAGCTCGCAGCTGAGCCTGGTGCGCAACGAGTCCTACTACAAGCAGGGCCAGCCGTACCTGGACAAGCTGACGTTCAAGACCATCGGCGGCGACCAGCCCGCCTACCAGGCACTGCAGGCCGGGCAGGCACAGGCCTACGAGGGCATGGTCACCACGCCGCTGATCGAGCAGGCGCAGTCGGACAAGCGGCTGACCGTCACCGTCCAGCCACCGACCTCGCCGTACGTGGTGCAGCTCAACACCAAGACCGCGCCGTTCGACAACGAGAAGGCCCGCGAGGCGATCTACTACGCCACCAACGTCGACGCCATCCGCAAGGGCCTGTTCAAGGACTGGTACCCCGCCGCGCAGACCTTCACCGGTCCCGGCGGGCTGTTCTACCACGAGATCGTGCCCGGCTACCGGACCTACGACCTGGCCAAGGCCAAGGCGCTCGTCGCCGAGCTCGGCGGGCTCACGGTGGACCTCGGCACCCTGAGAAACTACGTGGCCGAGCAGGCGAACACCGCGCTGCAGAGCCAGTGGGAGGCCGCGGGCATCAAGGTCGTCATGCACTCCGACGAGCTGAACGCGCTCATCGGCGACTTCAACTCCAACCGCTGGCAGGCGATGCTGCAGACCGCGGGGTCGTGGGATCCCGCGGCCGGCGTCGGCGTCTCGTTCCGCTTCTCCGCGACCTCGCCGTTCAGCGGAGTGGCGGACCCGAAGCTCGACGACCTGCTGAACCAGGCGGCCGCCGATGTGGACCCGGCCGGGCGCGACGCCCTGTACACCCAGGCGGGCAAGTATGTCAGTGACAACGCCTACGCGCCCTACATCCTGGCCTTCGCCCCGACGAACCTCTCCGTCAGGGGCGTGCACGGGCCCGGGCTGACCACGAAGATCCCGCCGTTGCTGGTCAACACCGGGGTGCAGTGGGACGGCGTCTGGATGGCCAAATGACCGTCGCGGAGGCCCGCGCCCCGGGCGCGCTCAGCCACGTCCTGCACTCACCGAGCCTGCGCCTGGTCGTGCGGCGGCTGCTGATGGCTATCCCGATCGTGCTCGGCGTCAGCATCCTCACCTTCCTGGTGCTGAGCCTGATCCCCGGTGACGCGGCCCAGCTGCTGCTCGGCCCCGAGGCCACCCCGGCCCAGGTCGCCGCGCTGAACCACCAGATGGGCCTCGACCAGCCCGCCGTGCTGCGCTACCTGCACTGGCTCGGCGGCGCGCTCCACGGGGACCTGGGCAACTCGCTGGTCAGCGGGCAGCCGGTGACCGGCGAGCTGGGCTCCCGCCTCGCCGTCAGCGGGGAGCTGGTCGGGCTCGCCTTCGTCATCTCGCTCGGGCTGGCGGTGCCGGTCGCGCTGCTGGCGGCCTACCGGCCCAACCGGCTCGTCGACCGGATCAGCATGCTGGTCAGCATCACTGGGCTGTCGGTGGCCAACTACGTGTTCGCGCTGCTGCTGGTGCTGCTGTTCGCCGTCCGGTTCACCGTGTTCCCCGCCATCGGGTTCGTCCCCGTCGGGCAGGGCCTGGGGGAGAACCTGCGCTCGCTGTTCCTGCCCGCGGTCGCGATCGCGTTCCCGCTGTTCTGCTTCTACACCAGGTTCCTGCGTGGGGACCTGGTGGACCAGCTGCAGGGCGAGGACTACATCGTGACGGCGCGGGCGAAGGGGATCGGGCCGTGGCAGGTGCTGCTGCGGCACGCGTTCCGCAACTCCTCCTTCGGGCTGCTCACCGTCGTCGGGCTGAACCTGGGGACGCTGATCGGCGCGACCGTGATCATCGAGCAGATCTTCGCGCTGCCGGGCATCGGCCAGCTGCTGCTGCAGGCGATCAACACCCGGGACTACGTGGTGGTGCAGGCCTGCGTGGTGGTCTTCGCCATCGTCGCGGTGCTGGCGAACCTGCTCACCGACCTGCTCTACGCCGTACTCGACCCGAGGATCCGCTATGGCGATAGTTGAGGCCGGCGCGTCGGCCGTCCTGCTCAAGGACGACAGCGGGCTCGGCCGGGGCTGGCTGCGGCACCTCGAGCTGGTCGTGCCGCTCGTCCTGCTCGTGCTGGTGGTCGGCGCGTGCTTCGTGTGGCCGCTCGTCGGCCCGGTGCCCGGCCCGACCGGCGGCGACGTGCTCTCGTCCAACCTGCCCGCGTTCTCCCCCGGGCACCTGCTCGGCACCGACCCCAACGGCAACGACGTGTGGTCCCGCCTGCTCTACGGCGGCCGCTCATCGCTGATCGTCGGGCTGTCGGTGAACGCGCTCGGCCTCGTCCTGGGCGGCACGCTGGGCGCGGTGAGCGCCTACGCGGGCGGGGTGCTCGACGCGGTGATCATGCGGGTGCTCGACGTGCTGATCGCGTTCCCGTCGCTGGTGCTGACCCTCGCCGTCGCGCAGAGCCTCGGGCCCAGCCAGACCAACACCATCCTGGCGCTGGCGTTCTTCTCGGTGCCGGCGTTCGCGCGGATCTCGCGGGCGGCGACCCTGCGGCTGCGCGAGCAGCCGTTCATGGTGGCGGCGGACCTGTGCGGCACGCGGGTGCCGCGGATGCTGTTCCGGCACATCGCGCCGAACATCCTGCCGCAGCTGGTGACCTTCTCCATGCTGGGGATGGGCATCACGATCGTCATCGAGGGCGCACTGAGCTTCCTCGGGCTCGGCATCCCGCCGCCCGCGCCGAGCTGGGGCAACATGATCTCCCAGGGGCAGCAGAGCCTGTCGGCGACGCCGATGCTCGTGGTCTGGCCGTGTCTCGTGCTCTTCCTGACCGTGCTGGCGTTCAACCTCCTGGGTGAGACGCTGCGCTCCCGCTGGAGTGGCCGATGAGTGTCGAAGAAGCCGCGCAGACCCTGCCCGTGTCCGTCCTGAGTGGACACCAGCCGCTGCTCGAGGTCGAGGACCTGCGGGTGCGGTTCGTCACCCGCGGTCGCCGCGTGCACGCGGTCAACGGGCTGTCCTACCGGCTCGAGGCCGGGCGGACGCTGGCCGTCATCGGCGAGTCCGGCTCGGGCAAGAGCGTCAGCTCCCGGGCTTTGATGGGCCTGCTGCCCCCGGCCGCCCGCGTCACCGGCTCGGCCCGGTTCGAGGGCAGGGAGCTGCTCGGGCGCTCGGAGAAGCAGATGCGGCGCATCCGCGGTGCCGAGATCGCGATGGTGTTCCAGGATCCGGCGCGCTCGCTCAACCCGACGATGCGGATCGGCACCCAGATCACCGAGGCCGTGCGCGCGCACGCCAAGGTGAGCCGTCAGGCCGCGCACGACCGCGCGGTCGAGCTGCTGCAGCTGGTGCGGCTGCCCGCGCCCGAGCGGCGGTTCCACGAGTACCCGCACCAGCTCTCCGGCGGGATGCGCCAGCGCGTGATGATCGCGATCGCGCTGGCGGGCGAGCCGAAGCTGCTGATCGCGGACGAGGCGACCACCGCGCTGGACGTGACCACCCAGGCGCAGATCATGCGGCTGCTGGCCGAGCTGCGGCAGCGCCTGGGCACGGCCATCGTGCTGATCAGCCACGACCTGGGCCTGGCGGCGAGCTACGCCGACGACGTGGTGGTGATGTACGCGGGCAGGGCGGTCGAGTACGCGCCGGCGAGCACGCTGTTCGCCCGCGTCCGGATGCCCTACACCCAGGCGCTGCTCGGGGCGATCCCGCGGCTCGAACGGCCGCCGCACGCGGAGCTGCCGGTGACTCCGGGGCAGCCGCCCGACCTCACGGCGCTGCCGGCGGGCTGCCCGTTCGCGCCGCGCTGCCCCCGCGCCACCGACGAATGCCGGACGACGGCGCCGCCGTTCACCGAGCACGAACCCGGTCACTGGTGGGCGTGCTGGCACCCGTGCGAGGTTGGAGGCGACCGATGACCACACCGCTGCTCAGCGTCCGCAACGTCGTCCAGGAGTTCACCGCGCGCGGGCGGGGCGGGGTCAAGGGCGGCGTGGTGCACGCCGTCTCGGACGTGTCGTTCGACCTCGCGACGGGGGAGACCCTCGGCGTGGTGGGGGAGACCGGCTCGGGGAAGTCCACGCTGGCCCGCTCGATCCTGCAGGCGCCGCGCCCGAAGTCGGGCGAGGTGTACTTCCAGGGCGAGGACCTGATGCGCAGGCGCAGCCGCGGGCTCACCGAGGCGCGGCGGCAGCTGCAGATGGTCTTCCAGGACCCCTACGGCTCGCTGAACCCGCGGTGGCGGGTTTCGGAGATCGTGGCGGAACCGCTCGTCGGCTACCGGGCGGGCAACCGCGAGTCACGCGTGCGGGAGCTGCTCGACCTGGTCGGGCTCAACCCGGACAGCTACGCCCGGCGCCGCCCGCACGAGCTGTCGGGCGGGCAGTGCCAGCGGGTCGCGATCGCCCGTGCCATCGCGCTCGACCCGGCGCTCGTGGTGTGCGACGAGGCAGTGTCCTCTTTGGACGTGCTGATCCAGGCGCAGGTGCTGAACCTGTTCGAGCGGCTGCGCCGGGAGCTGGGCCTGTCGTATCTGTTCATCTCCCACGACCTGGCGCTGGTCAAGCAGGTGAGCGACCGCGTCGCGGTGATGCACCTGGGGCAGCTGTGCGAGATCGGGCCCGCGGAGGCGCTCTACCGCGCGCCGCTGCACCCCTACACCGTCGCGCTGCTGTCGTCGATCCCGAAGCTGGAGCCGGGCGCCGCCCGCGACGCCGAGCCGGTGCCGCTCAGGGGTGAGCCGCCATCCCCGATCTCGCCCCCGAGCGGTTGCCGGTTCCGGACGCGGTGCCCGTTCGCCCGCGACCGCTGCGCCGCCGAGGCGCCGGTGCTGCGGGAGCTCGCGCCCGGCCACAGCGTCGCCTGTCACTTCCCGATGATGTCCGACGAACAGTAGGGGAAAGCGTGGAAATCTCTCTCGAAGGCAAGGTCGCGGTCGTCACCGGGTCCGGGCCCAACATCGGCAGCGGGATCGCCCTCGCGCTGGCCCGCTACGGTGCGAAGGTCGCCTGCAACGACCTCGACGGCGCGGCCGCGCAGAAGTCGGTCGAGCGCATCGAACGCAACGGCGGCACCGCGATCGCGATCCCCGGCGACGTCACCGACGAGCAGCAGGTCCAGGCCTACCTCGGCCGGGTGATCGAGGAGTTCGGGCAGATCGACATCGTGGTCAACAACGCGGCCGTGCTGGGCGGGCGCGGCGTGCTGGACGAGAGCGCCGAGTTCTTCTCCCGCGCCGTGCAGGTCGCGGCGATGGGCAACTTCCTCAACACCAAGCACGCCGGGCGGCACATGGCCGAGCGCGGGATCCGCGGGTCGATCGTGGCGATCTCCTCGTCCAACGGCTGGTCCGGCACCGCCGGCGTGATCGCGTACGCGTTCCACAAGGGCGGGGTGAACAACTTCGTGCGCGCGGCGGCGATGGACCTGGCGCCGTACGGGATCCGCGTCAACAGCTTCACGCCCACCGCGCCGACGCCGGACAACCCGGACCTGATCGCCGAGCAGGGGCCGGGCGGGGTGCTCGACCGCCCGCGCACCAACGGCCTTGGCGGCCCGACGGGTGACGAGCCGTGGCGGCGGCCGTCGCGCTGGGCGGGGGACCGGATGCCGTTGGTGCCCATGGGCACGACCGGCACGCCGACCGACATCGGCCACTGCATGGCGTGGATGTGCTCGGACTACGCGCGGTTGATCACCGGCTGCGACTTCGTCGTGGACGGTGGCGCGCGGGCGAAGAACTTCGCCTACGCCCCGGCGGCGCCCTCGGACCTGGCAGGCCCGGTGCCGGTGATCCCGCTGGAGCAGGTGCTCGACCCGACGTCCTGACGAGCGTGGGGGCGGGTTCGGAACCCGCCCCCACGCTCGTGCTCACCCCCGCCGCACGGGATGCGCGGTGCGGGACCAGCCGCTGAAGCCGAAGGGCCGCACCACCATCGACATCGCGGCGTTGCGCGCGCCCGCGACGATGATCGGGATCTGCTCCGGGCTCGGCGTCATGTGCAGCCCGTACTCGTCGATCCCGGGCGCCTGCAGGCCGTCGAGGCCCTTGCCCGCCCGCTCGAGGTCCGCGTGGCTGCGCACGGCGTGGTCGTGGAGCCACTGCTGCACGTCGGCCTTGGCGAAGCCGCCGCCGGCCAGCAGCTGGGCGTGCTCGACGCTGAGCACGAGCCCCGCGGAGGAGAACCGCCCGATGGCGGCGCCCGTCCTGGCGATCGTGTCGCAGAAGTCCCAGAGCACCTCCTCGGGATCCTGGGTGTGCCGGTTGTCCACGAACTCGCACGTGCGCAACAACAACGCGGACACGGCGTCCGCGCCGGCAGGCAGGCCCAGTTCGGCCGACAGCGGCTCCCACGGGCTCTCTTCCTCGTTCTCGCCCACACACAGCGACCAGCGCCCCGGCAGGCCCTGCGTCGCCTGCTCCAGCTCGTGCGGCCGGATGCCCAGGACGTTGCGCACCACCAGCCCGACCGCCCGCGCGATCGTCGCGTTGGCGCGGAACCCGGGCCCCAGCACGCCACCGGTGGAGTTGATCCCGAGCTCGGCGCGAACCGGGCCGTTGACCACGATGAGCGGCGCCGGGCCGCTCGTGCTCTGCCAGCCCCCGCCGGTGACGCTGGGCTGGTGCATCAGCGCGTCCCACGCCGCGAGCACGACCGGGAAGTACTCCGGGCGGCAGCCCGCCATCGCCGCGTTGACCGCCGCCTGCTCGACCGTGCACTCCCGGTCCAGGTGCGGCAGCGCCGCGACGACCTCGTCCGGCGGCCGGGGCGTGGCCGCGAGGAACTCCTCGACCATCGCCGCGGTGACGGGCACGATCGGCAGGCCGTCGGTCCAGCCCTCGTCGTAGGCGTGCTCGACGGCGTCGCGCGCGTACTCCAGCCGGGCGGCGTCGCGTTCGAGCGCGGTGTCGGTCATGCCGCGACCGAAGCCCTGGTGAGGATGCCGACGAGATCGGGCAGGATCCGGCGGGCCCGCGCCCGCACCTCGGCGCGCTCCAGCGGCGCGACCGGATGCGGCGTCCGGGCGTAGTCGTACCCCTTGGCGCCCTTGAGATCGGCCATCGCGTCGGCCGTCGGCACGAACGCCTCGCTGCAGATCACCACCGCGGGCACCCCCGCGGCCTCCAGCTCGAGCCCGTCGGCGACGGCCGACGCGCTGCACGAGCCGCAGTCCCCGACCCCGACGACGATCACGTCGCAGGCCCGCACCAGCTCGTCGCGCATCTCGGCGGGCGCCGTCTGCGCGATGTTGAGCTTCTTGCGGCGCACGAGGCCCGCGACGCCGTGTTCCTCGGCCAGCAGCGCGCCCACTTCGTCCAAAAAGGACTCGGCGTTCTTCTTGGTGTTGGTCAGCAGGCCCACGGTCAGCCCGGCGAGTTCCGCCGGGCGTGGCGCGAGCACGACGGGGGCGGTCACGGCAGGACGGGCGGTCGGATCGATCATCGCCTCGAACATCGGCACTCCCTAGTTCGGTTCCCGTCCCGACGCTAGGGGCGCCGCGTCCTCGTCCGCCACGGCCTTTTCATGCGCCGGAAGGGAAGCCGGTACCCGCAGCAGCACCACCGCCACCAGGCTGAGCGCGCAGACCAGGGCCAGGTAGAGCGCGATGGGCGTGGACGAGTGGTAGGCGCCGAACAACGCCGTCGCGACCAGCGGCGTCACCGCGCCACCGACGAGGCCGCCCAGCTGGTAGGCGATCGACGCGCCGCTGAACCGCAGGCGGGTGTGGAACAGCTCGGTGAACAGCGCGCCCTGCGCGCCCGCCATGATCGCCTGTACGACCGCGGCGACGAAGAACGCCACCAGCGCGGCGCCGAAACCGCGGGTGTTGACCAGGGCGAACAGCGGGAACGCCCAGGCCACCGCGGTCAGCGCGCCGATCGCGTACACCCGCTTGCTGCCCCACCGGTCCGCCCACCGCGCCGCGAAGTAGATCATCACGATCCACAGCACCGCCGAGAGCAGGAGCAGCGTGAGCAGGGTGTTCCGGGTGAACCCGGCGACCGCGGTGCCGTAGTTGAGCATGTAGACCATCACCGTGTAGCCCACGGCGGGCGGCGCGATCGCCGCGACGCTCGCCAGCAGGAGCGTGCCGGGCTGCTCGCGCACCAGCGTGCCGAAGGGCAGCTTGCTGACCCGGTTGGTTTCCTTGACGCGCCGGAAGTCCGGGCTCTCGTCGAGCTTCCGGCGCACCAGCATGCCGACGACGAGCAGCACGATGCTGAGCAGGAACGGGATGCGCCACCCCCACGACCGGAAGCTCGCCGCGGGCAGCTGGGACGCGAGCAGGAAAACCAGGTTCGAGGTGAGCACCCCGATCGGCACGCCGAACTGCGCGAAGCTGCCGAACACCGCGCGCCGGCGCGGCCCGGCGTGCTCGGTGGCCATCAGCACCGCGCCACCCCATTCGCCGCCGACGCCGAAGCCCTGCAACAGCCGCAGCAGCACCAGGAGCACGGGTGCGGCGACCCCGATCGTGGCGTAGCCGGGCAGCAGCCCGATCAGGAACGTGGAGATCCCCGCCATCATCAGGGTCAGCACCAGCATCGCCTTGCGCCCGATCCGGTCGCCGAAGTGCCCGATCACCGCGCCGCCGAGCGGGCGGGCGATGAACCCGACCGCGAACGTGCCGAACGCGGCGAGCGTGCTGGCCACGGGCGAGAACGACGGGTAGAACAGCGAGCCGAACACCAGCGCCGAGGCGCTGCCGAAGATGTAGTAGTCGTACCACTCGATCGAGGTTCCGACGCAGCTGGCGAGCAGGAGCGAGGCCCTGCTGGGCGGGGAGCCGGTCATACGACCGCCTTTCAGGCGCGGGGGAAGTACCCCATGACGTTAGGAAGTCCCCGCACCCGCCGTCGTCGGTCGTCGGCCGCACGAGGGCCGCGACGGATGTCTCGCCGACGCGCGCGCACACCTGCGGCGCCGGTTTTCCGCGTCGTGAAAGGCGTGTCGCGCCCGTGACGCGCACCCCGGCATAGTCCTGTTCCATCGCGCTCATCAGGGCCGAACACCGAGGGAGCAGCACATGACGACCGTCCTGCCCGGTCCGGAGACCGGCACGCTCCTCCTCGACGACGTCCAGCTCATCGGCGGCGAATGGGTGCCGGCGAAGAGCGGGGAGACCATCGAGGTGATCAACCCGGCGACGCGGAAGGTCCTGGCGCGGGTGCCCCGCGGCGGCGGCGCCGACGTCGACGCGGCCGTCGACGCCGCGAGTGCCGCCTTCCCGGCCTGGCGGGACACCAGCCCGGCCGCGCGCGGGGCGCTCGTCCTGCGCTGGGCGCAGCTGGTCGCCGAGCACGAGAGCGAACTGGACCGCCTCGAGTCGCAGGAGGTGGGCCGCCCGAGCTGGGGACCGCCGCCGATGGCGCGGATCCTGACCTTCATCGCGGGCCAGGCGGACAAGGTCCACGGGCTGAGCCTGCCCGCGAGCGCGCCGGACGTGCTCGGGCTGACCCTGCGCGAGCCCTACGGCGTGGTCGGCAGCGTGATCCCCTGGAACGCGCCCGGACCGATGTTCGTCAGCGATGTCGGCGCCGCGATCGCCGCCGGCAACACGATCGTCATCAAACCGGCCGAGGACGCCCCGCTGACCCCGCTCGCGCTCGCGAAGCTCGCCCTCGCGGCGGGCATCCCGCCGGGTGTGGTCAACGTCGTCACCGGCTACGGCACCGAGGCCGGGGCCGCGATCCCGGCCCACCGCGGCATCCGGCGGATGAGCTTCACCGGCTCGCCCGAGACAGGCTCGCTCGTCATGGCGGCCTGCGCGAAGAACCTGACCCCGCTGCACCTCGAGCTCGGCGGCAAGTCGCCGCAGGTGATCTTCGCCGATGCCGACCTCGACGCGGCGGTCCCCGCGATCGCGAGCGGCATCACGCTCAACACCGGCCAGATCTGCGCTGCGGGCTCCCGGGTCGTCGTCGACCGCGCGGTGCACGGCGAGGTCGTGCGGCGGCTGGCCGACCGGCTCGCCCAGGTCCGGGTGGGCCCGTGGCACGAGCAGGTCCAGATGGGCCCGCTGATCAACGCCAAGCAGCACGACCGCGTGCTCGACTACATGCGCCTCGGCCGCGAGGAGGGCGCTGAGCTGGTCGTCGGCGGCGGGGTCCCGGACGGGGAGCAGTTCACCCGCGGGTTCTTCGTCGAGGCAACCCTGTTCGACCGCGTCGACCCGGGAATGCGGATAGCGCAGGAGGAGATCTTCGGCCCGGTGCTGTCGGTGATCCCCGTCGACGGCGAGGAGGAGGCGCTGGCGGTCGCCAACGGCACCGACTACGGGCTCGTCTCGTCGGTGTGGACCCGCGACGTCGGGCGCGCCGTCCGGATGGCCAAGGGCCTGCAGGCCGGCCAGGTCGCGGTGAACGCCGCACTCGGCGCCGGGCTGATCGGCGCGCCGTTCGGCGGCTACAAGCGCAGCGGGTTCGGCCGCACGATGGGCGCGGACGCGGTGCTGAACTACACCCAGGTGAAGGCGGTGTCGCTGCGTGGCACGAACTGAGTTCCGGCTGCGGGTGCTGATGGAGCCCCGCCACGGTGCCCGCTACGACGACATCCTCGCGCTGGCCCGGGCGACCGAGGACGCGGGGTTCGACGCGTTCTTCCGGTCGGACCACCTGCTCGGCGTGGACCCGCGGGATCGCGGCTACCGGCCCACCGACTGCTGGACCACTCTCGGCGGCCTCGCCAGGGACACCACCCGGGTACGCCTGGGCGCGCTGGTCGGCGCCGCGACCTTCCGCGCCCCCGGCCTGCTGGCCACGATCGTCGCGTCGGCCGACGAGATGAGCGGCGGCCGGGTCGAGCTCGGCCTCGGCACCGGCTGGTACGAGCGCGAGCACGACGCGTTCGGCATCCCGTTCCCGCCGACCCGCGAGCGGTTCGACCGCTTCGAGGAGCAGCTGGAGATCATCACCGGGCTGTGGCGCCTGGGCGAGGGCGAGGAGTTCTCCTTTCACGGCAAGCACTACCGCGTCGACGCCAACGCCACGCCGCCACGCCCGGCGCAGCACCCGCACCCGCCGGTCATCATCGGCGGCTCCGGGCCCAAGCGCACCCCGGCGATCGCCGCGCGGTTCGCGGACGAGTTCAACGGCGCGCTGGGCGGGGACCTGCGCGAGCGGTTCGCCGTGTTCGCCCGTGCCTGCGAGGCGATCGGCCGCGACCCCGACGACGCGCGCCGTTCGGCCGTGCTGCCGGTCGCCTGCGGGCGCACGCCCGCCGAGGTCGAGCGCCGCGGCGCGGTGATGGGCTCGGACCTCATGCGGGCCAACGCCTCGATCGGGTCGCCGGCGCAGGTGACCGAGCGGATCGCCGGGCTGCGCGAAGCCGGGGCCGACACGGTGTACCTGCACATCTACGACATCCACGATCTCGAACACATCGCGCTGCTCGGCGCCGAGGTGCTGCCGCACGTCGCGGTGGCCCCGGTCGCCGCGGGGCAACGGGGCTGAGCACGCCGCCCGGAAAGGTCTGCCCGTGGTCACACCCGGCTTCGTCGCACCCGCGGACCGAGAGGCCGTCGCCGCGACACTGCGCGGGCAGCTCGCCGAGCTGCCCGCCCGTTCCCCCTTCTACCAGGACCTGTTCACCGAGCACGGGGTCACCCCGGCGGCACTGGGGACACTCGACGACCTCGCGAAGTTCCCCTTCAGCACCAAGCAGATGCTGCGCGAGTCGCAGGCGGCCGCGCCGCCGCTGGGCCGGCACGCCGGGGTCGGGCTGACCGAGGTCGTCCGGGTGCACGCCTCCACCGGCACCACCGGCAGACCGAGCTGGGTCGGGGTGACGCGGCGCGACGCGGCGGCGTGGACGGAGATGGTCGCGAGCGCCTTCCGCACGATGGGCGCCACCCGGGAGGACGTCGTGCTCCACGGCGCCGGCCTCACCCTGTTCGTCGGCGGGCTGCCGATCCGCGACGCGCTGGAGAGCATCGGTTCGACGCTGGTCCCGATCGGCACCGGTGCGTCGGAGAAGGCCTTGCTGGCCATGGAAACCCTCGGCGTCACCGCGTTGCACTCGACGCCGTCCTACGTGCGCTACCTCGCGGAGTACCTGCGCGGGCTGGGCCGCGACCCGCGCGAGTTCGGCATCCGCAAGGTGTTCGTCGGCGGTGAGCCCGGCGGGGGAGAGCCGGCGTTCCGCCAGTACGTGGAACGCGAATGGGGGGCGCCGGTCACCGAGGGCCTCGGCAACGCCGACATGGCACCGGTGCTGTTCGGCGAGGCGCCGGGCAGCGGCGGGATGCGGTTCACCGGCGGCCGGCACGTGGTGGTGGAGCTGATCGACCCGGACAGCGGGGAGCCCGTGCCGGCGGAGCCGGGCGTCTCCGGCGAGCTGGTCTACACCTCCGTGGACCGCGAATGCTGCCCGCTGGTGCGTTTCCGCACCCGGGACCGGGTCGTGGTCACCGGCGCCGCCGCCGACGGGGCGCCGCTGATCCGCTGCGTGGGGCGCACCGACGACATGCTCATCGTGCTCGGCGTGAACGTGTTCCCCTCGGCGGTGCGGGACCTGGTGCAGACCCGGCATCCGCGCACCACCGGTGCCGTGCAGATCGTCGTGCCCGGCACCGGCCCCCGCGTCGAGCCGCCACTGCGCGTCGAGGCCGAATGGGGTGAGGCGCCCGGCGACCGGGCCCAGCTGCGCCAGGAGCTGGAAGCCCTCATCCGCGCCCGGCTGTCGGTACGGGCCGAGGTCACCCTCGTCCCGCCCGGCTCGCTCGAACGATCCGAGATGAAGTCCCGGCTGGTCCGGCTCGCCGGCTGACCCCACTGGAGGAACGCCATGGCAGACACCGTGCGCGCCGCTGTCCAAACCGGACCGCGCAGCATCGAGATCCGCGAGTTCCCGCGACCGAGGATCGGACCCGACGACGGGCTGCTGCGCGTGGAGGCCAACGGCATCTGCGGTAGCGACGTCGAGACCTTCAGGGGACACATGGGATACCGGGAGCGCGGCCCGTTCATCCCCGGCCACGAGCCGCTCGGCGTCATCGAGGAGCTCGGCGAGCGCGCGGCCGAGCGCTGGGGCGTGCGGCCCGGCGACCGGGTGGCGCTGGAGGTCATCGTGCCGTGCCGGTCCTGCCAGCACTGCCTCACCGGCCGGTACCAGTCCTGCCCCAACCGCAAGTACGGGCACGGGGTGACGCCGATCGACGTCGAACCGGCGCTCTGGGGCGGCCTGGCCGAGTACCTCTACATCTCGCCGGGCAGCGTGCTGCACCGGATCGACCTGGCCGTCCCGGTCGAGGTCGCCGCGATGTTCAACCCGCTCGGCGCGGGCGTGCGCTGGGCGGCGCAGCTCGGCGGGGTACGGCTCGGTGACACCGTGCTCGTGCTCGGCTCCGGGCAGCGGGGCATCGCCTCGGTGATCGCCGCCCGCGCGGCCGGCGCCGGCACGATCATCATCACCGGGCTGGAGTCCGACCGGCACAAACTCGACCTGGCGCGCGAGTTCGGCGCCGACCACACGGTCTTCGCCGACTCGGAGAACACCGTCGAGCGCGTCCAGGAGATCACCGGCGGCGCGATGGCGGACGTCGTACTGGAGCTGACCCCGATGGCGGCCGCCCCGGTGACCGACGCCCTGCTGTCCGCCCGGCACGGCGGCCGGGTCGTGCTCGCGGGTCTCAAGGGCGGCAAGGAGATCCCGCTGCGCACCGACCTGATCATCAACCGGGCGCTGCAGGTCTTCGGCGCCTTCGGGGTCGACGCGACGGCCAACGAGCAGGCGATCGCGATCATCGAGTCCGGCCGGTTCCCGCTGGAGAAGCTGCACACCCACACGTTCGGCCTCGACGACACCGTCAAGGCGATCGAGACCCTCGCCGGCGAGATCCCCGGCGAACAGGCGGTGCACGTGTCCGTCCACCCGAACTTCTGACGAGGAGGCCCGCCGTGCTCGCCGACGCCCACGCCCATCTGCTGCCCCGCGACTATCCCGCCGACGCCCCCGACTGCTTCCCGCGGATGGAGGCCATCGACGGCGACACCGCGCGCCTGCTGTTGTTCGGGGCGATGCGGTTCCGCGCCCGCGACGCGTTCTTCGACGCCGAGCGGCGGGTGGAGGAGATGGCGGCGTCCGGCGTGGACTTCGAGGTGCTGAGCCCGATGCCACCGCTGTTGCGCTACGACCTGCCCGTGGCGGACGGGCTGTCGCTGGCCCGGCACGTCAACGAGTTCACCGCCACCCTGTGCGCGACGGACCCCGCCCGGTTCGCGGGCCTGGGCATGGTGCCGCTGCGGGATCCCGACGTCGCGGCGGCGGAGCTGGCGGCGATGCGGGAGTCCGGCCTGGCCGGCGTGGAGGTCGCGTCGAACGTCCTCGGGGCCTCGATCGGCGACGAGCGGTTCCTGCCGTTCTTCGCCGAGGCCGAGCGTCTCGGCATGGCGGTCTTCGTGCACGCGATGCCCAGCGCGACCGACCGGCTGCCCGCGTCCGCGATGGGAACCTACGTGGTGGGCCTCGAAGGCGCGATGGCGGCGGCGTCGATGATCACGGGCGGGACCGCCGCGAAGTGCCCCGGCCTGCGGATCTCGTTCAGCCACGCGGCGGGCGGGTTCGGCCTCATGGTGCCGCGGGCGCAGTACTTCTGGGCCGGCACCTGGAACGAGGAGGCCCCGGTGCCGGAGCGGGCCATCGCCCACGACGGCGGCCCGTCGCCGCTGGAGTACGCGCGCCGGTTCTACTACGACTCAGCGGTGTTCGACGCGCGTGCCCTGCGCTACCTCGTCGACCTGCTGGGCGCCGACCGGCTCCTGGTCGGCTCCGACTTCCCGGCCATGCCCCGCGAGGAGCCCGCCGGGCGCACCCTGCGGACGCTGGGGCTGCCCGAGGAGGACCTGGCGGACATCCTCTGGCACAACACCTTCCGGTATCTGGGCCGGGAGGCGCCCCCGTGCCCGGCCTGATCGGGAAGATCCAGCACGGCTGAGTCCCGCACCGATTCCTTTTCCCCGCACCGCCGGTCTGTACCGGAGGAAGGACAGGCCGGTTCGAGGGGACGAGATGACACGGACGACCACCGAGGAGCTGGACGACGCCGAGTTCACCCGGCGCACCGAGCCGTACCGGCGGGAGCTGCTCGCGCACTGCTACCGGATGCTGGGCTCGGTGCACGACGCCGAAGACCTCGTGCAGGAGACCTACCTGCGGGCCTGGCGGTCCTACGCCCGCTTCGAGGGCCGCTCGTCGCTGCGGACGTGGCTGTACCAGATCGCGACGAACGCCTGCCTGAGCGCGCTCGGGCACCGGGCGCGGCGGGTGCTGCCCTCCGGGCTCGGCGGCCCCGCCGACGACCCCGGCGCCCCGGTCGAGCCGGGCGGCCCCGGCGTCGCCTGGCTGGAGCCGATGCCCGACGCGCTCGTCTCGCCCGAGTCCGCCGACCCGGCCGCGATCGTCGCGGCCAGGGAGGGGCTGCGCCTGGCGCTGATCGCGTGCCTGCAGCACCTGCCGGCCCGCCAGCGCGCGGTGCTGATCCTGCGGGACGTGCTCGCCTGGCCCGCCGCCGAGGTCGCCGCCGCGCTCGGGCTCTCGACCGCCGCGGTGAAGAGCCTGCTGCAGCGGGCGCGCGGGCGGCTGGCCGAGCTGGAGCCGGCCGGGGCGCGGATCGCGGAACCGAGCGAGCCGGCGGCGCGGGCCGTGCTCGAGAAGTACGTGGCGGCGTTCGAGAACTCGGACCCGCACGCCCTCGAACGGCTCCTGCGCGAGGACGCGACGCTCGAGATGACCCCGGCGCGGACCTGGTTCGCCGGCCGCGCGACCTGCCTGCCGTTCATCGCCGCGCAGGCGATCGGCTCGCCGGGGGACTGGCGGATGGTCGCGGTCCGCGCGAACGGCCAGCAGGCCGCCGCGGCCTACCTTCGTGACGCGCGAGGCGTGTACCGGGCGTTCGGCGTCGCGGTGCTCACCACGACCGCGTCGCAGATCGCGCGCATCACGTTGTTCGGCGACCCCGGCCTGGTGGAGCTGTTCGGCCTGCCACCCGTGGCGGCCTGAGCAGCCCGAGTTGCGCCGGGCCCCCACAGCCGTCAGGGTTTTCGGTGATGGTGGCGACGAGCGCGGCCCGCAGCCGGGCGCGAGGGTGGACGGGCGTCGCGCTGCTTGTGGTGGCCTTCGCGACGGCCATGCTCGGCACGACCCTGCCGACCCCGCTCTATCCCGAGTACCAGCGGGTCTTCGGTTTCGGCGAGCTGATGACCACCGTCGTCTTCGCGACCTACGCGGTCGGCGTGGTCGCCGCCTTGCTGCTCTTCGGGCGGTGGTCGGACCAGCTCGGACGGCGGCCGATGCTGCAGGCCGGGCTGGCGCTGTCCGCCGCCTCCGCGCTCGTGTTCACCTTCGCCGACGCGACGGCCTGGCTGTTCGCCGGACGGGTGCTGTCCGGGCTCTCCGCGGGGATCTTCACCGGCACGGCCACCGCTGCCGTCGTGGACGTCGCCCCCGAGGACGGCCGCGCGCGGGCGAGCCTGGTCGCCGCGGCGGCGAACATGGGCGGGCTCGGGCTCGGCCCGCTGCTGTCCGGCGTCCTGGCGCAGTACGCGCCCATCCCGCTGAAACTGTGCTACCTCGTCGATCTCGGGCTGGTCGTGCTCGCCGGAGTGGCGGTCGCCCTGGTGGCCGAGCCGGTCGAGCGGGCCCGGCGGCCCCGGCTCACTCCCCAGCGGATCGCCGTGCCCGCCGGGATGCGCGGCGCGTTCACCCGGGCGGCGATCGCCGGGTTCGCCGGGTTCGCCGTGCTGGGCCTGTTCACCGGGGTGTCCCCGGCGTTCCTGGGAACCGTGCTGCACAACGAGAACCGGGCGCTCGTCGGCGTGGTCGTGCTCGTGCTGTTCGCCGCCTCGACGGCCGGGCAGCTCGTCTCCGCGCGCCTGGGCGAACGGCGCGCGATGATCGTCGGCTGCGCCGGGCTCATCGCAGGCATGGTGCTGATCGGGGCGAGCCTGCCGCTCGCCTCCCTGCCGGTGCTGCTGGCCGGCGCGGTGGTCGCGGGGGTGGGGCAGGGCATGGGTTTCCGGGCCGCGCTCGCCGCGCTGACCGCCGCCGCTCCGGCCGCCCAGCGCGGCGAGATCACCTCGACCTACTTCTTCGTGCTGTACGTCGGGATCACGCTGCCGGTGATCGGCGAGGGCGCGGCGGCCACCGCGTTCGGGCTGGTGACCTCGGGCCTGGTCTTCGCCGGTGGCGTCGCCGTCCTCGCCGCCGTCGCGCTCGTACTGCTGGCCCGCCGCCGCGGCTAGGCCGAGTCCTCCTCGGCCTGCTGGTCCGGGAGCGGGCGCGCGCTGCGCGGGCGCAGGGCGTTGACGTCCGTCGGGTCGAGGTCCGGGTCCCGCAGCAGGGACCCGACCGCGGACTTGACCACCGCGAGGATCGGCACGGCGAGCAGCGCGCCGGTGATCCCGGAGACCTCCACCCCGACGGCGATCGCCAGCACGACCGCGAGCGGGTGCAGCCGGACCGCGCGGCCGAGCAGGAACGGTTGCAGCACATGGCCTTCCAGCTGCATCACGGCGATCAGGATGGCCAGCACGATGATCGCGGCGATGAACCCCTTGGCCACCAGCGCGACCAGCACGGCGACCGCGCCGGCCGCCACCGCGCCGATGATCGGGATGAAGGCGCCGATGAAGATGAGCGCCGCGAGCGGCACGGCGAGCGGGACGCCCACGATCCAGATCCCGACGCCGATGCAGACCGCGTCGACACAGGCGACGGCGACGGTCGCGCGGACGTAGCTGACGAGCGAGGCGAACCCGCGCCGCCCGGCGACATCGACCTGGTCGCGCACCTCGTGCGGGAGCCCGCGGAGCAGGAAGTTCCAGACCTGCGAGCCGCTGTAGAGGAAGAAGATCAGGGTGAACAGCGCGAGCAGGGCCTGCGTCAGCGTGCTGCCGATCGTCGTGGCGGTGCTGAGCGCGCGGCTGACCAATTCGGAGGAGTTGCCGTTGAGCGCGCCGACCGTGCGGTTGAGGAACTGCTGGAGCTGGTCGTGCGAGAGGTGGAGCGGGCCGCGCTGGAGCCAGTTGTTGATGTTGCTGATGCTGGCCGCGACCTGGTCCTGCAGCTGCGGCAGGCTCGCGGTGACCGTGGTGATCACGAGGGTGAGCAGCCCGCCGACGACGATGAGGCCCACCACGATGGCGATGAGCGTGGCGAGCGAGCGGGGCACCTTCCACCGCACGAGGCGGTTCACCAGCGGCGCGAACAGCGCGGAGACGAGCAGCGCGATGCCGACGGGGATGGTGACCGCGGAGAGGTAGCCGAGGATCCAGCCGATCAGCCCGACCCCGGCGATGATCAGCAGGAACCGCCAGCTCAGCGCCGCCGCCACGCGTACCCGCCACGGCACGGCGCTTGCGGCGCTCCGGTCGCGTGTGCCGGCGATCCGGGTGGCGCCCGGTCCTTCCGCGCGATGGCGCCCGCCGTCGGGCGGGGTCGCGCCGCCGGTGGGCGGCAGGGTGGGGTTGCTGTCCGCGGCGGCTTCGGCCGGGGTGGCATCCGTGGCGGCATCACCGCTCCCGTCCGCCGCGGGGGAGGGAACGTCGTCTTCCGGTGGCTTCACGTTCGGTCCGGCAGCGGCACGGTCTTCCGCACCGTCCTGCCCGCGGTTGTCGCCAACGCCCATCGTGCACCTCCCACTCCGGCGGCCTGGACCGCCGAACACCCCGTCGGCCGCCAGGACCGTCGCGCTGAGAAGCGCGATCCGGACATCCTGGCCTGGCAGGTCTACCCAGTGTGAGTGACCCCTACTCGCAGCGTGCCAGTCCCGCCGCCCGCCGGCGTGGCGCTACCGCCGCGACACGCCCTGACCGGCCTCCGCCGCCGCCCGCCGGTGGAACTCCGCCCAGGCCGCCGCCACCGTATCCGCGCCGGTGAGCACGTCGACCGCCGTGCGTGCCAGAGCCTTCGTCGCGGCCGACAGCGCCGTGCGGGCCCGCTCGCTCACCGCCGCGGCGGCGAACTCCGGGGTGTGGTCGGACTGCTCGGGCCCGGTGATCGCGACGAACGGGTGGATCGCCGGCATCGCCGTGCTGAGGTCGCCGATGTCCGAGGAGCCGAGGAACACGCCCGGCTCGGGCTCGGTCATCGGCAGTCCCAGCTCACCGAGGTGCCGGGCGAACGCACCGGAGAGCACCTTGTTGTCGCGGAAGTGTGCGTAGCCCGCTCTCGGCCGCTCGACCTGGGCAGTGGTCCCGGTCGCCCGCGCGACCCCCGCGGCGACCTCACGCACCTGCCGCGCCAGCTCGTCGAGCGCGGGCGTCGTCAGCCCCCGCAGGCCGAACCGGCCCTCGGCGAGGTCCGGCACGATGTTCGTCGCCTTGCCGCCGGCGGTGATGATGCCCTGCACATGCGACCCGGCGGGCAACCGCCGCTGCAGTACCGACAGGACGTTGAACATCTCGATCAGCGCGGCCAGCGCGTCGACGCCTTCGGTCGGGTTGCCCGTCGGATGAGCCGCACGGCCGGCGAAGCGGACCGCCAGCTCGGTCTGCGCGGTCAGTGGTGCCCACGACCAGCTGTGCGTGCCCGGATGGAACATCAGCGCCGCGTCGACGCCCTCGAACACCCCGGCTTCGAGCTCGACGACCTTCCCACCGCCGCCCTCCTCGGCGGGCGTGCCGACGGCCAGCACCGTGCCGGGCACCTCGTCCAGGAGCGGCCGCACGGCCAGCGCGGCGCCCAGCCCCGCGGCGGCGATGAGGTTGTGCCCGCACGCGTGGCCGAGGCCGGGCAGCGCGTCGTATTCCAGCAGCAGCGCCACCCGGGGGCCCTCCGCGCCGGCCGTGCCGGTGAACGCCGTGGGCATGCCCGCGACACCGCGCTCCACGGCGAACCCGCCCGAGGCCAGCTCGTCCGACAGCAGCTTGGCGGCCCGGTGTTCCTCGAAGGCCTGCTCAGGGTCCCGGTGCAACGTGCCGGCGATGTCCCACAACCGGTCGGCGAGGCGGTCGACCTGCGCGTCCACGGCCCGGTACCAGTGCTCGCTCATGCCGTACGACTACCCCGGAGCAGGGGTTTCACCCGGTCGGCAGCAGGGCACTACTGAGGGTATGGATCACAGTCGCGCGCCGGTGCTGGAAGCGCTGCGGGAGTTCCGCGATAACGGCTTCGTCCCGTTCAACCCGCCGGGGCACAAGCAGGGCCGCGGGGCGGACCCGCGCGTACTCGACGTCGTCGGCGAGGACGTGTTCACCGCCGACGTCATCTCGGTGAACGGGCTGGACGACCGCCTCATGCGGCACGGGGTACTGGCGCAGGCGCAGGAGCTGATGGCCGACGCGGTCAGCGCGGAGCACACGTTCTTCTCCACCTGCGGCAGCTCGCTCTCGGTCAAGAGCGCGATGCTCGCGGTCGCCGGGCCGCACGAAAAGCTGCTGGTGGTGCGGCACGCGCACAAGTCGGTGATCTCGGGCCTCATCGTCAGCGGGGTCGCGCCGGTGTGGGTGGACCCGCGCTGGGACGCGGACCTGCACCTGAGCCACCCGCCGGGCCCGGACGAGGTGCGCGCGGCCTTCGAGCGGGAGCCCTGGGCCAAGGGCATGCTGCTGGTCACCCCGACCGACTACGGCACCTGCGGCGACATCGAGGCGATCGCGCGGGTGTGCCACGAGTTCGGCGTCCCGCTGATCGTCGACGAGGCGTGGGGCGCGCACCTGCCGTTCCACGCCGACCTGCCGCCGTGGGCGATGAACGCCGGCGCCGACCTGTGCGTGACCAGCGTGCACAAGATGGGCGCCGCGGTCGAGCAGAGCTCGGTGTTCCACCTGCAGGGCGACCGGGTGGACCCGGCCGTGCTCAAGGCGCGCGAGGACCTGCTCGGCACCACCAGCGCCACCTCGCTCGTCTACGCCACTTTGGACGGCTGGCGGCGCCAGATGGTCCAGCACGGCAAGCAGTTGCTCGACGCCGCGCTGTCGCTGGTGACGGGGGTGCGGGCCCGGGTCGACGGGCTGCCCGGGCTGCGCGTGCTGGGCGAGGAGTTCCTCGGCCCCGCGCTGGCGCGCTCGATCGACCCGCTCAAGGTGGTCGTCGACGTGTCCGGCCTCGGCATCAGCGGCTACCAGGCAGCGGACTGGTTGCGCGAGCACCGGCGGGTCACCGTCGGCCTGTCCGACCACCGGCGGATCGTCGCCCAGTTCACCCACGCCGACAGCGAGGAGACCGCCGCCGTCCTGGTGGACGCACTCGAGGCCTTGTGCGCGGCGAGCGGGAGCCTGCCCCGGCCGAAGCCGGTCGACCTGCCGTCGCCGGACGAGCTGCGCCTGCACACCGCGATGCTGCCGCGGGACGCCTTCTTCGGTCCGGCGGAACAGCTCGGCGCCGGCCAGGCGGCCGGCCGGGTCGCCGCGGAGATGCTCACCCCGTATCCGCCGGGCGCCCCGGCCGTCCTCCCGGGTGAGGTCATCACCCGGGAGGTGCTGGACTACCTGCGCTCGGGCCTGGCTGCGGGAATGTCCATTCCGGACGCCGCGGACCCGTCACTCGAGACTGTCCGCGTGGTGGCGCGCGGAGCCTGATCAGCGGCCCGCGAGGTATGCTCGCCAGCCGCCGTACGCGGTGATGTCGCGCGTGGAGTCGGCGCAGCCGGTGTCCGCGACGAACCCGAGGACGGTGCTTCCGTCGTCGAGGCCGAGCGGGCCCAGGTGCAGCGGCTCGGCGATGGTGGGCAGCAACGCGCCGAGCGCGGCCTGCGGCAGGTCCCACACCTCCACCTCGATCCCCGCCGCGGGCCCGTCGCCGGTGTGCAGCAGGCCGGGTCGCGGGAACGGACCGTCCACTGTGTACATCCGGTAGCCGGGCCCGGTGCGGCCGCGGCTGTGCAGGACGCCGCCGAGCCGGACGAGGTCCGCGTTCGCGGGCTGGCCCGTCAGGTGGGCACCGGCGACGGCGAGCAGGGTCCGCACCGGCGGAGGTTCCACCGGCTCACCGGTCCAGCGCGCGGCGAAGTCCAGCAACGGCCCGTCCGCGAACGCCGGGGCGAGCAGCTGCACCCCGAACGGCAGGCCGTCCGGGCGCTGCCCCGCAGGCACCGCCACCGCGCACAGGTCCAGCAGGTTCGCCATGTTCGTGAACGTGCCGAGGCGTGAGTTCGCTCCGACCGGGTCCGCCGCCACCTCGGCGAGCGTCGGATGCCCCGGGGTGACGGGCAGCAGCACCGCGTCGGCCCCGGCGAAGACCCGCTTGGCCACCGACCGCAACCGGGCGAGCTCGTGGAGCCCGCTGAACGCGTCCGCGCCGGAGAAGCGCCGCGCTCCCAGCACGATCTGCCGCACCGTCGGATCGACCTGCCGGCCCTCCTCCAGCAGGTGCCCGAAGACCGCGAGCCGCTCCGCGACGAACGCCGCTTCGTACAGCAGCCGTGCCGCCGCCAGGAACGGCCCGACGTCCACCCGCACCACCTGCCCGACCGCGGCGGCGTGCGCGAGCGCCGCCGTCCACGCCTGGGCGTGCTCCGGGTCCAGGTCCAGCGGTCCGTCCGGCACCGCGACCACCCGCATTCGTCGCGCGACACCCGCCGGCAGCAGTGCGGGCATCGGCCGTGCATACGGATCTTCCGCGTCGTGGGCGATCAGCGCGTCCAGCACGGGACGCGCGTCGGTGACCGTCCTGGTCAGCGTCGTGACGCAGTCCAGCGACGGGCACGCGGGCAGCACACCCCGCGTCGACACCAGTCCGCGCGACGGCTTCACGCCGACGAGGCCGTTGAACGCCGCCGGCACCCGTCCGCTGCCCGCGGTGTCGGTCCCGAGTGCGAACGGCACCACCCCGAGTGCCACCGCGACCGCGCTGCCGGAGCTGCTGCCGCCGCTGACATGCGCGACCGAGGCGGCACTGTGGCAGGTGCCGTAGGGGGAGCGGGTGCCGACCAGACCGGTCGCGAACTGGTCGAGGTTGGTCTTCCCGATCGGCACCGCCCCGTGCTCGTGCAGCCGTCGCACGGCGAAGGCCGATTCGCTCGCCGGGGTCGTGAGATCCGGGCACGCCGCCGTCGTCGGCACCCCGGCGACGTCGATGTTGTCCTTGACCGCGAACGGCACTCCGGCGAGCGGACCGTCCGAGGTGGACGGCTCGCGGACGCGGTCCTCGTCGAGGAGGGTGATGAACGCGGGTTGCCCGATCTCCCGCGCGGCCTTCAGCGCGGCCAGTGGATCGTTGTTCACCGGGTCTGCCACCTCTCCCGCTCGGCGTGGAAAGCCGCCTGCCGGCCGGCCCGGAACCGGGTGATCTCCTCCCGGTGCCGCGCCTCCAGCTCATCCACTTCGGACAGTGCGAACGTCGCGGGCGCGCAGGCGAGTGTCCGCCGGCCCGCCTTGACGTCCGCCCGCCGGTCCGCGAGCTCCTCGGCCGTGACGGGCACGAACCGCAGGCGGTCGAACTGGCGCAGCAGCCACGGCGGCTCCGCGGAGCCGGGCACGTGCCGCCACACCGGCACCGTCCGCCCGACCAGCTGGTACCCCCCGGGCCCCTCCATGCCGTAGACGCACAGGTACACCCCGCCGATGCCGACGGCGTTCTGCGGGGTCCAGGTGCGCGCCGGGTCGTACTTCGTGGTGACCAGCCGGTGCCGCGGATCGATCGGCAACGCGACCGGCGCCCCGAGGTAGACGTCGCCGAGCCCGATGACCAGGTACGTCGCCTCCTGGACGAGCCGGAACACGTCGTCCCGTTCCGGCAGGTCGTTGATGCGCCGGATGAACTCGACGTTGTCCGGGCACCACGGCGCGTCCGGGCGTACCGAGCGGGCGTACCGGGTCATCGCCTCGTGCGCGGCGGGATGGTCGAACGCGATCGGCAGGGTCACCTCGCGCACGTCCAGCGTCACCCCCGCCGGGTCCGGCACCTGCGCGGCCAGCTCGCCGAGCAGCCCGGCGAGCCGGGGGAGGGGCAGCCGGTCCGGGTCGACCCGCACCAGCAGCGAACGCACCCCCTCGACCAGTTCCTCGACCCCGGCGGTGGCGGCGGCCCGCAGGGCCCGCGCCAGCAGGTGGATCCACACCCGGACCCGCAGGTCCAGCACCGCGGGGCCGGCCTCGACGAGCAGATGGTGGTCCCCGGCACGGCGGATCACCAGCGCGGGCGCGGGACCCGCGGCCGGCCGTTCGAGCAGCAAGCCGTGCTCCCGCAACAACTCCGGCCGCGCTGCGGGCGGCACCGGCGCGGTGGCGGGCAGTCCGGCCAAGGTCCGCTCGAACTCCGCGGCGACCGCGGCCCGCGGATCGGCGAGCAGGGCCGAGCGCCGCGTGTTGGCGGTCTCGGCGTCCTCCGGTGACACCAGCACCAGCCGGATCGCGTCGCCGGGGCGGGCCTGCGCGAAGATCCAGCGGTCGGCCCGGATCACGGTGAACGGCACCACGAACCCCCCGAGGCTCGGGCCGTCCGGGCCGACGACGACCGGCGTGTCCCCGGACAGCATGATCCCGCCGACCGGATAGGCGCTGTCGTGGATGTTGGACGGGTGCAGCCCGGCCTCGCCACCGTCCTGCCGGGCCCACCGCGGTGCCGGGCCGGCGAGGCGCACACCGGTGCGGTCGGCGCGGTGGTCGACCGTCCAGGCGGCGGCGAGGAGTTCGGCCGCGCCTTCGGGCGTGAGATGCTCCGGAGCGCCGTGCGGGCCCGCCAGCACGCGCACCGTCCAGTTCGTCTTCATCGGCGGCAGCAGCGCGGTCACGTCCACGGGCGCGGCCAGGTTCTCCGTGCGGCCGACGACGAGCTCGTCCCCGGCGGTCAGCGCCCGGCCGCCGAAGCCACCGAACCCGCCGAGCAGGAACGTCGTCCGGCTGCCGAACACCTCCGGCACGACGAGACCACCGCCGACGGCGAGGTACGCCCGCATCCCGGGACCACCGCACCGGCCGATGTCCACAATGGATCCAGGCAGGACCGAGGTGACCATCCCGGGCCGCAGCGGACGACCGTCCACAGTGGCCTCCGGTGCCGCGCCCGTGAGGCATACGGTGGTCCGGCGGTCGAACCGCAGCACCGGGCCGGTGACCACGGCCTCCAGTCCCGCGGCGGCCGGCGGGTTGCCGACGGCGAGGTTGGCGAGCGCGAACGACAGGTCGTCCCAGGCGCCCGAAGGAGGCACGCCGACGTCCCACATGCCGCCGCGTCCGGCGAGGTCCTGCACGGTCGTCTGGGTGCCCGGGGCCAGCACGGCCATGGTCGCGGTGGCCTGCCGGGCGTCCATCGTGGTCATGCGCGCCACCACCCGAGCAGCCGGACCGGCGTGGGGTCCCAGCCGTTGCAGGGGTTGTTCAGCTGCGGGCAGTTGCTGATCAGCACGTACAGGTCGCGCTCGGCGCGCACCTCGACGTACTTGCCCGGCCCGGACAGGCCGTCTTCGAAGCTCAGCCCGCCGTCCGCGGTCAGCGGCACGTTCATGAAGAAGTTGATGTTGTGCCCGAGGTCGCGGGCGCCGATCCCCACCTCGGCGCCGTAGCGCAGGAACGTCTCCCGGCACGCGTGCTGGTGCCGGGTGTGCTCGCCGTAGCGGACCACATTGGACTCCTGCGCGCACGCCCCGCCGAGGGTGTCGTGCCGCCCGCAGGTGTCCGCGGTGATGGTGGCGAGCACGTCGAGGTTCACCGACAACAGCCGCGAGCCCGCGGTGAGGTACGCCGCGCCCTGTTCGCGCACGGTGTCCATCGCGCTGTACCGGTTGCCGACGTCGGCCGCGTCGTAGAACAGCGTGTCGACGGCCTGGTTCCCGTGCAGGTCCACGATGCGGAGGCTGCCGCCGGCCGGGATGACGCCGAGATGGCCGTCCCCGTCGGCCACCGTCACGTCCAGCACGGCCGTCGCCGGGTCGAGCTCGCTCTCCCGGACGGGCAGGATCGTCCCGGTCATGCCAGCACCTCCCGGGCGGCTCGCAGAGCACGTGCGCTCTCGTCGCGGAACGTCCACGACGGGTCGTCGGCACCGGGTACGGCCGTGGCCCGGACCTCGGCGAGCACGGCGGGAGGCGTCCATTGTGGATCGAGTGGATGCGGGGACGTGGACAGCACGACGAGGACGTCCTGTTCGGCGCGCAAGGTGACCCAGTCGCCCGCCGACGCGTGGCCCGGCATGAACGTGAGGGTGCCATCGCCGGAGGTGGCGACCTTCGCGAAGAAGTTGACGCAGGCGTGCAGGTCGGCCGGGCCGCGGCCGTGTTTGCGCAGCTCGCCGAGCAGGCCCGCGCGGGCGGAGCGGCGCCAGGCGTTGCGCTCGGCGTGGTAGCTCGACGGGCCGAGCCTTTCCAGCTGCGCGTCGCAGGAATGGCCGCACAACGCGTCGTGCCAGTCCAGCGACGACCCGGTGACCGAGCACAGCGCGGTACCCCGGTCGGACATCAGCACCATCGGCGCGTGCACCCGCGCGCTCATCTGCGCCTTGAGGGTGTCCGGCACGTTGAGCCGGTCGACGGGGTGGTGCGCCGCGTACAGCAGCGTGGAGCAGTTGGCGCCCGCCTCGAGCGCGGTGAGCCGCAGCTCGCGTCCGGCCCGCACCAGGACCGACCACGCGGCGCCGCCGGGGATCTCGTGGGACAGCAGCACCTCGCTCATTCCGCACCCTCCAGGGCCAGCGCGGGAGTCTCGGCCGGGCGGCGCGCCTGTACGGCGTACGCCAGCGCGCCGACCAGCAGCGTGCCGATGAGGAACAACGGGGCGAACCACTGCAGGTAGCGGTTGCCGCCCGCCGGGTCGAAGACCTCGGCCCGCGGCCAGCCCAGGTTCACCGCCATGAGCGCACCCCAGACGACCGCGAGCCCGTTCACCACGACGCCCCAGCGGCCCAGGCTGAACAGGTTCCCCGCCGGCCGCACGCCGCCCCGCAGCCGCCGGACGAGCAGCGGCAGCGTCACCATCAGGTAGGCCAGGTACAGCAGCATGATGCACACGCTCGCGAGCGTGGTGAACAACGCGGCGTTGCCCACGTTCACCAGCAGCAACGCGGCCGCGAGCACGGCGACCAACGCGGACGCCCGCACCGGCGTGCCGGTGCGCGAGTTGACCGCCGACAGCCCGCGCGCGAACGGCAGCACCCGGTCGCGCGCCATGGAGAACACCATCCGGGTCGCCGAGGTCTGGATCGCCAGCGTGCACACCGACACCGCGATCGCGACGTCGACCAGGAACACCCGGCCCAGTGTGTCGCCGAGCCTGCTGGTCAGCACGTAGGGCAGGCCGCGGGCCGGATCGCCGAGGCTGCCGTCGGTCACGCTGGCGGCGGCCATCAGGGTCGCCAGCAGCATCAGCGCGCCGCCCAGCCCGGACACCAGGACGGCACGCAGGATCGTCCGCGGCGTGGTCCGGCGCGGATCCCGCGTCTCCTCCGACAGCTCGCCCGCGCTGTCGAACCCGACCAGCACGTAGGCGGCCATCAGCCCGGACACCGCGAACGCCCACAGGTAGCCGTGCCCGGCCAGGCCCTCGGTCCGCAGCACGATGCCCGGACCGCGCTCGGCGTGCGAGAACAGGGCGACGCACAGCAGCGCCACCCCCACCAGCTCACACGTCACGCCGACGCTGTTGACCACCGACATCAGGCGCACGCCGATCGCGTTGACGGCCGTGGTGACCGCGAGCAGCAGCACGCCCAGCACCACCGCGTTCGCCGCGCCGGACGTGCTGGTGAGCGAGGTGTCGCCCCGCACGAGCTGGAAGCCCGACCACACCGGCGGCAGCACTACCTGCAGCGCGATCGCCGCGCCCGCGAGCGTCACCACCTGCGCGACCATCATCAGCCAGCCCGCGGTCCAGCCCCATCCGCGCCCGCCGAGCCTGCTGGCCCATTGGTAGATCGCCCCGGAGATCGGGTAGCGGGCGGCGAGCTCGGCGAAGCACAGCGCGACGAGCAGCTGGCCGGCCAGCACGATCGGCCAGGTCCAGAAGAACGCCGGGCCGCCGAAGGAGAAGCCGAAGAAGAACAGCTGGAACACGGTCGTCAGGATCGAGACGAACGAGAACCCCGCGGCGAACGACCCGTAGCCGCCGATCCTGCGCCGCAGCTGCTGGCCGTAGCCGAACGCGGACAGCTCGCCCGCGTCCTGGCCGGCCTCGGTTCGGGGATGCGCTGGTGTCACGGTCATGTCCACCTCCGGATCAGGTCCCGGACCACGCAGGCAGCCCGGGGCCGTGATGGCCTCCCGGGCTTTTCTCCCGCCGTGGAACGGTGCCGTCTGCCGAGCGGACCGCCTGCGTCTCTCGGACCAGGCCCACCGTTCGCGGTGGCGGAACCCTAGACGCGCCCCGCACTGGTGCGGGTCGTCAACAGTGCACCGTCCCGCCGTGTCACCGCCGGGTCCTCGAGGTGAACGCGGTGTATCCGGCGCCGCATGCGAGGCGCCGATCGCGTGATCTGCCGTTCACACGCCCGCGGAGTGCAGCCCCAGCCGCTCCAGCTCCCAGCGGGCGAGCTTGGCCAGCACCTCGGGATCGCGCTCGCGCCAGCCGGTCGCGATGTCGCCCACGGCGGCGAGCCGGGGCAGCCGCTGGGTGGTCAGGGCGCGCAGCGCCAGCAGGTCCTGCCCGGCCGCACCGAGGCCGCGCAGCCGGGCGCCCGCGGTGGCCCGGCGGGTGAACCGCCACCGCAGCGGCAGCCACGTCACGAGCAGGAAGAGCACCGGCACCGCGATGAGCACCGCCGCGATCCAGAACGCGAGGCTCCCGACCGCCTCGACCTGCCAGTGCCCGGCGTCGGCGAGCTTCGTGCCCGCGTCGGAGCCGGTGTGCAGGGCGCCGGCGAGCGCCTTGCCGATCAGCGGGACGTCGTCGGCGTTGTCCGCCGCCGAGTCGAACGTGTGGGTCAGGCCCTGGCCGGCGTCGACGAGCCCGTCGCCGGGTGCCCGCAGCTTCATCACCTGCCCGTGCGCCGTGAGGCCCAGCCAGACCGCGAACGCGGTGAGCAGGAGCGCGAACAGGTCGCTGACCGCCTGGGCGGTGCGGCGGACGGGACGTTCGGCGTAGACCTTCATGCGGGGACCCTTTCGGCCGTGCGGGGACGCGGGGCAACCTACCGCCGCACCACGGGCCGGCGCCGTCGGCCGGTCGGGCAGAATGGTCCGGTGACCAGCGAGCAGGAATGGACCGCGGACCGCACCCGGTTCGCCCGCGACGGGCAGGGCGACCTGGCGTGGGAGGGCCCGCTCGCCCGGCAGTTCGACGCGCTCGGCGAGCTGCTGCTGACCGGTATCACGGTCGCCGAGGTCCTCGACCGGGTCGTGGGGGCGGCGAAGGCGCTGGTTTCGCCCGCCGACATGGTGAGCGTGACGTTGCGTGCCCCGTCCGGCATCTACACGACGCCGGTGCGCACGGACAAGCTGGCCGACGAGCTCGACCAACTGCAGTACACCCACGACGAGGGCCCGTGCGTCGAGGCCACCCGCACCCCGGGCGCGGCCGTCGTCGAGGTGCCGGACCTCACCGCGAACTCCCCGTGGTCCCGGTGGGGCCCGGCGGCGACGAGGGCCGGTGTGCACAGCGTGTTCGCGGTGGGGTTGTTTCCCACCAACGCGCCGCCCAGGCTGGGCGCGCTCAACTTCTACGCCTTCCGGCCGTATGGGCTCGACGGCATCGACCGTCAGCTGGCGATCCTGCTGGCCGGCTACGCGGCGACCGCGCTGACCGCCACCGAGGCGGTCACGGCGGCGGAGCTGGAGGCCGCGCAGCTGCGCGAGGCGCTGCGCTCGCGGGACGTGATCGGCCAGGCGAAGGGCATCCTGATGCAGCGCCAGGGCATCGGCGCCGACGAGGCGTTCGACATCCTGCGCCGCACCTCCCAGGATCTCAACGTCAAGCTGGCCGAGGTAGCGGCGATGCTGGTGCGGCGGCGCAACGAGATCTGAGGCCCGGCGCCGCCGTCGGGTTTCCCGTCCGCCTGTTCCGTTCGGACCACCTCGAGGCCACTTTCGTACGAAAGTAGTGCGCGGGGCCGGAAACGCCACCCGGTGCAACCGGTTCCGTGTGCCCGGCCGCGGCTATATCATCGGCCACGCCGGGGGCGTGGCGCTTCCGGTGGAGGACGAGCCTGGGAGCGTGCATGCGACGTGAGGACCGCCGGACCGCCGAGCGGCAGAGCCGGAGATCCCAGGCGCACCGCGCTAAAGCCGGCGCGCTGGCGGTGGCGTCGCTGGCACTGGTCCCGCTCCTGTCCAGCGGCGGCGTCCCACTCGGACTGACGTCCACTGTGGACACCCACGCCGTCGGCGCGGACGGGCGGGCGCCCGAGCAGCCCGCGCTGAGCCCGGGACTGCTCGCCGCCGCGGGCAGCCCGATGATGCTGGCCCAGCAGCTGCCCTCGTTCGACGACGTGCCCATCACGCCGCTCGGGGCGCCGGTGGTCGGCGCGCTCGGCATCCCCGAGTCCGCGCTACGGGCCTATCACCGCGCCGAGCAGGAGGTGGCCCGGTTCGCGCCGAACTGCCACGTCAGCTGGTCGTTGCTGGCCTCCATCGGGCGGATCGAGTCGAACCACGCGCGCGGCGGCAGGGTCGACGCACACGGCACCACGCTCGCGCCGATCCTCGGCCCGATCCTCGACGGCGCCGGCGTCGCCGCGATCCCGGACACCGACGGCGGCGCCTACGACGGCGACACCCGGTGGGACCGCGCGGTCGGGCCGATGCAGTTCATCCCGGGCACCTGGCACCACTACGCGTCCGACGGCAACGGCGACGGCGTGGCCGACCCGGACAACCTCTACGACGCCTCCCTCGCGGCAGGGAAGTTCCTGTGCGCGGGCGGCGCGGACCTGCGTGACCCGCAGCAGCGCGCGCAGGCGGTGTTCCGCTACAACCAGTCGGACTCCTACGTCCGCACCGTCCTGCTGTGGGCCGACGCGTACGCCGGCGGCGCGAACTCGGTGCCCGACGGCCAGCTGCCCGCCGGTCCCGTCGACGGGTCCGCGGGCCTGCCCGGCCCGGCCGTCGAAGCGCCGCCGGCGCCGGTGCTCGCGGCGGCCGGCACGCCCGCGCCTCCGACGAGTCCGCCGCCGTCGGGCGGCACGTCGACGACGAGCACGACCTCATTGCCCCGCTTCACCCCGCCGAGCAGGACCAGCACGACATCAGCCACCACGACGACGACGCCGACCACCACGACGAGCGGAACGCCGACCTCGCCGACCTGCCCGACGACCCCACCGTCCACATCGGACACGACGACGACCACGGCGACCCCGCCCGCCACCACGACGACCACGCCGTCGACGACCCCGCCGCCGGCCTGCGGCTGAGCACGGTCAGGGCGGGGAGACCTCGCGCCACTGCTCGGTGAACCGCTGGTGCAACGCGGCGGCCCGGCCGAGCTCACGGTCGTAGAGCACGCCATAGCTGAAGGCGCCCGGTGTGCCGCCCAGGTCACGCAGGACCTCCCGCGCCACCACCGAATCGTGGTGCCCGCCGAGCGTCCGCTGCACGGCCTTGACCGACTGCTGCCACCGGCGCAGTCCCTTGCCCGCCACCGGTTCCACCGCCTCGGCGCCGTAGCGCGCCCGCTTGGCCTTCTTCCGCACCTCGTGCAGCCCCGCGTCGAGATCCGGGCCGGGCTCCAGCTCGCCCAGCCGCTCGACGGCCCGGCTCAGCTTCCGGTGCGCCCGCTCGATCGCCCGGCCCAGCTCGGCCTTCGCCGGCTCCGCCGCCCTGGCGGTCAGCGGTGGCTCGGCCAGCAGCTGTTCCAGGGAGCCGATCAACGCGGCGTACCGGCCGCCCTTGAGTGCTTCACGCGCCCGCGCCCTCGCCTCGGTGGCCTGCTGCTCGAAGTGCGCGTCGAGCCGTGCCGCGGCGTCGCCGACGAGGGCTTCGGCGGGTAGTCCGGCCAGCCGCTCCGCCAGGTACGCGTGCAGCACTTCGGTGTCCCGCGCCGGGGACAGCTCCCCGGCGGCCCACTTCAGCTCGGCCGACACCCCGCGCGTGGCCGCCCGATCGAGCACGTGCCGGAAGACCGTGAGGGCGCTGCGCATCCGCCGCATCGCGACCCGCAGCTGGTGCACGGAGTCCTCGTCGTCGCGCCGGACGCCCAGATCGTGCTCCCGCACGGCCGCCAGCTGCCCGCGCAGATAGGCCACGACCACGTCACCGGCGTTCGACCGGCGGCCGGGCGCCTCCTCGTCGGACGGCACGCGATCGCCGAGCAGCCGCCGCAGCTTCGACGGCCAGTGCCCGGGCCGCGCGCCCGCCGCCACCAGCGCGTCGCCGAGCGTGCCGAGCAGTGCGGGATCGGCCGAGGGCGCCAGCTCGACCTCCAGCTCGCGCCAGCCGTCCAGGTGCAGCACGTCGCCGGCCGTCTCGCCGGAGACCTGGTCGTCGGTCAGCGTGGCGAGCACCGCGCCTTCGGCGTTCACGAGGTCGTGGCTGCGGCGCACGGTCTTGAGGTGCACGACCGGCGCCAGCTCCTCGCCGCCGAGCACGGACTCGACCAGCTCCCGCAACCCCTCCGGCACCGTGTCCGTGCCGCTGTCGAGGGGGAGATGGACCTCTTCGCGGGCCTCGTCGGCCACCGGCCGTTTGAGATGCCAGCCCTCGTCCCCGCCGCCGGTGCGCCGCCGCAGGGTGGTCCTCGCCCGCGCGAGCCGGTAGCCCGGCGTGTCGAAGTAGGTCGCGTGCAGCGTCGTCTCGACCGGTTCTCGTTGTGCGGCAACGGGTCCCACGCCGTCCAGCCGGGGGACGGGCTGGTCGGCGTCGAGGTCGAACTTCCGTTCCCGCTCCACCACGGTCATGGGTGTGGGGGAGTTCATGGTACTGACTGCCCATGAACTCGCAAGTCAAAACCCTTGTGCGGGAACGGAGAGCGGATTTTCCGGCAACGCGGCCGGGAACCCCCGCCCGATGTCGGAGGTTCCCGGCCCGCGGCTCAGGACCGTGACTGCTTGACGGTGTTGATGTACTGGTTCGACGTGCCGAGGTAGGCGAAGACGAGGCCCACCACCGCCAGCAGAAGGCTCAGGTAGCCGACGATCGTGCCGCCGCGGCCGGCCGCCAGCGAGACCACCTGCAGCACGGTCAGCACGGTGAGCGTGATCCGCGCCCAGTTGCGCCCGGCCCGCAGCTTGAACGCCAGCCACAGGTAGACGAGCGCGAACAGCAGTGCGATCACGACGGCGACGATCAGTGCGACCTGGGCCGCGCTCTGGATCTGGTCCTCGGTCAGCCCCGAGGTGTTGGCCCGGCGCAGCTGGTCGGCGATCTGGTCCTTGGTGCCCAGCAGCAGCAGCGCCGAGACGATGCCGATCACCGTCGACACCACGTAGCAGTAGAACGCGACGTTGATCGTCGTGGGTACCGGGGGCTTGCTCGGCTGGGAGACGTCTCCCGGGCCGCTGGGGTAGGCCTCGTAAGGTCCTGGTGAGTCGGTCATGCCGGGAAACCTAGAGCACCGTGTCCGGCCGCGCTGGGCAATTTCGCGGTCGCGCGAAATCGTTATTCTTTCCGCGCGATCCCCCGCCCCGGGTGCCCTCGTGTCGTAGGCTTTGCCGGCTGGGCGCGCACGAGGGAGCAGGACCATGGCCGACTGGCCGGATGACAACGATGACGACGTTTTCGAGCAGCTCGACGGCGCCGACACACTCGAGTACGGGCGCCCCGAGGACCCGCTCGACGAGGGCTACACCGCCGCCGAGCGTCCCTGGGCCGCCGCCGGCTGGGGGACCACCCCCCGCGAGGAGGAGGCCGGGGAAGGCCTCGGCCGGCGGCTGGGGCGCGAGCTGCCCGACGGCCGCCAGGACGACGGGGACGGCCTCGGCGACTCCGGCGACACCGACGGCGAGCTGATCGACGACGAGGTCGGCGACCTGCGTGCCGGCCGCCTCGTCGCGGGCGACGGCGGCGACAACGAGCTGTGGGCGACCGACATCGGCGTCGACGGCGCGGGCGCCTCCGCCGAGGAGGCCGCGATCCACCTCGTCCCCGAATCCGACGAGCGCTGAACGAACCGCGGGCGTGTGTCCACAGTAGACGTCCACTGTGGACACTGGTGGCAGGCCGCCGCGCGACCCGGCGGGCCGGGCGGCCTCCCCGGCGGTAATCGCCCCGGGCGGCGTGCCCGGTCCGCCCGGTTAGCTTCTCCGGCCGGGGCCGGGCATGATGTCCCCATGACAGCCGAAGACCGCATCCCCGAGGAGAACGGGACCGTCATCGCGGAGCCCGCGGGGGACGCGGTGGTCCTGCGGGTGACGGGGGAGCTGGACCTGGCCACCGCCCCCAAACTGCAGCGGAAGGTCGACGGCGCCCTGCGCGAGGGACCGCCCGCGGTGCTCGTGATCGACCTCAGTGGGGTGACCTTCCTGGCCTCGGCCGGGATGGCGGTGCTGGTCGCGGCCCACCGCGGGAGCGGCGAGCGCACCCGGGTCCGGGTGGTGGCCGCCAGCAGGGTGACCCTGCGGCCGCTGGAGCTGACGAAGCTGACCACCGAGCTGGCTGTGTACCCGACGACCGAGCAGGCCATGGCGGGCTGACCCGTGGCCACGCGGCCCGAGGGCAGGAGAAAGGACGACGCGATCACCGTGGGACGGCGCCGCGCGCTTTCCGGCACTCCGGCACTCCGGAGCTGCGTGCCGTGCTGCCCGCGCTCGCGGCGAACGCGAGCGATCTGCGGCACCGGCTCGACGAGTGGGCGGTCACGGCCGGGCTGGCTCCCGAGCTGGTCGAGGTGATGAGCCTGGCGGTCTACGAGGCCATGGCCAACGCAGTCGAGCACGCCTACCGCACCGCGAGCCCGGCACGCTGCGGATGAACGCGGTGCTGGCGAACGGGCCGGGACAGCCCGGCCGCGTCGCGGTCACCGTCGAGGACGACGGCCGGTGGCGCACCCCCGACTCCGACGGCGGCCTGCGTGGCCGCGGCATCCGCTGATGGAGGCACTCGCGGGCGTGGTCGACATCGAGTCGACGCCCCAGGGCACCCGGGTCCGGATGAGCTGGCCGCTGGACGCCTTCCCCGCGGTGGACGGCACGTTCTAGCCGTCACCGGTGCCTGGGCGTTCCCGCCCGGTGCCGGTTAGGCTGTCTTCCTGCATTCCGGAAGGAGGCCACCGGTGCCTGACCGTCTGGCTTCGTTCGGCCTGCCGGCGGCGATGCGGCTCGCGGCCACCGTCCGCCGCGCCACCCGGGACACACCGGATCCCGCCGGCGCGATCGCGCAGGAGATCCACGGCTGGTTCACCCGCGAGCTGGCCGGAGTGCGGGTGTTCGTGGCGGGCGAGCTCGCCGGCCTGGCGGGCGAACCGGATGCGGCGGCCGAAGCGCACTCCTTCGGCGGAGCCCTCGACGGCGACAAGACCTACCGGGTCGCGCTGCACGCGTCGGCCGAGGTGCCCGCGGACGCCGCGGGCGACTTCGCGGTGGTCGCCGCGGCGGTCCGCGCGGCGCTGACCGGCGAGGACGGGGTGGCGGCGGTCGAGGACGCGGCCGCCGCGCGGGCCGAGGAGCTGGAACGGGTCGTCGAGCGGCTGCGCGCCGAAGCGGTCGTGGTCGACACTCTGCACGCCGTCGGCCGCCGGCTCACCGCGCAGCTCGAGCTCGACGTACTGGTGCAGGAAGCCACGGACGCGGCCACCCGGGTCACCGGCGCCGCGTTCGGCGCCTTCTTCTACAACCTGATCAACGAGTACGGCGAGTCCTACACGCTCTACACGCTTTCCGGGGTGCCGCGCTCGGCATTCTCCAGCTTTCCCATGCCCCGCAACACACAGGTCTTCGCGCCGACGTTCGACGGGGTCGGCACGGTCCGCAGCGGCGACATCACCCGCGACCCCCGCTACGGCCACAACGCCCCACACTACGGGATGCCGGAGGGGCACCTGCCGGTGCGCAGCTACCTCGCGGTGCCGGTGATCGCGCCGTCCACCGGCGAGGTGCTCGGCGGGTTCTTCTTCGGCCACGACGAGCCGGGCCGGTTCGACGAGCGCGGGGAGTACCTGGCGGAGGGCATCGCGGGCTACACCGCGATCGCGCTGGACAACGCGCGGTTCTTCGCGCGGGAGCGGACGATGGCCAGTGAGCTGGCGCGCAGCATGGTGCCGAAGGCGCCGGCGATCGACGGGATGCGGATCGTCTCGCGCTACCAGCCCGCGTCCACCGGGTCGAAGGTCGGCGGCGACTGGTTCGACGTGATCGAGCTGGGGCAGGGGCGGACCGCGTTCGTCATCGGCGACGTCGTGGGCCATGGCGTGACAGCCGCGGCGATCATGGGCCAGGTGCGCACCGCGATCCGCTCGTGTGCGCTGCTGGAGCTGTCGCCGTCGGAGGTGCTGCACACCGTGTCGCAGCTCGTCGGGGCGACACCCGAGGCGTCGTTCGTGACCTGCCTCTACGCGGTGCACGACCGGGCCGACGACACGCTCACCTACGCCAACGCCGGGCACCTTCCCGCGGTGCTGCTCGCCGGGGACGGGACGACCGAGGAGATCGGCGAGGCGCTCGCGATGCCGCTCGGCGTCGGCACCGAGTTCCCGCAGGAGAAGTGCGGCTTCGCGCCCGGCATGCGGCTCGTGCTCTACACCGACGGCCTCATCGAGAGCCACACCCGCGATCTGACCGAGGGTATGACGATCCTGCTGGACAAGCTGAACGCCCTGGCCGCGAGCGCCGACGTCGAGGCCACCTGCGACGAGCTGATCCGCAGCCTGACCGGCAGCCGCCACGACGACGACGTGGCCCTGCTGTACGTCCACTACGAATGACGCGCGGGCGACGATCGGGCGCGGGCGCGGACTGGCGGCCGACTGCCACCACCGGCAGCTGGACTCAGCCGGCGGCGGCAGCCTTGCCCAGGCGCGCTTTCACGTCCGTCAGCGGCTCCCGTGGCTTCGGCTTGGCCTCCGGCTCCCGTGGCTTGGCCTCCGCGAGCGGCTCGCGCGGCTTCGGCGTGGTCTTCTCCTCCAGGCGGTCGGTGACGCGATCGACCGTCTCGCCGATCTTGACCAGCTGGGTGAGCAAGTCGTTGCGGGTGTCCCGCAGCTTCGCGACCTCGCTCTCGGCGCGCGCGATCATCCGCCGGGACTCCTCGGCGGAGGCCTTCGCGGCCTGCTCGCGGAAGCGCCGCGCCTGGTCGGCCTCGCGCTCCACGTCCGCCCGCAGCTGGGCGACGTCGTGCTCGGCCAGCTCGCGGATCTCCCGCGCCTCCGACTCGGCCAGTGCCACTATCCGCTCGACCCGCGCACCGATGTTGCCCGAACCAGGCAGCTCGATCGGCACCGCCGGGTCGGCGCCCAGCTCGGCCAGCCGCTGCTCGGCGTCGGCCAGCGCGGCGGCCTGGCGTTCGGCCCTGACCCGCACGGCCCGCACGTACTCGTCGACCTCCTGCCTGCGGTAGCCCCACAGGGTGGCCGTGAAGTCGGTGGTCGTGCTGCCGGTGTCCTCGTCCGAAGGCGTGCTCTCTGCCATGCCTCGATCCTGGGCGGCAGTGCTGCGCACTGCAAACCGGATCGGCTGGTTTCCGCGCCAACCGCCCGTTCGGCTGAAATCCGCGTCCGGGGTTGCGCTCAGCGCTCCAGTGTCCACAGGGGAGCGGCGCGGCCACCCGCCGATCGGCATGCCAGAGCGCGGTCTCGACGAGCGCGTCGATCAGCTTCGGGTAGCTCAGCCCGGTCGCGCCCCACATCGCGGGGTACTGCGAATGGCTGGTGAAGCCCGGAAACGTGTTCACCTCGTTGACGACGAGCCCGCCGTCGTCGGAGAGGAAGGAGTCCACCCGCAACAGTCCCAGGCAGTCCAGCGCCCGGAAGGCACGCACGGCCTGGTCCCCGAGCCTGGCCTCGACGAGCGGGTCCATCGACGCGGGCACGTCGAGCACCGTCGCCGCGTCGGCGTACTCGGCGTCGTAGTCGAAGAAGGCCTCGCCGGTGAGGATCTCCAGCGGCGGGCTGACCCGCAGCTCACCGCCGGGCTCCTCCAGGACGCCGATGTCGATCTCGCGGCCGGACACCGCGGCCTCGACGAGCACCTTCCCGTCGCTGCGCCGGGCTTCTTCGAGCGCGGCGGGCAGCCGCGTCCAATCGTCCACCCGGGACACTCGCTCCACCAGCCCGGCCCAGTCCCCGGCGACGAATCCGTTGCGGTGCAATCCGGTGTCTGCCTTCAGATGCACGGACGGCACCAGCCCGGGGGAGACGACCGCGGCGAGGTGGTCCACAGAGGACACCGAGACGTCGACGTCCGCGGCGACGGCCTCGCGCAGGTCCGCGTCGTGCGGGTGGATCGCGCCACCGCTCAGTGCCGCCTGCGCGGTCGCGACCGCGCCGTGGCCGAACCGTCGGCCTTGACCACGGCCATCACCCCGGCCGTGGTGCTCGCGGCGCACACGGCGGTATTGTGCGCGATGGCACCGAGGTCCATCGTCGCCTCGGCCATCACGTCGTGCTGCACATCGCCGAGAGTCATGCCCGGTCGGCGGTGACGGCAAGGAAAGCCGTCGAAGCCTGTCTGTCCGGGATCAGGTGGGAAGCAAACGGGCAGAGTTCGCCGACCGGACCGAACCGGCACCGCCGGGACACGTCCGCAGTCACCGTTGCCGGACGTGCGCCGGCCGGGCCTACCCTTGACACTCATGGCCCGCACACGCGCGTACCGCAACGGGGTCCTCGAGGCCGAGGACTTCCCGCCGGAAGAGCTCTCGGAGTACCTGCGCGACACGAGCGTGACCGTGTGGTACGACCTGTGCGCGCCGACGGAACAGGATCTCGCCGTGGTGAGCCAGGAGCTGGGCCTGCACCGGCTGGCGGTCGAGGACGCGGTCTCCGAGCACCAGCGCTCCAAGCTGGACCGGTACGACACCCACTCGTTCCTCACCGCCTACGCGGTCGAGCTGGACCAGGAGTCCGGGGTCCTCGCGAGCGCCGAAATCGACGCGTTCGTGACGGAACGTGCACTGGTGACGGTCCGCAAGTCCGATCACTTCGACATCGAAGCGGTCGTCGCGCGCTGGGACTCCGCCGCCGAGCTGGCCAAGAGCGGCGTCGCGTTCCTGCTGCACGGCCTGCTCGACTACGTCGTCGACGGCTACTTCGAGTCGGTGCAGTCGCTCGACGACCAGATCGAGGCGCTCGAGGACCTGGTGTTCGCCGACCGGGTGGACCACAAGGACATGCAGCGCCGCTCACTGCACCTGCGCAAGAGCCTGGTGAAGCTGCGGCGGGTGGTGCTGCCGATGCGCGAGGTCGTGAACTCGCTGATGCGCCACGACCTCGGGCTCGTCGACGAGACCATGGCGCCGTACTTCCAGGACGTCTACGACCACGTGCTGCGCGCGTCGGAGTGGACGGAGTCCCTGCGCGACCTGGTCACCACGATCCGCGAGACCCAGCTGACGATCCAGGGCAACCGGCTCAACGTGATCATGAAGAAGCTGACCGGCTGGGCGGCGATCATCGCGGTGCCCACCGCGATCACCGGCTTCTACGGGCAGAACGTGCCCTATCCCGGGTATTCGCAGTGGTCGGGCTTCATCGCGTCCACGGTCGCGATCGTCGTCATCGCCGGCGCGCTGTACGTGCTGTTCAAACGGCGCGACTGGCTCTGATCGCGGTGGCGCCACAGCCGGTGCACGTCCCGGCCGAATGACCAGGTCAGCAGCGCCAGTGCGGTACCGGTGAGCACGACGGCGGCGAGGGCGGGGAGCACTCCGGCGCCGGCGACGACGAGCGCGATGCCCTGTGCCGCGGCGACCGTCTTGCGGGCGAGGCTCGGCGGCAGCGCCCCGCGCAGCCACGGCAGCGCCCACGCCGCCGCGACGAAGCCGTAGCGCATCGCGCCGATCGCCAGCACCCACGCGCCCTGGGTGAGCGCGAGCTGGACGCTGAGCGTGAGGATCAGGAACGCGTCGACCTCCATGTCGAACCGCGCACCCAGCGCCGAGACCGTGCCGGTGCGCCGCGCCACCTGCCCGTCCACCGCGTCGAGCGCGAGCGCGACCGAGGCCAGCGTGACGAACAGCGCGGGGGGCTGCGTGCCGAGCCGGTCGGCGACCAGCGCGGCGACCCCGCCGACGAGCACCGCCCTGGCGAGGGTGACAAGGTCGGCGGGGCCGAGCGCGTGCGACCGCGAGCGGTGCAGCGCCGAGGTGAGCAGCGCCCACAGCGTGGCCGCGAACACCGAGCCGGCGAGCCAGCCGGCGGGGCCGAGCCCGGCCGCGGTGGTGAGCACGGCCAGCAGCAGGAGCTGGGCACTCACCGCGGCGGTCAGCTCCTGCGCCGGCCCGGCCGTGCTGTACTGAGCTCGTGTGATCATCGTGCCCCTTGTGCGTGCCCGAAGTTCTTCTGGAGGTCGTGGATGACACGAGACGGACAGGCGTTCTGGTTCAAACCCCCCCACGGCGGGGAGATCCGGGCGCTCACCCTCGGTGCCCCCGGGCCCGGGGAGGTGCTGGTCCGCACGCTGTTCTCCGGGGTGAGCCGGGGTACCGAGGCGCTGGTGTTCCGGGGCGGCGTGCCACCCAACCAGTACGAGATCATGCGGGCGCCGTTCCAGGAGGGCGAGTTCCCCGGGCCGGTGAAGTACGGCTACCTCAACGTCGGCGTCGTGGAGGAGGGGCCTGACGAACTGGCCGGGCGGACCGTGTTCTGCCTCTACCCGCACCAGACCCGGTACGTCGTGCCCGCGGATGCCGTGACCGTCGTGCCCGGCTCGGTGCCGCCCGAACGGGCAATCCTCGCCGGCACGATCGAGACGGCCGTGAACGCCTTGTGGGACGCCGCGCCGCTCGTCGGCGACCGCATCGCCGTGGTCGGGGCAGGCATGGTGGGCTCCAGCGTCGCCGGCGTGCTCGCCGGGTTTCCCGGTGCGCGGGTGCAGCTGGTCGACCAGGACCCGGAGCGGGCGAAGATCGCGGAGGCGTTCGGGATCGAGTTCGCCTCGCCGCAGGAGGCGGCGGGGGAGTGCGACCTCGTCGTGCACGCCAGCGCCAGCGAGGCGGGTCTCGCGCGGTCGCTGGAGCTGCTGGGCACCGAGGGCGAGGTGATCGAGCTGAGCTGGTACGGCGACCGGAAGGTCAGCGTGCCGCTGGGGGAGTTCTTCCATTCGCGGCGGCTGGCGGTGCGCAGCAGCCAGGTGGGAGCGGTCTCGCCCGCGCGGCGCGCCCGGCGGACCTATCGCGACCGGCTCGCTCTGGCCCTCGACCTCCTGTCCGATCCGGCCTTCGACGTCCTGATCACCGGGGAAAGCCGGTTCGCCGAGCTGCCCGAGGTGCTGCCGCGGCTCGCCGGGGGCGAGCTTCCGGCGTTGTGCCACCGGATTGTCTACGGTTCGTGACATGTTCAGCATCACCGTCCGCGACCACATCATGGTCGCCCACAGCTTCCGCGGCGAGGTCTTCGGCCCGGCACAGCGCCTGCACGGCGCCACCTTCGTGGTGGACGCGACGTTCCGCCGCGCCGAGCTCGACGCCGACAACATCGTCGTCGACATCGGACTGGCCACCACCGAGCTGGGCGCGGTGCTCGCCGCCCTCAACTACCGCAACCTCGACGACGAGCCCGCGTTCGAGGGCGTCAACACCTCGACCGAGTTCCTCGCCAAGCACATCGCCGACACGCTCGCCGAGCGGGTGCACGCCGGGGCACTCGGCGAGGGTGCGCGCGGCCTCGCCGGGATCGCCGTGACGCTGCACGAGTCCCACGTCGCCTCCGCGGGCTACGAGCGCGAACTGTGACAGCGGTGCACGTCGTGCTGCCCGGCGACGTCGACGACGTGACCGTCCCCAGTGGCGGCAACGTCTACGACCGCCGCCTGTGCGAAGGGCTGCCCGGCGTGCACGAGACAGCGCTTTCCGAGTCGTGGCCACGCCCGGCGAGCACCGCCGGGCTGGCCGCGGCGCTGGCTGCGATCCCCGACGGCGGCGTGGTGCTGCTCGACGGGATAGTCGCTTGTGGAGTGCCGGAAGTCGTGGTGCCCCAGGCACAGCGGCTCCGGCTCGCCGTTCTGGTGCATCTTCCGCTCGCCGACGAGACGGGTCTCACGCCCGCGGACGCGGCCGACCTGGACACGCGGGAACGCGAGACGCTGCGCGCTGCGCACGTCGTCGTCGCGACGAGCCCGTGGGCGGCGCGGCGGCTCGCCGCACACCACGGGCTCGCCCCGGAAAAGGTGCACGTCGTCCCGCCCGGCACCGATCCCGCCCCGCTCGTGCCCGGGACCGACGGCGTCTCGCAGCTGCTCTGCGTCGCGTCGGTGACTCCGCGCAAGGGCCAGGACCTGCTCGTCGAAGCCCTCGCGGCCGTCGAGGAGCCGTGGCGGTGCACCTTCGCCGGGCCGTTGCGCCGGGAGCCGGGCTTCGTCGCGCGCGTGCGGGAGCTGGTCGAGCGGCACGGCCTGGGCGACCGGATCGACCTCGCCGGCCCGCTGACCGGCGCCGCGCTCGACGACGCCTACGCGGCCGCCGATCTCGTGATCCTGCCCTCGCTGGCCGAGACCTACGGCATGGTCGTGACGGAGGCGCTCGCGCGCGGCGTCCCCGTATTGGCCACCGACGTCGCCGGGATCGCGGAAACCCTTGGTGTGGCGGGAATGACGGTACCGCCGGGCGATGCGGCCGCGTTGGCACGGGGCCTGCGGGACTGGTTCGGCGACCCGGGGCGGCGGCGGGCGCTTCGCGACGCGGCGCGCGTTCGCCGTGGCATGCTGGCGCCGTGGATCGAGACATCCCGCCGGATGGCGGCGGTGCTGGCACGGCTGTGACGCCGGAGTTCAGCCCGGACTGGCTGGCACTGCGGGAAAAGGCCGACACGAGAGCGCGTGCCGCGGAACTGCTCGAGCCGTTGCGTGCGGCGCTCCCCGAAGGACCGCTGGTCGTGCACGACCTGGGCTGTGGCACGGGGTCGATGGGCCGCTGGCTGGTGCCGTTGCTGCCGCGGCCGCAGCGCTGGGTCCTGCACGACCGCGACCCGCGGCTGCTCGCCCGCGCGGAGGCGGGCATCCCAGCCCCGGCCGAGACCCGCGCCGGTGATCTGACGGCGTTGACCGCGGACGACCTGGCGGGCGCCTCGCTCGTCACCGCCTCGGCGCTGCTCGACCTGCTGACGGCGGAAGAGGTCGACGGGCTCGCGCAGGCGTGCACCGGTGCGGGCTGCCCGGCGCTGCTGACCCTTTCGGTCGCGGGCGAGGTCGAGTTCAGCCGGCCCGATCCGCTCGACCCGCGGTTCTCCGACGCCTTCAACGAGCATCAGCGGCGGCTCAGCGGTGGCCGGAAGCTGCTGGGCCCGGACGCGGTGCAGACCACGGTCGAGGCTTTCGTCCGGCGCGGCGCCGTCGTGCACAGCCGGCGCAGCCCGTGGCGGCTGGGTCCGGGTGAACTTTTGCGGCAGTGGCTTCGTGGTTGGGTAGAGGCGGCGTGCGAGCAGCGACCGGAGCTGCTGCCCCACGCCGCGGACTACCAGCGTCGCCGGTTCGACAGCGAGGTCGCGATCGGCCACGTCGACCTGCTCGCGATCGGTGGTGCGCCTTGCTCAACAGACTCTGGCCCTGGCTCAGGCTCCTGATCTCCGCCGCCATCCTCGGCGTCCTGGTCTGGCGGCTCGGCACCGGCGCCTTCCTCGACGGCCTGCGGGTGATCGACGGGCGGTCGCTCGCGGCCGCGCTCGCCATCGGCCTGCTGACCACGGTGGCCGGCGCCTGGCGGTGGTGTCTCGTCGCCCGCAGTCTCGGGTTGCCGCTGAAGCTGGGCGAGGCGGTGGGGGACTACTACCGCGCCCTGCTGCTCAACGCCGTGCTCCCCGCGGGCGTGCTCGGCGACGTGCACCGCGCGGTCAGCCACGGCCAGCAGTCCGGCGACCTCGGGCGCGGCGTCCGGGCGGTGTTCCTCGAACGGTTCGCGGGACAGCTGGTGCTCATCGCGGTCGCCGTCGTGGTGCTGCTGGCGGACCCCGGTTTGGCCGGCGTGCTGGTGCCCGGCCGCGGGGTCGTCCTCGGAGTGGCCGGCGTGCTCGTCGCGGTGGCCGCGCTCGCGTGCTGGGCGAGGTGGGGCCACGGCGCCGCGCCGATCCGCCGCCGGATCGTCACCACGTTCGCCGACGCGCGCCTCGGGCTGCTCGGCCGCGCGACCTTACCGGGCATCACGCTGCTCTCGGCGCTGACGGTCGTGGGACACGTGACTATGTACGTGGTCGCCATCCGGGCCGCGGGGGTGACGGCACCCGTCGCCCAGCTCGTCCCGCTGATCGTGCTGACGCTGCTGGTGATGGGACTGCCGGTGAACATCGGCGGGTACGGCCCGCGCGAGGCGTTCGCGGCCGTCGCCTTCGGTGCGGCTGGCCTCGGCGCGGCCCAGGGCGTCACCGCCGCGGTGGTGTACGGGGTGCTGGCGCTCGTCGCGGCCCTGCCCGGTGCCGTCGTGTTGTTCCTGCGCCGGTCAGCCGAACAACGCGAGGTGCCCGCGGAACGCGTCGACGAGCGCGGCGAGCACGCGCTCGCCCTTGCCGGCGGTGGCGAGCGAAGGACGCCCGAGCACGCCCGACCTCGTGTAGCCCGCCAGCCCCACCGTCAGCAGATGGCGCCGGTCCTCGGCGACTGAGTCGGCCGTCTCGTAGCCGGTCCGGACCAGCTGCGGATGGGCGTGCAGCAGGATGGAGGTCTCGAGCTCGCCGGCGTGCATGTCGGTGTCGCTGGAGGTCTCCAGCCCCGCCGCCGCCCGCGCCTCGTCCCACTCGGGCAGGCCGGGGAACAGGGCCATGGCGCCCCGGCTCTCCTGCACGACGTTGGCCAGCACGTAGTTCCCACCGTGGCCGTTGACCAGCACGAGATGGCGGATTCCGCCCTGACGAAGGGAATCGGCGATGTCGGTGACCATCGAGTACAGCGTTTTCGCCGTGATGCTCACGGTTCCCGGCCACGCCGCGTGCTCGTGCGAGCACGAGATCGTGATGGGAGGCAGCAACCGCACCGGATGGGCCGAAGCGATCTCCCGCGCGAGCGTGCAGGCGATCACGGTGTCGGTCGTCAGGGGCAGGAACGCGCCGTGCTGCTCCAGACTGCCGACCGGCAGCACCGCCACCGAGGCTTCGCTCTCGCGGATTTCGGCGGTGGTGTTGAACGGCAACAGGTCCATTTGTCGTGTATACCGGGAAAGCGCGGCCCGGACCATCGGAGCAAGGGGAGCGGATGCACGAGCAGATCGTCGCCGACGAAGACGTCGCGGAGTCCGAACTGGTGACCCGCCGCGGGAAGTTCCACGCCGTCGCCTTCCGGTACGGCGGACACGAGCACATGGCACTGGTCCACGGCGAACGGCCGCCGTGCGACGACGTGCTGGTGCGGGTGCACTCGGAGTGCATGACCGGGGACATCTTCGGCGCGGTGCGCTGCGAGTGCGGCGAACAGCTCGACGCCGCGCTGGACGCGATCGTCGGCGAGGGCAGCGGCGTCTTCGTGTACCTGCGCGGTCAGGAGGGGCGCGGCATCGGGTTGGTGGCGAAGGTGCGCACGCACGTGCTGCAGGACGAGGCGGGCCTGGACACGGTGGACTCGGCCACGAGCCTGGGCCTGCCGGTGGACACCCGGGACTACACGCCGGCCGCGGGGATCCTGGCGTACCTCGGGGTGCGCTCGGTGCGGCTGATGTCCAACAACCCCGACAAGATCCGGTCGCTGGAGGAGCACGGGATCCAGGTCACCGCCCGGGTTCCGCTGCTGATGCCGCCGAGTGCGGACAACATCGCCTACCTGCGGGCGAAACGGGACCGGCTGGGCCACGATCTACCGCAGCTGGACCAGTTCGCGGTGCGCGAGCGGCATGGCTGACCACCGTGCGCTGCTGCCGGTCGCCAGGGAGGCGGTCGCGATCGCGCACCGGATCGTGCTCGCCCGCGCGCCCGTTTCGGTCACCGCCAAGGCGGAGCGCGACCTGGTGACCGATGTGGACCTGGCCGTCGAGGAGGCGGTGCGGGACTTTCTCACCAGGGAGACCCCGGAGATCGGCGTCCTCGGCGAGGAGCACGGCCGCACCGGCCCGGCGGGCGGGCTGTGGTGGGCGCTGGACCCGGTCGACGGGACGGCGAACTTCGCGCGCGGCATCCCGTTGTGCGGCACGTCCTTGGGGCTCGTCGAGGGCGGACGGGGCGTGCTCGCGGCGATCGACCTGCCGTTCCTCGGCGTGGACTACGTCGCCGTCGAAGGCTACGGCGCCTACGCGGGCGACGAGCGCATCCAGGTGTCCGGTGCGACGGATCTCGCCGACGCCGTGCTCGCGATCGGGGACTTCGCCGTGGGGGAGGGCGCCGAGGTGAAGAACCGGGCCCGGCTCACGTTGCTGGCGGAGCTGGGCGCCCGCGCGCAGCGGATCCGGATGCTCGGCACGGCCGCGATCGACCTCGCCTGGGTGGCGCAGGGAAAGCTCGAGGGCTCGGTGATCCTGGCGAACCTGCCGTGGGACACGCTGGCCGGCGTGCTGCTCGTCCGCGAAGCGGGCGGGCTGGTGCTCGACGGCGACGACACCTCGCACACCGCCGGTTCCGCGGCCACCATCGCCGTCTGCCCCGGCCTCCGCGACGAGGTCATGGCCGCGGTGCGGCGCGCGCTCGCCACCGGGTGAACCGGCCACAATCAATGTATAACGCCCTATACGGCGCGGCTTTTTACGCGAAATCATCGCGTGGCCACCTAAAAAACCCGCAAAGACGTCAGTGCGGAGGTCGCGCCGAGAGCGCGGCATGGCAGGTCCCGAGGTAGTGCCGCAGCGTGGCGGACTCGTCCGGGCCGAGGCCCGAGACCATGCGTGTCTCCAGGGCGGTGACCTCGTCGCGGAACCGGTCGAGGACGTCGCGTCCCGCATCGGTGAGCAGGATGACGCGCCGCCGCCGGTCCTCCTGGTCGTGCTGCCTGCTGATGAGGCCGCGGTCCTCCAGGGCGTTCACCATGCCCGCCATCGTCTGGTCGGTGACGAACGAGTTGCGCGCGAGCCCGGCCGTGGTGAGGCCGGACCGGCGTTCGAGCACGGTGAGCGCGGTGTACTGCAGGGACGTGATGCCGGCGGGGCGCAGGATGTCGTCGAGGCGGGCGCGGACCGCCAGCTCCAGCTGTTTGACCAGGTACAGCAGGCTCGGCGGCGCGGCGGTCTTCTGCGGTGTGGGCACCTGTACATGGTGACGCAGGCGCCCGCGGAAACGCAGGATCCCGGTAATCCGGACGTTTCGGGCGCGGAGAGTCACGGATCGGTTTCGAGTGGGAACAGAAGCACAGGAACTCTGTATGTTGCGGGCGACTCGAAGCTCACCGTGGAGGTTCCATGAGTCTCACCACCGGGCCGAAGCGGCGCACAGCCGTGCACACCCCCTCCCTGACGCCGGGCACCCGGATCGCCACCGCCATCGCCGTCTGCGTCGCCCAGGTCGGCCTCGCGATCCCCGCCGTGCTCAACGGGCTGTTCCAGCAGGACCTCGGCACGACCTCGTCCCAGCTGACCTGGATCTCCGACGCGTTCCTGGTGCCGGTGACCCTGCTGGAGCTGACCTTCGGCGTGCTCGGTGACATCTTCGGCCGCAAACGGCTGCTGATCGGCGGCAGCCTGCTGCTGGCCATCGGCGAGATCGTCAGCGTCCTGACCCCCGGCGCCGGCGTGCCGGCGGACGCGCGGGTGGCGGTGCTGTGGATCGGGCAGGCGCTCGCGGGTATCGGCGCCGCCGTGCTGTTCCCGACGTCGCTGGCGATGGTCGCCGCCGGCACGCACACCGTGCAGGCCCGCGCGCGGGGTATCGCGATCTGGGCCGCCGCGCTGTCCACCGGCGGGTTCGTGTCGCCGCTGCTGGGCGGGCTGGTGACGAAGATCGGCTGGGGCGCCGACCCGAACGCCACCTGGCGCTGGGCGTTCGTCGCGGTCTGCGTGCTGGCGCTGATCAGCGCGGGGGTCGCGTGCACCGCGCGGAACTCCTCGGCGCCCGAGGGCCGGTCGCTGGACTGGCCGGGGCAGATCACGATCGCGGTGGCCCTGTTCGCCCTGCTGTTCGCGGTGATCCAGGGCGCCACCAGCGGCTGGTCGGACGGCTGGGTGATCGGCGGGTTCGTCTTCGCCGTGGTCTTCCTGGCGCTGTTCGTGCTCGCCGAGCGGCGGTCCGCGGCGCCGCTGCTGCGGCTCGACCTGTTCCGCAACCGGGCGTTCGCGGTGAACTCGATCGTCACCGTGATCGGCATGTTCAGCTTCCTGGGCACCGCCTACGCCACGAGCATCCGGCTCTCGGCGATCCAGGAGTTCTCGCCGATGAAGACCGCGATCGCGTTCGTGCTGCTGCAGGGTTTCGCGCTGGTGCTGATGCCGCTGACCGCGCGCGTGATCCACCAGTACAACCCGCGGTGGGCGCTCGGCGCGGGGTTCCTCCTGATCGGCGCCGGCGACCTGTGGATCTCGACGCAGTCGGTGACGTCGATGTCGATCCTGCCGATCATCGCGCCGCTCGTGCTGATCGGCATCGGGTTCGCGTTCGCGCTGTCCGGTGTCACGGCGGTCGCGGTGAACACCGTGCCCAACCACCTGGCCGGGATGGCCTCGGGGACCACGAGCCAGCTGCGGGACTTCGGGTTCACGCTCGGCCCGGCGGTGATCGGGGCGATCGCGCTCAGCCAGGCGGCCTCGCAGATCCAGGGCAAGCTCGCGGGCAGCGACACGCTGCGGGCCGCGCTCGCGAAGTTCGACGGGTTGCCGGGGCAGGTGCCCGAGGGCGAGCGGGCGACCGTGGAAGCGGCGGTGGGCGCGGTGAACTCGGGCCCGCTCGGTGCCAACGCGGTGCCGTCGTCGATCCCCGGTCCCGGTGGGGCGCCGATGCCGTTCAACCCGCTCAAGGACGTCGCGTACCACGCCCTCGACCACGCCTACTCGATCGGCTACCTGGTGTGCGGGATCGCGGCGCTGGTGGCGGCCGCGCTGGCCGCCGCGGTGCTGCGCGGGAAGGCCGACCGGCCGATGGTGACCGAGGAGTCCCTGCACGACTAGGGACTGTTCCAAGTGGCTTGCGGGCCGGTGCGGGTAGCGGAACCTGAGGCGGTGCAGGCGCGGGTCGCGCGGAGGAGGCCGCCGCGGCCGGTGATCGTCGCCAAGGTCCTCGACGCCGGCCAGCAGATCGCTACCGCGATCAAGGATCTGATCCAGTTCGCGAAACAGGGCGGCGGCACCCGCCTGAGCATCGGCTAGCGGAACCGCGCTCCCGGTCTGGCGTCGGCGACGACGAACCCGGCCCGGTCGTGGACCGGGGAGCCGGGGCGGGAGACGCGCTCGACCACGCGGTAGGTGGCGGCCCATTCGCCGGGGGCGACGAGGTTGGCGACGTAGCCGCGCTGGCGGTTGACGAACCGCAGGTGCGGGTTGGCCCGCAGCTGCGCGAGGTCGCCGGGGGTGTGGTCGACGCCGTCGCCCTCGGAGGTGATGGAGGTGCCGATCAACTCGGTCGCGACCGTCGCCGAAGCCGGGACGGCGAAGTCGGCCTTGACGTCGGAGACGAAGTTCGCGTGGGCGTCGCCGGTGATGATCACGGGGTTACGGGTGCGCGCGAGGTGGTCGCGGACCTCGTCGCGCTCGGCCTCGTAGTCGTCCCACGCGTCGTCGCTGCGGGTCTGGGCGCCCGACGCGGGGTTGAGCTGCGAGAAGAACACCTGCTGTGCGAGGACGTTCCAGCGTGCGGTGGGTCCTGAGAGGTTGCGGAACAGCCAGGCCTTCTGCGCGGCGCCGAGCATCGTCCGCCCGGGATCGTCACGTTGCGCGTCGGGCACCTGCACGCTGCGGTGCTGGCGGGTGTCCAGGACGTGCAGGTCGACCAGGTCGCCGAAGGTCAGCCGGCGGTGGATGGTCATCGCGGGCCCGGCAGGGCGCTGTGCCGCCCGCAGCGGGAGGTGCTCGTAGTAGGCCTGGAACGCGTGCGCGCGGCGTTCGCGGAACTGCGCGGGCGGGATGCCGCTCTCGGAGTGGTCCCCGGCCCAGTTGTTCTCCACCTCGTGATCGTCGAACACCGCGACCCAGGGAAACGCGGCGTGCGCGGCCTGCAAGTCGGTGTCGGTCTTGTACTGGGCGAAGCGGACGCGGTAGTCGGCGAGGGTGCGGACGTCGCGGGCGGGCCGGTGGCCGCGGCCGATGCTGCCCTGCGAGCCGCCCTCGTAGATGTAGTCGCCGAGGAACACCACCAGGTCGAAGTCTTGGCGCGCGAGGTGGGCGTAGGCGTTGTAGAACCCGTCGGCGTAGTGCTGGCAGCTGGCGAAGGCGAACGCGAAGCGGTCCAGGCGGGCGCCGGGCGGGGGCGCGGTCTTCGTGCGGCCGACCGGGCTCAGCTCGTTGCCCGCGCGGAAGCGGTAGAAGTACTCCGAGCCAGGACGCAGCCCGGCGACCTCGACGTGCACCGAATGGGCCTGTTCCCCTTGTGCCACCGTGGTTCCCGACCGCACGACCTGGCTGAACGACTCGTCGGCGGCGACCTGCCAGCCGACGGGCACGGGGGCGGCCGCCATCCCGCCCAGCCCGTCCGGGGCGAGCGGGTCCGGGGCGAGGCGTGTCCACAGCACCACGGCGTCGGGGAGGGGATCGCCCGAGGCGACACCGAGGGTGAACAGCTCACGGCGTCCGGTGGGGGTGGCGACGCCGGTCAGTGCGGCGACACCGAGCGCGGCCGCGCCGCCGAGCAGCACCCGGCGGCGGATGGTGGAGGCGGGGTCGGGCATGGCGGCACCTCTTCGCGATCGGGTGAGCCTAGCGCGCTACACCCGTGACACGGGGCGACGCGGGCCGCGGTTCGCCCTCAGTCGCCCAGCTCCTTGCGCACCTGGGGCAGGACCTCGGTGCCCAGCAGCTCGATCGCGGTCATCACCTTGTCGTGCGGTACGCCGGACCAGTCCATCTGCATCGCGTACCGGTCGGCGCCGGTGAGCCTGGCGACGCTGATGATGCGGTCGGCGACCTCCCGCGGGCTGCCGGCGAAGATCGCCTGGGCGTCGCGGGTCCACTCGTCGTAGTGCGCGCGGGTGGGCACGGTCCAGCCGCGCGCGCGGGCGCCGTACTTCATCGTCTCGAGCCAGTACGGGTAGAAGGTGTCCTTGGCGTCCTGCGAGTCGCGTGCGATAAAACCGATGGCGCCCATCGTGACATGCAGGTCCTGCTTCGCGTGGCCGCCGGACTCGCCGGCTTGGCGGTACAGCTCGACCAGGGGTGCGAAGCGTTCGGGGCTACCGCCGATCACGGCGTAAACGACGGGCAGGCCGAGCAGCCCGGCGCGGATGGAGGACTCAGGGTTGCCGCCGGTGCCGATGGAGATCCGCAGGTGGCCGCGGTACGGGCGGGGCAGGATGCGCGCGTTCTCCAGCGGTGGCCGGTACTTGCCGGACCAGGTGATGGGGTCCTCGCGGTCGATGCGCAGCAGCAGCGCGAGCTTCTGCTCGAACAGCTCGTCGTACTCGGCGAGGTCCGCGCCGTAGAGCGGGAAGGACTCGGTGAAGGAGCCGCGGCCCGCGAGCAGCTCGGCGCGGCCGCGGCTGAGCTGGTCGAGCGTGCTGAACTGCTGGTAGAGGCGGACCGGGTCCTCTGTGGACAGTACGGTGACGGCGCTGCTGAGGGTGATCTGCCGGGTGATGCTCGCGGCGGCGGCGAGGACGGTGCCGGGGCTGGAGATGGCGTACTGGTCGAGGTGGTGCTCGCCGAGGCCGTAGAACGACAGTCCCAGCTCGTCGGCGAGCTTGATGCGGTCGAGGGTCTGCGCGAGCTTGTCCGCCACCGGGACCTGCTCGCCCGTGCGGGGGTCGGCGTGGCGGTCGCCGAAGCTGTAGATGCCGAGTTCCATCGTGCCCGTTCCCATTCGTTGACGTGTCACCCACCCTAACGGCGATGCCCCGCCGATTAGTCCGCGCGCCCGGCCGGAGACGGTGACGGGCCCGTGCCACGGTCCTATGATCGGGCGATGACCAGCAGCCCGGCGGTGCAGGCCGACCCGGTGCGCCCGCTGCCCCCGGCCGCTCACGTGCGGCCGGGATGGCTGCCGGTGTGGTCGAAGGCCGCGGCGATGCGCGCGGTGCGGGCGACGGTCGTGGTGCCGGGGATGTTCGCCCTGGGGTACACGGTGATCGGCGACCTGCAGTTGGCGACCTTCGCGGCGTTCGGCGGGTTCGCGACGCTCGTGCTGGCCGCCTTCGGCGGCGGGTGGCGGGACAAGCTGCTGGCGCACCTCGGGCTGGCGGTGACCGGGAGCGTGCTGCTGGTGATCGGCACCGCGGTGAACTCGTCGATCGTGCTGGCATCGCTGGTGACGATCCCGGTGGCGTTCGTGGTGCTGTTCGCCGGAGTGGGCGGGCCGAACGCGGCGTCGGCGGGCACGGCCGCGTTGCTCGCCTACGTCCTGCCCGCCGCTTCGCCGGGGACGATGAGCATGGTTCCGGAGCGCCTCGAAGGCTGGTGGCTGGCTTCGGTGGCGGGCACGATCGCGGTGCTCGTGTTCTCCCCGCGCTTGCCGGGCTTCGCGGTGCGGACCGCCGCCGCGCGCAGTGCCCGCGCGCTCGCCGGCCAGCTGGAGGCGTCGCTGCGCGGGGACGCCGATTCGCGGTACCGCACCGCGTCGATCGAGGCGAAGCACGAGCTGATGGCGACGTTCACGTCGACCCCGTACCGGCCGACCGGGCTGGCGACGGCGGACCAGGCGCTCGACAGCCTGGTCGGGCTGCTGGAGTGGTGCACGTTCGTGGTCACCGACAGCCTGCGCGAATACGGCGATCTGAGGCGCGTGCCCGAGGTGGAACGGCAGCTGCTCGCCGACACCAGTGCGGTGCTGCGCGCCATCGGGGACCTGCTGGACGGGCAGCGGCCCCAGGTCGAGCTCGGCCCGCTGGAACGGAGTCTGGCGGCGAGCGTCGACTACCTGGCGCGGCTGAGCACCGACGGCGACGGGTACGCCGAGGCGCTGCACCTGTCGTTCCACGCGCGGACGACGGCGGTCGCCGCGCACACCGCGATGGCGGACACGCTGATCGCGGTCGGCCGGGCCGAGCCGGACGTCGTGTCGGGTGGGCGGCGTCGCTGGTACGGGCAGGGCTTCGAGGACTCCGCGGTGGGCGAGCGGCGGCTCGCCGGGCTGGCGACGGCCGCGGGCGCGGTGTCGCGGCACGCGAGCCTGCGGTCGGTGTGGTTCCTCAACAGCGCCCGCGGCGCGCTGGCGCTCGCGGCCGCGGTGGCGGTCGCGGACCTGACGGGGGTCGAGCACGGGTTCTGGGTGGTGCTGGGCACCTTGTCGGTGCTGCGCACCAACGCGGCTTCGACGGGGGCGACGGCGTTGCGCGCCTTGCTGGGCACGGCGATCGGGTTCGTCCTCGGCGCCTTGTTGCTGCTGGTGGTCGGGACGGGTGCGGGCGCGCTGTGGATCGCGTTGCCGGTCGCGGTGCTCGTGGCGGCGTACGCCCCGGGTGCGCTGCCGTTCGCGGCCGGGCAGGCGGCGTTCACGGTGGTGGTGTCGGTGCTGTACAACCTGCTGGTGCCGGCGGGGTGGCAGATCGGCGTGGTGCGCATCGAGGACGTGGCCCTGGGCTGTGGGGTGAGCATCGTGGTCGGGGTGTTGTTCTGGCCGCGGGGCGCCGCGTCGCTGGTGGGCGACGACCTCGCGGACGCGTTGCGGACCGGCGGGGCGTATCTGGCGGAGGCGGCGGACTGGGCGCTCGGGCTGCGGCACACCTCGCCGGTGGCGGCGCCCGCGATCACGGCCGGGGTGCGGCTCGACGACGCGTTGCGCGGGTTCCTCACCGAGCAGGGCGCGAAGCGGGTGCCGCGGGAGGATCTGTGGCGGCTGGTCGCCGGCACCGTCCGGGTCCGGCTGACCGCCCATTCGCTGGCGGGGTTGCCGAACCCGGAGGCGGGGCCGGACCCGGTGCGGCTGGTGCTGAGCGAGCAGGCGGGGCAGTTGGCGGCCTGGTACGACCACCTGGCCTCCCGGCTGGACCGCACCGATCACGGTGGCGTGCCGGTGCTGTCGCCGCCGGAGTACCGGGACCCGCTCGCCGAGGGGGTGTCGGTGGGGGAGCTGTCGTGCGCATTGTGGGTCAGCGAGCACCTCAAGCACCTCACCCCGCGGTTGGCCGAGCTCGTCGGGCCGGCGACCGTGGTGGCCGCGCAGCGGCACCGGCCGTGGTGGCGGTGATCAGGGTTTCCTCTACGGGGCAAGGCTTCCCGTGCAGGTCGGTGCCACCGGGGTACTGCAGGGCGTGTGGCACCCGGCGCGGTTCGTCGAGCTGGTCGCCGAACACGGCATCACCTACACCTCCGCGGCGACGCCGTTCCTGCACGACACCCTCAACGCGCCGAACCTCGCCGCACCCGGTGTGTCCACATTGGAGCGGTTCTGTTGCATGGGGGCGCCGATCCCGCGGGCGATCGTGCGCGAGGCGCGGCGGAAGCTTGCCCGGGCTCGTCGTGCTCGGCGGGTGGGGGCAGAGCGAGAACGGCCTGGTGACCCGGACGACAAGCTGGTCGACACCGACGGCTACCCCTGGCCGGGCATGCGCATCCGGGTCGTCGACGCCGAGGGCCGCGTGCCGGCGCCGGGGCAGGAGGGGCGGCTGCAGGTGCGAGAACATCCCCGTCGCCTACGTCGAGAACGTGCTCTACGAGAGCCCGAAGCTCGCCGGGGTCGCGCTCGTCGCGGTGCCCGACCCCGCGCCTGCAGGAACGCGCGTGCGCCTGCGTGGTGCTCGCCCCCGGTGCGAGCGGGTTCACCTTCGCCGAGGTCCAGAAGTTCCAGCTGCCCGATCGGCTCGCCACCAGCCTGGACTAGACCTTCTGCCCGGCTCTGAGCTGCGGTTTCCGCGGAGCCCCCCGAATGCGACTTTCGGACTCTTCCCTCGCGCGCGGTTGTGGAATATGTTGTGAGCCGCAACATTGCTCATCGTCGAGCGTGAAGGGAATCTCGATGCCGAGAACCACCCTTGACGTGCCCGCCGCGGTTTCGCCGCGCCCGGGCACGCCGGCGTCACTGGGCAGCACCGCCGGCCGTCTCAAACCCCGGGGCGGCGGCTTCCGGAGGCACCGCCGCCGGCGCTGAGCGCCGATCCATCCCCGCATCACCCACCGGGCCGCGCGAGCGCGCATGGCCCGATCTCGTCCTGCGCACAACCTGCAACGAAGGAGGACTGCGTGAGAACGCACGTACCCAGACGCGCCCGCTTCGCCGGCGCCGTGCTCGCGGTCGCCGCGGTGACCGCCACCGCGGTGCCCGCCGCCGCCGCGGCCCCGGACACCGCCGAACGGACCCCCGCCTACCTCAACGCGCGGCTCCCGGTCGCCCAGCGGGTCTCGGACCTGCTCGGCCGGATGACCCTCGCGGAGAAGGTCGGCCAGATGACCCAGGCCGAGCGCGGCGCGGTCGACGCCGACCAGCAGCAGATCACGGACCTCGCCCTCGGTTCCGTGCTCTCCGGCGGCGGCTCGACCCCCACGCCCAACACCCCCGAGGCGTGGGCGGACATGGTCGACGGCTACCAGTCGCGGGCGCTGGCCACCCGGCTGCACATCCCGCTGCTCTACGGCATCGACTCGGTGCACGGCGACAACAACCTCGTCGGCGCCACGATCTTCCCGCACAACGTCGGCCTCGGCGCAACCCGCGACCCGGGCCTGGTGGCCGACGTCGAGCACATCACCGCCACCGAGACCAGGGCCACCGGCCCGCAGTGGGTCTTCGCCCCGTGCGTCTGCGTGACCCGCGACGAGCGCTGGGGCCGCACCTACGAAAGCTTCGGCGAGGACCCGAAGCTGGTGCAGCAGATGGAAACCGCCATCGACGGGTTCCAGGGCGACGGCAGCAAGGACCTCGACAACCGCGACCGCGTGCTGGCCACCGCCAAGCACTACGCCGGGGACGGGGACACCACCTACGGCACCTCCACCAACGGCACCTACAAGATCGACCAGGGTGTCACGATCACCGACTGGCAGCACTTCGCCCAGACCGACCTCGCGCCCTACGTCACGGCCGTGCAGCAGCACGACGTCGGCAGCATCATGCCGTCGTACTCCAGCGTGCAGTGGACGGACCGGGCGGGCAGCACCCCGGTGAAGATGACCGCGAACAAAGAGCTGCTGACCGACGTGCTGAAGCAGAAGATCGGCTTCGACGGGTTCCTGATCAGCGACTGGGAGGCGATCCACCAGCTGCCCGGTGACTACGCGACGCAGGTCCGCACGGCGGTCAACGCCGGGATCGACATGTTCATGGAGCCCAACAGCGCCCCGCAGTTCGAGCAGACGCTGCTGGGCGAGGTACAGGCCGGGCGCGTGCCGATGTCGCGCATCAACGACGCGGTCAGCCGGATCCTGAAGTCGAAGTTCGAGCTGGGCCTGTTCGAGCACCCCTACACCGACCGGACGAACATCGGCACGGTGGGCTCGGCGCAGCACCGCGCGGTCGCCCGGCAGGCGGTCGCGGAGTCCCAGGTACTGCTGAAGAACTCCGACAAGGCGCTGCCGCTCAAGCCGTCGCAGAAGATCTACGTCGCGGGCGTCAACGCCAACGACCTGGGCAACCAGGCCGGTGGCTGGACGGTGACCTGGCAGGGCCAGTCCGGGAACACCAGCTTCCCCGGCACCACGATTCTGCAGGGCATCCAGCAGGCCGCGAAGAACGTGACCTACAGCGCGGACGCCTCGGCGCCCACCGCCGGTGCGGACGTCGGCGTCGTGGTGATCGGCGAGACGCCCTACGCCGAGGGCGTCGGCGACGTCGGCAACGGCCACACGCTGAACATCTCCGCGGCCGACCGGGCCAACATCGACAAGGTGTGCGGCGCGATCAAGACCTGCGTCGTGCTCGACGTTGCCGGCCGTCCGCAGATCGTCACCGACGAACTGTCCAAGATGGACGCTTTCGTGATGTCCTGGCTGCCCGGCAGCGAGGGCGCCGGGGTGGCGGACGTGCTGTTCGGCACGAAGCCGTTCACCGGCAAGCTGTCGGTCACCTGGCCGCGCAGCGAGGACCAGGAGCCGATCAACGTCGGCGACCGGAACTACCAGCCGCTGTTCCCCTACGGCTACGGGCTCACCACTCACCGGTAGCCCGCGCGGATCCGGTGCCCGCCCGTTCCCGCGGCGGCGGGCACCGGGTCATTCCTTCCCGGCCTCCCGGCGGGCCCGGGCGCGGCGCTTGCCCTCGTGCATCGCCTGCACCCGGGCCACCGGGATGGCCCTGCCCTCCTCGACGACCTCGACGGGCAGCCGCTGCGGCGGCGGCATCAGCTCGGCCCACGGGTCGCGCTCGCCGAGCGCGGCCAGTGCGGTGTGCACGGTGAAGTCGCCGGGCGCGACCGAGTCGAGCTCCTCCCACGGCAGCGGGAACGACACCGGCAGGCCGGGCCGGACCCGCGGGCTGTACACCGAGACCACCGTCGCGCCGCCGGCCCGGGTGGAGTCGAGGAAGACCTTGCCGCCGCGGTCCTCCCGGATGAACGCCGTCGTCGCGAGCAGCGGATCGAGCCGCTCCGCCCTGGCGGCCAGCGCCCGGCCCGCCGCCGCGGCCTCCTCGGCCGTCACCTGTCCGGTCAGGGGCACGAACACGTGCACCCCCTTGGCGCCGCTGGTCTTCACCGCGCCCGCGAGACCGGCGTCGGCCAGCGCCTGCCGCACCAGGTGCGCGGCCCGCACCGCGAGGGCGAACGAGCCGTCCTGCTCGGGCGGGTCGAGGTCGAGCACCAGATGCGTCGGATGCTCCGGCTCGCCCGCCCGGACCAGCGCCGGGTGGTACTCGATCGCGCGCTGGTTGGCGAACCACAGCAGGGTCGGGCGGTCGTCGCAGAGGGCGTAGGAGACCCGGCGCTGCGAGCTCTCCGCCCACATCGTCGTCCGCGGCACCCAGGAGGGGGTGTACTTGGGCAGGTTCTTCTGCATGAACGCGTCCTGGCCGCGCAGCACCCGCACCACCGACAGTGGCCGGTCGCGCAGGTGCCCGACCAGCCGGCCGGCGACCGCGTCGAGGTAGTCCACGAGATCGCGCTTCACGGCCCCGGCCCCGTCGAACAGGCCCTGGTCCAGATGGGTCAGCGAAACACCCTCGCGTACCTCGTCAGCGCTCATCCGACCAGCTAACCAACACCGGGCGGGCACGGCAACGTCCCTTGTGGACCAGGACGGCACTGGTGCCGGGCGCGCCGCCGCGCCGTAGGTTGGAGGCAGCCGCAACCGGAGGTGGGACGTGACCGAGACAGGCCCGCAGGACGAGGCCGCCACGCTGTGCACGGCAGCGGAGGAGCTACGCCGCAGGATGCGGGCCGACGGCCCGGTCGCGGTGAACATCGAGTACGTGCTGTTCGCGGTGGCCCGGCTGCTCGACGAGCTCGGCAAGGCACTGGCCACCGGCCATCACCTCGAGCACCACGCCGCCGACGCCGCGCTCGAGATCGCCCACCACGTGCTGCACCGCGACCAGGCCGGGCACACCCTGCGCCACCCCGACCAGGGGGACGCCTAGCTTGCACCGCTACCCGCACCGGCTCGCAAGCCACCTCTGAAACAATCCCTAGGACTGCGGCAGCGTCAGGGGTTCGCCCCGCAGCCACAGCACCGGGCCCGCGCACTGCCACTGGCCCGGCAGCCACCGGCCGGCGAACTGCCCGGCCATTCCCGCGGCCTGGCAGAGATAGCCGCTGCCGAAGTCCTGTACCTGGGTCCAGCCCGTCGCTGGGTGCCGGCGGCGCCGTGGCGGCGGAGGCCGGGGCCTGTGCCAGGGCCAGCGCGGTGCCGAGCGCGGCGGCCGTGGTCAGGGAACGGGTGATGATGCGGTTCAGGTGCTCTCCTCGTGTCGTGTGCGTTGCGGGTCCCACCACCACGCGATGGCGGGAATGGGCAGCGGGTCGCGCCGCGGGTCCGACGGCTCGTCGGCCCAGGACGGGCCGCGCGGCGCCGGAACGTCGCCGTAGGCGGTGTATCGGGGCACCCGCAGCGCCCAGTCGGTGTTGCCGCGGATGGCGTGCCCGAGGCAGCGCAGGTAGGTGCCCAGCGCGTGGCTGTGCGGCGCGGCCAGGACGTCCTCGCGCAGGCTCAGGAACCGGGCCATCACCCGGTCCCGCAGGCCGTAGGCCTCGGCGAGGGCGCGGGCGGGTGGCAGGCCCTCGTGCACCCGCAGGACGTTGATCAGGTTCTGGTCGGTGTGCCGCTCGTCGGTCTCCCTCCGGTAGGAGTGCAGGTCGTTGTCCCACGAGGCGACGAGCATGGCCATCTCGGTGAGCGCGCGCACGGCAGGCGAGTCCATCTCCGGAGCCGGCACCTCCTCGCCCATCGCGATCTCCAGCATCGCCAGCGTGGGCGGCCCGCCCGCGCCGTTGAGCCGCATCGCGGTGTAGTCGGCGAGCGTCGGCATCCGCCCGGCCGCGCAGTTGGCCACCTGCCACGCCACGCCGAACAGCCACGCCCGGTGCGCCTCGGTGAACCGGCGGACCTGCACGGGGGTCGCGCAGGCGTGGAAGCGGCGGCCGATGTCCTGCAGGGCCGCGACGAACGGGTCGTTGCCCGGCGGGGCCTGCCACGGGTTCTCCAGTGCCCGCTGCAGCGGCCCGGCCATGGCGAGGAACCGCTGCGGGTCGGCACTGAACTTGCCGTGGTCGCACCGGGCGTCGTCGAACGCGAACCCCCAGTAGACCCAGTGCACCGCCGCCTGCAGCCCGTCCCGGCACGCGTCCGGGGCGAACCGGGCGTAGAACTCGGCGCTGTTCGTGGCGAGGATCCGGGCGCGGCCGGTCTCGTCGCGGTAGAACCGGAGGCGGTCGATCCACCTGACCGCCTCCTGCTCGACCTCGTCCACGCTGTCGTGGATCGCCGAGTCGATGGGGCAGTAGAACGGGCGCAGCTCGAGTGTCGTCATGGGGCGGCTCCTGGAATTTCCCTGCGGCACCGGAAATCGGTGCGGGGAAAGAAGATTTCGCGTTTTCGGCGAGTGCCGGTGCATTCCACTATGACCACCACCGCCGATTCCCTTCAAGACCCGTCACGCGAACGAGTAGCGGATTGTCCGTGTCACACAAGGGATTACCCGCCGTTCCTGCTTCGCCCACACGGTGCGCCGGTCCTCCTCGGACGAGTGGTGCAGGCCGCCCCCTGGTTTTTCCCGGCGAGCCGGTGTTACTTCCGGGGACACGGCGTGCGTGCGCCGTGTGCCCAAAATCCGCGAGGAGGACCCATGCCAGCTCGGCTCACCGAGGTGTCCGTGCCGCCGCGTCCGCGGCCGCCGGCGGAAGCTGACTTCGGGTGGCTGCGGCGGGCCGTCGACGCCGAGCTCGAGGAGTTCCTCGACGGACAGGCGCGTCATCCGCTCGACGCGTGCCTGCCGCCACTGGTCGACGTGCTGCGCGAATTCGTCGGCGGCGGCAAACGGGTGCACCCGCTGTTCTGCTACTGCGGCTGGCTCGCCGCGGGCGGTGAACCCGGCGGCAGCCCGCTGGGCAAGGTCGGCGCCGCGCTGGAGCTGTTCCACACCTTCGCGCTCATCCACGACGACGTCATGGACGCCTCGGACCGGCGGCGCGGCCGCCCGACGGTGCACCGCGTGCTCGCGGGCCGCTACCACGGCAAGGACCCCGCCGCCGCGGCCCGGTTCGGGGTCGACGCGGCGATCCTGCTCGGCGACCTGTGCCACGCCTGGTCGGACGAGCTGCTCTGCGCGGCGGGGGAACGCTGGCGCCGCCGGGTGGAGCCGGTGCTGCACGTGATGCGCACCCAGGTCATGGCCGGGCAGTACCTCGACCTGGCGGGGGAGTGGGCCGAGGACTCCCTCGACCGCAGCTGGCGCACCCTGCGGCACAAGACGGCCGGGTACACGGTGGAACGCCCGCTGCAGATCGGGGTGATGCTCGCCGAGGGCGGACCGGAGGCGCTGCGGCTGTGCACCACGTACGGGCGCCCGCTCGGCGAGGCCTTCCAGCTGCGTGACGACCTGCTCGGCGTGTTCGGCAGACCCGGGGTCACCGGCAAGTCCACCCTCGACGACCTGCGCGAGGGCAAGCGGACCGTGCTGATGGCGCTGACCTGGCGGCGGGCGAGTCCGCGCCAGCGCGCGATCATCCGCGAGCTGCACGGCGACCCGGCACTCGACGACGCCGGTGCCGAGCGGCTGCGCTCGGTGATCACCCGGACGGGCGCCGACCGCGCTGTCGCCGAGCTCATCGAGGTCAAGACCGAGAAGGCACTGGCGGCGCTCGATGGCGCCACCATCCCGGGCGGTGCCCGCGTGGCGTGCGCCGAGCTGGCCCACGCCGCGACCCGGCGCGCCCGCTGACCGCGAAAGGAGCTTCAGTGTCCACAAAGGATCGTGTCCTGCGCGCGGTCGACCTGCACAAGTCCTAGGGCCACCGCAGCGTGCTCTGCGGGGTGGAGTTCGACCTGCGGCCAGGGGAGCTGCTGGGCATCATCGGCGAGAACGGCGCGGGCAAGACCACCCTGCTGCAGATCCTCGCCGGGGTGCTGCGTCCCGACCGGGGCGAGGTGGTGCACCGCGGCAGCCTCGGCTACTGCCCGCAGCGCATCGTCGTCAACGACGAGCTCACCGTCGCCCAGCACCTGCGCTACTTCCAGAGCGCCTACCGGGTCGGCGATCTGGCCGTCGCGGACCGGACCCTGGAACGGCTCGGGCTGACCCCGTTCCGCGGCACCCGGGCCGGTGCGCTCAGCGGCGGCACCCGGCAGAAGCTCAACCTCACCCTCGCCCTCATGCACGACCCGGACGTCGTGCTCATGGACGAGCCCTACCAGGGGTTCGACTGGGAGAACTACCTGACCTTCTGGCAGCTCGCCGAACAGCTGCGCGACGAGGGCCGGTCCGTGCTGGTGATCTCCCACATCGCCCACGACACCGAACGGTTCGACCGGCTCTTCCGGCTCGAGTCGGGCAAGGTCGTGCCCGCCCGCCCGGTGCTCGGGCAGGCCGCGTCATGACCACGATGCAGACCCTGCTCACCGGTGCCCGCCGCTGGCGCGCCGACGTCACCGCCGGCACCGGCTGGCAGGCCGCGCTGCTCAAGGCCATCGGGTTCGAAGCCGCCCAGCACGCACGCAACCGGCTCGCGCTCACCCTCGTGGTGTTCTTCATCCCGGTGTGGCTGGCGATCGTCCGCGCCATCATCCCGGGCCACCCGATCGAGTACCAGTCCCGCATCGCGCCCGCGCCGGTGACGGTCGACGCGAGCCGGCTCGCGTTGATCTCCGCCGACATCAACGCCGTCACCCTCATCATCGGCTTCATGCTGTTCGCCGCGGTGCGCCGGTCACGCGAGTTCGACCAGCGGCTGGTGCTCGCCGGGTACTCACGACCCTGCCTGCTGCTGGCCAAGCTGATCGCGCTCGTGCTGGTGTCGATCGTGGTCGGCTGCTACGCCACGATCGTGCTGTCGATGTTCGCCGACCCGCAGCAGCCCGGCCTGCTGTTCGCGAGCCTGCTCTCCGGCGGGCTGGTCTACGGCGGGCTCGGCATCGCGCTCGGCGTCGCGGTGTCCACCGAGCTGGGCGGCATGTTCGTGATCATCATGGTCAGCCTCGTCGATGTCATGGTGCAGAACCCGGTGATCAACCCCGGCAAGAACCAGACGGTGCTGCAGTTCCTGCCGACCTACGGGCCGATGCAGAGCGCGGTGGCGGCGACCTTCACCGGCGGCGGCTCGTTCGGCTACCTGATGCTCGGGCCGTTGTGGCTGCTGGTGTTCGCCGCGTTCGGCCTGGCCGCGTTCTACCTGCGCACCAAGGACCACACCCAGCACACCGCGGAGCTGACCGGTGCCGCGGTGACCATCCGGCTGCGCGGCGACGGGACCTTCGAGGTCGAGTCGCGAAGCGGCCCGGTCGTCGTGCACACCGAGCCGCTGGACGACACCCGGTGACCGCCTGGTGGCGCGGCCGCGCTGCGGAGGTGGTCGACGAGCCAGCGATCAGCCCGTGATGGTCATCCGGTGCACCCGGTCGTCGCGCACCTCGAAGGTGAACCCCGACGGGCCGTTGAACCCGTCGCCACCCACCTGAACCCGCAGTGTCACCGGATTTCCCGGCTCCGAGACCACGACGTCGCGGAAGCTCACCCGGACGCCGATGAACTCCGCGTCGCTCCACGCGCGGATCCGGTCGTGGCCCCGGAACTCCCGGCCCCAGTCGTCGACCGCGCCATCGGCGTCGAAGGCGGTCACGAACGCGTCGGCGTTCCCGGCGTCGATGGCGTCCAGGACACGCCGGACCGGGGCGGGAATCGCACTCATACGACCCATTCTGCCCCAGGCTCAGCCGGGGCCGGGGGATGTTCTAGGGTGGTTTCCGGCGGTGGGGCCCGCCGACCCCGGGTAGCCGGGGTGAACCGCGAACCCTCGCCAACGGTCCCTGCCAGTGAGTCGACGCTGCTGGTAGGAGGCTTGGCGCATGGTGCAGGACCCCGTCGATCCCGATATCTCGCTCGCCGTGCCCGCCCAGCGGCGCGAGCTGCGTGAGCACCCCGCCGCCGTCCTCGCCGCGATCTCCCTCGGCGGCGCGTGCGGCGCACTCGCCCGCTACCGGGTGGGCGAGCTGCTGCCGCACCACGGCGGGCAGTGGGCCTGGTCCACCTGGCTGATCAACGTGTCCGGCTGCCTGTGCATCGGCGTGCTCATGGCGCTCATCGACCACCGGTGGCCACGGCAGCGGCTGCTGCGCCCGTTCGCCGGCGTCGGCGTGCTCGGCGGCTACACCACGTTCTCCACCGCCGCCGTGGACGTCGTGCAGCTGATCGGCGCGCACCGGCCAGGGCCGGCGTTGCTGTACCTCGCGGCGACGGCGCTGGCCGCGCTCGTCGCGGTCACACTCGGCTCAGTCGCCACCACCGCCGCGCTGACCCGCGGCCGGAAGGGAGGGGTGTCGTGAAGCAGCACGGATCGGCGCTGCGCCTGACGATCTTCGTCGGGGAAAGCGACCTGTGGCACCACAAACCGCTCTGCAGCGAGATCGTGCACCGCGCGCACGCGGCCGGTCTCGCCGGGGCGACCGTGCTGCGGGGCACCGAGGGGTTCGGCGCCTCGAACCACATCCACACCACCCGGATCCTGTCGCTGTCCGACGACCTGCCGGTGGTGATCGTCATCGTCGACGAGGCGGCGAAGGTCCGCGCGTTCCTCCCGCAGCTGGACGAGCTGGTCACCGAGGGGCTGGTCATCCTCGACGACGTCGAGGTCTTCCGGTACGGCGGCCGCTCGTGACGGTGCTGCTCGTGGCACTGGGCGCCGCTCTCGGCGCGCCTTCGCGGTACCTGCTCGACCGTACGGTGCAGAGCCGGCACGACTCGGTGTTCCCGTGGGGCACCCTCACGGTCAACGTGATCGGCTGCTTCCTGCTGGGCCTGCTCACCGGGCTGCCCGCCGCGCCCGCGGTCACCGCCCTGCTGGGCACCGGCTTCTGCGGGGCGCTGACCACGTACTCGACGTTCAGCTACGAAACCCTGCGGCTGCTGCGGTCGAAGGCGTGGCTGCTGGCCGGGTTCAACGTCGTGCTCAGTCTGGTCGCCGGCCTCGGCGCGGCCTACCTCGGCGTGGCGCTGGCCGGGGCGTTCTGAAAATACGTTGACCGGGTTCGCGGGCGCCGGAGAAGATGTGTGCACACCGGACAGCGAAGGGAGGCGGGCCATGACGGAACTACGACGGCGGTGTCTCGTGTGGCATGCCCGTTCGCGGCGGCTTCCCGTGCTGTGCTGAGCTGAGCACGCACACGGCCGCCCCCGGGAACTCCGGACAGGGCGGCTTTTTCGTGCCGCCGAGGTGTCCTGAGTGGACAGACCATGCTCGCTTCGGGGGAGGCGAGCACGCCGGCCCGTACGCTACCGCGGGCCACCCGGTGCCGGGCTGGAGGACATCACCTCGCCCGGCACCGGTGAACCAATCGGCGGATCCAACCACCCCGCGGCCCTGCGCGCCCGCGGGGTGGTTGTTCAACATCCTCGTCATGCTAAGCGGGAGAGGGCGGCTCCGGTGCGTTCTCCGGGAAGTGGCACGCCACGCGGTGCCCGGTTGCCAGCTCCGCCAGCGGCGGCTCCTGCGTCCGGCAGACTTCCTGCGCCTTCCAGCACCTCGTGCTGAACCGGCAGGCCGGCGGCGGCGACAACGGGCTCGGCGTCTCGCCGGCCAGCCGGATCCGCGTCCGCTTCGTCCGGCGTTTCGGGTCCGGCACCGGAACCGCCGACAGCAGCGCGACCGTGTAGGGGTGGTGCGGCGCCGCGTAGAGGCTGTCCGCGTCCGCCAGCTCCACGATCTTCCCCAGGTACATCACCGCGACCCGGTCGGACACGTGCCGCACCACCGACAGGTCGTGCGCGATCATCACGTAGGTCAGGCCCAGCTCGTCCTGCAGGTCCTCCAGCAGGTTGATCACCTGCGCCTGGATGGACACGTCGAGTGCGGACACCGGCTCGTCGGCCACGATCAGCTTCGGGCGCAGCGCGAGCGTCCTGGCGATGCCGATCCGCTGGCGCTGCCCGCCGGAGAACTCGTGCGGATACCGGTTGTAGTGCTCCGGGCTCAGCCCGACCAGCTCCAGCAGCTCCTGCACCGCCCGCTTCACGCCGTGCTCGGTGGGCATGTTCTGCAGCTTGAACGCCGCCCCGATGATGGTGCCCACCGTGTGCCGCGGGTTGAGCGAGGAGTACGGGTCCTGGAACACCATCTGCACGTCCCGGCGCAGCGGCCGCATCGCACTCGCCGACAGGTGCGTGATGTCCCTGTCCTCGAACAGGATCCGGCCGTCGCTCGGCTCCAGCAGCCGGGTCAGCAGCCGCCCCGTGGTGGTCTTGCCGCAGCCGGACTCGCCGACCAGCGAGAGGGTTTCGCCCGTGCCGACGGTGAAGTCGAGCCCGTCGACGGCCTTCACCGAACCGATCGCCCGCTGCAGCAGCCCGCGCCGGACCGGGAAGTGCTTCCGCAGCCCGGACACCTCCAGCACGGTCTCCCGCCGGACGGGCCGGGGGGCGGCCACGGCTTCGGTCTCGGTCATGTCGGCACCCGCAGTCTCACGTTCGTCGGTCACAGGTTCGGCCTGATCTCGGTCTCCCACAGCCGCTGCCGGGTCTCCGGCGGCAGATGACAGGCCAGCCGGTGCCCGGTGCCGTCGTCGAGCAGCTCCGGCACGAGCGTCTCGCTCGCCCCGCCGTTGTGCCCGCCGTAGCCGCAGCGGGGGTGGAACGGGCAGCCCGGCGGCAGGTTGATCAGGCTCGGCGGCGTGCCCGGGATCGGCCGCAGCCGGTCGGAGCGCGCGCGGTCCAGGCGGGGCATCGAACCGAGCAGCCCCCACGTGTAGGGATGCTGCGGCTCGTCGAACAGCCGCACCGCGGGGCCGTACTCGGCCACCCGCCCCGCGTACATCACCAGGATGTCGTCGGCGAGCTCGGCCACGACGCCGAGGTCGTGGGTGATGATCACGACCGCCGAGTGGAACTCCTGCTGCAGGTCCCGGATGAGGTCGAGGATCTGCGCCTGCACGGTGACGTCCAGCGCGGTCGTCGGCTCGTCCGCGATCAGCAGCTCCGGGTCGCAGGACAGCGCCATCGCGATCATCGCGCGCTGGCGCATCCCGCCGGAGAACTGGTGCGGGTAGTCGTCCACCCGCGACCGCGGCTGCGGGATCCCCACCCTGGCGAGCAGGTCGATCGCGTGCTTGCGGGCCACCTGCCTGGTCACCTTGTTGTGCAGCCGGTACGCCTCGACGATCTGCTGGCCGATGGTGTAGTACGGGTGCAGCGACGACAGCGGGTCCTGGAAGATCATCGCCATCCGCTTGCCGCGCAGCCGCCGCACCTCCTCCGGCGCCGCCCCGACGAGCTCCTGGCCGTCGAGCCAGATCTCGCCGGTGATGTCCGCGCCCTTGTGCAGCCCCATGATCGCCAGGCTCGTCACGCTCTTGCCCGAGCCGGACTCGCCCACGATGCCGAGCGTGCGCCCGCGTTCGAGGGAGAACGACAGCCCGTCCACCGACCGCACCAGCCCGTCGGCGGTGGGGAAGTGCACCCGCAGGTCCTTCAGCTCCAGGAAATGGTTGGTCATGAGTACCGCACCCTCGGGTCGACGACGGCGTAACCGATGTCCACGACCAGGTTGGCCACGACGATGAAGAACCCGGCCAGCAGCGTCACGCCCATGATCTCGGGCAGGTCGTTGGCCTGGATGGCCAGGATCGCGAAATGGCCCAGCCCCGGCAGCGAGAACGCGGTCTCGGTGAGCACCGCGCCGCCGAGCAGCAGGCCGAGGTCGAGGCCGAAGATGGTCAGGATCGGGGTCAGCGTGGCGCGCAGGCCGTGTTTGACCACGACCGTCCGCTCGGGCAGTCCCTTCGCCCGCGCGGTGCGGATGAAGTCCTCGCCCAGCGTTTCCAGCATGCCGGCCCTGGTCAGCCGTGCGTAGAGCGCCGCGTAGAGGAACGCGAGGGTGACCCACGGCAGCACCAGTGCCCAGAACCAGCGGCCGGGGTCGTCGGTGAGGGCGATGTAGGTGCCGGCGTCGGGGAAGATCGGGATGGTGTCGCGGAAGAGGGCGAGGCAGATCAGGGCCGTGAAGAACACCGGCAGCGACACCCCGGCCAGTGCGGTGGTCATCGCCGCCCGGTCGAACCAGGAACCCCGCCGCAGCGCGGAGAGCACGCCGATGCCCACCCCGGTGACCACCCAGATGAGCGCCGCGCCGATCGCCAGCGACAGCGTCACCGGCAGCACGTCGAGCATCTGCGGCCACACCGGCAGCTGGCTCTTGAACGAGTAGCCGAAGCACGGCGCGTTGCAGTGCACGATCTGCGTGCCCGTGTCGTAGTCCTCGCCCGCGACGACGCCCTTCACGAAATGCCAGTACTGCTGGTACAACGGCTGGTCCAGCCCGAGCCGGGCCTCGATCTGGTGCAGCACCTCGGTGCTCGGGCTCTTGCCCACGAAGTTCGCGGCCAGCTGGTCGGTGGTCTGCCCCGCGAGCCGCGGCACCACGAAGAAGATGCCGAAGGTCACGATGCTGACCACGATCAGCAACACCACGGCCGAGACCAGCCTGCGGAGAATGAACGTGATCACACTGCGCGGCGGCGGTGGCCGGCGGGATCGCCGCCGGCCACCGGTGCCTTCACCTGCTTTCGGGGACTACGAGGACTTCTTGCCGATCTGCGTGTAGTCGTACATACCGAAGGCCTCGGTCACGAACACGTTCGTGAGGTTCGGCCCGCGGTAGAGCAGCGACTTCGCGTACAGCTCGGGCAGGATGACCGCCTGGTTCATCATGATCTTGTCGATCTGGGCGTAGATGCCGTTGCGGGTGTTCGCGTCCGTGCTCGCGGCCGCCTGGTCCAGCAGGCTGTTCACCTGCGGGTCGTTGAGCATCTCCATGTTCGAGTTGCCCGCCGCGCGGATCGCGCGGCCGTCGGCGATCTGCGAGAGGAACCCGAAGCCCTCCGGCCAGTCCGCGGCCCACCCGTAGGTGTTCATGCCGATGTTGTGGTCCTTCATGAACTGCGGCGACCCGGCGTAGCTGGTGCCGTAGTCCCCGGTCGGGTACTGCAGGATGTCGGTCTTGATGTTGATCTTCTGCAGGGCCTGCTGCAGCGCCTGCGCGGTCTGGACCTCCTTGGGCCGGTCCCCGCGCACGGCGATGTTGAACGAGAAGCCGTTCGGCTGACCGCACTTGGCCAGCTCGTCCTTCGCCTTCGGGATGTCGCCGGTCGGCTGGGCGGCCGTCTCGTAGAGGTCGAAGGGCTGGTAGCCGACCACGCTCGGCGGCAGCACCGTGCTCGCGATGTCGCCACCGGCCTCGGCGCCGCCGTAGGCGTTCTGGAACAGCGTCTTGTCCGAGGCGTACTCGATCGCCTTGCGGCAGTCGACGTTGGGGATCACCTGGGTGTTGATCGGGAAGTACCACAGGAAGCCCGACGGCGCGGCGTCGGCGTTCTTCTTCTGCGTCGAGTTGTTCAGCACCTTCGCCCGTGCCGCGGTCTGCAGGCCCGTGCCGTAGGCGTCGACGTCCATCGATCCGTTGAGCAGCCGGTTGTCCAGGTCGTCACCGGAGATGTTGTAGGTGATGTTGATCTGGTCGGCGTACTGCTTGACCGTGGGGCTGTCGGCCTGCTTCCAGTTCGGGTTCTTCACCAGCGAGAACCCGGTGTTGGGGTTGAACGAGCCCGGTTTGAACATGTACGGGCCCGAGGCGACCGGGTCGGTCTGGTAGTTCGCACCGGTGTCCTTGCCCTGCGGGACCGGCGCGGTCTGCGGGTTGGCCACCAGGTAGTCGAAGTCGGCGAACGGCTGCGCCAGGTGGAACACGATCGTCGTGTCGTCCGGGGTCTCGATCGAGGACAGCCCGCCCGGCGACTTGTCCTTGTACGGCCCCTGGTAGCCCGACGCGTTCGCGAGGTACTGCGCGAAGTAGCTCGGCCCGTTGGCGAGCACGTCCTTGGCGAAGTTGCTGCGCTCCACCGCGTACTTGATCTGCGCGGTGGTGATCGGCTCGCCGTCCGAGAGCTTCATCCCCGGCTTGATGTGGTAGGTCCAGGTCAGTCCGTTGTCGCTGATCTGGCCCAGCCCGGTCGCGAGGTCCGGCACCAGCTTGAGCCCGTCCGCGCCGGGCGCCGGGTTGTAGGTCAGCAGCGGGCTCGCGTACAGCCGCGAGAAGTCCCACATGAACGCGTAGTACATGTTGCCGGGGTCGGCGGAGTCCGGCGAGTTGGTCATGCCGTAGTTCAGGGTGCCGCCGGTCGCGGTGGAAGCGTCGACCACCGAGGTGTTGCCGGCGTTGTACGCCGCGCTCCCGCCGCCGCCGCTTCCGCCGCTTCCGCCACCGCAGGCCGTGACCAGGCTGAGCCCGGTCATGGCCAGCGCCATGCCGATCATCGTCCGCCGTTTCATGCGTGTACCACGCTCCTCGTACTCGGTGGGGAAAAGGAGAAATCCGAAAGTGCTATCTGACCCGTGGGTCGAGCGCGTCGCGCAACCCGTCACCGAGCAGGTTGAACGCCATCACCGTCAGGAAGATCGCCAGGCCGGGGACCAGCACGTACTCCGGGTCGGCAGAGTACGAGCCGTTGCTGACCGCGTCCGAGAGCATCCCGCCCCAGCTGGGCGTCGGCGGGTGCAGGCCGACGCCGAGGAACGACAGTGCGGCCTCGAACAGGATGTTCGTCGGGATCAGCAGCGTGGTATAGACCAAGATCGGGGCGAGGAGGTTGGGCAGCAGCTCGCGGCGCAGGATGTAGCCGCTGCGGGCGCCGAGGCTGCGCGCGGCGTCGACGAACTCCCGCTCCCGCAGAGAAAGCGTCTGACCGCGCACGATGCGGCCGATGTAGGGCCAGTTGAAGAACCCGATCACGAAGATCAGCACGGCCACGTGCAGCGCGTTGCCCGACAGCCCGAACGCGGACTGCTGCACCACGCCCGAGAGCGCGATCGCGAACAGCAGCAGCGGGAACGCGAGGAACACGTTCATCAGCCAGTTGATCGCGCTGTCGAGCCAGCCGCCGGCGAACCCGGCGACCAGTCCCATGGTCACCCCGATCAGCACGGACACCAGCGTGGAGCCCGCGGCGATGAGCAGGGAGAACTGCGATCCCACCAGCACGCGGGAAAGCAGGTCACGCCCGTTCGACGGGTCGACGCCGAGGGGATGGGCCCAGCTGATCCCGCCGAAGGCGCCCACCGGGCGGCCGTAGGTCGCGTCGATCAGGTCCGGGTGGTACGTGTCCGGTCGCAGCGCGCCGACCGCGTTGAGGATCAGCGAGGCGAGCGCGCCGAGAATCAGCAGGGCGACGACGACGCCACCCGCCATTGCCCATTTGTCCTTTTTCAGCCGCAACCAGGCGATCTGCCCGAGCGAACGGCCTTCGATCGCCTTGCCCATTCCGGTGACGACGGATTCGGGCTGCGCCTCGGTCGAGGACATGTCCAGCGGAGCTGCCATCCGCTTCGATCCCTTTCGCCGGTACCAGCGGGAAGTCCGGACGGTCGGTCCGGGAATCCCGGTCAGCCTCTGTCGTGATGGCGGGGAAGACCAGATCGCACCGTGCTTCGAAGCGGAATCGTGATCGAAGGGGGTCCGAATGATCAGGACAGTTTTCCCGATCGCACAGAAAAGCGTCCGGGAAAACGACCAAATACGACTAAACCACTTCGCGGAACTATTTGTCGATCACGTTTCCCGCTGTTTCGGAGGTGTATCGGAAATGCGGAAACCCGACTTTTCGCGGTTGCGCCCGCGGGCGAACGGGGCGGCGGGTCAGGAGGAGGGATGCGTCGAGACCCGGACGACCAGTTCCGGGGTGAACACCACCTGCTGGTGCTCGTGGTCGGGGTTCGTCGTCTCCTGCAGCAGCAGCTCCGCCGCGGTGTGCCCGAGCTGCCGTCGCGGCTGCCGGACCGAGGTGAGGGGCACGGCGGCCGCGGCGGCGAAGTCGATGTCGTCGTAGCCGACGATCGCGAGGTCGTCGGGCACCCGCAGGTGCAGGCTCACGCACGTCTGCAGCAGCCCGAGCGCGATCAGGTCGTTGGCGCAGAACGCCGCGGTCGGCCGGACCGGCGCCGGGAGCCCGGCCAGCCGCTCGCCGGCGTTACGCCCGTCGGCCACGGTGAGGGTCGCCGTCGTGAGGTCGACGAGGTGATCTTCGGACAGTCCCGCCGCGCGCAGGGCGCGCAACGCCCCCTCGCGGCGGTCGCGGACCTGGCCGAGTGTGCCGGGACTGCCGATGAAGGCGATCCGCTGGTGCCCCCTCTCGATCAGGTGCTGCACCGCGATCTCGCCGCCGTGCACGTCGTCCACCGCGACCGAGCAGTGCGTGGCCGAGTCGCGGGTGCGGTCGACGATCACCACCGGTGTGCCCCGCAGCACCGTCTCGTCGAGCGTCGTCGCGTCCGGGTCCACCGGGGTCACCAGGATGCCCTGCACCCGCTGCTGCTCGAGCCTGTTCAGGTAGGCGGTTTCCCGTTCGGCCCGGTTGTCGCTGTTGCACAGGAACAACGACAGGTCGCTCTCGTCGGCGGCGTCCTCCATGCCCGCCGCGACGTCGGTGAAGAACGGGTTGCTGCCGTCGAGCATCACGTAGGCGAGGATCCGGCTCCGCCCGGCCCGCAGCTGGCGGGCCGACTCGTTGCGCACGAACCGCAGCTCGGCCATCGCGGCCTCCACCTTGGCCCTGGTCCGCGGGCTGACCCGGTCGGGCCGGTTGAGGACGTTCGACACCGTGCCGAGCGAGACGCCCGCGGCGGCGGCCACGTCCTTGATGCCCGCGGCGCGGACTCCGGCCGGGCCGGTCTCGTTGGAGCCTTGGACCGTCATGGGGTTGCCTCCGTTGAAACGTAACAGCGAGGTGGATGCTGGTCGCAATGCGCGATCGGGCGCGAGAGAACCCCTTCTGGACTGGGCATTTTCGAGTTGATTGACATTGTGATCCGCTGCATAGTAGCGTCACCGCGCCAGGTTTGTGAAACCTTTCATTCCGGAGGTCGCGATGGAGCGGCAGGACCGGGGGCGAGTGCCCTTGCTGGAGGTCAGCGGCGTCACGAAGTCGTTCGGCGCGGTGGCCGCCGTCGCCGGAGTCTCGTTCCCGCTCTACCCGGGCGAGGCCCACGCGCTGGTCGGGGAGAACGGCGCGGGCAAGTCGACGATCGTCAAGATGCTCGCCGGTGTCCACCGCCCGGACAGCGGCACGCTGCTGGTCGACGGCGAGCCCGTCGAGTTCGCCTCGCCCGCCGACGCCAAGGCCGCCGGGATCGCGGTCATCTACCAGGAGCCCACGCTGTTCCCCGACCTGTCGGTCGCGGAGAACATCGTGATGGGCAGGCATCCGCGCCGGAGCCTGGGCATGATCGACCGCGCGGCGATCCGCGCCGAGGCCGAGCAGCTGTTCGCCCGGCTCGGGGTGCGGATCGACCCGGCGCGCCCGGCCCGCGGGCTGTCGATCGCCGACCAGCAGATCGTGGAGATCGCCAAGGCACTGTCCGCGGACGCGCGGGTGCTGATCATGGACGAGCCGACCGCGGCGCTGAGCCTCGTCGAGGTCGAGCGGCTGTTCTCGGTCGCGCGGGCGCTGCGCGAAGAGGGCGCGGCCATCATGTTCATCTCCCACCGCTTCGAGGAGATCGCCCAGCTGTGTCAGCGCGTGACGATCATGCGCGACGGCAGGCACGTCTCGACCGACCCGATGGACGAGCTCACCGTCGAGGAGATGGTGCGGCGGATGGTGGGGCGTGAGCTCGACGCGCTGTTCCCGAAACAGGACGTCGAGCCCGGCGCGGTCGTGCTCGAGGTGGAGGGGCTCTCCCGCGAGGGCGTGTTCCGCGACGTCTCGTTCTCGGTACGGGCCGGGGAGATCGTGGCCTTCGCCGGGCTCGTCGGCTCCGGCCGGTCCGAGGTCGTGCAGGCGGTCTTCGGCGTCGACGAGCGCGACTCCGGCACGGTCCGGCTGGGCGGCAAGCGGCTGAAGGCGAACTCCCCGCGCGCGGCCATGGCGGCCGGCATGGCGCTCGTCCCGGAGGACCGGCGCCAGCAAGGACTGATCATGGACCTCTCGATCGAGCGGAACGTGACGCTGCCGCGCTCGCGTGCGCTGTCGAAGCTCGGCTTCCTGTTCGGCCCGGGGGAGCGGCGGGAGGCGCTGCGCTGGACGCAGCGGCTGCGGACCAAGTACGGCCGCCTCGGCGACACGGTCGGCACGCTCTCGGGCGGCAACCAGCAGAAGGTCGTACTCGCGAAGTGGCTCTCGATGGCGCCGAAGGTGCTGATCGTGGACGAGCCGACCCGCGGCATCGACGTCGGCACCAAGGCCGAGGTGCACCGGCTGATGTCGGCGCTGGCGGCCGAGGGTGTCGCGGTGGTGATGGTGTCCTCCGAGCTGCCCGAGGTGCTGGGCATGGCCGACCGCGTGCTCGTGATGCGGGAAGGCCGCATCGTGGCGGAGATCCCGCGCGCCGAGGCCGGCGAGGACTCGGTGATGTTCGCCGCGATGGGACAGGGGGCGGCGGCGTGAACGCGACCGAGGTGGCGGCACCCGCGCCGCGCGAGGCGAGGGCACCGGGAGGGCGTTCGGTGTTCGGGACCGTGTTCAAGGCCCGCGAGTCGGGCATCGTGCTCGCGCTCATCGTGCTGGTCGCGTTCACCGCGACGCAGAACTCCCGCTTCCTCTCCGGGCAGAGCATCCGCGACATCCTGCTCGGCACGGCGATCCTCGCGGTGCTGGCCGTCGGGCAGGCGATCGTGATGATCACCCGCAACATCGACCTGTCCGTCGGCTCCGTGCTCGGCCTCTCGGCGTTCGCGGTCGGCTCGCTGCTGCGGGAGCACCAGGGCCTGCCGGTGATCGTGGCGCTGCTGGGCGGGCTCGCCGTCGGCGCGGTCTGCGGGCTGCTCAACGGCGTGCTCGTGCGGTTCGGCCAGGTGCCCGCGCTGGTGGTCACCCTCGGCACGCTCTACGCCTACCGCGGGGTCGTCTACTTCTGGGCCGGCGGCCAGCAGATCAACGCCGACCGGCTGCCCGGCTCGTTCCTGTCCTTCGGGCACGAGTCGATCCTGGACATCCCGTGGCTCGTGCTGATCGCGGTGATCGTGCTCGTCGTGGCCGGGATCGTGCTGCGCAACTACCGCGCCGGGCGCGAGCTGTACGCGATGGGCTCGAGCCCGCAGGCCGCGGAGCTGGCCGGCATCAAGGTCGGCCGCAACATGATCGCCGCGTTCGTCGTCAGCGGCGCCCTCGCCGGGGTCGCCGGCGTGCTGTTCGCCGCGCGGTTCGGCACCATCGACGCCGCCGCGGGCACCGGCTACGAGCTCAACGTGGTCGCGGCCGCCGTGGTCGGCGGGGTCGCGGTGTTCGGCGGCAGTGGCTCGGTGTGGGGCGCGGGCCTCGGCGCGCTGCTGCTGACCGTCATCGGCAGCGCGCTCGCCGTGCTCGACATCAACCAGTTCTGGCAGCAGGCCATCGTCGGCGCGCTGATCCTGCTGGCCATCGGCGCCGACCGGCTCGTCGCGGTCCGGGTCGCGAAAGCACTGAAGAAGAGGGCCTCCCATGTCTGACAAGGGGACACGGCCTGCCTGGCTCTCCCGCCTGGCGAGCTGGGACGCGGCCGTCATCGTGATCACCGTCGTCGTGCTGGTGATCGCCTCCGGAACCGTGGAGAACTTCGGCACCAGCCGCAACTTCACGTTCCTGCTGCTGGACCTGCTGCCCATCGCACTGGTGGCGCTGCCGATGACGTTCGTGATCGTCACCGGCGAGATCGACCTGTCGGTCGCCAGCACCCTCGGGCTCACCTCGGCGGTGATGGGCGACCTGTGGGACAAGGGCATGACGATCGAGTCGATCATGCCGCTGTGCGTCGTCCTGGGGGCGGTGCTCGGCGCGCTGAACGGCTTCTTCGTCACCGTGCTCAAGCTGCCCTCGCTCGCGGTCACCATCGGTACTCTCGCGCTCTACCGCGGCCTGGCGTTCGTCGTGCTCGGCGACAACGCCGTCGCGGACTTCCCGCGTGCCTACACGACCTGGGTCACCGGGACGATCGGCGGCGGGCCGATCCCGAACCTGCTGATCCCGCTGGTGGTCCTCGCGCTGGTCTTCGGTCTGGTGCTGCACGCGACCCCGGTCGGGCGCGCGGTGTTCGCCGCCGGGGCGGGCGAGCAGGCGGCCCGCTTCGCCGGCATCCGGGTCGGGCGGCTGAAGTTCTGGCTCTACGTGGTCAGCGGCGCCGTCGCCGGCCTGGCCGGTGTGCTGTGGACGCTGCGCTACTCCAGTGCCCGCGCCGACAACGGCTCCGGGCTCGAACTGGCCGTCGTGGCCGCCGTGCTGCTGGGCGGCGTGTCCATCTTCGGCGGCAAGGGCACGCTACCCGGCGTGCTGGCCGGCGTGGTGCTGCTCGGCACCCTGCAGAACGCGCTGCGGCTGCAGGACGTGTCGAACGAGGCGCTCAACATCGTCACCGGCGCACTCCTGATCATCTCGGTACTCCTGCCGAACATCGTCACCCGAACCCGGGCCCATCTCGGGCGCCGGGCGACCACCTAGAAAGGCAACCGTCCATGACCAGACGACTCCTCGCCGGCGCGGTGTCAGCGGCCCTGGTGGTGACGCTCGCCGCCTGCGGTGGCACCACCAAGAACGACAGCAGCTCCTCCGGGGCCGCCCCGCAGTCGACCGCGCAGGCCGACCCGAACGCGGCGTCCAAGCAGGGCGTGAAGATGGCGTTCCTGCCCAAGCAGCTCAACAACCCGTACTCGGACATCGAGGTCGGCGGCGGCAAGGTCGCGCTCGACGAGCTCAAGGGCGAGTACAAGCTGGTCGGCCCGAACGACGCCAGCGCCTCCTCGCAGGTCAGCTACATCAACACGCTGATCCAGCAGCAGCAGGACGTGATCGGCATCGCCGCGAACGACCCGAACGCGGTGTGCCCGTCGCTGAACCAGGCGCGCAGCGCCGGCATCAAGGTCGTGGCGTTCGACTCCGACGCGGCGAAGGACTGCCGCGACGTGTTCATCAACCAGGCCACCACGCAGGGCATCGGCGAGCAGCTGGTGAAGATGGCGAGCGAGCTGGCCGGCGGATCCGGTGAGATCGCCATTCTGTCCGCGACGCCGAACGCCACCAACCAGAACGCGTGGATCGACGTGGTCAAGCAGGAGCTGGCCAAGCCGGAGTACGCGGGCCTGAAGCTGGACAAGATCGCCTACGGCAACGACGACGACCAGAAGTCGTTCCAGGAGGCGCAGGGCCTGCTGCAGTCGTTCCCGAACCTGAAGGTCATCGTCTCACCGACCACCGTCGGCATCGCGGCGGCCGCGCGCTACATCTCCTCCTCCAGCTACAAGGGCAGGGTCGCGGTGACCGGTCTCGGCACCCCGAACCAGATGCGCGAGTACGTCAAGGACGGCACGGCCAAGGAGTTCGCGCTCTGGAACCCGGCCGACATCGGCTACCTCGCCGCCTACGCGGGTGTCGCGCTGGCCTCGGGTCAGATCACCGGTGCCGAGGGCCAGAAGTTCAAGGCGGGCAAGCTCGGTGAGTACACGATCGGTGCGGGCGGCGAGATCGTGCTCGGCCCGCCGACCGTGTTCGACAGCAAGAACATCGACCAGTACAACTTCTGACGGCACTTCCGGCCGGGCCGCGGGGTCGCGGCCCGGCCGGACTCCACAAAGGACTGAGCGTGGCACGGTACTGCTTCTGCCTGCGGGTGAAGCCCGAGCGGATGGCCGAGTACGCCGGGCGGCACCGCGCGGTGTGGCCGGAGATGCAGCAGGCGCTGCGCGACACCGGCTGGCACAACTATTCGCTGTTCCTGCGCGACGACGGGCTGCTCGTGGGCTATGTGGAGGCCGAAGACCTCGAAGCCGCCCAGGCGGCGATGGCCCGCACCGAGGTCAACGCCCGCTGGCAGGCGGAGATGGCGGAGTTTTTCACCGGCCTGGACGGGCGCGGCCCCGACGAGGGGTTCCTGCTGCTCGAAGAGGTCTTCCACCTGGAAGAAGGAAAGTGATCGTTTTGACCGACCTAACGGCTGTGAAGCAAGCCCTGCGGGCGCAGCGGATCGAGACCCCGTCGTGGGGTTACGCCAACTCCGGCACCCGGTTCAAGGTGTTCCCGCAGCCGGGCGTGCCCCGCACGCCGGAGGAGAAGATCGCGGACGCGGCGACGGTGCACCGGTTCACCGGGGTGGCGCCGAGCGTCGCGCTGCACATCCCGTGGGACCGGGTCGAAGACTTCGGTGCGCTGACCCGCTACGCGGCGGACCTCGGCGTGCGGATCGGCGCCATCAACACCAACGTCTTCCAGGACGAGGACTACAAGCTCGGCTCGGTGACCAACCCCGACCCGGGCATCCGCCGCAAGGCCACCGACCACCTGCTCGAGGCGGTCTCCATCATGGACGCCACGGGCTCGCGCGATCTGAAGCTGTGGTTCGCCGACGGCCTGAACTACCCCGGTCAGGACGACCTGCGCGACCGGCAGGACCGCCTGGCCGAGGCGCTGCGCGAGACCTACGGGCGGCTCGGCGACGACCAGCGGATGCTGCTGGAGTACAAGCTGTTCGAGCCCGCGTTCTACGCCACCGACGTGCCCGACTGGGGCACGTCCTACGCGCACTGCCTGGAGCTCGGCCCGAAGGCGACGGTGTGCATCGACACCGGCCACCACGCGCCGGGCACGAACATCGAGTTCATCGTCGCGTTCCTGTTGCGGGCCGGAAAGCTGGGCGCGTTCGACTTCAACTCGCGCTTCTACGCCGACGACGACCTGATGGCCGGTGCGGCGGACCCGTTCCAGCTGTTCCGGATCATGTACGAGATCGTCCGCGGGGGCGCGCTCGACCCGTCCTACGGCATCAACTTCATGCTCGACCAGTGCCACAACATCGAGACGAAGATCCCGGCGGTCATCCGCTCGGTGCTGAACGTGCAGGAGGCGACCGCCAAGGCGCTGCTGGTCGACCGCGACGCACTGCGCGCGGCCCAGCTCTCCGGCGACGTGCTCGGCGCGAACGCGGTACTGATGGACGCCTACAACACCGACGTCCGCCCGATCCTGGCGGAGCTGCGCACCGAGGACGGGCTCGACCCGGACCCGGTCGCGGCGTATCACCGCAGTGGTTACCAGCAGCAGATCGAGGCCGAGCGGGCCGGGGGCCGGCAGGCCGGATGGGGAGCCTGAACACCATGACCGTGCCCGAAGAGCTGGTCGCGCGCAGCAACGCGCTCGGCGCCGACCCGCGCAACACCAACTACGCCGGCGGCAACACCTCCGCCAAGGGCGAGGTACTCGACCCGGTCACCGCGAAGCCCACCGAACTGTTGTGGGTCAAGGGTTCCGGTGGTGACCTCGGCACGCTGACCGAGGCCGGGCTCGCCGTGCTGCGACTTGACCGGCTGCGGGCGCTCGCCGAGGTCTACCCCGGCGTCGAACGCGAGGACGAGATGGTCGCCGCGTTCGACTACTGCCTGCACGGCCGCGGCGGCGCCGCGCCGTCCATCGACACCGCCATGCACGGGCTCGTCGACGCCGCCCACGTCGACCACCTGCACCCGGACTCCGGCATCGCGCTCGCCACGGCCGCCGACGGGGCCGCGCTGACCAAGGAGTGCTTCGGCGACCGCGTGGCGTGGGTCGACTGGCGCCGCCCCGGGTTCCAGCTGGGCCTGGACATCGCCGCGGTGAAGGAGGCCAGCCCGCGGGCGATCGGCGTGATCCTCGGCGGGCACGGCATCACCGCGTGGGGCGACACCTCCGAGGAATGCCGGCACAACTCGCTGGAGATCATCCACACCGCCGAGCGGTTCCTCGCCGAGCGCGGCAGGGCCGAGCCGTTCGGTGCCCTCGTCCCCGGCTTCGAGCCGTTGCCGGAGGCCGAACGCCGGGCTCGCGCCGCCGCGCTCGCGCCGGTGCTGCGCGGCCTCGCCTCGACCGACCAGCGCCAGGTGGGCCACTACACCGACAGCGAGGTGGTGCTGGAGTTCCTGTCGCGGGAGAAGCTCGCCCCGCTCGCGGCGCTGGGCACCTCGTGCCCGGACCACTTCCTGCGCACGAAGGTCCGCCCGCTCGTGCTCGACCTCCCGGCCACCGCGCCGGTCGAGGATGTGGTGGTACGGCTGAAGGAGCTGCACGCGGCCTACCGCGAGGACTACCGGGCCTACTACGAGCGCCACGCCACCGCGGAGAGCCCCGCGATGCGCGGCGCCGACCCGGCGATCGTGCTCGTGCCCGGTGTGGGCATGTTCTCCTACGGCAAGGACAAGCAGACCGCGCGCGTCGCGGGCGAGTTCTACGTCAACGCGATCAACGTGATGCGGGGCGCCGAAGCGGTGTCGACGTACGCGCCGATCCCCGAGAGCGAGAAGTTCCGCATCGAGTACTGGGCACTGGAAGAGGCGAAGCTGCGGCGGATGCCCGAACCCAAGCCGCTCGCCGGCCGGATCGCGCTCGTCACCGGCGCGGGTTCCGGCATCGGCAAGGCCATCGCCGAACGGCTTGCTGCCGAAGGCGCCTGCGTCGCGATCGCCGACCTCGACGCCGACGCGGCCGCTGACGTCGCGCGCGGCATCGGCGGGCCGGACAAGGCCGTGTCCGTCACCGCGAACGTCACCGACGCCGACGCGGTGGCCGCCGCGGTGGACGCGACCGTGCTGGCGTTCGGCGGGATCGACCTCGTGGTCAACAACGCGGGCCTGTCGATCTCGAAGCCGCTGCTGGAGACCACCGAGAAGGACTGGGACATCCAGCACGACGTGATGGCCAAGGGCTCGTTCCTGGTCTCCCGTGCCACGGCGAAGGCGATGATCGCCCAGGGCATGGGCGGCGACGTCGTCTACATCTCCTCGAAGAACTCGGTGTTCGCCGGCCCCAACAACGTGGCCTACGGCGCGGCGAAGGCCGACCAGGCCCACCAGGTGCGGCTGCTCGCGGCCGAGCTGGGCGAGCACGGCATCCGCGTCAACGGCGTCAACCCCGACGGCGTCGTCCGCGGGTCCGGCATCTTCGCCGGCGGCTGGGGCGCGCAGCGTGCCGCCGTGTACGGCGTGCCCGAGGAGGAGCTGGGCGCCTTCTACGCCAAGCGCACCATCCTCAAGCGCGAGGTCCTGCCCGAGCACGTCGCCGCCGCGGTGTTCGCGCTCGCCGGCGGGGAGCTGACCCACACCACCGGCCTGCACGTGCCCGTCGACGCCGGCGTCGCCGCCGCGTTCCTTCGCTGAGGAGGGAAAAGCACATGACCGACACGCTCGCCCGGCCCGCCGGCGGCGGCCTGGACCGCATCACCCCGCGCAGGACCCGGATCGGCCTGGTCGCCGGTGGCCTGGGCGCGTACTGGCCGCAGTTCCCGGAGCTGCTGCCGCAGCTGCAGGCCTCGGCCCGGCGGGTCGCCGAGCGGCTGTCCGCGATGGACTGCGAGGTGGTGGACGTCGGGTTCATCTCCGACGCGCAGGAGGGCGCGGTGGCCGCGGAGGAGCTGCGGGTGGCCGACTGCGACCTGATCATCGGGTTCCTCACCACCTACCTGACCTCGAGCATGCTGGCCCCCATCGCCCAGCGCAGCGGCTCGCCCGTGCTGCTGCTGAACCTGCAGCCGACCGAGGCGATGGACCACGCCGCCTTCGACACCGGGGCGTGGCTCGCGTACTGCGGCGCCTGCCCGCTGCCGGAGATGGCCAACGCGTTCCGCCGGGTCGGGGTCGAGTTCCGGTCGGTGTCGGGGTACCTGGAGGACGAGCGGGCCTGGACGAAGATCGGGCGGTGGATCAAGGCGACCGGCGTCCGCGCGGCGTTCCGCCACGGCCGCCACGGCCTGCTCGGCCACCTCTACCCGGGCATGATGGACGTCTCCACCGACCCCACCCTGGTCTCGGCGCAGCTCGGCGGGCACGTGGAGATCCTCGAGATCGACGACCTGCGGGTCCGGGTGGAGAAGGTCACCGAGGCCGAGACCCGGGCCCGGATGGCGCTCGCGCGCGAGGTGTTCACTTTGGACGACTCGGTCGTCGAGGGCGACTTCGCCTGGGGCGCCACGGTTTCGGTCGCCCTGGACCGGCTCGTCGAGGACTTCGGGCTCGACTCGCTCGCCTACTACCACCGCGGCCTCGACGGTGAGACCCACGAGCGCGTCGGCGCCGGGTTCATCCTGGGCGCGTCCCTGCTCACCGCCCGCGGCATCCCCGCCGTCGGCGAGTACGAGCTGCGCGCGTCGCTGGCGATGCTGCTGATGGACCGGCTCGGCGCGGGCGGCTCGTTCACCGAGCTGCAGGCGCTGAACTTCCGGGACAACGTCGTCGAGATGGGCCACGACGGCCCCGCGCACCTGGCGATCAGCGCGCGCAAGCCGTTGCTGCGCGGGCTCGGGGTGTACCACGGCAAGCGCGGCTGGGGCGTGTCCGTCGAGTTCGACGTCCGGCACGGGCCGGTGACCCTGTGCGGACTGGGGCAGCTGCGGGACGGCACGTTCGTCCTGGTCGCGTCCGAGGGCGAGGTCGTGCCGGGGCCGCTGCTGCAGATCGGCAACACCACCTCGCGGGTCGACTTCGGCTGCGACCCCGGGGAGTGGACCGACGCGTGGTCGGGCACCGGGGTCGACCACCACTGGGCGCTGGGTACCGGGCACCGCGTCGCCGAGCTGACGGCGGTGGCCGACCTGATGGGGCTCGAGCTGACCGTGGTGGAGGTGTGATGCGGCTGGCGGCGGTCGACCTGGGCGCCTCCAGCGGGCGGGTGATGGCCGGCACCGTCGGCCCGGACCGGCTCACGATCGAGGAGGTCCGCCGGTTTCCCAACGGCGGCGTGCGGGCCGGTTCGACCCTCTACTGGGACGTGCTGGGCATCTACCGGGAGATGCTCGCCGGGATCCAGGCCGCCGGTCCCGTCGAGGGCATCGGCATCGACTCGTGGGCGGTGGACTACGGGTTGCTCGACTCCTCCGGCGCACTGCTGGGCAACCCCGTGCACTACCGCGACGCCCGCACCGCCGGGGTGCTCGACCAGGTGCTGAAGGTGGTGCCGGCGCGCGAGCTGTACGACATCACCGGGCTGCAGCAGCTGCCGTTCAACACGCTGTACCAGCTGCTGTCCGAAGTGGACAGGCTCGGTGCCGCGGAGACGATGCTGCTGATTCCGGACCTGCTCGCGTACTGGCTCACCGGGCAGGCCGGCGCCGAGCGCACCAACGCCTCGACCACGCAGCTCTACGACGCGCGCGCCGGCACCTGGGCGACCGGCCTCGCCGAACGGGTCGGCATACCGCCGCGGCTGCTGCCGCCGCTGCGGGACCCGGGGGAGCGGATCGGCACCCTCTTGCCGGAGCAGGCGGAGGATCTCGCGCTGCCGCGGCTGCCGGTGGTCGCGGTGGGCTCGCACGACACGGCTTCGGCCGTGGTCGCGGTGCCCGCCGGGCCCGGCTCGAACTTCGCCTACATCTCCTCGGGCACCTGGTCGCTCGTCGGCCTCGAGCTGGGCGCGCCCGAGCTGGGTGACGCCGCGCTCGCCGCGAACTTCACCAACGAGGGCGGCGTCGACGGCACGATCCGCTTCCTGCGCAACGTGATGGGGCTGTGGGTGCTGACCGAGACCCTGCGCACGTGGACCGCGCGCGGGGAACCCGCCGACCTGCCTGCGCTGCTCGCCGAGGCCGCCGAGGCGCCGCCACTGGCGGCCGTGGTGGACATCGACGCCCACGCGTTCCTGCCGCCGGGCGACATGCCCGCGCGGATCGCGCGCGCCTGCCGGGATACCGGCCAGCGTCCGCCGGGCAGCCGGGCCGAAACCGTCCGGTGCATTGTGGACAGTCTGGCGCTGGCCTACCGCCGCACGGTCCGGCAGGCCGCCGAGCTGGCGGGGCGGACCGTCGACGTCGTGCACCTCGTCGGTGGCGGGGCGCGCAACGAGCTGTTGTGCCGGCTGACCGCCGACGCGTGCGGGGTGCCCGTGCTGGCAGGCCCGGTGGAGGCGGCCGCGCTGGGCAACGTGCTCGTCCAGGCGCGGACCCTCGGCGCGGACCTGCCCGACCTGGCCGCCATGCGTGCCCTGGTGCGGCGGACCCAGCCGCTGCGGGAGTACCTGCCGTCAGGGGGCGACTGGGCCGGTGCCGAAGCGCGGCTGCGCGGGACGGGCAGCGGGGCATGAAGGTCGCTGTCCAGTCACCTGCAGCAAGGACGCGCTGTTCCCGGACACCGGCAAGGCGGGGTTCCGGCTGCCGCGTGGTCTGCGCAGGAGGTGCGGGAGCTGGCGGGCCGCTGGCGCTTCACCCGCCCGGTTCCAGCGCGCTGCTCCAGCCGCGCAGCAGCGCCACCAGCCGCTCGCGGTCGGCGTCGGCCAGCGGCTTCAGGGCGGCCTCCTCCGCCGCGAGCACCGTGCGCAGGAGCCGGGCCGAGGCCTCGAACCCGGTCGCGGTCAGCCCGACCGTGACCTTCCGCCCGTCGCCCGGGACGGCGGCGCGCTGCACCAGCCCGGCCGCCTCCGCCCGCTCGACGCGCTGGGTGATGGCGCCCGTCGTGACGAGGCTCGCCCGCTGGAGCTCGCCGACCGTCATCCGGTACGGCGACCCGGCGCGGCGCAGCGTCGCGAGCAGGTCGAACGTCGCGCGGTCGCTGTTCTCCGCGGCCAGCGCCACGGCACGCACGCGCTCGATGTGGTGCACGACCTCGACCAGCCTGCCGACGATGCCGATCGAGCCCACGTCGACGTCCGGCAGCTCCCGCCGCCAGGCGGCCTGCACGGCATCGACGCGATCCGACGCGGAGGACATTTCCGGAGCATAGCCCCCGCCGCCCTTGTCTTTTAGCGCTAAACGAACCACACTCGGCCAGGTCGCACACCGCCGTGAGACAGGAGGGCGACATGCGCCTCGGGGTGATGGACCACATCGACGCCAACGGCAGGCCGACGGCCGAGCAGTACGAGGACCGGCTGCGACTGACCGAGCTGTACGACCGGCTGGGTTTCCGCGGCTACCACCTGGCGGAGCACCACGGCACGCCGCTGGGCGTCGCCCCGTCGCCGAACGTGTTCCTCAGCGCGGTCGCGCAGCGGACCGAGCGGCTGCGGATCGGCACGTTCGTCACGACGCTGCCGCTGTACCACCCGGTGCGCCTGGTCGAGGAGATCGCGATGCTCGACCACCTCAGCAACGGCAGGCTCGAGGTCGGTCTGGGCCGGGGCATCTCGCCGGTCGAGGTCGGCTACTACGGCATCGACCACGACAGCACCCGCGCGCGGTTCGCCGAGTTCGTCCAGCTCGTCCTGCGCGGCCTGTCCGAACCGGTGCTGGACTTCCACGGCGAGTACTACACGGTCGACGCGGTGCCCATGGTGATCTCGCCGCGAAAGCGGCCGCCGCTGTGGTACGGGATCGCGGACCCGGCCAAGGCGGGCTGGGCCGCCGAGCTCGGGCTCAACATCGCCGCACTGCTCGACGCCTCGCTCGTGCGGCCCATCACCGACCGCTTCCGCGAGGAGTGGGCCGCGCTCGGCAAACCGGTCGCCGACCCCCCGCTGACCGCCGTCACCCGCAACATGGTCGTCGCGCCGACCCGCGAGGAGGCGATGCGGATCGCTAACCGCGCCTTCGTGCCGTGGCGCGCGAACATCGACCACACCTGGAAGAGCGCGGGCCTCACCTCGCCGTTCGAGGCGCGCACCGGCAAGACCTTCACCGAGTGGCACGACAAGGGCGGGGCCTTCGCGGGCTCGCCCGGCGAGGCGCTGGTGTACCTGCGGGACCAAGCCGAGCGGGCCGGTATCGACTACGTCGCGGTGGACCTCGCGTTCGGGGACATGACCTACGCCGAGGCGGCGCAGACCGCCGAACTGCTCGCCAAGGAAGTCGCACCCGCACTGGAAGGCTCATGATCCGCACAGACCTCGTCTACGCCGAGCCCGGCGGCGTCCCGCTGCGCCTGGACGTCTACGTCCCCGACGGCCCGCCCGCACCCGTGTGCCTGTACTTCCACGGCGGCGGCTGGGCCAGGGGGTCCCGCACCGCGGGCGCGGCGGAACGACTGGTCCCGGTGATGGAAAGCGGTATCGCGATCGCGTCCGTGCAGTACCGGCTCACCGACCAGGCGGTCTTCCCGGCCCAGCTCGAGGACGCGCGCTGCGCCGTGCGGTGGGTGCGCGAGCACGCGGCCGACATCGGCGTGGACGCCGGCCGCGTCGGCGCGTGGGGCGCCTCCGCGGGCGCGCACCTGGCCTCGCTGCTGGGCCTGTGCCGCGACGACGAGGACAGTTCCGTGCAGGCAGTCGTCGCCTGGTTCCCGCCGGCCGACCTGCTCGCCCGCGAGACCGACGAACCCGACGGGCCGCCGCCACCGTTCCTCCCCGGCCCGCTGCCCACACCGTCGTTCGAGGCGCGGCTGCTGGGGCTGGAGTCGGTGCACGACGACCCGGCGCGTGCCCGCGAGGCGAGCCCGCTCAGCCACGCCGGCCCCGGCGCACCGCCGTTCCTGCTGATGCACGGCGACCGCGACGGGCTCGTCCCGGCGTCGCAGAGCCGGCGGCTGCACGAGGCGCTGCTCGCCCAGGGCGATGACTCCACGCTGCTGCTGCTCGCCGGCGCGAACCACGAGGACCCGATCTTCAACGGCGCCGCCGCACTGGGCGCCGTGAGCGGGTTCCTCCGCGAGAAGCTGGGCGTCAGCCGAACGTAGCCGCGGCGAGCATCTGGTCGAGCTGCGCGTCCAGCGCCGGGGTGCTCGCGTACTCGACCACGAGGATCTTGCTCGTGGGCAGCCACCACATCCGCACCTGGTTGTCCTGCGCCCCGTTCGCACAGGTGACCTGCCACCGCGCGTATTCGGCCTTCTTCGGCCCGATCGGGGCGAACCCGTGCTCCAGGACCGTGCTGCCGGTCGCCTGCGTCCCCGCGCCGGGCCCGGTGGACGGCGTGATGCACTGCGGCACGTCGGTCCCGGTGTACCAGCCGTACGGGCGGCTCGTGCTGGGCGCGTTGAACTGGGCGTTCGGATCGGCCGAGGCCGCCCGCAGGTCCAGCATCCGCGCCTCACACGCGGCCGAACCCGCCGACACGCACCCGTCGAGCGAGCCGTCGGCGGAGGTCTCGGTGTAGCGCGCGCCCTGGGGGAGCGTGACGTGCATCGTGGCGACCGTGACGGCCGTCGAACCCGATGCCGTCGAGCCCGGCGGCAACGCGGCCTGGCTGCTGTCTCCCGAACCGGCCGCGCTGGGCGTGCCGGTCACCGATCTCGAGCAGGCGGCCGCCGTCAGCGCGACCACCACGGCCAGCGCCGCGCACCAGACAACCTTGCTCCGCACCGGAAAGCCCTTTCTCCCGTATCGGAGAGCCATCCTGGCACGCGGGCCCGCGTCCGGCGACAGGGCCCGGGCTCACGCCGCGGCGCGCACCTCGTCGTCGCCCGGTTCGCCCTGGTACGGCCCGGGCTTCGGCCGTGGTGCGCCGCCGGGGAAGGCGAGCCGGATGATCGTGCGGTGCACGCTGCCCAGCTGCCGCGACAGCGGACCGGTGTTGTAGGGCAGCCCGTAGCGCAGGCAGATGTCCTTGACCTTCGGCGCGATCTCGGCGTAGCGGCTGCTGGGCATGTCCGGGAACAGGTGGTGCTCGACCTGGTAGCCGAGGTTGCCGCTCATCAGGTGGAACAGCGGCGAGCCCGTGATGTTGGCCGCACCCACCAGTTGCCGCGCGTACCAGGCGCCGCGGGTCTCGTCGCGCACCTCGTCCTGGCTGAACGTGTAGGTCTGGTCGGGGAAGTGCCCGCAGAAGATGATCGAGTGCGCCCACAGGTTGCGGATGATGTTCGCGGTGAAGTCGGCCCAGAACGTCGCGGCGAACCCGCCCGCGCCTTCGGTGCGGGCGGCCGAGAGCTGGGCCTTGGCCGCGCCCAGCCATCCGCGCCCGCGCACCCGGTCGGCCAGCAGGCGCTTCGCCGAGCGCGGCTCGCGGTTGCTCAGCCGTCCCACGGCCACCGACGCGAGGGCGCTCACCAGCGGCCAGCCCAGGTAGTCCTTGACGATCTGGTCCCGTGCCTTGCCCGAGATCCCCTTGATGTCGTGCCAGACGTCCTTCAGCGGCTTCTCGCCGCGGCGGATGGCCTCGACGTCCAGGTCGTGCACCGCGACGCCCCACTCGAAGAACGCCATCAGCAGCAGGTTGTAGAACGGCTGGGCCAGGTAGGCCGGATGCCACTTCTGGTTCGGGTCGATCCGCATGATCTCGTAGCCGAGATCCTTGTCCTTGCCGCGGATGTTCGTGTACGTGTGGTGGATGTAGTTGTGCGAGTGCTTCCAGGCCTCCGCCGTCGAGGCCGTGTCCCAGTCCCATGTGGACGAATGGATGTACGGGTCGTTCATCCAGTCCCACTGGCCGTGCAGCACGTTGTGCCCGATCTCCATGTTCTCGAGGATCTTCGCGATGGCCAGACAGCCGGTGCCCGCCGCCCACAACGTCTTCGACCGCGACCCCAGCAGCAGCGCGCGCCCCGCGACGGCGATCTGCCGGTGCAGCCGGATCACGCCCTTGATGTACTGCCGGTCGCGGTCGCCCAGCTCGTAGCGCACCTGCTCGTGGATCGCGTCGAACTCGCGGCCCAGCTCGGCCAGCTGGTCGGCGGACAGATGGGCGAACGGGTGTTTCGGCGGTGACTGCATGCGGGTCCTTCCCTTCCCTCACAGTTCGATCGTGACCGGGCCTTCCGCGCCGTGCACACAGGTGCGGACGATCTCGTTGTGCTTCTCGCTGACGGCGTTGGTGCGCAGGTCGCGGATCCGGCCGTCGCGGATGCGCAGCACGCAGGTGTGGCAGACGCCGATCCGGCAGCCGAAGGGCATCTCCACGCCCGCCTCCTCGCCGGCCACGAGGATCGGCGTGCCCGCCGGGCAGTCGGCGTCGAGGTTGCGGTGGGCGAAGTGCACCGTGCCGCCTTCGCCCTCGGCGTCCGCGCCGCCGACGATGGGCTGGAACCGTTCGCGGTGCAGCAGTTCCGGGTCGCCGTGGCACTTCCAGTGCGCCTGCAGGGCGTCGAGCAGCTCGCCCGGGCCGCACGCGTAGGCCTCGCGCTCGCGCCAGTCCGGGCACACCGTGTCGAGCTCGTCGGGGGTGAACCGCCCGTCGCGTCCGGTGACCCGCACGGTGAGCCGGAACCCGTCGTGGCGCTTGTCCAGCTCAGCCAGCTCGTCGCCGAAAGTCACCCCGTCCGCGGTGCGGGCGGAGTGGATGTGCACGACGTCGGTGATCGAGCCGTGCCGGTTCAGCTGCCGCAGCATGCTCATCACCGGTGTGATCCCGCTGCCCGCCGTGACGAACAGCAGCCCGCGCTCGAGCCGGTCGGGCAGGGTGAACGTGCCCTCGACCTCGCCGAGCCGCACGACCTCGCCCGGCCGCGCCCGCTCCACCAGGTAAGGGGAGACGACCCCGCCGTCGACCCTCTTGGGCGTCACCGAGATCAGCCCGTCCGGGCGGTCGGGGCTGGAGGTGAGCGAATAGGCGCGCCAGTGGTGCACGCCGTCGATCAGCACGCCCAGCCGCACGTACTGGCCGGGCCGGTGCCCGACCCAGTCGAAGCCCGGCCGGATGAGCACCGTGGCCGCCCCGCCGCGCTCCGGGCGCACCCGTTCGACCCGCCCGCGCAGCTCCCGCGTCGACCACAGCGGGTTGACCAGCTCGAGGTAGTCGTCCGGGCGCAGCGGGGTGAACAGCAGCCGGACCGCCCGCAGCAGGCGCCGGCGCACCGGGGAGACCCGTGGCGGCATGCCCTGCTCGGCCATCAGCCATCCCCGCCTTCGCGCGCCGCGTCGTTCCCGGTTCGCATACCGCGGACGATACCCGTTGAGTGCACAGCTGTACACCCAGCGTGTTGCGCGGCGGGGCGGGGGAGGAGCCCACTATGCTGTGCGGACCGTATCGACCGGACGGAGGTCGGCACCCGACAAGCGAGGACGAGCAGGCCGCAGATGGTAGCTCGGGACGCTGCGCTCACCCGCGCGCCTTCTCCGGAAAGAGCCGGCCCCACCAGGGTGCTGTTGATCGAGGACGACGACGGTGACGCCCTGCTCGTCGAGGAGCTGCTGATCGATGTCGGCGCCAGCGTCGAGCTGCAACACGTCCGGTCCCTCGCCGAGGCGAAGACGGTGCTGCCCGGCGCCGTGTGCGTGCTGCTGGACCTGGGCCTGCCCGACACCCACGAGCTCGACGGCGTCCGGTGGCTGCAGGAGCACCGGCCCGAGGTCGCGGTGGTGGTGCTGACCGGGCTGGCCGACGAGTACCTCGGCGAGGTGGCGGTGCGGGCGGGCGCGCAGGACTACCTCGTCAAGGGACAGGTGGACGGCCAGCTGCTCAACCGCGTCATCCGCTACGCCATCGAGCGGCTGCGGTCCGAGGAGGTGCAGCGCGAGCTGCGCGAGGCCCGGATCTACGCCGAGGAGAACACCCGCCTCGAACGCGGCCTGCTGCCCTCGCCGCTGGTGTCGGACCCAGGGCTGAGGGTCGTCAGCCGGTACTCGCCCGGCGGGCAGCGGCTGCTGCTGGGCGGCGACTTCTTCGACGTGGTCGAGGCGGCCGACGGCTGGGTGCACGCGGTGGTCGGCGACGTCTGCGGGCACGGGCCGGACGAGGCGGCGCTCGGGGTGTCGATGCGGGTCGCGTGGCGCACGATGGTCCTCGCCGCGCGCCCGATGGCCGAGGTGCTGACCACCCTCGACCAGGTCTTCACCCACGAACGGCACAAGAAGGCGCTGTTCACGACGCTGACCATGCTCTCGGTCGACCCGACGCGCACCACCGCGCGGCTCTACCTCGCAGGCCACCCGCCGCCCCTGATCATCACCCCGGACGGGGTGGGCCTGCTCGAGGCGCCGTTGCGGCCGCCGGTCGGCATCGGCGACCGCGAGTGGTGGCCGAGCAGCGAGGTGTCGCTCGGCGGGCGCTGGTCGGTGCTGATGTACACCGACGGGCTCATCGAGGGCCGGATCGGCGAGGGCAGCACGCGTCTCGACGTGGACGGGCTGGTCCGGCTGGTCGAATCCGCGCTACCCACCGGCTATCCGGCGCCCGGCGCCGAGGAAGGACTACTGGACGAAGTGATCGACCGGGTACGCGCGCTCAACGGCGGCGATCTCGACGACGACCTGGCCGTGCTCGCACTCGCCGCCGGCGGGCAGGCGCGGTGAGCCTGCGCAGCCCGCTCGCCCCGATCCAGGCGCCCGCCCCGCCGCCGCCCGTCTCCGGCCGACGTGCCGAGCGGGCGGAGCGATGGCCGTTGCGCCGGACCATCGGCGTCGGCGTCGGCGTCGTCGCCCTGTTCTCCGTGCTCGCGGTCGTGGTCGGCCTGATCACGCTGACGAGCCTGTCCGGTGCGCGCAGCCGGGTGGTGAACCAGGTCGACCCGGCGATCCAGCAGTCCCTGCGCCTCGAGTCGGCGCTCATCGACCAGGAGACCGGGGTGCGGGGCTACGGCCTGGCCGCCCAGGAGGACTTCCTGCAGCCCTACACCGACGGGCTCGCCGCCCAGCAGGACGCGGCCGGCCGGCTGGGTGGGCTGCTCACCGGCCTGCCCGAGGCCGCCGCCGGGCTGCGCGAGGTGCTCGCACGCGCGGAGAACTGGCGCAGCGGCTACGCCGAACCGACGATCGAGCTGGTCGCCTCCAGCGGGCGCCCCGCCGCGGGGACCGACCTCGACCGCGGCAAGGCGGCCTTCGACTCCGTGCGTTCGGCGGTGACCACCCTGCAGGACGAGCTGGGCGCCGCGCGGCAGGCTGGTACGGCGACACTCAACCGGACGGCGACCGTGCTCTACGTCGTGTGCGCGCTGATCGCGGTCGCGTTCCTGCTGATCGTGCTGGCACTGGCGTTCGGCCTGCGGACCGCCGCGATCGCCCCGCTGTCCCGGCTGGCGGCCGAGGTGCGCAAGGTCGCGGATGGCGACTTCGCCCATCCGGTCGCGCAGAGCGGTCCGAAGGAGGTCCGCGAGCTCGGCGACGACGTCAACCGGATGCGGGAGCGGATCCTGCAGGAGCTGTCCGCGCTGCAGGCCGCGCACGGCGTGCTCGACGCCCGGACGCAGGATCTGGAGCGGTCCAACGCGGAGCTGGAGCAGTTCGCCTACGTCGCCTCGCACGACCTGCAGGAGCCGCTGCGGAAGGTGGCCAGCTTCTGCCAGCTGCTGCAGCGGCGTTACTCCGGGCAGCTCGACGAGCGCGCCGACCAGTACATCGGGTTCGCCGTGGACGGCGCCAAGCGGATGCAGGTGCTGATCAACGACCTGCTGGCGTTCAGCCGGGTCGGCCGGATCGTGCGCGAGCCCGTCCCGGTGTCCTGTGAAGCGGTGGTGGCGCAGGCGCGGAACAACCTGTCCGACGCGATCGAGCAGTCGGGCGCCACGGTCGAGGTCGACGAGCTGCCGACCGTGCTCGCGGAAGTGCCGCTGCTGACCGCGGTCTTCCAGAACCTGATCGGCAACGCGCTGAAGTTCCACGGCGAGGACCCGCCGCACGTGCGGGTCACCGCGGAGCGCGACGGCGAGTTCTGGCGGTTCTGCGTGCAGGACAACGGGATCGGCATCGACGCCGAGTACGCCGAGCGCATCTTCGTGATCTTCCAGCGCCTGCACGCCAAGTCCGACTATCCCGGCACCGGCATCGGCCTCGCGATGTGCCGCAAGATCGTCGAGCACCATGGCGGCACCATCTGGCTCGACACCGAAGCCGAGTCCGGCTCGCGGTTTTGTTTCACCCTGCCCGTGCTGACCGAGGAGAAAGAACCCGATGACCATCCCGGAACCGCTTGACGTCGTGGACGTCCTGCTCGTCGAGGACGACGACGGGGACGTCCTGATGACGCAGGAAGCGTTCGAGCACCACAAGATCCGGAACAAGCTGCACGTGGTGAAGGATGGCGAGCAGGCGCTGCAGTTCCTGCGCCGCGAAGGCGAGCACGCCGACGCGCCGCGGCCGGGGCTGATCCTGCTGGACCTGAACCTGCCCCGCCGCGACGGGCGCGAAGTGCTGGCGGAGCTGAAGGACGACCCGGAGCTGCGCGTGATCCCGGTCGTGGTGCTGACGACCTCCGAGGCGGAGGAGGACATCGTGCGCAGCTACAGCCTGCACGCCAACGCCTACGTGAGCAAACCCGTCGACTTCGAGCGCTTCATCGAGGTCATCCGCCAGATCGACGACTTCTTCGTCACCGTGGTCAAACTGCCGCAGTGACACGGAAGGGGCCCCTCCGCCGGGGGCCCCTTCCGCATCGTCCTAATCGGCCAGTGCCGGCACCACGTCGCGGACGAAGAGGTCGATGCCCGAACGGTCGTAGGCCGCTTCGGCGAAGTACGTGATCGCGTACGTCATGCCCAGACCGCGCAGCTCGGTCAGCCGCTCGGCGATCTGCTCGGGGGTGCCGACCAGCGGACCGGTCGCGAAGCTCCGGTAGGTCGACTCCAGTGCGTCCGCCGGGACGTGTGGCTCGTAGTGCGCACGCAGCCACGCCAGGCGGTCCTGCACGTCCTTCTCGGTCTCGCCGATCACGACGTTGTAGTTGGCCGAGCGCACGATCGCGTCGAAGTCGGTGCCGACGTCCTTGCAGTGCGCGGCGAGCACCTCCGACTTGTGCGCGAAGTCGGCCGCACCGCCCGCGAAGTTGGTGTAGTTCGCGTACCGGGCCGCGATCCGCAGCGTCTTCTTCTCCCCGCCCCCGGCGATCCACAGTGGAATTCCGCCGTCCTGCGCCGGAAGCGGCCGCGAGATGGCGCCGTCGACCTGGTAGTGGCGGCCATCGAGCGTCGCCCTGCCCTCGGTCCACAGCTGCCGCATGATCTGCACGCCCTCGTCGAGCCTGCCCAGCCGCTCGCCCGGCGGCGGGAACCCGTAGCCGTAGGCGCGCCACTCGTGCTCGTACCACCCGGCGCCTATGCCCATCTCCACGCGGCCGCCGGAGATCACGTCGGCGGTGGTGGCGAACTTCGCGAGGTATGCCGGGTTCCGGTAGCTCATGCAGGTGCACATCTGGCCGAGCCGCACGTTGCTGGTGGCCGCCGCGAACGCCGCCATCAGCGCCCACGCCTCGTACATCGGCTCGTCGGTCGGCACCGGCACGGTGTGCAGGTGGTCGTAGACCCAGATGGACTCGAAGGGCCCCTCCTCGGCGAGCCGGGCGATGCCGAGCATCGTGTCCCAGTGCTCCGCGGGGTCGATTCCGGTCAGGTCCAGCCGCCATCCCTGTGGTACGAACAATCCGAAGCGCATGATCAGCACCTTAACCGTGCGCGCGAGATGACGCCGCGCCGGTAGCACGGCCGGCCGCCGGGTTCGCCAGGTGTCAAATGGGAAAAACGGCCCAGCAGAGCCGAAAGCGCGACCTCGGTCTGCATCCGCGCGAACGACGCGCCCAGCACACCACCGGCGGCAGGATGTGGCGGGTGGATGAGGACGCGCGGCGGATGTGGGACGAGCATGCCGGCACCTTCGACGAGCAGCCCGACCACGGCCTGCTCGACCCCGGGGTACGGGCCGCCTGGGCCGGTGTCCTGCTGCCGGCCCTCCCTGGCCCGCCGGCGCGCGTCGCCGATCTCGGCTGTGGCACCGGGAGTGTCGCGCTGCTGCTGGCCGACGCCGGGCATGACGTGACGGCGTTGGACTTCTCCCCGCGAATGCTCGCCCTGGCGCGGCGGAAGGGCGTCCGGAACCTGCTCCGGGGCGATGCCGCGAACCCGCCGCTGCTGCCGTCGTCGTTCGACGTGGTGTTCGTCCGCCATCTGTTGTGGGCGATGCCGGACCCGGCCGCCACCATCGGCGGCTGGGTCCGCCTGCTGCGCCCGGCCGGGCGGCTCGTCCTCGTCGAGGGCCGGTGGTCCACCGGGGCGGGCATCCCGGCCGGTCGCTGCCGCGAACTCGTGCTGCGCCACCGCCGGTCGGCCACCCTCCGGCGCCTGCGCGACCCGCGGTTGTGGGGGCAGGACGTCACGGACGAGCGGTATCTGCTGACGAGCCTTCGCTGAACTCCCTCAACGACGCCAGGCGGTCCGGGTCGGCGAGGATGTCGATCTCCACGATCCGGCCGCCGACGACGGTGAAGCTCATGACCGACACCGGCTTCCCGGCCGGGGCGGTCAGCAACCCGGGCGCACCGTTGACCAGCACCGGCCGCGAGAACACCGACAGCCGCGCGAAGCTGAGCGCCTGGCCGGCGACCTTCGCCGCGCCGCGCAGGACCTCCGTCGTCGTGCCGAGGTCCACCCGCAGCGCGACATCCGGGTCCAGCACCGCAACCAGCGCGTTGAAGTCCCCGGCACGAGCGGCGGCGCGGAACGCCTCCACCACCTCCCGCTGCCGGGCGGGGTCGGCGTCGGGGGTCGGCGCGGTGTCGCGGATCCGGCGCCGGGCACGGCTGGCGAGCTGCCGCGTCGCGGTCGGGGTGCGGCCCAGGATCGAGGCGATCTCGTCGAACGGCACCCCGAAACTGTCGTGCAGCACCAGTGCGAGCCGCTCGGCGGGCGCCAGCGTCTCCAGCACGACCAGCAGCGCGAGCCCGACCGAGTCCGCCAGCAGCGCCTCGTCCTCGGGGCCGAGCCCGTCGCCGTGGCTGATCACCGGGTCCGGCAGGTGCACGCCCAGGCTGTCCTCGCGCCGCGCGGTGCGGGAGCGCAGCAGGTCCAGGCACAGCCGGGCGACGACCGTGGTCAGCCAGCCCGCGAGGTTCTCGATCTCCCCGGCGCCGGTGCGCTCGAGCCGGAACCACGCCTCCTGCACGACGTCCTCGGCGTCGCCGAGGGAACCCAGCATCCGGTAGGCCACGGCCCGCAGGTGCGGCCGGTGCCGCTCGAACTCGCGCTCGTCCACGCTCACATCCTCCGTCAGCCGGCCCGTCATCGTGTTGACGGACCGGAACGGCCGAATGTGACCGCGGATCCTGTTACCTTCCACTGCGTGGCGGAGCGGCATGTGGCGGAGCGGCATGTGGCGGAGCGGCATGTGGCGACGGCGGCGGAACTGTTCGACGCCATCGGTTCCGGGTACGAGGACGCGTTCGGCAGGCCGCCGGTGGTGGCACGGGCCGCCGGGAGCTGCTCGGGGTGCTGCCCCCGGCGGCCCGCGTGCTCGACGTCGGCAGCGGGACCGGGCGCCCGGTCGCCGAGGAGCTGGTCGCGGCGGGCTGCCACGTCACCGGGCTGGACGTGTCGCCGGTGATGGTCCGGCTCGCGGCCACGCAGGTGCCGGGCGCCGAGTTCGTCGAGACGGACGTGCGCGACTGGACCTCGCCACCACAGTCGTGGGACGCGGTGTGCGCCTACTTCCCGTTCCTGCAGATGCCCCGCGCCGACACCGAGGCCGTGCTGCGCGACATCGCCCGCTGGCTCGTGCCGGGCGGGCACCTGTCCCTGATCACGGTGCCGATGGACGCCGAGGCGGTGCCCGTCCGGTTCCTCGGGCACGAGGTGGAGCTGACCAGCTTCGGTGCCGCGGACCTCGAATCGCGGATCACGGCGGCCGGCCTATGGGTGCTCAGCACGTACTCCGAGGTGTTCGAGCCGGACAAGCCAGGCGCCCAGCCCGAGGAGCACCTGCTCATCACCGCGCGCCGCTGAGCCGGGCCGCCTGAAAGGGCAGAACGTGCCGTACTGGTGGCCCATCCTGGGCTCCCGCGCCATTCGGCGCGCCCGTTCCGGCCTCCGCCGTTCTTGTGTTGACGCCCATGCCGGACACCCTCAGCGAGCGCGAGGTCTTCGTGGGTCGCGGCGCCGAGCTGGTGACGTTCCGGCAAGCGCTCACCGGCGGCCCGGCCGCACCGGTGATGCTGTACTTGCACGGGCCCGCCCGGATCGGGAAGTCCGCCCTGCTGCGCCGGTTCGCCGCCGAGGCGCAGGCCGACGGGCGCCCGGTCGTGGCCGTCGACGGCCACGCCATCGCCGCCGCCGGGAGTCGTTCGAGGCCGAGGCGGCCGCGGCCCTCGACCAGGACAGGGTGCTGCTGCTGGTGGACGGGTTCGAGCAGTGCCAGGGCCTGGAAACCTGGCTGCGCACCCGGTTCCTGCCGCGCCTGCCCGAGCACGCGCTCATCGTGGCCGCGGGCCGTCGCCACGCGCTGTTCACCCACGACTGGCGCTCGGTGCCGCTGCCGCGATGGGTGGACACCCTGCCACTGGCGCCCTGAGCAGGGCCGACCCGGCCAGGAATAGATTCCGGGGAGGGGTGGTTGAAGGAGATGGTCGGTACGGTCCGTGTCCCCCGGGCCTCACCCCTGATGCCGTCGCGGAACACCGGTCAGGCCGGAGCCGCGTTCGTGCCCTTCGCCGAGAGGCGACCGCCGTACCGACCCTCGAACCAGCCCCAGCATGCCGAATCCCGATCGGCATGCTGGGGCTTCCCGCTACCCGCAGAATGAAGCACATGATCGACCTGCGGGTGCTGACCGCGGACGACTGGGCGGCCTGGCGCGAGCTGAGACTGGCCTCGCTGCGCGACGCGCCCGACGCGTTCGGGGCCACTCTCGCGGACTGGGTGCGCGAGGGCGAGCCGCGGTGGCGGCAACGGCTGACCGACGTGCCCTTCAACGTGCTCGCCGAGCTCGACGGGACGCCCGCGGGCATGGTCAGCGGCACCGAACCGGACGCCGGGCAGGCCGTCGAGCTCATCTCGATGTGGGTCGCGCCCTCCGCTCGCGGGCGCGGCGTCGGGGACGAGCTGATCGGCGCGGTCGTGGGCTGGGCGCAACGCCGCGGCGCCCGCCGGGTGGTGCTGCGGGTGTACGACCACAACCGCCATGGCGCGAACCTGTACCGCCGCAACGGTTTCCGGCCCATCGGCGGGACGTGGATGACCCTTCCGCTCACCTGAGCCTCGCACGGCCGCTGGCGCTCAGCCGAGGGTGAACGGATCCCGCGTGCCGCCCGTGAGCTCGACCCACACCGACTTCGTCTCCAGGTACGGGTCGAGCGCGTCCACCCCGTTCTCCCGGCCCAGACCCGAGTTCTTGAACCCGCCGAAGGGCACGCTCGGCGCGACCACCCGGTAGGCGTTGACCCACACGCTGCCCGCCTTGATCCGCGCCGCGACCCGGTGCGCGCGGTGCACGTCCTTGGTCCACACCGCGCCCGCGAGCCCGTAGTCGGTGTCGTTGGCGAGCTTCACCGCCTCGTCCTCGCCGTCGAAGGCGTACACCGACAGCACGGGCCCGAACACCTCCTCCCGCACCACGGTCGAGGCCGGCCCGACTCCGGTCAGTATGGTCGGCTTGACGAACAGGCCGCCCAGTCCGTCGTCCGCCGCGCCGCCGTAGGCCACGGTCGCGCCCTCGCCGCGCGCGGTCTCCAGGTAGCCGAGCACCTTGCGGTACTGCGGTTCGTTGGCGACCGGGCCCATCTCGGTCGCCGGGTCGTTCGGGTCGCCGAGCCGGATCGAGGCCGCCCGCTCGGCGACGAGGCGCACCAGCTCGTCGTGCACGTCGCGGTGCACCACCAGCCGCGACCCGGCCATGCAGGTCTGCCCGGTCGCCGCGAACACGCCCGCCACGACCCCGTTCGCCGCGGCGGCCAGGTCCGCGTCGGGGAACACCACCTGCGCGGACTTCCCGCCGAGCTCGAGTGTCACCGGGTTGAGGTTCTCCGCGGCGGCCATGGCCACCGCCCGGCCGGTGGCGGTCGACCCGGTGAAGGCGACCTTGTCCACCCCCGGGTGCGCGGCCAGCCGCGCGCCGGTCTCACGCGACAGCCCGGTCACCACGTTGACCACGCCGGGCGGGAAGCCGGCCTGCTCGATCAGCTCCGCGAACCCGAGCGTGGAGGCGGGCGCGTGCTCCGAGGGCTTGACCACGACGGTGCAGCCCGCCGCCAGCGCCGGGGCGAGCTTCCAGGTCATCAGCAGCAGCGGCGAGTTCCACGGGGTGATCGCCGCGACCACGCCGACGGGCTCGCGCCGGGTGTAGACCAGGTAGTCCGGGTTGGGCGAGGGGATCTGCCTGCCCTCGATCTTGTCCGCGAGCCCGGCGAAGTAGGAGTACCAGCCGCCCAGCGCGGTGAGCTGGCCGATCATCTCGCGGTAGAGCTTGCCCGAGTCGTTGACCTCCAGCCCGGCCAGCCGCTCGGCGTTCTCCGCGACCAGATCTCCTAGGCGCCGCAACAGCTTTGCCCGCGCGAACCCCGTCAGCCGGCCCCACTCGCCGTCGAGCGCCGCCCGTGCCGCAGCGACCGCCGCGTCCACGTCCTCGGGCCCGCCGTCGGGGATCACCGCCCAGGGCGCCCCGGTGTAGGGGTTGAGCGACTCGAACGTCCGACCGGACTGCGCCTCGACGGGCTTTCCGCTGATCAGCATGGAAAAACGTGGCAGCGCCATCGGTTCCACCTCCTCGTGACCGGACTCCAGTCTCGGCGGTGAAGGGCGGAAGGGGAAGCGTCAGACCGGCCAGGCCAGTTCGTCGAGCACGTCGGCCAGCCGGTGCCGCCGGGCGAACGCGGCGCGCTGACGCTGCGCACCGCCACCGTCGCGGCGCAACCGGTCGAGCACCTCGCGGGCGAAGTCCTCGTCCCCGGTCTCCCGCAGCCAGGGCCGGGCCTGCTCGACGAGATGGTCGACCAGCTGCCAGGCGGGCACGAGGTCGCCGTCACGGTCCACGAGGCGCCCCGCGAGGCCGTCCCTGGCGCCACGCCACAGCATGGCGCGCAACAGTTCCGGTGGCAGCCCGGTCTTCCCGGCAGGTGCGGCCCCGTCGTCCAGCGCCTTGGCCGCGAGACCGCGCACCAGCACCGCCAGCAACGCGGCCTCGTCCACCGTCGCGGCGACGTCGGAGACCCGGACCTCGACGGTCGGCTGGTGCTCGGAAAGCCGGATGTCCCAGTAGACCATCCCGCGGTCGAGGATCGCGCCGGTGCGCAGCAGCGCCTCCACCAGCGACTCGTAGTGGTCCTCCGACTCGAAGTGCGGCGGCGGGCCCGCCGAGGGCCAGCGGCCCCACATCACGTGCCGCCAGCTGGCGTGACCGCTGTCCTCGCCCTCGTGGAACGGCGAGTTGGCGGTGAGCGCCAGCAGCACCGGCAGCCACGGGCGCAGCCCGTTGCTCACCGCGAGCCCGGCCGCCCGGTCGGGGATGGACACGTGGACGTGACAGGCGCAGGTCAGCGCCGACCGGGCGACGGCGCCGAACTCGCCGCCCATGCGCTGGTAGCGCGCGTTCGGGGTGAACTCCAGCGTGTGGTCCTCCGCCAGCGGCGGCACCCCGGCGGGCAGCAGCCGCAGGTCGCGGGTGGCGGCTTCACGGGCCAGCTCGTCGCGCAACGCCCGCAGCCCGCCGGTCACCCCGGCCACCCCGGTCTGCACCTCGGTGGCGGACTCGACCTGGCAGGGCCGCAGCTCGTGCTCGACCTGGCCGGGCGGGTCGGACACCTCGTCGGTGACCGCGGGACCGGCGGAGACGAGGTGGCCCGCCCGGTCCACCAACAGGAATTCCTCTTCGACGCCCAGGGTGAGCGCGGTGTTCTCGGTCATGTGCGGGCGCAACGCCAATCCGGGAAGCGAGCGGGACGGGACGGTCGTTCCGGCTGCTGCTCAACACGGGACCGTCGGACGCGAACATCGTAGTCGTGCCCGCTTCGCCGGGTATCGCGGCTACTGCTGCCGTAGCCGTCACATCGCGCAGAGTGTTTTCCGGCCGTCGGCCGAACGATCACCTCACCAGGTGGGCCGAGCGCCGCGATGTCCGGTGCGTCCCCGAAAAGGCACCGTCCGTCACGACCACGGCGGGCCGCGTCCGACCGGTTGTCACGCGAACGAGTGAGCCGTCGGGAAGCGCTCACTACTCAGAACTGTCCTGGGCCGACACGCGAAAATTCCGTCGCTTGGGCGGGGCGGCAGGGCTTGGTAGCTTCGCTGGCGCTCGCTCGCATCCGTTGGTGCAGTCACCGAGTCGGGGGACCGGTTTCGCGTACGTGGGCTGCCTTTTCCACGCTTCGAAGGGATGATTCATGCGGGTCACAGTGCTGCGCTCGTCCGGTGCGATCGGCCTCGCCGCGGGCGCGCTGCTCGCCGCCACGATCGCCCCGGCTGCCGCGGCCACCTCCGGGCCCGGCACGGGTTCGGCCTACGGCGCCTCCGCGACGGTCTCGGTGCTGCCCGGCGTGCTCGGCGCCCAGGGCCTGACCGTGGACACCGGCAGGCTCGCCGCGTCGTCCACCTCGGGACCGGGCAGTGCCTCCGTCGTCGACGCCCCGCTGAAGGGCCTGGTCACCGCCAAGGCGATCACCAGCTCCGCGAACCACAGCGAGAGCAGCGGCCAGGTCCGCGCGACCGCGTCGATCGTCGACGCGGCGCTGCCGGTCCTCGCCCCGATCGCCGGGCGCACGCCCACCGCGCAGGCGATCACCGCGAAGTGCACCTCGACCGCCGACGGCGTCACGGGCAGCTCCGAGCTCGCCGGGCTCGACCTCGGCCGGCTGGGCAAGCTGCCCGTCAGCACCGGGCCGAACCGCGAGGTCGGCGTGCCCGGGGTCGTGCGGGTGATCGTCAACGAGCAGGTCCGCCACGCCGACGGCAGCCTGACCGTCAACGCGCTGCACATCGAGCTCCTGGGCGGCAAGGCCACCGCCGGGCTCGGCAGCGGCGACATCGTGCTCGCCTCGGCGACCTGCGCCGCCGCGACGACCCCGCCGAGCACGCCCGCCACCCCGGCGCCCGGCGGCGGTCAGGTGAGCGTCATCCCGGCCGGCGCGCCGCAGACCGGTGACGGCAGCCTCGCGACCGTGATCGAGGACTGACCCGGTGCGCCCCGACAGCCTCCGGCGCTGCCGCTGGCCCGCGCTGCTGCTCGCCCTGCTCGCGGCCGTGCTGCTGGGCGGGTGCGGCGCGGACCCGGCGCCGGCGGCGGCACCCGTCGCTCCGGCGTCGTCCGTGGCGCCGCCGGCCCGGTCGGCGCCCACGTGGGTGGACCTGCCGAGCATCGGCGCCCGCTCCAGCCTGGTCCAGCTCGGCCTGAACGCCGACCGCACGATCGAGGTGCCGCCGGTCGACCAGCCGCTGCAGGCGGGCTGGTACAAGTACAGCCCAGTGCCCGGCCAGGCCGGTCCCGCGGTGATCCTCGGGCACATCGACGGCAACCACCAGAAGGGCGTCTTCTGGCGGCTACACGAGCTGAAGGCCGGTGCGCAGGTGCAGGTCGGCCGTGCGGACGGCGGCCCGCTGACCTTCACGGTCACCAGGGTCGACCAGGTGGCGAAGAGCTCGTTCCCCACCGACGCGGTCTACGGCGACACGGCCGACCCCGAGCTGCGGCTGATCACCTGCGGTGGTGCCTACGACGCGGCGAACCACAACTACCTGGACAACGTCATCGTCTACGCCAAGCTGGCGAGCTGAGGGCTACTCCGCGGGCGCGGCGACGGTCAGCAGGCGGGTTCCGGTCATCTCGAACCGGAGCCCGCGGCTGTCGGAGGCGTACCGCAGCACGACCTCCGTGCAGCTCGGGCAGCGCACCACGAGCGCGGGCGCGTCCGGGTAGAGGTGGTGGGCGCCGAGCGGGCCGCTGGAGCCGCAGTGCGCGCAGGTGATCGTCGCGGCGGCCAGGTCGAGCGCGAACAGCTCGGCCAGCGGCCCGGCGAGCGCGTTGCCGTCGAGGTGGCGGTGGCCGGGGTCCGGTGGTGCGTTCACGGGGTTTCTCCCATCCCGCCGTCCCGTCCGGTGCGGATGCGGCGTGGGTCGTGGGCCTGGTGCCGGCTCAGTCGCCGGCGTAGCGCTGTTGTTTCCATGGGTCGCCGTAGTTGTGGTAGCCGAAGTTCTCCCAGAACCCGGGCTCGTCGGTCAGGGTGAGCTTCAGCCCCCGCACCCACTTCGCGGACTTCCAGAAGTACAGGTGCGGCACGAGCAGCCGCGCGGGGCCGCCGTGCTCGGGTGGCAGCGGCTGCCCGTCGTAGGTGTCGACGACCCACGCCTTGCCGTCGAGGACGTCCTCCAGCGGCAGGTTCGTCGTGTAGCCGCCGTCGCAGAACGCCACCACGTACTCGGCGGCCGTCTCCACGTCGCTCAGGAGCGTGTCCACGCTGACGCCGGACCAGTGGGTGTCGAACTTCGACCAGCTGGTGACGCAGTGGATGTCGGCGGTGATGTCCACGTGCGGCAGTCGCCGGAACTGCGGCCAGCTCCAGGTGAGCGGGTCGTCGATCTCGCCGCGGACCGCGAAGTCCCACGCGTCGAGGTGCCGCCGCGGCACGGGGCCCGCGGACAGCACGGGAAAGGCGTCGCCGGTGTCGTACTGACCGGGCGGCAGCCTGCCGGGCGGCCCGGACCGGCGCCGGCCGGTGAAACCACGGGACACGAACGACATGCGCGCCACCTCCTGCAGGTGTCAAGCATCGATGATGCCGCTCCCGCAGCCGCCGGGACAACGCACGTTCATGCGATGTGGCGGCGTTCTCCTGCCTCGGCGCCGAGGATGTGCCCGAGGACCGCGTCGTGCGCCAGACCGGTCACGTAGAGCACCGGTCGCCCGGCGCGGGGCCAGGGCAGCGGTGTACGCCCCGGCCAGTCGTCCGTCGTGGCGACGACCAGCGACAGGCCCGCCTCCTGCGCGGCGGTCGCGCCCGCGAACGAGTCCTCGAGCGCGACGGCGCGGCGGGGCTCGGCACCCAGCCGCCGGCAGGCTGCGAGGTAGACGTCGGGCGCGGGTTTGGGCCGCCCGGCGTCCTCGGCGCTGAGGACGGCCGAGAAGGCGGTGAGCAGCCCGGCCCCGGTGAGGACGTCGGCGAGGATGTCCGCGGGTGCGTTCGAGGCCACCGCGAGCGGCAGCCGGGTGTGCAGCTCGCCCAGCAGGTTGGTGACGCCGGGGAGCACGGGCGGCGGGGCCGCGCGCAGGCTCGCCGACAGCACCGACCGGAGCGTGGTGCGCGCCCGGCCGGCCTGCTCGGCGCCGCCGGCCCAGCCCGCGATCCGGCGTGCCCCGGTGTCGACCGAACTGCCCGCGAGCGCCGCCAGGTGTGCGCCGGTCAGCGCGAATCCCAGCTCTGCCGCGGTGGCGTGGAATGCCCGTTCCCACGCCACCGCGGTGTCAAGGAGCAGCCCGTCACAGTCGAAGATGGCGGCCTCGCAGGTCACCGAACCTCCCGTCGTGTGGAACATCCATCCACAGCCTAGGTGGAAACAGAACTGTGTTCCAGAGTTCACCGGAACGTGTGGGTTCGACCATCTCTTCTCGGTACGATTCACACGGCAAATAGGTGATTTCAGCTGTCAAAACGACGGTCGAGCCCCGGCCGGCGCCCTCCCTTCCCCGGAGCGTGACCATGGAACCCACTCAGGACACCGAAGCGCGGGTCGACGAGCGAACGATGCGCCGAGCCGTCGCCGGCGCGGCGATGGGCAACGCGGTCGAGTGGTTCGACTACGGCATCTACGGCTACCTCGCGACGAGCATCGGTCTCAACTTCTTCCCCGACGCCGACAAGACCGCGCGGATCCTCCTGGTCTTCGCGGGCATCGCAATCCCGTTCGTGCTCCGCCCCTTCGGCGGCATCGTCCTCGGCCCGCTCGGCGACCGCTACGGCCGGCGCAAGGTGCTGGCGTTCACCATCGTGCTGATGTCGACCGCGACGTTCTGCGTCGGGCTGATTCCCAGCTACCACACCATCGGCGTCGCCGCGCCGATCCTGCTGTTACTGGCCCGGCTGGTGCAGGGCTTCTCCACGGGCGGTGAGTACGGCGGCGCGGCGACGTTCATCGCCGAGTACGCCCCCGACCGCCGGCGCGGCTTCTTCGGCTCCTTCCTCGAGTTCGGCACGCTGGCGGGGAACGTCGCCGGTGCCGGTCTCGCGACCATCGTCCAGGTCGGCCTCACCGAGTCCGCGCTGAACGACTGGGGATGGCGGATCCCGTTCCTGGTGGCAGGCCCGCTCGGCCTGGTCGGGTTCTACCTGCGCAAGCGGCTGGCGGACACGCCCGCGTTCCGGCGGGCCGAGCGGGCCGGCGAGACGGCGCGGATCCCGCTGAAGGAGGTCCTCGTGACCGCGTGGCCGCAGCTGCTGAACCTGATCGGGTTCGTGATCCTGCTGAACGTCGCGGACTACACGCTGATCGCCTACATGCCCACCTATCTCGGCGAAATGCTCGACCTCGGCGCGACGGCGTCGGTGCTGATCCCGCTCGGGGTGATGGTCGCGATGCTGTTCGTCATCGCGCCGGTGGGCTCGTTGTCCGACCGGATCGGCCGCAAGCCGCTGCTGCTCGCGTCGGCGGTAGGGTTCCTGGTGCTGAGCTATCCGGCGATCGCGTTGCTGCAGACGGGAAACATCGTGGCCGCCGTCGCCGGCATGCTGCTGCTGGGCGTGCTGCTGGTGCTGATGCTCGGCACGATCGGCTCGGCACTGCCCGCGATGTTCCCGACACGCCACCGCTACAGCGGTTTCGCGATCGGGTACTCGACCTCGACCGCGGCCTTCGGCAGCACGGCGCCGCTCGTCATCACCGCGCTCATCGACAGCACCGGCAACAACGCGATCCCGGCGTTCTACCTCATGGGTGCCGCCGCCATCGCCATCGCGCCGATCCTGCTCATGCCGGAGACCGCCCGCGTCTCGATCTCCCACCCCACCGCGATCCCCGGCCGGCCCAGGGGAAGTGAGCCCGAGGCCGCCGTCGCCGTGCCGTAGTTTTCGCATCGGATAAGGGGGGTCTGCCGCGGAATACCGCGGCAGACCCCCCTTTGTGTGCAGAGCAAAGATCGCCCCCATCGAAACGGCCGCCTTCCAAGGTAATTTCGTCGGACCGGAATCAGTTTCCTGCCGGAATCCCGTGCCGACCCGACCTGGTGAGGGAGTGCCGATGCACAGCTCTGTTTCCGCCGTGCTCCCTCTGGAGTTCGGCACGAAAGCCGAGACGCTGGCGCGACTCGCCGGGTCGTTGCGGACCGCGAGCATTCTCCCGCAATATTCGTTCACCGTCGCCGAATGGCAGCGAAATCCGCGGACCGTGCTCATGCGGGTGTGCGGGCGACCATGGGCCCGCAGGGCGCTCATCGTGCGCAGCAGCAGCCGGAACGAGGACCAGGCCACGTCCTCCAACGCCGGCCGCTATCTCTCGGTGTCCGATGTGTACGGTCGCGACGAGATCCGCCTCGCCGTGGACGCCGTGATCCGGTCCTTCGACGGTGATCCCGAAGACCAGGTACTCGTCCAGCCGCAGCTGCACGACGCGCTCGCGAGCGGTGTGGTCTCGTCCTGCGAACCCAGCTGCGGCGGCCCTTACCGGGTCGTCAACTGGACGCCCGGCACCGACACCAGCGAGGTCACCTCCGGGCGCTCCTGCGTGCAGACCTGGTACTTCCTGCCCGGCGCCCAGGTCGTACCGCCCTCGGCCGCGGTCGCGGGCATCCCCGCGCTGACCGACGAGCTGGCGCGGCTCGTCGGTGGCCGCCCCTTCGAGTTCGAGTTCGGGGTCGACCCGGACGGCGGCCTCGTCCTGTTCCAGATCAGGCCGCTCGCGGGCGCCGACAGCCCGGCGATCCCGCCGCAACGACACCGGGCGGCCGTCGACGAGTGCGCCCGGCGTGTCCGCGCCCTGCTCACCGAGAGCCCGCCCGCGCTCGGTGCGGAAACGGTGCTCGGCGTCATGCCGGACTGGAACCCGGCGGAGATGATCGGCCTGCGGCCCCGGCCGCTCGCGCTGTCGCTCTACCGGGAGCTCATCACCGACGACGTGTGGGCGCACTCGCGGGCGCGCTACGGATACCGGGACCTGGGTTCGACACCGTTGCTCGTCGAGCTGCACGGCCTGGCCTACATCGACGCGAGGGCGAGTTTCACGTCCTTCGTGCCGGCCTCGGTGGACGAGGCGACGGCGCGGAAACTGGTCACCCACTACGTCCGGACGCTACGCGAGAATCCGCACCTGCACGACAAGATCGAGTTCGCGATCGCACTGTCCTCTTACGACTTCACCATTCCACAAAGGGCGGAACGGCTGTGTGAAGAAGGCGTGCTCGACGAACGGGAGGCGGAAGTCCTCGTCCGCGGTCTCCGAGAGGTCACCAGTGGCATGCTGCGCGACGACGGCCCGTTCCGCCGGGACGTCGAGGCGATCGACCGGCTCGCCGCGCGCACCATCGTGCGGCCGGCCGCGTTCTCGCCCCGGCGTCTCAGCGCGCTGCTCGACCAGTGCCGCCGGCACGGCACGTTGCCCTTCGCCGGTGCCGCCCGGGCCGCGTTCGCCGCAACCGCGCTCGTGCGCGGTCTCGTCGAACTGGACGTCCTGACCCCGGCGGACGCCGACACGCTGCTCGGCAGCGCCAACACCGTGGGCACCGCACTGCAGCGCGACTTCGCGACACTGGACCGGGCGAGCTTCCTGCGGCGGTACGGTCACCTGCGGCCCGGCACCTACGACATCCTCTCCAGCCGGTACGACGAGGACCCGGACCGGTACTTCGACTGGACGCGGCCCGCGTCCCCGCCCTCGCCCGCACCGGTGTTCCGGCCACGGCCGGCGCAGGTGCGCGCGGTGCGCAAGCTGCTCGCCTCGCACGGGCTGCCCGGAAGTCCCGGGCAGCTGTTCCTGTTCGTCGCCGACAGCATCGCCGCGCGGGAGTACGGCAAGCTCCAGTTCTCCCGCCTCGTCAGCGAGATCCTGTTCGAGGTGCGCCGCGGCGGCGAGCGGCTGGGGTTCACCGTGGACGACATGTCGCACACGGCGATCGGGGATCTCGCGAGCCTCACCGGCGACTGCTGGGCGGAGCGGCGCCGGATCGCCGAGCTGGTCGAACGCGGCCGCGAGCGCTACGCCCTGACCGAGTCGCTGTGCGCACCCGCCGTGCTGAGCGGGCCCGGACAGCTCACCTCGTTCGTCGCCATGCACGGCGAGACGAACTTCGTGACTCAGTCCCGGGTCGCGGCGCGCGTCGCCGACATCGCCGCGGGCGACGACCCCACCGGCGCGATCGCCCTGATCAGAGCGGCCGACCCCGGCTACGACTGGCTGTTCACCAAGGGGATCGCGGGACTGGTGACGGCGTACGGGGGAGCGAACTCGCACATGGCGATCCGCGCACTGGAGCTCGGCATCCCCGCCGCGATCGGGGTGGGCGAGAACCAGTTCCAGCACTGGCTGGGCGCGGACGCACTCGAGGTCGACGCGGCGGCCAAGGCCGTGCGGCCCGTCACCGTCGCCGGCCACGCGCGGGAGGCGGCAGTCCGGGAATCGAGGGTGTCATGAGCGGTGCGGTCGTCTGGATCACCGGCCTGTCCGGCGCCGGGAAGTCACGGGTCGCCGGCGAACTGGCCCGGCTGCTGCGCCAGGAGGGGATCGACCCGGTGCTGCTCGACGGCGACGAGCTGCGGGAGTCCCTGCGGATGTCGGACACGTTCACCGCGCAGACCCGGCGGCAGCTGGCCGGCACCTACGGCCGGCTGTGCCGGCTGCTCGCGCGGCAGGGGCACGTCGTCGTCTGCGCCACGATCTCCCTGCAGCACAGCGTGCACGACTGGAATCGCAAGCACCTTCCCGGGTATGCCGAGGTGTTCCTGAACGTGCCCCTGGAGGAGCTGCGCCGACGCGACCCGAAAGGGGTCTACCGCGCGGGTTCCGACGTCGTCGGCGTCGACCTCGCGGCCGAGCTCCCGCTGACGCCGGACGTGACGATCGCCAACCATGGCGCGGTGTCGGCCGAAGCCGCGGCCGCGGCCGTGTTCGCCCATTGCGCGGACAGGAAGCTCTGGTGAGCGGCGACGCGCCCGTGCTCGCGGTGACGCAGCGGGTGCTGCGCGACCCGGGGCACGGCGAGCTGCGGACGGCGCTGGACGTGCGCTGGCCACGGTTCCTGCGCGAATGCGGGTTCCTCGCCGTGCCGATGCCGCTGGACTCGGCGCTCGCGGTCGAGGTACTGCACCGCACCGGCTGCCGGGGGCTCGTCCTCACCGGCGGCGACGACCTGGGTTCGGTGCCCGAACGCGACGCCCTCGAGCGGCAGCTGTTCCGGCTGGCGCTCGAGCACGGCCGGCCGGTCGTCGGGGTGTGCCGGGGGATGCAGCTCATCGTCGACCTGTTCGGCGGCTCGTTGCGGCAGGTGCCCGGCCACGTGGCACAGACGCACGTGCTGACCGGGCCGTACGGCGGCCGCCGGGTCAACAGCTACCACACGTGGGCCGCGCTCGACGGGCCGCCGCACTTCGACGTCACCGCCCGGTGCGGCCCGGTGGTGGAGGCGATCGTGCACCGGAGCGAACCGATCGCCGGGATCATGTGGCACCCCGAACGCGCCGACCCCGCCGATCCCGAGGACGTCGCCCTGTTCACCCGGATCTTCGGTGAGGTGTCATGCGTGCCGTAGTGCTCGCCGCGGGATGCGGCTCCCGGATGGGGGAGCGCACCGCGGACCGTCCGAAGTGTCTGATCGAAGTGGACGGTCGCACGTTGCTGGAGCGCCAGCTGGCCGCGCTCGGCCGGGCGTCCGAAGTGGCCGTGGTGACCGGCTGGCAGGCGGAGCGGTTCGAGCACCGGTCCGTCCGGCGGTTCCACAACCCGGACTGGGCGACCTCCTCGATGCTCGACTCGCTCGCCTGCGCCGGGGAATGGCTCGCCGACGGTCCGACGCTGGTGAGCTACGGCGACATCGTCTACACCACCGAAACCGTCGCCGCGCTCGCGGCGGCCCGGGCACCGATCGCGATCGCCTACGACCCCGACTGGCACGCGCAGTGGTCGCGGCGGTTCGAGGACCCGCTGTCGGACGCGGAGACGTTCGCGATCGCGGCGGACGGCACCGTGACCGGGATCGGTGAGCGGCCCACGTCGCTCGACGAGGTGCAGGGTCAGTACGTGGGTCTGCTGAAGCTCGAGCCGTCCGGGTGGTGCGCGCTGCGTGACGAGCTGGCGGGTACCGGCCGGCGCGACACCACCGGAGTCCTCGCCCGGGTGATCCGGGGTGGTGCCACCCGGGTCCAGGGGGTCGCGGTGCGTGGCCCGTGGCACGAGTTCGACTCGGCCCACGACCTGGCGGTCGGCCTGCCGGTGCTGCGTCGGGTCGACCGCGCGTTGTTCGCGGGGACACCGTCATGAAGGCCCCGCTCACTGCGAGCCGGTCGCCGCGCACGGTGCTGGTGGCGGCGATGCTGTCGATCACCAACTTCGTCGCGGTGTTCGACGGGCTGGTCGTCACGGTCGCCCTGCCCTCGATCCAGGCCAGCCTGGGGATGCGCCGGCTGGACGCGCAATGGCTGATCACGGCGTACGCGGTCGGGCTGGGCGGGATGCTGTTGTTCGGCGGGCGGTGCGGCGACCGGTACGGGCGGCAGACGACGCTGGTCGCCGGCCTGCTGGTGTTCGTCGCCGGGCTGTTGCTCGCCGGGTTCGCCTGGGCGCCGTGGCCGATGTTCGCCGGGCGCGCGCTGCAGGGGTTCGGCGCCGCCTTCGCCGTGCCGAACTCCTTCGCGATCATCAGCGCGCTTCGCCCGGCCGAGCGGCGCAACCGGGTGTTCGCCGCCGTCGCGGTCGCCGGTGGCCTCGTGACCCAGGGCCTGGGCTGGCGGTTCGTCTTCCTGCTGACCGTGCCGGTGGCGGCCGCCGCGGCCGTGGTCGCGGCGAAGGTCCTCGACGAGGCCCGGGCGGCGGCGCCCGCGGAGCCCGACCTCCTGGCGGCCGGGCTCTCGGTGGCAGGCCTGGCGCTGCTGGTCCTCGCGATCACCGACGTCGAGCGGGCCGGTCCGCTCGGGCGGGAGACGCTGAGCGCGTTCGGGCTCGCCGCGGCGGCGCTCGTGGGGTTCGCGCTGCGGGAACGGCGCACCGCGGCACCGCTGGTGCCGGTGCGGTTGCTGCGCGACCGCGCGCTGCGGGCGGCGGTGGGCGGGCTGCCGGGCTTCGTGTTCGCCTACGACGGCACGGTGTTCGTGGGACTGCTGTTCCTGCAGCAGGCCGCGGGCTTCGGCCCGGTCGAGGCGGGACTGGCGTTCGGCCCGCTCGGGGTCGCCGTGCTGGCGGGCTCCCCGGTGGCCGGTTTCCTGCTGCGGCGCCTGCGCTGGACGGTGGTGGTCGCGGGGGCGCAGCTGACCTGTGTGGCCGGGCTGGTGTTGCTCGTGCGGGTCCCGGTCACCGGTGGGTATTCGACCCATTTCCTGCCGGGCCTCGTGCTGATCGGCCTGGGCGCGGCGGTCTCGGCCATCGCGTTCAACGGGGCCGCCGGGAGCGAAGCGGACCCGCGCGACCAGGGCAGCGTGTACGGCATCTACGAGACGGCGAAGTACCTTTCCGGCGCGATCGTGGTGGCCACCCTCGCCACCGCCGCGGCCACGCGCGCGACCGCGGCGGACGGGTACCGGCTCGCCTTCGCCGTGTCCGCGGTCATCGCGTTGGTGGGTGGCGTGGTGCCGCTGCTGCTCGCCCGGCGCGGAACGGGAGCCATGCCGTGACCGAGAAGACCTACTACCTGCTGCACGGGCTGCAGGACCGCTACAACGCGCTGTACCAGGACAACATCGAGCGGCTCGGACGGCAGGACGTCGTCGTCGCCAGCATCGGCAGCTCCGGCCAGTCGTTCCTCGGCAACATCCTGCTGGAACTAGGCCTCAACTACGCCGATCCGTACACCGAAGCCCTGGCCGGGGCCGGCACCAGCGCACCGGTCGCCGCCTACGCGGACTATCGTGACCGGCTGCCCGCGCACACCCCGCCCGCCCGGCGGTGGCCGAGGTTCGTCAAGAGCCATCTCCCGCCACGCTTCTACCGTGCCCGCCCACTGCTGGGCGCGTGGATCCTGGTCCGTGACCCGCGGGACGCGCTGTACTCGTGGTACCGGTTCCGCACCGAGTTCGTGCGCGACCCGCTGGACCGGCTGGCCGACGGGTTCGAGGACTGGCTCCGCCGCCCCGGCCCGACGGGTGTCGACCGGATCGACGACTGGGTGGACTTCTACGGAACCTGGCTGGACGACCCAGCCGTCCCGCACGCCGTGACGAGCTTCGAACGGCTCAAGAAGGAACCGGTCGGCGCCCTGCGGGAAGGGCTGCACGCCTTCGGGCTCACCGCCGGCGAGGAGCAGATCGAACAGGCCGTGCGCGACAGCAGCTTCGATGCGATGCGCCGGCACGAGCGGGACCGGGGCGGCACCGGCGCGGGCATCCTGCGCCGGGGCACGCCCGGCGAATGGCGGGAATGGATGACGCCCGCGACGCTCGCGCACTTCCACCGCGACAACATCGCGTCGCTGGCCGCGCGCTTCGGCTACGACCTTCACCCCGGAAAGGAAACCTCCCCATGACCGATGTGCTGGTGCACGGTGACTTCACCGACCTGGCGGAGAGCTACTCGCGCTACCGCGAGGGCTACGCGCTCCCGGTACGGGACGCGATCTTCGGGCTCTGCGCGGCCCCGCCGGAGACTCTCGATGTCGCCGACGTCGGCGCCGGCACCGGAATCTGGAGCCGCCTGCTGGCGGAACGGGCACCGCGATCGCTGACCGCGGTGGAGCCGAACGACTCGATGCGCGCCCACGGGATCGCCGATTCGCGGAACCTCCCGATCGCCTGGCGCGCGGGCAGCGGTGAGGCCACCGGGCTCGAAGCGGGCTCGGCCGACCTGCTGACCATGGCGTCCTCGTTCCACTGGGTCGGCTTCGACGCGGGCCTGCGTGAGTTCCACCGCGTCCTGCGGCCGGGCGGGTGGTTCGTCGCGCTGTGGAACCCGCGCGACGTCAGCGCGAACCCGCTCCTGCACGACATCGAGCAGGAGATCACCCGCCTCAAGCCGGATCTGCGGCGGGTGTCCTCGGGCCGTTCGGACTTCACCGCGAGCCTGTCCGGCAGGCTGGCCTCGGCGACGGGGTTCGGGGAGTTGGTGTACCTCGAAGGCCGCCACGTGGTGCGGCAGTCCGTGGCGCGCTACCTCGGGCTGTGGGAGTCGGCCAACGACGTCCCGGCGCAGCTCGGCGAGGAGCTGTTCGCCCGGTTCCTCGGCTACGCGAAGGACCGCCTCGCCGAGCACGAGACCGTCGAAACGACGTACCTCACGCGTGCGTGGGCAGTGCGACGGGAGTAACGCTCACAGCCCGAGCAGCGTCTGCCCTTCGCCCGTCGCCGAGAGGCCGATCGCGCGCAGCGCCGCCCAGACCGTGGCCTGGTTGGCGGTGACGATGGGCTTGCCCAGCTCTTCCTCCAGGGGCGCGATCAGGTCGTAGCTGGGCAGCGCGGTGCAGCTGACGAACAACGCGTCGGCCTCCGGGCGGTCGCCGGCGCGGACGAGGTCGGCGACCTGGTCGTACGAGGCCGACAGCACGTCACGCACCGGGAGCCCCAGCGCCGTGTTCGCGACGACGTCGAAGCCGGCGTCGCCGAGGTAGCGGCGCAGCCGCCGCCCCACCGGCTCCTCGTAGGGGTGCACGGTCGCGACCCGCCCCGCCTTGACCGCGCGCAGGGCGTCGACCGCAGCGCCGCTCGTCGTCAGCGCCTGCGGTGCGCCGTGGTCGAGCATCGCCTGGCGCAGCGCCGCTTCGCCGCGAGCGCCGCCGACGAAGCTGCACGAGGTGCACGCGTAGACGACGACCTGCGCACCGACCGCGCAGACCTCCCGGGTGGGGCGCGCGACGTAGGACGCCTCGCCGAGGGCCGACACGGTGCCCAGGTTGTCCGCACCGGAGACCTCGGCGGTGCGCGAGATGAACAGGGAAACGCTCTCCGGCACCCAGCGCCACAGCTCCCGGTCGCGGTTGAAGTCGTACGGCGCCACTATCCCGACGCTCACCTGCGGTTCCGGTCCGCGGACAACGCGTTTCACAAACCACATCCTAGTGGGTCGCCTCCCCGACGGCGAGCCTCGGCACCGTGTCCTGGGCGAACGGCCAGCTGCCGTTCATCCCGTATCGTCGTGCTCGCCGGGTGCAGGGGAGATCGTGGTGACCATCGAGACGGGCCGGGTGCCGGGTGTCGTGGCGGAGCGGGCCAGGGCGGCGCTGAGCGCGCTGCCGCCGAGCGAGGCCAGGGCCGCGCAGGTGCTGCTGGAACGCGGCTCCGACGTGGTCCGGATGTCGGTGAGCGAGATCGCCGCCGCGGCCGGGACCGGGGTGGGCACCGTGGTGCGCGCGTGCCAGAGCCTCGGCTTCAAGGGCTTCCAGGACGCGAAGATCGCGCTGTCACAGGATCTCGCGCCGTTGGTGGGGGAGCACTCCCCGGAACACATCGTCGACGGGGACCGCCCGCCGACGTGCTCGCGAAGCTCGCCGCCGGCAGCGGTGACGCCCTGCGGCGCGCGCCGGTGAGCGTCGATCCCGCCGAGCTGGACCGGGCCGTGGCGCTCCTGCATGGCGCCGACCGGGTCCTAGTGCTCGGCGTCGGCACGAGCGCCCCGCTCGCCCAGGACGCGGCGTACCGCCTGCTGTCACTGGGCATCCTGGCCGAGGCGCCGCTCGACGTGCACGTGCAGCACGTGCGCGCGGGCCTGCTGCGGCCCGGCGACGTCGTGATCGCGGTCAGCCACACCGGTTCCACCCGCGAGACCGTGCACGCGGCGCGCACCGCGCACGAGGCCGGCGCCTCGGTCGTGGCCGTGACCAGTTTCAGCACCTCACCGCTGACCGAGGTCGCGCACGCGAAGCTCGTCGCGGGCGGGCTGGAGACGCGGTACCGGGTCGAGGCGATGACCAGCAGGCTCGCGCACCTGGTGGTGCTCGACGCGCTGTACGTCAGCCTCCTGCTCGCCGACCGCGACCGCTCCGAAACCGCCCGGCAGGTGCTCGCCGGCATCCTCGCCGAGCACCGTTTCTGAGCCGGGTTCAGCCGATCGTGGGCTGCAGCGATTGCGGGACGCCCGCCGCGCCCGCACGGTCGAAGTGTGAAGATCAAGCTCGTTCCGCTCGTCGCCGCCCTCGCCGTGCTGACCGCCTGCAGCGGCGGGACGCCCGCTGCCACCAAGGATGAGCAGCCGTGGTCGTCCTTCGCGCCGCTGCGGGCGGCGACGACAGCCCCGCCCGCGCCCTCGCCCGCCGAGACCAAGGCGAACGAGCTCGGCCTGGTGCCGGTGCTGATGTACCACCGCATCGTCGACAACCCGAAGTCGGTGTACGAGCGCACGCCCGCCGACTTCCGCGCCGAGCTGGAGCGGCTCGTGCGCGAGGACTACGTGCCGGTGACCGCGGCCGAGTTCACCGCGGGCACGATCGACATCCCGGCCGGCACCCACCCGGTCGTGCTGACCTTCGACGACGGCGACCCGAGCCAGTTCTCCCTGACCCCGGACGGAAATCCGGCCGCGACGTCGGCCGTGGGAATCCTGCTCGACGTCGCCCGCGCGCACCCGGGCTTCCGGCCGGTGGCCACCCTGTACGTCAACCAGGACCCGTTCGGCGACCCGGGCGGGCGCCGGACCCTGCCGTGGCTGCACGCCCACGGCTTCGACATCGGCAACCACACGAAGACCCACGCGAACCTGCGCCAGGACTCGGCGGACGAGGCGCAGGCGGAGATCGCCGGCTGCGACCGGCAGATCCGGGCCGCGGTGCCGGACGCGGCGCCGACCACGATCGCCCTGCCCTTCGGCATCCACCCGCGGCAGGAGGACCTCACGCTCAAAGGTCCCGGCTACGACTACCGGGGCGCGTTCCTCGTCGGCGCGAACCCGTCCCCGTCACCGTTCTCGGCGAAATTCGACCCTCTCGCCATCCCGCGCATCCGCTCGGAGGCTGCCACGGGGGAGGAAGCGGAGTACGGATCCACCACGTGGCTCGACAAGCTCTCGGCCGATCCCGGCGAGCGCTACACCTCCGACGGCGACCCGGCCCGCGTGTCCTTCCCCCGCGCGGACGGGACCACCGTCGCCACCGCGTACCTGAATCGGGTGAACCCCTATTGACAGCGGCCACGCACGGGAGAGAGTACAAAGGCCCAGTGGGCGGGGACGCCGTGCTCTGTTTGCCACCGCCGACGAGCGACATCGTGTAACCACAGCTCTTCCCCTGCTTGGAGCATTCCCGATGACCAGAACCTTGTCGGAACCCGAGCACGTCGCTTCGGCACTCGCCGCCGCGACCCGGGTGCCGTTCCCCGGCGGCCGGTCGCCGTGCCGGCTGGAGGCCGGGCACGGGCGGATCGACGTCCTGCTCGAGGACGGTGACCGGGAGGCGCTCGCCGCCTGCGGCGCCGCGGTGCTGAACATGCAGCTGGCGCTGCGGGCCACCGGCCACGCCGCGACCGTGGACCTGCTGCCCGACCGCACCCGGCCCGAGCTGGCCGCAGTGGTGTGGATCCGCGCGACCTGCACGCCCAGCTCCCAGGAGCGGGCCCTGGCGCGCGCGATCCCGGTGCTGCAGGAGCACCGTGGCCCGCTTCCCGACGGCCTGGTGCCGCTGGGCGTGCGGATGGCGCTCGTGCGCGCCGCCGCCCGCGAGGAGGGCGAGCTGGTCCTGCTGGAGCCGCCGGCCGAGGTCGGTCTGCTCGAGCACCGGCTCACCGAGGCGGGCTGGCTTTCCGGCGGTGCCAAGGGTTGCGGCGGCCTCGTCGCGGTGCTGAACTCCTACACCGACACCACGCGCGGGCAGCTGCAGGCCGGGCGGGCGCTGCAGCGGGTGCTGCTCACCAGCAACGTGCAGGGCGCGCGGGCGGTCCTGCTGCTGCGCGCGGAGACGGTCCAGAAGGCCCGGCCCGAGCTGCGCGGCGTGCTCGGCGGCCAGGCCACCCCGCAGGCGGTGCTGGAGTTCGGTTTCGAGGCGCCGGCGCCGCCACGGCAGCGTGCTCGCCGGCGCTCGTGACGACGGACGTCAGGCCTGCGCGGGGAAGGTCGAGGCGTCGATGACGAACCGGTAGCGCACGTCGCCGTTGTGCAGGCGGTCGAGCGCCTTGTCCGTCTGGGCTGCCGTGATCTTCTCGATCTCGGCGACGATGCCGTGGCCGGCACAGAAGTCGAGCATCTCCTGGGTCTGCGCGATGCTGCCGTTCTTGGTCGAGGTGACGACGCGGCGTCCCTGGTTGAGCAGGCCGCCGTGCAGGCTGATCGGCTCGGTGCCGACCCCGGCGAGGACCAGCACCCCGTCGAGGCGCAGCAGACCGAGGTAGGCCTCGACGTCCACATCGGCCGCGGCGGTGCTGACGATCAGGTCGAAGGCACTCGCCAGGTCCTGCAAGCCTCCGGGCTCCGCGGTGCTCACGTAGTGATCGGCCCCGAAGCACAAGCTGTCCTCCCGCTTGGCCGTGCTGCGGCCGAGCACCGTGACCTCGGCGCCGAGCGCGTGCGCGAGCTTGACCCCGAGGTGTCCCAGCCCGCCCAGCCCGACGATGGCCACCTTCTTCCCCGGACCGGCGTGCCAGCGGCGCAGCGGGTTGTACATGGTGATGCCGCCGCACAGCAGGGGCGCGGCGGCATCCAGCGGCAGGCCGTCGGGGATCCGCACGACGTAGTTCTCGTCCACCACGATCCTGGTGCTGTAGCCGCCGTAGGTGAGCTCGCCGTCGTAGTCGCGACTGCCGAAGGTGATCACCTCGCCGCGGCGGCAGTGCTGGGGCTCCCCGGCGAGACAGTTCTCGCATTCACGGCAGGAGTCGACGTAACAGCCCACGCCGACCCGGTCGCCGGCCGAGTGCCTGGTGACCGCGGAGCCGGAGGCCGCGACCGTCCCGGTGATCTCGTGCCCTGGCACCATCGGGAAGATGCCCTCCCGCCAGTGGTTGCGCAGCAGTGCCAGGTCGGTGTGGCAGATGCCGGTGTACGCGATGTCGATCACGACGTCGTGCGGGCGCGGGTCCCGGCGCTCGATGGTCGTGGACTCCAGCGGCGCCTGCGGGCCGGCCGCGGCGAGGGCGGGAACAGTGAAGGGCACGAAGAACTCCTTGCTGGCTACGGCAGGAACGGCCTGCCTGCGGATCCGGACTCCACAGCACCACCGGCGCCGGGTGTTCCGCAAGGCGGAACGTGATACCCCGCTTCCTGCTACTGACAGGGTCACCTTCGCGGCGGCGCGGACACCCCTGGCTGGGTATAACAGGGATATGACCGGCGACAACGCCCTACGGGACTTCCTGGTCTCGCGACGCGCAGCCATCGATCCGGCCCGGGCGGGCCTGCCGGTGACGCACGCGGGACGGCGGGTACCCGGCCTGCGCCGTGAGGAGGTCGCCGCGCTGGCGGGGGTCAGCGTCGCGTACTACACGAAGCTGGAGCAGGGACGCGTCGGGATGATCTCCGACGAGGTGCTCTCCGCCGTCGAGCGCGCGCTTCGGCTCGACGAGCTGGAGTGCCTGCACCTGCGGGCGCTCGTCTGGAACGCGGGCCGCCGCCGGGCCGGGCGTTCGGACCCCGTCAAGGCGCGGCCGCAGCTGGTGGCGATGATCCACGCGCTCGACCCGGCCCCGGCGCTGGTCTACGGCCCGCGGTACGACGTGCTCGCCGCGAACGCGGCCGCGAAGGTCCTCCTCGACGACTTCGGCGCGATGCCGATCGCGGACCGCAACATCGTGCGCTGGACGTTCCTCAACCCGCGCGCGAAGGTCGTGCACCCACAGTGGGAGCTCGTCGCCGGGCACGTCGCCGCCGCTCTTCGCCACATCACGGCCGAGCGGCAGGCCGACCCGCTGCTGGCGCAGCTGGTGGGGGAGATGGTGGTCGCTTCGCCGGAGTTCGCGCGCCACTGGTCGGCCTACGACCTCTACGAGCACGGCCACGGCACCAAGCTGTTCTTCAATGAGGCCGTGGGGGAGCTGACCCTGCGGTACGAGACGCTGGCCCCGGCCGGCGACGACGGGCAGAACGTCGTCATCTACAGCGCCGACCGCGGCTCTCCCGCGGAGGAGAAACTGCGCCTGCTCGCCAGCTGGACCGCCGTCCCCACGGCCGAACCGCACCAGGAACCGTCGGCCTGAGCCCGTTTCCGAACGCGATTCCCGTTCGCACTCAGTCCGTTGTGGACACTCGATCGCGCCATGATCACCCGTTGTGCCGCCATGATCGACACCCGAGCGGGTATTGGCCCTGCACGGTTCGTTCTCCGAAACTATCGTTCCGGTGTCGTATTCGGCGCTCGCCGAAAAACTTTTCGCAGAATTGGAGTCCCATCATGCGCGCGTGGCCACGGCCGGTTCCTGTCGCGATGGCCGCGATCCTGCTCGCGGCGGCCCTGGTGTTCGCCGGCGGACCGGCGGCGCTGGCCTATCCGCCCCGGATCAAGGTCTTCGTCGCCAACACCGGATCGCGCAACCTCACCGTCTACGACACCCGCACCACGCAGCTGCTCGCCGACATCCCGGTGCAGACCGCGCCGGTGGGCATCGCGGTGGCTCCCGACGGCGACCACGTGTACGTCTCCAACGAGCTCTCGGGCACCGTGTCGGTGCTCGACGCGAACGACCATCGCGTGGTGGCGACCGTGCCGGTCGGCTCGCACCCGTTCGGCATCGCGGCCGGTGCGGACCGGGTCTACGTCGCCAACTTCAGCGACGGCACGGTGACCGTCATCGACACCGCCACCAACGCCCCGGTGGCGACCATCCCGGTCGGGAAGTTCCCGCACACCCCCGCCTTGAGCCCCGACGGGCAGACGCTCCTCGTCAGCGACAACGGGGCCGACGCCGTCACCGTCATCGACACCGCCACGAACCGGGTCACCGGGACCATCCCGGTCGGCCGGTTCCCGGCCGGCATCGCGGTCACCGCCCGCGGCCGGGCGTACGTGGCCAACACCGGCAGCAACACCGTGTCGGTCGTCAGCACCCGCACCGGGCTCGTCCTCGCGACGATTCCCGTGGGTACCGCGCCGATCGGCGTCGCCGTGACCGGCAACGGCGCGGTGTACGTCACGAACAGCGGCGCGGACACCGTGTCGCGGATCGATCCCGGCGACACCGGCGTCGCGAGCACGGTTCCGGTGGGCGACCAGCCCGAGGGGATCGCGGCCGCGCCGGACGACAGCTACGTCTACGTGACCGAGACCGGCAGCGACAGCCTGGCGGTGCTCGACGTTTCCGCCGGCACGGTCAGCGCCACCGTTCCCGTCGGCGACCAGCCGGAGGGCGTCGTCGTCTCGCCGGGCTGAGGGTTCGCCCGGCGTGGACGAGCTGCTGGTCCAGACCTCGCCGTAACGATCACGACCCACTGTGCGCGGTGGATATTGCGCTGATACGCGCCTATGTGGTTACTTTTCCGCCTTGGGGAATCAGCGGAGAGGTGGGAACCAGGTGCGGTCGACCATGTTCAGGCGGTGGCGTGCGGGCGCCGCGGTGCTCGCGGCGGTGCTCGTGGCGGGGCCCTTCGCGCCGGCGGCACAGGCGCAGGAGGGCGGCAAGGTGCTGCGGGTGGCGCTGGTGCAGGAGGTCGACCACCTCAACCCGTTCCTCGCCTCGTTCGCGTCGAGCACGATGATCGGCCGGATGACCTGGGAGTTCCTCACGCTGCCCTCCGCCGAGGACAACACGCCGAGCCCGGGCCTGGCCACCTCGTGGAAGACCTCCGACGACAAGCTGACCTGGACCTACACCATCCGCCAGGGCGTCAAGTGGTCCGACGGGCAGCCGGTGACCGCGAAGGACGCGGCGTTCACCCTCAACCGGATCATGACGGACAAGAAGGCGCAGGAGGCCAACGGCACCTACGTCGAGAACTTCGCGAGCGTCACCGCGCCCGACGACCAGACGCTGGTCATCCGGACCAAGGCGCCGCAGGCCAGCATGACCGCGATCGACGTGCCGATCGTGCCCGAGCACGTCTGGGCGGGCATCGGCGACATGGAGGACGCCAAGACCGACACCGTGCCCGTGGTGGGCGTGGGCGACGGCCCGTTCCTGATCACCGAGTACCGGCCGAACGAGCTGGTGCGACTGAAGGCGAACCCGGACTACTGGCGCGGCAAGGCCAAGTACGACGAGCTGCAGTTCATCAGCTACAAGAACGCCGACGCCGCGGTGAACGCCTTGCAGAACAACGAGGTCGACCTGGTCAACCGGCTCACCCCGACCCAGTTCGACGCGCTGACCGGGAAGTCGGGCATCGCCACCAACAAGGCGAACGGGCGCCGCTACCGCGAGCTGCTGATGAACCCGGGCGCGCAGAACGCCGACCGCCGGCCCATCGGCGACGGCAACGCGGCGCTCAGGGACGTCCGCGTCCGCAAGGCCATCGCACAGGCGATCGACTCGCAGACCCTCATCGACAAGGTCCTCGGCGGCTACGGCCAGCTCGGCGGCGGCCTGCTGCCCACCTCCTACCCGCGCTACCACTGGGACCCCAGCGACGCGCAGCGCTACAAGTTCGACCCGGCCGCGGCCAACGCCGCCCTCGACGCCGCGGGCTACCCGAAGGGCGCGGACGGCACCCGGGTCGGGCCGGACGGCAAGCCGCTGGAGCTGCGGCTGCTCGGCAAGGCGAGCGAGGACTTCTCCCTGCGCGCGGCCGACTACGTGGTCAGCTGGCTCGGCGCCGTCGGCATCAAGGTCACCAAGCAGCTGGTCTCGGACAACGAGGTGGACGACCGGACCAACGCCGGCACCTACGACCTCGCGTTCTCCGGCTGGGGCACCAGCCCCGACCCCGACTACACCCTCGCCAAGCAGACCTGCGCCGCCCTGCCCGCGAGCTCGGGCAGCAGCAGCAGCGCCTCGTTCTTCTGCGACCCGCAGTTCGACGCGCTCTACCAGCAGGAGAGCACCGAGCTGGACCCGGACAAGCGGGCGGACCTGGTCAAGCAGGCGCAGGCCCGCTACTACGACCAGGTGCCCAGCCTCGTCATCGACTACGACAACCCGCTGGAGGCCTACCGCTCCGACCGGTTCTCGAGCTTCCCGAAGCAGCCGGCGAACGACGGCAACATCATGGAGCAGAGCGGCTACTGGAGCTTCTACGGCGCGACCCCGGCCGAGGGCGGCAGCGGCGGCGGCGGGCTGCCCGCGGGGGCCTGGATCGGGATCGGGGCCGCGGTGGTCGTCGTGGTCGCGATCGGCGGGGTGACGGTGGCGCGGCGGAAGAAGACCGCCGACGACCAGGAGTAGGCGCCGTGACTCAAGCGCTCGCCAGTGCCGAGCTGACCGACCCCGACGAGCGGCGCGGCGGCACCGGCGGCATCGCCCGGTTCGTGCTGGGCAAGCTCGGTGCGGCGGTCACCAGCCTGCTGCTCGTCGTGGCACTGGGGTTCCTGCTGTTCCGGATGATCCCCGGCGACCCCGTCGCGACCCTGACCAGGGACCGGCCGACCAGCCCGGAGCAGCTCGCGCAGCTGCGGGTCCGGCTCGGCGTGGACAAGCCGCTGTACCAGCAGTTCCTGGACTACGTGGGCGGCCTGCTGCACGGCGACCTCGGCACGTCGTTCGGCTACAACCGGCCGGTGGCCGATCTGATCGCCGAACGGTTCTGGCCCACGCTGCTGCTGGTCGGCACGGCGACGGTGCTGGCGGTCGCGCTCGGCCTGTGGCTCGGGGTGCGCGCGGCGTGGCGCCGCGGCAGCGGGTTCGACCGCGCCCACACCGGGATCGCGCTGACCCTGTGGTCGGTGCCGCAGTTCTGGCTCGGCCTGCTGCTGCTGATCGCCACGCACGGGCTCTTCCCCAGCGGCGGGATGCGCTCGCCGGACGCCGGGCCCGGGTTCTTCGACCAGACGGCCACGATCGCCTACCACCTGGTGCTGCCCTGCGTGACGCTGCTGGCCGTGCTCTACGCCCAGTACATGCTGGTGATGCGCTCGTCGCTGCTCGGGGAGATGGACGCGGAGTACCTGACGACCGCACGCGCGAAGGGCCTGCGGGACGACCTGGTGCGCCGCCGGCACGCGGTGCCGAACGCGTTGCTGCCGACGGTGACGCTGGTGTTCCTGCAGTTCGGCATGGTCGTCTCGGGCACCGTCACCGTGGAGACGGTGTTCTCCTGGCCCGGGCTGGGCCTGCTCACCTACGAGGCGCTGCGGGTGCCGGACCTGCCGCTGCTGCAAGGAGTCTTCATAGTGCTGGCCGGCTCGGTCATCGTGATGAACCTGATCGCCGAGGTGCTCTACCGGGTGCTCGACCCGCGGGTGCGTGCCCGGTGACCGCGGCGATCGTCTGGCAGCGCCGCCGCGCCGCGGTCAGCGGGGTGTGGCGCGAGTTCGCGCGCAACCGCGGCGGCCTGGCCGGGCTCGGCGTCCTCGCGGTCATCGTCGTGCTCGCGGTGCTGGCGCCGGTGATCACCGACCCCGCCGGGCTCGACGTCACCGACGCCCCCGGCCGCCCGCTGCAGGCGCCGACCGGGCAGTTCCTGCTCGGCACCGACGTCGACGGCCGCTCGGTGCTGCTGCTGACGCTGTGGGGCGCGCGGGTGTCGCTGCTGGTCGGGTTCTCCGCGACCATCCTGTCGGTGCTCATCGGCACGATCGTGGGCATCGCGGCCGGGCACTTCGGCCGCTGGGTCGCCGCGGTGCTGCTGCGCTTCACCGACTTCTTCCTCGTGCTGCCCTCGCTGGTGCTGGCGATCGCGCTCTCGACGGTGCTGCCGCAGGGCATCGCGACGATCATCCTCGCCGTCGGGGTCACCTCCTGGCCCACCACCGCGCGGCTGGTGCGAGCACAGACCATGACGATCGAGAGCAGGCCCTACATCGAGCGCGCCAAGGCGCTCGGCGGCGGCCACCTGCACATCGTCGGCAAGCACGTGCTGCCCGGCGTGCTGCCGCTGGTGCTCGCCAACACCACGCTCGTGGTCGGCAACTCGATCATCGCCGAGTCCACGCTGTCGTTCCTCGGCCTCGGCGACCCGAGCGCGGTGTCCTGGGGCTCGATGCTGCAGCGCGCGCTGTCCTCGGGCGCGGTGACCGGCGGCGCCTGGTGGTACCTGCTGCCGCCCGGCCTCGCGATCGTGGTGATCGTGCTGTGCTTCACCCTCGTCGGCCGCGCGCTGGAGACCGTCGTGAACCCCCGGCTGAAGGGACAGCGCTCGTGAGTCCCCTGCTGGAGCTGAAGAACCTCGGCGTCACCTACCGCACCGGCGGCGGCGAGGTCGAGGCCGTCCGCGACGTGAACCTGCGGCTGGAGCCCGGCGACACCCTCGGGATCGCGGGGGAGTCCGGCTCGGGCAAGTCGACGGTCGCGATGAGCGTGCTGCGGCTGCTGCCGAAGTCGGCCAGGGTCAGCGGGGAGATCCTGCTCGACGGCGAGGACGTCGCGACCATGCGCTGGGGCCGGCTGCGCGCCGTGCGCTGGGCGGAGGCGTCGATCGTGTTCCAGGGCGCGATGCACGCGCTCAACCCCGTCCGCCGCGTCGGCGCGCAGATCGCCGAGCCGATCCGGCTGCACGCGCCGAAGCCGCCGACCGACGCCGAGGTCAACGCGCGGGTCGCGGAACTGCTCGAGCAGGTGGACCTGCCGGTGTCGCGGTCGGGGGCGTACCCGCACGAGCTCTCGGGCGGGCAGAAGCAGCGGGTGATGATCGCGATGGCGCTGGCCTGCCGGCCGCACCTGATCATCGCCGACGAGCCGACCACGGCGCTGGACGTCATCGTGCAGGCGCAGGTGCTCGAGCTGATGAGCCGCCTGGTCGCCGAGCAGCGCCTTGGCCTGGTGATGATCAGCCACGACCTGTCCGTGCTCGCCGCGACCTGCGCCCGCATCGCCGTGATGTACCAGGGCGAGGTGGTCGAGCAGGGCCCGGGCAAGGAGTTGATGGCCGCCCCGAAGCACGCGCACACCCGCGCGCTCGCCGCGGCGTTCCCCACGGTCGGGGACCCGACGTCCCGCTTCGCCCCGGCGACGAGCACACCGCTGCCGCCGGAGCCCGAGACCCCACCCGAACGCGAAGTCCTGCTCGAAGCCCGGAACCTGCGGGTCTCCTTCGGCGACATCGACGCGGTCGCGGGCGTGGACCTGCGGGTGCACCGCAACGAGATCGTCGCGCTGGTCGGCCAGTCCGGTTCGGGCAAGACGACGCTGGCCCGCACGCTGCTGGGCCTGCAGAAGCCGACCTCGGGCGAAATCCTGTTCGAGGGCACGCCGCCGACGGCACGCGGTCTCAAGGCCTACCGCCGCCAGGTGCAGCTGGTGCTGCAGGACCCGACGAGCGCGCTCAACCCGCGGCACACGGTGTACGAGGCGGTCGCCGAGGGGCCGCGCATCCACGGCCTGCCCGGCGACGAGCGGCAGCTCGTCACCGAGGCGCTGGAGGCCGCGGAACTGCGCCCGGCGGAGCAGTTCCTGTCCCGGCTGCCGCATGAGCTGTCCGGCGGCCAGCGCCAGCGCGTGGTCATCGCCGGGGCGCTCGCGCTGCGCCCCAGCGTGCTCGTGGCGGACGAACCGGTCGCCTCGCTCGACGCGTCGGTGCGCGGGGAGATCCTGGGGCTGCTGCTGCGGCTGCGCCGCGAGCTCGGCCTCGCCGGCCTGGTCATCACGCACGACCTCGGGCTGGCGTGGAACATCGCCGACCGGGTCGCGGTGATGTACCGCGGCGAGCTGGTCGAGGTGGGCTCCGTCGAGGAGGTGCTGCTCGAACCCCGCCACGACTACACGCGGTCACTGCTGGCGGCACTGCCCGGCGGCGTGCAATCCGCCGCCGCCGCGAATCCGTCCCGGCGCGGTGTGTAATCTCCCAAGACGAAATGGCGACCACTACTGATCCCGCGCCGGACGTCCCCTCGCTGGGCCAGGACGCCGGGGCGCCCGCCGGGGCGCACCCGGTGGTAGTCCGCGTGCCTTCCCGCTTCCCCTATCGGACCATCTCGATGGGGACCATCGGCAGTGTCCTGCTGCTGCTCGGCGCGCTCGGCGCGGGCGGCATCCTGATCCGCGACCCCGTGATCGGCACGGGCCCGCTGTCCTGGGTGCGCTACGGCCACGGCCGGATGCTCGCCAACGCCGTGCTCTACGCCGGGTTCGGGCTCGTGGTGTGGGCGTGGGTGCGGCTGGGCCGCTACATGCTCGCCGGGCGGATCGGCAGCAGGCCGATCCTGATCGCCGCGGCCTGCTGGATGGGCCCGCTGATCATCTCGCCGCCGCTGTTCACCCGCGACGTGTTCTCCTACCTCGGCCAGGGCGCGCAGCTGCTGCACGGGCTCGACCCGTACGCGCACGGCCCGGCCGAGCTGGAGATCCTGCCCGACGTCGTGCAGAACGTGCACCCGGTGTGGCAGACCACCCCCGCGCCCTACGGGCCGCTGTTCCTGCTGGTCGCCAAGGGCGTCGTCGCGCTGACCGGTGACAACGTGATCGCCGGGGTGATCGTCACGCGGCTGGTGCTGCTGGTGGGCCTCGGCGCGATGGTCTGGGCGCTGCCGCGGCTGGTGCGCCACCTCGGCGGCAAGCTGCCGATCACGCTGTGGCTCGCGGTGGCCAGCCCGATGACCGTGATCCACCTCGTCGGCGGCCCGCACAACGACCTGCTGATGCTGGGCTTCCTCACCGTCGGCGTGCTCGCCGCGCTGGAGCGCAAGCACGCGCTCGCGATCGCGCTGGTCACGCTCGGCATGCTGATCAAGCCGACCGCGGCGGTCGCGCTGCCGTTCCTGGTCTGGGTGTGGGCCAACCACCTGCCCGGCGACAGCCGGCTGCGCAACTTCCTCAAGGCGGGGGCGATCTCGGTCGGCATCTTCGCGGTCGTGTTCGTCCTCGGCACCTGGGTCTCGCTCGGGTCGTTCAACCTCGGCTGGGTCGCCGGCCTGCAGGCGCCGACGCTGGTCACCAACTGGGTGAACTTCCCGACGGGTGTCGGCCAGCTCTTCTATACCCTGGTGCACCTGGTGATCAACGTGCCGGAGTCGCCGTTCGTCACGGTGGCCCGCGCGCTCGCGGTGCTGACGCTCGGTGTGTTCGGGGTCCGGCAGTGGTGGAAGGCGCGCTTCGGCGGCAACGAGGCCGTCTTCCGGATGTCGATGACGCTGCTGGCCACCGCGATCCTCGCCCCGCCGACGCTGCCCTGGTACCTGACCTGGGGCTTCGTCGTGGCGGCCGCGTTCCCGTGGCGCCGCAGGCACCTGGCGATCGTCGTCGGGGTGGCGGTGTTCCTGGTGATGGCCTACTACCCGACGGGCGAGCAGGCGCTCTACGACTGGTGGTTCGTCGCGCTGACGATCGCGTTCGGCGTGTACGCCGCCGCGTCGCTGCTGCGCCCGGACCCGCTGGGCCTGATCGGCGCCTGGCGCCGGCAGACGGCTCAGCCGGCCGCGCCGGTGTCCGAGGGCGGCCAGGTCCCGTCAAGCTGACGCGGACCAACCGCGCCACGCGGTGACCTCCGTGCGCACCACCGGGCCTTCCGGCGGGCGCTCGCGGTACTGCGGGTACTTCGCCCGCAGCGCCTCGATGGCGGCGGGGTCGGAGCCGAGGACGCGCGCGGTGCCGTCCGCGCGGACCCACCACAGTCGTGACCAGTCCTCGTCGTAGCCGTCGGCGAGAAAGCTGACCGCCGGGTTGGCCGCGATGTTGCGCAGCCGCCGCAGGTCGGTGCTGCGCTTGGGTTTGTGGTCGACCGCGAACACGATCGCGCCGTCGTCGAGCGCGAAGGTCACCGGCACCAGGTGCGGCACGCCGGCCGCGTCCGCGGTGGCGAGCCGCGCGACCCGGGCGGCGGCGAAGCGGGCCTCAGCCTCCATGGGCGCAGGTCATCGTGAGGCCGTCGATGGTCGCCGGCACGCCGAGCGGGATCGTGACCGAGCCGGGCAGGTGCCCGAACCCGGCCTCCCACAGGATCGGCACGCCGAGCGGCGCGAGCCGGTCCAGCATCACCGACCGCACGACCTCCAGGTTGCCACAGCCGGTCCAGGAGCCGAGCACGATGCCGGTGACGCGGGCGAACCAGCCGCTGCGCAGCAGCTGGGTCAGCATCCGGTCGAGGCGGTAGGCGTGCTCGGTCACGTCCTCGAGGATCGCGATCGCGAGCTCGACCGGACGGTGCTCGGGGGTGCCGACGCTCGACGCGAGGAGGCTGAGGTTCCCGCCGGTGGTGACGCCCTCGGCAGAGCCCGGCACCAGCGCCTCCGGCGCGCGGACGACCACCGGCGAGCCGGGGTCGAACAGCACGCGGTGCAGGTGCGCCGCGGACACGTCGTCCCACAGCGTGCCGCCGGGCATGGGCGAGAACACCGTCGCCCACCCCAGGTGCGCCGCGATGGCCTGGTGCAGTGCGGTGACGTCGCTGGAGCCGGTGAACAGCTTCGGCCCCGCGGCGCGCAGGGCGTCCCAGTCCAGCAGGTCGAGCATCCGCTGGGTCCCGTAGCCGCCGCGGGCGGAGATCACCGCGGACACCGCGGGATCGAGCCACGCGGTCTGGAAGTCCGCGGCGCGCTGCTCGTCGGTGTCGGCGAGGTAGCGGAAGGCCGGGTGCCGGTTCCCGGCCGTCGCGAACCGTTTGACCGTCAGGCCCCAGCCCTCCAGCGCCGCGGTCGCCCGGTCGAGCAGCTCCGGCGCGACCGGCCCGGCGGGGGTGACGAGGGCGACGGTGTCCCCGGCGTTCACCGCTGTAGCTCCAGCTTCGGCACCCCGGGGGTGTCGAAGCCGAAGACCTGGCCGTAGAAGGACAGCTCGGCCTCCAGCGCGGTGATCATCGTCGCCGCCTTGCGGAACCCGTGCTGCTCGCCGTCGAAGGTCAGGTACGCGTACGGGATTCCCTTGCCGCGCAACGACTTCACGAACCGATCGGCCTGGTCCGGCGGGCAGATCTGGTCGTCGAGGCCCTGCAGGAACAGCACCGGCCCGGCGAGGGCGTGCGCGTGCGTGAGCGGCGAGCGCTCGACGTAGCGTTCCCGGGCGCGCGGCATCGGCCCGATCAGGCCGTCGAGGTAGCGGGACTCGAAGTCGTGCGTCTCGCCGCCCTCACCGGTCCAGCCGGCCAGGTCCAGGATCGGGTACTTCACCGTGCCCGCGCCGAAGGTGCGGTCCATGGTCATCGCGGCCGCGGAGGTGAACCCGCCCGCGCTGCCGCCGCGGATCGCCAGGCGCGCCGGATCGGCGAGACCCTCGGCCACGAGCGCGCGCGCCACCACCACGCAGTCGCGCACGTCCACCACGCCCCACTCCTCGCGCAGCCGCTCCCGGTACGCGCGCCCGTACCCGGTGGAGCCGCCGTAGTTGACGGCCACGACACCGATGCCGCGGCTGGTGAAGTACGCGAAGTCCATGTCGAGGGTGGGGTAGTTGCGGCCGGTGGGGCCGCCGTGGACGTGCACCACGTAGGGCGGCAGCTCCCCGTCGGGCCCGGCGAAGTCGGCGTTGGCGGGCGGGTACAGGTAGGCGTGGATGCGCTCCCCGTCCGGGCCGGGAAAGACCCGCTCCTGCGGCACCGGCAGGTACGCGGCCGGGGGCACCTCGGCGCTCGTGACGACCGGCGTCACCTCACCCGAGGCGAAGTCCACGCGCACGACAGCGCTTTCCCGGTCCGGGCCCGAGGCGATCCCGGCGACCCCGTCGCCGTAGGGGGCGAGCGCAGCCGCCCACTCCGTCAGCTCCGGCGCGACCCCGGTGACGGTGCGGGCGTGCTCGTCGAGCACCGCGAGCCGCCCGGAGTCCAGCACGGCGTAGCGGCCCTCGCCGAGCGGGGTGAACCACCGGGAGCCGATCTTCCACAACGCGCCGCCGAGCTCCTTCCCGGCCGGCGCGAGCGCGGTGCTCGTGCCGTCGAGGGTGATCCGGTGCAGGTTCCACCAGCCCTCGGGGTCGGCCAGCGCGAGCAGCGCCGACGGCGACTCCCACTCCAGCTGGCACACCGACACGCCCGCTCCTCCGGCGAGCACCCGGTGCGGGCCGAAGGAACCGTCGAGCCGCACCTCGGCGACGCAGAGTTCCGTCTCGTCCCAGGGCATCGCGGGGTGGTCCCAGCCGAGCCACGCGGCGTGCCGTCCGTCCGGCGACAGCTGGGGCGCGGTGAGGAAGTGGTGGCTCGCGGCCAGCGACCGGATTTCGCTGTGCGCGAACGCGACGAGGTCGCGGCGGATGTCGGTGCGCCGCGGTCCGGTGCTCGTCTCCCGGACGGCCCACACCTCGCCACTCGTGCCCCGGCGCAGGTCGCCGTAGCGAACCCCTTGGCGCACCCCAGGTTCCGGAGTGACCGGCGAAACGTCCCCGCTGTCCAGATCCCGCACGTACACGCGCTGGTCGTCCCAGTGCGTGAAGTAGAGCGAGCGGCCGATCACCAGCCAGGGGCGGCCCCCGTACTCGTGCACCCGGTTCCGCGCGTTCCACGGTGCGGGCAACATCTCCGTGCCGTCGGCCCGGACCAGCGCGAGCCGCCCGCCCTCCGCGGGTCTGGCCTCCGCCCACCACGCCTCGCCGTCGACCACGTCGAGCCACTGCGCGCCGCCTCCCGCGGCCGCGACGTCCGCGGCGCTGATCGGCGAGGTCCAGGTTCCGTACGGTGAGATTCGGGGCACCGCTGCACTGTAACCGGCGCCGCCACGCCGACCCGGCGGGCAAGTGATGTTCGATATTAGTCAGGGGCGGCGGATGCCGATCATGGAACGGTGGCTTAGGGTCGAGGGTGCCATGGCTCGTGTAATCCACGTCTTCCGCCAGCCCGACCGGTTCGTCGCAGGGACCGTCGGGGAACCTGGCGACCGCATCTTCTACCTGCAGGCGTCCGAGGATGTCCGCACCATCAGCGTGACCATCGAGAAGCAGCAGGTCGCGGTGCTCGCCGAGCGCCTGGCCTCGCTGCTGGAAGAGGTCGCCAACCGCTTCGGGGCGGACGTGCCCGAGGAGGTCCCCGACGACCTGGTCGACGTCGACCCGCTGAACGTGCCCGTCGAGGAGGAGTTCCGCGTCGGCACGATGGGCCTGGGCTGGGATGCCGAGAGCAAGGCGGTCGTCGTCGAGCTGCTCGCCATGACCGAGGGCGAGGTCGACGAGACGGTGGTGCTCGACGACACCGAGGAGGGCCCGGACGCGGTGCGGGTGTTCCTCAGCCCCGCGGCGGCGCGCGCCTTCGCCGAGCGCGCCGACCGGGTGGTCAACGCCGGGCGCAAGCCGTGCCCGCTGTGCGGCGAGCCCCTCGACCCGGCGGGCCACATCTGCCCGCGGCAGAACGGCTACCGCCGCGAGACCGATCTGGCCGAGGAATAACGTCCGTGGCCGAATCCCTCACCCCGACCGATCCCGCCGCGAAGCACCTGGTCGCCCATGGACGGCTCGAGGTCGAAGGCCGCTTGGTGGACGCCTCCAACGTCACCCTGTTCTGCTCGGTCGAGCTGGACGGGATGTCCGCGAACGCCGTGTACAAGCCGATCTCGGGCGAACGGCCGCTGTGGGACTTCCCGGACGGCACCCTCGCCGGCCGCGAGGTCGCGACGTACCTGCTCTCCGACGCGTCCGGGCTGGGCAGCATCCCGCCGACGGTGCTGCGGGACGGCCCGTTCGGCGAGGGCATGGTGCAGCTGTGGATCGAGACCTCCGACGAGGAGCTGATCGACGTGCGCGCCCCGGCCGAGGTGCCGCCGGACTGGCGGGTCGTGCTGCACGCGCACGACCGGCTCGGCGACCCGGCGGTGCTCACCCACGCCGATCACCCCGGCATCCGCGACCTGGCGGTGCTCGACGTCGTCGCCAACAACACCGACCGCAAGGCCGGGCACGTACTCGCCGGGACCGACGGCCGTGTCTACGGCGTGGACCACGGCATCTGCCTGCACTCCGAGCCGAAGCTGCGGACCGTGCTGTGGGGCTGGATCGGCGACCCGCTGCCCGAGGACGCGGTGGAGAACCTGCGTGCCCTGCCGGAGAAGATCTACGGCGCGCTCGGCGAGGAGCTGTCGGCCCACCTGACGGGCCTGGAGATCGAGGCGATCGCCGGCCGGGCCGAGGCGCTGCTCGCGGCCGGGGTGTTCCCGGAGCCGGGGGACGACTGGCGCGCCATCCCATGGCCGCTGTTCTGAACCTCGACGACGCGGCGCGGGCCCGGCTGGCCGACCGGTTCGGTCCCGGCGTCGCGCAGTGGTGCGACGAGCTGCCCGGTCTGGTGGCCAAGCTCGCCCGCCGGTGGGGGGTGCGGGTCGAGCGCGCCGTCGCGGGCAACACCGGGCGAACCCTGTTGTGCCGCACCGAACGTGGCGAGCTCGTGGTCCTCAAGCTGACCCCGGAGCGCGATATCGCCGAGACCGAGGCCGCCGCGCTGCTCGCCTGGCGGGACTGTCCCCGGGTGGTGGACGTCCTCGACACCGACCTCGACGCCGGCGCGGTCCTGCTCGCCGGGATCGAGCCCGGCACCCCGCTCACCGAACGAGGCTGGACCGCGGCTGAGATCGACGAGTTGCTGCCGCAGCTGCACGCCGTCGCCGTGCCCGACGGCTTCCCGACACTCGCCGAGCGCGTGCGGTTCATGTTCGACCTGGCCGACCGCAGTGCCGAAGGATTCGTCGAGCCACGGCTGATGGTGGCCGCCCGCGCCGCGTCGCTCGACCTCGCCGCGGGCGGCTCCCGCTCCCTGCTGCACGGTGACCTGCATCCGGGCAACGTGCTCGCCGGCGCGGACGGGGTCGTGGTGATCGACCCACGTCCCTGCGTCGGTGACCCGGACTTCGACGCCGTGGACTGGGTGCTGCGTGCGGACCGCGCGCTCGACGAGGCGGTGGCCGCGCTGCCCTCGGCCGACCCGGTCCGGTTGCGCCGCTGGTCGCAGGCACTCGCCGTGCTGCTGGCGATCCGGCCGCTGCGCCGCGAAGGCCCGTCGGCGCACACCGACTCCCTGCTCGCCCTCGCCGAGTCGCTCTGACGCGCTGCGACCAATACGGTGAGCGTGTTCGCCCGAATACATCGCGTGCCGGCGCGTGACATCGCGCCGCGGCAGGTGTCTTGCATACCGAGGGCAGGGACGAGCGGGGGTACGAGTGACCGCGGTGGCCAAGACGGCGCAGCCGTCGCTGGACGACGCGACCCTGGTGGCCAGGGCGCGCGACGGCGACATGCGTGCCTATGAGGAACTGGTGCGCAGGTACCAGGGGCCGATGTACCGGCTGGCGTTTCGCATGCTCGGCAGCAGGGGCGACGCGGAGGACGTGGTGCAGGACGTGTTCCTGACCGTGTGGCGCCGCCTGGGCCAGCTGCAGCAGGACGCGGCGTTCGTCGGCTGGCTGTACCGGACGACGACCAACCGCTGCCTCAACACGATCCGGGCCCGGCGCCCGGTCGCCGACGTCGATCCCGACACGACCGAGACCCCGCGCGGGGACGCGAACCCCGAGCGTGCCGCGGAGGTGAGCGCCCAACTGGAAGCGCTCACCGAGGCGGTGCAGGCGCTGACGCCGGAACAACGGGCGTGCTGGCTGCTGCGGGAGGTCCACGGCCGGTCCTACGAGGAGATCGCGGACGCGGTGGACAGTTCGGCGACGGCGGTGCGCGGCCGGATCTTCCGCGCTCGCGCCCAGCTGGCGGAGGTGATGCGGCCATGGCGGTAGAGACCCGCTACGACCTGCCGTGCGGGCGGTCCCTGGACCGGGTGTGGGACCACCTCGACGCGCCGGACGAGCACGAGCTGAGCTGCCCGCACTGCTCGACGGCCCGCGAAAGCCTGCGCGCGCTGCGCGAAGCGACCGCCGAGCTGGCCGGCGAGCGGATCGAACCCCGGCGGGACCTGACCGACCGGATCATGAGCGCCGTGCGTGCCGAGGTCCGCCGGCACGGGGAGATGCTGCCGGTGCGGGCGGACGAGCCCGGCGGGCTGGAGGTGAGCGAACAGGCCGTCGCGGTCGTGCTGCGCTTCGCCGCCGACGAGATCGACGGGGTCCGCGCGCGGCGGTGCAAGGTCCGGGTGCTCGACCGCGACGCCGACGGCGAGACCCTGCTGTCCGCGGAGCTGACGGTCGCGGTGGCCTACCGCGACGACATGGCGGAGCTGTTGGCGTCGCTGCACGAACGCCTTCGTGCCGCCTGCGCGGCGAGCGTGGGGCTGCGTCTGGCGCGGCTCGACGTCGTGGTGGTGGATCTCTATGAGTGAGGCGGTGACGATGGGCATCGAGTGGGTGGTCGAGGAGCCGGTGGTGGCCGCTGTCGCCGCCGACGCCGCCCGCCGCACTCCCGGCGTGGCCAGGCTCGAAGCCGGGGTGGGCGGTCTCGTGCGCGCATGGGGGCGCGCGAAATGGCAGCAGGTCAAGGGGATCACGCCCGCACCGGCGGAAGGGGTGCTCGTGGAGCTCGGGGGCGACGCGGTCCGCGTCCGGCTGTCGATCGCGACCTCCGGCGACGCCCAGGCCGCGGCGGTCGCCCGCGCGGTGCAACACGCGGTGTACCGCGCTGTCACCCGCGACACCGGACTCGCCGTCGACGAGGTGTCCGTCACCGTGCTCGACATCGAACCGGTGGCGACCCGGTGACCGCCCGCACCGAGCTGGTCGCCCGCCTGCTGGCCGCCCTGTCCACTGTGGATGGCCTGCGGCCCGCGACGCCGATGGTCCGGTCCACTCCGGGCTGGGGCCTGGACGCGCTGGCCGTCGACGCCGACGAGGAGCTGGTGCAGATCCGGCTCGTCGCGACCGCGCTGCCGTTGCCGCCGCTGCTGGCCGCGGCAGGCGAGCTCGTCGCCAAGACCCTCGTCGGCACGCCGTTCCAGAACGCCCGTGTGCGTCTCGTGGTGACCGATGTGGACGCTGAGGCTTTCGAAGCCCGGGAGATTCCCCGGATCGGACCGTGACGTTCGCGCCGGTGCGGGGTCTTTTCCTGTGTAAGAGGAGAGAAGGACAAGGAGAGCCGAGATGACCACCAACACCGAAGGCAAGAACACCACGAGCGGCGCCGGAGCGGTGGGCCGGTCGGAGACCAGTACCCCGCTGGTCACCAGCCACGGCACCACCACCATCGCGAGCACCGTCGTGCAGAAGATCGCGGGCCTTGCGGCCAGGGAGATCCACGGCGTGTACGACCTGGGCGGCGGCATGACCCGTGCGTTCGGCGCCATCCGCGACCGCATCCCCGGCGCGAACGCCAGCGCCGGCCAAGGTGTGTCGGTCGAGGTGGGGGAGAAGCAGGCCGCGGTGGACCTGCAGATCGTCGTCGAGTACGGGGTCGCGATCGCCGATGTCGCCCGCTCCGTGCGGGTCAACACCATCACCGCGATCGAGCAGATGACCGGGCTGGAGGTCGTCGAGGTCAACATCGCCGTCAACGACGTGCACCTGCCCGGCGACGACGAGGAAGCCGTCCCCGCGACCGGGCGGGTGGAGTGACCATGACACCCACCGTGCTGGGCCTGCTGACCGGGCTCGTGCTGGGCCTGGCCGCCGCGTTCGGCGGGTTCGGGGCCTTCCTGGTCGTCGCGGTCCTCGCCGGGCTGGGCCTGCTCGCCGGGCGCGTGCTCGAGGGCAAGCTCGACCTGTCGCAGCTCACCGGGCGGGACCGGCGATGACCGTCGCCGAGATCCCGGCCGCCGCGCGGGGCACCACCACCGTCGCCGAGCGGGCCGTCGAGCGGATCGCGGGGCAGCTGGTCACCGAGATGGGCGGGGTCGGCGGTTCGTCCCGCCGGCTTCTCGGAGTCACCTTCGGCGGCGGCGAGGCCCCGAACGTCGACGCCACGGTCCGTGGGGAGCACGTGAGCCTGGATGTGGAGCTGTCGGTGTCCTACCCGGCGTCGGTCGCCCGGACCACCGAAGCCGCCCGCCAGCAGCTGACCCGTGAGGTCGGCGAGCTGACCGGGCTCGCCGTGGACCGCGTCGACATCACCGTCACGGCCTTGCGCGGCGACCGCTCGGGCGCGGGGAGGGTGCGATGATCCGCCGCTCCCGGCGCAGTCTCGCCGCAACCGTCGTCGCACTCGTCGGGCTCGCCGCCTGCGCGCTGGTCGCGACCAGCGCGATCCAGCTGTTGCTGCACAAGACGCCGGTGCTCGACTACACCCGCGCCGCGAACGCGGCACACGACACGAACTGGAGCGAGCTGCCCGTCGTGATCGGCGGCGCCGTGCTCGCCGCGCTGGGCCTGGCACTGCTGCTGCCCGCGGTGCTGCCGGGGCGCCCGCTCGTGCTGCCACTGCGGGAGACGGGCGCGCCACTGATCTCCGGCGCCGGTACCCGCGGCATGGCCGCGGTGTTGCGCTCGGCCGCCGAGTCCGTCGAGGGCGTGGCCGCGGTGAAGCTCAAGCTGCGCCGCAAGACGGTCACCGCCAGGGTGGACGCCGGCCGGCTCGCCCCCGAGGACCTGGGGGAGCAGGTGCGCGCGGCGCTGGAGGACCAGCTCGGCCGCATCGACCCGGCGACCCGCCCGCACGTGCGGGTCCACATCGGCGGGACGTCCTGATGGCGAGCCTCAACCGCCCCGCGCGGCTCAACCGGTCGCTGCTCGCCGTCTTCGGGCTGGTGCTGCTGGCCGCCGGCGCCTTCGCGATCACCACGTCCTACGGCTGGCTGCGCCTGGTGGACCGGGACCGGCCGCTGGTGCCCGGCGCCGCGCTGCCGCCGACATGGGTGCTGTACCTGGTCGTGGTGGCGGTCATCGTGCTCGGCCTGTTGTGCCTGCGCTGGCTGGGCGCACAGGCGCTGCGCCGCCCGAAGACCACGACGTGGCGGTGGGAAAGCGTGACCCAGGACGGCGGGACGCGCCTCGACGCGAGCGTGGCCACCGGCCCGTTCGCCGAGGACGTCGGGCGCTACCCGGGTGTGGAGACCGCCGACGCGACGCTGTCGGGCACCCAGGACGACCCGACCCTGCTGGTCACCGTGACCGCGGGCGCCGAGGCGGACCTCGCCCAGCTGCGGCAGCGGATCGCCGAGGACGCCGTCGCCCGCCTCCGGCAGGCGCTCGACCTGGCCGAGCTGCCGACCGTGGTGGAGTTCCGCTTCGCCGACCAGCCGGGCACCCGCGTCCGTTAGGAGGCCGCGTCGTAGACGGCGCGGGCGCACGCGATCTCGCCGCGGTGCCGTTCCGCCCAGCCCAGCAACCCGGACAGCGACGCGTACAGCTCGCGCGCCATGTCGGTGAGCGTGTACTCGACCTTCGGCGGCACGGTGGGGTAGACGGTGCGCACGAGCAGCCCGTCGCGTTCGAGCTTGCGCAGGTTGAGCGTCAGCATCCGGCGGCTGATGCCCTCTACGGTGCGTTCCAGCTCGGTGAAGCGCACCGGGCCGTTCGCCGCGGCGACGATGATGCCGATGCTCCACTTGCCCGCGACGTGGTCGAGCACCTCGACGATCGGGCAGGCCTCGGCGAGCTGAGTGGCCATCCCGGCGGTGGTCTCTGTCATGACCCGGCCTCCCGACCTGGACGGTTACCCCGGTGTGCCAGTGGCACACGAAACTGCCTTCTTCCCCAGCATCTCACAGACACACAAGATGGCCACTGTTACAAATCGTGCCCTCTTGGAGGTCAGGTGCTCCGGACAATGCCCACCACCGAACGGCGGCGCCGGCTCGCGCTCGCCGTGCTGTGCGCGCAGACGCTGATGATCGTGCTCGACCAGACGATCGTGAACGTCGCGCTCCCGTCCATCCGCGACGACCTCGGCTTCAGCCAGGCCGGGCTCGCCTGGGTCGTCAACGCCTACCTGATCGCCTTCGGCGGTCTGCTGCTGCTCAGCGGACGGCTCGGCGACCTCGTCGGCCGGCGCCGCGTGTTCCTCACCGGCCTGGTCGTGTTCACCGTCTCCTCGTTGCTGTGCGGGCTGGCCTGGAACAGCGGGGTCCTCATCGCCGCGCGGTTCGCGCAGGGCATCGGCGGCGCGGCCTCGTCCGCGGTCGTGCTCAGCATGATCGTCGGCCTGTTCCCGGCCACCCGGGAGCGGGCGAAAGCGATCGGCGCGTTCAGCTTCGTGCAGGCCGCCGGGGGCTCGATCGGCAGCGTGGCGGGCGGGGTGCTCACCGAGACCGTCAGCTGGCACTGGATCTTCCTGATCAACCTGCCCATCGGGCTCGTGACCGCGACGGCGCGCTGCGCGTCCTCGACGCCGACACCGGGCCGGGCCTGCGGGCGGGCGCGGACGTGCTCGGCGCGATGCTCGTCACCGCGGCCCTGATGCTGGGCGTCTACGCGATCGTCGAGCTGGATCTGCGGGCGGGCGTGCCGGCGGTGCTGCTGCTGATCGCGTTCCTGCTGCGCCAGGCCAAGGCGGCGAAGCCCCTGCTGCCGTTGCGGCTGTTCACCTCGCGCACCCTGGCGGGCGCCAACGGCGTGCAGGCGCTGCTGGTCGCGGCGGCGTTCGGCTTCCAGTTCCTGGTCGTGCTGTACCTGCGGCTGGTACTGGGCCTCTCGGCCGAGCGAACGGGACTGGCGATGCTGCCGGTCGCCGTCGCGATCGCCGTGGTGTCGCTCCTCGTGTCGGCGCGGGTCACCCAGGCCTTCGGCGAGCGGGCCGTCCTGCTCACCGGCCTCACGCTGATGACCGGGGGCCTCGTGCTGCTGGCCCGGATCCCGGCCGACGGCGGTTATCTGGCCGACGTGCTGCCCGCGACCCTGGTGCTGGGCGTCGGCTTCGGGCTCGCCATGCCCGCGTTGATGGCGCTGGGCATGAGCGACGCGGCGCCGGCGGAGACCGGGCTGGCGTCGGGGCTGTTCAACACGACCCAGCAGGTCGCGGGCGCACTCGGGCTGTCCGCCCTCGCCGTGCTCGCCGCCACGCGGACCGGCGGGATGCCGACCCCCTCCGGGGAAGCGCTTACTTCCGGTTACCGGCTCGCTTTCCTCGCCGCCGCCGCCCTGGTCGCCGCCGCCACGGTGCTCGCCGGGTTCGTCTTCACGCCCCGGCGTGGCGCCGCGACGCGGTGAGGAGTCCGGCGCTACCGTCCCCGATCGTGCGATCCCACTCGTATGACGACGTCTTCGCCGCGCCGCGCAAGCGGAAGATCCCCGAGATCGACGCGGAGCCCGGGCTCGTGGTCGAAGAGCCGGGCAGCGGCTTCTGCGGCGCCGTGGTCCGCCTGGAGCGCGAGCTCGTCGTGCTCGAGGACCGCCACGGCAGGCACCGGGTGTTCCCGCTCAGCCCGGCCGGCTTCCTGCTCGAGGGCAAGCCGGTCACCCTCGTGCCGCCCACGCCCGCCGCGAAGCCGGCCCGCACCATCTCGGCGTCGGGCTCGGTCAAGGTGCAGGGCCTGCGGGCACGCACCGCCCGCGACTCGCGGATCTGGGTCGAGGGCAAGCACGACGCCGAGCTCGTCGAACGCGTGTGGGGACACGACCTGCGGGTCGAGGGCGTGGTGGTCGAGCCGCTGGACGGCGTCGACGTGCTCGCGCAGCGCATCGACGAGTTCGGCACCGGGCCCGACCGGCGCCTCGGCGTCCTGGTCGACCATCTGGTCGCGGGGAGTAAGGAGTCCCGCCTCGTCGACGCGATCCGCGACGAGCACGTCCTGGTGACCGGCCACCCGTACATCGACATCTGGCAGGCCGTCAAACCCGCCGCCGTCGGCATCCGCGCCTGGCCCACCGTGCCCCGCGGCACCCCCTGGAAGGAGGGCATCTGCGCCGCGCTCGGCTGGGGCGAGCCGTACGAGGGCTGGCAGCGGGTGCTCGGCGCGGTGTCCAGCTTCCGCGAGCTGGAGACCCCGCTCATCGGCGCGGTGGAGCGGCTGATCGACTTCGTGACGACGCCGGAAGGCTGATCGGGCCCGGTGTTTTCGCGTGTTCGCTGGCTGTGACCGGTCACTTTCTGCCACGATGAGGCCATGACCCCGGCCCTGATCTGGCTGATCGCAGGCATCGTGCTGATGGCTGCCGAGGTCGTCTCCGGCGACCTCGTGCTCCTGATGCTCGGCGGCGGCGCCCTGGTCGGCGCCGCATCGGCCGCGTTCACCGGGAACCCGGTCATCGACGTGATCGTGTTCGCCGTCGCCTCGACGGCGTTGCTGTGGCTGGCCCGCCCCGCGCTCAAGCGCCGCTTCCTGCACGGGCCCGAGATCAGGATGGGCCCGGAGGCGCTGATCGGCACGCACGGCGTGGTCGTGTCGGCGGTCAACGGCGACGGCGGCCAGGTGAAGCTGGGCGGCGACCTCTGGTCGGCCCGCAGCGTGGCCGAAGGTCAGCGGATCGAGCCCGGCACCAAGGTGACCGTGGTACAGATAGCGGGCGCCACGGCCGTGGTCGTCCCGGAGTCATGAACCGACCAACTGCACAACGGGAGAGATCTTGGGAACCGCAGCGATCATAGTTGTCGCGGTCATCGCCCTGTTCGTGATCGTCACGATCGCGAAGGCGATCATGGTGGTCCCGCAGGCCCAGTCCGCCGTCATCGAACGGCTGGGCCGCTTCCGCACCGTCGCCTCGCCGGGACTGAACTTCCTGGTGCCGTTCCTGGACAAGGTGCGCGCCCGGATCGACCTGCGCGAGCAGGTCGTGTCGTTCCCGCCGCAGCCGGTGATCACCGAGGACAACCTGACCGTGTCGATCGACACCGTCGTCTACTTCCAGGTGACCGACTCACGCGCCGCGGTCTACGAGATCTCGAACTACATCGTCGGTGTGGAGCAGCTGACCACCACCACGCTGCGGAACGTGGTCGGTGGCATGACCCTGGAGCAGGCGCTGACCTCGCGCGACCAGATCAACAGCCAGCTGCGCGGGGTGCTGGACGAGGCGACCGGCCGGTGGGGCATCCGGGTCGCCCGCGTCGAGCTCAAGGCGATCGACCCGCCGCCGTCCATCCAGGACTCGATGGAGAAGCAGATGCGCGCGGACCGGGAGAAGCGCGCGATGATCCTCAACGCCGAGGGCCAGCGGGAGGCCTCGATCAAGACCGCGGAGGGGCAGAAGCAGTCGCAGATCCTCGCGGCGGAGGGCCAGAAGCAGGCGACGATCATGGCCGCGGAGGCCGACCGGCAGTCGCGCATCCTGCGCGCGCAGGGTGAGCGGGCCGCCCGCTACCTGCAGGCGCAGGGCCAGGCGAAGGCGATCGAGAAGGTGTTCGCCGCGGTGAAGGCCGGGCGCCCGACGCCGGAGGTGCTGGCCTACCAGTACCTGCAGACCCTGCCGCAGATGGCACAGGGCGACGCGAACAAGGTGTGGCTGGTGCCCAGCGACTACGGCAAGGCGCTGGAGGGCTTCGCCCGCGCGTTCGGCAAGTCCGGCGACGACGGCGTGTTCCGCTACGAGCCGGCCGCCGACGAGGACGTCACGCCCCCGACCTTCGACGACGACGATGTGGCCAGCTGGTTCGACACCTCCACCGACCCGCGGATCGCCGAGGCGGTGCGCGAGGCGGAGAAGGTCGCCCGCCAGGAGGTGCCCGGGCCGCTGGGCAGCACCCCGCCCGCCCCGTCGGCGGCGAACGTGCTGCGTGGTACCGGTTCGGCACCCGAGCCGGAGGAGGCGCAGGAGGCCGCCCCGGTCGACTCTCCACCTCCGGCGCCGCCGCAGGCCATCGCCCCGCAGCAGCCGCCGGCGCCGCAGCAGCAGGCGGGTCCGCCCACCGGCCCGCAGCCGGGTCTGCCGCTGCGCCAGCCCGGCCAGCACTACGGCACCCCGAACCCGCCGATCAGCCCCTACCCGACGCAGCAGCCGCCGCAGCCTCCGGGACCGCCGCAGGGCGGGCCGTTCCCGCGTCAGTAAGCGCTTTCACAACGCTGCCCCTCCTCCCGGGAGGAGGGGCAGCGTTTGTGTGTCAGGCCTTCGCCGGGCGCGCGTAAGCGCTGTGGTCGGTGATGTCAGAGCGCGAGCGGTCCTTGAGCAACCACCCGCACAGCGCGGTCACCACGACCGAGAGCACGATGTACGCCGAGATCGAGTACGGCGTGCCGGTCACCTGCAGGAGCCACGTTGCCAGCAGCGGCGCGGGACCACCGGCGAACACCGACGCCAGCTGGTAGCCCAGGCCGGCCCCGCCGTAGCGCAGGTGCGTCGGGAAGCTCTCGCCGATGAAGGCCGCCTGCGGCCCGTACTGCATGGCGTGCACGATCAGTGAGGCGATCACCACGATGAAGATCGCGACGTGCCCGCCGTCCTTGAGCACCGCGAAGTACGGGAAGGCCAGCACGCCGGTCAGCACCGCGCCGGTGAGGTAGACCTGCTTGCGCCCGAACCGGTCCGAGAGCTGGGAGAAGAACGGGATCGCGACCAGCTCCAGTGCGGCCGCGACCAGTACGGCGTTGAGCACGAACGTCTTCGAGTAGTGGTGCTGCGCCACCACGTACACCAGGACGTAGCTGGTGAACAGGTAGAACGGCATCTGCTCGCTGAAGCGCAGCCCGGCCGAGAGCAGGATCTCCCGCCAGTGGTGCTTGATCGCGTCGGTGACCGGGCTGCGCGAGGTCTGCTGCTTGGCCACGACGGCGGCGAACATCGGGGTCTCGAGGATCCGCAGCCGGATCACCAGCCCGATCCCGACGAGCACGAAGCTGAGCAGGAACGGGATGCGCCAGCCCCAGGAGTCGAACGCGGCGTCGGAGAGCACCGCCGAGAGCAGGGTCATGCCGCCGGTGCCGAGCACGAGCCCGACCGGCACCCCGATCTGCGCGAAGCTGCCGAGCAGCCCGCGCTTGCGCTGGTCGCCCCATTCCATCGCGAGCAGCACCGAGCCGCTCCACTCGCCGCCGATCGCGATGCCCTGGATCAGCCGCAGGCCGACCAGGATCAGCGGCGCCGCGATCCCGATCGTGCTCGCCCCGGGCAGCAGGCCGACCAGCGCCGACCCGATGCCCATCAGCAACAGCGTGATCACGAGCGTGACCTTGCGGCCGATCCGGTCCCCCCAGTAGCCGAAGATCGCGGCGCCGACAGGCCGCGCCGCGAACCCGACCGCGTAGGTGGCGAAGGACTGCATCGCGCCCGCATAGCTGCTGGACGCGGGGAAGAACAGGTGGGGGAAGATCAGCGCCGCGGCGGTGTTGTAGAGGAAGAAGTCGTACCACTCGATGGTCGTGCCGATCGCGCTGGCGATCGCGGCTCGGCGGACCTGGGTGCGCTGTTCGGTGGCTTGGCTGTCGATGACCTTGTTCGCCTCGTTGCGTCCGAGAACCATCATGGCCTCCAGTGACCGGCATCACTCTTCCGGAAACCTTCGCTGACAAAACGGGCGAAGTCCAGCCCGGGTGGACAACCACTTTCCGCGATCTTCGCCGGGACGGCTCCCACCAGGTCCTTCGATCAACGGCGGGGCAGTGCTCTAGAACTCGACCGGCGCCAGGGCCGGACGCTTCGCGCTGACCGTGTCCCCGGAGGACTCGCCGCGCAGGCGGCGCCGGAGCCACGGCAGCGCGTGCTCCCGGGCCCACCGCAGGTTCTCCGCCCGCTGCCGGCGGGGGTGCACGGTCGGGCGCGGCCCGAGCGCTGCGGGGGTCAGCTCGTGCGGCACGCCCAGCACGTCGAGCACGGCGATGGCCACCTCGGCGTGGCCCAGCGAGTTCAGGTGCAGCCGGTCGGCCGACCACAGCCGCCGGTCCCGCAGCTGCCGCATCGCCCACATGTCCACCACGCGCGCGCCGTGCCGGGCGGCGATGACGCGGGCGTGCTCGTTGTAGATCGCGGTGCGGCCACGCATCTTGCGGAACAGGGGATCCTCGACGCCGTCGACGCCGGTGAACAGCACTACGGTCGCCCCGGTCTCGGCCAGCCGGGCGACCGCCTTGTCGTACTCCTCGGCGAGCGCGTCGATGTCCACCTTCGGGCGCATCAGGTCGTTGCCGCCCGCGTACAGGGTCACCAGGTCCGGCTCCATCGCCAGCGCGGGCTCCAGCTGCTCGGAGAGCACCTGGCCCAGCAGCCTGCCCCGGATCGCGAGGTTGGCGTAGCGGAAGCCGGGTTCACGGGCGGCCAGGGTCTCGGCGAGCCGGTCGGCCCAGCCCCGGACGCCGTTCGGGCGGCCGGGATCGGGGTCGCCGACACCTTCGGTGAACGAGTCGCCGAGGGCAACTAAGCACTTGCTCATACCGAAAGCGTAGCCGCGCGCCGGCGGTGCTCCGCGACGTGGACCCGGGTCGCGCACCGGGTCGAGCAGAACCGCCGCCGCCCGTTGCGGGAGGTGTCCACGAACACGGTCGAGCAGTCCTCGCCTGCGCACGCACCCATTCGCGAAGGGGCCTCGCACAGCAGGTGTGCGATCCCGCCGGCGGTATACGCCCGCACCCGCTGTGCGCCGTCGGCGTGCTCGCTCGCGTAGTGCAGGTGCGCGGGCTTGCCGTCGTGCCGCGAGACGTAGGGGCGGCAGGCGGAGTCGGCGAGCAGCTGGTTGACCAGGTCGACCCGGCGGTCCGGATCGGCCTCGGCGAACACCTCGCGCAGCCGGCGTGCCCATTCGCCCACCGCGGCCGCGTCCTCGGCCGAGATCGACGAGACGGACATGCCGTTCGCGCGCAGCGTCCGGGCCAGTTCGTCCGCCGGAGCCGGGCCCAGGTTCACCAGCGCGGCGGCTACCTGTGCCGCCGCACCACCGTAAGGGTTGAAGTGCACTGAACCATTACACCATGCTGGCGTCATGACGGACTCGCGATGCCCGCACTGCGGCTGCCCCCTCGCCGAGCTCCTGCCCGGTTCGGTCCACCGCGCCGCCGAGGGCAGGGTCGGCTACCGCCGGTGCGCCTGCGGGGAGTGGCTGGTCGAGATCGACGGAATAGTCGTCGGGAGCACCGGGTTGTCCCGATCATGACGCGACGCGGAGTGGTGTTGGGTGGCGGCGGCGTAGCCGGAATCGCCTGGGAGACGGGATATCTGACGGGGCTGGCGGAAGCGGGCCGCTCAGTGCTCGACGCGGACCTGTTCGTCGGCACCTCCGCCGGCTCGACGGTCGCCGCACAGGTCACCAGCGGTGTCCTGCTGCCGGAGCTGTACCAGCGGCAGGTGGACCCAGCGCTGCAGACACCCGAACTCGCCGCGGTCCTCGACGGCGACGCGATCACGGACCTGTTCGGCTCCGCCTACGCAGGCGCCACCGGCAAGCTCGACGCGCGGCGGCGGGTGGGCGCGCTGGCCCTCGAAGCCCCCACCATCCCCGAACCCGAGCGGCGCGCCGTGGTCGCCGCCCGGCTGCCCAAGCACTCCTGGCCCGAAGCCGAGCTGAGGATCGTGGCGGTCGACGCACACTCCGGCGAGGAGCGGGTCTTCGACAGGACATCGGGGGTGGACCTGGTCGACGCGGTCGCGGCGAGCTGCGCCGTGCCCGCCACCTGGCCGCCGGTGACCATCGGCGAACGCCGCTACATCGACGGCGGCATCCGCTCGGCCGAGAACGCCGACCTCGCCCTGGGCTGCACGCGGGTCCTGGTCCTGCAGGTCATGGAGATCCCCGAGCCGGCCGACCTCGACGAACAGGTCGCGACGCTGCGCGCCGACGGCGCCCGGGTGGCCGTCGTGCGGCCCGACGAATCCGCGAAGACCGCATTGGGACCGAACCTGCTGGACCCCGCGGTGCGGGCACCGGCCGCGAAGGCCGGTTACGAGCAGGGTCTGCGCGAGGCGGCGGACCTGGCCTGGTTCTGGGCCTGATCAGCGGGTCCTGTCCAGGTTGAGCCGGTCGCCGATCCCGGTGACGGTCAGCGGCCGGATGGCCCAGCGGTTGTCGCCGGTCACCACCCGCATCGTGACGCCGCGGTGCCGGGCGAGCAGATCCGCGTAGAGCAGCGACGACAGCCCGGCGGCGCCGAGGAAGTCCACTTCGGACAGATCGACGACCAGCGTGCGCAAAGTGCCGCGCAGCCTGGCCACGAGCAGCTCGGTGAGCCGGGGTGCGGTGAGCACGTCCACCTCGCCGCGGACGAGCACCACCGCGGTGCGGGGTCTCGGGCGACGCACGCGCAGCCTTAGCGGCGGCGCGAAGCCGTGCTCGGCGGATTCACCGGAAGGCCGCTGCCGGGGCAGGGTCAACCTCGTCTGCTGCTCCTGGAAAGCATCTGCCGCGGTCACGGCGCCTCCAACTTCCACCCGTGGGAACGAGGTGGATCAGACGGCTTCAGTGACGGCTACGGGCTTAACCGTGTTCTTGGCAGTGTAATTCACATCCTGGCCGGTGGCAGTGCAACTTTTCGCCGCCGGTGCCGCTCACGTCCCTGCTGCCCGGCCCTGGTCGCCGCGGCGGTCCGCCAGGATCTGCGCCAGCGTGTGCACCGGCGAGCTGTCGAGCTTGTGGCGATGCGCGTCGTAGTGGTCCCGCGTCGTGCGGATGTCGGCGTGCCCCAGCAGGTCCTGCACCTTCTGCACCGGCACGTCGTGCGCCAGCAGCAGGGTGCCGGTGGTGCGGCGGGCGGTGTGCGGGCTGATGCTCGCCGCGCCGGGGATGTCCGCCTCGGCCGCGAGCTTGCGCAGGGTCTGCCAGACATCCCGCTGCCGCAACGGCTTCCCGCCCGGCTTCGCCCGGTCGTAGGCGTGCGGCGTCGTCGCGAGCAGCGGCCCCGCGAGCCCGTCGAGGTCTCGCTGTTCCCGCTCGGCCCGCACAGTGAGGTACTGCCGCAGCGGGCGCAGGGCGGGTGCTACGAGCGGCACGAGGTCCCGCTGCCCGCCCTTGGCGGTGTAGCGCAGGATGCTGTGCCCGGCATCGCTGTCGAGGTCGGCGATCGTCGCGCCGGTGACGCCGGAGACCCGCAGCCCGGTGTAGAACAGCAGCGCGATCAGGGCGGCATCCCGCCAGGACGCTTCCGTCCCGTTGCGGCGCGCCCGGTCCTCCACGTGGTCGAGCAGCTTCGCCGTCGCCTTCTCGTCGAGCGCGGGCAGGGGAGAGGTCCGGGCCCGCTTCGGGCGCCCTGCGGCCGCCACCGGATTCCGCTCGGTCACGTCGTTGGACTGCAGATACCGGTACCAGCTCGACACCCCGGCCAGCGTGCGCGCGACCGTCGACGGGGCCGCCGGGCGCGGGACGCCGTCGCGGCCGGTGACCGTCAGGGTCAGCTTCCACGCGTCCACGTCCGCCCGCCGCGCCTGCAGCGGGTCCAGCCCCGTCCGCCGGCACCACGAAAGCCAGGCCGCGAGGTCGGCGTAGTACGCGCGCTGGGTGTGCTCGCTCTTGTCGGCCTTCAGCCACAGCATCGTCACGTGACGAATCGCGTACCGGTCCCCGGGGTCGGCAGGCGGGAGAGCGGGCAACAGTTCCACAGCCTCCGCGAGGCCTCCCGAGTCTCCCCGCAGGGCAAGCTCCGTCATAACTGTGATTATCACGGATCACTATCTCGCCGATGTTGAGCAGTAACGCGTGTCGCTCAACTGGTTTCACTATCGCGTACGCGAAACTAGAGGCATGGAAAACGCCCTGGTCGAGACCCAGATCTGCGCCCTCGACGGCTGTGACAATCCGCTGCCGCCGCCGTCGGTGGACGAGCACGGACGGCGAAAGGGCGGCCGTCCGTCGTCCTACTGCTGCAAGTCCCACGCCGACGCGGCCTCCCGTACGCGACGCGCAGCGCAGACCGCCATCACGGTGGACCCGCTCATCGAGATGCGGCGGGTCACCGAGGCGCTCGGCCCGGTCACGCAGCCGCTGCTGGACGCGATCACCGAACTACGGCGACGACTCGACGAGGCCGAGACGGGCGCGCTCGCCCAGGTCCGTCAGGCCGAGGAGGACGCCAGGGCTGCCCGCGCCGAAGCCGACGAGGCGGCAAAGCGCGCAGACCAGGCAGAACGCTCCCGCGACCAGGCCCTCGTCCAGTCCCGAGATGACCGCGCCACCCGCGTCGAAGCCGAGAAGCTCGCCGAGAAGGCCGTCGCCACCGCGGACCGGGAGACACGGGAAGCCTGGGCGAAGGTCGCCGAGCACGAGCGCGCAAAGGGAGCGGCCGAAGCCGCACGGCACGCCGCCGAGCAGGCCCGCGACGATCACGCCGAGAGCCTGCGAGCCACCCGCGCCCAGCTCGACGACCTGCGTGCCGCGCGTGCGGAGCTGGCCCAGGACCTCGAGAGCGCCCGCGCCGAGCTGCGCGAACGCAACACCGAACTGGCCGTGCTCGCCGAACGCCTCGCCGCCGCCCGGGCCCAGCTGAGCGCCGCCGAACGCTCCGTCGAGCACGCCCGCCAGGAGACCGCCGATGCCCGCGCTTCCGCCGACCTGCAGCGCACCGAACGCGAGCGGGCCCTGGCCCGCGTCGCCGAGGAGCACACCGCCCGGCGGGTCGCCGAAGCCCGCGCCGACAGCCTCGACACCGCACTCGCCGCCAGCCGGGACGAGCTGCGGGAACTACGCGCCGAACTCGCGGCGCGCGCGGCCGAGGAGAGCGCGGGCAGCGGGGCTGACGGGCCCGCCGGACCGCCACGCGAAGACGAGCTGCCCGCGTAGGCCGGGCCGCACGATCGTCAGCGGATGCAGGTCGGCGCGGTTTCTCGCGAGCGAGTCGGGCAGGATCGCCACCCCCAGCCCCCGCCCGGCGAGCTGGGCGAGCATCACCGGCTGACTCGCCTCGAACGCGATCTTCGGCGCGAACCCGGCCCGCGCGCACGCGGCGTCCAGATGCGACCGGATCCCGGTGCCCGGCGGCAGGCTGATCAGCGGGTGCTCCCGCAACTGCCCGAGCGGGATCTCCGGGCGCCCCGCCAGCTCGTGGTCCACCGCGACGGCGGCCGCGATCGCCTCGTCGGTCACGACGAGATGGTCCAGGTCGGGCGGGGGAGTCGCGCCGAGGGAGACGATCGCGCCATCGAGCCGCCCGTCACGCAGCGACTCGACCAAATCGTCGGAGTTGCCCTCGGCGAGCGTGATCTCCACGGCCGGATGGTCCTGGTGGAACCGCGCCAGGAGTCCGGGCAGATCGACGTTGTGCGAGGTCACCATGCCCACCGCCACGCGCCCGCGCAGCAGCCCGGTCAGCTCGTCCACCGCTAGCCGCGCGCCGGCCACCGCGGCGAGCGCGGCCCGGGCGTAGGGCAGTACCGCGGCGCCGACGTCGGTCAGCCGCACCGTCCGCCCCGAGCGGTCCAGCAGTTCCTGGCCGAGCTCCCGCTCCAGGCGCCGGATCTGCGCGCTCACCCCGGGCTGCGCCACGTGCACCTTCTCCGCCGCCCGGGTGAAGCTGCCCTCCTCGGCGACCGTCACGAAGTACTCGAGCTGACGCAGTTCCATAACCAACGATTCTAACAACCAGCAGAACCAGCTCTTGGGCTTCTGGCGCGACCCGGCGCAACCTGGACCCATGAGCGCATACGAACCCGAAGACCTCGCCCGCCTCTTCGTCGAGCGGGCCAACGCCCGCGACGCGAAAGGCCTCGCCGAGCTGTACGAGCCCGACGCCGTCCTCGCGTATCCGCCCGGCTCGCAGACCGTCGGCCGCGACGCGATCCTCGGCGTCTTCGAGCAGATGCTGCGGCAGGTGCCGCGGTTTCAGCTCGAAGACCCCCTGCCCACCCTGCGCCACGGCGACCTGGCCTTGACCGCCACTCGCCCGGCCGACGGCACCGGCGGCCGCGTCCAGCTCGCCCGGCGTCAGCCCGACGGCAGCTGGCTGCGCGTCATCGACCGGCCCGAGACCACGGGGGCCTGAAATGGCCACCTTCGTCCTCGTCCCCGGCGCCTGCCACGGCGGCTGGTGGTACGAACCGCTCGCCGAAGACCTCCGCCGGGCCGGGCACCGGGCCTACCCGCTCACCCTCACCGGCCTGGGGGAGCGGCGGCATCCGGCGTGTGCGGGCATCAACCTCGACACCCACGTCCGCGACGTGCTGGCCGTCCTGGAGTACGAACAGATCGACGACGCCGTACTCGTGGGGCACAGCTACGGGGGCATGGTGATCAGCGGTGTCGCCGACCGCGCGCCCGAGCGCGTCGACTCCCTCGTCTACGTCGACGCGTTCGTCCCGGATGACGGCGACTCGTGCTGGACGCTGACGAACGACGAGCAGCGCGAGTGGTATCTGAGCGTGGGGGAGAACGGGTACGAAATGCCGCCGCTGCCGTTCTTCGACGCGCGGGCGACCCCGCATCCGCTGGCGACGCTGCTGCAGCGCATCCGGCTCAGCGGCGACCTGAGCCGCTACCGCCGCGACTACGTGTACGCGAAACTCTGGGACGGCGAGTCACCGTTCACCCCGACCTACCAGCGACTCCGGGGCGATCCACAGTGGACCGTGCACGAGCTGGAGACCCGCCACAACGTGCTGCGTGACGGGACGGCCGAGCTGCTGAAGGTCCTGCTCAGCGATCGGCGCGCGCGGCCCAGCGACCGTCCTCGCGGGTGATGCGCACGGGGTGGTCGAAGCACTTGGTGACCTGGTCGCTGGTGAGCACGTCCGCCACCGGGCCCGCCGCCAGCGCCCGCCCCTCTCGCAGCAGCAGGGCGTGCGTCGTGCTCTCCGGCAGCTCCTCCAGATGGTGGGTCACCAGCACGGTCGCCAGGGCCGGGTGCCGCCGCCGCAGCGCGTCCAGGCTCGTCAGCAGCTGCTCGCGGGCGGCGAGGTCGAGGCCGGTGGCGGGCTCGTCGAGCAGCAGCAACCGCGGCTGCGGCATCAGCGCCCGCGCGATGAGCGCCCGGCCGCGCTCGCCCTGCGACAGCACGGGCCACAGCGCGTCCCGCCGGCCGGTCAGGCCGAGCATGCCGATCAGCTCGTCGGCCTGGGCGACCTGCTCGGCGGTGGGCGACCACCGCGGCACGAACTCGGTGGTGTTGGTCAGCCCGGTCAGCACGACCTCACGCACTCGCAGCGGGGTGCGCAGCGGATGCCGCGGGTCGATGTGCCCGATCTCGGCCCGCAGCCGGCGCATGTCCACCCGCCCGAGCCGGTGCCCCAGCACGTCGACCGTGCCGTGCGTCGGGTGCACGCGCGCGCCCAGCAGGCTCAGCAGCGTGCTCTTGCCCGCGCCGTTGCCGCCGAGCAGCGCCCAGTGCTCGCCCTCGCGGACGGTCATCGAGACCGAGCTCAGCAGGTAGTTGCCGTCGCGGACCAGGTCCACCTCGTCGGCGACGAGCACGTCGTTCACTGGCCGGACACCGCCGTTCGGATCTCGGAGACAATGGCTTCCAGGTGGGTGACGGTGGCGGCGACCGCCGCGTCGGCGTCCCCGCGTTCGAGCGCGTCGAGCAGGTCCGCGTGCGCGTCGGAGACGTCGGGCAGTTCCCGCTCGTGCCGGAACATCTCCGTGATCGCCTCGTGCAGCACCGGTTCCGCGGCCGCGAACAGGTCGAGCAGGAGCGCGTTGCCCGAGAGCTCCACGATGGACCGGTGGAAGGCCAGGTCGGCGTCGACGAACTCGGCAGGCTCGGCGCCCAGCAGCTCCTGGCGTTTGCACAGCCCGGCCCGCACGCGCCCGATGTCCTCGGGCCGCACCCGCTGGGCGGCCAGCCGCGCGGCCTCGACCTCCAGGGCGCGCCGCACCTCGTAGACCTCCAGCAGCCGGGCCCGGCGCAGCAGCCGGTGCACGCCGGGGGAGTCCGGCGGGGGTTCGGCGACGAACGTGCCCGAGCCGTGCCGCACGTCGAGCAGCCCGTCGCGCGCCAGCAGCCGGACGGCCTCGCGCACCGACGACCTGCCGACTCCGATCTCGGCGGCGAGCTGCACCTCGTTCGGCAGGCGCTCACCAGGCGTCCAGTAGCCGTCGCGCAGGCGGTCCCGCAGCAGGCTCTCCACCTGCGGGACGACGGGTCCGTGTTTCAGCACTGCCACGTCCCGGACGCTAACAGACAGTCCGCAGAGGTCTGAGGACTACCCCTGCGCAGGGCTGCGAGCCTTGCGGGAGTACGTTTCCCGCGACGGAGGGAACGAGGAGGTGAGCCCCATTTTCGCTGGTACCGGCCGGGCGCTCGCACCCCTTTCGGTTTAGGGAGCGCCGTCACCGAAAGGCGTTCTCATGTCCGACATCGTCACCAGCCTGCGCCGCGCAGGCTGTGTCTTCGCCGAGGACGAAGCCGCGCTGCTCGTCGCCGCCGCGGCGGATCCCGGTCAGTTGTCCGCCCTGGTGGCCCGCCGCGTCGCGGGGGAGCCACTGGAGCACGTGCTCGGCTGGGCCGAGTTCTGCGGGTTGCGGATCGCGGTCGAGCCCGGCGTGTTCGTGCCGCGCCGGCGCACGGAGTTCCTGGTGCGCCAGGCTGTTTCGGTCACCGTCCCCGGCGCGGTCGTGGTCGACCTGTGCTGTGGCTCCGGCGCGCTCGGTGCCGCGCTCGCCGCGTCGGTGCCCGTCGAGTTGTATGCCGCCGACGTCGAACCAGCGGCCGTGCGATGCGCCCGGCGCAATGTGCCAGGGGAGGTGTTCGAGGGCGACCTGTTCGCCGCGTTGCCTGCCGATCTTCGCGGCCGCGTGCACGTCCTCCTCGCGAACGTGCCGTACGTGCCGAGCGAGAAGATCGGCACGATGCCGCCGGAGGCGCGGCTGCACGAACCACTCGTCGCGCTCGATGGCGGTGCCGACGGCTTGGACGTGCTGCGCCGCGTCGCCGGTGCGGCCGTGGAATGGCTCGCTCCGGGCGGTTACCTGTTCGTCGAGGCGAGCGAGCGGCAAGCACCTCAGGCGGCAGCTGTGCTCGCGGGTGCCGGATTGGTGCCCTTGGTAGCCCGGTGCGACGAAATCGGCGCTACGGTCGTGCGTGGTGAGCGGCCCGCCGAGGTCCGGTGACGCCGGTGGCCGAGGCGGAGCGAGCGCTGCACCGCCGCGCGGAACTGGCTTTCGCAGCGGCCCGGGACGCTGGTCTGCCCGGCAGGTTCGAGACGTGGGAACGGGTCGGCGTGCTGGCGGCCGTGGTTTCCGCGCCCGGCTTGAGCTTTCTGTCCACCCTGTCTGGAGTGACGCCGCAGACGGTGGCCGCGGCGACCGACATCGTGCGTGCCTCGGCGTGGCAGGGCGCCGCGCCGACCGTGCTGGTTTCCGAGGAGCTCGACGAAACAGGGGAGAGGCTGTCGTCGGCGGGCTTCGTGCGGGCAGCCGACCGCATGCTGGCGATCCGGCAACTGATCGGAAATCCGCCGCCTGCCGGAGATCCGGTGGCTGTCACCGATGACGCGAGGTTTCTGGACGTCTTGCTCGCCGGGTACGAGGTGGACGGTGAGGTCGGCGCGTTCATCGCCGCGGAGCACCGGCATCCGGACGTGCGGCGCTTCGCCGTCTTGCACGATGCCGCGCCGATCGCCGTGGCAGGCATGACAAAGCATGGTGTGGTAGCCGTCCTCGGCGGGGCGGCGACACTGCGGGAACATCGCGGTCGCGGCGCGCAGTCCGTGCTGCTGCTACACCGCCTGAGGCTGGCCGCGGAGGACGGTTGTGTCCTGGCGGTCGCGAGCGCCAGGCCCGGTTCGGTGAGCGCCACCAACCTGGCGAAGGCAGGATTCGAACTCCACCGGCGCGCGGCGTGGAGCATGCCCCCCGACCCTTACTTAACATAATGTACATTATCGGCACTCAACGGATGCGCCTTTCCGGCCCGCGCTCCAGGACGATCAGCGGCGTGACGTAGTGCTCGGTCACAGTCCCGCCCAGCTGACGAACGGCCGCTGCCGCGCGGCGTCGACCTCATCCGCGGTCCAGTCGCTGAAGGTGCTGAACAAGTCGTGGATCTGGTTCGCGTCGAGGTCGATGCTCGACATGGACGACCGCGAACTCGCCGCTCGAAGCCAACCGCCGCGCCCATTGCTCGGTGCTGAACTCACCGGGCACGCCTCGGCCGGCTTCGCCACGACGCAGAGCGACGATCGCGTCCACCCGGTCCCGGAACCCGGCTTCTCCGACCCGGGTCCCCGAACGCCGTGCGCCAGACCGCGAAGTGGCCGCCATGCACGAGCGCGCTCGCACATCGTCTCCTCAAGCGCTCCGCGAGCGACGGGCCCGGCTCGATCGCTGTGACGGCCGCCCCGGCGCCGAGAAGGTGCTCGGTCGCCTGCCACCGCGCCCGCGCCCAGCTCGACCACTCGCACGCCGGCTCGCGCAGGCGGTCCCAGAGTGCCTCCGGGTACGGTGGCCGCGCCCGTTCATAGATCTCGGCGCGGGCCTCGAAGTGCATGGGGTCGGCCACGTGAGCAACGCTGGTGGCGATCAGCCGCCGACGTACGCCGCCAGGTGTTCGCCGGTGAGCGTGGCGCGGGCGGCGACCAGGTCGGCGGGCGTGCCCTCGAACACGATGCTGCCGCCGTCGTGGCCGGCGCCCGGGCCGAGGTCGATGATCCAGTCGGCGTGTGCCATCACCGCCTGGTGGTGCTCGATGACGATGACCGACTTGCCCGCGTCGACGAGCCGGTCGAGCAGGCCGAGCAACTGCTCGACGTCGGCGAGGTGCAGCCCACTGGTCGGCTCGTCGAGGACGTAGACCCCGCCCTTCTCCCCCATGTGCGTCGCCAGCTTGATCCGTTGCCGCTCGCCGCCGGACAGCGTGGTGAGCGGCTGGCCGAGGGTGAGGTAGCCGAGCCCGACGTCGGCCAGCTGGGTGAGGATCCGGTGCGCGGCCGGCGTCTTCGCCTCGCCGTCGCCGAAGAACTCCCCGGCCTCGGCCACCGACATCGCGAGCACCTCGCTGATGTCGCGGCCGCCGAAGGTGTACTCCAGCACCTCGGCCTGGAAGCGCTTTCCCTCGCACACCTCGCACGGTGCGGCGACCCCGGCCATCATCGCCAGGTCGGTGTAGATGACCCCGGCGCCGTTGCAGGCGGGGCAGGCGCCCTCGGAGTTGGCGCTGAACAACGCCGGCTTGACGCCGTTGGCCTTCGCGAAGGCCTTCCGGATCGGTTCGAGCAGCCCGGTGTACGTCGCCGGGTTGCTGCGCCGAGAACCACGGATCGCGCCCTGGCCGACCGACACCACGCCGTCCCGCCCGGAGACCGAGCCGTGGATCAGCGAGCTCTTGCCCGAGCCCGCCACCCCGGTGACGACGACCAGCACGCCGAGCGGGATATCGACGTCGACCCCCCTCAGGTTGTGCGTGTCGGCGCCGCGCACCTCCAGCGCGCCCGACGGCGTCCGCACCGACGGCTTCAGCGAAGCCCGGTCGTCCAGGTGCCGCCCGGTCAGCGTGCCGCTCGCGCGCAGCCCCTCGACGGTGCCTTCGAACACCACCTCGCCGCCCGCGGCGCCGGCGTGCGGGCCGAGGTCCACGACGTGGTCGGCGATCGCGATCGCCTCCGGCTTGTGCTCCACGACCAGCACCGTGTTGCCCTTGTCGCGCAGCTGTAGCAGCAGGTCGTTCATCCGCTGGATGTCGTGCGGGTGCAGCCCGATCGTCGGCTCGTCGAAGACGTAGGTGACATCGGTGAGCGACGACCCGAGGTGGCGGATCATCTTGGTGCGCTGCGCCTCGCCGCCCGAGAGCGTGCCCGAGGGCCGGTCGAGCGAGAGGTAGCCCAGCCCGATCTCGACGAACGAGTCGAGGGTGTGCCGCAGCGCCGCCAGCAGCGGCGCGACGGACGGCTCGTCCAGGCCCTTCACCCACTCCGCGAGGTCGGTGATCTGCATCGCGCAGGCGTCGGCGATGCTGGCCCCGCCGATCTTCGACGACCGCGCCGCCGCGGACAGCCGGGTGCCGTCGCACTCGGGGCAGGTGGTGAAGGTGGCCGCCCGCTCCACGAAGGCGCGGATGTGCGGTTGCAGGGAGTCGATGTCCTTGGACAGCATGGACTTCTGGATCGCCGGCACCAACCCCGAGTAGGTCAGGTTGATGCCCTCCACCTTGATCTTGGTCGGTTCCTTGTACACCAGGTCGTTCAGCTGCTTCTTGGTGTACTTCTTGATCGGCTTGTCGGGGTCGAAGAAGCCTGAGCCGCGGAAGATGCGGCCGTACCAGCCCTCCATGCTGTAGCCGGGGATCGTGATCGCGCCCTCGTTGAGCGACTTGTTCTCGTCGTAGAGCGCGGTCAGGTCGATGTCGTTGATCTTGCCGCGGCCCTCGCAGCGCGGGCACATACCGCCGGTGATGCTGAAGCTGCGCCGCTCCTTGACCTGCCGCCCGCCCTTTTCGAGGGTGACCGCGCCGGCGCCGCTGACCGAGGCGACGTTGAAGGAGAACGCCTGCGGCGAGCCGAGGTAGGGCTTCCCGAGCCTGCTGAAGAGGATGCGCAGCATCGCGTTGGCGTCGGTGGCGGTGCCGACCGTGGAACGGGGGTCGGCCCCCATCCGCTCCTGGTCGACGATGATCGCGGTCGTGAGCCCGTCCAGGACGTCGACGTCGGGCCGCGCCAGCGTCGGCATGAAACCCTGCACGAAGGCGCTGTAGGTCTCGTTGATCATCCGCTGCGACTCCGCGGCGATCGTGGCGAACACCAGCGAGCTCTTGCCCGAGCCGGAGACACCGGTGAACACCGTCAGCCGCCGCTTCGGCAGCTCGACGCTGACGTCCTTGAGGTTGTTCTCGCGGGCGCCGTGCACGCGGATCAGGTCGTGGCTGTCGGCGGCGTGCACCGCGGGCGACAGCCTCTCCGTCCTCGTGGCCATGCTCATCGTCTCTCCATCTGTCGGGCGGGGCGCCGTTGCGGTCTGTGTCAGCGCAGCTGCTGGATGCGGACCAGGTTGCCGGCGGGGTCGCGGAAGGCACAGTCGCGGATGCCGTAGGGCTGCTCGGTCGGCTCCTGGACGACTTCGGCGTCGCCGGCCTCCACCTTCGCGAAGGTGCCGTCGAGGTCTTTGGTGGCCAGCAGGATCCAGCCGTAGGTGCCCTTGGCCATCATCTCGGCGATGGTGCGGCGCTCGTCCTCGGTGACCCCGGGGTCGACGGCAGGCGGCGCCAGGAGGATGGACGTGTCGGGCTGGCCGACGGGGCCGACCGTGATCCAGCGCATCTTGCCGCTGCCGACGTCGGTGCGGACCTCGAAGCCGAGGGTGTCGCGGTAGAAGCCCAGGGAGGCCTCGGGGTCGTCGTGTGGGAGAACGCTCGTGTGAATGGTGATGTCCATGGCGGTTACGTTAGATCCGGCTCCGGGCCGACGCTTCTCGATTCCTGACCGGTCTGGTCACCTGTTTCGAGACGCAGGACGGTATCCCCGCCGTGACGCGGGTTGTCTCGCGCCGGTAGGTGCTGGGCGGCACGCCGACCAGCTCGGTGAAGCGGGTGCTGAAGGTGCCCAGCGACGAGCAGCCGACCGCGAAGCAGACCTCGGTGACGCTGAGGTCGCCCCGGCGCAGCAGCGCCATCGCACGCTCGATGCGCCGGGTCATCAGGTAGGAATACGGCGACTCGCCGTACGCGCGCTTGAACTCGCGGCTGAGGTGCCCGGCCGACATGTGCGCGCCGCGGGCGAGCGCCTCGACGTCGAGGGGACGCGCGTACTCCCGGTCGATCCGGTCGCGGACGCGACGCAGCCGCGCGAGGTCACGCAGGTACTGGGCGGCGGCGGGACTGCTGGTCACCTGCGAAATCATGCCATAACGCCGACCGGGGAGGGTGCGATGACAACAGCCGAGAGGGCGATCGAGAACCTGATCGCGAGGTATGCGGAGCTGGTCGACGACGGTGACTTCGCCGGTGTCGGCGAGTTGCTGGCGCATGCTGTCTTCGTCGGTGGCACCGGGTCGGTCCGCGGTGGCGACGCGATCGCGCGGATGCTCCGCGAGACGGTCATCGTGTACGACGACGGGACGCCGCGAACCAAGCACGTCACGACCAACGTCCAGATCGAGGTCGACGAGCGAGCCGGGACGGCGACCGCACGCGCGTACTTCACCGTCCTGCAAGCCCTGCCGGAGCTACCGCTGCGACCCGTCGCCGGCGGCCGCTACGCCGACGGCTTCGAGCGCCACGACGGCAGCTGGCGGTTCACCGAGCGGGAGGTTCGTGTCGATCTCGTCGGCGACGTGAGCCACCACCTGAGGCGATGACTCAGCGCAGCCGTTCGAGGTCGCGCGCCGAGTGGGCCAGCTCCAGCGCCATCCGGCGCAGCTCGTCGGACCCCGCGCCGTCGTCGGCGGCCGTCACGACGTCCTCCGCGGCGCAGCGGAGCTGGAACAGCCGGTCCTGCAGGGCCGTGAGCTCGGCGTCGGAGAGCACCACGGCGTCCTCCGGCAGGCCGCTGCGCTGCACGGCCGTGCGCCGCTCGTAGGCGCGCTGCCGGCACGACTGCCCGCAGTACCGGCGCCGCCGGCCCTTCGCCGCCGCCTGCTCGAGCCGCCGTCCGCACCAGCCGCAGTGCTGCGGCGCGAGGTTGCGTGGAATCCCCGCCAGGAGGTCGACCGTCTCGCTCACGTGCCAGACCCTAACCGGCCACCGTTCGCTCACGACGTGGCCACGCCGATACCGCACACTGGTCTGGTGCAAAGCCTTCACCCGTACCTCGCCGGCGCCTTTCCCCGAGCGTTCGCCCACCGCGGGTGGCACCTGGACGAGCTCGAGGGCATGGAGAACTCGCTGTCGTCGTTCCGCCGGGCGGCCGCGGAAGGGTTCCACTACGTCGAGACCGACGTGCACGCCACGTCCGACGGCGTCGTCGTCGTGCACCACGACGCGGTGCTCGACCGCACCACCGACGCCCACGGCGCGATCGGCGCGCAGCCCTGGCCGGTGGTCAAGCGGGCGAAGATCCGCGGGCGCGAGCCGGTGGCGCGGCTGGAGGACGTGCTCGAGGAGCTGCCCGAGGTGCGCTTCAACATCGACGTGAAGAGCAACAACGCGGTCGTGCCCTTCCTGAAGGTGATCGAGCGCCTCGGCGCCTACGAGCGGGTCGCGGCCGCGGCGTTCTCGGACAACCGGCTCGCCCGCATCCGCAAGCTCGCCGGGCCGAAGCTGCTGACCTCGATGGGCCCGCGCTCGGTCGCGGTGCTGTGGGCCAACGGCTGGACGCCGTGGCTGCGCCTGGGGTTCCTGTGCCGGGGCGCCATGGCCCAGGTGCCGGTCCGGCAGGCCCGACTGCGGATCGTCGACCCTTCGTTCCTGCGCACCGCCGCGAAGGCGGGCGTCGAGGTGCACACCTGGACGATCAACGACCAGGCCGAGATGCGGCGGCTGCTGGATCTCGGCGTGCACGGCATCGTCACCGACCGGCCGGACCTGCTGCGCGAGGTGCTGCGCGAACGGGGCGAGTGGGTCTGAGCGTCAGCGCGGCGGCTTGCCGTCCCAGGCCGCGTTCCAGGTCTTGGGGCCGAGCCTGCCGGAGTCGTTGATCCCGTTGGCGCGCTGCAGGTCGAGGACGGCCTGCTGGGTCTTCTGGTAGTAGCAGCCGGTGCCGTCGAAGCCGTAGCCGAAGGCGTTCATCCGCAGCTGGAAGGTCTTGAGCGCCGCGGCGCAGTCGCCGTAGGCGTAGACGACGCCGGGCCAGGCGGGCTTGGTCGCGGGGCCCGGTGCGGGTGCGGGCGCGGGGCCGCCGCCGATGTAGGCGGACTCGGCGTAGCTCGGGACGCGCTTGCTGCGGGCGTCGGCGTCGTTGCGGAGGCTGAGCATGCTCGCGCACTCCCACGGCTGCCAGCCGCGCATCCGGTACAGGTACAGCGCGCGGTAGTCCTGCTCGGCGGGGCTGGCCTGGTCGGGTCTCCCCTGGCCGCCGACGCTGCGCCAGGTGGGCAGGTCGAACTGGTAGGCGCCGTAGTACCCGTTGCCGGTGTTGACGGTGTACCGGTTGCTGGACTCGCACATGCGCAGCTTCAGCCAGGTCGAGGCGGCGGGGTCCGCCGAGGCGGCGGTGCTGGTGAGCAGTTGCACCGTCGCCGCGACCAGCGCGATCAGCAGGACACGAGCGCCCGCGCGGCTGAACCGGTGCTTCACCATGCGAGCACAGTAGGTTTTCGCCCCAGCAGCCACAACTTTCACATCGAGCCCACCAGAATCACATGTCACAGCTTTCGGGGTTCTGAGCGACACGCCGCACGGTGCCGGGTCGGCCGGTGGACGCGGAGAAACGTGCCGGCTGGGCGGCACTCCCCTGTCATCGGCTTGCGGTGGGCGGATCTCCGCTCAATTCACCCGATCAAGGGAGAGATAGGGTCGAGCTTCGTGACCTCGCTTTCCGACGAAGCCCTCGATCCCACCGACGCGCTGTCCGCCGTACCGGGTGCCGGCGCGCGGCGTCCGCCGGTCCGGGGCCTGCTCAGGTTCTGCTACGGACCGATGGACTGCGGGAAGTCGACGCTGGCGCTGCAGATCGACCACAACCACGCGCGGCAGGGCCGGCGGGGGCTGCTGCTGGTGCGTCACGACCGCTCGGGCGCGCCGCAGATCACCAGCCGGATCGGCATCACGCGTAAGGCCGTCGAGGTCGGGGCCGACACGGACCTGCGGCAGCTGATCCGCCAGCAGTGGGTCGCCGGGCAGCACGTGGACTACCTGGTGGTCGACGAGGCGCAGTTCCTCTCCCCCGCCCAGGTCGAGCAGCTGGCCGAGCTCGCCGACGAGGTCCAGATCGACGTCTACTGCTTCGGCATCGCCACCGACTTCCGGAGCAGCCTGTTCCCCGGTGCGCGCCGGCTGTTCGAACTGGCCGACGAGCTGCAGCCGGTGCAGGTGGACGTGCTGTGCTGGTGTGGTGCGCCGGGGCGGTTCAACGCGCGGGTGCGGGACGGCGAAGTGCTGCGTGAAGGGGACACGGTGGTGGTCGCGGACGTGGTTGAAGGTGCAACCTCATCACGCACGCAGCTCGAACTCACTACTTTGCGTTACCAAGTACTGTGCCGACGGCACTTCCGTCTCGGCGACCTCGGACCGGGTGCGGGGCAGTGGGGACAGCTACGCCTCAGCTGAGGGTCCTGGCTTCCTCTTTTGCCGCCATCCGGTAGCCCGACTGGGGGATAATCGCAGAAAGAACGGCCAAACCGCGTCACTTAGCGGCGCGAACGGTGTCCCTCTGGTGGAAGCTGTTGCCGAGGGGTGAGCCCGCTCATCGTGAGCGACGACATGTTCTTCCGGGAATTCCCGGAAGACGGGGATCGTTGCATAGGGTGAGCATCACTCTGGCTCTTAACCACCGGAGCCGACTGAAAGGACGTCATCATGGCCGACCGTGTACTCCGTGGAAGCCGGCTGGGAGCGGTCAGCTACGAGACCGACCGGAACCACGATCTCGCCCCGCGCCGCACGGTGCGGTACGCGTGCCCGAAGAACCACGAGTTCGAGGTGCCCTTCTCCGACGACGCGGAGATCCCGTCCGTGTGGGAGTGTCGCCTGCACGGCAGCGAGTCCGAGATCGTCAACGGCGGGCAGCTCGAGCAGAAGAAGGTCAAGCCTCCGCGCACGCACTGGGACATGCTGCTGGAGCGGCGCTCGATCCCGGAGCTGGAGGATCTGCTGAACGAACGGCTGGCCGAGCTCAAGGGCCGCCGGACGAGCCGCTCGGCGTAGCTGGCCGGTACCACCACGAAACACGAGCAGGCCCCCGCGTCCTCCCGCCGCGGGGGCCTGCTCGTGTCTTCGGACCGCGTGGCTAGCCGCGGCGCTGCGCCAGGCGGCGCAGCTGGGCGAGCCGGTGCTGGGTGCCCCAGATGCCGACGCGGAGCATGGCCTCGCGGATGATCGAGCCGCTCATCTTCGACTCGCCGATCTCGCGCTCGGTGAAGGTGATGGGCACCTCGACGACCTCGAACCCGGCCCGCAGGGTGCGCCAGGCCAGGTCGATCTGGAAGCAGTAGCCGGTCGAGGCGATCTCGTCCAGCTCCAGCTTCTCGAGTACCGCGCGCCGGTAGGCCCGGAAGCCGGAGGTGTACTCGGTGATCTTGCCGCCGAGGGCGAGGCGGGAGTACAGGTTCGCGCCGCGGGAGAGGATCTCGCGCCGCTTGGGCCAGTTGACGACGCTGCCGCCGGGGACGTAGCGCGAGCCGAGCACGAGGTCGGCGTCTTCGAGCGCGTCGAGCATGCGCGGCAGGTCCTCGGGCGCGTGCGAGCCGTCGGCGTCCATCTCGACGATGGTGGCGTAGTCGCGTTCCAGCCCCCAGCGGAACCCGGCGATGTAGGCGGCCCCCAGGCCGGCCTTCTCGCTGCGGTGCATCACGTGGACGCGCTTGTCCTCGGCGGCGAGCTCGTCGGCCAGCTCGCCGGTGCCGTCGGGGCTGCCGTCGTCGACCACGAGCGCGTGCACCGACGGCAGGCTTTCGTGCAGCCTGCGCAGGATGGGCGTGAGGTTCTCACGCTCGTTGTAAGTCGGGATCACCACCAGAACCGGCTCGATCGGTCGTGCTGCCCGTGGCGCCTGCGCCATCCGTGTCCTCCCTCGGCGGGAGTCCTCATCCCGCCCCGGTTGCTCGCGTGTCCTCGGCGCCTGCGCGCCTGGTGCGCAGACGGATTCCGAGGCCGGCGAGCACCGCCGCCAGCGCGGCGCCGACCTGGCCGTACTCCGTCCACGCACCGAGTCGATCCGACAGCGTAGTCGTGTCTCGCAGCGGCACGCGCCCGACCAGGGATGCGGCGGTGAATTCGCTGGTCGACTGCGTGATCGAGCCATCGGGGGCGACGATCGCGCTGACCCCGCTGGTGGCGGAGACCACCACGGCCCGGCTGTGCTCGACGGCGCGCAGGCGGGCCATCGCGAGCTGCTGGTAGCTCATCTCGCTCTGGCCGAACCAGGCGTTGTTGGTCGGCACGACGATCAGCTGGGCGCCGAGGTCGACGGCGTCGCGGGCGACGTTGTCGTAGGCGACCTCGTAGCAGATCGGCGTGGCGACCTTGGTGCCGGCGACGTCGAGGACGGCGGGCCGGTTGCCGGGGGTCATGTCGCTGGTGGTGTCGATGAAGGGGGTGACCCACTGGGCGATGGCGCGCGCGGGGACGTACTCGGCGAAGGGCACCAGCTCCTGTTTGGAGTACCGCTCCCCCGGGCCGGTGGCCGGGTCCCAGACGATCTCGCTGTTCTGCGGGTGGCCGCCGCCCTGGGGCAGGTCGATGGCGCCGATGAGGGTCGGCACGCCGAGGTCGGCGACGGCCTGGTCGAGCACCGGGTCCGGGCCCGCCAGCTGGGTCGCGGTCTCGGGCCAGATCACCAGGTCGGGTTTGGCCACCGCGCCCGAGTGAATCTCCTGGGCGAGGCGCTCGCTCTGCGCGAGGTGGTTCGCCCTGATCGTGGCCGATTCCTCCATCAGGTCGAGCCCGGCGTCGGGAGCGTTGCCCTGCACCGTGGCGACGGTGAGGCTGCCGGTCTGCGCGCCGGTGCCGATCGTCGGCCACAGCGCGAGCCCGGCCACGACCGGCAGCACGACGGCGACGGCGGGCAGGACCGAACGGCGCCAGTCGCGCCGGCGCAGCCGCGCCACCAGCGCGGGCACGGCGAACCCGGTGAGCACGACGGCGAACCCGACCAGTGGCGCCCCGCCGATCGAGGCGAGTGGCAGGTACGCGCCTTCGGGCTGGCTGAAGGCGACCCGGCCCCAGGGGAACCCGCCGAGCGGCCACCAGGTGCGCGGGGTCTCGGTGGCGATGATGACCATGCTCATCCACACCGGGGCCCAGGGCAGCCGTGCGGCGAGGGTGCACAGGGCGCCGCCGACGCCGAGGTAGGCGGCCAGCGCCGCGGAGAGCCCGAGCCAGGGCCACGGGCCGAACTCGACGCCGAGGAAGTCCTCCAGCCAGGTCAGCAGCGGCAGGTAGAGCGCGAGGCCGAACACGAAGCCGTAGCCCAGCCCGCCCCACAGGCGTCGCCCGCGCAGGACGAAGGCGAAGCCGGCGAACCCGATGGGCGCGAGCCACCACAGCGGGCGCGGCGCGAAGCTGAGGTAGAACACGAAGCCCGAAGCCGCCGCCAGCACCAGGCGCAGCAGCCATGGCCGCCAGGCAAGGCGCCGGGACTTCGGGGTTTCGGTCGCCGTGGTCTCCGGCGCGGTTACGGCCACTCCTACGACGATAGCCGCGGCGCGAAGCGCCTCCGTTGAGGGTGGTGGTGGGCGAAGCGGCCGGGGCCTAGGCGGCCGACGTGAACGCGTCGTAGAGCACCTGACCGGCGCGGACCGTGCGCAGGCAGGCCGGCAGCGGAATGCCCGGGTCCAGTGGTGGCAGCGCGGGCACCCGGGAGCGCGGGTCGGTGGACCAGCGCTGGACCCGGGAGTCCGAGGCGGCCACGACGAGCTCGGCGGCGTCCCAGATCGCGTAGTGCGCGGGCGCGCCGGGCACGAGGCTGCCGGTGATGCCGTCGTTGACCCCGGCGGCGCGGTGCCCGCCGCGGGTGTGGGCGTTGAACGCGGCGCGCGCGGACAGCCCGGACCCCGGGGTGTGGTGGTGCACCGCGGCGCGGACGCTCGCCCAGGGGTCGAGGGAGGTGACCGGGCTGTCCGAGCCGAACGCGAGCAGCACGCCGTTGGCGGCGAGGGTCGCGAACGGGTTGAGCGCGGCGGCCCGTTCGCCCAGGCGGGTGGCGTACATCCCGTCCGCGCCGCCCCACAGGGCGTCGAACTGGGGTTGCATCGAGCCGGTGACGGCCCAGCCCGCGAGCAGCTCGGCCTGGGCGGGGTCGACCATCTCGAGGTGTTCGAGGCGGTGCTTCGCGCCGGTGAGCGCCCGCCGGCCGACGGCCTTCTCGGCGAGCTGGAAGCCGCGGACGACCTCAGTGACCCCGGCGTCGCCGATCACGTGGAAGCCGGCCTGCAGGCCCGCTTCGGTGCAGGTGACCACGTGCGCGGCGATGGCATCGGCGTCGAGGTAGCGCGCGCCGGTGCTGGTGGGGTGGTCGGTGTAGGGATCGCGCAGGGCCGCGGTGTGGGAGCCGAGGGCGCCGTCGACGAACAGGTCGCCGGCGAGGCCGCGCAGCCCGTGCCGGCGCGCGAGGTCGACCGCGCCCGTCTCGCCCCAGTAGCCGGTGACCTCGGGCCGTCCGGGCTCGGCGGCCAGGGCGAGCAGGTCGGCGAGGTCGGCTTCGCCGGAGATGTCGGGCCCGGCGCATTCGTGGACGCTCACGATGCCGCGTTCGGCCGCGCGGCGCAGGAAGGCGTCCTGGGCACGGCGGCGCTGCTCGCCGGTGATCGCCGCCTGCATGGCGGTGCGGACGCGGTGGTGGGCGTCGCGGGCGAGCGGGCCTTCCGGCGACCAGCCCTCGGCGTCGCGGGCTTCGGGGGCGAGGTCCACCAGTGCGGTGGAGACGAGGGCCGAGTGCACGTCGACGCGGCTGAGGTAGACCGGGGTGCCGCCCACCGCGTCGTCGAGGTCGGCTCGGCTGGGCAGGCGCGGGTCGGTCCAGCTGGACTCGTCCCAGCCGTGGGCGATGAGCACCTCGCCGGGGCGCACGGCCGCGCGGACCGCGGCGAGCAGGTCGGCGGCGCCGCGGACCCCGGTCAGGTCGAGGCCGGTCAGGTGCAGGCCGGTGGCGGTCGCGTGCACGTGGGCGTCGACGAACCCGGGCGCGACGAACGCACCGTCGAGGTCGACCACCTGTGCGCCGGGGTGCAGGGCGCGGCCGGGGCCGTCCTGCCCCACCCAGACCACGGTGTCCCCGGTGACCGCCATGGCGGTCGCGTCGGGCGAGCTCGGGGAGTGGATCCGCCCGCCGACCAGAAGCGTCGTGTCGTTCACGGTGTCGAGTCTGCCTGATCGGATGCGACGGCAATATTTACGCCGTATTGTCACTTTGACGGGAGATTTTCACGCGAACTCGCCGACAAGGAGTACAGATGACTGCAATCCAGGACGCTGTCTCGCCTGCCGACACCTACGGCCAGCCCTACGTCTACGAGCGCGAGGAGCTGGTCGAGCCGGACTGGTGCCGCTTCCCCGGCTGGCGAGACGTCACCGAGGCGCAGTGGCGGGACGCGCAGTGGCAGCGGGTGCACTGCCTGCGCAACATCAAGCAGCTGCGCGCGGTGCTCGGGGACCTGGTGGACGAGCGGTTCTTCGACGACCTGGCCGCCGACCAGCGGGAGCTGGCGACGATGTCGATGCTGCTGCCGCCGCAGATGCTCAACACGATGAACGCCGGCTCGACCGAGGCGTTCTACGCCGACCCGGTCCGCCGCTACATGCTGCCCGTGCGCAGCGACCGCGACCAGGCCTGGCCGAGTCACCCGCACTCGGCGCGGGACTCGCTGCACGAGGCGGAGATGTGGGTGGCCGAGGGGCTGACCCACCGCTACCCCACCAAGGTGCTGGCCGAGCTGCTGTCCACCTGCCCCCAGTACTGCGGGCACTGCACCCGGATGGACCTCGTCGGGAACTCGACCGAGCAGGTGGCCAAGCACAAGCTCGAGCTCAAGCCCGTCGACCGGCAGGACGCGATGATCGACTACCTGCGGCGCACGCCGGGCGTGCGGGACGTGGTGGTCTCCGGCGGCGACGTGGCGAACGTGCCGTGGCACCAGCTCGAGTCGTTCCTGATGCGGCTGCTGGACATCGAGACCGTGCGCGACATCCGGCTGGCGACCAAGGCACTGGCCGGGCTGCCGCAGCACTGGCTGCAGCCGAAGGTGGTCGAAGGGCTGGAACGGGTCGCCGGCACCGCGCAGCGGCGCGGGGTGAACCTCGCGATCCACACCCACGTCAACCACGCCCGGTCGGTCACCCCGCTGGTCGCGGAGGCCGCCCGCACCGCGCTCGACGTCGGGGTGCGGGACGTGCGGAACCAGGGCGTGCTGATGCGCGGGGTGAACGCCACGCCCGCGGCACTGCTGGACCTGTGCTTCGCACTGCAGGGTGAGGCGAACATCCTGCCGTACTACTTCTACCTGTGCGACATGATCCCCAACGCCGAGCACTGGCGGGTCGCGGTGTGGGAGGCGCAGGAGCTGCAGCACGCCATCATGGGCTACCTGCCCGGCTACGCGACCCCGCGCATCGTGTGCGATGTGCCCTACGTCGGCAAGCGCTGGGTGCACCAGCTCGCCGAGTACGACCGCGAGCGCGGGATCTCCTACTGGACGAAGAACTACCGCACCGGCATCGAACGCGAGGACCCGGACGCGCTGCTGCGCCGCTACCCGTACTACGACCCGATCCCGACGCTGCCCGAGTCCGGTCGCCTCTGGTGGGAAAACCAGCGAAGCTGAGCCGGACTGTTTTATCGTGGCGCCCGGGGGTGTGCCGATGGACACGGAACGGGTGCTGGTCGTCGGCGGCGGCATCGCCGGGACGGCCACCGCGCTGGGCCTGCAGCGCGCCGGGTTCGAGCCGGTGGTGTTCGAAGGCCATCCCGACAGCGGCGAGGACATCGGGGCGTTCCTGGCCCTGGCCCGCAACGGCACCGTGGCGCTGTCCCAGCTGGGGGCGGCGAAGGCGGTCGCCAGGGCCGGGTTCGCCCTGCACACCTTGGAGTTCGCGGGCAACGAGCGGGCGCTGGAGGGGTACCGGTGCCTGCGCCGCGCCGAGCTGAGCCGGGTGTTGCAGGCCGAGGCCGTCCGGCGGCGCATCCCGGTGCACCACGGCAAACGGCTCGTGTCGGCGACCGAGGACGCCGACGGGGTGACGGCCCGCTTCACCGACAGCGGGATCGCCCGCGGTGACCTGCTGATCGGGGCGGACGGGCTCAACTCGACCGTGCGGGGGCTGATCTGCCCGGGAGCGGCGCCGCGGTACGCGGGGCAGCAGGTGTTCTACGGCTACAGCCGCCAGCCCCGGCCGCCGTGCGAACCGGGACGCATGGTGATGGTGCGCGGCAGTGCGGTCGCGTTCGGGTTCGCCGTCTCCCCCACCGGCGAGACGTCCTGGTTCGCCCGGGTGGACGGCGAGGAGCTGCCGGCGTCGGCGCGGCCGGGCCCGCACTGGCGGGAGCGGCTGCTGGAGCTGCTGCGCCCGGACGACACGCCGTGCGCGGACATCGTCGCCGCCACCCGGGGCCCGTTGCTGGGCACGAACGCGCGGGACCTGCCCGGCGTGCGGCGATGGCGCACCCGCCGGATGCTGGTGATCGGCGACGCCGCCCACGCCGCGTCACCCGCGACCGGGCAGGGCGCGTCGATGGCACTGGAGGACGCCGTGGTGCTGGCGAAGGCGATGCGGGACACGGAGAACCCGCTGGAGGCCTACGAGCGGTTGCGCCGCCCGCGCGTCGAGCACAACATCGCGGCCAGCGCGCGGATGACAGCCCGCCTGCCACCGCCGGCGGACCCGCCGCCGGTCAGCGACGACGAGCTGGCGCGCCAGCTGGACTGGTCCCGGCCGCTCGAGCTGTCCGGGCGCTGAGAGGGCAGGGCCGCAGGCGACAATGGGGGCATGACCCTGTCCGCCGACTGCTCGTCCTGCTTCGGGCTCTGCTGCGTCGCCCTGCCGTTCTCCGCTTCGGCCGACTTCGCCGTCGACAAGGCCGCCGGCACCCCGTGCACCAACCTGCGCCACGACTTCCGCTGCGGCATCCACGCCCAGCTGCGCGAGCGGGGTTTCGCCGGCTGCACCGTCTTCGACTGCTTCGGCGCCGGGCAGCAGGTCTCGCAGGTGACCTTCGGCGGGCGGGACTGGCGGCAGGATCCCGCTGCGGCGCGGCGGATGTTCGCCGTGTTCCCCGTCATGCGCCAGCTGCACGAGCTGCTGTACTACCTGACGGAGGCGGCCGCCCTCCCGGCGGCCGCGCCGATCCGGGAGCGGCTGCGCACAGCGCTGAAGGACACCGAGCGCCTCACCGGCACCGGGCCGGACGAGCTGGCCGCGCTCGACGTCGGCGCCGTCCGTGCCGGCGTCAACGAGCTGCTGCTGCGGGCGAGTGAGCTCGCGCGGGCAGAGGTGCCGGGCCGCAAGAAGAACCACCGGGGCGCCGACCTGATCGGGGCGAAGCTCAAGGGCGCGAACCTGCGGGGCGCCTCGCTGCGGGGCGCCTACCTGATCGGCGCGGACCTGCGCGCGGCCGACCTGCGGGCGGCGGATCTCATCGGCGCCGACTTCCGCGGCGCGGACCTGCGGGGTGCCGACCTGACCGGCAGCATCTTCCTCACCCAGGCGCAGCTGAACGCGGCGAAGGGCGACGCGGCCACGAAGTTGCCCGCCCCGCTCACGCGTCCCGCGCACTGGGTTTCCGCAGGAACTTCTTCAGCCGGGTCAGCGGCCAGGTGTTGATCACGTCATCCGGGGTGAGCCAGCCGCGCTGCGCGGTGCCCACGCCGTAGCGGATCTGGGCCAGGTCGCGGGTCGAGTGCGCGTCGCTGTCGATCGCGAACTTCACCCCGTACCGCTTGGCGTGCAGGATGTGCTCGTCGCGCACGTCGAGCCGGTCGGGGAACGAGTTGACCTCGAGCGCGGTGCCGGTGCGGGCGCAGGCGCGGAACACCTCGTCGAAGTCGGCGTCGACCGGCGCTCGGTGCCCGATCTGCCGTCCGGTGAGGTGGCCGAGGATGTTGACGTGCGGGTTCTCGCAGGCCCGCACGAGCCGGCGGGTGGTGTCGGCGCGGGACTGGGTGAACGCGGAGTGCACCGAGGCGACGCACAGGTCGAACCCGGCGAGGAACTGCGCGGGCCAGTCGACGCCGCCGTCCGGGTCGATGTTCAGCTCGGTACCGTGCAGCAGCCGCATTCCCGACCGCCGGTCCAGCGCTCGGACCCGTTCGCGCTGCGCGAGCATCTTCTCGTCGGACATCCGCTGCATGAACAGGTTCGGCGCGTGGTCGGTGATCGCGTAGTAGGCGTAGCCGCGGGCGGCGGCCGCGTCGAGCATCTCCTCCAGCGGCGCGATCCCGTCGGTGAGGTCGGTGTGCGTGTGCAGGTCGCCACGCAGGTCCTGCTCCCGCACCAGCTCCGGCAGCTCGCCGCGCAGGGCGGCCTCGATCTCGCCGCGGTCCTCGCGCAGCGGCGGCGGGATCCACGGCAGCCCGAGTCGCTGGTACACCTCCTCCTCGGTGCGCGACACGATCAGCTCGCCGGTCTCCACGTCGAACAGGCCGTACTCGGAGAGCTTGAGCTTGGCGCGCACGGCGATCTCGCGGGTGCGGATGTTGTGCGCCTGCGAGCCGGTGAAGTACTGCAGCGCCGCGCCCCACGACTCCGGTGGGACCACCCGCAGGTCGACCTGCAACCCCCGCCCGGTGCGGATCGAGGTCTTCTTCTCCCCGCTCGCGATCACCTCGGCGACCACGGCCAGCTCGCGGAAGGCGGCCATCAGCGGCGCGGAGTCCGCGGCGGCGGCGAGGATGTCGACGTCGCCGATCGTCTCGCGGAACCGGCGCAGCGACCCGGCATAGGTGCAGCGCACGCAACCGTCGACGGAGGAGAGCCGGGCGACGATCTCCTCGGCCAGCTCCATCGCGACATCGATCAGCACCCGGCCGCCGGACTGCCGCAGCAGCTCGACGCCGTGCAGGATGTTCTCCTCGGTCTTGGGACCGAAGCCCTTCAGCTCGCGCAGCCGTTCGTCGTGGATGGCGTCGACGAGCTGCTCGATCGAGGAGATGCCCAGGTCCCGGTAGAGCAGCATCGCCTTCTTCGGGCCCAGGGTCGGGATCTCGATCAGCTCGCGGACCCCGGCCGGGATGCGTGCGCGCGCCTCCTCGACGACCGCGACGCTACCGCGCTCGAAGTACTCGGCGATCTTGTCCGCGATCGAGCGGCCGACGCCCGGGATCGCGCGCAGCTGCTTGAGGTCGAGCTTCGACAGGTCGTCGTGGTGGCCCGCGACCGCGCGGGCGGCCTTCTCGTAGGCGCGCGCCTTGAACGCGTCGCCGCCGGTGATCGCCAGGAGGTCGGCGTACTCCCGCAGCAGCGCTTCGACCTCCTCGTTGGCCCTGGGCACAGTTTGAATGTAGCTGCGACGCGCAGGGTCACCGTTGAGGTGGCGGTGAGGAAGCGGCCCGCCGGAGAGAGCCGGCGAGTTTCTTGTCCCGGCCGATGCGGACGAGCGCGGCCGCGAACGCGGCGAGGTCGCCGCCGTCGACGAGCTCGGCCAGCCGGTCCGGTTTCGCCGGCAGGCCGAGGCGTTCGGCGCCTTGGCGGGCCTTGCCGTCGAAGTACGGGCGCAGGTCGGGCCAGACCTGCTGGGCCTCGCGGCAGAAGATGTCCACGCCGACCGGCCCGAGCCGGGGGAACTCGCGCAGCAGCTCGCCCAGCGCGGCGCGGTCGGCTGCCTGGCGGTGCAGCTTGCGCAGGTCGCCGCCGTACTTGTCGAGCAGCAGCCGCGCGCCGTCGCCGAGCGCGGTGGCGGTGCTCTCGTCGTAGCGGACGTAGTGCCCGCGCCCAGCGCGTCGACCCGCTCCTGCCAGCTCGCGTCCGCCATCCGTTGCGGTGTGCCGAGCCCGGCGTCGACCAGCTCCCGCGTCGCCGCGATCGCGATCTTCGCCTGGATGCGCGCGGACAGCAGCACCGACAGCACCAGCAGCCGGTACAGCGGGGCCGGCGTGTCGGCGAGCTTGATGCCCGCCTCCGCCGCGTAGGTCTGCCCGGCCTTGTCCAGGACCTCTCGCACCTTCGCCATGTCGTCGGCGTACCCGCGTTCAGCGGGCGGTACTCCCCCTGTGCGCTGCCGAGGTGAGCCCGCCGAGCGCGAGCAGGCCGTCCTCGAGGGCACCGGTGCTGTCGCAGTGGTGGGTGGCCGCTTCGGCCATCGCCTTCCACCGCTCGGGTTCGGCGATCAGCTCGCGCACCGCGTCGCCCAGCTCGCCGTCGGTCTCGCAGACGATCGCCAGCCCGGCGTCGGCCATCAGCTGCGCGTTCGCGCGCCCGTGCGCGGCGATGGGCCGGTGCATCAGGACCGGGCGGCCGCAGGCGAGCGCCTCCAGGCCGGTGGCGCCACCGGCGTTGGTGACGACGACGTCGGCGGCGATGGTGTGCGCCGCCATCTCGTCGGTCCAGCCGAGCAGCCGCAGCCGCGGCTCGCGGTCGGCCAGCGGCTGCAACCGCCGCTTGAGCTGGTCGTTGCGCCCGCACACCACCACGGGGACGACGTCGGGGTGCGCTTCGAGCAGCTCCTTCGCGGCGTCTTCTACGTCGCCGAAGCCCAGCGAACCGCACGACACGAGCGCGACGAACGCCTCCGGTGGCAGGCCCAGGTGCTGGCGGGCGGTGTCGCGATCACCGGGGCGGAACGCCGCCCGCACCGGCGGGGCCGACACCGCCACCTTCGCCCGCGGCACGCACTTGAGTGCCGGGGGCACGGCCTGCTCGTGCATCACGAGGTTGAGGTCGAGGTCGCCGTAGACCCAGAACGGGTGCGGGGCGAAGTCGGAGATCCACGCCCCGACCGGCGCGTCCAGCCGGTGGTGGCGGCGCAGCCAGTCCAGCCCGGCCGAGCCGAGCGGGTAGGTGGACAGCACCAGGTCGGGCCCGTAGTCGTCGACCCTGCGGGCCAGCCGCCTGCCGCACCACACCCCCACGAACCGCTTCGACGCCGTCGCGAACCACCGGTGCCGCCACAGGGAGCGGTAGAAGAACTCGTACAGCCACGGGGTGCGCTGCACGTTGGACACGTAGATCCAGCGGAACAGCGGGCCCACCCCGGCGCCCATCACGTCGAGCGCGTCGAGCCACGTCACGGCCGCCTCGGGCCACAGCCGGTGCACGGCGTCCTCCAGCGCCCGCCCCGTCGCGTTGTGCCCCTCACCCATGGCCGCCGAGACGACCAGCACCTTGTTCATGCCGTCCCTTCCGAAGCGTTCAGCGGAACGTCCGGGTCAGCCCCCGACTGGGCGCGGGCGAGATGTTCCGCACGACTGGCCAGCAGCGCGATGCCCACGAGGATCACCACGCCCGCGACCGCCTCGCCGGCCAGTGCCCACGGCGACGCGTTCGCGGTCTCCCCCATCCACCACACACCGATCCCCACGCCGACCAGCGGGTCGAGCGCGGTGATCACGGCCAGCGCCGGGGTGAGGAACCGGCCCTGCTGGAAGGTGTTCTGACTGAGCAGGAACCCCAGTGGCCCGATGACGCACACGAGGTAGAGCGTCCAGTTCTGGAACGGCTCGGCCAGCCCGTCGCGCGCCTGCCCGGCGACGACCTTCATCAGCCCCGCGGTCACCCCGTACAGGACGCCGGTGGCGACGGCCAGGCCCAGCACGCGCAGGGAGTGGTGGAACAGCACGGACACCACGAGCGCGACCACGGTGACGGTGCCCAGCACGATCGCCAGCGGCAGCGGCCGGGTCGCGGCGGAGAACCCCGCGGACTCGCCGCTGGGGCGGGCGACGACCAGGAACCCGGCCAGTCCCGCCACGCACACCAGGGCGCCGGCCACCATCACCCGGTCCAGCGGCCGGCGCTCGAGGCGGGCCGAGATGACCCCGGCGAACATCAGCGAGGTGATCAGCAGCGGCTGGACCACCAGCAGCGGGGCGAACGCGAGCGCCACCAGCTGCAGAGCGAGCCCTGCGCCGGTGGCGACCATGCCGATCAGCCACAGCGGCCGGTGCGCGAGCCCACGCAGCAGACCGGGGTCGAGGATGCGGCTTACTTCGACTTCCTTGGTCGCACGTGCCTGCGCGGCACTGGCCAGTCCCATGCTCGCCGCGCCGACGACGGCGGCCGGCACCGCCAGCAGCAACGAGGTGCCGCTCGCCGACACCATGCGCCCTCCCGGTGGGGTGGCTGTGAAGTTTCGCTGCTGACCTTACAGAATTTCAGCCGCGGCGCGCCCGGGACACGTGGGCGAGCAGGCGGCCGCCGAGGATGAGGCAGTCCGCGCAGATCACGGCCTCGCCCTGCACGCACCGCATCCGGGGCAGCGGGCGGCTGCGGCGCAGGAGGTCTCGGCGCTCGCCGCGGCCGCAGAACTCACACGGATCACCGGGCGCGGTCACCAGCCGGGCCAGCTTCAGGTCCCCGAGGATGCGCTCCTGCCCGTCCTGGCACAGCTTGCGGCCCGCGTCCAGGCACTCGGGACAGATGGGGCCCAGCGGGCCCGGTGCGCGGTAGCGACCCTCGGTTCCCGGCTGCTCGCAGAACCGGCATGGCGCGGTCCGGGCGTTGACCAGCCACTGGGTCGTCTCTGTCGCGTTGATCATGCCGGTCGTGTCGATGGCCTCGGCAGTCATGCCCCGCGCGTCCCTTCCCGCTCACACTCCCTGGTCAGGGGGTTCCACATGCACGAGCGGGCAAACCTCTCCCAAACTGCTTACGCTGGGCAACGATTCGGGGAGAAACCGCCGCAGAACAACACGTTCGGGGTAGCGTTCCCCGTCATGCGAGAACCGAGGGGGGTCTCCCTGCCGTGGTCGCGCGCGGCGAGAGCCGCGTTGTCGAGCAAGCTCACCTTGGTCGTCGCCGGGTTCACCGCGCTGCTGTCGTGCTTCCTCGCGACCTCGGCCGTGCTGATCGCCTCCGCAGCCGGCGGCGCGGCCACCGACTACCAGGCCACCACCGCGTGTCCCGATTCCTACGGCCCGGTGTTCTCCCGCGCCTCCCTCCCCGTCGCCAAGGCGCCCGCGGTGATCCAGACCATCCAGCGCCAGGCCGCGGCCCACGGGTTCCCGCAGCCGGTCGTCTCGATGTACACCGGGACGCTGTTCGCCGACATCGGGCCCGCCGAGCGGCGCAAGTTCGTCCTCGGCTACCGCGACGAGGGCACGGCGCACCTGCAGCCGGTCCAGCAGGGCAGCGGGCAGGGGCTGTGGGTGGGCGACGACCTGACCCGGTTCGACCCCGTCAAGCCCGGTGACGCGGTCGCGGACGGGCTGCTGCCGCCGGTCGCCGGGGTCTACCACGCGCTGTCGGTGCCGCCGCCGCGCTGGTGGTGCTCGCAGCAGAACAACGCGACCGTCTACCTCTACGCCAACGACCCGCTCAACACGATCGCGTTCGCCAGCGACCGGAAGACCTTCACCGACACCGTCGCCAAGCTCAGGCTGCCGGTGCTGTCGAACCTGTCGGTCTCCTTCTACCTGGACCCGCCGCGCACCACGGAGCAGGCGCGCACGGACCTCGACCGCTCGCACGAGCTGATCGCCGCGGTCACCGCGGACCTGTACCGGCAGGGACTCGGCGACAGCGTCGCGATGCAGGCCCCGTTCGAACGCTCGGCGCAGCTGGCCGAACAGGCACAGTCCAATGTGCTCGTCTCGATCCTCCCGCTGGCCGCGATCAGCGTCCTGGTCGGCTGCGGCGGGATCGCCGTGGTGGCGCTGCAGTGGTACCAGCGGCGGCGCGCCCAGGTCCGGCTGCTCGCCGCGCGCGGCGCCGGCCCGGTCGCCCTCGGCGGGCTCGCGGTCGCCGAGCTCGGCCTGCCCGTGCTCGCCGGGGGCGTCGTCGGCGGGCTCGTGGGCCGGTTCTCCCTCCCCCTCTACGCCCCGCCGGGACATCTGGCCCCGGGACCCCGGCTCGCGGCCGCCGGCATCGCGCTCGGCGTGCTGGTGGTGTCGCTGGTGCTGCTCGCGGTCGTGGCCGGGGTCCGGGCGCACCGCGACTTCCAGGTCGGCCGGGTGCCGCGACCCGGCGTGCCACGGCGGCTGCTGGTGCTGTTCCCGTGGGAGCTGGTCACGGCCGGGCTCGCGCTGCTCGGCTGGACCCGGCTGGCGGACTACGGCGCGTCCTCCCGGCTGGGCACCCCGCTGCCGCAGATCAACTCGCTCGCGCTGACCTATCCCGTGTTCGTGGTGCTGACCGCCGGCCTGGTCGCGGCGCGCGTGGTGTGGCTGCTGCTGCGCGCGTCGCACCGGGTGCGGCTGTGGTCGAAACCGCCGCTGCAGCTGGCGATCCGGCGGCTCGCCGGTGCGCGGGCCCCGGTCACCGGGGTGCTGGTGATCGGGGTCCTCGCGATCGGCACCCTCGCCGCGGGCAGCGGTATCGCCGCGGGGCAGCGCAGCGCGCTCGACGCCAAGAGCGGCACCCTCGTCGGCGGTGCGAGCAGGGTGGACGTCGAGACCGCGGTCGGGCTGGGCGACAAGCCGCTGCCCGCCGCGATCGCCGGGGACAGCACCATCGCCGGGCGCACGAGCGGCACCGGCAGCGTGGTGTTCGTGGTGGACCCGGCGAGCTTCGCCACCACCGCCTACCTCGGCTCGCTGCAGCAGCGGGTCGCCGAGCTGCTGCCGAAGCTCGCCTCCCCCGTGCCGGGCGGGCTGCCCGCGATCCGCATCGGGCACACGGCCGGGCAGTCCGCGAGCATGCCCGGGCTGCCACCCGCGGTCACCGTCGCCGACCTGCCCTGGTTCCCCGTGCTGGGCGGCAGCCAGGGCTATGTCGTGTCGCGCAGCGCGCTCACCCCGGCGCAGCTGGCCGCCATCCCGCAGTGGAGCCTGCTGTCGAAGGCGCCGCTGGAGCAGGTGTCCGCGGCGTTGTCGGGCGCCGGGCTGGTGCAGGTCAACCGGACCAGCCGCGACAGCGCGCTCGACGCCCTGCCGTTCTACGTCGTGGAGTGGACGTTCTCCTTCGTCACCCTGCTCGGTGGGGTGCTCGGCGTGGTCGCGGTGCTGGCCCTGCTGGTCGCGGTCGAGGTGCGGCGGCGGCAGAACGCGCTCGCCGGGGCGCTGGTGCTGCGGATGGGCATGGGGGTGCGGGCGCTGTTCGGCAGCCATCTCATCGAGCTGGGCGCGCTCGCCGGGCTGGCCACCCTCGCCGGGGTGGCCTGCGGGGTCACCGTGGCGAGCCTGGCCGTGCCGCGGTTCGACCCGGTGCGCTGGCTCGCCCCGCGTTCGGCATTGCCCGACCAGACGACGTTCGTGCTCGCCGTCGCCGCCGTCGCGATCCTGGTGGTGCTGCTGGCGGGCTGGCTCGCGGTGCGTTCGGTGCGCACCGCCAGGACCGCGGAGCTGCTGCGTGGCTGACACCGTGTTCGAGCTCGACCGCGTCGGCGTGGACTATCCCACCCCCGCCGGCACCGTCACCGGTCTGCACGACGTGAGCCTCGCCGTGCCCCGCTCCGGGATCACCGTGTTCGCCGGCCCGTCCGGCTCGGGCAAGTCGACGCTGCTGCGGGTGCTGGGGCTGTTCGAACGGCCCGCGCGCGGCACCCTGCGTTTCGACGGCGTCGACACCGGCGCGTTGCGCCACGCCGGCCGCCGCGCGTTGCGCCGCGAGCATCTCGGGCTGGTGTTCCAGAACCCGTCCGAGAACCTGCTCGACTACCTGAGCGTCGCGGACAACCTGCGTGCCGCCGCCCAGGCCGCCCGCCGCGGCTGCGAGCCGGAACGGATCCTCGAACAGCTGGGGCTCGGCGGTACCGGCGAGTGGGCCGTCCCGGCGCTCTCGGGCGGTCAGCAGCAGCGGCTCGCGTTCGGCTGCGCGCTCGCGCGCGGTTCCTCGGTGATCCTCGCCGACGAACCGACCTCACAGCTGGACGAGGCGTCCGCCGACCTCGTCCTGGACACCCTGCGCTACCTGGCCGAGCAGGACTTCGCCGTGCTGGTGGCCTCCCACGACGACCGGCTCGTCGATCTGGGCACCCGGATCGCGCGGCTGCGCGGCGGCCGGCTGGAAGGGGTCGAGCAGCGATGACCACGCCCGTGCTGCGCGCCTCGGCGCTGCGGCGCCGCTTCGCCCACCCCAGTGGCGACGTCGAGGTCTTGCGTGGGCTGGAGCTGTCCGTCCACGGCGGTGAGCTGGTCACCGTCTCCGGGCGTTCCGGCTCCGGCAAGAGCGCGCTGCTGGCGCTGCTCGGCGGTTTCGACTCCCCCGACTCCGGCCGGGTCCTGCTCGCCGGGCAGCCCATCGACGGTGCCCCGCCGTGGCACACCTGCGCGGTGCTGCCTCAGGCGCTCGGGCTCGCCCAGGAGCTGACCGTGGCCGAGAACGTCGCGCTGCCGCTGCGGTTGCGCCCGGGCAAGGACGTCGTCGAGGACCGGGTCGCGCAGCTGCTGGCGGACCTGGGCGTCGGGCAGCTGGCCGACCGCTACCCCGGCGAGGTGTCGTTCGGCCAGCAGCAGCGGGTCGCGCTCGCCCGCGCGGTCAGCGGGCGGCCGAAGGTGCTGCTGACCGACGAACCGACCGCGCACCTCGACGCCGGGAGCACGCCCGCGGTCCTGCGGCTGCTGCGCCGCTGCGCCGGGGAAGGCGTCGCGGTCATCGTCGCCACCCACGACGACGCGCTGCACGCGATCGCCGACCGCCGCGTGCGACTCGCCGACGGGGTGCTCTCAGCGGCATGATCACCGCCTCACCCGCGCCTCCGTAGACTTCATGGCGATGCGACGGTATCGGTGGTGGATCGGCGGGGGCGTCCTGCTGTTCGTCGTGGGTCTCATCGCGATCTTCGTGTTCTCCGGCCCCGGCACGCCGCCCGGACCGGTGCGGCGCCCGGGCCCGCCCGGCACCGGCCCGCTCACGATCGTCACGATGGGCGACAGCACCCTGTCCGGCGAGGGGGCGGGCGACTACACCGCGGACACCAACGGCACCGGGGGCGACTGGTGTCACCGCTCGCCGAAGGCGACGGTGTTCGACACCGACGTGCCGGGCATCGCCGCGAAGGTCAACCTCGCCTGCTCCGGGGCGCCCGCCGGGCAGGTCGCGCTCGGCGACGTCAAGCAGTGGACCGAGCCCTCGCAGGCCGGGCAGCTGGCCGGGCTGCTGAAGGACCACCGGGTCGCCGTGGTGGTGATCGCCGTCGGCGCGAACGACGACCCGCACTTCTCCGCGCTGATCTCGGACTGCTTCCAGGCGTGGTTCCTGGCGGGCAACGCCCCGTGCAGCAACGCGATCAGGGCGACCTGGCAGAACCGGATCGACGCGATGGTGCCGAAGGTGGTGGGCGCGGTCGCGGACGTCAAGACGGTCCTCGCGCGCGCCGGGTACGAGCCGGGGGACTACCAGCTGGTGCTGCAGTCCTACGCCGCGCCGATCGGCCCGGACATCGCGCCCGACCTGCAGAACCTCAACGGCTGCCCGTTCCGCACCGAGGACCTGCGGTGGGTGCGCGACGAGGGCGTGACAGCGCTTTCCGCGGGCCTCGCGCGCGCCGCGACCCAGACCGGCGCACGGTTCCTGGACCTTTCGCGCGCGGGCCGCGGGCACGAGGCGTGCAGCGGCGGCGCCGACGCGGGCAAGGAGTGGTTCAGCAGGCTCACCCTGCAGCTCAACGACCTCGCCGACGCCGACAGGGCGAGCCATGCGCTGCAGGAGTCGTTCCACCCCAACGCGAACGGCCACGCCGAGATCGGCCGGTGCCTCACCGAGTTCCTCGCCACCGCGCTGCCCTCGGCCGCGTGCCTGTCCGGCTCCGACGGCAACCTCCACGCCGCGGCGAGCGTCGCCACGCCCGGCTAGAGGTCCAGCGCCGCGCGCAGGGCCGCGTCGATCTGCTCCTGGGTGGCCTGGTCGATCTCCGCGACCCGCTCGCGCAGCCAGGGGCGGTAGAGGCGGGTGAGGAACAGCGTCGAGACCCAGAACCGGGAGTCCAGCGGCACCCCGAGGATGTCCTGCGGGTCCTGCTCGAGCAGTTCGGTGCCCAGCAGCCACGGCCGGTCGGACTCGTTCACCCCGTCGGAGGACAACAGGAGCACCGTGCGCTCCCGGGCGGGCTGCGTCGGCGGACGGTAGGCCCAGACCTCACCCTTCCGCACGCAGCTCCTTCTCCGCCGCCGCGACCTCGGCCTCGTCGGCCTTCGCCAGTTTCTCCGGGTCGGCGGCCGGGCGGGCCCGGTATCCGGTGCGGACGGCTTCGCGGCGCGCGGCCTTCGACAGCCACGACGACAGCGACAACCCGTGTGCCTTCGCGGCGCGCTCGGCGTACTCGATCGCCGAGGCGTCGAGCGAGAGCGTCACCTTCCGTGTTGCCATACCTTTTACCGTACTCCTGATGCGGCTAGGAGGACAGCGTCGGCGTGCGGCCCTCGAACGGGGTCGAGAGCACCACCGTGGTGCGGGTGGAGACCTTCGCCGACTCGCGGATCCGTCGCAGCAGGTCCTCCAGCGCCCGCGGCGAGGCCACCCGGACCAGCAGGATGTAGGACTCGTCCCCCGCCACCGAGTAGCAGGACTCGATCTCGGTGATGTGCTGGATGCGCTGCGGGTAGTCGTCCGGCGCGGCGGGGTCGTTCGGGGTCAGCGAGATCAGCGCCGTGAGCGGCAGCCCGATGAGCTCCCCGTCGAGCTGCGCGGTGTAGCCGCGGATGACCCCGCGCTGCTCCAGCCGCCGCACGCGCTGGTGCACCGCGGAGACCGACAACCCGACCCGTTCGGCCAGGTCGGTGAAGCTGCACCGCCCGTCCACCGCGAGCTCACGCGCGATCGCCTGGTCCAGCGGCTCCAGCGGCCCCGTCCCGGTCACGCGGGATCCAGCACGACGAGCTCGTGCGGCTGGTTGTTGAGTGACTCCGCCCCGTCCGCGGTGACCACGACGATGTCCTCGATCCGGGCGCCCCAGCGGCCCGGCTGGTAGATGCCCGGCTCGACGCTGAAGGCCATCCCCGGCTCCAGCGGCAGCGTGTTGCCGCCGACGATGTAGGGCTCCTCGTGCACGTCGAGCCCGATGCCGTGCCCGGTGCGGTGGATGAAGAACTCGCCGAAGCCCGCATCGGTGATCAGGTCGCGGGCCGCCGCGTCGACCTCCTGCGCCGTGACGCCCGGGCGCACCGCCTCGACCGCGGCCCGCTGCGCGCGCTGCAGCACCGCGTAGGTTTCGGTCACGTCCGCGTCGCGCGGCTCGCCCACGGCATAGGTGCGGGTGGAGTCGGAGTTGTAGCCCTCCGGGATCGGCCCGCCGATGTCGATCACCACGACGTCGCCGGGTTCGATGACGCGCCCGGACACGTCGTGGTGCGGGCTGGCACCGTTGGGCCCGGAGCCGACGATCACGAAGTCGGCGAGCGCGTGGCCCTCCGCCACGATCGCGTCGGCGATGTCCGCGCCGACCTGGGCCTCCGTGCGGCCCGGCCGCAGCCATTCGCCCATCCGAGCGTGCACGCGGTCGATCGCGGCACCGGCGCGACGCAGCGCGTCGACCTCGGCAGCGTCCTTGCGCATCCGCAGCTCGCGCACGACCGGGCCGGCGAGGGTCTGCTCGGCGCGGCCGAGCGCGTCGCGGAACGCGAGCACGTGCAGGGCCATGGTGTTGTCGCTGACGGCGACCCGCCCGGTCCGGCCGAGCCGGTCGGCGACCATGCGGTAGGGGTTCTCGCCGTCGACCCAGGTGATCAGCTCGACGCCGAGCTCGTCGGTGGGCACGTGGGCGTAGCCGGGGGCCTCGAGCTTCGGCACGACCAGCGCCGGGACGCCGTCGGCGGGCAGCACGAGCGTGGTCAGCCGTTCGAAGGAGCCGCCCGCTTCGCCGAGCAGATACCGCAGGTCCGAGCCCGGGGCGATGAGCAGCGCGTCGGTCTCGGCGCCCGCTGTCGCCTTCCGCGCGCGCTCCAGCCGGGAGCGCAGGATCGTCGGGTCGAGGGGCGGGCTCTGTGGAGAACGGCGCGACATATCCGAAGAGTAGCCGCCGGGACGCGATCGTCGGCCGAGGGCCGCGCCGCGTGGCGCGACAACGGGCGGTGGCCTTTAGACTCCCCGGGGCCTGCCGCACAACCTCAGGAGCCCATGAAGTCCCGGATCGCCACCAGCCTTGCCCTGACGGCCACACTGCTCGTCGGCTGCGGAAGCACCCCGCGACCGGCGAGCGTGCCACCGGCCCCGGCCGCACCGTCGAGCGCCGCGAGCCCCAGCGCCACCCCGCCCGCCGACGCGTGTGCGGGCGTGATCGCCCAGATGACACCCCGCGAGCGGCTGGCCCAGCTGCTGTTCGTCGGCGTCAGCCCGAGCGATCCCGCCGCCGCGCTGAACGTCGTGCGCAGCGCACAGGTCGGCGGCGTGTTCATCGGCGGCAACGCGACGAACCTGTTGCGCGACAACGCCCTCGAGCCCATCCAGCGGGCCGCGCGGTGGGGCCTGTCGGTCGCCGTCGACGAGGAGGGCGGCCGCGTCCAGCGCATCGACCAGCTCGACGGCCCGATGCCCAGCGCCCGCCGGCTGGCCCGGACGATGACCGTCGAGCAGGTCCGCGCGGCCGGGAGCGAGCGCGGCAGGCAGCTGCGGGCCCGCGGCGTCACCGTCGACTTCGCCCCCAGCCTCGACGTCAGCTCCCAGCCCGACGACGGCCCGATCGGCGACCGCTCGTTCAGCAGCGATCCCGTCAAGGCCCGCGACTACGGCCTCGCGTTCGCCGCCGGGTTGCGCGACGGCGGGGTGACCCCGGTGTTCAAGCACTTCCCCGGGCACGGGCACGCGCAGGGCGACTCGCACCAGGGAGCGGTGACCACCCCGCCGCTGTCGTCCCTGCGCGGCAACGACCTCGTGCCCTACGAAGCCGTCAGCGACTTCGCCGGCGGGGAGGTCATGGTCGGGCACCTCACCGTGCCGGGCCTGACCGGCGGGCAGCCCGCGTCGCTCTCGCCCGCGGCGTACCAGCTGCTGCGCACCGACTACCACTTCACCGGGCCCGTGCTCACCGACGACCTCGGCGCGATGCGGGCGATCACCGCCAGCTACCCCCTGCCCGACGCCGTGCTGCACGCCCTGCTCGCCGGGGCCGACCAGGCGCTGTGGTCCTCCGGCGGGAACGTGGGCCCGGTGCTGGACCGCCTGGCGCAGGCACTGGCTTCCGGGGAGCTGCCCGCCGCGCGTGTCGACGAGGCGCTGCACCGGGTCCTGCCGGCGAAGCGGGCGTGCTGAGTCAGCCTTCGTCGAACACGATCTGTTCGGGCGCGACGGTCAGCTCGATGCTCTGCCGACGCACCTTCACCAGGGTCTCGAGTTCGGTCGAATGCCCGTCGGGCACGGTGAACAGCCGGTCGTCGCGGGTGTCGAGGTAGTCGGCGAACCCCGACAGCGACACGCCGCCGGTCTCGTCCAGGCCGAGGTAGTCCACCAGCCTGCGGAACAGCTTCGGCAGGATCACCAGCTCGTCGCGCAGCTGCGTGCGTGACTTCAGCCGGAACCCGCCCGCCGTCACGTCCGCCGCCCACAACCCCTTGCCCGCGTCGCGTGCCGCGACCGCCGCGCTCGCCATCGCCTCGCGCAGGTCGACGTAGAGCAGCGAGTAGAACGTCGGATACACCAGCCCTGCCTGGAGCAGCGCGTAGTTGGCCGACGGCCGCAGCCCGCGCACGTCGAGGCGCACCTGGCCACCGTCGGCGGTCCGGCCCGAGCGCTGCCCGGGGAACGCGAACGCCACGGCGCGCCCGTACTTGTCGGCGAAGCGGGTCAGGATGTGCCCCGGCACCTGCTCGGGCGTCGCCGCCGTCACCGTGCCGTCCTCGTCCCGCTCGACCGTGCGGAAACCCAGGTGGGACAGCAGGCCGGTGGCCGCGTCCTGCGCGGGAGCGACGGGCTGGCGCCACTGCCCGCCGTGGTTCTGGGCCTGGTAGTGGGTTTCCAGCGCGTCGATGCCGTCGAGGCGCAGCTGCACCCCGCCGCGGGAGTTGAGCCGGACCCGCAGCCCCGCCTTGGTGAACGCGGCCGGGTCGTCGGGATAGAAGCGCACCGAGTCGCCGTCCGGGGACGCGCCGATGATCCGGTAGGAGCCTTTGATGAGAGTCAGCGTCATGGCCTACCCCCTCGGGGAACGGACGTCGCGTCCGGTAGTCGCGCGCGGGCCCCGGCCGTTACGGCAAGGGGGCCCGTTCCGCCTCGCCTATACTGGCCAGTCCTGCCATCGACCCTGGGGACAGCCGCTGTGCCGACCGACGTGACGCTGCGCTGGCGCGGCCGCCCGACCCGCGGCGAACCCGCCGGGCTCCTGCGCGCGCTCGCCCCGCTCACCGCGCGCTACCAGCTCGTCCCGGGGCCGCGCCGGGTGCGGACGGCGTCCTATCTGGACACGGCGGACTGGCGGTTGCGGCGGCGGGGACTCGTGCTGACCCACGAAGGCGCCGCCGGGCCCGGGTCGCTCGTGCTCGGCCCGGACGCGGTCAAGCTCACCGAGCCGCCGGCCTGGCCCGCACGGGCGGAAGCACTGCCCGAAGGGCCGGTGCGGGACGCGGTCGCCGACGCGATGTGGGTCCGCGCGATCGCCCCCAAGATCCGCAGCCGCACCACGTCACGCGCACTCGTGCTCTGCGACGGCGACGGCGAGGAGGCGGCCCGGCTCGACTGGGCCGAGGCCACGACGGTGCACCCGGTCCGGACCGCGCCGGTGGTGCGCGTGACCCTGACCCCCGCGCCCGGGCGGCGCCGCGACGCCAAGTGGATCGTGCGGACGCTGCTGGCGGCCGGCGAGTTCGAGACCGGCGAAGGCACGGTCTACGAGAACCTGCTCGCCGCGTGCGGGCTGCCGGCGAAGCCGCCGCGCTTCCGGATCACCGCCGGGATGCCCGCGGACGCGGCGGTGGCGACGGCGCTGCTCGGGTTCGCCGAGGAGGTCACCGCGAACGTCGAGGGCGCGGTCGACGACATCGACCCGGAGTTCCTGCACGAGCTGCGGGTCGGCGTGCGCCGCACCCGCTCCCTGCTCAAGATCGCCGGGGACGTGCTGCCCGGCGAGCTCGCCCGCCGGTACGCGCAGCGGTTCAAGGACCTGGGCGAGCTGACCAGCCCGACCCGCGACCTCGACGTGTACCTGCTGGAGTTCGACGCCCTCGCGGCGAGCCTGACCGTCGGCGAGCCGGTCGACCTCGCGCCGTTCGGCACGCATCTGCGGCAGCGGCGCGACGCCGAGCGGAAGGCGCTCGTCCGCGGTCTGCGCTCCCAGCGGTTCGTGCGGGCGATCGACAGCTGGCGCGCCGCGCTCACCGGGGTGGCCGAGTCCGGCCGGTCGAAGACCACAGTGGACCAGCTGGCCGCGAACCGGTTGCGGCGCTTGACGAAACGCGTCACGACACAGGCCGCGGCGACCACCCCCGGCTCCCCGGCCGAGCAGGTGCACGACCTGCGCAAGCGGTGCAAGGAACTGCGCTACGCGCTGGAGGTGTTCCGGCCGCTGTGCGACCCGGCGGTGCACCGGGTCGTGCTCGGGGACCTCAAACGGCTGCAGGACGTGCTCGGCGCGTTCCAGGACGGCGAGGTGCAGGCCGAGACCCTGCGGACGCACGCCGGGGAGATGCTCGCGGGCGGCCCGCCACCGGCCGCGACACTGCTCGCGATGGGTGAGCTGCTCGCCGGGTTCGTCCGGCGCCAGCACGAGGCGCGCCGCGAGCTGACGGCCGCGCTGGCGGTTTTCCTCGCCGACGCGGGCCGCTTCGGCGCCCTGCTCCGCTAGACCGAGGTGTGCAGGGGGCCGTGGTTCCAGGTGGTGGCGTCGGTGAGCGCGGCGATCAGGTCGGTGTCCCGGCCGTCGGCGAGCGCGTACTCGCGGTGCAGGTTGAGCACGAGCCGTTCGCTGTCGGGCCAGGCCGCGAACTCGCCGAGGTCACATCGCCGGGCCGCCGCCAGCGGCGTCAGCCCGTCCCGCCTGCCGGCCGCGGCGGTCTCGAGCACCAAGCGGTAGTAGCGCTCGTGCTGGGCGAGCACCCCGGGCAGTTCCGCCGCGCCGAACACCGGCCCGTGCCCGGGCACGACGTGCTCGGCGCCGAACGAGCCCAGCCAGTCCAACGACCGCAGCGCGCCCTCGCCCGAGCCCATGGCCATCATCGGGGTGAGCCCGTGGAACAGCAGGTCGCCGGTGAACAGCACCCGTTCCGCCGGCAGCCACACCACCACGTCGCCGGGCGTGTGCACCGGATAGCCGGGATGGCGCAGCTCCACCCGCCGCGCGCCGGTGTGCAGGGTCAGCTCCGAGCGCAGCACGGTGTCGGGCACGCGGCGGGTCACCGGGCCCCAGTCCGGCAGCGGGGACCAGAACGGCGGGCAGCCCTCGATCATGGGGTCCGCCAGGAGCGCGGCGCGCATCGCCTCGTGCCCGATCAGCACGGTCGAGGCCGGCAGCAGGCTGTTGCCGTAGGTGTGGTCGCCGTGCTGGTGGGTGTTGACCGCCCAGCGCGGCGGGTCGTCCCCGGTCGCGGCGGCGACGGCGGCGAGGAAGCGGCGGGTCCGCTCGGCGGTCGCGCAGGTGTCGACCAAGATCGTGCCGCCCGTGCCGGCGATCGCGCCCGCGTTGTTGACCCACCAGGTGCCGTCCGGCTGCACCCACGCGTACACGCCGTCAACGACTTCCCGCAGCTGCGCCGCGTCCGGTCCCATGGCGCTCACCGTACTGAGCGACGCGGGCGCGGGAGAGCATCGGGTGGGTGAGCGCGAGCACCACCGCGAGCCGGGCGCCGTCGGCGACCTGCGGTCGCCACCGGGCAGGCGGAGCCCACCGTGCGGAAACGGGTGATCCGCACGGTGAAAGCGGTCCGGGTGATTACCGAGCTGGGACATCGCCGCGGACACCGTCACGCCTCCTGGGGCCCGGCTAGGTTGGACCGCAGTGTGGAGAGGGAGGAAACCCGATGAACGCGACGGAAGCGACTCTCCGGTCGCTGCACGGCATCGCCGAACTGGTGCTCGCCGGCCCGCAGCACCGGGCGTCGGGGCGGATCAGGTTGCGCGCCACGCCTGGCGGGTTCGGCACCACACTCGAACCGGACCTGCGCGTCGAGGGCGACCAGCTCGTGGCGGGCACCCGGCGGATTCCGTTGGAGGGCGCGACCTACCGCGACGTCGCCCGGGCCGCCGGTGTCGAGGCGGGCTCGCCGGCGGGGCTGTACAAGGACGGCTCCGGCGCCGGGCCGGACGAGCGGATCGTGCTCGATCCCACGGCGCTACGGGCCGCCGTCGAGGCCTTCGCCGCCGGGGAGGAGGCGCTGCGGCGGTTCGCGCCCGCGGGGGAACCGGTGCTGTGGCCGGAGCACTTCGATCTCGCCGTCACCGTCGACGAGATCAACTACGGGGTCTCCCCCGGCGACGGGTACTCGCCCGAGCCCTATGCCTACGTCGGCCCGCACCGGCCACGCCAGGGTCCTTTTTGGACCGCCCCCTTCGGTGCCGCCCGGGCGCTGCGCGAGCTTCCCGACATCGCCGCCTTCTTCGCGGAAGGCCGCGATGCCGCGGCCCGAAGCTGAAGCTGGGGCAGCCCGGTGATCCGGACTGCCCCAGCGGGGAGCTTCCGACCCGGCTGTGTCGCCCCGACCGGCCGTCGCGGAACGCTCCGTGCGAGCGGCGTGTCCCCGATTGACCGCCACCCGCCCCCGCCGTACCGGTGTCCCGAACACCAGCACGTGCGAAACAGTCTGCGCCGTTCGGCGCACACCCGATACGGCCGTAAGTCCCAACGTGGGAGGGACCAAGGCCGACACGCTTCGCTATCGTTTCCGGTGATTCAATGTCGAGCCTGGGGGCGATGGGCGTGAAGCGAGTGACCGCACCGGAAGGGGTGCGCGCCACGGCGCTGCTCACCGCGTACGCGCGCGCCCAGGAGACCGCTCGCCCCGACAGGCTCTTCGACGACCCGTGGGCGCGCCTGTTCATCGCCGAGGCCACCGCGTTCACCGGTGCCGGCCTGCCCCGCATCGGCATGGCCCGCGACGACAAGGTCTCCCCGCTGTGGGCGGCGTTCAGCTCGTACTTCACGCTGCGCACCCCGTTCTACGACGAGCACATCCTGCGTGCCGTCGCGGCCGGGGCCCGGCAGGTGGTGCTGGTGGCGGCGAGCATGGACACCCGCCCGTACCGGCTGGCGCTGCCGCCGGACACGACGGTGTTCGAACTGGACAACGCCTCCGTGCTCGACTTCAAGGACGCGGTGCTCTCCCGCCACCACGCACGGGCGTCGTGCCGCCGCGTGCCGATCGGGGTGGACCTGCGCGCGGACTGGAGTGGTGACCTCCTCGCGGCGGGCTTCCGGCCGGGGGAACCGGTCGTGTGGGTGGCCGAGGGGCTGCTGATGTACTTGACCACCGGGGACAGCGAGCGCCTGCTGGCCGCCGTCACCGCGCAGTCGCGCGGGCGGGCGTGGCTGCTGACCGAGTACCCGGAGCGGGTGGTCGACGAGGCCACCATGACCTCCCGCGCGACCGACGAGGCGGAACGGGTGTCGGCGATGATGATGGCCAACCTCGTGCGGCGCGGCCCGGACACCGAGCCGGCGCCGTGGGTGGCCCGCCACGGCTGGACGGCCGAGGTCACCGACATCGCGGCCGAGACACGCCGCCACGGCCGCCCGGTGCCCGACGTCTTCGACCACGGCGCCCCGGACCGGGTCGGGGTGTGGCTGCTCAGCGCCACCCGGTGATCAGGGGACGACGCGGTAGTGCGTGGTCAGCCGGCGGTCGTCGTCGAGGACGTGGAACGCGATGGCCGGGGGCAGGTCGTAGTCCAGGTCGTCGCGGTGCTCCCAGGGCAGCTTGAGCGTGGACACCACACCGGGCGCGACGCGCAGCGGCTTGCCCGCGAAACTGCTCGCGGCGCCGGTGTGCGCGTGCCCGCACAGCACCGCGACGACCTGCGGGTACCGGGCGAGCAGCGCCGCGAGCCGCTCCTCGCCGCGCTGGCGGGTCCCGTCGATGAACGGGCTGTGCAGCCGCACCGGCGGGTGGTGGAAGCACACGAACACCGGGGTGTCGGCGTCGGTGGCGGCGAGCGCGTCGCCGAGCCAGGCGAGCGTCTCGTCGTCGAGGTAGCCCTCGTCGCGGCCGGGGATCGAGGAGTCGCACATCGCGAAGACCGCGCCGCCCGCGTGGTGCAGGCGGTTGACCGGGCCGCCCCCGGCCCGCTCGCCCAGCAGGACCGAGCGGTAGGACTCGCGGACGTCGTGGTTGCCGGGGCAGGTGAACACCGGGTTCGCCGAAGCCAGTGTCTTGCGCACCTCCTCGTACTCGGCCGGTGTGCCGTGGTCGGCGAGGTCGCCGGTGACCAGCACGGCCGCGACAGGGCCGGGCAGATCGGTGAGGTAGTCCAGCACCCGCTTCGCCCGCGCCGCCCGGTGTTCGCTGCCGTCGAGGTGGGTGTCGCTGAGGTGGGCCAGCACGATCATGGCGGTCGCCTCCGAGGGGGTCGGTCGTCCCCGTGAGGCTAAGTCATCCAGGCGCGATCGCCGCCTGGTTTTCGGTGCACGCCGCACCGCGACGCCTTGGGACGGGTGGCGGCCAGGTTTCCGGGCGGTCACCCGGTCTCCCCCGGGTCGATCCCGGCGGCGCGGGCGCATTCGGCCCACACCGCCTGCCGGTCGGCATCGCTCGCGTGGGTCCACGGCACGAGGTCGGCCGGACGCGGACGGCGGTCGTGCCAGAGCTGCCCGCCCGGCGGCGCGGGTGTGGTGGCGGCGAGCCAGACGGTGGTGTCCGCGCCCTGCGCGGGATCGCGCAGGATGCGGCCGGTGAGCCTGTGGAACCCGGGCAGCGAGTCGGCGACGCCGGGGGTGTCGGCCCAGCCGGGATGGGTGCCGTGCACGCGGATGCCGTCGGCGGCCCACCGCTGGGCGAGGATCGGCAGCAGCGCGACCTGGACGCGTTTGGTGCGGGCGTAGGCGGTCGCGCCGCGGTACGACCCGTCGCGGTACTCGAGGTCCCCGGTGGGGAGTTTCTGGGTGTACATGCCGCCGGAGGACAGCAGGATCACCCGGGCGGCGCCGGCCGCGCGCAGGTGCGGGCGGAGCGACTCGGTCATCCGCAGCGGGCCGAGCACATGGGTGGCCAGCGTCTGCTCATGGCCCTGGGCGCTGGTCGTGCGCCGGTCGGGCAGCACCCCGGCGTTGTGCACGAGGACGTCGAGCTTCGACTCGGCGGCGGCGAACTTCGCGGTGAACCGCTGCACGTCCTCGAGGTCGGAGACGTCGCAGCACCACAGCCGCACGTCGGCTCCCGGGATCTCGGCCAGCAGCTCCGCGCGGGCGTGTTCGCCCTTGACGGGGTCGCGCACGAGCAGGTGCGCGCACGCGCCCAGGCGGGCCACTCCCGCGGCCGTGGCCTTGCCGAGCCCGGAGTTGGCGCCGGTGATCAGCACCGACCGGCCGCGCAGCGCGCCCGGCGCGGGGTCCGCGGGCCAGCCGGGCAGCCTGCGGCGCAGCTCCAGCCCCCAGCGGGGGTAGCCGCCGAGCACGGTGCGGTCGAGAAGCGTGTCCGCCAGGCGGCCGACGAGGTGTGCTGCGGTCATGGGGTCTCCCGGAGATCACTCGATTGTCCAGCGCCCAGGCTGCCCTGATCCGGTGACGCCCACACCCGCGCCCGGCTTGGAAACCGGCCGGGCCGTCCGCGAGCTGCTCCGGCTCGCCGCGGAGGTGCCCGCCGTGTTTGCCCGGCGGCTTGGGCGTGGCGCTCACGCAGCGGCTTGGGCCGACGTGCTCGCGCGGCGGCTTGGCGTCGGCGGCGTGGGCGCCGCCGTGCTCGCGCTCGGCCACCTCGACCGCGGCGACCGACAGTGAGCGCCTCGCCGCAGGGACCACCCCAACCACCGCGATCACCTCGATCACCCCAACCGCCTCGCCGCAGGGACCCAGTGACCGGCCGACCAACGATGCACTGACGCACCGCCGAGCCGCCCAGCGAGACCGAGCGAACACGTTCGTCTCCTGCCCCGGCAGCCACTCGCGCGAAGAACTCTTCTACCTGGATATCTCGCGAGAAAGAGAACGACCCCGGTCACATCGAACAAGTTCGCTACGAACGTGTTTGTAGCGAACTTGTTCGTGACGAACACGTTCGCTACAGTGGCCGCATGGCCACCGGATCGGAACGGACCCCCAGTCGTCGCGAACGCCCGGCGAAGCCGGCCCTCACGAGGGCGGGCATCATCGCCGCGGCGGTCGGGATCATGCGGGCCGAGGGCCTGCAGAAGGTGACCATGCGCCGGCTCGCGCAGGAGCTCGACACCGGCGCGGCTTCGCTCTACGTCTACGTCGCCAACACCGCGGAGCTGCACGCCGCGGTGCTCGACGAGCTGCTGGGCACGGTCGACCTGGCTCCCGTGCACGCACGGGGCGACTGGCGCGACCGGCTCATCGCGGTGCTCACGTCCTACACCGCCGTACTGTTCGACCATCCCGGGCTGGCCCGCTCCGCCGTCGTCGCCCGTCCCAGCGGCAAGCACTACCTCGAGCTGATCGAGGCGCTGCTCGCACTGCTGGACGAGGGCGGCGTACCGCGGGCGCAGGCGGCCTGGGGGGTGGACGTGCTGCTGCAGCACGGCACCGCGACCGCCGCCGAGCACTCCGCCGCGGGCCCCGGCACCGGATCCGCCGAGCACTCCATGGCCGAGCACTCCGGCACCGGACCCGCAAAGCACTCCGCCGCGAACCCCGGCACGAGCCCCGGCGAGCACGACTGGAACGCGCTCGCGCGGGCCGTGCGCGGCCCGTCTCATCCGCACATCGCCGCGATCGGCGCCGACCTGCTGTCCGGCACCCCGGACGAACGCCTCGCGTGGGGGTTCCGGGTGCTCGTCAACGGCATCGCCTACACCCCGCGCACCCCGACCTCCCAGGAGCGATCATGACCGAACACCACCCCATCGCCGTCATCGGCGCCGGTCTCGGCGGCCTCACCCTGGCGCGCGTGCTGCACGTCCACGGCATCCGGGCCACCGTCTTCGACCTCGCCGCCTCCCCCGCCGACCGCCCCCAGGGCAGCATGCTCGACATCCACGAGGACACCGGGCAGGCCGCACTGCGCAGCGCGGGCCTGCACGAGCCGTTCCGATCGCTGATCCACGAGGGCGGTGAGGCCGTGCGCGTGCTCGACAAGCACGGCGTCGTCCACCTCAGCGAGGAGGCCGGCGACGGGCACGGCCGCCCGGAGGTCGAGCGCGGTGCCCTGCGCGACCTGCTGCTCGGGTCACTGCCCGAGGGCATGGTCCGCTGGGGCGCCAAGGTCACCGGTGCCCGCCCGCTCGGTGCCGGGCGGCACGAGGTCACGCTCGCGGACGGCACGTCGTTCACCACCGGCCTGCTGATCGGCGCCGACGGCGCCTGGTCCCGTGTCCGGCCCCTGCTGTCCGCAGCGGCACCCGAATACGCCGGGGTGTCCTTTGTGGAGGCGGACCTGCTCGACGCCGACGTCCGCCATCCCGGCTGCGCCGCGGTCGCCGGCGAGGGGATGCTGTTCGCGCTCGGTGCGGGCAAGGGGTTCCTCTCGCACCGGAAGCCCGACGGCAGCGTGCACGTCTACGCCGGGGTGCGGGCCGCCGAGGACTGGTTGTCCGGCACCGACTTCACCGATCCCGCGGCCGCCAAGGCCGCCGTGCTCGCCGAGTTCGACGACTGGGACGAGAGCCTGCGGGCGCTGCTCGCCGAGGCCGACGGCGACCTCGTCCCGCGCCGGATACACGCCCTGCCCGTCGGGCACCGCTGGGACCGCGTGCCCGGCGTGACCCTGCTCGGCGACGCCGCGCACCTGATGTCCCCCTTCGCCGGGGAGGGCGCGAACCTCGCGATGATCGACGGCGCCGAGCTCGGCCTCGCGCTCGCGGCCCGCCCGGACGACATGGAGGCGGCGCTGGCCGGCTACGAGGCGACGATGTTCGCCCGTGCGGCGGAGGCGGCGGCGAGCTCCGCGGCGACCCTGGAGCTGTGCTTCCGCGCCGACGCGCCACAGGGGCTGCTGGAGATGTTCACCGCGCTGGCCTGACCAAGCACAGCTACGAGCTGGGGTACAGCCGCCGCATCAGTTCGAGGACCTCGTCGACCATCCGGCGGGCCTTGGCGCGGCTGGGCGCGCTCGCGACCTCTCGTCCCGCCTCGGTGGCCATCGCGGTCAGGCACAGCACGAGCATCTCGCTCAACGGCCGGGTGTGGCCGTTGGTGAGGGTGGAGTTCGCGTGCAGCCACTCGCGGAACCGCTGCCGGGTCAGCAGGCCGAACCCGGCCGGACCGCCGCCGGAGAGGAACATCGTGGCGAGCTCGCGTTCCTCCCAGCAGCCTTCCAGGTAGGCGCGGGTGCCGATGATGAACAGCTGCAGCGCGTCCTTCTCACCGCGGTCGAGCGCCGTGCGGAAGGCCTGTGCCGAGCGGTGCTGCTGCCGTCGCTGGTACTCGTTGTACAGCGTGATGTAGAGGTCGGACTTGGCGGCGAAGTGGTGGTAGAGACTGCCGATGCTGGCTCCGGCGCGGTCGGCGATGTCGACCATGTTGGCGGCGTCATAGCCGGCAGCGGAAAAGACCTCGCGCGCCGCCTCGAGCAGTGCCGCGCGCGTGATCTGTGCTCTCTTGCTGCCTGCCACCTCAGTCATGCCCCGATTGTGCCGGATGTCCCGGCGGTGACGACCGCAGGCACACAGGTCCGATTCCGTTTTCACGCCGTCGTGGAGGCCGGCCCGGGGGCGGGTGCCCGGCGCGTAGGCACCCGCCCCCGGGGCTCATGCCGCCGGGATCCCGTTGGGCGGGGCCGTCGGCTGCTTTTCGGTGTACGGGACGACGGGCCCGTCGGCGTCGTCCGTGGTGACCGGTGTGCCCTGCGCGGCCTGCGCCCCGCTCTGCACGATCGCGATCTGGCCGCCGGTGAACCCGGCGTGGCTGTCCGCGCCGTAGCGGAAGGGCACCAGGCCCGGTCCGCGCAGGCCGCCCTTGTTCAGCGCGTCGATCAGGCCCTGCCGGGTCAGGTTCTTCCCGGCCGCCTGCAGCGCCTGCACGAAGGTGTAAGCGTAGGACATCGCGTAGTACACGTTCCCGTCGAACGGAACGTTCGGGATGTACTGGTCGTGGATCTTCTTGAACAACGCCGTCCAGGAGTTGCTCATGTCGTTCAGCGCCGGCAGGTACGCGCTGGTGACCAGGCCCTCGATCAGGTCCGAGCCCTTCACCGAGGCGCCGGACTGCTTGGCGAAGTTCTCCAGCAGCCCCGACACGGTGATCGGGTCGGCGCCGACGCTCGAGGCGAGCAGCTTCGGGTTGTAGCCCAGCTTCAGCGAAGTCAGCTTGAACAGCGCGGTGTAGGCGGGGATCGTCTCGAGCACCACGACGTCGGCCTGCGACCGGGCGATCGCGGAGACCTGCGCCGCCACGTCGGTGTTGCCCGGCTGGTAGGGCTGGCGCTGCACGACCTGGCTCGGGTCGATGTACTTGTCCAGGCCCTTCATGCCGTCCCGGCCGAAGTCGTCGTCCTGGTAGAAGTAGGCGACCTTCTTCCCGGCGAAGTTCTTCTTCACGTAGTCGCCGAGGATCTTGCCCTCGACGGTGTAGTCGGGCTGCCAGCCGTAGGTGTAGGGGTGTTCCTTGGGGTTGTCCCAGCAGGTGCAGCCCGAGGCGACGAACAGGTCGGGCACCCGGGAGCTGTTGAGGAAGTCCACGACCTTGGTGTGGGTCGGGGTGCCGAGCGCGCCGACGACCGCGAACACGTTGTCCTGCAACACCAGCTGCTTGGTCAGCGTCACCGTCTGCGCCGGGTTGTAGCCGTCGTCGAGGTACTTGAGGCTGATCTGGCGCCCGTTGACCCCGCCGTTGGCGTTGACGTAGTCGAAGAACGCCTTCGCCGCCGGGCCCTGCTCGCTGTAGCCCGGGGCCGCGGGCCCGGTCAGCGGGATGGTGCTGCCGATGGTCACCGAGTTGTCGGTGACGCCGGGCGTGCTGCTCCCGCCGCCCCCTCCCCCGGCGCACGCGCTGAGCGTCAGCGCCAGTGCGGCGGTCAGCGCGATACCTGCCCGCACCTGTCTCGAAGCGGCCATTTCTTCTCCTTCACCGGAATTTCTCGGGTGTTACTCGGGGCGGATCTTCGAGCGCAGGAACACCCCTGCCCAGCGGACGCCGGACTGGATGCCACCGGGGAAGAGCATGATCACCACGATCAGCACGACGCCGTAGAGCACCAGCGGCACGTTGGCGTAGACCTCCTGGGGCAGGTTCGCCGACTGCGCGAGGTTGTTGGACCAGTTGGGCAGCAGCGTCACGATCACCGCGCCGTACACGGCTCCCGCGAGGCTGCCCATCCCGCCGAGTACCGCCGCGGTCAGCAGCGACAGCGACAGGGTGAGGGTGAACGCGCCGGGTGAGGCAAGGTTGTTGACCATCGCGAACAGCCCGCCCGCGAGGCCGGCGCAGCCGGCGCTGACCCAGAACGCGAGGATCTGGGTGCGGGCCACGTGCACGCCGGACAGCGCGGCGGCGTCCTCGTCCTCCCGGACGAGCCGCATGTTGCGCCCGACCGGGCTGCGCACCAGGTTCGCCAGCAGGAACAACACGATCACCAGGCACAGCCCGCCGATCCAGGCCTGCCAGCGCTCGAGCGGGAACGACTCGCCGAGCGACAGCGGCGGCGGGGGCGGGGTCACGATCAGGCCGTTGGCGCCGCCGAGGACCTCGCGCAGCCCGTGGTAGTCCGCCAGCGACGGCAGGCCGACCGCGAGCGCGAGGGTCGCGCCGGCGAGGTACGGGCCGCGCAGGCGGGCGGCGGCGACGCCGACGAGCGCGCCGAGGGCGGCGGTGATCGCGGCCGAGACGACGAGCACCAGCGCGATCGGCCACTGCTCGTGTTCCAGCAGCAACGCGGTCGAGTACGCGCCCACCGCGACGAACGCGCCGTGGCCGAGCGAGATCTGTCCACTGAGGCCGGACAGCACGGTCAGCCCGGCCGTCGCGATCGCCATGTAGCAGATCTGGGCCAGTTGCAGGTTGCGGAACGGGTCGAGCGAGATCGACAACAGGTACAGCGCGAGCAGGCCCAGCACCGACCAGAACAGGTGACGCAGCAAAGTGGACTCCCGCCACGCGGGCGGCACCTTCGGGGCCTTCACCGGGTTTTCCCGTTCCTTCGTCGCCGTCATACCCGCCGTCCCGCCTTCGTGCCGAACAGCCCGCTGGGGCGGACCATCAGCACGAGGATCAACACGACCAGGGACGCCAGCGTGACGACGTCGGAGCCGAGGTAACCGGCCACGTAGCTGAGCACCGCGCCGAGGACGAGCCCGCCGACCACCGCGCCGGGCGGGCTGTCGAGCCCGCCGATGACCGCCGCGGTGAAGCCGAACACGAGCGTCGCGTCGAAGGCGCTCGGGCTGACGAAGGTGCTGGGCGCGATGAGCACCCCGGCGACCGCGCCGACGACGGCGGCCAGCGCCCAGCCGATGGTGAGCATCCGCCCGACGCGGACGCCGAGCAGCCGGGCGACCTCCGGGGCGAACGCGGCCGAGCGCATCCGCAGGCCCAGCGAGGTCCGCCGGAACACCACGGCCAGCACCGCCATCACCCCGAGCACGACGAGGATGACCCACAAGTCGTTGGGAGAGAACAACAACTGGTGGTCACCGACGCGGAACCCGGTGATGGCGAAGCCGGGCGGGTACGAGCGCGGGGTGCCGCCGAAGATCATCCCGGCGAGCCCCTGCAGCAGCACCAGCAGGCCGAAGGTCACCACCACGGCGTCCAACGGCGATCGGTTCTCCACCGGCCGGATCAGCAGCCGTTCCACCACCGCGCCCAGGATCAGTCCACTGAGGACGGCCACGAGCAGTGCGAGCCAGTAGGACCCGCCGTGGCTGACGACGGTGTAGGCGAGGAACGTGGTGACCATCAGCATGCCGCCCTGGGCGAAGTTGACGATCCGGGTCGAGCGCCAGATCAGCACCAGTGCCAGCGCGACCGCGGCGTACACCGCGCCGCTGGTGATTCCCGCCAGCGTCAGGTCGAGGAAACGGCCCATCACCCCTCCAGGTAGGCGCGCCGGACGCGGTCGTCGGCGGCGAGGCTCGCGGCGGCGTCGTCGGCCACCTTGCGGCCGAGGTTGAGCACGACCGCGCGGTCGGCGACCGACAGCGCGGTGCCGGCGTTCTGCTCGACGAGCAGCAGGGTCAGCCCGGTGTCCTCGCGCAGGGTGCGCAGGGTCGCCACGATCTGCGCGGCGGTGCGCGGGGCGAGCCCGAGCGAGGGCTCGTCGAGCAGCAGCAGCTCCGGGCGGCTCATCAGCGCGCGGGCGATGGCGAGCATCTGCCGCTCGCCGCCCGAGAGCGTCTCGGCCCGCCGGCGGCGGCGCTGCGCCAGCGGCGGGAACAGCTCGAGCATCTGCGCCAGGCCGGTCTTGAGCCAGGCGCGGTCGCGTCGCCACAGCCCGCCGAGGCGCAGGTTCTCCTCCACCGTCAGCTCGACGATGACGCCGCGGCCCTCCGGGACGTGCGAGACGCCGAGCCGCACGAGGTCCTCGGGGCCGGCGCGGGTGATGTCGCGTCCGGCGAGGCGCACCGCACCGGACTTCGCGGGCAGCAGGCCGCTGATCGAGCGCAGCAGGGTGGTCTTGCCGGCGCCGTTGACGCCCAGCACGGCGGTGATCGAACCGCGCTCGACAGTGATGTCGATCCCGTCGAGTGCCCGCACCGGGCCGTACTCGGCGACCAGCCCGGTGATCTCAAGCATCGCGGCCTCCGGCGGCCTCGACCGCTTCGCCCAGGTACGCGCGCTGCACGACCGGGTCCGCGCGGACCTCGGCGGGGGTGCCGCGGGCGATGACCTCGCCGAAGTCGAGGACGACGAGCTGGTCGCACAGGTTCATCACGAAGTCCATGTGGTGTTCGACGAGCATGACGGTGGTGCGCTCGCGCAGGCCGCGCACGATGCCGGCGAGCTCCGCGGTCTCCGTTTCGGACAGTCCCGCGGCGGGCTCGTCGAGCAGCAGCAGCCGTGGCTCGCTGACCAGTGCGCGGGCGAGCGCGACGCGTTTCCTTGTCCCGTAAGGAAGACTGGCGCACACCCGGCGGGCCTCGGCCGCGATGTCCAGCGTCTCCAGCACGTCCATGGCCTGCGCGGCCAGGCGCCGGTCGTGGCGTTGTGCCCACGGCGAGGCGAGCAGTGCGGGCAGCGCGCCGGTGCGGGCGCGGGCGGTGGCGCCGGCGAGCACGTTCTCCAGCACCGTCAGCCGCGGGAACAGGCCGAGCCCCTGCAGCGTGCGGGCGATGCCGTGGCGGGTCAGCTGGTGCGGCCGGGGCCGGCGCAGTGGTCGCCCGTCGAAGTGGAGCGAACCGGATTCGGGCCGGACGAAGCCGCACACGGTGTTGAACAGGGTGGTCTTGCCGGCTCCGTTGGGGCCGATGACGCCCAGCACGGTGCCGGGGGTCACCTCGACCGAAACCTTGTTGAGCACTTGAAGGCCACCGAAGGACACACACAGCCCCTCGGCCCGTAACAGTGGACCGGCGTCGAGCATGTCTCGCGACCACCGCCTCGTTGCAGGGTGCAGATCACCGAACGGGATTCGGTTCGGGCGAACAGTACAACGCCGGGTCCGGCTTGCCCAGACCTTCCGGGAAATCAGGCAAATCGGCCGCCACGGTGTTATCTCCCCGTGACCGGGGCACTTGCTACCGTGCGAGTAGCACCGAACGGCGTTCTGAAAAGGGGAGTCGATGCTCAATCTCTCGGTACTGCTGGAGTCGACCGCGCGGGCACACCCCGACCGGACCGCCGTGGTCTCCGGCGAGCAGACCATCAGCTACGCCGAGCTGGACCGCAAGGCCCGGCAGCTCGCGGAGGCCGTCCGCGCCCGCGGGGTGCGCCCCGGCGACCGGGTGGCGCTGATCTGCCCGAACCTGCCCGAGTTCCCCGTCGTCTACTTCGGGCTGCTCAAGGCCGGCGCGGTGGTGGTCCCGCTCAACCCGCTGCTCAAGGAGCGCGAGCTGGAGTTCATCTTCGGCGACAGCGGCGCGGTGGCGGTGTTCGCGTGGGAGGGCAGCGAGCAGCTGCCGGTGCTGGACACCGCGCGCCGGGCCGCGGCGGCCGCGCCGGGCACGCCGGAGGTGATCGCGCTCGGCGAGCTGGCGGACCTGCTCGCCCCGCATCCCGGGACGGCGGCGACCGAGCCGACCGGGGCGGAGGACCCGGCGGTGATCATCTACACCAGCGGCACCACCGGCACCCCGAAAGGCGCCACCCTCTCGCACGTGAGCCTGCTGCTCAACGCGCGGATGAAGGAACTGCTGATCCCGAAGCACGACCACGACGTGGTGCTGGTGGCCCTGCCGCTCTACCACATCTTCGGGCAGACCTCGGTGCTCAACGGCAACATCCACGGCGGCGCCACACTCGTGCTGCTCCCCCGGTTCGACCCCGGCACGGCCCTGGACCTGCTCATCGAGCACCGGGTCACGCTGTTCTCCGGGGTGCCCTCGATGTTCCAGGCCTTCCTGCAGGTCGACCCCGACGGCGTGCGGCTGCGCAAGGCGGCCGAGACCGTCCGGCTGATCACCTCCGGCGGCGCCCCGCTGCCGGTGGCGGTCTTCGAGCGGTTCGACCGGCTGTGCGGGCTGCAGATCCGCCAGGGCTACGGGCTGTCCGAGACCAGCCCTACGGTCACGTTCTGCCCGTGGGACGAGCCGATCCGCCCGGCGTCGGTCGGCAAGCCGGTGTGGGGGGTGGACATCCAGGTCTTCGACCACCAGGACCAGCCGGTACCCGCCGGCACGGTCGGCGAGATCGTCATCCGCGGCCACTGCCTGATGCTGGGCTACTTCAACCGCCCGGAGGCGACGGCCGAGGCGATCCGCGACGGCTGGTTCCACACCGGCGACCTGGGCCGCTTCGACGAGGACGGCTGGCTCTACGTCGTCGACCGGCTCAAGGACCTCATCCTGCGCGGCGGCTACAACGTGTACCCGGCGGAGGTGGAGCAGGTGCTGCTGCAGCACCCGTCGGTGGCGATGACAGCCGTGGTCGGGCAGCCGCACGAACGGCTCGGGCAGGAGGTCGTCGCCTACGTGGTGCCGCGCACCGGGCACGAGGTCGACGTCGAGGAGCTCTCCGCGTTCGCCCGGGAGCGGCTCGCCGAGTACAAGTACCCGCGCCGGATCATCGTGCAGGACGAGCTGCCGATGACCTCGACCGGCAAGATCCTCAAACGCGCCCTGCCCTGAAACCCCGGCACAGCGGGCCGCCTTTCGCGTGAAAGGCGGCCCGCTGCCTGTTCGGCCCGGTATGCGCCACCCCCAGGGGGTTGACCGCACTGAATACAGCAGCGTATTCATGATTGTATTCACTCCGCGTTCGAGGAGGCCGGGATGCCCGAGACACCGACTCAGGCGCGGACGACGTCGCTCGCGGAGCGGGCCGTGCTCGCGCTGCGGGAGCTGGTGCACGACGGTGTCCTGCTGCCGGGTCAGCCGATCCGGCAGGCCGCGGTCGCCGAGCAGCTGGGGATCAGCCGCGTCCCGGTCCGCGAGGCGCTGAAGAACCTCGAGTCGGAAGGCCTCGTCGAGCCCTCCCCCACCGGGGGGTTCGTGGTGGCCCGGCTGTCCGCGGACGAGCTGAGCCAGATCTACCTGATGCGGCGGCTGCTGGAGACCGAGCTGCTGCGCCGGGTCAGCTCGGTGCCCGAGGCCGAGCTGGCTGCGCTCACCGAGCTCAACGGCCGGATGGCCGAGCTGATCGACAACCCCTCCCGCGAGCTCAGGCAGCTCAACCAGGAGTTCCACTTCCGGATGTTCCGGCTGTCCGGGCTGCCCCACGTCGTCGCCGAAACGGCGCGGCTGTGGGAGAAGACCTCGCCCTACCGCCTGGTCTACAGCACTGAGCGCGCCGCGCGGGTGCGCATCGTGGCCGATCACGACAAGCTCATCGACGCGCTGCGGCGCGGCGATGTGGAGCGGTTGATCCAGTTCATGGACGACCATCGGGGCACCGGCGAGCAGGACGTCGTCTCGGTGCTCTCCCACCCCCACCGGTAGCGCCCGCCCCACGGGAACCGCGACACCGGCATGACCGCCGGTGCGCCCCGTGCTGCCCCGGGCGCCGCGACGTGTGCAAGGAGGCACCGTCATGACCTCTGCCCGACCCCGATCCGCACAACAGACCCCGCCCGCGGGCCGCAGCAGCACCGGTTACGTGATCTTCGTGGTCCTGCTGGCGCGGGCAGCAGCACCGCCGCGATCGTGCCCGTGATCCCCGCGCCGCCGCCGGGGCGTCTCCTCGGCGACGAGGGTGTTGATTCGCCGCCCCGGTGCTCGCCGGGCGGCTGATCGACCGGTTCGGCCGCCGCGCGAACTTCCAGCTCTCTCCTAGGTGACGAACGAGAACACCCCGACGAGGTATTCCATTGTGGACAGTGACAGGTGCGGGGCCGGGGCCAGCGCGGGCACGGCGACGCCGAGCGTCACGTTGTCCATCGAAACCAGGGCCCAGGCGAGAAAGGCCAAAGGGTGGCGGCCGCTGTTCTTCATCGCGTTCGCGCCGCTGCTGCTGGTGCTCGCGGCAGGCCGGTTCCTGCGTGACGCGGCGCGGCGGCGTTCCTGTTCGGGCTGAGCAACCGGGCCCCGCTGGGCAGCCAGATCGTGGTGGGCTGGCTCGCCGACCACCTGCCGTCGAAATGGTTGATGACCGGCTACTCGACGCTGCTCACCGACTGAAAGGACCGCAGGCAGCGGACGCGATGAAGCAGCCTCCGCGTCCGAGGACCGGACGGGTGCGGAACACCGCAGAACACTGAAAGGACGTTTGATGGCAGACCTGGAGTACACGGTCGCCGACGGGATCGGCACGATCCTGCTGAACCGGCCGCACCGCAAGAACGCCTTCACCCACGAGATGATCGAGCAGTGGGCCGAGATCCTCGTCGGCGCCCGCACCGATCCCGACGTCCGGGTGATCGTGCTGACCGGTGCGGGGGACGCGTTCTGCTCGGGGGTGGACCTGGGCTCGGGGTCGATGTCGGGCGAGCGCCCGACCCCGTTGCAGCGCAAGCAGCACCTGAGCGAGCACATCCACCGCATCCCGTTCGCCCTGGAGGACCTGGACAAGCCGGTGATCGCCGGGATCAACGGGGTCGCGGTGGGTGCGGGCATGGACATGGCGCTGATGTGCGACATGCGGATCATCGCCCGGTCGGCACGGCTGTCGGAGGGCTACATCCGGGTCGGCCTGGTGCCCGGCGACGGCGGCTGTTACTACCTGCCGCGCCTGGTGGGCCACGCGAAGGCGCTGGAGCTGCTGCTCACCGGCGACTTCATCGACGCCGAGGAGGCCGCGCGCCTGGGCATCGCCAACCACGTCGTCGACGACGACGAGCTGCCGGCGGCCGTGACCCGGCTGGCCCGCAAGCTCGCCGACGCGCCCCCGATCGCGGTGCGCACCATCAAACGCGCGGTCTACCAGTCCGCGCGCAGCGACCTGCGCACCGCACTGGACCTCATCTCGTCCCACATGGCCGTCGTGACATCCACACAGGACTCCGCCGAGGCGCTCGCCGCGTTCCGCGAGCAGCGTCCCGGCAGCTACGCCGGCCACTGACCAGAAAGGACTTCCCTTGCCGTTCCAAGGTTTCGACCTTCCCGAAGAGCTGAAGATGCTGTCGGACACGATTGCGGAGTTCGTCCGCGAGGAGATCGTGCCCGCGGAGGCCGCCGTGCCGGGCGACGCCCGGGCGATCCCCGCCGAGCAGCTGGCGAAGCTGCGGCAGAAGGCGCGTGACGCCGGGTTCTGGTGCCTGGAGGCGCCGAAGGAGTTCGGCGGCGGCGGGCTGAGCACGTTCGAGGGGATCGTGCTCACCGAGCAGATGGCCAAGCACCGCTACAGCTTCCCCTCCCCCGGCGGCGGCGTGTTCGGCATCGAGCCACCGGTGGTGCTGTACAAGGGCAGCCCGCGTCAGATCGAGAAGTACGTGCTGCCCACGATCGAGCACTCGTGGCCGGCGTTCACCGCGATCAGCGAGCCGACCGGCGGGTCGGACCCGGCGCGGGCGATCCGGACGACCGCGACCCGTGACGGGGACACCTACCGCATCAACGGGCACAAGCTGTGGACCACCGGGGCGGACTCCGCGCGCTACGGGATCGTCTACGCCCGCACCGACCGTACCGCCGGGCGGGGCGGGATCAGCGCGATCCTCATCGACGCCGGCACTCCCGGGATGAACGTCACCAGCGTGCCGGTGCTGCGTGACCACTGGACCACCGAGGTGCTCTTCGACGACTGCGTGGTCCCGGCGGAGAACCTCATCGGCGAGGAGGGCCAGGGCTTCGGGCTCGCGCAGCAGTGGCTGGTGCGCGGCAGGCTGCGGTACGCGGCGCAGGCGATCGGGGTCGCCGAGGAAGCGGTGCGGATCGCGAGCGACTGGGCCAAGTCGCGCGAGACGTTCGGCGCGCTGCTGGCCACCCGCCAGGCGGTGCAGTTCGCCATCGCCGACGCGCGGGTGCGGATCACCGCCGCCCGGCACCTGACCTGGGAGGCAGCCTGGGACGCCGACCAGGGCCGGGACGCGCGGACGAAGGCGTCGATCGCGAAGCTGTACGGCACCGAGACCGGGTTCGCCGTGGTGGACGCGATGATGCAGATCCTGGGCGGCATGGGCATGACCAAGGACCTGCCGCTGGAGCACTGGTTCCGCGGGCTGCGGGTGGCCAGGGTGGTGGAGGGGCCGAGCGAGATCCACCGGTTCCTCATCGCGCGGGACATGCTCGGCGGCGCGGCGCTGGGCCGGACCTCGTGACCGCGGCGGTGGGCGAGCACTCGCGGCTGGACCTCGGCCCGCTGCTGCGCCCGGCGTCGATCGCGATCGTCGGTGCGTCGGCGACCCCGGACATCATCTCCGGGCTGCCGCAGCGGATGCTGGCCCAGCACGGCTACCGCGGCGCGGTGTACCCGGTGAACCCGCGCCACGACAGCATCGACGGGCTGCGCTGCTATCCCGGGATCGGGGCGGTGCCGGACCCGGTGGACATCGCGCTCGTCGTGGTCAACGCCGAACGGGTCAACACCGTCGTCGCCGAGTGCGGGCGCGCGGGCGCGCGGTTCGTGGTGATCATCAGCTCCGGGTTCGCCGAGCAGTCCGACGGCGGACGGCGCCAGCGCGAGCTGCGGGCGCTGTGCGACCAGTTCCCGCGGATGCGGGTGCTGGGACCCAACGCCGAGGGGCTGATGAACGTCGTGGACGCGATCCCGGTGGGGTTCAGCCCGACGATCAACTACGACCGCGGGCTCGACCGGCTGATCGCCGGGGACGTCGCGGTGGTCGCCCAGAGCGGCGGGCTGGGGTTCGCGTTGTTCAACGACGGGCTCGGCCGCGGGCTCGGGTTCAGCCACGTCGTCAGCACCGGCAACGAGGTGGACCTGGACCTGGCCGACGTGGCGGAGCACCTCGTGCAGGACCCGGCGACGCGGGTGCTGCTGCTGTTCGTCGAGGGCCTGACGGACCCGGGGCGGCTGGCGAAGATCGGCGCGGCCGCGCGGGCGCAGGGCAAGCAGGTGATCGCGGCAAAGGTCGGCACGACCGCCGCCGGGCGGCGCGCCGCGCTCGCCCACACCGCGCACGACCCGGGCGACGGGGCGCAGTTCGCGCGGGCGCTGGACGAGGGCGGCGTGCTGCTGGCCGCCGACCAGGAGGAGCTGGTGGACCTGGCGATGGTGTTCTCGCGGACCCGGGTCCCGGCGGGACGGCGGGTCGGCGTGGTGACGACCTCGGGCGGGGCCGGCACCTGGCTGGCGGACGACCTGGTGCTGGCAGGCCTGCGGCTGCCCGTGCTGGGCGCCGGGACGCAGGAGCGGCTGCGGGCGCTGATCCCGGCCTACGGCAGCGCGGCGAACCCGGTGGACACCACGGCGCAGGTACTCAGCCGGGGCGGGATCTCGCCGGTGCTGCGGCTGCTGGCCGACAGCGGCGAGGTCGACGCGCTCGTGCTCGTCGCCACGCTGGCCGACGCCAAGCAGCTGGAACGGGAGCAGGAGGAGCTGATCGCGCTGGCGGGCCAGGTGCCGCTGGTGATCTACAGCTACACCCGTCCCGCGCCGCGCAGCCTGCGGCTGCTGGAGCAGTTCGGCATCGCGGCGTTCACCAGCGGCCGCCGGACGGCCGCGGCGCTGGCGGCATTGACCAGGGAGGTCACGGCCGCAGGATGAGGCGGATCGGGTCGCCTTCCTTGCGCACGAGGCGGTCGACGGCGTCGGCCGCCTCGGCCAGGGGCAGGTGGCCGCTGATGGAGCGGCTCCACTCGACCCGGTGGTGCCGGGCGAGGCCGATCAGGGTCTCGACGTCGCCGGGGCCGGAGCCGTAGTGGCCCAGGATCTGCTTGCGCCGGAAGCTCAGCGGGATGCTGTCGGTGATGGTCAGCGGCCGCGGGGTGAGCCCGACGAGGACGAGCTTGCCGCCGAAGCCGAGGCAGCTGACGGCCTGCTCGCGCACGGCGGGCACCCCCGCCATGTCGAAGGCGGTGTCGAGGCCGGCGCCGCCGGTCGCGGCGGACACCTGCTTGCCCAGGTCCGGGTCGGCGGGGTCGAGCGCGAGGTCGGCGCCGAACTCCAGGGCCCGCTCGCGCGCGGACTCCAGCGGGTCGACCGCGACGATGGGGACGGCGCCGATCATCCGCAGCAGCTGCACGGCGTGCGCGCCGAGCCCGCCCACCCCCCACACCCCGGCGGGGCGGCCGGGCCTCGCCTGCGCGGTGCCGCTGATCGCGCCCCACGGCGTGGACACCGCGTCCGGGACGATCGAGGCCTGGTCGAACGGCAGGTCGTCGGGGAGTGGGACGAGGGTGTGCTGGGCGGCCAGCGCGTACTCGGCCCAGCCGCCGTCGTAGTCGACGCCACGGGTGCGGACCTGCAGGCACGGGTCGCGGAAGCGGACGCAGTTCGCGCAGCGGCCGCAGCGTTCGCCGGCCTGGAGCGCGACGCGCGCGCCTTCCTGCCACACCGCCGGCACGTCCGGGCCGATCGCGTCGATCACCCCGGCGACCTCGTGCCCGAGGGTGACCTCCGGGGCGGCGAGGAACTGCGGGGTGAGGCTGCCGTCGATCAGGTGCGCGTCGGACAGGCACACCCCGGCGGCCTCGACCTTGACGCGGACCTCGCCGGGGCCGGGCTCGGGTACCGCGACCTCGCGCACGACGAGCCTGCGCGGGTCGATCTCCAGCCGTGCGGCCAGCATGGTCGCCATCCGGGGTCCTTCCGGTCGTGACTGTCGGTGCGTCCCCTGTCTACACCCGTCGCGACCGGCCGTGGCCGATGCTGCCCGTTCGGGTCAGGACTGCTGCTCCTGCTGCTGCTTGGCGACCTCGGCGCGGACCTCGTCCATGTCCAGCTCGCGGGCCTTGCCGATGAGCTCCTCGAGCGCGGGCTCGGGCAGCGCGCCGGGCTGGGCGTAGAGCACGACGCCGTCGCGCACGATCATCAGCGTCGGGATGGACGAGATGCCGAACGCGGCCGCGAGCTCCTGCTGGGCCTCGGTGTCGACCTTGCCGAACACGACGTCGTCGTGGGTGTCGGACGCCTTCTCGTAGACCGGGGCGAACTGCCGGCACGGACCGCACCAGGACGCCCAGAAGTCGACCAGGACCATGCCGTCCCGCCCGACCGTCTCGTCGAAGTTCTCCTTGGTCAGTTCGACCGTTGCCACGTCGATCTCCTCGGTTGGGGGAAGTACCCCCCGCACAACACCCGATCCCGCCGCGGCATTCCGGGGTGCAGGTGGCGGGCGACCTCGACGGTCTCCAGCGCCTCGCCGAGCTTGCCCACCGCGGTCACGGTCACCCGATCGGACTCACCGCCGGTGCATGAGACGCCCTCGAGGCGGGTATCTGAGGCTTCGTCCGATGTGTGTGCCATGCGCGGCCGGGTACCCGGCGGACGCGAAACGATGCACAAGCGTTGCGAGCCCCCGGGAGGCCGTGTGGTGGAGATCAGCCGGGAGGTGCCCGCACCACCGGACGCCGTCTACCGGGTGCTGGCCGACGGCTGGAGCTACGGCAGCTGGGTGGTGGGCAACTCGCGGGTCCGCCAGGTCGACGAGAGCTGGCCGGAACCGGGCAGCCGGATCCACCACAGCGCCGGGGTGTGGCCGCTGCGGATCAACGACGTGACGGTGGTGCGCTCGGTCGAGCCGGAGCGGCGCCTGGACCTGCACGCCGAGCTGTGGCTGTTCGGCTCGGCGGAAATCCGCATCACGCTGGAGCCGCTGGACAGCGGCCGTACGCGGGTGGTGATGGCCGAGGAGCTGACCCGTGGGCCGGCGCGGCTGGTGCCGGGGCCGCTGCAGACGCTCGCCCTGTGGCCGCGCAACGCCGAGTCCCTGCGCCGGCTCGCGGACATCGCCGTCGGCCGCGAGGCCTGAGCCGCGGTTCAGGCCTGCGACTGGTGACTCGGGCGTCCCCACGACAGCGTCGCCAGGCGTTCCCGGAGTGTCGCCGGGCGCGGGGCCAGTGCCTTCGCGCTGGTGGCGGCCTGGTCGCGCAGGCCGTCGGCGAACTCGGCGAGCACCGCGGCCGCGTCCCGCCGCGGGCGCCAGCCCAGTTCCGTGCGGGCGAGCGTGGTGTCGGCGAGGGCGGCCTCGTCGGCCAGCGCGAGCCAGCCGGGATGCAGCGGCTGCACCCCGGCCCGCCACAGCGACCACGCCGCGCCCGAGAGCAGCGGGCGCGGCACGGGCAGGCGGAGCGCGCCGAGCAGGCCGGCCACGTCGTCCGCGCGCAGCACCGGGTCGCTCGCGAGGTTGACCGGCCCGGAGAAACCGGCCGACAGCGCCAGCCACACGGCCTCGGCCACGTCCTGCGCGTGCACGACCTGCAGCCGCAGCTCCGGCCACAGCGGCAGCGGGAACCCGGGCACCGCCACGATCCCGGCCGGCAGCAGCGGGCTGAGCAGCCACCGCCCGAACTCGCCGCCGGCGTCGCGCTGCAGGATCGCGCACGGGCGGACCCGGGTGAGCAGCACATCGGGGTGCTCGCGGGCGAACACGTCCAGCAGGCGTTCCAGTTCCGCCTTGCCCCGGCTGTAGGCACTCGCGGAGATCCCGTCGCACGGCCAGTCCTCGCGCACCCGCTCCCAGCGCGGCGCGGGTGAGTAGGCGGCGACCGACGAGGCGCACACGATCCGCGGCACCCCGGCGGCGGCCGCCGCGTCGAGCAGCCGCCGGGTGCCGGTCAGGTTGGTCGCCGCCATCGGCGGGTCCCCGGCGCTGGGGTTGACCGCCCACGCCAGGTGCACCAAGGCGTCGGCGCCACGCAGCACCGGTTCGAGCGAGGCGGGCCGGGCCAGGTCGCCGGGCACCCAGTCGACGGCGGCGTAGGGCCCTTCGGCGGGCGGGATCCGCCGCGCCAGGCCGGTCACCGAGCAGTCCTGTTCGCGCAGGATCCGGACCAGTGCCGTCCCCACGTTTCCGGTCGCCCCAGTCACCACGATGCGCACCGGTTCCTGGTGCCCGTTCGGGCCCGGGTCAAAACGGGTACAGCTGCGGACATGGAGCACGCAGCCGAAACGGTGGACGCGGTCGTCGTCGGGGCCGGGCACAACGGCCTGGTGGCCGCGAACATCCTCGCCGACGCCGGATGGGACGTCCTCGTCCTCGAGGCCGCCGAGACCCCGGGCGGCGCGGTGCGCACGGCCGAGCTGACCGCGCCCGGCTTCCGCAACGACGTGTGCAGCGCGTTCTACCCCCTGGGGGCCGCGTCACCGGTGCTCTCGGCGCTGGGGCTGCACGAGTACGGCCTGCGGTGGCGGCACGCACCCGCACCGCTGGCCCACGTCCTGCCCGACGACCGCGCCGCCGTCATCTCCCGCGACCTCGACCGGACGATGGCGTCGGTGGCGCGCTTCTCCCCCGCCGACGCCGACGCCTGGCGCGCGGAGTTCGAGGCCTGGACGCAGATGCGCGAGCAGTTGCTCGACGCGCTGTTCCAGCCGTTCCCGCCGGTGCGCGCCGCCGCGCGGCTGGGCCGCCGGCTCGGGGTGGCCGACAGCCTGCGCTTCGCCCGGCTCGTCACGATGCCGGTGCGGGCGCTGGCCGAGGAGCGGTTCTCCGGCGAGGGCGCGCAGCTGCTGCTCGCCGGCAACGCCCAGCACACCGACCTCGGGCCGGGCGACGCCGGCAGCGCGATCTTCGGCTGGCTGCTGGCGATGCTCGCCCAGGACGTCGGTTACCCGGTGCCGGAGGGCGGCGCCGGGCGGCTGGCGATCGCACTGGCCAACCGGCTCACCGCGGCGGGCGGGCGGGTCGCCTGCCAGCGCCCGGTCACCCGGATCCACACCGCCGGCGGCGAGGCCGTCGCGGTCTCCGACGCCTCCGGCCGCCTCGTGCGGGCCCGGCGCGCGGTGCTGGCCACAGTGCCCGCCCCCACGCTGTACCGGGAGCTGCTGGACCCCGACGTGCTCCCGCCCCGGCTGCTCGCAGACCTGCGCGGGTTCCACTGGGACGACCCGACGGTCAAAGTGGACTGGGCGCTCTCGCGGCCCATCCCGTGGCGCAACCCCGAGGTCGGCCAGGCCGGGACCGTGCACCTGGACGCGGACATGACGGGCCTGGCCGACTACCACCACGCGCTCTCGGTGGGCCGGTTGCCGGAGAAGCCGTTCCTGCTGCTGGGCCAGATGACCACCGCCGACGAGACCCGCTCGCCCGCCGGCACCGAGTCGGCCTGGGCGTACACCCACGTGCCACGCGAGCACAAGTGGGACCGCGACTCGCTGCGGCAGTTCGCCGACCGGCTGGAGGCGGTCGTGGAACGGCACGCACCCGGCTTCACCGGCCACATCGAGGCACGCGCGATCCACGGCCCGGACGATCTGTTCCATGTGGACGGCAACCTCGTCGGCGGGGCGATCAACGCCGGCACCGCCGCGATCCACCAGCAGCTGTTCTTCCGGCCGGTGCCCGGCCTCGCACGCGCGGACACCCCGGTGGACCGGCTGTTCCTGGCGGGGGCCTCGGCGCATCCGGGCGGGGCCGTGCACGGCGGGCCGGGGGCCAACGCCGCGCGGGCCGCGCTGCGGCGCGCGAGCCGTGGCGGCACCACCTACCGGCGGGTGATCCAGCGGCTCAACGCCGCCGTCTACAGATGACCGGTCAGCATCAGCAACGCGTCGGACAGGCTGCCGAGGTGCTCGGTGCCCGACGGACGGCGAGACGGCCAGCCCGGCCCGGCGATGAGGCGGCGCACCTGGTGCTGGCGCAACACCCGGATCGAGTCCGGGCTCGCCGTCTCGGGGCGCTGCGACCACAGCACGACCGCGACGGGCCGTGCGGCCGCGACAGCGTGGCCGAGGCTCGGCGCCGGAGTGGCCGCGCCGAGCATCCGCACCGGGAGGTCGCGTTCGGACAGTGCGGCGGAAAGCGCTTCCAGCGCCAGCGAATGCTGTTCGGTCTCGGTGCAGGCGAGCAGCACCGGGCGCCGGTCGGCGCGGTCGGCGGCCCGGGGCACCCGGTGCAGCGCCGCGGAAACCGCCCACGACAGCACGTGCTCGGTGTCCACACAGTCCGGATCCTCGCGCTGGTCGCCGTCGATCGCGACGAGCGCCGGGCGGCACAGCCGTTCCCAGGTCTCCACGACGCCCTGGCGGCCCAGCGCGTGCTCGACGACCCGCAGACAGCGCCCGGAGTCCAGCGCGCGGGCGGCGGCGAGCACCTGGGCCAGATCCTCGCCGGGTGAGCCGCCGTCGCGCGCGGCGGACTCGACGGACTTCGCCGCGTCCGACGGCAGCATCCCCGAGCTGATGAGGTCGCGCATCCGGCGCAGCCGCGTGACGTCGTCGGCGGTGTAGCGGCGGTAGCGCCCGGGCTGCGGATTGTGCGGACCCACCCCGTAGCGGCGGTGCCAGGTGCGCAGGGTCGACTCGGCGATCCGCAGGTGGCGGGCCACCTGTCCCGCCGTCCACACGGTGCCTGGCTCCGGTTCCCGGCTCCCCCGCGTCATCGTCCCATCGTCACACCCAGGCCCCGCGTCCGCGGGGCGGGGCCAGTTTCCTCGCGGCCCGCGCCGCGCGCAACCGGCGCTCCTTGCGCCGCCCCGGACCGTGCCGTACAAACGGTCAGCGTCGACCGTGCTTTCGACGAGGAGGACCGGATGGACATCGCGGGTGGCGTCACCCTCATCACCGGAGGGGCGTCCGGACTCGGCCTGGCGACGGCGAAACGACTGCTCGCCGCCGGCGCGACGGTGGTGCTGCTGGACCTGCCGGCCTCCCCGGGCGAGCAGGTGGCCGGGGAACTGGGCGAGCGCGCGCGGTTCGCGCCCGCCGACGTGCGCAGCGAGGAGGAGGTCGCCCGCGCCCTCGACGTCGCCGACGCGGCCGGGCCGCTGCGCGTGGTGGTCAACTGCGCGGGCACCGGCAACGCCATCCGGGTCGTCGGGCGCAAGGGCGTCTTCCCGCTCGCGGAGTTCACCCGCATCATCGACATCAACCTCGTCGGCACGTTCAACGTGCTGCGCCTGGCCGCCGAGCGCATGCTGCCGCACGACCCGGTGGGCGAGGAACGGGGCGTCATCGTCAACACCGCCTCCGCCGCCGCGTTCGACGGGCAGATCGGGCAGGCGGCCTACTCCGCGTCCAAGGGCGGCGTCGTCGGGATGACCCTGCCCATCGCCAGGGATCTCGCCAGCCACCAGATCAGGGTGGTGACCATCGCACCCGGACTGTTCGACACCCCGCTGCTGGCCGGTGCTTCGGAGGAGACGAAGAAGTCCCTCGGCGCACAGGTCCCGCACCCGCAGCGGCTCGGCGATCCCGACGAGTTCGGCGCGCTGGCGGCGCACATCGTCGCGAACCCCATGCTCAACGGCGAGGTGATCCGCCTCGACGGCGCGATCCGGATGGCGCCACGCTAGGGGGCGCCCCGAACAACACCCGCCGGGCGGCCGACTTCCAGATCCGCACGTGCGGGTCGGTCGCGGCCGGACGGTCCTCGAACGCATACGGCAGTGCCGCCCCGCGCATGCTCGTGAACAACAGCTCGCGCAGCTCCGGGAAGGCCGGGTGCGCCGCGACCGCCGGGCCCCAGATCCGGTCGGTCACCGCGCGGATCGCGTCCCGCAGCGCCCGTTCCGCCGGGCGCAGCGCCGCCGCGAGCGCGGGGTTGGTGCGGGCCGCGGTCCACAGCTCCATCGCCGCCCAGAAATGCGGCTCCTGGAACGTCGACCACAGCAGTTCGACACAGCGGTCGACGCGACGCGGCCCGTCCGGCTCACCGGCCAGGTCCGTCGCCACCCGCTCCTCCGTCTCCTTCAGCCGCGTGGTCGCCAGATGCTGCGCGGCCGCGACGAGCAGTCCCTCCCGCGAGGGGAAGTGGTGCAGCAGCCGGCCCCGCGATACACCCGCCTTCGCCTGGATGGCCAAAGTGGACGCTCCCGCGTAGCCGAGCTCGACGAGGCAGTCCACGGCGGCGTCGAGGATCAGCGCCCGGCTGTTCGCCGTGCGCTCCGCCCGCCGCCGCGCGCTCGTCCCGCTGGGAGTCACCGCGTCAGCGTAACCCGGCGGAACGGAAAACAGTCGGTGTTGACTGTCGGCCGATTCCCTTGCACTCTCGAAGGGACGCCGCCGTCCGAGGAGGAGCCGCATGTATCCAGGCACCTGGGCCGCCGTCGATCCGGACCGGACCGCGGTCGTGATGGCGGGTTCGGGCGACCGCCTCAGCTACGGCCAACTGGAGGAGCGCTCGGTCCGGCTCGCCAACGCCCTCGCCACCGCCGGACTGCGCCGGGGCGACACCGTCGCGCTGCTGACGGACAACACCCCACGGGCCTACGAGGTGTACTGGGCCGCCGTGCGCTCCGGGCTCTACGTCGCCGCCGTCAACAGCCACCTCGCGCCGGCCGAGGTCGCCTACATCGTCACCGACTCCGAAGCCAAGGTCCTCGTCGTCTCCGCCGCACTGGGCGAGCTCGCCCGCGAGGTCGGCGAACTGCTGCCGCACGTCGTCACCCGCCTGGCCTACGGCGGCGCCGTCCCGGGCTACGGCGACTACGACGAGACGCTCGCCGCCGCCTCCGCCACCGCGCCGGCGGACCAGCCCGCCGGCGCGGACCTGCTCTACTCGTCCGGAACCACCGGGCGCCCCAAGGGAATCCGCGTCGAGCTGCCCGACCGGCAGGTGCACGAGCCCGGCGACACGCTCGGCCCGCTGGTGCAGGCGCTGTACGGGTTCGCCGAGGACACCGTCTACCTCTCCCCCGCGCCGGTCTACCACGCCGCGCCACTGCGCTTCGGCGCGTCCGTGCACCGCCTCGGCGGCACGCTGGTGATGATGGAACGCTTCGAACCCGAAGCCGCGCTCGCGGCGATCGAACGCCACCACGTCACCCACAGCCAGTGGGTGCCCACGATGTTCGTCCGGATGCTCAAGCTGCCCGCAGAAGTCCGCGACCGCTACGACCTGTCCAGCCACCGCGTCGCCGTGCACGCCGCCGCGCCCTGCCCCCTCGACGTCAAACGCGCGATGATCGGCTGGTGGGGCCCGATCCTGGCCGAGTACTACTCCTCCACCGAGAGCGCGGGCATGACCTTCGTGCGCAGCGAGGACTGGCTCACCCACCCCGGCACCGTCGGCCGCGCCGTGGTCGGCGTCGTGCGCATCTGCGACGACGAAGGCAAGCAGGTGCCCACCGGCGAGATCGGCACCATCTACTTCGAACGCGACCAGATGCCCTTCACCTACCACCGCGACCCCGAGAAGACCCGCCAGGCGCGGCACCCCGAACACCCCACCTGGTGCACCACCGGCGACGTCGGCCGCCTCGACGACGAGGGGTTCCTCTACCTGACCGACCGCAAGGCCTTCATGATCATCTCCGGTGGCGTGAACATCTACCCGCAGGAGGTCGAGGACGCGCTCGCCCTGCATCCCGCCGTACTCGACGTGGCCGTCATCGGCGTCCCGGACGACGACATGGGCGAAGCGGTCAAAGCCGTCGTGCAACCCGCACCCGGGGCCACCCCCGGCCCGGAACTGGCCGCCGAGCTGCTGGCGTACGTGCGCGGCCGCATCGCGCACTACAAGACCCCCCGCAGCGTGGACTTCGTCGACGCACTACCCCGCACGCCCACCGGAAAGCTGGTGAAGCGGCGGCTCAAGGAACGCTACGCAACCCAGGAGGAGGAACCGTGCGAGACGCGGTGATCGTGGCAGCTGTCCGGACCCCGGTCGCCAAGCGCAACGGCGGACTGTCCGGCGTCCACCCGGTGGACCTCTCGGCACACGTGCTGCGCGCACTCGCCGAGCGCACCGGGCTCGACCCGGCCGAGATCGAGGACGTGATCTGGGGCTGCGTCAGCCAGGCCGGCGAACAGACCGGTGACATCGGCCGCACCGCCGTGCTCGCCGCGGGCTGGCCGGAGAGCGTCACCGGCGTGACGGTGGACCGCCAGTGCGGCTCCTCGCAGCAGTCCGTCCACTTCGCCGCAGCGGGCCTCATCGCGGGCCACTACGACGTCGTGGTCGCCGGTGGCGTCGAGTCCATGAGCCGCGTCCCCATGGGCTTCTCCGCCCAGGGCGCGAACCCGCTCGGCGACCAGGTCCTCGCCCGCTACGACGGCGTCCGTCCCAACCAGGGCATCGGCGCCGAGATGATCGCCGAACGCTGGGGGCTGAGCCGCACCCAGATCGACGAGTTCAGCCTCGCCTCCCACGAGAAGGCCGCCGCCGCACAGGACTCCGGCGCCTTCGACGGCCAGCTCGCACCCCTCGGCGACGTGCACGCCGACGAAGGCGTCCGGCGCGGCGGCACCCTCGACAAGCTCGCCGCCCTCAAGCCCGCGTTCCGCGAGGACGGCGTGATCACCGCCGCGAACAGCTCGCAGATCAGCGACGGCGCCGCGGCCCTGCTGATGACCACCAGCGAGAAGGCCGCCCGGCTGGGCCTGCGCCCCATCGCCCGGGTGCACACCGCGGCACTCGCCGGCGACGACCCGGTCATCATGCTCACCGCCCCCATCCCCGCCACCCGGAAAGCCCTGAGCCGCAGCGGACTGTCCATTTCGGACATCGGCGTGTTCGAGGTCAACGAGGCGTTCGCGCCCGTGCCGATGGCCTGGCTCGCCGAGACCGGCGCCGACGCGAAGTCGCTCAACCCGCACGGCGGAGCCATCGCGCTCGGCCATCCCCTCGGCGCCAGCGGCGCCCGCCTCATGACCACCCTCGTGCACCACATGCGCGCCGCCGGCCTCCGCTACGGCCTGCAGACCATGTGCGAGGGCGGCGGCCAGGCCAACGCGACCATCCTGGAGCTGCTGTGACCGACGACTTCCGCGCCCGCGTCCGGGACTGGCTCGCCGCGAACGTCCCCGACAGCAGCGAGGACGCGCCGGCCGAAGAGCTGATCGCGACGGCGAAACGCTTCCAGGCCGCACTGCACGACGCCGGACTCGCCGGGATCACCTGGCCTTCGCAGTTCGGCGGCCAGGGCCGCTCCGCCGCCGAACAGCAGATCTTCGACGAGGAGGCCGCCGCCCACGAACTGCCCACCGGCGTGTTCCTCATCGGCCTCGGCATGTGCGGGCCCACGCTCGTCGACCTCGGCAGCACCGAACAGAAAGCCCGCTACGTGCGCCCCCTGCTGCGTGGCGAGGAGATCTGGTGCCAGCTGTTCTCCGAGCCCGGCGCCGGCTCCGACGTCGCGAGCCTGCAGACCCGCGCGGTCCGCGACGGCGACAGCTGGGTGGTCAACGGGCAGAAGGTGTGGACCTCCGGCGCCCAGTGGTCCGACCACGGCGCCCTGCTCGCCCGCACCAACCCCGACCAGCCCAAGCACAAGGGCCTGACCATGTTCGTCGTGGACATGCACGCCCCCGGCGTCACCGTCCGGCCGCTGCGCGACATGACCGGGCGCGCCCCCTTCAACGAGGTGTACTTCGACGACGTGCGGCTGCCCGCCGACGCCGTCCTCGGCGAGGTCGACGCGGGCTGGTTCGCCGCGGTCACCATGCTCGGGCACGAGCGTGTGTCCATCGGCGGCTCCGTCCGCCGCCGCTACGACCCGCTGGCGTACCACAACCTCGTCGAACTGGCCCGCACGCGGAACAGGCTGGACGACCCGCTCGTGCGCGACGGGCTCGCCGCGCTGTACACGGCCGAACGCGCGCTGTCGCTGTTCAACGCCCGCCTGCGCCAGGAAGCCGACGCCGGGTCGCCGCCCGGCGCCCGCGGTTCCGTCGCCAAGCTCGCGGGCGCCGAACTGCTGTGGCAGGCCGTGCACGTCGCCGGGCTCATCGCCGGCTTGGACGCCGCCGCCTGGGACCCCGGCTCCGCCGAAGGCGACGAGCTCGCGGTGGCGATCAACGCCACCCCCGCCTCGTCCATCGCCGGCGGCACCGACCAGGTGCAGCGCAACATCATCGGCGACCGGATCCTCGGCCTGCCACGCGACCCGGTCGCCGACCGCGACATCCCGTTCCGCGAGCTGCGAGTGGGCACCCAAGCCTGAGAAGGGAGACCGGGTCATGCGTCTGGTACTCGACGCGGAGCAGCAGCAACTGCGCTCCAGCGTACGGAAACTGCTCGCCGACCACGCCCCGCCCGCGCGGGTTCGGGCCGTCATGGACGGCGAGGACGGCTGCGACCGCGAGCTGTGGCGGCGGATCACCGACCAGCTCGGGCTCGCCGGACTGGTCGTGCCGGAGGAGCACGGCGGCGCCGGAGCCGGCCACGTCGAACGCGCGATCGTGCTCGAGGAGCTGGGGCGCACCCTCGCGCCCGTGCCGTTCTTCGCCTCCGCCGTGCTCGCCACCGACACCGCACTGGCGCTCGGCGACTCCGAACTGCTGCCCCGGCTGGCCTCCGGCGAGGTCATCGGCGCGCTCGCGGTGTCGAAGACCTGGGGCCCGCTCGACGTCCGGGCCACCGAGCACGACGGCGGCTGGACGCTCGACGGGCAGGCCCCGTTCGTCATCTCCGGCGACATCGCCGACACCGTGTACGTCCACAACGGCGACTGGTTCGCCGTGTCCGAGGGGTTCACCCGCACCACACTGCACACCCTGGACCCGACCCGCCGCATCGCCCGGCTCGACTTCGCCGGGACACCCGCCCGCCGACTGTCCGCTTCGGACGGTGCGCTCGCCCGGGTACGGGACCTGGCCGCGGTCGCCCTCGCCGCGGAACAGGTCGGCGGCATGGGCCGGGTGCTCGAAACCACCGCCGACTACGCCAAGGTGCGCGTCCAGTTCGGCCGCGCCATCGGCTCCTACCAAGGCGTGAAGCACCGGCTCGCGGACATGTACTCGGCCTACGAGCGGGCTGAATCGCTGCTGCGCCACGCGGCCTGGAGTGCCGACCACGACGCCGAAGGCCTACCACTCGCCGCCGCGACCACCCAGGCCTTCGTCGGCCCAGCCTGCTTCCAGGCCGCCGCCGACGGCGTCCAGCTGCACGGCGGCATCGGCTACACCTGGGAACACCACGCGCACCTGTACTACAAACGCGCGAAGACCAGCGAGCTGCTCTTCGCGGGCGGGCGTGGCGACCTCGCCCGGCGGCTCGGACTCGAGCCTACGTGACACCTCGCCGCGATCTCCGCGGCCAGCTCCAGCGCCGAAGCGAGCGGATCCTCGCCGACCCGCGTCGTCAGCCCGAGCCGGACGGCCTCCACCCCGCGACGACGCGGCCGGTGAACGTCAGCTCCTTCGCCACGTCCCACCAGCTCGGGCAGCACCTGCGTGCCCGTCATGTCCGGGATCAGCCCGCCGTCCGGCGCGCAATCGGCCACGGCTCCTCCTTTTCGATCTGGACGTCTTGTCCCGGCCCGCCGGCCGCGCCTAGAATTCTGAACGCTCGTTCAGATCCTGCCCGAGCGCCCGTGGCCGAAGCAAGGAGTGCCATGACCGCCGTCAGCCCGCGCCGCGGCCGTCGTCCCGCCGACGGCACCCTCGGCCCGCCCGGCATCGACGCGATCCTCGAAGCCAGCGTCGCGGTCATGTCCGAGCACGGCTACCACGGCACCTCCGTGCGCGACATCGCCGAGCGGGCCGGCCTCAGCCCCGCCGCGCTGTATCACCACTTCGCCTCGAAGCACGACGTCCTCGCCACGCTCATGGACCGTGGCATCGAAGAGCTCCTGCGCCGCACCCGCGCCGCCCGCGAAGCCGCAGAGGGCCCCGTCGCCACCCTTCTGTCCATTGTGGACGCCCACGTCCGGTTCCACCTCGAGGACCAGCGCGCGGTCCTGCTCGGCGTGAGCGAGCTGCGCGGCCTGGAGGAACCCGTCCGCAGCCAGCACATCGCGAAACGCCAGCAGCAGCAACGGATCTTCGATGACACCGTGACCGACGGTGTACGGCGCGAGCTGTTCCACACCAAGCACCCGGCCGAAGCCGCCCGCGCGGTCGTCGTCATGTGCACCGGCGTCGCCGGCTGGTACCACCCCGGCGGCCCGTTGACCCACGAGCAGGTCGCCGGCCGCTACCAGGACCTCGCGCTGGACCTCGTCGGCCTGCGCGGCTGACCACCTCCGACCCCGAAAGGCGATCGATGCAGATCGAGCTGACCGACCGAGCACGGCTCATCGCCGAGCTCACCGCGCCCGGTGCCCCCTTCGAGCTCGTCGAACGGACGGTGCGCGGTGTGCCGATGCGCGTCTACGCCGGAGCCCCGCCGACGCTGCGCGACGTCCTGCTGCTGAGCCGGCAGCACGGCGACCGGCCCTTTCTGGTCTACGAGGACGAGCGGACCAGCTTCGCCGAGCACTTCCGCCTCGCCGCCGGGCTCGCCGTCCACCTGCGGGAGCGCTATCACCTCGAGCCCGGCGACCGGATCGCCGTGGCGATGCGCAACTATCCCGAATGGGCGCCGGTGTTCTGGGCCGCACAGGCGGCCGGCCTCATCGTCGTTCCCGTCAACGCGTGGTGGACCGGGGAGGAGATCCGCTACGCGCTGACCGACTCCGGCGCGAAGCTCCTCGTCGCCGACGCCGAACGCGTCGCGTCGCTGCTGCCGGACCTCGCCGGGCTGCCGGTCATCGAGGTCCGCGGCGGCACCCCGCCCGAAGGCGCCCGCGCCTGGCGGGACGTGCTGGCCGAACTGGACCCGGACGCCGAACTGCCCGACATCGCGCTGGAACCGGACGACGACGCCACGATCATGTACACCTCCGGCACGACCGGGCGGCCCAAGGGCGCGGTCGGCACCCATCGCAACCACTGCACGAACCTGTGGAACACGATGCTCGGCCTCGCCGTCTCGAAGATCATCGGCAACGGCGGCACCATGCCCGGACCGGACCCCGCCGCGCCGCAGCCCGGCAGCCTCGTCACCTTCCCGATCTTCCACATCGCGGGCCTCACCGGCATGTGCTTCTGCACGGCCGTGGGCTCCAAGCTCGCCACGCTCTACCGGTGGGACCGCGACCAGGCCCGCGAGCTCGTCCGGCAGGAGCAGCTGACCAGCGTCTCCGGCGTGCCGACGGTGCTGCGCGACCTCGTCGCCGGTGCCGCGGAGTACCGCGACGACCTGGCCAGCCTCGCCGGCATCTCGATGGGCGGCGCCCCGATCCCGCCCGATCTGATCGACAGCATCGACACCACGTTCGCCACGCTCGTCTCCCCCGCCAACGGCTACGGCCTCACCGAGACCACCTCCGCGGTGGCCAGCAACAGCGGCGCCGACTACGTGTCGCATCCCGACAGCGTCGGCAGGCCGGTGCCCGGCGCGGACCTGCGCATCGCGGACCCGGCGACCGGCGACCCGTTGCCCGACGGCGAAATCGGCGAGCTGTGGTTCCGCGGGCCCAACGTCGTCCGCGGCTACTGGAACAACTCCGAGGCGACCGCGGTGGCGTTCACCGGCGGCTGGTTCCGCACCGGCGACCTCGGCTACCTGCGCGAGGGCTGGCTCTACGTCGTCGACCGGCTCAAGGACATGGTCATCCGTGGCGGCGAGAACGTGTACTGCGTCGAGGTCGAGGACGTCCTGTTCGACCATCCCGCCGTCACCGACGCCGCGGTACTCGGCCGTCCACACGCGACACTCGGCGAGGAGGTGGTCGCCGTCGTGCGTGCCGACGGCGTGACCGCCGAGGAGCTCAAAGCCCACGTCGCGGCGAAACTGGCGCAGTTCAAGGTGCCCGAGCACGTGATCTTCGCCGACCGGCCACTGCCGCGCACCCCCACCGGCAAGGTGCTCAAACGCCGGCTGCGCGACGAGATCCGACCGGAAGGACAGTAGGGATGGCATGGGACTTCTCCACCGAACCGGAGTTCGAGGAGCAGCTGGAGTGGATGCGGGGGTTCGTCCGTGACGAGATCATCCCGCTGGAGACCGTGCGGCTGGACGCTCACGCGTTCGCCCGTGCGACGGACCCGCTGAAGGAGGAGGTGAAGAAGCGCGGGCTGTGGGCGGCGCACCTGCCACCGGAGCTCGGCGGTGGCGGCTTCGGCCAGGTCAAGCTCGGGCTGATGCACGAGATCCTCGGCCAGTGCGGTTACGCGCCCCCGGTCTTCGGCAACAACGCGCCCGACTCCGGCAACGCCGAGCTGCTCGCCGTCGGCGCGACCGAGGAGCAGAAGCAGAAGTGGATGTACCCGCTGCTGGACGGCAAGCTGCGCAGCGCGTTCTCGATGACCGAACCCGGCGCCGGCGCGGACCCGACCCTGCTGAGCACGCGCGCGGTGCGCGACGGGGACGACTGGGTGATCAACGGGCACAAGTGGTTCACCTCCAACGCCTCCGTCGCGGACTTCCTCATCGTGATGGCGGTGACCGACCCCGACGCGCACCCCCGACGGCGCGCGTCGATGTTCGTCGTGCCGGCGGACACCCCGGGCGTGCACATCCTGCGCGACATCCCCACGATGGCCGACCCGGAGGCGCACGAGGCGCGGCCGGGCGGGCACGCCGAGATCGAGTACGAAGACGTCCGCATCCCCGCGGACAACCTGGTCGGCGAGCCCGGCGAAGGTTTCGTCCTCGCCCAGAAACGCCTTGGGCCCGGGCGGATCCACCACTGCATGCGCTGGCTGGGCCAGTCCAAACGGGCGTTCGACATGCTGTGCGAACGCGCCGTCAGCCGCTACACGCACGGCTCGGTGCTCGCCGACAAGCAGATGGTGCAGGACTGGGTGGCGAGCTCGGCCGCGGAGATGCAGGCGGCGCGGCTGATGACGCTGCACGCGGCCTGGAAGATCGACACCGACGGCGTCGCGGGCGCGCGGAACGAGATCGCGATGATCAAGTTCTGGGGCGCCTCCGTGCTGTACAACGTGATCGACCGGGCCATCCAGGTGCACGGCTCGCTGGGCTACACCACGGATCTCCCGCTGGAGTCGATGTACCGGGCCGCCCGCGCGGCGCGGATCTACGACGGGCCCGACGAGGTGCACAAGGCCACGGTCGCCCGCCGCATCCTGCGCGCCTACGAACCCCGCGAGGTGCCCACCGAACACGTCCCCACCCGGCGCGAAGCCGCGAAGCAGAAGTTCGCTGCACTGCTGGACCAGTCTTCTTAGTGGGTTTTTCTGGGCTGTTTCGCTTGTCCGGCACCGGAATCGGTGCCGGACAAGCCCGCGCTGTATTCGTCGTTATACACCTTCGTGGTGCGGCACCGTCTCCGCGGCGCGGTGCACGTCCCGCAGCAGATCGCGCACGACCAGCCGGGCCGACGCCCGGATCGACTGCCAGTACCAGTCGGCCCACCGGAAGGCGATCGCGTCGGTGCTGCGCACCCGCGCCTCGAAGGTCAGCAGTTGCTGACCACGGCCGTACGAGAGCACCGCCAGCGAGACCGCGATGGTCGCCCGCCGCGGGCGTGAGAACGTGGTGAACTCCTCGGCGGAGAGCTGTTGCCAGTCCATGAACGGCGTCCAGAACCGCCCGGCCGCGCCGAGCACGACCTCGTTGGCGTCGCGGCGGAGCAGCACCCAGCGCGCGGTCGAGAGCAACTCGTCGAACCCCGCGATACCGGCGCGCTGCCGGTTCGGCACAGCGGCCCCGCCGAACAGACGCGGCGGGTCGGCCAGGAGCCCGGGCAGCGCGGCCCACACCTGCGACGGGGAAACCGTGGCCGCGTGGTGCTCCCGCACCACGAAGTCGAAGCGGGCCGCGCATTCGTCGAGCAGGCTCATCGGGTCTCCCTCTGCCACGTCAAGAGCATCGTGGCGGGCGGGGCCGCGGGGTAAGGGGCCAAAGTCCCCACTCCCCCGTGCCCGTGGTCAGCCGGTGTCGCCGGGCAGCCACCGGCCGATGCAGCCCAGCAGCTCCTCCGGGTCGACCGGTTTGGTCACGTAGTCGCTCGCCCCCGCGGCGAGGCTCTTCTCCCGGTCGCCCGCCATCGCCTTCGCGGTCACCATGATGATCGGCAGCCGGTCGAACCGCGGCATCTCCCGGATCGCGGCGGTGGTGGCGTAGCCGTCCATCTCGGGCATCATCACGTCCATCAGCACCAGGTCCACGTCGGGGCTCGCCAGCAGCTCCTCGATCCCCTCGCGGCCGTTGGCCGCCTGCCGCACCGACATCCCGTGCAGCTCCAGCATCCCCGCGATCGCGAGCACGTTGCGGGCGTCGTCGTCCACCAGCAGCACCTTCCGCCCGCGCAGGCCGGGCGCGCCGCCGCTCTCCCCGCCGGCCGGCACGAGCTCCACGGCCGGCTCCGGCTCGCTCAGCAGGGCCAGGAACCGCTCGCGCAGCGCGTCCAGCGACGGCAGCAGCTGCACCCGGCCGGCGCGGACGTGCACGTCCAGCAACCGTTCCTGCGCCGGGGTCAGCTTGCGGGTCGGATGCGCGAGCACCGGGACCGCGTCGGCGGGGTCGTGCTCGTCGAGCCGCTGCAGGAACGTCAGCGCAGACGCGCCGGGCAGGCTCGCGTCCAGCACCACGCAGCGGTGCTCCGCTGCCGCGAGTGCCGCCACCGCCTCGTCCGGGGTGGTGACCGACTCGATCCGCACCGGATGCCCCGGCCCGGTCAGGTCCGCGACGAACTCCCGCACCAGCAAGGACAGCAGCCGGTTGTCCTTGCCCTCCACCACGAGCACCCGTCGCTGCGGTTCGGCGTCGGCACGCGGGCGTGGTTCCGTTCCACCCGTCGCGAACCCCGGGGTGACGGGCAGCGTCAGCGCGAAAGTGCTGCCCTGGCCGAGCCTGCTGCGCGCCCGGATCTCGCCGCCGAGCAGGTTCGCGACCTGCCTGCTGATCGACAGGCCCAGCCCGGTGCCGCCGTAGCGGCGGCTGGTGGTGCCGTCGGCCTGCTGGAACGCGCCGAAGATCGTCTCCAGGTTCTCCTCGGCGATGCCGATCCCGGTGTCCCGCACGCAGAACTCGATGCCCGGCTCGGCGCCGTCCACCGCGCCCACCCACAGTTCCACCCGGCCGCGCTCGGTGAACTTCACCGCGTTGGACAGCAGGTTGCGCAGCACCTGGCGCAGCCGCTGCTCGTCGGTGGAGAGCCGATCGGGCACGTCGGGCGCCACGATGACCTCGAAGTCGAGCCCCTTGTCCGCGGTCAGCGGCTCGAAGGTGGTCCGCACGTACTCCAGCAGCTGCCGCAGCGCCACCGGCTCGCAGTGGATGTCCATCTTCCCCGCCTCGACCTTTGACAGGTCGAGGATGTCGTTGATCAGCTGCAGCAGGTCGGTACCCGCGGACTGGATCACCTTGGCGAACTCGACCTGCTTCGGGGTGAGGTTCTGGGTGGAGTTCTGCGCCAGCACCCCGGCCAGGATCAGCAGGCTGGTCAGCGGGGTGCGCAGCTCGTGGGACATGTTCGCGAGGAACTCGGACTTGTAGGTCGACGCGAGCGCCAGCTGCTGCGCGCGTTCCTCGATCTCCTGGCGGCCCTGCTCGATCTCGAAGTTCTTGATCTCGATGTCCCGGTTCTGCCGGACCAGCAGCTCGGCCTTCTCCTCCAGCTCGGCGTTCGACTGGCGCAGCTTCACCTGCTGGGCCTGCAGCTCCCCGGACCGGGTCTGCAGCTCCCCCGCGAGCCGCTGGGACTCCTCCAGCAGCGCGTCGGTGCGGGCGTTGGCGATGATCGTGTTGACGTTCACCCCGATGCTCTCCATCAGCTGCTCGAGGAAGTCCCGCCGCACCGGGGTGAACCTCGTGAACGAGGCCAGCTCGATCACCCCGAGCACCTGGTCCTCGAACACGATCGGCAGCACGATCAGGGTGACCGGCGGCGCCTGCCCCAGACTCGAGGAGATGTTGATGTAGGCGGGCGGCGTCTCGTCCACCACGATCGGCACCTTCGTCTGCGCCACCTGCCCGATCAGCGACTGCCCGAGGTCGAAGGCGGCCTCCCGGGTCCGGGCGTGCCCGTACGCCGCGATCAGCCGCAGCACCGGGCCCCGCTCCCCCGTGTCCATCAGGAAGAACGTGCCGTGCTGGGCGCCGACCAGCGGGGTCAGCTCGTTCATGATCAGCTGCGCGACCGCGCGCAGGTCCCGGTGTCCCTGCAGCAACCCGGAGATCCGGGCCAGGTTCTTGTTGAGCCAGTCCTGGTCCTCGTTGGCGCGGGTCGTCTCGCGCAGCGACTGCACCATCGCGTTGATGTTGTCGCTCAGCTCGGCCACCTCGCCCTCGGCCTCCACCGAGATCGAGCGGGTCAGGTCGCCGGTGGCGACGGCGCTGGCGACCTCGGCAATCGCCCGCACCTGCCGGGTCAGGTTCCCGGCGAGCTCGTTGACGTTCTCGGTCAGCCGCTTCCAGGTGCCCGACACGCCCTCGACCTCGGCCTGCCCGCCGAGCCTGCCCTCCTTGCCGACCTCGCGGGCCACCCGGGTGACCTCCGCGGCGAATGCCGAGAGCGTGTCGACCATCGTGTTGATGGTGGTCTTGAGCTCCAGGATCTCCCCGCGGGCGTCCACGTCGATCTTCTGCGACATCTCGCCGCGCGCCACGGCGGTCGTCACCTGGGCGATAGAGCGCACCTGGTTGGTCAGGTTGTTCGCCATCGAGTTCACGTTGTCGGTGAGGTTCTTCCAGGTGCCCGCCACGTTCGGCACCCGCGCCTGGCCGCCGAGGATGCCCTCGGTGCCGACCTCGCGCGCCACCCGGGTCACCTCGTCGGCGAAGGCCGACAGGGTGTCGACCATCGTGTTGATCGTGTCGGCGAGCGCGGCGACCTCGCCCTTTGCCTCGACCGTGATCCGCTGCGAGAGGTCACCGCGGGCGACCGCGGTGGCGACCGAGGCGATGGAGCGGACCTGGTCGGTGAGGTTGTCGGCCATGACGTTCACCGACTCGGTCAGGCCCTTCCAGGTGCCCGACACCCCCTTCACGTCCGCCTGACCGCCCAGGCGCCCCTCCGTGCCCACCTCGCGGGAGACGCGGGTGACCTCGTCGGCGAACGCGGACAGCTGCCCCACCATCGTGTTGATCGTGTCCTTCAGCTCCAGGATCTCCCCGCGCGCGTCCACCCGGATCTTCTGCGACAGATCGCCCCGCGCCACCGCCGTCGTCACCTGCGCGATGGACCGCACCTGGTCGGTGAGGTTGTCGGCCATGACGTTCACCGACTCGGTCAGGCCCTTCCAGGTGCCCGACACCCCCTTCACGTCCGCCTGACCGCCCAGGCGCCCCTCCGTGCCCACCTCGCGCGCCACGCGCGTGACCTCGTCGGCGAAGGACGAGAGCTGGTCGACCATCGTGTTGATCGTCGACTTCAGTTCGAGGATCTCGCCGCGGGCGTCGACGGTGATCTTCTGCGACAGGTCGCCGCGCGCGACGGCCGTGGCGACCTGGGCGATCGAACGCACCTGCGCGGTGAGGTTGCCTGCCATGAAGTTCACCGACGTGGTCAGGTCCCGCCACGTCCCGGCGACTCCCGGCACCTGTGCCTGCCCGCCCAGGATCCCTTCCGTGCCAACCTCTTTCGCGACCCGGGTCACCTCGTCGGCGAACGACGAGAGGGTGTCCACCATCGTGTTGATCGTCGACTTCAGTTCGAGGATCTCGCCGCGGGCGTCGACGGTGATCTTCTGCGACAGGTCGCCCTTGGCGACCGCGGTGGTGACCTCGGCGATCGAACGCACCTGGGCCGTCAGGTTGCCTGCCATGAAGTTCACCGATGTCGTCAGGTCCCGCCACGTGCCCGCGACCCCGGGCACCTCGGCCTGGCCACCGAGACGCCCCTCGCTCCCCACCTCCCGCGCCACGCGGGTGACCTCGTCGGCGAACGACGAGAGCTGCCCGACCATCGTGTTGATGGTGTTCTTCAGCTCCAGCAGCTCGCCCTTGACGTGCACGGTGATCTTCTGGGTCAGGTCGCCGTTCGCCACCGCCGTGGCGACGCTCGCGATGTCGCGCACCTGCGCGGTCAGGTTGCCCGCCATGGCGTTGACGGACTCGGTCAGGTCCTTCCAGGTGCCCGACACCGCTGGCACCGAGGCCTGGCCGCCGAGCTTGCCGTCGGTGCCGACCTCGCGGGCCACCCTGGTGACCTCGGTCGTGAACAGCGCGAGCTGGTCGACCATGCCGTTGAACACGACCGCGATCTCGTCCAGCAGCGCGTCGCCGACCTGCGGCAGCCGGGTGCTGAAATCGCCGTCCCGCACCGCTTTGAGGCCGTCGAGCAGCTGCTGCAGGCGCTCGTCGCCCGCCGCTCCCCCGCCGCGCCTTGCCACCGGCTGTCGTGGTGTCATCGAGTACCTCCTGGCGCCGGGCGTCAGCGGCGCGAAGGCCGTCCCGGCAGGTCGACGTCGAAGGAGTCCTCGCCGGCCGCGACCCGGCGGATGGTGTCGAGCAGGTCTTCGAGCAGTCCGGCCTTCAGCAGCAGCCCGGCCCCGCCCGCGGCGGCCACCCGGTCCGCGACCGAGCGGTCCGCCCCGCCGGTGAACACGAGGACGCGGGCCGCCGGGCACTGCTCGCGCAGCCGGCCGATCGCCTCGATGCCGTCGCCGTCGGGCAGCCTGCGGTCGAGCAGGACCACGTCGGGCTGGTGCTCGCCGGTGGCGGACACGGCCTCGTGGACGGCGCGGGCCTGGCCGACCAGCTCGATGTCCGGCACGGTCTCGAACGCGGCCCCGAGCGCCATCGCCACCTGGGAATGGTCTTCGACGAGCAGCAGCCGGATCGGCCCGGTCTCGCTCGGTGGAGGAGGCACAAGCATCATCTCCCGGCTTCGCCGCCACGGCGCGCTCCGCAGTCTAAGACGGCGCCCGGGACCAGACGACCCCCATCCGGGGGGCCCGATTTTCGGTGCGACCCGGCACGGCGACGATCGCGTTCAGGATGGCTCGTGCGCATCGCCGCCAGCGCGGCGAGCGAGCTCGGGCGTGCCCGGCCAGCGGCACTCCTCGCTGTACGAAACTGTTTCGTACAGCAGTCGCTCAGCCCGGAAGAGGCAACGCCGCGGGACCGGCTGCGTATAGGGCGTTATACACCGCTCACGGGTAGTACCGCGCCAGCGACTCTGCCACGGTCATGCCGTCACCGCCTCGGCCCGGGCGGGGACCGCACTCTCGTCGTGGTCGGGCCGGCGCAGGAGCAGCACCATGCAGCCGAGCGTGAGCAGCACCTGGAAGATCGCGTACGCGATCACCGCGGCGATCGAGCCGGTCCAGTTGAGCAGGGTCTGCCCGACGATCGGTGTCGTGCCGCCCAGGAGCGTGCCGCACAGCTGGTAGCACAGCGAGATCCCGGTGTACCGGACGTGCGCCGGGAACCGGCTGGCGAGCATGCCTGCCAGCGCGGCGTAGTACAGGCAGTGCGGCACGGTCGCGATCACCGTGCCCACCATCGCGACGGCGTAGTTCTGCGTGCCGATGAGCACGAACATCAGCGGCAGCAGCACGATCTCCGGCAGCAGCATCACGCACACCGCGCGGGTCCAGCTGCGCATCCGCGTCGCGATCACCGCACCCCACGGCTGCACCAGGATCTGCACGATGTTCGCCACGAGGATGATCGTGAGGAACGAGCTCTTGTCGAAGCCCAGGTCCGAGGTCGCCCAGGACAGCGCGAACGTCGACTTGAAGTACGTCGCCGACAGGCCGATCGTGCAGGCGCCGATCCCGAGCACGATCAGCACCGGCTGCGTGCGCAGCACCTCCCCCAGCGGCATCTTCGCGACCTTCCGCGACTCGATCAGCTGCGCCATCGCGGGCGACTCGGCCACCCGCAGCCGGATGAACAGCCCGACGATCACCAACAGCGCCGAGGCGAGGAACGGCACCCGCCAGCCTCAGTCGACGAACGCCTGGTCGGGCAGCCGGCTGATGGCGAGGAAGCTGACCGTGCTCAGCGTGTTGCCCACCGGCGAACCCTGCTGGGCGAAGGCGCCGTACAGCACCGACTTGCCCTTGGGCGCGTGCTCGGAGGCGATGAGCACCGAGCCGCCCCACTCACCGCCGAGCCCGATCCCCTGGACCATCCGGATGCACACCAGCAGGATCGGCGCAGCCACGCCGATCGAGGCGTACCCGGGCAGCACGCCGATGAGCGTGGTCGAGACGCCCATCATCAGCAGCGTGATCACCAGCGTCTTCTTCCGGCCGAGCCGGTCGCCGTAGTGCCCGAAGATCACCCCGCCGAGCGGCCGCGCGAGGAAGCCGACCCAGAAGGTGGCGAACGCGACCAGGGTGCCCACGGCGCCGTCGAGCTCGGGGAAGAACACCTTGTCGAAGACCAGCGCGGACGCGGTCCCGTAGACGTAGAAGTCGAACCATTCGATGGTGGAGCCGATGAAGGATCCGATGCCGGCGCGTGTCGCCGCGCTCATGTGCTCTCCCTTGAGACCGTGGAACACAAACCCGGACACCGTGTCAAAAAGCAGCTAGACGCGTCCAATACCAAATCCAGGGCGCAGTGAAACGCTCACCGTCTCAATGGGGTGGGCAACGCCTCCTCCGCGATCGCCAGCACCGTGCGCAGTGCGGCCGACGGGTTGTCCGCACGCCAGGCCAGCGCGGCCTGCAGCCGGATGCCCGGGCCGGACAGCGGGCGGTAGACGAGCCCGGTCTGCTGGATGTGCTGGCACGACGTGAGCGTGAGCGTCACGCCGACGCCCGCCGCGACCAGGGCGAGGATCGTGTACGAGTCGGGCGCCTCCTGCACGACCCGCGGGTTGAACCCCGCGGCGATACAGGCCCGGACGGTCGCGTCCCGGACGCTCGAGCCGGCGTTCGAGGGGAAGCTGACGAACGGCTGGTCGGCCAGCTCTTCGATCGGGATCCGCTTCCGCTTCGCGAGCGGGTGGTCCGAGGGCAGCGCGCAGATCATCTCCTCCTCGTCGATCACGCGCGCCCGCACGCCCGGCAGGTTGACCGGCAGCCGCACGAACCCCAGGTCCAGCGAGCCGTCCGCGACCCGGGCCAGCGCCACGTTCGCGTAGGTCTGCCCCTTCATCACCAGCTCCAGCCCGGGATGCGCGGCCCGCACCGCCCGGGTGAGCAGCGGCAGGCTCTCGTGGCTCGACGCCCCGGCGAACCCCACGGTCACCCGCCCGTACTCCCCCCGCCCGGCGGCCTTCACCGCGCGCATGGCGATGTCCAGGTCGTCGAGGACCCGATTGACCGGCGAGACGAACGCCTCCCCCGCGCTCGTGAGCCGGACCGAGCGGGTGTTGCGCTCGAACAGCTGCACGCCCAGCTCCTTCTCGAGCTGGCGGATCTGCTGGCTCAGCGGCGGCTGCGCCATCTGCAGCCGCTTGGCCGCGCGGCCGAAGTGCAGCTCCTCCGCCACGGCCAGGAACGACACGAGGTAGCGCAGCTCCATGATTGATTTCCTGTCCGTCTTGATCTGACCTCAACTCGGTATTGGACAGTAATCAATGGAGCTGCCACGGTGGTCAGGACCTACGTGATCGGCTTCGAGGAGAACGCGGCGATGCGCCCGGACAAGACGATGACCCTGCGCGAGGCCGTCGCCTCGTTCGTCCGGGACGGCGAGACCGTCTGCCTGGAAGGCTTCACCCACCTGATTCCCACGGCCGCCGGCCACGAGATCATCCGCGCGGGCCGCCGCGACCTGACGATCGTGCGGATGACCGCCGACATCGTGGTGGACCAGCTCCTCGCGGGCGGCTGCGTGACGAAGCTGGTGTCCTCGTTCGTCGGCAACTCCTCCGCCGGCTCGCTCGGCGAGCTGCGCCGCCGGATCGAGCACGCCGACCCCGAACCGCTCCAGTTCGAGGAGTACAGCCACCACGGCATGATCTGCCGCTACCTCGCGGGCGCCCAGCGCCTGCCGTTCTACCCGCTGCGCTCCTACGCGGGCAGCGACCTGCCGTCGGTCAACCCCGGCATCCGCAAGGTCGCCTCGCCCTACGCCGACGAGCAGGTCCACGTGGTGCCGCCGGTCAACCCGGACGTGACGATCGTGCACGCGCAGCGCGCCGACCGCGCCGGCAACACCCAGATCTGGGGCCTCACCGGGGTGCAGGCCGAGGCGGTGTTCGCCGCGGAGAAGGCCGTCGTGGTGGTCGAGGAGATCGTCGACGACGAGGTCGTGCGGTCCGACCCGAACCGCACCGTGATCCCCGCGCATGCCGTCGACGCGGTCGTCGAGTGCCCGCGTGGCGCGCACCCCTCGTTCGCCCAGGGCTACTACGACCGCGACGGCGCGTTCTACCGGTCCTGGTCGCACATCAGCAAGGACCCGGACCGGCTGCGGGCCTGGATGGCGGAGTGGATCTTCGGCACGGAAGACCACGCGGACTACGTCGCGAAGCTCGGCGACGAGTTCTGGGCCGGGCTGGCCGTCGGCGAGGCGATGAGCCTGCCGGTCAACTACGGGAGGCGGTTGTGATCACATCGTCGGAACGGCTGTCCGTCGTCGCGTCGCGGGAGCTCGCGTCCCGCCGCACGGTGTTCGCCGGCATCGGCCTGCCCACGCTCGCGGCGGCGCTGGCGCACCTGACGGTCGCGCCCGAACTGGAGATCGTCTACGAGTCCGGGGTGTGCGGCGCGCATCCGTCCCACCTGCCCGAGACGATCGCGGACGCGGTGCTGATCACCGGGGCCGAAGCCGTGCTCTCGATGCCCGCGCTGTTCGGGTACGTGCTGCAGGGCGGGCACATCGACGTCGGGTTCCTCGGCGCCGCGCAGATCGACCGGTGGGGCAACCTCAACTCCTCGGTGATCGGCGACTGGCACCGGCCCAAGGTGCGCCTGCCCGGCTCCGGTGGTGCCATGGAGGTGATGGCCAACTCGCGCGAGGTGTTCGTGGTGATGCGGCGGCACGACCGCCGGTCCTTTGTGGACGAGCTGGACTTCTGCACCTCGCCGGGCCCCGACCGGGCGCTCGCCGAGGGCATCCGGCCGCTGGGCGCCGGGGTCACCAAGGTGATCACCGAGCTGGGCGTCCTCGCCCGCGGCGGGGTCGGCGAGCAGCTGCGGCTGGTCGCCGTGCACCCCGGCGTGACCGTGGACCAGGTGCGCGAGGCCACCGGCTGGGACCTCGCGGTCGCCGACGAGGTCGCGACCGTCGAGCCGCCCAGCGAGGCCGAGCTGCGGCTGCTGCGTGAGGATGTCGATCCGGACCGGGTTTATCTGCGCTGAGGAAGCGAGGCGGCAATGCGAATCAGGATCGTCGGCACGGGAGTGATGGGCCGGGGCATCGCCCAGTGGGCCGCGACCGCCGGGCACACCGTGGAGCTCGCCGACGCGCGGCCCGAGTCCGTCCGCGAGGCGGTCGACTTCGTGCGGTCGATGCTCGACCGCACGGTGCAGAAGGGCCGCACCACCGCCGAGGAGGCCCGCGCCGTCATGGCCCGGCTCGTGCCGCTGGACTCGCCGGGCAAACCGGGCGACGAGGTCGAACTGGTCGTGGAGGCCGTCCGCGAGGACCTCGAGACCAAGGCGGCGCTGTTCGGTGAGCTCGAACGGATCCTGCCGGCCGGGACGATCTTCGCGAGCAACACGTCGTCACTGCCGATCACGCAGATCTCCGCGACGCTGGCCGACCCGTCGCGGATGGTGGGCCTGCACTTCTTCAACCCGGCGCCGCTGATGAAGATCGTCGAGGTCATCCCGGGGGCGAAGACGCGCCCGGAGATCGTCGAGACGCTCACCGCGCTGGTGCGCGACGCCGGACACCGCGCCGTCGTCGTCGCGGACACCCCGGGGTTCCTGATCAACCACGCCGGGCGCGGTCTGGTCACCGAGGCGCTGGCGCTGCTGGAGGAGCAGGTCGCGGAACCGGTCGTGCTCGACCGGATCGCGCGCGACGTGCTGGGCCTGCGGATGGGCCCGTTCGAGCTGATGGACCTGACCGGGCTGGACGTCACCGCCGCGGTGATCGAGTCGGTGTGGCAGGGCTTTCGCTACTCCGACCGGCTGCGCCCGTCGTACCTGACGCCCAACCGCGTCTCGGCCGGGCTGCACGGCCGCAAGACCGGGCGGGGCTGGTACGAGACCGGCGCCGAACCGCCGGCCGAGGAACCGGTCACCGGCGACCCCGTGCGGCCGGTTTACGTCGCCGAAACGGCTGTGCGGAACGCGCTCGCCGAGTCCGGAGCCACGGTGCGGACAGCGCTTTCCGACGACGCGGTCGTCCTCGTGCCGACCTGGGGCACGACAGTGGCGGCCGCGATCGCCGAGCACGACCTGCCCGCGGACCGCACGTTCGGCATCGACCCGCTGTCGCTGCCCACGGGCCGCCGTGTCCTCGCCGTCACCCCGGCCGCCGACCTCGCCGCCGCACACGACGCCGCAGCGGTCCTTTCCCTGGGGGACAAGCGAGTGTCGCTCATCCGCGACACCGCGGGCTCGGCCGCACAGCGGCTGCTCGCGTCGATCGTGTCCGTCGCGTCCTCCATCGCCGAACGGGGCATCGCGGCCCCGGCCGACATCGACCTCGGCGTCACGGCCGGGCTCGGCTACCCGGCCGGGCCGCTCGCCTGGGGCGACCGGATCGGCGCCGACCGGATGCTCGCGCTGCAGCGTGCGCTGCACGAGACCACGGGCGACCCGCGTTACCGGCCGACCCGCTGGCTCACCGAACGCGCGCAGCTCGGGCTGCCGCTCACCCACCCCACCGTGGCACTGTAAGGAGTTCTCCATGCTGGCAAGGGATTTCGGGCTCACCGAGACCCAGCTCGACTTCCGGAAGATGGCGGCGGAGTTCGTCGACGCCGAGATCGTGCCGAACGCCCGCGACTGGGACCGCGCCGAGTCCGTCGACACCGCGATCGTGAGGCGCCTGGGCGAACTGGGCTTCCTCGGGCTGATGGTGCCCGAGCAGTACGGCGGCGTCGACGCGGACATGCTGTCCTACATCCTCGTCACCGAGGAGCTCGGCCGCGGCGACTCGGCGGTACGCGGCATCGTGTCGGTGTCGCTGGGCCTGGTCACCAAGACCATCGCCGCCTACGGCACCGACGAACAGAAGCAGGAGTGGCTGCCGCAGCTGGTCAGCGGCGAGTCGCTGGGCTGCTTCGGGCTGACCGAGCCGGGCACCGGGTCCGACGCCGGCTCGCTCTCGACGCGTGCGAAGCAGGACGGGTCCGACTGGATCCTCAACGGCAGCAAGATGTTCATCACGAACGGCACCTGGGCGAAGGTCGCGCTGACCTTCGCCCGCACCGGCGACACCGGGATCACCGCGTTCCTCGTGCCGACGGACTCCCCCGGGTTCGCCGCGAAGGAGATCAAGGGCAAGCTGGGCCTGCGCGGGCAGGCGACCGCCGAGCTGACCTTCGACAACGTCCGCGTGCCGGATTCGGCGCGTCTCGGCGAGGTCGGCCGCGGTCTCGGGATCGCACTCGGTGCGCTGTCGCGGGGCCGGATCTCGGTCGCCGCCGGTTCCGTCGGCGTGGCGCAGGCGGCGCTCGACGCGGCGACCCGGTACTCGACCGAACGCGAGCAGTTCGGCAAGCCGATCGCGTCCTTCCAACTGGTGCAGGAACTGCTCGCGGACGCGGCTGTGGACGTGCAGAGCTCGCGGCTGATGACCCACCACGTCGCCCGGATGGCCGACGCCGGTATCGCACCCAAGGACTACGCGACCGACGCGTCGGCGGCGAAGTACCACGCGAGCGAGACCGCGGTGCAGGTGACGAACAACTGCCTGCAGGTCTTCGGCGGGTACGGGTTCATCGACGAGTACCCGGTGGGCAAGTACGTGCGGGACGCGCGCGTGCTGACCCTCTACGAAGGCACGAGCCAGGTGCAGAAGCTCATCATCGGCCGCGACCTGACCGGGATCGACGCCCTCACCTGAGCCGTTCGACGATGGTGGCGTTCGCGAGGCCGCCGGCCTCGCACATCACCTGCAGACCGTAGCGGCCGTCGTGCTGTTCCAGCACCGACAGCAGGCTCGTCATCAGGCGGCCGCCGCTGGCGCCCAGCGGGTGCCCGATCGCGGTGGCTCCGCCGTGCACGTTGACCTTCGCCGGGTCCGCGCCGGTCTCCGCCAGCCAGGCCAGCACCACGCTCGCGAACGCCTCGTTGACCTCGAACGCGTCGATGTCCGGAAGGGACAGTCCGGCGCGGGCGAGAACCTTGGCGGTGGCCGGGATGATGCCGGTGAGCATGAGCAGCGGGTCGTCCCCCACGACGGCGAAGCTGTGCAGCCGGGCCCGCGGGCGCAGGCCGAGCTCGGCCGCGGTCTCGCTGCTGGCGATCAGCACGGCGGTGGCCCCGTCGTTGATCGGGGACGAGTTGCCCGCGGTCACCTTGAAGTCCAGCTGCGGGAACCGCTGGTGCCAGATGTCCGCCTCGAAGGCGGGCTTGAGCCCGGCCAGGACGTCGACGGTGGTCGAGGGGCGGATCGACTCGTCCCGCGTGACCTGGACCAGTGCCCCGTCGTTGCCCGGCGCCTTGATCGGGACGACGTCGCCGGCGAAGCGCCCATCGGCCCACGCCGCGGCCGCGCGCCGGTGGCTCTCGGCCGCGAACTCGTCGAGCTGGGCGCGCGAGAGGTGCCATTTGTCGGCGATCAGCTCGGCGCTGATGCCCTGCGGCACCAGTCCTTCGGGATAGCGCGCGGCGATGCCCGGGCCGAGGAAGTCCCTGCCGGCGGCCTGGCTCCCGATCGGGATGCGGCTCATGGACTCGATGCCGGACGCGATGACGATGTCGTAGGCGCCCGCGAGGACTCCCTGCGCCGCGAAGTGGATGGCCTGCTGGGACGAGCCGCACTGGCGATCGACCGTGACGGCGGGGACGGACTCCGGCAGCCCGGCCGCGAGCGCCGCCCAGCGTGCCGTGTTGGAGCTCTGTTCCCCGATCTGCCCGACGGCGCCGCTGATGACGTCGTCGATCTTGGCGGGGTCGACGCCCGTGCGCTCGACCAGCGAGCGGATGGCGTGGGCGTGCAGGTCGACGGGGTGGACGCCGGCGAGCGCGCCGCCGGGCTTCCCCTTACCGACCGGCGTCCGCACCGCGTCGACGATGACAGCGTCCCGCATGAGTTCCTCCTAGCCTGATGACGAAGCTACTAGTCGGTATACGCTGCTACATTGGATTCCACAACCCACTCGCGGCCCGCTCGAGGCGACCACTGCCTGTGACGAAGGGGTGCTTATATCGCAACCACGTCTCACCGTTGGTCACCACCCCCTGGTACGAGGGGCTCGCTGGTGAGTTACTCTGTTTTCCAGCAAGTCCGAGTGGCGGAATGGCAGACGCGCTAGCTTGAGGTGCTAGTGCCCTTAACGGGCGTGGGGGTTCAAGTCCCCCCTCGGACACGCACACTACCTACACGGGGACTGGTCGTCGCATAGACGGCCAGTTCTTTTGGTTCATAGCGAAGTTGCAGGTTGAGCGCCTGGTAGAGCCGCTCCAGAGCAACGGGCTTCGCTTCGGTCAGCACCGTCCCGAGGTCGCCGAGCGAATCGATCATCGCGTACACCTCCGCTTCGCTCACAGCCTTCTCCTTCGGTGCATTGCCGAGTTCCGCCTTCGCTGCGGCGCGTTCGGCTTGAGCTTGATTGATGACGTCCACCAGGGCAGCCGGGTCAACACCCGATCCGATCGCCGCCTGGTACCGCCTGAGCCGCGCCTCGGCCTCCGCCAACCGTCGTTTCACCGCGTCACGTCCACCGGCGTTCGACCGGCCGTCATCCTGGGACCCGACCAGCGCCGCCACCGTCGCATCAACGTTCTCCGGGTCGAAGAGACGCCCGATCCATCCGTTGATCGCCTCCACGACCGCATCCTCGCGGATGTTGACCGTCTTGGGATGATCCGCGAGTTGGGCGGAGCCGGGCGCCATCGTTCGCGCTGTGCAGCGGTAGTACGCGCCCTTGCGGATCGTGGCCCCCTGCATCTTCCGGTTGCACACGCCACAGCGCACCAGCCCTCGCAACAGATAGGTACGCGCGGTAACCCGACCACCCCGTTCGGACTTGCGGGCGGTAGCGAGACCACCCGCCGCCTTCGACCGCCGCAACAGCTGAGCCTGCGTGAACTCCTCAACGCTCACAATCGCCGGATGCGCCGGTGTCCGCGAACGGACGACCCGATCCGGCGTCGAGCGGCGAAACCTCGTGACATGCCCGGCGGCGACGTCGTCCGAGTCGAGTAGCGACTCGTGCCTGACCCACCGCCCGAAGAACGCGTACCCCGTGTACCGCGGGTTCTCCAGGATCACGCGGACCGAACTGCCCTGCCAACCATCCGCCAGCCGGTGCCGATTCTGGTCCGGTCGCCGCGCCGAGGGACACGGAACGCCGTCCCGGTTCAACTCGTTAGCGATCGCTCGGTCGCCCTTCCCGCTCAGGTACTCAGAGAAGATGCGGCGCACTACCTCCGCCGCCGACTCGTCGATCGCCAGCACTCGCAGCCGGTACCCCTCCGCTGCCTTCCTCGGGTTCGGGTGCGGGCCACCGTCGACCACGACGTACCCGTACGGCGCCCGACCGCCCTGGTGTCGCCCCTCGTTGATCACCTGCGCGTCCATCGCGGCACGGACCCGAGCCTGCACGTGCTGACGCTCCGACTCGCTCATACCCCCGAGCACGCTCATCAGCATCTTGTGCGACGGGTTCCGCGGATCGAACTTCCCACCCAGCTCCGGCACCCACAGCTCAACCCCATAGGCCGCGAACTTCGGTGCGACCAGCGAGAACTGGTTCCCGAACCAACACCGCGTCCCCTCCCCCACCACGACCGCATTCCACCCGCGGGCGGGGTTCTTCAACGCCGCGAGCAACCGCGCCGCCTCTCCCCTGCGCTCCCACGGCACCGACCGCGACTGCCCCACGTCGAAGAACTCCGCCACCACCCGGCCACCGAGCGGCTCGACGAACTTCTGCGCGTTGCTCAACTGCCACCCGTGCGAGGTCTCCGGGTCCTGGTTGTCCTCCGTCGAACACCGGCCATAGAACGCTACGGGCCCCACACCCTCATCAACCGCCTCGACGACCTCCACTCCGAGCAGCTCGTCCAGCGTCGCCCACGGGTTGCTGATTTCAGCAGTCACGGCACCCCCTCTCCCGAGGCGCCTCCAAGACGGGTACCTCGGTCAACTCGACCAGGATCTCCAGCAGTATGCGGCACGCATCCCTGTTCAGAGAAGGCAACTCATCCGGCACTCGCAACGTAAGGTCGTTCCCCCGCAGCTCACGCGGGTTCATCGTTCGCTGTTGATTTCAGCAACGGCGCTACGGAGGTCCGCAGTGAGGTAACCGCGAACACGGCGGACCTCTCCATCGTCCCCAGGCACGTACTGCCGCACCGGCCGACACCCCAGCTCGCCCATCTGCCGTCCGAACGCGGTCGGCTCGACGTCCAGGGCCTCCACCAACTCCGCCGTGGGCACGAACTCGCGTTCGTCCAGCTCGCCGCCGAGGTACTGCAGCACCGACGCCAAGGGCTCCGGTAGCTCGACCTTCGGCACCGAACCCGCGCTGAGCACCTCAACCACCGACGCCGCGTTAACGGCTCCGCTGCTGTCGTCCCCGGCCGCATGACCCGACAGCGTCCCAGCCTGCTCCCGCAGCACGCGCCCGCGAGCGCAGATCTGCTGCCACTCCGGATTGGCCATGTAGTACGTCCGCACCACCAGCGCCAGCGCGTCCGCCCCGGTCTCCCCATCCGGCCGCAGAATCCCCACCCCCTTGTGCGCCGGCAAGAGCGTCGATGCGTCATACCCGCGGGTGTTCATCTGCTCGCCGAGCACGATGTTCGAGTCCCGCCAGTCCATCACCCGCAGCGCGAACCGAGACCCGAGCACCGACCGCAGCCGCGAGGGGATCGTCTGGGAGTCCGGCCGTTGCGTCGCGAGGACGACGACGATCCCAGCCGCCGGCCCTTTCCGTGCCAGATAGGCGAGCAGATCCACAATGTACTCACCGAGCGTCGTCTTCTTCCCGCCCACCAACACCTTCGCCGGATGCTCCAAGAACACCTGAACCTCGTCGATCACCACGGCCGTGATGGGCATGTTCAGCGATGGATCCCGCGAGATCGCGGGAGTGATCTTCGATTCCGGACACACCTCGTCGTCCAAGGCGGACATGCGGGCATACCGGTCCTGCACCTCCGCCACCAGCTCCACGAGGTGGTCGCGCACGGCCTCCACTTCAGTGAGCCCGTCTCCGCAGACGAACCGGTGCGCCACGCCTTCCGCGGCTTTCCAGTCCTTACCGCCCTTGCCGTCGAAGATGTAGAGCCGCGTGTGTGGGTCGAGGATCAGACCAGCGGCTGCGAGGCGTGCCGCCATCGTCTTTCCCTGCCGGGGGATGGCACCCACCAACAACGACGTCCACACCAGCGGCAACTCGACCCGGCGCTGACGCGCGTCCCTGCCGAACGGGATGGGTCGCCACGCGTCCCAGTGCTCGACATCCAGCAACGGCGTCCGCTGCGGCGGACCTCCGTACGGGTCCTCGTCCGCCACCCACAGGAACACCCGGCCCGCATGCCCGCCGACACCCCGCACCCGCTCGACGATCAACTGCACCTCGTCAACGGCCAACGCAGACGCGAGCGCGTCACGATGCTTGATTACGTCCCCCGCCTTGCGCGTCGCGGGAAGGTCCACGGTGATCGCCCATCCCTCGCCGGTCCGCGTGGCCCGCTCCACCAGCCGCAGCGACTCGTCCTTGCCGAGCAGCTTCGCGTCGCGGAAGGCGTCGACCAGCAGTTGCGCGTCCATCGTCCACGCCAGCGCACGAGGCCCGGCCAGCACCGCCTTCCGACCCGGCGACCCGTCCCGCCTCCGTCCGGCGATCGCGAGCGCCACCGTGGCGAGGAAGCCCGCCGCCCACAGCACCACGGTGCCCCACACGAGATCCGCGACCAGCACCACCACCGAGACGGCAGCTACCACAGCAGCGGTCACCTTCCAGCGGAACAGGGTCAGCGCCCGGATCTCCACGAACTTGTCCGCCAGCTTCTCCGACTGCACGGCCGCCTCTCGGTAGTCGTGCACCCGAACCCACCGCCGCCACACCCGCGCCATCACCACGAAACCCCGGCCGACCGCGCCGGCGAACCGGAACGGCGACCGCACCAGCCACCCGACTACCTCCCGCCAATCCCACCGTCGCAGCTTCGGCCGTCGCAGTCGCGGAGTGGCGTCGTCCACCAGCTCCGCCTCGTACACCGGCTCGGCGTGCTCGATCTCCTGGCTCATGACCGCTCACCGGCCTCGGCCCGCAGGGTGGCGGCGAGCTTCGACGACAGCCCGCGCGAGCACCCCGTCACCTCGCGGACCCACGCCGGAGTGATCACGACCTCCGCCGTCAGGGCCGCGCGCGCCGCGTCGAGGTACTCCCCGAACGTCGTCCGAGGCACCGCCCGCTCCGGCTGCCGCGCCGCCGCCACGGCCGCGCCGAGCTTGTCCCGCAGGTCGGTCACGGCCTCGGTCGCCACAAACACCACCAGCGGCGGCACCGAGTGCAGCACGACCAGCGCCGGTGACCGTTCAGCGAACGCCTGCCAGGTGTTCATGACATAGGTGGCGACGAGCGTGAACCACTTCGCCCCGCGCACCCAACCGCCGGTCCGGACACCGTGTCGCGCGGTCACTTGCTCGGCCCGCAGGATCGCCAGCAACACGAGCGACACCATCGGATCAAGTAGCCACGCCCCGAACCAGGGCAGCGACCACGTCCGGGCTCCGGCGGCGGCGAACTGCTGGACGTTGGTCATCGTGAAGGCCAACCCGAGCAGGATGCCCATCCAGCACAACCGGTCCACCTGCCGTGCCACGCGTTCGACATCGTTCACCGGCGACCACCTCGGCGGCGAGTCGGCATTTCGTAGGTGGTCACGGTCAGGGCCCGCGTCAGCGTGTAGGCGGCGAACAGCGCCGGCACCGCCAGGACGGCCAACAGCAGCCACCCCGGACCGACCCGCAGCACGACCACCCACTGCGCACCGACGATGAACCCCGCGGTGACCAGCACCCGCCCTGCCAGCGACACGACCTCACGCGCTCGGCGAGCACCGGAACGCCGCATCGACAACAACACGATGAGCAACCCGACCCCAATCAGGACGTGCGTAGGCGTCACTGGCCCCGCCTCCCCGCACGCTCCCCGCGCCGCAACCAGTGCGGATAGAGCGCGCGCCGGTCCTGCTCACACATCGCGCCCCACACGCCCACGGTCTCCTCACCCGCGGTTCGAAGCTCCAGCTCCAGGCATTCGTCCAGCACAGGGCAGCCCGCGCAGAGACGAGCAGCCAGCTCGCGGTCGTTCCGGGCCTCTGGCGGCTCGTCCGACCAGGCCCAGAAGCACAAGCCATCCCTTCGTACGACGTCGTCGAGCACCCCGGTGGGCACCCACCGCAGCCGGTCCAGGTCCCACGCGAGACTGATCAGACGGAGATCATTCGTCACGCGATCTCCCTGTCCGGCTGCCCGAGCAGCCTGGTCACCGCCGACTCAGGGACCAACGGACGACCATTGCGCCAGGTCGGGCGCAAGGTCCCGCGACGGATCGCCCGGGAGATGTGAGACGGCGGGACACCGAGAATCCACGCCGCGGTGCGAACCGAGTAATAGGTGTTGGCAGACATGAGTGAAGCCCTTCGATAGTTGATTTCGTTGCTGATTTCGACATTCGATGGGCGCGTTCCACCGCGTCAGGGCGCGTCAGATCGCGCTAGGGAGCGGAGCCGCTAACCTCGTCGCCGAGGCGGAGCGCGGAGGAACGGATGGCGGAGGATTGGGCGGCGGTCGCGAAGGCCATCAACGCCCGGGTGAACGAGCTGGGCTGGCTCCAGCGGGAGCTGGCGCAACGCTCGCACGTCTCGCAGGCCGTGGTCCGGGAGATCCAGCACCACGTCGTGGAGCGCCGGCGCAGTCCGCGCACGCTGGAGTCCCTGTCCGTCGCGCTCGGCTGGCACCCGCAGCACCTCGACGCCGTGCTGCACGGCCGTCGCCCGCCCAAGCCCGCCGATCCCGTGGTGGACCACGGGGACACGGTCTGGTCGAGAGTGGACGGGTTGGAGCGCCGGCTGGACGAGATCACCGACCGGCTCGACGACCTCCAAGCGACCCTGTCGCAGGTGCTCGATCACGTCCGGCGTGAGCGGTAGAGCTGATTTCCTTTGCATGCCAGTAATTCCACTGCGAAACCGGCTCCGGCCCCAGGCACGTCCAGTGCAGGTCGAATGCAGGACCACTGCAGGTTGGGGGAACGGTGAATCCGGCAACCGGCTGGACCGGGCGGACGGCGTGCGCACTCCAGGCTGCGCTACGACTGAGCAACGAAGGGTTCGCCGAGCACCTCGGCATCGGTGTGCGGACCGTCGCGGCCTGGCATCAGAAACCGGACCTGCGCCCGAAGTCCGAGATGCAGCAGCTTTTGGACACCGCGCTGGACCAGGCCCCGGCCGCCGTCAAGGACCGATTCGCCGCACTCACCGGCGACGCCGAGCCGGTTGACGACAGGGTGGTCTCCGACCCGAACATCACGGCCGCGCTGGAATGGCTCGACGAGCACGCGGGGTGGGAGCCCGGCACAGCTCGCCGAGAAGTCTCGCGTCGCCTGTCCGGACTCGATCTCCGTCAGCTACAGGACCGCGGGACGCGCCGGAGCCGGGTCAATCAGCGCGAGGTGGCCGACGCCCTTCAGCAGTACTACCCCGACCGGCCCGACGACTACGGCTGCTACTCCGCGCGGGTCGACGGCACCGAGATCACGACGAGCATCCTCACACGCCCAGCCTGGCTCGACCTCAACAGTCCACTCGGCGCTGAACAGCTCCGCCTGACCTCCGGTGTTCCCGACAGTCCAGCCCTCCTCGATGCCGAAGCGGCAGGGCGCGCCGCACAGCGCCTCGCCGAGGGCCTCGCGCTGGGCACCAAGCTCGTGAACATGCCCCTGTACCGCCTGCTCGGCATCGACACCGAAAGCAGCATCAACGGTGCACTCGGCGTGAGCCACTTCGTGCACTACGCGCTGACGATGGACCTGCTCGAAGCCGAACTCATCGACGCGCTGGCTTCCGGCGCGGGTTCACTGCCGCTGCGGGACAGGCATCTCCCCAGCGTCGCCACCGTCCTCGACCTGTCCGGCCGGCTCTGCGCGGGCGGCACGCTGGCGCTGTGCGCGTTCGCCCGGCCCGCGGACCCGTTCCGTGGACCGGCGGACTACGTGCTACTCGTTCAGGAACGCTCGGGGCATGTCGTGAACGCCGCCCGGCGGCTCGCGGTCATCCCGAAGGGCTTTCACCAGCCGGTCACGGACTACCGCGCGGACGCGAAGATCGCGGCTACTCTGCGCCGTGAGATGGAAGAGGAACTGTTCGGGCGCGACGACATCGACAACACGGTGGGCCACCAGCGCGCCGCGGACCCGATGCACCCCAGCAGGATGTCCGAGCCGATGCGCTGGCTCACCGCCGAACCAGGCCGGTTGCGCATGGAGTGCACGGCGGTCGGCCTGAACCTCGTGTCCGGCAACTACGAGGTCCCGGCCTTGATCGTGGTCGACGATGAGGAGTTCTGGACGCGGTACGGCGGCGTGATCGAGGCGAACTGGGAATCGTCGACGTTGCGGCAGTATTCGACCCTCGACCGGGACCTCCTGACGGACCTGGCCGGGGATGTAGCGTGGAGCAACGAAGGACTGTTCGCGTTGCTCGAAGGCCTGCGGCGGCTCAACCAGATCGGCGGCGATCGGGTGAACCTGCCGACGATCGAATGGGAGACACGGTAGGTGGGTGCCAACTGGTACAGCGGCAACGCCAACGACGACGCGCCCGCCAACCGCGGCTGGCTGCTCGGCCACTTCATCCAGCCCGCCGACGACGTCCGCGCGACGAAGGACGTCGAGGTGAAGTGGGGCATTCACCCCGCTGGCGACAAGCGCGCCGGATGGACGTCCGACGACCAGCGCACGACGCTTCTGCTCATGGTGGAGGGCACGTTCCGCCTCGACCTCACCGAAGGCAGCGTGACCCTGCATCGGCAGGGCGATTACGTGATGTGGGGCCCCGGCATCGACCACTCCTGGGAAGCGCTCGCCGACTCCGTCGTGATCACCGTTCGGTGGCCGTCAGCGGCGTGACGTCCGGGAGTCGTACGCGCTCTCCCCCGATGTCACCCAGCCGCCGAAACCCTTGCAGCAGCGCGAAAAGCCCCTCATTGCTCCAGCGCTCGTCCGCGACCAACTCGGCGTTCAGCTCGTAGTCCAGGCTTGAGTACACGGTGAGCCCGGCGGCTTCCCAGTTCGCCTCGATGTGCCCGCCATACCGGGCCCAGAACTCCTCGTCGTCGATCACAATGAGCCCGGCGAACTCGTAGTTCCCACTCACCAGGTTCAGCCCGAAACCCGTGCACTCCATCCGCAGCCTGTCCGGCTCGTCGAGCAACCACCGCATCGGCTCGGACAGCCGACTCGGGTGCATCGGCGCGGCCACCCGCTGCGCGCCGGTGCTGTCCACCTCGACGCGGCCGAACAGCTCCTCCTCCATCTCGCGGAGCAAGGTGGCTCGAATCGAGACGTCGCCACTCGGGTCCCGCAGCGGCTGGTGGAACGCCTTCGGGATCACCGACAGCCGTCGTGCCATGTTGAGCACCTGGTCGGATCGCTGCTGGACGAGCAGCGCATAGTCGGGACCCCGTTCCCCACTCGCCGGCCGCGCGATGGCGCACAGCGCGAGCGCTCCTCCAGCACAGAGCCGGTTGGGCAGGTCGAAGACCGCTTCGACGTCGGGTAAGAGGCTCTCCCGCAGCGGAAGGTCGCCACGCTCCCCCGCCGCGAGAGCGTCGAGCAACTCACCCTCCAGCAGGTCCGCGGTCAGCGCGTAGTCCACGAACGAGGTCAAGCCGAGCGTCCCGGTGAGCCCGCTCGGCTGAGGATCGACGTCGAGCAGCTGGTACAACGGCGCGTCCGCCATCCGAACGCCCGGCTCCCGCGCGTCTTCGAACCGCTCGCTGTCTCTCGCCGGCCCGGAGATCAGCCGCAGCCCCTTACCGCCGGGAACCAGCAGGCAGCCAAGGTCCAACCACCCGGGCATCCCCACAATGCTGGTCACCAGCTCCGTCCCGGCGCACCGGAACCGGTAGGTGTCAGCCCCGTAGTAGTGGCGAAGCGCCTCCGCGATGTCGGGCCGCCCCACGCGAGCCCGCCTCACGCGCCGGTCGCTCACCTCGTGAGCCGTGGGCCGATCCGGCGGCGGCGCCAGCAGCTCCTCGATACCGACGCCGAAAATCCGCTCCAGCAACCGCGCCGTCGCCGGACGCGGCTGCCCCACCGGCGCTCCGTTCTCTCCGTGCCCGGCCACCAGCCGCCGCAGGTGCCGGTGGCTCAAGGTCCCCGGCTCGCCATGCTCGCGCGCGAACACCTCCGCGAACTCGACGAACTCCTCCAACGTCAGCCGACGCTCCCGGATCTTCTGCTCCAGGAGCGTCCTGTACCGCGTACCTGATTGGAGCTGAGCCGAGGCTGATCTACGCATGATTTCATCATGCCATCCGCCCCGGCCCTCGCCGATCACTTGCCACCAGGTGTCCCGTCCCGGTGCGTCGTCGTCCCGCTGAAAACCGGGTTCCCACAGGCTCATCGGGACAGGTTGCCGGAACCCGTCCCAGCGCTTCTGAGCAGCATCTCCGCAGCTCAAAGCCCTACTCAACCCGTCCCGCCTGCTGTCCCGCCGCGACACTGGCTGGGACGGGTCCGGACGTGGCGCGTCCCGCGACGCCCCGCCGTTATGGCCGCGCTATGGCACGGCTGTGTCCTGTTATCCGCGTCCCGCCGCCGAGAGGCTGACAGCACCGCTGCCAGCCCAGACCGGAAGGACAACAGCATGGCCAACACCGCTCCCGGTTCCCCCTCGCCTCGCCGCTCCACGGCGTACCGGTACGGGCGGCCGGCGTGACACACCTCCTGTCTTTCGCGGCCACGTTCCTCGGGCCGCCGCTCACTTATCTGCTTCTCTTGGTGCTCCGCCACCGGCTCACAGCGCGCCGGCAGCCCGAGCTCGGCGACGACCATCTCACAGTCGCCGATCTTCGCGCCCGGCTTGCGGTCGACCGTGCGACCTCGAAGCCCCCTGCCCTACGGGCTCGCCAATGCACCGAGCCACCCGCCGTCGGCAGACAGTGGCCGCACCTCGACCCGGACGCCGCTGCCCCACGCCGCTCGCTCGGATTGGGCGAGCAGGAAATCCACGGCACCGCACGCTCGCGCTCCAACAAGACACACCTCCCGCTCAACTAGCCCAGATTCACCGACCACAACGCGCGCCCCGGGAGCAAGCCGTGACCGACTTCGAACCCCACGACGCCGCCGGCTACCTGTACGAACAGATGTGCCAACACCTGGCCGCCCGCATCGGAGCCGGGGAACTGGAACCGCATACACCACTGCCAGCAGAACGCCAACTGGCCGCCGAGTACAGGGTCTCCCTCGGCACAGCTCGCCACGCCACGCGGCTCCTGCGCTTCCGCGGCCTGGTGGTGACGATCCCAGCTAAGGGCACCTACATCACGGACGCGAAGTACCGGACCGGCACCGGCTCCGCTGAAGGAGAGGACTGAACCCCCGTGAACGACGCCACCCACCAGCTCCGCCGTATTGATCAAGCCATCGACGCCGAACTCATTCCGCTGGCGGGGCGCATCGACGACGGCAGGCTCGCCATCGACCAGGCTGCCCGGATCGCCTGCCACCTCCTCGAAGCCGGCATCTCCGTCTTCGCGGACGTGCCCTACATCGACACCAGCGAGTCGAAGCCGCCGTCCGGCCCGTCATCGTCGCCGTCACCCAACGGCTGCGGGTTCCGAATGAAGCAGCGCGCGAAGGGTGCATCGCCACCGGCACGGCCACGACTGAAACCTTTCGCAAAGGCCTCCCGCCACAGTAACATCGTTTTGATTCACAAACGCCCTGTTCAAGAAGCGTTGTCCCCGCGCGAGCGTGGGTGGTCGCCGGCGTCGCCACAGCGGGCTGCGGCGCGCCGGGTTGTCCCCGCGCGAGCGTGGGTGGTCGTACCTGCTGAAAGTCACCGACGAGCAGGTGCTGTTGTCGCCGCGCGAGCGTGGGTGGTCCGTCGCCGGGGCCTTCCAGAACTGGGCGGCCTGGCGCTCCCGGCGCGACCTGCTGTCCGCGCTGGCACCGTCCACACCCGCACCGGCTCAGACTCGGTCGAATGGATGCAGACCACCCGCCCCGGCGCACTCCGCTTGGCGGGCCACGTCGTGGCCCTGCAAGACACCCTGGCCTCGATGCGTCGTCTGGCGTGCTCGATATGGCCGCAGTTATCAATTAGACGGCGGCCGGTCCGCGTCACACGGCTGTGGGCGGCGGATCCACTTCCTTTCGTCGGCGCCGCTCCCCAGTTTCATCCGATGAACAGGGCCACTTAAGCGGCCCGGTGCGAACCTCCGAGGGGGTGGGGCCCGCTGGGGCCGCGATCGTGAGCGATGGAGTCGCTTGGATCATCTCTGACTCCAGCCGGTACCGGCCGGAGTCAGCCCGTCCCCAACAACCGGAATGGTTCCTGGTTGCCTGCCCCGCATGCCCTCCGGGCGAAGGGTTGGGACAGCTACCAGGTTACCCGCCCCCAACACCGAAAGCGCGTCGTATTGGCCGGTCAGCGACCCGGGGTCCTGTCCCGTTCCGCCGTCCTTCGCCCGGGATAGCCAGGACGGGATACCCGGCGGTAGAGGCCCGGCGCTCTTTGCGTCCGTGCCGCGTGCCAGAAATGTCGGTGCCCCGTCGTATGGTGAGCCAACTCGTCCGGAACGTGCTTCATCCTCGGGACAGTGTTGTCCCTGACATACGACGCCGCTCCGGCAGTTGCTACCTACCGACGATCGAGGATGCTCCATGGACTTGACGAACGCTTTCGACGAACTACAGCGCAACGTGAACGCTGACATCGACCAGGTCACGCTCGCCCGCGACCGCCGCGACATCTTTAAAAAGGCGTTCAAAGGCGAGGATGACGTCTTGGAAGTCTTCGGCTCGGGCTCCTTGGCCCGCAGCACCCAGCTCAGACCTGTGCACGACGTCGATCTAATCGTTGTCTTCGACGGGGACAAACACCCTGGATGGGGGGCGCCAGGTACGTCGGCAGAAGACGCGCTGGGCCATGCACAGGACCGAGTGAAGGCACTGCTCGGTATGGCCGACGGGCGTGTCGATCAGCTCGTTCGATTGGCGAAGCCGCGTGACAGAGCAGTCAAGTGCTTCATCGACCCACCGGAGCAAGACGACGCATTCACCGTCGACGTCATGCCGGTGCTCCGCCAGCCGGACGAAACTCTCTTGCTCCCGAGCAAACGGAACAAGCAGTGGAATACGGCCGACCCCGAGTACTTAATCAAGGAAGTGGCTGCGCAACAGCGCAAGTGGGCGTTCTTTCGACCGTTGGTCCGCGTGCTTAAACATTGGCGCCTCGGGGTGCCGACAAAGGTGAAGTCTCTCGTGATCGAGGTACTCGCGCTCCAGTGCCTCCCGACCGAGGGAAATCGGCAGAATGCGTTAAAGTCCTTCTTTACCTCAAGCGCCGTTGAAGTCGGCTACGGCGTTGAAGACCCCGCCAAGCGCTGCGGCCCCATTCAACCAGATCTTGACATCTCAATTCTTCGCACCGCACTGGAGGAAGCGCGGAATCTCGCCGAGCTGGCATGTGCTGCGGCTGCTGATGGCAAGACCGACGAGGCCGGAATGTACTGGCGCGATATCTTCGGCGACGATTTTCCAGAATCATCTTCAGAAAATCACGTAGGTGCCGCCGCGTCAGCAGCTGTAGTCACCCCGAGGGTAGTCAAGGACGCACCTCAGGGATGAGTGAAGTTGTTGCGGCGAGACATAAGCCGGAGATGTGGTGGGAATGCGAGCCTCGGCGCCTGGAGCGAGACAAAGGCGAGATCGCCGAGTGCTGCTCAGACCTGAAGTGGATCCCGCAAGATGCGGGCCGCTGGGAAGGCCGACTTCCACTGTGGCCATTTGCGCGGCCCGAGCCAGCAAGCCTGCGTCAACTGCTCGGCAAGGATGGGATGCCCGTGATCGTCAGGTACAGCCAGGCGTACCCGATGGTTCCCCCCGCGATTTACCCTCTATCGCCCGAGCCGGATCTCATTGAGTACACGCAGACACGCTTCCACGTTATGGGCGACGGGAGCCTGTGTCTCCTCCAGGACGATTACACCTGGACCGGTCGTGAATCTATCGTTGACTTGCTCATGAAAGCTGCCGGATGGAGGGTCGAATACGCTCTAGTGAAGAGTGGGCTCGTCAACGCGATGACAATCAACGGCATTGTGTCTGATCCGTCGCGAGACCACCTGATTGAACAAGCAGCTCAGCTGACATCCAACTGGAACAAGTAGTGAAAAGACTTCTCTTACTGGTACCCCATAACGCCGCGAGCCGTATTCGCAATGGCGGATCATGGGGGAAAATTACATACCGCATTTCCGACGCCGACAACGTGGGCGCCATCATCGCCTTATCGATCGGTAATGGCCCGGTCATACCGACGCCACTCGAACCAAAAAACCACTTTCTATGTAGCGGCGATACCTGCTCGGGGCAACTATGGTATCGAGCCGATCCGGACTTGCACGCCATGTGGTGGAATGCGCGTCGACTGAACAAGGCATGCCAGCTTGAAGCGTTTAAGAATTGCATAGCTGGAGGTTGGCGGAACCCGCCTTCCACTGGGTCCTACCTGGCATTGACATTCTCGCCGGACGCGCCTGCCAAGTTCCCGGACGTCGATATCACGGAATTCGCGGCATGGTTGGTCACTGCCGAAGGAGTGACACCGGTCGCCGTCGAGGTCCAGTCATCGAAAGTCGGGATGGCGCAGCTCTCAGCGACTTGGCCAACCAAGACGATGTCGGAGATTTCAGTGCTGGTGATAGGGCTCGGCAGCATCGGCGGGGCGGCCGCGCATGCCTTGGCAGAGTACGGCGTCGGCACCTTGAGACTACTCGATCCGGATAGGCTGCTTGCCCACAATTTGGTTCGCCACGTCGGTCCGCCGGAGGGCGTGGGGCGACTCAAAGTTGATGTAATCAAGCAGCAGTTGGCTGCCCTACGCGCCGATACCGTTGTCGAAACACATCCTTGGGATGTCATCGAGAGCGCTCACCTCGTACGGGGATTACTACTTTCTGTCGACCTCGTCCTTTGTGCGGCGGACGGTGTCGCGGCTCGGAGGGTCGTGAGTCATCTCGCCAGGCGCGCGAAGAAGGACGCGGTCCTCGCTTGCGTGCTAGCGGATGGCAGCTTCGGCGAAGTTATCAGGTTGCGACCCTGGCACGATCATGGTTGCCTCGTCTGCCGCCGAGCGACGCTAGCTGACAAAGGCGGTATCGATCCGGAACCCGGATTGGACGCCGGCTACGGAACCGGCACCACCCACCGACCGATGACCGCAGTCGGCGGAGACCTGCATCTGCTTGGACGGCTCGCGGCGAAAACTGCTGTGGCGACGGTCCTCGAACGCCGCGGGCACACCGACCAGAAGTTGCCCGGTGAACACTTACTGCTTGCGCTTCGCCCGGAGATCGGATGGGCACCTCCTTTCGATCTGACACGCAACGGCGAGACCCGGTGGTTACCGCATACTCCACCGAGACCCGGTTGCCCCACCTGTGAGCCAGCATGAGCCCGGACTACCGCACCCGTGTCCGAAGCATCAACCTCCACACAGCGGCGGTGACGACGATCCTCCGCGTCGTCGATGACGACAACGATGGGTGCGAAACCGGCGGAATTTTGCTTGGCAGTGTAACCAGCGATCATGCGGATGTTCGGCACGTCGGTGGACCTGGCCCCGCAGCCATCCGCACTTCAGACTCTTTCATGCGCGACCGCACATATGCGCAGAAACTCGCAGACTATGTGTACGACCTCGACCGCAGCATCTGGATCGGCGAATGGCATACCCATCCGAGCGCGCAGCCCATCCCCAGCGACCGTGACTTTCAAACCTATCGCACCCTACTTTGCGATCCCGAACTTGAATTCAATGTTTTCATCGCGTTGATCGTCGGACGACTATCGCCCGGATCGCTTACTACACATCTCGTTGGCTGGGTCTGTACAACCGGGCGACTCATGGCCGCGCCTGTTCACGTGAAGAACCTAACCGCATTCGACGAAACTTGATCCTGTCCCTACGTCACAATCTCGACATTTCACAAATCCCCGAGATCACGGAAAGAAGCTGACATGTCTTCCTTACCCTCGCCTAGCCGAAGCGGGGTGCGTATTGCTGGCGACCTATACCAATGGCTGTTGGCATGGCAGGGCTGCATACAGATATTACGAGACGCCAATGTGCACTCCCTCAATCCCGTTGTCTGCGTGGGCGTCGAGGTGGACGGCGTAGGCAACCTGGACGACATTGTTCGATACCGTACCCGGCCACCCCATCATTTTGCGCAGGTCAAATACACCGTTGACAGCACTAGTCCCATCAATGAAAGCTACCTTTTGACACCCAGCACCAAGAACGCAAAGCCTCTTCTCGCTAAGATCGTCGCGGCTTGGCGCAGACTTATCGAAACCGACGAACCCTTCGAAATGAGCCTCATCACCAATCGCGCACCCGATCCCGACGACCCTCTACTGGCACTCCGCGATTCGCGAACGCAGCTTTTGATGCCGAGAGCAGGAGAAAAAGGACCGAGTTCAACAATCGGACGAGCGCGCCGACGTTGGGCTCAAGCAGCTGGAGTTGACGAAATTACTCTCCTTCGCGTTTTCGAGGACCTTCGCTTCGACCTGGCTCGCGATCCTGCACACGTACTTGAGCTTACGCAGTACCTCATGGCCGCGACGGGCTTGCGACACGACGACGCGGCGGTTAACGCTGGAGTTTCCTGGGTCGGTCAGCAGGTGCGCGATGGGCACCGCGAGCTCACGGCCGAAATCGTCCGCGAGGCAATCTCTAAGCTCGACCTGCTGGCCGGTCCAGCTCGGGCGATCCTGTCGATCGCAACTCTCAAGCCCGATCCACTCCGCGAGGAAGCCGACTATGCCCTCGACTGGGCTGACCGCTTCCAGGGAGACACCGCCTACTCAAAACGGCGCCCTGCCCCTCCCGCCGGTTGGGACCAACTACAGAGGGATATCGAGGCCGCCCCCGGTCAGCTTCCTCGCGGCACCCCCTCCGTAGCCATCACAGGAAGCATCAGGCTTGCGCCAGCCTTTCTCGTTGGGACCGCATTTCGGATGGTCACTGGGGCCGACCTAGCCGTACTCCAGCGAGGTCAGTTATGGTCCACTAACGACCGCTACGGTACCCCGCTGCGTCCTATGGAAGATGACATCCGTCTGGACCAAGGACCCGATCTCGCGGTCGGCGTGGCGATCGCGGCCGACCTGACCGCGGACGTTGTCGAATTCCTCCGGATGCAAGAGATCCCGGCCGAGCGCCTTCTGATTCTCCGTCCGCCTGGGGGAACTGCGGACAATTCGATCCCCGACGCCGCAACAGCGAACGCACTCGCCATCGGTATTCGTGATGCGATACGCCGCGCCAGTCGCACCGCGTCACGTATTCACCTCTTCATGGCGGCGCCCATGGGTCTCGCACTCATGCTTGGGCATCGCTGGAATCGCATACGACCAACTACCGTGTACGAAGATATCTCAATCAGCCCAGTGTATGAGGCGGCATTCGAGGTCGATGCCTAGGGCATTTCCCAGCCACGTCTGCCGGAATGTCGGGCTCGCAGCTGGCTGTCATGGATTCTGGCTCGACCGCGCAACACGTGCGTACCGGTACGACTTCCACCGTAAAACGCCCGAGTGCAGGTGAAGCCGTGTGGTTAGTGCACACATCCCCCCCTCGGACACGCACACCACCTACACGGGGACTGGTCGTCGCATAGACGGCCAGTTCTTTTGGTGCGTAGCGAAGTTGCAGGTTGAGCGCCCGGTAGAGCCGCTCCAGAGCAACGGGCTTCGCTTCGGTCAGCATCGTCCCGAGATCGCCGAGCGAATCGGTCATCGCGTACACCTCCGCTTCGCTCACAGCCGTCCCCTTCGGTGCATTGCCGAGTTCAGCCTTCGCGGCGGCACGTTCGGCTTGAGCCTGACTGATGACGTCCACCAGGGCCGCCGGGTCGACACCCGATCCGATCGCCGCCTGGTACCGGCCCGCAACCGCCAGGCGATCATGTTTAGTCCACACAACCGATCATGATCAACTGGCGGCCGCACCCATCTCCGACACCCCCACCAGCCCCGATCACGAAGTCCGACTGGAGTAATAAGCAGTGTCAGTCGGTGGCGTGCCGTATCAACCGACTCAAAAGCTTGGAGCAGTGGCCACCAGGTACCGGGAAGCCGTCCTGATCATCGCTTCCATCACCGATCGGCTATGACATGGGATACATGGCCTGGCCCCCGATAGGCTTCCGCAAGCCAAGCCGTGCTTGCAGGTCGTTGTTCTCCGCCACCGCCCGGGAGCACACGGAGTTGAACTTGCCGACACTGTGCTCTCGCGCCGCCAGCAGAAGGTTGACGGCCTGTTTGATCTGTTCTCCCCGGCCTTGCAGCACGGACTGCGGGAAGGGATTCGGATTGTGTACGAACTTCGCTGCCAGCGTAATGGCACGTCCACGCTCGAATTTGGTCACGATGGACTCGGCTCCGTGCGCCTCCTGCAGAACGCGGCACGCGTCGAAGCAGTCGTAAGCACGCCGAGCATGGTCGGCGGCCTCCTCCGCGGTGCTGGAATTGGGTGGCGGCACGACCCCGTGGAGAACCCCATGCCGGTTGGCCAGGTCGATGGCCCGGTCGAGATAGAGCTTTCCGAGCCCCTCCAGCAGTGGCACGCTCGTGAATTCCGCGAGGAGCAGTTCACCGAGAAGATCCGGGGTGAGCTGTTCCAGGTCCTCGTCGCGTACGTACGTGTCCGAGGCGCTCAGCTGAGGAGAGGCGACACTGTCAGTGCTCGAAGTCCCCGAGGCACTCTCGCTTGCGGCTTCACCGTCGAGCAAGTCGTCAAGTAGCTTGTTGCGCCGTGCCCGTTCCGGCGGCTTGTCACCACCCTTGTTGCGTATTCTGTCGCCAATGGTGTCGAGGCTCCGGGCCTCCCCGTAGCGGCGGCGGTCTAGAAAGCGGCCGACCGTGCCCGTGTAGTCCCCACCGATGATGACCTCAAAGGAGCTGTCGATCGGCGCCCAGTTCAGTGGTTCGCGCAGCCGGATGGCAACCCGCCCGCTGAGGACCAAAGCCAGCCAGATGCGGCGGTTGCCGCTGAGAACGGTGTTGAGATGATCTTTGGCGTCGATGAGCCTGTCGTGCCTGTCAGGCCGTCGATCGGCGTCAGCGTACTCTGCTTCGGCGAGCATCGCCTCCGCAGCGGACAGCAAAGCGACGCGCCCCATGTCACCGTTCGGCGCGGTTCGGGCAAGGCGCTCGTAGAGGTTGATGGCCTCCTCGTAGTCCCAGATGTAGCGGCGGAAGCCCGCTTCGGCCGCGATCAGCCGGGCGTCCTCCGGCCAGAGGCGCGAGGCCTCGTGAAAGATCTCGAGGACTGGTGTGTTGTCGACCTGCGGTCTCCTGGTGGTGGGGCCTGGGCCGGTGTGTCGATTCTTCTCCCACTTGGCCAGCTTGAAGCCAAGGACGGCTGTCCAGCGACAATACTCGCGTTCCAACCGCGTCTCCAAAGCGCACAGTTCGATCGACGGACCATAACGGTAGCGATGTGCCCGCAGCTTCTGTCGTCGCTCTCGGTACAGCGCCTCGATACGCTCCCGCTGCACGGCCGGGGGTCGCCGGAGGAAGTCCTCCTCCCCAGCCCTCTTCGCGGCACCGCGCAAGCTACCTTCCTCGGCCCAGTCGGACTCGAGGCAGGAGAGGTCGAGCGCCGCGTGGGCGTGCGAGCGACTATCTGCTTGCCTCAGCCAGTTTCGGATCGCCTTGACGCAGGCCCGGCGCTGCCTCTCGGCCGCCTCGCCGGCCGCCCCGGTGCGCGGAGCCGACCGCCGGACGTCGAGGACCTGCCTGAGCCAGACCGAGTACGAGAAGGCAGCCGGGGCGAGTTCGACCGCAGCACGAGCATGTTCCTCGGCTTTGGTCAGTGCGGCACGTGCCTCGGGAAAGTCTTGGTCGTCCCGGCAGGCGCGGGCGAGGAACCCGTACGCCTGCGCCAAGGCGGCCAGCACCTTGGCGTGCTCCCGTTTGTCCAGTGAAGCGATGGCGCTTCTTGGCTCCAACCTTGGTTGTGAATTGCCTTGACCCGTCGCTACGGCTTGCTCGTCTCTCCCGGGGGCATGGTGAACCAATAGCTCCACGGCCTCCTTGGCCCCGCTGAGTTTCAACCGGACGTCCGCGCATCGCACGTGCACCTTCCGGAGGAAGCGCGCCGAGGCAATGCAGATACTTGAGGGCCAGGAACGCCAGTCGCCCCAGCAGCGCGCCAGCGAGTCCAGCACGAGGGCTCGGACCTCGACCAGTTCTTCGTCGGTGGAGCTCTGCTGGAGCAGCAGGGTGCCGGATTCGAAGAGACGCATGGACCACGGCGTTAGTGATACGCCTTCCTCATGCGCGAGTTCCAGTCCCGCTATCACGAACCGCACCGCCTCAACGAGTTCGCGGCGGCCGTCCGCAGGGTCCGGCAAGAGGCGGCTGCGCACTCGGGCGATCCGGTTACCGAGCTGAAGCCGCGAGTAAACGCTGCGCGTAGTACCGTCGTGCGGTAGCTCGTCAGCGACCAGCTCGGCAGCTGTCGCAACAAGCTGCTCGGCCTCGGGCCCGCGGTCCGCGTCGATCAGCGCGTCGGCCGTGTTGAGTAGCCAGGAAACAGCCAGGGTGATCCGGCCAGCCTGTCCGCCGCCCGGCCGCCGGGCGCCGAGAAGCAGTGCGTCAACAGCTGCCAGCCGGACGTCGATGAGGCGCGCCCTGAGCCGCAGCCGTTTGCCGGTGACAGCCAATGACGCGTCAGCGGAGCGGAGCAGAGTGTGCTGGACCTGCGCGGGGTCGCACTGGCCGAGCGCAGCGGAGAACTCCTCGGCGGCCGCGACGAACCGTGCACTGTTCTCGGCGGCCGCACCTTCCACGCGCGCTGCGAAAGTCAGAGAGGTCAGCGCGTTGTAGAGGCGATAGAGCCCAGCCAAGGGAGTGGCGTCGTCGGCGGCCCGCGCGTTGGTCAGGCTCTCCGACACGGCACGCTCTTCGGCCTCCTGCACAAAGCGGTCAGCCATCGCCGGCAGGTACGGCGCGTCGCCGGCGGGTGCCACGACGAGCGAGCAGATGACGTCGTGCAGCGCCGGGAGCCGGTCGCCGCCTTCGTCCTCAATCCACCCGAGTGCCGAGCGAAGCTTCATCTCGAAGGCGTCGGACGCATTGTCGGTGTCGACGTCCAGCGCCCCCGCCGCCGTGACCAGCAGCGACGTCGCGGCCATCGCGAACCGCCGGTCTAGCTCCGCGATGTCCAGCTCGGCAGGAAAAAGGTGGTCGAGGAGCTCGGGATCGAGCATGACCGGTGCGAGCGGGTCTTCCACAGCCTCGCCGCGCGTCAGCAGGGCAGTGACCAGGGAACGCAGCGCCTGCTCGCTGGCCTGCCCGAGAGTAAGCGCCCCCGAGTCGGTGGACGAGACGACGCGTGCGTCCTCCAGCAGCGCCAAGGTGCGGTGCGGGAAGCCGACGGAGGGGGCTTCAAGGACATGCTGAGACACGGAAAGCTGATCGGACAGAGCCCAGACGGCGAGGATCGCGAGCGGTTCCGGGGTGACAGGTGTTTCGGTTCCGGTGATCAGGCGGCAATCGAGTTCCTTCAACGTCCTAGCCACACTGGGGGTCGTTCCCTCCATCAAGGCGGCCGCCACATGCCCAGGGTCGGGCGTGGTCACGCCATCGCCGACCCTGCTGAGATAGCCGTACACACTGTTCTTCAGTACGCCCGGCAGCCTGATCCAGCGGTCCTGGATGCGGCCCAGGACATCCTCACCGTCGACCGTCTGACGTTCCTGTGAAATAAGGGCGGTGAGGAGCTCCGCGGCATCCCGTTGCTCGAGTTCCTTCAGCTGGATGGGGACTTGCAGGTCGAGCTGCTCGTCGCCGTGGACGGTGAGGGGGGCCCGCGAAATGACGATGTTGGCAGTGTCCCGGAAGTATGCGTGCGCGAGCAGTTGGTCGAGCTCGCTCCTGATGTGCGCGGAGTCGTACCCGAGACGCCCGCAGTCGATGACGAGAAGCAGGGTACGTCCACGTGCATGTTCCCGGAGACGGTCGATAACCAGTTCGCGGCGCGGGTCGCCGTCGGCCTCTGTGCTTTGGTCGATGTCTTGGAGCCGAATCTCCAGCGCAGAGGCGAGGGCCTCCAGGACGGGGGATTCGGCACTGCGGTTGACAATCGTGATCTCCAGCAACAGCCACGGCTGCTCGGTAGGAGCAGCTTCCTTGACACCGCACGTTGCCAGAAACTGGCGGACGAACGCGGCCTTGCCGGCGTAACGGGGCCCGTTGACCGGAAGCACGGTACGCTGGCGGAAGCGGCTCAGAGCCGCTTCCAATTCCTGTGTACGGCCGACGAAGTTGACCTCGGGGATGGGCCACGGTCGGAAGCCGTTTGGTAGAGGTTGCCGAACAGTGATCGTCTCGGCAGCCAAAGACGGGAAGACGTACGGGACACGGGAAGGGGGGACGTGCTGGCGGTTACGTAGCCATGGGCGATCAGCCCAGGTGAACGGTGACTCGTGTGGTTGTGGTGCGAACTTCGGCTCCGCCACACCTTCGATGACCTTGCTGACGGTCTCGAACACCCACTTCGCGGAGAGGCTGGGCTGCGTTGCCTCCACCCCCTCGAAGGCCTTAAGCAGGGCCCCCGTGAAAAAGGTGGTTTCGCGCCCGGAGTCAGCGAATGCGATGTCGTTATCCGACGTCGCGGCCATGACGTACCAGCCATGTTCCGCACCAGCAGTACTCGGTTCTCCAGGAACGGAACGGACGGCACCCCCGGCATAGCAGCAGTCGAGGATGAGCAGCTTCCGTTCGGCTCGCTTGCCTTCCCGTTCGACTGCCGCGAAAACCGCGCTCATCGGCACCATCGAGGCCTCGGGATTGGCGCGATCTCCGGTGTCGTACGGCGCCAGATAAAGCATTCCGTCGTGGAAATGGGCATGGCCTACGAAGTAGAGGACGAAGGTGCCACCGCGCTCGGAAAGCCGATAGTGCAGCCCGATGGCGTCGAGCATGTCGGAGCGCTTCAGGTCGATCTCAGCCGTCAGCCGGGTACGCGGTAGTCCCCACAACTCGGAGTCGGAGAAAGCTGCCTTCAGCTTGGCGAGGTTGTCCTCAACCGCGGGGACCGGAGTCAGGTTCGAGCCCTGATAGGTCTTACCACCGATCAGGAGAGCGCTGGAACGGGACGGGTCGGCCTTCTCCTCGTCCGGATTCACAGCAGTTCCTCGAGTGCCGCGGCTACCTCCTTCGCTTCCCCTTCGACGGTAAGCTCGCAGCGGCGGGTGCCGTCGGGGAGGTCGGTCCTGGCGGCGTGGATCTTGAGGGCGTCGCCGTCCGGTTCGCGCAGCCGCTTTACAACGTAGTCGTAGAGCGCCTGCACGAGCACCGGAAGCATCACGTTCTCCCCGACGAACTGGAGTACTTCCAGGGCGCCGAGCGCGCCTTGTTCGACCTCGGTGACGGCGCGGTCGACCTGCACGCCCTGCTCCTGAAGTTCATCGCGCACCGCGGTCTCGATCCTGCGAAGCTCATCGGGCTGGCCATCTTCGATCGTCACCACAATGTCCATGCGTCCCCCTGGGAGCCACCATCTGACAAAACAGGCATCAGAGATATCGCCACAGACCACGCGCTGTTACTCCCGTTTGCTGAAGCGTGACCCGTTATACGACAGGTGTGCGGCGGCAGGCGCGACCCCTCAGGCCGAGGTCTCCGAACGCACCCCGCACCTCCCGTGTTGCGCCACGACGCTGCGGACCACTTGACGACACGCCCGGGATACCGACACGCCGATGCCTGAAAAGTTAGCTTCGCTGAAGCTGGCAGTGGGACCGAAACGCCGTCAACAGGAGTCATTTCAGTCCCAGGACCTGTCACTCCTGAACACAAAGTCGCAGGTAGACACGCTAGTCAAGCCTGTTGGTCACCCTCCGGAGGCAGACTTCAACGGGTCAAACCCCGGCTCTGACCCCGCGCCGGCTACTTGCACACGTCGACGTGCTCGCGGTATCAAACCAGCACTAGATCAAGAGCGCCACCCCGACGATGAAAACAAGCAGGATCAGGGCCAGGGCCTGCACAGGCGCGGTTGCCCGTTGCGCTGGTGGGTCCAGCCTTCACGGATCACGTCCAGGGGGATTCTTGATCAGCGACGCTCAGCTCATCTTGGGTTTTTCTGGACACCTGACCGCTTACTCGCCGTCGGCTGTACACGCCGAACTGGAGACGTTGCGGTTTGCCGGGCAGGTCTACGAGATGGCATGGCGGCTGCGTAACGCCCAAGTTTCCTCGGCCGATCGAGTACGCGCCATCGGCATCGAGGCGAAAATCGGGCCGTTGGATCTTGACCGGTATGTGCTGCCCACGCTGGAACAGCTGGGCTGGGTTCAATGCGACCGGCGACCCGATGGAGGGCTGGCCAGCGTGTCGGCCTTCGTCCCGCAAAGCGCCGAGCTGTTGAGCGCGACGGATCGGCTGTTCGGAATGCTGCTCGCCACGCCGACACAACGCGCCGCGCTGGAGATCATGCTGGCGACCTCGATCCAGCCGCTGGAGCGTCAGGCAGCTCTGCAGGCCGGCTCTGGGCATGGGGACGAGGCAGCCGAGCGAGCGTTGAGCTGCTTGATCACCGTCAACCTCGTGCGTGAGGTGCAGAGCGAAGACGGCCGCGTGGCGGTCTTCAATCCGAACGTCTGGGTCGGTGACGCCGAGATGGTGACGGCCGCGCTCCGTACTGAGGACGCGCGCGTGCGGCGGGAAGTCGGTGCGCTGACAGGGGAGGTCATGGCCTCGCCGGTATTCCGGAGGAGCACGTCAAGAGCACCGAGCAGCGGTGGAACGACTTCGCCGTAAGCGCCGGGTTGGTCGAGCGGTCCCAGGTCGTCGCCACCAGCGATAAGAAGCTCCTCTTTACGCCACACCTGCATCGAGACCCGTTCGGTACCGACCCCCGCGACCCCTCCGGCCACATCCGTCAGCTCGTGGGCAGCATGATCTACGCATCGACCTTCGCGTCGTGGAAGCTCAACAGCCCCGGCGCATTCCTGCACGTCCTCATCCGCGACGGCGAAGCCGGCAACCACGAGCGCATCGCGGAGGACTACGCGATGCTCGAAACCGCTGGAACCATCGAAGTCGTCGGCGACGGCCGCCATGCACCACCGACAGCAACATGATCCCCTCCCCCGCAGCCAGCAGGCGCGGCGCTGGAAGCCCGCGTTCGCCGGCCAACCGAAGCGCCACCACTTCGGTGTCGAAAGCGCCCCCGGTGCGCAACACCGCCTCGCGGCCGTTACCGAACCGCAACCGCCACGGGGCTCCGCCCTCACGCAGCCCGGTCCAGTCCACCACGGGGTGCGCGACCGCAGCCTCCGCCCAGCGCACCGCTTCTTCAGCCGGTTCGATCATCCGCCCAACCTAACGGGTCACCCGGGTGACCGTCAGGACGGACCGGAGGTCACAGCCGTGCCAGCGCGGCGGCGAGCGGCTGACTGAGCGCGCCCCGATCGCCCGTCACCACGTCCCGGAGGCCGAGCCAGGACGCCAAGTCGCGAAGCGTGCGCGCCAGCTCGGCTGCCACTCGCCCGACGTCCTGCCCCTCCTCGAGAAAGGCACCGGGAACCAGGAGCAGGCCGGCCGAGCGGTCGGCCTTGAGGTCCACGCGCGCTGCCAGGTGCGGACGTCCCCTGGCCGACGCCGACTTGCATCCTTAAGAGACCGTCCTGCTTGGGACTTCCGGGGGCTCGATGTTCACGATAGTCCTGATCGGCCGACTGACACCCCAGCCGCGGTCGTCGACAGCTCCCGCGTGGGTGACCGAGGCTGGTGCGGCCCTGACGGTGTCGCGGACAAGCTGGCCGCGTAGGTCATGCGGGGCCGTTACATGCTGGCTTTCGGATCCTCATCACTTTGTGGCCCGGTGTTGCCGTCGGCCATAACGCTGTCGAGGGAGTTCTCCGCGCGGGGTTAGCTGACATTCGCTGCTTGGTACCACCAGTGCTCGGCCTCGGCGGTGTCGCCCCGCTCGTGCAGGAGGACGCCCAGGTTGTGCATCGCCTCAGGTTGGCCAGCGTTGGCTGCCTGACGCCACCAGTGCTCGGCCTCGACTGTGGCGCCCCGCTCCTGCAGCAGGACACCCAGATTGAACATCGCGTCACGGTGGCCGGCGTTGGCTGCTTGGTGGCACCAGTGCTCGGCCTCGGCGATGTCGCCCCGCTCCTGCAGCAGGACACCCAGGTTGTGCATCGCGAACAGGTGGCCGGCGTTGGCTGCTTGGCGGTACCAGTGCTCGGCCTCGGCGATGTCGCCCCGCTCCTGCAGTAAGACACCCAGGTTGTGCATCGCGAACAGGTGGCCGGCGTTGGCTGCTTGGCGGTACCAGTGCTCGGCCTCGGCGATGTCGCCCCGCTCCTGTAGCAGGGCACCCAGGTTGGACATGGCGAGCAAGTGGCCGGCGTTGGCTGCTTGGCGCCACCAGCGCTCGGCCTCGACTGTGTCGCCCCACTCCTTCAGCAGGACGCCCAGGTTGGACATCGCGTCGAGGTTGCCCGCATCAGCTGCCTTTTGCCAGGCGGCACCTGCGATGTCCGGGAGCTCGTGGATCATCGCGGCTTGGTAGCCGACCGCGGTCAGTTCGTCGGCTGCTGCTTCGTCAATGGCTAGTTGCCAGGTGGTGGCGGGGACGGTTCGGTCGGTTGCTGTGGCGAGGTGATCGAGCACGAGGTCATATACGCGGTAAGTTCCGTCAGCTGGCTCCAGCAGTGACACGGTCGGGTTGATTTCCCGGGCGGCCCAGTCGAGCGCCGCGCGGTATTTCTCGTCGTTGTCGAGTTCGTCGCGGCGTCGTCCGGTCAGTCGAGCCTTGGCGAGCCGGGGTAGGAGTTCCGCCGGGACGGCGCGAGTGAGGCCCATGCGCGACCAGTCGGCCACGCCGGCGACCAGGGCGTAGCCGAGAGGGTTGGCGCTTTCGGCGACTGTGAGCTGGTCACGGACATGCTGGGCGGCGCCGACGTATTCGCCGATCCCAGTCCGGGCGATCCGTGCCCGAATGTCCTCGTCCGGCACAGCACACCGCAGATCTTCGTCGGTGGGCCGGTCCCGATCGCGGTCGAGCAGCACCAACTGGAAGAGGCGGAGCACGTCCCATTCGGGCGAGCGCAGCTGGTCGGTGGGCTGAAGCCGGTCCCACTCGTGACCCCGCAGAGTGGCGACGATCCAGTTCGATGTCTGAAGCCGTTGGATCAGCCCAGCAGTCAGGCCGCCGTTGATGAGGAATCGATCTAGGTCATCTAGCCAGATCACGTGCTGATCCGGGGTGATGTCGGCCTTATCGAGGTCGCCGAGTGCGGTCGGGCTGTCCGGCAGCAGAAGTGGTGTGTCAGGAAGGACCTGCCGGACGGCGACGGCAGCCAGCCGGGTCTTTCCGACCATGGACGGTCCCACGATCAACACCGGCCGGCGCGCGCGCAGATGCTCGCAGACCTCCCGTTCCTTGGTCGGCCGCGGCAGGTAGGGGACGTCGACGACGGCGGTGTGCACGCGCAGGTCGTCCAAGCTCACCTCGCTCACCGTCCTGCCCACGGCGCGCACGCCTCGCCGAACCGCAGACGCCGCAGCTGCGCGCCGCTCGCGCCCACGCTGCCAGAGTGGACCCAGGCCGGCCACCAGCACCGCTAACCCCGCAGCCCCGCCCGCGACCCACCACGCGGCGCCCGGCCATCTCTGGGCAACGGCAAGCCCGCTCGCTATGACCGCTACTACGAGCAGGCCGGTGACCAGCAGCCACTGCCTTCGTGGTCGAAGCCTGCGCCTGCCCACGGCAACCCCCTCGTCTGGTCTCCCCCGACAATCGCACCAGAACAGTCCAGCGTAACGACACCGGTAGCGAGATACTGAGATACGGCAGTGATCGCCAGCGGCGGACGTCACACCAGAGCGTCGGCGTCCGGGTGGGGCACCTACACGATCGATTCATGCCGCCATGGTTGCCTCCTCCTCTTCGTTCACCACATCACCCGTGGCTCGCTGCACGGCGATCTGCTCCTCGAACTCGGACCGGACGATCTTGACGAGCTGGCGGGCCCGAGTGGCCCCAACCCCGAGTCGGACGCGCAACGTGTCAGCGGATATCGGCTTCTGGTGAGCCTCACGATGAACCGCGTCTTCTCGCCGGGCCTGAGCCAAGAGAGCCTCCGGCGTGCGCCCAACGACTGCTCGCTCCTCACCCTTCGACAGGACGTCCTCGTCGAGTTCGTGCCCCGTTTCCGGCGCACCATCATCCGAGTCCGCATCGACAGCTGGCTCAGACCGATCGAGCTCGCGTGCGACAGGCACACGACTCGTGACGCCCATCGCATGCAAGAGGCCGGGGCCGATCTCCGACCAACCGATCAACAGGAGCGGCCCTACCGCGTCGAACGCCGCCTTGCCAAACTCGCCCCGCGACCAAAGGCTCCGCCACGTTCAGCGCGAGCGTGACAACGCTCGCGAAGATCAGCAGCCGGCAGGCAGGCCGCAATACCTCCGGCGAAGCACCGGTGAGCGCCAGGTGCCGTGTGCCGAGCAGCAGCCCAACGATTGAGAGATCAACCGCAGGCGCCACGAGCGGTGCAACCCAGGCGGGCACGCCAAGCCGGAGCGCCAGATTGAGGACGTTGCCGAAGCCAAACATGAAGGTGAGGGCGACGACAACGCCCATGATCACAGTGACAGTGCGGACAACTGTTGCCGGATCGGTCGGACGCTGAGCCACTCCGTCAATGGGCGGGAACCCAGCCTCGCCTGAACGTGCGGTTTCTGTAGCGTCGCTCATTTGGTCCTCGCCCTCCTTACAGGGTAGGCGTCAAGGCCCCGCCGTGGGTGGTGACGCACCCGGCGGTGCCGCCTTCACAACGGCAGGTCCGGCCGGGCACGTCGCGCAGCACGACGTGTTCGAACTGAGCTAGTATTGAACTTGATCTCGGAAGCCCTGCAGAGCGATCCGCTGCAGAGCGTCGACCGCCTGAACACGGCTCGACGCAGGGGAGATCGCCAGATCACGCGCGACTCCCTAACGTCGTCTCGTCGTCACCGGCAAGCTTGGTCGAGACTGGTCCGCTACTCCGATCGAGCGATACCCGGTGCTCAACGACCAAACGTCCCCTGAAGAAACCCCTGGTCGGAGCTGTTCCCATCTGTTGCGTGCCCTGCCGGGGGCTCGAACCTGCGCATCGTGCTCACCGCGCGCTCCCCCGTGGCCGACGGTCCATCACAAGCCTCACGTCGACCCGGATCAGCAGCCCGTCAGGCAGGACGCGTGGTGTGATTGCTGCCGGAATCTCACCGGGGGCTCGAACTCGCACACGCATCCGCCGCCGGATCCGAGGCTCAGCCAGGCAGCCCGATCCGTGTGGATAGTGTGCAACTCCCCCCTCGGACACACTCGCTAACCACACGGGGCGTCACCGAAGCAAGAACGGTGCGCCCCTTTGGTTCGTATAGCAGCTCTACGTTGAGTCGGTCGTAAAGCTGCTCCAGGACTTCTGGCTTCGCGTGCTTGAGCGCCGCAGCCACATCTCCCAGGGCGCCGATCATGGCATACACCTCGGCCTCACTGACCGCAGTCGGTGGCGCAACCCCGTCCAGCTCGGCACGGGCAGCCGCTCGCTGTGCCTGCGCCTCGTTGATCGCCTCGACGAGTGCCGCAGGATCAACCCCGGCCTCGATCGCGGCTTGCAGCCGCCGCAGCCGAGCCTCCGCGTCACTGAGCCTCTTCCTGATCGTCTCCACCGCTGCCGTCCGGCCCTGCCCTTGAGAGGCGACCAGAGCCGCCACCGTACGGTCCACATTCTCGGGCTTGAAGAGGTCGCCCAGCCACCGGTTCAGCAGGTCAAAGACATCGAACTCGCGAAGGTTTACCGTCCGGGGATGCCCAGCCAGCGCCGACGAGCCCGGCGCGAGGGTGCGGGCCATGCTGCGGTAGTACACCTCTTCCTTGCGGATCACCGCGCCTTGCAGCCGCCGCGTGCAGATCCCGCACCTAACGCGGCCCCGCAGAACGTAAGGACGCGTCCCACGCGTCCGGATCCGCTCCAGCTTCGCCCTGCCACGCATCCCTCCCGCGGCCCGGGCACGACGCAGCAGTTGAGCTTGGGTGAAGTCCTCAACGGAAACGATCGCAGGATGCGCAGGGGTCCGCGAACGCACGACCTTCTCCGCCACCACCCTGCGGAACCGCACCACGTGACCGGCCGACACGTCCTCCGGATCGAGCAACATCTCTTGCCGAGCCCACCGCCCGAAGAACGCGTACCCCATGTACCTCGGGTTCTCCAGGATCACCCGTACCGAACTCCCCTGCCAGCCATCCGCCAGCCGGTGCCGGTTCTGTTCAGGCCGCCGCGCGGACGGACACGGGATGCCGTCCCGGTTCAGGCCGTTAGCGATCGCCCGGTCCCCCTTCCCGCCCAGGTACTCGGCGAAGATCCGCCGCACCACCTCCGCCGCTGGCTCATCAACCGCCAGCACCCGCAGCCAGATCGTCGACTGCCCATAGGTACTATGTCACCAACTTTCGTATTACCGACACTTCACATTCGAGGCTGACCACGTCATAAGTTCCGTGGTTGTCAAAATCGAGCCGATAGTGATGGACGTCTGTCTCCGGCAGATTACCTAACCTATGGCCAACCGCTGCGTTCCTTTTATAGGGACTACTGTCGATTACCCGAGAAACGAATTCAGACTCCAGAATTTCTATCAACCAGAACTCGTGGTCTTCCCCGTGTGGCCAAACCCTGTCCCAGTCGCTATCCACCCACCGGTACTCTATGACATCGGGGAATCTAATTTTCGTGATCTGAGCCCCGCCCACAGACGACACATATTCGACCGTAATGTCGGTCGAATTTCCCGCCGCACGATTTTCAATCGAAAACCTGGGGGCGTCGTCCCAGCCAGTATATAGATGATCACCCTCCAACTTTCGATATACCATTCTGCCTCCCACTAGGGCACCTCAACAACGTACAGGATATCAGGACTGTCTCGATCAGGTGTGATAGGTATCCTCGCACTGGGTAACGAATCGCCCAGAAGGGTCGTCTCATTCAATCTGTTTCGAGTGTTCCTGCTGAGATCTTCGTAACTTGTGAACACAACGTTCGTCGGTCGCTTTTCAGCACGACTGAGCGCGGAGAGACCTCGGGTATTTGTAGAGACGAGCACGCCCTTGTACTCAAAAACTTCGATACGGATCTGATCGGTACTCAACTCTCCATCGCTCAGGTCACGCGCGACGTCCTCAATCGATCGCCCTTTCAAATAGTCCGGCACCCCGGGCTTTGTCGAAAAATTGGGGTCAGCGCGCTTCTGACCGAACAGAACAACGTAGCCATCAGTGTCCACTAAGGCGGCAACAGAAGCGCTCGGCAATGAAGCAGCGGGGTCGACGGTCCCAGGCACAAAAGGCTCGTCGCCACCGTTCACGGACCTTGGGTCGAGCGTGCCGAGGTCAATCGCAGGTTCATTGTTCGCTGCGTCGATGAGTGCCTGGATGTCGGCTGCGATCGTTGGAGCACTCGCAGGCCTGGCATGTGGCGTTAACGCGTCGCGACGGACACGCTCAGCGCGGGCCTGTTCTGCAGCTTTTGCTGCGGCCGCTGGGTCGACGGGCCCTCGCCCCTTGTGATTGGTTGTTCCAGCCCTTTTGTTCTTGGTTAAAACGTACCCGCCGCCCGGAAGTTGGACGTAGCCGCCGCCTTTTTGCAGGTTGCGTAGCTGGCGCCGCTCTTCGTCGTAATTGGGCCAGGCACCCCAATAGAAGAAGCTGTCGCAAAAATTCCCATTGTCGTCATAGATTGTGTCCAAGCATGTTCCGCCAGCCGACGGCGGGTCGATGACGAAATCACACAGGATCCCGAACCACCACAGTTTTCGCGCTGCACGCCTGAGGCGCCCCGAATTTTCCGGACAGGTTTATTGTGGCTATTTCATGCTGCGAGCTGTTGGTTCAGATACTCGTTGTGGACCTCTAGTGGGGTCTGGTAGCCGAGTCCCGAGTGGAGACGTTGCCGATTATAGAGTCCCTCGATGTATTTGACAACCTCCTGGCGGGCTTCGGCTCGTGTGGTGAATACCGTGCGGCTGACCCATTCGTTCTTCAGTGCGCCGAAGAACGATTCGGCCATCGCGTTATCCCAGCAAATTCCCGTCCGGCCGACTGATTGGCGAATATTGAGGCCGGCGAGTTCGGAGGCGAACTCGTAAGACGTGTAGTTCGAGCCTCTATCGGAATGGAAGATGCATCCGGGCTGCAGGTCGACGGTGCCGGCTGCGGAATCGAGAGCTGTGGTGATGAGTGAGGTTTTGTAGTGATCGGCCATGGACCAGCCGATGACCATTTTCGAGTAGCAGTCGATGACCGTGGCCAGGTAGACCCAGCCCTCGCCGGTCGGGAGATAGGTGATGTCGCCGACCAGCTTGGTGCCGGGCGCCTCGGCCGTGAAGTCCCGGCAGACCAGGTCGGGGATGCGGTGTGCCAGGTCTGCTTCGGTGGTGGCCGGTCGCCACGGCCGCGGTTGGCAGGGCACCAGGCCCAGCTGGCGCATGAGGTGGCGGACCAGCTCGCCGGACACCTGCTCGCCTGAGCGTCGCAGCACGGCGTGGATGCGCCGGTAGCCGTAGGTCCCATGGTTGGCCTCGAACACCGCGGTGATCGTCGCGGCGAGCCCGGCGGCGCTGGGTCGCCGGCGAGGCCGGCCGGTCCTTCCACTCGTAGTAACCCGAGGTGGACACGTCCAGCCATACGCACATCTTGCTGATCGGGTAGTTGTCCTTCTCGCCGTCGATAAACGCGAACTTCGCGCTCACCGATACTCCTGGGCGAAGAAGGCCGCAGCTTTTCCCAGGAAATCATTCTTCATCTTGAGTTTCCGGTTCTCGCGTTCCAGCTCCCGCAGCCGAGCCCGGTCGGAAACCGACAATGGCTCCTCCTTGACCGGATGCGCCTTCCGATACGCCGCAACCCAGTTCCCCAGGGTGCCCGGGTTGATCCCCAATTCCCGAGCTACCTGGGCAATCGGACGATCACTCCCCACCGCCATCTTCACTGCCTCATCCCGAAACTCAGGAGAAAACTTCCTGCGCCGCTCCGGCATCGATCACCCTCCATTCCGTATCGAACCCTATTAGTACTCCAGCCGGACTTCGTGATCGGTGCTGGTGAGGGGGTGTCGGAGATGGGTGCGGCCGCCAGTTGATCATGGTCGGTTGTGTGGACTTCCCAAGATCGGCTGGCGGCCGCGGGCCGCAGCATAAACCCTGCTCGCTGGCAGGCGATGTTCGATGAGCTGACCGCGCGGATCGCGGGCCGTTTCAGCCGGGTCGAGCCCCGTCGTCGGGCGGAGAAACTGTTGCTGGGTCTGGTGTCTGAGCTGCCGCGGAAGAACTGTTGGACCATCGCCGAGCATGTCGGAGACGCGACACCAGACGGCCTGCAGCACCTGCTCGCGCGGGCGGTGTGGGATGCCGACGCGGTGCGTGACGACCTGCGCGACTACGTCTGCGACCACCTCGGCAGCCAGAACGCAGTCCTGATCGTCGATGAGACCGGAGACTTGAAGAAGGGCACGCGCACCGTTGGGGTGCAACGTCAATACACCGGAACCGCCGGTCGGATCGAGAACTCGCAGGTCGCGGTGTATCTGACGTATGCCACGACGGCCGGGCACGCGTTTATCGACCGGGCCTTGTATCTGCCGAAGTCCTGGACGAGCGACCGCGAACGCTGCGCCGCGGCTGGGATCAGCGAGAACATGCAGTTCGCGACCAAACCCGCCCTGGCCACCACCATGATCGCCCGAGCCCTCGATGCCGGAGTTGATGCGCCGTGGGTGACCGGCGACGAGGTCTACGGCGCCGACCCCACGCTGCGCGCGGAACTGGAGCGCCGTGGCGTCGGCTATGTGCTGGCCATCGGATGCGACCGCCGCGTCACTACCGGAGCGGGGACGTTCCGCCCGGACGAGTTGGCCACCCGACTACCGAAACATGTGTGGCAACGCCTGTCGGCCGGTACCGGGGCGAAGGGACACCGCTTCTACGACTGGGCTTTGGTCGACATTGATCAGGACGCCGAGGTGGGCGGGCATCGGTGGCTGCTGATCCGACGCAACCGCCGCACCAGAGAGTTGGCGTTCTACCGCTGCTACGCGCCCACCCCCGTCGCGTTGCCCGTTCTGGTTCGCGTGGCTGGAACCCGCTGGCGTGTCGAAGAATCCGTTCAAACCGGCAAAGGTCTGGCAGGCCTGGACCAGCACCAGGTCCGCCGCTGGCTCTCATGGCATCGCTGGACCGTTCTGGCGACGCTCGCGCACGCGTTCCTCACCGTCCTCGCCGCGACCGAACCCACCCAGACACCAACATCCACCCGCTGGATTTCCTTGACCTGCAACGAAGTCCAACACCTGTTCGCCACGATCACCACCACGCTGATCACAGGCACCACGCACCACCTACGCTTCTCGGCCTGGCGCCGACAACATCAACACCGAGCCCGACAGGCCCACTACCAGCGGCAATCCACCCAAGAACCATGAACATCACGATCTACGGCTGGAGTACTAGGTCCGCTGTCCGGAAAGTGAGAGGCACGCCAAACTGTAGGGGTGGGACGGTATCGGGCAGGATGGTGGCCATGGCATCCCCGCCCGAGTCAACCAAGATCTCGCTGCGTCAACGCCTGCAAGCGCGAGCCCGTGACCGGTGGCCGACCCTGGCCAGTATCACCACCCGTCATCACGGCGCGTTTGCTTACGTCAGTGGTCACCTTGCCGACGGCACGGTGTTGCCGTTGTGTCGGTTGCGCTACGCCGGATCGGCCACCACCTGGGGGTTCGCGGCATATCTGGCCAGCCGGGATGGTTACGAGAACTCGATTCTTCCCAGTGGATACCCGGCCGGCACTCCAGAAGAAGCCCTGGACTGTGCCTGCGGGCTCTACCTCGACGACGCCACAGCCTGGCAACCCCCGACAAACTAACGGTCGAGACCACTAGTCCAGGCGGCGCAACGTCACCAACCGGTTCGCCCGCCGGGGCGGGATCCACGCCTCACACGTGACCTCCCACCCCGGCAGGGCGCCCGCCAGCATCCCGTCCAACTCACCCCGCGGCATGAACCGCACCGTCGCGTCCCCCGACACATACCGATCCGCGCAATACGCCACCGCCGTGCCCGGGCCACCACGATGCTCCCACTCCTTCACCGCCACCGTCCCTCCAGCGGCCGTGAGCTGGGCGGCTTCGCGCAGCACCTGCTCCCGCTCGGACTCCGCGACATGGTGCAGCACATCGCACAACACCACCAGATCGAACGGTGCCGGCTCCTCCGCCAGCAACTGCGCCGTACTGATCCCCCGAAACGTCACCCCCGCCCGGTCCCCAACAAACATGCGGCCCGGTTCTGGCGTCCCCGGATCCAGTCCTACCAGCTCGACATCCGGACGGACACGGCGTAACGCCGCCGCCATCGCCCCATCCCCACAGCCAATCTCCAGCACCCGCTTGGCCTGCGGCACCACCGACAACACCGTCCTCGCCAGACAGTCCAAATCGATGAACATCCCCCGGTACACCTCGATCGCCACCGGCTCGAACCGCCCCAGCACACGACGAACCGCAGTCCCAACAGGCACAGCACACCCCTCCACGAAATCCACAAACGTCAGCCGGTCCCCGAGCCTGCTTATCTAAGCACCGCCAGACCGTAAACGAACGGGTCTGCCCAGACTTCGGTTGACACCGGGGCTGACTGTTTTCAGGCCGCTGCTGCGGCCGTGTAGATGGTCTCAAACTCGACCGGGGTGAGTTTGCCCAGGGCGCGTTGACGGCGTTTGCGGTGGTACTTCGTCTCGATCCAGGACACGATCGCCAACCGCAGTTCCTCCCGGGTGCTCCACCGCCGGGTATCGAGAACATTCTTTTGCAGCAACGAAAAAAACGACTCCATTGCAGCGTTGTCACCACACGCCCCGACCCGCCCCATCGACCCGGTCAGCCCATGGCCGCGCAACAGCCGCCGGTAGGCCCCCGACCGGAATTGAGCACCGCGGTCGGAGTGAACGACGGTTCCGGCCGAGTCGCGCAGGGCGATCGCGTTCCGCAGCGCGCTGACAGCGAGTGAGGCTCGCATGTGGGAGGCGATGGAGTAGCTGACGATCTTGTTGGAGTAGCAGTCCTTGACCGCACACAAGTACAGCTTGCCCTCACCGGTGGGATGCTCGTGCCCGACCCGTGGAGTGGTGATGGTGACGGGAGTGTGCAACGTGGTTCTCCCCGCGCGAGCGCGGTTGGTCCCTCGGTGTCGGGGCGGAACCAGCTGGTGGATCTCGGTGCTCTCCGCGAGCGGGGCCGCTGCACCGGCACGCCAGTGCCGCAGCCGCGAAGGTAATCCCTCGTGCCCAATCCCCTGGTCACCCCGTGGGTCGTGATTCCCGCAAGCAGCGGGTTGTCGTCACCAGGCTCCGTCTCGTCGGAAGCTCCGAACACGATCGCGCCGTCATGGGCTTTGTCGGCCGTGTCTCATCCGGGCAGCCCCAGCCGTGTGGTTAGTGTGCAACTCCCCCCTCGGACACTGTGGGGGTTCATCTCCCCGGCGACACCCGCTGTCGATCGCATCGTGACCTGACTGTGAGCGAGCAGGGTCACGTTCAGCTACGTAGCAGGCGGCTGACCAGTACCGTGGCGACGCCGTTGTAGATGACGAGCGCGGCCGGCACGGCGATCTCGATGACCGCCGGTAGCCAACCGAGGGACCTCGGCCCGATGGCGACGCCTGCCCCGAAAGCGAGCCAGCCCAAGCACGTCATCAGCACGCTGAGGTTCCAGAGGACGAGAAGGTTCCGGCGGACCGCGTCAGCGGATCTGAGTTCGAGCTGCGCTGCCGAAACGGTGCGGCGGGTCGACACCGTCACGATCCCGAAAATTGCCGCAATGAGCACCACCGCGCCGCGCGTGCACGCGGTCATGACCAGCAACGGCACCTTGCCCACGCATGCCAGCATGAGGTACACGAGACTGGCTGCAAGTGCCACAGCCAGCGAAAACGAGCCCAGCGCGAGCGGCACGGCGCGCGCAGCGATGTACGCCGCACGTGTGCATCTATCGTGCGATCCTGACCTGCCTGGTTCCGGCGACGTATGGAGTTAGCGCTTGGGCAGAAGGCGACGCATGACGACCGACGCGATACCGGCACAGACCACGGTGACAGCCGCTGCGGCGAACGCGACGGTCAACGCGCCGGTGCCGACCGGCGTGCTGCCCCGGCCTCCCGCGACCGCGAGCACGACCAAGACACCGAGCGCGTCGAACACGATCACGCACAACCACATCGCCACCACCAACCTGCGGATCCCTTGGAAGAACTGCAGATCGAGCGCCCGCGTGGTGGGGGTACGCGAGCCAGCGGCGGCCACGCCCACCCCGGAGGACAACAAGCCAATCGCCCCGCCGCCGAGGAATATCAATCCAAAGTAGAACAGTGGATGAGTGTCGGTCGGCGCGACAACACCGAGCCAGACCAATGCCGCTAGCACAAGCACGGCGAGCCCAATCGCCACGATTGAAAGCGATCGTGTTGCGGAATAGGTGCGCGTCACTGCATCACGTGCCAGTCGGACTTTGCCTGCATGGCTCCGATGTTCGATTTGGCCCACTGCTCACCGAGGTCGTGCACCTTCTGCGAGATGGTGGCCTGCTCGGTGGAGATGGTGTTGCTCAGCGACTGCAGCGACACGATCGCAGTCGTCATAAGCCCGATCGAGACGCCCGCCGCGGTAGCAATCACGGCGATCGCGGCGGGAATCCCGACAACCGTGCACGCCGCAGCGATCGCACCGACTGCGCCAACTACAAACACCCCAGCCGCGACACCCATCGCGATCCAAAAGGTCTCAATCCCGTTGCCGAGGTTGTCGAGCGAACTGCGCAGCTGGTTGGCCAGATCCTTCACTGAGTTCAAGCCACTGACCTGGGCCGGCACTGTGGCCTTGTAGGCCTCTGCGCCGCGGCCCTCCCAGTCCAAGTTGGTCTGCAGCTTGTCGAGGCTGATCTTGCCCGCGATGTCACCGATGGCGTTGCCGACCTTGTTGACCCAGTCTTCGGCCACTTGGTGTAGCCGGGTAGGGCTGCCGGGCTGGTCGATCAACTGGTTGACCCGGTCCCAGAACTCCTTCACCTTCCGGCGAAGCGCGTTCAGACCGTCTTCGATCGGCTTGATCAAGTCGGACAGAAAGCCGGGCACCCAGCTCACTACATCGTTAACTTTGTTGAAGAAATCGTCGATCTTCTGCTGCAGGTCATGGAACTTGTCGTTGGCCTGCGCAATGGCCGGACTCGTCACGCCGTCCCCCGTCGTCAGTGCCCTGCAGCGCGCCGGATGCGCTGCTGTTGGTCGGCTTCAGTCTGGTCATACATGTCGGCAGCGTGCCGCAACGCACCCGCCAGGTCGTGAAAGTTCTGTGCCGCCTGCCCCAACATGTTCTCCAGGGCACTCCGCGCACCGGCATATGTCGTATCGATTCCCTTGTCCACGCCATACATCGACACATCGTGACCGGTCAAACCCAGTGACCCGATCGCCTGCTTGGGCGCCTCTGCGTCCTGCCCTGCACCGCCCAGGTGCCTGCGTCGGCCGTAGAGCGCCGACCGCCGCTTTAATGTCAACCATCGATCATTTCTCCCCAGGGGAATCACCGTCTGCCGGCATGGCCGAGTCGTCGCATGAGACAGCGCGGATCCGCAGCGAGTTCCATCAGCTCGGAAATCGCGCTTCCAGTCGGCCCAGCGGCCAGCTCGCGTGGCGTACTCGCGTCGTGGAGGCCACGCAATACCTCGACGAGCTCCGTCTCGATTTCAGTGTGACGGGCTCGGCCTGCCCACGTGCTATCAAGGTCCAGCGCGAGCACTTGACCACGTTGCGCCGAACCCCGAACGTGCCCGCCGGAACTACTGACTTCGGCAGGCTGATCAACAATGGCCGACAACCGGGCGGTGAACTGACGCAGCTCTGCGTCAACCGCATCGAGCAGCCCCTCCACGTCCCGGCCGGTCAGTGCGGACTCGTCCACTGCAGACGCTCCCGGCGACGCTGAAGCTGCCGTGGGATCGACCTGCTCGACGCTGCGAGCCAGCGCGGCCATGGTCGCGGCGTTAGCGGCTGACCGCACGCTCGTGTGCAACGCCCGGGGGTCAACCACCTGCCGCCAACTCGGTGACAACCGCACGGCGACGACTTCCGCATCTGGCGATACCACCACCTGGACCACGTGGTCGGCGTCCTGCCCAACGAGCGTCTCCTCCGGCTGTGCGGCTGGGTCCGTCTGGCCAGCCTGGGTTCCGTACTCCCAGTCCTCGGCTTCCTCGAAACCCCATCTCCGGTCGCCCACGTCGGCGAACCCTACTTGACGCTCCCTACCCGGCACAGGCAGTTAGACAATTCGGGTTGCGAATCACCGAGCCGACGTATCCCTTACGCTCCGTAGCCAACCAGCGGCCCAGGTCACAGCCGCAGCCAGGTGAAAACTCCCCCCTCGGACACAGTTTCGTGGTAACCGTGCCACATCTGACGTATCAGTGCCAGGAGGCACTTCAACGCTACGCCGTGCCTCTAGGCCACGGCTTCGTGCTTTCCGGCGGTGGTCGTCATGACCCGCTCCGTCATCAGTCCCCTGGCCGTCCCGTCCACGGTCGCGCGGGCGAAGAACCCGATTCAGGCTGCGGGGCGCCGGGTTCTGCCGCTACCGGCCTTGTCGATACCACGCACCAGCGACGTCGTGTACGGCCTGTCCACCATGGACTGCCGAGGCCGGATCACCGACCGTGCCATCGTCGCCGCACTCGGCTGGCGTCCCGGCACTCTCATGACGATCCGCCAAGCTCGCGCGCTTCTCCTCATCCGGACCGACCTGCACGGCACATCCGGCGTGACGCCGCAGGGACACCTGCGCCTGCCCGCCGCCCTCCGCCACGCCAGCCAGCTCTCGCCTGGGGACCGGCTCCTGCTCGCCGCCTACCCCTCTCACGATCTACTCATCGTTCAGCCACCCGCGGCTCTCGACGAGCTACTCGCACCCCACCACCGCCACCTGCTGGCGGTGACTGCGTGAACCAGCACCAGCCCCCTCCAGACCACGCCGCCCTCGATGCCGCGAAAGTCCTGCTCACCCGCCTGGGCCTCTCCCCCGAAGACCTCCTCACCGATGCATCCCCGCGGCCGCCAGTACCGACCTTCGCCCAGTACATCCCGGTCGTGGCCGCCGCTGTCTCCGAGGGCACCCGGCGCGTCTACAGCAGCTACTGGAACCGCCTCGACCAAGCCTGGGGTTATCGACGCCTCGATGAACCCACCCCCACCGAGATCAAACAGCTCGTCGAACACACCAAGGCCAACGTCGTGCCCCGCCGCAACGCCCGCGGCGGACGCAGCGCCGGCGAACACCTCATCGCCGCCCTGTGCTGCCTCTACCACCACGCCGAACACGACCACCTCATCGCCCCAGCCGACAATCCCGCCGCGAAAGTTCCGAAACCCCGCCGCCTGCCCTCCACCCGGCGCGCCGTCGCCGACAACCGTCTGACCGAGATCAACCACGTCGCCGCCACACCGGCAACGGCCCCGCCCTCGACTGCCTCATCCTGCGCCTGCACACCGAAACCGCCTGCCGCCGCGGCGGCGCCCTCGCCCCGCGCCCCCAAGACCTCGACCCCGACCAATGCCTGATCTTCCTCCACGAAAAAGGCGAAACCACCCGATGGCAACCCGTCTCCCCCACCCTCATGACCCACCTGCAACACCACGTCCAGACACGCCCTCGACGTCGCGAAAGTTCTGCTGACCCGGCTGGGACTCTCCCCCGAAGACCGCTTCACCCGTGTCTCCCCGCGGCCGGTAGTGCCGACTTTCGCCGAGTACATGCCCGTCGTCACGGCCGCGGTTTCCGAGGGCACCCGACGCGTCTACAGCAGCTACTGGAACCGCCTCGACCAAGCCTGGGGTTATCGACGCCTCCGACATCAAGCAGCTCGTCGAACACACCGAGGCCAACGTGGCCCGGGCGGACGCAGCGTCGGCGAACACCTCATCGCCGCTCTGCACTGCCTCTACCGCCACGCCGAAGACGACGTGACGATCCGCCCCCGCCGCGGCGGCGGTGAGCAGGCGTCGCTGCACCGCATCCCGGGTGCCGTCCCCGGCCATCCGGCGACGCCAATCCAGATCGACCGGGAACTGGGAGAGCTTCAGCTTCCGTTGGGCGGGCTTCTTGGGCCGGGACGGTGAATCGTGGCCGCGGTCTGGGGGTGGGGCGGGCGAAGCCGGTCCCACCCCCGGTTTCCGGCGGCCGGTCACCTCTGGCCGAGCAGTCCGTTCATTTCGGTGATTTCGGCTTGCTGACCCTCGATGATCTGCTGGGCCAGCGTCTTGGCGTCGGCGCTGCTGCCCTGGGCGAGTTCGGTCCTGGCCATGTCGATGGCGCCCTGGTGGTGCTGGATCATCATCTGCAGCCACCTGCGGTCGAACTCGGCACCCGTCATGCCCCGCAGTGCGGTCATGTCCGCCTCACTCATCATGCCGGCCATCGAGGAGGTACCGCTCGTGTCCGGCATCGGGTGGCCACCGCTCGCCCCGGGCATGGTCGTATCGGTCGAGGTGGGCGCCGCACCCCAAGCGGTCAGCCAGCCGGTCATCTTCTGGATCTCCAGGTCCTGGGCCTGCTGGATGCGGTGGGCCAGGTCGGCGACCTTGGCGTTGCTGGTGCGGCCTGACACCAGGTCGGCCATGTCCAGAGCCTGCTGGTGGTGCGCACGACCGGCCCAACGAGCGGCCCCCACAGCGCGGAGACCACCGGGTGGCCGGTGAAGAAGAACGCCCGCCAGAACGACTCCGGTCCCCAGGCCCCGATCGCCCCGGCGACGAGCAGGCCCATCACCAGGTCGCGCAGGATCGCCGCCCACTCCATCACGAACACGTGCGACACCGAGGTGAACCCGCGTGGCGAGAACAGACGCCGCCGGAACGAACCCACGCCGGCCACGGACATGTCCATCGCCGCATGGCCCTCCATCGCCCCGGCCAGGCCACGCTCGGCCTGCTCACGCGCCTTCTCGATCAACCGTTTGCGGACGAAGACCCGGAACAGCAGAGCGAGCAGCACGATCATGATCGGGCCCCGACGAACTCGGCGGCGGTGAACTGCCAGCCCATCAGCAGCGCCATGAGGATCCCGAGCTCCACGACGAGGTTGGTGGAGCTGATCTCGAAGGCCAGTCATGCTGCCCGCCCGCCCAGTGACCCGCGCGACCGGCCGGCGAGCGCGGCGTGCCTTGGCCGGCATCGACGCCGCCGCGAGAGTCAGGCAGTTACGGCCCGGCCAGAAGGTCGTTGGCTTCCCTCGCAGGAGGTGCCTGACGATTGAAGACAACCTCGCGCGCCCTTCCGGAGGGACCACGACGAAGCGGCCTCACCGAGCACGCCGACCACGGCAACGCGACTCAGTGTGAACTGTCCAGGCGACCGCGCTGCGACAACACGAACAACAGCGCCATCGACGGGACCACGATCACCAGCGCCGCGGCCGCGACGACCACCAGCGCCCACAGCGTCGGGGCAGGTGCGGCCGCGGCCGCGATCGTCGTGTGGGTACCGAGCAAGTTCGGGTACTGGGCCACGCCCCACCCCGCGACGGCCACGACCGCCAGGGCCTGCAGCAGCCGGGGCGGGGCGTGGCGTGGCGCAGCAGGACCAGCGCGCTCAGCCCGCACACCCCGGAAACCACGACCGGGCCGAGACCTCGGGTCAGCAGACCCTCGAACAGCACGGGCGAGTCGGCGTGCAGCACCGCGATCCCGGCCAGTGCCACCGCTCCGGCGGCCGTGGCGGTGACCAGCGACCGGCGGCGGAACCACGTCTCCAGCTCCGGACCGTCGCGGCGGCGGGCTTCGGCCGTGAGGAAGACCGCGGCGGTGTAGGCGCAGGCCAGCACGGCCAGCCCCCCGAGCAGCGACGTCGGGTTCAGCCAGCTGGTGACCGGGTCACCGTTGCCGGACTGCGGGACCCGGCCGGACGCGATCCCGCCGGCCACGGTGCCGAGGAAGAACGGCACGAGCACCGACGAGACGGCGAAGGCGGCCCCCGGTCACGCGTTGCTGGTCGGTGCGCACCATGACCTGGCGGAAGGCGAACCCCGCGCCGCGCACCACGATGCCGAGTGCGGCCACGCCGAGCGGCACGTACAGGGTCGTCGTGATTGCGGCGAAGGCCACCGGGAGGGCCGTCCACAGCATCACCACGCAGAAGATCAGCCACACGTGGTTGGCCTCCCACACCGGTGCCAGCGACTCGTCCACCAGGTGCCTCGGCCGGCGCCCCTCCGCGCACCCCCGGCGGTCAGGTCCCAAAAACCCGCTCCGTAGTCGGCACCGCCGAGGACCGCGTAGATGAGCACTCCGGTGAACAGGGCGACAGCGGCGAATGTGCTGATAGCGCTACCTTCTTTCATGGCTGGGACCTCCGGGGAACGCTCCGTGTGCTTGTCCCGCGAGGACTGTCATGAGACGGCGTCCTCGGAGGTTTTAGCCGGAGGCTTGTCGTCTTGGAGGGTGTTGTCCCGATGAGGACTGGTTTATCAGCACGACGCGCCGCCTCCGGTTCCAGTTGTTTCGTTGCCGGGCGAGAAGGGAGTCGACGCATTTGCTGGGAGTAGGTATCGACTGGGCGGAATCGTTTCACGACGTGGCGTTGGGCAGACCCGGCGAGGGTGTGATCGAGCAATTCCGTATCGATCACACCGCCGCGGGAGTAGGACGACTTGTGGCCCGCTGCCTGGAACTGGAACCCGACCCAGCCGATGTGCGAATTGTGCTGGAAACCCGACACGGCCTTTTGGTGGAAACACTGGCTGATGCCGGTTTTACGATCCTCCCCGTGAACCCGGACCTGGTGGCCCGCCGCCGCGGCCCGGCTAAAAAGAAAGACGACGCCGACGACGCCCGCATCTGCTGCCTGCTGGCGCTCGACCAGTTCCTGGAATTGCGGAAACTCATTCCCCATGGCGAACTGGCTGGAGAACTGCGCACCATCGCCCGTGACGACGAACGCGCCGCCCGCGACGAACGCCGACTGCTCAACCGGCTGCGTGCGGACCTGCTCGCGACCTTCCCAGCCGCGCTGGGCATCGCCGGCGACGACCTTGGCTCGCCAGTCGTGTTGCGGCTGCTGACCCGCTGGCCAGCACACGACCAGCTCGCCGCCGTCGACCCCGCCGACCTCGTCGCGTTCGCCCGCGCCGGCAAGCATGGCTGGCCGGACCGGTTCGCCGCCCGCGTCGCGGACGCCTTGGCCACGGATCGCCTGCCCGTCAAGGACTATCTGGTCCGCGCGAAAACAGGCACCATCTCGTTGACCGCGACCCAATTGCCGGCTATCCGCGATCAACGGCGGACCTGGGAACGCCGCATGGCCGAGTTGCTGCTCGGATCGCCCCGTTACGGCCGCGCCAAACAGCCGAAGGAACCTGACCCGGGAAAAGCAATCCCGGGCGGTGACATCTACCTCAGCTTCCCCGGCCTCGGGGACCGGCTCGCCGCCCGGATAGCCGGAGAAATCGAAGACGACATCACCCAGTTCGACACACCCAACGGACTGCAATGCTACGGGGGAACCGCTCCGGTCACACGGCGCTCCGGCCGCAGCGAGTTCATCGTCGCCCGCCGTCTGGCACACAACCACTACCTGGGCACGGCTGTGCACCAACGGGCCTTTTGCAGCCTGTCCCGCAGCGTCTGGGCACGCGAGTTCTACGACGGGAAAATCGCCGCCGGGAAAAGCCATCACTCGGCACTGCGAGCCTTGGCGAACCGGTGGCTGGAAATCTTCTGGCACTGCCTGGTCAAAGACATCCGCTACGACGAAACCGTTCACGTTCGCAACCGTCAACGGGCTCTCCAACCGCCTTCGGCGGCCTGAGGTTGACAGAGGATGTCTCATGAGTTCCGCTCCGCGGGTGTCGGCGCTGGCCCGTAGGGCACGCGGCCTTCGTCGTCGTCGCCCTCTCCGGCGTTCCGCCAGCGCTCCCGGAGCAACCGCAGGACGAGGAACGTGCCGCCCGCCAGCGCGGCGTACAGGGCCAGAGTGGCGGCGAAGAACGGCCAGATGTTGCCGCTGGTGAGTGCCGCATCGGCGGTGAGCAGATGCCCGACGACCGTCCACGGTTGCCGCCCGACCTCGGTCACGACCCAGCCCGCTTCCAGCGCGATCACTGCGAACACACCGCTGACCGCGACGCAGCGCAGGAACCACTTCCCCTCCGGCACCCGGCGCCGCCGCCACCACAGCCAGGCGTACCAGGCGGCCAGTGCGAGCAGGGCGAAGCCGGTGCCGACCATGACCTGGAAGGCCAGATGAACGGTGTTGACCAGCCGGTCCGCCGGGCAGACCGGGCGGGTACCGCGTCCAGGCCGCGGATCTCGGTGTCCGGCGAGAACCCGGCCAGGAGCGAGGCACCGAGGGGGATCTCCACCCCGTACCGCACCTGACCGCCGGCCAGCACCCCGCCACGCACCTCCGGAACCCGGGTACTGGTTTCCGGCAACGCCTCGATCGCGGCGAACTTCGCGGATTTGTCGTGGAACACCTCGCGGGCGGCGACGTCACCGACGAAGATCTGGACCGGTGCGGCCAGCGCGGCGACCGTGAGCGGGATCGCCAGCCCGAGCCGCCGCAGCCGGTCCCGCCGCCCGCGCAGCATGCCCGGATGCCGAACGCCGCGCCGAACCGCCCCATCAGGCCCGGCCACAGCAGTCCGAGCTCGAACGACAGCACCGTGCCCGACACGGCTCCCACCGCGAACAGCACTCCGGCCACCTGCGACCAGCGCCGCGCCAGCAGGAGTGCCTGCTGGTCACCACCTCGCAGCCCGCGCCGGTTCGCGATGAGCATGATCGCGGTGAAGGCCACACCGAACGGGACAAGGATGATGTGGAACCCCAGGGTGAACGCCATCATCTGCCGGGCGGGAAGCAGCTGGTCCGGTCCGGCCGCCGCCAGCACGGGCTCCATCCACGGGTGCGTGCCCCCGGGTTCCCCGCCGCGCCCCGCCCATGCACGGTCCGGGGAACGACGGTGCGGCCACTGTGGACGGGCGGAGCAAGGCAATCGCAAGGCGGTAATGAGGTCGACCGCGGCGGGCGAGGGAATCTGAGCTGCGCTGGCGGGAACGGGAGCCCGCCCGGCCGGGCTGTTTGTGGTGGGCGGTACGCCCGGCCGGCGGGCGCGTTCCTGTCACGGGACGGACGGTGCAGGTTGCCGGTCCGCTGCTCGCCGAGCTTCTCGGCCGGGAACCCCGCGATGTCGCCAACCAGTTCGCGGACGCTGACGCCGCCTGACGCTCCCGGCCAGGGCGACAACCCGTAGCGGCCGCTGGTGGAAACACCGCTGACCGACCTCGCGACGGCATCAGTGACCGCGGTACCGCGGCGCGGCATCGTGACACCCTGGCGTACCCCTCCTCGATGCGGGCTGAGTTCGCGCATCGGCGTCAGGAACGAAGGGCGCGCAGGCCGGCGCGGATTTCGCTGACCAGGATCTCGGGCTGTTCCAGAGCCGCGAAGTGCCCGCCCTTGCCGGCCTCGCCGTAGTGGATCAGATTGCTGTAGGTGTCTTCGATCCAGCTTCGCGGCAGGAGCGGGATGTCCTTCGGGAAGACGGTCACCGCGACCGGAAGCGTCAGCTTCGGGCCGGCGAACGTCGCCGATGCGTTCTCCCAGTAGATGCGGGTGGACGACGCCGCGCTGTTGGTGAACCAGTAGAGGGAGATCGCGTCGAGCATGTCGTCCACGCTGAGAACGTCCTCGGCGAGCCCGTGGTTGTCGGTCTTGGCCTGGAACTTCTCGTAGATCCAGGCTGCCTGACCGGCGGGGGAGTCCGCGAGGGCGATTCCGACGGTCTCCGGCTTCGTGCCCTGCAGGTGGTTCGACCCACCGAGCTCGCCGGTGTAGCGGGCGAGGGTCTCCACGGCGTGGCATTGTTCGGGCGACAAGGTGTCGGGTATCTGCGCGGGAAAGGCGTACTGGGTGTTCAGGTGAATTCCGAGCAGCCCCTCCGGTTGCATGGCCCCGAGGGCGGTGGTGACCACGGCACCCCAATCGCCGCCCTGCGCGGCCCACCGCGGGTAGCCGAGACGCCTCATCAGCTCCACCCACGCGTTCGCGATGCGCGGGACGGTCCAGCCGGTCTCCGCGGGCTTCTGGGAGAACCCGAACCCGGGCAGCGAGGGGACGACGACGTCGAACGAATCGGCGGCGTCGCCGCCGAACGAAACCGGATCGGTCAGCGGGCCGATCAGCTTCAGGAACTCGACGATCGAGCCCGGCCCGCGGCGAGCAGTGGACGACGCTGGCACCCGCACTCCGGCACTGGCCCTCCCCGGTCGTGCTCGACCACCTCGGACTTCCCGGCAGCTCCGCCGGAGCCGAACACACCGTGCTCGACCTCGCGCGACGCGAGCACGTCTGGATCAAAGCCAGCGCGCCGTACCGCTCCCCCACGACGGCTGCCACCACCATGCTCGGCCGGATCCTCGCCGAGGCCGGACCACATCGACTGCTCTGGGGCAGCGACTGGCCGTGGACCCGGCACGAACACGGCCGGACCTACGCCGCCTGCCTCACCTGGCTACGAGAGCGCGTCGACGACCAGACCTTCCACGCCGCCGTCGACCACAACCCGGCCAGGCTTCTGCACTGGTCCCCGACGGTGGCCGCGCCTGCGAGCCCGGGCGCCGAGCGCGTTTCCGGTACTCGTGAGGTGCGGCTCGATGCCGGCAAGGGGGCGAAGCTGAGACCGCCCGGCAGGGCCCTGCCGGGCGGTCAGCGCGTGGGTGCGCGGCGCGGCGGCGGAACATAACAGCCCTCCCGCTCGGCCCGGACGGCCGCCAGGGTCCTCGTCGGGGTGTCCAGTTTGTGCAGGATGTGCTCCACGTGGGCCGCCACGGTCCGTGCGGCGATGGTGAGCTGCCTCGCGATCTGCTGGTTCGATCGCCCGTTCACCAGCAGGCCCAGCACCTGCAGCTCGCGCGGCGTGAGGCCCCGGCAGTCGACGTCGGGAGTGAGCAGGAGCGTGCCCAGGACGAAATCCGGGACCTCCGTCGCGGTCAGCATCGTCATGCGCACGTGCCCGGGGACTCCGGCGCAGTCTTCCACGGGCCACAGGAAGGACCGGTACACCTGACCGGCCAGGAGCGTGCCTCGGGCGATTTCCACGACGGGCGAGTCCCGGGCCAGGAGCGAGTGGTCCTCGAGTCCTGGCAGCGGGTAGGTGGAGCCGTCGCGGAGCAGGACGGCACCCGACGTGGCACCTTGCACGAGCCGCGCGGTACCGACGAGCGAACGCATGGGCGACACGCACCGGGCGACCAGCGGGGCGAGCTGCCCGATGCGGTCACGAAGCGCCGCCGACGGTGCATTCCGGCCGGAGAAGAGCAATGTGAGCATCCCCAGGTAGGGGCCGCCGGGCTCGAAGAGCGGGACACCCAGGCCGTCGCGGAAGCCGGCCGGGATGAGGCAGTCGGCCCAGGTGGGCAGCTCACCGGCCGGGACGGGGAGCTCGGCCAGGCTGACCGGTGGCCGGTTGCGGTCGAGTTCGGCCAGCCGGATCTCGCGCGAAACCGACGGACGGTCCAGGTACTCGAGGACGGATCGCTCCAGCCCCGTGCTTCCGACGGTCGCGTAGACGTTCGTCCCCGGATCCGACAGAGCCAGCCACGTCGCCTCGGCGGGCAGCCGGTCCTGCAGGGTGTCCAGCAGGGTCTGCGCTCTCTCCAGCAGGGGGACGCCGGAGGAGGCGATCTCGATCATCTCGGCAACGGCCGGATCGTCCCGCACGGCGGCTCCCTTGGTCAGTGCGATCAGAGGCGTACGGAACACCGGCGATCGGACGTTCGTGATCGGCTGGGGCCGTTCGCGACTGGAAGATCGGCCTTGCGGTACCCGCTCGGGCGACACCCAACCAGTCTCTGCGACTAACTCCCGCACGTTCGTGTCGCACGGGTCCGCAACGTGGGAGGGGAAACCGGGCTCGTATCGGCATCTCTGCCGATACCGGCCCGGACATCCGCTTCGTGTAATGGAACTGCCGCTCGGCCGCGGGCGGTGGAGACCATTCGCCACGAGGGAGAACACAGATGAAGGCAGTCGTGTATGAAGGACCGCGGCAGGTGAGCGTCAAGGACGTGCCGGACGCGAGGATCGAACGGCCCACCGACGTCCTGGTCCGGATCACGTCGACGAACATCTGCGGCTCCGACCTCCACATGTACGAGGGCCGGACCGACTTCGAACCCGGCCGCTGGTTCGGGCACGAGAACCTGGGCCAGGTGGTCGAAGTCGGCGACGGGGTCGACAAGGTGCGGGTGGGCGAGTACGTGGTGCTGCCGTTCAACATCGCCTGCGGGCACTGCAAGAACTGCGAGCGCCAGCTCACGAACTACTGCCTGACCGCCCAGCCCGACCCGAAGATGGCCGGCGCCGCGTACGGCTTCGCCGACATGGGGCCGTGGGCCGGAGGACAGGCCGAGCTGCTGCGCGTGCCGTGGGGTGACTTCAACTGCCTGCGGCTCGGCGAGGACGCCGAGGAGCGCCAGACCGACTACGTGATGCTCGCCGACATCTTCCCGACCGGCTACCACGCCACGGAGATGGCCGGTGTGCAGCCCGGCGACCAGACCGTCATCTACGGCGCCGGCCCGGTCGGGCTGATGGCGGCGCTGTCGGCGACCATCCGGGGAGCGAGCAAGGTGATGGTCGTCGACCGCCACCCCGACCGGCTCCGGCTGGCGGAGTCCATCGGCGCGATCGCCATCGACGACTCGAAGGTCGACCCGGTGCAGGCCGTCCTCGACGAGACCATCGGACTGGGGGCCGACAACGGCTGCGAATGCGTCGGCTACCAGGCGCACGAGCCAGACGGCCGGGAGCAGGCGAACCTCACCATGAACCGGCTGGTCGCCTCGGTCCGCTTCACCGGGAAGATCGGCAACGTCGGTGTCTTCGTGCCGCAGGACCCCGGGGCCAACGACGAACTGGCCAAGCAGGGCAAGCTCGCCTTCGACTACGGCATGTTCTGGTTCAAGGGTCAGCACATCGGCAGCGGCCAGGCGCCGGTGAAGAAGTACAACCGGCAGCTGCGCGACCTGATCGCCGGGGGCAAGGCCGAGCCGTCGTTCATCGTGAGCCACGAGATTCCCCTGGCCGCGGCGCCGGACGCCTACGAGCACTTCGACAACCGCGACGACGGCTGGACGAAGGTCGTCCTGCACCCGGCGATGGCAGAGGCGAGTGCCTGAAATGGCCGGAACGCTGAACGGGCGCAGGGTGGCCATCCTCGCGGCCGACGGGGTGGAGCGGGTCGAACTGGCGCAGCCGCGGCAGGCGCTGGACGACGCCGGCGCGCGCACCGAAGTGGTGTCGATCAGCAGCGGGGAGATCCAGGCACGCGACCACGACCTCGAGGACGCCGGCACCTTCCCTGTCGACCGCTTGGTGAAGGAGGTCTCGCCCGACGACTACGACGCACTGCTCCTGCCCGGCGGGACGGTGAACCCGGACAAGCTGCGGATGGAACCCGCCGCCGTCCGGTTCGTCCGGGACTTCGTCCAGTCGCGCAAGCCGGTCGCCTCGATCTGCCACGGTCCGTGGAACTTCGTGGAGGCCGACGTCGCGCGGGGGCGCCGGCTGACCTCGTGGCCGAGCGTGCGCACCGACCTGCGCAACGCCGGAGCGGAAGTGGTCGACGAGGAGGTCGTCACCGACGGCAACATCACCACCAGCCGGTCGCCGGACGACCTCCCGGCGTTCTGCGAGCGCATCGTGCGGGAGTTCGCGAAGGCCCCGGCGTCCGCCGACGCGGGAGGTGGAGCATGATCCCGTCGCCCGGGGAGGTGATGTCCCAGGCGGTCCGGGTCGGCGAAACCCTCGTCCGCGGTGCCCGCTCGGTCATCGGCCCACCGGCTCACACGCCGGGCGCGGCGGGGCGGCCGGCGTCGGGCTGGCTGGCGGTGACCGTGTTCCGCGAGCCCGCCGAGCTCAAGTCCGCGGCGCTGCCCGCACCGCTGGCGGAGCTCGGTGACTTGATCGAGGTCCCCATCCGCCCGGCCCCCGGCGGCAAGGGCTCCGAGCTCGCCGCCCGGATGCGGGACGGGCAACCGCGGGGCACGGCGGCCGAGCGGCTGAGCGGCTGAGCGGCTGAGCGGCAGTGATCCGCAGTCCGATCTGCGGTCGGCTCTGCGCCGGGCCAAGCAGATCTTCGAGGTGGGCGAGGTGCTGGCGGTGGACCCGGCCCCGCACGGCAAGCGCTCGGCGACGCCAGGAGGAGCGCTGCTGGAGGCGTGGACGAGGGTGGCACCCCGGGCAGGTGTGCGGTGAAGGCGGTGACCTGGCGCGGCGTGAACGAGATCGGCGTCGAGGACGTTGCCGAACCCGCGATCCTCAACGACCACGACATCATCGTCGAGGTGGGGCTCAGCGCGACCTGCGGCTCGGACCTGCACCTGGTCGGCGGTTACATCCCGGCCATGCGCGCGGGCGACGTGCTCGGCCACGAGTTCATGGGCACGGTCGCCGAGGTCGGCTCCGGCGTGATCAAGTACCACGTGGGCGACCGGGTGGTGGTGGTCTCGTTCACCAGCTGCGGGCAGTGCTGGTACTGCCGGCAGGGGCTCTGGTCATTGTGCGACAACGGGAATCCGAACCCGGGGATCACCGAGGCGCTGTGGGGTCAGTCGATCGGCGGCTGCTACGGCTACTCCCACGCGATGGGCGGCTGGGCGGGCAGCCACGCGCGCTACATCCGGGTGCCGTACGCCGACCAAGGGGCCTTCGCCGTTCCCGAGGGCGTCTCCGACGAGCGAGCGCTGTTCGCCTCCGACGCGGCGCCCACCGGCTGGACAGGGGCGCACCAGGCAGGCGTGCAGCCCGGTGACGTGGTCGCGGTGTGGGGTGCCGGAGGAGTGGGCCAGATGGCGGCCCGCGCCGCGATGCTCATGGGAGCCGAGCGGGTGGTGGTGATCGATCGGTACGAGAACCGCCTGGCGCAGACCCGTACGCACATCGGGGCGGAGACGCTCGACTACGAGCAGGTCGAAGTCGCCGCGGAGCTGCGGGAGATGACCGGCGGCCGCGGACCGGACGTCTGCATCGAGGCGGTCGGCATGGAGGCGCACTCCCCTGGCCCGCAGCACCTCTACGACCAGGTCAAGCAGCAGATGCGGCTGCAGACCGACCGTCCGGCCGCCGTGCGCGAGGCGATCTACGCCTGCCGGAAGGGCGGGACGGTGTTCACCCTCGGCGTGTTCGCCGGCCTGGTGGACAAGTTCCCCCTCGGCGCGGTGATGAACAAGGCGCTGACCCTGCGTGGCGCCCAGCAGCACGGGCACCGCTACATCCCGGAGATCCTCGAGCGGATGAGCCGTGGCGAGGTGCGGACCGAACACCTCGCCACCCACGTGATGCCGCTCGACGACGGACCGAAGGGCTACCGGATGTTCAAGGAGAAGGAGGACGGGTGCGTCCGCGCCGTGTTCCGCCCTGGTGGGTGAGGCGGTGACCGGCCGTCCCCCATCGCGAACCGGCGCCGTCCAGCTCGCGTCACCTGGCGTTCGACGGAGCTGGACGGCGCGGCCGCGTCCTCACTCGGTGGGCAGCAGTGGTGGCTTGCTCCGCGACGCCGTTCGCGTCTGGTCGGGCAGCTTCGATCCGTAGGTCTCGTGCAGGGCGAACGTGCACAGCAGTGAGAGCACCGCGGTGCAGACCATGTACCAGGCCACCGCCGTGACGCCGCCGGTGCGGTCCAGCAGCCAGGTGGCGACGATCGGCGCCAGGGCGCTGCTGGCCAGCGTGCCGAGGGTGTAGCCGAACGAGATGCCGGAGTACCTGATCTTCGTCTCGAAGGCCTCGGCGAAGAACGCGGCGAGTGGGCCGAACGCGGCGGAGAAACCGGTGCAGATCAACAGGTAACCGAGCGCGGCCAGCAGGAACGAACCGGTGCCGAGCAGCCAGAACCAGGGAAACGCCAGCACACCCATCGCCACGGTCCCGGCGGCGAAGACCGGCTTGCGGCCGAAGCGGTCCGACAGCGCGCCGAAGATCGGCAGGGTGACGAAAGTGAGGGCCATCGCCGCCAGCACGATCCACAGCATCGAGTTACGGCTGAAACCGACCTGCTGGGCGCCGTAGCTCAGGCCGAACACTGTGGTCAGATAGAACGTGACCCCGATCGAGAGGTAGGCACCGCCGGTCAGCAGTACCTGTTTCGGATACTGCCGCAGCACGACGGCGATCGGCAGCTTGACCACGTTCTCCTTGTCCTTCAGCCGGTCGAAGCTGGGGCTTTCGCCGAGCTTCAGCCGCACGGCGAGTCCGGCGAGGACGAACACGCCGCCGATCAGGAACGGCACCCGCCAGCCCCAGGAGAGGAAGCTCTCGGGCGACCGGCCGTGTCGGCGTCCGGCTGGGCACCGGTGGCGAGCACGCGACGCAATGCCGAGTTCCGCAGGCCACGCAGATCGGTCCCGGCGAGCTCCACATAGGACGATCCGGGTGCGGAAATCGTGTTCACCCAAAACCGTTCCAGCAGGCCGCGGACCCGCATGGGGTCCCAGCCGGAAGGTATTGCGGATGAGGTGGACGATGCAGGTGTGGACAACGGTCTGCGGCCACACGTTCGCAACGACGTCGGGCAGGCCTTTGAGGCCATCGCAGACGAGGAAGAACACGTCCCGGACGCCGCGGTTCTTCAGGTCGATCAGCACGCTCATCCAGAACTTCGCACCCTCGCCACCGACGCCCATCCACAGGCCCAGGACGTCCTTGTGACCGTCGATGGTGACACCGATGGCAGCGTAGACGGGCCGGTTGGCGATCTGGCCGTCACGGACCTTGACGTGGATAGCGTCGATGAACACGGCGACGTACACCGGGTCGAGCGGGCGGTTGGCCCATTCCTGCATTTCGGCGACGACCTTGTCGTTGATCCGCGAGATCGTTTCCTTACTGACCGAGGATCCATAGATCTCGGCGAAATGTGCCGAGAGTCGAGTCGGCCTGGGGCGCAGTTCCGGCGTTGCCGTCGGTCTGTTTCCCCAGGCCGCTCGCCGAACCCGCCGTGCGCCTTTCAACGCAACGGGCTCTCCACGGTTTCTGTCGTTAGGCGCGGTTCGCGCAGGGCCAAGGGCTGGGAATACTGCGCCGACGGTACCGGGTGACCGGTGTCGCCGCGATGTTGCGCAGTTCAATCCCGTCCACCGCGATCGGCCGCCACCCCGTCGGGGTTCGCAGCCAGCGGTGGACGTCCTTCCATCTCCAACGCCGTTTGGTCTTCACCCATCGGACGATTCGCCACCAGATAAAGTAAGCGATCCGGTCGAAGGTGTGCTTGGCCACGGCGTGCCGGAAATATTCAGCCCAGCCGCGTGTGATCCGATTGATCCGGATCAACACGGCCCGTAGGTCCTGCTGTGATGTCCTGCGCGTCAGGGCACGAATTCTCGCTTTCAACGACCGGAGTGGCCGATCGCCAATGAAAGTGTAGAGCCGCCACTGATCGCGGGTCCCTTTCTTGATTCTCCACCGGATGCGGAAACCCAGGAAATCGAACCCATCGGCGATGTGCACGATCCGAGTCTTGGCCGGCGATAAACGCAGACCCATCGGAGCGAGCACCTGCGCGACTTCCTCGCGCAACGTCACCACGTGGTCCCTGGTGCCGAACACCATGACGACGAAATCGTCCGCATACCGGACGAGTCGCCAGGTCGGCAGACCCAGGCGCCGATGGCGGTGACGCCGGTTTTCTGTCGACATCCAACCTCCTGGCCGCCAGTCGCGGTGCAGGTACTCATCCAGCACCGACAACGCGATATTGGCCAATAACGGCGAGAGGATGCCCCCTTGCGGCGTCCCGGTCGGTGTGTCCCGTTCCTCGCCGAGCTCGGTCAGGATCCCAGCCTTGAGGAACGATTTTACCAACGTGAGCACACGCTTGTCCGTCACCCGCGCCCGCACGCGGTCCATCAGGGCCGCATGGTCGATGGTGTCGAAACAAGCTTCGATGTCGGCGTCCAAAACCCATTCGTAGCCGCGGCTCCCGAATAGATGGATGTCGGCGATCGCGTCGTGTGCCCGCCGCTTGGGCCGGAACCCGAACGAGACCGGATGAAAATCAGCCTCGAATATAGGTTCCAGAACCAGCTTCAAGGCAGCCTGAACCACACGATCCGCGACAGTAGGAATGCCCAACCTGCGGACTTTCCCCGACCCACCAGGTTTGGGAATCAACCGTTCCCGAACCGGCTGCGGCCGAAACGAACCGTCTTTGACCGCTCTGCGAATGCCACCCAGAAACTCCAGGGCACCGATTTCCCGCTCAATCCGGGCGACGGTGACGCCGTCCGAACCAGCGGTTCGTGCCCCGGTATTCGTCGCGACCCGCTCCCACGCAACACGCAGGGTCGCCGGGTCGTGCACGAGGTTGAACAAGTCATCGAACCGTCGGCCAGGATCGGCCGACGCCCAACGATGAAGCTTGGCCTGCATTTCCGATACCCGACGGAACGACCCAGCTTCGGGTTGTTCCGGAGCGCCGCTATTCAGCGGCGCGTCTTTCGGCATTGCAGCATCCCTTCTTCTCGGAACCGCTGCCGTCCTTCCCCAATGTGACCGGCTTTCCCGGCCTCCGAGTACTACGACGGCTCCGCCCTGTCCGGTGTGTTCGGCAGACGGTGTGCCTATCCCGACGCGCAAACTGGATGCCCACGAGCCGGGAACCATCGCCAGACAGTTCCCGTGTTCACTGCTGATCGCTTGCCGAAGGAGGCATCTGACTTTGTTCCCGCGATATCGCCGTGACTACGCCGCAGACCTTCACCACGGCCTCCCTGCGAAGGTGAAAATCCCCGCTCAGGAGTTCCCCGCCTCACCAGAGAACGGGTGCGCATCGCAACCGGCCATCCGCCAGGTTTCAGCCGGTGACTACTTAGGAAACGTAACACGCCAGTTCCTCGCGTATACCTCTTCGGCTCGTTTGCCGGACCCGCACCATCTGGCAGTTCTGGCACGTCCCGGTTTTGTCAGGGCCGCTTGCCACCCTTACCGGCACCTCCCGGTTCAGGCTGCCCTCAACTTCAACAGTCCGCTGCGACGGCCTGCAGGAGAAGGTCTTCCACCTCCTCGCGATACAACAGCGCTTTCACGGCGCACTATCCCCGGTCGTCATTCCCTTCGCATATAACGACAATACGATCTCATCCACCTCGGTGAGCCGACACCGCCGCTTCTTCACGATCTGCGGTTCGAACGTGCTCTCCCGGTCCCGCGGCACGTTGACTTCGACTTCGCCGGCCGCGTCCGAGACCACCGTTTTCGGGCGGGTGCCGTTGCGCACGTTCGTTGACTCGCGGTCCGGGGCGGCCTGGTTCTTCTCGTGTCCGAGGTGCTCGGTCATTTCCTCGTTGAGTGCGGTTTCCAGCACGTTTTTGCTGAACAGCTTCAGCAACCCGTCCGGGCCGGTCAGCGCCAGCCCGCGGGCTTTCGCTTCGGCCACCATCGCCGCCGCGGCGGCCTGCTCCGGCGGCAGCTCCTGCGCCAGCGTGTACTCACTCTTGCGTGGACTCACAAGCTCCGATGTCATCACTCACAGTGCCCATCCCGCCGGATCTTGACCCGGCGTAGCCGGAAACACCGATCTTGATCTTGAAACAGTCCCGTTCAGGATGCGGTGTGGCGATCGGTTGACTGTGACGGTGTGATCGGTATGTCCGGGTCAGTCGAGGTGTCGGCCGGGTCCTGGGGCGGGTCAGGAGTGGGTGTGGTCGCCGCGAGGAACAGCGGGGCCAGTGTGCGGCGTAGGTGGCGTCCCGTCCCCACGGCCAGGATGATCGCGATGATCGGCTCGATGAGTGAGGTGACTATGGCGGCCACAGTTATCGGGAGTGTGTAGGCGCAGACGACGCAGGCCAGGGCCGAGACACCGAACGCGAGCGCCCAGACGGCCGTGACGATCCGCATCGTGCGCAGACCGCGCGGGCGGCGGAAGACCTCGTCGAATCGCGCGGTTGCCTCGGGCCGAGCGTGGACGGTGAAGTAGCGGGAGAGCAACAACATCAGCGGGCTGCGGGTCGGCACGGAGACGGCCGCGGCCACCGCGAGGGCCAGGTAGATCAAGCTGCCGCGCGCGATCACCGCGCGGGCGTCCTGGGTGAGCAGGACGAGCACCACCGACACCACGAAGGAGATCAGGATCAGGCCGGAGACTGCGTTGAGGGGGCGCCCGCGTAGGCGGTCGACAATCAGCCGGGCCAGGGGGACGACCGACCCGGCGGTGTAGGCGAGCGCGTCGCTGATCCCGAACGCGCGGAGGGCGAAGAAGATCAGCAACGAGGGGGCCACGTCGGTGACGACGGCGAGCAGGGTCGAGCGCCAGGCGCTGCGGGTCGCATCGGCATTCGGGGCGGATGTCGAGGGCGGGGTTGGGGTGGTCATCGTCGTCTCCTCGGTGGATGGTCAGGACTGACGGGTGGAGAGTGGGACGTGCACCTCGCTCACCAGGCCTTCCAGCACCGGGACGGCGACGTCGGCGGCGGCGGTCACCACGATCGAGACGAGGTAGTGCTCGACGGAGAACCAGGCGACGGCCGTGGCGGGCGCTCCGTCCCCGTTGGCGGGCAGCAGATAGCCGCGGGCTCCTGGCACACCGGGCAGGTCCAGAGTGGACGGGCCCATCACCGCGAGGATCGACGCGCAGTCCGCCGCACCGGCGAGTTCGAGCACTATCGCGTGCGCCATGTCCTGGCGGAGGTCGTCCTGCCCTGGACTGACGATGTGCCAGGTCGCGGTCCAGCCACCGCGCAGCCCGTGGCTCATGAACATCAACCGCTGTTCGCGCTGTTCGGCGAAGCCGGTGTAGGCGTCCGGGAAGTCGTAGCGGGCGCTGACGGGTCCGGACGCGATCGGCTCCGCGCGCCATCCGGTGAGCACCGGGACGTCGGGCACCAGGGTCGAGCGATCGATCGTGTCGTCTCCGCCCTCGTCGCCCTTCGTGTCCTGGCCGGTACCGGCATCGGTCTCGGCGAGCAGAGCGGCGAACACGATGGTCATGGCCGCAGTGCTGTCCTCGGCCCGGTCGGTCCCGGCTTCTGACGATGCGGTGGCGAGCAGTTTGGTCAACAGTTCCTGCTCTTCCCGGAAAGCTTCGGCCCCGGCCGCGCTCAGCTGGATCCAGGTCCGTGGCCGACGGTTCTCGAAGACCTTCTCCTGAGTGATGTATCCGTGCTGTTCCAGGACGCCAAGGTGGCGGCTCAGGCCGCCGTCGCTTTGTCCAAGCGCGTCCCGCAGCTGCGAGAACGTGCACGGTCCCCGCCGGTCGAGGACGGCAAGGACGCCAAGGCGCACCCGCTGATGCACCACCTCGCGCAACCCCGACTCCGGCTCTTGCTCCGCCATATCAACTCCCGTTGTGGGTGTACTCTCAAATCGAGAGTACACCCACAACGAGAGCGATGGTCCCGTGACATCTCAGGACGGCAAACGAAGCATCCGCGTCCGGCGGGATCCGCTCGATCCCGCCGGATGGGATCGCTGCGAGTTGAAGCAGGCGCTGGACTGGCGACACATCGGGCCGGATCCGCAGTCCGCCACCGCGACCGGGACGTCGGCGGTGCTGGTCGGGTCAACGGGCCCCTTCGCCACCCTCGCGGGCCGTTACGCCCTCGACGCCGGGGGCAGCGCCACCGACGCCGTGCTGACCACCGCCTTCGCCCAGATCGCGCTGAGCCTGGGATCGTGGGTCAGCTACGCCGGGCTGTTCGGGATGGTGCACCACGCGGCCGCCACCGGTGCCACGACCAGCGTGTCCGCCGGGTTCGGCACCCTCACCCAGGAAACGCTCCCGCTGGAGATCCCGACCGCCCCGCAGCCCAGCGGACGCACCGCCCTGGTCCCCGGCTTTATCGCCGGCGCCCACGCCGCGCACACTCGCGCGGGCCGACTGCCCTGGGACCAGCTCTGGTCCCCCGCGCGCCACCTCCTCGAATGCGGCGTCCCGGTCAACGAGCACCTCGCGCGGCTACTCGCCCTGCGGGCCGATGTGCTGACCCGCACCGAGGAGGGCCGTGCCGCGTTCGCCCCGCACGGGCGGCTTCCCCGCGCAGGCGAACTCTTCGCCCAGCCACGTCTGGCGGCGACCATCGCCGCGCTCGCCGAACATGGGCCTGGCTGGATGTATCAAGGATCCTGGGCGGAGCACTTCGTGTCGCAGGTGCGCCGCGAGGGTGGCCACGCGATCCCCGAGGACCTCGCCGGCTACCAGGCCCACTGCGCCGAGCCGGTACGCGGATCCTTCGCCGGCCACGAGATCGCGACCCTGCCCGCCCCCGACACCGGCGGAACCGACCTGCTCGCCACCCTCGCGCGGCTGGACACGGCCGGCATCGGCGAACCATCGCAAAACCCGGGCGCCCTGGCCGGACTGCTCACCGCCCTCGACGGCCCGCCCGCGACGGGCAGCCACTCCGACTACGTGCTCGCCGTCGACGCCGAAGGCAACCTCGCCGCGCTGTGCCACAGCATCAACACCGCGATGTGGGGCACCACCGGCATCGTCATCGACGGCATCGTCGTCCCCGACCCGGCCGCGTTCCAACAACCCGCCCTCGCCCGCCTCACCCCCGGTGACCACCTCCCCATGCCCATCGAGCCGGCCATCGCCTTCCACCGTGGTCGCCCCGTCCTCGCGTGCAGCAGCATCGGCGTCGGACTGCATCCGGCCACCGTGCTCGGTCTGCACCGCGTCCTCGCACTCGGGCAACCCGTTGCGGTGGCGGTTGACGCACCACTGGTCCATGGCCACGACATCGTCGTCGGCGACTCGGTGACATCCGTACTGGCCCACCGCGAACTGGACAGTCCCAGCCGCATCCTCGACGACCGCTTTCCCCCGGCGTGTCTGGACGCCGCCCGCGATGCCGGACACGCCGTGTCCCCGCGCCCCGCCGACGACCCGATGCTGCCCCGCGGTTTCTGGGCCGCCATCACCACCGACCCCCGCACCGGCAAACACACCGCAGCACGCACCCCCTACGGCCAAGGGCCCGCCCGCACGACCGAATAGCCGAACCCACCGGATGCGGGAACAACCGAGCACGAGACCGTAGCGGACTCTCACAAATAACCAGTTGTGACAGTTCTGCGAACACCCCGATCCGAGCCGAGGATCCCCGGGTCGCGATTCGCACAACACCTCGCAGAACTACGCTCTGTTTTGACAGAGTTCTGCGAGATGACGGCACGCAACTCGGACCCGACGCCGCCGCAGCGGCCGTCGAACGCGGCCCCCGCCCGCAATGCGACGTGCCCGCCGGCAGCGCCTGCCGCACCCGTGCCCGGAAGACCGCCGCGAAGTACCACACCGCGCGGTTCATCCTCGTGCCCGCGCCGCGCGACGAACTCACCGTGCCCGTCCCGGACGACCGCGGACCGGGCAAGAAGTGGACGCAGGGCCCCGAGATCGCCGCAGCAGCACCGGAGACGAACCGGGCCCCATCTGGATGGGCTACGCCCGCTGCTCCACCGCCACCCAGGAACTGCAAGTCAGCTCGATGCGCTCGCGCCCGCGAACTGCACGCGGGTGTTCTCCGAAAAGACCAGCACCCGCATCAAGGCCCACCCCGAGCTGGAGAAGGCCCTCGCCCACGAGATCAAGACCGCCGCGCCGGATCAGCCGGTCATCCTGACCGTGCACGAGATGAAACGCTTGGCACGCAAGGCCGCCGAGCTGATGATGCTGTCCTCCCAGATGCAAGGCGGCGGGGTGCAGCCGGAACTGCCGACCGAGCCGCTGACCGGGATCTACGACCCGCACGGCGTGGGCTCGATGCTCTTCGCCGTGCTCGCCGTCGCCACCCATCTCGACCGTGACTACATCCGCGAGAAGACCCTCGAAGGCCAGCAGGCCGCCGCCGCGCGCGGCAACCACGGCGGCGGCCCCAAGGTGATCGACGAGGACGACGTGCTCTTCGCCCGCACGCTCGGCGACAAGGGCACCCCGACGCCCGACATCGTGAAGAAGCTGACCATCAAGACCGGCAAGAACGCCGGCCAACACCCCTCAGTCGCCTCGCCCGCCTGCCTGCAACACCCTCAGGCGGACAACGGACAGCGACTAGTCGAGCGGCTGGGCCGGCTGGCAGCCGATCGGGTTCGCCGGGGCGGTGGGGGCACCGGGTGGCACCGGCTTGGTGGGCTGGGTGCCGATCGGGTTCGCGGGGACAGTGGGGGTGCCGGGCGGCACCGGCTGGGCCGGCTGGCAGCTGATCGGGTTCCCAGGAACGGGGGTGGTCCCGGGCGAGGCATCGACGGTGTCGGCGAACGCGGTGCCTGCGGTTCCGAACATGATGGCCAGACCGGTGACGACCATGGCGGCTTTTCGTGTGTACGAGTTCAAGGGTCTTCCCTCTCTGTTGGGGTGAACTACCCGCTCCCGGGTGGCTGATCCACTCGGGAGCGACCGCGGCAGTGCTCCGCGATCGGCTCCATTGAGCCGGACCGGGGTTATCGCCAGTGTCTGGTGAGGAACATATGCGGGCCATACGTTCCTTGTGGACCATGGGATGGCGTTGGCAGGCGGGTATCAGCGAACATGGCCGGGGCGGACTTCGCGAGAGCGGGACGGTGCACGCATGAGGGTGCTGGTGGTGGAGGACGAGGCTTTCCTCGCGGAGGCGTTGCAGTCCGGTCTCCGCAAGGAGGGCATGGCGGTAGACATCGCCGGCGACGGGGCGACCGCGCTGGAGAACGTGGCGGTGAACGAGTACGACGTCGTGGTGCTGGACCGCGACCTTCCCGGTGTGCACGGAGATGACGTCTGCCGTCAGGTGGTGGCCGACCGGCCAGACTGCCGGATCCTCATGCTGACCGCGGCCGGGCGGCTGGCGGACAAGGTCGACGGCTTGCGTCTCGGCGCGGACGACTACCTGGTCAAGCCGTTCGACTTCCCCGAACTCGTCGCCCGGCTGCACGCCTTGCGGCGGCGCCCCACCACGGGACACCCCCCGGTACTGACCTACGCCGACCTCTGGCTGGACCCCGCTCGCCGCGACGCTCGCCGCGGTGATCGCTCCTTGCGGCTGACCCGCAAGGAGTTCGGTGTCCTGGAGTTGCTCCTGCGCGCGGACGGAGCGGTGCTGAGCGCCGAGCACCTGCTGGAGAAGGTGTGGGACGCCCACGCCGACCCGTTCACCAACGCGGTCCGCATCACCGTCTCCACGTTGCGGCGCAAGCTCGGGGACCCGCCGATCCTGCACACCGCCACCGGAGTCGGTTACTACCTCGCCGCCGCCTCATGAGTGTTTCCACCACGTTGCGGCGGGGGCGGTTGACCATCCGGGCCCGGCTTACCCTGCTCTACGGCGGCACCGTGCTGGCGTGTGGCACCGTGTTGCTGGTCGCCCTGTACGTGTTGATGCGGTACATCCCGACCTACGTCCTGCCTGCCCAGGTGCTTCCGGCCCGCCGTCTCAGCGAGGCTCCCCACGGGGTCACCATCACCAGCAGGGACGACGTCATGGCGGCCCTGCTGCGGCTGTCGGGTGCGGCGCTGGCCGGGCTGGCCCTGGTCTCGTTACTGCTCGGCTGGATCATCGCCGGGCGCGTTCTCGCCCCAATCCACCGGATCACCAGGACCGCCCGCGCGGTCGCGGACCACGCACTGCACGAGAGGGTCCAGCTCGAAGGCCGCCAGGACGAGTTCACCGAACTCGCCGACACCATCGACACGATGCTCGACCGGCTGGACGTCAGTTTCCAGGCGCAGCAACGCTTCGCCGCCAACGCCTCCCATGAGCTGCGCACCCCGCTGGCGACCACCCGCACCATGCTGCAGGTGGCCCTCGTCCACCCCGGCGACCACGACCTCGCCACCCTGGCCCCCAAACTACTGGCCACCAACGAACGCAGCATCGCAACGGTGGAATCCCTGCTCGCCCTGTCCCGCGCCGACCATGGCGTCCATGACGCGCAACCCGTCGACCTCGCCTCGGTGGCGGCCGGAACGCTGGAACAAGTGCGGCCGGAAGCAGTCACCCGTCACGTCCGCGTGCTCACCGAGTTGCACCCCACCTCGGTGAGCGGCGACAAGGACCTGCTCCACCACCTGCTGATCAACCTGCTGCACAACGCCATCCGGCACAACCACGCGGGCGGCACCGCGCGGCTGACCACCACTGTCCGGGGCGGCAGCGCCATGATCATCGTCACGAACACCGGTGAGGTCATGACCGCCGAGGAGGCCGGCCGGCTGTTCGAGCCGTTTCACCGCCGGAACGACCGCACCGACGCACACGGCGTCGGGCTCGGACTCACCCTTGTCCGCGCCATCGCGCACAGCCACCATGGCACGGTAATGGCCACTCCCAACCCCGACGGCGGGCTCACCACCACCGTCGTCCTGCCCGCGGAAGCCTAGTGTGGGTGAGGTTCGCATGATCAAACCTGGTTTGGAAGTCTCCGGGCAACCGGGGGAACCTCAGGAAGGGGTGCCGTTTCATGCCGACAAACGCCCACGCCGCTTGCCTGGGCAATGTGAGGCTGTCGGCGACGGTTCATGACGGTTCATGCATCGTGACTTCGTAGGTTTCCAGGTGCTGTGCCGTGAGTCCTGCCGTCGCTGGATTGTGCTGTTCCCGGATGCCGGACGGTCCTGCCCCGGCTGTGACTGCGTCCATCTGCTCGCGGGTCTCCCACACCGAGATGATGACGAGCTTGCCGGTCTCGGCGTCGGTGAGCAGGTAATAGCCTTTGAATCCGGGCATCTGGCGGGCGCCGGGCAGCTGCTGCTCGGCAAGGCGGATGGTGGCGTCGAATCCCTCGGCCCCTGCCTGGGCTGTGATCACGCGCGCGAACATCAATCTCCCTCGGGCTTGCGGCGGAGTTGCTGGCTCTGGCCGGCTGGTTCCTGTCCGGTTGCGGCGTGTTGCCGCGTCGGCGAACGGACGCGGGCCATGGTCCCGATTTGTGACGATCAGGAAAGCAGCGGGCCCGCGCACACCCAGGCTAGGCGGCAGGTATGCCGCGTAGCCATGCACTGGCACGAAGGCGGCCCGGCGATGGCGTGCCGGTGCTGCCCGGGCGGGATCAGCCGCGGTCGAACATCGCCGCCGCCTGCATCCGGCGTTCCCACAATGCCTCGAAGTCGCGGCGGCCGGCTACTTTCTTGTCGTGGCGGGGTTTGCGGTGTCCGCTGGCTGATTGTAAAGGTTCTGGCACAGCGATGATTGTCCTACCAGGCAAGGTGAATCACCCGCAACGACTCACCCTATTTGGCGTGCCTCTCACTTTCCGGACAGCGGACCTAATAGGGTTCGATACGGAATGGAGGGTGATCGATGCCGGAGCGGCGCAGGAAGTTTTCTCCTGAGTTTCGGGATGAGGCAGTGAAGATGGCGGTGGGGAGTGATCGTCCGATTGCCCAGGTAGCTCGGGAATTGGGGATCAACCCGGGCACCCTGGGGAACTGGGTTGCGGCGTATCGGAAGGCGCATCCGGTCAAGGAGGAGCCATTGTCGGTTTCCGACCGGGCTCGGCTGCGGGAGCTGGAACGCGAGAACCGGAAACTCAAGATGAAGAATGATTTCCTGGGAAAAGCTGCGGCCTTCTTCGCCCAGGAGTATCGGTGAGCGCGAAGTTCGCGTTTATCGACGGCGAGAAGGACAACTACCCGATCAGCAAGATGTGCGTATGGCTGGACGTGTCCACCTCGGGTTACTACGAGTGGAAGGACCGGCCGGCCTCGCCGGCGACCCAGCGCCGCCGGGCTCGCCGCGACGATCACCGCGGTGTTCGAGGCCAACCATGGGACCTACGGCTACCGGCGCATCCACGCCGTGCTGCGACGCTCAGGCGAGCAGGTGTCCGGCGAGCTGGTCCGCCACCTCATGCGCCAGCTGGGCCTGGTGCCCTGCCAACCGCGGCCGTGGCGACCGGCCACCACCGAAGCAGACCTGGCACACCGCATCCCCGACCTGGTCTGCCGGGACTTCACGGCCGAGGCGCCCGGCACCAAGCTGGTCGGCGACATCACCTATCTCCCGACCGGCGAGGGCTGGGTCTACCTGGCCACGGTCATCGACTGCTACTCGAAAATGGTCATCGGCTGGTCCATGGCCGATCACTACAAAACCTCACTCATCACCACAGCTCTCGATTCCGCAGCCGGCACCGTCGACCTGCAGCCCGGATGCATCTTCCATTCCGATAGAGGCTCGAACTACACGTCTTACGAGTTCGCCTCCGAACTCGCCGGCCTCAATATTCGCCAATCAGTCGGCCGGACGGGAATTTGCTGGGATAACGCGATGGCCGAATCGTTCTTCGGCGCGCTGAAGAACGAATGGGTCAGCCGCACGGTATTCACCACACGAGCCGAAGCCCGCCAGGAGGTTGTCAAATACATCGAGGGATTCTATAATCGGCAACGTCTCCACTCGGGACTCGGCTACCAGACCCCACTAGAGGTCCACAACGAGTATCTGAACCAACAGCTCGCAGCATGAAATAGCCACAATAAACCTGTCCGGAAAATTCGGGGCACCTCATATTACCGAAAGGTCTTTAATGCGGCAATTCAGGATGTTGGCGACTGAAGATCGCCGACGTGCTCGGCGCGGACGCGGCGGCCGGAAACCTGGTGGGCGCCGCCCCGGAAGACGACCGCACCACGGTCGCCGCCGTTGTGCGCCAGGTGTTCGGCAAGGACCTCGCCCCTCTCGCGCTCGGGGGTCTGTCAAACGAGCGGCTCTGGCCCGAATGCGGTGGTAGCGCTGGGTGGCGTTAGCCGAGCAAGATGCGGTGACGCAGGAGAGGGAAGCCCGCGCGACCGTACATTTGCCGTTTGATCATCTTGGTTTTGGTGTTCACTCCTTCCGTTCGTCCGTTGTGGAATGGTTGGGTGAGGGCGGCGTTGACGGCCTCGCGGTCGAATTCGAGTCCGCGGGTGTAAGCGTGCAGGTGAGGTAGATCCTCGGCTCGGGCCCGGTCGATCCAGTCACTAAGACGGTCATCGTTGCCGGTGGTCGGGGTGAGCAGAGCCGCAAAGTCACCGACGAGGGTGGCCAGCGCCGTCATCTCGCGGCAGGCGCTCACGGCGGCTTCGAGTCGTTCCCGCTGGCGATCTTGGAGCTTGTCCGGGCGTGTGAGCAGGTAGCGCGTGAGTCGCTTCGGAGAGATCGCTGGCCGGTCGGATTCGACTCGTCCTTGGGTGATGTAGCGATACAGCAGATTGTGGCTTCCGGTGTAGCCGCGCTGTTTGATCTCTGCCATCAGCTGATGCACGGGCACGGCCGGGTCCTCGCGGCGGCGGCCACGCAGGTAGTCACGGAATGGGTCGACGAGGGTGGGCCGGTACTGCGGTGCGCGAACAAGCCGGTCGGGTTGATCGATGCGGGCGTATCGCTTCACTGTGTTCATTGCCAGGTTCAGCCGGCGTGCGATTTCGAGCAGCCCCACGCCGTGCTTGAGCAGGTCGTGGATCTGTTGCCAGCGTTGGCGGGTGGTCACCGCTCGCGCGCCCTCGCGCAGTGGCGGACCGGTCTTGCCCCAGCAGGTGCTGTGCGCGGCGACCTCCTTCAACACGACCTCGGCGAGGTTGTGCCACAGATGCCAGCGGTCGCCAACCTGCACCGCGTCGGGCAGGGCTCGACGGATCGCCTGGGCATAGGTGGCCGAACCATCCCGGCACACCACCTCCACACCGGGATGCTCCCGCAGCCAGGCCTCCAGCACCTCTGCTGTGCGGCCTGGCAACACCTCAACCCGCTCGCCGGTTTCCGCGTTGATGATCACGGTGGCGTAGCGTTGCCGCTTACGCAGGGCAAAGTCGTCCACCCCGATCACCCGGGGCACCGACCTGGTCGGCAACGGCAACTGCAGCAGCGCCCGCAGCGCGGTCTGCCTCGACAGCACCACACCGACGGCGGCCAGGACCCGGGCGCTTGCACGACCGGCCAATTCCCGCGCAACGCTCGCCACGTGCGCGGCCAGCCGAACAGTTCGACGCTGATATCGCTGCACGATGCCAACGGGCTGCTCACGGAACGTCTGCCGCAAGCACCCGAGATGCCCGCAGCGCATCCGTCGAATCCGCAGCCGTATCAGCACCCGCCGCCCGTCAACCGGCACATCGACCACTTGCCGGACGACATAGCCGTGCACTCGCCCCGTCGCCACCCCGCAGTCCGGGCAGTCCACAGGACCGGGCCGCGTCGATGCCCGCACCACGAGCACCCCAGCCTCATCGTCGACGCCATCGAGGACCAGGGACGACAGCCCCGAGAACACCAACGCAAGAAGTTGATCACCAGCGCACGGCGCTCACCCTGGCACAGCACCGAATCGGACACGCATCGTCACCACCGGATCCGTGCCAGAGCCAAACGAGCGGTGTAACTCGGGGTTGAGGAAGCTACTTGCGTCTGGCGGCGAGTCTGCCGTCGAAGGCGATCTCGAAGGCGTTCAACGCGGGTTTCCACCGCATGGTCCAGCGTTTGCGGCCGGTGCCGGTCGGGTCGAGGCTCATGACGGCGAGGTAGACGGGCTTGAGCGCGGCTTAGGTTCAAGGGGTCAGTGCAACACCCGCCATGACGAGGGGTTTTGTGTTGGGGCGTCCTGCGATATCGGTCGAGGTTCAGCGCTTGTTCTGGGAGCGGATCCGTGGAGGCCAGATCATCGACACCGCTGCCGCGACGGTCGGCGTGTCGAAGACGGTGGGCTGGCGGTGGTTCCGTGAGGCTGGCGGGGTGATGCCACCACAGCGGTGTGAGCCCGTTGGTCGCCCGGCTCGCCTGTCGTTCGCCGACCGGGAGGAGATCGCCTGTCGTCGAGCGGCCAGCGAGGGCGTTCGAGCTATTGCGAGGGCGATCGGTAGATCGCCCTCGACCATCAGCCGCGAGCTCGCTCGCGGGACTCGTCGGCCGAAGACTGGCTACCGGGCGACCGTCGCTCAGGCACTTGCCGACAAGCGTGCCCGTCGTCCGAAGATCGCGTTGCTTCGCCGTGATACCCGATTATGCGCCTATGTTGAGCGGCAGCTGGTGCTCAAGCACAGTCCCGAGCAGATCAGTCGGCGGTTGCTGATCGACTTCCCGGACGATCCGGAGATGCGTGTGTCCCACGAAACGATCTACCAGTCGCTCTACGTTCAAGGACGAGGCGCGCTGAAACGCGAACTGGTGCAGTGCTTGCGAACCGGACGTGCACTGCGCAAACCTCACCGCAAGGCCGACGAACGCCGCAGCCGGCATGCCGGTGCGGTCTCCATCAGTGAACGGCCAGCCGAAGTCGAGGACCGAGCAGTACCAGGACATTGGGAGGGCGATCTCATTACCGGGGCCGGAAACGGTTCCGCTATCGGCACGCTCGTCGAACGAGCCACCGGGTTCGTCATGTTGCTGTGACTTGCCGCACACACCGACGCGGCACAAACCTGGCAAATTCGTCGATCCCGTCCGAGCACCCTGTCGTACCGTCGCCGCTTGCGAGCGGCGGTCGTCCTCGTTTCGGGGGCCGCACTCAATGGTGCTGCCTTCACGATTTGCTCGTAAGGTGCCACTTCCCGCACTCGCACGGGTATCCCCGAAAGCGGATGGTGTTCCGGGATAGCTCGGTCCTCGCTTGCTGCGCCGCTCGTCGGTTCGGATAGGTGATGGATAGTGGTCTCCAGCCCCAGCTTTGGCCGTGATGCGGCAGCACTCAGGGCTTCAGTGCGACCCCAGCCCGATAGAGCATGCGCGACGGTGAGCCTTCCCACCAGGGCTGACCGTCGGTGCTGTCAGTGTCCTCATCCCACCACGGCTCCTGCGACCGCTCTGTCTTCGGACGCCACTCGCCGGTCCACACCAAGCCAGGTTCAAGCAGCGGCCAGCCGCCGAAAAACTCGGCGAACTCCTCGTCCGTACGCAGATACGCAGGGTTGGCGGTGTTGCTGTAGGCGCGGGCGACGGCCTGCAGGCCCTCGTCGGTCGGATCGTCCGGGACGTGCGTCAATACGAGCATGCTGCCCGGGGCCAGCCGGTCGCGGTAGACGCCCATCGGAACGTCGGGACGGTCCTCAGGGGGCATGAAGTGGACTATGGCGGTCATCAGCAGGCAGCTCGGTTGCGTGGGGTCGATGACCTCGGTGGCCAGCACCTTGCGCCAGAGGTCACCGTGGTTGTAGAAGTCCGCCAGCACGGCCTTGTGCCTGTTCGGATCCGCGTTGCGGCCGAGCAAGATCTCGGAGTGGGCATGGGCGATCAGTTCGTTGTCGATGTAGACCACTCGGGCGCCAGCCTCCGGCGCCACTCGGTCTGCGACCTCGTGGGTCTGGCCCTGACTGGGTAATCCGGCGCCGATGTCGATGAATTGGGTGATGCCGTGTTCAAGGGCGGCTTCGACGGCGCGCCCAATGAAGCGCCGGTTCTCGCGCATCGCCTTCTGCATATCGGGCAGGGCATCGAGCTGCGCTTGCGCGAAGGCGCGATCGATGGCGTAGTTGTTGGGACTCTCGGGATTGAGCAGATAGTCGTAGATCCGCGCTGAACTCGCGCGGTCGAGGTGCTTCTTGAGACTGTCCGCCCAGTCGGTCGCTTCGCCCGTCACGCGGTCTTTCCCTTCGTCCACCGATGTCGCCGTCCCGTCGACTAGCTAACCGCCCCCGGCGCACAGAGTGGGCGGCGGGTCCCGAAGTCGGTCATCGCGTCCTCGGTGAACAAGCGGAAGCGATCACCCGTTGCACTGCCCCGCGAAGCGCATTCCGGGGGTAATCAACGTACCAGAACGGCCGGCGGGCTCACCCGGGCGGTGGCCTCCGTGGAGGGCCGCATCGTCGGCGTCGCCCTCGGCGCGTGGGTGGGCTCGGGGGCTACCTGTAGCGGACGGGCCGGCGACGCCGCCGGCCCCTCCTGCGCGCGGCCACTAACGCGGTGCAGGTCGCTGTCGCGTCCCTGTGCCCGCTGCCCTCGCCCTCGCGCAGCCGGCCGAGCTTCTTCACATCCACATCCACCAACTCGCCCGGCCGCTGCCGTTCGTAGGGCTGATCACCTGCCCGATGAGGCGATCCAGCCAGGCTAGTTTCGGCGTGCCGTGGAGGCTAGTGAGCCCACCATCACTGCGATTCGGGTCCGGCCCAGCCGCCGCTGGCGGCGTATCCGCCGGGACCTTCCGCTCCACCCGCGCATAGTGCGGCGCGGGCTCGTCCTGCGAAGACTGGAACGATCGACCTGCCCGGCCTCGCCTTCCTCCCGATAACGGCGCACCCACTTATGCTCGGTCGCGCCCGAGATCTCTGGGTGCAACACGAAGACCTCCGTTCGTGCGAAAGACATCCGACACCTCACCCGACGCGGCGGTCTTCCTCACGATCAACCCGACGCCGATCCACTCTCACAACCTCCTTGATCACTTCCTCACATCTCACCTGTGTGTAACTGGGCGGCGGCGATCAGGCCATCCACATTGTGACCTGCAAACACTCGCGCGGAACCGCCGCTCACCGGCCGGCACCGTCGGCCGGGTGGAAGAGCTCGTCGGCGGGAATTCCGGCGGACATGCCGAAGAGGGCGCGCAGCCGTGCTTTTGGCGCGGAGAGCGTGCCGGCGAAGTGGAGTCCGGCGCGGCGCAGCTCCGTTTCGGAGCCCGCACCACCGTAGGTATGACTGAGTAGCGCGCCGTCGGGACACCGGCTGGTGATCACGACGGGCTTGCCCGCGCCCGCGAGGCGAACCAGCGCCGCACCCAGCGACGGGGAGACGTGTCCCGCGCCAAGCGCTGCCACGACGACGGCGTCCACATCGGACGCGATCGCGTCGGCGACGGAGCCGTCGATCCCGGTGGCCGCGTGAAGGAGGCCGACCCGCGTTGTCGGTGGGCTGGCGCGGGGCAGCAGGTCGGTTTCCGGTGGTGGACCGAGCAGCAGCTCGAGCCGGTCCTCGGCGACGAATCCGACCGGTCCGGCAGCCGGGGAGCCGAACGCCGCAACGCGAGCGCTGTGCATCTTGGTGACGAGGCGGGCGACGTGTACCTCGTCCTGGAAGACGACCGTCGGTCCGTACGGCGCCAGCTTCGGATCGGCCGCGGCGACGATGGCCGCGCGGACGTTGGCAGGACCATCGGGCCCCGCCAGATGCGGCGACCGCATGGCACCGGTGACCACCACCGGCACCCGGGTGTCGACGAGAAGGCCGAGTGCGTAGACGGTCTCCTCGAGCGTGTCCGTTCCGTGGGTGACGACGACGCCGTCGCGGCCGGCCGCGATCTCCTCGTTGACGGCGCTGGCTAGTGTCCATAGGTCATCGGGTGTCATTCGGCGTGACGACAGGCTGAGCGCGTCCCGCGGGAATACGTCGATCCCCTCTGGACGGTCGTCCTGCCGTGGCGTCAGTGCTCCGACGCCTTGGTGCTGTTGCGAGTCGGCCGACGGCGGAGCGACGGAGATGGTACCGCCAGTGGCGATCAGGCCGATCGATCGTCGCGAGGGCATCAGGATGCTGGGCCTGGGTTGCCGAGTTCCGCCGACAGTCGCTCGGCGGCGCGCTGCGCGGCCTCGGTCATCCGCGCGCGGACATCGGGCTCCGCGACTCGTGAACCGGGAGCGGTGATCGTCACGCTGGAAAGGACTCGGTCATCGCCGTCACGGATCGGGACCGACACCGCCCAAGCGTCTGGATCGAGTTCGTTGTCACAGACCGCGTAGCCCTTTTCGCGGACCTCCTTGAGCACGTGCATGACGTCGTCGACGTGGTGCGGTGTTCCCGCGGTGTACTCGGTCAGCTCGGCCCCCTCGAGCAAGGTGCGGACGACCTCCTCGTCGAGGTGAGCCAGGATGGCTCGGCTCGACGCCGCGGCGTGCAGCGGCATTTCCTGTCCGATCCGGACGAACAGCCGCAGCGCGTGCTCCGCCTCCACAATGGATACACAGACCGGAGCGTCGCCGATCAGCTCGGTGAGGAACACGGTCTCGCCGGTCTCGCCGGCGGCGTCGACGAGGGCGGCAGGCGGCTTCACCAGCCGTGCGCTGTGCGAGCCGATGGCTCCGGTAAGCGCCCGCGCGGCTCGCCCGATGAAGTATCGCTTCGTCACGGGGGATCGCCGCAGGTAGTCGACCTGGCCGAGCGTGGTGAGGATGCGATGCAGGCTGCCGAGGGGAATGTCGAGCTCGTCGTGAAGTTCCTGCAGCGTCAGCCCGGAACGTGCGGCACCGACCGCGTTGAGGACCTCCGCGGAGCGGACGATGACCTCGAGGGGTCGTGCGGCGCTCATCGGCTGACCCTCCTCCCGTGCTGATCTTGCTCGTGGCGCGGCGTGGTACCGCCGTTGCCGCCGGTCGCCGGCACCTCGGCCGCGATCCTATCGGACCCCCGGTGTGGGTTGACAGCGCCGCGAACGGTCGTCCAAGCTGCAGTCTACAGAAGTGGAAAGCAGTTTCCAATGTGATGGGCAGATGGCCGGTGCGATCAGGGATGAGCCGTCGGAAAGGAAGCTATGCCGCAGATCCTGGACGACCGGCACGTCGACGGGCTGCTGCCGCCGACGGCCGCGCTCGCCGACGTGCGCACGGCATTCGAGCTGCTCGCGGTGGGCGACGCGTGGGACGAGCCCCGACGGCGAAGTGCCGCGGGGACGGTGGCGCTCAACGTCATGTCGGCGATCGCGCCGACTCTCGACGCGATCGCGGTGAAGTCCTATCCGGTGGTGCGTGCGGGAAGTAACCGCGCGAGCGCCATCACGGTGCTGGTCTACTCCTGCCAGTCGGGCGAACTGCGTGGCCTGGTCAGGGCGGACCTGCTCGGTCAGCGGCGGACCGCGGCGGCCTCGGCGCTCGCGACGAAGGTGCTGGCCCGGCCCGAGAGCGACACGGTGTGCGTGTTGGGGACGGGATACCAAGCGCCGGCTCAGGTCACCGCTCTCGTCGAGGTGTTGCCGAAGCTACGGACGGTGCTGGTCGTCGGACGGGACGTGAACCGGGCTGCGAGCACGGCGGCTGCCGTGCGAGGTGCGCACCCGTGGCTGGATGTCGAGGCCGGGGTCAGCGCGGAACACGCGGTGCCGCGTGCCGACGTCGTCGTCACCGCGACGGGGGCGGCCGAACCGCTGTTCCACGGTGGACTCCTGCGCGCGGGCACGCATGTCAATGCCGTCGGCAGCAACCACGCCGCACGTAGGGAGCTCGACCGCGTGACGTTCCAGCGCGCCGCGCACATCACGGTCGACTCCGCCGCCGTCGCTCGGCTGGAATGCGGCGACCTGCTCGCGAACGGCCTTGACCCGGCCGAGGCGAGCGAGTTCGCCGACGTACTCACCGGAAAGGTCCCGGGACGGGCCGACGGTGACGACATCACCGTATTCGAATCGCACGGTCTCGCCATCCAGGACTTGGTCTGCGCGGTCAGGGTGCTCGACGGAGCGCGCGAGGCCGGGATCGGCGCGGTCGTCTAGCCGTGGGGACAAGGGCAACCGTGCAGCAGCACGAGTCAGATCGAGGTCAGAGGAGAGACGCATGAGGTTGCACATCGTCAACGGTCAGCTCGTCACGCCGGCGGGCATTCTCGACGGCGATCTGCTCTGCACGGACGGGACCATCACGGCGATCCTGGACCGCGGCGCCCAGGTCGACGCCGACGAGGTGTACGACGCGGCGGGGAAACTGGTGTTCCCCGGATTCATCGATCCGCACGTGCACTCCCGTGACCCCGGGCTCAGCCACAAGGAGGACTTCGACCACTCGACGCGGGGTGCCCTCGTGGGCGGCGTGACCACCGTGCTGGAGATGCCCAACGCGATCCCGCCGGTCGACTCGGCCGAGGTTTTCGAGCAGCGTCGTCGCCAGCACGAACAGTCGGCATGGACGGACTTCGGGCTGTGGGGGCTCGCTCTCGGCGACGCCAACCTCGACCAGATCGGCCCGATGTTCGAGGCGGGCGCCGTCGCGGTCAAACTGTTCTGGGGATACGCGCTGCATCGCGAGACCCGCTCGCTGGTGTACAACCTCGGTGACGAAAAGCCCGAGAACCTCCTGATGCCGCCGCCGAACGGTCAGGTGCTGCAGCTGTTCGCCGAGGTCGCCAAACACGGCGGCGTGCTCGCGGCGCACTGTGAGGACAAGGACGTTCTGGCGACGAGTCAGGAATCGCTCGGCCACCCGATCGAGACCTACGAGGACCTGCTCGCGGCGCGGCCGGCGGTCGCGGAGGCGACGACCATCTCGATCGCCGCGCAGTTCGCGAAGGCCACCGGATGCCGTTTCCACGTGGTGCACCTGGCCTCGGAGATGGGACTTGACGTCGTCCGCACCGCGCGGCGCAACGGGGTGGCCGTCAGCGCGGAGACCTGCCCGCAGTACCTGACGTTGACCGACGCGGACTATCCCAAGGTCGGGCCCGTGATGAAGGTGTACCCGCCCGTACGCGAACAGCGGGACCAGGACGCGTTGTGGGCAGGGGTCAACGATGGCGCGATCTTGTCGCTGGGCTCGGACCACGCGCCGCACACCGTCGAGGAGAAGGCGCGCGGTTTCGAGACGCAGCCCGCCGGCGCGGTCGGTTGCGAGACCTTCGGTCCCGTCTTGCTGGACGCGTTGGCGCGTGGCAAGACGACAGCGATGCGACTCGCGGAGGTCGCCTCGACGCAAACTGCGAAGTTCTACGGCCTGTACCCCCGCAAGGGCGTCATCCGTCCCGGCAGCGACGCGGACCTGGTCATCGTCGATCCGGAGCTGCGGAGGACCGTCCGCAACGAGGAGCTGATCGCCAAGCAGCCGGTCAGCCCGTGGAACGGTTTCGAGTTGTGCGGTGGTCCCGTCGCGACGGTACTGCGCGGCGAGGTCGTCGTGCGCGATCGCGAGATCGTCGGCGAGCGCCGGGGACGTTTCGTCCGTGCCGACCACTCCGCGGGCCACGCCGATCGGTTGAGCGCGTGAGCTCCACCGAGGAGCTGACGTCGGGAGTGCGCGAGGCGATCAGGCAGGCTTGCGTACTCGCGACCGAACCGCTCGACGACCCGGTGCGCCGCCACGCGGCGCACGTGGTCGCCGACACCGTCGGCGTGAGCATCGCAGGCGGGCGAACCGCCGAGATGACGACGATGCGCGACGTCGATGACGAGCTGGGCCCCGCGCCCGGTGGGGGCGGATCCACGGTCCTGGCCGCGGGCGCGGGTCTCGCGCCCGCCGAACATGCCGCGTTCCACAACGCGTCGGCGGGCAGTTTCCTGGAACTCGACGAGGGAACGCGCCCGACGGGTCATCCCGGAATGCACATCGTCCCCGCGGCTCTCGCCGTGGCCGAAGCGGCGCGCCGGTCCGGACCCGAGCTGCTGAGCGCGGTCGTCGCCGGGTACGAGGTCAGCGCCCGGCTCCTCACGGCGTTCCGGTTGCGCCCACCGACGCACCCACACGGCCACCTCGCCGGCGTCGGGGCCGCCGTGAGTGTGGCGTTGCTGCTCGGCGAGGACCCGGTGGGAGCCGCGGCGATCGCGGCGACGACGCCCGTGGTGCCGGTGTGGAACGCCTGCTACGTGGGCGCGACCGCACGGAACACCGCGATGGGGTTGGCCGCGCAGGCGGCCGTGCGGGCGAGCCGACTGCTGCGTGCGGGTTTCACTGGCTCGCTGGAGTCGATCCCGGCGTTCTTCGGCGAACTGACCGGGCAGCCGGTCGATCTCGACGCGTTGAGGGAACCGCCGGATCTCGCGCGGCCGCGGATCATGCGGAACTACTTCAAGCGCCACAGCGCCTGCGCGCTGACGCATGGCGCCGTGGACGCGGTGCTGTCCCTGCCGGCGATACCCGTCGACAGCATCAGGGCGATCGAGGTCCATACCGTCGCCAACAACCTCAAGCTCGACCGCAGGCCGTTTCCGAACGACCTGTCCGCGCGGTTCTCCTTGCCATATGCCGTATCAGCGGCATTGACGCGTCGCATGTCGACGGTCGACACGTTCGATTATGACCCCGGTGTGGCACGGCTGGCCGAGAAGGTCAGTGTCGGTGTCAAACCGGAGTTCGAACGACGGTGGCCCGATCACGCGCCGACGGAAGTCGTCGTTCACACATCGGACACGACGTTGTCCGCCGTCGTCGACGATCCGCGTGGGCATCACCACGATCCGCTGTCGCCCGACGAGCTGCGGGACAAGTTCGCCGGCCTCGTGGGCGACGTCGCCGGTGTGCTGTGGGAGAGGATCCTCGCCCTGCCCGAGGTCACCGACTGTGCCGGTGTGCTCGATCCGCTGCGTCACGCGTCGCCCGTGTAGCCGGCTTGTTACGACCCTGTAGCAGCACTTGACACCCCCCGGCCAGGTAGGGCCAGGCTCGCCTCCTTCAGAGTGAAAAGAGGTTTCCACTTTGACGACGACACGCATCGTCGACGCGGCCCGGGGTCGCGAGCCGGCGAAGCCCACCTGCCCCCAGAGCGATCTGACGGTGGAACTCGGCGGCCTCGCACTGGTGAACCCGGTGATGCCCGCCTCCGGTTGCTTCGGTCCGGAGCTCGTCGACCTCATGCCCGTCGACGTACTCGGTGCCGTCGTGACCAAGACGGTGTTCGCCACCGCCCGCCCGGGAAACCCGGCCCACCGGATCACCGAAGTGTCGAACGGGATGCTCAACAGCGTCGGAATCCCGAGCCGGGGAGCGGCGGAGTTTCGCCGGTCCGGGTTGGGTGGCTACGCGAAGCTCGCCGCCCCCGTCGTGGTCAGTATCGGCGGACTGTCCACACGGGAGTACTGGCGCGTGGCCGACGAACTGGCCGGGACCGGGCACGCCGCGCTCGAGGTGAACGTCTCCTGTCCCAACCTCGAACGGTCAGGCGCGACGCTCGACTCCGACCTGCGTGCGATGAGCGAGGTCGTCGCCGGAGTGGTCGCCCGCAGTGCGAAGCCGGTACTGGTCAAGCTGAGCCCGCAACTCCAGACGATCGGGGACGCGGCGAAGGCCGCGCAAGACGCCGGCGCCAGCGCCGTCACGGTCTGCAACAGCTTCCCCGGCATGGCCGTGAGCGCGGACCGGCGGGAGCCCGAGCTGGGTAACGGCACGGGCGGCGTGTCCGGGCCCGCCGTCAAGCCTCTCGCGTTGCGGCTCGTCTGGTTGGCCGCGCAGGCCATCGACATCCCCGTCGTGGGTTGCGGTGGCATCCGATCGGCGAGCGATGTCGCGGAGTTCCTCATCGCGGGTGCCACAGCGATCCAGATCGGCACCGCCACCTTCGCCCAGCCGTATCTGATGGCCCAGATCGTCGCGGAACTCCCCGTGCTGGCGCGGCGGTTGGGCGTGGACAGGCTCGCGGATCTCATCGGAACAGTCACCATCCGATCGGAGGATTAGCCATGAGCAACGACGACGATGACGTCGACGTGACCGGGACCCGGACGATGGGAGACACCTCCCCCGCCGGCGACGGCGGACCCCAGGAGGTCACCTCGTACGGGCGGAAAGCGGTCCTCGGCGCCACGGTCGGGTACGCGATGGACGGTTACGACCTCCAGATCCTGGGCTTCGCGTTGCCCGCGATCACCGTAGGCTTCGGCTTGTCGGACACCGAGGGCGGCATGCTCGCCACGATCACCCTCGTCGGCACGGTCACCGGCGCGATGTTCTTCGGCGCCCTCGCCGACCGGTTCGGGCGCGTCCGCATCCTGACGTACTCGATACTCTTGTTCGCGATCTTCACCGGGCTGACGGCGTTGTCGCAGGGATTCGTCGAGATGGCGGTGTTCCGATTCGTGGCGGGCATGGGCATCGGTGGCGAGTTCGGCATCGGCATGGCGCTGGCGGCGGAGGCGTTCCCGGCGATCAAGCGGGCTCGGGCGACGTCCTGGGTCGGTCTGGGCTTCCAGTTCGGTGTCCTGCTCGCGGCGATCATCTCGGCGCCGGTGATCTCCCTGTGGGGTTGGCAGGGGCTGTTCGTCATCGGCATCTTCCCTGCCCTCGTCGCCGTCGTGCTGCGGCTGCGGTTGCCCGAGCCGGAGGCGTTCGTCAGGCACCGTGCCGGGATCGACGCGGGCGAGAAACAGAAGAACCCGTACCGCTTGCTCGTCGCCGACGCCAAGACGGTCCGTACCAGTATCGGTATCGTCATCATCTGTTCGGTACAGAACTTCGGCTACTACGGAATTCTCACGTGGCTTCCGACGTACCTGACCAAGCAGCTCGGGTTGAGCACGACCAAGTCCGGGATCTGGACCGCGGTCACCGTGATCGGCATGATCGCCGGCATCATGATCTTCGGTCAGCTTGCCGACCGGGTCGGGCGACGTCGGTCGTTCTGGATCTTTCAGGCCGGTGCGTTCATCTCGCTGTTCGTGTACGGCCAGCTGACGTCGCCGGCGGCCGTCCTCATTGGTGGCGCCGTCATGGGCATTTTCGCGAACGGCATGCTCGGTGGTTACGGTGCGATCATCGCGGAGAACTACCCGACGGCGGGACGGGCGACGGCGCAGAACGTGCTGTTCGGTATCGGGCGCGGCGTGGGGGGGTTCGCACCGCTGGTCGTCGCCCTGATCGCGGGGTGGCAAGGGTTCGGCGCGGCGCTGGGCTTCCTAGCGCTGATCTACATCATCGACATGGTGGCCATGCTGCTCATCCCGGACCGGCGTGGTGAGCGGCTCGACGAGACCGTGGCGTGACGTACCTTCCGGACGTTCCGGCTGAAGTGGGAAAGCGAGGAATCGTGTCGAACACAGCTACCCCGGCGACGGCATTGCGCACGCTCGGCGTCGCGTCGGACACCTACGGCCCGACGATCAACAGCGGCCGATCGCCGCGGTACGTGGAGGTTCTCGGGCGTGCACTCGCGGAGTCGCTGCGCCCATCGAACTCGGAGACGCTGGTGGTGTGGAACACGCCGGACGATGCCGTGCTGGCGCATGCCGTCGCACTTCAGCTCGGCGTGACCGTCCGACGCGCGTCGGAAGTGGGAGGGATTCTCACGCTCGACGAGCCGATCGCGCGGGGCACGCGCGTCGCGCTGGTGGCGACGGAGTGGGATGGGCGCTGGCTGGAGACGTTGCGACGGTTGGTGCTCGGCAGCGGTGGCGCGCTCGTCGCGGCCGCGGCGGTAGTCGGGTCGGACGTGCTCGATTCCGTCGCCGACCGGGCCACGATCGCACTGCTGCCGTCGCACGAGGCGAAGGAGTTCGTGCGGTGACCGATCTCGTGGCCGACCCGGCGCGCCTGCGCGAACGCATCGATACGTTCGCCGGGTTGTCCGAAAGAGATAGTGGACCCGGCGTCACGCGCCTGGCCTACACGCCGCTCGAACGAGCGGCACACGAGTTGTTCGCCGAGTCGATGTCCACGCTGGGGCTGAAGGTGTGGGTCGACGCCGCGGGCAACACCATCGCGGAACGATCCGGCTCCGATGCCACACTGCCCGCGATCGGCACGGGTTCGCATGTGGACAGTGTCCCGAACGGCGGGGCCTTCGACGGGATCGTCGGTGTGTGCGCCGCGATGGAGGCAGCGCGATTGCTCGTCGAACACAATGTGGCACACCGTCACCCGATGCGGTTCGTGGTGTTCGCGGCCGAGGAAGGCGCGCGCTTCGGACAGGCCTGCACCGGTAGCCGGATCGCGGCGGGGCTCACCGGTCCCGGCGACCTGCCGACGAAGCAGGATGCGGACGGCGTCAGTCTCGCGGACGCCATGACCCGCGTCGGGCTCAATCCCGCCTCGGTGGCGGACGCCGTGTGGAGGCCGGCCGAGTGGGCCGCGTTCGTCGAGCTCCACATCGAGCAGGGCAGCGTGCTCGAAACGGACGGCGTGCGATTGGGAGTCGTCGATTCGATCTCCGGCAGCACGCGGCTGCTCCTCGAGCTCAGCGGTCGCGCGACGCACAGCGGTGGGACGCCCATGCACCTGCGTGCGGACGCGATGGCCGCCGCCGCGGAGGTCGTGCTGGCCATCGAGTCGTTGGCAGGCGACGAACACAACGTCGGCACGCGAACCACCGTCGGCAAGATCGACGTTACGCCGGGCTCGATGACGACCATCGCGGGGCACGCGACGTTGTGGGTCGACGTGCGAGGTACCGATGCCCAGCGTCAGCGGGACACCGCGAAGGAGATCGTGCGGCGGGCGGAGGCCATCTGCGCGGGCCGCGGTATCGGTTTCCAGCACGAGCAGCTCGCGGACACCCCACCGGTCCGCCTGCCGGACGGTATTCGCCACGAGCTCGCGGCGTCCTGCCGCTCCATCGGCGTCGAGCCGCGCGTGCTCACCAGCGGTGCCAGCCATGATGCGCAGCAGATCAACAACGTCACGCCGAGCGGCATGCTGTTCGTGCCGAGCAAGGAGGGGATCAGCCATGATCCGGCGGAGTGGACGAGCATCGAGGACATCGCAGTGGGGACGACCGCGTTGACGGCAGGCCTCCTTCGGCTGGACGAGATCCTGATATGAGCACATCGGTAGTGCTGGACGTCCTCGCAGGCGAGCGTCCGACGCCCACATGCGTGCGGGCGCCGGTGCTGCTCAACCGCCCGTTGTCGGACCGCTATCGGCTTCTTCGGTTCAGCGCGCCGACCATCGCCGAGCGAGCTCGGGCAGGACAGTTCGTGATGGTCAGTCCGGTTGCGGAGTCCGGACCGATCCTGCCGCGACCGATGGCGATCTACACCCGCGATGCGGGCAACGGCGTCGTGGACATCGTCTACGGCGTCGTCGGTGCCGGTACCACGGCGTTGTCGGCCGTCGCGGTCGGCGAGGCTGTCGTGGTCACCGGGCCCCTGGGGCGAGGGTTCACGGTCCGCGATGAGACGGAGCGCATTCTTCTCATCGGGCGCGGAGTGGGCATCTGCGCCATGACCACCGTCGCTCAGGACCTGGCAGGGAGGTCGGTGCGCGTGGCGGCGGTTCTCAGCGGCCGCCACCACGCGTCGATCATCGGCGCCGACGTCTTCCGCGCCTACCGCGCCGACGTCCGCCGGGTGACCGACGCCGACGGCACCAGCGGCGTCCCCGTGCTGCGCGAGCGCTTGCACCGAGCGTTCGACGGCGACCCACCGCAGCAGATCCTGACCAGTGGCTCCGAGCGGCTGACCCGGTTGACCGCGCAGCTCGCCGCGCGGTGGCACGCGGCCGCGCAGGTTTCCATCGAGGCGCACATGGCCTGCGGCCTCGGATACTGCCATGGCTGCGCCGCGGGCGGTGGCGACGGAACGCACGAGGCTCCGCTCGTCTGCCGTGACGGACCGGTTTTTCGAGTGAGAACGTGACAATGCGTTCGTCGGCCCTCCGAACCCGGGGCGCCGAACGCGCACCCATCCCGTGTCGGGGGGAAGCCGGTACCTCACGCTGCTGGTCGCTGGGCTGAATGTGGTCGACCGCGATGTAGTGGTCGAGGCCCGGGAAGGCGCCGCCGTGGCAGCCCGGGCAGAACAGTCCGGCCTCCGGGAACGGCTCAAGCATGGCGGACCTCGTCGGGTTGCGGTCGGGGCGCAGAACGCGCCAGGACGGGTGCCGCAGGCGGTGATCGGAGGTCCATTGCCGGTGTTCGACCTCGCCCACCAGCACGGTTCGACCCAGCGGGCCGTGCGGGCGTACTCCCGCAGCACCGGCAGATCGAACGGGCTGCTGGGGCGGGGCGAGTGGGACGAGCCGGTCGCACATCTCGTCGAGGGCACGGTCGCTGAAGCCGATACCGACGTGGCCGGCGTGTCAGCCGCCCCTCGTCGTGGACGCCGAGCAAGAGCGCACCCAGTGGGCCGGTGCGGCGCCCATCGCCCGGTGTCCGCCCGCCGACGACCATCTCCTGAGTTTCCCGCAGCGGGGTCTTGATCCAGTCCCGGTAGCGGGCGCCGGGCTGATACGGGGAGCGCAGGCGCTTGGCGACGATGCCTTCCAGGCCGCGCTGCCGCACGATCTCGAGCAGCTCGGCGCCGGGGAGACCGATGTGGCAATCCGGCACACGGGTTCGAGGCGGGGTGGCCAGGGCGAGGTCGTCCAGCTGCCCGCGGCGCTCCTCGTACGGGGCGCGGGTGAGGTCCGTGCCGCCGAGGTGGAGCAGGTCGAACACGGAGAACGCCACCGGATAAGCCATCAGCCGCCGCGTCCCGGGTTGACGCACGTGCATCCGGGACGGAGCCGACCGATGTCCGGGCGACCCTCCTCGTCGTGGGTGACCAGTTCCCCGTCCAGCAGCGCCGGCCGGTCCACCAGGTCCCGGAGCGTGGCGAGTTCGGGATAGGTGCGGGTGATGTCGCGGCCGTTGCGCGACCAGGCCGCCACCTGCTCGCCGTCGACGGCGGCGGCGACGACGACGACGCGCACGCCGTCCCACTTCCACTCGAACGCCCACCCCTCGCCCGCCGGAGGTTGGCCGGCGATGGCCGGCATCGACACGAGGGGAGCGGGTAGGGCCATAACCTCATGCTCAGCCGCGCAGCACAACGGTTAGTACGTCGCGAGGGCGTTCGGCGGTCTCGAGGGGCCAGGGCGGAAACAAGTCCGCGTTTCGCGCGATCCAGTTGACGTGAGGATCCAAGACTACTTGCAAACCAAAGGCAGCTCCAGGTTGAGCCTGTCGTAGAGCCGCTCCAGAGCTTCCGGCTTTGAGTGCTTCAGCGCGGAACCGACGTCTCCCAGGCATCGACCATCGCGTACACCTCCGCTTCGCCCACGGCGGTCGGTGGTGCCGCTCCGTCCAGCTCGGCCCGCGCAGCCGCTCGCTGCGCCTGAGCCTCGTTGATCGCCTCGACCAACGCCGCAGGGTCAACCCCGGCCTCAATCGCGGCTTGCAGCCGCCTCTCCGGCCCCTGGGAGGCGACCAAGGCCGCCACTGTCCGGTCCACGTTCTCCTGCTTGAAGAGATTGCCCAGCCATTGGTTGGCCAGTTCGAGGATGTCGAACTCGCGAAGGTTGACGGTGCGTGGATGCTCAGCGAGAGCCGCGGACCCGGGTGCGAGCGTGCGCGCCATGCACCGGTAGTACACCTCTTCCTTGCGGATCACCGCGCCTTGCAGCCGTCGCGTGCAGATCCCGCACCGAACGCGGCCCCGAAGTACGTAGGGTCGCGTCCCGCGCGTCCGGGTCCGCTCCAGCTTGGCCCTGCCACGCATCCCTCCCGCAGCCCGGGAACGCGTAACAGTTGAGCCTGGGTGAAGTCCTCCACCGAGATGATCTCCGGATGCGCCGGAATCCGTGAACGCACCACCCGGTCCGGAGCTGCCCTGCGGAACCGAACGACATGACCTGCCGAGACGTCGTCCGGGTCAAACAACGTCTCTTGCCTCGCCCACTGCCCGAAGAACGCGTACCCCGTGTACCGCGGGTTCTCCAGGATCACTCGCACCGAACTCCCCTGCCAGCCATCCGCCAACCGGTGCCGGTTCTGCTTCGGCCGCCGGGCCGAGGGGCACGGGATACCGTCACGGTTCAACCCGTTAGCAATCGCCCGGTCGCCCTTACCACTCAAGTACTCCGCGAAGATTCGGCGCACCACCTCAGCGGCCGGGTCGTCGACAGCCAGCACCCGCAGCCGATACCCCTCCGCAGCCTTCCGCGGGTTCGGATGCCACCCACCGTCGACCACCACGTACCCGTACGGCGCTCGGCCACCCTGATACCGCCCCTCGTTGATCACCTGAGCATCCATCGCGGCACGGACCCGTGCCTGGGCGTGCTGGCGCTCGGACTCGCTCATCCCGCGCAACACGCTCATCTGCATCTTGTGCGATGGGTTGCGCGGGTCGTACTTCCCACCCAGCTCCGGCACCCACAGCTCAACCCCGTACACGGCGAACTTGGGTGCGACCAGCGAGAACTGATTCCCGAGCCAACACCGCGTCCCCTCCCCCACCACGACGGCATTCCACCCCGGGGTGGGGTTCTTCAGCGCCGCCAGCAACTGCGCCGCCTCGCCGCGGCGCTCCCACGGCACCGACCGCGACTGACCCACGTCGAAGAACTCCGCTGCCACCCGGCCGACCGCGCCTCACGACGGCGAGGAACGCCGGAAACTGGTCCGGGCCGAGCTTCTCAGTAAGCACGAGTTACGACCCGGCATTCCTCGACTGGATCTCCTGGTGGTACCTGGCAACTTTCGTCGTGCAGGTCGACTTGTCGCAAAGCTGCCCAAAACGTTGGCGCCTCGAATCTGCGACCTCCACCACCGGATTACGCAACCGCTCAGTGGAGGTGCACGAGCACAACGTTCTTGAGCAGGATCATCACGATCCCGAGCAGGGCTCCCACACTCGTCAGCGCGACCAGCGGCCATCCTCCGAGCCGGGCTGCGCGGCCGGCCGACCAGGCGTGCCACACGAGCAGCACGACAGCCGCGGCGAGGCCGGCGTTGGCCGCGGCCACCGCCGAGGTGCCGGCCAGACGAGCCAGCAACGCCACCAAGAGCGGACCGAACGAGGCACTCACCATCGGCCATGTCGCCAGGAGCTCGGCGCGGACCTGGCGGCGGCCGGGCAGTTTCCCATCGACCACGTGTTCGCCGAGCAGTTCCGCGTACTCTTCGGCAACCCAATACACGAGCAGAGTGACCACGACCGCCACCGTGAGCGCGGCTGTCGACAACTGGCTCCCCGCGGCGGTCAGGATCGCCGCGGTCACCACCACGCCGTAGATGCCGGCCGCGCGCCGCCGGCCGCGGCGCCCAGCCGACTCCGTCAGCACGGGCGGAGTTCGTCCGTCATCCTGCTTCGTCACACCGCGAGCAGCTTCGACTTCGCCCGCTGGTACTCGTCTTCGGTGAGGTCACCGTGATTTCGCAGGCCGGCCAGCCGCTCCAGCTCGCCGACCCGGTCTGGACCGGCGCTGGGTGGCTGGGGCTCGCGCGCCGCGTCCTGCACGTACGAGCGGAACGCCTGCTCCTGGCGCTGCGCGCGCTCGTACTGACGCTCGCCCATGCCACGGCCGCGGGCGATGAGGTACACGAAGACCCCGAGGAACGGCAGGATGCAGACGAAGACCGTCCAGCCCGCCTTGGCCCAGCCGCTCAGGTGATCGTCGCGGAAGACGTCGGCGATCACGCGGAACAGGAGCATGAACCACATGATCCACAGGAAGAACCACAGCATGGTCAGGAACAGGTCGAGCAAGGGATAGTTCGACACCGGATACCTCCGATCGCCGGTCTGCCGGGTAGCGGCTTGAATGCCGCGAGAAACCACGCTCGGCCGGATCGCGCCGTGGCGCACCACCTGGAATGGATGAGGCGAGCCCGCCTGCCGCGGTCAGGTGGCCGTGGGTGCGTGCTCCCACGTCCGGATCCCGAAGGCGAGGACGATGTCGGCGATGCCCTTGGTCAGCGCGATCAGCCCGACCCACAGCACCAGCAGGGCCGCCGATCGGGACGGCACACCGGCCGCCCGGAACGCGACCACGATCTCGACCACGCCGAGGCCGAACAACAGCCACCACAACACGCCCGAGCCGCGTGACATCAGTGCGACGACGATGTTCGCGCAGCCTTGAACAGCAGTGCCCACGCGACCAGGCGCGCCAGCGCGACAAACGTGGGATCCGGCCAGACCAGCGCGACCAGGCCGGCGGTGAAGAAGATCCCGGCCAGCACCGCATGGACCATCCGGTGACCGCGGGCCGCCTGCACGTCGGCAGCCTGGCTGAGCGCGGCGACGATCAGCATCAGCCCGGTCACCAGCGCGATGGAGCGCCGACGTCAGGTCGAACTGGAGGATCATCATGCCGAACACGAGCCACGCGATGCCGAGGACGAGCAGGACCCACCAACGAACGCCAGCGGTCGCGGTCAGGATCGACGAGCCGGTGCGGCCCTCGCGGTCGGCCGATGGGTCGGCATAGGCCATGACGGACCTTCCTATGGGACAGGTTCAGGCGGTGCCGGTGCCCGTCGGCCGGTCCTGGGCTCCGGGAGACGGCTGGTCGAGGAACTGGATCACGGCGAGGCAGACGAGCAGGACCAAGGCGACGACGATCGCGGCGAGACCGCTCGGGGGGATGAGGAACACGAACACGAGCACGGCCACGCCGACCACCCCGGCACGCAGCGGGACGCGGTGGTCGTGCACCCACCCGCCGAGCTTCCCGGTCCGCAGCCCGGCCTTCGCACCGCCCCGCCGCAGCCACACGATCAGCCGGTTCGAGGCGGCGCGGAGATGCACCGCGGTGGGCGACGGGCCCGCGAGGAAAGCCCCGATACCGATGAGCAGCCCGACCACGAAGACCACCCGGAGCCCGTCCCGCAGGAACCGCACGAGCAGGTCGTAGGAGTCGCTCACCGGCGCCGCCGAGCGACTGGGCACGTTGTCGATCAGCACTCCCCGCACGATGAACAGCGCGACCGCGATCACCACCATGCCCGTCGCAATCCCGAACCCTGTGTTCAGCAAGGCGCGCCGGTGGTTGCGGGCGAGGTACACGCCCGCCGCGAGCAGCACGAGGGTGACCCACGGCAGCCATGTCGCGACCGTGTCCAGCGTGTTGTACGCGGACCTTGCCTTGATCAGGGTCTGCGCGTCGCCCACCGCGAGGGTTGGATGCACGTCGGGCACCGCGTTGACCGCGGTGAACCCATTGGCCACCAGGCGCTGCTTCGCCGCGGTGATCACCGGACCGAGGTCCAGCTGCACCTTGCCGGCGACGATGCTGATCGCCGAGGCGTTGCCCGACAGCACAGCGTTGAGCTGTTCGTGTCCGCCCCGCAGTGCCTGGTCCCAGACCGCGCGCACCTGCGAGCTCGCTACGACGGTGCCGACCTGGTCGTGCACGAAGCCCTGCAGGCTCGAGGCCAGCGGGCCGGTGAGCGAGTGCAACCGGTCCACGAGCACGGGCGAAAGTCCTTGCGCGGCAAGGGCGTCCACCGCTTGGTTGGCGTACGCCTGCACGTCGACGTACCCGAAAATGGTGTCGGTGACCCGATCGGTCACCGCGGCCTGCACCGACGGCTGCTCGATCAGCGGGCTCATCGTGGCGACGAACCGGTCCGTGTTCGCGACCTGGTTGTGCACCCAGACCGTGAGCAGCGACAGCGGTGCGAGGACACAGCCCAGGGTGATCAGGAAGCCGGCGGCAACCGCCTTCCAGTTCGGCACCCGACGGCGGCGGGGCGCCTTGCGCAGGGCGTCGACCTCCCCGCGCAGGCGGAGCAGTTCGGCACGCTCGTCCTCGCGCAAGGGTTGGATGACCGTGGTGTCGGTCTCGGCCGCGGTCGGCTCGGTCACGGTCGGCCTCCAATCAGGGCAACTCCGGAATGCGCTGCATCGAGACGACCTGCAGGCGGAGGGTGGCGAGCAGAGTCAGGATCCCCTGCAGGTGCGCCTCGTCGGTGACGTCGACGTAGAGGACGGTCTCGGCCGGCGCCGATACGATCCGCACCTCGTCGTAGTCGCCGAAGGCCCGCTGCGCACGCTCCGACATCCGGCCGTCGACCCGTACTTCGTACTGGAGTCCAGACACAATGGTCGTCCTGGTCAGGCCTCCGCCTCGGTGCCCGCCGTGATCACGGCCCAGATCACGAGGACGTCGAGCGCGATCACGACGATGGACCACAGCGGATAGGCGGACATGAAGGCCAGGCTGGCCAGCGCGTTGAACCCGGCCAGCAGCACGGTGATCACACGAGCCCAGGTCGCGCCGGTCAACAGGGCGGCGCCGGTGAGGACGACGAGGGCACCGAGGATCAGGTGCAGCCAGCCCCAGCCGGCGAGATCCAGCACCAGCACACCTGACGCGCCCAGCACGTAGTAGTCGCTGTTGAACAGGGCGACGAGGCCGATGATCACGTTGAACAGCCCGGCCACGACCATCATCACACCGCCGAACACGAGCTTGCCGGTCCACCGGGCCTCGGTCGTGACCGGACTGGTGCGCGACTGCGGCAGCTCGCGGGCGTCGGCCGCCCCGGGCCGCGGGTAGGCGTGCTGAGTCATCTTCGGTTCCCACTTTCACGATCGACGGTTCGCACGACTGCCAACGCTGGCTCGCGCGGCCGGGCCGCCTCTTCGCCCGTCGCGGATGAGATGCCGGTCAGCGCGCCGGGTCCCTCGCGTGCGCGGCATGCCAGGCCGCGTACCGGCCCGCTGCGGGCGGCGGCCGTGCCGTGGGCGAACACCGAGAGGGCGACCGTCCAGGTGACCACCGCCAGGATCTCGTCACGCTCAGGCAGTCCCGTCCGCTCGACCAGGACCAGCACGAACACGATCGACGCGAGGCCGCGGGGACCGAACCAGCCCACGAACGCGACCGTCGGCGGGCGGGCGCCGGTGCCCAGCAGGGCCGGCGCTACCGGCACCATGCGCACCACCGTCAGGCTGGCGATCGGGTAGCAGGCGAGCCGCCAGTCGAGCGCCGCCAGCGCCGGGCTGAGCAGCACGGCCCCGAACGCCAGGAAGGTCAGGGCGTTGAGCAACTCGCCCGCCTGCTCCGCCAGCGTGGTGCTGCGTGGCACCCGGCGCCCGCCTGTGGTTCCGTACACGCTTCCGGCGACGAAGGCCGCGATGAACCCGCTGCCGCCGAGCGCGGCGGCAGCGGTGTAGGCGAGCAGCGGGGTGACGACCGCGCTGAGCTGCTGCCAGGCGGGGCTCATCCAGCCCTTGGCGAGGAACCGGGTGGGCACCCAGCCGGCGAGTGCACCCGCCCCGATTCCGGCTGCTGCGCCGTAGCCGATCTCGGCGAGGACCACCGCCACCGCGCCGACGTGCGCAGTTCCCTCGCCGGATTCCGCGACGGTCAGGAAGATGATGCGCAGTGGAACGCAGATCCCGTCGTTCGGTCCACTTTCGACGTTGAGGCCCTCGCGGACACCGGACGGTACCCGGCGGGTCTTCGACAACCGGCAGGCCGAGTGCGCCGACCGAGACAACCGAGGCATCGCTTCGGCGAGCACCCGCACGCTCTGACCGGCCACGCCGCCGGGCACGAGACCGCCCACCCGAGCAGTACACCGCCGCGGCGAAACCATCGCGCCGGAGACCACTGTGGACCGCAGGCGCGCGGACAGTGCCCCGTAGCCGAGCTGCACCAGCGCCGCGACCGGGAAAAGCCCATGCGTTCATGGCGCCTCCCGTCGGCATCGCACCACCGGGAGGCCGGGGAAAGCTCACCTCCTGGAGATGAGGCCCTCCGCGAACGGGGCTTGGATGCTCGCGGCGAGCGGCGCGCCACGCCGCGGAGAACGGAGGCACACCTATGACAATCGGACCCGTACAGCTCGTCGTGCTGGGTTTTCCGGACCCGGACTTCCACGGCGCGATCATCACCGAACTGGACCGCCTGCGAGAGACCGACACCATCCGCGTGATCGACGCGCTGGCGGTGCACAAGGACTTCGGCGGCGGGATCGAGGTCGCCCACCTGAGCAACATCAGTGACGAGGAAGCCATCGAGCTCGGCAGCAAGATCGGTGCGCTGATCGGACTCGGGATCGAGGGCGAGGAAGGTATGGCGGCCGGTGCCGCAGTAGGGGCGGACGCGGCCGCGGACGGCATCGAGATGTTCTCCGACGAGGACGCCTGGGACGTGCTGTCGGAAGTCCCCGACGGCTCAGCCGCCGCGCTGTTGTTGCTGGAGCACCGCTGGGCCATCCCGCTGCGCGACGCTGTCGCGGCGACCGGCGGGTTCCGCCTCAGCGACGGATTCGTCAGCCCGCTCGACCTGATCACCATCGGGCTGGTCAGTGCGGAGGAGGCCAAACAGCTGCACGCACTGGAAACCGCCACACCAAGCCACACCTGAGTCAGGAGGTAGGACCATGTTCGGATCTCGCAGGGTCGCTCGCCGCACGGCGCGGCGGACCGCGCGGCGTGTCACCCGACGGCGGCGCTGAACCATGGCGGGCCGGGCGCCCGGTGCGGGGACGAGGGGTGTCCGCGGCGGTGCTCACGCGGTACCGCCCCCCGCGCCGCGTCGCCGCGTGGCCGCCGCAGCCGCCTTGCTCTGCCTGCCGGCGGCCGCCGCCGTGGTGGTGTGGAGTCTCGTCCGGAACCCGCTCCAGCTCGCGCTGGGCCTGGCGCTGATCGTCGTCGCGGTAGTCGCGGCCTGGTCCGCACTGCTGCACCGCGGCGTCGCCCGGCTGCCGCCCGCGATCGCGGCGGTGGTGGCGCTCGCCGCGACCGCCGCGTTGCCGGAGACGCGTGTGCTCGCGGTGCTCGCCGCCGTCACAGGCCTGGCCGTGCTCTCCACTGCGGCGGCGAGGGTGGCCATCGCCCGCGACCTGGCGCCGGCGACCACCGCACGCGCCGTCGGCCCCGCCCGCCGCGGGGTGCTGCTGATGAACCCGCGGTCGGGCGGTGGGAAGGCCGAGCGCTTCGAACTCGAGAAGAAGGCTCGCGCGCTGGGGGTCACCCCGATCGTGCTGCGGCGCGGGGACGACCTGCGGCAGCTGGCCGAGCAGGCAGTGGCCGACGGCGCCGACGTGCTGGGCATGGCCGGTGGGGACGGGTCTCAGGCGCTGGTGGCCGACGTCGCGCGCCGGCACGGGATCGCGTTCCTGTGCGTGCCGGCCGGTACGCGCAATCACTTCGCACTCGACCTCGGTCTGGACCGCGAGGACGTGGCGGCGGGGCTCGCCGCGTTCGGGGACGCCGTCGAGCGACGGATCGACCTGGCCCTGCTCGGTGACCGCGTGTTCGTCAACAACGTGTCGCTCGGCGTGTATGCGACGGTCGTGCAGTCCGACGCCTACCGCGACGCCAAGCTCACGACGACGACCCAGTTGCTGCCCGAGCTGCTCGGGCCGGACGCGCGCGGCTTCGACCTGCGCTTGACCCGCCCCGACGGCTCCGCGGCGCGGAGCCCCGACGTCGTACTGGTGTCGAACGGCACGTATCACCTCCACAGCCTCGCCGGGTTCGGCACCCGGAGCAGGCTTGACGCCGGGCTGCTCGGAGTGGTCACGCTGACCGTGGAGCGGGCGCGAGACGTCACCGCCCTCCTCTCGGCCGAGGCCGCCGGAAACCTGCGCCGCTTCCGGGGCTATCGCGAGTGGACGGTGCGCGAGTTCGAGATCGGCTCCGGACAGCCGCTGTTGGATGTCGGCGTGGACGGCGAGGCGCTGCGGCTGCCGCCGCCGTTGCGCTTCCGCTCCCTGCCCAGCGCGTTGCGGGTGCGCACTCCCGCTGGGGCGGCGGGCGCCGCCGTCGCGCCGCATGCCGGTCCCGTCGAAGCGGTCAGGGCGCTGTGGCGTGTCCTGTGCGGTCGTCCAGCGCGTCGTCGAGCGTGAGCGCGGCCTCGATCAGCGACAGATGGGTGAACGCCTGCGGGAAGTTCCCGATCTGCTCGCCGGTCAGCGCGATCTCCTCCGAGTACAGGCCGACGTGGTTGGCGTAGGTGAGCATCTTTTCGAAGGCGTGCCGTGCGTCCTCGATCCGGCCGGCTCGGGCGAGGGCCGAGACGTAGGCGAAGGTACACAAGGAGAACGTGCCCTCGGTGCCACGCAGCCCGTCGGGCGAGGCGTCCGGGTTGTAGCGGTAGACAAGGCTGTCGGTGACCAGCTCCGCGTCCATGGCGTCCAATGTGGACAACCAACGGGGGTCGCGGGGCGCGACGAACCCGACCGTCGGCATCCGCAGCAGGGCGGAGTCCAGCACTTCGGTGTGGTAGTGCTGGACGAACGCCTGCCGGTGCTCGTTCCACCCGTGCTGCATCACCTGGTCGTAGATCGCGTCGCGCTCGCGGGTCCAGCGCTCGAGCGGCGCCGGGCGCCCCTGTGCCACCGCGAGCCGGATACCCCGGTCCAGCGCGGCCCAGCACATCAATCTGCCGTAGGTGAAGGGCTGCCGGCCGCCCCGGGTCTCCCAGATGCCCTCCTCCGGCTGGTCCCAGTGACCGGCGAGCCAGTCCAGGACCTCCCGGATGGCGAGCCAGCCGCGGTACGGCACGTCGAGCCCGGCCTGGGCGCCGACGAACATGCTGTCGAGCGCCTCGCCGTAGATGTCGAGCTGGAGCTGTTCCGCGGCGCCGTTGCCGAGCCGCACCGGACGGGACCCGCGGTAGCCCGACCAGTGCTGGAGGACCTCCTCCTTGAGATCGGCGGAACCGTCGACGCGGTACATGATGTTCAGCGGTCCCCCCTCTCCCCCGGCGTGCTCGCGGATCCGGTCGCCGAGCCACGAACCGAACCCCGCAGCCTCGTCCCGGAAACCGAGCGCCAGCAGTGCGTACACCGAGAAGGACGCGTCGCGGACCCACGTGTACCGGTAGTCCCAGTTCCGCTCACCGCCCACCTGCTCGGGCAGGGCCATGGTCGGCGCCGCCACCAAACCCCCCGTCGGGGCGTAGGTCATCAGCTTCAGCGTGATCGCCGACCGGGCCACGACCTGGCGCCAGCGCCCCGTGTAGGTGGATCGTGCGAGCCAGGATCGCCAGTAGCGCACTGTTTCGTCGAACAGGCGCTGGAATTCCGCCACCCGGATCTCGCGCGGCGGACCGTCGGCTCCCGATTCGAGGATCATGCCACGCACCTGCCCGGCCACCAGGTCCACTGCGACCCGCACGTCGCCGTCCTCGGCGCGGCCACGAGCCAGCCGCTCGTCCTCCGGTTCCCGCACGGTGTGCAGGGAGAGTTCCAGCTGGTCGGTGGAGAAGACCGCGCCGTGCTCGGTGACCTGTGCGGTGTGCGTGCGACGGCCGTAGTCGAACCTCGGCGCCACTTCGATGTCGAAGCTCATCCGGCCGCGCACGCAGCGGAGCATGCGCACGAGCCGATGGCGGCCGGTGGCAACCTCACCCGACGGGGGCATGAAGTCCACCACTTCGCCCACGCCCTGTTCGGACAGGAACCGGGTGATCAGTACGGCCGAATCCGGGTAGTACATCTGTTTCGTGACGTACTCCGTGCCGGCCGGGCGCACCCGGAATCGCCCGCCGCGGTGCTCGTCGAGCAGCGCGCCGAAGACACTCGGCGAATCGAAACGCGGGCAGCAGAACCAGTCGATCGAGCCGTCGGTGCCGACGAGCGCGGCTGTCTGCAGGTCCCCGATCATCCCGTGATCGGCGATTGCGGTCTCGGTCATCCTTACCTCCACAGTGGACGTGCCGGAGTCCGGCGGCAACAGCGTCGTGCCGGCCGCGCCACGGCGCATCACCCCGGCCGGACGAAGGCAACGCTCGGACGTCACATTCCAGAGGTGAGGTCGCGCGAAGGCCCTTCCGCCACGCTGGCGGCCGAGAACGTTCCCGGCGGAAGCGGACGATCATGAACCGAACGATGGAGTCCCCCTGGTTCCTCGTCGTCCCGGGCGCCGTCGCGGTGGTCGCGGGGATCGCCATCCCGGCCTTCCCGCAGGCCACACTGGGTGTGATCGCCTTCGTGTTCCCCGTGGTGCTGGTCGTGATCGGGGTCTTCCGGATCCTGTCGGCCTTCCTCTCGCCCCGTCTCGAGCACGGCAGACGCCGGGTGCTGACCGGAACGTTGCTCGTGCTCGCGGCGCTGCTGGCCCTGCCACAGGCGGACCAGTCCCTGCACCTGCTCACACTGCTGCTGGCGGCGTACTGGATCATCAGCGGGCTCAACGAGGCGATCCGGGTGGTACTGCGCGGTCGCACACCCGAACGCTGGCTGGACCTGACCGCGGCCGTGCTGCGGATCCTCGCGGGGATCACGGCGCTGGTCTACGGCTCGGTCGCACTGCTCGTGCTGGTCTGGCTGCTCGGCCTGCAGCTGCTGCTGTGCGGTGCGATCACCGTGTGGGTGGGGCTCGACGCCCGGCGCGCGGCTTCTCACCCATGACGGGCGAAGGAAATGCCCGGCTGGCAAGCGATCCTGACCGGATCGCTGCCACGGCCGGCGGCAGTCTGGAGCTGACGATGAGCGACCTACCGCCCCCAGGGGACCAGGACAGTGCTGTGCCGGTGCGCCGGCCCGTCGCGACCGGACTGGTGTGGCTGTGTCCCAGTGCCCTGCTGATCGGCGAGCTCATGGTGACCGGGCACGTCCGGCCGTTCACGGTACTGGTGTCGCTGGCCGCCACCTTCGCGGTGTTCTCTAGGCGGGCTTGGGGCCGGGCAGCGGCGGCCCTGCTGGCGCTGGCCGACGCGCTCACGCACGCCGTGCTGGTTCCGGCCGACTCCCGATGGCTGACGCTGGTCGGGTTCGACGTCGCTGTGGTCATCGCCGTCATCATGTCCGGCAAACCGGAATCCAGTAGTGAGACGTGACGACACAAGGAGGTGGCGTTGTGGCGGAACGGACCTATGAGTTCCGGGTCAGCGGCGAACTGTCCGAGCGAATCTGCGACATCGTGGGCGACTTCAGCGAGATGCGGATCATCACGGCTCCCCCGGAAACCCTCATCTACAGCCGCGTGCCCGACGTGATGCATCTCCACGGGATCCTGCGGCTGTGCGAGGACCTCGGCCTGCGTATCGTGTCCGTGCAACAGGTACCCGAGCCGCAACGGGCGCCACAGGTGCCGAAGACCAGCTGAGCGCGCTCGGCATCATCCCCCAGAGGTCGGTGTGCCGGCCGCCTGGCAGCTCGTCGCCACGTCGCGGAGCGCGACGAGAAGGTCGTTCACCCCGGCCCGCATCGCCGCGCCGTCCGGCGGCTGCGCTCCCGCCGCATCGACCACCCGCTGGAGCGCGGCCTTGACGTCGTTCAGCCGAGCGCTGATCTCGGCGCCGACGGTGTGCTGGGCGGAGTCGATCGCGCTCGACAGCTGCGCCGCGGCGATGCGCACCTGTTCCCGGGACGCGGTCCCCTGGACCAGTTCGCTCACAGTTGCGGCGAGCGCCTGCCCGCTGTCCACCAGGCTCGCGCACTCCGGCCGGACCGAAGCGAGGGGCGACGCCGGCGGCGCCATGGTCGCCGCGGTCGCCGGAGGCGCGGCCGGCGGTTCACTGCCACCGGACTGGCAGCCGCCCACGACGACGGTCACCACACCGGCCAGTACCGCCACCATCACACGCCTGCTGGCAACCACCGCGCTCACTTCCCTCCGCTCGGGCAGGTCACGCTTCCCGGCGCGCCACCGGCGCACCTCGCACGTTCCGGGTGACGTGAACGGGAACCAGTCGTAGACCACGGACGTGCGCAGCAGCAGGTCGGCCACGGACCGGCGTCCTGGACCGGCGGCCACGGCCAGGCCGATCGGGAAGACCAGGCAACACACGGCACGCAGCAACGCGAGCACCGGATGCGGGCAGCGGCCGCCCCGGCCGAGCACCCGCAAGCCCAGCGCCAGATCGCCGACCGTGCGCCCGGTCGCGGTCCACGACACCGTCAAGTAGCTGATCGCGAGCGCGGCCGCCGCCACCACGACGACGGTCCGCGACGGCCGGGGAAAGGAAAACCGGGCCGGGCTGACCGCGAAAGCCAGCCCGGCCACGGCCAGGTAGCCTGCGCCGAGGGCGACCACGAGCACGCCGAGATCGACCACGGCCGCCAGCGCGCGGCTCACCACGCCGGCGCGGTGCCCCTGGCACGCCCGGACCTCTGCCGGTACACCGGCCCGGTCGTCAGCCGCCAACCGGTGCCCCCACGGCTGAGGCGCCAGCGCCCGGGCTGAGGACCCGGCCGACCCACCGCGACACCGTCTCGTCCGCTGTCATCGTGCGGATCCGGAGGTCGCGCGCGGTTTCCGTCGCCACGGAACCGGTCGCCAGCCGGACGAGTTCGGGCAGATCGCTCTCTTCGACGATGTCTCGCACGAGACCGGCCAGATCCAGCTGGTCCAGCACGTCCCGGACGATGGCAGGAGCCGCCTTGTGGTACCACCGGATCGCCTGTGCGGTAGCTTCCTGCCGGTACGCGAAGCCGGTTCCGGCCAGCGCCCGCAGCGGACCGGGCCAGCGCTCCGTCCGCAGCAGCGGGGCGAAGTTGCCGGCAACCTTCGCACCGGTTCGGATCGCCACGGCCGCGACCGCGATGACCGCGTCGCCGGCGACCGGCCGCCGCGGGTTCATCGCGCGCCCGTCTTGACCACGTCGGCCAATGCCGCGTGGTCGCGCTCGTTCTGATCGGCGTACGCGCGGGCGAACTCGCCGATCGCCGTGTCGAACGACGTCCCGGACCCGAGGTACGAGCCGATCGCGATCGCGTCCCCGGTGCGCGCGTGGGCCCGCGCGAGCGTCCAGGCACACAACCGGCCGTAGGCGAGCATGCCGACCGGATCCAGCGTCTCGATCTCCGCCGAGCCCTTCCAGTCGCGCAACTGCCGAAGGTAGAAGTCCCTGATTGCCCCATCCAGGCCGGTCACCCGCACCCAGCCGAGGAAGATGTCGCTGGCCGCCTGCATAAGCCGCTGCCCGACGACGACCCGCCGACCGGAGTTGCCGAACTCGCTCGGTTCAAGGTAGGCCTCCAGCACCGACGGGCCCGCTTCCTTCGCCTGCAGGAACAACGGATCCCGGTCGTCCTTGCCGAGCAGGAGCAGCATCCAGCACCGGGTGCCCACGCTGCCCACGCCGACGACCTTCCGCGCGAAGTCGACCACGCGGTAGCGGTCCAGCAGCAGCCGCCGTTCCGGCTCCAGGGTTTCCCGGTACGCCGCGAGCACGCCGTGCAGTTCCTCGATCACCTGGGCCGCTCGGTCGCGGATGCCGAGCTCCTCCACCCGGACGATCAACGGCGGGTCTGACGCGATCCGCGGTCCCCCGTTCGCGCGTTCGGTGAACTTCTCCAGCGCACCAAGATGATCCCTCGCACGCGCCTTGACCGTGGTCTGCGACAGCTTCTTGCGACGCGCCGCACCGAGCTGATCGGCAAAGGTCGCCTGTACGGTCTCCACATCGGCGCGGGCGTACCAGACCCGCAGCACGGTCCACCTCGAAAACTCGCGCATCGCGCTGCGGTACTCGGCGGCCGCACCGGTCACGATCTCCCGCCGCCGCTTCCGCGGGAAGCCGTTGTCGCGTCCGGCCACCTCGAGGCTGGCCGCGAGCCGCTTGACGTCCCATTCCCAAGGTCCGGGCAAGGTCTCGTCGAAGTCGTTGATGTCGAACACCAGGCGCCGCTCGGGCGAGGCGAACAACCCGAAGTTGGACAGGTGCGCGTCACCGCAGGTCTGCACGGTGAACCCGGTCCGCGGGCTTCCGGCGAGGTCGCTCGCCATCGGCAGCGCCGCCCCGCGGAAGTAGCTGAGGGGCGACAGGGCCATCCGCTCGTGCCGGATCGGCAGCAGCTCCGGCACCCGGTTCGCGTCCTGGCCGGCCAGCAGCTCCAGCGGAGTCGGCGCGTTCGGGTCCCGGGCGAACTCGGCGTGCCGCGAGCGTGGCACCGCCGATCGCGCCGCCTTTCCCAGCGCCGCCCGCTCGACCGGCGTCAGCCCGTGGCGGCCTGTTGTCCGCTCGCGGATCGAGGTGACCACCGACTCAGTCCTGGTGTCCCGGCGCGGGCCACTTCAGCTCGACCTCCAGCTCGACCTCGTCCCCGTCGACCTCGAGCTCGATCTCGCAGCGGACGTGCTCGGGCACGTTCACCTTCACGTTGCTGCCGCCCAAGGGGACCAGCACCTTTTCGCCGTCGGAGAGCGCCGCCGCCAGCGTCGACAACCGGTGCGCTGCTTCTTCGCGCGTCAGCAGCTCTTCGCGTGTCACTTCCAGAATGGACATGGTTCGCACAGAACGCCGTCACGCCTTGTCGCGCCTCACCCGCCCGTGGTGAAGCGCCGAGAGTTCACCCCGAACGGATGGGGGGCAACCGGTCCGCGATGATCACGATGTCCTCGTGGATGTGGCATCTGCACGCGAACTCTCCCGGCGCTGTCTCGCGCACGCGCTACCGCGACGGTGGGCGCACGTGCGAGCGACTGCTCGGGTAGCCGCCCGGATCGGTCCCCGGCTCCTGGCCGCCGATGAACAGGATCTGCTTGTCACCGCGGCAATTCTGCATGACATCGGTTATGCCGGACCGCTGGTGGTCTCCGGCTTCCACCCGCTCGACGGCGCGCGGTTCCTGCGTCACCTGGGCGCGCCGATGCGTCTCTGCGCGTTGGTCGCGAACCACTCCGACGCGAGGTCCGTCGCCGGGTTACGAGGTCTCACTGATCAGCTCGCGCACTTCCCAGACGAAACGACGAACCTCCGTGACGCCCTGTGGTATTGCGATATGTCGGTCGACGCGACCGGGCAGCCGGCCACCTTCGAACAGCGCATCGCCGACATCCGGGCACGGCACGCGCCGGACTCCTTCGTCGTGCGGGCGCTGGACGCGGGCGGGCTCGAAGCGCGAGCGGCGGCGTTCCAGCGAGTGCGACTCCTGTTGGCCGTCCGGGTCGTGTGCCCGGTCTCGGTGGGCGCGAACGGGCTGGGCCGGTTGTGAAACCGCCGCGAGCTGCACCTTCGCGGCGTCCCGTGCACGCCGGGGACCTGCGGATCGAAACGTGGGCCGGCACCCGGGAAGCGTGCATCGCGGAAGCGGTGGACGCAGTGGTGGGAAGCTTCATCGGCCCGGCACGCCCCTCCCCGTCGGCGCGGTCATCTTTCAGGGTCACGGGCGGCACCGACGCCGAACTCCTGCAAGCGGTACTGGGCCAGGTCATCTCCGACGTGCTGGAGAGGCAGGAGGTACCGGTCGCGACGGCGGTGTCGGTGATCGCCGAGGGACTGGAAGTGTGCCGCGAGACCGTCAGCGCCGCCGCGATCCTGCCCTCCGGCGCGCTTCCGAAAGCCGTTTCACGCCGGAGTGCGCTCTGCCGGCGGTTTCCCAGCGGCTGGTGGTGTACCGCGCGGATCGACCTCTGACCACCCTCGCCTCGGTCCTCCGGGAGCTTCATCTCCCGTCCGTGCGCCTGCGAGGATCACCCCGGCAGCCGGGCCGCGGTGTTCCCCGTCAGCAATCCGGCGGAGCTCACCAGGTAATAACCGTCGTCGAACACCGAGGCGAGACCTTCCACCGGGTGGACCAGGCCGAGCAGGATCAGCTGCCGTGGTAGGCGCTTTCTGCCATGGCATCCTCCCTGCCGTGAGCGGGCCTCCTCCCGCCACGATGTCCCGCCCGGCACCGGGCCCCTCATCCCGCCGAGATGAATTCCGCCACCGCACGAGCCATCCGCTTCGGGTGGTGCGGCTGCGGCACGCGGCGGCCGAGCGTGGTCTCGTCCCGCCTGCCCGCACCGGCCGCTTCACCGGGCCGGTCGCCGATCGGAGGTTCCACCATGTCCGGCTATCCCCTGCTCGACCTGTTCCTGACCATGCTGTGGTTCTTCCTCTGGGTGCTGTGGCTCGTGCTGCTGTTCCGGGTCTTCGGCGACCTCTTCCGCGACGACGAGCTGAGTGGCTGGGCCAAGACGGGCTGGACGATCTTCGTGTGCGTGCTGCCGTTCCTGGGCGTCCTGATCTACCTCATCGCACGCGGCCGGGGCATGGGCGACCGCGAGTACCAGCGTGCGCGGCAGCGGGACCAGGCCTTCCGCGCCTACGTCCGGGACGCCGCCGCCGATGTCCCGCGCCCGAACGGCTCCGGCGACGGGGCGTTGGCGAGGCTGACCAGGCTGCGCGACCACGGCGACCTCACCGAAGAGGAATACCAGCGCGCCAGGGCGAAGCTGGTGGCGATCTGACGTGCGGGCGGCGGCGATGGGACACGTGAGGGGCGGATCCGGAAACTGGCCGGCACGGCAGCTACGGCTGCTGCGCCCCGGCCGCAGCGCGCTGGCCCGGCGCTGGGATCGCATCGAGGCGGTGCTGGCGCTGCTGGCCATCGGGCTGTGTCTGGCCGCGATCCCGGTCGCCGCGGCGGCCGGCGCGGATGTCTACCGGGAACAGTCGGCGCTGGCACGACAGCAGGGACTGGAACGGCACCCGGCGATCGCGATCATCCAGGCGGACGCACCCGAGGCGCCGCTGACCGACATCCCGTCGGCCGATGAACAGGTCCAGGCCCCGGCCACCTGGACCGGCGCCGACGGCCTCGACCGCACCGCACCGATCTGGGTCGAGCCGGTCACGCCTGCCGGCAGCGCCCAGCCGATCTGGCTCGACCGGAATGACGACCTGACCACGGCGCCGGCCGGCCGAGCCACGGTGCTCGGTTCCGCTGTGGGTGCCGCCCTCGCGGCGGGAATCTGCTGCGTCGCCGCGGCCCTGGGCGGCCTGGCCGCCGGGCGGCTGCTGCTCAACCGCGGCCGGGCCGCGAGCTGGACCCGCGAATGGGAACGGTTCAGCGGCCGGCCGAGCCGCTCGTGACCCCGCTGCCGGGGGTTCATCCCCACCGGATGAGGCGGTCGCCGCCGCCGCGCGGCCAGGCTGGCGCAAACCGACCTCAGGAGGACGAGATGACCCAGACATCAGCCGGCGATCGGACGGCGGCCAGGACGAAGCGAGTCAGCGCGTGGACCGGCTGGGTCGCCTTCGGCGGGGTGATGCTGATCCTGCTCGGCCTCTTCCACGCGGTACAGGGCGTCGTCGCCGTGTACGACCGGGGCTATTACCTGGTCAGGCCTTCCGGCCTGGTGGTAGCCGTCGACTACTCCGTCTGGGGCTGGGTGCACATCGGCCTGGGCGTGGTGGCCGTGCTCGCCGGTATCGGCGTCCTCACCGGCAATGCCGCCGCGCGGGTGGCGGCCATCGTCATCGCCGGCGTCAGCGCGGTGGTCAACCTCGGCTTCGTCGCGGCGTACCCGGTGTGGTCGATGGTGGTCATCGCACTGGATGTGATCGTTATCTACGCGATCGTCGCGCACGGCCGGGACCTACGGCTCATCCGGTGAGAGACGCCGGCCGTCGCCACGTCGAGCGCGGCCGGCGCCGTCTCCGGACAGGTGCAACAGCACGGCGAACCACTTCGTCCCGGGGTCCATGTCCAGCAGGACGGACCGCACGAGCAGGGTCACCGGGATCGCGAGGATCGCGCCGAGCGGCCCGAGCACCCACGACCAGAACACCAGCGCCAGGAACGTCACCGTCGCCGACAGTCCCACCGAATCGCCGACGTAGTAGGGCTGGATCAGCGACTGGATCACGAGGTTGAACAGGCAGTAGACGCCGATCACCGCGATCATCGGCCGCCAGCCACCGCCGAGGAGCGCGAGCAGCGCGGGCGGGCCCAGGCCGAGCAGGAAGCCGACGTTGGGGATGTAGTTGGTCGCGAACGACAGCAGTCCCCACAACACGGCCAGCGGGACCGCGATGATCGCGAGCGCGACCGTGTCCAGCACGGCCACGACGAGACCGAACACGGTGGTGACCACGAGGTATCGCCGCGTGCGCGTGGCGAACGCGGCGAGCGCGGCCCCGGTCGCCGGCCGGTCCCGGGTGAGCGCCGCCATGCGCGTGCCGAACCCACCCGCCTCCGCGCTGAGGAAGAACAGCAGCGCCAGCAGGAACGTCACGCTGGTCAGCAAGCCGGTCAGCCCACTCAGCACCGAGCCCAGATAGGGCAAGAGCTTGCCCAGGTCGAGCGAGCGCGCGACTTCGCGCAGCTGCTCGGGGCCGACCCCGGCACGCGCGAGCACACCGGTTGCCCTGGTGACGAGCTCGTCGAACCGGCTCGCGTACCTGGGCAGCAACGTGATCAGCTTCGCCAGCGACACGAACACCACGAGGCCGAACCCGATGATCACCCCGTAGACGAGTAGCAGGAGCACCACTGTCGCCGACCACGCCGGGAACCCGCGCCTGCGCAGCGCCTGCTGCACAGGCGCGACGGCGATCACGATGACCAGCGCCAGCAGGACCGGCGCCAGCAGCCACGCCGTGGCCCGCATGCCCGCCACCGTGACCGTCACCGCGGCGAGCCCCAGGAGGATGACCACGGCCCGCGGCAGGCCTGGTCCGGTGCGCACAGTCGGGTCGGTGAAGGTGTGGACCCTGAGCTGTCGGTCCGTCATCACGGCGACGTTAAGCACCTCCGCCACGCGCCGCCTCACCCCGGGAAGGCGAGTAGGTCAGGCGAGGCCGCGCTCACGGGCGGTCAGTACGGCCGCCCGTCTGTTGTTCACGCCGAGCTTCGCGTAGATCGCGCGGACGTGCGTCTTGATCGTGTTCACCGATACGGACAGGTCGGTGGCGACTTCGTCCAGCGAGCGCTGGGCGCCGAGGTGTGACAGCACTGTCTGTTCCCGTTCGGTCAGCAACCCGTCGTGGTCTCCACCGGACGCGACGACCGCCAGGCGTACCCCGGCGGCGAAGGCATCTGCGGCGCCGAAGCTTCCGATCTGGTCGACGAGCAACTGCCGCACCAGCGGGTCAGCCCACCGGAAGGGCCGGATCAGCTCGGCCGGCTCCGCGAGCCGCACCGCCTCTTCCAGCTCCCCGCGCGCACGGGTGCGCTGCGCGGAATGGATCGCCACGGCACTGCGCAGCAGGTGGCCTTCCACCAAGGTTTCCGTGAGCAGCGCGGGCCCGGCTCCGTCGAGCGTGCGCACCGCCCGCCCCAGGCTGCCACGGGCGAACTGCGCCCACGCCGTCATCAGCGCGAATTCCGCTGTCGCCCCGGCCCGCCGGTAGGTCCACCGCAGCACCTCGCCCGCGGTGGCCTCCTCCCCGAGCAGCACCGCGCACCGGAGTTCGACGAGGGCGCCGGCAGCGGCGAGCTCAGGCAGGAGAGAGTGATCGGCAAGCGTCCGCCGGGCCTGGCCGACGAGCTGGAGCGCGGCCTGGCGGTCGCCGAGGTCGAACCGGGCACCTCCCTCGGCGACCGCCGCAAGGTAAGACAGCCGGGGCGTCGGAGCTCCGCCGATCGCGCTCTTCGCGGCGCCGGCCTCGGCGACGGCGGCCTCGGGACGGAGGCGGAGCAAATGGGCGAAACCCAGCATCAAGTGCGCGCCGGCAGAGCACGTCGACTGAGACCATCCGTTTCCCTCGGCGATCGCGACGGCCTCGCCGGCCGCGTCCGCCAGGCCGGCCAGGTCACCATCGAATCCGGCCGCCGTCCCGCGGGCGAGCAGCACGTGCAGCGCGAGGTAGTCCAGGCCGAGATCGCGGGCCATCCGAATGGCCACGTCGAGCTCGTGCCGGGCGGTGCTCCGGTCACCGGCCCACAAGGACGTCCAGCCGGCGACGACCCGCGCCCACGTCTCGAGCCCCGGCCGGTCGTGCCCGGCCACGACGCCGTGCCAGTCGAGCGACGCCCGCCGCCTCGGGCCGCCGCGCAGCAGCTCGTACGTCGCCGTGACAAGCTGGTGTACCGAGCCCACCGGCATCCCGCCGTCGCCCTCCGGCATCATCCCCACGCGTGCGAGGTACGCGCCGGCGAGCCCCAGCTCATCCCGTTCCAGGTGGGTCAGCGCCGCGAGCAGCGTCAGCCACGCGTCCCCCTCGACCACCGCGCAGCCCGCCGCGGACAACGCCTGCCTCACGATGTCGTGCTCGCCATGGAGCAGAAGGCCCACTGCGTGGTCGCGAAGCAGTGTCATGACCGTTTCGGTCTCCTCCGCCCTGGCCGCGTGGTCGAGGGCCTCCCGGGGCAATTCCTCCGCCGCGAACCACGTCGCCGCGGTGTGGTTGAGCTCCACCGCCCGGTCGGGCAGCCGCCGGTCCAAGTCGCCCCGGAGGTAAGACCGCAGCAGGGGATGCAGCCGGTACCAATGCCGTTCGCGTCCGACGCCCATCACCAGCGAGCTCTCGCGTTCGAGCTCATCGAGGATCACTCCCGCGTCCTCGCGACTGGACAGCACGGTGGCAAGCGACGGGGCCACCTCGTCGCAGACGCTCACCGCGGCGAGGAACTCCTTGGTCTCCTCCGGCAGGCCCGCCAGCACCTCGCCCACGAGGTAGTCGGCGACGGCCCGGTCGTCGCACGCGAAGTCCTCGAGGAACGCGTTCCGGTCCGATGCCTGACGCAGCGACCGCGCGGCGAGCCGGAGCCCGGCCGCCCATCCGTCGGTCTGCTCGATCAGCCGGCGCAGCTGGCGGCTGGTGAGGCGGACGCCGCTCGTCTCGAGCAACGCCGCCGCATCGGACTCGGAGAAGCGCAGGTCACTGGCGCGCAGGGTGCGAAGCCGCTCCTGCAGCCGCAGCCGCGCGAGTGGCAGCGGCGGGTCGAGTCTGCTCGACAGCACCAGTCGCAGCGGTTCGGGCTGGTGCCGGAGCAACGTCGCGATCCCGTGCAAGGTCTCCTGGTCGACGACCTCGTGGAAATCGTCGAGCACGAGGCAGAACGGGTCGGGCAACGCCTCAAGTCCGTCGGTGAGCTCCGCAAGGAAACCCGCGGTGTCATTCGGATCGGGAACCACCGTCCGAAGTGGACTCTCTTGCGGCAGGATTCCGTGTTCGCGCAGGGCGCGCAATATCGCGGTCCAGAACCGCGCCGGCGTGTTGTCGTTGCCATCCAGCGACAACCACGCCTTGGCCGGCACGGCGGTGGCGGTGAACCAGTCCGCGAGCAACAAGGTCTTCCCGTAGCCCGCCGGTGCGCACACCATCATGACCGGTGTCGCTGCGGCGTCCTCGAGCCGGTCCAGCAGCGGTTCCCGTCTGACGAAACCGGCGGGAACGTGCGGTACCGCGATCTTCGGATGGGGTATCCGATCCGCGCTACGCCGCGCAGCTTCCTCGTTTCGGTCCGTTGGTCCCATACCCAGCGAGGCTATGTGGCCGCGTCAATGCGGCCCAGGGCCATTGGTCACTTCGGCTGCGCTTTCGAGCAATCCGCGTTCCAGTGCCACGCTCACCGCGTCGCGGCGCCTGCGGACACCGAGTTTGTGGTAAATGGCCCGGACATGCGTTTTCACGGTGTTCGGAGAAATCGTCAGATCCTGTGCGATCTCGTCGAACGAGCGCAGGGTGGGCAACAGGTTCAGAACAGTGCGCTCCCGCCGGGTGAGCGGCAGCGGAATCACCGGAACCCCGAGCGCTTGCCGGACTTCGAGCACCTGCGCGGCCACACTGTGCAAGCCGCCCAGCTTGCCGAGCCGGCTGATCAGCAGTTCGATGACCACCGGCGAGGCGAAAACGAGCGGGTACAACACGTCCATGTGCCCGGCGAGCGAAAGGGCCTTGTGCAGCGCCCGTTGGGCACCCGGCTCGTCGTCGGCGAAGAGTGCGACTTCGGTGTCGAGGAGCCACGCATCGATGGCCGTCCAGGGCAGCAGCATGGTGTGGGAGGCGTCCAGCATTGCCCGGATCAGCGCGCCCGCGGACACGGGGCGACCCAGCGCGAGCTGGCTCCTCGCCCGCATCAGCATCAGCTCCCCGCACTCGGGCGCGGCCTCCCGGACCCAGGTCACGGCTTCGCGTGCGGCCTCCGTCCAGCCGAACCGGACTGCCGCCCGATGCTCGAGCACGGCGCCGAGCACGACCTGTGGCGCCGGCAGATGAATGCCGCGGGCGCCGGCCCGGGCCGCGCCCAGCTGCGCGAGGCCCTCGGCCCACTCGCCCACCTCGAAACGGGCCGTGCCGGCCAGGGCGCCGAGCAACACGGACAACCCACGGTTGGCGGATGGCACGTCCCCGTCGACCAGTTGGGTGGCGTCCTGCGCATGCCGCAGGCACTCGGCGGGCCGTCCGAGCAGCAAGTCCCGGTACCCCAGCACCGCCGACGCGGTGGCCGCGACCATGGTGTGCCGCCAGCCCTTGTCCTCGGCCTCGCGGAGCGCGTCGCCGGCAAGCCGGCCCATCAGGCGGTAGTCCCCCACGGTCGCGGCGACCCCGGCGAGTGCGGCGAGGCATTGCGTAGCCACGTAGTCCTGCTCGTTCTCGCGCGCCGCGTCGAGCGCGGCCTCCAGCTGCTTGTGCGCGGCGTTGTGGCGGCCCGCGGCGAGCAGTGCGTTGCCTCGGCGCAGCATGCTCAGCGCACCCAGGATGTGTGACGCCTCGCCGAGTTCGAGCTCATCGGTGGTGTGCAACATGGCGTCGATGTCGCCGGTGAGCTCGGCGAGCCGCACCTTGACCAGGACGTGCAGTTGCTCGAGTTCGGCCGGGGCCGGAACGGCCCAGGCCGCCTCGGCGTGCGCCAGGTCCACTTCGGCGCCGGCCGCTTCGCCTTCTTCCAGTTGCAGCGATGCCGAGACGAGCGCGAGCAGGCTGTCGGCCGCGATCACGTTTTCACCCAGCACTGCCAGCGCGCGGGCCAGCAGGTCATGCGCGCCGGCCAGCGCCAGCGGCAGGGCCGATCGCCGCAATGACGCCACGACGTGGTCGGCGTCGCGAGTCTGGATCAGCTGGGCGAGCGCCTGCACCGGGCGGCCGTGCCGGGCGAACCAGTCGGCGGCGTGCTGGTGCAGCACCACCGCCTGGCCGGGCAGCTGCCGGTTGAGGCCGGCGAGCAGGTACGAGCGCACCAGCGCGTGCACCCGATACCATCGCTGCCGGGCGCCGACCCGCATGACCAGCGAGGTGGCACGCTCCAGGGTGTCGAGCAGCACGCCCGCGTCGCCACGTCCCGAGAGGGTGCGCGCCAGTCCTGCGGATACCTCATCGCACACGCTGATCGCCCGCAGGAACTCCAGCAGGTCCGGAGGCAGCCTGGACAGCACCTCGTCGAGCAGGTAGTCCGCCATCGCGCGGTCGTTCTCGGCGAACTCGGCAAGGAACCGGCCGGGGTCCTCGGTCTCGCGCAGGGACACCGTCGCCAGTCTCAGGCCGGCCGCCCAGCCTTCGGTCCGCTGGACGAGCTCGGCGAGCTGCTCCGGGCTGAGCTCCACCCCGGCCGCGGCGAGCAACGCGTGCGCCTCGGGACCGGAAAACCGCAGGTCGTCGGTGCGGATCTCGGCGAGTTGGTCGGCGAGTCGTAGCTTGGCCAGTGACAGCGGCGGGTCGTGCCGCGCGATCAGCACCAGCCTCAGCGCGGACGCGTGCTGCCGCAACAACGTTTCCAGGCCCTGCAGCGGTGCGTCCCCCACGATCTCGTGCAGATCGTCGAGCACCAGCCACACCGGGCGGGGCAGCTCGTCCAGTGCGTTGACCACTGCGCCGGTGAAACCGAGGTGCCGGCTCGGGTGCACGGGCACCGCGAGGTGGCGCAACGGACTGTCCGGCGGCACGCCCGGGCACGCTTCGAGCGCCTTGAGGATCCCGGACCAGAACCGGCGATCGTCGTTGTCGTCGGAGTCGAGCGAGACCCATGCCGTTTCCGCGGCATGGCGCAGCCGCACCCATTCGGCCAGCAACAGCGTCTTGCCGGACCCGGCCGGGGCGCACACCACGATCGCGGTGGCGTCGCGCGCCTGATCCAGTGCGGACAGCAGGCGCGGCCGCGAAACATAGCCGGGCGGCACGCCGGGCACCACGACCTTGGCCCTGGGCACTCGCCGCCTCGCCTTGCCTCGACTACCCTCGTGCATTCCCACTCCCGATGGCCGCCTCTCGCCCACTGTCGCACCGGGTGACGCTGCGCAGCCAGCGGCGTCACGGCATCTCACCAGCGATGGGCGAGAAACCAGTGCGGCCGTTGAAATCTGGAGCTTCTGGTTCATCGCGGCCATCGAGCCGTACCCCCTCCTTTCCGGGTGAGCCGCCGGCGGGCGGCGTGCAGCACGATTCGCGGATGGCTGATCCCTCCACGTCCGGCTCGCTCCGGGCGGTGCTCGTCCCACTCGCCCTCGCGCAGTTCATCTGCAGCTTCGCCGGCTCGAACATGACCGTGATGATCAACGACATCAGCCGCGACCTCCACACGACCGTGCAAGGCGTGCAGATCTCCATCACCCTCTTCCTGCTCGTCATGGCCGCGTTGATGATCCCCGGCGGCAAGGTCACCGACCGCTACGGCCGTAAGCGCTGCTTCCTGGCCGGTCTGGCGCTCTACGGCGTGGGAGCCGTCCTGAGCGCATTCTCGCCCGGGCTGGGCGTGCTCATCCTCGGCAACTCGATCTTCGAAGGCGTCGGCACGGCATTGCTGATCCCGCCCGTGTACATCCTGACCACGCTGCTGTTCGCCGACTTCACCGCACGGGCACGCGCGTTCGGCGCGATCATGGCGATGGCCGGCATCGGGGGCGCTGCGGGGCCCTTGATCGGCGGCCTGATCACGTCGGCCATCAGCTGGCGCGCCGCGTTCGGCTTCCAGGCTGTGGTGGTCGTGGTGATCATCCTGTTCAGCCGCAAGATCACCGATCCCCTTCCGGTCAACCCGGCACGACACCTCGACGTCGGCGGCGCCGTGCTGTCGGCCACCGGCCTGGTGCTCGTCGTCATGGGCATCCTCCTTGCCAAGGTCGACGTCTGGCTGCTGCTCGCCTTCCTGCTCGCCGGCGGCCTCCTTCTGCTGTGGTTCTTCCTGTGGATACGGGCGAAAGAGAGGGCAGGCCGCGAACCCCTGGTGTCGCTCGCGTTGTTCCGCAACCGCACGGCGAACCTGGGCATGGTCACCCAGAACATCCAGTGGCTGCTGCTGATGGGTTCCTCGTTCGTGGTGGCGACCTACCTGCAGGTCGTGAAGGGCTACAGCGCGATGGCGACCGGCGTGATCTTCACGTCCGCCACGGCGGGACTGCTCGTGTCGTCACTGGCCGCGGGCCGGCTGGCCAAGCGGCGCGCGCAGCGGACGCTCATCGTAGCGGGCTTCCTGCTCACGATTGCCGGCGTCGGTGTGCTGCTCGTCATGGCCTGGTGGGTGCCCAACCCCTGGTCCTCCGCTCCCGGGCTGTTGCTGATCGGCCTGGGCCTCGGGGTGATGCTGACCCCCTCGGTCAACGTCGTGCAGTCCAGCTTTGGAGAAGATCAGCAGGGGGAGATCTCGGGCTTGTCACGCAGCGTGTCCAACCTGGGCTCGTCCCTGGGTACCGCCATCGCGGGCACGATCCTCGTCGCCGGCCTCACCTCGCATGCCTACGCCGCGGCGATGATCACCCTGGCCGGGATCGGGCTGCTCGGGCTGACCGCCGCCGCCGGGCTCCCCCGTGGACAGGTCACCGTCGAGACGGCAGCACAGACGGGCCCTCGGTAACCTCCGACACAGGTGCCGTCCACATAGGACGCCTTCAGAGGCCACCGGCGGAACCGATCGGCGGCACGCACTCGCGGGCATGGCCTCGGTCGCAAGGCCTCAGCTTGGCAGGCCTGGTCCGGAAGGACTACAGCACCCGGATGCCCCTGGCCCTGCTCGGCACCTTCTACGTCGCCATGGTTGGTGCGGCCTACCTCGTCGACCTCGTCTTCGGCGTCACCGGCCTCATCCCCACCCAACGCTCGGCAACGGTGATGACCGAGAGCGTCTCGTGGAACTACGCCACCTGGCTGAACATCGCGTTCCTCATCCTTGCCGCTCTCCTGCTCCTGGGGGTTCTTCCGCACGGGCGGCCGGGAGATGCTGGGTATGACGGGCGGCTCGCCGAACGCCCACCACGACCACGAGGGGTCCGGCCAGCACACTCCTGCACATCAGGACGAGCACCACGAGCACGGCAGCCAATGACCACGACCAACCCTGACCACGACAGTGGGCTGCGTCAGGCGGCCACGGTCGCCGTGCCGGAACCCGGAGTGCACCCCCACCCGGCTCACGGCGCGATGAGGTCCTACCGTGGCGGCGTGAGTTGCCCAGCCCGGTTCACCGTCCTGCGGTGGGCGCTGCTGGCCGCGGCGACAGTCCGCCCGGTCTGACATCCGAACCCAACAGCGATATCTCCGTGCCGCGTTCTGGCGCTTCACACCGCTGCTCGATGAGCAGGCGGGCCGCATCGATGTCGCTCCCCCAGTCTCCACACCTGAAGTCGCCCGACACAGCCGCCAAAGAACCCCCGCGGAGTGCCACCTGGCGTATCCGCCCACCGGCAGGGCCCGCTCGGGCCGACCTCAGTCGACAGTCCCGCTTCTCTGTCAGCGCACGGCCTGCGTCATTTCCGACAAACTGCTGATTTCGGCAAGTTGAAGTGGCCCCGGTTCGGCATTCTGAGGTGGCCCCGGTGTCTGGGTTGCGGGGTCGGGTGGGTCTTGATTTGGCCCACTCGCCGGTCGCTGCGAAGTGCGGCACTCTGATTTGGCCCCACCTCGTTTGGGTGTTTCTGCTGGCCGCGTGAAGTTGCTAGCCCGGTGACGATGGCGTGGCGGAAAGCCATAAGCCTCTGGCCCGGTGATGCTGATTTGGGCGCTGGACGAGGTGTTCACCGGGTACCACGGCGACCCCCACCTCGACATCGAGGGTATGCCTGACCCGGAGCACCTCCCCTGGATCGACCCGACCCATCCGCCCTGACGAACGGCCCAGTGTCAGCGGCTTCACCGATCAGAAATCCTCCGCCACGTCGTCAGTTCTGGTAGCCCCCTCGCACTGGTGGAAGGATTGATGACCATGACCGACGCTAGACCGCTGGGCGCCGACGAGGCCACGTTCATCGCGGCGGTCCGCTCAGGCGATACGGCGCGGTTCGCGCTCATCACGGAGCGCCACCGGCGTGAGCTGCAGGTGCACTGCTACCGGATGCTCGCGAACTACGAGGACGCCCAGGACATGACGCAGGAGACGTTCCTGCGAGCGTGGAACAAGCGGGAGTCGTTCAAGGGCCACGCTGCGCTGCGGACCTCGCTGTACCGGATCGCGACGAACGTCTGCCTCGACTTCCTGGAGAAGCACAAGGACCGCACACCCCTACCGTCCGAGCTGTCGGACTCCGGCTCCGAGGTGCAGTACCTGCAGCCGTACCCCGACCGGATGCTCCCCGAGGACCCGCAGGAATCGGTGGTGGCACGGGAGACGATCGAGCTGGCGTTCATCGTCGCCGTCCAGCACCTGCCGCCGCGGCAGCGGGCGGTGCTCATCCTGCGCGACGTCCTCGGCTGGCCGGCGTCGAAGGCCGCCGACGCCCTCGAGCTGACCGTCGCATCGGTGACCAGCGCACTGCAGCGGGCGCGCGTGACGATGCGCGAGCAGCTGCCCGGCCGCCGCCTCGCCTGGCGGAGCCCCGCCATCCACGAGCTGTCGAATGACGAGCGCGGCGTGGTGAAGTCCTACATCGACGCCCATGAGCGCAACGACCTCGACGGGCTGATGTCCCTGCTGCGCGACGACCTGCGCTTCGCGATGCTGCCCGAGCCGGGCACCTTGATCATGACGGCCAAGGACGCGGTGGACGGCTGGGTCTCCGGTGGGCTCTTCCAGCGCGGCCACGACGACTGGCGCTGTATCACCACGACGGTCAACCGCATGCCTGCCGCCGTGCTGTACCTCCGCACCCCCGACGACCCGGAGTACCGGTTATTGAACATCGCGGTCCTGCACGTCGTCGACGGGAAGATCGCCGAGCTCACCGGATTCGACGCCACCGACAAACCATGGCTGGACCTGCCCCCGACATTGTGATCACACATGTCCCCATCGTCGACGAGTCCAGCGCACGGCCGCCGTCACCGAAGTCACCGCGGAATGAGCACCCCGACCGCCTGAACACCAACGCGACAACGCGAACACCACCGCCCCGCCGGCGTTGCCGGTGGGGCTTCTTTACGCCCGAAGAACATCGTCACGATCAACGACGCCGTCGTCCTCATCTCCAGCGAGTCGGTCAACAGGTCGCTCCGAACGCAAGAGAGGGGCCCGGGGGAAGGTTCCCTCATAGCCGAGGGTCACGGTGAGCACGCCAGGAAGGATTTCGACCTGGCCTCACGCGCCGAGCATGTGGCCCGTGCTCATCGCCTCGTCTCGTATCGGGTCAGCACCACGCCGCCGGGAAACGTCCGCGTCTCCACCAGGTTCAGGTTCACCCAGCTGTCCAACGCCGTGAAGAACGGCGTGCCGCCGCCCACCAGGACCGGGTAGGCGGCCAGGGCGTACTCGTCGATCAGCCCGGCCCGCATGGCAGCCCCGGCGAGCGTTGCGCCGCCGATGCTCATCGGGCCGCCGTCCTCGGCCTTGAGCCGGGTGATCTCGGCGACCGCGTCGCCGGTGACCAGGCGGGTGTTCCAGTCGACCTTGTCGATCGTCGAGGAGAAAACCACCTTCGGCGTGTCCCGCCAGTTCCGCGCGAACTCGATCTCCGCCGGAGTAGCGCCCGGCCGCTGGTCGCCGGTCGGCCAGTAGGAACTCATCGTCTCCCACAGCTTGCGCCCGTACAGCGACAGATCGCTCGCCCGCTCCTGGTCGAGCCACCACTGGAACAGCTCGTCGCTCGGCGGCCCGCCCCAGCCGATGTCGACGCCGGTCGCGGCGATGTAGCCGTCCAGGGTCACGTTCATGCCGAAGATCAGTTTCCGCATCATGCCATCCTCCCGTGAGTCGATCTCACACATACAGACGGGCGCGGCGCGAAAACCTAATCTGTGCGCGATCTGCGTCCGCAGGTAGTCCTCGCGTTCCGGACTGAGAGCCTGTTTGAGAAGATCAACTTGCGGTGGCGACGGTCCGTCGTTCCTGCCGGGTGGCGGGCCCTCCGCGGACGATCCTGCGGGTGACGACTCAGCTGAGCAGATGGATGTCGTCGACTTGCTGGTACCGCCGCCTGGATCGCGCGCCGCCGCAGGCGGGAAGGGATCATGCGGGGGCCGGCGGCCGCGTTTTCGGGTTGCCGATCTCCTGTTTCCCGGTGCCAGAACGGAAAGTCGGCGCATGGATGTCGGCGGAAAACGGTTGCGGCAACTCGGAAGCAGGTGGGATTGTCGGATTCGTCCCGGAGCGTACTCGTCGCGGGAAGCTGTCACGTGGGGACATCAAGCCGGTCTGTGTCCTGCGCCGCGGCCTCGGCGTCTTGCTGGAGATGCGACACGAGCGCTCCGTATCACCTGAAGGGATCTAGCTGTGAGCTTGTTCGACATGATCAAGGGCAAGGCCGAGGAGTTGCTTGGTGGCGTGGGTGACAAGGTCGCCGAGCTGACCGGCATCGACGTACCGGGTCGTGAGCAGATCAGCGAGACCACGACCGGGCTCGCCGAGGCCGGGCAGAACCTGACCGACACCGCAGTCTCGACTGGGCAGAGCCTTGCCGACACCGCAACCGAAGCGGGCTGGGGCGTCCCCGAGACCACGCACGGCGTCGGAGGCCGTCTGGCTCCTGCTTGGCCACGGCACCGCGCCGGACGGGTGACACACCGCAGCAGGTGATCGCGGACGTCTCGACAGGCAGCCTGCGGTCGGGTCGACCAGACTCGGAGGGTGACAACGAATTCCGGCGCCGAACGCCGCCCTGGCCGGTCGGCTGCCACGACCTGGGCCGCCCATCGTCACCGTGACGTCTCCGGCGGCTGGCTGCGCCCGACCGTGTTCGGCGCCGTTGACGGTTTGGTCACCAACGCCGCCCTGATCGCCGGTGTGGGCGGCGGGGGTGTCGCGCCGCACACGATCGTGCTCACCGGCCTGGCCGGACTGGTCGCCGGGGCATTCTCCATGGGCGCCGGCGAGTACGTCTCGGTCACCAACCAAAACGAGCTCGTGCACGCCGAGGTCGCGCTGGAAGCGGAGATGCATGCGCGCTACCCGCAGCAGGAGCACGACGAGCTGGTCGACCGGTTCATCGGCTACGGCGCGGACAACGAGACGGCCCGCCGGATGGCCGAAGCAGTAGCCCGTGATCCCCAACAGGATCTGCGGCTGCACACCCGCGACGAGCTCGGCGTCGATCCCCAGGATCTGCCCTCGGCCCTGCTCGCGGGCGGTGCGTCGTTCGCCGCGTTCTCGATCGGCGCGCTTCTGCCACTGCTGCCCTACCTTCTCGGCGCCAGCACCCTGATTGTCTCGCTGGTGGTGACCGGCATTGCGCTGTTGGCCGGCGGCATGACCGTCGGCAAGCTCACCGGCCGCCCCTTGCTGCATTCCGGGCTGCGCCAGCTCGTCCTCGGCGCGCTCGCCGTCGCCGTCACCTACGGCATCGGTCAGCTCATCGGAGCGCCCGTGGCCTGACGACGCCCTCCATCGTCGTCGAGCTAGGGGGGCTGGCCGGTCGTTTCGCTCGGCACGGACGTCCTAAATCGAAGTCTCACCAGCGACCGTACCGCCACGGCGTGGGCAGCTCGGGCCGCCCGTGGTCGAGGTAGCGTGGACTGCGCCGTGCAGCAGCCGTGAGCAACCGCGTCGGTAGCACGTCGCGTAATTCCTGCAGGAAAGCACGGCTGAGTTCGTCATCGGTCCTGGCGGGTTGTGCTGTCTGGTGGTGCGGTCCGCGCCACCGGCGAGCCTGCCGTTGCCGCGGGGACGAACGTGAGGGTGGTCGCTTCGACGTGAGCGTGTCTCAGCGACCAGCCGTGGCCGCGATGTCCGACGCGGTCGGATCGTGCTCGTCCTCGCCGTCGTCGGATGCCCGGCGGAACGGGGCTGCGAGGGTGGGCAGGATGTACCGGCGGTTGCGGATCAGCGCCGCGAGTGCGATGACCGCGTAGATCGCGGCCAGGACGTAGCGGGCGGTCTGGCCGGGCAGCGCGAACTGGACCGCGAACAGCCCGAGCAGCGTCCAGGCCGACCAGCGCGGGAACCGCAGCGCCAGCAGCGCGGCGACGCCGAGCAGAGTCTGCGTCGCAGTCAGCAGGAACTCTGCGACCTGCCGGGCGTCCAGGTGCAGGGCGCCGCCCCCGCCGCCGAGCAGGTAGGCGAGCGGGAGGCTGCCGACGAGCAGGGTCCACTGGTTGACCTTGCTGGAGATCAGGGTGCCGATCGCGGCGTCGCCTTTGCCGCGGACGGCGAACAGGATCGCCACGATGAACTCGGGTGCCTCCGAGGCCAGCGGGGCGAGCCACTGCACGAGGAGGAACTGGTCGATCCCGAGCTGGGTGCCGGCGGTGATCAGGTTGTGCGCGAACGGTTCGGCGCAGGCGAGGATGACCGCGGCGGCGAAGACGAACAGCGCCACCACCAGGATCCGGCGGACGCGCTTGGGCAGGGCACCGATCGTCGCGGCCGGGCCCGCCAGGTCCGGCTCCCCGACTTCGGCGCGCGAGACCTTCCACAGGTAGAACACGAAGAACCCGAGCAGCGCGAAGCCGAACAGCAGCGAGATCTGCCCGGTCACCGGAATGACGAACGCGACGACCGACGCAATGGCGAGGAACCCGAGCTCCACCCGGTAGGGGGATTCCAGTGTCAGCTCGCGCACGGTCTTCCCGGTGCGTTTTCTCGCGATCGCGAGGCCGATCAGCACGACCAAGGACCAGCCGAGGCCGAGCAGGAGGCGGTTGGAGCCGGTCATGTTGGCCGCAGCGTAGGCGACGTAATCCGGGTTCGACCCTGCGGTGTAGGCGAAGTACAGATCGACCGCGTACTCGGGCAGCACGGCGATGACCGCGAGGATCGCGATCGCCAGCCCGCCGGAGATGTCGACCTGCGCGGCCTCGGCAGCCCAGGCCAGAACGAACGACGCGGCGACCACCGCCATCCCGAACAACACCAGCCCGATCACCGGCGTCGGTTGCGCGCCGATGAGTCGCAGGACGAGGGCCGGGACGACAAGGGCGACGCACATCCCGATAGGACGCAGCAACTTGGTGGCCATCATGGGTGCAGGTTCCTTCCTGGACGCGCGCAGGCCGTGCCGCGACGTCCAGGGGTCTCGGCCAGGCATGATCAACCGGCCGAAGGTCTCGCCCACCCATCGAGTGCGGGTGCCGCTGCCGGAGAACGGGTTCTCAGTGTGTCGACAGTGGACTTGCGGGCTACTCCCCTTCGGAACACCACAACCCTGACCTGCGGATCCGAGTTACCGCAACCGTTGATCAAGATCGTTGAGAGCCAAATGTCCGGATTCGCGGCGCCGAGGATCATGGTTTCGGGGCGCCGAACCGGGATCGACCGTGATCCGCAATCCGCCCACTTGACTGGGCGAGCTCCAAGCCGGAGCTTCAGCGAGGCCCGTGCAGCTGGCCGGCAAGCGGCCGCGAGCGATGGCCACACCCGCCGACGGTTGTGCGGCAGATCACCCAGCCTGGGGCAATCAGCCGTCTCGCATTGTTCCGAGTGGCCACCAAGCCGAGCTTCTGACGTCGCCTGTTCACAACTTCTGCACTGGCCGGCATTTCTCTGCCTGCTCCGCGACGCCGCTGCTGCCGGTTCCGGCTGAAGACGGACCCTCTGGTTCCGCTTGGGTCCAAGCGGAACCAGCCAGGTCCAGGACTGCCAGCTCAACCCGAGTTGGCCGCAGACAGCGGAAGTTGATGTCCGAATGTTCAAGGCCGATCGGATCGGGCTGGCCTTACCCTCCACGACGGCGGCTTCGTTTTCGCCCCACCTCCACCCCGCGGCACCGTCAACGGCGACAACAGCGGACCGGTGCTGATGCTCGGGCGAAGCTGCCCCAAGTCCGGTCGATGCTCGAAGGGATCTCTGCGGTCGGAGCCTCGCGGCTCTGGCTTCAGCACACCACAGTGTTTGTAACTGGTGATACGTTCTCCTGTGTGGCCAAGCAGAAGGCCGCACAGTGGTTGGTGCTGGTGGTGCAGGTGCCGGCAGAGCCGTCGCGGCATCGAGTGGCGGTGTGGCGGGAGTTGCGCCGGATCGGGGCGCTGTCGTTGGGGCAGGGCACCTGGGCGGTGCTCAACGTGCTGGTGTTCGCCGAGGGGTCGCCCGGGTGATCGGACTGGCCCGGCGCGGTGAAGGCGAAGTGGTCGTTTTGGGCACAGCTGGGCGCGCCGAATCCGACGGAGCGCGGCTGGAGGGGCTGTTCACCGCCGGTCGGGAGGCGGAATGGACGGAGTTCCTGGCCGATTGTGGCAAGTTCGATGCCGAGATCGACGAGGAGATCCGCAACGGCAAGTTCACCATGGCCGAACTGGAAGAACAGGAGCAGAGCCCGGAGCGGTTGCGGCGCTGGCATCGCGACCTGAGGCACGTGATGTCTTCGGCGCGCCCTCGGCCCCCGACGCGGAGCAACGGCTCAAGCACTGTACCGAGCGGCTGGCCGACTACACCGAGCAGGTTTCCAAGCCCTGCGCCAAATGTGACCCACCGACCATCGGCCCGAGGACCACGAGTGAACATCGATACGCACCTGTTCCAGGTCATCAACGACCTGGCGCGCGACGCCGTGGCTGCACAGGATTGTCTTGAGCTACGCCAATGACGAGATCGCGGTGTTCGCCGCGCTGATGGTGGCCGGGTGGTGGTCGGCGCGTCAGCAGGCGAATCCGGCGCGGATGGCGGCAGCGGTGTGGGCGCCGCTGGGGATGCTGGCTGCGCTGGGGGTGAATCAGCCGCTCTCGGCCGTGGTCAGTGAGCCGCGCCCATACACCGCGCTGCAGAACATTCTCGTGCTGGCTCAGCACAGCCACGATCCGGCGTTCCCGAGTGATCACGCGGTGCTGGCGGGGGCGTCTCGGCGGGGCTGTTCCCGGTCAGTCGGCGCCTCGGCTGGCTCGCCGCGTTGGCCGCAGTCGTGATGGGGTTCTCCCGCGTCTACGTCGCCGCGCACTACCCCCAGGATGTGGTTGCCGGGCTGCTGGTGGGCGTGGTGGTCAGCCTGCTCGGGTTTTGGCTGGTGCATCGGCTCCTGGTGCGGCTGGTCGAGTTCGCCGAGCGCACCTCCTTGCGGCCGGCGTTCCCCACCGCACCGCGTTCTCCGGCGGCCGCGGTGGAGCCGATGGTGGGCTCCGGTGACGGCGGCGCTCGTCCTGCGTTATTCGCAGGCAGGCTTGCCTCGGAAGACACCGACCGGTGAGCGCTGAGTCGCCTGAGCAGACCTCCAACGGCTCGGCCGCACAGCTGCGGCCGTTGTACGCGACCGGATTCGTGACCGCGTTCGGGGCGCACAGCATCGCCGCCAGCCTCGGCGCCTATACCCACGGTGAGCACGCCTCCCTGCTCACCTTGGGGATGCTGCTGGCGGTGTACGACGGCGCCGAAGTGATCCTCAAACCCGTGTTCGGCTCGCTGGCCGACCGCATCGGCCCCCGCCCGGTGCTGCTCGGTGGTCTCGTCGCCTTCGCCCTCGCGTCTGCTGCCTTCGTCATTGCCGGAAACCCGGCCGTGGTCGGGCTGGCGCGGCTTGGCCAGGGTGCTGCCGCCGCGGCGTTCTCCCCCGCCGCCGGAGCGCTCGTCGCGCGACTGTCCCCGGCGAAGCGCCGGGGACGGGCCTTCGGCGGCTACGGCGCCTGGAAGAGCATCGGCTACACCCTCGGTCCGCTGCTGGGCGGCGTCTTGATCACCCTCGGCGGATTTCCCTTGCTGTTCGGCACCCTCGCGGTGCTCGCGCTGGCCGTCACCGGCTGGGCCATGCTGGTCGTGCCCGCGGCGCCACCGTTGCCGCGCACCCGCCAGACCGTGGTCGACCTGGCCCGCCGCCTGGCCCGACCGAGCTTCCTGCGCCCCACCGCCACTCTCGCCGCGACGACCGCGGCGCTGGCGGTCGGGGTGGGATTCCTGCCCGTGGCCGGCGCGGCGGCCGGGTTGACGCCGTTGGTCACGGGCGCGGCTGTGTCGCTGCTGGCATTGTGTTCCGCACTGGTGCAGCCGTGGTCCGGCCGCGCCCGCGACGCCGGGCGCCTGCGTGACGGCGCCGGCATGGCCGGTGGGCTCGGGTTGGCGGCCACCGGGATGGTGCTGGCCGCGCTGGTCCCTGGTGTCGCTGGGGTTCTGGCGGCGGCGGTGGCCGTTGGGGTCGGCGTGGGGCTGGCCACGCCGCTCGGGTTCGCGCACCTCGCCGCGGTCACCCCGCAGGAGCGGCTCGGGCAGACCATGGGTGCCGCCGAAGTCGGCCGTGAACTCGGCGACGCGGGCGGCCCGCTGCTGGTCGGCGCGATCGCCGTAACGGCGACTCTCAACGCCGGCTTCCTCGGCCTGGCCGTCCTGCTGATGGTCGCCGGGCTGGTCGTGGCGGGTGCGCGGACCGGAGCCCGCGCATGATCCGCCTGCGCCCTGGCTGATCGCTATACGGGCTGGGGGCCATCGTCGTGCACGTCGGGTTGCTCGGCGGCGCACTGGGACTCGCCGTGGGCCAACTGGGGAACCAACATCGTCTTGGCGGTCATCCTGATGAAGGTCATCACGGTCGGCGTTCACGTGGTTGTGGGCCATATGGCCTCTCGCCGTCGCGGTGCCCTCCGGCGCCGTCGACGGGGCCACGCCAAGGCGTCCGCGGCAGCGGAGAACCCGGCCGACCGTCACGAGGCCGCGACCTGATCCGGGACTTGTGCTGACCAGGGGCTGGGGGATCCCGCATTGCGGGATCCCCCACCCGGTGCGGCTGTTGCTCAGTCCTGGCCGAGCAGTCCGTTCATTTCGGTGATCTCCGCCTGCTGGCCGTCGATGATCTTCTGGGCCAGGGTCTTGGCGTCGGTGTTGCTGCCTTGTGCCAGTTCGGTCTTGGCCATGTCGATGGCGCCCTGGTGGTGCCGGATCATCATCTGCAGCCACATCCGGTCGAACTCGGCGCCCTTCATGCCCTGCAGCTTGGTCATGTCGGTGTAGTTCATCATGCCGGGCATCGGCTGGCCGCTGGTCATACCCGGCATGTTCATGCCGTTCGCCGCGGCGCCCCAAGTGCTCAACCAACCGGTCATCTGCTGAATCTCGGGATCTTGTGCCTTCTCGATGCGGCCGGCCAAGTCGACGACCTTGGTGTTCGTCGTCCGGCTGGACACGAGCTTGGCCATGTCCAGGGCCTGCTGGTGGTGCGGGATCATCTGCTGGGCGAAGGCGACATCGGCCGGGTTGTGATCGCCTTGCCCGGCGGCGGGCGCTTTCGTGGCCGAGCCGCTCATGCTGCTCATGTCGTGGCCGGTGGTGGTGCCGCCGCCACATCCGGCGAGCACGGCGCCGAGGGTCAGGACGGCCAGAGCCATCCCGACCAGGGTCTTCCTGGTCATCACGGGTTTACATCCTTAGCGAGCTGGTGATATTTCGGTGCAGGACATGCGAAGTGCGCGCACAGACGCACGCACTGGTCCTGTCACAGCCGCAGCACGCAGAGCGAGGAGAACAACTCGTTGGAGGAGCGGATGCGAGGTGGTCCGCGGCCGGCGCTGGTCACGGCGCGGATCGGGTCGCAGTGAGGGGTCGTGGTCTGACCTCGTTGCCACGACAGCCACCCGAGCACCAGCCCGGCGAGGGCAGCCAGCACGGCCAGGCACAGGTGAAGCAGGTCGTGGCCATGGCCGGAGGGACCGGAGTGGTGGTCCGGGCAGCACTCGTTATCCGTCTCGACCGTCTCCTGGCCGGCAATCGGTCCCGCGACGGGTGCGACCGGTTTGAACGCCGCCTCCGCAGACGTGCCGACCATCCCCGACCATCCATCGGACGCGTGCGCGTTGTGGGTGGTCACCAGGCTGTGCATCCCGATTACGGCTAATGCCAGCACGGACAGCAGCATCCACCGCGGAGCTGTCGCAGGTGCCGGGAAGACCACCCCTGCACGGTAGAACCAGCGTGATGCCCCCGGCAACGGCGCGCTTGAGGGTTCCGGGGAACGAGCGGTTGTACTCCGGGGTGACGATGAGGTATCCGTCGAACCGGGCGACAGTTTTCGCCCAGTCTTGGGTGTGCGGCATCAGGTAACTGCCTGTTGCCGGTGGAGCCGGTTCGTTCAGCGGCGGCAATGCGATCTCGGCCAGATCGAGCAACTCGAAGCGGGCGCGTTCATCTCGGGCGCCCTCGGCCACGAGCCAGGGGGCGACGGAAGCGCCGGCCCGGCCCGGACGCGTGCCGGCGAGAATGACGGCGATGGTGATCACCGACACTCCTTCAGGAGAGTGGACGCGTTGTCAACGCAACACCGGTGAGGTATGAGCGCACGGCGGCGGGATCGGTGCTGCGGAGACCGATGTGGCCGTCGGGGCGGACGAGGATCAGTTCGTTGTCGCCGGGCTGGTAGGCGTCGTGGATGTGGCCGTCTTGGTCGACAATGTCCCGGCCGATGTCGTAAATGACCATTGTGGATGGATCGGTCAGTATTGGGCTTGCGCTACGGGGAAAGCGGTAGAGGGTCCACCGCCCACCCCGTTGCAGGTCGAACAGGCGGACGGGCCGTCCCCCAGGGAGCTGACATGGTGCGTCCGGGGCACGGTCGCCGGGTTGCGGGCCCGCCGCGCAGTGGCCGAGTGCCAGCGGGCCGCCCCGGTAGGTGATGCCCATCTGGAGCAGCTCGTCCTGGTCCGTGCCGTGGGCACCGGGTTGCTGGCCCATGATCCGGTTGGTCAGGCCGAGCATGGCCGCAGCGATCGGCAGTCGCTCGGCCTGGTAGGTGTCCAGCAGCGCGGGCTCGGCGCCGCGGAGCACGGCGGCGAGCTTCCAGCCGAGGTTGGCCGCGTCCTGGATGCCGGTGTTCATGCCTTGGCCGCCGGCCGGGGAGTGCACGTGGGCGGCGTCGCCGGCGAGGAACACCCGCCCGGTCCGGTACCGGTCCACCATGCGGACGTTCAGCCGCCACCGCGACAGCCAGCTCGCCTCCCGCAACCGCACCACGCCGTCCCCGAGAACCTCGTCGACGATCTCTTGCAAGGCAGGCACAGTGGGCGGGGTGGCGGCCCGAGGAGGCAGCGACGCCTGCACTTGGAACGTGTCGGTGGCCGGCAGCGGGCACAGCGCCAGCGACCCACCGCCCGCACGGTTCCAGATCCGCCAGAAGTCCCGGTCGAGCCCGTCCAGCCGTACATCGGCGAGCAGCATCTGCTCGTCCTCGTCGATCTCGCCCAGGAACGTGAACCCGGCCAGTTTGCGCACCGTGCTGGAGCCGCCGTCCGCGCCGATCACATACCGCGCCAGCACGCGGCTGTCGTCCGCGAGGTCGACCACGACACCCTTGTCGTCCTGCGCCAGCCCGGTCACACGGGCAGCCCAGGCCACCCGCACACCGCAGTCGGCCAGCAGGTCCCGCAGTGTCTGCTCGACCCGCCACTGCGGGATCAGCAGTGTCCGGGCGTACGGGCTGTCCGGACCGGGTTCGGCACCACCGCTGAGGTCGATGTCCTGATAGCTGGTCACCGACCGGAAGAACCGCAGCGGCATCCGGAACCGTCCCGTGGCGATCAACCGGCCCGCGATGCCCAGGTTGTCCAGCACCTCGAGGCTGCGCGGCTGCAACCCCTTGCCCCGCGATCCCGGGAACGGTCCTTCGGCGGCATCCACCACGGCCACCTCGATCCCACGGCGCGCCAGCTCGCACGCCGCAGTCAGCCCGGTCGGCCCAGCACCGACCACCAGCACCTCGCACGACCGGTCCAGGGCAGTGCCTCTGTCTTCCATACCCGCAACCTAACACTACTAAGACCATAACTGTACTAAGTAGTGTTTTGGTTCGAGTGTGGTTAGAATGCCGGGGTGACCGACCGACCGGGACGCCGGGAGCGCAAGAAGGCCGCGACACGGCGCGCGATCGCCGACGCCGCGCTGAAACTTTTCCTGGCACACGGCTTCGACGCGGTCAGCATCAGCGACATCGCCGCCGCGGCGGACGTGGCCCGCACCACTCTGTTCGCACACTTCCCGTCCAAGGAAGCGCTTGTCTTCGACCAAGACCACGACCAGCAGGAACGGCTCGTCAACGCCGTCCGCCACCGGCCGGCGGGCACATCGATCCCCGAGGCACTACGCCAGGAGTTCCACATCATGCTCCGCGAGGCACGAGAAACCCCGGAACTGGACGCCTACCACCAGCTGATCGAGCAGACACCCACCCTCTGCGAATACGCGACCACGATGTGGCTGCGCCACGAAGACGCCCTCACCGACGCCATCAGCACCGACCTCGGCGCAGACCCCGAAACCTTCCCCGCCTGCCGCGCCCTGGCCCGGTTCGCACTCGACGTCTACACCCTGGCCCGCACATCCGCCCACCCAGAACTGGTGATCGACCAGACCTTCCAGCTCATCGAAACCGGCTGGACAGCCACCAGCACATCCCACAACTCGGCCAGCTCCGCACACTCGAAGCCTTGATTGTTCTCAGGCCGCTGGGTCGGCTCACCGACCCCGCTGGCTCGCCGGTGCACGCCGCGCGCAACGCCGGGACTGCGCTACCTCGATCGCATCGCTCTGCTGCGCGTGCCGGTTCGCGACGACCTCTTGGTGTTCACCCGCCAGCCGGCCCAAAACCTCGCCGTCGACGGGGAGGAGACCTCCGATGACCGACCGTCCCACGTCGCCTTGACCGCTCCCCCAACCGCCGGGGGGAGGAGCCGCCGATGTCGGTCTGGCCGACCGGGCAGCGTGACCCGCTCGCGCAGCTGCGCGATGCCGGCTGTGTGCCCGGCACCGAGACCGACACCAAGCGGATTCCGCCCGCCATCGCCGCTCACGCGATCGCCACCTACACCCGCCCCGGCGACCTCGTTCTCGATCCCGGCTGCGGCGCGGTCACCGTGCTGACCGAGGCGCTGCGCGCCGGCCGGCTCGCGTTCGGACTGACCTTCGCTGCGCTCAGGCGTGGACGGCGGCACGAGCGAGCTACCCAGCCAAACAAGCACCAGGCATGCTCGCGCTTTCCGGATGACGTGCGCTTAGCGGATCGCCGAACCTGCGGCCGGATCTTACGCTCCGAGCACCCGCCCACGGGTGAGTCATCTTTCATCTCGAAGAGGAGAGAAAGCGTGGAACGAACGTACTGGGAGCTGGCGCCGACCCTGACTGCGCCGACCGGCAGGGGTCCTGTTCGTGGCCTGGTCATCGACGGTATGCATCAATTCCTTGGCATTCCCTACGCAGCCGCGCCCGTCGGTCGGCTGCGTTGGCGGCCGCCCGTCGAAACGGAGGGCTGGCGGCTACCCCGCGATGCGTTCGCCTACGGCAATGTCTGCGCGCAGAACAACAAGTCGTTCGTCGGCTTCGGGTTCTCCAGCAACACCGAGGACTGCCTGTACCTGAACGTGTACGCCCCGGCCGGCGTGGACGAGGGCGCGAAGCTACCGGTGATGGTGTGGATCCCGGGCGGCGGGTTGTTCATCGGCGGTAGCACCGGCTACGACCCGTCGGCGCTCGTCAAGGACGGCCAGGTCGTGTTCGTGTCGTTCAACTACCGGGTCAATGTCTTCGGGTTCTTCTCCCACCCCGCGATCAACGCGGAGGACCACGAGATCGGCAACTACGGCATCATGGATCAGCAGGCCGCCCTGCGCTGGGTCCAGGACAACATCGCCGGGTTCGGTGGAGACCCGGACAACGTGACGATCTTCGGCGAGTCGGCCGGCGGGATCAGCGTGTGGTGCAACATCGCGTCGCCGGGTTCGCGCGGTCTGTTCCACAAGGCGATCATCCAGAGCGGTACGGGCGCTCCCCTCCTCCGGACCCCCCTGACCGTGCACGTCGAGCAGAACGGGCTGGACCTCATCAGGGACACCGGCGCGCCAGGGGCGACCGCCGACGACCTGCGGGCGATCCCGGCATCCGACCTGCTCGCCGCGAACCTGCTCCCGGACAAGACTTTCGGCATCGGCAAGTACGAGATCGGGCAGACCGCCGACGGCACGGTCATCCCCGAACCCATGGTGGACCTGTTCACGTCGGGTCGCTTCAACCGTGTGCCGACCATCAACGGGACGACTCGCTCGGAGTTCAACTGGTTCCAGGGACTGATCGAGCTCAGCACGGGGACCCCGATCCCGGCCGAGGCCTACGCCGCGATCATGAGGGACGCCCTGACCAACCTGCCGCCCATCATGCTGGGCCGAACGATTCCAGCCGATCGCATCGACGACATCATCTCCGCCTATCCGCCTGCCGACTACGCCTCCGCGAGCGAGGCGATGTCGGCCGCGATCGGCGACTGCGGCTTCATCAACCTCGGCAACCGTCAGTCCAACCGCATGTTGCGCGAATACGTTGATGCCGTGTACGCCTACGAGTTCGACGTGGCCTGCACGTCCACCCCGTGGCCTCCCGTGTCCTTCCCCTACGGGGCGGCGCACACACAGGACCTGCAGTACCTGTTCCCGAACTTCCGTGGTGGCGGCGGTTGCGTGGTCCCTCACGACGAGGCGGACGCGAAGCTGGCGGCCGAGATGGTCGGCTACTGGACCACCTTCGCGCGTACCGGCACGCCCAGTCCGGAGTCCTCCGCGCTGCCGCAGTGGCCCGTCTACGACCCGGCGCGGGAGAACGTCATACGTCTCGCCATCCCGGAGTGCCACGTGCTCGAGGGCTTCGGGAAGGGCCATCACGCCGATCTGTGGGACGGCATCAGCGGTTAGCGCGGGAAACACCGCGCCGCAGCGTTTCGGACGGCAGCTGGCCGAACCGCCGGCGGTAAGCGGCGGCGAATCGCGGCAGGTGACCGAAGCCCCAGCTCAGGGCGACTTCGGTCACCGTAACCGCGGTGCGCGGGTCGGCGGACCGCAGAGCGCCGTGGACACGATCGAGACGCACGTCGCGCAGGTAGGTCATCGGTGTCATGCCGACGTGCCGCTTGAAGCACTCCTGCAAGGTCCGCACGCTCACGCCGGCCGCGCGCGCGACATCGCTGACGGAGATCGCGTCGGCCGCATGCGATTCGATGTACTCCCGCGCGTCTCGCACGGCCACCTGCGTCATGGCACGGACAGAGGGCTGCGGCCCGGACCGCCGGCCCTGAGCCGCGACGAACCCGTGCACGAGGAGGTCCTCGACCTGCTTGGCGGCGAGCGGGTTCGCGGCCAGGCCGCTGCCCTGGTCGATGTCGGCAACCGCCCAGCGGACCAACCGGATCCAGCTCGCGACCCGGCCCATCCGCAGGTCGAGCCCGATCGGGAAGTCCTCGGGGCGGGGCACGTCGCCCCACAAGGACCAGAACGCTTCTTCAAGATGCGACCGGCCGACGACCACCGATAGGTGCCGGCAGTCGGCCGACCACCGCATGTCGATCGTCGAGTCCGGGGTCAGCACGACTCCCGCGGTCGATCCTTCCACGGCGATGGCGCGCCTGCCGCGCCGCACGTCGGCGGCACCGCCGATCACGATGTTGATCGCGTAGTAATCGGTCAACGGCGCGGGCCGCACGACGACCTCGCTGCCGAGCGACAGGTAGATCAACCGAACGCGGTTCAGCGTCGCCACGTTGGCGCGGGCGTGGAACCCGCTGCGCAGGCCGATCGGAATAAGCTCGTGCGGGCTGAACAGCCCGGTGATCTCCGCATGAGCATGCTCAACGTCCCGGCTGTCCAGGAGCGGCCGCGTCCGCAGCGGCTCGTTCATGCCAAAACGGACGCTCCCACCGGAACCCGCATTCATGTCCAATGGTCCATCTCCCGTCCGACTACTGGGTCGCCCGAGGTCGTACCGTTCTGCGACGGCGCACCGAAACGGCGCGCGTTGAGTTCGTGGAGAACCCTGCGCGAGTCCTCTCTTCCTGCACCCGCTGTTGCCCTGGACGGAACCCGGTCAACAGCGGACCGACATTCCACCATCAGGGTGCACAAAGGTGCCCGTGATTCCCCGTGCACGTGCGGAGGCCAGGAAGACGTAGCTACCCGTGTGATCCCGCGACGACATCGCCAACCGGAGCGGGGTCAGCTCCTCAAGGTCCTTCGTTCGCCCGGGGCCGTCCACCACCTCGTGCTCGGCCTCGCCCAGGCTGGCCAGTCCGCGCAGCCGGGTGTTGGTCGTGCCGCCCGGCGCGACCCCGTTGACCCGGACGTCGGGGGCAAGTTCGTGCGCGAGGGAGATCACGGCGCCGCGCAAGGCGAACTTCGAGGCGACGTACAGGATCCCACCGCGCCCTGGATAGAACGCCGACGAGGAGAGCGTCAGGATCACCGAGCCGCGGGATGCGCGCAACAGCGGCAACGCCACCTTCACAGACAGCAGTTGACTCAGCACGTTGGTCCGGAAGATCTCGTCGAAGCCGGCCGACAGTTGCTCCTCCGTGAGCTCCGCCAAGCCGCGGTAGAAGTCGAACACCCCGACACAGCTCACCAGGCAGTCCAGGCCACCGAGCCCTGCCGCGGCGGCTTGGACCGCACGCCTGGTGTCGGTCAGGGTCGTCGCATCGCCCTGGCTCACCGTGCACTCCGGGAGTTCGGTCCTTAGCGCCGCGCACTTGTCCGGATCGCGTTCCATCGTCGCGACCTGGGCTCCTTCCTCCAGGAAGGACGACAACACGGCCCGCCCGATGCCAGAGCCGCCGCCGACGACGAGCGCGCGTTGACCTGAAAGCCATCCCATCGCCTCAGTCCTCCATCACGCCGAAAGGCGTCTGCAGGAACCCGGAGAAGACCTCGGGTGTCTGCCAGGTCAGGCTCTCCAGTTCCAGCGGGCAGAGGTCTATCGAACGCCCTAGTTCCGGAGAGCGGATCCGCAGGCGCTCGCCATTGTGGGTCCGAATCTTGGTGAGGACCACCGAGCCGAACTCGTTGGCCATCTCGATCACCGGACTGACGTGCCGGTTGGCTTCGTTTTCACTCATCGTTTTCCCCTTGCGGTAGCGCGCGCAACGCGATCTACAGAAACACGGCCAGGTTCTGGGTGCGAAGTACCGACTCGTCGAGCGTGATCCTGCGGCGGGCGAGTTGGTAGCCCACCTCCGGGTCGCCGCGCAGCAGATCATGACGACCTGCCGAAACGAGGTCCGGTGGGCGAACATCACCGCGACTCCGGAACAGGAGAAGGTACGAGTCCACGGCCAGCAGGCCGGGCTCGTCGACGTGGAAGCATCGCACGTTGCTGACGAAGTGCCGGGTCCGTGAGGGCGGGTCCTCCGTCCATGCGTGTTCGGTGCTGAACCGCTCGACCCTCTTCCGAAGCGAGTAGTAGTCCTCGTCGAAATGGCTGGCCGTCTCCAGCTCGTCGAACGCCGCACCACGTGCGGTCGTGACCCTGACCGGAGCCCGGTACGTGACGTCGTGGCAGAGCATCCGAAGCCAGCCGTCGAGGTCCCGGCTGTCCAGGACATGGGCCTCCTCCACCAAGAACTGGTGGGCGGCATGATGGGCCGGATCCCCGAAGGACAAGGGCGTACCGACTCGCGTCGGCTCTGACTGGTGCAGGCTCATGTCACCGGCCCTCCCCGACGGCTTCCTTCGCCGGCGGCCGGCCGTCTGCGATGTCCCGGCACCACAGTTCGAACCAACGTCGCTGGTTGAACTCGCCGAAGCCACCATAAGCCACACCAGGGCCGGCGAACTCGGTGAGTGGGCGCGCCACCGGCTCGTTGTTCTCGAGAAGCCCCATACGGTTGTTCAGTTCGAGCCGGCGAGCCATCGCCCCGCCGGCGACACGCGTGATCGACGACCAGTTCTCCATGTCGTCCTGCTCGAACATGCCGCTCGACCCGAAGCACATCTGGTACGCCTTGTAGGAGGCCTTCTTGAAATCCTCGGGAGCTTCCTTCTCGACCACGAACCACGACAGGACCTCCGTCTCCCGCTCGGAAATGGGCTGCCAAAGCCGGAGCGTGGTGAATGGCGCGGTCCGCGTCTCGCTGATCTTCGCCCACAGATGCAGGAAGCTGAGGTTGGGGAAGATGGTGGCGGCGGAGGGAATGTGCCCGTTCTCCCCGATCAACGTCCTGATGCTGGCGGGCCAGCTGGACTCACGACGGTCGATCAGATCGTCCGGATACCCGATGGTGCGCAGTCGCTGGCGGAAGTCACCCGGACCGAGCGGGAAGGTGGCCCCGCCGCCGCCGTCGGCGAAGTACATCGCGCCGCCCTTCCGGTTACCTCCTCTGGCGTCGGGCATGAGACCTATCTCCGACACGCTGAGATGCGTGTGCGGGGTGTGGTAGGTGTCACCGGCGAAGTTCTCGGCGCCGATCTTCCAGTTGGCCGGCAGCCGCCAGCGCTGGGGGCCGCGTAGTTCGACACCACCCGGCCCGGGCTTCATGTAGAAGTCCAGGTAGTCGCCGAAGCCGCCGAGCCGCTCCGGCAACGCGGGCGTCGACGGGTCGAGACTTACGAAGATCATCCCGTTGATGACCTGCGTGGCAGGCGCCGGCAGCAGGGAATGCTCGTCGCGGCGGAACCCGCGATCTCCGCCGTAGGCTTCCTTGAAGAACGGCAGGCCGATGAGCCTGCCATCATTCTTGTAGGTCCACCCGTGATAGGGGCAGCGGAAGTGTGATGTGTTCCCGAATTCGGCCCGGCACACCTGCATGCCGCGGTGCAGGCACATGTTGAAGAGTGCCCGAACGTCGCCGTCCTCTCCGCGAGCCACGATGAACGAGTCGTCGAGCACTCCGCGCACCACGTAGTCACCGGGGTCCGGGACCTCGGACTCATGCGCCAGGAAGAGCCAGTTCCTGGAAAATATGCTCCTCTGCTCAGCGGCGAAGACCGCGGGGTCGTTGTAGATGTGGGCCGGCAGCATTCCTTTGCGTACCGTGGCGACAATTGACTCTTCGTCGAGCATCGTTGCACCCGTGTTTCCATCGTTGTTGGCGGACGTGAAACGCCGACCCTCGCAGAAAGCGGCTGTCGGGTTCAGCTCTTAGCTGGCGCGAGCGGGCGAACGTCACGTTCGTTTGACCGTGAGCCCACGCTCAACCCGTCAGCTCGGCGATCGCCATTTCGGCCAGCCGCAGCTTGGCGATCTTTCCGCTGGCGAGCCGGGGCAGGTCGTCCTTGTCGCGAACCAGGACATGGTGGGGCACCTTGAATGAGGCGGCCCGCTCGCGAACGTAGTCTCGAAGTGTTGTTTCCTTCAACGGAGTCTTGGCGGTCACGAACGCGACGATCAGCTCGCCGCGGTCGGGATGAGGGACGCCGACCACACAGGCGTCCGTCACGTCCGGATGGCTGACCAGCAGTTGCTCGATCTCGGCTGGGGAAATCGTGACGCCGTTGCTCTTGAGCACCTCCTTGATCCGGGAGTGGAACACCAGCCTGCCCGCACTGTCGAGGTGCCCGAGGTCGCCGGTGTCGAAGAAACCGTCTGGCCGCAGGGCTTTCGCGGTTTCGTCCGGGTTGTCGAAATACCCGGGGGTGACCCGACCCTGGAGCAGGATGAGTCCTCGCTCACCGGGCGGCAGCGGCCTGCGGGTGACCGGATCGACGATCTGAACCTCGACACCGGGCAACGGGGCACCGTCCGTGTCGAGCTTGACATCGAGGGGGTCGTCCGGAAGTCCGCCGGTGATGTGCCCGTAGGTCTCGGTGAGGCCGTACGCCGGGGTGGCGAGACGAACACCGAGTTCGGTAAGAGTCATGGACTTGTAATGGCGGCTTATGCCGGCAGTGCCCTTCTCGAGGGTGGCCACCTTGCCGGGCGAGAAGGTCGGATGGTCCAGGATCGCGCGCGTCATGTTCCCGGTCCCGTAGTACGTCGTCGCAGAGGTGGACCGGATGGTGCGGATGGCGACGCCGGGGTCGAAATAGTCCTGCAGCACCAGACCCGCCCCCGCCGCCAGCGCGACAGGCAGCGCGTTGGCGGCGCCCAGTCCGTAGAACAACGGCGCGCCGAGCCATATCCGGTCCTCGGCGTCGATCCACCGCCTTCTGGCGACCTCGGCGCCGTTGCCGAGCAGCCCGCCGTGGGTGAGGCGCACCCCCTTGGGATCGGCGGTGCTTCCGGAGGTGTAGATGACGAACATGTCATCGTCGGCCGTCACGGATCCGGCCGCTTTCTCTAGATCCGCATCCGTCACCGAGGCCCCGACCGACAGGAAGCCCGGCCAGCTGAACGCCCCAGGGGCGGGGTCCCCGGTCATGGCGACCGCTCGCAGCCGAGGCAAACGCGTGCTGCGCAGCTCACCGGGCTCACCCGCGGCCAGTTCGGGAATCAGGTCGGTGAGAAGGCGGTCGAACTCACGTTTCAGGAACCGGCTGCCCGAGACGAGTACCGTGACGCCGCAGTGGCGCAGGGTCCACTCGATCTCCCGGGACTGGTACCACGTGTTGAGCGGCACCAGAACCGCACCGATCTGCGCCGCGCCCAGGCAGATGACGACCCATTCCGGCTGATTGCCGAGCAGCACGCCCACGCGGTCCCCGCGTCGCACCCCGAGGCCGAGCAACGCCTTCGCTGCCCGGCAGGATTCCGCGTGCAGGTCGTGGTAGCTGAACGTCGTCCCGTGATAAAGGAGCGCCGGACGGCCGGGCGCGGCCGCCGCGGTGTTCTCGACTGCTCCGGCGAGAGTTCGCGGTGTGTTCACTGCCTGGCTTCCTTCGTTGCTCGGTTCTTCGCCTCGAAGTCGTGGTAACGGCCCAGCCCGGCGAGATCGAGGACGCGAGCGCGGGCGTCCGCGATCAGGTCCGCGGGCTGCTCCAGCTGGCCGCGTTCGCGCAGCGGCTGCCAGGTCGCACGGACCGCGGCGACCACCGCGGCGATGGTGGTGAACGGGTAGACGGCGACCGCGAATCCGGCTGCGGCGAGTTCGTCGAGGTGTGGTCCGGGATCTGATGCGCCGCCGATCCACACGAGCGGCTTGCCGCCCAGATCGGGAGCTATCCGCGCACACTGTTGCGGGGTGAGGTCGAGCACCATGAGCATGTCGGCGCCCGCTTCCGCGTACGCCTGGCAGCGGGCGACCGTGGCGTTGAGGTCGCCCGTCACGCGTAGTGCGTCGGTTCGGGCGATCACCCGGAACTCCGGATCACGGCGGGCGGCGATCGCGGCTTCGAGCTTGTCGGCGACCAGCTCGGTTTCCAGCAGCTCGCCGTGTCCGTAGTGGTAGCCGATCTGCTTGGGATAGGGCTGATCGTCGATGTGGATGGCCGCCGCGCCGATGCGCTCGAACTCGCCGGCGGTACGGAACGTGTGTGCGGCATCGCCGAATCCAGCGCCGGCGTCCACGATCAGCGGCGCGTCAATCGCCCGGATGATCTTGTCCGCGCCGTCCACCGATTCGGTCAACGTCGCCAACGGCTGGCCGAGGCACAGCTGCAACGCCAGGGCATTGCCGCCGAGGTAGACCGCCGGAAATCCCAGATCGGTGAGGATGCGCGCCGTGAACGGATCGTAGGCGCCCGGCGCGGCGAAGATACGGCCGGCGGCAAGCAGGTCGGAGAGCCGCTGCCGGCCCTGTACCGGCCGATGTCCGTTGGGTCGGAACGTTCCGTCCATCACGATCCCTCCACGAGGTGGTCGGCGGGCAGGGGTGGCACAGCGATGTCGAAGCTCATCGCGTATTGGCGGTGGCCGTCCACGGTGCCGACCAGCCTCGGCTCGACCACGAGGTCCTCGCTGACCGCGCCGATGACGTAGTCCTGGTCCAAGTGCGGGGAGTCGCCGCGAAACAGCTGGGTGGTGAGCCTTTCGACGCCCCGGACACGCACCTTGAGATGGATGTGCGCGGCCCGGTAGCCGTCCCGATCGAGCATGGCGAGCAGCTCACCGATGGGATCGTTCAGATGCTCGGCGTAGTCCACCGGCATGATCGTGTCCACCCGGTAGCGCCCGTCCTGGCCGCTGTGCACCACGCCGCGCAGATGGTTGCCGTCGTAGTCGTAGCGTCCGTGCTCGTCGGCGTGCCAGAAGTCCAGCTCGACACCGCTCATCGGGCGGCCGGTGACGGCGTCGGTCACCTGGCCCGAGAGGACCAGCAGATCGGCGTCCGGCGACAGGTCACGTTCGATGAGGTTGTTGGTGGCCCGGGTTGGCGCACCGGGCCGGTACACCGGTCCTTCGAGGTTGGTTCTGGTTCCGGGGATGCCGTGGCGCCGGGTGTCGATCGCGGTCATGGCGAAGGCGATGTCGAGAAGGCTCTTGCACATGCCTGCCTGGCCGACCCTGTCGAGGAAGTCGCCTGCGGCGTGCAGTTCGTCCTCCGTGATCCGCAGCTCCCGCATCACGGGAGTCAGTGCGGACGTCACCCGGTCGGCGATCAGTTGAAGTCGGCTTGTGGCATTCACGGTCAAGTTCCACTCATTCTGTCGAAGCTGACGGGGACGGCGCCAACACCACTCGGCCGAACAACGCGCTCCGCTCGACGAGGTGGTGTGCCCGCACGACGTCATCGAGCGGGAGCGTGCACGCGATCCGTGGTCTGATCTGGCCGCGCGCGGCCAGGTCGACGACGTCGGCCAGTTGCGCACGGCTCACACTGCCGACCCCGAGCAGGCTCGCGCGCTTGAAGAAGATCCGCGCCGGGTTGATCGAGATCTCCTCGCCGAGGAGCTGGCCGACGAGGGCGTAACGACCGTGCACGGCGAGGCTGTTGAAGCAGGAGCCGAAGACCGGGCTGCCGACCGTGTCGACCACGACGTCGACACCTTCTCCGTCGGTGAGCGTCCGCACCTGCGGTGAGAAGTCAGGGCCGTCGATCACGATCACCTCGTCGGCGCCCGCCTCGAGGAGGGAGGATCGCCGGTCGGGGTCGCGGGTGGCCGCGATGACCCTGGCACCGGACAGCCGCGCGATCTGCAGCGCCATCCAGCCGACTCCCCCCGTGGCGCCGGTGATCAGAACAGTCTCTCCGACCGTGACGCGTGCGACGTCGCGGACCGCGTTGAGCGCGACGCCGCCGGCCGGCCCAAGGCCGCAGGTCTCCTCGAACGGCAGTCCGGACGGGACCCGGACGAGCGCATCCCACGGCAGCACGACGTACTCGGCGTAGCCGCCGCGCACCGGCCGCCTGCGCGAGCACGTCGTCTCCCGTCCGGTCCGGCACAGCCGGCATTGCCCGCAACTGCTGAAGGCCTTGCTGCACACGTGATCGCCCGGCCGGAGGTCGGGCACATCCTGGCCGCATTCAACGACCGTCCCACTGATCTCCAGGCCGATCACCAGGGGGAACGTCACGTCGCGCCGGTAGGTGCCGTTGCGTTCGACGACATCCCGCGACGACACACCACATGCTCTGACCTGCACCAGTACCTCGTCGCGGCCGAACCGGGGTATCTCGACCTCGGTGACCTCGAACTGCTCAGGCGGTCCGGGTGCGCGCAACATCGCGGCACGCATCACTGTCACTCACCCTCCTCAGCGGCACCGAACGCGGGCACGACCACTCCGTCAGACCAGCGCTCCAAGACCGTTCGGACGCGCATACCGATGACCGGAGACGGAATGCCGACGAGACGTCCGAACATTCGCGGCCCTTCGGCGAGTTCCACCAGGCCGACCGAATAGGGTGTCAATGACGCGAACGGGGAAAGATAGGGACGGTGGTAACGCACCCAGCTGTACAGCCGGCCGGTTCCCGCCGCCGCTGTCCAGGTGAATTCCCGGGCGCCGCAGTGCGGGCACACCGGCACTGTTGGCGTTCGGTGCCGGTTACAGGCCCTGCAGAGCTGGAGCAGTAGCCGGCCGTCGTTGTCCAGAGCGGAATAGAACGCCTCGGTGTCGTCCGTCCTGGACGGCATCAGGTCGCTCGCCGCGCCGGTTCCCGGAAACTCTGACACGGTGTGGGCGTCAACGGCCATAGATGATCGCATCCCCGAACGTCGTGGCCCACATGGCCGTCTGACAGTCGTTGACCTGCCGCGGTCCGGCCTCCCCGCGCAACTGTCGTACGATTTCGATGGTCTGCCCCCAGCCGTTGGAGTGCCCTTCGGACAGATGGCCGCCGCTTGTGTTCACGGGAAGTTCTCCGTCGATCTCGATCCGGCCGCCCTGCACCCAGTCCGCCGATTCACCTGCCGGGCAGAAACCGAATCGCTCAAGAGTCCACAGGACCTGTGGCGAGAACCCGTCGTAGCAGTGGAGCGTGTCGATGTCCGCGGGTGTGAGCCCGGTGGTCCGAAAGACCGCCTGGGCGGCACCCTCCGGCCGGCGGTTCACGGCCGAGACCTGATGGACGCCCAGTCCGGGCGGCCCGAACACGAACTCGTCCGGGCCGGCGGACAGGCCCTGGAATCCGAGCACATCGACCGGCGGGCGCGGCATGTCCCGGGCACGGTCGGCGCGCGTGAGCACAACCGCGACCGCGGTGTCCACGGGCACCGAGCAGTCGAGTCTGCGAAGGGGTTCGACGACGAACGGTGAACGCAGATAGGTGGCCAGATCCAGCGGCTCACGCATCACCGCGAGCGGGTTCTGCAGCGCCGCCCTCCGCTGGGCCAGCGCGACTGCGCCGAGTTTCGCGGCATCGACACCGTAGACATGCATGTAGCGCTGGGCAGCCATGGCCGCGCCACCGATTGGGGCGGCGAGCCCGGCCGGCAACGTTTCGGCGTGCGGCCCGCCGCCCTCGCGGATCGCTTCGGCGAAGTCGGGGAACCCGGTCGTGCCGTGCCTGCCCCAGACGCTGTTGCGGAACGTGGCAAGGCACACGACGTACTCGGCGAGACCGTGAGCGAGGGCCAGGACCGCATGCTGGATGATGGTTCCCGTGAAGCGCCCGTGGGCCCAGGTTTGCCCGGCGAAACCGACGTACAGACCGAGCATTCGTGCGAGCGTGTCGTAGTCGGCTCCCCGGGGCGAGCCGATGTGGACGAGCAGCCCGTCGACCGAGGCACGAGACAGCCCACAGTCGTCGAGAGCTTCGGTCAGTGCGATGTCGGCGAGCGCAATGGCACTGACTCCACTGTGCCGCGCGAAGCCGGCCGTCCCGACACCCGCGACACTGACTGTCGTTGAGGCCCGGTTCATGTGCGACTCCGGATAGTGCGCTCGGAGCCGATCACGTCGAGCATTTCCCGCACCGTGGCCAGCTTGACCCGCGGTCGGCCCTGGCTGTGGCCGAGCGACCGTTCATAACGGTCGATCTTTTCCCACGATTCGAAAGTGATCGCGGTCGGCTTTCGGCTCGAGACAAGCTCACCAAGCTTGGTGCTTCCGTGTGAGGGCGCCGCAAGCCTGCCCGCGAGATAGTCCTCGACGAGCGCCTCGACTGACTCACGCGCGCATTTCCTGTTGGTTCCGATGACACCGGTCGGCCCACGCTTGGCCCAGCCGGCGACGTAGGTTCCAGGCAGGATCTGGTCACCGGCGGTGACGACCCGGCCGCGGCGGTTCGGGACGACGCCACGGTCTTGGTCGAACGGCAGCCCCGGCAAGGCAACCGCGCGGAACCCCACTGAACGGATGACGATCCCGCAGTCGATGACCTCGGTCATTCCAGTCCGGCGCGGCTCGAGGCTTCCATCCGCGCGAGCGACGAGTTCGGTGCGCTCGACACGCAGCCCTTCGACGCGATCGTGCCCCACGATCTCGGTCGGGGAGGCAAAGAACTTGAAAGTCATTCTCCTGTCCTTGCCGGAGCGTCCTCCCCTGGCGATCTCGGCGAAGATGTCCGCTTTGAGCCGCGTCGTCGCGTGTGGACTGTTGCGCAGGGCCTCGGCCGAGACCGGATCGAGTGTGGCGTCGCGTTCATCGACCCCGAGTTCGACCTCCGGAAGGTGTGTGAGTGCGAGGAGCTCCGGGACCGAGCAAGCCGCCTGTGCCGGGCCGCGACGACCGAGGACGATCACCTCCCTCAGCGGGCTCCCGGTGAGAACCGCCAGCGCGTGATCGGCCACGTCGGTCCGTCCCAGTTCCTCCGCGCCGGCGAGCATGATCCTTGCCACGTCCAGGGCGACGTTCCCGTTGCCGACCACCACGGCCTTGTCCGCAGCCAGGTCGAACGTGCGATCGGCGAAATCCGGATGGCCGTTGTACCAGCGGACGATGTCGCTGGCCGCGTAGCTTCCGGCCAGCTCCTCCCCCGGGACGCCCAGCTCTCGATCGGCCGGGGCGCCAACCGCGTATAGCACCGCGTGATGGTGGGCGAGCAACTCTTCATGACTGATATCCGACCCCACTTCCACGTTGAGGTAGATAGTGGTTCCCGGACTCTTGGCGATACGAGCGAAGGTCTGTCCGATCTTCTTCGTATCGGGATGATCCGGGGCGACGCCGTAGCGAACCAGCCCACCTGGCGCCGGCAATTGCTCGAAAAGGTTGATCTGTGCGTTGAGCCCTCGTGTCGAGGCGATCTCCTCGGCGGCATAGAAAGCCGCGGGTCCAGCGCCGACTATCGCGAAACGCGGTGGCTCGAGCACGTCGACGACGCGGCGGCGCGCTATGTAGGTTTCGGCGCTGTACTGCGACTTGTCCTCGCCGTCGTAGTAGTGCGCATTGATCGCCGCGTACCGCTCGGTCGCCTCGGTGAGCTCCCAATCCGCGGCAATGGCGTCGACGGGGCATTCCTCGACGCACGCGCCGCAGTCGATACATCGTTCGGGGTCGATGTACAGCATCTCCGTCATGCCGAAGTCGGGGTCGTCCGGAGCCGGATGGATGCAGTTGACGGGGCATGCCGAAACACACGAAGAGTCGCTGCAGCAGCTCTGAGTGATGACGTAGGGCATCAGTTACCACCGCCGTGGTTCGGGAACGGTGAGCACCGCGCGCCAGTCCTCTTCAGAACAGCGTCGTTCGCGAGGGACAGGGTTGCGCATCGGCTACTCGGGCTCCTGCGCAGGGTGACCGGTGGGCGAATCGACGCCGGCCGTGTCGGCGACATCGTCATCGCCGGCCGTACCACGATGGGTCGCGGGAGCAGCTGCGCCTGTTCCGGCCCGATACCAGGCCATCTCGCGGAGTTGCGCGACGACGCGTGAGCCGTGCGCCTGGCCGGACCAGTGCCTGGAGCTGGCGGAATTGCCACAGGCAAGACCGCTGATAGTCGTCGCCACACCGGCGGGGTGCGCCCGGCGAACCCGAATATAGTGGTGACCGCGCAGTGGTAGATCGACACGAGCAGAACGGATGACCGCGATTGAGCCGCACCAAGAGTGATGTGCCACCACCTGCGGACGCCAGGGAGAGCGTGGCGCGCCAGAAGCGGGGTGCCGGCCGGCCGGCCCAAGGTGACAGTGATCATACGCGGAACACCATTCTTGATGCGGCGATCAAGGAGTTCTCCCTCCGTGGCTTCAAGGGGACCACGCTGCGCGAGGTTTCCTCGGCGGCGGACCTCACCGCCGGCACTCTCCACCACTATTTCCCGACCAAGCGTTCGCTGTACGAGGCGGCGTTCGAGTACGCAGTCGAGGAGGTTTACACCGGGTTCAACGATATTCTGAACCGCCACGGCGACCTTCGAACTCGGCTGCGTGGCCTCTTGCAGGCCATGATTGATCCGAGCGTCATGAGCCAGAGCCGGGTGTCCATGATCCTGCGCGGATGGGTGGATCAGCGAGACACCGATGTTCCGCTGCACATTCCCCCGGTCGTCGATCGAACATTGCGTCGCATCGGAGATGACGCCGTGCTGCAAGGGGAGATCGATGAAGGCGACGTACATGCTTTGCTCGCAATGTTTCGGTCGATGGCCTGGGGGCTCGTAGTGGTGAGCCTGAACCAGGAGACTCAGGCAAGGAATGCGATCGAGGGGCTGATGCGAGCTCTCATGGGAACGCTGCTGACCCGCAACTAACCGGATGGTGCTGCGCTGAACGTTGTCGAGAATCTTCGGTTCGCGCGCGTTTTGGCGCCATTCGCCACCCACCCGGTTCGACGCAAGAACTGGGTGGAACCGCAACTGACGTGATGAAGCGAGACTCTGTGTGTCGCCGCGGAGTCCTCATCCCCTAGCCGCCTGCCACGTGGATGACCTCCTTCGACCTCATAATCGGTTACTTGGCCGATTATGAGGTAGCGCCCGTCACAGAGTCAAGACGGCGAGCGATCTTGCCTTCCGCCGCGGAGTCCAATCCAGGAGCAACGCTTGATACCTGTGGATCAGCAGGCAGGGGCGTACCTAATGGTGACCGGTTGAAGGTTCCGAGCAAGGCCGACGCGCCAACGTCGGCCGGGAGGGTACGACCCGAGGCTCACCGGAGTCCCTGACCCCGATGCCGGCGATGACCGATCGGCCGTTAGTTCGTCGTTGATCGATCAGATCGTCGTGAAGGTGCCCGGCCGAGGTGGACGCCTACATCGCCCAGTTCGCTGAGGAGTGTGACGAGCGCGGCCGTCGGGTGGTGGTGCGCAACCGAGGTGCTGCGCTTGCCCTACCTGCGCGGGGCTCTCGTCCGGGACTTCGTGCCCGCGCTGCGGCAGTTCCTCGGCTCGACGAAGGGCTTGTCGGGACCGGTGATCGCGCAGCTGACCGAGCAGTGGAAGACCGAGCAACGCGCCTTCGCCCAACGTGGTCTGTCCGATGTGGACTACGTTTATCTGTGGACGGACGGAATCCACGTCAATATCCTTCTGGAGGAAGGGAAACTGTGCCTGCTGGCGATGATCGGGGTGCGCACGGCCGGCCGCAAGGAACTCGTCGCGCTCACCGACGGCGCTTGCTTGCCTTCTGGCGTTGTTGTTGGGATGTCGGCCACGTTCGGGAGGAAAGGTTCGGGTCGCGCTACACACCCCTCGCGCGCAGCGACAACCCAGGCACGAACACCAAGGCCGCCGCGCGAAGTCACGCCGAAACCCGCTGGCCGCCTGGGGCGGAAGCGCCGGGCGCTCCCACAGGTCGAGCAGCTCCGCACCTGGCGGCGACGTCCTTGGACCAGGTTCGGCGCCGTGACGAACGCCACAGAATTTTGGGAAACAAGTCGTGGCGCCTGATCGTCTTTGGGTGTGGATGGCCTGCCTGGGGCGGCTTCCCCGGCAGAGCCGACCATTGGTCGATTTTCCGGAGGAGAGGTGAGAACCATGGCACTGCCTGTGCTGCGTTCGTCGAACACGGTGAACCGGTGGGATCCGTTCCGTGAGTTCGAGGATCTCCACGGCCGATTGGACGAGTGGCTGGAGTCGGCTGTCAGCGGCGTGCCTGTGTGGTCCCCGCTGGCCGACGTGTCGGAGACGGCCGATGCCTATCTGGTGGCGGTCGATCTGCCAGGCGTGAAGCGTGAGGACGTCTCTGTCGAGCTGATGGGCACCACGCTGGCGATCGCCGGTGAGCTGAAGGAGCGGGAGCAGGCCGGGTGGTTCCGGTCTCGCACTCGACGGCGAGGCCGGTTCGAGTACCGCACCACGCTGCCGCATGAGGTCGACGCCGACCGCGTCGAGGCGAACCTGAACGACGGCGTGCTGAGTGTGCGGATTCCGAAGAGCGAGGCCATGAAGCCGCGCCGGATCGAGATCACCGGGAACTGAGCAGTCGCCGGGAGCCGGCCGCGCCGGCTCCCGCCGGTCCGCACCTGGAAGGAGTGGCAAGGATGCGGCCCCGGGTGGCTGATCCGTCAACCGCACGACGCTCGCGACTCAGTGTCATGGAAGTGGCCGCGAGCGCTCTCGCCGCAGTTTCCGCAGCCGTCGCGGCCTCGTCTCTCGGGGTCGCCGGAACCGTTGCCGGCGCGGCTTTGGTGAGCGGCCTGAGCACGGCCGGCGCGGCACTGTACGAGCAGGCCCTGCGCCGCACCCACGACAGACTTCGTGCCGCACCGCCGAACTGGCGGCGGGTCGCGATGACGGCCGTCGTGGCGTTCGCGCTGGCGATGGCTGTGATCACCTTCGGGGAACGGGTACTGGGCCGGTCCACGGCCGACACGGTCCGCGGCTCGTCCGGCCCCAGCGCGCCTGCGATCGTCCAGCTGATCGATCCGCGACATGACGCGGGCCGGCGGACGCCGGCATCCGTTCCGGCGCCGCGGACCTCGACGACAAGCGCAGTCCCGACGACATCGGTGTCGCCGACGAGCGCCGTCTCCACGCCGCCTACGCCGACCACGACCGCGTCGTCGATACCGTCCAGCGCGTCCGCGAGCGGGCCGATACCACCACCGATTTCCACGACGGAGGGATGACCGATGACCGAGGGCTGGACCTTCGCCGGGGAACCCGCCCGGCTCAGCGGTGGCTCGGTCACCCTGCTGGAGGGGGCATCGTTCTGCCTCTGCGAGCAGACCGGGGACATCAACCGGGGTTCCCCGCACGGACTGTTCTTCAGGGACACCCGGATCCTGTCCGAATGGCAGCTCCGGCTCGACGACGAAGCCGTCGAACCGCTCGCGGTGATGGCCGAGGCGTCGTATTCCGCGACGTTCCTTGGGCGCGCGCGGCCTCGGGCCGGTCTGGCCGACAGCACGCTGCTTGTCGAGCGCCACCGGTTCGTCGACGCCGGCATGCGCGAGGACATCGTGCTGCGCAACCTCGGCCCGGAGGCCGCCGCGTGCACGCTCACAGTGCGGGTCGAGGCGGACTTCGCCGACCTGTTCGAGGTGAAGCAGGGCAAGATCCGCCGCCACGGCCACCACAGCATCGAGCACGGCGACGGCCGGCTGCGGCTGGCGCGGCGCTGGCGGGACCAGGATCGCGAGGTGCACATCGTCGCGGAGGACGCGGTCACTTCCGCCGACACGATCACCTTCCCCGTGGTCGTCCCCGCACGAGGCACCTGGCGGACCACCATGCAGGTCTTACCCGTGGTGGACGGCAAGGAGTCGCCCCAGTCGTTCCCGCAGGACCGGCCGGTCGAGCTGACCGGCCCAGCCCTGCGCTCGACCGAATGGCGGGAAACCGGGCCCAGCCTGGTCGCGGACGACGACTCGCTGCGCCACACCCTCGCGCGCAGCCGCAGCGACCTCGGCGCCCTGCGAATCTTCGATCCCGACCTGCCGAACCGGGCGGCCGTGGCCGCGGGAGCGCCGTGGTTCATGGCCCTGTTCGGGCGCGACTCGATCATCACCTCACTGATGACGATCCCGCTGGATCCCTCGCTCGCGCTCGGCACCGCGCAGACTCTCGCGCGCTACCAGGGAAAGCGGGTCGACCCGGTTACCGAGGAGGAGCCGGGGCGCATCCCCCACGAGCTGCGGTTCGGCGACGCGTCGCTGACACTCGGCGGCAACGTGTACTACGGCACCGTCGACGCCACACCGCTGTTCGTGATGCTGCTCGGCGAGCTGCGCCGCTGGGGCGTGGACCGCGAACAGGTGCACGCACTGCTACCGCACGCCGACGAGGCACTCGCGTGGATCGAACACTACGGCGACGCCGACGGCGACGGGTTCATCGAGTACCGGCGCGCCACCGACCGTGGGCTGGTCAACCAGGGCTGGAAGGACTCCTGGGACGGAATCACTTTCGCCGACGGCCGGATCCCGCAGGCGCCGATCGCGCTGTGCGAGGCGCAGGGCTACGTCTACGCCGCCTACCTCGCCCGCGCGCTGCTGGCCGACGAGGCCGGGGACGCCGAGGGCGCACGGCGGTGGCGGGAGCGGGCCGCACGGCTCAAGCGAGCGTTCAACGAGCGGTTCTGGTTGCCCCACCGCGGGTGGTACGCGCTCGGCCTGGACCGGGACAAGCGGCCCATCGACTCGCTCGCGTCCAACATGGGCCACCTGCTGTGGACCGGCATCGTGGACGACGACAAGGCCGCCGCCGTCGCGGATCGCCTGCTGTCCCCGGAAATGTTCAGCGGCTGGGGTGTACGCACGCTGGCGACCACCATGGGCGCGTACAACCCGATGAGCTACCACAACGGCTCGGTGTGGCCGCACGACAACGGGATCATCGCGGCCGGTCTCATGCGCTACGGCTTCGTCGACCACGCCCAGCGGGTCGCCTGCGCGGTGCTGGACGCCGCGGCGGAGTTCGACGGCCGGCTGCCCGAGCTGATCTGCGGGTTCGACCGGTCTGAATACCCGCGCCCGGTTCCATATCCGACGGCCTGCTCGCCGCAGGCCTGGGCCGCGGCGACCCCGGTCGAACTGCTGCGGGTGCTGCTGCGGGCCGAGCCGTGCCTACCGCACGGCCGGGTCCGGCTCGATCCCGTGCTGCCCCAGCGATTCGGCGCGCTGCGCCTGCGTGACGTGCCGTTCGGTGGCACGAGTGTGTGTGTCGGCATCCATGATGGACAGCCGCGAGTGGACGGTTTGCCCGAGGGCTGGCAGGTGGTACGGCAGGCGTGCGCCTGCGACTGAAAGGAGGAACTGTGAGTACCCGCCCGCTTCGGATCGCCATGGTCGCGCCACCGTGGTTCGAACTGCCCCCACAGGGTTACGGAGGCGTCGAGGCGGTTTGCGCCGATCTGGTCGACGCGCTGGTCACGCGCGGACACGAGGTCATCGTCGTCGGCGTGGGACACAACGGGACACGCGGCCGGTTCCGGCGCACGTATGACACCCCGCAGGGCGCACGCCTCGGGGAGCCGATGCCCGAAGTGCTGCACGCGGCCGCGACCGGCCGGATCCTGGACGAGCTGGACGTCGACGTCGTCCACGACCACTCGCTGGCCGGTCCGCTGCTGGCCCGCGGTCGCGACATCCCGACCGTGGTCACGGTGCACGGCCCGGTCAGCGGTGAACCCGGCCAGTACTACCGCCACCTTGGCGACCGCGTCCGGCTCGTCGCGATCTCGGATGCGCAGCGACGCGTCGCACCGGACCTCAACTGGTGTGCGACGGTGCACAACGCGATCGATGTCGACGACTTTCCGTTCCACGAGGACAAGGAGGACTGGGTCCTCTTCCTCGGCCGCTGTACCCCCGACAAGGGCATGCACCTCGCGATCGACGTAGCCCGCGAGGCAGGCCGGAACATCGTGCTGGCCGCCAAGTGCTCCGAACCGGCCGAGATCCGCTACTTCGAGACCGAGATCAAGCCGCGCCTGGGCCACGACGTGGTGTGGCTGGGCGAGGTCGGCGGTGAGCAGAAGAAGGAGCTGCTGGCCAAGGCGCGCTGTCTGCTCTTCCCCATTCAGTGGGAAGAACCGTTCGGTATGGTCATGATCGAGGCCATGGCCTGCGGCACGCCCGTGGTGGCCCTGCGGCGCGGTTCGGTGCCCGAGGTGGTCGCCCACGGCCGCACCGGGCTGGTGTGCGACGACCCGGCCGAACTGGCCGACGCGATCAACGCCGTCGAGGCGATCAGCTCCGCCGCATGCCGTGCCCACGTGCTTCACCGGTTCCATCCGGACGCCATGGCCTCGGGCTACGAGCGGGTCTACCGGCGGGCACTCGCCGACGCCGGCTGGGAACGTACGGCGCCCCTGCGGCCGATGCGCGGCCGGAGCTGGGCCGGGCAAAGCCTGCTTCAGACCGGATAGCCGGCGAAGCGGATTCACACTGGGCGGGACCTGTTGCAGCACAGGTTTTCCTCCGCTCACTTGATCGACAACAGAGTATGGCTCCATTTGCTGGGAGGTGACTTGTGATGGACATCGGTTTGCTGCTTCTTCGAGCGGTGATCGGACTCCTGATGGCCGGTCACGGCGCGCAGAAGCTGTTCGGCTGGTTCGGCGGTCACGGTGTGCCGGGCACCGCGGGCTTCCTCGAGTCGCTCGGCTGGCGGCCGGGGCGGGCGTTCGCGCTGCTGCTCGGCGCGGCGGAGTTGGTGGGAGGCCTGGCTTTGGCGCTGGGCTTCGCGACTCCGTTCGCGGCCGCGGTGCTGATGGCGGTGCTGGCCAACGCGGCGTTGGTCGTTCATGGTCGCCACGGACTGTGGAACACCGCGGGCGGGTTCGAGTACCCGCTGGCGCTGATCGGCTCGACGCTGGCGCTGGCGTTCACCGGCCCCGGCCGGTTCAGCCTGGACCACCTCGTCGGCTGGGCGACGAGCGGGCCCGTCTGGGGCTTCGCTGCCGTCGTAGTCGCCATGCTGGGCTTGGTGGTGGGCATGGCGGCGCACGAGCGCGGTGCGCGCGCCGGGCACGATCAGACGCTCGGCCAGGCCGCCTGAACTGGGCTGAGCGATTGGCACCCTGGTGACCAGCCGTGAAGGCCTCCTTGACCGGCGCTCAATGCCGGGAAGGAGGCCTTCACGGTATCCAGGCTCGCACTGCGCGCGAAGGTCAGCGCTGGGTGCGTCGCTGGACGGCGGCGTCGCGGCGAAGCCGATCGGTGTGCTCGGCGATGCCCGCCAGCTGGTCGGCGAGTCCCCGGTGGTGTTCGACCAGGTGCGGGTGGGACGCGGCGAGGGGGCTGAGCAGGTCGGCGGGGTTGTCGGTGCCGAGTGCGTCGCCGACCCGGTCGGCGCTGTCCTGCGCCGCGGCACCGAGCCCTTCGAGGGCGCTCACCTGCCCGGCCAGCTTCCGCAACGACCCGGCGTTGCGTCGCGCCCACTCCGCGACGGCGCGGTCGCCGGCGCGTTTGTCACGCTGCGCGTCGACCCGGGCTTCGCCGGTGGCTTCTCCGGTGTCGGACGGCCGCAGCCGCAGATAGCGACGCTCGGCGGCCTGTCGGCTAGCCACCCCGAGCGCCGGGGCCAGTGCCGCCCAGCTGGTGCCGTTCGAGCGGGCCGCGCTGATCAGTTCCGGTTCCCACGCACTGAGCTCATCGCGCACCGCGCGCAGCGCGGCCAGCGCGTCGAGCAGTTGCTCACGCTCCGCGCCACCTTTCCGGGCGGCGACGACCACGGCGCGAATGTCGCCGAGGGTGGTGATCGGGTCAGCGTCCATGTGATGTCATCCTTAAGACGACAGAGAGATTGTCATCGACACGATGACATGATACAACGAAAGTGCGTATTGACACCACAGACAGGGCAACAGGAGGTGGAACCGGATGTTGATGCGCACCGATCCGTTCCATGAGTTCGACCGGCTGACCCAGCAGCTGTTCGGCAGTGCACCGGGGACCTGGTCGAGGCCGGCGGCGATGCCGATGGACGCCTACCGCGCCGGCGACGAGTTCGTGGTCTGCTTCGACCTGCCCGGCGTGGACCCCGCCGCGATCGAGCTCGACGTCGAGCACAACGTGCTGACCGTCAAGGCCGAGCGGCGTCCACTGCCCACCGGCGACGACGTCCGGACACAGGTCTCCGAACGTCCGCTGGGCGTGTTCTCCCGCCAGCTGCTCCTCGGCGACAACCTGGACATCGACAACATCAAGGCCGACTACGACACCGGTGTCCTCACGGTGCGCATTCCGGTCGCCGAGAACGCCAAGCCACGCCGCATCGCGATCGGCCGGACCGGCGGCGAACCCAGGGAAATCGAGGCCTGACGGCCCGGACGCCGCGTCCACGCCGCGCCGCCGTGCCGCCTCTCCGCACGTCAGGCGCCGCCGAACAGCACGGCGGCGCGGCATTCCGCGGTGGATGGGCCCGCTCTTCCACCGCGGCTCGGGGGCCCTGCCCATTCAACGCTCGCCTGGGAGAAAGGTTTGTGCAACAGTGACCGCGTCGCTCGACATCTCGCTCCAGCAGCACACCGCATATCGCGCGCTGCGCGGCTACCTGAGCGCGGTAGCCGCTGAACTCGGAGTGGGGCTGGAATCCGCCACCATCGACCACACCACTCCGGTCTCGGCCTACCTCGCGCTCGACACCCGCCTACCCCGCTACCCCGACCGCGACGTCGCACTGCTGTGGGACGAGAAGCACGGCTGGGCCATCGCGATCGAAACACACTCCAGCGAAGACCTGATCGTCCTCGCCTACCTGGGCGGCCCCACGATCGCGCCCGCACCGAGGAACATCGCACGGTTCGTCGACACTCTCCACCGCGACGACCGCACCGTCTGCGGGGCGGCCCCGCCCGCGATCCGCTCGGCTGGGAGTCTGGATGACCTGGCTACCCAGTTGCTCGCCTACCTGCCGGTCCCCTCGGCCGTGGAGCCAAGCCCCGAAAGGTCCTGCCAACCGTGACTGCGACGCCTGCCCCAGCACCGACCGATGGCGACCGCCTGCTGCCACTGCCGCTCAGCTTCCCGTTGACCCTGCGCGGTTACGACCGGACGCTGGTCGACGAGTACCTCGACGAACTGCACGCCGAAATCCGCATCCTCACCATCGACCGCGACGCCGCCCTCCACCAAGCCGAAACGCTGGCTGATCTGCTCGAGCAGGTGCGTGCCGAACGCGCCGCCCTACAGGCCCGCTTCGACACCGTCTGCCGCACCCCGGCCGACCCCAACGCAGTGAGCGCACGCGTTCACCGGATACTCGACCTTGCCAGCGCCGAAGCCGCCGAAATCCTCGACACGGCACGCCGACAAGCAGACGCCGTAAACGCTCAAGCAGACCGCGCCCGCAACCGGATCCTCGCCGAGGCACGCTCGATCGCAGAACGACAACTGGGCCAGGCCCAGGACCGGATCCGGCAGCTGGAAGAGATCCGCGCCCGAACCATCACACAGCTGCAGGCCGCCGACCGCGCACTCGCCGGCGCCGAACGCATCCTCGCTAATGAACAATCACCCCCGGCGAGGCCACAGGCGCCCGCACGACCATCCGCCCCCTCGCGCGCTCGAACGGCCGCCTGAACCGACCTCTGGGTCCTGAACGCACTTCGGTCGCACCGCCCGCCTCGGAACCAGGAACAAAGGAAATGCCCTCGTGGCTGATCCACGAGCCGCGGCCGCACGCCAGCGCGCCCGCCGCACGCCGGCGGAGAGGCAATCCGCTGAATCCGTAGAGATTTGAGCTGTAGTGCGAGACACCAAACGCCAGCTGAGCTTGTCCCCGCAGCTCGGACACCTACCCTGAGGTGACCTTGGGCCACCAGGAAGGATGTCCCGGTGCCTGAACCACACCCGCCTGCGGAACTGGATGACCCAGGCCGACACCGATGAGAACGGCTCAGCGAGCCGTTTGACGAGCGCGGAGAAGAAAGAGCTGGCCGAGCTGCGGAAGAAGACCCGCCAGCTTGAGATGGAGAATGAAATTCTCAAGCGCGCGGCCGCGTACTTCGCGCGGGAGAACGTTCTCCCGAAATGACCAACGCTGTGATCGCCCCGGTGGCCGTGCCGGCTCGCCGAGGTCAGCGGATCACCGGGAAGCCCGCCGCGGACGCAGCACGCGTCTGCGGCGGGCTCCAGGCTCGCTCGCAGGTCGGCGCACCCCAGTCCGTCGAGGATTCCCTCGACGTGGCTGAGGTTCATGCCGCAGATCAGTTCGGTGTGCGTCTGGGCCAACCGGTGGACCGGGCAGTTGGCGAGCAGGGATCGTCCCGTAGGCGGGACGCGGCTCCAAACCCTGCTCCTCGAGGGCGCGGAGGACAGCGTCCTGGGCTCCGGCACCCGCCTCGCGGCCGAGTTCCTCCCCCGCCTCACGGGCGCGGCGCCGCAGGGCTGACGCCGGTGGCTCGCCGGACGCCGCCGCTTCTTCGAGCGTCCCGGCGAGCAGCAGACCGGCCAGCTCGTACCGCCGTTCGGGAAGGGACACCGAGACCTGCCTGCCCGAGCGCCGGTAGAGCTCGGCGGGGCTGCCCGCGCCGGGGCGGCCCGCGCGGCGTTCGAAGCTGGCCTCAAGCAGGTCCTCGGCCACCAGCTTGTCGAGGTGGAACGCCACGGCCGGCCCCGGGGAGCCCGGCCACCTCCGGACCTGCTCGTCGCACTCGGCAAGAACCCGGCGTCGGAGCACCCAGGAGCGGCTCACCCAGCAGGTCGCCGACTGGCCGCAGGAACACCTGGCGCCCAAGGGCGTCGGCGTCGTGATCGAGGCGGAGCACCTGTGCATGTACCTGCGGGGGTGCAGGCGGCGGGCGCGGGGCAGGAGTTCTTCGCGCTGACCGAAATCCAGGCCTGACCGGCGGAAGGAGAACGCCATCGTCGGTGCCGGTTTCGCCGGCGGGACGGCTTTAGTTGTCAGCGGCCACAAAACACGCTGATTTTTGAAACTGCCTCGACAAGCCGGAATTTCCCGGACGAGGAACCAACTCGCGATCAGGATTGCCACTTTTGACCGATTCTGCTAGCGTGATCTTCATCGCGGGGTCACCTGGATTGTCGGCGAGTCAACGGTCGAAGAGACCTCCGATTGCTTGGGGGTCAGCGTGGATATCGTGGTTCACGAACTCGTCGAGAACGGCTTCGCCGCACGGGATGTACCGGAATTCGGCCTGCCGGAAACCGATTACGGCAAGGCGCTGGACCATCTCGTTCAGGCGAACGTGGACGTCATCGTCCACACAGCCGAACAAAACGTTCTCCTCGGTTATCGGCAGGAGTTGCCGCTTCGAGGAATGCTGTGGGCGTTCGGCGGCCGAATGAAGCTGGGCGAATCTGTTACCGATGCAGCCGGGCGCGCCCTCGCCCGCGAACTCGGGTTCAAAAACGCAGATCCCGCCCGCTTCGCCTTGGACAACATCTACAACGTCATATGGGGTTCCAGAAGCATCCCTCCGGAAGAACGTGGATTTCAGACCCTTCTCATTCTGATGAGATACGAATGCACTGAACCGGAAATACCGAACCTGAACGCCGCCGATGAGACTCATGAATGGGTCCGGTGGTACACGCCTGCCCAGATCCGCGAACTTCACGTCACCGGCTCATGGTTAATTCATCCGTTCCTGCCCGTCGTACTGAAGAACGCCGGGCTTCTCTGACCCGGCAGCCGGACCCGGAGAGCAAGTCTGGAGGTTGCTATGAGGTGCCGTTCGTGCCACAGCAGTGACATGACCGAGGTACTGGACCTCGACAACCAGTATCTCAGCGACTTTCGCGACGACGACAGTCGCCCTCCGAAATGGCCCCTGTCCCTGGTGCTGTGCCAGCATTGCGGGTTAGCACAGCTGCGCGACACCACACCTCGTGAGCTCATGTACCACGACCGATACGGGTTTCGGTCCGGTATCAACGAGGCGATCCGCGACGACCTTCGGTCGATCGTGAATCAGGCACTGGAGGTCAAGCCCGACACCCGGCAGTGGCTGGACATCGCCTGCAACGACGGCACATTGCTGTCATTCGTACCGGATCGGCTGCACAGGGTCGGCGTGGATCCGGTGTCGAGTTTTGAACGCGATTCCCGGCAGCACGCGGACCGCATACTGGTCGACTATTTCGATCGTCACTGGTTCGAGACCGGCGAATCGTATCAGAAGTTCGACGTGGTCACCAGCATCTCCATGTTCTACGACCTGGACGACCCCAATGAATTCGTCTCGAACGTCAAGCAGGTACTGGCAGACGACGGGATATGGGTGGTTCAGCAGAACTACGCGCTCAGCATGCTGGAACTCGGCGCTGTTGACAACATCTGCCACGAGCACGTGACGTATTGGTCGTTGGCCGCCTTGGAACACCTGCTCAACCGGCATGATTTAGAGGTCAATGACGTCCACCTTTCCCACATAAACGGCGGCTCCTTCCGCACTCTCGTGTCACATCGCGGAGCACGGCCACAGAATCCGTCCGTGCAAGCTCAGCGGCAGAACGAGATTTCATACGGACTGTCTCGCGTCGAGACCTGGCACAATTTCGCAACGCGATCGTTGAAAGCGTTCGCCGAGCTGCGTCAACTGATCAACAGCATCAACGCCAACGGCGAGCGGTGCTACATCTACGGCGCCAGCACACGGGGCGGAACGATTCTTCAGGCCGCCTCATTGACAGCAGAAGATCTACCGTTCGCAGTCGAACGCCAAAAGGCGAAGATCGGCCGCAAGATGGCTTCGACAGGCGTGCCCATAATATCGGAAGAGAGGGCACACAGGGACCACCCCGAGTACATGCTCGTCATGCCCTGGTTTTTTCGGGATGTATTCGTCCAACGGGAACGCGAGTACTTGGAATCCGGAGGGAAGCTGATCTTCCCGCTGCCCGATCTCGAGATCGTCAGCGCCTGACAGAGGTCACCGATTGGACCCTTGAGGAGACAACGTGCCGCGCGCCCTCATCACGGGAGTGACCGGCCAGGACGGCATGTACCTTGCGGAGTTCCTGGCGGCAAAGGGGTATGAGATTTTCGGCCTGATCCACGGTCAAAACAACCCCAGAATACCGGCCGTACGAAGAGTCGCACCTTCGATTCATCTTCTGGACGGCGATCTTCTCGATCTCCGCAGCCTCATCCGAGCCATGGAGACCTCCCAGCCCGACGAAGTCTACAACCTGGGCGCGATCAGCTTTGTGGGCCTGTCCTGGAGGCAGGCCGAGATCACCAGCGAGGTCACCGCGATGGGAGTACTACGTATTCTCGAAGCAATTCAGGTACATACGCACAACGACATGTCCAGGGTCCGGTTCTATCAGGCTTCGAGCTCCGAGATGTTCGGCAACGTGCACGAGGTTCCCCAGCGCGAGACAACGGCATTTCATCCCCGGTCCCCTTACGGGGTGGCGAAAACCTTCGGTCACTACATGACTGTCAACTATCGAGAATCCTACGGTGCACACGCCTGCTCGGGAATACTGTTCAACCACGAAAGTCCGCGCCGAGGTCACGAGTTCGTCACCCGTAAGGTCACTCGCGGTGCGGCGCGCGTCGCGCTCGGCCTGCAAAAGCGTCTGACGCTCGGAAATCTCGAGGCACGCCGAGACTGGGGGTTCGCGGGCGATTACGTCGAGGCGATGTGGTTGATCCTCCAGGAAGACCAGGCTGACGACTACGTCGTCGCCACCGGCGAGACCCACTCGATTCGAGATCTGCTCGACATCGCTTTCAGCCGCGTGGGGATCGAGGATTGGACGCGTTACGTCGTGCAGGACGCGCGGCTCTTCCGCCCCGCCGACGTCAATCTCCTCGTGGGAGATGCCTCGCATGCACGGGCACGCCTCGGCTGGAAGCCTCGGGTGAAGTTTCGCGATCTCATCGAGATGATGGTCGATGACGATCTGGCCGACCTGCAACGGGGTGCGTGACAGGCGGTACGATTCCCGTCAGAGCGCTCTCATCCTCGTCGAACGAGGCACCGCGATGCTGCACTGCCGGACTGCTGGGGAGATCGGGTTGGATCGAGAGGAGATCCGGCGGCACAATGTCGGCGCGCTCCTCCGCAGTGTCCATCTCAGCGGCGGGATTTCTCGTGCGGGCCTGACGAGGGAACTGGGCCTGAACCGAAGCACGATCATGGCGCTGACCGCGGAGCTGACCGATGCCGGCCTGGTCCGCGAAGAGCTTCCGAAGGACAGTCACCAGCAAGGCCGCCCGTCTCTGATGGTGCTACCCGAGTCCGAACGGATCTACGTACTGGCCTTTGACGTCGCGGTCGATCAGCTGGCCGCTGCCCGCATCGGGTTGGGCGGAGTGGTGCTTGAGCGCGCGGTCGCTGCTCGAGCGCGCGCTGGACCGGATCTTGAGTACGTGGTGAACGTACTCGCCCGGCTCGGCAGGCAGCTGCACCAAGCGGCGCCCCCGACGGCGGTCTGCGTGGGGGTCGGCGCGTCCTACTGCGGGATGATCAAGCCGGGCGACGGGACGGTGCGCTTCGGTCCTGATCTGGGCTGGGTCGATCAGGAATTCGGAGCCGAGCTCTCCCGGAAACTCGGTTTGGAATTGCCGGTGCTGGTCGGCAACGAAGCGCATCTGGGCGCGGTCGCCGAGCAGCAACGCGGGGCCGGAACCGGCATGCGGAACCTGATCTACCTGCACGGAGATGTCGGCGTAGGCGGGGGAATCATCGCCGGTGGCAAGCTGCTGGACGGCGATACGGGCTATGGGTGCGAGGTCGGGCACATAGTGGTCAACCCGATGAACGGGCGCCCGTGCGGATGCGGTTCCTGGGGTTGCCTGGAGGCCGAGGTCGGTGAGCGGGCGCTGCTCGACGCCGCCGGCCGGCCCGCGGACCTGTTCGGCCGTGACGCGGTGCGAGCCGTGGCGCACGATGCCGGCCGAGGCGATCCCGCCGCCCGGGACGCGCTTCGCCGGATTGGCGACTGGCTGGGCGTCGGGGTGGCCAACCTGATCAACCTGTTCAACCCGGGCATGGTGATCTTTGGCGGAATGCTACGGGACATCTACCCCGGTTTGGCGACATATGTGCACACCCGTATAGCAGTCAACGTCCTACCCGTAGCCAGAGAACGGGTGAGACTGGAAGTCTCGGCACTCGGTGACGACGCCACCCTGATCGGCGCCGGCGAACTCGGATTCTCCCACCTGTTACACGACCCACTGGTCGAATACCAGAATATCTCGAAGCGCAGAAGTCAAGAGCAGATTTGATCGCTCACTGGGGCGGGGCGGCACGTGGCGCCCTTGGCCGGTCGCGGAACCGGCGGCCCAACGAGTCGCTTTTGTCCGCGTCGATCACTTAAATGCACTTTACGAGAGCGGCCAGCATGTATCGGCGCCAGAGTGGCGTGAAGGGACCGGCAAGGATCCAGCGAGACCGGGAAGCGGCTTGAATTCGTAGGTCCACCGGATGAGGGTGCCGTCGCCGTCGGGGTTGAAGTTCCATTCACCTCGGACAGCGCAGGTCATCGCCTGGTTTCGCGTGGAGCGGGAATTCGACCACACTCACCGGGAACTTCGTCATTTGCTCGAAACTCGCCAAGGCAACCTGCTCGGCGACTTCGAACGCACGGAACTGCGGTGGCGACACGCTTCGGAGAGGCAGCTTCGCGAACTCGTGCGCCGCGGCATCACCTCGGGTTCCGAGCTCACCAGGCTCAGCACCACATTGACGGAAGACGAGCCACGTCGCGATCTGATGGTGGAGGCACTCGGCTACGCCAAAGGGTGGGCCACCTCGACGCTGTCCAGCCGGCCCAACTTCCGCTGCGCTGCGGCCACGACCGACCTGGTGGTGAGCGACGACGCAAGTCAGTGCAGCCTCGCACAGGTACTCCCCCTCGCCTACCGCTCGAAGCGACTGGTCATCGTCGGCGATCCGCAACAGCTACCTCCGGTCGTCACCGCGGACCGGACAACTGCGCCGGCTCGCCGAACAGGCCGGAGTCCAGCGCCAAGAACTCGCGACAAGGCACCATACCTATGGCGAAGACTCCGTATTCAGCGCGTTCGCCGCGCGGTTCCGTCCGGAACCGCTGCTACTCGACGAGCAATACCGATGCAACCCGGAAATCATCCGGTTCTGTAATGAAGAAATTTATCGAAACCAGTGAAACTTCTGGCGAGTGTGGAATATCCAGCCGCGCTGCGCTTGCACGAAGCCGCGCTGTGCTTACACGAAGCGTTGTTCGCCTCGCGCGGCCGACCAGGCCCGTCTCATTCAGATCGAACTTGTCGTGAAACGCAGAAGGTGTCCCGAGGGGTCGCGCACTTTCAGCACGCCCGCCGCGAGTTCGTGGGGGTAGCCGGCAGTGGAGAGCCGTTCGGCCAGCGCACGAATGTCGTCCGCCGCGGGGAGCACCAGGTCGACGCCGAGAAGGTGGGCGCTGTTCTCCGGTGCGGGCACGCCGCCGTCGGGGCTGAAGCGGTTGGTGAGCACGAGCAGGGCGTGCTGGTCGGTCACCCCGACCGCGAGGAACATGGTTCCGAGGCGGCCTTCGACGTCGAAGCCGAGCAGTCCACAGTAGAAGGGCTCGGTGGCCGCGAGTTCCGGGTCGGTCACCTTGAGCTGGACGTGCCCCATCGTGGTCTCAGCCGGGAGCCCGTCGAACGGCAGGTCCGCGCCGGGCTCGTCGGAGAAGTGCCGCAGGTCCAGCGGATCGGCGACGACGACGGGGTGGTTGTTTTGCCAGCGCCATTCGTCGGGCGGGCGGGCGCAGGTGACTTCGACGCAGTGCTCGTCCGGGTCGAAGACGTAGCACGAGTGTGCGACGACGTGGTCGGTCAGCTGGTATCCGGAGTACCGGCTCGTGTAGTGCGTGACGAATCGGGCCAGGTCGGCGGGAGCCGGCACCTGTGGCGCGAAGTGGCTCAGGCCCGGGCTTGAGGCCGGCGGCGGCACCGCGCCGGGCCGCTCCCGCACGACGGCCAAAGTACGTCCCGGCACGCCGAGGTGGGCGCTGTCCGCGTCGCGCGTGAGCACTCGCAGGCCTATGTCCTCGGTGTAGTACGCCAGGCTGCGGTCGAGATCGGCGACCGTGAGTTCGACGGCGCCGAGGGCAAGCCGCTCGTTCATCCGGTAGGTTTTTCCCACGTCATCCCTCCGGGTTCTTCGACGTGAACAGGCGCTGGAACGGTTTGGTCAGGCGGGAAACGGTGGACATGGTCCGGAAGAACCGGACGAGCTTCCGCGGCGGCCCATCGACGAACATCATGTCGAGGCCCTTCTGCGAAGCGGCGGCAGATTTGGCCCCCCGGGGAAACATCGCCTTCTCGTAGGTGGCGAGCGCGGTGTCGAGGTCGTCGTGGTCGATGATCGCCCTGGCGAGGTCGGCGCCGTCGATCAGGGCGAGGTTGGCGCCTTCGCCGGCGAACGGCGACATGAGGTGCGCGGCGTCACCGACGAGGGTCACCCCGGGAACCGGCTGCCAGGTGAGGCCGGTGGGCAAGGCGTAGATCGGGCGAGGCCAGATGGTGTCGTCGCAGCCGCGGATCAGGTCGGTCAGGGCGGGGGCCCAGTCGGAGAATTCGCGTTGCAGCGCCAGGCGGGCGTCCGCCGGGTCGTCCCAGTCGATGCCGCTGTCGGTGATCCAGTTTTCCGGAACGCGCAGGCCGCAGCCGAGCGCGATGGTGTCCCCGCCGTGTCCGCCGAGGTATTTGTTGCCCGAGAGCGCGAAAAAGCTTCCCCGGCCGGTGAGGGCGAGCGCGTCCGGGTGCCGAGTGGCCGCGTCGGACAGACGGATCTCGACCAGCGTGATTCCGGTGTATCCAGGCTGTTCCGGGGTCAGCAGCGGCCGGATCTTCGACCACGCGCCGTCTGCCCCGACCACCAGGTCGGCGCGCACGGTGGCGCCATCGGCGAACTCCAGCTCGTGTCCCGACGCGGCGGGTCGTGCGGCGACGACCTTTCTCCCCCAGGCAATCGTGCCCGGTTCCAGTGAGTCGACGAGCAGTTGCCGCAGGATTCTCCGGTCGATCTCCGGCCGGCCGTTGCCGCCCGGCGGCTCCTCGTGGTTGAGGTGAACATGTGCGGTTTTGTCGAGCACGCGGAGAGCTTCACCGCCGATGTGCGTGTGCGCGCGGAATGCCTCGTGAAGACCGGCCTCCTCGAGCGCGATCTGCCCCGTGTCGGTGTGGATGTCGAGTGACCCGCCCTGCTGGCGGGTGGCCGGTGTCGCGTCCGCCTCGTAGACGGTGACGGCCATTCCGTGTTGGTGCAGAATTCGTGCGCAGACCAGACCGCTCAGGCCCGCGCCGACGACGACGATGCCAGGTGCCGGCATGACGGATCGGTCCTTCCTTCAGCCAGAGATTTCAGTAGCCGAAGAAGGTGTCCGTGCGGATCTGCCTCCTGGCGGCGCCGAGTTGGGTGAGTTGCCGGACGGTGTCCTTCACATAGGGAGCTGCTCCGGAGACGAAATAGGTCGCGTCGGGGTTGTTCGTGACCAGCTGCTTGACCGCGACGGCGTAGGCATCGCGGCCGCCGAGGTACGCCGAGGTCGTCGCGAGCTGCTCGGTTTCCGACCGGAAGGGCGGGTTGCCGGTGCCACCGACGTGGACCAGGTGCGTGCGCTTGCGGACGCCGGCGGCCACGATGTGCCGCAGGATCGAGCGGAACGGCGTGATGCCGATGCCCTGCGCGAGGAACACCACATCATCGGGAGTACCGCGGAGCGTGAAGTTGAGGATCGGGCCGTTGAGCGTGACCAGATCGCCGGGCTTGAGCGCGGCGAGGGCGCGCTTGAAGTCACTGTCTGACTGCAGCCGCGTCGCGATCATCACTTCCGGATCTTCCGGCGCGGACGCGAGCGAGAAAGCCCGCCTGCCCGCCACTCCCGCGATCCTCAAGATGCCGTGCTGGCCCGCAGTGAAGGCCAGCGGTTTCACTGGAGCGAACGTGAAGACGTGCGCGCCATCCTCGATCTCGCGCATCGTCGCGAACGCCATCCTCGTCCTGGCGAAAAGACTCAAGTGCTCGCTCCTCCGGTGAGTTCGTGACGAGCGCTCGTCTCCAGGTCGGGCACCCTAATGTTGACGAACTGTATTCGTGACGAACACCATTCGTCAAGTGCGCCGTTCGCGCTGACCAGCCGGAGGGTGTCGCGACCTTTCGACGAACCTGTCTCCAGCCCCGGAAGCTTGACTCACAACATCAGCTTGACGAACACGGTTCGTAACGAATACCGTTCGAACATGACGCAGCGTGACCCGTTCCGTTCTTCGCACGTGGAGAGCCGCCGCAACAGGCCGGCAAAGCCGCCCCTGAGCCGCGATGCGATCGTCGACGAGGCCCTACGTCAGATCACCTCGGACGACGGTGCCGGCATGAGCCTTCGCAGGATCGCGAAGGCGCTCGACACCGGACCGGCCTCGCTCTACGCCTATGTCGACGACATGACCGAACTACAGGCACTGGTCCTCGATCGCGCACTGGACGCCGTCGCCGTCGGCGAGGCCGGCGAACCGTGGCGCGACCGTCTTGACGGGCTCCTCCGGTCCTACGCGGAACTCCTCTCGACCAGCCCCGCCCTCGCCCAGCTGGCCGTCCAGACCACCGCCGTGGGACCGAACGCGTTGCGCATCGCTGAGGCTCTCCTGGAGATATTCGCCGAAGCCGGCGTCGAACCGGCGACCGCAGCCTGGGCCATCGACATGCTGACGATGTTCGTCGCCGCCGTCGCGGCAGAACACGCACTCGGCTCGAACCCGGCGGCACCCGACGGTCCGGTCGCACAGGCCATCAACCGAGCGGCGGCGAGCGAGTACCCGCGCGTTCACGCCGCGCGGGACCACATCATGTCCGGCACCGGCGAGGAGCGGTTCACCTGGTTCATCGACATCCTCGTCCGCGGCATCCTCTCCCACGATCAGGCCCTGCACTCCGAAACAGGATGACGGGGCCTTGGTGACGGTCAGTCATCGCGGTGGAGCGCAGCATTTCGTTGATGTGGCCGGCCAGGAACTTCCGGGCGACCTAGGTCCAGGGCGCCTCGAGCTCCTGCGTGGGGGTCGTCTCTGACGACGTGCAGACCGCGTCCGGCGCGGATTCTGTTCTGTCCGATGTGGACGGCTGCGTCCTGGTCGTGCGATAGACCCCCGGCAGGTGCCATACCCGTGCACGTACCCCACACTCGCGATGTGTCGACGTCAGAGGCTGACGGCGGCTATGCCGGCGAGGACGATCCCGGCGCCGGTGATGCGGCGTACGAGGTGGTTTTCGTGGAAGAGCCTCCAGGCAAGAAGGGATCCGATGACGATGGATGACTCGCGCAGGGGTGCGACGAGTGCGACGGGCGCGGTCTGCATCGCGGTGAGGACGAGGATGTAGGCCAGCGGGGAGAGCACCGCGACGGTCAGGACCGGCGCCGCGTCCGTACGGACGGTGGCCGAGATCAGGTCTCGTCGGCGTACTGCCCCCGGAGTGAGGAGCAAGGTCTGCAGCAGGAGCGTGCCGGCGTAGTAGCTCACGGGCGCCAGATGCAGAGAGACGATCGAATAGCTGTCCCAGAGGGTGTAGCCCGCGATCGCGGCACCCGTCGCAGCACCCCAGAGCACGCCCTGAAGAGGATTACGCTGTATGCCTTTGAACGGGTTGCCTGCGACGACGACGATGCCCGCGACGATGACGAGACTGCCGAGCATCGCGAGCGCGGTGAGCCGTTCTCCGAGCAGAAGGATCGCGAACAGCATCGTCAGCACGGGGCCGGTCCCGCGAGCGACGGGATAGACCACGCTGAGGTCGGCGCGATCGTAACCAGCCTGGAGCGTCAGGGAGTAAGCCAGGTGCAGTGCGGCCGAGACGAGCGAACCGACCGCGAACTGCCAACTGAGCGGCTGCGCGCCGGTCGCGACGAGGACGATGCCGATCGGGACGCACAACGCCGCCGATGCGCAGGTGTAGGCCCAGACGAACAGGAAGGTGTCGCCGCGCTTGTACTTCGACGCCATGTTCCAAACCGCATGCGCCACCGCGGCGACGAGGACGATGGCGATCGTGCCGGGCTGCATCAGGAGATGTCGGGCAAGTCGATGCCCGCATGCTCCGCCAGGCGGCTTCGCTCAGGGTCGCGCAAAGCGAGGGCGGCTGCCAACGCGTCGATGACCACGAGCTGCGCGAGCCGGCTCCCCGCCGCGGCCATCTGCGCAGGTAGCGGCGCACCGCCCACGACGAGAGCGATATCGGCGAGGGAGGCGAGCGGCGTCTCGTGCTGATTGGTGATCGCGATGAGCGTTGCACCGGCGGAGGAGGCCGCATCGGCGACGGCGAGCGTCGTCGAGGTGCGCCCCGTCGAGCTGACAGCGATGACGACATCAACCGGATCCAGGAGGCGCATCGCGATCATCGCCGACTCGTGATCCTGGATCCCCGCGGTCCGCACGCCGAGAGCACGCAGCCGGAAGACAGCATCCGCCGCGACGGTCGCGGACGGCCCTGCACCAAAGGCAAGAACCTGCCCCGCCTGCCGCACCGCGTTGACGGCCTTGTCCAGGGCCTCGGGGTCGACAGCGCCGCCGAGTGCGGTCAGTGCGTCGTGGCCTGTCTGGATCGACGTCTCGATCACATCGACTGTCGAGGAACTCCCCGTCAGCGGCGTCGGGGGTGCGAAGAACTCGGCGGTGCCACGGGCCCGTGCGATCTCGAGCTTCAGCTGGGTGAACCCGTTGAACCCGATTGCGCGAGCTGCGCGGACCACACTCGGAGCAGAGACACCGGCGCGCTCGGCCACTTGCGCGGTGGTGCTCGCCCCGACGAACAGGGGGTCGCGAAGCACGAGCTCGACGACCTTCGCCTCGCTCGGCGCAAGGTCGCCAGTGCGCGCCTGCACCGTACCGAGCCATCTGGCGAGCCGGGCACCATCGGAAATGCTGTTACCTACTACGCTGGCCACACGTAACAGGATAACCTACGATGGATGACTCTGATCGAAAGTCCGGAGGGGGCGCCGAGGTGCTGCTGCAACAATCGCGGTCGTCGGCCCCGGCGTCATAGGCACGACCGTCGCCGCGGCGCTGCACGAGGCCGGCCGCACACCGCACCTCTACGGGCGCAGGGCACGCGAACATCTCGAACTGCGCGTCGAGGAAAGGCGCATCCTCGTGCCAGGGCCCGTGCAAACCGACCCTGCGCAGGCCAAGGAGCCGGTCGACCTTGTGTTCCTCGCCGTCAAGGCCACGCAGATCGAGGCGGCCTCGCCTTGGCTGGCAGCGCTGTGCAGCCCGCAGACAGTCGTGTACGTACTGCAAAACGGGGTTGAACAGCGGGCGATGCCGGCCCCCTACATCGCCGGCGGGCAGGTCATCCCGTCGGTGGTGTGGTTCCCCGCTGAGGCGAAGCCCGACGGTTCGGTACGGCTGCGCCGGGATGCACGACTCACCCTGCCGGACACGTCGGGGTCGCGGCTCGTACTCGAGGCGCTGCGCGCCACGCGGTGCGCAGTCGAGCTGGCCACAGACTTCACCTCCGTCGCATGGCGCAAACTACTGCAGAACGCCGTCGCCGGACTGATCGTCCTCACCCGCCGCCGCTCGGGCATGTACGGCCGAACCGACCTCGCCGACCGCGAAGCCGGCCGTGCGCTGGAATGGGACATTCGCAACGGCATCGTGCAGCGCCGCGGCCAGGCTCACGGCATCCCGACGCCGATCAGCGACGTGGTCGTGCCACTCATCGCGGCCGCAAGTGACGGACCCGGTTGACCCCCAGGACCCGGGGCGCAGCGTCAGTGGGGGCGCAGCGTACCCTGATCTTGACAGCGCCTAGGGTTCCGGTGCCGTACGGCATGGCTGGTCCGAGCGGCGCCACCGCGCACCGCCGACCGGGGTGCGGTCATCTCAACGGACAAAAACCTGGAGGATCGGTCCCGCCGCGCCCGCGACGGGACAGAAGCGGTCCCCACATGCTTGCGCTGCTCCTTCTCTTCGTGCTCGCCCTCGCTGCCGGCGTCCTCAGCGGCGTCGTCGGCACCGGCTCCTCGCTGGTCCTCCTCCCGGTGCTCGTCGCCCTGTACGGGCCGCGGGTCGCCGTGCCGGTGATGGCGATCGCCTCCGTGTTCGGCAACGTCGGGCGCGTGGTCGCCTGGTGGCGCGAGATCCGCTGGCGGCCAGTCCTCGCGTACTCCCTGACGGGCGTTCCCGCCGCCGTGCTCGGCGCCCACACGCTCCTCACGATCCCTCCGGCCGTCGTCGACGTCTTCCTGGCCGTGTTCTTCCTGGCGATGATCCCGATGCGCCGCCTGATCCGGCGCATCCGCATCCGCATCCGGTTGTGGCACATGGCTGTCGCGGGGGCGCTCGTCGGATTCCTCACCGGACTGGTGGTCTCCACGGGCCCGCTCAGCGTGCCGGTGTTCACGGGATACGGCATGAGCGGCGGCGCTTTCCTCGGCTCGGAGGCGGCAAGCGCGGTGCTGCTCTACGCGGGCAAACTCGCCACCTTCGGCTTCTCCGACGTGCTCGCACCGCCCGTCATCGCGCGCGGACTCGCCATCGGGGTCGCCCTCCTCGCCGGATCGATGCTCGCCAAACGCATCGTGCGCCGGCTCCGGGAACGCACCTTCGAACTCCTCATCGACGCCGTGCTCGTCGTCGGCGCAACAGGGATGCTCCTCGCGCTCCGGTGATTGGCTTCGCCCGAGCCACTTCGGCTACCGACTACCGGACGCGCATTGGTGCCACCAAAGTGGGTATCAGCGCCGACGCTCTGCATAATGGGTCCGGCAGGACCAGATCGACCGCGGCGGACGATCTGGGACCACAGCTCACGAGAGTTGTGACTACCGGTGATCCACGGCAGGCTCGTGTTTGTGTCGATAGTGTTGCCGATGGCTTGCTACGCCAGCATTCCCGAAAGGGACCGACCCGGCCCGCTGGAACCGAGACGAACTCGACGCAGTCGCCACCGCACTCGACAACCGTCCACACAAGAGACTCGGTTGTAAGTCACCGGTCGAAGCACTGAACGAGCTGCTATTCGGTATTGCGACGACCGGTCGAACCTGGGCAATATCAACGCCTGGCGGTGGCAGAGCTCAATCAATCCAGGATGGCGAGAGCGCCGTAGCCGAATACGGCGGCTGGTACCACTACAACCGCGTTCCCCCGGCCGACGCGCTGTATGGAGCCGCGCGCACCAGTTCCATGGGTGACTGGGTCCCGGGCCCGGTGGGTGGTACGTCAGCCAGGGGAGTCGGGATTGACGGGTTCGGGTTTGCCGGCTCGCAGGGTCAGACCGCAGGCCACGGCGCCGGCGGTGAAGATCGCGCTCGAGTACCAGAACGCGACGGCGTAGCTGTGGATCGCGGCGTCCGCCTGGACTATCTGGCTGGTGACGTCCTTGCCGATCAGGTACCGGGTCAGCGCGGAGGCGGCGAGCGAGTTGAGCAACGCGATTCCGATCGATCCGCCGATCTGCTGGGCAATGTTCACCATGGCTGAGGCAACGCCCGCATCGTGCGGTTCGACGCCGGAGGTTCCGGCGTTCATCGCCGGGGCGATGATGGCACCGATGCCGATCCCGAAGAGCATCAGCGGGCCGAGGATGTTCGCGGAATAGGAGCTGTGCGGGCTGATGCCGGTGAGCCAGGCCATGCCTCCGGCCGCGATGATCATACCTCCGCACACCGGTATTTTCGCGCCGATTCGCGGGTAGAGCTGTGTAGTGCACACTCCCCCGGTGATCACCAGGGTGGCGACCATCGGCAGGAACGCGATACCCGTCATGACCGGTGAGTACCGCAGGATCTCCTGCATGTAGTAGTTCAGGAACAGGAACGCACCGAACAGGCCGATGCCGCCGAGGAAGATCGCCAGGTTGGAGCCACCGCGGGTGCGGTCGAGGATGACGCGCAGCGGCAGCAGCGGGTGCGCGGCGCTGGTCTGCCACCAGACGAACACCGCGAGCAGCAGGGCGCCCCCGGCCAGGGACACCCAGGTGCCCGGGGCACTCCAGGGGTGCGATTCGACGTTGGCGAAGCCGTAGACGACGCAGCACAGGGCGACCGAGGCGATGAGTGTGCCGGGCAGGTCCACGTGGGGCCGGTCGTCGGTCTTGGGCTGGCGCGGGATCAGGGTCGCGGCGCCGACGACCGCGACGAGGCTGATGACGACGTTGACGAACAGTGTCCAGCGCCAGTTGAGGCATTCGGTGAGCACACCGCCGAGCAACATGCCGATCGCCGCTCCCGAACCGGAGACGCCACCGAACACGGCGAACGCGGCAGCGCGTTCCTTGGCTTCGGTGAAGCTCGTCGAGAGCAGCGAGAGCGCGGCGGGGGCGAGCATCGCGCCGGCCGCGCCCTGCAGAGCGCGGCCGGTGACGAGCACCTCGAAGTTCGGCGCCGCGCCGCCCAGCGCCGAGGCGGCGCCGAAGGCGATCAGGCCGGCCAGGAACATCACCCGTCGTCCGACCAGGTCGGAGACGCGGCCGAACAGCAGCAGCAGGCTGCCAAAGGCCAGCGAGTAGGCGGTCACGATCCACTGCCGGTCGCCGACCGAGAAGGCAAGTTCCTTCTGCGCATCGGGCAGCGCGATGTTCACGATCGTGACGTCGAGCACATCCATCAGCTGGGCCAGGCAGATCACGGCCAGGATCCACCAGCGGCGTGGGTGGTGGGGCTGGGCCCCGGAAGTTGCGCCGGTCGCCGTCGTTTCCATCTCATCCATGTCGCCCTCACTCCGTCGGCTCGACGTTGCTGGTAAGCAGCTCGAGCAGGCCGTCGGGGGTCTCGTCCGCGAAGGAGGCGCGGGCCTGCGCCGAGGCCGCGGCTTCGCGGGTGCGGCCGCCGAGCCCGGTGCCGGTGATCGCGACCGGAGTGCTCATGGTGGTTCCTCATCAGGTCGAGGCGCCCGCACCGCTCGCCATAGCAACCAGGCCATTCGTGGTGGCCGGGGATGCTCGCGAGGTCGGGGGTTGTATCAGGTCAATGGCCGTCCGTCGCGAAAGAGCCCACCGGTGGGTCCGTCGGCGCCCAGGGTGGCGGCCCAGACGATGCCTCGGGCGCTTTCCGCGGCCGAGCGGTCGTTGTCGTCGTCTCCGCGCTCGGGGTGTGTGGCGGTTTCGCCGGGGTCGACAGCGTTGACCAGGATCGGGGTGTCGTCCAAGGCGCGGGCGAGCACGGTGGTCAGAACGTTGAGCATGTGCTTGGCCATCGAGTACGCCGGGGCGCGCAGGCTCGCGCCGAGATCGAGTCCGGTGGCGACCTGGAGGGCCGAAATGCTGGAGACGTTCACGATCCGCGCCGCGGGCGCGGCGGTCAGCAACGGCAGCACCGACTGGACCAGTCCCCACGGGCCGATCACGTCGACCTCCATCGCTGAGCGCACCGCGTCGAGGTCGGCGTCGAGCGCGGACAGGGTCCTGAAGTCAGGCATGTCGCTCGCGTTGTTGATCAACACGTCCAGGTGGCCGAAGGTTCGGGTGAGGTGTCCGGCCGCTTCCCGCATGCTTGCCTGGTCAGTCAGGTCGAGGCGCAGAGCGGTGGCTGCGTACCCGTCCTGACGCAACTGCTCGGCCAGTGGTTCCGCGCGGGTGACGTCGCGCGCGGTCAGGATGACGTGGTAGTCGAGTTCGCCGAGTTGGCGGGCTACGGCGAAGCCGAGCCCCGCCGGACGGCCGGCGCCGGTGATCAAAGCCGTCTTGACGCTCACGGTGGCGTATTCCTTTCGAGCAGGTAAGAAGTTTTGTGCTTGTCCGGGGACGGCGCAGTTCGGGGTGAGGGTCGGGATGCCCGTGGGACACGGTCAGCAAGTTTGCTGGAGAGTGCTCGGGCAGCAGTCCGGCCAGGATGGTGGATACGAGCTTGACCAGGCGGGATCGAGCGGGAGTTACCGGCGGCTCGGTGGTGAACTTAGTTCATCAGACGTGAACTAAGTTCTACATGGCGAACTTAGTTCTTGTCAAATAGGGTTGAGGGCATGGTCCTAGATCCGAAAGCGCGCCGCGCGGCCCGGCACCTGCAGCCCGCCGCCGCTCCCGCCCGGCCCACGCCGCGCCGCGAGCCGCTCACCGTCGAGCGGATCATCGACGCGGCCCTGCACGTCGTGGCGACCCAGGGCTACGAGGCGTTGACGATCCGCGCCATCACCGCAGAGCTCGGCACCAGCCCCTCCTCGCTGTACGTGCACGTGGTCAACAAGGCCGACATCGACGATCTGATCATCGGACGGCTCAACTCCGAACTCGTGCTGCCCGAACCCGACCCGGACCAATGGCGCGAACAGATCCTGCAGGTCTACGCCCAGATCCGCGACCAGTACCTGCGCTACCCCGGCATCTCCCGCGCGACGCTGGCCGCCATGCCCACCAACCTGGAGACCCTCCGGGTCAGCGAGGCGATCCTGGCGATCCTGCTCGCCGGCGGAATAGCGCCCCAGACCGCGGCCTGGGCCATGGACTCCCTGTCTCTCTACGTCGCCGCCTACACACTGGAGATCTCCCTGGTCCGCACGCGACAGACCGACCAGAGCCACGAATGGGTCCTCAGCCGCGACGAGCTGCTCCAGCGCCTCGGCTCCCTGCCGGCCGACCGATTCCCCCACACCAGGAGCCACGCCGCCGAACTGACCTCCGGCAGCGGACACCAGCGCTTCGACTTCACCCTCAACCTGATGCTCGACAGCCTCACCGGGCAGCCACCGGAACACGCTGAGCAGACATAGACAGCAGAAACGGTCAGTGAACCGCCCCGCAGTGTCCGGAGGCTTTTCCCATTTGAGACTTCGGTGGTTGCCGGGGTCGTTCGTGCTGCTGCTACTGATCCCCGCGCAGGTAGCGGGTCACCATGGCGACCAGCTCGTTCTCGAACGTCTCGACGGGGATGGTCCGCGGCGCGGCCATGAACTTGTGTGTGTTCATCTCAACGGTGAACATGATGATCTCCGCAGCGACGTCCGGGTCACCCACGCGGACGTCGGGGTGCCGGACGATGACGTCGCGCACCTGGGCCGTGCGCAGCTTCCCGTGCCGCTCAATCGCGTCGAGCAGTTCCTGGGAGACCGGCGCCTCCTCGATCATCACCCGGAGCAGTTGGGGATCGTCGCCATGGTTGTCGATCGCGTCGCGGATGAGCGCCCGGACCGTCGCCTCCAGCGTCCCGGGCGAGAGGTCGAGCTCATCGGCGTCGGTCCAGATGCCCCGGTCGATGTGCTGGATCAGGAGCTCGGCGAGGATGGCGTCCTTGTTCGGGAAGTACTGGTACAGCGAGCCGATGGAGATACGGGCGCGCTCGGCGATGCGGTTGGTGGTGCCGGCGGCGTAACCGTGCTCGGCGAAAACGCGAGCAGCCGCGGTGAGGATGCGCTCGCGCGTGAGCTCGGCGCGCACCTGGCGGGGCTTGCGACGTGGTTCTAAGCGACGGTCTGCCGACGGCATCCTGATCCTCCTCGAGGGCGGCAAAAGCGAGTAGAACTTACCTGAGCTAATGCTCATAATAGTGTCATGAGCTGGGAAAACAATATCTCGGGTGGCGTCTCGTGATCCCGAGGGCACACCGCGCGAGGGCCAGACCGCGCGGCGAATGCCGACCACGTCGGGCGAGGCGTGGATGGCCCAGGTGCTGCTGATGCCGAAGTCGGTCCGCAGGCATTTTCGACATGGGCACCACGTACCGGCCGCCGGAACATGCGCAGTCGCAACTGCTCGCCGGCGACGAGACGGCACTGCCGGCCATCCTGGCGATCCTCGACCAGGCGCCGTCGCTGACCGCAGAGGTCCACCTGGAAGCACCGGCCGCGGCCGAAGTGCGTGACGTGGTGGCACCGCCCTGGACGCGAATCCACTGGTGCCGCCGCACCGACGCGGCCACGTCGGTGCGGCGGCACCTCGTCAACGACCACGGCGCGCCGAAGGCGGGCATCTCATTCGCGGGTTACTGGCGGCACGGCTGGTCCGCACCGGGCTGAGGAGGGATTTTCGATGCAGCTGAGCACACTCCACCGGATGACGACGGTCGACGAGGTCGAGGCGGTCCTCGGGCGGCCGCCGTCGATGATCATGCTGAAGCAGATCAGCGCCCTCGACGAGGGCTGCCGGACCATCCTGGCGCACTGCCCGCTCGCGGGCTTCGGCCACCGCGACGCCGGTGGCGTCAGCCACACGACGTTCATCGGCGGCACACCGGGATTCGTGCGCGTCCACACGCCCACGCGGTTCTCGTTCACCCTGCCCGACGGCGAGGCGCACGGCCCGGTGTCGTTCGTTTTCCTCCTGCCGGGCGTCGGGGAGACGTTGCGCGTCAACGGTTCCGTGGGAAAACGAAAGGGCGCCGAGACATTCGTCGACGTCGAAGAAGCCTACGTGCATTGCGCACAGGCCGTCATCCGTGCACGCCTGTGGCAGCCACCCTCCCCCGCCGAACCGGCGCCGGAGGTCGAGGGCGACGGCCCGTTGTGCGGTCCCGGCGTCACGGACTTCCTCGCCGCCGCACCGTTCCTCGCTCTGTCTACTTGGGACGGTTCGGGCGGGAGCGACACCAGTCCGCGTGGGGACCAGCGGACCGTCGCGCGAATCCTCGACGGCCGGACTCTCATCATCCCGGACCGCAAGGGCAACAAGCGCGCGGACAGCCTCCACAACCTTCTCCATGACGACCGGCTCTCGTTCGCCGCCCTCGTCCCGGGCCGGACCGGCGTGCTGCACGTCGGCGGCCGGGGCACGATCACCGACGATCCCGCGTTGCTGGAGACGATGGCGCTGCGCGGGACACCTCCGCACGCCGCGCTGCTGATCGACGTCGAGCACGCCGAGGTGACCGCCAGCGACGCGGTGGCGCGCTCGCGGGTCTGGGCAGCGGCCACCCATCTCGAACGCGGCACGGCGCCCGACTTGATGGTGCTGGCCGGGGATCACCTCGCCGCGAACATGGCCAAGGCCCAGAGAGGCGTGCTCGCCCGCGTACTCAGGATCGTCGCGGGAATTCCGGGTATCGATCGGGTTTTGCGGCGCGCGATGAACGTCGCCTACCGGTCCGGACTGCGGAAGGAGGGTTACGAAGACGTCCAGGTCGGCTCGCGACCGACGCCGCCCGTCGTCGAATCCGAGCCGGCGCAACGATTACGGGAGGTCCGCGTCGCTGGAGTGCGCCGGGAAACGTCGAGCGCCGTCACCCTTGTGCTGGAGGACGCCGAGGGCCGGAGTTCCTTTGACTTCCGGCCAGGGCAGTTCTTCACGCTCGTCACGGACATCGACGGGCGACCGGTGCGACGCGCCTACTCCGCGTCATCGGCGCCTGGGGCATCGCGGCTCGAGGTCACGGTCAAGCAAGTCCAAGGCGGCCGGTTCTCGACCCACGTTCACCGGAACCTTCGCGCCGGGGACCGGCTGTCGGTGCGCGGTCCGTCCGGGGCGTTCCACACCGATCCGGCGGCGGCGCAAGACGTCGTCCTGGTCGCCGCGGGCAGCGGTGTCACACCAATGATGAGCATGATCCGCACCCTGCTGGCGGCACCGGCGGCCGGCCGGATCACGCTGCTCTACAGCAACCGCAGCGAGGAGGAGGTCATCTTCGCCAACGAGCTCCTCCGGCTGGAAAAAGAGAACCCCGAGCGGTTGTCGGTCACGCACGTCCTGACGCAGGAGCACGGACGGCTCGACGCCGCGGGTGTGCGCACCTGGCTCACCGAGCTGCGGCCGCCAGAAGACGCCCGGTACTACCTGTGCGGGCCCGAAGCGCTGATGGACACGGTCCAGGGCGTCTTGATCGAGCTCGGTGTGCCGGACGACCGCGTGCACCACGAGCGCTATACCAGCGGGCCGGACACGACCACCACGGCCACCGCGCCGCAGGAGATGATCGTCGAGGAAGGGGCGCACGAGGTCGGCTCCGTGGTGGTCGAGCCCGGCCAGACTCTTCTCGACGCCGGGCTCGCGGCGGGGCTGCCGATGCCGTACTCGTGCACGGTTGGCAACTGCGGGGACTGCATGGTGAAGCTCCGCGGCGGGGAGGTCGCGATGAACGGGCCGAACTGCCTGACGCCGCAACAGAAGGCCGACGGTTACGTCTTGACGTGCGTGGGCTGCCCGCTGTCCAAGGTCACCCTGGACATCACCGAGCCGTAACGGCTAGGTGTGGGAGCGACGCAAAGCCGCCCTGCTCTCTCGGAGCTCGACCGCTTTCAGGGCTTCGCTACACGACGCCGTGACGCACCTGGACGCGCCGCTGCGAGCCGAGGAGGACGGCCAGCGCTCGCGGCGGCGAGCGCGCAGAGCAGGACGGTGATGCGATCGAGGACTCCCGCAGCCCGGCGGGGGTACAGACTCCGCCGAGCATTGCTTGCGAAAGCAAGTGCGACTCGCGAGTTGCCGACGAGGTGTCAGGACCTGACTGGCAGAGGACTATCAACGCTCTCGTGACCTATACGAGCGACAACGAGTCACTCGAAGACCAGAAATGAGACCCGATCCGGAGCGAGACGACGCCCGGAGCGCCGTCGTCGAGCGGCCTACAGCCGCCGGTGATCTTGCTCCGGTCTGCAGACCATCTCACCCCGGATCAGCAGTCGGCCTTGCCCGCCGGAGGCCATAAGCCTTATCACGGTAGCCTCAGCGGATGTTCCATCTGGATCATCTCTGCCTCGGCGTCCGCGACTTGGCTGACGGGGTCCGCAGAGTGCACGAGGAGACAGGACTCGCCCACTACGACGGTGGCGTCTTCGCCGCCGGCATCGCGAACACGATCTTCCCGCTCGGCGAGGACGTCTACCTGGAGGTCGAGGCCGCGACGGCCCCAGCAGCCGAGCGGGATGCGGGGGTCGCCTGGTTCGACCAGGTCGTCGCGGACGGCGACCGGTGGATGTTCTGGAGCTTGCGCGCCGACACCCTCGAGGAGATGACCGCCGTCGCGCAGCGGCTCGGCGGCGAGGTGGCGCGGCTTCCGGGGCGCGTCCAGCCCGACGGCACCCAGCGCATCATCACCACCGCCCCCGGCCCCGGCCGCGCGCTCGACACGTGCTGGCGCCGGGGGCTGCCGAACTGGTTCTACCGGGAGGACCCGGCCACCAACCCGGATCGTGGGGCGGTGGAGCACGGTGAGCGCGGGGTGGCCGTGACCCGGCTGGAGATCGGCGCTGACGCCGAGGAACTGCGGGAGCACATCGGTGCCGAGACCTTCGACCGGCTGCCGCTGGCGGTCGTGCCCGGCCGGCCGGGCGTGCGCGCGGTCACGGTGCGCACCGCGTCCGGGCGCGAGGTCACGCTGCGCAGGAACCCGGCCGACCTGTAGCGGGCGCCCGTTTCCTCGCGACTCCCGGTGGCGACCTGGGAGACTGGCCGCCGCGTGGCCACCCTCGGCATCGGCGGCGCGGCCGAGGGCACCGACGCGCGGCACACCGCCGCGACCGTGGTACACGACATTAGCGGTGAGAGCCGCAGCCAGCACGAGCGAGCCAAGCCCGAGCGGCACGGCGCCTTCTGGGCGAACGTCCTCGCTGCGGGTAGCCGATCGTCGGTCCCGCCCTGCCCCGGAGCCGGCGATCGCGCGCGGCCCCAGCACAGATGTTCAGAGCTGCAACCGTGTGGTTAGTGTGCAGCTCCCCCTCGGACACAGTTTGTGGCATCCCTGCTACATCTGACGTACTGGTGCCAGAAGGCACTTCAACACCCGCCAGTGGCCTGTAAGCCACGGCTGCGTGGTTTCCGCCGGTGCTCGTCATGACCAACGCTGTGATCGCCCCAGTGGCCATGCCGTCCACTTCTTCGCATTCGTTGGGTGAATCGCCGAAATACAATAAGTCGGCAACTGTCCACGCTCAGCAGCAGCACGTGGTTCTGCCGCCGGGCGTACTCCTTTCCCTTTCCCCCGAATTCGCCGTGCGCTTACTTCTCCCATTCCCGCCAAAACCAGGACACCGCACTCCCGGCTCAGCGGTTCTCCGTGCTCTCCCGCGCGATCAGGGTGTGCGGGGCGATGAATTCCTCCGCCGCCAGCGATGGGTCCTCGATGCGCGCGGCGAGGCGGGACACCGCGGTGCGGGCGATGAACGGCGTGTCCAGGGAAACCGTGCTCAGTGAGGGCCGCGAGTACCGGCCTTCCTCGATGTCGTCGATGCCGATGATCGCGACGTCTTCCGGGACGCGCAGGCCGGCGTCGAACACCGCGCGGATCGCGCCCATCGCCAGCAGGTCCGAATAGCAGAACATGGCGTCCGGGCGTGGCGATTTGCGCAGCAGGGACGTGGCGGCGGCGTAACCGTCGGCGCGGCCGTAATGGGCGGCCGTGCGCTGCAAGGCGTTCACCGGTCCCAGGCCGCGCTCCCGGAGCGCTTTCCGGAATCCCTCCGTGCGCTGCAGCGGCGTCGCGTACGACTCCTTCGGCTGCGCGCCGATCGCCGCGATCCTGGTGCGGCCGCGGTCGAGCAGGTGCGAGGTCGCGTCGTGGGCCGCGACGACGTTGTCGATGGCGACGTGGTCGAAGCGGCGGTCGAAGAGGTGCTCCCCCAGCAGGATCAGCGGCGAGGACCTGGCCGGGTTCACGTCGCGCAGCTCGTCACGGGTGGCCAGTGACGCGAACAGCATGCCGTCGAACAGGTTGCGCCGGCCGCCGCCGCGCAGCAGCTGCCGTTCCCGCTCGTGGTCGTGGCCGGTCTGGTCGATCATGACCTGGAACCCGAGGTGGCCCGCCGCGTCGATGACCTCCCGGGCGAGCTGGCTGAAGTACGGCACGTCGATCTCCGGCACCACCAGCGACAGCAGACCCGTTTTCCCGGTGCGCAGCGTGCGCGCCACCGGGTTCGGGATGTAGCCGAGCTCGTCGATGGCCCGCTGCACGCGCTGCCGCATCTTCTCGCTGACGTGCTCGTAACCGCTGACGACGTTCGACACCGTGCGCACGGAGACTTGCGCCCGATCCGCCACGTCCCGCAACGTCGCCGCCATCACCACGCTCCCTTCGGCCGGAGTGCTCATCCTAGCGTTTGCAACGTGTGCAAGCATGTCGTACAGTTTGCTCACGTTGGCAAACCGGCGGCGTGCCGATTCCCGCGCGCCGTCCTGCCGCTGTCCCCGCACAAAGGAGTGCCATGAACCCCACTCTTGGCCGGAACGGACGGAGCGCCCGGTCGTTCGCCCGTCGCGGCACCGCCATCGCCGCCGCGGCCGTGCTCGCCGCCGGGCTGAGCGCCTGCGGTCCGGACATCGGTTCGGCCAGCGGTCCGGCTGCCGGCGGCGCCATGCTCGAAGTCCCGGCGAACGCCTCGCCGAAGGGCGAGATCACCATCTGGGACCGCTCCGGCGACCTGTTCAAGGTCTTCGACGCCGCGATCAGGAAGTTCACCGAGAAATATCCGGGCATCACGGTCCACCACGAAGCCGTCGACATCGACTCCAAGCTGCAGAACACGCTGATCACCGGCACCGACGTGCCCGACGGCGTCTTCCTGGACGACGCGAAGGTCGGCGGCTACGTCGAGCACCTGTACAACCTCAAGGACGTGCTCGCGCCCTACACCAAGGACATCGCGAAGCAGAAGGTCGACGTCAACACCGTCAACGGCGGCATCTACGGCGTGCCGTTCGACCTCGACCCCGGGCTGCTCTTCTACAACGCGAAGGCGCTCAGCGCGGCCGGCATCGACCCGAACGGGATCAAGACCTACGACGATCTCCTTGCCGCGGCGAAGAAGTACCAGCAGTACAAGCCCGGCGCCAAGCCCATCCACCTGGAGCAGAACGCGTTCAACAGCCAGCTCCAGCTGGAGATGTACGCGAGCCAGCTCGGCACCAGCCTCGCCGGCGCCGATGGGCAGCTGCGCCTCAATTCGGCGCCGTACCAGCAGATCCTGACCTGGCTCGACACCGTGCAGAAGGACGGCCTCGGTACCCGCGCGGAGTATCTCAAGCCCAGCGACGTCGGCGCGCTGGACTCCGGTGACGAGGTCTTCTACCCGTGGGCGATCTGGTTCGACTACGCGCCGCAGCAGCAGCTGACCGCGACGAAGGGCGATTGGCGGGCGATGGCGCTGCCGGCCTGGTCCGACGGCGGCGCGCGCAGCGGCGCGATGGGTGGCTCGTCGTTCGTGATCCCCAAGGACGCCAAGAACCCGCAGCTGTCCTGGCTGCTCTACCAGTTCCTGACCTTCGACCAGGCCGGCTACACCGCCGTCTACGGCCCGAACGAGGTCTACCCCGGTGGCACGAACACGTCCATCCCCGCCTACCAGCCTGCCGCAGACCCCGCGAAGCCGCTGTTCCAGCCGATCGACGCGATGGGCGGCCAGGACCTGTGGCAGACCGCGGTCGAGGCAGGCCGGCAGATCCCGGGCGGCGCGCCGATCCCGGTCTGGTGGGACGGCGCGGTCGACTACCTCGGCACCGACCTGCAGAAGATGCTGGACGGCAGCATGACCCCGCAGCAGGTCATCGACCAGGCGGGCAAGGACATCCAGACCAACCTGATCGAGCGCAAATGACCCGGCCCGCCCCGTCCGGCGCGGCGACGGTGTTCCGGGAAGGACGACGGGGCCCGGCGGTGCCTGCCGGGCCCCGCACAGCGAAAGCGGCGGCGCCACGCGGGAGGCGCACGTTCTCCTGGCGCCGCCGCCTCGCGCCTTACGCTTTCGTGCTGCCGTTCGTGGCGGTCTTCCTCGCCTTCAGCATCTACCCGCTGTTCTTCACGCTGCGCCTGAGCTTCACCGACTGGCACGGGACAGGCGCGGCGCAGTGGGTCGGCTTCGGGAACTACCGCTACCTGCTGGCCAACAGCGCCTTCTGGTCGTCACTGGGCAACTCCGCCGTGCTGTGGCTGCTGGTCGTGCCGGTGCAGCTGGTGCTGTCGGTGATCGTCGCGGTCCTGCTCAACACCATCAAACGGCTGCGGAGTTTCTACCGGGTCGCGTTCGTCGTGCCGTTCGTGATGCCGCTCGTCGCGATCGCCCAGATCTGGATCGTGCTGTTCGATCAGAACTACGGCGCGGTGAACGCGGTGCTCGGCGCCGTCGGGCTGCCCCCGGTCGGCTGGCTCGTCACCAGCGCCTGGGCCAAGCCGACGCTGGCGTTGCTGTTCCTCTGGAAGACAACGGGTTTCGTCGTCCTGATCGTCCTTTCCGGACTTCAGCAGGTCGAACCCGGCCTCTACGAGGCGGCGTCGCTCGACGGCGCGGGCCGGGTGCGGCAGCTGTGGAGCATCACCGTCCCGTTGTTGCGCCGTTCCCTGATGTTCTCCGTGGTGCTGCAGACACTGGCGGTGTTCCAGATCTTCACCGAACCGTACGTGGTGACGAAGGGCGGGCCCTACAACTCGACCACCACGGCGGGGCTCTTCCTGTTCAACCACATCAACCGCGCGGATCTCGGCACCGGGGCGGCGAACTCGTTCCTCCTGGTGATCGTCGTGATGGCGGTGTCGCTGCTGTTCGTCCGGCTGCTCCGAGCGGAGGACTGACCATGACCACCCTCGACGTCCGAGGCCGGCGCGGCCGCCCGCTGCTCGGTTCGCACATGTTCCTGCTGGTGCTGACCGTGGCACTGCTCGCCCCGGTGGTGTGGGCGGTGCTGTCCTCGTTCAAGCCCGCGGGCGAGATCATCCGGGACCCGCTCGGCTTCGACCCGGCGACCTTCACGCTCGCCAACTTCCGCGGGATGTTCCACGACGTGCCGGTCGGCAGCGGCTTCCTCAACACCGGCGTCGTGCTGCTCGCCAAGGGCGCGATCACGATGTTCTTCGCCCCGCTGGCGGCCTACGCGTTCGCGAAGTACCGCTTCCGCGGCCAGAACCTGATCTTCGGCGCCGTGCTGCTCACGCTCATGCTCCCGACGATCGTCCTGATCATCCCGCTGCTGCTGGAGATGAAGGAGCTCGGCTGGGTCAACACCTACCAGGCGCTGATCCTGCCCGGCTCGGTGGACGCCTTCGCGATCTTCTGGATGCGCCAGGTGATCGCGGCGGTACCGGACGAGCTGCTCGACGCCGCCCGCATCGATGGCTGCGGCGAGTTCGGCATCTTCTGGCGCGTGGTCCTGCCTGCGATCCGGCCGGGACTGGCCGGGCTCGGCGTGCTCACGATCATGAACATCTACAACGACGTCGTCTGGCCTGTCGTGGCGGCCAGCTCGAGCCGGATGGCCACCCTCCAGGTGGTCCTCACGACCCTCGCCCAGAACATCTCGGGCAACCGGGTGGGGGCCGACTACGCGACCATCACCGGCGAGCTCCTGGCCGCCGCGACGGTCGCGCTCCTGCCCCTGTTGATCCTGTTCATCCTGCTGCAGAAGCACTTCATCAACGGCATCCTCGCCGGAAGCGTAAAGGGCTGAAACACATGACGATTGCCGAGAACGCCGCCGAACCGCTCGTCGCGGAGGCGGTGCCCCGGCCGGAATACCCGCGGCCCGACCGGGACCGCTCGGCCCACTGGCTGAGCCTCAACGGGCGCTGGGAGTTCACCGCCGGCGACGGGGCGCCCGGCTCGATCACCGTCCCGTTCGCCTGGGAGACCGCGGCTTCCGGGGTCCAGCGCACCTGGCTGGAGCACGCCGTGTATGCCCGCACGGTGACCGTGCCGCCCGAGTGGTCCGGCCGGCGGGTGGTGCTGTGCTTCGGCGCCGTGCATCACCGGGCGACCGTCTCCGTCGACGGCGTGCCGGTCGGCTCCCACGTCGGCGGGCACAGCTCGTTCGAGTTCGACGTCACCGGCGTGCTCGAGCCGGGTCGGCCGGCGGAGCTGACCGTCGAGGTGGACGCCCCGGCGGACAAGCGCGAGATCCCGCACGGCAAACAGCGGTCGATCCCCCGCGACGACTACGACGGCGTCTCGTTCACGCCGACCTCGGGGATCTGGCAGAGCGTCTGGCTGGAGGCGCGCGGGCGCACCTACGTCGAGGAAGTCGCGCTGCGCGGGGATTCCCTCACCGGGTTCGACATCGCCGGCGTGCTCGCCGGGGACACTTCCGACACCGGCACGGTCGTGGCCGAGCTGGAAGGCCGGGAAACCGTGCTCCCGGTGACCGGCGGCCGGTTCGAGGCCCGGCTGGAGGTCGAATCGCCCCGGTTGTGGAGCCCGGAGTCGCCACACCTCTACCGTGTCTCGCTGCGCGTCGGCGAAGGACCGCAAGCCGATCACCTCACCGTGACCGGCGGGTTGCGGCGGATCGAAACCCGCGGCGAGGAGCTTTACCTCAACGGGGAACGGCTTTACGTGCGTGGCGTGCTGGATCAGGGGTACTGGCCGGAGACCGGCCTCACCGCACCGGACGACGAAGCGCTGGTGCGAGACCTCGATCTGGCACGTGAACTCGGATTTTCCCTGGTGCGCAAGCATCTCAAGTTCGAGGAACCGCGGTGGCTCGACCATGCCGACCGCATGGGGATGCTGGTCTGGGCGGAACCGCCGTGCCCGAGCCGGTTCAGCCCGGCCGCGGCGGCGGCGTTCGAGGCCCAGCTGCCCGACCTGGTCCGCCGGGACGGCAACCACCCCTCGATCGTGATCTGGGGACTGTACAACGAAGAATGGGGCCTGGACTGGGACATCCCGGGCAGCCCCGAGCGCGCTGCCGCGGCGGAGCACGCGTACGAGGAGATGCGCTCGCTGGACGACACCCGGCCGATCGTGGAGAACTCCGGCTGGGCGCACGTGAAGACGGACCTGGTCGACTGGCACTACTACGACGAAAACCCGCGCGACTGGGCGGAAAACCTCGCCGCGCTGGCCTCCGGCGAGCGTGAGACGTTCGAGGTGAGGCTCTCGCCGGACTTCGTCGTCGACAAGTCCTTCTACGGTTCGCCCGGCTTCCCGCGTTCCGGCGTGCCGGTGCTGAACAGTGAGTTCGGCGCGGGCTTCACCAGCCTGGAGCGCGCGTGGCACGTGCGCTGGCAGACGCAGGAAATCCGCCGGCACGACCGCTTCGCGGGCTACATCTACACCGAACTGACCGACGTCGAGCACGAGATGGCCGGCCTGCTGGACGCGCGCCGCGGGCGGAAGGACTGGGGCGGGCTGGACCCGGCCGATGCGTTCGCGCCGACCACGCTGGTGGTGGATCTCGTGCCCGCGCATGCCGGCGCCGACATCCCGGTCCCGGACGGCCCGCTGACCCTGGACGTGCACGTCTCGCACACGGGCACGGCGCCGGTCACCGGCACCCTGCACGCGGCGTGGGGCGCTTCGGGCTCACGCGGCATTCCCGTCGCGGCAACGGATTCCCATGCGGTAGAGGCGGAGCCGTTCCGGCTCAGTGCCGCTGTCCCGCTGACCGTCCCGGCGCCCGGCGGCCCGGCGCGGCTGCATCTGTGGCTGGTGGCCGAAGACCGCGTGCTGGCACGGACGTTCGTCGACGCGGCGGTGGTGGAGGAGCCGAACCGGCGCGGCGGGCGCGTCTGAGCGAAAGGGGAGGCCGGTCCACCGTGGACCGGCCTCCCCTTTCATGCTCGAAGGACTCAGGCGGGGACGTGCCACACCTGGGTGAACAGGCCGTTGCAGTCGTAGATCTGCAGCTGCGTACCGTCCGTGGTCTGGGCGGCCGGGTCGTCCAGGCAGCGGCCCGACTGCGGGTTGTAGATCGACCCGTCGGCACGCGCCTGCCATTGCTGGGCGGCGGTGCCCAGGCAGTCACGAAGCTCTACTTTGGACGAATTGGCGGTGCCGTTGTTCACGATGTTCAGGCACTTGTCGTAGGCGCGGATCGTGCCGTCGGTTTCGAGCGACCACTGCTGACCCGTCGCGATGCCGCAGGTGTAGAGCTGCACCGCGTTGCCGTTGACCGAGGTGTTGGTGTTCACGTCGACGCATTTGCCGGTGTCGCCGGGGCCGGTGATCTGGCCCTGCGCGTTCGGCAGCGTGGCCGTGCCGAAGGCCGTCTCGCACTTGCCCGTGGACAGATGCGTGCCCGCGAGCATGAGGAACGTGTTGCCGGAAGCCGCCGCGAGCAGCGGTGAACTGTACCCGGCGCAGGAAGTCTCACCCGCGTCGTAGCCGCCGGTCGGGGCCGTGGTGACCGGCGTGGTGATCTCCTGCCAGGCACCGGACCCGAGGTTCCGGTTCACGAACAGCACGTGACCGTCCTCCGGCTGGACCGCGAGCGAACCGTCGGTGCCCGCGACCACCCGCTGCCCGGAAGCGATGAGTGTTCCGTTGGCACCACCCGCGGAGGACCAGGCCAGATACGGGGTGTGGAGCAGGAAGCGGTGGTCGCTGGTCTCGATGCGGGTGCCGAGGCTGCCGGGGTTCCACGATTCGGCGTCGGACGAGGTTTTGAGGTAGATGTCGCACGCCTGGTCCGGGTCGAAGCCGGCTTTGCAGTCCTCGTACGTCATCGCGTAAGTGCCGTTGGGCAGCGCGACGACCGTGGTCATGCCGGGCCGTTCCACGCCGTTCTGCACCGCGACGTCGTAGACCTCGCTGCCCCAGGTCAGGCCGCCGTCGGTGGACACGGTGTGCGCGAGGACCTGCGCGTAGTTGTTCACCGACGGGCGTTCGTCGGAGTAGTAGCAGATCAGCCCGTGATCGGTGGTGGTGAACTCCGGTTCCCAGATGCCGTGGCCGGTCGTGTCGGCCATGCCCGACTCGGCGGCGCACGAACTGCGGTAGGTCCAGTGCGCGCCCTGGTCGGTGGAGACGAACACCTCGACAGCCTGCTGCGTGTAGTCGCCGTGGTTCCACGCTGTGCCGGCGGCGAGCAGTGTGCCTGCCGGCAGTGAGCCTTCGGCGCGCGGGAGTTCGTACAGCGTCGGGCCGTCGAGATCCCAGCCGTGCTGGGTGTCGGTGACCGTGCCGATCGGCGAGGACGTCCACGTGACGCCGTTGTCGGTGGAGCGGTAGACCGGGAAGTTCGCCTTCGTCACGCCTGTGCCGGAATGGGAGAACGTGGACAGCAACGTGCCGTTCGCGCTGCCGCTGTGTTCGAGGCGGATCACCCGTGGGTAGCTCGCGTCCTCTGTGGACCCGCTCGCGGTGCTCGGACGGTAGAGGACTCCGCCCGATGTGGTGGCCGCCGTGGCCGTTGCCGCCGGAACGGCGGCCGCCACGGCGGCGGTCAGCACAGCGGCGGCGAGCAGCGCGACGCGCCGCCGGGGATCAGAGCGGTGATGGAAAATCAGGGGACCAGGGGCCATGGACCTCACTCCTCGGACGGGATGGCGCCGCGGCCGCGGACAGCTCGATCCGTCGTCCCGCTGAGCCCACCCGAGCAGCATCCGAGATCGCCGAGCCGCTGCGGCAGCACACGGGCCGTCCGCCGTTCTCGCCGTCAGCCGATGCTCCGGGTGCCCACCGCAGGCCGCTTTGCCATCGTTTGCAAGAACGGTACTGCGGGTTTGCACACGTTGCAATAGGCCACCTGGACGGCGATCCCGGGCCGGGAGCCGGCCGGCGACCACACAGCGGGCTGGGGCGATCGACACGAATCCGCCCGCCGAGCCGGACAATCACGCGCTGGGCCGCTCCCGTGGCGGGCTGACCACCAAGATTCACGCGCTGGCCGACGCCACCCGCGACCTCGTCGCCGTGCGACTGAGCCCCGGACAGGCCGGAGACAATCCCCACTTGCTGCCCCTGGTGGAGGACGACCTCGCCTCCGGCTATGCCGGCGCTGGGCCGCTGGATGTCCGGCTGCGGGGCGACAAGGCGTACTCCCACCCCTCGACCCGCCGTGTTCGCCGAGCCTTCGCGACAGTGGTGAAGGACGTCCCGCAGTTGGGACAGATCGCCGATGCCCGCGCGCCCGAGGCGTTCGCGGGCTCGGCGCCGGCCACACACAGGCGCGTACGCGGCACAGCGATCTGCTCAGGTGCCCGTCTCGGGCTCTGCCTCCCGCTGCGCATGCGTGAAGTGCCGCAGCGCGAAGAGCCTCGCCGATTCGACATGCTCCCGCATGAGCCGCTCCGCCCGCTCGGCGTCCTGTTCCCGGAGCGCGTCGAGGATCGCGCGGTGCTGTTCGATCGCCACGGCGGCCCGCTCACCCGGATAGGAGTAGTTCGACCGGAAGCTGACCGTGAACGCCAGGACCTGTCCCATGATCGTCTGCAGCATCCGGCTTCCCGCCGCCTCGCTGACGAGCGTGTGGAAGGCCAGGTCGGCCATCGCGACCTGCATCGGGGTGCCCGTCGGCGAGACGCGCTCCAGCTTCGCGTGCGCGTCCTCGAGTGCCTCCAGGTCCTCGCTCGTCCTGGCCTGCGCCGCCTCGCCCGCCGCGTACGACTCGAGTACCTCGCGCAGCGTGTAGATCTGCATGATGTCGCGCGCGGTGATGGTGCGAACGGTCGCGCCCCGGTTGGGCGTCAGCTCGACCAGCCCCTCGCTCTGCAGCGTGAACAGGGCTTCTCGCACCGGCGTCCGGCTCACGCCGAGCTGCTCGGCCAGCAGCCGCTCCCGCACCGGCTCCCCCGGCTTGAGCCGGCCGGAGAAGATCTCGTTCCGCAGGACGCGCGCCACACCCTCGCTCGTGCGCTGGGACAGGGGCACCACGCCACGCCCCGGTGACTGCATGAACGCGCTCTCCCAACGCTCGCCGCGACCGCCGGATGCGCCGCGGGCCAAGTGCAGATCATAGCGGCGGGCCCGCCGGAAACGGGCCCCGCCGCCGGAGTCACGCGGGCACCGGCGGCTCCGCCACCGGCATCGCCTCCAGGTCGTCCGCGAAGTTCGACACGCCCCACCGCGTCTGGTCGAGCCCCACGAGCTCCTCATGCTCGCTCGCCCGGAGCCCGTCGAACCGCTCGAACACCAGACACAGCAGCAGCGCGGGCACCCCGGCCACCAGCATCGTCGCCACGACCCCCGCCAGCTGCCACCACGGCGTGATCTCCCCGACGCCCACCGCGTGCGCGCCGTCCAGCCCGAGGTAACCACCGGTTCGCGTGCCCCACTTCAGGAAGCCCGTCAGCACGGCACCGATCGCACCGGGGCCGAGTGCCAGCGGCACCACCTTCGGGTCGTCGATGCGCGCCTTCTTCAGCAACGCCGCGGTGCCGAGCGCGACCACCGGCCCGAGCGCGCCGACGAGCAGGCACTCCCAGGCGTTCCCGATGTCGAGCAGCGTGCCCGCCATGACGACACCGGCGACCGGGCCGAGCAGCGCCGAGGTCGCGTCCCGGCGCCGGTACGCCAGCAGCAACCCCGTCACCGCACCGCCGAGCAGCGCGGCGAACAGGTTCACGACGACCAGCCCGAGCCCGCTTTCGGTGAACGAGATCCCGAAGAAACCCGTGCCCGGCACGATGTAGCCGCTGCCGAGCGTCACGAACGGCAGGGCCACCAGTATCAGCAGCACCCCGATGCCCACGAACGCCGCGTTGTGGGACGCGGGCTTCGCGCCGCTGCGGTGCGGCAGGAAGGCGCCGAGCCGCGGGCCGACGCGCCACGCCAGCACGAGCACGAACGTGCCCGCGGTGATGTAGAGCGGAAAGACGCCGTCGAAGTCGTGGGTTCCGCGCAGCGTGAGCGGCGACAGCGAACCCCAGCACAGATAACCGACGAGCGGTGAGAGCACCGCGCCGACGACGAAGGACATGACGTAGAGGGGAACCGGCTTGATCCGTTCGACCACGCCGGTGTGGATCAACGCGACGGTCGCCATCGTGAAGGTCACGAAGAACACCAGGAAGATCTGCTGCACGTCGGCCTCGGGCAGGGCGGCTGGGTCGACGTACCGCGACGACGTGGTGGTGAAGGCGCCGCCGAGCCACCAGTCCCGCACCGCCTGCCGGAACGGCTCCGGCACGCCGAACGCCTGGTTGAACTGCCACTGCCAGATCGGGTAGCCGATGAGCAGGGTGCCGAGACCGCCGACCATCGCGGCGCCGATCTTCTGCACGGTGGTGTCGAGGACGTTGCGCCGGCGGACGAGGCCGGTGTCGACGAACACGAGTCCCGCCACGACGAGCAGGACGGCGACCGCGCCGACGGTGTAGATGAAGGTCGACAGGACCCAGTTGGTGGAGGCCTGTTCGGGGAACTGTGGCATCACTTCTCCCAGCGGGGACGGAAGGGGCGCACCGAGTGCGCCGGAGTGGGCGAGATCCGCGGAGGTGCCGAGAAACCGCTCCCGCGGGTGCCGCGGGTATGCGTGAAGCAAGAAGGTATACCGGTATGCAACTCGCGGCAAGCCTTCGTGTCGACCCCGTGACCTGCTGGTTTTCCTCGTGACAGACGGGTTACGGATCATGACGGACAGGTTGCGACGGGCGCCGAGCCCTTCCCCCGAACCGGGTGCGTGACGCAGACTGGACCCACTGCCGCCCGAGAATTCCGCGAGGAAGTCCTTGCCAAAATGGTATACATGTATGCCACACTGGTGGAGCTTTCCAACGAAGGGAGCCGCCGGTGGACACCCCGTCCTCGACCGCACGCGTCTACGACCAAGCCGGTTTCGGCCGCCGGGTACCGCGAGGCGCGCGACCCGCCGTGATCGTGGTCGACTTCTCCTACGGGTTCACCGACCGCGCGTACCCGACGGGCGCGGACATGACCGGGCCCGTGCTGGCCACCGCGCGGCTGCTCGGCCGGGCTCGCGAACTCGGCCTGCCGGTCGTGTTCACCACCATCGCCTACGACCCCGGCCAGGTCGGCACGCTCGCGTGGCTGCGGAAGGCGACCGGCATGGCGGCGCTGACGCTCGGCAGCAGGCTGGTGGAGATCGACGGCAGGCTCGCACCGCGGCCGGAGGAGCACCTGGTGGTCAAGACCGGCGCGTCGGCGTTCTTCGGCACGGCGCTGGCCGCGTACCTCACGTCGGCCGGGGCGGACACGGTGGTCGTCACCGGCGCGACGACGAGCGGCTGCGTCCGGGCCACGGTCGTCGACGCCGTGCAGTACGGCTACCCGGTGCTCGTGCCGCGGGACTGCGTCGCCGACCGGGCGCCGGGCCCGCACGAGGCGAACCTCTTCGACATGGACCAGAAGTACGGCGACGTCGTCGACCTCGACGACGTCCTGAGCTACCTCGGGACCCTTCCCACCACCACAGCCGAGGCGGAGGCGCACGCATGACCGTGACTGACCCGAATCCCAGCACGCGACCGGCACAGGCAGTACCCGGCGAACGCTTCGCCAGCCCCTTCGCGGTCGAGACGCCGCCGGGCGCCGAAGGCTGGGAGAGCATGTACCCGTACTACGCGCTGCTGAGCCAGGAGCGGGCGGAGTTCGAGGACGGCAAGTTCTGGTTCTTCGACGGGATGCACAACCCGGAGCCGCTCTACCCGTTCGACACGATCATGACCGAGAACTGGTGGGTCGCCGCCAGCCAGATGTCGACGCGGGTGTGGCCGGTACCGCCCGCCGGCGGGATCGACCACCGGATCATCAACGGCTACCTCTACATCAGCCCCAACGCCGTCACCGACCCCGACGAGATCGCCCGCCGCGCCGAGGAGTTCTCCCTCCGCGCCGGGCACTACTACGAGAACTGGGACGAGATCTACGAGCAGTGGGTGGCGAAGGCGACCGGCTGCATCGAACGGCTCAAGGCGATCCACTTCGCCCCGCTGCCCGAGCAGGAGCCACTGGAGAGCGTCCTGCGGCACAAGGGCACGTACTCCACGTACGACCTGCTCACGAAATACGGCGAGCTGACCGCGAACCTGTTCGAGATGGGCTCGTACCACTTCGAGATGCTCAACCTCGGGTACGGCGCGTACCTGACGTTCCAGGAGTTCTGCCAGGCCGCCTTCCCCGGGATCACCGACCAGACGCTCGCGGCCATGGTGTCGGGCATCGACATCATGCTGTTCCGCCCGGACGACGAGGTGCGCGGGCTGGCGAAGCTCGCCGTCGAGCTGGAGTTGGCCGACCTCGTGCTGGATGGCGAGAACCCGGACGACGTGCTCGCCGCCATCGCCGCGCACCCGAACGGTCCACAGTGGATCGAGGCGTTCGAGGGGGCGAAGGACCCGTGGTTCTGGTTCTCCACCGGTGCCGGCTACACGCACAGCGACCGGGCCTGGATCGACGACCTGCGCCTGCCGTTCACCGCACTGCGCGGATACGTCAAGAGCCTGCTCGGCGGTGCGGACATCCGCCGCCCGCTCGACGAGATCCTCGCCGAGCGCACCCGGATCACCGCGGAGTACCGCGGTTACCTGCCCACCGAGGCCGACCAGGAGGTGTTCGACGGGCTGGTCGAGCTCGCCCGCAAGGTGTTCCCGTTCGTCGAGAACCACAACTTCTACGTCGAGCACTGGCACCACTCGCTGTTCTGGTCGAAGGTGCGCGAGCTGGGCGACGTGTTCGTCGCACACGACTTCCTCGACGACCGCGAGGACATCTTCTACCTGCACCGCAACGAGATCTACTCGGCGCTGTACGACCTCAACATCGGCTGGGCCACCGGCACGGAGGCTCGCGGCGTCACCTACTGGCGCCCCGAGATCGCGCGCCGCAAGCGGATCCGGGACGTCCTCAAGGCGCACCCGCCGCAGCCCGCGCTCGGCGTGCCGCCGGAGTTCATCACCGAACCGCTGACCGTGATGCTCTGGGGCATCACGCAGGAGTCGGTGCAGGAGTGGCTGGGCGCCAAGGGCGAGGAGGGCGGCGAGCTGCGCGGGGTCGCGGCGTCCGCGGGCAAGGCGACCGGCCGCGCCCGGGTGATCGTGGACCCGGAGGACCTGCACCTGGTGCAGGACGGGGAGATCCTGGTCTGCCGCATCACCGCGCCCAGCTGGGCGCCGGTCTTCTCGCGGCTTTCGGCCGCGGTGTCCGACGTCGGCGGGATCATGGCCCACACCGCGATCGTGTGCCGCGAGTACGGCCTGCCCGCGGTCGTCGGCACCGGCTTCGCGACGACGACCATCCGAACCGGACAGCTCATCGAGGTCGACGGCAACACCGGCGTCGTCCGCGTTGTCGAGGAGGCGCAGGCATGACCCCCGCCGTTTCCCGGTTCGTCCTGTGGCTCGACGACCCCGGCGCCGTCGGCAACCGCGTGCTCGGCGGCAAGTTCGGCAGCCTGGCCGAGATGACCGCGGCGCGCTTCGAGGTGCCCCCGGGGTTCGGCATCACCACCACCGCCTACCGCCACTTCCTGGAGTCGGCGGGGCTGGCGGAGCGGGCGCGTGCGGTCCGTGCGGAGGCGGGCGGCGCCGACCTGGCGGACGTGCAGCGGATCAGCGCCGAGTTCGCCGCCGCCATCGACGACGCCGACCTGCCCGCCGACCTCGAGCGCGAGATCCGGGACGCCTACGCGGAGCTGGAACGCCGTGCGGGACAGGAGGACCTGCCGGTGGCCGTGCGGTCGAGCGGCGAGTCCGAGGACCTCGCGGGTGCCAGCTTCGCCGGGCAGTACGACACCTTCCTGTGGATCCGCGGCGCCGAGGACCTGCTGCGGCACGTCCGCCGCTGCTGGGCCGGGATGTTCGGCGCGGCGGTGCTCACCTACCGGCCGGACGCCGATGCCGGTGTGCTCACCGCGGACCTCGGCATCTGCGTCGGGGTGCAGCAGATGGTGCAGGCGCGCGCGGCCGGGGTGATGTTCACCCTCGACCCCGTGACCGGCGACCGGTCCAAGGTGGTCATCGAGGGTTGCTGGGGCCTCGGCGAAGGCGTCGTGAGCGGCGGGATCACGCCCAGCCGCTACGTCGTGGACAAGGTGACCTTCGAGGTGATCCGGCGCGAGGTGGCCCGGCAGGAGTCGAAGTTCGGGTTCGACCCGGCGGCCGCGGCGGTCGGTCTGGTGCCGGTGGAGACGGACCGGCAGGAGTCGCCGTGCCTCGACGACGACCAGATCCGCGCGCTCGCGGAGCTGGCCAAGCGCATCGAACAGCACCGCGGCGGCCCGCAGGACGTCGAGTGGGCCGTCGGCGAACGGGGTGACGTGCGGGTGTTGCAGGTGCGGCCGGAGACGGTGTGGAGCCGCCGGCGGGCCGAGCAGCTGGTCGGTGAGCGGAAGTCCGCCGTCAACCACGTGCTGGCGCGGTTCGCGGGGGTGGGCGTGGCTCGCGGCAGCCGGGGCACGGGCGCATGAAGCCTGCTCCGTTCGCGTACCACCGGCCGACGTCCGTGGCGGAGGCCGTCGCCCGGCTCGGTGAGTACGGCGGTGGCGCCCGCGTGCTCGCCGGGGGCCAGAGCCTGGTCCCGATGCTGAACATGCGCCTGTGGCGGCCGGACGCGCTCGTCGACATCAACGACATCGACGACCTCGACGACATCCTCCCAGCGGGCGACCGGACCGTCCTCGGCGCGCTGGTGCGGTACTCCACCGTGGAGCGTTCCCCACTCGTCGCCGAGCGGCTGCCGCTGCTCGCCCGGATCGTCCGGCACATCGGCGACCGGCAGGTGCGCAACCGCGGCACCGTCGGCGGCGCACTCGTGCAGGGCGACCCGACCGGCGAGCTGCCGCTGGCGTGCCTCGTGCTCGGCGCGGTGGTCGTCGCCGCCGGGCCCGCCGGTACCCGCCGCATCCCGCTGGCGGAGTTCTACGAAGGCCCGTACGCCACCGTGCTCGACCCCGGCGAGCTGGTCGTCGCGGTCGAGTTCCCGGCCCATCCGCAGCACTTCGCGTTCCGCGAGTTCTGCCGCAAGCACAACGACTTCGCGGTCATCAGCGCGGTCGCCACCGGCAACCGGGACGAGGACGGGACCTGGCACGGCGTCCGCCTCGCTCTCGGCGGCGTGGCCGACAGCCCCGTGCTCGCCCCCTCGGCGCTCGAGGGCAGCCGGCTGACCGACGACGACGTGACGGTCGCCGCCGAGGCGGCACTGACCGTCGTCGACCCGCCGACGGACGTCCGCGCTTCCGCGGAGTACCGCCGCCACCTGGTGCCCGTGTACGTGCGCCGGGTGCTCACCGAGCTGCGCGAAGCCCAAGGAGGAATCCATGAAGTTGCGTGAGGAGTTCCAGGTCGGCAGGCCGGTGGCCGAGGTCTGGACCTTCTTCGACGAGCCCGCGCGGGTGGCGGGCTGTGTCCCGGGGGTCGAGGACCTGACGATGCGCGGTCCGGAGGACATCGACGTGCGGGTCACCCAGAGCGTCGGCCCGATGACCGCGACGTTCGCCGCCTCGATCAAGATCGTCGAGCGGGTGCCGGAGAAGCTGATCGCCTTCACCGCCACCGGCAAGACGGTCCGCGGCGCGATGGGCAATGTCCGGGCGACGGTGAACGTGCAGCTGGAGCCCGCGGGCGACCGCACGACGGTCATCGTCGAAGGCGACGTCGCACTCGCCGGGGCGCTCGGCAGCGTCGGGCAGAAGGTGGTCGCCAAGCAGGCGCGCAAGGTCACGGGCGCGTTCTCGCGCAACCTCGAGACCGCGCTGGGCGGCGAAACCGCGGCGGCTCCGGTCGCCACCCCGGTGGCGTCCACCGTGGCCGAACCCACCCCCGTGGCCGCGGCTGATCCGTGGACGAAGGTCGTGGCCGCACTGAGCGCGGTCTCGGTGGCCGTCAGCCTCGCGACGCTCGCGAGGAGCTTCCGGAGGTCGCGCCGATGACGTCCGTACTGCCCTGGACCGCGCCCGAGGTGCCCGCCGCGAGCGGGACCGAGGCGCTGGCCGCCGAGTGGGTCCGGCCCTACAACCAGGCCCACCACCTGGCGCGGGCCCGCGACTGGCTCGTCTGGCTGGTGCCGGACGCGCCGGCCGAGCTGCGGATCGCCGCGCTCACCCACGACATCGAGCGCATGTTCCCCGGCGGCCCGGCGCTCGACCACGCGACGACCGACTGGGACAGCCCGTTCTACCTGTACCCGCACATGCTCCGCTCGGCCGAGATCGTCGGGTTCTGGCTCGCCGGTCTCGACACCGCTTCGCTCGACATCGCCGAGGTGCGCAGGCTCGTCGGCCTGCACGAGGTCGGCGGGCTCAACGGCGCCGACGAGGTCCAGGCCGCGGACTCGCTGTCCTACCTGGAAACCCTCGCCGGGCTCACCGCGAGCTGGGTGTCCTCGGGCAGCTGCTCGCGGGACAAGGGAATCGCCAAGCTGACCTACATGGCCGGCCGTGTCCGGGTCCCCGCCGCCCGCGAACCCGTCGCGGCGCTGCTGGAGTGGGCGACCGGACAGCTGCCGGAGGAGGACCGATGACCACAGCCATTGCCGGGGAAAGTGTTTTCGCCGAAGCCAACGGCTTGCGCCACCGTGTCCTGCGCTACGGCGAGCCGGACTCCCCCGACCTGCTCGTCCTGCCCGGGATCACCAGCCCGGCGGTCACCGCGGACTTCCTCGCGGTGCTCTTCGCCGACTGGGGCTACCGCGTCACGGTCCCGGACGCCCGCGGTCGCGGCGAGACCGAGCGGGCCCCGTCGGGGCAGTACCGGCTCACCGACTACGCGGCCGACGTCGCCGGGCTCGTCGGCGCGCTCGGCCTGCACCGGCCGGTCGTCGTCGGGCACTCGATGGGCGCCCGGATCGCCGCCGCCTACGCGGTGCGGCACGCCCCGCGGGACCACGGCCTGCTCGTGCTCGTCGACCCGCCGACGTCGGGCCCCGGCCGCGGGCCGTACCCGACGTCCCGGGAGTCCTTCCTGGAACAGCTGCACGAAGCCCAGCGCGGCACGACTGCCGACGAGATCCGCCGCTTCTACCCGAAGTGGCCGGAGCGCGAACTGCGGCTGCGCGCCGAAGTGCTGGCCTCGTGCGACGAGACCGCCGTGCTGGAGACCCACGAGGGTTTCGAACGCGAGGACTTCTTCGAGTACTGGGCCCGGCTGACCGCGCCGGTCCTGCTCGTCCGCGGCGGGGACAGCCCCGTCGTCCCGGCCGCCGCCGCCGAAGACCTGCGCTCGGGCCGTCCCGACATCGAAATCCTGAGCGTTCCCGCGGCCGGCCACATGGTGCCGTGGGACAACCTGACCGGCTTCCTCGACACCGTCCGGCCGCACCTGCTCGCGGCACGCCAGCGATAGGAGAGCAACCCCATGGACCAGAACCTGTTCAACGAGATCTGCCTGCGCCAGCTGACCCTGTCCGGCGTGCACGAGGACGAGACCGTCGCCGTGCTCACCCAGGGCGGCGAGCGCGCGGAGTACGCCGACGCCTTCCTGTGGGCCGCGCAGCAGCTGGGCGCCCAGACGTTCCACCTGCGCCTTCCCTCGCCGTCGGGCTCCTCCGGCGCGTGGGCGGTCGGCGAGTCCGGGCTGAAGGGCAACAGGCTGGCGGTGGAGGCGCTCAAGAGCGTCGACATGGTGGTCGACTGCACGTTCCTGCTGTTCAGCAAGGAGCAGTTCGAAATCCAGGGCGCCAGCACCCGCATCCTCAGCGCTGTCGAGCCGGTGCCGCTGCTGGCCCGGCTGATGCCGACGAAGGAGCTGCGCGGGCGCGTCGAGATCGCCGCCGAGATCCTCGCCAAGGCCCAGACCATGCGGATCACCAGCCCGCTCGGCACCGACGTCAGCTACCGCCTCGGCGTCTACCCGACGCTGTCGGAGTACGGCTACACCGACCAGCCCGGCCGGTGGGACCACTGGCCTGCGGCATTCGTGTTCACCGGCGGCGCCGACGACGGCGTGGACGGCAAGATCGTCCTGGCACCGGGCGACGTGTTGCTGCCGTTCAACACCTACGTGCAGACCCCGGTCGAGCTCACCATTGAACAGGGCTTCATCCGCGACATCCGCGGCGGTTCCGGCTCTTCCGGCCTCGACGCCGACCTGCTGCGCAGCTACATCGAGTCGTTCCACGACCCCCGCGGCTACGGCATGTCGCACGTCGGCTGGGGCCTCGACGAGCGCGCACACTGGCACGGGCTGACCCAGTTCCCCGGCGGCATGGGCATGGAGCTGCGCAGCTTCTACGGCAACGTCATGTTCTCCATCGGCCCGAACAACGAGCTCGGCGGACCCAACGACACCCCCTGCCACTTCGACATCCCGATGCGTGGCTGCTCGCTGTACCTCGACGACGAGCTCATCGTCGACGCGGGCGAGCTCACCGTGCCCGACATGCGCCCGGCCGAGAAACGATGAACGTCGAGGTCGAGACCATGGTCAACGGGAAGCTCGTGCACGCGAGCGTCCCGGCCCGGCTGCACGTGGCGGACTTCCTGCGCCAGCACCTCGGCCTCACCGGCACCCACGTCGGCTGCGAGCAAGGCTCGTGCGGCATGTGCACGGTGATGGTCGACGGCGAGGCGGTCAAGTCGTGCCTCATGCTCGCCTGCCAGCTCGACGGCCGGCACGTGCGGACCGTCGAGTCGCTGGCCGAGGACGACCGGCTCAGCCCGCTGCAGCAGGCGTTCAAGGAGGAGCACGCCCTGCAGTGCGGGTTCTGCTCGCCCGGCTTCCTGATGACCGCGACGGCACTGGCGTACCAGGGGAAGCGGCCGTGCCGGGCCGAGATCCGCGAGGAGATCGCGGGCGTGCTGTGCCGGTGCACCGGCTACGAGAACGTCGTAACGGCTATCGAGCGGTGGTTCGCCGAGCACCCGCAGGGGGCCCGGGAGGACGAAACGGCCGACGGCGCGAGGACGGCATGACGACGCTGGAGAGCTCACCGGAACGCACCGCCGGCAGGAGACCCGGCGCACTGGGTGTCTCGGTGGCCCGCAAGGAGGACGAGCGGCTGCTGCGCGGCGACGGGCAGTTCACCGACGACGTCGACCCGGCCCGGGTGCTGTACATGGCCGTGGCGCGCTGCCCGTACCCGCACGCCCGGATCGTGCGGGTCGACACCTCCGCCGCCGAACGGCTCGAAGGTGTCCAGCACGTGCTGTCCGGGCCTGAGGTCCAGCGGCTGAGCGAGCCGCTTGGCGTGCTGCGCCCGGTGCCCGGCGCACCGAGGCTGCCGTACTATGCGCTCGCCCAGGACGTCGCAACGCACGAGGGGCAGCCGGTGGTCAGTATCGTCGCCACCAGCCGGCACCTGGCGGAGGACGCGCTCGAACTGGTCGACGTCGAGTACCAACCCCTGCCCCACGTCGTCGACGTGCTCGCGGCGCTGGAGCCCGATGCGCCGGTGCTGCACCCGTCGGTGCTGGGGTCCAACCTGCTCGCGTCCAATTCGGACGGACGAGGAGACCCGGCGGCACGGTTCGCCGAAGCGGACGTGGTCGTCGAAGGCCGGTTCCGGATCGGCAGGGTCACGGCGCTGCCCATGGAGACCCGTGGGGTCGTCGCGCAGTGGCGGCCCGGCGCACGGGAGCTGACCGTGCACTGCTCGACCCAGGTGCCGCACCTGATCCGCAAGCAGCTCGCGGAGTCGTTGCGGCTGCGTGAAAGCGAGGTCCGCGCGATCGCGTCGGACGTCGGCGGTGGTTTCGGGCTCAAGCTCGGCGTGTTCCCCGAGGACGTGCTGGCGTGTCTGCACGCGATGGCGTTGCACCGCCCGGTCAAGTGGAGTGAGGACCGGGGTGAGCACTTCCGGGCCAGCACGCACGGCCGCGAGTCGGTGCACGACTACCGGATCGCGGCGGACGCGGACGGGCGGATCCTCGCGATGACCGACGTCTACGCCACCGACATCGGCGGCTGGAACTCGCCGTTCGGGTCCGCGCAACTGTCCAGCGTGGTCTTCAACGGTCCCTACAAGGTCGAGGACGGCTACACCGAGCGCCGGGTCACGCTCACCAACAAGACCCCGGTCGGCGCGTACCGCGGCTACGGGCAGCCCGAGGTCAACTTCGCGTACGAGCGGCTGATGGACCGGCTGGCCCGGCGGCTGCGGATGGACCCCGTCGAGCTGCGGGCGCGGAACATGCTCAAGCCGGCCGACCTGCCGTGGGTGAACCCGGCCGGCGCGGTCTACGACAGCGGCGACTACGAGCGCTGCCTGCGGATGGCGGCGGAGCGGATCGGCTGGGCCGAGCACCGGGCGGCACCGCGGCGGCCACGCGCGGACGGGCGGCTGGTGGGCATCGGCTTCTCGTCGTTCGTCGAGCGCACCGGGTACGCCAGTTCGCGCTTCCTCGCCAAGCGCGGCTCGCAGTTCGGCGCGCACGAGAGCATCACGTTGCGCGCCAACAGGTCCGGCGGGATCGACGCCTACACGGGAGTGTCGACGATCGGCCAGAGCAGCGAGACGGCGTTCGCGCAGCTGGTGGCCGAGGTGTTCGGCACCGACTACGACGCGGTGACGGTGCACGTCGGCGACACGGCCGCGTCACCGTTGAACACCGGTTCGTTCGCGTCGCGCACGATGATCGCCGCCGCGGGCGCGATCCGCGAGGCATCGGAACAGCTGGCGCGCAAGACGCTGCGGCTGGCGGCGTTCCGGCTGGAGGTGCAGCCCGAGGAGCTGGAGATCGCGGGTCCGCTCGTGCGGCATCGCACCGAGCCGGGCGTGGCGGTCCCGCTCGCGGAGGTCTACAGCGCCGCGATCACCGGCCAGGGCATCCCGCCCGGCGAGGACCCCGGCCTGGAGGCGACGTCGCACTTCGAGCCGTCCGACGCGGCCTACTCGTTCGGCACGGCGGCCGCGCTGGTGGCGGTCGACCCGGAGACCGGCGAGTTCGGCGTGGAGCGGTTCGTGCTGGTCCACGACGCGGGCACGGTCGTGAACCCGAAAATCGTCGACGGGCAGGTGCGGGGCGCGCTGGCGCAGGGTTTCGGTGCCGCGCTCACGGAGGAGCTGCGCTACGACGCGGAGACCGGGCAGCTGGTCAACGGGTCGATGGTGGACTACTTCCCGCCGACGGCCGCGGACCTGCCGCCGGTCGAGCTGCTGCACACCGAGGTCCCGTCGCCGGTCACGCCGTTCGGCATCCGCGGGGTCGGTGAGGTCGGCACGATCCCGCCGGGCGCGGCGATCGCGAACGCGATCTGCGAGGCGCTGGCGGACCACGGCGTGGAACTGGACAGCCTGCCGGTGACGCCGGAGAAGGTCTGGCGCGCCCTCACTTCGGACAAAGGAGTCGAACAGTGGTGAACTCGTCCCGGATCGGCCTGATCGTGCCGAGCTCGAACACGACGATGGAGACGGAGCTGCCGGAGCTGTTCCGCAGGCAGCGCGAAAGCACCGGGCACCGGTACACGTTCCACTCGGCGCGCGCGAGGATGAAGCACGTCAACCGCGAGGAGCTGCTGGCCATGGTCGGCAAGGCAGCGGAGTGCGCGACAGCGGTGTCGGACGCGGATGTCGACGTGATCGCGTATGCGTGCCTCGTGGCGGTGATGGCGCAGGGGCCGGGGGCGCACAAGGAGTCCGAGCAGGCCATCGGGGACGCGGCGGAACGCAACGGCCATCCGGCGGCGGTGGTCAGCAGCGCGGGCGCGCTCGTGCGGACGCTGCGGGCGATCGGGGCGAGCCACGTCGCGATCGTGACGCCGTACATGGCGCCGTTGACGCGGATGGTGCGGGAGTACATCGAGGGCGAGGGTGTGCAGGTGCTCGACGCGGTGTCGCTGGAGGTGGCCGACAACCTTGCCGTGGGCCGGCTGGATCCCGGCAAGCTGCCCGGCATCGCCCGGGGCCTGCGGCGGGAGGGCGCGGAGGCCGTGGTGCTCTCGGCGTGCGTCCAGATGCCGTCGCTGGACGCGGTGGAGGTGGCCGAGGAGGAGCTGGGGCTGCCTGTGGTCACCGCCGCGACGGCGACCGCCTACGAGGTGCTGCGGTCCCTCGGCCACGAGCCGGCGATCTCCGGTGCGGGCCGCCTGCTGCGGGGTTGACCGCTGCTGCTACTTGGCGTCAGTGTTCTCTCAGCCGGTCAGCGAGTGGTAGAGCTGAATGTGCGACTTCGCGCAGGCCCGCCACGTGTAGCGACCAGCCAGCGACTCGCCCGCCGCGCGGCGTGCCGGGTCAGGAGCCGCCAAGGCCCGGGCGAGCTCCAGTGCCAGGCCCGGCGCATCCGAGCCGAAACCCGCTACGCCACCGAAGACTTCGCGCAGCACCGGCAAATCGCTTACCACCAGCGGAACGCCGGCCGCCACCGCCTCCATGGCCGCCAGGCCGAACCCCTCCTTTCTCGACGGGAAGGCGAAGGCACCGGCGGCCGCCACCAGGAACGGAAGCTCGTCATGAGCCACCGCACCCAGCACCACCGGCGACACACCCAGTTCGACCGCGCGCTTTTCCCACCGCGCCCGGTATTCGCGGTAGTCGAACAGGGTTTCGCCGCCGGCGATCACCAGCCGCACATCCGGCTCGGTCAGTAACGCGAAGGCTTCGAGCAGCTCGAGAGATCCCTTGCGCGGCTCGATACCGCCCACCGAAAGGACATACCGGCCCAGGCGCTCCCGCCACCGCTGCCGCTGCCGCTCGGCAGCCGGCGATGCCGCGGCGGCGAACCTCGCGGCTTCGACGCCGTTCGGGATCACCGTGGCCTTGATTCCCCATCCCTGCGCCAATTCGTCCGCGACGGCGGCCGAGACGCACACGTGCGCGTAGGGTCGCACGAGCGCCCGCTCGTGACACGCGGCGAGCTCCGGCGTCGTGAAGTGGTCGATGTGGTGGACCGTTCGCACACAGCGATCAACAGCGTTCGCACTGATGCAATCCTGAGCGTGCACGACGTCGTAGCCGGCCGGCTCGAACGCGGCGCGCAGCGTGTCGATGGAGCGCAGGATCCGCGGGCCGACGCCCTCACCCTCGATCTCGGAAAACGGCACGACCCGCAGCCGCACCCGCGGATCCACCGGGCGGAAGAAGCCGCTGTCACCGCCTCGGCCCAGCGTCCAGACCGTCACGTCCTGGCCCTCGGCCGCGAGGGCTTCCCCGAGCGCGAGTGTGTGCACCACTCCGCCGCGTGGCTTGGTCGAGTAGCTCAGGAGCGCGATCCTCATGCTCGGTAGACCTCTGGTTTTCGCTCGTCGAGATGTTTCAACACGCGGCGGGCGGTCGCGATCTCCGCCTGCACGTCCAGCTCGGCGACCGCGAGCCCCGCTTTGGCCCAGGTGCGGGCGAGGACATCCCCGCCGGGGCCGACGACCTTCGCCTGACCGAGAAAGCGCATGCCGCCCATGGCGCCGGTCTGGTTCGACGAAGCCAGTACCACCTGATTCTCCGCGGCCCGGGCCTGGTCGTACAGATCGAACAGCCGGGACTGCCGGTCCTGCGCCATCCGCGGGGCACGGTTCGTGATGCTCGTGGGCCACGCCGACAGGCAGGCGAGCACCTCCGCCCCATCGACTGCCAGCGACCGCGCGGCCTCGGGGAACGTCTTGTCGTAATCGATGAGCATGCCGACGCGGCCGACCGGGGTCTCGAACGCGGCGAAGCGCTCGCCCGGCGCGTACGCCGCGGACTCCCCCACCGGCTGATGGACCTTGCGGTGCCGCCCCAGCACGCCGTCCCCCGTCACACAGACCGCGGAGTTGTACCGGCGGTCGCCACCGGCCTCACAGAAGCCGAGGCAGACCACCATTTCCGCGGCCATGGCAGCGACCTTTGCGACCTCGGGCCCATCGGCATCGAGAGCCGGCGGGAGCGCGTCCGGGTCGGGATGGCGGAGGTCGGCGAGGTAGCCGCCCAATGCGGCGTCGGGCAGGACCAACAGGCTCACGCCCGATCGGCGCGCGTGCTCGATCAAGGTCCCGATGCGCTGCAGGTCGAAGTCGAGGTCGCGACCGAAGTGCGCAGCCACCGCACCGATCCGGATGAGGCCCATGAACCCTAGTATCTCGTTCCGGCGAGCTCTTCCTCGCCGGCACCCAGCGCCGGATACGCCTCCGGGCGGCGATCCCGCAGGTGCCCCATCGACCGCCGAGCCGTCGCCAGCGCCTGCGTCACGTCGAGTTCCGCGACCGCCAGCCCCTCCCTGACGCCAGTTTCACAGACGATTTCGCCACCTGGGTCGACCACCTTCGCGCTGGCCACGAACCGCAGCGCGCCGAAGGTGCCGGACTGGTTCGCCGAGAGCCACACGATCTGGTTCTCGAGCGCGCGAGCCCGGTCGAACAGGTCGAACCTGCGTTTCCAGCGGTCCTGCGCGAGATCGGCGGCAGGATTCGTGCGGCTGCCCGGCCAGGCGGAGACGCACACCCCGATCTCGGCGCCGTCCAAGGCCAGCGACCGCGCGGATTCCGGAAAAGCCTTGTCGTAGCAGATCATGGTGCCGAGGCGCCCGACCGGCGTGTCGAAGGCCGCGAACGACTGGCCGGCACCGTAGCTCGCGTCCTCGGACAACGGCTGATGCACCTTGCGGTGGTTCCCGAGCACGCCGTCGCCGTGCACGCAGACCGCGCTGTTGTAGAGACGATCACCGGCATCCTCGCAATAGCCGGCCACGACGACCATGTCGCCGGCGAGCTTGCGCAGGCGCTGGATCTCCGGGCCGTCCAGCGCCAGCGGGGGCGGCCCTTCGGCGTCCCCGCCGAGGTCCGCGAGATAACCGCCGAGAGAGGCCTCGGGCAGCGCGAGCAAACCCACACCGTCGCCACGCGCCTGCTCGATGATTCGCTCGATCCGGGCGAAATCGCCGTCCAGATCCCGATCGAAAGGAGCCGCGACAGCGGCCATCCGCAAGGTGGTCATGCCTCTCCCAATCCGGTCACGCCCCCGGCCAGCACTTCCGTCCGCTCCCCGTCCGGCCAGCACAGCGCCACACCGCCCCCGGACACCAACCGTCCACACTCGACAGACACGGCGGGCCCTGCATCGAGGGTGCCGTTGCCCGGTTCGTCCGTCGTGAGCATCGCGAAACCCGGGAAGCAGGTGAGCCAGTCGCCCGCACTCGTGCCCGCAGGACGGGCAATACGCGCCGCGTCCAGTTCGGCGCCGCAGCCGCTCGCTTCCGCGAGCATGCCGAGAGTGCCGGCGATACCGGCCATGGACACGTCCTTGGCGGCAGCCGGGCGGGCTCGGCCGACCGAGCTCAGCATCGCGTGCAACTCGGGCGTCCGGCGGGACGTCGTCGAGTCCCACTGGCGTCCGGCGTATCCCGGCCGCCACCGGCCTGCCAGGTCGGCGGTCAGCCGGACGACGTGGCCCGGCTGCCCGCCACCGCCCGGTACCGGATGCGCCGACCGGCCGAGCGCGGTGACGGACAGGGCTGCGGGAACGCCGAACTGGGTGTGGCCGCCGAGCACCGGTACGCCATAGGCCTCGCTCGCCCGCCTCAGTCCTGCCAGCACCCGGCTGGCGAAGGACCTGTCGCGGGCGCCGAGGGCGTCGAGCAGGCCGACCGGTTCCGCGCCCATCGCGGCGAGGTCGTTGACGTTGACCAGGACCGAGCACCAGCCGGCCCAGTCCGGGTCCCGTTCGACCATCGACGGGACGATCGCGTCGCACGCCGCGACAAGATCGCTGCCCGGCACGGGCACGCCGTCGTCACCGACGAAGCCCGGGATGCCGGTCAGGCCGGTGAGCAGGGGTCCGAGGTCGCGCTTGGTCGCGTTCGCGAGTGCCTGGACGCGGCCGATGGACCGCCGCATCAGCACGTGCGGGGTGTCCGCGACGGTCACGGCACGAACCCGGTGCCAGCCGAGCCTGCGGAACATGGCTTCGTTGCGGGCCTGGACGGCGGCATCGAACCGCAGAACGCCTGCGTTCTCGGCGTACGCGCACGCTGCCCGCACGAGCGCGGGCCCGACACGGTCAAGGCTGCCGAGCGCCGCGTGCGGCGCCGTCAGCCGTCCGCGCGCGGCGGGTGCGACCACGAGGCGGCCGCCAAGCCACCAGCCGAGGTCGGGGCCGTCCGTGGCCGGGTGCAGCCGGACGCCGCCGACGACGGTGCCTGCTCGCTCACGGGCGACGAGGACGACCGTGCGCGGGTCTTCGTCGTGGTGGTCGAGGTCGTGCCCCGTGAACAGGGCCTGCTCGTCGACGAACACCTGCCTGCGCAACGCGTGGTACGCGGCGACCGTCGCGCGGTCGTCGGCCTGTTCGATGTGAAAAGCCGGTTCGCGCTGCACGCTCACCGTGTCGCCGAGGAGTGCCAGGACGTCGCGCACGTCAGGCTCCCGCCGCGCTGAGGGCACCACACGCGCCACACGCCGCGCAGCCCGCGACCTGGTCGGCGCCCGTCATGCCCGCCGCTCGAAGCAACGCCGCGACGCGTTCCGTGACGTCCTTGACCACTGTCACGGACGGAGCCTTCGCGCCGTCGCGGCGGGCGAGGGTGCCGAGCATCGGGCGCATCGGCACCACGAACGGGTACACGCCGCGCTGGATGAGCCGGCCCGCGCCTGCCACCAGCTCGTCCGGGTCCTCGCCGAGGCCGATCAGGAGATAGGTGGATACGCGGTTGCGGCCGAACACGCGCACCGCCTCGTCCCAGGCCGCCTCGTACTCCGTCATCGGCACTGTCGACTTGCCCGGCATCCACCGGCGGCGCACCTCGTCGTCGAGGGACTCCACGTGGATGCCTACCGAGACAGCGCCCGCCTGGTGCAATTCCGTCAGCACCGCCAGATCGCCCGGCGGCTCGATCTGCACCTGGATCGGCAACCCCGGCACGGCTTCGAGGACCCCTCGGACACAGCGCACGAGATGGCGGGCGCCCCGATCGGGACCCGCGGTGGTGCCGGTGGTCATCACCATCTGCCTGACCCCATCCAGCCGGACGGCGGCCTCGGCCACCTCCGCGAGCTGCGCCGGGGTCTTCGCGGCGATGGTCGAGCCGGCGCGCAGGGACTCCTCGATGGTGCAGAAGCGACAGCGCTGGTCCTCGGCGTACCTGATACAGGTCTGCACGACGGTTGTGGCGAGCACGTCCCGGCCGTGCAACAGCGCGATCTGCCGGTACGGCACACCGTCCGCCGTCTTCAGGTCATAGAAGTTCGGCCGGGCCACGGGTTCCACCGTCAACCCGAGGTCGATGCGGCCGTCGTAGACGCGTCCTTCCCGCACGGTGTAAGGGCTGTCCGGATCGAGCGGCAGCGCCGCGTTGGCACCGTCGACGACAAGATGGCCGTCGTCGCTCGGACCGGCGCCCTTGCTGCGCTGGACGGGCGCGTCCCAGCGCACGCCGCGGACGGCAACATCCACCCTGGCTTCGAAAGAGTTCTGCTCGGTGCCAACGCGCACTGCGGCTCCCCTAGAACATGTAGGTCGAGTTGATGATGGCGCCCTTGCGGGCGTAGTGGATCAAGGCGTCCTGCACGTCGAGCGGATGCGCCGGGATCACGCCTTCGATCAGGTCCTCTTCCCGCGCGCCGTGCAGCGAGAGCCCGAACCGGCAGCAGTACACCTTGCCGCCCTCGGCGATGAACGTCTTGAGCTGGTCGTTGATGTTCATCTCGCCGGGGAACGCCGCGTTGCCCGTCGTGGGGAAGCCGCGGGTGGCAAGACAGTTCAGTGAACCGGGACCATAGAAGTAGATCGCCGTCTCGAAACCCTTGCGCAGTGCTCGGGTCGCCTGCAGGATCGCCACGAAGCTCACCGACGACTCGTGCGCGATACCGTGGACCAGCGTGAAATACGTCTCCCCGTTCTCCGCCTTGTAGTCCGGGAAGATTTTCGTCCCCCCGTACAGAGTGGACCCTTGCGGCAGCGCGGGGTGCGGGATCTCGTCGAGACTCTTCTGCTCCAGGTCGGTCAACTCGGGCATGCCAGCTCCTTCGATTTCTGTTGTTCAGCCGTAGAGTTTTTCGAAGTTCTCCCGGAACACCAGTTCGGAGAGCTCACCGCCGGCGGTGGCCGCCCGCATCCGGGCGTACTCCCCTTCCCGGTCGCCCCAGGGCTCGTCGCTGGCGAACAGGATCCGGTCGTGGCCGATGCCCCGCCAGGAGATCTCCTCCGCCAGCCATCGGGGGGCGAACCCGATGGCCCACGACAAGTCTGTGTAAACCCGCTTCCCCGCTTCGATCCAGTCGAAGAACCGGGAACCTGCGAGCTTGATGTGACCGCTCATGCCGCCACCGAAGTGCACCAGGTGCACGGCGACGGAATCGCCGTACCACTCGACGAGATTGCCGACCTCGTCGATGTCCGAGGCCGCGCCGGGCGAGGTGTGCACGTGCACGACGAGATCGCGCTCGCGCGCCACCTCGAAGATGCGGTCCAGCGCCGGGCGGCAGGCGGGGTCGCTCGCGCGCCCGCCGAGGAGAAAGCTCAGTTTCAACGCCCTCACGCCCGCCTCCGAAGACAGCGCAAGCGCTCTCTCGGTGCGGTCACGGTCGCCCGGGAGCGGAGACACCCACAGCCCGGCACGGATCCGGTCGTCGGTCTGCGCGGCTTCGACGCAGAGTTCGTTGAAGGCGAAGGAAACGTCCGTGCCCGGCACGCCGTAGTTGGGGATGACCAGCGCCCGCTCCGTGCCTTCCGCATCGAGGTCGGCGATCAGCTCCGCGATGGTGGCGCGGGCCCTGCTGTCCGGGTGCACGGGCGGGCCACCGTAGAACGGGTACGCCGGCAGCACGCCGAGATGACGATGGGCGTCGAATACCATGGAATGTCCTCGGGTTTCGGAGAAGGTCAGGCGACCGTGCGCGGCGCGACCCAGTCGTCGTTTTCGTAGCTGCCGCGGGGGACGCCGGCGAGCCAGCGGACCTCGTGGCTCTTGCCGCCCCGGTACAACAGCTCGATCCTGCTGGCGAGGAACTCGGCGTCGGCCGCCACCCCGCAGAACCGGCCCGAACCCCAGGTGTACTGCCAGGGCAACCCGAGGAAATACAGCCCTTCGCAGCTGGTCACGCCTCTGTCGTGGGTCGGGTAGCCACGGCCGTCGAAGATCGGGACGTCGATCCACCGGTGGTCGCGACCGAAGCCGGTGCTCCACACCACCGACGTGATCCCACTGTCCGAAAGCGACAGTTCAGCCGGATCCGCGTCTGGTTCCCAGACCGGCGTGTACCGCTCCTCGGCCGGGGCGCCGATCCGCTGTTCGGCGATGTATGCGTCGATGGAACTCTTGATGCCCTCTGACACGGCATCGGCGGCGTCGAGGTTCTTGCGCAGGTCCGGCCGGAACCGGAGAAACCCACTGTCAATACCGGACAGCCGGCCGTACAACCGCATGCCCTCGAGTGCGAACGCGCGCAGGTCGATGTCGTGCCCGCCGTCACGGCCGGTCACGTAATGGTTGGCACGGAACCGGACTGCGTCGGCGTCGGCGAACTCGTCGATCCCCCTGCGGTAGTAGCCCATTTCGTCGAGCCACGCCACGACATCACGGCCCCGGTACCGCCGGGCGACCCGCGGCGCGCTGCCGACGGACAGGTGAACGCGCCGGCCCGCGAGGTGCAGGTCCTCCGCGATCTGGCAGCCGGACTGCCCTGTGCCGACCACCAGCACCTCACCCGCGGGCAGCTGCCCGGGGTTTCGGTACTGCGAGGAATGCAGCTGCACCAGCGATTCCGGCAGCCGCTCGGTCATCCGCGGGATCAGCGGCACCTGGTACGGCCCGGTCGCGACGACCACCTGGTCGGCGGTCAGGTCGCCCTGTGAGGTGCGCACGAGGAACCCGTGCGGGGTGACGCGCAACCTGGTCGCCCCGACGCCCTCGACGACCGGCAGGCCGAACGTCCGCGCGTACTCCTGGACGTAGGAGACGATCTCCGCGCGCCCCATGAACCCTTCGGGATCGCCGCCGCGGTAGGGAAATCCCGGCAACTGGCACTGCCAGTTCGGCGTGACCAGACAGAACATGTCCCAGCGCCGGTCACGCCACTCGTGGCCGACCTCGTCGCGCTCGAGCACCAGGTGGTCGATCCCCCGGGCGCGCAGGCAGTAGCTCATCGAAAGCCCGGCCTGCCCGCCGCCGATCACAAGTACGGAGTGATGCCGGCCATCGAGTGGATGAGACACCGAACGCCCTCCTCGCGGGTACTGTCGCTGATGAGGACAAGTACAGCCAGGAGCTATTTCCGATCAGTTTCATCCGGAACAACCGCCTGTTACGGGAACCTCCGTTTGTTAACGACTGAGCAGCCGGAAGCGCCGGGGTTCGGCTGCGGGGCGTACTCCCACCACCTCCGGACAGTGGCGACGGCCGGTCCTTCGCCCGCGATAGATAGGTCCCGGCCTGCTGAGGGCTGATCTGCTGACAGCAGAGATACCGGCGCACCGCACGGGGGCGGCGGCATTGTCGGGGCATGACCAACGACGAGAAGCAGCCGCTGTTCGACCACCGGCTGCGGGACCGGTTCTTCAGCCGGCGGGTACTGGTCCTCGACGGCGTGCTCGACGACGACAACGGGACGGTGCTCGCCACCCAGCTGCTGTCCCTCGCGAGTGAGGATCCCCGGAAGGACATCGCGTTGTGGATCCACTCGCCGGGTGGCTCGGTGCCCGCGATGCTGGCAATTCGCGACGTGATGCGGCTCGTGCCGTGCGACGTGGCCACGCTCGCGCTGGGGCTGGCGTGCAGCGCGGGACAGTTCCTGCTGTCCGCGGGCACACCGGGAAAACGCTTCGCCCTTCCCCACGCCCGAATCCTCATGCACCAGGGCTCGGCGGGGATCAGCGGATCGGCGGTCGAGGTGGAGGTGCAGGCCGACGACCTGCGGCACACCCGGGACACGGTGCTCGGGATCATCGCCGAGGACACCGGCCAGCCGATCGACCGGATCTTCGCCGACTCGCTGCACGACCGCTGGTTCACCACCGGGCAAGCACGCGAGTACGGCTTCCTCGACCACGTCGTCGACAGTCTCGAGCAGGTCGTGCCCGTGCGCACCCACGCCCTGGGGCTCGGCTCATCGACGGGAGCCCGCGCATGAGCACCTACACCATCCCCAACGTCATCACGCGCAGTGCGGGTGGCGAGCGGATCATGGACGTCTACTCACACCTGTTGTCGGAGCGGATCGTCTACCTCGGCACCGCGATCGACTCCGGGGTGGCGAACGCGTTGATCGCCCAGTTGCTGCACCTGGAGGCGGACAACCCGGAACAGGAGATCAACCTGTACATCAACTCCGAGGGAGGGGACCCGGCCGCGATGCTCGCGCTCTACGACACCATGCGCTTCATCAAGGCGCCGGTGGCGACGACGTGCGTGGGTCAGGCGGTCGCGGCCGGCGCGGTGCTGCTGGCCGCGGGCGAGGCCGGGCACCGTGCCGTGTTGCCCCACACCCGGGTGGTCCTGCACCAGCCTGCGGCGCAGGGCCGAGGCACCATCCCGGACCTCATCCTGCAGGCCGACGAGGTGGTGCGGGTGCGCACCCAGCTGGAGGAGATCCTCTCCGCGCACACCGGTCACGACGTCGCGGCCCTGCGGCACGACACCGACCGGGACCGCGTGTTCGACGCGGCGGGTGCCGTCGGCTATGGCCTCGCGGACCAGATCCTTGAACGCCGAACCTGAAACCGCGGACTCAGGCGGCCATGAGCACCGGTCCCGCAGGCCGGCGCCCGACCTCGAGACGCGGCCCGCGCCGCTGCCGGACGGCGCCCGCGATGTCGGCGAGCAGGCCGGCCAGGTCGACGCCGAGCGCACCGGCGACCGCGGCGATCATCTCGCTCGAGGGTTCCTTGCGACCGCGTTCGATCTCCGACAGGTACTGCGGCGAGATGCCGGCCCGCTCCGCGATGTCGACGAGGCGGCCACCCTGCTCCTGCCTGATCGCGCGCAGGCTCCGGCCGAGCACCTCACGCCACAGCGGCTCCGGCTCGCGATCCGGCGCGGGGCCACGGTTCTGGTGAAAGGGGAGAACGTCCGCCATACCGGCATCCTGACACCGGTCCGGCGTCCAGCGGCAGCGGTTCCGCTCCCAGCGGAAACCCACCCGCCTGTGTAGCGGAGTCGGTCGAGCCGGACCCGCCGCCGGGGCGTGCCCGATCACTGCTTGGTGGCCACGCCCGGCCGGGTCCCGCCCTCGGAGTGGACGCGGCCGAGGTCGCGCTCGATCGCCCTGGCCGTGGTTCGCGCGGCGCGGAGCAGGTTTTGCTGCTCCTCGGGCGTGATCGTGTTGCTCAGCGCCGAGACGTGGATGGCGGCCACCACGGCGTCGTGGTCGGCGCGGATCGGCACGGCCAAGCCGACGACCCCGACGATCGCCTCCTCGTTGCTGACCGCATAGTCCTCCGCCACGATCTTGTCGAGCTCGCGCTCGACCTCCTCGGGCTCGGTCAGGGTGTGCGGGGTGAGCCGCGGCCGCTCGCCGGCGAACAGCTTGCGCCGCAGCTGGCGGTCGTGGGCGGCGAACAACTTCCCGACCGAGGTGGCGTGCAGGAACAGCGACTGGCCGAGCCGGATGTCCACGGTGACCGGGCGTGAGCCGGGGAAGCGGTCTACGTAGGCGACCCGGCGGCCGAAGGGCACGGCCAGGTAGATGTCGTCCCCGGTCTCCCGGGCCAGCTCCTGGAGATGCCGCCGGCTCAGTGCCCGCACCTCGAGGCCGTCGACGATCCGGATGCCCAGCCGTACCGCGCGCGGACCGACCGAGTACCGCAGGTCCTCGGTGACGGTGGCGACCTCGGCGGTGACCATCCGCTGCAGCAGGTTGTGGCTGCTGCTGATGGGCAGGCCGAGCCGCTTGCAGATCTCGGTGACGGTCATCCCGTCCGGGCGGCCGACCAGCAGCTCCAGCACGTCGAAGGTCCGCGAGTACCGGTCGTTGCTGGTCATTCCACCGCCTCTGTGTCCGTCCGATCACTCTGATGATAGCGGCCGGGCTTCCGATAGCCGAAGCACGTTTCAAGTATTGAGCACCTTCCCTCCTGAGTGAGGTCGCCTTGACGAGGGCGAGGCACCGTCACTAGATTCAGAACTACGAAAGCTGCTTCGAATTTTCGAGGCCCGCCTGGCGGGGTCGCCGATCACGGGGCGAGCCACCACCGCAGACAACCGTCACAGCACGAGGAGGCCCATCGCCGTGCCCAAGGTCCGCGCCGCCGCTCAGGACTCCTCCCTCGAGGTCGCATCCCTTCCCCCGCAGGTGCGGACGATCCCCGAACTCATCGACGCCCGAGCGGCCGGCACCCCGGACGCCGAGGCGCTGGTCGCGGGCGGGACCCGGTCGACCTACGCGGAACTCGCCGCCGACAGCCACGTCGCCGCCGGCGTGCTCGCCGAACTCGGGGTGACCGAGAGTGCCGTCGTGGGCCTGATGGCCCCCAACGTCCCGGAGTGGGTCCCCGCGGCCGTGGGCGCGATGCGGCTCGGTGCCCGGGTGGACGCCTTCAACACCTGGGCGAAGGCCTACGACCTCGACTTCCTCCTGGGCTCCTCGGCCGCCTCGGTGCTCGTCCTCGCGGACCGGGTCCGCGGCGCCGACCTGATCGCGGAGCTGCGTTCCCTGGTTCCCGAGATCGATCGTCCCGGTCCGCTGCGCAGCAGCCGCTTCCCGGCGTTGCGACACGTCGTGGTGCTCGGCGAGGACGTCCCGGCGGGGGCCCACTCCTGGCAGCGGCTCGTCGCCGAGCACACCGGGAGAGCACCGGCCGTCGCGCCCCCGGGCCGGGGCGACGCTCCCGCCTACGTCCTCTACACCTCCGGCTCCACGAGCAAGCCCAAGGCCGTGCCGCTGTGCCACCGCGATCTCGTGGTGAACGGCTTCCACATCGGCGAGCGGATGGGGCTCCGCGAGACCGACCGGGTCTGGTTCGGCTCACCGCTGTTCTGGAGCTATGGCTGTGCCAACGCGTTGATGGCGACGTTCACCCACGGCGCCTGCTTCGTCCTCCAGGAGCAGTTCACCGCCGCCGCCACCGCCGAACTGATGGCCCGCGAGCGGGTCACGGCCGCCTACCTGCTCCCGACGATGATCGACGCGCTCGTTGCGGAGGCCGCCCAGGAGATCCGCGCGGTGACCTCGCTGCGGACCGGACTGACGATCGGGCGCCCCGACGCGGTCGACAAGGCCGCGGGCCCGTTGGGGATCGAGGGGATCTGCAACGTCTACGGATCCACCGAGACCTACGGCAACTGCTGCGTCACCGACCATCGGATGCCGCTCGAGCGCAGGCGGATCACCCAGGGCAGACCGCTACCGGGTGTCGAGATCCGGATCGTGGACGAGGAGACCGGCACGGTCCTGCCTGCCGGGGAGCCCGGTGAGGCGCAGGTACGCGGCCGGCTGACCCCCGGCTATCTCGGCGACGACGCCGCCACCGCCGCCGCGTTCACGGCCGACGGCTGGTTCCGTACCGGAGACCGCCTCGTGGTCCACGCCGACGGCGCCGTCGCGTTCGTCGACCGGTCGACGGACATGATCAAGACCTCGGGCATCAACGTCTCCCCCGCCGAGGTGGAAAGCTTCCTGACCGACCATCCCGGGGTCGCCGGGATTCTCGTCGTGGGCGCGCCGCACCCGACGAAGGACGAGGTGGTGGTGGCCTTCGTGGTGCCCGCAGACGACGGAGTGACCGAGGAGGACCTGATCCGCTACTGCAAGAAGAACATCGCCGGGTACAAGGTGCCGTGGCTGGTCTCGCTGGTCGGCGAGCTGCCCCGGACCGGGACCGGCAAGCTCGTGCGGCGCGGCCTGCGTGCCCGCGCCCAGGAGCTGGTCGACGCCCGGCTGGCGGTGGGATCATGACCGGCAACTGGGGCCGCTGGGGCGCCGAGGACCAGCTCGGCGCCCTCAACCTGGTCACTCCCGAGGTCACCCGCCGGGCCGCCGGGCTGGTGCGCGAGGGCCGCACGGTCTCGCTCGCCCAGCCGCTCGGTCCGGCGAGCCCCTCCCCCGGACACCGGCCGCGCCCGGCTCGCTTCATGAACCGGGACGCGGGCGACTACGCCCTCGGCGCGCGAACCCCCGGCGGATTCAAGTTCGCCGAGGACACCGTACAGTTCCCCACGCACAGCGGCACGCACGTCGACGCGCTGGCCCACGCCTGGTCCGGCGAGCACCTCTACAACGGCCATCCCGAGGCCTCGACCCGCACCACCCGGGGCGCCCAGCGCTGCGGTGCCGAGCACCTGGCTCCGGTCGTGACCCGCGGCGTGCTGGTCGACCTGGTCGCCGCGGCCGGTGCACCGCTGCCGCCCTCGGCGCCGGTGGAGGTCGAGGACCTCGAACGCGGGATCGCCGAGGCCGGCGTGACGCCGGAACCGGGCGACGCGATCCTCATCAGGACGGGCTGGTGGGAGTCGCACGGGTCCGTGGACGACTACTTCGCCGACGAGCCCGGCATCACCGGCGATGCCGCGGCCTGGCTCGCCGCCCACGACGTGGCGCTCGTCGGGGCGGACAACTACGCCGTCGAACGGCAGACCGCGGCACCCGGTTTCCCGGCACACCTGGTCCTGCTGCACCAGCACGGCGTGCCGCTGATCGAGAACCTGGACCTCGCCGGGCTCGCCGCGGAGCTCGCCGGCGCCGGCCGGTCCACCTTCCTGCTGCTGTTCGCCCCGTTGCCGCTCGTGGGTTCGACGGCCAGCCCGGTGACCCCGGTGGCCGTCCTGTGAGCGAGTGGCTGTCGCTGATCCGGTCCGGTGATCTCGTGGTGGTGGCACAAGGAGTCGGCGAGCCGACCCCCCTGCTGGAGGAGCTGCTCGCCGCCGCGCCCCCGGGGATCGAGGTCTTCGTCGGGTTCTCGCACAGCGACGCGCTGGCAGCACCGGTACGGGTGCCGTTGCTCTCGTTCGGCGCGATGGGCCCGCTCGGCAAGCCGCCGCACCGCGGATCGGTCGAAGTCGTGCCCGCCCACTTCGACGACCTGCCACGGGTGCTGCCGCATCGAGGCCGGGACCTGGTGCTGCTGATGCAGGTGACCGCGGCGGGCCCGGACGGCAAGCACGGGCTCGGCATGGCGGTCGATCACACCTACGCGCTGATCGGGCAGTCCCGGTGCGTCGTGGCCGAGGTCAACTCCCAGCTGCCGGACACCTCGGCGCCCCGGCTGGCCCCCTCGACGTTCGACGCCCTGGTGCCCGGTTCGCGCGCCCTGCCGGTGGTCCCGGCACCGGCGATCGGCGAGCCGCAGCGACGCATCGCCGAGTACGTCGCGGAACTGGTCCCCGACGGCGCGACACTGCAGCTGGGCATCGGCGCCGTGCCGACAGCGATCGGCCGGTGCCTCGTGGACCGGCGCAATCTCGCGGTACGGTCCACGCTGGTCGGCGACTGGCTGCTGGACCTGGCCTCGGCGGGTGCGCTGCGACCGGGCCCGGCCGCCGTCGTGATCAGCGAGGCGGCCGGCTCGCCGGAGCTCTACAAGTACGTGGCCGAGTCGGCCGTGCAGGTGCGCCCGGTCCGCGAGGTGACCGGCCCCGCGGCCGCCGGTGCCGTCGAGAACTTGGTGGCGGTGAACTCGGCGCTGCAGGTCGATCTCACCGGCCAGGTCAACGCCGAGGAGATCCGCGCCGGGTTCGTCGGCGCCATCGGTGGCCAGGCCGAGTACCTGCGCGCGGCGCAACGTTCGGCGGGAGGCCTGGCGATCGTCGCGCTGCCGGCGGCCGCGGGGCAGCACTCCCGGATCGTCCGGCGGCTCGACCCACCGACGGTGACCACCGCGCGGTCGCACGTCGATCTCGTGGTCACCGAGTACGGCCTCGCCGATCTGCGCGGGCGGAGCCTGCGCGAACGCACCGAGTCCTTGATCTCCGTCGCGGCACCGCAACATCGGGCCGCTCTCCGGGAGGGGCAGTGACAACGAGCGGAGACCTGACCGGGGCCGACGAGGTCGGCGATCGGTTGCGCCGGTTCCTGGCCGACCAGCCGGACGCCCGCGACGGCGAGATCACCGGGCTGACCAGGGCGGGCAGCGGGCGCTCCCGGGACAACTGGCTGTTCGACCTGACCGTGGACGGCGCCGTGGAGCCGCTGATCCTGCGCACCGACCCCGAGGGCGGGCTGATCGACACCGACCGGGCCGTGGAGTTCGGGGTGCTGCGGGGGCTGGAGAAGAGCGGGCTGCCCACCCCGATCGCGCGCTGGCTCGACGCGGACGGCAGTGCCCTGGGCCGCCCCTCGCTCATCATGCGACGGCTGCCGGGCAGCTGCGACTACCGCGTGCTGCGCGACCCCGCACGTCCGCTCGAGGAGCGCGTCGCACTCGCCCGCACCTTCTGCGAGCTGCTTGCCGCGGTGCACGCCGTGGACTGGCCGGCACTCGGACTGGGCGCGACACTGCCCGATCCGGGCCCGAAAGCCGCCCGAGCCGAGCTCGAGCGCTGGGCGGGGGTGCTGCGCGCGGACCAGCTCGAACCGTGGCCCGAGATCGAGTACGCGATCGCCGTGCTCGGCGAGCGCGCCCCGCGGTCCGCCGGCACCGTGCTGGTGCACGCCGACTTCAAGCCCGGCAACATCCTGCTCCTCGGTGACCAGGTCAGCGCCCTGCTCGACTGGGAGCTCGCCCATCTCGGCGACCCCCTCGAGGATCTCGGCTGGGTCACCCAGCCGCTGCGCGCGGGCGAGCACACCATCGACGGCGCCTGGGCGGCCGCGGACCTGGTCGCGCACTACGAGCGCACGAGCGGGAACGCGGTGGACCCCACCGCGTTGGCCTGGTGGGTCGCCTTCTCCACCTTCAAGACCGCGGTGATGCAGGTCAGCGGTCTCCGCGCGTTCCTGGAAGAGCGCGCCGACGAGCCCTACCGGCCCACCCGCCGTGTCCTGGCCACGATGCTCGACGCCGTCCTGGAGGGAGTCGCGTGAGACCGACGATCGACGAGCAGCTGACCGGCGCGAGCCGCCTGCTCCGTCTCGCCGAAGCCGATCCGGAGATCGCCCCGGGGGTGGCAGGGCTGGTCCGCAACGCGCGCCGGCTCGTGGAGCAGGCGGGCACGGCCTGGTCGGCCGCCCTGCCCTTCCTGCGGAAGGACAACGCCCGCGTCGCCGCGCTGCTCGGCGTCGACGAGCCGGGAACCACCGGCCTGGCTGAGACGGCCCGGCGCAACGAGGAGCTGCGCGAAGAGCTGTCCCGCCGGATCCGGGCGCTGCCGCCCGGGCCCGAGCGGGCCGCAATCGGCTCCTACCTGCGCTCCCGAGTCGATGCCGACCCCACCTGACGTGCAGAAAGGCGAGCACATGAGCGGCCACCCCGGCCTCAGCGCGGACGACGAGCACTTCGCCGAGCAGTTCCCGCTGTCCCCGCTCGACGACTTCCTGGTCCACCAGACCCCGGACCCGGTCCGGGTCATGTGGACCGGTGACCCGCGGGCCTACGAGCGCTACTGGATGGTCTCCCACGACGCCAGCAGCGACGTCGTGGTAGCCACCGGCGGCAGTTTCTACCCGAACCTCGACCGCGCCGAGGCCTACGCGATCGTCAACGTGCGCGGGCGGCACACCGCCGTGCGCAGCTTCCGCCGGATCGGCGCGGACCGCGCCGACCTGAAGATCGGTCCGATCGCCCCGGTCATCGTGCGCGGCCTGCGCGAGTGGCGCTATGTGCTCGAACCCAACGAATGGGGCATCGCGTACGACCTCACCTTCACCGACACCACCCGTCAGGTCTTCCGCGAGCCGCTCTCGAACTCGGCCGCGGGCACCCCGCCGGGCCGCCGCAACGACGTCACCAGCGGATTCGAGTGCTTCGGCGAGGTCACCGGCTGGGTCGAGGTCGACGGCGAACGGATCACCCTCTCCCCCGGTTCCGCCGGCACGCGGGACCGCCACTGGGGAACCGGGCGCGGCGTCGGCGGCCCCGCGATGTCGCTGGGCGGGCGGCTGCACGTGGGCACCAACGGCAACGCCTTCGTCGCCTTCGACGACTGGACGATCTGGGGCGACCGCCTCTACTACCCCTTCGGCGACGAACGCAAGGGCTGCGCGAAGGTCCTCAAGCCCACCCGGCGCCTGCGGTTCGAGCCCGACACCCAGGTGTTCGCCGAGGGCGTCGTGGACTACCGCTTCGACACGGGCGAGAAGGCCCAGCTGCACTACGAGAAGATCGGCCAGCAGACCGCCTACCTGCGGTGCGGCATGTACGGCGGGACCCCCGGCGGCGACATCCACCAGGGCGGCTACGACGGCCCGGACATGACCGAGGGCGAGACGCTCGACCTCACCCGCCCCGAAACCCGCATCGGCGTCCGCGGGCTCGACGAACACCTCTGCCGGGTCACCCGAGACGACGGCACCAGCGTCCTGGGGATCTACCAGACCATCGACCCGGTGGCCTACGAGGCCTGCGTGTCCCGACGGCGCGGCTGGGACTTCCTTCAGCACTCGGTCATCAGGTGAGGAGACAACGATGTCCACCCCGGTTCCCACATCCGCCGACCAACGGCGGATCGCGTTCGCCTGCGTCATCGGCAACTTCATGGAGTACTTCGACTTCGCCGTCTACGGCTTCTTCGCCGCGTCGATCGGGGCGAAGTTCTTCCCCTCCGGGAACGCCACCTCCGAGCTGCTGCAGTCCCTCGCGGTGTTCGGGGTGGCGTTCCTGCTGCGCCCCGTCGGCGGTGTGCTGCTCGGCTGGATCGGTGACCGGCTCGGCCGGCGGACGGCGCTCTCGATCAGCATCACGGTGATGGGGATCGCGACCGCCCTCATCGGATTGCTGCCCGGCTACGACGTCCTCGGGGTCGCCGCCCCGGTGCTGCTGGTGCTGCTGCGCTGTGTGCAGGGGCTGTCGGTCGGCGGCGAGTGGGGCGCGAGCTCAGCGTTCCTCATCGAGACGGCCGGTCCGGGTCTGCGCGGCCAGCGTGGCAGCTACCCGTCGATGGCCGCCGCACTGGGGTTCATCGCGGGGTCGCTGTTCGCGCTGGTCCTGGCCGCGCTGCTGACCGCAGGCCAGCTCGGGAGCTGGGGGTGGCGGATCCCGTTCCTGGTCGCCGCCCCGCTTGCCGCCCTCGGGCTCTACATCCGCCGCCGGCTCGAGGACACCCCGGTCTTCCGGCAGATCGAGCAGGACGCCGAGCGCCCGCGTGCCCGGCTGCGGGACTCCTTCGACCTCCGGCAGTGGCGGCCGCTGCTGATCACCTTCGCGTTCTCGCTGATCTGCGGCGTGGGGCTGTACTACCTGACCTCCTACCTGGTCACCTTCCTCTCCACCACGGTGAAGCTCCCCAAGGTCGAGGCCGCCCTGCTCACCGCCATCGGCCTGGCGGTCTACGCCGTGCTGTGCCCGATCGCCGGACGGCTCTCGGACCGCTTCGGACGCCGTCGTACCATCCTGTTGGGCTGCGTGGGCCACGTGGTGCTCGCCGTGCCGATGTTCATGCTGTTGTCGACCGGCAACGTCGCCCTGATCCTGCTGGCGTTCGTGATCTACGCGATCATCCAGGCGCCGATCAACGCCAACACGTCGCTCGTGATGATCGAGCTGTTCCCGGCGTCGACCCGGCTGACGAGCGGTTCGCTGGGCTTCAACCTCGGCGTCGGCCCGCCCTCCGGTTTCGGCCCCCTCGTCGCCGCGGCGCTGGTCGCGGGTACCGGGTTGGACTTCTCGCCGGGATTCTTCCTCGCCGGGGTGTCCCTGTTCAGCCTGATCGTCCTGTTCCTCATGATGCCCGAGACAGCGGGCCGCAATCTCCTGCTCGAGCACGATGCCGTCCAGGACCGCCGGCTGGCCGTGCTGAACGCCGGGCAGGAATCCCGCCGCGGACAACACGATGTGGCGCGCTGACACCGCCGTCGGTGGCAGCCGTCCTCACGACTGGAGACAGACCATGACCACGCCCAGCCCGCCCGACCGGATGCGCTGCATCGCGCTCGACGGGACGGGGGCGCCCGACGTCCTCGTCCCGGGCGTCCGCCCGGTCCCGCAGCCGGGGCCCGGCGACCTGCTGATCCGGGTCCGGGCGTGCGGAGTGTGCGGGCACGACCTGCTCGCCCGCCGTGGCCGGCTCTCGGCGGGCCGGGGCACCGTGCTCGGGCACGAGATCGCGGGCGAGGTCGTCGGTGTCGGCGTGGAGGTGACGGACGATCTGCTGCACCGCAGGGTCGCGCTCGTCCAGCGCATCCCCTGCGGGCACTGCCCGGAGTGCGCGGCCGGGCTCACCACGCTGTGCCGGGAAGGCCCGGGCTTCTACGGTGACGACATCCCCGGGGGGTACTCCGAGTACGTCCTCGCCACGCCGGCCAACGTGGTGCCGGTCCCCGACTCCGTCCCGGACGTCGCCGCCGCGATCCTGTCCTGCGCGGTGGGCACCGGGCTGCGCGCCCTGCGACGCGCCGGCACCCGGGCGGGAGACCTCGTGGTCGTGACCGGGGCCGGCGGCGGGGTCGGCGTCCACGCCGTGCAGCTCGCCCACCATTTCGGGGCCACGGTCGTCGCGCTGACCGGGTCGCCCGCGAAGGAGAAGGCGCTGCTCGACCTGGGCGCCGACGCCGTGCTCGTCTCCCCGGACGTCCGTGCTGTCCGGGACTGTGTCCGTGACCTGGGCGGCCGGCGCGGTGCGGACGTGGCGATCGAGCTGACCGGCGGCCCGACCTTCCCCCTCGCCCTGCGCGCGCTCGGCCCCAGGGGGCAGCTGGTCCTGGTCGGCAACACCGAGCCGGCCACGCTGCCGCTGGAACCAGGCCTGTCGATCCTCAAGGAGCTCACCATCCACGGATCCGCCCACGCCGACACGACCGACCTCGCCGCCGCCGTCGAACTCGTCGCCTCGGGCGCCGTGACGCCCGTCGCGGCCCAGACCTGGCCGCTCGATGAGGCGGCCCGAGCCCACGAGGCCGTCGAACGCCGCAAGGTGACCGGGCGGGCGGTGCTGGTCCCGTGAGCGCCCCACTGCACGGCATGCGGGTGCTCGACCTTAGCCAGCAGCTGCCCGGCCCCTACGCCACCTTGCTTCTCGCCGCGCTCGGCGCCGAAGTCACCAAGATCGAACCACCGGCCGGGGACGCCGCCCGCCACCTCGATCCCGAGATGTTCGAGAACGCCAACGCGGGCAAGACCAGCGTGGTGCTGGACCTGAAGACGGACGAGGACCGCCGGCGCCTGCACGAGCTGGTCCGCGGACACGACGTGTTCGTCGAGGGCTTCCGGCCCGGGGTAGCCGCCCGGCTCGGCTGCGACGCCGAAACGCTGCACGCGATCCGGCCACGGCTGGTCTACTGCTCGATCAGCGGTGCCGGGCAGACCGGCCCGCTCGCCCGCCACCCCACCCACGACATCTCCCTGCAGGCGATGGCAGGGGTCCTCACCGACGGCGGCGACGTGACCCGCATCGGGGTGCCCTGGGTCGACCTGGCCACCGGGAGCTCCGCGGCGCTCGCGATCACCGCGGCCTGGCACGCCGGGGAGGGCTGCCACCTCGACCTGAGCATGCTCGACGCCGCGGTGGCCTGGGCCAGGGTCAAACCCTCGGCACTGGAACCGGGCCCGGAACCCACCTACGGCACCCTCCGCACCGCCGACGGCGGCCGCGTGGTGATCGCCCTGCTCGAGGACGCGATGTGGGCGCGTCTCTGCGTGGCGCTCGGCTGGACCGACTGGGCCACCGAGCCCGGGCTGGCGGCCTACGGCGACCGCAGGCGCCGGGGGGCGGAGATCCGGGACAGACTCGAACGGGACGTGGCACGGCTGACCGTGGCCGAAGTGGTCGCCCTCGCCGAGAAGCACGACCTGCCTCTCGGCCCCGCCGATGCCACCGCGGACCCGGCCGCCCGGGAGCAGATCGGGCTGCGCTTCCCGGCGGATGGCGGGCCGAGCTGCCTGCCGCTGCCGGCGGCCCTGCTTCGCCCGCTCGCGCCCGCTCCGCCCCGGCGATGAGACGGGCTCGTTCGATCCACCGGGGACGTCGTGCTGCGGCCTGGGACACCTCGGCACCGCATCCTGGGCGGCGTGCGCACCTCGAAGGTGGAACTGACGCGACTGGCAAGACGACGGAAAACCGAAGGTGCGACGGATGCAGGAAAGTCAGGGCAGAAGATGAGTTCCTCCAGACACGACGGGGACACCTGGGACCTGGCGTCCAGCGTCGGCGCGACCGCCACCATGGCCGCGGCCGCCCGGGCGATAGCGACCCGCGCGGATCGTTCGCTCATCGACGACCCGTTCGCCGAACCGCTCGTCCGGGCGGTCGGCGTGGACCTCCTCACCCGGCTGGCGACGGGCGAAGTGCCCCCCGACGGCTTGGTCGAGCAGGTATTCATCGACGTGGCCAAGGTACGTGCCAAGTTCTACGACGAGTTCTTCCTCGATGCGACGAACGCGGGCGTCGCGCAGGTCGTGATCCTGGCCTCGGGGCTGGGTTCCCGCGCGTACCGGCTGCCCTGGCCGACCGGGACCGTGGTGTACGAGCTCGACCAGCCGCAGGTCATCGAGTTCAAGACCCGCACACTGGCGGAGCTGGGCGCGGCGCCCACCGCCGACCGGAGAGTGGCCGCGGCCGATCTGCGCGACGATTGGCCCACCGCCCTGCGCACCGCCGGATTCGAGCCGGCCCGGCCGACCGCGTGGAGCGCCGAAGGCCTGCTGGGCTATCTGCCGCCCGAGGCGCAGGACCGCCTGCTGGACACCATCACCGAACTCAGCGCGCCGGGAAGCCGGGTGGCCACCGAAAGCAGGCCCAACCCGCAACCGGGCGAGGAGGACAAGACGAAGGAAAGCCTGCACCGCATCTCCGAACGCTGGCGTGCGCACAGTTTCGCTCCCGACATGACGAGGCTGCGCTATTTCGGTGCGCGCAACGAGGCGGCTCCCTACCTGGCGGACCGCGGCTGGGCGCTGGAGGGAATCACCATCCGGGACCTGCTCGCCGCCAACGACCTTCCGCCCCTCGAAGACGACTACATGCGCATGGGCGACATGCTCTACGTCGGCGGCGCCCTCGGCAAGACCACGAAGTAGCACCGGCCGCTCGCCATCGCCTCAGCCCGCACCGCCCTGGTGCTGTGGAGCGGTGTACTGCACGCCGCTCCAGGCGGCGCGGGCTCCGGAGTCACCGATCCGCACGACCTGCACCACGGACACCGCGGCGAGTCCGATGGTGAGGACCATGAGCACCGGCACCAGCGCGCGCATCGGACGCCGAGCCGCGCCGGGCGCCTCCCGCGGCGGGCGCCGGGCGAACCACACCAGGGCCGTGAGCACCACCAGCAACGCGGCGACGAAGATCAGCAGCTGATCGCCGAGGTGCGCGTGCTGGCGGATCAGCGCGGTGGGGACCAGGCGGTCCCGCAGGTCCTCGCCGCTGCTGGTCGCGATGGGGATGCACGCGGTCGCGGCAGCGGTGACGCCGACGGCGACCCAGCCGTAGCGGCGGCGCGCGGCCGGCCACACCGTGACAGTGAGGGCGGCCAGCACGGACAGCGGCACCAACACGACCACAGCGTGCACGACCAGTACGTGCAGCGGCAGGCCGGAGATGAAGACAGGCATCGAGCTCCCGTTCGTGCGATGGACACGGCAGAGCCTGCCGGGAGTTCCTGGGAGCTTTCTTGGAGCGGGGCTCTCCAAAATTTCACCCAGAAACGGCGCCGAGACTGGGCTTCGTGAACGCGAGATGGTGGTTGTTCGCGCTGCTGGGGCTCAACGCGGCGTGGGTCACCGACCTGTTCGTCCTGGGCCACGAGCTCAGCGCGCCCGGCGGGATGCTGACCGCGCTGGGCCGCCTCACCGGTCTCTACGGCGCGCTCGCGCTGGTCCTCCAGCTGGTGCTGATCTCACGGCTGCCCTGGCTGGAGAGCCGCCTGGGGCTCGACCGGCTGACGTTGTGGCACCGGTGGACGGGCTTCTGGGTGCTGTGGCTGCTCGTCGCGCACGTCGTGTTCATCGTTCTCGGTTACGCGGGACAAGACGGCTCACCGGTGCTCGCCGAGATGGGCACGCTCGTGTTCCACACCCAGGACGTGCTACTGGCGACGATCGCGTTCGTCCTGCTCGTCGCGGTCGGTGTGACCTCGGCGCGCGCGGCGCGAAGGCGGTTGCGCTACGAGTCATGGCACCTCGTCCACCTGCTCGCCTACCTCGCGGTGGTGCTCGGGTTCCTGCACCAGGTCACCGTCGGCCAGGACTTCACCGGCGCGCCCCTCGGCCGCCTGTACTGGTGGACGCTCTACGGCGCGGCGCTCGGCCTCGTCGCGGTGTCCCGGATCGGGCTGCCGCTCGCGCGGAACCTGCGGCACCGGCTGCGCGTGGAGTCGGTGGTACGAGAAGCCGACGATGTCGTGTCGCTGGTGATCACCGGCCACGCACTCGACGCCCTGCCGGCGCGGGCCGGGCAGTTCTTCCTGTGGCGTTTCCTCACCCCCGCCCACTGGTGGGAGGCGCATCCCTACTCGCTGTCCGCGATGCCCGACGGGCGCCGCCTGCGGATCACGGTCAAGGCGCTCGGTGACGGCAGCGGGTGGCTGCAGCACGTCCGGCCAGGCACCCGGGTGTTCGCCGAGGGTCCGTATGGCGCGTTCACCGCGCAACGCCGCACGCGGCGCCGGGTGCTGCTGATCGCCGGCGGCGTCGGGGTGACACCGGTGCGGGCGCTGCTGGAGGAGTTCGCCCGCCAACGCGACGACATCGCCCTGATCTACCGGGCGAGTACCGCCGACAGCGCCGTGCTCGCCGACGAGCTGCGGCGGCTGGCCTCCCGGTGCAGCGCCCGCATGTTCCTCGTCCTCGGGCCGTCCACCGGGGTCGGCCGCTTCGGCCCGGTGCTGGGCCCCCGGCACCTCCACGCGATGGTGCCCGACGTCCGCCGCCGCGACGTCTACCTGTGCGGGCCGCCCGGGATGACGGACGCGGTCCGGCGCACGCTCACCGAACTGGCCGTGCCCGCGGAGCAGTGCCACACCGAACGCTTCGCCTTCGCCGCGTGAATGGAGCCCTGATGCGCAGAACCCTCGTCGTGGCGCTGCTGGGCATCGCAGCCGCCCTGCCGTTGCTGCGTTACCAATCGACGCACGCCCTCGTGCAACCCCTCGCGTCCCCGGCGCCTCCTGCCGCCCCGTCCACCTCCTCCGCCCCACCGGTCCCCGGTGGACAGCCGGTTGTGGACGGTCCGGTGGTCGACAGCGACTACGGCCCCTACCAGGTCCGCGTGACCTTCACCGGTACCCGGATCGCCGATGTCGCCCTGATCGACGAACCCGGCGACCGGCACAGCCAGCGCATCGCAAACGCCGCCGCGCCGACGCTGCGCGAGGAAGTCCTGCAGGCGCAGAGCGCGCACATCGACACCGTCTCCGGCGCCACCGCGACCAGCGACGCCTACGCCCAGTCCCTGCAGGGCGCCTTGGACGCGAAGGGGCATTGATGCGTCTGGTGCGCCAGATCATGGGCCTGCCCATCTCACTCGACCTTCCGCGTGGCGAGGTGGACGCCGCCGAGCAGGCGTTCGCCTGGCTGCACGAGGTGGACCGGCGGTTCAGCCCGTTCCGCGACCACAGCGAGGTCGCCCGGTTCGATCCCGCCGGGCCGCACAGCGCCGAGATGGGAGAGATCCTGGAGTTGTGCCGGACCTACGAACGGCTGACCGGCGGAGCCTTCCGCGCCCGCTTGCCCGGGCGCGGTTTCGATCCTTCCGGCGTCGTCAAAGGCTGGGCGGCGCAGCGCGCGGCCGACCTCCTGCGTGCCGCCGGGGTGGCCGAGTTCTGCCTCAACGCCGGTGGTGACGTGATCGCGACGGGCCGCACCTGGTCGGTCGGCATCCGCCACCCCGACCAGCCGATGGCGGTGTGCGCCGTGCTCGCGGTCCGGGACCTCGCCGTCGCGACCTCCGGCAGCTACGAACGCGGCGAGCACATCATCGACGGCCGCACCGGACTTCCCGCGCGCGAGCTGGTCAGCCTCACCGTCGTCACCGCAGACCTCACCACCGCCGACGCCGTCTCCACAGCCGCCTTCGCCCTCGGTCGCGACGGGATCGCCTGGGCGGCGGCCCAGCCTGGCTGCCTGGTGCACGCCATCGACGCCGGACGCCGGGTGCACCGCTCGCCCGCGCTGGCCGACCTGCTGGTCCCACCAGGCACAATGGCGTCATGAACGGCCCGGAGACGGCCCCACGGGTACTGGTGGTCGAGGACGACCCGCAGCTGCTGGCCATGCTCACCCGGCTGCTGGCCGAGGAGGGCTACGAGGTCGACGAGGCCGCCGACGGCCAGCGCGGCCTCCACCTGGGACTCACCCGCGGCTACGACGTGCTGCTGCTCGACCGCGGGCTGCCCGCCGTCGACGGGCTGGACCTGCTCGCGCGGCTGCGCGGCCGCGGGGTGGTGACACCCACGCTGATCCTCTCCGCACTCGGCAACCCCGCCGACCGCGTGGTCGGGCTCGACGCCGGCGCCGAGGACTACCTCGCGAAACCGTTCGACATCGACGAGTTGCTCGCGCGGCTGCGTGCCCTGCGCCGTCGGCACCTGGACACCGCGCGCGCCCTGCCGCTGCCCGGCGGCCGGCTCGATCTCGACACGCGCCTGGTCAGCCGGGACGGTGCCGAACCGGTCCGGCTGTCCGAACGGGAGTCCGCCCTGCTCGCGCTGCTCGCGACCCGTCCCCGGCACGTGTTCTCCCGAGACCGTCTGCTGTCGCTGGTGTTCGACGACGCCGAGCACGAGGCCGTGGTCGACACCTACGTCCACTACCTCCGGCGCAAGCTCGGCCGCAAGATCATCGACACCGTGCGCGGACGCGGATACCAGCTCGGCCGGGCCGCGTGAGCCACGGCACGTCCGTCCCCGAAGCCAGGCTGCTCCGCCGCACCGCGCTGGCCGCCGGTCTGCAGTCGGCGCTGGCGGTGGCGATCACCGTCGGCGTGCTGTGCGGTGTCTCGGTGCTCATGGTGCTGCGCAGTCAGGAAGCCGAGCAGAGCACCATGCTCACCACCACCGTGGAGCGGACCGATGACGTCACCGACCCACCGGCGGGCGTGTGGCTGGCCATCGAACGCGGCGGGCGTCTCGACATCGGGCCCGGGTTGCCGCCCGGAGCCCTGGATCGCGGGGCGATCGCCGCGACCGAGGCCGACGGTGCATCGCGTACGTCCGATATTTCGGTGCAGCACGGCGAATACCGGACGCTGACCCAACGGCGCGGCGACGAAGTCGTGCAGGCCGTGCTCGACCTGCGCCCGGCACACGTCGAGCGTGGACGCCTGCTCAAGGCCCTGCTGGTGACCGGTACGGTGGGCCTGGTACTCGCCGCCGCCGCAGGCGTGTGGTCCGGCCGGCGCGCGCTCGTGCCCCTGGCAACCGCACTGTCCCTGCAGCGCCGGTTCGTCGCCGACGCCGGGCACGAGCTGCGCACCCCGCTCACCCTCCTCAGCACCCGGGCCCAGCTCCTGCAACGCCACGCCGCGAACACCCCGCTCAAGTCCGAAGTGGACGAACTCGTCAGCGACACCCGCCAGCTCACCGATATCCTCGAGGACCTCCTGCTTGCCGCCGACCCTCGCCAGGACCACCCGCACGAGCGAGTCGACCTCACCAGCGTCGTCCGGGACGCCGTGTCCGCCGCGCGCCCCGCCGCCACAGAACAAGGCGTCGACCTCGATCTTGCCGACAGCGCACCTGCCCCCGTCGCCGGCGCGGCGGTAGCCCTGCGGCGCGCCGTGACCGCGTTGCTCGACAACGCACTACGCCACGCCCGCAGCAGCGTGACCATCGCCGTGCACCCGTCCGCCAAACACGTCACGCTCACGGTCACCGACGACGGCCCCGGCATCGACCCCGCGATCATGCCGACCCTGTTCGCCCGCTTCGCCTCCGGTCCAGCCGAAGTGACCGGCCGGCGCCGCTACGGACTCGGGCTCGCCCTGGTCAGCGAAATCACCGCCCGCCACGGCGGGACGGTCTCCGCGCAGAACGCACCGACCGGTGGCGCCGTCCTGCGCCTCACCCTCCCCACCGGTGCTGATCAGCGGTAGGAGGAGCCGGTCCCCGGCACGAGCAGTCTGGGGGCGGTCAGCGGGAGCGGCGGGAACCGGCGCGGGCGCCGGCCGAGAAAGCGGCGACACCGCCGCGGCGGGCGGGAGCACCACCGGCGGATTTCTGGCCCGACTGGGACTTCGCGGCACCGGAGCGGCGCGGCTCGGACTCGCCGGCACCGCCACGGGCCTGGCCATTCCGAGACGTGCCGGACTTCCCGGCACCACCCTCGCGACGTCCGGCGCCGTCGGCCGAGCGGCGGCCCTGACCGGCGGACGCGCCACGGTTCTCGTCGGTCCGGGACTGACGGGACCGGCCTTCCGCGGCACCACGCCGGGCGTCACGGGCACCACCGGGCGCGCCCCGGCCGCGGCCACCGCGGCCCCGGCCGGTCGTGCGGTCCTCGTCACGCGACGGCGCCGCGCCCTTCGCGGTGGGCTTCTTCGACCGCGTCTCCACGGTCGGCCGCCGCGGCGGCGCGGTGAACGCCCGCTCCCCCGGCGCCAGCTCGGACAGCAGCGGGTGGCCGGGGCCGAGCTGCGTCGTGGTCGGCTTGATTCCCGCCTTGCGGGTCAGGTCGCGGACGTCGGCGACCTGCTCGTCGGTCATCAGGGTGACCACGGTGCCCGACGCCCCGGCTCGCGCCGTGCGCCCGGACCGGTGCAGGTACGCCTTGTGCTCGACCGGCGGGTCCGCGTGGATGACGAGCGTGACGTCGTCGACGTGGATGCCGCGGGCCGCGATGTCGGTCGCCACCAGCGTCTCCACCGCTCCGGACGAGAACGCCTCCAGGTTGCGCGTCCGCGCCGTCTGCCCGAGGTTGCCGTGCAGTTCGACGGCCGGGACGCCGGAGGCGAGGAGCTTGCGCGTCAACTGCTTCGCGCGGTGCTTCGTCCGGGTGAACACGAGCGTGCGGCCGGGCGCCGCGGTGAGATCGACCAGCACCGGCAGCCGGTGGGTCTCCTCCAGGTGCAGCACGTGGTGCGTCATGGTCGACACCGGCGACCGCGCCGGGTCCACGCTGTGCGTGACCGGGTCGTTCATGAAGCGCTTGACCAGCACATCGACCCCCGCGTCGAGGGTGGCGGAGAACAGCAGCCGCTGGCCGCCCGCGGGAGTGGCCGCCATGATGCGCCGGACTTCGGGCAGGAAGCCGAGGTCGGCCATGTGGTCGGCCTCGTCGAGCACGGTGATCTCGACGGCGTCGAGCCCCACCGCACCCGAACGCATGTGGTCGGCCAGCCGCCCCGGGCAGGCGACGACGATGTCGACGCCGCCACGCAGCCGGGAGATCTGGGGGTTGGCGCTGACCCCGCCGAAGATCGTGGTGACCTCGAGGCCGAGCGGCTTGGCCAGCGGCAGGATCGAGCTCTCGATCTGGGTGGCCAGCTCGCGGGTCGGCGCGAGGATCAGCGCACGCGGGCGGCCGGAACGGCGCCGCACCGGGGCGGCCGCGAGCCGGGCCAGCACGGGCAGCACGAAACCGTAGGTCTTGCCGGAGCCGGTGCGGCCGCGGCCGAGGACGTCCCGGCCCGCGAGCGAATGCGGCAGCGTGGCGGCCTGGATGGGGAACGGGCTGGTGACGCCCTGCCCGGCCAGCGCGTCGGCAAGTGTCTTGGGCAGACCGAGTTCGGTGAAAGTAGGTGTGCTCATAAGCAGTTGTGGACGCGGGGCGCCCTGAATCTCCGTAAGTAGAGGGGTTGTCCTGCCCGGCGCGGACCTGGTCGGCCGCGGCGCGTGGTAGTCGACAACAGAACGCGGCCCGAGGCAGAACTGGGCGGACCGCGTGATCACTGTACCTGAAGCCCGTCCGGTGGCGTGCGTGATGTCGCCCGGACCACATTTCGGCCTGCTACGCGGCTTCACGCCCGCCCGCGCACGACCTCGCTTCGGTCTCGCCGGCGGGGTGGTCGCTGCGCGACCGTCACGCTCCGGTGTTTCCGCTGGTGAACGCCTCGGACCCGGCTCCCGAACTATAAACAGGAGTAATGGCCGACGCCCTTGTGACGGTCATATGCCGACTGTATACATGATGTTCATGAGCGGTCTACGAGAAAAAACGTGGAGCGGTTCGGCCAAGGAGCTGACCTACCGCTGGCTCAAACAGCACATCGCGGAGCTCCCCCGTGACGGCGGTACCTTCCTGACCGAGTCGGAGGTCGCCGAGGCCGCCGGGACCTCGAGAACCCCGGTGCGCGAGGCGTTGTTGCGGCTGGAAGCCGAGGGTTTCCTGCGGATCGTGCCCAAGAAGGGGGCATTCGTCCCGCCGATTTCGGACGCCGAGGTCCGGGCGGTCATGCAGGCGCGCGAACTGGTCGAGCACTGGTGCGTGAGCAGGGTCGTGCCCGCCTCCGAGCAGCTGCTCGTGACGCTGCGCGAGCTGGTCGCCGAGCAGGAGCAGCTCATCGACGACCCGGTCGGCTTCATCGAGCGCGATCGCGCCTTCCACCGGGCCATCGTGCAGCGGGCGGAGAACCCGGTGCTCGCGGAGTTCTACGAGTCATTGCGGGAGCGGCAGGTCCGGATGGGCCTGCGGGCCGTGGCGAGCGACGGCAACCGGGCCCGCACCGTGCTGGCCGAACACTCCGCCATCGTGACCGCGCTGGGCTCCGGGGACCCGCAGCAGGCCTACGACGCGCTGGCCACCCATCTGTCCAGCACGATGGTCGCCCTGCACCTGCCCGGTCCCACGAATCTTCCGGACCTCCGGTCGATCGCGGGGCTGTCGTGAGGATCGCGCTCGTCCGGCACCGTCCACACCGGACCCGTAGCACAGAGGAAGTGACATGCCCGCGAACAGAGCACTGCCGGTCCACGTCGCCGGTACCGGTGAACGCCTGACCATCGAGCCGGAGCGGCTGGTCGTGGCCGGGTACACCGCCAAGGACGAGGCGGCCGTGCGAGCCCACATCGCCGAGCTGGCCGACATCGGGGTGCCGCCGCCGTCGAGCGTCCCCGCGTTCTACGACCTGGACCCCGCCCTGCTCACCGCCGACGCGGTGGTCGAGGTCGGTGGCCGCAAGACCTCGGGAGAGGTCGAGCCGGTGGTGATCCGCCACGGCGGCCGGTACTTCCTCGGCGTCGGCTCCGACCACACCGACCGCGAGCTGGAACGCGAAGACGTCGCCGGTTCGAAGGCCGCGTGCCCGAAACCGCTCGGCAGCGTCGTGGCGGACGCCGGAACCGATCTCTCCGAGGTGGACTGGGACCGGCTGCTCGCCGGTTCCACTGTGGACGGCCGACCTTACCAGGAGGGAAGCGTGTCCACCCTGCGCCATCCCGCCGAGCTGGTCGAGCGCATGAACGCGGTGCTCGACGTCCCCTGCACGGTCGACCTGGTGCTGTACTGCGGCACTCTGCCTTTGCCCGGCGGGGAGTTCGTCTACGGCAGTGCATGGCGGGTCCAGCTGGAACTGCCCGGCGGACACACCCTGGCCCACGCTTACGAGACCAGGACGAGGAGGCTGTGATGCGCACCGGTAAGGACTACCTGGCGGCATTGGACGACTCGCGCCGGGTGTATCTCGACGGGCACGCGGTGACCGACGTCGCGCACCACCCGGCGTTCGCCCCGATCGCCCGGACGATCGCGGAGCTGTTCGACCTCGCCGCCGACCCGGCCTCGGCGATGGCCGTCACCGACCCGGCGAGCGGCACCACGGTGAACCGGCTGTTCGCCACGCCCACCAGCCGCGAAGACCTGGTCGGCTACCGCGAGGCCGCGACGACCTGGGCACGGCACACCCACGGCTGGGTCGGCCGCAGCCCCGATCACGTGGGTGCCTTCGTCGCCGCGTTCGGGTCCCACCCCGAAGCCTTCGCGCGGGAAGAGCACGATTTCGCGGCGAACGCCCGCGCCTTCCAGGAGCGCGTGCTCGCCGAGAACAGCTACGTCTCCTACGCGATCATCCCGCCACAGGTCTCCCGGGCCACGACGGCGCACGCCTGGGAGGGCGAGCTGATCCAGGCGGGCGTCGCGGAGGAACGCCCGGACGGCATCGTCATCCGCGGCGCCCAGATGCTGGCCACCGGAGGCGCGGTGGCCGACGAGATCTTCGTGTCCTGCATCAAACCGCTCGGCCCGGAGGACAGAGACTTCGCGATCGGGTTCGTGGTTCCCGTCGCCGCGGATGGCCTGAAACTGTACTGCCGCAGGCCGTACGCACCCGCCGCGACCAGCAGCTACGACTACCCCTTGACCAGCCGGTACGACGAGACCGACGCGCTGCTGGTCTTCGACGACGTCTTCGTCCCGTGGGACCGCGTGCTGGTCTACCGCGATGTCGCGGGCCTGCGCCGCCAGTTCTTCGACACCGGTGCCCACGTGCTCGGCAACTGGCAGGCGCAGATCCGCTTCATGGTGAAGCTGCAGTTCCTGGCCGGGCTGGCGCGCAAGGTCGCCGCGGTGAACGGCGTCGACAGGATTCCGGGCGTTGTCGAGAAACTCGGCGAGCTGGCCAGCCTGGCGTCCATCGTGGAGTCTGCGGTGCTGGCCGCGGAGTACACGGCCGCTCCCGATGAGCAGGGCATGTGGCGCCCCGGCGCGCGGGCGGTGTACGGGGCGATGGGCATGCAGGCCGAGCTGTACCCGAGGGTGCTGGCGATCCTGCGGGACCTGGTCGGCGGCGGTGTGCTCCAGGTGCCCTCGAGCGTCGCCGACCTGACGAGCCCGGAGACCCGGCCGGACATCGACCGCTACGTGCAGAGCCCGGGCGCGCCCGCCGAGGAACGGGTGAAACTGTTCAAACTCGCCTGGGACGCGGTGGGCAGCGAGTTCGGCGGCAGGCATCACCAGTACGAGATGTTCTACGCGGGCGCGCCCTTCGTGGTGAAGGGCTATGCCTTCCGCAACTACGGCTTCGACGGTCCGGTCGGCGAGGTCGAGCAGTTCCTCGCGAGCTACGGTGCCGCCTGAACACGGAAACAACTGGAGTTGGTCGACTGATGAGCAAGCCCGAGTACGAGTTCTTCCCCGTCGACGAGGTCGGCTTCACCGTGTGCCCCGGCGACGATCCGAAGATCACCGAGCGCGTCCTCGCCAAGGACCCCGAAGCCGGGGTGGCCACCCGGATCCTGCGGTACGAGCCGGGAGCCGATTCCACGCCGATGGGCGTGCAGCGGCACGACTTCTGGGAGGAGGTCTACATCATCGACGGCTCGTTCACCGACCTCACCCTCGGCCAGACCTTCACGGCCGGCATGTACGCCTGCCGCCCGCCGGGTATGCCGCACGGCCCCTGGCGCACCGACGAGGGTGTCCTCACCTTCGAGGTCCGGTACCGCGCCTGACCCCGCCACCCGTGGAGCCCGCAATGGTCCAGAACCCAGCACCCGCCACGTTCTATGTCGACGCACCAGCGATGCGGCGCACGATCGGCCACTTCGCCACCGGGGTCGCCGTGGTGACGACGTGCACCGAAGGCACGCCGCACGGCATGACGGTCAACTCGCTGACGTCCGTTTCGCTCGAACCGCCGCTGCTGCTGGTCTGCCTCACCATCGGCGCCCGCAGCACCGGTGCGGTCAGCGAAGCGGGCCGGTTCGCCGTGAACATCCTGTCCGCGCGGCAGGAACACCTCGCCCTGCGCTTCGCGAAGCGTGGCGAGGACCATTTCGCCAACCTCGAGGTGACCTACGGGCAGCACGGCGTCCCGATCATCCCGGACGCCTTCGCACACCTGGAATGCCTGGTGGAACGGGAGCTCGTGGCCGGTGACCACCTCGTGGTCATCGGGCGCGTCATCAGGGTGTGCGAACGCGACGGTGAGCCGCTCGGCTTCCTCGGTGGAAGATTCAGCGACGTCGCCGTACGCGGGAACGAACCCACGCACTGGTTCTTCTGACAGCAGGACCTCGGGCCGAAGCCGCCCCGGATCGCTCTCGTCGTGCGGACAGCAGACGTACCGGAGGAAGGGATGGGCAGTTGGAACTCCAGCAGCTGAAGTACTTTCGCGCGGTCGCCGAGGAACAGAGCTTCACCCGGGCGGCGAAACGGCTGTTCGTCACGCAGCCCAACGTTTCGATCCAGATCCGCAAGCTCGAGCAGGAGCTGGGCACCCAGCTGTTCAACCGGGCCCACGGCGCCGTCACGCTGTCGCCGGCGGGAGAGCTGCTCGACGACTGCGCGCAGTCGGTCCTCTCGGCGCTGGAGGACACGACCGCGCGCATCCGGACGCTCGAGCGGGAACCGGCACCGCCGTTGCGGATCGGGTACGTGCCCAGCCTGGGCAGCACTGTCGTCCCGGCCATCGTCGTGCACATCAGGAAGGCCGCGCCGGAGATACCACTGGCCTTCGAGGAGATCGCGGACAGCACGCTGATCCAGGAGATGCTGGCGGACGGGAGGCTGGACGTGGGTGTGGGCCGGCTGCCCGGAGCGCGTGCACGGGTGCTGTTCAGCGAGGACTTCGTCGTCGCCTGCCCGGCGCGTGGCCCGCTGCGGAAACGGAACTTCGGCGACGCGCGCGCGTTCGCCCTGACCCCGTTCGTGATCCCGAGCGAGGGGATCGGGCTGCGCACGCAGATCCTGGACATCTGCCGGTCCATCGGCTTCGATCCCCACGTCGTGCTGGAGGCACAGAGCCTGGACCTGCTGCTGGGCGCGGTGGCGTGCGGGGTCGGGGTTTCGGTGCTGCCGCGGCTGTGCCTGGACATGAAGGCCGGGACAGCGGCGGTGCCGCTGGACCACCGGCCTGCCGCCAGGACGATTTCACTGGCCTGGCGGCGGCAGGCGGACGTCTTCCACCGGCACCCGCAGCTGGCGAGGTGCCTCGCCAGCTGCGAGGCCGGCCCGGAAGAGGTGGAGCTGATGGCGGGGTGAGGGCCCGTCAGTCGATCCCGTACTCGTCCCAGCGCCCCAGTACCAGGTCGAGATCCTCCTCGGCCGGCACCACGGTGGGCGGGAAGTTCTTGCCGCCCCAGGCCTCCTGCGGCTCGTAGCGGAAGGTGCGGGTGGCGTCGATCAGCGTGCGGTTCCACAGCCCCGAGCCGAGGCGGCTCACCTCGCGGTCCGCCAGCGGGGTGCTGGGGTCGAGCGGCGAGCCGAAGCTGCCCGGGAACATGACGATGTCGTCGCTTCCCGGCTGGACCCGGTACGCGATCGCCCAGTCGATCGCCGAGTAGTCGCCGGGGTCCACGTCCTCGTCCACGACGATGACGTACTTGTACCGGTAGAGCGCGGCATTGCTGCTCCACAGGGCCGCGGCGACCATCTTCGCGTGTCCTTCGTGGACCTTGCGGATCTGCACCACGATCGTCGTGCCGTTGGTGACCGGGTGCACGTAGACCTGCTTGATCCCGGGTACTCCGGCGCGTTCGAGTGTCTCCCAGGCGATCCCGGCTCGCTGCACGGACGAGAGGTAGCAGTTCTCGCCGGAGGAACCGGGTAGGGACCCTTCGAGCGTGCCTCGGAAGATCGGATCGTCCCGGTAGGTCAGGCAGGAGACCGCCATCGCGGGGCGTTTCTTGGGCACGTCGCTGACGTACCCGGTGAACTCGCCGAACGGGCCCTCCCATTCGTAGGTCTCCGGATCGGGCGAGATGTGGCCCTCGACGACGATCTCGGCCGACGCGGGGACCTCGAGATCGACCGTCTCGCAGCGCACCAGCGGGACCGGGGCGCCCAGATACGCGCCCATCACGTCGTATTCGCACACGCCCGGCGGGATCGGGCTGCCGGCCAGGATGTCCATGATCGGATGCCAGCCGTAGACGCACGCGATCGGCATCGGCTCGCCGCGTTCGGTCCATTTCGCCCAGTGGCGTCCCCAGTGCTGGCTCGGCACCATCAGCATCGCGATCTTGTCGCGCCCCACGATCATGCCCCGGTAGACACCGACGTTCATGACCCCGTCGTCGGGGTCACGGGTCACGACCGCGCCGAAGGTGTTGATGTAGCGCCCGCCGTCGAGGTGGTGCCAGTGCGGTACCGGGAGCTCGGTGAGATCGACGTCCCGGCCCGTGACGACGTGGTCCTTGACGGGTCCGGTGCCGACGACCACGGGACTGAGCCGCTTCCCGTTGAACTCGAGCACGTGCTGGACCAGCTGCGGGTAGGGGGTGTCCGGATCGAGCCCGAGCAGTATCGCCATCCGGCGGTGGCTCGCCAGCAGGTTGGTGGCGACCCTGCCGCAGCGGGCCTCCGGGCGGGGATAGCCGGTGATGTTCTCGAAGACCAGCCCGCCCGCATTGTGCTGGAGCGCGACCCGGCTCACCGTGCCGAGCTCCCGGTTCCAGTGCACTTCACGAGAAATCGTCGAGATCTCCCCGTGCGCCCGCAGATCCGCGAGCGCGGACCGCAGGTCCGCTCGCGTCGGGTGCACGCCGTCGCCGGCGTTTCCGACAGCTTCCGGGACCGTTCTCGTCATTGTCCGCTCCTTTCGGTGGTGATCACGGCTCGTCCGGTGCCGCTGTCCTGTGTGGACCTTCGTCGGGGCCGGGTTTCCGGCAGCAGGAGTGCGCAGAGGACGAACAGGACCACCCCGATGATGCTCACGATCCCCATCCCGATCCCCAGGTTGGCGAAGCCGAGCAGGACGACCAGGCTCGGCGCCAGCGCCGACAGGCCGCGCCCGAACATGTAGGTCGTCGAAGTCGCGGTGGCGCGGATCCTGGTGGCGAAGCTCTCCGGAAGCCAGGCTCCCATCAGTGAGGATTCCGCGTTTCCCATGCTCCACACGAAGAAGAACCAGAACAACGACCACGACCAGACGCTGCCCGGGTACCTGTGCCCGGCCGCCAGCCCGGCCACGAGCAGGCCGATCGAGCCCGCCAGCGTGAACACCGCCGGCACCAGCGTCGCCGCCTTGCGGCCGATCCGGTCGCCCCACAGGCCGAAGGCGATCTTCAACGGCACGACCACCCACACGGCGAACGTGTTGACCTGCTTCCACACGGCCGGACCCTGGTGGTACGTGTCGACGATGAACGTCGGCATCCAGGAAGTCACCCCGTAGTAGGAGATCATGTAGCCGAGCACCAGACCGAAACCGAGCAGCCATCGTTTCCTGTTGCCCGCCATGGCGAGTTCACGGAAAACGCCGCCGGCCGGGTTCCCACCGGTGTGCTCGCGCCTGCTCCGCAACCAGACCCGCGATTCCGGCATCCAGAACCGGGTGACGACGCACAGCAGGATCGGCGCGCAGCCGGTCGCGAGTGCCAGCCGCCAGCCGCCCGCACCCTGGACGGCGATGATCTGCGCCGAAACAAGGCCCGCCAGCACGCTGCCCACCGGCAGGGAGCTCTGGATCACCGACGCGCCGAGGCCGCGGTGTTTCGTCCAGGCCTCGTTGAACAACGCCATGCCGACGCCCCATTCACCGCCGAGCCCGATGCCCGCGATGACGCGCGTGATCAGCAGCGAGCTGTACCCCCACGAGAAGGCCGAAAGCAGGGCGCCGAGCGAAAACACGGCAATGCTCCAGGTGAGCGCGCTCTTGCGGCCACGGACGTCGGCGAGCCTGCCGAACAACGCCCCGCCGACGATCGACGCGAGCAGCTGCGCGGTGACGATGAACCCCGCCTGGGTGGTGGAGATCCCGAGGTCCTTGGTGATCGAGGGCAGGACGAAGGTGATGATCAGCAGGTTGTACCCGTCGGTCACGTAGCCCAGCACGGCGGACAGCAGAACGATCCACCGTTGCGCTGTCGAAAAGTCGGGGTGGTGATCGGGCGAGGAGACCATTGCGATGCTCTCTCTCTTCTGGTTCCCAGCGCCGGACGTGGCGGCCTCGGGGATTGAGCCATTATGCGGGCACCGGTTTCGGGAAAGGCAATATCGAGATCCTTATGGCGGCATTAGCGAACGGTATGCGCGCGGACCGCCCGCCGGCGTGTGGGTGGGCTAGTCTGCGTCCGAAGCGGAGCTCGACGCGAGGAGCACGGATGGGGCTGCCGAAGCGGTTGATCGTCGGAATCCCCGGCGCGTCCGGCGCGATCTACGGAATCAGGACGCTCGAGGTGCTCCGTGCTCGTGCCGATGTCGAGACGCACCTCGTGATCAGCAGGTCCGGGCGCGCGACCATCGAATACGAAACCGGATATTCGGTTCAGCAGGTGAAAAACCTCGCCGATGTCGTGCACAGCGACCACGACCTCGGCTCGCCGATCTCGTCCGGGAGTTTCCGGACCGCCGGAATGCTGGTCGCCCCGTGCAGCGTGAAGACGTTGTCCGCGGTGGCCAACTGCTACGACGACACCCTGCTGGCCCGCGCGGCGGACGTGTGCCTGAAGGAACGGCGCCCGGTGGTGCTCCTCCTGCGGGAGACACCGCTGCACGCCGGGCACGTCCGGCTGATGTCCCACTGCGCCGACGCCGGCGCGATCCTGATGCCACCGGTACCCGCGTTCTACACCTTGCCCGAGACGGTCCACGACGTGGTCGAGCACACCGTCCACCGGGCACTCGACCTGTTCGACCTCGCCCCACCGGAAACGCTCCGCTGGACCGGCGAACGCCAGGCCGCGACCGCCGCGGTGCGGCGGGCGGTATGACCGGACGGTGAACGTCCGGGGCGATGTCTGGTCCACCAGGCCGAGTCCCCGCAGCGCCGCCTCCCGCCCGTGCGCCACGTGCATCCGGGTGAGGGCGACGGCGGCGATCGCGTCCCGGCGCGGGTAGATCTCGACCAGTCCTTCGGCCAGCAGCTCCCGGAGCGCCTCCCGGACCGGCACCCGGCTGACGCCGAGGTCGTTCGCCAGCTGGTCGACCCGCAGTTTTGCCCCGGGCAGGAGCTGCCCCAGCACGACGCGCCCGGCGGCCTCGCCGGCGCCTCGTCCCTCCTCGGCGCGGGGGCGCAGCTCACCGACGGGCCCGCACTGGCCCGCGCCGCCAAGACCGGTGCCTTCGGCGGGATCAGCCTGTCACTCGCCGAGACCGCCGCCGTCTCCGCCGTGACGGGCACGCTACCGCGAATCGGGCAGCGGCGACAGCCGGCGTGCTGAGGCGGTTGCGGGACCGCGCCAGGTGAATCCACGGGTGGCTGCTAGGAGCTGCGTCGGCGACGCGCCCCCCGGGGTCCCGGCGCGTCGCTGCGCCGCAGCACCTTCCTGACAGTCCCGAAGACGAGCCCGCCCACCGCCACCCACGGGCCGGCGACGATGACCGGGTCCAGCATCTGGTGCTTGACGTCCGCACGCTTCTTCCCGAGCCGGGAGGAGACGCCGTGCCGGGAGAACTCGCTGAGCACCCCTGTCTCCGTGATCGGGTTGTCGGGACGCAGGGTCAGGAACGAGCGAGCATGGTGCTCCCACGCGTCCACCCGGTCGGCGGCCAGCAGGAGCAGCCAGTGCGCGGCGCGCCCCTCGCTGTACTTGCGGTAGGAGAGCCTGCGCAGCACGCCGGAGAGGCCCCTGGGCGGGCACGAGGTGCCGAAGACCGGTGTCAGGAACTTGTGCTCGATCGATCGCTCGCGACGCCCTCTCTCCGGTTGCCGCTCGGGGAACTCCCAGTGGGCGCCGGTCCGGTCCTCCTGCCACCGCAGCTTCGGCACCGACGGCCGGTCCTTGGGGTCGAGGTCCGCACCCCAGCCCGGGATCCGGGCGCGCAGCTGGTCGCTCGACTCGGTGAGCGGCGGTCGCTTCGATGTGTAGGTCATGGCTCCAGTTCCTTCCCTCAGCTGCTGCTCGCCACGATGAGCGGCTTGATGCAGCCGTCCAGCTTCGCGGAGAAGATGTGATAGCCCTCGGCGATGTGCTCGAGCGGGATCCGGTGGGTGACGATGTCGCTCGGTTTCAGGTAGCCGTTGCGGACGTGCTCGAACAACCGCGGCCACTGCCGCTTGACGGGGCACTGGTTCATCCGCAGCGTGAGGCCCTTGTTGAACGCGTCGCCGAACTTGACGGCGCTGAAAATCGGCCCGTACGCGCCCATCACCGAGATGGTGGCGCCCTTGCGCACCGAGTCGATCGCCCAGTTGAGGGCCACCGGTGAGCCGCCCTGCAGCTTCAACTTGGCCGACGTGACGTGCTGGATCAGGTTGCCGTCGGCTTCGGCGCCGACGGCGTCGATCGCGACATCGGCGCCGAGGTGGTCGGTGATCTTCTTCAGGTGTACGACGATGTCGTCGTACTCGGTGAAGTTGTAGGTCTCGGCGTGGGCGAAGGTGCGGGCCTTCGCCAGGCGGTACTCCAGGTGGTCAATGACGATGACCCGGCCGGCACCCATCAGCCAGGCCGACTTCGCGGCGTACAGGCCGACCGGCCCGGCACCGAAGACCACCACCACGTCGCCCTCGACGATGTCGCCCAGCTGCGCGCCGAAGTAGCCCGTGGCGAGCGCGTCGGTGAGCAGGACCGCGTCCTCGTCGTCCATCCAGTCGGGGATGACGCTCGGGCCCACGTCGGCGAACGGCACCCGGACGTACTCGGCCTGGCCTCCGTCGTACCCGCCGGTAGTGTTTGAGTAGCCGTAGATGCCGCCGACGGCCGTGGCGTTGGGGTTGACGTTGTGGCAGTTGGAGTACAGGCCGCGCGCGCAGTACCAGCACGTCCCGCAGAAAATGTTGAACGGCACCATGACGCGATCCCCTCGTTCGAGGTTCCGCACGTCAGGGCCTACGTCCTCGACCACGCCGACGAACTCGTGCCCGAAGGTCATGCCGACCCGCGTGTCCGGCATCATCCCGTGGTACAGGTGAAGGTCCGAGCCGCAGATCGCAGCCAGTGCGACGCGGACGATCGCGTCGTTCGGGTGCTCGATGGCCGGGATGTCCTTCTCCTCGGCCCGGACCTTGTACGGCCCGCGATAGACCATCGCACGCACAGCGTCTCCTCCAATCAGTGGTTCACCGGTGCTCGCAGGTGAAGAGCAGGCGGCCCCGACGGCGTCGGATCGGGCGGGGCTACCCGTCACACGGCCGCATAACCGTCCCGATGGTTCCCGCCGTCAGGTGCTCCGGTCACCGGATTCTTCGCGGGCGTCGTGCTGCGCCTCTTCGACGCGGTGTGACACCCGGAGCAGCCGGATCGAGGTGACCAGGCCGATGCCGCCGAGGACGTTGCCCAGCGACGACCAGGCCAGCGCGAGTGCCCAGTTGGCCCACGAGTAGTGCGCCAAGCCACCGAGCAGGCCGGCGAACATGACGATCGAGTCGAGTACCGAGTGGAACAACTGTGCCCCGACCAGAAGGAACGGCATGGCGACCGCGGCCACGAGCTTGACTCCCATGTCGCTGGTCGAGTGCTGCATCCGGGTCATCAGCGTGATCACCGCACCGGCCAGCACGGCCAGCAGCAACGAGCGCCAGGACGTGCCCAGCGTGGCGTAATGGACACCGGCCGTCGCCGCGGTGCCACGAAGGTCGGGCAGCGCCACGACGATCATCCCGGCCATCACGAAACCCCCGGCCAGGTTCGCGGCGAGAGTGACCAGCCACAGCCGGAGCAACCGTGGCCAGGAACCACTGCCGGACGCCAGCGCGGTGATCGGGACGAGGAAGTTCTCGGTGAACAACTCGCTGCGCGCGAGCAGCAGCGCGATGAACCCGATCGTGAACGCGGCGGAGGCCAGCAGCGGCTGCCCGGTCTCGTGCTCGACGACCAGGTAGGCCAGCACTCCCATTGCGACGTCGACGCCGCCGAGCAGGCCGGTGGCCACCAGCGGCAGCAACGGACGTCCAAGCCGGTCGCGACCTTCGGCGACGATCCGGTCGAACGCTTCCTCGAGCTCCGGCTCGTCCCGGCTCCCGGCCGGAGACCGCAGAGGCAAGCGTCCGTGCTCGTCGGTCGGGTCGTCTCGCATCACACCTCCAAGCCGCTGCCGGGATCCCATTGTGCGCGCGACAACCGGCATCGGCGACCGAGCGCGTACCGGGGCAGGTGGCGGACGGGGAGCGGCGCCTCGAATCCGCGACCTCCACCACGACGTTCTCGAGCAGGAGCACGATCCGGAGCGAAGCTCCCACGGCGACGGTGGCTCCACCTTCCAGTGCAACGGAAAGGACGTCTCCCTGTCTTCGAACCGGTTCCTGAAAGAAACCCCGCCTCAGCCGAGGGAGCCGATCGGCCACCGCGAACGCTCGCGAGTGCCAGCGCCGATACAGTTGACCTGTTAAGTTCATTGCTCGATATCTGTAGCTGTCGTCAGTACAGTGAACGGCAGGAGCCACCCCCGATCCCCTGGAGTCGAACGTGCCTGACGCCGTCATCGTCGCCGCCTGCCGCACCGCCATCGGCACCTCGTTCAAGGGCAGCCTCACCGAGACCAGCGCCTTCGACCTGGCCGAGCCGGTGATCACCGAGGTGCTGCACCGCTCGACACTCGACCCGGCCCTGCTCGACGACATCGTCTTCGGCGAGGTCATGCAGGGCGGCGGCGACATCGCCCGGCACGTGGCCGTGCGCGCGGGCCTCACCTCGGTGCCCGGGCTCGCGCTGAACCGCCAGTGTGCTTCGAGCCTGTCCGCGATCCAGACCGCGGCAGCCGGGATCCGGGCCGGCATGGACCGCGCCGTGCTCGCGGGCGGCGCCGAGTCCCCGTCCACCGCACCCGTGCTGCGGCGCCGGATCCCCGGCACGCAGGACTGGCAGGACCGGTGGATGTCGCCCTCGCACCCTGCGACGGCAGAGGCCCCCAGCGACGACATGTCCATCACCGTCGGCTGGAACACCGCCAAGCTCGCCGGCGTCTCCCGCGAGGAGATGGACGCCTGGGCCTTGCGTTCGCACCAGCGCGCGGTCGCCGCGATCGACGGGGGCCGCTTCGCCGAGGAGATCGTGCCGATCAAGGTGCGCAACGCCGAAGGCGCCGAGATCCTCTTCGACACCGACGAGCACCCGCGCCGCGACACCTCCATGGAACGTCTCGGGCGGCTCAAGCCGCTGCATCCGGAGATCGAGGGCTTCAGCATCACCGCGGGCAACTCCTCAGGCGTCAACGACGCCGCGGCGGCCGTGCTGCTCACCTCCGCCGAACTGGCGGCGCAGCAAGGGCTGCGCCCACTCGGCGTCGTGCGTTCATGGGCCTCGGTCGGCGTGGACCCGGTCCGCACGGGCCTCGCGCCCACCGAGGCGATCCCCAAGGCGCTCGAGCGCGCGGGCCTGAAGCTCTCCGACGTCACGCTGTTCGAGATCAACGAGGCCTTCGCGTCGATGTGCGTGGCGAGCACGAGGATCCTCGGCATCGACCCGGAGCTGGTCAACATCAGCGGCAGCGGCTGCAGCCTCGGGCACCCCATCGCCGCCACCGGCGCGCGGATGGTCACCACACTGCTCGGCGACCTGCGCCGCCGTGGGGGCGGCATCGGCGTCGCGTCCCTGTGCGCGGGCGGCGGCATGGGCTCGGCGCTCGTCGTCGAGGCGTTCCGGCCGTGAGGTTCACCCTCGAGTACCCGATCGAGCGCACCGGCTACGCACCCGAGTTCCGCCTGCCGGAGAACCTCGCCCGCGTGGTACGTGCGGCCGAGGAGGCCGGGTTCGGCGCGATCTGTTTCAGCGAGCATCCGGCCCCCTCGACGAAGTGGCTGGCCGCGGGCGGTCACCACACGTTCGACCCACTGGCCGCGCTGTCGTTCTGCGCGGGGGTCACCTCGCGGATCCGGCTGATGACCAACCTGCTCGTGCTCCCCTACCGCAACCCGCTGCTCACCGCCAAGACGCTGTCCACTGTGGACGTCCTCTCCGGCGGGCGGCTCACGGTCGTGGCCGGCAGCGGCTACCTGCGCTCGGAGTTCGCCGCCCTCGGCGTGGACTTCGCCGAACGGAACGAGCTGTTCGACGAGGCCGTCGAGGTGCTCGCCAAGGCGTGGACGGGAGAGCCGGTGCGCTTCGAAGGCAGGCACTTCCGGGCGCTCGACCAGCAGCTGCGACCGCCGCCGGTCCAGGCCGGGTTGCCACTGTGGATCGGCGGCAACAGCAAGGCGGCGCGGCGGCGGGTCGTGGCCCACGGCCAGGGCTGGTCGCCGTTGTTCGCCCAGGGCGTCGACGCGAAGACGGTGCGCACGTCCCCGATCGAGACTGTCGAGCAGCTGGCCTCCGCGATCGACGAGCTGCGCGGCGAACTGCACGAGGCGGGCCGGAGCCCGGACAGTGTGGACGTGCAGACGGAGGCGCCGGTCCCGGCCGTCGCGGGCGGCGACCCGGAGGCCGCCGCACATCTGGACGAGCTCGCGAAGCTGGCCTCGGCCGGGGTGACCTGGGCACTGGTGCGCCTGCCGGCCGACGGCGTGGACAGCGCGCTGGACGCGATCGGCCACTACGGCGAGGACTTCATCCGGGCGAGCGAAGGAGAACGAAGATGACGTTGGCCGGCAAGGGTGTCGTCATCACAGGAGCCGGGGCCGGGATCGGCCGGGCGACCGCGCTGCACCTGGCCGCGGCGGGGGCGCGGGTGGTCGTGTCCGACGTCGCCGAGGACGGCGGCAAGGCCACGGTCGAGGACATCCGCGCCGCCGGTGGCACTGCCGAGTTCGTCGCCTGCGACGTCTCCGACGAGGCCGGTGTGGACGAGCTCATCGAGCGGTCGGTCGCGTTCCTCGGCGGGCTCGACCTGGCCGTGAACAACGCCGGGATCGCGCACGCCCCCTGCGATCTGCACGAGCTGGCGGTGCAGACCTGGGACGGGGTGATGGCCGTCGACCTGCGCGGCACCTTCCTGTGCCTGCGCGCGGAGCTCGGGGTCATGCAGGCCGCCGGGCACGGCAGCATCGTGAACATGGCGTCGAACGCGGGCGTGAAGAACGCACCCGGGATGGCCGCCTACACCGCGGCGAAGCACGGCATCGTCGGGCTGACGAAGAACGCGGCCCTGCAGTACGCGCGCCGCGGCATCCGGGTCAACGCGGTCTGCCCCGGCACGATCGCCACCCCGGGTATCGCGTCGTACCCGGCGGAGATGCAGCGGGAGTGGGGCGACATCATCCCGATGGGGCGCCTCGGCACCCCCGAGGAGGTCGCCCGCTCGGTCGCCTTCCTTCTCTCGGCGGAGTCCTCGTTCCTGACCGGCGTGGAGCTGCTGGTCGACGGCGGGCTGATGTACGACTGAGTCACCGCCACGCGAAGACGGGCAGTTCCAGATACGCCACCGTCGTCCAGCAGCTCGCGAGCGCGGCAGCCGCGTCCGGCCGGGTCAGTCGCTCGCCGGCAGCGGCTTGGCTTCCTTGAGCACGAGCGGGCTGCCCGCCGCGGCCAGGCTGCTCGTGCCGGGCTTGGTGACCAGCACCTCCAGCGCCGCCTCGCCGTCGGTGTAGCGCTTGCCCAGCTCGGTGCCGCCGGTCGCGGCGGGGTCGGCGGTCAGGCCCGGTGCCGCCTCGGCCTTGGCGTCGATCATCGGGTGCCCGCCGCAGGAGAGCTCCACCTCGGCGGTGGGCGGTCGCACCACGATGATCTCCGTGGCGTCCACCTGGCTGCGCAGCCGTGTTCCCGGTTTGAGCTCCATGCTCACACTCCTGTTCTGTCGGCGGTGACAAGGTTCGCGGCCGCACGGCGGCGGTCCGCGGCGAAAGCGAGCCCGTCCTCCCAGGACGCCTCGCGCTGGATCAAGCCTCGGTACTTCATGACCTGCGCCTTCCCGTTGACGGTCAGCGCACCGGCCAGCCGGTCGCCGCGCCGGTACAGCGCCACGAGCCGCCCGTCCCGGTCGAGGTCGCCGTCGACGACGCGGACCTCGTCGGCGGCGGGGATCCCGGCCAGCTGGATCCGGCTGCCGTACCAGTCGGACCAGAAGTAGGGCACGGTCGAGCAGGCCGCGGGCTCTCCGGGCCCGATGGCGTTGCGCGCGGCGATGCGGGCCTGCTCGGCCGCACTGGTCCAGTGCTCGAGACGCATCGAGACGCCGAACGCGGGGTTGTGCCAGCGCACGAGGTCACCGGCCGCGTACACCCCGTCGGCGCCGGTCCACAGGTGCTCGTCGCACACCACGCCGCCGTCGAGCGTCAAGCCGGAACCCGTCAGCCAGTCCACGGCGGGCCGGGCCCCGACGCCCGCCACGACCAGATCGGCGGGCAGCACCGAACCGTCCGACAGCAGGACCCGCTCCACGCGCCCCTCGCCTTCGACCGCGGCGACGGCCACGCCGCAGCGCAGGTCGGTGCCGTGGCGATGATGCAGGGTCGCGAGTACCGCGCCCAGCTGTTCGCCGACCGCGCGCACCAATGGCGTGGGAAGCGCTTCCACGAGCACGACGTCGCGGCCGCGGGCACGCGCACTCGACGCCACTTCGGAACCGATGAACCCCGCACCGATCACCACCGTGCGGGCGCCGGCATCGAGAGCCGCACGGATCGCGAGGGCGTCGTCCACGGTGCGCAGGGTGTGCACACCGGTGAGCCCTTCGGCCAGGGCCGGCCTCCGCGCGATCGAGCCGGTGGCGAGCACCGCCGCGTCGTAGGGCACGGCCCGCTCGCCGACGAGCACCGCGCGCCCGGCGGTGTCGAGCCCGCTCGCCGGTGCGCCGAGCAGCAGCTCGACGCCCAGCTCGTCGCGCAGCTCCCGCTCGTCACGGAAGGACGGCGCCGGTTCGGCGGGGTTCTCCAGGAAGGCCTTGGACAGCGGCGGCCGGTCGTAGGGCAGGTGTGGTTCCGCCCCGATCAGCGTGATGTGCCCCGGAAAGCCCGCCTGCCGCGCAGCCTCGACGGCGCGGAGGCCGGCGAGGGAGGCACCGACCACGACCAGCCGTTCGACCGTCCTCACGGAACCAGCCGCAGCGCTTCGTTGGGACAGCACGCGACCGCCTCCTGCACGTCGCCGAGCCGGCCGTCAGGCACGGTGCTCGCTTTCAGCTCGAGCTCGCCGTCGTCGTTCACCTCGAACAGGTCGGCGGCGATGGACTCGCACATCGCCTGGCCGGTACAGCGGTCCCGGTCCACGATGATCCGCATGGCAGGCTCCGGTTCAGCTGCCCAGCCGGAGGCCGGGCGCACGGGTCTGGAAGATGTCGGTCGCCATCACGGCACCCAGTTTCGTGGCGTCCCAGCGCTTCCCGCCGCTGGTCGTGGTGACCCGCTTGGTCCAGCCCTGCATGAGCGAGAGCTCCTCGCCCATCGCCCGGATCACCTGGCCGCTGACGTGGGCGGCTTCGTGGCTCGCGAGCCACGCCACGACCGGCGACGCCAGTGACGGGTCCTTCGGGTCGAACTCGCCCTCGGGGCGCTCGTCGGCCTCCGGTACCTGCTCGGCGCCGGAGATCGTGCCGGAGAGCCGGGTGATCCCGCCGGGGCTGATCGCGTTGACCGTCACGCCGATGCTCGCCAGCTCCAGGCTCAGCGTCTGGGTCAGCCCCACGATCGCGGCCTTCGCGGCGCCGTAGTTCGACTGTCCGAAGTGGCCGAGCAGCCCGGCGCCGGAGGTCGTGTTGATGATGCGGCCGTACACCGAACCGCCGTCGCTCTTGGCGATCGCCCGCCACCGCTTGGCCGCGGCGCGGCTGGCCAGCCAGGTGCCGCGTACGTGGACCCGCATGACGAGGTCGAAGTCCTGCACGCTCATGTTCCACACGGCACGGTCGCGCACGATGCCGGCGTTGTTCACGACGACGTCGAGGTGCCCGAACTGGTCGAACGCCTTGGCCACCATGGCCTCGACCTGCTCCTCGTCGCCGACGTCGCCGTAGTCGGCGATGGCCTTGCCGCCCCGGGCGGCGATGATGCCGACGACCTCGTCAGCGTCGCGGCCACTGCCCTCGCCCGACACCGACGAGCCGAGGTCGTTGACCACCACGGTGGCACCGTGGCTCGCCAGTTCGAGCGCGTGGGCACGGCCGATCCCGTGGCCCGCGCCGGTGACGAGGGCGACTTTGCCTTCCAGCAGGGAACTCATGCGTCTTCTTTCCTTCGGTTCGGTCAGGGGGCGGGACGGAAGACCGGGGCCGACAGCTCCTCGGTCAGCGGCTGGAAGTCCACGACCAGCGCCATGCCGACCCGCAGGTCGGCCGGGTCGCAGCCGGTGACCGTGGACATCACCCGCGGCCCCTCCGCCAGCTCCACCATGGCCGCGACGTACGGCAGCCGTTCCCGGAACGGCGCCAGGTCGTTGACGTACACCGTCGAATACGTGTAAAGCGTGCCCCTCCCCGACGCCTGCCAGGGTGAAACGTCGTCGCTCCAGCAGAACGGGCAGTAGGGCCGCGGGTAGTGGTGCACCCGGTCGCACGATCCGCACCGGGCGATCAGGAACCTGCCTTCGGCGTAGGCGTCCCAGTACACCCGGCTGTCATCGTCCACTGTGGGCAGATCGGCTCTGCTCGTGCTCGTGGCCATGGTTCTCCTTGCTCCTCTCACCAGCCGCGGAATTCGGGCGGCCTGCGTTCGACGAACGAGCGGACACCCTCGCCGGAGTCCTCGGCGTAGGACTGGATCTCCTGCGCCATCCCCTCGGCGAGGAAGGCCGCCGAGCGGTCCACGTCCGGGGAGGAGTTGAGCAGGCGCTTGGTCAGCGAGATCGAGCTGGTGGGCGAGACCGCGAGCCGGCGGGCGAACTCGTCGGCCGCCGAGGCGAGCTCCGCGGCAGGCACCACCCGGTTCACCAGCCCGAGCGCGAACGCCTCGGCCGCGGGCAGCTTGTCGCCGAAGAAGGCCAGCTCCTTCGCCTTCTGCATGCCGACCCGGCGCGGCAGGAGATACGCACCGCCGCCGTCGACGACGAGACCGCGGCGCACGAAGGATTCCACGAAGGTGGCTTCCTCGGCCGCCACCACCAGGTCCGAGGCGAGCGCGAGATGCGCGCCGATCCCCGCCGCCGCGCCCTGCACGACCGCGATCACCGGCTTGCCGCAGTCGAGCACCGCGGAGATCAGACGCTGCGCGCCCGTCATGATGCGGCGCATGCCGTCGGTGACCCGCTTGCCCTCCTTGGACTTCGCGATGCCGCCGATGTCCGCGCCCGAGCAGAAGTGCCTGCCGCGCGCGTCGATCACCACCACGCGGATGCCGAACTCGGCGTCCGCCTCGGCGAGCAGTTCGATGACGCGGTCGCGGTCCTGCGGGCGCAACGCGTTCGCCGATTCCGGCCGGTTCAGCGTGATCCGCCGGATGCCGTCCGCGTCGCTGTGCAGGACGGCCGCCTCGACGGCGTTCTCGACGCTCATTTCGCCACCGGGGTGAACTCGGCGCGCAGGTGCTTGATGCCGTGCAGGAAGTTCGAGCGCAGCGGGTCCGGCTCCCCCACCGCCCGGATGTCGGGCAGCAGCTCGAACAGGGTCCGGAACGCCACCGACAGCTCGAGCCGGGCCAGGTTCGCGCCCAGGCAGTGATGGGGGCCGGGCGAGCCGAACGTGACGTGCGGGTTCGGCTCGCGCGTGATGTCGAACGCGGTCGGGTCGGCGAAGTACTGCTCGTCCTGGTTGGCCGAGCGGTACCACAGGACGACCTTGTCGCCGGCCGAGAACTCCTGCTCCCCCAGGCGCACGCCGTCGCGGGTCACGGTGCGCCGCATGTGCAGCACCGGCGAGGACCAGCGCACCAGCTCCTCCACCGCGCGCGCGGTGTGGGTTTCGAGATCGCTCTGCCACAACCGGTTCTGCTCCGGGAAGCGGGTCAGCGCCAGCAGGCCGTGCGCGATCGCGTTGCGGGTGGTCTCGTTGCCCGCACCCACCAGCAGGATGAAGAACGACGCGAGCTCCTGCGGGGTCAGGTTCTCCTCGGTGCGGGCCGCGACCAGTGCCGTGATCAGGTCGTCCTTGGGCGCCTTGATCCGGTCCTCGGCCAGCTCCTGCAGCAGCCCGGCCAGCCGCTCGCCCGCGGCCATCACCGCGCCCGCCACGCCGCGCGGGGTCTGGTCGGCGACGTACTCGGGGTCGCTCGCCGCCATGATGATGTTGGTCTGGTCGAAGATGAAGCGTTCCTGGCTGCGCGGGATGCCCATCATGTTGTTCACGATGCGCAGCGGGATGAGCGCGGCGACCTCGGTGACGAAGTCGCACTCGCCCCTGCCCGCCACGGCACCGATGATGTCGCGCGAGGTGTGCAGCACGTCCTCGCGCAGCGCTTCCAGCGTCTTGGCGGTGAAACCCCGCGAGACGATCCGGCGCTGCCGGGCGTGCTCGGGGTTGTCCATGTCGATGATGGACCCGCGGTACTCCTTGAGCCGGGGCGGCTGGTCGAAGATGTTGATGCCCGCGCCCGAGCGGAAGTCGTCGGGCCGTTTGCTGACCTCTTTGATGTCGTCGAGCCGGGTGAGCGCCCAGAACCCGCCGCCGCGCGGTGTGCCGTTGAGGTCGAGCTCCGGCACGAAGGGCCGGGGGTTCTCCGCACGCAGCCGCGCGAACAGCGCGTCGCGCTCGGCGACCGGCCGCGTCCACCAGTTCAGGTCGTCCAGGACGTCGGCGCCGGCACTCTCGATTGTCGTCATTTCGCGGATCTCCTCGTCGTGGTCGGCTCAGCCCGCGGCCGGGTAGCGCAGCACCCCGCGCAGGAACCGGCCGGTACGCATGTCGGCGTAGCCGTCGTTGATGCCTTCGAGCGGGTACGTCCGGGACACGACCCCGTCGAGGTCGACCTGGCCGGAGCTCCAGAGCTCGAGCAGCTTCGGGATGTCGGCACGCGGGTTCGCCGACCCGTACAGGGTGCCGACGATCTGCTTCTCGGTGAGCGTCAGGTCCATCAGGTTGAGGCTGACCGAGTTCTCCGCCATCGGGTGGATGTTCGTGACGACGAGCCTGCCGCGCTTGGCGGTCATCGCCAGCGCCTTCGCGACGAGCGCCCCGTCGCCGACGCCCATCGTGCACACGAACCGGTCCACGCCGCGGTTCCAGGTGGCGTCCGAGATGACCGAAGGCGCCTCCTCCCACGAAGACGCCACGTGCGTGGCGCCCATGGCGAGTGCGTGCTCCTTCTTCTCGACGGCCGGGTCGATGGCCACGATGACCCGTGCCCCGGCGAGCTTCGCGCCCTGGATGGCGGCTGCCCCGATGCCGCCGATCCCGGCGATCGCGACGGTGTCGCCCGGCCGGACACCGGCCGCGTACACGGCCGAGCCCCAGCCGGTGATGAAACCACAGCCCAGCAGGCAGGCGCGCTCGAGCGGGACGGAGGGGTCGATCTTGATGCAGCTCGCCTCGTGCGCGACGGTGTGGTGCGCGAACGAGCCGACCAGGCAGGCGGTCGAGAGGTCCTCGCCACGGGCGTGGTGGCGGGCGGTGCCGTCCGCGATCTGCCGGCCGGAGTACAGCCGCGCGCCGAGGTCGCAGAGGCTCTGGTGCCCGGTGGAGCAGGACGGGCAGCGCCCGCACGAGGGCATGAACCCGAACACCACGTGGTCGCCGGGAGCCACCGAGGTCACCCGGGAGCCGACTTCCATGACCACGCCCGCACCCTCGTGGCCGCCGATGCACGGCAGCCGGAACGGCATGTCCCCGGTGACGATGTGCTCGTCGGAATGGCACATGCCCGAGGCGTGCAGCTCGACCAGCACCTCCTCGGGACCCGGCGGATCGAGCTCCACCGGTTCGATGGACCACTGCGCTCGGCGCTCCCAGAGCACCGCGGCGAGAGTCTCCACTTGGTCTCCCCTTCGAAAGGTCAGCGGGCGGGCAGGACGATGGACTGGGGTTCGACGTAGGCGCTGATGCCCTCGGGCCCGCCTTCGCGGCCGATCCCGGACCGCCGCATCCCGCCGAACGGGCTGCCGAGATCCATCGGCGCCGACGAGTTCACCGCGACCGAGCCGGTGCGCAACCGGGCGGCGAGGGCCTCCCCGCGCGCCACGTCGGTGGTCCAGACCGCACCCGCGAGCCCGTAGTCGGAGTCGTTGGCGAGGGCCACCGCCTCGTCGTCGGAGCCGTAGGGGATGACGGTGGCGACCGGGCCGAAGATCTCCTCGCGGGCGATGGGCATGTCGTTGTCCACATCGGACAGCAGCGTCGGCTCGAGGTACCACCCCGGCGTCGCGGGCCTGCCGCCGCCGGTGACGAGACGGGCCCCGTCGGCGACGGCACGGCGCAGGTGGGCCTCGATGCGGTCCCGGGAGCGTTCGGAGATCACCGGGCCGAGCTGGGTCCGCGGGTCGGCCGGGTCACCGAGCCGCAGCGCCGCCACGGCGGCACCCAGCGCGTCGACAACCTCCGGGTAGCGCGAGCGCGGGGCCAGGATCCTGCTCAGTGCCATGCAGACCTGCCCGCTGTTGTCCATCGCCCCGGCCACCAGCTGGTCCACAGTGGCCTCGTCGAGCCGGACGTCGTCGAGCAGCACGGCCGCGGACTTGCCGCCCAGCTCGAGCGTGCAGCGGCGCACGTCGTTGCCGCACAGTGCGCCGATGCGCCTGCCGACGGCGGTGGACCCGGTGAAGCTGATCTTGTCCACGCCGGGGTGGCGGACCAGGTACTCCCCCGTCCCGGCATCGCCGGGCACGACGTTGAGCACGCCTTCCGGCAGGCCGATCTCGGTCGCCGCCTCCGCCAGCACGAAGGCCGACAGCGGAGCTTCCGGGGCGGGCTTGAGCACGACGGTGCAGCCCGCGACCATGGCCGGGGCGAGCTTGAGCGCGGCGATGAACAGCGGCGCGTTCCACGGCACGATGGCGCCGACGACGCCGACCGGGAGCTTGCGGACCCGGACGTCGTTGCCGAAGACGCCCCGCCTGGTCTCGGTCCACGGGTAGTCCCCGGCGAGCGCCTGTGCCGTCCGCAGCACGCCGAGCGCGGTCGCGACCTGCCCGGTGCCGGCCCAGGTGCGCGGCGAGCCGACCTCGTCGGAGATCAGCGCCGTCAGCTCGGCCGAACGCACCTTGAGCGCCTTGCCCAGCCGTCCGACGAAACCGGCCCGCTCCGCAGGGCTCAGCCGGGGCCAGGGGCCGAAGTCGAAGGCCTCGCGCGCGGCGCCGACGGCGGCGTCGACGTCGGCCGGCTCCGCGTGCGGCACCCGGCCGATCACCTGCTCGGTCGCCGGCGAGCGGACCTCGATCACGCGGCCGCCCGCCGGTGACCGCAGGCGGCCGCCGACGAAGACGTGGTCATGACTGGGCAAGCGGGGCTCCTTCACCTCGTGCGCTAACGCCATTCTGACAGTAGTGTCACAAACTTGCAACCAACCAACTAGCAGTTAAACGTCTTGTCCGCTAGCTTATGCTGAACACAGCAGCCGAACTCGGATTCGGTGTTCTGACGTCACGTTCCGGTGAGGAGAAGCGATGGACGCGCCGATGGGCAGCCGCGGCACCGAATACGAGATGGTCGTGGAACGCGGCAAGATCCGCGAGTTCGCCACGGCGATGCAGAGCCGGCACGAGGCCTACGAGGGACCGGACGCCGTGGTGCCGCCCACCTTCCTGACCAGCAGCGCCCTCTGGGCGCCGGAAGGCGCGCGGGTGGACGTGGGATTCGACCGCAAGCGCCTGCTGCACGGCGAGCAGGAGTACGTCTTCCACGGGCCCCCGCCGCGAGCCGGCCAGGTGCTGAAAGTGGTCGACCGGATCGAAGACCGCTACGAGAAGCCGGGCAAACGGGGCGGGCAGATGCGCTTCGCGGTGGTCGTCACCGAATACCGCACCGAGGACGGGACACTCGTCGCGGAAGGCCGCTCGACGCTGATCGAGACCGCGCCCAAGGGCGGCGCGGCGTGAGCGCGGCGGGAACCACGGCGGTGACGGTGGGCACGAAGGCGGAGCCGGCCGAGTTCGGCCCGCTGACCACCCGCATGTTCGCCCGTTACGCGGGCGCCTCCGGCGACTTCAACCCCATGCACTACGACGACACGCTGGCCCGCGCGGCCGGGTACCCGTCGGTGTTCTCGCAGGGCATGCACTCCGCGGCGCTGCTCGCCTCGTTCGCCGTCGACTGGCTCGGCGCGGACACCGTGCGCCGCTTCCGGGTGCGCTTCCGCGAGCAGGTGTGGCCCGGTGACGTGCTGACCTGCACGGGTGAGGTCACCGCGGCCGAGCGGCGCGGCGACGGCCTGCTGGTGACGGTCGAGCTGACCGCGACGCGGCAGACCGGGGGCGTCGCCATCGGCGCGTCCGCGGACTTCCTGCTGCCCGGTTAGCCGTACCCTTAAGCCGATGGCAGCCCAGTCAGAAAACGAGACCCTCCGGCGCGAGGGCTATGGCCCCACCAGTCTGGTAGTGGGTCAGCGCGGCGCGCGCACCCGTCAGAAGATCGTCGAGGAGACGCTCCGGCTGTTCGAGTCGCAGGGGTTCCACGCGACCTCGGTGGACAGCATCGCCAAGGCCGCCGGCACCTCGCGCTCCACGCTCTACCAGTACTTCGAGAGCAAGGAGCAGATCTTCGTCGAGCTGCTCGAGGAATGCGGGTCCGCCCTGATGCGGGTCGTCCGCCGGATCGGCCCGCTCGGGCCCACCCGGCTCGGCTTCGACAACCTGCACTGGTGGCTCGGCGAGTGGGCCTACGTCTACGACAAGTACGCGACGATGTTCGTGCAATGGGCCAGTGTGGACACCCCCGGCACGAGCGTGCAGCCCCTGGTCACCGGATTCGTCCGGTCCTACGACGAGCGCATCGCGCGCCGGCTGGAATCCTCGGAGATCGCCGGGCTAGACCCGCTGGACGCGGCGCTCGCGATGACCAGTGTCGTGCACCGGTTCAACTACTTCCGGCACATGGGCCTGACCCCGCACCGGCTCAGCTCCGAGCAGCTGCTCGACGGCCTCGCCGTGTTCGTCCAGCTCATGCTGTTCCCCGACACGCCGCTGGAGGTGTTCGACTCCATCGAGCGGCCGCCGCGGAGCAAGGCCCGTGCCGTGCGCGCGGCGGGCAAGCCCGGCGAGGAGATCCCGGACCGGGTGGCCGGGCTGCGGCCCCGCGCGGCGGCGACCGTCCGCCAGCTCATCGACGCGGGCGCCAGGCTGTTCGCCGACCGCGGATACCACGGCACCGGCGTGGACGACGTGGTCGCCGAGGCGGGCTTCGCCCGGGGCACGTTCTACAAGTACTTCGACGAGAAGCTCGACCTGCTGCTGCAGCTGACCCGCGAGTGCGCGATCGACATGCAGGAGTCGGTCGCCCGGTTCGCCCGCATCGATCCCGCCGCTCCCGACGGCCCGCGGCTGCTGCGCGAATGGCTGACCGGGTACATCCCCTTCCACACCCGTTACCTCGGGGTGATGCGGGCCTGGCTGGAGGGCTCGCTGCAGGACCCGCGGCTGCTCGGCGTGGTCGCCCGGTCGACCCGTGACATGCACCTGGCGGCGCTGAAGGTGCTCGCCAAGGTGGACCGGCCGCATCCGCTCGACGCCGACCTGGCCGCGGTGCTGCAGGGCGCGCTGCTCGAACGGGTGCCCGAGGCGGCGTTGCAGCAGGACGCGGCGCGGACGCCGGAGGCGGTCGTGGAGCTGATCGCGGCGGTGATGGAGCGATCCCTGTTCAACACCGGCCCCGAAACCGCCTGAGCTGTTCGGCTGACACCTCGCCGGCACCGCCGACGCCGACCTGAGTAGCCCTCCTCGTCGTCGGTGAGCGCGTCCGCGCCCCGCAGGCACAACAGTTCAGTGCGGACGTCGTCACCAGCGACGCCTCGCTCACTCGGCGATGTGGCCTGCGACATGTTGCCGCAGCCCCGTAGTTTCTGACACTATGTAACCTAAATCGCCAGATCGCGAACTCGGGTACGTCCACGTTCGTACGTACTTTTTCGAACCTATCCGAGGTGGCACGTCACCCCGTTCTGACGAATGGTACACAGACCCGTGCCGACGCTGCCCGTAAGTGAGGACGTCGACGATGACCGAAACCGCGGCCCGAGGCCGCTCCCGCATGCTCCGGATCGTTCGCGTGGCCGAAGAGACCCGCGACGCCCGGTCGCTGGTCTTCGAGGTGCCGGAGGCCGACCGCGACCGCTTCTCCTACCGGCCCGGGCAGTTCCTGACGCTGCGCATCCCCAGTGACCGCACCGGGTCCGTGGCGCGCTGCTACTCGCTGGCCAGCTCACCGCACGAAGCCGAGCAGCTGACCGTGACCGTCAAGCGCACCGCCGACGGGTACGGCTCGAACTGGTTGTGCGCCAACGCGGTCGAGGGCATGGAGCTCGAGGTCCTGCCACCGGGCGGGGTGTTCACCCCGAAGGACCTCGGCGCCGACCTGCTGCTGTTCGCCGGGGGCAGCGGGATCACCCCGGTGTTCTCCATCGTGAAGTCCGCACTCGCCCAGGGCAGCGGCAAGATCGTGCTCGTCTACGCCAACCGCGACGAGTCCTCGGTCATCTTCGCCGACCGGCTCGCGGCGCTCTCGGCCCGGTATCCGCGCCGGCTGACGGTGATCCACTGGCTGGAGTCCGTGCAGGGCCTGCCCAGCCGCGGCCAGCTGCAGGCGCTCGCCACGCCGTTCACCGGCTACGAGGCCTTCGTGTGCGGGCCCGCTCCGTTCATGGACGCGGTGACCGACGCCCTGTCCAGCGCGGGGATGCCGAAGTCCCGCGTGCACGTCGAGGTCTTCACCTCGCTGTCCGGCGACCCGTTCGCGGAAGTGCCGGCGGTGGCGCAGGACACCGCGACCGCGAAGAGCACGGTACCGGCCGAGGTGGAGCTCGCCGGGCAGACCTACGCGGTCGACTGGCCTGCCGGCACTCCCCTGGTCGACGTCCTGCTCGCCAAGGGCATCGACGCGCCGTACTCCTGCCGCGACGGCGAGTGCGGCTCCTGCCAGGCCACGCTGCTCAAGGGCAAGGTGACCATGATCCGCAACGAGGTCCTCGGCGAGGACGACGTCGCGGAGGGCTACATCCTCACCTGCCAGGCGCTTCCCGACCCCACGGGCACCGACCCGATCAAGATCGAGTTCCTCTGACGGGTCAGCAGCGGGCGCGCAGCGCGTGCCGGTCCACCTTCAGCATCGCGGTCAGCGGCAGCTCGGGCACGATCTCGACCCGGTCCGGCGCCTTGTAGTCGGCCAGCCGCTCGCGGGTCCACCCGCGCAGGACGTCGCGCGTGGGCGGGCTGGCCGGGTTCGCGGGGACCACGAACGCGACGCCGATCTCGCCGATCACGGGGGCCGGGGCACCGACCACGGCGACCTTGGCGACCCCGGGGTGCTGGGAAAGGACGTTCTCGACCTCGAGCGGGTAGACGTTGTAGCCGCCACGGATGTAGACGTCCGAAGCGCGGCCGGAGAGCACGAGGTTGCCCGTGGCGTCGAACGACCCGAAGTCGCCGGAGATCAGCCAGCCGTCGGGGGTGAGCACCTCCGCGGTCAGCTCCGGTTGGTTCCAGTACCCGCGCATCACGCAGCCACCGCGCACCCGGACCCGGCCGACCTCCCCCGCTGGGACAGGGCGTCCCGCGTCGTCGGTGAGCAGGAGCTCGGTGCCCTCCTGGGGCCGGCCGACCGTGCGGAACTGGATCTCCGGTGGGTCGTCCGGCTCGGTGCCGCAGATCGTCGGCGACTCCGTCATCGCGTACCGCACCACCAGCGGGACGCCGAGCCGCGCCGCGGTCTTCTCCACCAGCTCCGGCGGCGCCGGGGCGGTGGCCGCGATACCGACCCGCAGGTGCGGCAGCGGCCCGGTCTCCGGTTCCTCGAGCAGTTTCGCCCACTGCGTCGGGACGCCGCCCGCGACGGTGATCCGCTCCTCCCGCAGGATGCGCGCCATCTCCGGCGCCGACCACGGCACCGGGGAGATCACCATGGTGATCCCCCATGCCAGCTGGTCCCACAGCTTCGCCAGGTAGCCCGCGTGGGCGAACGGCGTCGCCACGAGCCGCCGGTCGTAGGGCGCGCTCATCACGCCGGCGGCGGTCGCGGCGGCGGCGAGGTTGCGCGAGTCGAACCAGGCGCCCTTGGGCGTCCCGGTCGTGCCGCTGGTCCAGATGATCACCACCGGGTCGGTGGGTGCCACGCCGACGGGAGCCGCGAGCCCGGGCCCGTCGTACGTCGCCGCGAGATCCGTCCGTGCCAGCACCGGAATCCCGGCCGGAGGCTCGGGCAACCCGGCGCCGGCATCGCGGATCACGAGCGCGGGCCGAGCCCGCTCGAGCACGGCCGCCACCTCCCGCGGCCCCAGCCGGGTGTTCAGCCCGGTGGTGACCGCCCCGAGCCGCGCCGCGGCCGCGTAGCAGACCGCGAAGTCGATCGAGGACGGCAGCATCAGGGCGACGACGTCGCCGTGCCCGATCCCGCGCGCGGCCAGCGCCCCGGCCAGGCCGTCGGACGCGCGGGCGAACTCGGCGAAGGTGATCCGCGCCCGGCCCGGTTCCACGTAGGCCTCGTGGTCGCCGTGCTGCTCCGCCGCCGCGTCCAGCACCTCGCCGAGGGTGCGGAACTCGCCCCGCAACGCCGTCACGACGACTCCGCGCCGAGGATCAGGGTGCCGCTGGAGCAGAACCACCCGCCGGTTCCGCTGACGCAGGCCAGCTTCGCGTCCGGCACCTGGCGAGGGCCGGCCTCGCCGCGCAGCTGCCGGACCGCCTCGACCACCAGGAAAAGCCCGCGCTGACCGGGATGGCACGCCGAGAGCCCGCCGCCGTCGGTGTTGGTGGGCAGCGCGCCGCCGAGGCGCAGCCTGCCGTCGGCGACGAACGGGCCGCCCTCACCCTTCTTGCAGAAACCGAGATCCTCCAGGGACATCAGCAGCATGTAGGTGAACGCGTCGTAGATCTCGCAGACGTCGACGTCCTCCGGCGTCACCCCGGCCCGCTCGAACGCGAGCGGGCCCGACACCGCCGCCGGGCCCGTGGTCATGTCGTCCCACTGGCTCGTCGAGACGTGCGAGACCGCCTCCCCGGAACCCAGCACCCACACGGGTTTTCCGGGCAGGTCGGCGACTCGGTCCTCGGCGACGAGCACCGCGGCGGCCGCGCCGTCGGAGCGGATGCAGCAGTGCAGCTTCGTGAACGGGTCGGCGATCATCCGGCCCGAGAGCACCTCGTCGACCGTGATCGGGTCGCGGTAGGCGGCCTCGGGGTTGTCCTTCGCGTTGGCGCGCGCCGACACGGCGACCTCGGCCAGCTGCTCGATCGTCGTGCCGTACTCGTGCATGTGCCGCCGCGCGGCCATCGCGTACTTCGCGATCAGCGTGTGCCCGTAGGGCGCCTCCCACTGCAGGGGACCGCGCGAGCCCCAGTTGAGGTTCGCCGTCCGCAGGCCGCTGCGCAGGTCCGAACGCGACGTCGAACCGTAGGTCAGCAGCACGACGTCGGCGTGCCCGGCGGCGATGGCGTCCGCCGCGTGGGCGACCATCACCTCCCAGGACGCGCCGCCGACCGACGTCGAGTCGATCCAGCGCGGCCGCAGGCCCAGGTACTCGGCCACCTCGATGGGCGGTAGCGTGCCCTGCCCGGTGGACCCGAGCCCGTCCACCTGGTCGGGGGTCAGGCCCGCTTCGGCCAGCGCGCGCTTGGCGGCCTGGGCGATCAGGCCGTAGGGGTTGGTGGCGACCTTGCCGGTGTCGGCGAGGGCGACTCCGGCGATCACTGTCCGGCGGCTCATTGCGCGGCCTCCTGGGCGAGCAGGTCCCCGAGATGGTCGCGGGGAGATCCGAAGCACTGGTCGAACACGTGCGCGCGCTTGAGGTAGAGGTGCACGTCGTGCTCGTAGGTGTAGCCCATCCCGCCGTGCACCTGGATGGCGGCTTCGGCGCTGTCGATCGCCGCCCGCCCCGCCACGGCTTTCGCCGCCAGCACCTGGAACCTGGCGTCCGGCCGCGCCGAGCGCAGGCTGATCGCGGCGAACAGGGTCTGCTGCCACGCGGCTTCCGCGGCCACCGCCATGTCCACGCACGCGTGCTTGACCGCCTGGTTCACCCCGATGGGCCTGCCGAACTGGACCCGGTTCTTCGCGTGCTCGACGGCCAGGTCACGCGCGCCCTCCGCGAGCCCGACCTGGATCGCCGAGGCGAGCACCAGCGCTCGCAGCCCGGTGTCCTCGTCCACAGTGGACAACCAGCACAGGAAGGGAGCCTCCGCGGCGGTGGCGGCCGCCAGCCGCGTGCCGGGGTCGATGCACTCGACCGGCCGCACGTCGGCCAGCGAGTCCTTCGGGAGCAGCCCGGCTCCGCCGGGTTCGACCACGAGAACGTACTCGGCATCGGTGGCATCGAACAGATCGAACCGGCCGGTCCCGCAGTAGCCCTCGCCCGGCGGTCCGTCCCTGCGCTGCGCGAGCGCCACCTGGACCTCCCCGGCGACGATCGAGCGGGCCAGCTCAGCGTGCCCGGTGAGCGCGGCCAGGCGCGCGCCCAGCACCGACGCCGCGAACGGTCCGGGCACCAGGTGCCTGCCCAGCTCCCGGAACAGCAGCACTTCGTCGTCGAAGCCGAGCCCGAGGCCGCCGACGTCCTCGCCCGCGCTCACCCCGAGCAGGCCGAGCTCGGCGGCGGCGGACCAGAGCTTGCGGGCGATCGCGCTCGGCTCGTCGCGCCGGTCGCGGATGGCGCTGACGGGCAGCTGTTCGGTGAAGAACTCCGACGCGGCGGTGACCAGCTCGAGCTGGTCGGAAGACGGGAGAAGATCCACGGTGCCTCCAGTTATCGCGGCAGACCGAGCACGCGGTCGCCGATGATGTTGCGCTGGATCTCCGACGTGCCTCCGCCGATGGAGGCCGAGAAGGAGTACAGGTAGTTGCCGGACCAGCCGAACGGCCGGTCCCAGCGGGAGCTGCCCCGCAGCCCGTCGGCGCCCAGGATGTCCATCGCCAGGCGGGCGACCCGCTTGGTGATCTCGGCGTAGTACAGCTTGAGCACGGAGCCCTCCGGGCCCGGCACGTCCGAGCGCAGGTTGCGGCAGATGCCGGCGTAGGTCATCGCGCGCAGCGCGGCGACCTCCGCCCTGGCGGTGGCGAGCCGGCGCGCCAGCTCCTCGTCGGCGACGGCCGGGCGCCGCCCGTCCGGGCCGGTGCGCTCGCGGGCCAGCTCGACCAGCTTTTCGACCAGCGCCGAGAGCCGCACCTGGCTCGCGGTGTAGGCGGTGCCCCGCTCGAAGGACAGGGTGGACATGGCCACCCGCCAGCCGTCGTCGACCGCGCCGACCACATTGGACACCGGAATGCGGACCTCGTCGTAGAAGACCTCGCAGAACTCGGCGCCGCCCTCGATCGTCTCGATCGGGCGGACCTCGATACCGGGCGAACGCATGTCGCAGATCAGCCAGGTGATCCCCTGGTGCTTCGAGCCGCCGCGCGTGGTGCGCACGAGCAGCTCCTGGTAGTCGGCGATCACCGCGAAGCTCGTCCAGATCTTCTGCCCGGTGACCACGAACTCGTCCCCGTCCAGCTCCGCGCGGGTGCCCAGGGACGCGAGGTCCGAACCCGCGCCGGGCTCGGAGAACCCCTGGCACCAGACGTCCTCGCCGCGCAGGATCCGGGGCAGGTGGAAGGACTTCTGCTCCTCGGTGGCGGTGGTGACGAGCGTGGGGCCGGCGTGGTTGAGGCCCACGAAACAGGCGTCGACGCTCGGCAGGCCGGCGCGCGCGTACTCCTCGTACCAGATCAGCTGCTGCACCGGGCTCAGCCCGCGGCCGCCGTACTCGCGCGGCCACGCGATACCGGCCCAGCCGCCGTCCCACTGCGTCCGCTGCCAGCTCAGGTCGTACTCCCGCATGGCCCGGGCGTCCTGGTGCGGCCGGGGCTCGCCGGGCGCGTGCTCGGCGAGCCAGGTCCGCACCTCGTCGCGGAACTGCGTTTGTTCGGCCGTGAAGTCGAGATCCACTCCGGCTTCCTCTCCTACTTCGCCCGGTAGCGCGACGCGAGCGCTTCGCTGCCGCGGGCGAGCAATGTGACATCGGCGCCGACCACCACGAACCGGGCCCCGGCCGCCAGGTAGCGCCGCGCGGTCGGTTCGGCGAAAGCGTTGACACACGCCGCCTTTCCCGACGCGGCAACGGTTCCGATCGCCTCCTCCACCGCGGCCAGCACCTCGGGGTGCTCGGGTTCGCCGAGGTGGCCCAGCGACGCGGCGAGGTCGGCGGGGCCGAGGAACACGGCATCGACCCCGTCCACGGCCGCGATCGCCTTCACCTCTTCCAGCCCGCGCCGCGACTCCACCTGCACGGTGAGCGTGAGGTCTTCGGCCGCGTGCGCGAGGTAGCCCGGCACGCGCCCCCACCCGGAGGCGCGGGCGAAGGCGCCGCCGACGCCGCGGATGCCGTCGGGCGGATAACGCATGGCCGAGACGAGCCCGCGGGCCTGCTCCGCGGTTTCCACCATGGGCACCAGCAGGTTGCGCACGCCGATGTCGAGCAGCTGCTTGACGAGCACGGCATCGCCGACCGGCGGGCGCACCAGCACCTCGACCGGGTAAGGCGCGACGGCCTGCAGCTGCGGCACCAGCGAAGGCACGTCGTTCGGGGCGTGCTCGCCGTCGAACACCAGGCAGTCCAGCCCGCCGCCCGCGCAGATCTCGGCGTTGTACGCGCTGCCGGAGACCACCCACATGCCGAACAGCGGCTCACCGCCGCGAAGACGTTCACCCCAGCTCATGGCGCCGCCTCGAAGCGCACGCCGACGGTGCCCAGTGGCCCGTAGTCGGCGAGGAAGACGTCGCCGTCCTCGGCATGGATGGGGCGGGTGAACGAGCCGGAGAGGATGACCTGGGACGGTTCCAGCCCGACCCCGTGCGGCGCGAGCCGGTTCGCCAGCCACGCGACGCCGTTCGCCGGGTGGTTGAGCACGGCGGCCGCGACGCCCGACTCCTCGATGACGCCGTTGCGGTGCAGGACGGCCGAAACCCAGCGCAGGTCGATGTCGAGCGGGCGCATCGCGCGGCCGCCGACCACGATCCCGGCGTCGGCGGCGTTGTCGGCGATCGTGTCGACGATCGTGCGCAGATGCCCCGTCTCCGGGTCGCTCATCTGCACCCGCGCGTCCAGGATCTCCAGCGCCGGCGTGACGTACTCGGTCGCGCTGAGCACGTCGAACACCGTGACGCCCGGCCCCTTGAGCGGCCGCCCGAGCACGAACGCCAGCTCCACCTCGATGCGCGGGTAGATGTAGCGCCCGTGCGGCACGGTGCCGCTGTCGTCGAAGAACATGTCGTCGAACAACGCCCCGTAGTCCGGTTCGGTGATCGACACCGCCCGCTGCATCACCTGCGACGTCAGCCCGATCTTGCGGCCACGCAGCACCCGGCCGCGCGCGAGCTTCTCGGCGACCCAGGCCCGCTGCACGGCGTAGGCGTCTTCGATCGTCATGTCCGGGTACTGCAGGGAAAGCTGGCGGATCGGGCTGCGGGTGCGCTCGGCCTCGTCGAGCCTTCTGGCGGCGTCGGCGACCTGCTCCTCGTCGAGCACCTTCGTCACCCCCTGAGGAACTTCAGCGCGGCGGGGTTGAACACCCCGGGATCCTCGAAATGGGGCCAGTGCTTGACGTTCGGCATGTCCAGCAGCTGCGAGTTCGGCAGCAGTGCGGCGACCCGGCGCGCGGTGCTCTCGTACTCGCTGTAGTCCTTGCCGGAGGCGACGACCAGGGTCGGCGCCTTGATGGCCGACCACTGCCCTTCGCTGAGCAGGTTCCGCTCGCGCGCCTGCGGGTCCTGCAGGATCAGCAGGTGGTCGATCGTCTCCCGCGTCTCGGGGAGCCGGTAGATCGCCTGGCGCAGCGCGACGACGTCCGGGATGCGGTTGTGCTCCTCGGCGATGAGGTGGTCGAACATGGCCTTGATCGAGTCCCAGTCGGGGTTCTCGACGGCGCGGGTGCGCTCGGCGCGGATGCGGGCCATGTTCGACGCGGTCGCGACGAGCCCGGCCGGCGACATGAGGATGACCTTCTCGACCCGTTCGGGCGCGTCGAGGGCGAGCCGCGCGGCGACCCAGGCGCCCAGCGACATGCCGATGAGCGACGCGCGCTCCATGCCGAAGTGGTCGAGCACGGCCAGCATCTGCCGGACGTAGACGGCGATTTCGTAGTCGTAGTCGGGCTTTTCGGAGAAGCCGTTGCCCACCATATCGACCGCGACGCAGTGGAAGTGCTCGCTCAGCGGCCCGAGGTTGGGGGCGAAGGTCTCCCAGTGCCCGCCGGTGCCGTGCAGCAGCAGCACACCGGGTTTCGCGGGGTCGCCGGCCTCGGCGAACCGGGTCCGCACACCGCCCGCGTCGCACCAGCCCTGGCGGAACTCCAGCTCACGCAGCCAGGTCCAGATGCTGCGGTACTCGGCCGCGCTCACGCGACCACCACCGGAAACCGTGTGGACGACATCATGTCTACCTGGTCGCCGTCACATTTACTGCGCTTGAGCTGGGCCGGAGAGGGAGTCACCGTTGCCTGCCCTTCTTCTGGAGGCATTGTTTCTGACAGTGAGTGTACGATATAACCAACTCGTGGCCGCCGTCGACAGAAACTCGGAACGCGTGATGAAAGCCCGCCCGGAAGTCCAGGAGCTCGCCCAGCTGTGCAACGAGTTCGCCGCGGTCCGGGTCGCGCTCGACGAGCGCGGGAACGGGCCCCGGCTGCTGATCCAGGACCTGGAGAGCGGCGCGGAGATCCTGTTGTCCCCGCTCGAGCTCGCGAGCTTCTGCCTCGCCACGCCCGAGGACAGGCTGGACTGGCTGCGGGTCGGGCACTACCGGGACGAGCGCGGCCGATGAGCGGGCACCCCTCGATCGTCGGCCTCGGCCTGACGGCGATGTCGGTCCGGCCCGGCGGTTCGGCCGCCGAGCTCGCCGTCGAAGCCGTCCAGGCCGCGCTGGCCGATGCCGCACTCGGGCACGGCGACGTCGACGGGCTCCTCGTCGGGTCCAGCCAGGGTGTGCGCCCCGACCGGGTCGGCGTGACGCTCGCGCAGCAGGCCGGGTTCGGGGACCTGCGGCTGCTCGAACACGTGGAGATCAAGGGCTCGACCACCGTCGCGATGGTGCAGCGCGCCGAGCTGGCCATCCGCTCCGGCGCGGCCGGCACCGTCGTCTGCGTGTTCGCCGACGCCCCGCTGCGCGCCGGGGGCGGCGCCGGCTCCACCTATGCGCACAGCGGCGGCAACTCGGGTGTCCGTGGCCTGGAGCGCGCCTCCGGCGTGCTCGGCTCGGTGCCGACCTACGCGCTGCTCGCCACGCGCTGGCTGGCGGTGACCGGCGGTTCGCCCGACCACCTCTGCGAGGTCGCGCTCTCGGCGCGTGCCTGGGCGCTCGGCAATCCGGACGCCGTGCAGCGCACGCCGCTCGACGCCGAGGCCTACCACGCGAGCCCCATGGTCTCCACTCCCCTGCGGCGGCTCGACTGCGCGCGCCCGGTCAACGGCGCGGCGGCGGTCGTCGTCAGCAAGGACGGAGCGGGGGTGCGCATCCGCGGCATCGGCAGGGAGCATCCCGTCCGGCGCCGCCGGGCCGGTGCCGAGTCGTGGTTCGGCGGCGGCCGCCGGGCGGCCGAGGACGCCCTCGCCGCGGCCGGCATGACCCGCGCCGATCTCGACGTGCTCGAACTGTACGACCCGTTCAGCGTGGTGACGCTGTGCCTGCTGGAGGAGTACGGCTTCTGCGAACCGGGGAAGGCGGGCCCGCTGGTCCGCTCGGGCGCGCTCGCGCCGGGCGGGAGCCTGCCCACCAACACCGGCGGCGGTCAGCTGTCCGGCTTCTACCTGCAGGGCATGACGCCGCTGGTGGAGGCGATCGTCCAGCTGCGTGGCGCGGGGGGCGAGCGGCAGGTCGCCGGCGCGCGGACCGCGCTCGTCGGCGGCATCGGCGGCAGGCTGGACCACCACGCGTGCCTGATCCTGGAGGCGGCGTGAGCGGGGACTGGTTGCTCGGCGACGAGCTGGCACCGTCCATTGCGGACGACGTGCTCGGACCGCTGTACGAAGGCGCCGCGAGGGACCGGCTGGTGCTGCCGTTCTGCCCGGCCTGCCGGCTGCCGCTGGAGCTGGAACAGCGCGTCTGCGACGGCTGCGGCACGGCGGGCGCCGACTGGCGGCCGGTCGCGCTCCGCGGGCATGTGCACACGGTGACCGTGGTGCACCGGCTCGAACCGGGCCTGGTGCGCGCCACGCGGCCGTACCCGGTCGCCGACATCGAACTCGCCGACGGCCACCGCCTGGTGCTCACCTCGGCCGAACCCACCTCGGATCCCCCGGCGATCGGCGACCCCGTGTCGATCCGGTTCCGCCGGCTCGGCGAAGTGGCCGTGCCGGCCTACCACAGCGCAGTCCCACCCTCTGGTGAACAGGAGGAGTCCCGATGACCGAACTGGACACGCGCCGTTCCGGCGTCCGTGACCTGGTCCGGCCCGACCGGGTGCACGGGTCGGTGTACACCGACCCCGATGTGTTCGAGCTGGAGCTCGAGCGCATCTACCGGGAGGGCTGGGTCTTCGTCGCCCATGAGAGCGAGGTGCCCGAACCCGGCGACTACGTCACCCGGCGCATCGGCCGCGAGCCGGTGATCGTCAGCCGCGGCAAGGACGGCGAGGTGCACGTGCTGGCGAACCGGTGCGCGCACCGCGGAAACCGGCTGTGCAACGCCGAACGCGGCAACAGCACCACGTTCCGCTGCCCGTACCACGGCTGGACGTTCAAGAACGACGGGGCGCTGGTCGCCGTCCCGATGCGCGGCGGCTACGGCGACGAGTTCCTCGCCAAGCGCGCCGAGCTCGGCCTGTCCCCCGCGCCGCGGATGGACAGCTACCGCGGCTTCGTGTTCGCCTCGCTGGCCGCGGAGGGGATCTCGCTGCGCGAGCACCTCGGCCGGGCCACCGGCGCCATCGACCGGCTGCTCGCGCTCTCCCCCGACGGCAGGCTCGACCTGCGCGCCGGCTGGATGAAGCACCACCACTTCAGCAACTGGAAGATGGTGATCGAGAACAACGTCGACGGCTACCACGCGCTGTTCACCCACCAGTCGGTGTACGAGGCCGTGCGCGAGGCGAAGGTGTCCCACGTGCCGAGCAAGGTCGAGGTCTACGTCCGCGACCTCGGCAACGGGCACTCCGAGATCGACTACCTGCCCGAGTACACCCGCCTGGACGAGGAGTTCGTGTGGTTCGGCCGGGCACCACGGGCGAAGCTGCCGCGCTACGTCGAGGCGATGGAAAAGGCCTACGGCGCCGACGACACGCACAAGGCGTTCGTCGTCGGGCCGCCGCACACGATGATCTTCCCGAACCTGTTCCTGGCCGAGATGAACATCATGTTCGTCGAGCCGCTCGCGCCCGGGGAGACCATCGCCTACACCACCCCGGCGCTGATCCCCGGCATGGACGAGCTCAACAGCCGGATGCTGCGCCGCACCGAGGGTGCCATGGGGCCCGCCGGGTTCCTCATCGCCGACGACGGCGAGATCGGCGCCCGCAACCAGATGGGCCTGGCCTCGACCAGGCCGGAGTGGATCATGCTGGCGCGCGGCGCGACCACCGACACCCACGACGAGACCGGCACGGTCAACCACGACAAGAGCTCCGAGACCCCCCAGCGCGGCCTGTGGCGGCACTGGGCCTCGGTGCTCGACGGCGCCCCGGAAGGTGAGTGACGCCATGACGAGCGCGACCGAGACCGGCGCCGTGGGCATCGACCCGGCGATCGCGTCCTTCCTGTTCCTCGAAGCGCGGCTGGCCGACGAGGCGCGCTACTCGGAGTGGGAGGAGCTGTGGGACGACGACGGCCTGTACTGGGTGCCGATGTCGCCCGACGCCGACCCCGCGAAGGACCTGTCCTACATCTACGACAACCGGCGCCGGATCCGCAGCCGGGTGGCGCAGCTCAACACCGGCGCACGGCACTCCCAGACGCCGCCGTCGCAGATGCGCCGCCTGCTGACCAACATGGAGCTGCTCGACCGGGACGCCGAGACCGTGACCGTCGGCTCGAACTTCGTGCTGTTCGAGTACCGCTACCAGCTGACCACCTGGGCGGGGCGGGTCATCCACCGCGTCCGGGTGGGCGCCCCGGAGCGCGGGCCGCGGCTGGCCTCCAAGACCGTGCACCTGGTCAACGCGGGCGGCCCGGTACCGACCCTGGCGTTCCTGCTGTGAGCACGACGGAAGCGGTCACGGCGGAGGCGGGCCTGGCGGCGGGCACCATCGCCAGGCTGCTGGAGCTGCGCGCGGCCGCCACCCCGGACGCCGTCATGGTCGTCGACGAGCACCGGCGGCGGCGCACGTTCGCCGACCTCGCCGGCGCGGTCGACCGGGCCGCGGCCGGCCTGCTGGCCCGCGGCGTCCGGCCCGGTGACGTGGTGTCGTGGCAGCTGCCGAACCGGATCGAGACGATCACCTTCACCCTGGCGCTGGCGAGGATCGGCGCCGTCCAGAACCCGCTGGTGATGATGCTGCGCGAACGGGAGCTGACCTTCATCTGCCGTCAGGCCGGTGCCCGCTGGCTGGCCGTCCCCGGCACGTTCCGCGACGTCGACCACGAGGCGATGGCCCGGACGGTGGCGAAGGCGCAGCCGGGTCTGGAAGTCCTGCTGATCGACGGCGAGCTGCCCGAGGGCGATCCCGCCACGCTGCCGCCGCCCCCGCCAGCCGACGGGACGGCCGCACGGTGGATCTTCTACACCTCGGGCACCACGTCGGACCCGAAGGGCGCCAGGCACACCGACCAGGGCCTCATCGCCGCGTCCGGCACCTTCTGCGCCCACCTCGCGCTGCGGCCCGCCGACGTCACGGCGACGCTGCTGCCGCTGGCCCACGTCGGCGGGATCGCGCACGTCCTCAGCTCCCTGCGCACCGGCAGCGGCATGATCACCAGTGCGGTCTTCGACCCGCAGACGACGCCGGACCTGCTCGCCGGGGAAGGGGTGACGCTCGTCGGGTCGGGGCTGCCGTTCATCCAGGTCTACCTCGCACGCCAGCGGGAGCGGGACACGCCGCTGTTCCCGCGGGCCAGGGTCACCCTCTGCGGCGGTTCGCCCCGGCCGGAAGCCTTGCACCAGCAGGTGAAGCGCGAGCTCGGCGGTGTCGGCGTGGTGTCCGGCTACGGCATGACCGAATGCCCGTACATCACGTGGGGCCGCTGGGATGACAACGACGAGGACCACGCGCGGTCCGAAGGCTGCCCAGGACCCGGCGGCGAGGTGATCGTGGTCCGTGCCGACGGCTCCCGCGCCGAGGACGGCGAGTCCGGCGAGCTGCGGGTGAAGGGGCCGCAGCTGATGCTCGGCTACGTCGACGCGGCGCTCGACGCCGAGGCGTTCGACGAGGACGGCTACTTCCGCACGGGCGATCTCGGCTACCGGGACGCCCGCGGCTACGTCACCGTGACCGGCCGGATCAAGGACGTGATCATCCGCAAGATGGAGAACATCTCCGCGCGGGAGCTCGAGGAGCTGCTGGTCACGCACGAAGCCGTCGCGGACGTCGCGGTGATCGGGCTGCCCGACCCGGAGACCGGGGAGCGCGCGTGCGCGGTCGTCGTGCCGGCGGACCCCGGGGCCCCGCCGGGTCTCGCGAGCCTGTGCGAGCACCTGCGCGCGCACGGCCTGAGCACCCGCAAACTGCCCGAGCAGCTGGAGCTCGTCGAGGCGCTGCCGCGCAACGCGATGGGCAAGGTCGTCAAGCGCGAGCTGACCAGCAGGTTCAAGGAGACCGCATGACCGTGCTCTTCGAGGTCGCCGGGCACGTCGCGACGATCACGCTGAACCGGCCCGAGAAGCTCAACGCGTTCAACGAGAAGATGACCCGCGAGATCGCCGAGATCTGGCAGCGGGTCCGCGACGACGACGACATCCACGTCGCGGTGCTGCGCGCCGCCGGGGACCGCGCCTTCTGCACCGGCATCGACATGGGCGAGGGCCCGTGGTGGACCGGGAAGAGCGTGTGGAACCAGGAGGACCCCGGCGTTCTGCTGGGGCCGAAGCAGCACCGGGTGTGGAAGCCGGTCGTCGCCGCCGTGCACGGGATGGCGGCGGGCGGCGCGATGTACTTCCTCAACGAGGCGGACATCGTCATCTGCGCCGAGGACGCGACGTTCTTCGACCCGCACGCCAACAGCGGCATGGTGTCCGCGCTCGAACCGGTCGGGATGCTGCGCCGCGGGGTCCCGCTGGGTGACGTGCTGCGCTGGGCACTGGCGGGCAACGAGGAACGCATCACCGCGGCCACCGCGCTGCGGCTCGGCCTGGTGACCGAGGTGGTGCCCCGTGACGAGCTGTGGCCCGCGGCGCGGGCGCTCGCCGAGGAGATCGCGAGCCGGCGGCCCGAGGCCATCCAGGGCACCGTTCGCGCCATCTGGGAGTCGCTCGACGAGCCGCCTTCGCTGGCACAGCGCCACGGCCTGGCCTACACCCAGCTCGGCAACCAGGGGCGCGGGACGATGCCCCGGGGCGAACGCCGAGAGCGGCGGCTGCGGTGACGGCCCGCCCGCTCGACGGGATCACGGTGGTGAGCCTGGAACAGGCGGTGGCGGCGCCGTTCGCGACCCGTCAGCTGGCGGACCTCGGTGCCAGGGTGATCAAGGTGGAGCGTCCCGGCAAGGGCGATTTCGCCCGGGGCTACGACGAATCGGTGCACGGCCAGTCGAGCTACTTCGTCTGGCTCAACCGGTCCAAGGAGTCACTGAGCCTGGACCTGAAGTCCGGGGCCGGCCGGGCGGTGCTCGACGAGCTGCTCGCCGGGGCCGACGTGTTCGTGCAGAACCTCGCACCCGGCGCCGCGGCCAGGATGGGGCTGAGCGCCGCCGAGCTGACCGCGCGGTGGCCGCGGCTGGTGGTCTGCGACGTGACCGGGTTCGGCTCGACCGGGCCGTGGGCCGACCGCAAGGCCTACGACCTGCTGGTCCAGGCCGAAACGGGCCTGATGTCGGTGACCGGGACGCCCGCGGACATGGTCAAGGTGGGCATCTCCGTGGCCGACATCGCCGCCGGGATGTACGCGTACTCCGGGATCCTCACCTCGCTGCTGCAACGCGCCAACACCGGCGTCGCGCCCGCGGTCGAGGTGTCCTTGTTCGAAGCGCTGGCCGAATGGCTGGGCTCACCGGCCTACTACACCGAATACGGTGGCAGCGCACCGAACCGCGCCGGTGCCGAGCACGCGACGATCGCCCCCTACGGCCCCTATCCGTGCGCTGACCGCGAAACGGTCGTGGTCGCGGTGCAGAACGACCGCGAGTGGACCCGCTTCTGCGCGGACGTGCTCGCCGACGAAGGCCTGGCCACCGACGAGCGGTTCGCGCGCAACTCCTCGCGCGTCGCGAACCGGGCCGAGCTGAACGAGCTGATCGCGGCCCGGCTGGCCGTACTGGACACCGCCACCGCGGTCAAGCTGCTCGACGCCGCCGGCATCGCCAACGCCCGCCTGCGTACCGTGCCGCAGTTCCTGGCTCATCCGGTGCTCGCCGGGCGCGAGCGGTGGCAGGACGTCGAAACGCCCGGCGGCCCGGTGCGCGCGCTGCTACCCCCGGCGACGCTCGCCGGGGTGGTCCCGCGGATGGACCCGGTCCCCGCGGTCGGCGAGCACAGCGCGGCGATCCTGCGTGCGCTCGGCCGCACCGGCCCCGAAATCGAACGGCTGCGCGCCGAAGGCGTGATCTGAGTGGAGCGAGTGTGGAGCTGAGTGTCGAGGAGCAGGCGGTCGTCGGGACCGTCCGGGATTTCGTGGACCGCGAGGTCCGTCCCGTCGTGCGGGAGCTGGAGCACGCGAACGAGTACCCGGAGAAGCTCATCGAGCAGATGAAGCAGCTGGGCATCTACGGGCTCGCCATTCCCGAGCCCTGGGGCGAGGCCCCCGTGTCGACGCCGTGCTACGTCGGGGTCACCGAACAGCTCGCGCGCGGCTGGATGAGCCTGGCCGGGGCGATGGGCGGGCACACGGTGGTCGCCAAGCTGCTGGTGGCCTTCGGCACGCGGGAGCAGCAGGACCGGTACCTGCCGAGGATGGCGACCGGCGAGGTCCGCGCGACCATGGCACTCACCGAGCCCGGTGGCGGCTCGGACCTGCAAGCGATCACGACCGTGGCGCGCCGCGACGGCGACAGCGGAGAGTACGTGGTCGACGGCGCGAAGACGTGGATCAGCAACGCCCGGCGCTCGCAGCTGATCGCCCTGCTGTGCAAGACGGATCCGGCCGCGACGCCGCGGCACCGGGGCATCTCCATCCTGCTCGTCGAGCAGGGGCCGGGCCTGGAGGTCTCCCGGGACCTGCCGAAGCTGGGCTACAAGGGCGTCGAGGCGTGCGAACTGTCCTTTTCGGACTACCGGACGCCGGTTTCCTCGGTGCTGGGCGGGGTCGAGGGGCGCGGGTTCGCCCAGATGATGAAGGGACTGGAGATCGGCCGCATCCAGGTCGCCTCCCGCGCGCTCGGCGTCGGCCGGGCGGCGCTGGACGACGCGCTGCGCTACGCCCAGGAGCGGGAGAGCTTCGGGCAGCCGATCTGGAAACACCAGTCGGTCGGCAACCACCTCGCCGACATGGCCACGAAGTTGACCGCCGCGCGGCAGCTCACCCTGCACGCGGCGGAGCAGTACGACGCGGGACGGCGCTGCGACATGGAGGCCGGGATGGCGAAGCTGTTCGCCTCCGAGGCCGCGATGCAGATCGCGCTCGACGCGGTCCGCATCCACGGCGGGTACGGCTATTCCACCGAGTACGACGTGGAGCGTTACTTCCGGGACGCGCCACTGATGATCGTCGGCGAAGGCACCAACGAGATCCAGCGCAACGTGATCGCTTCGCAGCTGGTCAAGCGCGGCGGCCTGGACTAGGGAGCAAACGTGGAGCAGTTCAACCTCTACATCGACGGCAAGTCCGTGCCCTCGGTTTCGGGCCGGACCTACGAGACGCAGGACCCGTACACGGGCAAGCCGTGGGCGCAGGTCGCCGACGGGAGCGCCGAGGACGTGGACCGCGCGGTCGCCGCCGCACGCGCCGCGCTGTCGGGCTCCTGGGGTGCGCTCACCGCGCCCGAGCGGGGCGAGCTGCTGCGCAGGCTGGCGGAGCTGATCGCCCGCGACGCCGGCAAGCTCGCCGAGCTGGAGGTGCGCGACGGCGGGAAGCTGATGCGCGAGATGTCCGGCCAGGCGAAGGGACTGCCGTCCTGGTACACCTACTACGCCGGGATGGCGGACAAGCTCCAGGGCGAGGTGATCCCCACCGGCAAGTCCAACTACCTGGTCTACACGCGACACGAGCCGGTCGGCGTGGTCGCGGCGATCACGCCGTGGAACTCGCCGTTGCTGCTGCTGACCTGGAAGCTCGCGCCCGCGCTTGCCGCCGGCTGCACGATCGTCGTCAAACCCAGCGACTACACGCCCGCCTCGACGGTCGCACTGGCGGAACTGGTCGCCGAGGCCGGCTTCCCGCCCGGGGTGTTCAACGTGATCACCGGCTGGGGCCCGGAGACGGGGAAGGCGCTGTCGGCACATCCCGGTGTGGACAAGGTCGCGTTCACCGGCAGCACCGAGACCGGCAAGGCGGTGGCCCACGCCGCGGCCGACAACGTCACCCAGGTCAGCCTGGAGCTCGGCGGCAAGTCCGCCCAGGTGGTGTTCGCCGACGCGGATCTCGACGCGGCCGCCAACGGCCTGATCGCCGGGGTGTTCGCCGCGGCCGGGCAGACCTGCCTGGCCGGTTCCCGGTTGCTCGTCGAGGAATCCGTCGCCGAAGCGCTCGTCGGCCGGATCGTCGAGCGGGCGAACCAGATCGTCATCGGCGACCCGCGGGCCGAGGAGACCGAGCTGGGCCCACTGGCCAACGATCGCCAGTTCGCCAAGGTGCTGGAGCACTTCAAGGCCGCGCGCGAACAGGGTGCGACCATCGCGTGTGGCGGCGAGCCGGTCGCCGAGCTCGGCGGCTACTTCGTCCGGCCCACCGTGCTGACCGACCTGCCGCCGGACGCGCGGGCCATCACCGAGGAGATCTTCGGCCCGGTCCTCGCGGTCACCACGTTCTCCTCGGAGGACGACGCCGTGCGCAAGGCCAACGACACGCCGTTCGGGCTCGCCGGCTCGGTGTGGACCAAGGACGTGCACCGGGCGCACCGGGTCGCGGCCAGGCTGCGCGCGGGCACCGTCTGGGTCAACGCCTACCGCGCGGTGGCGCCTCAGGTCCCCTTCGGCGGCGTCGGGTTGTCCGGCATCGGCCGTGAGAACGGGGCCGACGCGGTACGGGACTACACCGAGACCAAGGCGATCTGGGTGGAGCTCTCCGGCGAGACGCGCGACCCGTTCACCCTCGGCTGAGCTGGGCGCGGTTGCGCCGGGTCACCGCGACCCGGCGCTCCTCCAGCCCGGCCAGGTCCGAGTCGTGCGCGCCCGAGATGGCGGTCTCGATCTCCAGCGCCCGGCCGATCAGGCTCGTCGCGCTCTCGGTGTAGATGCGCTTGAGCGCGCTCATCGCCGCGGGCGGCACCTCCGCGATCGCGGCGGCCAGCCCGAGCGCGCGCTCGCGAAGTCGTTCGTGTGGCACGACCTCGGTGACCAGGCCGATCGACGCCGCGCGGGCCGCGTCGACCACCTCCCCGGTCATCGACATCCGGCGCGCCTGGGCCGGGCCGACGAGCTGCGGCAGCCGCGCGGTCAGCCCGCCGCCGGGCAGCACCCCGACCCGCACATGGGTGTCGGCGAACACGGCGCGCTCCGAGGCGACCAGGAAGTCGCAGCCCAGCGCCAGTTCCAGGCCGCCGGTGAAGGCGGCACCGTTGACCGCGCCGACGACCGGCTTGCCCACCAGTGCGACCTGGCCGACGCAGTTCTCCTCGTCGAACCGCCGGAAGTACGCCACGCCCTCGGCCGCGGCCTGCTTGAGGTCGACACCCGCGCAGAAGGCGGGATCGGTACCGGTCAGCACCACCGCGCGCACCGCGTCGTCCGCGTCGACCTCGAGCAGGGCCCGGTACAGCGCCGTGATCAGCTCCCCGCTCAGCGCGTTGCGCGCCCGCGGCCGGTTCAGGGTCAGCACCCGGACCGCGCCGGCGTCCTCGATCAGCAGCTCGTTCACCCGGGCACGCCCTCTCGCATCGCTGTGGCCACTTGCCGTACCAGGAACATACATCGAGTCAGATCTTTCGATCCACAGCAACGAAAAATCCTGCGCAACAGCCATGGCATTAGGTGACGCTACTGTTAGACTTCGAGCACATCCAGTCTTCATCAACGACGAGGAGCCGGCCTGTGGTTGCCATCATGAACGGAATCCGCGTGCTCGAGGTCGCGTCCTGGACCTACGTCCCGGTGGCGGGCGGCATCCTCGCCGAATGGGGCGCCGACGTGATCAAGGTCGAGCATCCCGACACCGGTGACCCCCAGCGCGGCCTGGTGACCTCGGGCCTGGTCCCCCTCGGCGGCGTCGCGCACATGGTCGAGCTGCCCAACCGGGGCAAGCGCAGCATCGGCCTGGACATCAAGTCCGAGGAGGGCCATGAGCTGCTGCTGCGGCTCGCCGCGCGGGCCGACGTCTTCCTCACCAACTTCCTGCCGGCCCAGCGCACGAAGCTGCGCATCGACGTGGACGACATCCGCGCGGTGAACCCGGGCATCGTCTACGCCCGCGGCTCGGCACACGGCCCGCAGGGTCCGGAGGCCAACGAGGGCGGGTACGACAACTCGACGTTCTGGGCCCGCTCCGGCGCCGCGGACACCGTGAGCCCCGACGAGCTCGGCTATCCGGTGACCCAGCCCGGCGCCGCGTTCGGCGACGTGCTCGGCGGGCTGACCATCGCGGGCGGCATCTCCGCCGCGCTGCTGCACCGCGAACGCACCGGGGAGGCGCTCACGGTCGACGGGTCCCTGCTGTCGATGGGCACCTGGGCGATGGGCGCGAGCCTGGCCGCGTCCGCGGCGTTCGGGGTCGAGCGGATCCCGCGGTACAAGCCCGCCGAGGCGCCCAACTCCCTGGTGAACACCTACGCCACCAAGGACGGCCGGTTCGTCTCCCTCGTGATGCTGCAGACCGACCGGTTCTGGCCGGAGCTGGTCACGGCGCTGGGCAGGCCCGAACTGGCGGGCGACCCCCGGTTCGCCGACCACGCGGCGAGGATGAAGCACAACGAGGAGGCCACGGCGGCGCTCGCCGAACTGTTCGGCGAGCGGACGTTCGAGGAGGTTTCGGCGATCCTGGCGGCGGGGCGCGGCCCCTGGGCGCCGGTGCAGCGGCCGATCGACGTGCTGTCCGACCCGCAGGTCGTCGCGAACGGCTACCTGCAGGACGTCAAGGACTCGAAGGGCAACCCGTTCCAGCTGGTGCCCGCGCCGCTGCAGTTCGACGGCGAGTCCGGCGACACCCGCCGCGCGCCCGAGCACGGTGAGCACACCGATGAGGTGCTCGGCGAACTCGGCCTGGACATGGACCGCATCCTCGAGCTGAAGATCTCCGGCTCGGTCCTCTGACGACTCCGGGTCCCGCCGCACGCGGCGGGACCCGGTTCCCTTTCTCCGGCTGGTCAGTTCTCCCGGCGCAGCAGCAGGCAACCCGCCTCCGGGCCGCCACCGATGCCGACCGCCGCGATCTCGACGTCCTTGCGGATCTGCCGCTCCCCCGCCTCGCCCCACAGCTGCACGCAGGCCTCGTGCAGGAAGCCGTAGCCGTGCAGGCGGCCGGCCGAGAGCTGGCCCCCGTGGGTGTTGATCGGCAGCTCGCCGTCGGGCGCGTAGTGGGCCGTGTCCTCCAGGAACGGCCCCACCTCGCCGTGCTTGCAGAACCCGAGCGCCTCGATCCACTGCGCGCACAGGTAGCTGAACCCGTCGTAGAGCTCGGCGAAGTCCACATCGGACGGGGTGAGCCTCGTCTGCTCCCACATGTGGTGCCCCGCGTCGTGTGCCGCCATCGTCGTCAGGTCCGCGCGCTGGTCCCAGCTGTGCCGCTGGTAGAGCCCCGAGCCCGCCGCCTCGATCGCGATCGCCGGGCGGCCGGAGTTCTTCGCGGCGTCGCGGCGGGACAGGATCACCGCGGTCGCCCCGTCGCAGGGGACGTCGCAGTCGTACAGCCCGAACGGGTAGGAGATCAGCCGGGCCGAGAGGTAGTCCTCCAGCGTCATCGGCGCGGTGTAGATCGCCTTCGGGTTCCGCGCCGCGTTGCGCCTGCCGTTGAGCGGGATCTGGCCCAGCTGCTCACGGGTGAGCCCGAACTCGTGCATGTAGCGCTGGGCGTAGAGCGCGATCCAGTTCGCCGGGGACGCGGCGCCGAACGGCATCCGGAACTCCAGGTGCCCGCTCGCGCGTCGCGCGACCTGGGTCAGTGCCTGGGCCCGCCCGGCCGCCTGCGCCGTCGACTCGAACACGCTGCGGAAGCAGAGCACGTGGGTGGCGCGGCCGGTGGCGATGGACGCCGCGGCGTCCATCAGGGTGCCCGCCTGCCCCGGCGTCTCCGACCCGCTGATCACCCAGGTGGTGCGCAGGCCCAGCGCGTCGCGGACATCGTGCGTGGTGGCCCCGACGAACCCGCCTTCCGCCGGCACGGGGCCCGGGTAGCTGGCGACGCCGTCGATGTCGCTCGCGTCGAGCCCGGCGTGCTCGATCGCCTCCAGCGCCGCGTCGATCGCGAGGTCCACCCCGCCGCGGCCGAGCTTGCGGCCGACGGCGGACTGCCCGACGCCGGTGATGACCGCCTTGCCCTCGACGAACGTCATGCCACACTCCCTTGTACCGGCCGGAAAACGGGGATCCACACGTCCTCGTGGTGTTCGAAGGCGACCTCGACGGCCATCCCGATCGTCACGTCCTCCACCGGGCAATCGACGATCTGGGTGGTCAGCCGGATCTCCGGGTCCTCGGCGAGCTCGACGATCGCCACGACGTAGGGCGGCGGGAACGCGTCCCCGAACCAGGGGTGGTGGTTGACCGTGTACGAGACCACGGTCGCGCGGCCGGACACCGCTTCCGGGGCGACGTCGCGGCTGCGGCAGCGGAAGCAGACACCCACCGGCGGGTGGAAGAGCCGCGAGCACGAGTGGCAGCGGTGTATCCGCAGCTCGCCGTCGGCACCGCCGGTCCAGAACGCGGTGGAGTCCGCCGTCGCCTGCGGAAGCATGCGGTAAGCGGGTCGGGTCATCGACCATCCCTTTCTCGAAGCTCGCGGAGCACGGATTCCGAGTCCGTGATCCGGGAGAGCGCGGGCAGCAGGCCGCGCATCATGAACTCGTGCGACTCGGCCGAGGTACCCGCGACGCAGTCGGCCGGGATCCGCACGTAGTAACCACGGTTGACCGCCTCGAGCGCGAAGCCGGGGATCGCCACGTTCGTGGACACCCCGGTCAGCACGATCGTCTCGACCGAGCGCAGCCGCAGCGTGACGTCGAGATCGGTGCCGTAGAACGCGGTCAGCCCGACGGCACGCGTGCTGACATGGTCGGCGGGTCGCGGTGTCAGCTGCGGCGGCGGCAGCGTGTCCCGGGTGCCGGCGATCATCCTGCGGTGCTTGATCGCCAGCGAGCCGAGCAGGGAGTTGGGCCTGATCCCCGCCAGGTCGGCCCGGTGCTCGATCAGGCAGTGCACCACCGGCCTGCCTGCCGACCGGAACGCGGCGGCCAGCTCGGCGATGCGCCCGACGATGCCGCGCTCCGCCGCCTGCGCGGCCAGGCCTGCCATCATCGACTCCCCGGGGTCGAGGATCCCGAGCTGGCATTCGCTGATCACCAGCGCTGCCGCGTGCAGCGGGTCGGTCCCCATCGCTCTCCCGTCACCGGCCGAACATCGCTAGTCTGACGTTTCGATTACACAATATCCCCACCGTAACAGCAGTTTGCAAGCGTTTTCGTTGACAAGATCTGACAGTAGTGACACCTTTTGAACCGAGTACACGACGAAGTGGGAGACGACATGGGTGAGCTGATGGCGGGCAAGGTCGCACTGGTCTCGGGATCCACGCGCGGTATCGGGCGATCCATCGCGGAGCATCTGGCGAGCGAGGGCGCCGCCGTGGTCGTCACCGGCCGCACCGTGGAGAAGGGCGAGAAGGTCGTCAACCGCATCCGCGAAGCCGGTGGCAAGGCCGAGTTCCTGCGGCTGGACGTCACCGACGAGGACAACGTGCGCGAGGTCGTCGAGGAGACCGTGCGCCGCTTCGGCTCGCTGTCCACACTGGTCAACAACGCCGCGCCGACCGACGTCGTGGCCAGCACGGTCAAGCACGTCGCCGACTACACCACCGAGGAGTGGAACCGCGTCCTCGTCGGCACGCTGACCGGCAACGTCTTCTGGGCGTCGAAGTACGCGTGGCCGCACCTCGCGGCCGCCGACGGCGCCTCGATCGTGAACATCTCCTCCGGACAGGCCATCGCCGGCTTCAAGGGCTTCGGCGCGTACGGCGCGGCGAAGGCCGGGGTCAGCTCGCTCACCCGCACCCTCGCGGTGGAAGGCGCCAAGGACGGGATCCGGGCGAACTCGGTCCTGGTCGGCCGCGTCGTGGCCTCCCGCGGCGACTCCGGCCACCACACCGGTGGCGGCAGGCTGACCCGGATGGGCAACCCGATGGACATCGCCTACGCCGTGGCCTACCTGGCCTCGGACCGTGCCGAGTTCGTCACCGGGACCCAGCTGACCGCCGACGGCGGCTTCTCCATCAACGGCGACGCCGTGACCGACGCCGAAGCCGCCGCCGACCCGGCCTGAGCTCAGCGCACGACGACGCGCGCGGAGGCGACGTTCGGCAGCCGCCGGAACTGAGCGTCCACCGCGCCGTCCCGGTGCCCGTGCACCCGTGCTGTCACGTAGTAGGTGCCCGGGGCCTCGTAGGTGTGCGTGTGGCTCAGCCGGACGCTCTTGTCGGCGCCGCTCACCTCGTGGCGGAACGGGAACGCGCCCCGGCCGTCGAAGTCCCACTCGACCGAGACGATCGTGCCACCGCCGGGCGGCGCCTCCGCGTGCACCTCCAGCTCCACCGGGTCACCGGCCTTCACCTCGGTCCGGGCGGCGCCGTTGGCGACGACCGTGACGACCGGCTGCACCCCGCCACGTTCGGCGGCGGACGCGGGCAGCCGGATCTGACCGTCCACGTAGGAGTAGCTCGTGGCAGGCGGTGCCTCGCCCTGCTCCACCCAGCGGATCAGGTCGGCCAGCCCCTGTTCGATGACCGGGAAGTAGTCGACCAGCCAGGTGCTGCTCGCGCGCGACGGCGAGTCCGGCAGGTACACCGGCGGGATGTGCTCGGCGTTCTCCGTCCACTGCAGACGGAACCGCTCCGCGGCGCCTGCCTCGCCCTGCTCGGCCACCACCGCGTCGGCGTAGACGAGCCCCTGGGAGGGCCACAACGACGAGTCCAGGGTGTGGTGGATCCACAACAGCTTGCCCGCGTAGTGGCCGGTTTAGGACACGCCCATCAGCGGCGACATCAGCGGCACCGGGTGTTGCGGGTACACCGGGACGCCGTCCAGCCGCAGCGAGTCGAACTGCGGCTCGGCCATCACGTGGTGGCGGTGGAAGTAGCAGAACGCGAGGAACCGCCGGTTGTCCACGTGGATCCGGTCACCGGCGCGGACCCCGCCGAACCTCTTGACGTTCGCCTCGCCGTGCCCGTCCCCCACGAAGAGGTCGCCCGCGACACCGGTGCAGTAGAGCTGACGCCCCGCCGCGTCGCCGGTCTCGGGCCGCAGGCCGGTGCCGAGGCGGTACCCGGCGGGCACGTCCTTGAGCACCACGGCGTACGGCAGGTCGGTCCCCATGCTCGCGCCGAGTATCGCGGCGGTGCCGCGGATGAGCTGGTACTCCGGTCCCGCGAACGCGGGGTCGGAGACCAGTTCCCCGATGGTGACCACCCGCTCCACGGTGGCGGCGAAGTCGAGCACGTCGTCGCGCACCACCTCGGGATGGTCGTGGCCGACGTATCCCGGCTGGGTCCAGAAGTTCTCGAAGTAGGCGGAATCCTGCTCGGCGAGCTGGTCGGCGATGGAGGACCAGAGCCAGATCTGCCCCATCGGCGCGCCGATCATGTACTCGTCGCCACGCGGGAACCCCTGCCGGTACAGGCTCGCGAGCTCCTCGCGCTCGTGTGTGGTCAGGCCCGCGAAGGGATCGCCGCTCCCGCCGGGGCGCGTCGCGTCCACGAGCGGTTCCATCTTGTCGCGCAAGAGCCGCTGTACGTTGAACATGCACGCGAAGCTCATCACCTGCGCGCCGCGAATGCGTTTCGTGGCGGGGAACTCCGCGACGTCGCCGCCCCCCATGAACGGCAGCGCGCCGTCGAAGACGTCCGGCGCGTTCTCCAGCAGCAACGGTGAGCGCCGGCCACCGCCGGAGCCGCCCCAGACGTACGCGTGGTGCGGTGGCGTGCCATAGACCTGCGCCGCCACGTGCTTGGAGAACCGCGCCGCCTCGGCCGCTGCCCGCCATCCGTACAGCGTCGGGTCGTCGCCGCCCCTGGGGTCGATGTCGTCGCCGATGTGCCCCATGTTCGACTCGACCATGTACCCGCCGAGCCGGGCCGTGAGCGCGACGCCGCCCATCGCGTCGCCCAGCGCGCTTCCGAAGAAGTCCTCGTGGCCCGCGTGGGCGCCTTCCATGGGCTGGATCAGCCTGCCCTGCCACTCTTCGGCGCTGGGGAAGTAGAACGTGAAGCGGGTGTCACAACCGGCGAAGCCGCCGTGCACGTGCCGGTGCGGGTGCGGTTGCTCCCGCCATTCGTCCACGTCGACGTACGGCTCACCGAAGAAGGAGTCCGTGACCTGGTAGGACGCGCAGTCGATCGATGCCGTCATCTCGTCTCCTCGGCCTGACGGGCCGCGACGGTGCGGCCGCATGGCGAGCCTAGGGTTGTTCTGACAATGTGTCAACGATCACGGTTGGGCGAAAAGCGTTGGCATAACATCGGTTTCACCTACCAATAGACGCTCGTGACGAAGGACTGGAGACAGTCTCGTCATGTTCGGAAGGACCTCACATGACCGATTCGCTCGCGGGCATCCGCATCCTCGTCACCGGTGGCGCCAGCGGAATGGGCGCCGGCGTCGTCCGCGCCTTCAGCGCGGCAGGCGGTTCCGTTGTCTCCTGCGACATCCAGGAGGGCCCTGGCACCGAGATCGCGGAGAAGGCCACCGCCGACGGCCCGGGCAGCGCCCGGTTCCGCACCTGCGACGTCACCGACCAGGACTCGGTCCGCACGGCCTTCGAGAGCGCGGCGACCCTGCTCGGCGGGCTCGACGTGCTCGTGCACGCGGCCGGGATCGCGCCCGGCGCGCCGGCCGAGAAGATCGCCGCCGAGGAGTGGGACCGCGTGCTGGAGGTGAACGCGAAGGGCACGTTCCTCACCAACCAGGCCGCGTTCGCCCATCTGCGCGACCACGGCGGGCGCATCCTGAACTTCGCCTCCGCGGCGGGCGTGATCGGGCTGCGGAACAAGGCCCACTACGCGGCGAGCAAGGGCGCGGTCCTGGGCTGGACGCGCACCGTCGCCCAGGAATGGGGCTCCTACGGGATCACCGTCAACGCCATCGCCCCGGCGATCGCGACGCCCATGTACGCCAAGACGCGCGCCTCGATGACCGCCGGGCAGCTCGCCGCGCACGACGCCCAGCTGAAGACCGTGATGCCCATCGACGGCCGGCTCGGCGACGTCGACCGCGACCTGGTCCCGCTGATGGCGTTCCTCGCGGGCCCCGGCTCGCGGTTCATCACCGGCCAGGTGTTCGCGGTCGACGGCGGCATGCTCATGGTGCGCTGAGCCGGGTCACCACGTGGTGTTGCGGCGCGCCTTGCCCGGGTAGCCGAAGAACCGCTCGAAGTTCTCGTCGTTGATCGGCTGGGCGCGGTTGCGCTCGGCCCCCTCCTCCAGGGCAGCGAGCCGCTCGCGGGCGCCGCGCAGCGCGTCCTCGTCCGGTGGGGTGGCCTCCTCGAGCCGGCGAACGCGTGCACGCATCGTCCGAATCTCGATCTCCAGCCGGGCGCCGGCCTCCCCGAAGGTCAGCAGGTCGTAGTCGTCCTCATCGGGCCGTTCGACCGTGATTTCCTCATCGGCCTGGGACATTTTTCCTCCTTGACAGCTCTGGTGGTGCCTACCACAGAGGATATACAGTTCGGTAGACACCGCGTCAGAAAAAAGCCCGATCAAATTCTGGAGGGGCAAGGATGCCGTTACAGGAACACCACCAGATCGTGTCCGTGGACGATCACCTCGTCGAGCATCCGCGAGTCTGGCAGGACCGGGTCCCCGCCCGGTACCGCGACCAGGCGCCGCGCATCGAAGAGGTCGAGGGCAAGCACCTGTGGCACTACGACGGCAAGGTCTTCCCGACCATCGGGCTCAACGCCGTCGCAGGCAAGGACCCCAAGGACTGGGGCCTGGACCCGGTCCGGTACGAGGACATGATCCCCGGTTGCTACGACCCCGCGGCCAGGGTGAAGGACATGGACCTCGACGGCGTCCAGGCCGCCCTGTGCTTCCCGTCGTTCCCCGGCTTCGGCGGCAGCACGTTCTTCCGCGCGCAGGACAAGGAGCTCGCGCACCTGTGCGTCCAGGCGTGGAACGACTTCTACATCGACGAGTGGTGCGCGAGCGCGCCCGACCGGTTCATCCCGATGGCGATCCTGCCGGTCTGGGACCGCGACCTCGCGGTCAAGGAGGCCGAGCGGGTGGCCGCCAAGGGCGCCCGCACGATCTCGTTCCCGGACAGCCCGGTGCCACTCGGCCTGCCGTCGTTCCACAGCGACCACTGGGACCCGCTGTGGCAGGTGTGCTCGGACACCGGGATGCCGGTCTCGCTGCACTTCGGCTCGGGCTCGTTCATGCCGGGCTTCTCCTTCGCCGCCATGAAGCCCGTCGCCGGTGAGATGGCGCCGATCGACGCGCCGTTCGTGGTGCCCACGATCCTGTTCTCCTCGAACCTCATGTGGAGCACGGTCGACCTGCTCTTCTCCGGCGCGCTGCAGCGCTTCCCGAACCTGCAGTTCTCCCTCGCCGAAGGCGGCATCGGCTGGATCCCCTACATCCTCGAGCGTTCGGACTACAGCTGGGACCGGCACCGCTGGTACCAGGACATCGACCGCGACGCGCGACCGAGCGACCTGTTCCGGGAGCACTTCTACGGCTGCTTCATCGATGACGAGCACGGCCTGAAGAACCGGTACGAGATCGGCATCGAGCGGATCACCCTGGAGATCGACTACCCGCACTCGGACTCCAACTGGCCCAACAGCCGCAAGCGCGCGCACGAGGTGCTGGCCGACATCCCGGACGACGAGGTCGAGCTCATCGTGGAGACCAACGCCCGCCGGATGCTGAACTTCCCCCGTAGCTGAACTCGCGCCGGTGCGGCCGAACCGTCCACACGGGACGGTCCGGCCGCACCGGCGGCTCAGCCCGCGTGGATCCGGGCCAGGGACTCCCCGACCAGGCCGACGGCACGGTTCGGGTAGATGGCCGCGATCTCCGGCGTGACCCGGCCCGTCTCCACCAGCACGTCCGCGAGACGGCTCGCGATCAGCGTCATCACGACGCCGGCGAGCAGCTCGTAGTAGTCGATGTCCGGGATCTTCACCCCGCCCAGCTCGTGGTAGCGCGCGATCGTCCCGGCGCGCCCGGGCACGCCGTCGAGGCGCCGCTTGCCCTGTGCCTCGCACAGGTACCGCTCGAACATCAGCCACCAGCCGAGGTCGATCCCCGGCGGCCCGATCGTGGCGGTCTCCCAGTCGAACAGCGCGGCGACCGACAGGTCGTCGGCGAAGCAGATGTTGCCCGGCCGCGCGTCGCCCCACACCACGACCTCGCCGTCGTCGTCCGGCCGGTGTTCGAGAACGTGTGCCAGCCCCGCGGCCAGGACCTCCGGCCCGAACCGGCGGCTCGGGCCGCACCAGGCGTACCAGTTCTCCAGCTGGGCGAGATAGCGCTCGAGCGCGGTGCCGGTGCCCGCGGGGTCCAGGAAGCCGAGCTCACGGCGCCAGTCCACCCGGTGCAGGGCGACCAGCGCCGCCAGCCCGTTGTCGTGCAACCGGGTGCGTTGGCCAGGGGAGAGCTCGACCGTCCAGCCCCGGACGTGCCAGCTCGGCACGTCGCCGGGTACCCGGCCCCGCACCCGGCCCATCACGTAGAACGGCGCGCCGAGCACGGCGGGGTCGGACTCGGTGAACCAGATCCGCGGCACCGGAACGCCGGGCTCGCCGGCCAGCCCGCGCATGGTTTCGGCCTGGCGCACCGCGTCGGGGGCCACGAACAGCTGCTGGTCGGGTGACTGGACCCGCACGACCAGCTCCTCGTGCCGGGCGGTGCCCCCGGGCTCGGCCCAGGAGGCCGCCACGAAGACCGTGCGGCCGGAGTACCCCGCGTCCGGCTGCGTCAGCTCGCCGAGCCGGACGTCCCGGCAGCCCTGCCGGGCCAGCCATCGCGCCAGCACCTCACGTGTCACCGTCGAGTCCGTGCTCACGAAACCTCCGCGCCGTCGCAGGACACTCGCCATTTCGTGTACATAGTGTCAGAATATCGCCATGACTACACCCCCCGCGGTAATTCCGGCGAGCACCGCCCGGGTACCGGTGCACGCGAGCGCACTCGGCGCGTACGTCCTGCCCGGCCGGGTGCCCGACCCGCGGCCCGCGCTCGCGCAGGCCAGAGCCGCCGAGGAGCTCGGGCTCGGCACGGTCTGGCTGAGCGAACGCTGGGGCACCAAGGACTTCGCGGTGCTCGCGGGCGCGCTGGGCCAGGTGACGAGCACGACGAGGATCGCATCCGGGATCACGCACTTCTCCGTCCGCCACCCCGCCGTGCTCGCCTCGATGGCGATGACCGCACAGGGACTCACCGGCGGCCGGCTCGTGCTCGGGTTCGGGCGCTCGGTCGCCGCGATGTGGAAGGCCGTCGGGCTGCCGCCGGTGACCAACCGGCTGCTGGCCGACTCCGCCGACATCCTGCGCCGCCTCTGCCGGGGTGACAAGGTGTCATACCACGGACCGGCCGGGAACTTCCCCGCGATGCGGCTGTCCGACCTGCCGGACGCTCCCCCGCCTCCGCTCGTGCTCGCGGCCATCGGCCCCAAGACCCTGGCCCTGGCCGGCACCCACTTCGACGGCGTGCTGCTGCACCCGTTCCTCACGCCGGAAGCGGTCGCCCGCTCGGTCGCGACGGTCCGCGGGGCCGCGGCGGACGCGGGACGCGATCCCGCGTCGATCCGGGTCTACGCCACCGTGATCACGGCATCGGGTCTGCCAACGGACGAGGAGGCCGCGGTGGTCGGTGGCCGCGCGGTCACCTACTTCCAGATCCCCGGCTTCGGCGAGCAGCTCGCGGGGGCGAACGGCTGGGACACCGCCCCGCTGGAGAAGCTGCGCGCGCACCCGCAGCTCAACGGGATCAAGGGTTCGGCCGACTTCGTACGCACCCGCGACCAGCTCACCGAGGCGGCGTCGGTGCTGCCCGCGGAATGGCTCGGCTCCGCCGCCGCCGTCGGCACCCCGGCCCACTGCGTCGAGCGGTTCGGGGACTACCTCGCCGCCGGCGCCGACGAGCTGGTCCTGCACGGCAGCACGCCCGACCAGCTGCCCGCCGTGATCGGCGCACTGCGCGGGTGAGCTCCGGCGTCAGCGGGCCGGGGAGACGAGCAGCTCCCCGATCCGCCCGACGTCGCGGCGGAACGCTTCAAGCCCGCGACTGGCGGGTTCGATCGTGATCCAGCTGACCCCGGCGTCGGCGTAGGCGTCGAGCGTCTTGCGCACCTGCGTCGCGAAGTCACCCGCGTCACCGTGGCGCAGCTGCTCGCTTTCGAACGGCACGAACGAAACGTCCAAAGGGGACTGTCCGGCGCTCGTTCGCCTGTCCTGCATCGCGCGCACCTGCGCGGCGAGTTCGGAAACCGTTTCCAGCGCGGGCGTCCCGGTGATCTTCGCGACCTCCCGGGACTGTCCCATCGGGATCCAGCCGTCGGCGAGTGTCACCGCCCGCCGCCGGGCGGCCACGCTGTTGCCGCCGATCCAGATCGGCGGGCCCGCGGGCTGGACCGGCGCCGGCAGCATCGTGTGCCCTTCGGCCGGGAACGCCGGGCCGGGGTGGTCGAGTCCGGCCCACGCGGCGCGCATCGCCGGGATCGAGGCCTCCAGGGTCTTCCCGCGGGCCTCGAAGTCCGCGCCGAGCACCTCGAACTCGGGCCGCAGGTAGCCCGCGCCCATGCCCACGATCATCCGGCCGCGGGAGAGCACGTCCAGGCTCGCGATCGCCTTCGCGGACAGGTACGGGTTGCGGTAGCCGCCGACGAGGACGTAGGTGAGCAGCTTGATCCGCCGGGTCGAGGCGGCCACGAAGCCGAGCGACACGAACGGGTCGAACGCGTGGTGCCCGCCCGTGCTCAGCCAGTTCTGCTCGGGAAAGGGGTGATCGCTCATGGAAAAGCCGTCGAAGCCGGCCTCCTCGGCGATCCGCGCGACAGTCCCCAGATCGCCGTCGCCGCGCCAGGCCTCGTAGTGCTTGACGGCCCGCATCGGGAACATCAGGTTGAACCGCACGCTCCTCACCTCGCCGGTTTCGGGTTGCGCCTGCCGAAGTCCATGTCCGCCATGCTCGCGATCGGCGGCACGTCCCGGCCCAGCCAGGACGGCTTCGCCACGTGCCCGTCCGCCGGGCGCGCCCAGTCGACCCACGAGCCCCAGTCCGAACGGGACAGCGGATCCCGTGCCCGGTCCCCCGCCGCCTCTTTCGCGGCGGCGTAGCGCTGGTTGAACAGCTTCATCTCCGCCACCGTCCACCAGTCCTCCTCGGAGGAGAACTTCCCGTCACCGGCGTACCGGATCACCTGCAGGGACGGGAAGTCGATCGGCTCGCCGCCCGGTTCGGGGCTGTCCGCGCGGTTGACGACCTCGTACACCACCCGCGAGCCGTCGATGACGTACCAGACCAGTGGCGAGTAGACGTGCGCCGCGAACGACATCGTCCCTTCGAGGAACCGCTGGATCTCGCCGGGACCGTGGAAGGTGCCCCAGAAATGGTCGTGGTAGGTCGCGTCGGTGGTGAACAGCCTCGACCACGCCGCCCAGTCCTCGCCGACCGGCCCGGTCAGGAAGTAGTGCCGGAACGCGTGCTCGACCTCGGCGCGGGCGAACCCTGTCATCAGTCCACCAGCCCGCGGTTGCGCCGGGCGTTCTCCAACTGGGGGACGTGGTTGGCCTCGTACTGCTCGATCCACTCCTTGGGCAGCCTGCCCCACGCCGGGCCGATGCGCAGCCGCTCGCCCTCGCGCAGCACGCCCGCGCCCACGACGTCGGCGAGGAAGATCGTGTTCTCCTCGGCGTCCAGCGTGCCGACGACGCGTCCCTCGACGTAGCTCAGCGCGTCGAGCAGGATCGGTGCGCCGGTGACCCCGGGCTTGGTGCCGAACGCGGCCAGCTTGTCGCCGTCACGGCCCGAACTGCCCCCGAGTCCCATCAGGATCTTCATCGACGCCTCCAGCGCCGGTTCCGGCGTGGCCGCCAGCAGGTGCATCACGAACACCCCGGAGCCCAGGACCATGTGGTGGGTCAGGTTGTACTTGGTGAGGCTGATGGTCACCCTCGGGGCCTCCGGGATGATCCCGCCCGAACCCGCCGACAGGGACATCAGGCCGTTGGCCCGCCCCTCGTGCACGGCGGTCACCGCCACCGGGAACGGCCGCAGGCCGGACAGCGTGTAATCGGCTGCCTTCAAGTCTAATTCTGACATGTATGTCACTATGCAGGATGCCTGGTAGCTCTTACAAGCGGGCGTTATCGGGTAGATTCTGACAAGGCGTATTCATAATCGCCCGTACCGACGGAAGGACGGTGCTCGACGTGCATCCGAACGTCGCCGTGGCCGACACCGAGGACCAGCAGGCACTGGCCGACGCGGTCACCCGGTCATTGGCCCGGCACTGGCCCGAAGGCGCGGCCCACAAACAGGTCGGCGACGCCGGCGCCGTCAGCGAGCGCGCACTCTGGCCGCACCTGGCCGAGCTCGGCCTCGCCGGGCTCCCGGTCCCCGAGGCGCGGGGCGGAGCCGGCGGCCGGTGGGCAGATCTGGCCGTCGCGCTCGAAGCCTGCGGCGCGGTGCTGGCCCCGACTCCCGCGGTCGCGGTCGCCGGCGCCATCGGCGTGCTCGACCAGCTCGGCGAGGACGCCGCGGACCTGCTCGCCAGGATCTGCTCGGGCGCGCTCGTCCCGGCCGTCGGGTGGACGGAGCGAGCCGGGCTCTGGGGCGCCCGGGGCGGGTTCCACGCGGAGCCCGGCGACGTCGTGCGGGTCTCCGGCCGCGCCGACCTCGTGCTGTCCCCCGAAGCCGACATCGTGCTGCTGCTCGCGGAAAGCCCCGAGGGCCCGCTGCTGCTCACGGTGGACACCGGCGCCGACGGGATCACGATGCGCCGGACGGGAGGCCTGGACCTGTTGCGTCCCCTCGGCGCACTGACGTCCTACGGGACCGAGGCGAACGTGCTCGCGCGGGGCCGGGCGGCGGTCGCCGCCATGCGGCGCGGCCTGGTGACCGCGGGCGCGGCCATGGCGGCCGAGCTCGTCGGCGCGGCCGGGCACTGCCTCGCCGGAGCCGTCGCGTACGCGAGCGACCGGGAGCAGTTCGGCCGGCCCATCGGGTCGTTCCAGGCGATCAAACACCTGTGCGCCGACATGCTCGCCGGTGTCGAGCTGGCCCGTGCCACCACCCGGCACCTGACCGGCCTGCTGGACGAAGGCGCCGCCCAGCCGGACCTCGACGACGCGCTCGCGCTCGCCCTGCTCCGGACGACGTCGGTGGCCAAACAGGTCACCGCCGGATACATCCAGATCCTCGGCGGCATCGGGTTCACCTGGGAGCACGAGGCGCACCTGTACCACCGGCGGGCCGGTGCCGCGGCGGCACTGTTCGGCGGCCCGGCGGCGCACCGGCGGCGGCTCGACCCGGCCGGGCAGGCCGGCGCCCGCCCGGTGCCCGCACCGCCCGCGGGCAGCCCGGCCGCCGAGCTGGCCGCACACGTCGAACGCCTGCTGCCCGCCCACCGCGCGAAGTGGGGCGACGACGACTCGTTCACGGCCCGGCTGGACTGGCAGCGCACGCTGCACGGCGTGGGCTGGATAGCACCGCAGTGGCCGGCCGAGTTCGGCGGCCGCGGGCTGGGCATCGTGGACCAGGTCGCCTGTGACCGGCTGCTCGCCGAACACCGGGCGCCCGACCTCGCCGGCGTCCTCGGCGTCAACAACGTCGCGCCCACGCTGATGCGCTACGGCACGCCGGAGCAACAACGGCACCTGGCAGGCATCCAGGCCGGGACGACCGTGTGGTGCCAGGGCTTCTCCGAACCCGGTTCGGGCAGCGACCTGGCGAGCCTGCGCACGCGCGCGGCGCTGGACGGGGAAGAGTTCGTGATCAACGGCCAGAAGATCTGGACGTCCGAGGGCATGGAGGCCGACTACTGCCTGCTGCTCGTGCGTACCGACCCCGATGCCAAGCCGCACAAGGGGATCTCGGCGTTGCTGGTGCCGCTGGACACGCCGGGGATCACCCGGCGCCCGATCACCCAGATCACCGGCGAGGGCGGGTTCGCGGAGCTGTTCTTCGACGACGTCCGCGTGCCGCGGTCGGCGTTGCTGGGTCCGCTGCACGAAGGCTGGACCGTCACGATGACGACGCTGGGCTTCGAACGCGCCGGGGTGATCATGATGGCGGGCCGCCTCGAGCAGACCGTGCGTGACGTCGCCGCCGAGCTGGCCGGCCGGGAGCTGGACGACGAGACCAGGCTCGCGCTGACCGACCGGCTCGCCGAGGCGCGCGCCCTCGGCCTGCTCGGGCAGCGCGCGCTCGGCAGGATCGCCGCGGGTGGCGCACCCGGCGCCGAGCACTCCGTGATCAAGCTCGCCTGGAGCCTGGCCCTGCAGGCGGTCGGCGACACCCACCTGGCCGCGCTCGGCCTGGACGGGATCGGCGGCGAGGCGGTCTCCGCGCAGCAGGCCTACCTGCGCTCGCGGGCGGCCACGATCGCGGGTGGCACCACGGAGATCATGCGCAACATCCTCGCCGAGCGGGTGCTGGGCCTGCCGCGCTGACGCACTCGCCGCCGCTCAGTCCACGACCGCGGACCGAGCGGCGGCGAGCTCGCCGCCGCTCGCCTTCTCCAGGGCGACACCGGTGGTGTTGCGGGCCAGCAGCAACAGCAGGGACGCCAGCAGGAAGATCAGGCCGAGGGTCAGCCAGGTGGCGCCGAAGCCGCCTGCCTGGAACACCGCCAGCGTCACCGCGGGCCCGATCGCACCGCCGGCGTGCCCGGCGCCGTCGGTGATCGCGACGCCGGCGTTGCGGACCTGCGTCGGGAAGTGCTCCGCGGTCAGCAGGTACACCATCGGCGCGAAGATGCCGAGCTGGAAGCTGAGCAGGAAGTACCCGGCGGCGAACAACGCGTTGCCGGGATGGACGCCCAGCACGATCATGTCCGCGGCGAGCAGGATCGTCGTCGCGGCGGCGGGAACCTTGCGTGGCCAGCGATCGGCGATCAGCGGCGCGAGCGCGGCGCCGATGAGGCCGCCGAAGCTGGAGCCGAGGGTGAGGCTGATGCTCTTGGTCAGGCTCAGCCCGTGCTGGGTCAGCAACGTGATGCCGAGCCCGGTGAACGAGTACGCCGAGAAGTAGACGCAGAAGAAGATCGTGAAGAACAACACCGTCCACTTCAGATGCGGTGGCCGCACCAGCGTCAACCAGGCACGCCAGCCCGACGCCACCGGCACGGGCCGGGCCGGGACCGGTTCCGGCAGCTCCAGCCCCGTGCGGGCGCGCACCCGCTGCTCGGCGTCCGCGACCGCCCGCAGCGCGCGCTCCTCGCGCCCCCGCGCGGCCTGCCACCGCGGCGATTCGGGGATCACCCGGAACCCGAACGCGAACGCGACCATCGCCAGCGCCGGGATCGCCAGCATGAGCCGCCAGCCCCAGGAGTACGACGGCACCAGCCACAGCGCGAACCACGGCACCGCCGAGTTCCCGAGCAGCGCGGGCAGCGTCACCCACGACATGTAGCGGCCCCGGCGCCGGGCCGGGGCAACCTCGCTGAGATAGGTGCTGACCACGCTCAGCGCGGCCCCGATGCCCATGCCCGACACGAACCGGGCGACCGTGAGCGTGGTGATGCCCGGGCTCAGCGCGCTCGCGAGCGAACCGAGCCCGAACAGCAGCGTCGCGGTCATCAGGCCGGGCCGCCGGCCCCACCGGTCGGCCAGGACGCTGTTGAGCACCGCCCCCGCCACGTAGCCCCAGAGGCCGAGACCGACCACCGTCCCCGCGCTGCCGACCGGCGCGTGGAACTGCTCGAGCGCCTTCGGCAAGGCCGAGCCGATGTTGGTGATGTCGAAGTAGGCACAGAAGAACCCGGCGCCCAGCACGGCGAACACGGCGCGCGAGAACGGCCAGCCGGGCAGCCGGTCCAGCCGGGCGCCGACCTGCAGCTCCGCCGTCACGACAGCTGCGCCCGCAGCTCGCGCTTGAGCACCTTGCCGGCGGGTCCCAGCGGCAGCTCGTCCCGGAAGACGAACCGGCGCGGCTGCTTGTAGCCCGCGAGCTGGTCGCGGCACAGGTCCTTGAGCTGTGCCTCGAAGGCCTCGGCGTCGACGGTGCCCTTGGGCACGACGACGGCGACGGGGGTCTCACCCCACTCCTCGTCCGGCACGCCCACGACCGCCGCGAGGTCGACCTGCGGATGCCCGCCGAGCACGCGTTCCAGCTCGGCCGGGTACACGTTGAAGCCGCCGGAGATGATCATGTCGGTGCGCCGGCCCTCGATGTGCAGGTAGCCGTCCTCGTCGAGCCGCCCGAGGTCGCCCGACCACAGCCCGCCGGGCCGGAACGTCTTCCGGGTCTGCTCCGGGTTGTTCCAGTAGCCCAGCGCGTTCGACTCGCAGCGGATGACGATCTCGCCGACCTCGCCCGGCGGCAGCTCGTTGCCCTCGTCGTCGCAGATCCGGATCTCGGCGTGCGGCGTCTCGCGGCCGCACGAGGTCAGCAGCGACTCCCGGCCGGAGACCATCTGCCGGTGCTCGTCCGGGCCCAGGATGGTCACCTGGCCACCGGCCTCGGTGAGCCCGTACCGCTGCTGCAGATCGCAGCCCAGCAGCTTCATCGCCTTCTCCGCCAGGCCGACCGGGACCGGCGCCGACCCGTAGCTGATCCGCCGCAGGCTCGACATGTCCCTTGCCGGTCCCTCTTCGAGGATGCGCAGGGTCCGGTGCAGCATCGTGGGGATGAACGTGGTGAACGTGACCCGGCTGCGCTCGATCTCGTCGAGCACCGCGTCGGCGTCGAACCGCGGGTGGATCACCATCGTCTGTCCCAGGTAGAGCCAGGACAGCGTGCGCACCATGCCGCCCGCGGTGAAGAACGGCGTGGTGGCGAGCATGACGTCGGAGTGGCGCGCCTCGGTGGAGATGCTCGTGTCGAGCACCTGCGCGAGCATGCCGCGATGGGCGTTCACCACGCCCTTGGCGCGGCCCGTGGTACCGCTCGTGTACAGGATGAACTGCACGTCCGCGTCGGTCAGGGTGGCGGGCGTCGGGTCGACCGCGCGTCCCTTGGCCAGCGCCGTGTCGTAGGACTCGCCAGCCTCGGTGCCGCCGATCTCCAGCAGGAGGTCCAGCTCCGAGAGCGTCTGCCCGTGCCGTTCCACCTGGTCGTGGTGCAGGATCGCAGCGCGCGCGCCAGAGTCGGCGAGCACGTGCGCGACCTCGTCCGGGGACTGCCGGATGTTCACCGGAACCAGGATCAGGCCCGCCTTGGCCAGCCCGAACACCAGCTCGGGCCATTCCAGGCAGTTGCGCGCCGACACGGCGACCCGGTCGCCGTGCGCCAGGCCCCGGTCGAGCAGGTGGGTCGCCAGCCGGTCGGCTCGCTCGTCCAGCGCGGCCCAGCTGAGCTCGCTGTCGCCGTGCCGCAGGGCGATCTTCGTGGGATAGCGCCGCGCATTGCGGCGCGGGATGTCACCGACCAGCATGAGACCTCGAAGAGTATAGTGAACGCACTGTCAGAACTATTGTGTCTTGACCATAACCCGATAGGCAAGTACTGGTTCTGATCTGGCGTTCGCGCCACTATCGACGTGCACGTGGGGTCAGTTATGGTCGAGCACATGACGCAGGGAGAAGGCGGTCCGCTCACCGGCACCCGGGTCGTCGAGCTGGCCGGCATGGGGCCCGGCCCGCACGCCGCGATGCTGCTGGCCGACCTCGGCGCCGACGTCGTCCAGGTGCGCCGCCCTGGCGCCGGCGGGCAGCGACGCGGCAGGCGGATCGTCGAAGCCGACCTGAAGGACCCCCGCGACCGCGACGCCGTCCTCGGCCTCGCCGCACGTGCCGACGTGCTCGTCGAAGGGTTCCGCCCGGGCGTGGCCGAACGGCTCGGGCTCGGCCCGGACGACTGCGCGCCACGCAACCCGCGGCTGGTGTACGCCCGGATGACCGGCTGGGGCCGGGAGGGGCCGCTGGCCGAACGCGCCGGGCACGACATCAACTACATCGGGCTCACCGGCGTGCTGCACGCCATCGGGCGCGCGGGCGAACGGCCGGTCCCGCCGCTGAACCTGGTCGGCGACTTCGGTGGCGGCTCGCTCTACCTCGCACTCGGCATCCTCGCCGCGCTCGTGGAGCGCCAGGCGTCGGGGCGCGGGCAGGTGGTCGACGCGGCGATCGTGGACGGCACCTGCAGCCTCGCCCAGGCGATCTGGTCCCTGCGCGGCGCGGGACGATGGCGAGACGAGCGCGGCACCAACCGGCTCGACGGCGGCGCGCCGTTCTACGACGTCTACGAGACCGCCGACGGCGGCTACATGGCGGTCGGCGCGCTGGAACCGAAGTTCTACCAGGAGTTCGTCACCGGGCTCGGCCTCGATCCGGCCGCACTGCCCGCGCAGCCGGACGAGTCGGGCTGGCCGATGCTGCGCGAGGCCTTCACCGAGGCGTTCGCGGCGAAGACCCGCGCCGAGTGGACGGCCGTCTTCGAGGACACCGACGCCTGCGTGACACCGGTACTCGCCTTCGACGAGGTTCCCGCGCACCCGCACATGTCGGCGCGCAACGCGCTCGTCGAGGCCGGCGGCGTTCTCGAGCCCGCACCGGCACCTCGCTTCTCCCGGACCCCGGCCCGGGTACCGGGCAGCGGCCCGGCGACCGTGGCCACCGTTCTGCGCGACTGGAGCCCGCATGCCTGAGCACGAGCCGCCCACCGGCGCCTGGGAGCTGCCGGAGGAGTTCCGCCTGCTGGCCGAGACCGTCCGGCGCTTCATGGCGACCGAGGTGCGGCCGCTGGAGGACAAGCTCGAGCACGACGCGGCGGGTCTGCCGCCCGAGCTCTTGCTTCCGCTGCAAGAGAAAGCGCGCGAGCTGGGGCTGTGGGCGCTGCAGACGCCCGCCGAGTACGGCGGTGCCGGGCTCAGCGTGCTCGGCCAGGTCGTGGTTGCCGAGGAGGCCGCCAAATGCCGGATGGGCGCGTTCTTCCCGGCCGCGGGGGCGTTCGGCGGCAACCCGCCGAGCGTGCTGTTCAAGGCGAGCCCGGAGCAGTTCGAGCGCTTCGCCCGGCCCATCATCGAAGGGCGTACGGGCAAGGCGTACACGGCGATCAGCGAGAGCTCCGGCGGTTCGGACCCCGCCCGCGCCATTCGCTGCCGAGCCGAACGCCGCGGCGACCACTACGTCCTCAACGGCACGAAGCTGTGGACCAGCCACGCGCTGACGGCCGACTGGGGCGTGGTCTACGCGCGCACCGGCGAGCAGGGCGAGCGCGGCGGGATCAGCTGTTTCGTCGTCGAGCGGGACACCCCGGGCCTGAGCATGGTGCCGATCGAGGTGATGAACTCCTTCTCCCCCGCCGAGCTGCGGTTCGACGACGCCGAGATCCCGGTCGGCAACCGGATCGGCGCGGAGGGCGCGGGCTTCGCGCTCGCGTCGGACTTCCTGGTGCGGGGCCGGATCCTGTACGCGGCAGGCCCGATCGGCATCGCGCAGCAGGCGCTGGAGATGACCGTCGAGTGGGTCAAGGACCGCGCGGTGTTCGGCTCGCGGCTGTCGGACAAGCAAGGCGTCCAGTGGATGCTGGCCGACAGCGAGATCGAGCTGCGCGCGGCCCGCCTGCTGACGTATCAGGCCGCGTGGAACGCCGACCTCGGCCGCGACGTCCGCGTCGACGCCTCGGCCGCCAAGCTGTACGCGACCGAGACCGCGTTCCGCGTGCTGGACCGCTGCGTGCAGCTGTTCGGCGCGCTCGGACTGTCCCGGGAGATGCCGCTGGAACGCTGGTTCCGGGACCTGCGGGTCAAGCGGCTCGGAGAAGGGGCGACCGAGGTGCAACGCATGGTCGTCGCCCGCCACCTGCTGAAGTGAAGGAGCCACCCCCTTGACCGACCGACTGCCCGCCGTGCCGCCCCCGCCCGCCGAGGCGGTCCACCGGCGCAGCATCATCATGGACTCCTACGCCCTCGACGACGAGCACTTCACGGTGGTGGGCAGGCTGACCGACCAGATCCCGTGGGCCGAGCCCGGTCAGCAGCGGATCCACGACATGACCCTCGGCGTCACCGTGCACCTGCCGGATCTCGTGATCACGGCCGCCGAGGCGGGCATGGCTTCCTTCCCGCACAGCGAATGTCCCCTCATCGCGCCCGCTTTCGCCCGCCTGGCAGGAATCTCCGTGCGCCGCGGGTTCACGCGTGAGCTGCGCCGCCGGCTCGGCGGGGTGTCCGGCTGTGCGCACCTGGGCGAACTGGCCCGGGCGATCGGCCCGGCCGTGGTGCGCACGGCGAGCGAACGCGTCGCCCACGCCCGGCTGAACCAGCCGGAGGAGTCGGCGGGACCGGTTCCGCTGCCACTGGGCAGCTGTCACATCTGGGCCCCCGACGGTGCCGGTCCCCGCAAGATCGACGCGGGCTGGGTGCCCGGCAGCGTCGAGCGCCCCGTCCCTGCACTGGAGACGTTCCTGCGCGGCTGACGAAAGCGGGGCACGCCCGGACCGGACGTGCCCCGCTGCCGGCTCCGGTTCAGCCGCCGGTCTTGAACAGCTCGCTCGCCTGCACCACCTGGTAGTTCGACAGGCTGCCGTCGTCCGCGGCGTCCGCGATGATCCCGTTGGCGCTGCAGATGTTCGGCGACAACGAGACCGCCTTGCCGTTGCACTGGAACGTCGCACCGCCGTTGAGCGGGTACGGGACCGGGGGCGCGGACTGCACCGCGGCCAGCAGGCCCGCCGCCGAGGTGTCCTGGATCTTCGCCGCGTTCGCGGCCCTCGCCAGCGCCAGGGTCACCGTGTAGCCGATGCCCGGGATCGACGCGGGGGCCGTACCGCCGCCGTAGCGGGCCAGCGCGGCCTTGAAGGTCTTGTACTCCGGGTCGTCGGCGTTGAACTCGAGGCTCGCGATCACCTTGACCCCTTGGTAGCCGCCCGGGATCGAGGCGCTCGCGTCCTTGCTGACGCACGTCTCCGACGCGGCGATGGTCGCGTTCACGCCGAGGGTGCGCAGCGCCTTGATCGCACTGCTGCAGAAGGTGGCGTCACCGAGCAGCACGTACATCTGCGGGCTGTCGCCCTCGGCCGCCTGGATCTGCGGCGTCATGTCGGCCGTGCCCGGCGCGATCGGCACGACGTTGTACGCGATTTTCGCGTTGCCGAACAACAAGGTCCCGATCTGCTTCGCGGGACCGCTCGCACCCGGCACGTCGATGACGACCATCGTGGCCTTCTGGTAGCCCTGCTGCTTCGCGTAGGCCGCGGGCGTGCTGAAGTAGTTGATGGCGTTGGTCATCGAGAACACGCCCGGGGTGGAGAGCCCGAGCTTCGACGCCGCCTGCGAGAAGAACGCGGGGATCTTCGCCGCGGAGAGCACGGAGATCACCTGGTCCGCCTCGGCCAGGGTGCCCGCGACGACGCCCGACACCTTGGCGCTGACCATCTGGTTGGCGCAGTCGGTGGCTTGGGCCGGCGAGTTCTTCGTCTCGCACACCTTGAGGTCGATCGGATGCCCGCCGAGGCCGCCGAGGTAGTCGTTGATGTAGCCGACCGCCGCCTGCGCGCCCTGGATCTCCGCGCTCTGGTCGATGGCGGTGCCCTTGCCGTCGCTGATCATGCCCAGCGTCACGGGCGTGCCCGTGGCCTTGTCCGGCGTGCCGAGCGCCGCCGTCGTGTCGGCGGTGTCCGCGGCGGAGTTCGAACTGCCGCCGCTACAGGCACTGAGGACCAGCACCGTCGCGGCCAGCAAGGCCGGGACAACGGCCCGGACACGTCGTTGTGTGGATCCGGCTCCCATGTCGGTTGGACCTTTCTTCGAAGTATGGCGGCTGCGGCTCAGGCCGCACCCGCCTCGACACCACCGAGATAGGCGGCTTCGAGCCGCCGCCGGTCGGCGGCGAGTCCGGTTGCGGGCCCGGCGAGCGTGACGTCCCCGTGCACCAGGACGATCGCGTTGTCGGCGACCTCCAGCGCGAGCCGCACGTGTTGTTCGACGAGCACCACCACGGCCCCGGTCTCGTCCACGATCCGCCGCACCACCGGCAGCAGCTCCTCGACGATCACCGGCGCCAGCCCCATGCTCATCTCGTCGATGAGCAGCACCTCGGGCTTCTGCACGAGCCCGCGCGCGACGGCCAGCATCTGCTGCTCGCCGCCGGAGAGCGCGCCGGCGGCGACGCCGAGGCGCTCGCGCAGTGCCGGGAACATGTCGAGCACCTCGTCGAGCGTCGGGGCGCCGGCGCGGCGGGCGAGGGTCAGGTTCTCCCGCACGGTGAGGGTCGTGAACAGCGCCCTGTCATCGGGCACGAGGATCAGCCCGGCGCGGTTCGCCGCGCGAGGTCTCCCGCGGGGCAACGGTTTTCCGTCGACCAGCACCTCGCCGCCGAGCCGTGGCAGCAGCCCGGCGAGCGTGTTGAGCAGCGTGGTCTTGCCGGCGCCGTTGGGGCCGAGCACGGCGAGGACGGTGCCGTGCTCGACGGTCAGGTCCAGTGGCCGCAGGACCGGGACCGGACCGTGCCCGGCCACCAGCCCCCGGCATTCCAGCGCGGCGCTCATGCCGTCGCCGCCTCGGGCGTGCTGCCCAGGTAGGCCGCCGCGACCTCCCGGTCGGCCCGGATCTCGGCGGGGGTGCCCGCGGCGATGACCTTGCCGAAGTTGAGCACCCGGACCTCGTCGCACAGGCTCAGCACGAGACCCATGTCGTGATCGACCATGATGATCGTGACCCCACTGTCGCGGATGACCTTCAGTCGTTCGCCGAGCCAGGTGCTCTCGGCGGTGTCGAGCCCGCCCGCGGGCTCGTCGAGCAGCAGCACGCGCGGCTGTCCCACCAGTGCCCTGGCGATGGACACCAGCTGGCGCTGCCCCTGGGACAGCTCGCCCGCGGGACGGGTGCGCAGCGACGCCAGATCCAGCAGCGAGAAGACCCGGCGCAGCGCCTCTTCCGGTGGCCGTTCGCGACGACCGTGCGACGCGGTCAGGCCGACCGCCACGTTCTCCTCGACGCTGAGGTCGTCGTAGAGCTCCAGTGCCTGGAACGTGCGGCCGAGGCCGGCCCGGACCCGCTCGTGCGGTGCGAGGTCTTCGAGCGAACGGCCGTCGAGCACGACCGTGCCGGTGTGCTCGGCGAAACCGCTGACCGCGTCGAGCAGGGTGGTCTTGCCGGCGCCGTTCGGCCCGATCAGGCCGACGATCGTCCCGCCCGCCACGTCGAAGGTCACATCGTCCACCGCGACCACGCCGCCGTAGTGCACGCCCAGGCCCCGCACGGACAGCAGATCGGCACGGCCCGGCTTCTCCGACCGGAGCGGGACCGGCTCGGGCGGGGATTCCACCGGCGCCACCGCCGTTTCCCGTTTCGCCCGGACGGCCGCGAGCTTCTGGTGTGCGGGCCCGACGATGCCCTCCGGGTTCATGATCACCGTCAGGATCAGCAGCACGCTCGACACGACCACGTACCAGCCGCCGGTGCCGACGACCTCGTCGACGATGATGAACACCAGCCCGCCGGTGGCGCAGAAACCGGCGAGGATGCCACCGGAGATCGAGGTGATCCCGGCCAGGTACACGGTGGCGAACAGGCTCAGCCCGGAGACCGCCGAGAACGCGTCGTAGGTGATCGTCCGCTGCTGGTAGGCCAGCAACGCCCCGCCGAGTCCGGCGATGAAGGCCGCGATCGCGAACACCACGATCTTCACCCGCACCACGTTCACCCCGGCCGCCGCGGCGGCCCGCTCGTTCGCCCGGATGGCGAGCATCTGCGAACCGAGTCCGCTGCGGCGCAGCCAGGCCACGCCCATCGCGACGACGACGAGCACGAGCAGGCAGAGGATGCCGAAGGTCACGCGCGGATACGCGAGCCCGGCGCCGATCCCGAGATCCCACCCGAACAGCTCCGGCTCGGGGATGGCGACGCCGGAACTGCTCACGAAGTCGAGATTGCGGAACCAGAACGCTTCCAGTGCGAAGGCGAGCGCCAGGGTCACCACCGCGACGGTCAGCCCGCGGATGCGCAGCGCGGGCAGGCCGATCACCACACCCAGCACTGCGGCCGCGACAGCGGCGAGCAACGGGGCGAGCGGGAAGGGCAGGTGCAGGTCGTTGCCGAGCGGGCCGAGGACGAACCCGGCGGCCCCGGCGAGGGTGAGCTGCGCCAGTGACAGCTGTCCGGCGTAGCCGCTGACCACGACGACCGAGAGCGCGATGATCGCCATGATCAGGCTGACGATGAGCCCGGCGCGGAACCGGTCCTGCAGCACGAACAGCGCCGCCACCACCACGATCACCCCGAGCACGGCCATGGGTATGACGAGTCTCGGCCGTGGCGCGCGACCGAGGGTGCGCAGGATCAGCGCGCCGCGGGTCGGCAGCGGTCGCGCCCGGACGACGAGCACGAGCAGGATCAGCACCAGCGGCACGAGTTCGGGAAGGCCCGACTTGGGCAGCCAGCTCAGGTGCGTCTGCAGGTACTGCGTCTCCGACTGCAGCATGCCGATCACGAGGCCGGCCGCGGCGGCGACGAACACCAGCTGGAAGCGGGCGAGGATCGCCGCGGCCAGTGCGGGCACGATGAACAACGTGTAGGCCAGCGGGACCAGCGGCACGATCGGCGCGATGAGGATGCCGGACAGGCCGGCGATCGCCGAGCTGAGCATCCAGTTGTAGGCCGCCACCCGGTCCGGCGAGACCCCGCTGAGGTAGGCCCCGCGCTCGCTTTCCGCCGAAGCCCGGGTCGCGAGACCGAACCTGGTGTAGCGGAAGACCAGCCCGAGCAACGCGGCCACGACGAGGATCGTGAGCGCGAAGTAGATCCGGTCCGAGGACATCCGCAGGGTGCCGAACTTCCACAGCTCGGTCGGAAAGATCGGCTTGACCGCCACCGGAGTCGTGCCGAGCCGCTCGGCGACGATCCCGCTGACCACAAGGGACACCCCCAGCGCGGCCACCGCCTTGGCGACCGGTGGCGCCGTGCGCAGCGGCCGGAAGATCAGCACGTAGAGGACGAGCCCGAACAGCGAGGACACCACCAGCGTCACGATCAGTGCGGGGATGAACGACAGCGGGTCGCCGATGTCGACGCTCACGGGCAGACCCGGCACGAGCAGCAGCAGTTTGCCCTGGCGCAGGAACGCGTAGACGTAGGCGGCGTGCAGCGCGATGGCACTGGTGCCGAAGTTGAGCACTCCGGAGCTGCGGTAGGTGAGGACGAGGGCGAGGGCCAGCGCACCGAAGACGGCGCCGTTCCCTAATCCGAGCAGGAGAAAAACCAGATGGGTCATCGTTGAACCTCAGTTCTCGCTCGTGCCGCCGGACACGGCCGGGCCCGATGTGCACGAGACGTTAGAACAACCTCGTGCCGGTGTAAATAGCGTCGCCGAATCGAGACGATCTACCAGGTAGAAAACGCCTAACCAACTGGACGGTCGAAATGTACAAGGTGCCAGAAATCGTCCCGACCGAGCGTTGTGGACCACAATGATTGCTACTGCTAAACGAAGACCTCCGGTTCTCACTTCCGAGTATTGCGGTCTCAGCGCAGAGAACACTATTCTCCGAACGTGAGCAACGAAGACACAGCCGTCCGGTCTGCGCCGGACGTGCACCGGCTGAGCCGCTGGCTCGGCGAGCAGGGGTTGCCCGGCGGTGACGGGGACCTGGTCGTCGCCCGGATACCAGGTGGTTCGCAGAACCAGCTGTACGAGCTGCGCAGCGGCGCCGAGCGGCTGGTGCTGCGAGCCGCACCGAGCCACGCGTCCCCCGAGCGGGCCGCGCGGATGCTGCGCGAGTACGAGCTGGTGCGGGCACTCGCCGGCACCGACGTCCCCCATGCCCGGGTACACGCGGCCACCACCGATACTGGGATCCTCGGCCAGCCGTTCTACGTGATGGACCACGTCGACGGCTGGTCGCCCATGCAGGGTGGCTGGGCCGCCCCGTTCGACACCGACCTCGAGGCCCGCGCCGGGCTGGCCACGCAACTGGTCGACGGCATCGCCCGGCTCTCCCGGGTCGACTGGCGGGCCGGCGGCCTCGAGGGCTTCGGCCGGCCCGACGGCTTCCACGACCGGCAGGTGGACCGGTGGCTGTCGTATTTGGACAGCTACGCGTTCCGCGAGCTGCCCGGACTGGAGGTCGCGGCCGACTGGCTGCGCACGCACCGGCCCCGCGACTACCGGCCGGGCATCCTGCACGGCGACTACCAGTTCGCGAACGTGATGTACGGCCACGGGGCACCGGCCCGGCTGGCGGCGATCGTGGACTGGGAGATGGCCACGATCGGCGACCCCCTGCTCGACCTCGGCTGGGCCCTGATCGCCTGGCCGCCCGAGGGCGACGACATGACCGAGTCCCGCTACCTCGACTACGCCGGCATGCCCTCGCGGGACGACCTGCTCGAGCACTACGCCACCGTGAGCGGACGCGGCGTCGAGGACATCGACTACTACGTCATCCTCGCCAGGTTCAAGCTCGCCGTCGTGCTGGAGCAGAGCGTCGCCAGGGCGGCCGCGAGCGGCGGCGACCCGCGGGTCGCGCGTTTCGACGGCATCGTCCTCGAACTGCTCCGCAAGGCCGCCGAGCTGACGAGGAGCACGTCGCTGACATGAACACGCCCCCGTTCGACCGCTTCGACCTGACCGGCAAGGTCGCGCTCGTCACCGGCGGCAGCCGGGGCCTGGGCCGCGAGATGGTGCTCGCGTTCGCCCAGGCCGGCGCCGACGTGGTCATCACCAGCCGCCGCCTGGACAACTGCGAGGCACTGGCGAAGGAGGTCACCGCGACCACCGGCCGCCAGGCCCTCGCCCACGGCTGCCACCTCGGGCACTGGGACGAGCTCGACGGCCTGGTCGACGCCGCCTACGAGCGGTTCGGCAAGGTCGACGTGCTGGTCAACAACGCCGGCATGTCGCTGCTCTACGACGAGCCAACCGACGTCACCGAGAAGATGTGGGACAGCGTCGTCAACCTCAACCTCAAGGGCCCGTTCCGGCTCACCGCGCTGATCGGCACCCGGATGGTCGCCGACGGTGGCGGTTCGATCGTCAACGTGAGCAGCACCGGCTCGATCCGCCCGACGCCGAACATCCTGCCGTATTCCGCCGCGAAGGCCGGGCTGAACGCCATCACCGAGGGCTTCGCGCACGCGTTCGGCCCGACGGTGCGGGTGAACTGCCTGATGGCGGGCCCGTTCTTCACCGACATCAGCAAGGCGTGGGATCTCGAGCGCGTCGAGGAAGGCCTGCAGCGGCACGCGCTGCGCCGCGGCGGGCAGCCCGAGGAGATCATCGGCGCGGCCCTGTTCCTGGCGAGCGACGCCTCCAGCTACACCACCGGCTCCATCCTGCGCGCCGACGGCGGCATCCCTTAACCCGCGAGGAGAACCTCCCATGGCATGGGACTTCAGCACCGAGCCCGAGTTCCAGGAGAAGCTGGACTGGGCCGCGACGTTCGTCCGCGAGGAGGTCGAGCCGATCGACCTCGTCTGGCCCGCGCCGATGAACTACCAGCCGCTCACCCCCGAACGGCGCAAGATCGTCGAACCGCTCAAGCAGGCCGTGCGGGACCAGGGCCTGTGGGCAGCTCACCTCGGTCCCGAGCTGGGCGGAAAGGGGTACGGGCAGCTGAAGCTGGCGCTGCTCAACGAGATCCTCGGCCGGTCCAGCTGGGCGCCGGTGATCTTCGGGACCCAGGCCCCGGACACCGGCAACGCCGAGATCATCGCGCATTTCGGGACACCGGAACAGAAACGGCGCTATCTGGAACCGTTGCTGGCCGGTGAGATCTTCTCCTGCTACTCGATGACCGAGCCGCAGGCGGGCGCCGACCCGGCCCAGTTCACCACCCGGGCGGTGCGCGACGGCGACCACTGGGTCATCAACGGCTGGAAGTTCTTCTCCTCCAACGCCCGCTGGGCGGAGTTCCTCATCGTCATGGCGGTCACGAACCCCGAGGCGGGCCCCTACCGCGGCATGTCGATGTTCCTGCTGCCCCGGGACACGCCCGGCGTGGAGATCGTCCGCAACGTGGGGCTCATGTTCGAGCCCGCCGAGGACGGCTCGCACGCGCTGATCCACTACGACAACGTCCGCGTGCCCGCCGACAGCCTGCTCGGCGAAGAGGGCGGCGCCTTCGCGGTCGCGCAGACCCGGCTCGGCGGCGGTCGCGTGCACCACGCGATGCGCACGGTCGGCCTCGCCCAGCGCGCGCTGGACATGCTGTGCGAACGCGCGCTGAGTCGGCAGACCAAGGGTTCGGCGCTCGCCGACAAGCAGAAGGTGCAGGAGTACGTCGCCGACTCCTACGCGCAGCTGCGGCAGTTCCGGTTGTTCGTGCTCAACGTGGCGTGGCAGATCGACCAGTACAACGACTACCGGCGGGTGCGCAAGGACATCGCGGCGATCAAGGCGCTCACCCCGGCCGTGCTGCACGACATCGTGCAGCGGGCGATCCAGGTGCACGGCGCGCTCGGGGTGTCCAACGAGCTGCCGCTGGCACACATGTGGGTCACGGCTCCCGTGCTGGGGCTCGCGGACGGCCCCACCGAGGTGCACAAGGTGACCGTCGCGCGCGAGGTGCTCAAGGGCTACCGGCCCAGCGAGTCGCTCTGGCCGTCCGAGCACATCCCGACCAGGCTCGCGGAGGCGAAGGCCAAGCTGGAGCTGGAGGTCGGCAGCCTGTGAACTTCGAGGGCAAGGTCGCCGCCGTCACCGGCGGCGGCAGCGGGATCGGCCTGGCACTGGCCGGGCGGCTGGCTTCGCTGGGCTGCCGGGTGGCGGTCGGCGACGTGCACGCCGAGCGCCTCGCCGACGTGCGGCGCAGGATTCCCGGCGTCCTCGCGATGCCCGTCGACGTCTCGGATCCGGCACAGCTGGCGGCGTTCGCGGAGCGCACCGAGCGGGAGTTCGGGGCGGTTCATCTCATCTGCGCGAACGCGGGCATCATCGGCCCGCTCGGAGAACGGCTGTGGGAGGTGCCCGACGCCGCCTGGCGGCAGGTGATCGACGTGAACCTGCTCGGTGTCGTGTCGACGCTGCGCGCCTTCGTCCCGCGAATCCTGGAGCATCCGCCCGGCCACGTCGGCATCACCGCGTCCATGGCGGCGGTGACCACCAGCGCGACGATGCCCGCCTACTACGCGACCAAGCACGCACTGCTGTCCATCGCGGACACCCTGCGGCTGCAGCTGAACCGGGACGGCCACGACGTCGGGGTGAGCGTGCTGCTGCCTGGGCAGGTTACCACCCGGCTCGGCGAGTCGCTGTCCGATGTGGACACAGTGCGCAACCTCAGCGGGATCAGCCCCGGGGAGGTGGCGGACCGCTTCGTCGAGGCGGTCCGCGACCGCAGGCACTATGTGTTCACGCATCGGGGTTCCGCCCGGCTCGCCGGGGCGCGGACCGACGCGGTGACCGGGGAGGCCACTCCCCCGGCTCGATGACGACCTTGCCGGTGGTCGCCGGAGGCGGTGCGCGGTCCGACAGCCGCCGAACGCCGCGGCGGACGCCGCCCGCGTCAGGCGCGGCGCTTCCGGGCGGCCCCGATCCCCTTGACGCAGAAGGAGACCAGGTGCTCGACGTCGCCCGGCTCCGGCTGGCTGTCGAGCGCGAGGTGACGGCGCAGCGTCGCGACCACGGTGGCGAACACCGCGTCGGTGTCGCGCTCGGGATCGGCGCCGCCGAGGGGCTCGATCGCCGACAGCAGCAGCTCGCGCAGCGGCTGGGTGATCTGCACGTCGGCGACCCGGCTTTCCGCGGTGGCCGCGAGCTGCGTGGTGACCGCCCGGCTGGCCCGGGTGAGCTTCGGCTTGCCGACCTGGGCGAGGACACCCTCCACCCAGCGGGCGACCTTGCGCGCCGGATCGCCCTCCTTCGCCATCTGATGCTCCAGGTACGAGGCCACGATGGCGACGCCGCGCTCCATGACGGCCAGGATCAGATCGTCCTTGCCGGAGAAGTACCGGTAGAACGCCTTGTTCGAGGTGCCGGCCTCCGCGACGATGTCGCTGACGCGGGGCGCGGCCGGCGCGACCCGCTCCATCACCGTCACCGCGGCCGTGAGAATCCGCTCGACCTCCTCGGTCGCCTCCCGCTGGCGCCCGTCCAGCGCGCGCTCGACGGCCGCGGCCACCCGAGAAGTCATGGTTCTCCTTGCCGAGGTTTGCAGTCTCCAGTGCGAGAATAATAGTCTCCTTGGTGTGGAACCGACTATCGGGACCGGGCCGTTCACCGGCGTACGAGTTCTGGAACTGACCACGGGCACCGCGGGCCGCACGGCCGGCATGCTGCTGGCGGACTTCGGCGCGGAGGTGGCACGAGTCGCCCCACCCGCCGATCCGGCCGACCCGCGGACGGTGTGCTGGGACCGGGGCAAGGCACTGCTCGAGCCTGCCGGCACGGATCCCGGGGCGGCGGCGGTGCAGGTCCGCCGTCTCGCCGAAGCCTGTGACGTGCTGCTGAGCGACGCGCGGCCCGGGGAGCTGGAACGGCGCGGCCTCGACCCCGCCACCCTGCACCGGCGGAACCCGGGACTCGTGCACGCGTGGCTGCCGCCCTACGCGGCCCGGGGCCGTTGGAGCGGCCTGCCGCAGGACCCGCTGCTGCTCGCCGCGGTCGGCGGGTTCGCCGCCCACTTCCCCGCGAACGAGGACCGGCCGGTGGCACCGGTGGTGCCCACGGTCGACTACATCCACGGCGCGCTCGGTGCCACCGCGGTCGCCGCCGCGCTGGTCGGCGGGGGCGGGCGCGCGGTGGTCGTCACCGGGCTGCACGCGACCGCCGCCGCCCAGGGCACGATGATGATGGAAGGCCTCGACGTCGAACGGATCTACTCGGCGGGCAAGAAGCTGGGCGGCGCGCCCAACTTCCGGACCTACCAGGCGGGCGACGGCCGCTGGCTCTTCCTGGCCGCGCTCACTCCCGACTTCTTCTTCCGCGCGCTCGACGCGGTGGACCGGATGGACCTGCTGGTGCGGGAGGACGTCGGCGGGGAGTTCACCAACATCCTGCGTCCCGGCGTCGGCGACGCGGTGGGCGCCGAACTGGCGGCGACCTTCGCGCGGCAGCCGTGCGCGCACTGGCTGGGCGTCCTCGCCGAAGCCGGGGTACCGGCCGCGCCGGTCTCGGACCGGGCCGAGTGGATGGACAGCGAGGTCGTCGCGCACAACAACGCCCGCCTGGAGGTGACACATCCCGCCCTCGGCCCGGTGGTCATGCCCGGCGTCCCGGTCAGCCTGTCGCAGACGCCGGGCGGCGTGCGCGCCCTCGCTTCCCGGGTCTCGCCCAACGCGCTCTGGCAGTCGCCCCGCGACCGGACCGAAGCCCGGCCGGCCACCGGGCTGCCGCTGGCCGGGCTGCGCGTGCTCGACCTGTCGACGTTCCTCGCGGCGCCGTTCGTGAGCGCGATCCTCGCCGACTTCGGTGCGCAGGTGGAGAAGATCGAACCACCGGCGCGGGACCCTTATCGGGTGTACTCGGCGTCCTTCGCCGCGGTGAACCAGGGGAAGACCCTGACGAGCCTGGACCTGCGCTCCCCCGGCGGGCGCGAGGCCCTGCTGCGGCTCGTCGCCGACGCCGACGTGCTCGTCGACAACCTGCGTCCCGCCAGCCTCGATCGGCTCGGGCTCGGCGAGCAGGTGCTCGCCGCGGCGAGCCCGGCGCTGGTCCGCTGCTCGGTGTCGGCCTACGGCCGCACCGGCGCCTGGGCGGACCTGCCCGGGTTCGACCCGGTGGTCCAGGCGCTCAGCGGGATGATGACGGCGCAGGGCGGCGACGGTCAGCCGGTGGCCTCGACGGCGCCGGTCAACGACGTGGCCACCGGCACCCTCGCGGCGTTCGGCGTGCTCGCCGCGTTGTTCGAGCGCGCCAGGAGCGGACGGGCACAGCACGTCACGGCTTCGCTCGCGGCCACCTCGACCTTCCTGCAGTCGGCCGAGCTGACCACGTTCCGTGGCCGCCCGTCCGCGGCCCGGGGCGGCCCCGACTTCCCGGGCCCGGACGCGACGCACCGGCTGTACCAGGCGAAGGACGGCTGGCTCGCGATCGCCGCTACGGACCCCGGCCCGCTCGCCCGGGCCACAGCGTCCACAGTGGACAGCTCAGCGCTGGGCGAGGCGTTCGCCGGGCGGCCGGTCGACGAGTGGATCGACGTCCTCACCGCCCACGGCGTACCGGCCTGCCGCGTCCTCGCGGCCGAGGGCGAGCTGGCCGACCCGTTCCTCGTGCAGAACGGGTTCTCCCACCTGGTCGAGGACGAGGACCTGGGGCGGCTGCTGGTGGTGCGCGGATACGCGGACTGGCTCAGCGGGGCAGGCCCAGCACCCGCTCACCGATGATGTTGCGCTGGACCTCCGACGTGCCACCGCCGATGGTCGAGGCGAACGAGTGCAGGTAGTCCCCGGTCCACCCGCCGGGCAGCCAGCGGGACCGGAAACGCAGTGAGTCGCCGCCGAGCAGGTCCATCGACAACCGCGCCACCCGCTTCTCCAGCTCCGAGAAGTACAGCTTCACGATCGAGCCCTCGGGGCCCGGTGTCCCTCGCCGGGCGCTGCGCGAGATCGCCGAATAGGTCATCGCCCGCAGTGCGGCGACCTCGGCACGCAGGACGGCCAGCCGCCGGCTCAGCTCGTCGTCGGCGAGCGCCGAGCGGTCGGCGGCAAGCGCGATCAGCTGCTCCACCGTGGACGCCAGCCTGACCTGCCCGGCCGTGAACGCCGTGCCCCGCTCGAAGGACAGCGTCGACATCGCGACGCTCCAGCCCTCGTTCACCGCACCGACCACATGGGACAGCGGGATGCGGACCTCGTCGTAGAAGACCTCGCAGAACTCGTGCTCGCCGTCCATCGTCTCGATCGGGCGCACGTCGATGCCAGGGGCGCGCATGTCACAGACCACCCAGGTGATGCCCCGGTGCTTGGGCACCGTGGTGTCGGTGCGGACCAGCAGCTCCTGCCAGTCGGCGAGGTTGGCGTTGCTGGTCCAGATCTTCTGCCCGGACACCACCAGCTCGTCCCCGTCGACGACTCCCCGGGTGCGCAGCGACGCGAGGTCCGAACCCGCCTCCGGTTCCGAGAACCCCTGGCACCACACCACGTCGCCACGCAGGATCGGCGGCAGGTGCGCCGCCTTCTGTTCGGCGTTGGCGCGCTCGATGAGCGTGGGACCAGCGTGGTTGAGTCCCACGAAGGTGCTGTCCAGGCTCGGCAGCCCCGCGCGGCCGTACTCCTCGTACCAGACCAGCTGTTCGAGCAGGGAGAGCCCGCGCCCGCCGTACTCCGCGGGCCACGAGATCCCGGCCCAGCCGCCCTCGTACTGCGTCCGCTGCCAGCCCAGGTCGTACTCCCGGATCCCCGCCGCGTCGTGCGGGCGCGGCTCGGCCGGCTTGTGCTCGGCGAGCCACGTCCGGACCTCCTCGCGGAACTCCTTCTGCGCCGGTGAGAAATCGAGGTCCACAGCCGTCTCCCGTTCGTCAGGACCGGAAAGCGTCGCGAAGCTCGCGCTTCACGACCTTGTTCATGGCGTTGCGCGGCAGCTCGGCGACGACCTCCAGCCGTTCCGGCAGCTTCCGCTTGTTCAGCCCCCGCGCGAGCAGCTGCGCACACAGCCCCGCCAGCTCGGGCGGCGGTCCGTCGGGGACGACCACCGCGCAGACCCGCTCCCCCGTGTCCGGGTCGGGGACCCCGATCACCGCCGCGTCCGCGACCCCGGCACAGCCGAGCAGGTGGTCCTCGACCTCGCGCGCGGAGATGTTCTCCATGTTGCGGATGATCACGTCCTTGAGCCTGCCGGTGATCGTCAGGTAGCCCTGGGCGTCGACCGTCGCCAGGTCGCCGGTCCGGAAGAACCCGGACTCGTCGAACGCCTCGGCGTTCGACGCCGGGTCCACATAGCCCAGGCAGAGCTGGGCTGCCCTGACCCACAGCTCGCCCGGCTCACCCGGGTCGGCCGGCGTGCCGTCCTCCCGCACGATCCGCAGCTCGGTGCCGGGACCGGCGCGGCCCTCGGTGGTGGCGTGCCGCTCGTCCCCGTCGGTGAGACTTCCCCAAGCGACGTAAGGACATTCGGTCAGCCCGTACCCCGACACGATGCCGATGCCCCCCAGCACGTCCCGGACCTGCCGGTGCAGCTGCGGGGTCCGCGGCGCCCCGCCGACCAGGAAAGCCCTCAGCTGCGGGAACAACCGCCGTCCCGGCTCCGCCAGCTGGCGGCGGATCAACATCCGCGCGAACGGAACCCCGTTGCCGCCCAGGGTGACGCCGAGCTCGCTCAGCAGGTCGCCGGTCTCCTGCGGGGTGAACACGTCGGTGATGACCAGCGAGCAGCCCGCCTGCACGGCGGACAGGACGTGCAGCACGCCGCCGACGTGTGCGATCGGGGCGAGCCCGGCGATCCGGTCCTCGGGCCGCGGCCGCAGGGCGGCGCAGTACGTCGCCGAAGCGGCGATCAACCCGGCGTCGCGGTGCCGGGCGCCCTTGGGTGCGGAGGTCGTGCCGGAGGTGTAGAACAGCCAGCGCACCTCGGGTTCCGGGGCCACCGGTGGAAGCGCGGCCGGATCCCCTTCGGGCAGTTCGCCGTCCACGAGGAGCACGTCCAGCCCGGGGAGCTCCCGCGCGACCGATGTGGCCAGCGCGTGGTGGGAGAACCCGCGGAACTCCGACGGCACGATCAGTAACGCGCTGCCCGCCTGCTCGCAGATGAAGCGGACCTCCGGCTCCCGCAGCATCATGATCAGCGGGTTCTGCACCGCGCCCAGCCGCGACAGCGCGACGGTCAGGACGATGGTGGTGAACCGGCTCGGCAGCTGCCACGACACGACGGTCCCCCGGCCCACGCCGCGTTCGGCGAGCCCGGCCGCCGCCCGCTCCGCCGCGGACTTCAGCTCGCCGAAGGTCAGCCGGCGGCGCCGTTCGTCGTAGGCCAGGACCGCGTCCGGGGTCAGCGCCGCCCTTCGCGCCACCAGCTCCCAGATACCGGTCGCCCGCAGGTACCCGGGCGTCATGACTCGAGCAGCGCCAGGAAGGCGCCCAGCACGCGATCGAGATCGGCGGCGCGGCAGGCCGCGGCCACGTACCGGTCCGGGCGCACCACGTACACCTCGTCCGCGGGCCGTGCCAGCAGCAGGTCGCGCAGACCGCCGTCGACGTCGAACACCTCGACCTGCTCGGCGGGCAGGTCCGTGGCCGACGCGCTCTCCCGCCGGTACACCCGCGCGGGCCGGACCTGCACCACGACCCCGCCGTGGGTGCGCAGCCGCTCCGCGGTCCCCGCCGAGATGCCCGACGCGGCGTCCGACACCAGGCCCACCACCGCGACGCGGGGGCCCAGCACGTCGTCGAGACGGGCGCTCTCCCCGGCCGCGGTCCGCACCGGCGGCTGCGGGAACGCGCGTCCCACCAGCGATCCCTTGTCGACGTCACGGGCGCCGACGACGAGACCGTCGGTGTAGCGCGGCACCGGCTTGTACTTCATCTGCAGGATGTAGTCCCGCGCGCCGGGAATCCGCTGGACGCCGACGAAGAACCTGCTCCGCACGCGCTCGGTGAGCACACTGCGCGCCTTGTACATGCGGCCCATCCGGGTGGCGAACCGCACCATCTCGGCGGCGTTGTGCCGGCGCTCGCTGTCGTAGCTGGCGAGGATCCCGGGCTTCGCCCGCCCGCCGACCACCGACGTCAGCTTCCACGCGAGGTTCGTGACGTCGCGGAAGCCGGAGTTCATGCCCTGGCCGAAGAACGGGGGCTGCAGATGTGCCGCGTCCCCGGCCAGGAACACCCGGCCCACCCCGAACGTCGCCGCGGTGCGCGAGTGGTGCCAGTACACGTCACCACGCACGACGGGAGGTACCGGCGAGTCGGGATAGAACCGCTTCAGCAGGCGCTGCACGCTCGCCGGGTCGCTGATCGCGGCCGGGTCCTCCTCCTCGCGGATCTGGAACTCGAACCGCCGGTACCCGAAGGGCAGCGGGATCGTCATGCAGGGCCGGAACGCCGAGGTGTACACCGCCGAGTACGGGGCGTGCCAGGTGTCCTTCTCGACGTCCACGACGAGCCATTTCACCGGCGCGGTGTCGCCGAGCAGCTCCACGCCGAGCGCACCGCGGACGAAGCTGCGGCCGCCGTCGGCGCCCACCGCGTACCGGGCCCGCACGTCGAACTCGCCGTCGTCCGCACGGGCCCGCAACCGCACCCCGCCGGAATCCTGACTCAGTGCGGTCACCTCGGCGCCCGTCCGGAACACCACGTCCGGGTAGCCGGCGAGGTGTTCGTGCAGGCGTTCTTCGAGGAAGGGCTGGTAGAACAGGTTCCGGCGCGGCCACCCGTACGGCCGCGCGCTGGGTGCCACGTGCGCGAGTACATGTCCGCGCGAGTCGTGGTAACGGATCGGCGCGTTCTGCAGGGAGTTGTCCAGCACGACCTGGGCGAGCCCGACCGACTGGAGCGTGCGGACGGCCTCGTCGTCGATGCCGACGGCCCGCGGATGGCCGATGACCGTCTTCCGCGCCTCCAGCAGCGCCACCGACACGCCCGCGTGTCCCAGCAGGTTCGCCAGCACCGCGCCGGCCGGTCCCGCACCCACGACGGCGACGTCGCAGTCGAGATCCTCCATCGGGTCTCCCTTGGGTTGTGTTTCTGAGCGGCGGAGCCGCTTGCTGTGGGCCGTCAGCCCGCACCGCTACCCGCACCGGCCCGCAAACCACCTCTGAAACAATCCCTAGCCCACGGGCGCGGAGGTCATCGCGCCCATGCCGGTGATCCACTCGAGGACCGGTTCGTACACCACGGTGTGCAGCCCCCGCCCGCCGGCGGTGGCCGCGGCGGCGAGCCAGGTGCGGACCTCGTTCGCCCCGACCCCCGCCTCGGCCTCGCAGTTCTCGGTCATCTCGATCAGCGTGGCCGTGTCCCAGGCCTCCATCGCGGCGAGGAACCGCTGATCCCACCCGGGGTTCATCCGGCCGCGGGCCTGCTCGGCGGTGCTCTGGTTCAGCGTGCGCCGCTCGTCGTCGGACATGTCGTAGCGGTCGTTGTCGAGGCTCGCCGGGTGGTGCGCGAGGCCCCCGGTGCCGATCACCAGCACCCGCTTGTCCACGGTCCGCAGGAAGTCCCCGACCGCGGCACCGTAGGCGAGCACCCTGGCCGGGGCGGGCAGCGGCGGGCCCGCGCAGTTGACCGGCATCGGGATCACGGGCGCCCGGTCCACGCCGCCGAGGTAGTGCCCCAGTGGCTGGCCGAACGCGTGGTCCAGCTCCACCGACCGGCACACCGCGACGTCGAACCCCGCGCGCAGCAACGATTCACTCAACGCCCGCGCGAGGTCCGGCGGCACGTCGAGGGTGGCGGCCCGCTGGGCCCCCTCGGCCATCAGGTTCGCGCTCAGGGCGACCGCGAACGCCGGCACGACCGTCTTGAACGCCCGCCGGTGGTCGCCACCGAAGAGCAGGACCAGTTCCGGCTCGAACTCGGCGATGCGGGCCCGCGCCCGGGCGACTCCGGCGCGGAACGTCCGGCCCAGCGCCTCCTCGGTGTCCCGGTCCATGCCGGGCGCGTGACTGGCGCACAGCACCATCGTCGAGCTCATCGGGCCGCCTCCCTCGCGTCGCGTGCAACAGTACACATACTGTCAGAAACAGTCTGTGCCAGAAACACGGATCTGTCCATCACCAGTGCGGAAAGCAGGAACGCGGTGTCACACCGCCGTCAGCACCGGGACGCAGCGGAGGAACCGCAGCACATCGTTCAGGTGCGTGCAGCCGCGCGTGCCCGAAAGGCGGGACCTGACCGTGCCGGAGACCTCACGCAGCGAGGTGCCCACGAGGTCCCGCGCGTTCGGCGCCGCGAGCGGGCATTCGGGGAACGGCAGGGCGTGCGGCGTGACCTCGACGTCCTCGACCGTCTCGGCGTCCGCCGCCACCCGGGCGCGCACCGAGTACTCGTGCAGGGAGCGCTCCAGCCCCTCGGGATCGACGTAGCTGTCCCGGAAGTACTCGAACACGTCGTATCCGCCGGCACGCGGCGTCACGTCGAGGATCCTCCGGCGCCACATGGAGCTCGGGCGCCCCGGCGGTTCGGCGTGGAACTCTCCGGCCCCGGGCAGCATCGCCTCGAGGGCGCGCGCCCGTGGCGCGGAGGACAGCAGTGGCCCACCGGCCCGCGCCCGGCGGTCGGCCGTGGCGCCCTCCGCCCACCCCGCGCAGATGCCCAGCATCGGCGAGCGCCGCCCCGGCCCCTGGAACAGCTGTGGGTACTCCATCATCGCCGCGTAACCGGACACCAGCCGCACGGTCGGCAGGTCGTCCAGCAGTACCGACTCCAGCGAGCCGGGGACCAGCCCGGGCAGCGCGTCGAGCCGGGCGCGGAACCCGCTGACCGGTGAGGTCCCGAGCAACGCCTCCGCCACCCGCGGGGGCAGCTCGCCCGTCACTGCCGTGATCCGGTTCCGCGCGTCGATGGCGACGGCGAGCTCCCGGGTGCCGGGTGCCCGGGAGCCCTCGGCCGCGATGTCCCGTCCCGTGGCGGCGATCCACAACCCCTGCCGCCAGTCCGGGTCGGGGGTCACCTGCAGCGAGACGGTCCGCCGCAGGGCACCCGCGCCGAGGGCGGGCAGGGATTCGAGCACCACGGCGACCTCGCTGACCTGGGTTAAATCAGTTATATCAATATTCTTACCATGTCCCGCGGTCACCACGCGCGGAAGCGGCCTTCGACGGGTCCACGGGTCATCTCCCAGAACTCGAGCGTGGTCAGCGGCCAGTTCTGCGTCACCCGCCCCGAGGCCGACTTGTACCAGCTCGACACACCGTCCACGCCGAACGCCATCCGCGAGCTCGCCTCGTCCACCCGGGCGTAGAACTGCGCCAGCGCCTCTTCGGTCGGCTCCAGTACCCGCAGCCGATGCTCGAACAGATGACCGAGGCAGGCCAGCACGAACTCGACCTCGGCCTCGGAAAAGAACACGATGCTGCCGTTGACGACGAGGTTGGTGTTGGGCCCGTACAGCAGGAACAGGTTGGGAAAGCCCGGCACGGTGATGCCCCCGTAGGCGCGGGCGTCGTCTCCCCACCGCTCGTGCAGATCGGCTCCGCCCCGTCCCCGGACCGTGATCCCCCGCAGGAACTCCGACGCGGTGAACCCGGTGCCGTGGATGATCACGTCGGCGGGATGTTCGGCGCCGTCCACCGTGCGCAGCCCGCCTTCGTAGGCCTCGGCGATCTTCTCGGTGACGACCTCGACGTTGTCCTGCTTGAGAGCGGCCGCCCAGGAGCCGTCGTCGCGCAGCATCCGCTTGGCGTACGGCGGATAGTCCGGGGTCATCTTCGCCAGCAGGTCCGGGCGGTCCTCGTAGGTCTGCGCCAGGCTCGCCGTCAGCGCCTCCCGCAGGCGGTCGTTGTCCGCCGAAACCGAGCCGGGCCGGTGCCAGGCCGGGTCGACGAGGGCGAACCGGCGCCGCCCTTCGACGTTGATCCAGAACTGGTTGAACCGGTACCACCGCTGGTACAGCGGAAGCGCGTGGAACAACCAGCGCAGCCCGGGTTTCAGCTTGCGGGTGTAGGTCGGCGTGGGCATCACCCACGGCGGGGTGCGCTGGAAGATCGAGAGCGAGCCGACCTCGGCCGCGATCTGGCCGATGACCTGGAACGCGCTGGCACCGGTGCCCACCACGGCGACCCGTTTGCCCGCCAGCGGCACCGAGTGGTTCCAGCGCGCGGTGTGCCACGACGGGCCCGCGAAGGTGCCGAGCCCGGGGATCTCGGCATCGCGGGGATTGTTCAGCTGCCCGACGGCGCTGACGACCGCGTTGGCCCGCAAGGAGATCGGGCCGTCCGGGCCGGTCGCTTCGACACGCCAGCGCAGGTCGCTCTCGTCGAAGGTCAGCGCCCGCACGGCCGTGCGGAAACGGATCGAGTCGCGCAGCCCGAGGTCATGCGACACGCCCCCGAGATACCGCCGTACCGCACCACCCGGCGAGTAGTAGTCCTCCCACCCGTCCCCCTGCGCGAACGAGTAGCTGTAGCAGAAGTTGCTGGTGTCCAGGCGCACACCGGGATAGGTGTTCTCCAGCCACACGCCGCCCACGTCGTCGTTGCGTTCCAGCACCACGAACGGAATGCCGGCCCGGCGCAGCTGATGCGCCGCGACGAGCCCGGACATGCCCGCGCCGATCACGACGACGAGGAAGTCCGCCGGCACCGCGGCCGTGCGGGCGGGCTCCTCATGAAGGCCCAGCTGGTGGTGGAGCAGGGGAAGCTGTTCGGGCGAAACCGGCCCCGCCAGGAAGCGCATCATCTCCAGCAGCCGGTCCGGCGCGACCAGCCCGGGCGGCGGCCGCCCCGCGTCGGCCCACCGGCTGATGGCGCGTTCGGCCAGCGTGCGGGCCCTGGCCTGCTCCTCGGGCCCCAGCCCGCCCTGCGGCGCCTGCCCGATGACCTGTGAGACGTCGCGGGGGCGCAGTGCCGGTTCGAGGAGGGACAGGTCGTCGGTCAGGTGCGCCAACGCCGGCAACAGCGGAACCAGCTCCGCGTCCGCGAGCGCGCGGCGCAGGCCTTCGCCATGCAGCGCGTAGTCCTCCGTCATGCCCGCGAGCCGATCGTGTACAGCGTGTCAGTTCTCACCGGCACCGCCATCCTCGTAGAGGCGCATATCCTTGCCTTGAAACCTACGAAGAGGTGACACCACTGTCAACGTCAGGGGCTCAACGGCGTGCGCCGCCGGTTCAGGCGGGTCCCGCCACCCGGTGGCGGATGAGCGGGAGCTGCAGGTCCACTGTGGCGGGCTGCGCGGAGGTGAGCTCGACCTGGTTCGTACTGGGCTCGTACAGGCTCGTCACGACGGTGTACTCCCCCGGCGGGAGCCCGCTCAGCTGGTATCGGCCGTCCGGGCCGCTGACCGCTGTCCCGACCGGAGAGCCCTGAGCGTCGGCGACCGTGACGGTCGCGTCGGCCAGGCCCAGCCCGTCCGGCCCCGCGACGATGCCGCACAACACGCCGGTGGCCTCCACGAGGATGTCCGCGACCACGGGCTCACCGCCGAGCCGCACCGCGGCGGTGCCCGGACGGTGGCCGGCGAGGTCGGCGGTCACGATGATCTCGCCGGAGGGCAGGCCGGTGAGCTGGAACTCGCCGTTGCCGGCGGTGCTGGTCCGGCCGACCACCTGCCCTGCCGTGTCGGTGGCCACCACGGTCGCGCCGGCCACGGCCTGGCCATCGGAGCCGCGGACGGTGCCGGTCACGACGCCGTCGCTGGTCACGACGAAATCTCGGGCCGCGCCGGTGCCGTTCACGGTCACCGTCGCCGCGGCCGGCCGGAACCCGGGCGCCGTGATGATCACCGTGTAGGTGCCCGGCGACAGCGCCTCGATCGCGTAGCCGCCGCTCTCGCCTGCCCTGGCCCGCCCGACCTGCCTGCCGTCCACAGTGGTCACGGTGACCATGGCGCCGACGAGCCCCGACCCGTCGGCGGTGCGCAACCGGCCGCGGAGCTCGCCCGGCGCGATGGCCCGTTCCGGGGCGATGGCCCGTTCCGGGGCGGCGGCCACCGCGGACCCCGCTGGTTCCAGGTCGATGGTGTGGCGCAGCGGGACCTCGCGCAGGAACAGGATCGCGATCAGCGCGACCGCGGCCAGTGGGGCGGCGAAGAGGAACACGTGCGCCGTCGCGTCGCCGTAAGCGGCTTCGACGACCGCGCGGATCGGGCCGGGAAGGCTAGACAGCTGCGGGATCTGCCCACCGGAGGACGACGTGGCGCTGGGGTCGATTCCCAGCGCGGCCAGCCCGGAGGTGATGTTGTCCGTGACGCTGGTGCTCAGCACCGCGCCCAGCCCGGCGACCCCGACGGCACCGCCCAGCGAACGGAAGAAGGCAACCGTCGAACTCGCCGCCCCCATGTCCCGCAGGGCGACCGTGTTCTGCACCGCGAGCACCAGGTTCTGCTGTGTCATGCCCACGCCGAGCCCGACCAGGGCCATGAACACGGCCAGCTGCCAATACACTGCGGTGGCGCTGACGAAACCGGCCTCCAGCGCCAGGCCCGCGGTGAGCAGCACGCCACCCAGCACGAGAAACCGCTTCCACTTGCCGTACTTGCTGATCAGCTGCCCCGCCACGGCGGAGGACACGAACATCGCGCCGATCAACGGCAGCGAGAGCAGACCCGCCTCCGTGGCCGAAGCGCCGCGGGCGAGCTGGAAGAACTGGCTCAAGAACACCGTCGAACCGAACATCGCGACCCCGACGAACAGCCCGGCGACCGTCGCCAGCGTGACGGTCCGCTCCCGGAACAGCCGCAACGGCACGACCGGCTCCGCCGCCCGCGACTCCACCAGCACCGCGAGCGCGAGCGCCACCACACCGGCACCGGCCCAGGCCAGCGACGACCACGAGACCCACGCGAAGTTCTTGCCCGCCAGCGAGGTCCACACCAGCAGCGCCGACACACCGCCCGCGATGAGCACCGCACCGAGGTAGTCGATGTGCACCTCACGCTTGATCGTGGGCACCGACAGCGTCCGCTGCAGCACCACCAGCGCGATCGCCGCGAACGGCACGGTGATGAAGAAGCACCACCGCCAGCCCAGCCACGAGGTGTCCACGACGACACCGCCGATCAACGGTCCCCCGACCACCGCGACGGCCATGATGGCGCCGAGATATCCGCTGTAGCGGCCCCGTTCCCGCGGCGGGATGATCGCCGCGATGACCACCTGGGCCAGCGCCTGCAACCCGCCCATGCCGAGGCCCTGCAGCACCCGGAACACGATCAGCATCGTCGTCGACTGAGTGGTCCCGCACAGCACCGACCCGGCGATGAAGATGATGATCGCGAGCTGGACCAGCAGCTTCTTGCTGAACAGGTCGGCCAGCTTGCCCCAGATCGGCGTGGACGCCGTCATCGACAGCAGCGACGCGGTGACCACCCAGGTGTACTGGGCCTGAGTGCCGCCGAGCTCGCCGATGATGCGCGGCAGCGCGTTCGACACGATCGTGCTGGACAGGATCGCGACGAACAGCGCGGCCAGCAGTCCGGACAGCGCCTCGAGCACCTGCCGCCTGCCGGCGGGCGGCGTCCCCGCGGCATCGGCGGCGGGCTCGAAGGCTTCGGAAACAGTCGTCATGGGCAGGTCCTCGCAGGCAGTGGTGTGCAGCCGGGAATGTCGCGCTCGGGGGATCCATGCACGTTCGTCCCCGAAAAGCACTGTAGCGCAAAACTTGCACGTCGTGCAAAAATTTTCCGCCACGGGTACGGCCTAAGTTGGTGGGCATGACCGACGACCTCGGACGGCGCGAGCAGAAGAAGCTCGCGACGCGACGCGCCCTCGCCGACGCGGCGTTGCGGCTGTGCGTCGAGAAAGGTTTCGACCAGGTGACCGTCGAGCAGATCACCCACGAGGCCGGCGTCTCCCTGCGCACCTTCTTCAACTACTTCTCCGGCAAGGAAGACGCCGTGGTCGCCGGGGACGCCGCGACCGCCGAAGCCCTGGTCGCCGCGTTCGCACGACGCCCCACCGGCGAACCGGTGCTGACGGCCCTGCACGCGGCGATCACCGAGGTCCTGCCCGCCCACATCGACAGGACACAAGCGAACCAGCGACGCGCGTTGCGCCGCATCCCCGCGCTCCTGCCCCACCAACTGGCCGCCTTCGCGGCTTACGAGCAGCAACTCGCCGAGGCCGTGGCCGGCCGGATGAACACCGACACCGACACCGATCCCTACCCGGCCACGCTCGCCGCCGCGGTGCTGGCGTGCCTCCGCGTCGCCGTGCAGCGGTGGCTGGACGCCTCATCATCGGCGGACAGGCCCTCCCTGGCCAAGTCCGTCGACGCCATGCTCACGCTGCTCGCGGAGGGTTTCGACACGAGATGATCCTGGGGAGCGCCACGCTGCCGCCGAGCAACCGGCGCCACGTGGTGTGCTCCGGCGGGTCCGGCATGACCGGGATCACTTGTACGGCGGATCCGGTTCCGTCGGCACGATCACAGCTCGGCGCCGCTCACGTGCGGTGCCGCGACCCGCGTCATCAGGTCACCGCGCCTTCGATCTTGAGCTGGATCAGCTCGTCGTCGGAAAGCCCCAGCTCCCGCAGGATGTCGTCGGTGTGCTCGGCGAACTGCGGGGCCCGGGTGAGCCGCACCGGCGTCTCGTCGAACTGGACCGGGTTGGCCACCAGCTCGCGATCCTTGCCCTCGGCGTCGACGACCGAGGCGATCATGCCGGTGGCGCGGAGGGCGGGATCCTGCCCGACCTCCCAGGCGTTCTGCACCGCCGCCCACTGACCGGCGCCGCTGCCCAGCAGCTCCAGCCATTCCTCGAACGGACGGCCTGCGATGATCCCGGCGACCAGCTCGGCGGCCTCAGCCGCGTTCGCCATCAGCTTCTCGGTGCTGTCGAACCGCTCGTCGGCGACCAGCTCCTCCCGGCCGGCGATCCGGCAGAACTCCGGCCAGTACCGGCCGGGCTGGAGCATGCACAGCTCGAGCCACCGGTCGTCCGACGTGCGGTAGGCGCCCACGAGCGGGTTCGTCCGCGATCCGTGTTTCGGCGCCTGCGCGACCGGCAGGGGCCCGTCCGCCAGCAGCGCGAGGTTCACCGAGAACTGCGTCGCCCACGCCCCGACACCGAGCAGCGAAACGTCGATCAACGACGGCTCCCCGGTGACCTTGCGCGAGTACAACGCCGCCGCGATGCCGCTGGCGATCGTCATCCCGCCCATGGAGTCGCCGTACGCGCCGGCGGGCATGCGCATCATCGTCTCCGACGCCGGCGGGGTGACACCGGCGGCACTGCCACCCCTGGCCCAGAAGGCCGTGCTGTCGTAACCTCCCTTGTCCGCGTCCGGACCGCGGGACCCGAAGCCCGAGCCCCGGACGTAGATGATGTCCGGGTTGACCGCACGCACGTCCTCGACCTCGATGCCCAGCTTCCGCCGTGCGGTCGGCAGGAAGTTCGTCAAGAACACGTCGCTGGTGCGGATCAGCTCTTCGAGCACCTTGCGGGCGCCCGGGGTCTCGAGCGCCAGGCCGATGCTGCGCTTGCCCCGGTTGGGCCCCTCCATGATGGGGAAGAACGAGCTGCCCTTGCCTGCCGCGTCGAGACCGAGCAGGCGCACGAGACCGCGTTGCGCGTCACCGTGCTCCGCGTGCTCGACCTTGATCACGTCGGCACCCCAGTCCGCCAGTACGGCGCCCGCCGCCGGTACGAAAGTGAACTGGGCGACCTCCAGAATCCGTACGCCCTCCATCGGTCGGTGCATGGGGCCGGTCCTCCTCGCCTCTCGAAATGTGAGTCGTGCTCAGAACGCCGGTTGCCGGGGGCGCCCCTTGACCTAGGCCCCCGCATCGACCCGTAGCTGCACACCGGTGACGTAACGGGGCTCGTCCGGGACGAGGAAGAGCGCGGCCGAGGCGATGTCCTCCGGCTCCACGAACCCGACCGGCATCGCGTTCATCGCCGCGAACGCGGCGAGCGCGTCCTCCCGCGTGGGGTTCTCCAGGTCGGGCCGGAACTGCCGGTACATGATGTCGCTGTTGAGCATGGCGGTGTTGCAGTTGGCCGGGTGGATCGCGTTGGCGCGGATCCGGCGTCGCGCGAGCACCACCGCCAGGTCGTTCACGAACGAGGCCACCGACCGCTTGGCGAACTCGGCCAGGCGGAGGGCATGCGCGCGCCCTGGCCGCGACCGACGCCGGTGATCAGGATGACCTTTCCCTCGACACGTCCCATTTCGGTTCCCTTCTTCGTCGAACGGCACCGGGCCTGCGGAGAATCGCGCCGAGGCATCTACATTGTCTAAATTCGACGCTTCGATGGCCAGACGATAGCCGATTTTGACCATGGTTTCGATCCCTCGAACACCGCCGGTTCTGGCGGAACGTCGCGTGCGGAAGGCCTCGAGCTGCCGCGGCAGCACACCGGCCTTCGCGCCGGCCGACGACGGTGTGCACAAGCCGCCCGACAACTTCTACGAGACGGATCGAGATGCCGCGGCGTGCGGGGCATCGTTTCTGGAAGGCAGGGACGGAGGTTGTCGACCAACAGGGCACTGAATCGAGCATCGGCCCGAGCGTGGACTACGGCGAAGTCGAACATCGTGACCCCACGCTGAGGTGGGCAAGCGCGGCGAGAGGCGCCTACCGCGAGATCGCACGCCGAACGTGCCGATGCCCGGGCAGGCCGGGCATCGGCGACCTCGAGCTTCCTTGGCCCGCGCGGCACGGGTGCTGTCCATCACCCGTGCCGTGGCAGGCGGCGAAGCCGGAGGGGCAGAGCCGGGATCCGGGCACGGCATCCCGGCCGGCACCGGCCGAAGCCCGACCGCCGCCAGGCGTTCACCCCACCGCGCCGGTCGAGTGCACGACCTTGCCGCCGACGACGGTGAGCTCCGCCGAGATCGAGGGAATCCGCTCGGCCGACACCGTGAAGTAGTCGTCGCTCAGAACGGCGAAGTCCGCTCTCGCCCCGCGGCGGAGATGCCCCCGGGTCGCCTCCTCGAAGCTCAGCCATGCGCTCCCGGCGGTGTAGGCCTCCAGCGCGCGCTCGCGGGTGAACAGCTGCCGCGCGGACCGGCGCTGGGCGCCGTCGAGGGAGGTGCCGGTCACCAGCCACCACAGCGAAAGCCAGGGACTGTACGACGAAGCACGGCTCGCATCCGTCCCCGCGGCGACCGGGATCCCTTCAGCGAGGATGTCGGCTACCGGCGGGACCGTCTCCATCGATCCCGGGCCCCACGCCGCTTCCGAGGCCGCCGCCTTGAACACCTGGTGGTCGTCGAGGACGATCCCGGCACCCAGCGCCTTGAGCCGCCGGAGGTTCCGGGCACCGATCCGGTCCGCATGCGACAGGGTGAACCGCAACCCGCGCAACGGAACGAGCCGGTCGACCGCCTCCCAGCAGTCCAGGATCACGTCGATCGAGGAGTCCAGGACGGCGTGGATGTTCATCGGCCAGCCCCGGGCCGCGGTCGCGTAGCTGATGTCGTACAGCTGGGCCGCGGCCGCCTCGCTGATCCGGAACTCCTCCAGGCCCTCGAAGTCGTGGCAGCCGAAGTGGACCACTTCGCCGATGCCGAGCACCTGCAGCATCCCGTCCCCGAACCGGGAGTGCGCGTGCCGCAGCCAGCCGTCGAGCTGTGCCTGTTCCCGCCCGGGGTCGACCGCGGAGAGGAACAGCCGTGCCCGCATCGACAGCTCGCCGCGGCGCCACAGCGTGAACAGCGGGTCGTACCGTTCGGGAGCCATCCCGAAACCGCCCGCGTCCACGATTCCCGTGAGACCGGCCGCGTGCAGGTCGGCGAACATCGCGGCGGTGGAGCGCAGCTGCTCGTCGGGTCCTGGCACCGCCATCGCGTCGAGGCAATGGGTGAAGGCGCCCATCCCGTGCACCCGCCCGGTCGGTTCGCCGGTGACCGGTGCACGTTCCACCCAGCCTCCCGGCGGGTTGCCGGACAGCCGGTCCAGGCCGGTCGCCCGCAGTCCGGCCGAGTTGAGTACGGCGACCTCGTAGAGAGCCTGCACGTACACGGGATGGCCGGGGGCGACCGCGTCCAGCTCCGCGCGGGTGGGTTCGCGCGACTCGGTGAACTGGCAGGGATGCCAGCCGCCGATCGCCCTGATCCACTCCCCCACGGGCCGGTCCCGCGCGGCGGCCTTGATGGTGGCGAGCGCGCTCGGCACGTCGGGCAGCCCGGTCCAGTGCAGTTCGGCCGTCCAGGTCGCGCCGGCACGGGCGGCGTGCAGGTGCCCGTCGACGAGGCCTGGGATCACCCGGCGGCCCTGCAGGTCGACCACCCGGGTGCCGGGCCCGGCACACTCCATCGCCTCCGCACCGCAGGCGGCCACCCGCCCGTCGCGCACGGCGAGCGCGGTGACCTCCGGTGCCCGGCCCGTCCAGATCCGGCCGTTGACGTAGAGCTCGTCGGCGGCGCTCTTCGTCGAGTCAGCCACGTGACCTTCTTTCTTACAGAGACCAGTTCTTCAGCAAGCCGTCCCGGGAGGAACGGACACGCTCGCGCAGCGCGGGCAGGTCGTGGCGCAGCATCCGGCCGCCCGCCTTCACCTGCTCGCCTGCCACGAACACCGCTTCCACGTTCTGGCTGTCGGCCAGCGTGACGGCGGCGGGCAGGTGGTTCACCAGGAACAGGTTCGGCAGCTCGACATCCAGCAGGACGAGGTCGGCCTGCTTGCCCGGGGTGATCGAGCCGATCCGGTCGTCGAGCCCGAGCGCGCGGGCACCTTCGATCGTGGCCATCCGGACGACGTCCGCCGCCGTGATCGTCAGCTCCGGCAGGGTCTCGCCCCGGCTCAGCGCGAGGTGGTTCTGCCAGCCCCGCTCGGCCTCGAGCGTCCCGCGCATCTCGGCGAACAGGCTGCCGCCGACGCCGGACACGACGTCCACGCTCAGGCTCGGTTCCAGCCCGGCCGCGCGTACCCGGCCGGTCGCCGGGTAGCCGTGCCCCATCTGCATCTCCACCCGGGGGGAGAGCGAGACGTGCCCGCCGGAGTCGGCGATCATCTTCAGTTCCTCGTCCGTGCAGGTGTTGCAGTGCACGTAGACGAGATCGGGACCCAGCAGCCCGCGGCGGTGCAGGTCGGTGACCGAACGGACCTGCCCCAGCAGCCCCACCCCGACGTGCGTGGACAAACGGACGTCCAGCTCCCGGGCCAGTTCGAGGTCGATCAGTGCTTCTTCGACAGGGCCGAACTCCGGGCCGAGGCTGGCGATCGCGAAGGTCAGCAGCGAGTCCTTCGCCGAGAAGTAGCGTTCGGCCACCCGGACGACGTCGGCGCGGTACCAGTCCGCTTGCGGGGACCAGGGGTTGCCGTAGCCGAACACGGCCCGGATCCCGGACTCGGCCAGCCCGCGCACCGCCTCGTCGGCGTGCTCGGGCGTGCGCACGATGTGGGACCAGTCCATGATCGTTGTGATGCCGGAGTCCAGCGCTTCGATCGCGCCGAGCAGGTCGGCGACGTACACGTCGTCCGGGGTGAACCGGGGGCCGAGCTGGAGCAGCATCTGCTCGACGTACTGCCCGAGCGTCCAGTCGGCGGCGATCTGCCGGACGGCGGCCTGCCAGAGGTGGCGGTGGGTGTCGACCAGGCCGGGCAGCACGATCCGGTTGGCCGCGTCGACGATCCGGGCGTCGGTCACCGGTATCTCGTGGGCCACGGCGCGGATGACGCCGTCCTCGATCAGCACGTCGCCCCGGGGCAGGGTGCCGATCTCCGGATCGACGCTGAAGACGATGCCACCGGTGATCAGGGTCCTCGTCGTCATCGCGCTCACCACTCGACCGCGATGTACTTGGACTCGGTGAACTCCAGCATGCCTTCGTGCCCGCCTTCACGACCGATTCCGCTCTGCTTCGTGCCGCCGAAGGGCGCGGCGGGGTCGGAGACGATGCCGCGGTTGAGCCCGACCATGCCGGAGTCCAGTGCCTCGGCGACCCGCAGCCCCTTCGCGAGGTCGCCGGTGCAGACGTAGGACACCAACCCGTACTCGGTGTCGTTCGCGAGCGCCACCGCCTCCGTTTCCCCGTCGAACGCGACGACCGGCGCCACCGGGCCGAAGATCTCCTGCGTCAGCACCGGCGCGCCGGGCGGCACGTCCGCGAGCACCGTCGGCGGGTAGAAATGTCCCGTACCGCCCACAATGGATCCTCCGGTGGCGGCGGTGGCGCCCATCGCCACCGTCTGCGCCACGAGTGCCGCCACCTTGTCCCGCGACTCGGCGTTGACCAGCGGGCCGAGCGCCACCTCCTCGTCGAGTCCGTGCCCCATCCGCAGCCCGCCCATGCGGGTCGTGAGCAGGGCGGTGAACTCGTCCGCCACCGCACGCTCGACGTAGAACCGGTTCGCCGCGGTGCACGCCTCTCCGCCGTTGCGCATCTTCGCGACCATCGCGATGTCCACCGCCGCTTCGAGGTCGGCGTCGGCGAACACGAGGAACGGCGCGTTGCCGCCCAGTTCCATCGACGAGCTCACCACGGTCTTCGCAGCACCGGACAGCAGCGCCCGGCCGACCTCGGTCGAGCCGGTGAACGACACCTTGCGCACCCGCGGGTCGTCCAGCATCGCCCGCACGACCGGCCCGGACCGGGCCGACGGCAGGACGTTCACCACCCCGGCGGGCACGCCTGCCTCGGTGAGGATCCCACCGATCGCGAGCGCCGTCAGCGGGGTTTCGCTGGCCGGCTTGAGCACCACGGTGCAGCCCGCGGCGAGCGCGGGACCGATCTTGCGCGTCGCCATCGCGGCCGGGAAGTTCCACGGCGTCACCAGCACGCAGACCCCGATGGGCTGCCGCAGCACGAGAATGCGGTTCGTCCCGGACGGTGCCGTTTGGACGGTGCCGAGACTCCGCACCGCTTCTTCCGAGTACCAGCGGAAGAACTCAGCCGCGTAGGCGACCTCCCCGCGAGCGTCCGCCAGCGTCTTGCCGTTCTCCAGCACGATCAACGCGGCCAGCTCGTCCGTCCGTTCGGTCATCAGGTCGAAGGCACGGCGCAGGATCTCGGCGCGCTCCCGCGGCGCGGTCGCCGCCCAGCCCGGTCCCGCCCGGTGGGCGGCGGTCACGGCGTCGAGCCCGTCGGCCACGGAACCGCTGGCGACCGAGGCGATCTCCTGTTCCGTCGCCGGGTCGGCGACGGAGATCCGGGCGCCGTCCGAGGCCGGCCGCCAGGCGCCGCCGATGAACAGCTCGACCGGCACGCCCTTCACGATCGAGTCGGGGTCGATGGTCTTCACGGCACTCCTGTCAGTACTCGTTGGCGATGAACAGTTCCTGCGCCGGGAACTTGGTGATCACGTGCGCGCCGTGCTCGGTCACGACGACCTCCTCCTCGATCCGTGCCGCGGAGAAGCCGTCGGCGGCCGGGCAGTAAGTCTCGAGCGCGAACACCATGCCGGGCTGGACCTGCACCGGGTTGGTGAGGCTGTTGAGCCGGGAGATGATCGGCCGTTCGTGCAGGCCGAGCCCGAGCCCGTGGCCGAACTGCAGGCCGAACGCGGCCATCTCGCTGTCGAACCCGAACTCGGTCGCGGCGGGCCACACGCGCGCGACCTCGTCGGTGCCGACGCCGGGGCCGACCACCTCGATGGCGGCGTCCATCCATTCGCGGGCCCTGGTGTAGGCGTCGCGCTGGGCTGCGGTCGCGCTGCCGACGCTGAACGTGCGGTAGTAGCAGGTCCGGTAGCCGTTGTAGGACTGGATGATGTCGAAGAACGCCTGGTCGCCGGGGCGGATGAGGCGGTCGGAGAAGTTGTGCGGATGCGGGTTGCACCGCTCCCCCGACACCGCGTTGATCGCCTCGACCTGGTCCGAGCCCATCTCGTACAGCCGCTTGTTCGCCAGCGCGACGATCTCGTTCTCCCGGATACCGGGCTTGAGCACCTCGACGATGTCCTGGTACACGCCGTCGACCATCGCGGCGGCCTGTGTGAGCAGCGTGATCTCGTCGGCCGACTTGATCTGCCGCGCGTCGAGCATCAGCTGCTGCGCGTCGAGCACCCGCAGCCCCTGCCGCTGCAGCTCGAACAGGAACGGCGGCTCGACGATGTCCACCCCGACCGGCTGGTCCGCCAGCCCCGCGTCGGTGAGCATGCCCTTGATCTCCCGCACCGCGGACTCCATCAGCCCCGCGCTCGGCGCGATCGCCCCGCGCAGGCCCAGCATCCCCGCGCGGGAGTTCTCCGGCAGCAGCCACGGCGAGTAGAGCTGGTGGTGTTTCGCGGCGGAGCCGAAGTCCCACAGCACCGGCTCGCCGCCCCGGGGCAGCAGTGCGTACCGGGTCATCTTGTCGCCCAGCGCGCCGCCGATCCACGTCTGCGTCACGTACCGGATGTTGTAGAAGTCGAACAGCAGGAAGGCCCCGCACTCGGAGGACTCCAGCGCCGCCCTGGCCCGGCCGATCCGGTAGTCGCGCAAGCGGCCGAAGTCCACGCGCTGCTCGAAGTCGACCGCACCGTGTCCCGGCGCCGGCAGGGGGCGAGCGGTCGCGACGGCGGTCATCTCAGGCCTCCAGGCCGTCGTCGACGGTCACGTGCTCGGGCTTGAGCTCGATCCCCGACCGCCGTGCCTGCTCCAGGATCAGCTCGGCGAAGTCGTTCTCCCGCGAGCCCGCGGCGATGGCCTCCCACACCAGCTGCGCGGTCGCGGAAGCGACCGGCATCGACACCTCCAGCTCGCGAGCCGCGGCGAGCCCGAGGTCGAAGTCCTTGCGCAGCAACGGCATCGTGAACGTCGGGGTGAAGTCCAGGTTGACCAGCGCGGGCGTCTTGTACCGGCTGAACACCGAGCCCATCACCGAGTTGTTGAGGAACTCGAGGAACGCCGCCCGGCTGGTGCCGCCCTTTTCGGCCAGCACGGTGATCTCCGCCAGCGCCTGGGTCACCACGCCGAGGAACACGTTGTGAGCGATCTTGACCAGGCGCGCCACCTCGCCCTCGCCGACATAGGTGACGCCACGGCCGAGCAGCTCCAGCAGCGGGCGCGCGGCGTCGAACGCCGGGCGGGGCCCGGACACGGCCAGGGTCAGCTTGCCCGACTTGACGACCTTGGGATTGCCGCTCACCGGGGCGGCGAGGAAGTCCGTGTCGCGGGCGTGCGCCGCGGCGCGCGCTTCGGCGGATGCCTCGGTGGACACCGTGGACGAGTCCACGATCAGCCCCGGCGCCGCATCGGTCCTGCTCAGCACGCCGTTCTCGCCCGTGGTCACCGCCGCGAGATCCGCCGAAGCGGACACCATCACGAAGACCACGTCACGGTCGGCGAGCCCGGCCGGGCTGTCCACAACGGACGCCCCCAGCTCCACCAGCGGCTCGGCCTTGGCACGCGTGCGGTTGTAGACGGCCACGTCGTGGCCGGCCCTGAGCAGCCGGGCCGCCAGTTCGAACCCCATCCGGCCGGTGCCGATCCACCCGATCCGCGGGTGCTCGGTGGGACGGTAACCCATGTTTCGTCCTCCTCGACGATCTCGATCGACCCGCTTCACACCCGGTCGCGGCGCGGGTACCGGGTCGGCGTCCTCTGGTTTCGCCAGACCTCTTGCAACCGGTTGCAGTCAAGCCTGAACCGACCCGGTGAACTTGTCAAGAAAAGCCCGGAAAGATCCTGGTGCGTGTGCTGCGATCGGTTGCAGTAACCGTATGATGTCGGGATGGAGAAGCCGCCCACGATCGCCGATGTCGCCAAGCTCGCCGGAGTGCACAAGGCGACCGCGTCCCGGGCTCTCAACCCCCGCACGAACGGCCAGGTGAACCCGGCGACGGCGCGCCGGGTGCTGACGGCGGCGAAACGGCTGCGCTACCAGCCGAACACGGTCGCGCGCAGCCTCAGCACGAACCGGTCGGCCACGGTCGGGGTGCTCATCCCGGACCTCACCAACCCGCTGTTCCCGCTGGTGGTCCGGGGCATCGAGGACGCGCTGGGCAGCCAGGGGTACACCGCGCTGCTGGCGAACACCGACAACGACCCGGAGCGCGCCGACGCCCAGTTCGACGCGCTGCTGTCCCGGCGGGTGGACGGGTTCCTGATCGCCACCGCTCGCCGCGACGACCGGTTGCTGACCCGCGCGCACGACCAGGGCATCGCGGTCGTGCTGGTGAACCGGTCGACAGACCTTCCGCTGTTCCCGGCGGTGACCGGCGACGACGCGGCCGGGGTGGCCGCCGCGGTGGAGCACCTGAGGGGGCTCGGTCACCGCCGGCTCGCGCACCTGGCCGGGCCGGCCGGGATGTCGACCGGCTCGGTGCGGGCACGGGCGTTCCGCCAGCACGCCGGGGACGAGGCGCCGGTGGTCGAATGCGCGTCCTACACCGAGGAGGCCGGCATCGACGCGGCGCGGCGACTGCTCGACGAGCACCCCGCGACCACCGGCATCGTCGCCGGCAACGACATGATCGCCCTGGGCGCGCTGCAGGTGCTGCGCGAGCGCGGGTTGGACTGCCCGCGGGACGTGTCGGTGATCGGCTTCAACGACATGCGCTTCGTGGACAAGCTGGTGCCGCCGCTGACCACCGTGCACGTGCCGCACCACCGGCTCGGCGCGGAGGCGGCCCAGTTGCTGCTGGAGCAGCTGGACCGCCCCGACCGCGCGGCGAAGACGGTGTCGCTTCCGCTGCACCTGGTGGTGCGCGGGTCGACGGCGCCGCCGCCTTAGGCGACCAGCCGCAGCGGTTCTTCCAGCGTCCGCACCAGTGCCGCCATCCAGCGGGCGGCGAGCGCGCCGTCGATGGCACGGTGGTCGACCGACAGCACGAGCGTCAGCTGTGTCGCGACCCCGACGGCGCCATCGACCACGACCGGGGTCGCGACGGCCGCGCCGACGGCCAGGATCGCCGAATGCGGTGGGTTGATGATCGCCGAGAACTCCTCGACGCCGTACATGCCGAGGTTCGTCACGCTGATCGAGCCGCCTTCGAGATCGCTCTGGCGCAGGGTGCCGTCGTCGGCCTGCCGGGCGAACTTCCGCACCTGTGCCGCGATCGCGCTCGGCGTGCTCTTCTCCACCCCGCGCAGCACCGGGGTGACGAGCCCACGCCCGGCCGCGATGGCGACGGCGATGTCGGCCGAGTCGAACTGCCGCAGCGCGTCGTCGGTCCACACGACGTTCGCCTCGGGGACCTCCTGGTGGGCCACCGCGACCGCGCGGAGCACCAGGTCGTTGACCGAGATCTTGTGCGGGGACACCGCGTTGAGCCGCTGCCGCAGAGCCAGCAGCTCGTCCACCCGGGCGGTGCGCTTGAGGTAGAAGTGCGGAACCGTCCGCTTGCTCTCGGTGAGCCGGGCGGCGATCGCGCGGCGCGGCCGGGAGTGCGGGATCTCCTGGAAACCGTCCCCGGCCACCGGTTCTGCGGGCGCGGTCGCCGAGGACGGAGCGGTCGGCGCGGTGGCGTGCTGCCGCGCGGCGGCGATCGCCTGCTCGACGTCCCGGCGGACGATCCGGCCGTTCGGGCCGGTGCCCGGCACCCGCTCCGGAGCGAGGCCGGCTTCCTTGAGCAGTTTGCGAGCGAGCGGGCTGATGAAGACGCGCCGGGCAGTGTCGGCGGGCACGGGTTCCGGTGCCGGGGCCGGAACTTCGCGGCGGGCCGGGGCGGGGGCCGGTGCGGACGTCCCGGCAACGCCGAGGTCGGCCAGCACGCGGTCGAGATCACCGGCCTCCTCCCCGCCGGCACCCAGCACCGCCATCGGCGAGCCGACCTCGACCGAAGTGCCGCCGGGCACCAGGGCACGCAGGATCGTCGCGTCCTCCTCGGCGGCGAGCTCGACCGATGCCTTGTCGGTCTCGATCACCGCGATCGGGTCGCCCGCCCGGAACGGGTCGTTCTCCTTCACCAGCCATTCGGACAGCACGGCTTCACTCGCACCGGCCGCGACTTCGGGCATACGCAGCAGCGTCGCCATGGTTGGGGCTCCTCGTTCTCTCGACGTCAGTGGGCGGCGATGTCGCGCAGTGCGGTGACGACTTCCTCGGTACAGGCGATCGCGGCCCGCTCGAGGACCTTGCTGATGCTCGGCGAGGCCTCCGCGCCGGTGACGCGCTCGATCGGCGCGTCGAGCCAGTCGAACAGGCGGCGCTGGATCTCGTCGGCAAGCCATCCGCCGTACGACATGCCGCGGGCGCCCTGCTCGACGATCAGCACGCGGTTGGTCTTGCGCACGCTGCGCTCGATGGTGTCCCAGTCGAGGCTGGCAGGGTCCAGCCAGCGCAGGTCGACCAGGTCGGCGTGCAGCTGCGGCACCTGGTCGAGCGCTTCGAGGCAGTGACCGACCATGGACAGGTACGAGATCACGGTCAGGTCGTCGCCTTCGCGGCGCAGCGCCGCCTTGCCGACGGGGATCCGGTAGTCCACATCGGACACCGGGCCTGCCCCGGTCGAGGTGTAGAGGTCGACGTGCTCGAGCACCACGACCGGGTCGTCGCAGGCGAGCGCGGTGTTGAGCAGGCCGACGTAGTCGAACGGGTTCGACGGCGCGACCACCCGCAGCCCGGGCGCCGTCACGAGCACCCCGGCGGGATCGTTCGTGTGCTGCGAGCCGTACCCGGTACCGGCGGCGAGCTTCGTGCGCAACACGAACGGCACCGGGCTTTCGCCGCCGAACATGTGGCGGGCCTTGGCGACCTGGTTGAACAACTGGTCGGCCGCGACCCACATGAAGTCCGCGTACATGTACTCGACGATCGGCCGGAACCGCCCGTCCAGTGCCATCCCGCCGCCGAGCCCGGTGAAGGCGTTCTCGCTGATCGGGGTGCCCAGCACCCGTTCGGGCGCGACCTCGCAAGCGCGGCGGGTAGCGCCGTTGGTGCCGCCCTTGAGGCGGTGCACGTCCTCGCCCAGCACGACGACGCGCTCGTCCGTCTCCAGCCGGCGCCCGAGGACCTCGCTCACCACGTCGATGAACCGGCGCTCGGCGAGCTCGCCCGAGAACGTTTCGGCCTCCTCGTACCGGCTCCCCGCCAGCTCACCGAGGTCACCACGCACCCCGACGTCGACGAACCCGGGGCCGGGCCAGGCGGAGGCCTTGATCCGGCGCTGCCCCGGCTTGCCGTCCGGCACGGGTTCGAGCAGCGAGTCCCCGATCTCGTGCAGGGCCGCGGTGACCTCCTCGCGCGCGGCCGCCACTTCGTCCACAGTGGCCAGTCCACGCCGGACCACGTGCGACTGCAACAGGTCCACCGGGTCACGGTCGCGCCAGGCCTGCTCCTCCGCCTTGTCGCGGTAGCCGAACGCGCTGCCCGGGTACGGCCCGTTCTGGTGGAGGTACCGGTACAGGTCGGCTTCCACGATCGCCGGGCCGTTCCCGGCGCGCATGTGCGCCAGCGCGTCGGTCATGGCCAGGTGCACAGCCAGTGGATCCATCCCGTCGACCCGCCAGCTCGGGATCCCGAAGCCCGGGCCACGGCCGGACAACCGCGCCTCCGCGGTCGCCTCGGCCACCGAGGTCGAGACCGCGTACTGGTTGTTCTCGATGAAGAAGCACACCGGCAGCCGCCAGGCCGCGGCGAGGTTGAACGTCTCCAGCACCGAACCGATGTTCACCGCCCCGTCGCCGAAATAGCTCACCGTCACGGCGTCGGTGCCCGCGCGGCGCTGGTTGAACGCGAAGCCCGCGGCCTGCGGGACGCCGCCGCCGACGATCGCGTTCGTGCCCATCGCGCCCGCCTCGCGCCAGCGCAGGTGCATCGAGCCGCCCCGGCCGCGGCAGTAGCCCTCGGCCAGCCCGCAGATCTCGGCGAGGGTGCGGCGCAGCACCGTGCGCACCTCGTCGTCCAGCTCGGGCAGCACGCCGGACTTGCGGGCCATCACGTGCCCGAACGCCTTCGCCAGGAACTGGTGGTGCCCGCGGTGCGAGCCGTTGACGTAGTCGTCGCTGCGCAGCGACACGATCGAGCCGACCGCGCCGCCCTCCTGCCCGATGCTCGAATGGGCCGGCCCGTGCACCAGCCCCTGCGCGGCCAGCTCCAGCACGTACTCCTCGAACGTGCGGATCCACAGCGCCTGGCCCAGCATCCGCAGCAGCAGGTCCGGATCCGCGCCGTCCCAGTCCTCGGCCGAGGTCGCCAGCTCGACCCACGGGGCGGCGGCAGCCAGGTTCTCACGGGTGGGCATCAATGCTCCTTGAAGACGGAATTCTCGCCATATGGATCCAACTGGCAACTCTTTTCGTACTATGCTCGCCAGGATCAGCAAATGCAAGCCGTAATGGATCCATTGGAGCTGTCGTGCCCATCCCCGGCCTCACTCATGTCGATCACCTCGGGATCACCGTCCCCGATCTCGACCAGGCCCGTGAGTTCTTCGTCGACGTCCTCGGGTGCGAGTACCTGTACACGCTCGGCCCGCTGCGCGACGACCACGGCAGCTGGATGCGCGAGCATCTCGGCGTGCACGAACGGGCCGTGGCGCCGCGGCTGCACTTCTACCGGCTCGGCGGGCAGGCGGTCCTCGAGGTCTTCGAGTACCAGGCGCCCGACCAGCGTCTCGACCCACCGCGCAACAGCGACATCGGCGGGCACCACCTGGCGTTCTACGTCGAGGACCTCGACACCGCGATCGCCGATCTGCGCCGGCGCGGCCTGCGCGTGCTCGGGGAGCCGACCGCCAGCAAGGGGCCGCACGAAGGGCAACGCTGGGTGTACTTCCTGTCGCCGTGGGGTCTGCAGTGTGAGCTAGTGTCCTATCCGCACGGCAAGGCGTTCCATCGCAACCCCGAAGCCTTCGCCTGACCCGGAAGGAGCCGAGGGTGACTGGTCGCACTGGCGTGCCGGCGGCCGTCGCGAGCCAGCGCATCGCCGAGGAGATCCGCGAACAGATCCTGAACGGCACGCTCCCGCCCGGCACCCGGATCATCCAGGACGAGCTCGCCGAACAGCTGCGGACCAGCCGGCTGCCGGTGCGCGAGGCGCTGCGCATCCTGCAGTCGCGCGGCCTGGTCACCCTGCGGTCGAACCAGGGCGCGTGGGTCACCAGCATGGACATGCGCGAATGCGAGCTCAGCTACAAGATCCGCGAGCGGGTGGAGCCCCTGCTGCTCGCCGAGTCCGCACCCCGGCTGTCCGACGACGACATCGCCGGGCTGGCCCGGCTGCAGGACCGGATCGAGCAGGCACCCGGCGTCGAGGAGTTCCTGGTGCTCGACCGGGAGCTGCACTGGGCCACCTACCGCCACCACCAGGCCGAGGAGCTGGCGTCGATCGTGGCCCGGCTGTGGGACACCACCCAGCACTACCGCCGCGCGTTCACCAGGCTCACCGGCGAGCGCCGCCGCTGGATCATCGGCTCCGAGCACCGGCTGCTCATCGAGGCCCTGCGCGACCGCGACCACACCTCCGCCGAGCGCATCCTGGAACTGCACATCCGCCGCACCCGGGTCGAGCTCGCGCAGCACCCCGAGGTCTTCCAGGTCAGCTGAGCTCGTGCGACCGCGGCGGCGCCGTGGACTCCCGGACCACGAGCCTGCCCTCGAAGCGCATCACGTTCGGCTCCGCCGGAGCCGCGTCGCGCGGGTGCTGCATGCGGTCGAGCAGCAGCCGGGCGGTCATCGTGCTCATCTCGGCCAGCGGCAGGACGTACCGGGTCGGCGGCGGGTTGGTCACGTCGCTCGGGCCGACCGGGAACGCGAACTGCTGCGCGCGATCGTGGACGGGCGAGCAACGCCGAGATCGCGGCGCGGCTGTTCCTGGCCGAGGGCACAGTGCGCAACTACCTCTCCAGCGCCATGGCCAAGCTGCGCGCGCGCAACCGCACCGAGGAGGCGGGGACCGCGCAAACCCGCGGCCGGCTCTGGTCGTCCTGCGGACGGAATCCGGAAACAGCCGTGACAGCACCCGCAGCCCGCCGACTCCGGGCTGCGGCGCCAGGAAAATGAGTCGCTCGAGTTGGCCGGGTGCTGGGAAGATCGTCAGATGCGCACCAGCCTGCGTGACGACCTGACAGCGGCTCTCAAGGCCCGGGACCGCGTCGCCGTCACGGCACTCCGCTCCGCCTTGGCCGCGATCGACAATGCCGAGGCCGTCCCCGTCGACAGCGCGTCGGACAGCGTCACCGGGAACGAACACGTCGCGGGAGCGGCGACCGGCCTGGGCGCGGCGGAAGCAGAACGCCGTCACCTCACCGAGGCCGATCTACCGTCGATCGTCGAGAACGAGGTGCAGGAGCGCTCGGCCGCCGCGCAGCAGTATGGGCAACTCGGCCGCGAGGACCTTGCCGAGCGGCTCCGGGCGGAGGCCGTGGTGCTGAGCCGGTACCTGCGATAAGCCCAACCCGCGGACGATATCCCTGCGTCCGGGATCGTGGGCCGGTCGACGCTACCGGCCGAGCAGTGGCAGCACGGAAAAGGTGTGGTCCTGCCAGATCAGCCGGGAGGCCTCTTCCGGGTAAGCAGTGACCGCCGGGCGGGTGTCGAAGAGCCGCACGAGGCGCTGGCCGGTGTCGTACGCGGGCCAGCCGGGGTCGCCGTGGGTGGCGAACGCCGTCCACACGCCACGGATGTCCGTGGACAGCGCCGCTGCCTCGGCAGCGGCGTCCTCACCGATCAGCATGGCAGGCCCCCCGCTGTCCAGGTTGCCGAAGACGAGTGGCACGTCGAGCCCGTGGCAGGCACCGAGGGCACCGCCCATCCCCGGGGCGGGCCAGGTGAGCTCGTAGAGGTGGGCACGGCCGCCGGCCGTGGTCTGCGCCTGGGCGAGGTGGAGTGTCGGCATCCGGAACAGCCAGTCGGAGTTGACCAGTTGGTACAGCTCGTCCGGGCCGGCGGCCGGGAAGCCGTCGCGGTACCGGCGTGCACCGTCCGGGCCGGGGGCGAAGACTTCCAGTGCGGTCGCCGCCTGCTCCGGCGTCACCTGGCCGAGCAAGCCGTCCAGCGCGGTGAACAGCCGCTGCTCGTCGCGGGTGTGGCCGACGAGGAGTTCGATGTCCCGGCCGGCGCCCTCGGCCAGGGCCTGCCAAGGGGTGGCGGGCAGGACATCGCCGTCGACGACGGGCGAGAACGGGATCGACCTGTGCGCGGCCTGGCCCCAGCGCCCCGCCCACCGGCCCATCTTGGCGGTGACCGCGTCACCGGCGGCGGCCAGTCGGGCCGGGGCCACGGCGGACAGGTCGGCCACCGTGGGACGCAGCCCCGTCTCGGCGGCGCAGGCGGCGGCGATGTCGGCGGCGAGCTCCGCCGAGAAGAACGTGCCCGGCACGCTCTGCGCGACGGCCCGGCGGAAGAGCCCAGCCGCACACGGCATCGCCAGCAGCGCCGCGACCGATCCGGCGCCCGCCGACTCGCCGAAGACCGTGACTTGATCAGGGTCGCCGCCGAAAGCCCGGATGTTGTCACGCACCCACTCCAGCGCGGCGACCTGGTCGAGCAGGCCTCGGTTGGCGGGCGCGCCGTCGAGCTGCGCGAAGCCCTCGATGCCCACGCGGTAGTTGAAGGTCACCACGACGACGCCGCCGTCCCGCGCGAGGCGGCCGCCGTCGTACTCGGGGAGGTTGGCCATGCCGATCGCGTAGGCGCCGCCCTGGATCCACACCATGACCGGCAGCCCCGCGCCCGGGCCGGGGTCGGGCGACCAGACGTTGAGCGTCAGCCAGTCCCCCGCCGCGTCCCGCGACAGCGCGTCCATAGCGAACGCACCGGCCTGTGGGGGCGGCGGCCCGTAGGTCACAGCCTCCCGCACCCCGCTCCACCGCCGTACCGGCCGCGGTGCGGCGAAACGCAGCGCGCCGACCGGCGGCTCGGTGAACGGGATGCCACGGAAGACCGCCAGACCCGCCTCCCTGCTGCCGCGCAATGTCCCGGCCACCGCGCGGACTTCGGGTCGGGACGCGAGAACGGTCATCACGACTTCCTCTCCGGACGGGCCGAGCGCGATACGAGATCGTCCCCGCTCCATCGGGATGCGCGCCAGCCATTTACCGACCGCCGCGGGCGCGCGCTGGGTACGGGCCGGTGCCGGAAAGTGGGCGAGCCCTCGGTCAGGTGGCAGCCGGGCCTGCAGGCCGGGAGCCGGTTACGCAGCGTCCTTCAGAACTCCGTGGGTCGCATCAGTGCGTCCGACCCGCCGTCGATCATGAACTGAGCGCCGTGGACGTACCCGGCGCGCGGGCCCAGCAGGTAGACGATCAGCGCGGCCACCTCCGCCGGCCTGCCGTGCCGCGGGATCGGTGCTCGGTAGTTCCGGATCGCGTCGCCGTAGCGGGGGTCGGCCAGGCCACCCGCCAGCAGCGGCGTGTCGACCGCGCCAGGGGCCACCGTGTTCAGCCGCACGCCGGCGGCGCCCCACTCGGCGACCCGGCTGCGCACCGCGACCGTCAGCGCGTTCTTCGACCACGCGTACGCCAGCTGTCCCCGGTACTCACCGGCGTCCGCCAGCGCGGCGGCCTCTTCGCCGCGTGCGATCGGGTTGTCCGCCCACCGCACCATCGTCGAGGCCGACGACGACACGGCCACCGCCGCCGTGCGCAGCGCGGGGAACAGCCCGTCCAGCACCGTGACCGCCCCCCGGTAGTTCACTTCGATGATCCGCACCGGATCCGGCGTGTGCGGTCCGAGCCCGGCACACAGCACGAGCCCCTCCAGCGAACCCCCGCACCGGTCCAGCACCCCGTCGATCGCGCGCTGCCGGCCGTCGGGAGTGCCCAGGTCCGCACGCACCTGCGCGTCCCGCAGGTCCACGCCGATCACGTCGTGTCCCTCCGCCCGCAGCGCCGGCACCACGGCGGCGCCGATCCCCGACGCGGACCCCGTCACGGCGATCATCCGGCCGCCAGCACACAGCGCGTCCCACGGTAGATCGTCGGCATGCACTTGTTGCAGTGCACGCACAGCGAGCGGGCCCCGGAGCGCAGCCGCAGCGGCAGGTCGGGCTCGCGCAGCAGCGCGCGTGCCATCGCGACGAACGCGAAACCCTCCGCCAGTGCCTGTTCCATCGTCTCCAGCCGGGTGATCCCGCCCAGCAGGATCAGCGGCAGGTCGAGCGCCGCGCGGAACTGGCGTGCCCGTTCGAGCAGGTAGGCCTCCTCGAACGGGTAACTGCGCAGGAAAGCGCCACCGGCCGCCCGCACGCCCCACCGCAGCGGCGGCGGGAACTGCGCGGCGAACTCCCGCAGCGGCGCGTCCCCGGTGAACAAGTACATCGGGTTCAGCAACGAACTGCCGGCGGTCAGCTCCAGTGCGTCGACGGTCCCGTCCGCCTCCAGCCACCGCGCGACCCGCACGCTCTCGTCCAGCCAGAACCCGCCGGGCACCCCGTCGTCCATGTTGAGCTTCGCCGTCACCGCGATCCGGTCGCCCACCGCGTCCCGGACCGCCCGCGCGATCTCCAGTGCCAGCCGGGCACGGTTCTCCAGTGCTCCGCCGTAGGAGTCCCGCCTGCGGTTCAGCCTCGGGCTGAGGAACGAGCTGACCAGATAGTTGTGTCCGAAGTGGATCTCGACGGCGTCGAAGCCGGCTTCGACGGCCAGTCGCGCCGCTCCGGCGTGCGCGCGCACGACCCGGTCCAGATCGTCCACTGTGGCCGCTCGGGTCATCCGCGTGCCCAGCGGGTTGGGGAACCGTCCCGGTGCCAGCGCGGGCAGCCGGTTCGACGCCGCGTTCGCGACCGGCCCGGCGTGTCCGATCTGCGCGCTCACCGCCGCACCCTCCGCGTGCACCGCTTCGGTCAGCCGCCGCAACCCGGGCACCGCCTCGTCGCGCATCCAGATCTGGTGCCGGTCGGTCCTGCCCTCCGGGGAGACCGCGCAGTAGGCGACCGTCGTCATCCCCACCCCGCCGCGGGCCGGACGCCGGTGGAACTCGATCAGCCGGTCGGTGACCAGGGCCTGCGGGGTGGCCCCCTCGAAGGTCGCGGCCTTGATGATCCGGTTGCGCAGCCGCACCGGCCCCAGTTGCGCGGGCGCGAAGACGTCGGTCATGACCCCGCCAACCCCGCGGCGACGAACGTGCGCAGGGTGTCGACAGGCACCTCGCCCGGCATCGCGTCGGAGAAGAACTGGAGCACCAGTCCGAAGGCGAGCAGCCACCGGTGCGCCGCGCCCGTCTTCGAGAGCTCCGGCCGCGCGTCCCGCAGCAGCTCGATCCACGGCCCCAGCCCGAACCACCGCGACGTCCACGCCGGTTCCCGCCGTCCGAGCACGAACCTGGCCAGCAGCCGCAGCCGCAGCTGCCCGACCGGGTCCGCGGCCAGCTCGGCGAGCGGCGTCACCACGAGATCGACCAGTTCCGCCACCGTGGGCACCCAGCCACCCCGCCGCCGCTCGGCGACCTCGTCCAGCCGCCGCTGCCACACGGGCGCGAGCCGGGCCTCCAGCAGTGCGGCGACCAGTGCGTCCTTGGAACCGAAGTGGTAGTGCACGGCCGCCGGGTTCATGGCCGCCGCGCTGTTGATCGCCCGCACGGACACCGCGTCGTAGCCGGGTTCCAGCAACAGCCGCTCGGCCACGGTCAGCAGGCGCTCCCGGGTGGTGGCGTCGGTGTTTCGCACCCGACCAGCACAGCACGTTCCCCAGCGCCGAATCAATCACTGATTGATTCGGCGGCCGAGGGACGCCAGGTGCGCCTGCGCCGCTCGAACACCTCACGGAAAGACGCAGAGCCCCGGTACGGAGACGATCCTTTCGTGGATCGACTTCATACCGGGGCTCTGCACGACCGCAGGTCCGCGCCTCTCGCTGGGAGACCCGGACCCGCGGTGCTCACCCTCAGAGGCCGAGGCCGAAGTGGTCGAGCGGGTTGTCCGTGCCGTGCAGGTCCAGATCGTCGGCCTGGGGGCTGACGATGCTGTAGACGTGACTGTGCACACTGGCCACGTCCTGGTGCAGGTCCGTGACGCCGGAGTCGCCGAGCGAGCCCAGGGTGTGGTCCACGACGGGCAGGTGCGCGCCGCCATGGCCGGCGGTGTCGGTCACCGAGCTGACGACATCGCCCGAGGCCGGGATCGCGGGCACGGCCGGGAGGGCCGGAAGGTGCGGCACCGCCGGCAGGGCGGACACGGCCGGCAGGGCGGGCACGGCCGGAACCCCGGGCACCGCAGGGAGGGCCGGAACCCCGGGCACCGCCGGGACGGCGGACGAGGCGTGGTCCAGCGTGTCCGACATGTCGCCGCCCGGGCCGAAGTCCCCGCCGAGGAACTGGTCTGCCAGCGCCTCGCCGCTGTGCGTGCCCACCGGGGTGGACCCGAGGGCTTCGTTGCCGATACCCAGCGCTGCACCGCCGTCGAACCGCACCTGGCCGGCCAGGTCACCGAGCGGGCCGCCGACACCCGGCAGCGCGCTCACGGTGCCGACAGCGGTCTGCGCCAGCAGGGCGTCGCCGAGGTGGTTCGTGGTGGCGTCGACGACGGCCCCGACGAGCTGGCCGTCGAAGACGTGGTCGCCGACGGCGGCAGCGGTGTTCTGCAGGTCGATGTCTTCCGCGTCGGCCAGTGGCCCGACCACCGGCACGGTGTCGACCGCGGCGGCGACCTCGTGCACGACGCCGGAGGCGGTGTGGAGTGCTTCGTCCGTGACGGTGTTCAGGCCGGTCGCACCGGCCAGGTCGCTGGTGGCGCCGAACACGCCGCTCAGGTTGGGCAGCCCGCTCAGCCCGCCGGCGACGACGTGAGAGACGTCGCTGACCAGCGGGGAAGAGACCGCGCTGCCCCTGGCCACGGAGTCGTCCAACGTGGTCGCGAGGTCGCCGTTGGCGGCGAAGGAGTCCGTCCCGCCGGCCATGGAGACCGGCGCGGCCTCCGTGACCAGCGGAACCAGGTCGTGCACGTCCGCCGGGGTGACGTCAGCCAGCCCGGCGGCGTTCAGGACACCCTGCGGGTCGTGGTCGAAGTCCGCCAGAGCCTGTTGATCGTTCAGGAGGTTCAGTACGAATCCGTGCAGTGTCTGCACCGCGCTCATAGTTGTGTTCCCTCGAAGTAGCCACTAGATGAGCAGTTCAGGCAAGATCAAGAGACCTTGCCACGCGGTGAGGCTAGACCCGGTGGTGTCCGAGCGTCATCGGGGGTCACTCCCCGTCCCCGAATGACCCCATTAGGGAGCCGGGTGACCCCCGACTAGGGGGGTAACGGGGCTACACGCTCAGTGACGAACGGCTCGGCCTCGTTCAGCCGCCCTGGGGGAAGCGTGCTTCTTCCCGCCGATCACGGCCACGGCGGCCGCGCCAGGAGCACCAGCGAGGCCCAGGTGATCGAGCGGGGGACGTCGGACGCCTTTCCCGTCGCGTTGATCGCGCCGCCGACGAACAGGCTGGGCGAACCAAGTCACCGCGACCCGGCCGGTGCCCGCCGACCCCGGTCTGTGCCCGCCGAGATCAGAGCCAGAGGTCGCCCTGGTCGGCGATCCCGGGCTCGTCGCCGGCGTCGGTGAACGCCGCCAGTGCCCGGACCATGCCACGCCGCGTGGTCGGCGCCATCCGGCCGACGATCCGGGAGATCTCCTTGCGCCGCCGCTGGGTGACCTCGCGGACCACCGCCGCACCGGTCCCGGTGAGCGAGACGACCAGTTCGCGGCGGGACGCGGGGTTGGCCTCGCGGCTGACCAGCTCGGCGGCGACGAGCCGGTCGACCATCCGGGTCGCGGTGGACGGGTTCACGGCGAGGAACTCGGCCAGCGCGGTGAGCTTGACCGGCCCCCGGCTGCCCAGCACGACCAGCAGCCTGAACTGCGGGATCGTGATGGACTCGTCGACCGCGGCGATCGAGCGGGCGGAGACGGCGACCAGAAGCCGGGACGCGGTGAGGACGGCATCGGTGACCGCGTCGACATCGTCGGCGGCCGACGATGCGGCGGTACGGCGGGTGGACATAGCACCGTTCTACCTCACACTCACTACGTATAGCCTGGGCAAGTATTGCATACTGCAAACATGTCGCTGAGGATGAGTGGGGAACGAGGACGGGTGCCGGTGCCGGCACGCCAGCCGGCCGGGGTGTGGCTGCGCGAGAGCTCGACGGGCCTGGCGGTGCTGGCCGTCGCGATCGGCGCCGGCGCGGGACTGGGCGCGGTGGCGTTCCGCTGGCTGATCACCACGTTCACCCACCTGTTCTCCGGCCACGCCGACTACTCCGGCGCCGGCGGCCAGGCCCACCCGTGGTTCCCCGCACTGGGCCCCTGGTTCCTGCTGATCGTGCCGGTCCTGGCCGGGCTGATCTACGGACCGCTGGTCCACAAGTTCGCCCCCGAGGCGCGCGGGCACGGCGTGCCCGAGGTGATGTACGCGGTCGCCGAACGCGGCGGGCGCATCCCCGCGCAGGTCACCGTGGTCAAGGCGCTCGCCTCCGCCCTGACGATCGGCTCGGGCGGCTCGGTCGGCCGCGAGGGCCCCATCGTCCAGATCGGCTCCGCACTGGGCTCGACCTTCGGCCGCTGGTTCACACTGCCCGAAGGCCGGCTGCGGGTCCTCGTCGCCTGCGGAGCCGCCGGCGGTATCGCGGCCACCTTCAACGCACCCATGGCAGGCCCGTTCTTCGCGATGGAACTCATCCTGCGCAACTTCGCGGTCGAATCCTTCGGCGCCGTGGTGCTCTCCAGCGTCACCGCGAGCGTCGTCGGCCGGGCGGTCTTCGGCGACGTCGCCTTCCTCACCCTGCCCCCCTTCACCCTGCGCAACCCGGTCGAGTACCTGCTGTTCATCGTGCTCGGCGTCGTCGTCGGCGCCTGCGGCGTGCTGTTCACCAAGGTCCTGTACTGGATCGAGGACGCCTGCGACTGGCTCTGGCGCGGACCGGAATGGCTGCGCCCCGCGGTCGGCGGCATCATCCTGGGCGGGCTGCTCCTGCTGCTGCCCGAAATGTACGGCGTGGGCTACCCGGTGCTGCAGAACGCCGTGCAGGGCAAGTACGTCTTCGGGTTCCTGCTCCTCCTGCTCATCGGGAAGATAGTCGCGACCAGCCTCACCATCGGCATCGGCGGCTCCGGTGGAGTATTCGCGCCCTCGCTGTTCATCGGCGCGATGGGCGGCACCGCGTTCGGCATCGCCGTGCACACCTGGCTACCCGACCTGACCGCCTCCCCCGGCGTCTACGGGCTCATCGGCATGGGCGCCGCATTCGCCGGCGCCGCCCGGGCGCCGATCACCGCCGTCATCATCCTGTTCGAGCTCACCGGCCAGTACACCATCATCCTGCCGCTGATGACCGCGATCGTCATCGCCACCCTCACCAGCAAGACCCTGCTCGGCGAGGACACCATCTACACCCTCAAACTACGACGCCGCGGCGTGAACATCGACAAACACCCCGAAACCCGCCGCCTCGCCCGCACCACCGTCGCCCAGGTGCTCGAACCACTGCCCGACGCGCTGACCGAGGACACCGCACTACGCCCCGCCGCCCGCGCACTCGCCCTCTCCGGACACGGCATCCTGCCCGTGATCGGCTCCGACGGGCAATACCGCGGCTGCATCACCGCACGCGCCGTCGCCGAAGCACTCACCGACGAACGCGACGAAACCGTCGGCAACCTCGCCGAACTACCACCACTGGTCACCGAAGAGTCCAACCTCACCGACGCCCTCGACGCCCTCACCCAAGCCACCGGAACCGGCCTACCCGTACTCGACCAGAAAACAGGCAACCTCACCGGCTGGATCACCCACCAAGCCATCCTCGCGGCCCTGCACCCGGCGACGAAGCCGTCGTGATCTCGGGCTGGCCCCGCACCTGTTCTGTCCGTCGTGGACGGACGCGGCGCCGCGCACGAACCCCCGCCCGCGCGTCCGTCGCCGGTTTGCGCTGCGCATCCTTTTGCGGCATCTTTACGGACGGAGTGCCGGGAAGTCTGGTCGGCGGCCCGTTCCACCGGGAGCGGGATCTTCGAAGACCCTGGAGTTCGCCCGTGGTACTCGTTCTCGCGTTCGGCGTGGTGTCGGCGCTGAGCGTGTCGTCGACCGGACTCGCGGCGGCACCAGGGGCCCGGGCAATACCCTGGTCCCATGCACGCGAAGCAGATGGCCGAGGAGTTCCCGGGCGTCGACATCGACTCGGACGCGCTGGCCGCCACCCGGCTGCTGGCGGAGCACCGGCTGCCGGGGCTGGTGGTGACCAAGGGGCCGGGCTGCCCGCACGCCATCCTGCCCGCGGCGTCGGTCGTGGCGTTCCTGGTCCCGCGCTACATCCAGGACGACCCGTCATTGGCCGGTGTGCTGTCGGAGTCGGCCTCGGACCGGATCGCGGACAAGCTCGCCGGCCGCACGGTCCGGGAGCTGCTGCCCGAGCACCCGCCGGAGCTGCCGGTGGTCCAGGGCGACGACACTGTCGTCGAAGTCGCGGCGATGATGGCCCGGTTGCACTGCCCGCTGGTCGCCGTCCTCGAGTCCGGCGAGCTCATCGGGGTGATCACCGCGCCCCGGCTGCTGGAGCACGCCCTGCGCTGACCGGAGCGCCCCGGTGAGCGCGGCGATCGCGATCGCCGTGTTCGTGGTGGCCTACGCGCTCATCGCCACCGAGAAGATCCCCAAGATGGTCGCCGCGCTCGCCGGCGCGGGCGTGATCCTGGTGATCGGCATCGTGGGACCGGACGAGGCCTTCTACTCCCGCGACACCGGGATCGACTGGGACGTCATCTTCCTGCTGCTCGGCATGATGATCATCGTCGGCATCCTGCGCCGGACCGGCGTGTTCGAGTACACCGCCATCTGGGCCGCCAAGCGCGCCAAGGGCTCGCCACTGCGGGTGCTGCTCCTGCTCGTGCTGATCACCGCCGTCGCGTCGGCGTTCCTCGACAACGTCACCACCGTGCTGCTCGTCGCCCCGGTCACGCTGCTCGTGTGCGACCGGCTCGACACCAGCCCCGTCGCGTTCCTCATCGCGGAGGTCTTCGCCTCCAACATCGGCGGCACCGCCACGCTCATCGGCGACCCACCGAACATCATCATCGCCAGCCGCGCCGGGCTGAGCTTCGACGACTTCCTCACCAACCTCGCCCCGATCGTCGTCCTCGAGATCGCCGCGCTCGCACTGCTGCTGCCGTGGCTGTTCCGCGGCTCGTTCACCACCGACCCCGCCCGCGCCGCCGAGATCATGGCCCTCAACGAACGCGAAGCGATCCGCGACCGGACGCTGCTCCTCAAGAGCGGCGCCGTGCTGGCCGCGGTGTTCACCGGCTTCGTCGGGCACTCGGTGTTCCACCTCGAACCCTCGGTCGTCGCACTCGTCGGCGCCGGCCTGCTCGTCCTGATCTCCGGCACCCGGCCCAGCGAATACCTCGCCGGGGTCGAATGGGAGACATTGCTGTTCTTCGCCGGGCTGTTCGTGATGATCGGCGCCCTCATCCGCACCGGCGTGATCGACCACCTCGCCCACCTCGCGGCCGACGCCACCGGCGGCAACGCCCTCGTCGCGACGATGCTCATCCTGGTCGTGTCCGCCCTGGCCTCCGGCGTGATCGACAACATCCCCTACGTCGCGACGATGAGCCCGCTCGTCGCCGGGCTCGTCGCCGACCTGCCGGACCAGACCCACGGCCAGGCGCTGTGGTGGTCCCTCGGGCTCGGCGCGGACTTCGGCGGGAACCTCACCGCCATCGGCGCGAGCGCGAACGTCGTGGTGCTCGGCATCGCCCTGCGGGCAGGGCATCCCATCTCGTTCTGGGAATTCACCCGCAAGGGCAGCATCGTCACCCTCGTCACCGTGCTGCTGGCCGCGCCCTACCTGTGGCTACGCTACTTCGTGCTCGCCTGACGCATCGCGACGGAGCGTGGGTTCCCGCTACCACTGCTCCCGGTGCACGACCTCGTCGAAGGGCCGCCGGTTGGGGTGGCGGATCGGCTTCAGCGGGCGGTCGGCCGGGTAGCCCAGCGCGACCAGATAGGCGCAGTACCGGTCCTGCGGCAATCCGAGCAGCTCACGGGCGAGCGCCTGGTCCCCCACCGCGGCGTGGGCGCTGCCGACGCCCAGATCCGTCGCGGCCAGCATCAAGCACATCGTCGCCTGGCCCAGGTCGTACTCGACCCGCTCACCCTCGCCCGGTGTCACCGGCCCGACCAGCGCGACGGTCGCCGCGGAGGTCGCCACGTGCCCGGCGCCCTGCCACACCTGCGCCAGCCGCCGCAGCCGGTCCCGTTCGGTGACCACCACGAAGTCCCACGGCTGGGTGTTCCGCGACGACGGCGCACGCCGGGCCGCGTCCAGGATCCGGTCGAGATCGTCCCCCGGAATCGGCCGGTCGTCATAGGTGCGCACGTTACGACGCGAAGTCAAGGCATCCCACAGCTCCACGGCCTTCGCGATACCCAGCTGCCGGCGGGCGAAACGCCGCAGCGGGACCGATGTGGCGCTTTTCGCGAGGTGGGGATCAGGTGACCTGGAACCAGTGGTCGGCCTGCACCCGCCGGCGCAGGTCGCTCAGCGCGCGGTGCTGGACCACCCGCACGGATCCGCTCGACATGCCCAGGACCTCGGCGGTCTCCCGCGCCGAGAGCCCGTCCACCACGCGCAACCGGAGGATCTGCCGGGTGCGCGGCGGCAGGGTGGCCAGGAGCGCCGTGAGCCGGCGGCGCACGTCCGCGCGCTCGACCTCCGCCCACGGGTCCGCCCAGGTGACGGCCAGCGGCCGGCTCTCATCGCTGAACTCCCCGACCGGCGTGACCCCGCGGTTGCGGTGCCTCCGGCGGGTTTCGGCGAGTTTCCGGTTCGCGATGGCGAAGGTGTAGGCGAGGAAGGCACCGGCGGGATAGTGGTAGCGCGGCAATGCCGCGAGAGCGGCCAGGACGACCTCCTGCGCCAGGTCTTCCGCGTCGATCCGCCAGCGTTCGCCGGGCAGCACCTTCCGCTTGCAGTGCCGCATCACCAAAGGCGCGAGCCGGCGCAGCAGTTCCCCGGTGGCGCCCGGAAGTCCGGCGAGAGCCGCCGTCACCAGCGACTCGTCGACCGACGGCGGCTCGCGATCCTCACCACTCATGGCACACCCCGGCTCGTCCGCTGCACGCGACGCCGCCCGGGTCTGGAGCGGCAGTTCCGTCTGGATGTCGCGAGAATGGCCGAAGATGTTACCGGTCAACCGCATCCCGCGCTTTTCGTTATCCCTGCACGGCCGGTGGCATTTCGTCCGGGCCACTCGGAGCCTGCTCAGGACATCCGCAGCACGCCGCGGATGTTCGTAGCCGCCCGCAGGTCGTGGTAGCCCTGGTTGACCTCGTCCAGCGGGTACTCCCGGGTGATCATGCCCTCCAGGTCCAGGGTGCCGTCCTGGTAGGCCTGGATCAGTGCGGGGATGTCCCGCCGCGAGTTGACCGAGCCGAAGATCGCGCCGACGATCCGCTTCTCCAGCTGGATGAGGTCGTTCATGCTCAGCCGCACGTCGATCTCGTCCGCCGGGTGGATGTTCGTGACCACGACGCGCCCCCGCTTCGCCGCGAGCCGCATGATGTCGGCCGGCTGCTGACCTACAACGGCGTGCACGACTGGCACCTCGGCGTGGTGGCGGCCGTGCTCTGCGCGGCGCTCGTGACCGTCGCCGAGGAGGGCACCGTCAGCCGGGCGTCGGAACGGCTCCGCGTCTCGCCGTCGGCCATCTCGCCGGCGCTGACCGAACTCGAGCGTGCGCTCAAGGTCCAGTTGTGCGTGCGGCGCGAGGCACACGGCGTGACGCTGACGGCCTCGGGCACGCAGCTGCTGCGGCACGCGCGCACACTGCTGCGGCGGGCGCGCGAGCTGGAGACCGAGCTGGCCAACCCGGACGGCGCACTGTCCGGCCTGCTGTCCGTCGGCTGCTTCATGGGGCTGGCCCCGGTCCTGCTGCCGAAGTTGCTGCAGGGCTTCGGAAACCGGCATCCCGGCGTCACGATCGGCTTCGAGGAGGGCGACCAGACCGGCCTCCAACAGCGCCTGCTGGCGGGAAAGCTGGACCTGGTCATGCTCTACGACGTCTCGCTCTCCCCCGAGATCCGGGTCGTGGAGCTGACGCGGATGCGCCCGCACGTCATGCTCGCGGCGGACCACCGCCTCGCACACGAGCCCGTGGTCGCGCTGCACGATCTCGCCGACGAACCGGTGGTGCTGCTGCAGGAACCACCCAGTCCGGACCATTCGCTCGGACTGTGTCACGAAGCGGGCATCACGCCGGTAGTGCGCTACCGCGCGCGCAACGGTGAGACCGCGCGCGCCCTCGTCGGCCGTGGCCTCGGCTACGCGATCATCATGCAGCGGCCGCCGAACGACCGCAGCTACGAGGGATTGTGCGTGGTGCACAAGGAGATCGCCGAGCTGCCCGACCGTGACGTGCCGGTGGTGCTGGGCTGGCCCCGCCGCACCTGCCTCACCCGGCGGGCGGAGGCGTTCGTCCGGTACAGCTCCGAAACCGCCACCGCGGGCTGAGCCTTGACACGGCGGCGCGACGCGCTTCAAAATCGCCAGCAATCGTATACGACATCGTCGAGGATGTCGTAGAGGAGGCAGCAGTGAGCGTCGACCCGGTAACCCGGCTCCTCGGTAGCCGTCCGGGCAAGGTGATCGCGGTCCACCTGAGCTACACCTCGCGGGCGGCCCAGCGCGGACGGATCTCGAGCCATCCCTCGTACTTCCTCAAGACCAGCTCGTCGGTGACCGGCCCGGGCACCGTGGAGCGCCCCGAGGCCACCGAACTGCTCGGCTTCGAAGGGGAGATCGCACTCGTGCTCGGCAAGGCCGCACGCCGGGTCTCCCCCGGCGACGCCTGGTCACACGTCGGCTGGGTGACCGCCGGCAACGACCTGGGGCTGCACGATCTGCGCTACGCCGACAAGGGCTCGAACGTGCGCTCCAAGGGCGGTGACGGCTACACGCCGCTGGGCCCGGAACTGATCCCCGCCGAACGGCTCGACCCGGCCCGCATCGGGGTGCGCACCTGGCTCGACGGTGTGCTCGTGCAGGACGACAGCAGCGCGGGGATGCTGTTCCCGTTCGCGCTGATGCTGGCCGACCTCTCGCGCCTGATGACCCTGGAACCCGGCGACGTCGTGCTCACGGGTACGCCGGCGGGCGCCTCGGTCGCCGAGCCCGGTCAGCGGATCGAGGTGGAGGTCTTCGCGCTCGACGAGCACACCGTCACCTCCGGCCGGCTCACGACCGAAGTCGTGGCGGGACCGGCCTTGGCGAACTGGGGTAACCCGCCCGAGGTGGACGACGCCCAGCGAGCCGAAGCGTGGGGCACGCCGCCTGCCGCTCCGGTGCTCACCGACGAGCTGCGCGAACGCCTCGGCCGCGTCGCGGTGGCGACCCTGTCGGTGCAGCTGCGCAGGCGCGGGTACGACGACGTGTCGATCGACGGTGTCGCCCCGCTCGTCCCCGGCACCCGGCTCGCCGGAACCGCCCGGACGCTGCGCTATGTCCCGTACCGCAAGGATCTTTTCGCCGGTCACGGCGGCGGGTTCAACGCACAGAAACGCGCGGTCGACTCGGTCGGCCCCGGTGACGTGCTGGTGATGGAGGCCCGCGGCGACGCCACCGCGGGCACCGTCGGCGACATCCTCGCGCTGCGGGCGAAGGTCCGGGGCGCCGCGGGCATCATCACCGACGGAGCCGTGCGCGACGCCGGCCCGCTCGCCGGACTCGGCCTGCCGGTGTACTGCGCCGGGCGGCACCCCGCGGTGCTCGGCAGGCGGCACGTGCCGTGGGAGACCGACACCACGATCAGCTGTGGTGGTGCCACGATCCAGCCAGGCGACGTGATCGTGGCCGACGACGACGGCGCGCTGGTGATCCCGCCCGGTCTGGTCGAGGAGGTGCTGACCGCCGCCGAGGCCCAGGAGCAGGAAGAGACCTTCATCGCCGAGATGGTGGGCCGTGGGGAGTCCGTCGCCGGGCTGTACCCGCTCGATCCGGACTGGCGGCAGCGGTTCGAGACCTGGCGCGCGCAGCGCTGAGTCTCCTCAGCACGCGACGAGAGGACCACGATGAAGTACCGCACCGACCCAGCACGGATCCGCGGCGCGATCGCACCGCTGTTCACCCCCTTCACCGGCGAAGGCGTCGTCGACCACGACTCGCTGCGGGCGATGGTGCGCTGGCAGCTGGCGAACGGCTCGCACGGCATCTCGATCGGCGGCTCGACGGGCGAACCGTCGTCGCAGACCCTGGCCGAGCGCGCCGAGGCGATCCGCACGGTGGCCGAAGAGGTGGGCGACCGGGTGCCGTTCGCGCCCGGCACCGGCTCGGCCAAGCTCGACGAAACCCTTGAGCTGACGGGCATCGCCGCCGAGGCGGGCGCCGACGTGGTCCTCGTGATCACGCCCTACTACGCACGGCCGACCCAGGAAGCGCTCTACGTCTGGTACTCCACCGTGGCCAGGGAGTTCCCGGACCTGCCGATCGTCGCCTACAACGTGCCCGTGCGCACCGCGGTCGAGATCGCGCCGCAGACCTTCGCCCGGCTCTACCGCGACCACGAGAACATCGTCGGCATCAAGGAGACCACAAAGGACTTCGAGCACTTCTCCCGCGTGATGCACCTGTGCGGCCGGGATCTGCTCATGTGGTCGGGGATCGAGCTGCTGTGCCTGCCGCTGATCGCGCTCGGCGGCGCCGGGTTCATCTCCGCGCTGTCCAACATCGCTCCGGCCGCGGTGGCGCAGACCTACGAAGCGGCGGTGGCAGGGGACTGGGACCGGGCGCGCGAACTGCACTACGGCGTGCATCCCCTGGTGGACCTGCTGTTCACCGAAACCAACCCGGCGCCGTCGAAGTGGCTGATGGCCGAGCGCGGGCTGATCCGCTCCGGCCACGTCCGGCCGCCGCTGGTCCCGCTCACCCAGCAGGGCCGGGAAAAAGTCCGCGCGCTCGCCGCCGAAGCCGAGCAGTACCTGACCCCAGTTCCGGCGAGGAGCCTGTCGTGAGCGGCCTCCAGCTCCCCAAGACCATCCAGCACTACATCGACGGTGCCTTCGTCGGCTCCGCGCACGGCGAGACGTTCGACGTGCTGGAGCCGACCACGAACGCCGTCTACCTGACAGCCTCCGCGGGCGACGCGACCGACATCGACGCGGCGGTGGCCGCCGCGCGCCGGGCGTTCCGGGACGGCCCGTGGCCGCGGATGCGCAACCGTGAGCGGGCCCGGATCCTGTACCGGATCGCCGACGCCGTGGAAGCACAGGACGAGACCCTGGCGGCGATGGAGTCGTTCGACACCGGGCTGCCCATCACCCAGGCGAAGGGGCAGGCGCGCCGCGCTGCGGAGAACTTCCGGTTCTTCGCCGACCTGGTCGTCGCGCAGGCCGACGAGGCGTACCGGGTGCCGGGCATGCAGCTCAACTACGTCAACCGCAAGCCGGTCGGCGTCGCGGGGCTGATCACGCCGTGGAACACGCCGTTCATGCTGGAGTCCTGGAAGCTCGCCCCGGCGCTGGCCGCCGGCTGCACGGTGGTGCTCAAGCCGGCGGAGTTCACGCCGCTGTCCGCGTCGTTGTGGGCCCGGATCTTCACCGAGGCCGGGCTGCCGGACGGGGTGTTCAACCTGGTCAACGGTATCGGTGAGGTCGCGGGCGACGCGCTGGTCAAACATCCCGGCGTGGACCTGATCTCGTTCACGGGCGAGACCACGACGGGGCGCACGATCTTCGCGGGCGCCGCCGACCGGCTCAAGGGCCTGTCGATGGAGCTGGGCGGCAAGTCCCCCGCGGTGATCTTCGCCGACGCCGACCTCGACGCCGCGCTGGACTCGACCCTGTTCGGCGTGTTCTCCCTCAACGGCGAGCGCTGCACGGCCTCCTCGCGGCTCCTCGTCGAGCGGCCGGTCTACGACGAGTTCGTGGCGCGCTACGCCCGCCGGGCCGCCGCCGTCAAGGTCGGCGACCCGGCCGACCCTGCCACCGAGGTTGGCGCCCTCGTGCACCCGGAGCACTACGAGCGGGTGCTGAACTACGTGGAGACCGGCAGGTCCGAGGCGAAGCTCGTCGCGGGCGGCGGCCGGCCCGAGCACCTGCCCGAGGGCAACTACCTCGCGCCGACGGTGTTCGCCGACGTGCCCCGCACCGCGCGGATCTTTCAGGAGGAGATCTTCGGCCCGGTCGTCGCCATCACGCCGTTCGACACCGAGGACGAGGCAGTCGAGCTGGCCAACGACGTCCAGTACGGGCTGGCGGCCTACGTGTGGACCAACGACCTGCGCCGCGCGCACGACGTGTCGGGGCGGATCGAGGCCGGGATGGTGTGGATCAACTCGCACAACGTGCGGGACCTCCGGTCCCCGTTCGGCGGCGTCAAGGCGTCGGGCGTCGGCCACGAGGGCGGCTACCGGTCGCTGGACTTCTACACCGAGGAGCAGGCGGTGCACGTGACCCTCGGCGACGTGCACACCCCACGGTTCGGGAAGGACGGGGACCAGTGAGCGAGGACAACGCCCGGCCCGCCCCGCCCGACATCGTCCGCTGCGCCTACCTCGAACTGGTGGTGAGCGACCTCGCGGCGTCGCGCGAGTTCTATGTGGACGTTCTCGGCCTGGTGGTGACCGAGGAGGACGAGCACGAGATCCACCTGCGCGGGCTCGAGGAGTTCATCCACCACAACCTGGTGCTGCGCGCCGGCCCGGTGCCCGCGACCGCGGCGTTCGGGTTCCGCGTGCGGCATCCGCGCGAGCTCGACCGGGCGCAGGAGTACTACCGCGCGCTGGGCTGCGAGGTCCGCCGCGAGGCAGCCGGATTCCGGCGCGGGGTCGGCGAAGTCGTGCGGGTGCGGGATCCGCTCGGGTTCCCGTACGAGTTCTTCCACGACGTGCGGCACGTTCCGCGGCTGACCTGGAACTACGAACGTCACGGCGCGGGCGCGATCGTCCGGCTCGACCACTTCAACCAGGTCTGCCCGGATGTCACGCGGGGCGCGCGCTACCTCGAGGACCTCGGGTTCCGGCGGACCGAGGACATCCGTGACGAAGAAGGCGTCACCTACGCGGCGTGGTTCGCGCGCAAGGACACCGTGCACGACACCGCGCTCACCGGCGGCGCCGGGCCGCGGATGCACCACGTCGCGTTCGCCACCCACGAGAAGCACAACATCCTGTACATCTGCGACAAGCTGGGCGCGCTGCGGCGGACCGACGTCATCGAGCGCGGTCCGGGCAGGCACGGGGTGTCCAACGCCTTCTACCTGTACCTGCGGGACCCGGACGGGCACCGGGTGGAGATCTACACGCAGGACTACTACACCGGGGACCCGGACAACCCGCTGGTGACCTGGGACGTGCACGACAACCAGCGCCGCGACTGGTGGGGCAGCCCGGTCGTGCCCAGCTGGTACAACGAGGCGTCGAGGGTGCTCGACCTCGACGGGGAGCCGGTTCCGGTCCTGGAGCGCGAGGAGTCCCGCGAGCTGGACGTGACCATCGGCGCGGACGGCTTCTCCTACACCCGCAAGGGCGGCCCGGCCGAGGGGTTCAAGGTCGGCACCCAGCTGTGATGGCTACGATGACGATCCGCGACGCCGAGCAGAACGAGGGGCAGCCATGAGCGAGACCGCGGCCCCGAAGCTGTCCAAGTCCGAGACGGTGTACCAGGAGTTGCGGGGCCGGATCCTGAGTGGCCGGTACGTCGCCGGCTTCCGGCTGGTGCTCGACCAGCTGGCGCGCGAGCTGAACGTCAGCACGGTCCCGGTCCGGGAGGCGGTGCGCCGGCTGGAGGCCGAGGGGCTGGTCGACTTCACGCGCAACGTCGGCGCGGAGGTCGCCGGGATCGACACCGCCGACTACGCCGACGCCATGCAGACGCTCGCCTACCTCGAAGGAGCGGCGACGAGCCTCGCCGCGCCACACCTGAGCGCGGAGCGGCTGGCCGAGGCGGCCGAGCTCAACGAGCAGATGCGTGCGTTACAGGGCAACGGTTTCGATCCCGTGCGCTTCACCGAGCTCAACGAGCGGTTCCACCGGCTGCTGTGCGACGCGTGTCCCAACAGGCACCTGCGGGAGCTGCTCGGCCGGGAGTGGCAGCGGATGTCGCTCATCCGCCGGTCCAGCTTCACGTTCGTGCCGGGCCGCTCGGCCACCTCGGTCACCGAGCACGAGCAGATCCTGCGGCTGCTCCGCACCGGCACCCCCGCCGACGAGGTGGAGCGCGTCACGAGAGCCCACAAGCTCCAGACGCTGAGCTCCTACCTCACCGCCACGCGTCCCTGACTCCCGGATCCCACCTGGTTCGCCGGGGCGGGCCGGCGAACCATCCCGATCCCCGTCATACCTGGCTCGCCGGGAGGTCGACCTCGATCTCCTCGAGGCCGTCGCCGAGGGTGAGCCGGCAGCCGAGCCTGCTCCGCCGGTCGTCCCGCGGCGCGGCGGTGCACTCCAGCAGCTCCTCCTCGTCCTCGCCGATCTCGGGCAGCCGGCCGAGGTACGGCTCGCGCACGTACACGTAGCAGGTGGCGCACATGGCCTGCCCACCGCACTCCCCCACGGTCCCCCGCACCCCGCCGGTGACGGCGGCCCGCATGAGGTTCGTGCCCGCCGGGACGTCGAGCACGTCCGGATCGCCCGCGGACCGGTGGTAGGTCACTTTCGGCATCGCACAGTCCTTTCAGCCCCACCGCACCGGCAGACTCAGCATGCCGCGGAAGACCCAGCCGCCGGCCACGGCGGAGGCGTCCGGATCGAGTCGCAGGCCCGGCAGCTCCGCGAACAGCTTCGGCAGCGCGACGCCCACGAACGAGGCCCGGGCGACCCACGCTCCCGCGCAGAAGTGGTTCCCCCCGCCGAACGCGAGATGCGGTCGCCGCTCCCGGTTGATGTCGTAGGACTCGGGATCGGCGAACACCCCGGGGTCGCGGTTCGCGGCGCCGACCACGATCCCTAGGCGCGCACCGCGCGGCACCAGCACGCCGTCCAGTGCGGTGTCGGTCGTCGCCTCGCGGGGGTACATGCCGATCGGCGCGACCCAGCGGATCGACTCCTCGAACGCATCGGCCCACCGGCCGCCCTCGAGCACCTGGGCGAGCTGGTCGGGATGCCGCAGCAGCGCCCAGGCCGTGGTGCCGATCGCGTCACGCGGCTCGTTGAGCCCGCCCCCGATCGTCATCTTGAGATTCGCGCGGACGGCCTCGAGCGGAACGGGCAGGCCGGACAACGCGGAAAGCAGGCTGGCGCCAGGATGCTCGCGCAGGTAGGGCAACATCTCGTCGATCGCGTCGTCGACCTCGCGATAGGACTGCTCCGCCCTGGCCCACGCCTCGGGTTTGAAGGCCTTGGGCCGCAGCACCCCGCCGTAGGACCTGCGCTCGACCGCGTGCTCGGGATCGTCCCTGCGCAGCACGCCGTGGCCCATGGCGCGCTTCATGAGCGAGCCGGTTTCGTTGGCGGAGAACCGTTCCTGGTCCTGCTCGACGGTGTGGCAGGCTTGGTAGCCGACCACCAGGTAACGGTTGACCGCGGGTACCCAGTGCACCGGCGCCCCGGGCCGGAGCCGTTGGTAGATCGCGTAGGGGTCGCGGTAGAGGTCCGGAATGCGCACCCAGCCGGCCACGGGTATCGGCCGCGCGCCGGTCAGCTCCACGGTCGTCGTCGACTCGTCCCTCCTCGCGGCGCCTCGCGTTCACCTCGAGTGTGTTCGCATCCGGCAGCACGGGTAAAGCTCAAAGAACTTCGCAACTTCCACTACTGAGGCGTGGAATGGCGCGCGGAAGCGGCCTGCCCGAAGAACCGGTAGGACCCCACGACCGACGCGGTGCTGCGCGCGCGGGTGCCGGTGACGTGCCGCTCGCCGAAGCCCTGCTGGAAGGCCGTGAAAGCCGTGGACTGCGACAACGGGTCGCTGTCGCCCTCGGTGATGGCCACGTGGACGAACGTCACCCCGTCGTCGAGGCGGAACGAGGCGTACCGCAGCCCACCGGGGTCCTGGTCGTCCAGCTCGGACATGACCTCCTCGATCAGCCGCTGGTTCTCGTCGGCCGCTTCGGGATGGGTCTGGTATTGCACGATCACTACCTTGGGCATGGTGCTTCTCCTTGGTGTAGTCGCGGAAGTGGATGGCGGCGGGGACGTCACGCGTTGAGCCGGCCGACCGCCTCGACGATCTCCGGGTTGTCGGACTGCATCCGGCCGGCGAAGCCGGCGTTCTCCAGCGGGTAGAGGTTCATCAGGATCAGCGTTTCCGCGGTGTCGGCCAGCTCGCCGTACGCCTCGTGGATGGCGGCGTGGATCCTGTTCGACATGGTCCTGCGGACGTCGATGCTGTGCAGTTCCGGCGCTTCGAGAAAGCAGACGGGACGGATCGGCTCGGCCGCGATGCGGCCGTCCTGGGCGACGTTCTCCGCGGCGTACTCGCGCAGCCAGACGCGGACGTCGGGGATCCGGTAGGCCTCGTCGATCGCCACCGTGATCTCCCGCATCATCGTCTGCTTGGCCTCGGGACGGATGCCTGCCGGTGCCTCGATGAAGAACTGCGGCATGGTGGGGTCTCCTGTCGATGTTCGTCTCTCACGGGGCCCGGGCCAGGCCCCTCGGTACGTGTGACGCAGCGGCACCGCCCGACTCATCGGTGCGCGTTCCGCCCGTCTGATCCTTCGGGCGCCCGCCGACCGATGATTTCGCCGCGCCGGACGCGTCATACCTGCGTAGGCCGGAACTCACGGAGAAGGTGGCGTTGTCCTGGTGACCGATGTGACGACCCGACGCGGGCAGGAGAAGTCCGCGGACGCGGACGAACTGGGGGCAGCACTGGCGGGTGACGAGTCCGCCTTCGCGGCGCTCGTCGAACGCCATCGCCCGGAGCTGCACCTGCACTGCTACCGGTTCCTCGGGTCCACCCAGGACGCGGAAGACCTGGTCCAGGAGACGTTCCTGCGCGCGTGGGCCAAACGTGCGAGCTTCCAGGGGCGCTCGACCTTCCGCGCGTGGCTCTACGGCATCGCGACGAACGCCTGCCTCGACGCGCTCCGGCGCCGTCCGCGGCGGGTGACCCCGCCGGAGGTCACCGGCCCGGCCGACCCGGGGGCCCGGCCGGGCCCGGCGACGGACCTCGCCTGGCTGGAGCCCTACCCCGACCGGCTCATCGAGGACGTCGTGGCCGCCGGCGTGGATCCCGAGGCGGCGCTGGTCCGCCGGGAGGCGACCGAGCTGGCGTTCCTGGCCGCGATGCAGCACCTGCCGCCGCGTCAGCGTGCCGTGCTCATCCTGCGTGACGTGGTCGAGTGGTCCGCCAAGGAGACAGCCGGCTCGCTGAACATGACAGTGGCCTCGGCGAACAGCGCGCTGCAGCGGGCCAGGGAGACCCTCAGGAGGCGCTGGGTGCGACAGGACGCCGCCGATCGCCGAGCCCTCGCCCGCATCAGCGAGGTCGAAAGGTCCCTGCTGGCGAGGATGGTCGACGCGTGGAACCGCACCGACATCAACGCGGTGGCCGCGCTGCTCGGCGCGGACGCGCGCCTGGTGATGCCGCCGACGACCTCGTGGTACGACGGCCGTGCGGCCGTCACCAGCTTCCTCGCGACACACGCGTTCACCCCGAGCATGCCCGGACGCATGCGCGCCGTGCCCACCGCGGCGAACCGGCAGCCCGCGCTGGGTGTCTACATCCGCGACGACAGCGGGGACTTCCGGCCCTTCGCCCTGCTCGTGCTGACCGTCGAGTCTCCCGTCGTGACCGAGATGACCCTTTTCCACCTCCCCCGGCTCTTCCCGCTGTGTGGCCTGCCCACCGTGCCGGGTCCCTGACGGTTCGCCCGTGGACTTCCCGGGTACGCACGGTGCGCAGGCCGATGATGGGAGACGCGAGATGGACGCGATCGAATTCCTGCGTGAGGACCACCGCAAGGTGCTCGCGATGCTGGACCGGCTGCAAGCCGCCCCGGCCGCGCGTGACGGGGCCTCGGACGAGCTGCTGGAGGCGCGGAAGAGCCTCGTCACGGAGATCGTGATCGCCGAGTCCCAGCACGAGGCGGTGGAAGAGCAGTACTTCTGGCCCATGGTGCGCAAGGAGGTCCCCGGCGGCGAGGGCCTGGCGGGCCCGGCGGTCGATCAGGAGGCCGCGGCCAAGTACCTGCTGGACGCGCTGGACAAGGCGGCCGCGAACCAGTCCGACTTCGACGAGATGGTCGAGCGCCTGCTGCACGACGGGCGCAAGCACATCCGCTACGAGCAGGACGAGGTGTGGCCCGAGGTGCGGGCGGCCGTCGGCGCCGACCGGCTCGGCGAAGTGGGCGAACAGATGGCCGCCGCCAAGAAGAAGGCGCCGACCCGGCCGCACCCCGGCACTCCCCCCGCTCCAGCCGTGCAGAAGATCATGGGCAGGGCCGCAGGTCTGATCGACCGGCTGCGCGACGGCATCAGCGGTCGGGGCGAATAGCCGGAACCGCGGCGGGAACCACCGCGCCGGTTGCCGCGAGCTGTGCCGTCATCGCGTCGACGAGGGGCGAGGGCGGGATCATGACGGCGAGCACGTCGCGGTTTGGGCAGTGACGGACCCGGCCCCAGCCGTACGCCACCACATCCGCGGCGAGCAACTCGACCAGCCACGTGCCCACGTACCGCTCACGGCGTACAGCAGGGGACGCAACCTCAGGTGGGTCAGCTGTCGGTGCGCATGCCTCGCCAGAGCAGGTCGATCAGGCTCGCGGCCTGACTCCGCCAGTCGCCGCCCGGGTCGAGGTACAGCAGGCCGCCGAGCCCGCGCAGGACCGTCTCCGCGCCCAGGTCGGCCCGAACAGTTCCGGCCTCGACGTTGGCCGCCAACAGCGCGGAGACCGCGCCGACCATGGCCTCGTAGGCGTTCGCGGGCAGTTCCCCTTGGGACGCCGTCGCGGTGCGAAGGGCGTTGGCCAGGCCGCGCTTGGTCATCATGTAACGCGCGAGGTGGTCGGCCACCCAGATCCGGAAGGCCTGCTCCGGGGCGTGCTTTTCCAGCAGGCTCGGCACGATCTCGACGAGGTGGCGCACCTCGCGCCGGTAGATCGCCAGTACGAGCGCTTCCCGGGTGGGGAAATGCCGGTACACGGTGCCGACCCCCACCCCGGCCTTCTTCGCGACGGCGTTGAACGAGACCTCGCCCGAACAGGTCAGCGACTCCGCCGCCGCGGCGAGGATGCGCTCGTGGTTGCGCCGGGTGTCCGCACGGCGGGGATCGACTGCTCCCGTCGTCATCGTCCCTCCCGGTGGTCGGTCCCGCCTGGTAGAACTGTAATACACGGCCCACCCTGATCTGGAGCAACTCCGGGGTGAGAGCGCTCATTGCGAAGCGGATAAAAATCCGCTAGCCTCGGTTGCGAGCGGATATCCGGTTCTTCCCCGAACTCGACGTGGTTCCCACCCCACCCATGCCGCAACTGTCGTCCCTTGTGGACGTTCTGCGGGAAAAGGATCCAGTGGACATCTCACTTGAAGTCAATGGCAGGACAGCAGAACTCAGTGTCGATCCCGGCGTGACGCTGCTGGACGCGTTGCGGGAGCGCCTCGGCATCACCGGCCCGAAGAAGGGCTGCGATCGAGGTCAGTGCGGCGCGTGCACCGTGCACGTCGGCGGCCGGCCCGTGCTCTCGTGCCTCACCCTGGCCGCCACCGTGAAGCAGCAGGTGCGGACGGTGGAAGGACTCTCGGCAGGCGACCGGCTGCATCCGGTTCAGCAGGCCTTCGTCGACCAGGACGCCCTGCAGTGCGGGTTCTGCACGTCCGGGCAGGTCATGTCGGCGGTGGCCGCGGTCGAGCAGCGCATCGAGGACAACGCGGACGTCCGGGAGTTCATGTCCGGCAACATCTGCCGCTGTTCGGCCTACCCGAACATCGTCGCGGCGATCGAACAGGCGAGGCGGGCCGATGCGTCCGTTTGAGCTCACGGCACCCGCGAGCGTCGAAGCCGCGCTCGCCGAACCCGGCACGTTCCTGGCCGGCGGGACCACTCTCGTCGACCTGATGAAGCTCAACGTCATTACGCCGCACCACGTCCTGGACATCAACGAGCTGCCGTTGCGCGGTATCGACACCGCCGACGGGCTGCGGATCGGCGCGCTGGAGCGGATGGGCGACGTCGCCGGGCATCCGGGCGTCTACCCGGTGATCTCCCGGGCCCTGCTGGCGAGTGCGTCACAGCAGCTGCGCAACATGGCCAGCATCGGCGGAAACCTGTTGCAGCGCACCCGTTGCACGTACTTCCGCGATGTCGCCACGCCCTGCAACAAGCGGGAACCCGGCAGCGGCTGCCCCGCCATCGCGGGGGCCAACCGGATGCACGCCGTGCTGGGCACGAGCGAGCACTGCGTGGCGACGCACGCCAGCGACCTCGCGGTCGCCCTGGTCGCACTCGACGCGGAGGTCGGGCTGACCGGTGCGGCCGGGAACCGCACGGTCAAGCTCGCCGACTTCTACCGCTTGCCCGGCGACACTCCCGCCGTGGAGAACGACCTGCGTCCCGGCGAGCTGATCACGGAGGTCGTGGTCCCACGGCTGGCCTGGGCCGCGCGCTCCACGTACGTCAAGGTGCGGGACCGCCAGTCCTACGAGTTCGCGCTGTGCTCCGCCGCGGTCGCGCTGGACATCCAGGACTCGCGCATCGCCGACGCGCGGGTCGCGGTCGGCGGTGTGGCGACGGTGCCGTGGCGGCTGCCGGGCGTCGAGGCGGCCTTGCGCGATGCGCCGGTGACCCTGGCGTCCTTCGAAGACGCCGCGTCCGTGGCCGCCGAGGGTGCCAGGCCGTTGTCCGCGAACGGTTTCAAGATCTCCCTGCTGAAGCGGACCATTGTCCGCGCGTTGCACGAACTGACCGACGGGAGTCGTTGATGACCAGCCGCGTGGACGGCCCACTGAAGGTCACCGGCCGGGCCAAGTACGGTGCCGACAACAACTTCGCCGGGATGGCGTACGGATACGTCGTGCTCTCGACGATCGCCCACGGCGAGATCGAGGCCATGGACGTCACGGCGGCGAAGAGCGCGCCCGGCGTGCTCGGCGTGTACTCGCCGTTCGACCCGCTGGAGCTGCGCGCGCCGACCTCCCCGATCCTCGGCGCGACCTGGGTTCCCTTGCAGGACAAGGAAGTCACCTACTACGGCCAGCCGATCGGCTTCGTCGTGGCGGAGACCTTCGAACAGGCCCGGGACGCGGCGATGCTCGTGGAGGTCTCGTACCACCGGCGGCCGGCGCTGACGTCGCTCCGGGACGGCCTCGCCTCGGCCGAGGACGCGCCGCCGACGGCCCGGCAAGAGCCGGCGTCCCTGGAGGTGCTCGCACCCGGTGTCGAGTCCATCGAGGACGCACTGGCGGCGAGCCCCGTGGTCGTCGAGGCCACCTACACCACCGCGACCCAGAACCACGCCGCGATGGAGCCGCATTCCGCGGTCGCGGTGTGGGGCCCGGACGGCCTGACTGTCTACAGTGGAAACCAGGGGTCCGACCTGCAGGCGGCGGACCTGGCGGCAGCCCTGGACACGGACCTGTCGTCGGTCCACGCGGTGAACCCCTTCGTGGGCGGCGCCTTCGGCGGCAAGGGCCGTACCTCCGTGCCGGCGTTCCTGGCCGCGGCCGCGGCCAGGGTTCTCGACCGGCCGGTCAAGGCCGCGCTCACCCGGGAACAGGTCTTCACCGCGACCGCGGGCCGCGCGGCGACCGTCCAGACGATCGCCCTCGGCGCGGATCCCGACGGCACCCTGATCGCGCTGCGGCACGACTCGTGGTGCAGCACGGACACCGGCCGCTCGTTCGTCGAGCCGACCTCGCACGGCACCTCGCGCGAGTGGTACGCCACCCAGAACCTGGCCATCAGCCAGAAGGTGGTGCCGTTGAACGTCCCGCCGACCACGTTCATGCGGGCGCCGGGTGAGGCGCCGGGGTCCTTCGCGCTGGAGAGCGCGATCGACGAGCTGGCGGTCGCACTGGACATGGACCCGATCGAGCTGCGCCTGCGGAACAACTCGACCGCACCGCCCGGCAAGGACCTGCAGTGGTCGAGCAAGCATCTCGACGAGTGCTTCCGCGTGGGCGCGGCCCGGTTCGGCTGGGCGAACCGCTCGCCGCGCGGCCGCACCGACGGCGACTGGCTCGTCGGCCTCGGCATGGCCACCGCGATGTTCCCGGCCCTGCGGTTCCCGGCCACGGTCGAGATCACCCTACGGGAGGACGACACCGCCGTGGTCGCGACCAGTGGCGCGGACCCGGGAACCGGCCTGCTGACCGTGCTTTCCCTGGTGGGCGCCGAATCGCTGGACATCCCGCCGGAGCGGGTCACCCCGCGGCTGGGCGACTCGGCGTTTCCGCCCGGTGGCATGTCCGGCGGCTCGACCGGTACGGCGAGCGCGGGGACGGCCATCATGATCGCCGCCGCCAAGGTGCTCGACGACCTGGCGGCCCTGGCGTCGTCCCCGGGAGCGCCCTTCGAGGGTATGGAGGTCTCCTACGCCGACGGCCGGGTGCTGGCCGGCGGCCGCGCGATGACGTTCGGCGAGCTGCTGCGGGCTGTGGACCACGCGTCGATCTCGGCGACGGGTTCGTCGGCACCCGGCGAGGAGCTGACCAAGCACTCGTTCAGCTCGTTCGGTGCCCAGTTCTGCGAGGTCCGCGTGCACAGGTGGACGCGGGAGGCCCGGGTGTCCCGGATGCTCGGCGTGTTCGACGCGGGCCGGATCATCAACGAGAAGGCCGCGCGCAGCCAGCTCAGCGGCGGCATGATCTGGGGCGTGTCGGCCGCGCTGCACGAGGGCCTGGAGATCGAGGCGAACGGCCGTCCGGCCAACGCCGACCTCGCCGGTTACCTGCTCCCGGTGAACGCGGACATCCCCGACGTCGAGGTGCACTTCGTCGAGTACCCGGACACCCTGCACAACGCCGTCGGTGCGCGAGGACTGGGCGAGATCGGCACGGTCGGCATGGCGGCGGCCGTCGCCAACGCCGTCCACAACGCCACCGGCATCCGGGTCCGCCACATCCCCATCGTGATCGAGGACCTGCTGGACTAGCGACGCCCGCCGTGGGACGAGGCTCCCTTCCAGGGCGGCCCAGGACGCGCGGGCGGTGCCCCGGCCGCAGGGCCCGGGCACCGCCCCGGTGTCACACGCCGGCGTAGTGGGCCTCGACGGCCTCGACGTCCACCGTCGGGTCGAGGGGCAGACCCAGCGCCTATGGTGCCCTGGACCTCGACCACCTCGATCCGGCCGGGGATGATGGTGCGGCGGCGGTGCCGCGCGGCGAGGGGCGTGCGCTGGCGCTCCACCTCGGCCGTCTCGCGGCAGTGGTCGTCGGTCACCACGCCGACGGCGCCACGCGTGATGGCGGCCATCGTGTTCTCCGAACCCCAGAAGCCCACCTCGCGGCCGCCGCCGGACTCGGTGACCACGACGTGGCCCGGTCAGGTCGCCGGGCGGCTGCCGGTGACCGGCCTGGTCGAACCAGATCCGGTGTGCGTCGACGATGTCCTTCGTCGTATCGAGCTTCCACATCGGACGGTTCGCCGGGACGCACCGGATGGTCGCGACCGCACCCCAGAACCGCATGCCGGACCAGAGCGGCCGCACCTCGGGGTCCATCAGGCCGATGTCGAAGTACCCGATGCCGTCGAGGGCGTCGCGGCGGTGACCACCACACCCGCCGCCTTCGTGGGCACGCCGATGGTCAGCGTGCTGTTCCCCGGCCTGGGCTACTTCGCGGGCGAACCGCTCCGCTGCCCGGTCGTGGGAGGCGGACCGACGACGTGACCCGGGTCTGCTCGAGCAGTTCCGCGCCTACGATCGGGCCTCGGGACTCGCCACCGGCTTGCCCTGACGGCGGACCAGCAGATACAGCAGCAGGATCACCACGAGGCTGATCACGCTCAGATACAGCTGCGAGCGCGCGTCCGCCACGAACAGCATCGACACCACCACGGCAAGGGTGCCGGCCAGGGTGACCCACGTCAGCCACGGATACCCCCACATCCGCAGGCTCAGCCTCTCCGGGGCGGCCGCCTCGAGCCTGCGCCGCATCCGCAGTTGCGAGCCCGCGATGATGGCGTACACGAACAACGCCACCGCACCAGCCGAGTTGATGATGAAGTAGAAAACGGTGTCCGGCGCGACATAGCTCATGATCACCGCGACGTAACCGACCACAGTGGACAGGATGATCGCCTTCCACGGCACGCCTCGCCGGCTGGTGTCGGCGATCCAGCGCGGCGCCCAGCCGTGCCGCCGGAGTGCGAAGAGCATGCGCGAAGCCGTATACAGGCCGGAGTTCAGCACGGACAGCGCGGCAGTCAGCACCACGACGCTGACGATCGTCTCGGCCGCGGGAATGCCGAACCGTCCGAACGCGGCGGCGAAGGGGCTGGTGTCGCTGGGCACCTCGCGCCACGGCGTGATCATCACGATCAGCGCCACCGAGCCGACGTAGAACAGGACCACCCGCCACGCGATGGTCGCCGTCGCCTTGGTCACGGCCTTCGCGGGCTCCGCGGACTCGGCGGCGGCGATCGTGACGATCTCCGTGCCGAAGTAGGAGAAGATCACGATGACCACCCCGTGCACGACCGAGAACCCGCCGGTGGCGAAGAACCCGTCGAGCCCGATGTTGCCGACCGAAAACGTGCCCTGCGGCCACCAGCCCAGCACGAAGAGCACGCCGAGCACCAGGAACACCACGATGGTGGCGACCTTGACCGACGCCAGCCAGAACTCGGTCTCCCCGAAGGAACGCGCCGACGCCAGGTTCGTCGCCGTGAGCAGCAGCATCAACGCCAGCGAGAACACCCACTGCGGCACCGCCGGCACCCAGCCGACCAGGATCTTCGCGCCCGCCACCGCCTCGAACGCCACCACGCCGACCCAGAAGTACCAGTACAGCCAGCCGATGGTGAAACCCGCCCAGCCGCCGAGTGACTCGCGGGCGTACTCCATGAACGAGCCCAGTTTCGGCGAGGCCGCGGCCATCTCGCCGAGCATGCGCATGACGAGCACGACCAACAGCCCGCCGATCGCGTAGGACAGCACCGCCGCCGGGCCGACGGTGTGGATCACGGCGCCGCTGCCGATGAACAGGCTGGCGCCGATGATGCCGCCGAGCGCGATCATGCGGACGTGCCGCTGCCGGAGGTTCGAGCGCGGTCCCGCTTCGGTGGTCTGGCTCATCCGTGCAATGTTGCCAAACCACCCGGCTGCTTCGAAACCCCGTTGCGGGGCGTGATCAGCTCCCGTGTCGACGAAGATCGCGTCGCGGCGCCGGTGCCCGTCAGGAAGGGACGAGCCCGGCCGATCGCTGGTGGATCGGCCGGGCTCGTCGGTGCAGCCGGATCAGGCGAGGTCGAACCGGTCGAGCTCCATCACCTTGGTCCAGGCCGCGACGAAGTCGGCCACGAACTTCTCGCGGGCATCGTCGCCGGCGTAGACCTCTGCGAGGGCCCGCAACTGCGAGTTGGAGCCGAAGACGAGGTCCACCGCGGTGGCGGTCCACTTCAGCTTGTCGGTGGCCGCGTCCCGGATCTCGTACACGTTCTCCTCGGACTCCGACACCTTCCACCGGGTACCCGGCGAGAGCAGGTTGGCGAAGAAGTCGTTGGTGAGCACGCCGGGCCGGTCGGTGAGGACACCGTGCTGGGTGCCGCCGACATTGGTCCCGAGGGAGCGCAGGCCGCCGACGAGGACGGTCATCTCGGGCGCCGTCAGGTCGAGCATGTAGGCGCGGTCGACGAGCAGCACCTCCGGCTGGAGCTTCTCGCCGGAACGCAGGTAGTTGCGGAACCCGTCGGCGCGCGGCTCGAGGAGCGCGAAGGACTCGACGTCGGTCTGCTCCTGAGTGGCGTCGGTGCGACCCGGGTGGAACGGCACGGTCACCTCGACGCCGGCGTCGCGGGCCGCCTTCTCGACGGCCGCCGAGCCGGCCAGCACGATCAGGTCGGCGAGCGAGATCTTCGCGCCGCCGGCCTCGTTGAACTCCCGCTGGATGCCCTCGAGCTTCTCCAGGACCGGCGCGAGCTGCTCGGGCTGGTTGACCTCCCAGCTGCGCTGGGGCTCCAGCCGCAGCCGGGCACCGTTGGCGCCGCCGCGCTTGTCGGTGGACCGGAAGCTCGCGGCGGCGGCCCAGGCGGTGCTGACCAGCTGGGCGGTCGTGAGGCCGGAGTCGAGGACCTTCGCCTTGAGGGCGGCGATGTCGGCGTCACCCACGAGCTCGTGGTCGACGGCCGGCACCGGGTCCTGCCACAGCTGGGGCTCGGCGACCCAGGGCCCCAGGAAGCGGCTGACCGGGCCCATGTCGCGGTGCAGCAGCTTGTACCACGCCTTGGCGAAGGCCAGCGCGAACTCGTCGGGGTTCTCCAGGAAGCGGCGGGAGATCGGCTCGTAGACCGGGTCGAAGCGCAGCGCCAGGTCGGTGGTGAGCATGGTCGGCCTGTACTTCTTGTTCGGGTCGTACGGGTCCGGGATGATCTCCGGGGCGTCCTTGGCGACGTACTGCTTGGCGCCGCCGGGACTCGTGGTGAGCTCCCACTCGTAGCCGAAGAGGATCTCGAAGAAGCGGTTGCTCCACTCGGTCGGCCGGTCGGTCCACGTCACCTCGAGGCCGCTGGTGATCGCGTCACGGCCGACGCCGCTGCCGTTGGTGCTCAGCCAGCCGAGGCCCTGCGCCTCCAGCGGGGCGGCCTCGGGCTCCGGGCCCACGTGGTCGTCGGCGACGGCGGCGCCGTGGGTCTTGCCGAAGGTGTGCCCGCCGGCGATCAGCGCGACGGTCTCCTCGTCGTTCATCGCCATCCGGGCGAAGGTCTCCCGGATGAAGTGCCCGGCCGCCCGGAAGTCCGCGCTGCCGCGGGGACCCTCGGGGTTGACGTAGATCAGGCCCATCTCGGTCGCGCCGAGCTCGGGCACCATCTCCGTGTCGCTGGCGTAGCGCTCGTCACCCAGCCAGTCGTCCTCCGGACCCCAGAAGATCTCCTCGGGCTCCCAGGTGTCCACGCGACCGAAGCCGAAGCCGAAGGTCTTGAAGCCCATCGACTCCAGTGCGACGTTGCCGGCGAGCACGAGCAGGTCGGCCCACGAGATCTTCTGGCCGTACTTCTGCTTGACCGGCCACAGCAGCCGGCGCGCCTTGTCCAGGTTGGCGTTGTCGGGCCAGCTGTTGAGCGGGGCGAAACGCTGAGCGCCGTCGCCGGCCCCGCCACGGCCGTCGTAGATGCGGTAGGTGCCCGCGGCGTGCCAGCTCATCCGGATCATCAGGCCGCCGTAGTGGCCGAAGTCGGCAGGCCACCAGTCCTGCGAGGTGGTCAGCACCTCGACGATGTCCCGCTTGAGGGCCTCGACGTCGAGCTTGGCGAACTCCTTGGCGTAGCTGAAGCCTTCCCCGAGCGGGTTGCTCTTCGACGAGTGGGCGTGCAACACCGAGAGGTCGAGCTGGTTGGGCCACCAGTCCCGGTTCGTGTGCGGACGCCCGCCCGTCTTCGGGGTCGGCGAGTCGATCGCCGGGTTCTCGCTCTCGCTGCCGTGCGAGGTCACCGAGTCGTGCGCGACCGGGCAGCCGGCGGCCGCCTTCTGGTCCACGCCCTGCGCGCTCGAGGGCACGTTGCCCTGGGTGTCGCTCATCTACTTCCTTCCGAGCTGGCGGATCATTGGGGGGTGCGTTCGGCCGCGCAGTCGGGGCAGGTGCCCCAGTACACGACCTCCGCCTCGTCGATCACGTAGCCGTGGTCGTCCGAGGCGGTGAGACAGGGGACCTGGCCGACGGCGCAGTCGACGTCCGCGATCGCGCCGCAGGAGCGGCACACCACGTGGTGGTGGTTGTCCCCCACCCGGGACTCGTAGCAGGCGGTCGCGCCGGCAGGCTGGATGCGCCGCACCAGACCGGCGTCGGTGAGCGCCCGCAGCACGTCGTAGACCGCCTGGTGGGACACGGTCGGGTGATCCTCGCGTACCAGCGCGATCACCGTCTCGGTGTCGACGTGCGGGTGCTCGCGCAGCGCGGCGAGCACGGCCAACCGGGGCCGCGTCACGCGCAACGAGACCGCCCGCAGCTGCGCCTCGAGGTCGGACTTCACGCGTCGACCTTAGAGCGCTTGTCTGGAACAAATCAAGTTAGACACCCCGCCAGTGGTAACCCCGCGGCCCTGGCGCCCCCCGGGCCGGTCACGACGCGTCGGTGAAGGAGTGGTGCTCGTGCACGACGATCCACCGACCACCGGTCTTGCGCAGCCCGAGGGTGAGGCGCAGCCGCTGCTCCGGGTGACACGCGAGTTCCTCGGGTGTCCCGCACCGCAGCAGCGCGTAGGCGAAGGCGGTGTCGGCACCGGCCACGACGTCGAGTGACTCGATGTCGAACACCGCTCCACCGGCCTGCCATTCGAAGAACGGCGGCCACGTGTCGCGGTAGGCGTCGATGCCACGCACGCCGGTGTACGGCGCCGGGACGTCGAACATCACGATGTCGGGGGCGTGGTCGGCCAGCACGGTCGCCAGGTCGCCGTCGTGCACGGCGCTCGCCCAGCGCCGGATGAGTTCGCGGATCCGCCGGTCGTCGTCGGTCATGTCGTCCTCCTCGTGGCGAGTGTCGTAGCTGGAACCCGCGCCGGCCGGCAAAGTCATCGCGCAGGAGCAAGATGACCCCATGAACGTTCCCGCCGACGCCCTGGACGCCGCCCGCTCCGGGGACCCGGTCGCCTTCGAGCGGCTCGTCGGCCCGTATCGCGAGGAACTGCTCGCGCACTGCTACCGGATGCTCGGGTCCGTGCACGACGCCGAGGACGCGGTGCAGGAGTCGTTCGTGCGGGCCTGGCGCGGCGTCGACCGGCTCGACGAGCGCGGCTTCGTTCGGGCGTGGCTGTACAAGATCGCGACGAACCGGTGCCTGACCGCGATCGAGCGGCGCGGCCGGCGTGAGTTGCCGACCGGCGTCCTGCCCGGCGCACCTGACAGCGAGATCAGCTGGCTCGAGCCCTGTCCCGACGTCTCGCCGGAGGCGCGGTATCTGGGTCGGGAGAGTGTGGAGCTGGCGTTCGTCGCGGCGTTGCAGCGGTTGTCCGCGCCGCAGCGGGCCGCGCTGATCCTGCGGGACGTTCTGGGGTTTCCCGCCGCGGAGGTCGCCGACCTGCTCGACACGTCGACGGCCGCCGTGAACAGCGCGCTGCAGCGGGCCCGCAAGGCGGCCGGCACGTCCTCGGGCACCAGCCAGCAGACGGCGCTGCGGGCGTTGGGTCGCGAGGGTGTGGACGAGCTCGTGACGCGTTGGTCCGACGCGTGGCAGGCGGGGGACGTCGAAGCGATCGTCGCGTTGCTGACCGACGATGCGCGGTACTCGATGCCGCCGCAGCCCGGGTGGTACCGCGGTACCGAGGCGATCCGGGCGTTCCTGGCGAGTGGGCCGCTGCTGTCGAGGTGGCGGTTCCTGCCGACGTCGGCCAACGGGCAGCTGGCGTTCGGCACGTACCTGTGGGACGACGCCACGAACGCCTACGTGCCCGGCGGCCTGGACGTCCTCACCGTCCGGGGTGGTCGTGTCGCCGACGTGGTCGCCTTCCTGACCGCCGACCTCACCGACTTCGGCCTGCCCGCGACGCTGCCCGCTTGACCCCCACCCCGGCGTGGCCGGGCGGGCTTCAGCCGGCCCAGTTGCGCTTGGTGAACGCGGCGGCGGTGCCCGGTCCCCGTTGTCCGCCGCGTCACGTGCGACTTCCTGGTCCAGACCACCGAACACCGGACCCGACCTCGTGCTGTCCCTGCACGGCGGTCCGAGGTGCACCGCACGCTCGGCTCGCTGCTCGTGATCTTCGGCGCGCTGCCGGCACAGCAACTCCCGCACGTCCCCGACTGGAGTCGCACCGCGCACCGGCTCGTGGACCTCCACGTCGCCGGCATGGCACCCCCCAGCAGGTCGGCTCGTCGTCGAAGTCAGCGGCCGTGGACCGTCAGTTGTGCGCCACCGTCAGGGCGTAGAACTTCACCTTCGGGCCGTTGCTGGTGCTGGTGGACGACGACTGGTTGTAGTCGCCCGCCTTGAAATACTGGTGGTAGGCGGAGAAACCGGCGGCGATCGGGTAAGTGGTCGCCTGGCCGTTGACGGTGACCTGGATCTTGCCGCCGACGATCGCGATCGCGTAGCTCCACTGCGCACCGAGTGGCACGTTGGCCAGCGTGTGCGGGGTCTGCCCGCCGGTGGGCGAGTTCTCCAGGCCCAGGACCACGTCGCCGTTGGCGTGGTAGTACAGCTCGAGCAGCGGCTTGGTCGACGAGCCGCCGCTGCCGAGGTGGATCTGCCCGACGCAGACGCTCGACGTCACCGAGACGACCCGCAGTCTCGCGGACAGCGTGTGTGTGCCGGACAGCGACCAGTCGGCGGCGCTGCCGTTGGGGTTCATCTCGCGTAGTTCGGAGCGGGCGTAGTTCGAGTTCGGCGTCGTGACCCCGGCCTCGGGGTCCCAGAAGGTCATCGAGCCGTCGTTCTTGTCGGTCCAGAAGTACGCCGGATTGCTGTATCCGTTGGGGCCCTTCAGCTGCGACGGCCCGATCGTCGTCGGCGACCCTGGCGACCCGATCGGCAGTTGCAGCTCCCACACCGACAGGTCGAAGTTGCCGCCCGGCGCGACAGCCGGGTTCAGCGCGGCGCTCGCGAGGGCCGGATCATTGGCCCCGACCACGGCGGTGGCCGCGGCCAAGGCGCCGCCCATCAGCAACGCGAGCCTCCGGCTGCGTCCGCGCCGCTTTCTGTCGTTCACTGCCTGCACGGAACGCCCTCCTTCGTGTGCGCCACACGTGTCGGTGCTCCCTTGGGTTCTGGACGCTTTCCGCGCGGACGCCCGGGTCGAGGTGAAGCACTCGTAGCCGACTGTGGCAAACAGTAGGTATCCGACCAGGGTTTGTAAAGACTCTTTCCGGATGAGGTCTGGACCATGTTCGTCGTGCCGCTGTTCGGCACAGGCGGACAGGCCTTGTCACGTTTTCGTCCTGGGCACGAGCCCGGTGCGGAATTAAAATGCTCGCGTGACAACTCACGACGAGACGCCTCGCGAGATCGAAGAGCTGGAGCGTTTCGTCCAGGCCGGTGTGGAGAAACTGAGCGGAACGCACTACCTCGATGAAGCCGGTGCACGCGAACTGGTGGAAGAGATCGCCAGTCGCAGGGCCTTCGTCAGCCGGTCGTTGTCAATGGTCGAGCTGGCGGCCGCGTACCCGCGATTCGCCTGGCCGGCGGAGCTCAGTGAAGCCGACCGCCGCCAGGCTGTCGTGCAGATGATCGACAGCAGCGGTATTGCCATAGCCGATCACAACGACTTCACCTTCGCCCGCCCAGACGTCGAGGCGTATCTGGCCGCCGGGCACATTGTCCGCAGCCATCCGCGCGGACCGCGTCGATGGGACCCGCGAACCTGGAAGTACCTGGCACCGCAGCCGACCTGGCCCTGGCCTCACATCGAACTGAGTCTCTTCCTCGCCGCTCTCTGGTGGCCGGCCGCGCGGACCGCCGTCGAACGGCAGCTGGGCCGCCTGCTGAGCGAGCGGCACCGCAACCCGAATGTCCGCTTCGTGATCGAACTGGTCCGGCGAGACCTGCTGCCCGGCAGCGACGTCGGCCGGCAGACCACCGAACTCCTGCGTCACGCGCTCGCCGACGACCGGTTGGCCGACCAGGACTGGATGAACACAGCGGTCTGGCTACACCAGATCGACCCCAAGGCCGCCGTCGCCGAGCTGGACGACTTCATCCGGGTTCCGCTGCAGGCGATCTCGGACCAGCGCAAACTGCTGGCCACCGTCGAGCTGATGAAGCATGCCCCGGACCGCGGCCGGAAGAACCTCGAAATCCTGGCCGCCAACCTGACCGGCACACCCCGCGACCGGCTCAAAACCGCGAGACTGATCGGCGACATCGACCCCGCACCGGGCATCCGGGCCATGCTGCAGCTCGCGAGTACCCCCGACATGCACGAGTTCCGGGCGGACGCGGCGATCGCGGCCGGTTCGCCCGACCTGCTGGCCGACCTGGTCGAGCATGGGCACGGCCTGTCCGACGACACGCGGCTGCGGTTGAGCACCGAGCTCCTCGGGCGGGATCGGGTCACCGGGATCGCGGCCGCCGAACGGTTCGCCGTCGCCGCCACCCCGAAAACCCGGCTACGGATCGCCGAGCTGTTGCGATCTTACGATCCTCAAAAGGCTGTACAAATCACGAGCGCCGTCGCCCGGACGGCCGATCACAGGGGCGATGGTGAACTACGACTTCGCGCGGTGATCCTGATTGGGGAGATCGACCCAGCGCAGGCAATTCCGGCGCTGACGCGGCTGTCGGCGGATTCGTCGGTGAGCGACGAGGTCCGGTTCGACGCGGCGAAGCACATCGCCGCCGAGCATCAAGGACCGATCACGGCACTCGTCGAGCTCGTCGGTGCTCCGGACGTGGATTGGACGTACCGGGCCGCCGCGGCCAAAGAGGCCGGAAAGACCGACCCGGTCACCGGGGCCCGATTGCTCATCGCCACCGCGAACACCGGTCCGCCCTCCGACGCTGCCCGGCTCGACCTCCTCAAGAAGGCCCACGCCCTGGACCCCGGCACCGCCGCAGAGCAACTCGTGGAACTCGCCGGAAGGAAGCGCGTCGCCGGCCGAATCCGCCTCGAGGCCGGCAACCTCGCCGGTCCGAAACTCAGCAAGCCCCGCCGCATCGCCCTCTACAGCGACATCGCCACCAGCACCAACGACGACAACACCGCCAGAGAGGCAGCCCAGAAAGTCCTCGCGACCGACCCCGTCCGGGGACGGCAGCTGATGGCTGTACTGGCCGACCGAAAGAAGGCAAGCTTCACCTACCGGCTGACCGCGGCCAAGGAAGGCGGCAGCGAAGCGATCCGTCCGCTGCGAGATCTGGCGGGTACCGCCCGGCCGGACGCCATTCGGCTGGAGGCCGCTCAGACACTCCTCAAGTTCGACCGGACGAGCGCCAGGTCGGCGCTCAAACGCCTGGTTCAATCCGGCCAACCCGGGAAAGTCCGCATCGAGGCGGCCCTGTCCCTGCCCAGAACATCAGCGGTGCACGCCCTGATCACCATCACCGGCGACCGACGCGAGAACGACAGCGTCCGCCTACAAGCGGCGTTGAAAGCTAAGGAATACGACGCAAAACGAGGCCGCCAAGCCTTGCACGACCTGATCGAAGACCCCCGACTCTCCCGCAGGGTCCAAGAACAGGCACGAAGACACCTGAAGAAGTGACCGGCGCTTGGCGGCCCGGAAAGCAGGCTCGGTAGAGCCGTTCGAGCACAACCGGCTTCGCTTCCGTGACAACGGTTCCGCATCGTACCTCGTCACGCGCCGGTGGTCACCGCGTTCCCGGGCCACAATGTCGCCACCAGCCCCATGCGTGCGTGGGATCCGGCGTCGGCCGCCAGGTGCAACGGGTGCTCGGAGAAGATGACCACCATGCCGGACAGCGACGCGATCTGATCGACCACAGTGGACGCCGTCCCGCGCCTGGCGTGCGGCCTACAGCCGCAGATGCACGTTTGCTTGTCGGTCACCGGCCGGCGAGCTTTCCCACGCTTCTTCGGCGGCCTCGTAGAGGTACGCCCACTCGGCGAGCATCGGGACGCCGCGCCCGGCCGCCGGTGTTCTCGGCGGCGATGAGCGCGGTCCGCGCGACTCCGGCGGAGACGACGGCCAGCGACTGGGGCGCGTAGGTGATCGCCAGGTACCGGTAGAGCGATTCGTCGATCACCGGCTCGCCACCTCGGATGAACGTCCGCTCTCAATCGACCTCGAACGGGCCGGTGCCGCACATCCCGTCGACGTTTCAGTCGCGGACGATCTCCCCGTCGGACGGGCGCAGCAGCGCTCCCCGCAGCTTGCCCGCCCTGGCCTCGTCACCCGGGATGCCGACGCACACGATGTCCGCCGCCATGCAGCCGCTCCTGCACAGGAACAGTGCCCCCGCGAACACCACGTCTGACCCATCGGCGTCGAGCATCACCTGCGTCTCCCGCGGCACCGATCCAAGGTACACCAGCTGCGAGCCGAAGCTCGCGACCAGCCCGCCGAGCCGTCGACCACCGAATACGCTCGATCCCGCGGGCGGCAAGGGCCTCGCCGCCGAGACGCGCAGGGGTGGACGCCCGACACAGCCCGAGCTCCCTGAGCCGGTCCACGAAGTCGCGCGGCACGTACCTCAGCCTCTGGAACTCCTCCCGGCACAGCGCCAGTTCCGCCAGCACGTCCTCGAACGTCGTTGTCATCATGGCTTTCGAGGCTAATCAGCGTCGACGAGGAAGGCGAGCACGACGGGTGGCAACCTCGGGCAGCCGTGCTCCATCAGCGGGACCGTTCCACCCTCGATCACGATGCTTCCCGCCGCTACATCCCGTACGAGCCGTTTCACCAGCTCTGGCACCGCTGGGAAGACGAATAGGCCGCCGTCCGCGCCAAGGATCAACACTGGCGGCGATCAGGCCCGGCCGGTCCTCCATCACGTCGCGCCCGCAGGCGCGGTACTCCTCGGCCGTGTCGACGCCGGGACCCAGCGTCGTGCACAACCCGCTCCAGCAGGTCATGCGGCCAGTCCGACGTTCAGCATCTCGAGCGCGAGCAGCTCACCAACGTCGCGAAGCGCGCACGGGCGTCCGCGGCGCAGATCGCCTTTCGCGCGTGGCGGTTCCAGCTGATCGCGAACGAGTGAATCCGTACGCCGGAAACGCCAGTGGTGGTGGCAGCCTGCTAACCGGCCGGTAGAACGTTCGGGCCGCAGCGTGCATGGACGCTTTTTTGCGGCCCCGTCAAACGGGCGATCTGACTTGCCACTTGCCGCGTCACCTCGAGTGGAGCGGATGAGAAGCAGAGCGTGGCGGGCAAGCCCCCGTTCAGCACAGGGCAGGCGATGACGACGACCGCTGGGACGACATGATCGTTCCCTGTCATTCAATTGTGATTCCGTCTGCTGCCGTGTGCGTAACAAGCCGTGATGCCTCGGCGACTCCTTGTCTCAGATAACAACGCATTATTCTATGAGGTGATCGTTCATGACGGTGCACGCCTTTTGGTCCTACCGTCATGATGATGACCAACAGGACAAAAGGCGTATAACCACCTTCGCACGTCTGGTTGCCACTGAGTTCGAAGCCATTTCCGGAGATGAAATGGCCCTGTTCCTGGACCGTGACTCGCTCGACTGGGGCGACGACTGGACCGAACGGATCGCCAGGGCAGTCAACGAGGCCGCGTTCTTCATCCCCGTTCTTTCTCCTCGTTACTTTCGCAGCGAGGCGTGTCGTGAGGAGTTTCGCGCGTTTGTGGCGAAGGCACGGCAACTGGGAACGACAGACCGCGTTCTGGGCATCGTCTACATCAGAATACCTGACATGTCCATTGATTCCACGGACGAGCTCGTTGCATGGGCGGCCCGGTACCAGCATCGGGAGCTGCTGGAGCTGCGGTGGCTCGCGGCCGACTCCGACAACTTCCGCCGCCAGGCGAACGCGCTCGCCCAAGAACTGGTCGATCTGGAGAACTCCAGAGCACCACGGATCGCGTTGCCCGGCGAAGACGCGTCCCGCACCGGGCCGGTGTTCTCCCTCCCCGCCGCGCCGACTACAGCAACGCAGATCCCGGCAATCGTCGGAGACGCCTATCTCGAACTCGTCGCAACCGCGGGTGAGGCGCTGCCCACCATCACCTCCCACCTACAACGATGCACCGTAGCGGCAAAGAAGATCCGGAACATGATCCGAGACTATGTGGTCGCGGTGATTCAGATCGGGAATCCCAGCGCCAAACTCGCCATTTTGACTCGGCTGGTCGATCTCACCGGTGATGCCGAACAGGACCTTACCGAAAACGCCCGGGAGTTCACGAGCGCGGTCGAGGACGTGGACACCGGTGTGCAAGCAGTGCTGCACTGGCCCATCTCCACTTTTCAGACCGGCGATCTCGATGGGCGCGAGGCCCTAGTGTCACAGCTCGCTTGCCTGAACGAGCACTCCACCACGGCCCGGCAGGAGCTGGCCGCTCTGCATCAGGTCATGGACGAAGCCGCGACAACAGCGAAGGTCGCAAGGAACACATTCCGCAATATTGAAACGAGCATACTCAAGCTCACCGACGGTCAGATGATCGTGGACCGCTGGAAATTCCAAACCCCGTCCGAAGACAACGAAACCAGGTAACTGACCGATGGAAGCCACAACCGACGTGATCGGTGTCCTGCGACAGGTGATCGAGGTGTGTCCCATTCCCGGCGCACCACCTCGGCTGTTCCGACGAGGTTCCACAGCGGGCCTGGCCTTCCTCGAAGCCGCCTTGCGTCTCGGGCACGTGCGGCGGCTCACGGAGAAGCTCGACATCTCCGAGTACCGCAACACCAAGCGGACCACGGAAGTTGACGTGAGCTTGCAATTCCTCAACTCGGGGCAACGACAGGCGCTCGAGACCCTCCAGGCGTCGAACCCGATATCCGATAGCGATTCCGCGAGCTCGACACTTTGGTTGCCCATCGCTCGAATACCCAGCCGCAACCCCATTCCGATCGAAGTGCGGAACGCTTCGGGTGCACGTCTCCCGACGATGACCCAGTACGAGACGTCGTGGCTGCTGGCGTCCGGTCTGTACCAGCTGTTCCGGGGAATTCTCTGCGGTCATCAAGAGGCAGAGGATCCGTCGACCGAGCTGAGTGCCTTTCTCTATCGCGTCCATGAATCCCGATGGATCATCCAGCAGGCCATCCTGACCATGCTCACCGAGCGGAACAGGCCACACAGCGGGAGCCGACCGAGCCTCACCCAGCACACCGTGAAGGGAGTGAACCAGCACTACCGCGAGATGGCGATCCACATCCTCGACGAGTACGGGCCTGCGCTACGGGATTACCTTCACTTACTCCGTGTCGCCATGGACGACTACTTCCTGGTGGTCGGACTGGACCAGTCGACCAACGAGCACATCCTTTCCTACACGTCGCCACTGCGGCGGACGGAACGGCCGCCACTGGCGAAGGAGCTCGTACGCCGAATCCGCTCAGCTCGGCGGGGCTACTATGTGAGCTACTCGTCGACTGTCCCCGGCAACCTCAACTCCTACCATCTCGTCGCCGAGACCACGGACGGTCTCGACATTGAGACAATCTTCTTGCGCGCCGACTCCGATCGCGAGCTCTCGGAAGCCATCTCGGCGGACCTCCGCACTCTCGCCGGACAGATGCGGCAGTTCTCATCCGATGCTCCGAAAGCGCACCGGAAGATACTCGAGTTGGAAACACAAAACGTGCTGCGGCGGCTGAACGGCCTCTGGTGCCGACGTAGATGGGATGCCGTTCATGCCGATCACGACCAACTCGGCGAAACCATGCCCGCATGTCGTGACCTGGCCCATGCCGCCATCTCCGGCGAGGCCGTGCTCGACGGGCGACAGCAAGGGCAACCCGATAACTCCATCCTGCGACACCCACTCGTCGCGCCGGACATCCTCGACAGGGCGGCCCGGGAGATCCATGACTTCGAGTTGCAGGCCGACCTTTCCTTCGAGAGCGACCCCCTGGGGAAACAGGCCCACGCGTACTGGCGCCGGCCCACCGGACGTCCCCCGAACTCGGACCAAGTCGGTATCCGCGCCTCGATACTCGTCGTGGACGCCACCACTTCCGGACCGCGCACGGTCCGCTCGTACGCACTAGCGGTCTCGGCGATCACTTACGTCGTGGCCAGCCTGCTCGGCAGGTTCCCGTTTCCGTTCGGGCTGGCGGATCACTCTCTCGAAGGCCAGGGAAGCGCCGACGCCCTCGTCGCCGTACTCCTGCTGATCCCAGGTTTTCTGTACAGCAGGCTGTCGCTGCCGGCCCGGCGGTCCATCGCCGGCTATATGCAGGTACTGCCCCGATTCGTCTCACACGGCAGTATCTTCCTGGTTGCGGCGCTCGCGGCCGCAATCGCCGCCGGTGCGCCGAACTCGGTTCTCTGCGTCTTCTTCGCACTAGCGATCGTGGTACCGGCCCTTTCGATCCTGGTCCTGCGTGACCCGCCGGCGGAACGGGCAGCAGCGGACGGGATCGCCGAGTTGGGCGGCCCCAAGTGGGTTTCCGGGCCGGGCAAGCACCTCGGACGCCGGGATCGCGCGCCCGACGAAATCCTCACCTCGTCGGGAGGCCGTGATGGATAGGCCTGATCACAGCGACGACGGTCCAGTGTCGGTGAGCCGCTTGATGGAACTCGCCAAAGCGGGTTACATCCTGGGGAAGGGACCCCAGATGCGGGTGGACTTCGAAATCCACCACCTGCCCAACTCGCCGGGATACTTCCGTGACCTGATGGCCCAGGAGCAAGAAGGCTCCGGGTTCGTCGAAGCTCTCTCGTCCAGCGCGAATGGAGTCGGCATTGTCATCGGCACGAGAACCGGCTTGGTCGACTCGGCCCGTGGGGGCCGGCACGCCGGGACAGGCGAAAGCCTCACGATCGACCGCAACGGCCGCAACGTCTTCTCCGGGATCGCCCGGCCGAATCCGTCGTTCACGTTCGAGTCGGTGCGCACCTTCGAAGGTGTCATCAGCATCAGCGGCTCCGAAGCAGCGACCGTCGACTTCCGCCGTGCGCTCCTGATCAAGGAGGTCATCGCTTACACCGCGAAACTCGCCGCGGAGGTCGCCGGCGTTCCGCTTCTGTCCGCCCAGTGGCCAGCCCAGGTCCCGCCCAAGATGCGTGGAAAGCCCGGGGTCCAGCACGTGCACGGCCGTGAAGAGGGCCCGCCGCCGCATGCGTCTTCCCACGCCATCAGGTTCGCTCTCGCCCTCGGGGAGTCGTCGGCCGAAACCCGGATGCGGCTCGGCAGGCATCTGGCGGAATTCGCACTGGAACGAGGCTTCGGATTGTGGCTGGCCGACAGCAGGGTGGGCCACCGGACCGGGAACTGGTTCCACGTCGCCTCACTCGCTCCCTCCCGGACAGCTGGATACCTCGCCCAGGACAACGATCGCGAACAGATCACGGTCTGCCTGCCAGTCACGCTTGTCGGACCGGCACGAATCGGTTCCACCCATACACTCATGGGCTTCCTCAGCTCGCTGCCCTTCGTCGGCGTCGTGGCGTGCTCGAACACCACTCTCGACGATCTGGCGTTCATTCACCTGCAACTGGTGATCCAGGGCTTGGGGGTTCGCGATCTGGTCGCCAAAAACAAGGCGCTGAAGGAACTGGCCAACGAGGACTCCCAGGACACCAACCCGGTGCAGGCATTCCTTCGGATCCTCCGGGCACTTGAGTGTCCGGAGGTCGCTCCGATCGTCGGTACCCGGCAGGCCAAGCCGAATCCCGCGTTCGACTACCGGGTTCTCGCCGGATCGTTGTTCCCGTGTCTGCCGAAGACCACGCGGCGCCGCGTCGCAGTCTGGTTCTCTTGGCAGGTCAAGGCGACCGAGGACGCGCTACTCACGATTGTCGACCGGCTCTATGCCGCTTTCGCGCAGATTCGTGACTCGCGGCACGATCACTGGCACAACCCGGAAGACCATCCGAACATCGAATATCTCATCTGCCGGCAGTTCAACTACTCGGTCCTGCGTGGAAAAGGAAAGATCTCGGTACCGAAAGATGTCATTGATCACTACTTCAAGAACGAAGTACTCGAACAACCGGTCTCACGTTTCTGCGCAGACCTCGAAGCGAGGTGGAGGTCCGAGCTGAACGGACTGGCCGGACTTGTGGAGCTGACCGTGGCGTGGCGCGAGTCCTGGCTCGGCAACTGGATGTCCAGTCTCTGACGGCGTCGACATCCGGATCCGCGGGCCAAGATCCAGTTTCCTATCGTTGAACTGCCGCTGGACAGGCTGTCCACAGGACGGCAGTGGGGCGGTACGCGGGTTTGGGGTCACGGTGGTCGGGGGCCCAGGTGCTCGTGCTCGCACTTGACAGCTCCTCGTGCAAGGCCGCGTCCGCACCGGCGAACGCCCCCGGTGGTCCGATCTCGGCAGTATCGAGTCGCTCGTCTGGAGCAAGTGGCAGGGCGGCGCCCGCTCGCCCTACCAGGTCAGCGTCAACCTGATCGGGCCCTCCTTCCGCTGCCCCTACCCCAGCCGAAAGTTCCCCGGCAAGCAGGGGCTCGCGCTCCTGCCGCTGGGGACGCGCACGGCGGCGCCGCGTCAAGTTGGACCACGCCGGGATGGGCGACCTGCGACCGTCTTCGGCCGACCGCGTCGGCGCAATGAGATCGGCGACCGCATCGGTCGGCAGGTGGCTGGTCGTCGGGCTCAGCCGACCAGCTGTTGTCCCAGCGTACGTTACTCCCCGGCGAGCGCACTGGCGAAACCGTAGTACCGCTGGACTTCGCGGCCGCCGGGCAGGCGCTCCGGGTCGCTCACGGGCTCGGGTCCGTCGTGGCGGCAGGCCTGGCGCGGCACAGCGCACCACGACGGGCACTGGACATCGGGACGAGCACGAGATCACCCCAGGGCGCCGGGACGTCCGCGTTGTACTCGGCTAGGCCGCGCGCTGGCTGGCCGGAAACCCGTCGCTGCGCCACGTCCCGATGGCGCTCGACGGCGTGGCGGCCGTGCCCGGGAGTCAACGCTGCTCGTCGACCCGGAAGGAGCGGCGCTGGTCCTGACTCCCGGTACGAACCTCTGGCAGCTGCTCGCCCTGTCCGGCGAATGGTGCAAGCGCGCCCGCACCCGCTGAGCATGGTGGTCGACTACCGGCTGGTGGTGCTGTTTGCGACTGGAACGACCTTCTCGGCACCGGCCGCCGACCATTTCCGCCTCGGCTGAAGCCGCCCTCCTCGCTACGGCCCCGCTGACTGGCGGCTACCGGCGCAGCGACTGTTCAACGAGCGGGGCTACGACATCATCCCGCGAGAGGCGAACGCGGTGGTTCCGGCGAGATCACTGGCAGCCCAGCTGATGACCTCTGCTCCCGGCCGCGAGTGAACAGGCCGAACAACGTCGAGCGGTTGCCGAGCCCCTCGGCCGCCCACCGCAGATGTGTCTGCTATGGCGTGAAACGCAGACACACCGGCGTGGGGGCTTCGCCGGTCCAGACATGCTTCAGGCTCGGGGCCGCCTCGTCGAGGGCGAACAGCACCAGGTTGTCGCTGTCCTGGTTCCCGACGAGGACATGCGCGCCGTCGGGGGTTTGGACGAAATCCCGGGGTTCGCGGCCGAGCGAGGGCTCGACAAGGCGCAACGTCACGGTCGCGGGCCCGGCGTCGAACGCGAAGACGGCGATGCTGTCGTGACCGCGGTTGGACGCCAGCACCGACTTCCCGGACGCTGACACCCGCACCGCGCTGGTCTGGTTGTGTCCCTGGAAATCCGGCGGCAGGGTCGAGGCCACCTGGGTCTGCGCGAACCGGTCGCCGTCGCGGCGCAGGACCGCCAGCGTGCTGTCGAGCTCGTTGAGCAGGAACAGGTGCCGTCCGTCCTGGTGGAACGCGAGATGCCGCGGGCCGGCCCCGGGTGCGCAGTTCAGGCGTGCCTCCGGACGCTCCTCGAGCGAGCCGTCCGCACCGAACCGGTAGACGAGCACCGCGTCGAGGCCGAGGTCGGGAACCAGCAGGTCACCGGTCACCGGGTCGAACAGGATCTGGTGCGCGTGCGGGCCGGTCTGGCGGACCGGGTGCACGCTCGACCCCTCGTGCTGGACGTGCTCGACCATCGCGCCGAGCCGGCCGTCGGCTTCGCGCGCGAAGACCGAGACCGAACCGCTGCGGTAGTTCGCGACGAGGACGAAGCGCTCGCTCGGGTCGAGCCCGACGTGGGCGGGTTCGACACCGCCCGAGGAGGCCGTGTTCAGGAGCTTGAGGGCGCCGGTCCCGGGGTCTCGCGCGTAGGCGACCACGCCACCACCGGGCCGCCCCTCGAACTCCACGGTTTCCGCCGCCGCGTAGAGGTACCGTCCGTCCTCGGTCGTCGTCAGCCACGACGGGTTGCGGACAAGGGCCGGCACGGTCAGACCGGTGACACCGGTACCGTCGTAACCGCCCGCGAGTATCCCGGTCGCATGTCCGTCCACATGGGGCAGTTTCTCGGTGTAGGTCCCGATCACGAGCGCGCTCATGCCTTCTTCCTTCACAGCTTCGTCACCGCTTGCGGTCACTCGACGCGCAGTCCGGCTTCGGTCGCGAGCTCGGTGAGATACGCCAACGCGATGCGGTACTCGCTCTCGAACTCGCCCGTCGCCTCGACGTTACCGTGGTAGGCGCCGTGGTCGTCCCGGGTGCCCCGCGAAACCCCGGGCACGTCCTCGAACTCCAGGGAGATCACGCCGTCGTAGCCCGTGTCGGCCGGCGCCCGCAGGAGATGCCGCCAGTCGATCTTGCCCGTCCCGGGTCGCCAGTGGACGTTCGTCTCGCCGTCGTTGTCCGAGAAATGACTGTGCAGCACGCGGTTTCCGAGGCGGTGCACCACGATGTGAGGCAGGTCGCCGACGGGGAAGAGATGGCTCGGGTCGAGGTTCACGCCCAGTGCGGGCGAATCGACCGCCTCCAGGATGCGCAGCAGACCCTCGGTGTTGGCGCCGTAGCAGAACGGGTGCGGTTCGAGGCTGTAGCGGATACCGCCCTGCTCGGCGGCCTTCGCGCATTCGCGAAGGGCGGCGACGTACTCGTTCGCGGCGCGCACTCATCCGGGGTGCGGGGGTCGGATTGCGGGCGCGGCCGATCACCGCATCAGCGCGGCGGCAGCGGGACGACGGAGTGCTTACTCGCGCTCGATCTGTCGCAGTCCGTGCGCAGCCGTCCACCACTCCACGACGAGCAACGTCGCTTCCTCGTTGAGGTGGGTGTGCACGACCTCGGCGATGTCGGCCTGGAAACGGTCGCCGTCCGGTCCTTCTGTGAGGGCTCCGGCGGCGATCGCCCGGCCGGAGATCTTCGCCTCGCCCGGCCACTGCGCTTCGGCGCCCTCTACCGGGTCGACCGTGGCACTGTGCAGGGCGAACCGCGGATCCCGGCGGAGGTCCGCGCCCTTGCGGGCGTTCGGCATCGAACCGAAGACGAGCTCACCGCCCTCGAAGACGACCTCGATGCCGGAGATCCGGGGTGAGCCGTCGGCTCGGACGGTGGCGATCGTCTTGTGCTTGTGCGCGTCGAACAGCGCCCGCACGCGCTGCGCGAACTCCGGCTCCGCCCGTTCGACGTCCTGCCATGCCGTCATACGCCGATGATCGCACCGACCGTGCACCATTGTCAGGACCGGTCGAGCGTCCGTGGCAGGCCGAAGTACGGCGCGACCGCCGGCTCGAAGTGGGTGAACTCGCGGATCCGGTCGCCGGCGAGGCCGACCACGACGACGCCGGCGATGTGCAGCTTGCCGGTGACCTGGTCGCGGATGTACTGGCCCCACGCGGGCTGGCCGTTGGCCCGGACGGGCACCATCCGGTCCACACGCCCGAATTGGGCCCTGATCGCACCGAAGAAGCCGCGCGGCGTCGCTGCCGCGGTACTCGAACGGCAGTGACGGCATCCGCACCCACGCGTCGTCGGTCATCAGCGCGATGAGCGCGTCGACGTCCAGTTCGCCTCGCGGGACTCGTACCGGGCCTCAGGGCCTGGCGCGTGATCGGAGAGCTCCTGCGGCGGCTCGTCGGACAGCACCTCGCCGTCAACCTCTTCGGCACCTACCGGATGATCCAGGCGTTTCTCCCTTTGCTGGCCCGCCCCACGTTCACGCCCCCGCGGCCGCCGGTTGCGGGAGCGCCGGGTTCTGGTGCTCGAGCGTCTTGGCCGCACCGTTGCGCCAGCTGTCCGCGACGGCCGCCGACACGGGGTCCGGGAAAATTTCGTCCGCACCGTCCCGCACTCCGTCCAAAATGGCGCGTGCGACGGACTCCGACCGGACCCGGCAGGACGACGTGCACGGCCACGCCGCGTTCGGCCAGTGCCGTTGACAGCGCATGACTGACGGGTATCGGCGACCGGCCATCAGCCGGTCGCCGATACCGCGGTGTGTGACGAGAACTCAGCCGGGCAGTGCCGCCGCGACCAGTCGGCCGATCGCCGCCAGATCGACGTGCCGGGCCAGGGCGGCGTCGTCGGGCTGGTCCTTGATCGGCTTCTCGACGTTGAGCAACGTCCGGAACAGCCGCGGCAGCACGGCGCGCCCGAGCAGGTCTTCCGCCAGCGCGGCACCGTCGGCGTGGTCCAGCTCGTACCGCTCGGCGAGGTTACCCGGTCAGCCGCTCGTAGGCGTTGGCGAACATGGCCTCGAAGTACGCGTTCGAGCTGCCGGGCAGCCGCTCGGCCTCGGCGATGCTCAGCCGGCAGGTGCGCACCTGGGGCTCCCACACCATCAGCTGCAGGAACCGGCCGCAGAGCAGGGTGACCGCTTCGAGTCCCCGCGCGGGCCGCGACGTGTCCATCACCACCCCCACCGGAAACATCGGCCATCAGGTCCTCGACCACGTCCTCGCCGCCGACCAGCCGGTCCGCGTCATCGTGCGCGACCCGGCCAAGCTGTCCGCCGAGGTCCGCGACCGGGTCGAGGCCGTCCCCGGCTCGCACGGCGATCCCGAGGTCGTCGCCCGCGCGTTCGCCGGCGCGTCCGCGTTGTTCTGGCTGGTGCCCAGCGACCGCACCGCCGCCAGTATCCACGACGCCTATGTCGGCTTCACCCGCGTCGCTGGTGATGGACGACCTGATCGCCGGCACCGGGATGGCATTCCGCGCGGTGGCCGCGGCCTCGTTCATGGACAACGTGCTCAGGCAGACCCGGTCGATCAAGGAACAGGGCGTCCTCTCCGATGGCCTCTCCCCCGACCACACGGGACCTGTCGTCGCCACCCGCGACATCGCCGCCGTCGCCGCCCGCCTCCATCGGCTTCGGCCTCTCCGAGGGCAGGGCCGACGGCATGCTGGAGATGCTGCTCGCCAAGGAGAGCGGCCTGGACAACGGCGTGGCCCGCACGCCGCGGCATGCGATCGACACCCCCACCACCTTCCGGCAGTGGTGCGAAGACATCCTCGAGCCCGCCGTCCGCGCCGCCTGAGGAGGACGCCGCCTCACATTTCGCTGCGCTGCGTTGTCGTACTGCTGAGACGAACGCACCGATGCGACGAGGAGGAACCCCATGACCGACTTTCAGGCCGTCGCCGACCGCGTCGAGATCGAGGCGCTGCGCGGCGAGTTCACCGACGCGGCGATGATGCGCGACCGCGCCCGCCTCGCGTCGCTGTTCACGCCGGACGGCGTGCTGCGGATGCCCGACATCCCCGCCGAGCTGGTCGGCCGGGAGGAGATCCGCGCCGGGGCCGAGCGGCTGCAGGCCCAGTGGGACTTCTTCGTGCAGACCACGCATCCGGGCACGATCCGGCTCGACGGCGACACCGCGACCGGCCGTGCCTATCTTCAGGAGCTCGCGCGCACCCGCGATGGCCGCCAGGGACTGAACTACGCCATCTACCACGACCGCTACCAGCGCACCCCGGACGGCTGGAAGTTCGCCGAGCGGGTCTACGAGGTCAGGTACCTCGACACCACTCCCCTGGCGGGCTCGGCGCCCCGCGCGGCAGAGGCCCGCTGAGCGCCCCCGCTTTCCTGTACCGCCACCAGCCGGAAGAGGCGCCATGAGCACCCCGATCTCCGCAACCCGGTTCGCTGACCCGGCGCCCGCGCAGCGCCTCGAACGGGCGGCCACCGCGCTGACGGCACACGGCTTCGCCGTCGAAGTCCTCGACGACGCCGCGGCCGCGCGGACCCGCGTCGGGCAGTTGATACCGGAGGGCGCGACTGTGCTGACCGCGGTCAGCGAGACCCTCCGCTTGTCCGGCATCGAGGAGGACATCAACACCAGCGGGCGGTACCAGGCCGTCAAACCACGCATCCTGGTCATGGACCGGCTCACCCGCGCCGACGACATCCGGCGGCAGCTGGCCTGCCCCGACGTCGTCGTGGGCAGCGTCGCCGCGGTCACCGAAACCGGCTCCCTCGTGGTCGCCTCGGGCAGCGGAAGCCAGCTGCCCTCCTACGCCGGCGGGGCCGCCCGCGCGATCTGTGTCGTCGGAGCGCAGAAGGTGGTACCCGACCTACCCACCGCGCTGCGCCGCGTAGAAGACCACGCTCTGCCGTTGGAAAACGCCCGCGCCCAGGCGGCCTACGGGCAGCCCAGCGCCGTCAACCGCCTCCTCGTCCTCAACGCGGAACCTCGCCCCGGACGCGGCACCGTCCTGCTGCTCCGGGAAGCCATCGGTTCTGACCGCGTCACTCGATACTTCGCACGTCGAGGCGGTGGTCGTGGTACAAAGCGCGAAGTCGTTTCTTGTCGAACTTGCCGACACTCGTCTTCGGGATCTCGTCGACGAACGACCAGTTCTCGGGCAGCTGCCAGCTCGCGACCCGCCCGGCGACGAAGTCGCGCAGCTGCGCAGCGGTGACCCGCTCGCGCTCCTTGACCACCACCGCGACCAACGGCCGTTCCTGCCAGCGCCGGTCCGGCACGGCGATGACCGCGGCCTCGGCGACCGCGGGATGACCCATCACGGCGTTCTCCAGCTCGACCGAGGAGATCCACTCACCCCCGGATTTGATCACGTCCTTCGAGCGGTCCGTCAGCGTGAGGAAGCCGTCGGAAGAGATGCGCCCGACGTCGCCGGTGCGCAACCACCCGTCGTGGAACTTGTCCGATCCCACCGGCGATTCCCCAGGCGTGTAGTACGACCCGCGATCCACGGGCCGGACACCTCGAGCTCGCCGCGGCGTGTCAACCTGTCACCAACGTCCCCAAACAGCACGTCTAGCCTGCGAACGTCGACCGGGCTCCCGCCGGCCGGCGTCGGCAGCCGTCAGCCACCGTCCGCGTTCCGGGCCATGAAGGTCCGCGCGTTCCCCGCCGCCGGGTCGACGAAGACGATGTCGTCCGGACGGCGTCGGGGGACGTCGATCGCCAGGACGACCAGGGGGTGCTCGCTGATGGAGGGGAAGCCGTGCACCTTCCGCTTCTCGAAGCACAGGAACATGCCCGGGCGCGCCTCGTACTCCCGGCCGTCCAGGTGGAACGTGCCCCGTCCGCTCACCACGTACAGGTTCTCGTCGCACTCGGTGTGGTAGTGCAGCGGAACCTCCCGGTATATCCGGAATATCCGGGTGCTCTCGGTGGGCTTGTCGATGAAGTACTTGTCCACCAACATCGTCTCGGCGGTGTCCGGCAACGCGGCGCTCTCGGCGAACACGTCGAACACGCCACCGGTGTGCTCACTCTCCATTGCGGACCTCCATGATCCTGCCCGCCGGCCGCACGACCTCGCCACCGCAGTGCTCGGCCGGGCTCCGAGGACGCCGGCCGCGGCTGCCTGAGGTCCGGCGCGCCGACCTGGCGGTGTTGAACGAAGACCAGTTCACCGTACTCCAGGAACCGGGTGCGCAAGCCCAGCGCGCTCTCGGCGTCCACCCCGGGCACACTTGCGGCGTGAGCTCTGTGGAGAACGAAGCGCAGCAGTCCGCCACCGGGCAGCCCGCGCGGCATGACGGGCCTGCCGCGGCCCTGGTACTCGGGGCGCTCGGCGTGGTGTTCGGCGATATCGGCACCAGCCCGCTGTATGCGCTGCAGACCGTGTTCTCGATCGACAACGGCGCGGTGCAACCCGTACCCGGCGACGTCTATGGCGTGATCTCACTGGTCTTCTGGTCGATCCTGCTCATCGTGTCGGTGAAGTACGTCGTCTTCGTCATGCGCGCCGACAACGACGGCGAGGGCGGGATCATGGCCGTGGCCGCGCTCATCCGACGGCGGGTCTCGGGTCAGCGGCGGCTGGTCGCGGTCGCCATGCTGCTGGGGGTGGTGGGCGCGTCGTTGTTCTTCGGCGACAGCGTCATCACGCCGGCCATCTCGGTCCTGTCCGCCGTCGAGGGCATCGAGGTCGTCTCCCCCGACGTGCGGTCGGCCATCCTGCCCATCGGCGTCGCCATCCTCGTCGTGCTGTTCCTCGTGCAGCGGTTCGGCACCCAGCGGGTCGGCCGGTTGTTCGGCCCGGTGATGCTGCTGTGGTTCCTGACCCTGGCCGCGCTGGGGGTGCCGCAGATCCTCACCCAGCCGGGTGTCCTGCGGGGCCTGTCACCGACCTACGCGATCGCCTTCTTCGCCGACCATCCCTACCTCGGGTTCATCGCCATGGGCGCTGTGGTGCTGGCCATCACCGGCGCCGAAGCGCTCTACGCCGACATGGGGCACTTCGGCCGTCCGCCGATCCGCGGGGCCTGGTTCGCCGTCGTCTTCCCCGCCCTGACCCTCAACTACCTCGGCCAGGCCGCGCTGATCCTGCGGCAGCCGAACGCGGTGCACAACCCCTTCTACCTGCTCGCGCCCGGCTGGGCACAGATCCCCCTGATCGTGCTCGCCACGTTCGCCACCGTGATCGCCTCGCAGGCCGTCATCTCGGGCGCGTACTCGGTGACCCGGCAGGCCATCCGGCTGGGCTTCCTGCCCCGGCTGGCCGTGCGGCACACCTCCCAGCAGGAGAGCGGGCAGATCTACGTCCCGGCCGTGAACTGGCTGTTGCTGGGCGGCGTGCTCGTCCTGACCGTCACGTTCGGCTCCTCGGCAGCGCTGGCCACCGCCTACGGCCTCGCCGTGACCGGCACCCTCGTGCTGACGACGACGCTGTTCCTCGTGCTGGCCGGCGCGGCCTGGCATTGGCCCCCGTGGCGGCTGGTGGCGATCGGCATCGTCTTCGGCGGCCTCGAACTGGTCTTCTTCGCCGCCAACCTCACCAAGGTCGTGCGCGGCGGCTGGCTGCCGTTGCTCCTGGGCGCCCTGGTCGTCCTGATCATGCTGGTCTGGCGGCGCGGGCACCGCGTGATCACCGCCCGCCGGATCGACATCGAAGGCGGGCTGTCCGAGTTCGTCGAGCAGTTGCGCCAACGGCCACTCATCCGCGTTCCCGGCGTCGCCGTGTTCCCGCACCCCACGAAAGAGACCGTGCCGCTCGCGCTGAGAGCCAATGCCGAGTTCAACGAAGTCGTGCACGAGCACGTGGTGATCGTCTCGGTGATCTCCGAGAACGTGCCGCACGTGCCGACGAGCGAGCGGTTCGACGTCGACGCGCTCTCCTATTCCGACGACGGGATCGTGCACCTGGCAGTGCGCTTGGGCTTCCACGACGACCAGAACATCCCGGCGGCACTGCGGGACGCGTTCATGCTGACCAGCGAGCTCGAGACCGACCCGGACACCGCGTACTACTTCCTGTCCAGGATCACCATCGAGCTCGGCGACGCGACGGACATGCCGACCTGGCAGAAGCGGCTGTTCATCGGCCTCTCCCACAACGCCGCCTCCTCGGCGACCTACTTCAGGCTGCCGGCGGACCGCACCGTGGTGATGGGAACACGGATCGAGCTGTAGGGATCCGCCTGCTTCGTGGCGGCCGCCGGCCCGCAAGCCACCTCTGAAACAGTCCCCTAGTGGCGCGAGCGGTAGGCGCGCATCTTGTGCCGTGCCCCGCAGATGTCCATGTTGCACCACACGCTGTTCCCGGCGGGGGAACGGTCGTAGAACAGCCAGCGGCACCCCGGCGCCGTGCACGGCTTGAGCCGCCGCGCCCGGCCGGTCACCTCCGCCCGGAACAGGGCGTCGAGCAGCCGCGCGAGCTCCTTCTCGTCCAGGAGCAGGACGTCAGATCCAGCCCGTACTCGTGCCAGATGCGGCTGTCCATGGCCGCCGGCCGATCGCCGAGCCAGGTCGGCCGCTCGGGCGAGGTCGGCCGCTCGGGCGGCGACAGCCCGATCCTGTTCCGTACGGCGGCCAGTTGGTCGCGGCGCGGGCCGCCGCTGCGCACGCCGCCAACGCCGGCCGCGCCATGCGGTCCGACCAGCAGCGCGAGCGGTTCCGCCCACGCCTCCGTCCGCACCCGTCGACCAGCCACCTGGTGCTCTACGACCAGCCGGTCACGGTGGTGGACGTGAGCAGGTTGCGGATCGAGGACGGCGAACTGGCCTACCTGTCGGCGTGTTCGACGATGCTGAGCTCGGCCGTCGCACTGCACGCCGCGGTGCGCCAAGCCCGGGACGCCGATCCGGCTCTGCCGACGCGCTGGGCGGCACACGTGCACACCGGCCCCTGATCAGCGCGGCAGCACCGCGCCCAGCTCCCGCGCGGCCGCCTGCAGCGCGGGCACGAACGCCTCCAGCTCCGCCAGCGGCATCCGGTACGCGGGCGCCGCCGTGGACAGCGCGGCGACCGCGGTGCCGTCGGGGCCGAGGACGGGGACGCCGACCGCCCGGATGCCCGGCTCGTGCTCCTCGTCGGCCACCGCGTAGCCCCGGGCCCGCACGGACTCGATCTCCCCCGCGAACTCCTCGCGGGAGGTGATCGTCCGCGGCGCGTGCGCCACCAGGTCCAGCGAAGCCAGCAACTGATCACGCTCAGGGGAGAACGCGACCAGGCACTTGCCCATCGACGTGCAGTGCAGCGGGCCGCGTTTGCCCGGCTCGCCCCGGATCTGGATCTGCTGCGGCCCGTGCACGGAGTGCACGTACACCTGGTCGTGCCCGTCGAGCACGGCCATCAGCGTCGGCTCCCCCGTCTGCTCCGTCAGCGCGCGCAGCACCGGCAGGGCCACCCCGGCGAACCCGCGTGCGTGCGACACCTGCTGTCCCAGTTCGAACAGCCGCAGGCCCAGCGCGTACCGCTTCGACCCGGGATCGCTGCGGGCGAAACCGTGCTCCTGCAAGGAGCTGAGCAACCGGTGCGTCGTGCTCACCGGGTAGCCGACGCGGCGCGCGAGCTCGGACAGCCCGATACCGTCGGGGTACCCGCCCAGCACCGAGAGCACATGCAGGGCCTTGCCCACCATGTCCGCCACGGTCACCCCTTGACGTCGTCCGGGGACCAACCCCACACTCTGACCACACCGAATTGCGGAATAGTTTTCCAGATCGTGGAAAACTCGTCAACCCGCACGGCGAACGGCGAGGAGGCCGACATGGAGACGCCACCGGCGGCACGGGCAGCGGCGCCTGGGCGGCAGCGCTGGCTGCGCCTGATCCCGATCGTCTTCGTCACCTACAGCCTCGCCTACCTCGACCGGTCGAACTTCTCGATCGCCGTGGCAGGCGGGATGTCGCAGGACCTGCACCTGACCGGCACGACCTCCGGTCTCATCGGCGCCTCGTTCTTCGCCGGGTACTTCCTGCTGCAGGTACCGGGCGTGCTCTACGCCGACCGCCACAGCGTGCGCAGCCTGATCTTCTGCTCGGTGCTCGCCTGGGGCTTCCTCGCCACCCTGCAGGGCCTGCTCACCTCGGTGACCGCGCTGATCGTGGTCCGGTTCCTGCTGGGCGCCGTCGAGGCGGCGGTCCTGCCCGCGCTCGTGGTGCTGCTCGCGCGCTGGTTCACCAAGCCCGAGCGCGGCCGCGCGAACGCGTTCCTCATCCTGGGCAACCCGGTGACCGTGATGTGGCTCTCGGCGCTGTCGGGCTACCTGATCGAGGCGACGTCGTGGCGCTGGATGTTCATCATCGAAGGCATCCCGGCCGTGATCTGGGCGTTCCACTTCCGCGCGCAGGTGCACGACCGGCCGGCCGACGCGCGGTGGCTCGACCCGGACGAGCGCGACGCCGTCGACCACGCGATCGCCGCCGAGCAGGCCGAGCTCGCGCAAACCCTGGAGACCGGTGAACGGCACCCGCTCGCCGAAGCCCTGCGCTCCCGTACGGTGCTGCTGCTGTCCGCGCAGTACCTGCTGTGGAGCATCGGCGTGTACGGCTTCGTGTTCTGGCTGCCGTCGATCGTCAAGTCGGGCTCGTCCGCCGGGATCGGCGCCACCGGCCTGCTGTCGGCGATCCCGTATGCGTTCGCCGTGGTCGCGATGCTGCTGAACTCGCGCAGCTCGGATCGGACCCGGTACCGCAAGCGGTACGTGTGGCCGTGGCTGCTCGGCGGCGCCGTCACCTTCTACGGCTCCTACCTCGCCGGGCACGACGCCTTCTGGTTATCGTTCCCCCTGCTGGTCCTCGCCGGGATCGCGATGTACGCGCCTTACGGGCCGTTCTTCGCGCTCGTCCCGGAGCTGCTGCCGCGCCGTACCGCCGGTGTCGCCGTGGCGCTGGTCAACTCCGCCGGTGCCCTCGGCGGATTCGTGGGCACGTACCTCGTCGGCTGGCTGCGCACCGCGACCGGCACCGACGGAGCGGCATTCCTGATGCTGGCGGGCACGATGGCCGCTTCCGCCCTGATCCTGCTTCCGGTACGCAGTCCGAAAAGGACGGTCGTGTAACGCGGGAGTACCAGTCCTGGATCATCTACTCCGGTCCCGCCGCGTGACAGCCGCGGTGCCCGGGTCCCGCACGACCCCGACCAGCCGCAACGCGAACTCACTGTGTTGCCACACCACGATGTCCTCACTCAGCTCGCCGTCGTCGCGATACCAGACCGCGACACCCATCCCGAGATCGAGAATGGCGTACGAGGCGAGGCGCACGGACGCGACGTCGAAGCACCCGGCGGTCACACCGGCCTGGACGAGCTCACGGAAGCCGGCCTCGTACTCCGCGCGCAGGGCCAGCACGACCTCGCGGTGGGGTTCGACGAGGCTGCGGATCTCCCGGGTGCCGACGAAGGCCTCGCTGCGGTGCCGGGCGTGGTAGCGCACGTGCGTCTCCGTCGCGCGCCGGAGCCGTTCGACCGGGTCACCGGTCGTCGCGACCGCCGCCCGGTGCTGGGCGAGCAGGTCCTCCATCGTGCCGGTCATGATCCCGGCCAGCAGCTCCTGCTTGGACCTGACGTGCTTGTACAGGCTCGGGCCGCGAATGCCGAGCGCCTTGCCGATGTCGGCCATCGTGGTCGCCTCGTAGCCCAGGCGCATGAACAGCGCCAAGGCCGCGGCGCGGATCTCATCCGACCTTGCCACCTCTCCCCCCTCCTTGGCTAACACACGCTAGCTCAGCATAGGACGGTTGTTCGTGAAACACGCGATGTTGCGGTGCACCGCACTGACAGCCTACGGTTTGGCTAATCGCCATTAGCTCTACAAGGAGGCGCCATGGCAGTCGACCTCAGGCCTGAGCCCGCCGTCGCGGAGCTCGCCCGGCGGACCGCCGAGTTCGTCCGCGAGGTGGTCGTCCCGGTCGAAGAACAGCACCACGGCGTCGCGCGCACCGAGGACATCCGGACCGATCTGCAGCGCCGCGCGAAGGCCGCCGGCGTCTTCGCACCACACGTGGGCGTCGGCTTCGGCGGGCACGGGCTCGACATGCGAGGGCGGGCAGCGGTGTTCGAGGAGGCCGGGTACTCGCTGCTGGGCCCGCTGGCGCTGAACATCGCGGCGCCCGACGAGGGCAACATGCACCTGCTCGAGGCCATCGCGACCGACCAGCAGCGCGACCGCTACCTGCGCCCGCTCGCCGCCGGCGAGGTCCGCTCGTGCTTCGCCATGACCGAACCCGCACCCGGCGCCGGCTCGGACCCGAGCGCGCTGACGACCCGTGCCGAACGTGTCGCGGGCGGGTGGCGGATCGACGGGCGCAAGTGGTTCATCACCGGTGCGGACGGCGCGGCGTTCACGATCTGCATGGCCAGGACCTCGGGCGAGCCGGGCGCCCAGGGCGGGGCGACGATGTTCCTGGTCGACGGCGACAACCCCGGGCTGAAGACCGTCCGGCACATTGACACGCTGGACGAGAGCCTCTACGGCGGCCACATCGAGTTGCTCTTCGAGGACTGCGTGGTGACCGACGACGCGGTGCTCGGCGAGGTCGACCAGGGCTTCCGGTACGCGCAGGTCCGGCTGGGGCCCGCCCGGATGACCCACTGCATGCGGTGGCTGGGCCTGGCCCGGCGTGCCCAGGACATCGCCACCGAGCGGGCGGCGCAGCGGCACTTGTTCGGCTCCCGGCTCGGCGAGCTCGGCATGGTCCAGCAGATGATCGCCGACAACGAGATCGACATCGCCGCCTCCCGCGGGCTGATCCTGCAGGCCTGCTGGGAGCTCGACCAGGGCGGGTCGGCTTCCCAGGCGACCTCGATCGCCAAGACCTTCTGCGCCGAAGCGGTCTGGCGGGTGGTGGACCGCGCCCTGCAGATCTGCGGCTCCCTCGGCGTCTCCGGCGACATCCTGCTCGGCCGGTTCCTGCGGGAGGTCCGGCCGTTCCGGATCTACGACGGTCCTTCCGAGACACACCGGTGGGCCATCGCGCGCCGCGTACTCCGCCGCCACGACAAGGCGGCCACCCGGTGAGCGGCGTCCCTTGCTCCACAGTGGACGGTCTGGACCTGCCCGCGCTGGAACGGTTCTTCGCCACGCACGTACCGGAGTTCCGCGGCGGCCTCACCGCCGAGCTGCTGCAGGGCGGCCGGTCGAACCTGACCTACCTGGTCACCGACGGATCGCACAAGTGGGTGCTCCGCCGCCCTCCGCTCGGCGGGCTCACCCCGTCGGCGCACGACATGCTACGCGAGTACCGGGTCGTGGCCGCTCTCGCCGGCAGTGGCGTTCCCGTCGCCCGTGCGGTCGCGCACGCGGACGCCGGCGTGCTCGACGTCCCCTTCGCCGTGGTCGAGCACGTCGACGGGACCGTGATCCGGACGGTCGAACAGCTGCACGCGCTGCCCGGCGACGAGATCGCCCGCTGCGCCTACGGCCTGGTCGACGTGCTCGCCCGGCTGCACGCCGTCGATCCCGCGGCGGTCGGGCTGGCGGAGTTCGGCCGCCCGGAGGGCTATCTGTCCCGGCAGGTCCGGCGCTGGTACGACCAGTGGCAGCGGGTCCGGACCCGCGAACTCGCCGACCTCGACCGGCTCCACGACCTCCTCGCCGCGGGGTGCCCGGCCGAGAGCGGCGCGTCGATCGTGCACGGCGACTACCGCATCGACAACGCCATCCTCGACCCCGCGGACCCGGGCACGGTCCGCGCCGTGGTCGACTGGGAGATGGCCACCCTCGGCGATCCCCTCGCCGACCTCGCCCTGCACCTGGTCTACGCCGACCCGACCTTCGCGCCGGTACTCGCCGGTTCCGCCGCCTCCACCAGCGAGCGGCTCCCCCCGGCCGCCGACCTGGCCCAGCGTTACGCCCGGTCCGGCGGTCGCGACCTCGGCGAACTCGGCTTCTACCTCTCGCTGGGCTATTTCAAGATCGCCGTCATCGCGGAGGGAATCCACGCCCGCTTCCGCCGGGGCATGACCCGCGGGGCCGGGTTCGACACCGTCGGCGAGGCCGTCGCGCCACTGGCCGCGGCCGGGCTGCGCGTACTCGGTAAAGCATTGTGACAGGAGGTTCGATGAATCAGGTACTCGATCTTTTCCGGCTGGACGGCAAGGTCGCCGTCGTCACCGGAGCGAGCTCGGGTCTGGGCGCCGGCTTCGCGCTGGCACTCGCCCAGGCCGGTGCCGACGTGGTCCTGGCCGCGCGCCGCGTGGACCGGCTGCGCGACACCGAGAAACAGGTTGCCGAGACCGGCAGGCGCGCCCTCACCGTGGCCGCCGACGTCAGCGATCCCGAGCAGTGCGAAGCGGTCGCGGAACAGGCTGTGGCCGCGTTGGGCCGGATCGACATCCTGGTCAACAACGCCGGTGTCGGCACCGCGATCCCGGCGCTGCGGGAACCGCCGGGCGAGTTCCGCCGCGTCATCGACGTGAACCTCAACGGCGCCTACTGGGCGGCCCAGGCGTGCGCCCGCCGGATGGAACCGGGCTCGAGCATCGTCAACATCGCGAGCGTGCTCGGGCTGATCAAGTCCTACGCGCCGCAAGCCGCCTACGCCGCCAGCAAGGCCGGGCTCATCGGGCTGACCCGCGACCTGTCCCAGCAGTGGTCCGGCAGGCGCGGGATCCGCGTGAACGCCATCGCACCCGGCTACTTCGCCAGCGAGATGACCGCCGAGATCCCCGAAGACCAGCTTCTGACCTTCGTCCGGCAGACCAGCACGCTGGGGCGGCTCGGCGTGCAACACGAGCTCGACGCCGCGGTCGTGTTCCTGGCGAGCCCGGCATCCTCCTACATCACGGGCACCACGCTGGCGGTCGACGGCGGGATGTCCGGGCACTGAGCGGACCCAGGCGCAGGGGCAGCGCCGGATAGTCCTTTGTGCACGGTGATCACGCTGCTGGTGGTCCCGGCCCGGTCTGCAGGTTACCCTCTAGGCTTGACCGCGACCGCAGGCCGGAAGAGGAGGCGGACGGGTGCCGGTTGACGTCCCGGAGGAGTCGCGGATCATCGACGCCGCCTATCGCTGCCTGGCGCAGAGCGATGGCGAAGGCGTCTCGATGACGGACATCCTCGGCGCCGCCGGGCTGTCCACTCGTGCGTTCTACCGGCACTTCGAATCCAAGGACGCGCTGCTGCTGGCGATGTTCCGGCGTGACAGCGACCGGCTGCACGCGGAGCTCGACGCGGCCGCCCGCTCGGCGGCCTCACCGGCCGAGGCGCTGCGGACCTGGATCGAGGGTTATCTGCGGCTGACCGCGCAGCCCCGGCGGCGGCAGCGGGTACTCATGCTGTCCTCGGCGGAACTGCTCGGCGCCTCGGGCTACGCCGAGGCGCGGGCGCAGTCGATGCGCCAGCTGCAGGAGCACATCGCCGGGATCCTCCGCCAGGGACAGGCCGACGGCTCGTTCCCGTGGACCGACCCCGAGGCGGACGCCCGGGCCGTCCGGGCGATCCTGACCGAGGCGTTCAGCGAGCGGATGAGCAGGTCCGCGCGGACGACGGCGGCCGACGCGGCGGAACAGGTGACCGACTTCGCCTTCCGGGCGCTCGGCGCCGGGAAGCGCGGCTGACCGGCCCCCGGTGGACCGCGGGGCGACGGCCTCGCCCCGCGGTCGCACGTCAGCGGACGGAGAAGCCCGCGTCCAGCGGGAGCTGCACCCCGGTGATGTACTTCTGCTCGTCGTTGACCAGCCACGCCACCGCGTTGGCGATGTCCTCCGGTTGCAGGATCGGGATCGGCAGCGCGTTCTGCATGGTGGACATGTCCGCGTCCGGATCGGCCGTCAGCCGCTGCATGGCCTCGTTCATGACCATGCCGGTGGCCACTCCGGTCGGGTGGATGGTGTTGACCCGGATCCAGTCCGGCGCGAGGTCGTTGGCCAGGACCTGCATGTACCCGACCAGCCCTCGCTTGGCCGCGGTGTAGGCCTGCGGGCCGGCCTGGGCGCTGCCGGTGCCCTTGAGCCCCGCGCTGGAACTGGTGAGCACGATGGCCCCGCCGCGCCCCGCCGCGCGCATCGCGGGCAGCGCGACCCGGACGGTGTGGAAGGCACCGGAGAGGTTGGTGTCGATGATGTCGTGCCACTCCCGCAACGGATCCGCCTCGGGCGTGAGCCGCACGATGCCGGCGTTGGCGATGATGATGTCGACCCGGCCGAACTCGGCGAAGCCCTCGCCGAACGCCGACTCGAGCCCGGCGTAGTCCCGGATGTCGGCCTGCCGCGCGACGATCCGGCGGCCCTGTTCTTCGACCAGTTTCACCGTCTCGTCCAGATCCGCGGGCGAGGCGTTCGGATAGTCCATCGAGGACACGTCGGCGCAGATGTCGACGCCGATGATGTCCGCGCCGTCGCGCGCCAAGCGGACGGCGTGCGCGCGGCCCTGCCCGCGCGCGACGCCGGTGATGAAAGCGACGCGGCCTTCCAGTGGTGCGCTCATGTGCGGCTCCCTCAGCTCGTCGCGATGTAGACGTTCTTGGTCTGCAGGAACTCGTCGAGGCCGGGCCTGCCGCCCTCGCGCCCGTACCCGCTCTGCTTGTAGCCGCCGAAGGGCGCGGACGGCATCACCGGAACGAAACCGTTGACGAACACGCTGCCCGCCTCCAGCCGGGCCGCGACCCGGTGTGCCCGCGCGCTGTCCTTGGTCTGGACGAACGCGGCCAGCCCGTAGGTCGACTCGTTCGCCAGCCGGATGCCCTCCTCCTCGTCGTCGAAGGGCAGCACCACCAGAACCGGGCCGAAGATCTCCTCCTGCGCGATCCGGCTGGAGTTGTCCACGTCGGCGAGCACGGTGGGCTTGACGTAGAACCCCTCGGCCAGCTCCCCGCCCGCCCGCTCGCCGCCGGTCACCACCCGGCCGGCGCCGGACGTCCTGGCCTCGTCGATCATGCCGAGGATTCGGTAGCAGGCGGCGGAGCTGACCACCGGTCCGACCACATTGGACGGATCGAGCGGGTCGCCGACGGGCAGCGCCTCGACCGCCTCGCGCAGCCGCCGCACCACCTCGTCGTAGATCTCGCGGTGCACGATCATCCGGGTCGGCAGCGCGCAGCCCTGACCGGACATCAGCCCGACGGTGAAACCGACCGCGAACGGCACCGTCGCGTCGAGGTCGGCGTCGGGGAACACCAGGTTCGCCGACTTGCCACCGAGTTCGAGCGCGACCGGCTTGAGTGTGGGCTGCGCCGCTTCGAGGATCTTGCGGGCGGTGCCGTGGCCGCCGGTGAACGAGATCTTCCCGACGTCCGGGTGCCGCACCAGCCGGTCACCCGCCTCGGGCCCGCCGGGCAGGATGTTGAGCACGCCCGGCGGCAGCCCGGCGTCCTCGATCAGCTCGGCGAAGCGCTGGATCGCGAACGGTGCGAGTTCGGGCGACTTCAGCACCACGGTGTTACCGGCCGCGAGCGCGGGCGCGACCTTCATCGCGACCGAGATCATCGGGCCGTTCCAGGTGATGATGATGCCGACCACGCCGTAGGGCTCGGCGAGGGTGTAGTCGACCCCGCCGGGAATGCCGGGCACGACGGTGCCCTCGATCTTGTCGGCCCAGCCCGCGTAGTAGCCGAACCAGCTCGCCGCGACCATGTGCCCGCCGGTGGCCAGGCCGACCGCGGTACCGCCCTCGGCCGCGGCGATCTCGCCGAGCTCGGCCGCGTGCTCCTCGATGATCCGCTCCAGGCGCAGCAGGGCCTTGCGTCGCTCGGCGCCCGAGAGGTCCCGCCACGCCGGGAAGGCCGCCTTCGCCGCGGCCACCGCCTTGTCCACCTCCGCGGCGCCTGCGAGCTGCACCGAACCCTGCACCTGCCCGGTGCGCGGGTCGATCTTGTCCATCGTCCCGCCGGACGTGGCGTCCAGCCACCCGCCGCCGACGTAGAGCCTGGCCTCCCCCAGGCCTGCCGGGGTAACTGTTGCTGTCATCGAAATGCCTCCTAGACGGCGAACTTCGAGCCCTGGCGCGTGCCGGGCGTGAACGTGACGGGCAACGAGATCCAGCCGTTGACCACGGCGATCGTCGGGTACGGCTGGGCGCGGCCGGTGTCCACGACGTAGTCGGGCAGCCGGCGCAGCACTTCCTCCAGCACGACCCGGAACTCCAGGCGCGCGACGTTCGAACCGAGGCAGCGGTGGATACCGAGCCCGAAGGACTGGTGCCGGTTCGGCTGCCGGTCCAGCACCACGTCGTCCGGCCGGTCGAAGACGTCCTCGTCGTAGTTGGCCGAGGACCAGGACAGGAACAACCGCTCCCCCGCGGCCAGCGCCTGCCCGCCGACCGTGCACTCCGTCGTCGTGGTACGCGCGAGCCCGGGCACCGGGGTGAAGTAACGCAGGAACTCCTCGGTCGCCGTGAGAATCAGGGAAGGATCCGCACGCAGCCGATCCCGTTCGGCCGGGTTGTGGTGCAGCCATTCCAGCGCACTGCCGACCAGGCTGCCCGTGGTGTCCACACCACCGAAGACGACCAGCGTGATGATCTCGATCAGCCGGGCGTCGGTCATCTTCTCGCCGTTGACCTCGGTGTGCACGAGTTCGGAGATCAGGTCGTCCTGCGGCTGGGCACACCGCGCGGCGATGGTCTCGTTGACCTGGCCCAGAACTCCCAGCATGCTGCCCATCGCCGTGTTGTACTCCGGCGAGCCGGGCACCGCGTGCACCAGCGCGTGCGTCACGTCGGAAACAGTGCGCCAGTCTGCGGTGGGCAGTCCCAGCAACTCCAGTGTGAGGATCGCCGGCACCGGCGACGCCAGCGCGCTGACCAGATCGGCCTCGCCCGACTCGATGAAGTTGTCGATGCAGAACGTGGTGACGTCCCGCAGGAACGGCTCCCACCGCTTGACCGACGCGGGCGAGAACCGGCCGTTGAGCAGTTTGCGATAGTCGAAGAACTCGGGCGGGTCCATCTCGATCGGCACCTGCCGCAACGGCCCCGCCGGGATCGTGGCGCCGGTCCGCGAGCCGTCCGGAAGTTCCTGGTAGGACGAGAAGGTCTCGTCGTCACGCGTGACCGCGGCGATGTCGGCGTACTTGCTCAGCACCCAGAAACCACCGTGCGCGTCGGTGTGCGCGACGGGGCACCTGCCGCGCAGCCCCGCATTGATCTCCCGCCAGTCGCGGGCGTATTCGCCTGAGTGGTGATCGAATTCTGTCGTTGTCACAAGAACCTCGCTGGGAAGGGGACGTCCTCGGTGGAGGAGGAAACGGTCAGGACTCGAGCTCGACGGCCCGCTCGGGGCAACCGGCCTCGGCGTGTTCGGCTTCGGCCTCCCGGCCCGCCGGCACAGCGGCGGCCCACGGCACGGCGTGCCCGTCTTCCTCGCTGAGGTCGAACAGATCCGGCGCGACCACCGCACAGAGAGCGTGGCCCTGACAGCGCTGGGCATCCACGGCAATGCGCACGCGATCCTCCTTGATCGGCGGCGGTAACCTGAGTCACACGGTACTTACGGACACCCTTCGTCCGCAACGACTTGATGCAAAGAATATAGATTCGGAAAGATAGGGACATGAACTCCTCCAAGCCCGTCCGGGGGCGCCCCCGCGACCCCGCCGTGGAGAAGCGGATCCTCACCGCGGCGATGGACACCTACGCACGCACCGGCTGGGCCGCCTTCACGATGGACGCGGTCGCCCAGTGCTCCGGCGTGGGCAAGTCCGCGCTCTACCTGCGGTGGTCCAGCAAGGAGAAGCTGCTCGTGGACGCTCTGGAGGAACACTCGGCGCCCGTGCTGGCACCCGACACCGGCGCGCTGGAGACCGACGTGCTGGCGCTGGCGACAGAGCTCCTGCGGTACTTCCTCGACCCGGTGGGCTGGGTCGCCGTGCGGGTGGCGGTCGACTCCGCGGTGCAGACCGCCGCGTTCGGCCACATCCGCGACCGCATCGTGCGGATGCACAACGAGGCGGCCTCGGACATGGTCCAGCGCGCGGTACGACGTGGCGAATTCCCCGGCGAGGAACAGGTCCAGCCGTTCATCCAGGCCCTCTACGGCGCCGTGCTGATGCACGTGCTGACGCTGGACCCCGGCGGCCGGGACCAGGCCCGCGACAACCTCGAAGAGCACGTCGCTCCCCTCGTCGATTTCGTGCTCAGCCGCATCCGGCCGGAGTGATCGGGGCTGTGGAGTGGCCGCACACACCGCTGCTTCACCCCTGGCTACGAGATGATTATTTAGATAATCTTCACATCGAGCGGACGAGTGGAGGCCCGAGTGGACACTATGCGGTCAGATCGCCGATGAGGGCGGTGCTGTGCGAGAACTACGGTCCCCCGTCGGCACTGCGGCTGCGGGAAGTACCCGATCCCCAGGCGAAGCCGGGTGAAGTGGTCGTGGCCGTGCTCGCCGCCGCGGTGAACTTCCCGGACGTGCTCACGATCGCCGACCGCTACCAGGTGCACGTCCGGCTGCCGTTCATCCCGGGCAGCGAGTTCGCCGGCCGGGTGCTCGGCGTCGGCGAAGGCGTGACCGGGTTCGCTTCCGGCGACGAGGTGATGGGCTCGACGCACACCGGCGCGTTCTGCGAGCAGGTGGCCGTTCCCGCCACCGCGCTCCGGCCCGTGCCGCCGGGCCTGAGCCTCACCGAGGCGGCGGCGTTCGGCGTCACCTTCAGCACCGCTTACCACGCGCTGACCACCATCGGCGAGATGTCGGCCGGCGACTGGATCGTCGTGCTCGGCGCGGCCGGCGGCGTCGGCACGGCCGCCGTGGACCTCGCCGCCCGGCTCGGCGCACGCGTCATCGCCGCCGCGAGCACGCCGGAACGGGTCGCCATCGGCCGGGAACTGGGCGCGGAAGCCGGGATCGCCTACGACCACGAAGACCTCAAGGCACGCATCCGGGAGATCACCGGCGGTGCGGGCGCCGACGTCGTGGTCGATCCGGTCGGCGGCCCCTACAGCGAACAGGCGCTGCGCTCGGTCCGCTGGGGCGGGCGGTTCGTCTGTGTCGGCTTCGCCGCCGGGCAGATCCCCCGCATCCCGCTCAACCTGGTACTCCTCAAAGGCGTACAGGTGCGGGGTTTCGAGATCCGCACCCTCGCCGACCACCGGCCCGAGGAGGTCGCGCGTTCCTGGCCGGAGCTGGCGAAGCTGACCGCGGCCGGGCTGCGCCCGCGGATCTCCGATGTCCTGCCGCTCGCCGATACGGCCACGGCGCTCGAACGCGTCGCGGCGCGGCAGGCGCGCGGGAAGATCGTGGTGGAAATGGGCTGAGCGCCCGGTTCCCGGCGTCGCGGCGGTCGCGCAGCACGGAGCCCGACCCGCAGGCATCCTCTGCGGCGGGCTCACGCCGTCAGCCGGTGCAGCAGGGGCGCGAACGCGGTGTCTCGCGGGTTGTGACCCACATACGGGGGCACCCCGATGATCTCGCCCGGGTACCGGATCTCGTGTGGTTCGTCGTCGACGAGGACGGCGGGCCGGTGCGCGGGCGGCAGCTGGGGCAGCAGCCACCGGCCGTGCTCGTCCCGTTCGGTTTTGCCGTAGGTGGCGGTGTCGAGCCGGGCGACGCCTACGACGCGCGTGCGGCGCAGCGCGTAGTCCGCACCACCGGCGCTCCACAGCAACACGGGCGCACCGCGTGCGCGCAGGGCGAAGAACAGCTCGTTCGCCAGCGGCCTCAGCGAGCTGCCGGTCACCAGGTCCAGCACGGTGCCGTCCACGTCGAACAGCCAGGCGACACCGCCGGATCCAGACATAGAGTTCACTGTATTTGCGTACATTCCCGCCGGTCAAGGTGTAGTAAACCGACACTTGTTGGCCGGTCCGCGCTCGAGCTACCGTGATCAGTGCCCTGAATAACTGAACTCGCGCCGCCGCTGCCGGTTTCCGGCGAACCGAGAGGACTCCCGGCATGACCGTCACCGAAGACACCCCGTTCGTCCCCGAGGACGACGCCTATCACCGGGGTTCGCCCGACCCGTACGAGTTCGAGACGACCTGGTGGTCGTTCAACATCCCCGAACGGCGGATCGGGTGCTGGCTGCACGCCGGCCACCACACCAACCGCGGCGAGGCGACCTGGCGGGTGTTCGTCTGGGACGACGAGGGCGCCGACCCGGGGCGGCTGGCGTGCTACCGGAACATGCCGGACGTGCCGATGCCGCCGGATCCCGACCTGCGCGACATCACCTTCCCCGCCGGCGGCTTCTCGGTGAAGATGCTGCGGCCCCTGATGGACTATCAGGTCGGCTACCGCGACGCGGAGGCCGGTTTCGCGATCGAGTTCGAGCATCGGAGCGTGCACCCGCCGCACCGCTTCACCCCGGGCCGCCCGCCCGCGATGCACAACCCGCATTTCGACCAGCTCGGGCACGTCACCGGCGAGCTGACCCTGCGCGGCGAACGGATCCCGATCGACTGCCACTCGGTGCGCGACCGCACCTGGGGCCCTCGCGGCGGCCCGCACGGCCAAAGCCAGAAACCGGCCTACCTGCGGGGTGAACACCGCGTCACCGAGCCCGGCGGGGTGCGCTGGCGGGAGATCGAACGCGAGCGCGGGCGCGGCCGGATCCAGTACATCTTCGGCCACACGGGGGCGCACACCGGATTTCTCGGTTTCGTCCGGCCGCAGGACGGCGACGCGGCGGGCTGGTCGCCGATGAACGTCGGCTGGCTGCTGCGCGACGGCCGGTTCGAGCGGCTCGACCCCGCACGCAGCCGGATGCGGAACTACCGCGACCCGGCGACCGGGTGGAGTGCGCACATGCAGGTCGAGGTGATCGACGTCGCCGGGCGTCGGCTGGAGGCCGAGGGCTTCGCCGTCAGTCACATGTGCGAGCACGGCGCGGGCTGGAACGCACTGATGCGGTGGGAGTACGACGGGATGATCGGCTGGGGCGAGGACCAGGACGGCTGGCAATTCCCGCACTTCCGGAAGATGCTCGGGGCGCTCAGGGCAGTCCGGTGAGTGCGCCGATCCTGGCGGGCCTGCGGGTGCTCGACCTCTCGTGCGGGCTCGCCGGGCCGGTGGCCGCCCAGATCCTCGCCGAAGCCGGGGCCGACGTGATCAAGGTCGAGCCACCGGGCGGAGAGCTGACCCGCAGCCGGCACCCCTCGGCGTTCCGCACCTGGAACCGCAGCAAACGGGGCGTGCTGCTCGACCTGGATTCGCCGGCGCTGCGGTCGTTGCTGGCATCGGCCGACGTCCTCGTGCACAGTCTCCGGCCGGCGACGGCCCGGCGGCACGAGCTCGACGACGAGACACTCGGCACGCGGTGTCCGCGGCTGGTCGTGTGTGGCGCCGGCGGCTGGCCGCCCGGGCACCGCGACGCCGGGCGCGCGGGGTACGACCTGCTCGTGCAGGCCCGCGAAGGCCGCTGGACGTGCAGTCCGGCTGGCGCCCCGGCCCGTACGCGTGGCGGTTCCCGGCACCGAGCTGGGGCGCGGCCTTCCTTGCCGCGGCCGGGATCGTGGCCCGGTTGATCCACCGCGAGTCCACCGGCCCCGGCGGGGCCGCGCACACGAGTCTCGCCCAGGGCGTGCACCTGATCCAGAACATCGCCTGGAACCGGGCGGAACGCCCGTCGCCGAGCCTGACCGAAGGCCAGCCCGGCACCCTGACGAGCACCCAGACCGCGATGTACGAATGCGGCGACTGCCGGTGGCTGCAGATCATGAACCCGGCCGACCGGTGGACCTGTCCGTGCTGCCGTTGATGCGCTCCGCGCTGGCGGCGCTCGGCCGGGCGGACGAGGAGTTCGACGCCGACCTCATGCGGGCCGCGATGCGGCAGGCACCGGCGGCGGCGTGGCTGGCGGAGATCCGCGCGGTCGACGTGGCGGTCGAGCTGATCAACCCGCTCGGGTCGCTGCTCGCCGACGAGGACGTAGCGGTCAACGGCTACGTGGTCGAGGTCTCCGATCCCGAACACGGCCGCATCCGGCAGGCGGCCCCGCCGTTCCGCACGCAGCCACCGGGCGAGGTGCGCGGCCCCGCGCCGTCGCTGGGCCAGCACACTGCCGAGGTACTCGCGGAAACCGTTGTAGCGCTGAAGTTCCCCCGTCCGCACCCGGTCCGCGACGCCCGCTGGAGGGCATCCGCGTGGTCGACTTCGGGGCCTACCTCGCGGGGCCGCTCGCGCCCCTGCTGCTCGCCGGCGCCGAGGTGATCAAGGTCGAACCGGTCCGCGGAGACCCGGTGCGCGGCTGGCGTGACGGCTTCTACGTCGCCTGCAACCGCGGCAAGCGGGGTCTCGCGCTGGACCTGCACAGCCCCGAAGGCGCCCGGGTACGCGACCGGCTGCTGGCCTGGGCCGACGTCGCGCACCACAACATCCGTGCCGGCGCGGCGCCCCGGCTCGGGCTCGACGAGGCGTCGGTGCGGGCCGTCAACCCCCGGGTCGTGTTCAGCCACGGCACCGCCTACGGCCCGCTCGGCGAAAGGCCGAACTGGCCCGGCTACGACTCGGTCTTCCAGGCGATGGCCGGCTGGAACATCGAGAACGCCGGGGAGGGCAACCCGCCGCTGTTCAACCATCTCGGCACCCTGGACATCCTCACCGCCGCCGGTTCCGCCGTGGCCACCCTGCTGGCCCTCTACCACCGCAGGCGCACGGGTGTCGCGAGCTCCACCGCCGCCTCGCTGCTCAACACGGCGACCTTCACCTCCAACGAGACCTTTCTCGACGAGTCCGGCGCCGTCGCGCCCTGTCCGCGGCTCGACGGCGATCAGGCCGGGCTCGGCCCGGACTACGGCATCCGCCCGGCCGCCGACGGCTGGGTCGCGGTCGTGGCGCCCGACGAGGAGCGTTTCTCGGCGGTGCGCGCGATCGACTTCCCGAGCCTGACCACCACGGAGGCGCTCGCGCGGCTCGACGCCGCCAGGGTGCCCGCCGAGCGGGTGCGCGAGTTCCACTGGTTCTCCGTCTGGGACGACGAGGAGAACCTGCGGACCCGGCAGGTGGTCTCGTACCCGCAGCGCGAATGGGGCGAACTGCGGCAGTTCGGCGCCTACTGGGATTCCGGCGACCTGCCCCTGCGGCTGGACCGCGCGTGCCCCGCCGTCGGCGAGCACACCACGGAGATCCTGGCCGAGCTCAGTTTCCCGCCCGGGGACGTGGCGGCGCTCCTCCGCTGTGGTGCGGTTGCGGGCCCGGAGCTTCCGGTGACCGAAACCTCGTAGCGATCCGCGAGGCGCCGCCGTCGCTCAGGCCGGCGCGTCGCCTTCCCCGTCGCGCAACCGCGCCCGCAGGTCGGCCTTGCGCACCTTTCCCAGGGCGGTCCTCGGAAGTTCGCCGACCAGTTCGAGGCGTTCCGGCGTCTTCTGCCGCGCGATGCCGGCGGCCCGGAAATGCTCGCGCACCGCGGCCAGGTCGAGGGTGTGCCCCGGCCGCGGGATGACGTAGGCGCACACCCGGTCGCCGTACCGGGGATCCGGGGCGGCGACCGCCGCGGCGTCGGCCACCGCCGGATGCGCCAGCAGGACGTCCTCCACCTCGCGCGAGGAGATCGTCTCCCCGCCGCGGATGATCACGTCCTTGATCCGGTCGGTGATGGTGAGGTAGCCGTGTTCGTCGAGCCGGCCGATGTCGCCGGTGCGCAGCCACCCGCCGGGCGCGAACGTGACGGCGTCGAGCTCCGGGTTGCGGTAGCCGGCGAACAGTTCCGGACCACGGGAGAGCACCTCGCCGTCGACACCCGTCGGCAGGTCTTCGTCGTCGGGCCCGACGATGCGGACCTCCGTGCCGGGGGCGGGCCTGCCGTCGGTGTGCTGACGGGGCCACAGCGGGTCCCGGACGGTGCCGGAGGAGATCGTCGGCTGTTCGGTCGAGCCGTAGCAGCGGTAGGTGACGACTCCAGCGGCCTCCGCGCGGGCGACCAGCTCCTCGGGCACGGTCGCCGCACCGACCATGAACTCCCGCAGCGTCGCCAGCGACGCCCCGGTCTCTTCGGCCGCGTCGAGCAGGGTCGCGAGGTGGTAGGGCGAGCCGGAGGTGATGGTCACCCGGTGCTCCTCGATCATCGCCGCCGCCAGCTTGGCGTCCCACGCGTCGAGCAGCACCGCGGGCGTGCCGAGGACGAGCGAGCGCATGACGTTGAGCAGGCCGGCGATGTGCCCGGCCGGGAAGCAGCCGAGCTTCACCTCGTCGTCGCCGGGGCCGATCAGCCGGGGCTGGGTGCGGATCTCGAACAGGATCGTCTCGTGGGTGTGCTGCACGCCCTTGGGGTCGGCCGTGGTGCCGGAGGTGTAGATCAGCAGGCACACGTCGTCGGGATCCTGCTCGACCGGTTCCCAGGCGGCGGCGGACTCCTCCAGCGAGCGCCAGGAGATCGCGGGCTCCGGTGCCGGCTCCCCCACCACGACCACGTGCTCGAGCGTCGGCACGGCCAGCAGTTCGGGCAGGCGCGCCAGGTAGTCCGTGGTCCGCCAGCGGTCGGGCATGATCATCATCCGGGCGCCGGACTCGCGCAGGATGAAGCCGACCTCGCGCGGGCCGTAGATGTGCACGACGGGCACGAGCACCGCACCGGCGAGCAGCACGGCCTCGGTCGCCACGACTCCTTCGGCCCAGTTGGGCACCTGGACCGCGACCACGTCGCCGGGCAGCACACCCAGCCGCTGCAGGGCACCGGCCGCCCGGACCGCCCGCCGGTACAGCTCGCCGACCGTCACCGTGGCACCCGACCCCGTGAACGTGACCGGCACCTGCTCGAACAGCTCCGCGCCGCGCGTGAGCTCTTCGGCGAAGGTCCGGCGGGCGTAGAAGCCCTGTTCGAGGTAGGACCGGACCAGTCCGGCGCGGTCGGACTCCTGCTCTACGGTCATCGCTTTCGCCCTTCGGTCGGTGGGTCCGTGCGGTGCCGCGAGATCACGTCGGCGCCGTATCGGGCCAGCGCGTCCGTCGCGGCTTCGAGGCTCGTGGCCGGCGTCCGCACGACGAACCAGGTGACGCCCGCGACGGCCAGTTCCGCGAGATGCCCGTCGTGGCCGGCAGCGGGTGCGCCCTGCTCGGACAGGTCGCTCTGCGCGGACTGGACCTGCACGTCGATCCCCGCCGGATCGCGCCCCTGCGCCTCGGCGAGCCCGGCCAGCTCCCTGATCGCGGCCGCCAGTTCGGCCACTGTCTCCAGCGGCGTGGTGCGGGTGGTGGCGGCGAGCTCTTCGCCGATCAGCAGCGGTGCCCAGCCCTGCCCGGCACGCGCCACCCGGCGGCGGGCGACGCGGCCGTTGCCTCCGATCCAGACCGGCGGGCAAGGCCGTTGCACCGGTGCCGGCGTGCTGACCTGTCCGTGTGCGGTGAACCCCCGGCCGGCGAAGGAGAACTCCTCGGTGGCCCAGACGCTTCGCAACACGCCCAGCGCTTCGTCGAACAGTTCGCCGCGCTCGGCGAACCCGGCTCCCACCGCGGTGAACTCCGAGCGCAGGTAGCCGCCTCCGGCGCCCAGGACGAGCCGGCCGGCGGAGAGCAGGTCCACCGTGGCGACGGTCTTGGCCAGCGCCAACGGGTTGTAGTACGGGAGCACGAGCAGGTAGGTCAGCAGCCGGATCCGTTCCGTGGCCGCGGCGCAGAAGGCCAGCGCGGCCAGCGGGTCGAGGGTCGCGTGCCCGCCCGCGCGGTACCACTTGGCCGACGGCGCGGGATGTTCGGTGAAGGCGACCGCGTCGAACCCGGCCTCCTCGGCGGCCCGGGCGAAGGCGGCCGGCCCCGCCGGGCTGTACAGCGCGGGCACGCAACCGGGCCTGCCGACCGGGTGCTCGACGGTGAACCGCATGGGCCTCCTTCGGCGGTGAAGGACAGTGAGCCGACCAAGAATAGTTAATCTAGATGAACTCGATCAACTGTTTGCGCGAACGTCACCCGGCGGCCACGGTGGCGGCCAGGACCTCCGATCGGCTTTGCTTGTTTAGATTCTTCAGTTGAAATAGACTCACTCGGGTCGAAGCCGCACGAAGGAGTGCCGATGCCTGAAGCCGTCATCGTGAGCGCGTGCCGCACTGCGATCGGTACTGCCTTCAAGGGCAGCCTCGCCGAGACCACCGCGATGGAACTCGCCGACGCCGTGGTGGCCGAGAGCGTACGGCGCAGCGGCCTGGCACCGGACCGGTTCGACGACGTGATCCTGGGCGAGTCGCTCTACGGCGGCGGGGACCTGGCCCGCCACGCCGCGCTCACCGCCGGCCTCACCGGGGTACCGGGCCTGGCCGTCAACCGGCACTGTGCCTCGGGCCTGTCCTCGGTGGCGGCCGCGGCCGCGAGCATCCGCGCCGGGATGGACGACGTCGTCATCGCCGGGGGCGTGCAGTCCTCCTCGACCGCGCCGAAGGGCCGGTGGCGCACACCTGGTACCCAGGACTGGGTCGAGGGGTGGCGCAGCCCGAGCCACCCGGACACCCCGGAGGCACCCAACGACGACATGTCCGTCACCGTCGGCTGGAACGCGGCCCGGCTGGCCGGCGTGAGCCGTCAGGAGATGGACACCTGGGCGCTGCGCTCGCACCAGAAGGCGATCGCCGCGATCGACGCGGGCCTGTTCGCCGACGAGATCGTGCCGGTCAAGGCACGGCGGCCGGACGGCTCACTGGTGGAGTTCGCCGTCGACGAACACCCGCGGCGGGACTCGACGCCGGAGAAGCTCGCCTCGCTCAAGCCGCTGCACCCGGAAATCGAGGGCTTCTCCATCACGGCGGGCAACTCCAGCGGCATCAACGACGCGGCGGCCGCCCTCACCCTGGCCGGCGGCGAGGTCGCGGCACGCGAAGGCCTCCGCGTGCTGGGCACCGTCCGCGGCTGGGCCTCCGTCGGGGCGGACCCGGTCCGCACCGGGCTCGCCCCGGTGGAAGCCATCGCCAAGGTCCTCTCGCGGTGCGGACTGGAGCCCGGCCAGATCGCGCTGTGGGAGATCAACGAGGCGTTCGCCTCGATGTGCGTGGCCGTGACCCGGCAGCTGGGGCTGGACCCGGACGTGGTCAACACCAGCGGCAGCGGGTGCAGCCTCGGGCATCCGGTCGCCGCCTCCGGCACCCGGATGCTCACGACGCTGGTGCACGAGCTGGGCCGCCGCGGCGGCGGTCTCGGGGTCGCGGCGATGTGCGCGGGCGGCGGCCAGGCGGGTGCCGTCGTCGTCGAGGTGCCCGGTTCCTGATTCGCGACGGGAAGGATCGGCATGGAAGCCCCCGCCCTGCAAGCACCGATACGGCCGGACAGCTCGCTCTCCCGCCGGGACCGGTATCCACTCTGGCACGACGTTCCCACCCGTTACGGCGACCTGGACCCGCTCGGGCACGTGAACAACGTCGCCATCACCCGGCTGTACGAGGAGGCGCGGGTGCTGTTCGAGCAGACTCTGCGGCAGCGGCACGCCTTCCGGCCCGCCCGCGGCATGCTGGTACAGCTCAACGTGCACTACCTCGGTGAGACGCGATATCCGGAACCCGTCCAGATCGGCACCGGGATCAAGCGGCTGGGCCGGGCCTCCTACACCCTCGCGCAGGCGATGTACCAGGGCGGCCGGTGCGTCGGGGTGAGCGACGCGACCGTGGCCCACGTCCCGGCCGACGGCCCCGGCCCGCTGCCCGACGACTTCCGATCGGCGCTGGAGACCGCGCTCCTGCGCTGACCGGCCCGCGTCAGGAGCCGGCGGCCTCCAGCGCGTCGAGGATCTGCCGGGGCCCCAGCGGAGTTCCGCGCAGCACGACCCCGAGCGGGGCCAGCGCGTCGGCGACGGCGTTGAACACGGCCGCCGGCGAAGCGACCGCGCCGCCCTCGCCGACGCCCTTGACGCCGAGCCCGTTGGCAGCCGGCGACTCCAGGTGCGCGCACTCGATCTCGGGGATCTCCGCCGCGGTGGGCACGAGGTAGTCGGCGAAGGTCGACGAGAGCGGGTTGCCCTCTTCGTCGTAGGGCAGGTGCTCGTAGAGGACACCGCCGATACCCTGCGCGACGCCGCCGAAGATCTGGCCCTCGACGATCTTCGGGTTGATCATGCGCCCGCAGTCCTCGCTGACCACGTAGCGCAGGATGCGCACGAGACCGGTCTCGGTGTCGACCTCGCAGGTGCAGACGTGGCAGGCGTTGCAGAACGTCAGCTGTGGCGCCTTGAACCGGGTGACCGCCTCGATCCCGGCGGACAGGCCCGGTGGCAGCAGGTCGTGCCCGGCATAGGCGAGCTGGGCGATTTCCGCGAAGCTCAGGCCCTTCGCCGGCACGCCGCGCACGAAGGCGCGGCCCTCGCCCACGTCGAGGTCCTCCGGCGCGGCTTCCATCGCGTGCGCCGCGATGGCTAGTACCTTGCCCCGCACGGTCTCCGCGACCAGCCGGGCGGCGTTGCCGTAGAGCACGGCGCTCCGGCTGCCCTGCGTGCCCGCGCCGTACGGTGTCACCGCCGTGTCGCCCTGGGTGAAGGTGATGTCGTCGAGGTCGCACCCGAGCTCCTCGGCCACCACCTGCGCCATCGTGGTCTCCAGGCTCATCCCGGTGCTGGAGCTGCCCAGCGCGAGCTGCAGCCTGCCGCTCGTGTCCATGCGCAGCACGGCGCCTTCGGTGCCCATCGCGCCGAACGCCACGGCCGAAGGCTCGACGCAGAGGCTGATCCCGATCCCGAGGTGACGCCCCCGCGCCCGCGCCTGCTCGGCCCGGAACTCTTCGTACCCGATCAGTTCCGCGGCCTGCTCGAGTGTTTCGAGTGGGGTGACACTGTCGTAGACCATCCCCGTCGGCAGGGTGTGCGGCATGTCGGCGGCGGACAGCGCGTTTCGGCGGCGCAGCTCCAGTGGGTCGATGCCCAGCTGCCGCGCCGCGGCGTCCATCAGCTGCTCCGGACCGACCGTCTCCATCAGGAACGGCCCGCGATAGGGCGCGCGACCGCAGGTGTTGGTGAACACCGCCTCGGCCGAATACGAGCTGTGCACCACCTTGTACGGCCCGGGAACGCAGAGCCCGACCACGCCGCTGACCGTGCCGGACCCCGCGTAGGGGTAGGCGCCCGAGTTCTCGACGTGCTCGGCCTTGAGCGCCCGCAGGATCCCGGCCGGGCCGAATGCCGCGGAGAGAGTCATCTTCTCGTCGCGGGAGTGCGAGGAGGCGACGAGGTTCTCGTACCGGTCCTCGATCCAGCGCACCGGTTTCCCGAGCAGGGTCGCCGCGAGCACCACGGCCCACTCGTCCCGCATCGAGAAGACCTTCAGCCCGAACCCGCCGCCCACGTCGGGCGTGCGCACCCGGACCCGGTTCTGCGGCAGGCCCAGCAGCCGCGCGTAGAACGCCTGCACCTCGTGCGCGCTCTGCGTCGCGGCCCAGATGTCCAGCCGCTCGTCGAACGGGTCTCAGCCGGCGAGGATGCCGCGGGTCTCCATCGGCACCGGGAGGTACCGGTGCTGCACGAACGTCTCGGACACCACCGCCGCCGCTTCGGCGAAAGCCTCCTCCAGCGCGGGATCCGGCGCGGCGGGGAGTCGCGTGGCCACGTTGGTGCCACCTCGGGATGCACGAGGTCGGTGTCGCGGCGGGCCGCGTCGGTGTCCAGCACCGGCGGCAGCGGCTCGATGTCCACCTCGACGAGCTCGGCGGCGTCTTCGGCCAGATAACGCGAGTCCGCGACGACGATCGCGATCGGATCGCCGACGAACCGGACATCGCCCGCGGCCAGGCAGGTGCCTGGTGCGTAGGTCGCGTCCGGGCCTGCCATCGACCACCAGGCTTCGCGGACCAGCCCGTTGAGCTCCGCCGCGGTGTAGACGGCACGCACCCCTTCGGCGCGGCACGCCTGCCCGGTGTCGACGGCGGTGATCCGGCCGCGCGCCACCGGGCTGCGCACGAACGCGGCGTGCAGCATGCCCGGCACGACGATGTCCTCGATGAACCGGCCACGACCGCCGAGCAGGCGGGGTCCTCACGCCGCTGGACCGACTGACCGACGTAGCGCCCGGTGTTCATGACTTCGCCTTCGCGAGTTCACGCACGGCGGCGACGATGCCCTGGTATCCCGTGCACCGGCAGAGGTTGCCCGACAGTCCCGCCCGGATCTCCTCGTCCGTGGGATCCGGGTGCTCGGCGAGGAACGCGGTCACCGACACCAGGAAACCCGGCGTGCAGAACCCGCACTGCAGCCCGTGCTCCGCGCGGAACGCCTCCTGCACCGGCCCGAGCACGCCGTCCGCCCCGGCGAGGCCTTCGACGGTCGTGACGGCGCGGCCGTTCGCCTGCACCGCGAACACCAGGCAGGACCGCACGGCCCGGCCGTCGAGCAGCACCGTGCAGGCCCCGCACACCCCGTGCTCGCAGCCCAGATGCGTGCCGGTGAGCGCGCAGTCCTCGCGCAGGGAGTCGGCGAGCGTCTTGCGCGGCTCGACGTAGGAGGCTTCGGACCGGCCGTTCACCTCCAGGTTCACCTTGACGTGTTCAGGCATTTCCCCGCGCCTCCTCGATCGCTTCGGCCAGCGCCCGGCGGGCCAACGCCCGGCCCATCCGCAGGCGCCCGCCGGCCGACGCGTGCTGGTCGTCGGGTGGATCGAGGTCCGCGACAGCGGCCGCCGCCACCTCCGCCAGATCCAGGCCGGGCACCGCCGAACCGGTCAGCGCGCGTTCCGCGGCGTCGACGCGGACCGGCGCCGGGTCCATGCCGAACCAGGCGATCGCGGCGCGGGTGATCGTGCCGTCGTGCACGGAAAGTCCACATGCGACACCGGCGACGGCCAGGTCACCGTGCCGCCTGGCGATCTCCTTGACGGCGAAACCACCGCTCCAGGAGGGAAACTCGATCGCGGTGAGGATCTCGTCCGGTTCGAGCGTGGTGGTCCACGCCGAGTCGAAGAACTCGCCGGCGGGATCCGGCGGACCCCGGCAGGCACCGTGGCCTCCACCGTCGCGTCGAGCGCGAGCGTCACGGCCGGGTACTCCGCGGCCGGGTCGGCGTGTGCCACGGAACCGCCGAGCGTGCCGCGGTTGCGGATCTGGAAGTGCCCGATGAGCGGGGTCGCCCGGCGCAGCAACGGCACCGCGGCCAGCTCGGCGCTGCGCGCGACGTCGGCCTGCACCGTCATCGCGCCGACCCGGACACCGTCGCGGGTACGGGAGATCCCGGCGAGCTCCGGCACGCCGCCGAGGTCGGCGAGATGGTCGAACCGGGACAGCCGCATGGCCAGCACCGGGATCAGGCTCTGCCCGCCGGCGAGCACTTTCGCGTCGTCGCCGAGCCCGGCCACGAGTGCGACGGCCTCCGGTAGCGAACCGGGCGCGTGATAGCCGAACGGTGCGGGTTTCACGAACTCTTCCCGGAGAAGCCGAACTGCTCGGCGACCGGTTCGAACTCGGGCATCCGCAGGCCACGCCGGAGCCAGTTCGCGCCGTCGAGCACCATCGTGTGGCCGCTGAGGTAGACCGCGTACGGCGAGCAGAGATACGTCGCTGCCCAGCCCAGTTCGTGGATCCGGCCGACCCGCCCGGCCGGGACCGTCGAGCCGTCGCGGTCGCTGTCCGGGCGGGCGGCCTTGAGCGCGGCGTGGTGGTCCTCGTGCGGGAACAGGCCGGGCGCCAGGCCGTTGACCCGGATGCCGTGCGGCGCCCACTCGACGGCCAGCGACTGGGTCAGGTTGGTCACCGCGGCCTTCGCCGCCGCCGAATGCGCGGTGCCGGGGCCGCCGGTCCACGAGTAGGTCGCCCCGATGTTGAGGATCGCCCCGCCCGAACCGCGCGCCATCGCCCGGCGGGCGAACTCGGTGCTGCAGGCGAACGTCCCGTCGAGCACGATCCCGGTGACCGCGCGCCAGCCGTTGAGCGACAGCTTTTCCGCCAGCACGGGGAAGTTCCCGGCCGCGTTGTTCACCAGCACGGACACCGGGCCCAGCTCGCGCTCGGCCTCGTCGAACGCGGCCGCGACCGCTTCGGGTTCGCGGACGTCGAGGGCCACCCCGATCGCGCGGCCGCCGGCTTCCTCGACGGCCTCGATCCCGGCCCGGCGGTGGTCCTCGGCCCGGCTCGCGACGACCACGGCCGCGCCGAGACGGGCGAACTCCACGGCGATGCCACGGCCGAGGCCCGTGCCACCGCCGGTGACGAGCACGACGCCGCCGTCGAAGGTTCCCGGCGGCAGCATCGCCGTGCCTGCCGGGGGCGGTTCGGGCAACGGCATCAGCGGGCACCTTCCGTGCGGGCGCGCTTGCGCTCCTGGTAGTCCGCGCCGGCGAACAGCGCGACCTGGCCGAGCAGTTCCGCGTCCAGGGCGGCGCGCAGCGGGCCGCGCCCCATCCCGTCCACGGTCTGCTTGATCATCGCGAGCGCGCCGGGCGGCTTGCCTGCGATCTCGCGGGCCAGCTCTGCCACCCGGCCGTCCAGTTCTTCCGGCGCCACGACCTCATCGAGCAACCCCCAGCCGAGGGCGACGGTCGCGTCGATCTGCCGGCCGGTCATCAGCAACCACTTCGCCCGCGACGGCCCGGCGAGCAGGGTGGCCAGCGGTGAGCCGCCGGTGTCGGTCATCAGCCCGTAGCGGATCTCCGGGAACGCCATCCGCACGTCGGTCGCGCCGATGCGGATGTCGGCGGCCAGCGCCATCTCCAGCCCGCCACCGAGTGCGTATCCGCGCACCGCGGCGATCACCGGTTTCGGGCTGTCCAGCTGGGCGATCCGCGCTCGCTGGTGCCGGCGGACGAACGCCAGGTCGCTCTCCCCCGCGACGCGCTCGCCGAGCTGGGCGGTGTCCCGGCCCGAACAGAACGACGGGCCTTCCCCGCGCAGCACGATGACCCTCGCCGCGTCGTCGGCCGCGGCTCGCTGCCAGGCTTGCTCGAGCTCTTCGTGGGTGTCGTCGTCGATCGCGTTGTGCCGGTGCGGCCGGTTGAGCGAGATCGTCCCGACCCCGTCGGCGACCACGAGCGTGACGTTGTCCATCGGGTCTCCTAGGGGATGGCCGGCGCGGTGGCGAGGAGCGCGGCCTGCTGGTGCCGGACGTCGCCGAAGAGCTGGTCGAGCAGATGCGTGCGGGTCAGCAGCAGATGCGCGTCGTGTTCCCAGGTGAACCCCATCCCGCCGTGGATCTGCACGTTGGCCCGGGTGTTCTCGTAGGCCGCCTGTGTCGCGATGCGTTTCGCCGCGGCGACCTGGAAGTCGGCGTCCCCGCGGTTGTCCCGCAGCGCCAGCGCGGCGTACAGCAGCAGTGAGCCGGCCGCCTCGCTGCGCATCGCCATGTCCGCGCAGCGGTGCTTGATCGCCTGGTTGGTGCCGATGGGACGGCCGAACTGGACCCGCTCCCGGGCGTAGGCGACCCCGGCCTCGAGGGCGGCGTCGGCGATCCCGGTCAGCATCGCCGCGACCAGCAGGCGGCCGAGCAGGTCGATCCGTTCACCCGGCGGCGGCTCGCCGGCGGGCGGCCAGCCGGTGACCTCGGTGAGGGTGACCGTCGGGTCGAGACAGTCGAGCCGCTGGCCCACGTTCAGCTCCGCCACGCCGACGAGATCCGGTCCCGGTGCCAGTACGTGCACAGCGCCTGGCAGGTCGACGACCCCGGCCGGGATCGCCACGGCCACCCGCCGCGCGCCCGCGGCCAGCTCGTCGCGCAGTTCCTTGTCGCCACGGGCGTGTGCGACGCGGGCCGCGAGCACCGTGCCGAGGAAGCCGGGTGGCGCGAGGTGCCTGCCGAGCACGCGGAACACCAGCGCCTCCTCGACGGCCGGGCAGCCGGCGCCGCCCGCCTCCTCGGGCAGCCCGAGCGAGAACACGCCCAGTTCGGCGGCTTCGGTCCAGGCATGGTCCGGCGCGGGTTCGCCCATCCGCTCCCGCAGCTGCGGGACGGACAGCCGCCGGCGGAGGAACTGCTCGATCGCGTCCGCCATCTCCAGCTGGTCCGCCGACGGGAGCAGATCCACTCCGACCACTCCTTCGCGCCCTTGCCGCAGCTGATAATTCTTTGTACTTTATTTCGATCCAGGAGGAAAGGGCCACCATGAAAGCCACCACCCCCGGAGACCACGAGTTCCGCGAAGAGGTCCGTACCTGGCTCGCCGAGAATGTGCCCGCCGAACCGCAACCCGTTGCGATCCAAGAGATGCGTGAGTTCGACCTGAACTGGCAGCGGACGCAGTACGACGGCGGGTGGGCCGGGATCTCCTGGCCCGCCGAGTACGGCGGGCGCGGTATGACGCTGACCCAGCAGCTGATCTGGTATGAGGAATACGCGCTCGCGAACGGCCCGGACGTGGGGGTGAACTTCGTCGGCCTCAACCACGGCGGGCCCACCCTGATTGCCCGCGGCGACGACGCGCAGAAGAGCTTCCACCTGCCCCGGATCCTGCGTGGCGAGGCGGTGTGGTGCCAGGGCTTCTCCGAACCGGAGGCCGGCTCGGACCTCGCCTCGCTGCGCACCCGCGCGGTCCTCGACGGCGACGAGCTGGTGGTCACCGGCCAGAAGATCTGGACGAGCTACGCCGACGCCGCCGACTACCAGGAACTGCTGGTGCGCACCGATTCCACGGGTTCGAAGCACCAGGGCATCACGTGGGTGATCGCCGACATGCGGGCGCCGGGCATCGAGGTCCGGCCGCTGCGCACCCCGGCGCGGGACCGGCATTTCGCGGAGGTGTTCTACGACGACGTGCGTATCCCGCTGAGCAACGTCGTCGGCGCCCTCGACCAGGGCTGGAGCGTGGCGATGTCCACTTTGGGCTTCGAGCGCGGCTCCGCGTTCATGGCCGACCAGCTGGCCCTGCACCGGCGACTGGAGCAGCTGATCGAGCTGGCGGGCGAGGTCACCGGCCCCGACGGCCGCCGCCCCGCGCTGGCGGACGACGAGATCGCCCGCCGCCTCGCCGACGCCAGGGCCGAGGTCGCCGCGCTGCGTGCGATGACCTACGCCGCCGTGTCCCGCAACGCCCGCCGGCCCACGCCAGGGCCGGAGGGCTCGATCGTCAAGCTGTACTTCGCCGAGATCCGGCAGAGCCTGCTGCGGCTGACCATGGACGTGCTCGGGCCGCGGGGCCTGACCTTCGTGCACCGGCACGAACCGGACGGCCACACCGGCGCCTACCTCTATAGCCTGGCCGCCTCGATCGGCGGCGGCACCTCCGAGGTCCAGCGGACCATCATCGGCGAGCGTGTACTCGGTCTCCCCCGCTGACCGGGGGTTCAGCCCAGCGGCGGCCAGCCGCGATCGTGCAGCGCGCCCGAGGCCGTCCGCATCAGCTCGTCCTCGACCATGACCCGGCTCCACAGCTCACGGAGCAGCTGCTCGTCGGTGACGGCACCGCGCTGGTGGGCCTGCGCGAGCCCGGCGCGCCCGGCTGCCACGGACTCGACCGGGTCGCCGAGCAACGCCGAGAGCCGCGCGCGCTCCCGGCTCGCCTCCACGCGCCCGGACGCGTCGGTCTCCTTGAGGTAGCGCAGCAGCCGGGCGACGCCTTTCGTCCACTGTGCCGCGAGGGGATCGTCGATCCGCGGCGCGACGGTACGCAGCATCCCCAGTGCGTCGTGGTAGAAACGGTGCCAGGGCTCGGGTTCCGCGGGGACGGGTGGCTCCGGCCGCCGGAGATCCAGCCCCAGTACCACGTTCAGGGCCTCCAGCCACAGCCGGCGATGCAGCTGCGTGTAGAGCAGCCGGTTGCCGGCGTCGTGCGGCTGCGCGTGCCCGGTCTCCTTCGGGCGCAACGTCGCCATCGTCGTCTCGGCGAAGACGCGGTAGTACCAGACCCGCTCCGGGTCGACCGGGAACCCGGTCAGCTCCGTGTACTCGGCGAGTCGGTCCGGCAGGTGGGTGAAGGTGTCCTGCACGGTGCGCAGCGACAGCCAGGCGATGTCGTCCATCGGGTCGCCCCAGTGGCACAGCTCCCAGTCCAGCACCGCGCTCACCCGGCCGTCCTGGTAGAGGAAGTTGCCCGGTCCGGTGTCGCCCTGGACCAGCACGAGCGGCCCGTCGTAGTCCGGCACGTGCCGTTCCAGCCAGTCGGCGCTCAGCCGGACCAGCGGGTCCATCGTGCCGTCGGGTGCGCTCGCCCGTTCGCGAATGGCCTCGATGCGCTCCAGCGCGTGCTCCCGCGCGGACCGGGCCGGGCCCAGCGCCGGGATGTCCAGCGCGCCCAGCCGGTGCACGAAGGAAAGCTGCCGGATGAAGTCCTGCGCCACCCGGACCTGCTCGGCGGGATCGCCGATCCGGTAGAACCAGGTGGCGCCGGGCATCCGGTCGAGCAGCACCGCCTCGCGCTCCGGATGGACCGCGTGCACGGCCGGCACCCGGGCGCCCGCGCGGTGCAGCGCCTGGATCACCTGCGCCTCGGTCGCCAGGGCGTGAAACGCGCTGCTCTCCGGTTGCGGGCTGTAGCGCAGGAAGAGCTCGCGCACCGCGCCGCCGGCCTCCCGCGGGTCCACGAACCAGCCCTGCCGCATGCCGCCGCCGGGGATCCGGTCCGCGGCGGCGATCGGGAAGCCGGTGGGCTCCTCGATCCAGCGCGTGATCTCGGCGGGCAGTGCCAGGGCCGAGCCCACCGTCCGCACAAACGACACCTCGACCACTCCTCATCACCGCGGGAACCGCTCATCTCCCCGTCGCCTAAATGAGTATACTCATGCACCGAGCGATGCCGGCGACTTCTGGAGGACCACATGCCCGTCCGCGGTCTGGATCGTGGCGAGCGCGCCGCGCTCGTCATCAACGAATGCCAGAACGGCATGGTCAACGCCGAGCACAGCGACAACGGCGGGCTCGTCGGCGAGATCGCCCGGCGCGGTGTGCTCGCCCGGATCGCCGGGCTCGCCGACGCCTGCCGGGAGGCGGGCATGCTCGTCGTGCACTCGACGATCGTGCTGCGGCCCGACGGCGTCGGCACGCAGGCGTCCAGCCTCCTGCTCGGCGCCCTGCGCAAGCGCGGCGCCTGCGTCGAGGGCAAACCGGCGGCCGAGATCCATCCCCGGCTGACACCGCGGCCCGAGGACTACGTTTCCCGGCGGCTGCACGGGCTTTCGCCCTTCCACGGCACCGAGCTCGAGGCGGTGCTGCGGGAACGGGAGGTCCGCAGCGTCATCGTGACCGGCGTCTCCACCAACGTCGGCATCCCCGGCGCCTGTCTCGAGGCGCTCAACCGCGGCCTCACCGCGATCGTGCCCACGGACGCGATCGCGGGCAGTAGCAGGGAGATCCACGACTTCCAGGTCGCCCACACCCTTCCACTGCTGGCCACCGTCACGACCAGCGACGAGGTGATCTCCGCACTGCGCAAGGAAAGGGCGTAGTCAGCCGCCGGCTTTCCCGTACAGGCCCCAGCCCCCGTCCTCCCGTACCCAGCCGCTGGAGGCCCACGTGCCACCGTCGACCGGCACCGTCACCCCGGTGACGTAACGGGCCAGCGGTGAACACAGGAACGCCGTCACGTCACCGCATTCGTCGACGTGCCCTGCACGGCCCAGCGGCACGTACCGTGCGAGCGCCTCCTGCTCCTCGGCGGGCCGCACCCGCAACGCGCCTTCCTCGACCGGCCCGGTCCGCAGCGCCGAGTTGCCCGGTGTGCGGGTCTGGTCGGGCGCGATGCAGTTCACCCGGATGCCGTGCTCGCCGAGCTCCACCGCCATCGTGCGGGTGAAGTTGACCACGCCCGCCTTGCACGCCGCGTAGACGGAGTACATCGGCGCGGCGCGGCTGGCCTCGATACTCGCCACGTTGACGATCGCGCCGCCACGCCCGCCACGGACCATCGCGTGCGCGGCGTGCCAGGTGGCCGAGAGCGCGCTCACCAGGTTGATGTCGATGTGCCTGCGCCAGCTGCGCTCGCTCTGGTCCAGGAACCGCCGCCCGCGCACCCCACCGGCGTTGTTGACCAGGATGTCGAGCCTGCCGTAGCGGTCCTCGGCGGTCTTCACCGCGGCCTCGACCTGCGCGGTGTCCATCACGTCGGTGGTCACCGCGATCGCGTCACCGCCGCTGTCCGCGACCATCCGCACCGTGTGCCCGGCCCGTTCCGGCTCGATGTCCGCGACCACTACCGCCGCACCCCGCTTCGCCAGCCCGAGCGCGATGCCCTGCCCGATCCCGGCTCCGCCGCCGGTGACCAGGGCGACCTGCCCGGACAGATCGATGCCGTCCACAAGCCCTCCCCGGTGCCTCAAATTAAGGAAACTATATTCGGGAAGGTTCAGTGGTACCAGGCCGTGAGCGCTTCGAGATGCCGTCGCATCCGGTGCCGTGCCACCCCTTCGTCCCCGGCGAGCACGGCGTCCAGGATGCGCTCGTGCACCGCCTCGACCTCGGCCAGCGCCCCGGGCCCCGGCTGCGGCGTGGTGTCCGTGCCCGCCCGGTGCCGGGTCCACAGTTCGGTCAGGATCCGCAGGAACAGTGCGAGCACGGGATTGCCCGAAACCTCGGCCAGCTCGGTGTGGAACGCCTCGGAGCCGCTCCGCCCCTCGGGGCCGGGCTCGCCGGTCCGCGCGAGGGCCGCCTTCAGCCGCTGCCCGACTTCCGGCTCCGCCCGCCGCCGGATGGTCTGCTGCAGCGTGCCCAGCTCGACCGCGTCCCGCACCACGCGCAGGTCCTCCGCCGTCACCCCGCGATAGTCCAGGTACAGGGCCATCGTTTCGATGCTGGCCCCGGGGTCGGGCTCGGTCACGACCAGGCCGCCGCCGGGCCCGCGGCGCATCCGCGCGACGGAGTGGTATTCCAGCAGCCGCACGGCCTCCCGCAGCACCGCACGGCTGATGCCGTTGCGGGCCAGCAGGTCCGCTTCGGAACCGAGCACCTGGCCGATCGGCCAGCCGCGGCGGGCGATCTCGTCGTGGATCCGCGCGGCGACCACCTCGGCGAGCTTGGCGCCGGAGACCTCCAAGGCGCGACCGGCGGCCTTCGCGCCGCGGCGGGCGCGATGGGCCAGCAGCCACTCGCTCACCCCGGCCAGGTGCGCCACCGTCTCGGCCTCGGCGCGGCCCGCCGCCCCGGCGATCACGGCGTCGACGATGACCCGGTGCCGCTCCCGCGCCTCCGCCTTGCCCCTGTCGATCTCCTCCTTGGGGATCCGCCGGGTGGTGTGCGCGTAGCGGGTGGTGAGCCTGGACAGCACGTCGACGAACAGCTGCAGCGCCGGGTTGCCGGACAGCTCGCCGAGCAGCACGTGCACCCTGTCCTGGGCGAAGATGCCGGCCTCGTCGTGGCGTTCGACCTCCTCGTCCAGCCCCGCGCGCAGCCGCTCGATGTCCTGCTCCGTGATCCGTTCCGCGGCCAGCGCCACCGCGAGCGGCTCCAGCAGCTGACGGGCCTGCATCAGGTCCTCGACGCTGGTCCCCACGTACTCCAGGTAGATCACCAGCGCCCGGGTGGCCGGCGCGGCGTCGGGGGCGCAGACGAACAACCCGCCGCCCGGGCCCCGGCGCATGCGGGCGACCTGGTGGTGCTCGGCGAGCCGCACGGCCTCGCGCAGCACCGAGCGGCTCACGCGATAGCGTTCGCGCAGGTCCTGTTCCGAGCCGAGGACCTCGCCGACCGGCCAGCCGCGGCGGATGATGTCGCTTTCCAGGCGGTGCGCGACCTGGGCGGCCAGCTTGCGCTCCGGCGCGTCGGCCTCCCGGGCGTCGTCCTCCTCGATGGCCCCGTCCCGCACGGCGTCGCCGTCTGTTCGGACCATCGGCACGACGACTCCTCGCCTCACTGAATTCGGACGCCTCATTCTAGTCGCCACCTCCGGTCACCCTCGGTACCGGCGTGTTCAGCGCCGCCGGCGCCGCCCCGGGCAGCACGGCCTCCTCGGTCGCGCCCGCCAGGTCGAGCCGGGCGACCCCGAGCGACGGGTCCAGCCCGCCGAGCGGCTCCGCCTGCCCGCCCCGCACGACGACGATGTCCTCGCCGCGGCGGAACAGGTGCAGCCCGGCCCACGCTGCGCCGAGCGCCGGCCCTGCTTCCCCGTCCAACGCCAGCGACGCGCGGACCGAGCCGCCCGCGAGCCCGGGCAGCAACGCCGCCCGCTGTGCGGGCGAGCCGACTTCCGCGATCAGCGCCGACGCCGCGGTCGTGGGCACGAACGGGCCGGGCACCAGCTCGGTGCCGAGCCCTTCGAGCACGACGGCCAGCTCGGGTAATCCGTATCCCGAATCACCGAACTCCTCGGGCAGGTGCAGACCCACCCAGCCCAGCTCGCCGAGCTGCTTCCACAGTGGACCCGGATCGCCGGCCTGGCGCGAATCCAGCGCACCGCGTGCGGCGACGCGCAATCCCTGGTCGACCGCGAACGACCGGACGACCCCGGCCAGCTCGGCGTGTTCGTCGGTGATGGCCAGTGCCATGGCGGCATCCCTCCGGTGAGCGCGTAAGAGTTCCCGAGAAGAGTATCCGCAATAAGCCCTGTGGGGCCAACTGCACCGGGCGCACGGTTGACAACCCCGGCGTGCGGGACTCTACTGAGAACGACGTTTTCGCTGAGGAGGAGGCCGATGAGGGCCACGAGTGATGTCGCCATAGTCGGAGTGGGCGCGACCGAGTACTACCGGCGTGGCCAGTCCTGGCCACGAACGATCACCGAGCTCGCCGGTTCGGCCATCCTGGCCGCCTGCGAAGACGCCGGGCTGACCGCGAAGGACATCGACGGCTTCGCCTACTACTCCGGCGCCGGCGCCGGCTACGGCCAGTCGATGGACACCGCGGACTTCATGGAGACCCTGGGCATCCCCGAGGTCACCTTCACCGCCGCGCTCACCTCCGGCGGCGGTGGCGCGGCCGGGTCCATCGGGCTCGCCCGCGCGGCGATCGTCGCCGGGGACGCCAACGTGGTGGTGACCGTGATGGCCCTGCAGCAGGCGCGGCAGCGGCTTGGCTCGGTCTTCGCCGCGGTGCCGCCCAGCCCGCTGAACTCCTTCATCCAGCCCTCGGGCCTGTCCGGCCCGGGGCACCTGATGTCGGTGCTGACCCGGCGCCACATGCACGACTACGGCACCCGCCGGGAGGCGTTCGCCGAGATCGCACTGTCCCAGCGGGAGAACGCGGCGAACCGGCCGAAGGCGCTCAAGAAGGAACCACTCACGCGGGCGGACTATTTCAACGCGCGGATGATCGCGGAACCGCTGTGCCTGTACGACTTCTGCCTCGAGACCGACGGCGCCGTCGCCGTGATCACCACCAGCGCGGACCGGGCGAAGGACCTGAAGCAGAAGCCGGTGCCGGTGGTCGCCGCGGCCCATGGCGGCAGGCGCGAGTGGGGCCGCGCGTTCGGCTGGATGGGCATGCCCGGCGAGAACTTCGCCTCCTCCGGGCACGCACCGGTGGCCAAGCACCTGTACCAGCGAGCGGGTGTCGGACCGGCCGACATTGACGTGGCGCTGCTCTACGACCACTTCTCCCCGATGGTGCTGATGCAGCTGGAGGACTACGGCTTCTGCGCGAAGGGCGAGGGCGGCGAGTTCGTGGAGAGCGGCGCCATCCGCTACAAGGGCGGCTCCATCCCGGTCAACACGCACGGCGGCCAGCTTTCCGAGGCCTACATCATCGGCATGACCCACATCAAGGAAGGCGTCGAACAGATGCGGGGCACGGCCATCAACCAGGTCCCCGACGCCGAACTCGCACTCGTCTCCGGCGGCCCCGCCGCGCTCCCGGTCTCCGGGCTCATCCTCGGGAGGGACTCATGACCGCGCTCGCCACGGCGCTGCCCGGCGAAAACGTCCACATCACCACGGACCCGTACACCGAGCCGTTCTGGCAGGCGGCGAAGGAGGACCGGCTGGTCGCGGCGAAATGCGCCGGGTGCGGCACGTTCCGGATGCCACCCACGCCCTTCTGCCCGAACTGCCAGTCGCGCGAGGTCGAGTGGGCCCAGCTCGCCGGCCGTGCCGTGGTGTACAGCTTCTCGGTGGTGCACGGCTTTCCCGGCCTGCCGGACATCACGCTGGTCGCGGCCGTGCTCGAGCTGCCCGATGCACCCGGGGCCCGGCTGGTCAGCAACGTGATCGACGTCGACCCGGCGCAGGTCCGGATCGGTGACGAGGTCGAGGTGCTCTTCTCGCCCATCGCCGAGGGCTGGAAGCTGCCGCTGTTCCGGCCGGCCGGGTAGGGCCGGGATGGAGATCAAGGGCAAGAAGGCAGCAGTCGTCGGCGGCGCGTCCGGGATGGGCCGGGCCACCGCCGAGCTGTTCGCCGCGCGCGGCGCCGCCGTCGCGGTGCTGGACCGCCCGGGCTCGGCCGGCGCCGAGGTCGCGGCGGCGCTGGGCGGGACGTTCCACCCGGTCGACGTGACCGACTTCGCTCGCGCCGAGGTCGCACTGGAGGCCGCGGTCGAGGCGCTGGGCGGACTGCACGTCACCGTCACCACCGCGGGCGGCGGCATGGCCGAGCGCACCCTGTCCAGGAAGGGTCCGCACGGGCTGGAGTCCTTCCGGCGGGTACTCGACCTGAACACGGTGGCCACCTTCAACATCAGCCGGCTTGCCGCCCTGCACATGAGCCGCAACGAACCCGAGGACCCGGAGACCGGCGAGCGGGGCGTCATCGTCAACACCGCGTCGATCGCCGCGTTCGAAGGACAGATCGGGCAGGTCGCCTACACCGCGGCCAAGGCCGCGATCGCCGGGATGGCCCTGACGATGGCCCGTGACCTGGGCTCGCTCGGCATCCGGGTGCTCGCCATCGCACCCAGCCTGTTCGCCACCGGGGGCATCGGGCGGCTGTCCGAGGAGATGAAGGTCGCGCTCACCAAGGACGCCGCCTTCCCCAGGCGGATGGGCCGGCCCGAGGAGTACGCGAAGCTCGCGCTGGCGATCGTGGACAACCCGATGCTCAACGGCCAGTGCCTTCGCCTCGACGCCGGGCAGCGGTTCGCGCCGCGATGAGCGGCGCGGACACGGGCCCCGGTACCGCCGTCGTCACCGGTGGCGGTACCGGGATCGGACTGGCGATCGCCCGGCGGCTCGCGTCCCGGGGGAACCGGGTCGTGATCGCCGGGCGCCGCGGCGAAGTGCTGGAGCGGGCCGGTGGCGGGTTGATCCCCTGCACCGCCGACCTCTCCCGGCCCGCTGACGTCGAGGCGCTCGCGGAGTTCGCGCGCGCCGAGCTCGGCGTCGTCGGCGCGCTGGTGCTCAACGCGGGCGGCGCGCAGCACGGTCCGGTCGAGACACTGGCGGACGTGGCGGCGCACTGGCGGTCCACGGTGGACCAGAACATCCTTTCGGCGGTACTGCCCGCACACGCCTTTCAGCCGTTGCTGCGCCGGCCCGGCGGCCGCGTCGTCGTGGTGACCTCGGCCGCGGCGAGGGCGACGGGCGGTGGCGGCGAAGTCGCGTACGCGTCCACGAAGGCCGCCCTGAATCGGTGGATCCGCACGCTGGCGACCGAACTGGGCCCCGACGGCATCACCGCGAACGCCGTGGCGCCGGGCTTTGTCCCGCAGACCGAGCTCTACGGCCCCGGCGGCGCCGACCCGGCCTGGAGTGAGCGGATCGGCCGCGGCATCGCCGTCGGCCGGCCCGGCACGGGAGAAGACATCGCCGCGGCCGTGGAATACCTCGTCTCCCCCGCGGCCGGGTTCACCAATGGCACGGTGCTGGAGGTCGACGGCGGCGTCCGGACCCGGTGACTTATTTAGTACACGTAATTATTTCACCAGGTAGCGCCCATACCGATCTTGGCCTTATCGCAGGCAAGCAACGCTGCTGCCGTGGTTGACCGCGCTCCGAGCGAGTATTTAGAGTATCCGGAATAGCCGCGTCGCTCGACGACTACATGAGGTGGTGCGATGTCGCAGCACATCGGTTTCCTGGTACTCGGGCTCGGCAACGGTGCGGTCTTCGCGGCACTCGCGCTCGCGCTCGTCGTCACCTTCCGCAGCTCCGGAGTGGTCAACTTCGCGACCGGGGCCATCGCCCTCTACGCGGCCTACCTCTACTCGTTCCTCCGGCGCGGTGAGCTGCTCCTGCCGATTCCCGGACTGCCCAAGACGATCAGCATCGGCGGCAAGCTCGGGTTGTTCCCGGCGATGGCCGTCGCACTGGTGTTGTCCGCGATCTTCGGCATGCTGCGCACGGCGTAGCGTCAGGAACCGCCGGCGACCGAGACCACCTGCCCGGTCACGTAGCTCGCCTGCTCCGAGAGCAGGAACACCACCACGGCGGCGATCTCGCCGGCCTCGGCGAGGCGTCCCATCGGCACGCCGGCGAGCATCGCCGCCTGTGTCGCCGGGTCCACGGTGGCGACCCGGGGCGTGCGGGTGAAGCCCGGGGCGACGGCGTTGATCCGGATCCCGTCCCCCACCAACGCCAGCGCGGCGCTCGCGGTGAAGGCGTTGAGCGCGGCTTTCGAAGCGCCGTAGGCGATCGTGGCCGGATCCGGTTTCAGCGACGAGGTCGAGGAGATGTTGACCACGGCTCCTCCCCCGTGCTCGCGCATGTCCTCCTTGACCAGCCAGGTGATCTGGAACGCGGCGTCCACATTGGCCGCGAAGATCCGCCGCCAGGCCCGCAGCCCCAGCTCGTCCGGCGGCATCAGCCGGGTGTACGCGGCGTTGTTGACCAGCAGCCCGACCGGGCCGAGCCCGGCGCGGACCGCGGTCACCATCGCCTCGGCCGCATCGGCGTCGGTGATGTCGGCGGGCACCAGCAGCGTGCGGCGGCCGAGCCCGCGGATCTCCTCCGCCGTCTCCGCCGCGGCGTCCGCGTCAGCCCGGTAGTTGATCGCCACGTCGGCGCCGCGCCGGGCCAGTTCGAGCGAGATCGCGCGGCCGATCCCCTTGCCACCGCCGGTCACCAGCGCGACCCTGCCGTCGAACTCCGGCATCGTGCTCCTCTTCGTCCACAATGGTCAGATCCCGGCCGCGCGGGCGAACCGGTCGATCCCCGCCGGCGCCTCGCGACTACGGGCCCAAGGGGTGACGACCAACCGGTGCACGCCCGCGTCGGCGTACGCCCGGACGAGGTCGGCGTCGAACTCCTGTCCCCAGCCGAGCAGGGCGGTGATCTCGAACAGCCCGTCGCGGCCGTAGCCGGCACGCAGCCGGTGCAGCTGCGCGATGACGGGAGCGAGCTTGTCCGGTGGGTCCTGGCTGCCGTACCAGCCGTCGCCCACCCGCGCGGCACGCCGCAGCGCGGCCGCCGAGGAACCGCCGATGAGGAACGGCGGATGCGGGCGCTGCACGGGTTTCGGCTCGAATCCCATCGGGGGCAGCTGGTGGAACTTCCCCTCGAAGCTCGGCCGGTCCTGGCCGAAGAGCAGGTCGAGCACCGTGAGCATCTCGTCCATCCGCCGTCCGCGGTCGGTGAAGCCCTGCCCCACCGCGGCGAACTCCTCACGCATCCAGCCCGCGCCCAGCCCGAGGCTCAACCGCCCGCCGGAGAAGACGTCCACGGTCGCGATCGCACGCGCCAGTGGGACGACGGGATGCAACGGCAGGATCAGCACTCCGGTGCCCAGCCGCACCCGCTGCGTCACCGAGGCCAGGAAGGACAGCGTCGCGAACGGCTCGGTGAACCGCGAGTCCGGTGCGAACGGCGGTTTCGGCCCACTCGGGTAGCCGTCGCCGAGCTCGACGGGCGTGAGCACGTGCTCGCCGGACCACAACGACTCGAAGCCGAGCTCTTCGGCGCGAACCGCCAGCTCGCCCAGCTCCGCCGGGCGGACCGGCACGATGTTCAGCCCGAAGCGCATCGTCGTACTCCTCAGCTCGTCGCCACGCCTTCGTGCCGCTTCATCAGCTCGCGCCGCAGGATCTTGCCGCTGGGCAGGCGCGGAACATCGGCGAAGGACACCGTCTTCGGGCACTTGTAGTGGCCGAGGCGGTCGCGGCAGTAGGCGATCAGCTCGTCCGCCAGCTCCGGCCGGGCCGCCCCGGCCGGGTGCACCACCGCATGCACCCGCTGGCCGAACTCCGGATCCGGCACGCCGATGACCGCGACGTCCTCGACCGCGGGGTGCAGTGCCAGGACGTCCTCGATCTCCCGGGGATAGATGTTCACGCCGCCGGAAAGGATCAGGTCTGTCCGCCGGTCGGAGAGGTAAAGGTAGCCCTCCTCGTCGACCTGCCCGAGATCGCCGAGCGTGCTCCAGCCGCGGTCGTTGTGCACGCTCGCGGTCTTTTCCGGGTCGCGGTGGTAGGCGAAGCGGCGGGTGCCGCCGAACCAGACCGTGCCGACCTCCCCCGGCCCCAGCTCGGTACCGTCGTCGTCGCAGACGTGCACCTCGCCCATGACCGGCTTGCCGACGGAACCCTTGTGCGTCAGCCAGGCCGGGGTGTCGATCAGGCAGAAGCCGCTGCCCTCGCTGCCGGCGTAGAACTCGACGAGCTTCGGCCCGAACCAGTCGATCACCTTCTCCTTGACCTCGACCGGGCAGGGCGCGGCCGCGTGCACGGCCACCCGCAGGCTCGAAACGTCGTACCGGCTACGGATCTCCCCCGGCAGCTTGAGCATCCGCACGAACATCGTCGGCACGAACTGCCCGTGCGTCACGCCGTGCCGCTCGATCAGCCGCAGGGTCTGCTCGGCGTCGAACTTCTCCATCACCACGACGGTTCCGCCGTTGCGCACGGTTCCGGTCGTCCAGCCCAGCGGCGCGGCGTGGTAGATCGGACCGGGGCTGAGGTACACGGTGTCCCTGCCGAAGCCGAACCGCCCGGCCATCAGGTGGTCGATGGGCAACCCGGTGCCGAAGGGCGTGGCGGGCAGCTCCGGCAGTATTCCCTTGGGACGCCCGGTGGTTCCCGACGAGTAGAGCATGTAGTAGCCCTCGGTCTCGTCGTCGACCGGCTCGTCGGAAAACGGCGCGACCGCGGCGTCCAGGCTCTCCACCCCGTCCACGTGCCCGCCGGTCACCAGCCGGTCCAGCCCGCCCGCGATGGCCGAGGCGAGCGGCTCCATGTCCACTTCGGACACGAGCAGCCGCGCCTCGCAGTTCTCCACGATGTAGGCGGCCTCGGACTCGGCCAGGTGCCAGTTCACCGGCGTGTAGAACAGCCCGCAACGCTGGGCCGCCCACACCACCGGGAACACGTCGAGCGTGTTGCCGAACAACAGGGCGATGTGGTCCCCCGGGCGCAGCCCGCGGTCGCGGAAGAGCCGCGCGATCCGGTTCGAGCGCGCTTCGAGGTCGCGATAGGTCAGCGTGGCACCCGTCGCGCCCATGACGATCGCCGGTTTGCCGCCCAGCTCCGCGGCGAGCCGAGTCAGCTGCATGCCCCCACCTCAGCGCGGGCCGAAGCGCTGGGCGCCGTCGATCCGGATGACCTCGCCGTTGAGATAGTCGTTCTCCGCGATGCTCTGCACCAGCTGCGCGTACTCGGCCGGCTCGCCCATCCGCTTGGGGAACGGCACCGCCGTGCCCCATTTCTCCTGCGCGGCCTCCTTCTCCATCCGGAACGCCGGGGTGAAGAACGTGCCGGGCGCGATGGTCATCACCCGCACGCCGACCGGCGCGAGGTCGCGGGCGGCGACGAGGCCGAGACCGACGACACCGCCCTTGGCCGCGGAGTAGTCGGTCTGGCCGATCTGGCCCTCGAACGCGGCGATGCTCGCGGTGTTGACCACCACGCCGCGACAGCCCGATTCGTTCGGCTCGTTGCGCGCCATCGCCGACGCGGTCAGCCGCAGGACGTTGAAGGTGCCGGTGAGGTAGATCTTCAGGGTGCGCTCGAACAGCTCCAGCGAATACGGCTCGCCCGCGCGGTCGAGCACCCTGCTGCCGGCGACGGGCCCGCCGTGCGCCGACACCGCGACCCGCAGCGGCCCGGCCTCCTGCGCGGCCGCGATCGCGTCCCTGGTGGACGCTTCGTCGGTCACATCGGTGTGCACGTACCGCACCGCGCCCCCGAGCTCCGCGGCCAGCGCCTTGCCCTGCTCATCGGCGAGGTCGGCGATGACCACCGTCATCCCGGCCTCGGCCAGCCTGCGGACGGTCGCGCCGCCGAGTCCGCCGGCGCCTCCCGTCACGATCGCGGAACCACCCTCGAGCCGCATTGCGGACCCTCCTGACTCTTGCCTCGTTGTCACCTCCGGACGCTAATATGTTTAGTTAGATTCTTCAACCCAACCCCGGCCGTTACCAATCCGACCGAAAGTAGGCGGACACGGTCTGCAGCGGACCTGCTCGTAGAAACCCGTTTCCGCCGTAGCTGCCGCCGGATTGGCAACGAACGACACAGTTAAGGAGACGACGATGGAGTGGGGTCTTCCCTGGCCCGGCGCGGAGATCGCGGCGGAGGCGGAGAAAGCCGGCGCCACCGCGTTCTGCGCCGGTGAGTTCGCCGATCACAACGCCTATCTCAGCACGGCCGAGATGGCGGCGGGCACCACCACGGCTCAGGTCGGCCCCGGCATCGCCTACGCCTTCGCGCGCTCGCCGTTCGTGCACGCCTCGGCGATCCGGCACCTGTCCAAGACCGCGCCGGGGCGGTTGTTCCTGGGCCTCGGCGCCGGGACCCGCCGGATGAACCAGGACTGGTTCGTGGCCGAGTCGGGCTCGCCCGCCAAGCGGATGGCAGAGCTGATCACCGCGATCCGCGCCTACCTCACCGCCGAGAACTGGCAGCACATCGAGACCGAGGGCGAGTTCTACCCGGTGAAGGCCGACATCCGGGCGCCGGTGCTCGGCCGCCTGGACGTGCCGATCCTCGTCGGCGCGTTCAACAAGATCATGATCCGCACGGTCGGCAGGGCGGCCGACGGCGTGCTCGGCCACGGGCTGTTCACCGACGCCTGGTGGAGCGAGGTCGTCGAGCCCGCGCTGGCGGCGGGTGCCGCGGAGGCCGGGCGCGACGCGGCGGGGATCCGCCGGTGGGGCTGGGTGATCACCGCGATCAACGACGAAGACCCCGAACGCGCCCGGCTCGACGCACGCCGTCAGGTCGCCTTCTACCTCACCGTGAAGACCTACGACCGGCTCGTCGAACTGCACGGCTGGCAGCCGCAGGTCGAGGCCGTCCGCAAGGGATTCCGGGCCGGGGACAACGACGCGATGGCCACCGCCGTGACCGACGACATGCTCGCGGAGATCGCGGTCTGCGGCACGACCGGCGAGGCCCTCGCCACACTCGAGCGCCGGAAGGTGCTGCCGCAGCTGGCTTTCCTGGCGACACCGTCATTCCTGGTCGGGCCCAAGCGCCAGGCGCACTACGCCCGGGCCGCCGTCGCGACGATGGAACAGCTCGACCGGCGCTGACGCGGGCGCTGCCGGGCCCTCATCCCCCGGCACCGCCCGGCTGGAAGCGGCGCGCGATCTCCGCCGGATCCGAACGCCAGCGGAGCTTCGCGTCGGTCTCGGCCGCCAGCGCATGGGCCAGCGACACCCCGTCGCCGGAGTCGAGCAGGTCCAGCGTGGCGCGGACCGCGCCGCGGTGCGCGCGGCCGATCCGGGCTGCGACCTCGCGGGCCCGCGGGATCAGCTCGTCGTGCGGCAGCACCTCGTTGACCAGCCCGGTGCGCAGGGCCTCCGCCGCGCCGATCGGCTCGCCGGTCAGCATCATCTGCCGGGCCATGCGGGTGCCGACCGCGCGCGGCAGCAGCGCGCTCATCCCCCAGCCCGCGAGCAGCCCGAGGCGGGCGTGCGTGTCGGCGAACGTGGCGTGTTCCGAGGCCAGCAGGAACGAGCAGCTCAGCGCCATCTCCAGGGCACCGGTGTAACAGGCGCCGTTGACCGCGCAGATGACCGGGACCCGCAGAGCGCGCAGCACCTGGCCCGGGTCGGGATACTCGCGGGCGGCGGGCTTGCCGCCCAGGCTCTCCTTGAGATCGAGCCCGCCGGAGAACGCCGGGTCGCGACCGGTCAGCACGACGGCCGTGACCTCCGGGTCCGCGTCGGCGCCACGCAGGGCGCGGCGTAACGCGCGGCGCATCGGCTCGCTGAGCGCGTTGCGTGCGGCGGGGCGGTCGAGGGTGAGCCAGACCGTGCCGCCGTCCCGCTCGACGACGACCTCTCCGGTGTCCGACGGTGTCCTCGCGCCCATGCCGTGCCGCCTTCCCGGGACCGCTCCCTGCGAACGGGTTCGTCTGGATGAACCATATGAGCTGGTCCTGAGCGTGCGCCGGCGCGCCCGGGACCAGCCGCGTCAGCGGCGCCGGTCGACCCAGATGTCCAGTTCCAGATCCTCTTCGCGGCCGCCGAGCCGGTACTTCGCGAAGTCGGTGACCCCCTCGGCGGCGAGCACCTCGTCGTCGATGAAGAAGTTCCCGGTCACCTCGGCGCTCGGCCTGGTCAGGATCGCGTGCGCGGCGTCGGCCATGATGTCCGGTTTCCGGCTGCGCTGGGCGATCTCCGCGCCGATCACGTTGCGCACGGCCGCGGTGTCGATGGTCGTGCGCGGCCACAGGGAGTTCGCCGCGATACCGTCCGCGCGCAACTCCGCGGACAGGCCGACGGTCACCAGGCTCATCGAGTACTTGGCGATGCTGTAGGCCAGCGCGCCCGAGGTGAACCACTTCTCCTCGAGGCTGACCGGCGGCGACAGCGTGAGGATGTGCGGGTTGGCGGCCTTGCGCAGGTGCGGGATCGCCAGCTTCGACAGCAGGAACGAGCCGCGTGCGTTGATGTCCTGCATCAGGTCGTAGCGCTTCATGCTGACCGCTTCGGTCGGGCTCAGGTCGATGGCGCTGGCGTTGTTCACCACGATGTCGATACCGCCGAACCGTTCGGCGGTCTGCTCGACGGCCGCCCGCACCGCCTCGTCGTCGCGGATGTCGCCGACGATCGGCAGCGCCTGGCCGCCCGCCTCCTCGATCGCCTTCGCGGCCGTGTAGATCGTGCCGGGCAGCTTCGGATGCGGCTCGGTGGTCTTCGCGATCAGCGCGACGTTGGCCCCGTCACGGGCGGCACGCACGGCGATCGCCTCGCCGATACCGCGGCTGCCGCCGGACATGATCAGGGTTTTTCCCGCCAAGGTGGTCATGGACGCTCCTTCGTGACTCGGTGCGCGGCTGCCGGTTTTCCCGGGGCAGAACTTCGGCCACTTTTCGCTAGTAAATCTATACTCTTGCGCGAACGAGGCGCAACGCGTGCCGATGTGGAACCGCCCGGTGGCGACCCGGCAGCCCGCACGCGGACCGCCGCGGTTGACAGACCGCGGCAGCGGGGTGACCATGTGAAAATGACGTTTTCACCGTCGCGACGGGGACGAGCGCGGCGGGTGAAGGACAGCGAAGAAGGAGGCAGCGTGATGGTGGAGAAGATCTGGGCGAATTCGGGTGACTCGCATTTCCTGGAGCCGGATGATCTGTGGCGGGAGAGTTTGCCGCCGCGGTTGGCGGAGTTGGTGCCGCGGTCGGAGAAGGATCCCGATGGGGAGTGGGAGACGGTGCACATCGATGGCATGTCCTTCCGCCGTAAGCTGCCCACCTCGGCGCAGCAGGAGTTCTTCGACGCCTCCAGCCGGGCTCCCGGTGCGGCGAACGTGGACCTGCGGATGAAGGACCTGGACCAGGAGGGCATCTGGTCGGAGCTGGTGTTCCCGTCACTGGGCATGTGGAGCTCCTCCTTCCGCACCCCGGAGGTGCTGCGCGAGGCGCTGCGGGTCAGCAACGACTGGGCGTGGGCGACCATCGACCAGGCACAACCCCGGCTGATCTCCACCGCCCAGGTCTCCACCCTGGACATCGACGACGCCGTGCACGAGCTCGAACGGGTCGCGGAACTGGGCTTCAAAGCGGTGTTCCTGCCGGTCACACCACACCCGCTGCAGGTGGACTACAACCGCAAGGAATGGGAACCGTTCTGGACCGTCGCCGAACAGGCCGGCATCGTGCTGGCCTTCCACATCGGCACCGACCCCATCGACCTGAGTGCCGGCGCCTCCGCCGGTGTCGTCTTCCGCGGCCCCGGCGGCGCGGTCCTCAACTACACCGAAACCACCTTCGGCGGCCAGCGCGCGGTCACCAAAATGGTCGCCTCCGGCGCCCTGGACCGCCACCCCGACCTCAAGGTCCTGGTCTCCGAGGGCGGCGCCACCTGGGTCCCGTTCATCGCCGACCGCATCGAGGAAGGCTACCGCCAGCACCACATGGCCGTCCGCCCCAAACTCGACCGCACCCCCCGCGAGATCATCTACTCCCAGGTCTACGCCTCGTTCCAGCACGACCAGTCCGCCATCGCCGCCGCCACCTCCATGGGCTATCACAACGTCCTGTGGGGCAGCGACTACCCCCACATGGAAGGCACCTACGGACACACCCAGAAAACACTCCACGACCTGTTCGACCACGTCGACCCCACGATCAAACACCGCATCACCATCGGCGCCTACCGCGAACTGTTCCCCCACGTGCCCGCCACCCCCACCACCGCCTGAGATCAGGACACGACCATGAGTGACAACCTGATGCACGACTCGCCCACCGAGTTCCTGCACAACGTCGCGAACACCAACGGCGAATGCATCGCCCAGTCCGTCATCCCCAACAACAAAGACACCTACCTCGTCGCCTGCTCCTGCGAAAAATGGGAAACCACCGCACCCACCCGCGAAGAAGGCCTCAACATGGCCCGCAGACACACGGGATCGATCGCCTGACCGATCTGCAGGAGGAGCCCCGCGGCCTCGCGCCGCGGGGCTTCTCCCATGTGGACGCCCCTCCCGGTGTTGATGTAGTTTCGCTGTATCCGGTCGGTTTCAAGGGAGAGACATGGCCCCGCGAGAGCTCACGTTCGACGTCACGGACGCGACAGCCACCGGCGAGCCACTGACCCAGACATCCTTGCTGTTCCTGCCGGAGCGGCCCGTCGCCGCCCCGGCCGTGCTGGTCTGCCTGGCGGGCGGCACCTACGACAAGCGGTACTGGCACCAGCTACCGTGCCTCCCGCGACGTCACCCTCCACCTCGTCGAGGGTTCGGCGCACTGCCACAACTTCGCGGGCAGCCGGGCCGTCCTCTGGGACCGGATCGCCGCGTGGGTCCCGGGCGTGCTGGCGGACAGCGCGAAGACGGCAGCCGGCGTCACGACCCGCTGACGCGGCGCAGCCCGGGGTGCCGGATCGCGCGGGGCTCGTACGCGAAGTCCGCGCGATCCACGGTCTCCCCCGGCGCGACGACGGCGTCGATCCGGTCGAGCACCTCGTCGCTGAGCCGCACCTCACCCGCGGGCAGTTGCGACTCCAGCTGTTCGAGGGTGCGCGGCCCGATGATGGTCGACGTGACCGCCGGATGCGCCAGGGTGAAGGCGACGGAGAGCGTGATCAGATCCAGGCCGGCGTCCGCCCCGATCCGCTCGATCTCCGCCAGCAGCTCCGACTTCCGCCGCGCCGAAGACGCGTCCACCCGCCACGAGCCACGTGCCAGCCGGTCGAACCGCGAACCGTCCGGCGCCTGCTGCCCCGCCCGGTACTTCCCGGTGAGCCAGCCGCCGTTGAGCGGGCTCCACACGATCGCGCCCATCCCGTAGCGCTCGCACACCGGGAACACGTCCCGCTCGGGCCCGCGCACGAACAACGAGTACGGCGGCTGCTCGCACCGGAACGGCACGTGCCCGCGGCGCTGCGCCGTCCACTGTGCTTCGACCAGCTCCTCGGCCGGGAAGGTCGAGGTACCGATCAGCCGGACCTTGCCCTGGCGGACCAGATCCGACAACGCGCCCAGCGTCTCATCGAGATCGGTGTCCGGGTCCGGCCGGTGCATCTGGTACAGGTCGATGTAGTCGGTTCCCAGGCGGCGCAGGCTGTCCTCGCAGGCGCGCGTGATCCACCGGCGCGAGCCGCCCCGGTCGTTGGGCGCGGAGCTCATGGGGTTGTAGAACTTCGTCGCCAGCACGACGTCGTCGCGGCGCCCCTTGATCGCCCGGCCGACGATCTCCTCGGACTCGCCCCGGGAGTAGGCGTCGGCGGTGTCGATGAAGTTGATCCCGGCTTCGAGGGCCCGGTCGACGATCCGCACGCTGTCGTCGTGATCCGCGTTGCCCATCCGGCCGAACGACATCGCTCCCAGGCACAGGGCCGAAACCCGTACGCCCGTGCGGCCCAGCACTCGCAGCTGCATCTGACGCCCGCCACCTTCCCTTGCCGTATTGCGATCCACACGTCTGCCCGGCTACCCGGTCGATCCGCCGCGGCCGCCTGCTTCAGCTGCGGCACACGGGAAAGCCGGCTCCACGAAACCAGGAGGAGCGCACGCACCAGATCCATTGAATCTATACTCTTCATGACTGATGCGGCCTGCCCGACCCTACTGGGCCCGAGCGGGTTCGGGTACCCGGCCACCAGGAGCCGGTCGAGGGCGGCGCGGTTCCCGCCGCTCGGGAGAGCGTGTCCTGAACCACCTTGTTTGACAGCAGGACCCGTGGCGGCGTCTACTGAGAATGACGTTTTCATGCAAGCGAGGAGGTCTGCCTTGTCGGCACCGGTGTTCCTCGGGCCGCTGCACCCGCGGCACGGGATCCACGAGCCCACCACCGGGACCCCGGCGCGCGTGCGCGGATCGGTCCGGCGGACGGTGACCACCGACATGCTGCGGCCCGTAGGCATCGACGGCCCGCTCGTGCTGGCCGGCCGCGCCCGCGACCTGCGCACCGAACGCGACGGCACCCCGGTCGAGCTGGGCCGTGCCACGCTGGCGGCGACCGTCGACTTCACCGGCGGCTGGGAGCTGAACGCGCTGTCGACCGATCCCGCGTATCCGGAGCTCGACGGCCTGGTCGGGACGAGTGCCGGGTCCGGGTTCCGGGCGAAGGTGCTCGATGCCGTGCCCGCACTCGGCGAGGACGGCGCGCTGCTCTACCAGTTGCTGGACGACGTTCCGGTCACCACGCTCGTCTCGGGGCAGGCCTACGGCGCGGCGAAGCAGGCCGAGGGCGGGCACCGGCCGCGCGGCACCTCGCAGCACGTGCACGGGCGGGACATGTGTGCCGGGTTCGCCGACGGGGGCACGATCATGGCCGGGTTCGACGCGACCGGCAGGGCGCCGATCGTGACCGGCCCGGCCGCGCCGCCCCTGACCGGCGACGACCCGTGGGCCTGGCACGACGTGCCGCCGCTGCCGCCCCATGCGATGCGCCGCTCCCGCCTGATGGACGTCGATCCCGGCCGCGAGCGTGTCGACGTGTTCTACCGGGACTCCTACGTGCGCCCAGACGGCCTGGAGACCGTGATCCACGAGTACACGGTGGTGCTCGACTTCGATGCGGCCGAGGGTGTCGTGCGTTCGTGCGAGGCGACCCCTCGTGCCCTGCCGTGGGTGGAATGCCCGGCCGCCGCGGCCAGCGTGACCCGGCTCGCCGGGGTGGCACTGGCCGGGCTGCGCGGGCACATCCGCCGGACCTTCACCGGCACCTCGACCTGTACGCACCTCAACGACACCCTCCGCGCGCTGGCCGACGTCCCCGACCTGCTCCGGCTCGCCTCGTAACCAGCGGGCGAACGACACCTCGCCGTGGTCAGTCTTCGGCGGCCGGCCCCAGGTGCCTGGCGGTCGGCGGCGTCCATCTCGGCCGGCAGCCGTGCGACAGTTCCGCGCACGACGATGACCTCGACCCGCGTGCCGGCAGGCCGGAGTCAGCGCGCCAGGCGCCGGGCGAGCTTCTGGAAGTCCTCGCCGAGCAACAGCTGACCCTGCTGGGCGCCGAGGGTGGCGAGCTCGGCGTCCAGGTCCGCGTCGATCCCCCGGCGCAGCGCCGCTTTGGTACGGGCGACGGCGACCGTGGGCAACGCCGCCACCTCGTCGGCGATGCGCGCCGCGGCGGCGGCCGCCTCACCGTCGGGCACGACCTCGTTGACCAGGCCGAATTCCAGCGCTTCGGCCGCCGTCACCGACCGGCCCAGCAGGAGCATCGACGCCGCCCGCGCGGAGCCGACGACGTGCGGCAGGTGGCGTGCGCCGCCCATGCCGGGAACGAGGCCCGCACGCACCCACGTGCTCTGGAACACCGCGGCCTCCGCCGCGACCCGCAGGTCGCAGCACAGGGCGAGATCGAGGCGGGCACCCATCGCCGCGCCGTTGACGGCCGCGATGACGGGCAGCGGGCTGTCCCGGATCGCGCGCACGATGCCGTGGAAATCACGGTAGATCGCGTCGGTGGCGACCAGCGAACCGCGTTCGGCGACCGCTGCCAGCGCCGGCAGGTCCCCGCCCGCGCAGAACGCGGGAGGCGCGCCGGTGAGGATGACCGAACGGACTCCGGCGTCCGCCGCGTCCTGCACCGCGGCCGCAACCGCCCCGGCGGCTTCGACGTCGAGGGCGTTGCGTTTCTCCGGGCGGTTGAGCGTGACGAGCCGCCGGTCGCCCTCGTCGTACACGAGGACCGGGGTCATCGCAGCTCTCCGATGATTTCGCGGCCGTAGCGGCGGAGTGCGTCCTTGGTCTCGGGCAGACCGCCCGCGGGCACCCGCACCACGAACCAGGTCGCCCCGGCTTCGGCCAGGTCCTTCAGCTGGCTCCGGTGCTCTTCCAGGGATCCGCCGTCGACGAGCACGTTGCTCTCGCTCGACTGGACCTGCACGTCGAGCGCCGCCGGGTCCCGCCCCTGCGCCTCGGTCAGCTCGCGCAGGTCGGCCACCGCCGCCGCCAGATCGTCCGGTGTGGACAGTGCCGCGGTGCGTGTCGTCGCGGCGAACCGTTCGTCGATGAGCAGCGGGCTCCAGCCCTGCGCGGCACGGGCCGCGCGGCGCCGCGCGTTGCGCCCGTTGCCGCCGATCCACACCGGAGGGTGCGGCAACTGCACCGGCGCCGGCACGCTCACCTGGTCCCGCGCGGTGAAACCGCGGCCGTCGAAGCCGAACGACTCGCCGGACCACACCGCGCGCAGCACGTCGAGCGACTCGTCGAGCAGGGCCCCGCGTGCCTCGAAGTCCGCGCCCAGCGCGGCGAACTCCGAACGCAGGTAGCCCCCACCGACCCCGAGCGTCAGCCGCCCGCCGGAGAGCAGGTCGACCGTCGCGATGGTCTTCGCCGCCAGCAGCGGGTTCCGGTAGGGCAACACCAGCAGATAGGTCAGCAGCCGGATGCGGCTGGTGGCCGCCGCACAGAACGCCAGCGCCGCCAACGGGTCCAGGCTGGCGTGCCCGCCGGCCCGCAGCCATTTCAGCGAGGGCGCGGGATGTTCGGTGAAGGCCACCGCGTCGAAGCCGGCCTCCTCGGCCGCGCGCGCGAACTCGGCGAGCCCTTCCGGGCCGTACAGTCCGGCCGCGCATTCCGCTTGCCCGACCGGGTGTTCGACGGTGAACCGCACCGGCATCCTCCGTTCTTCAGACCGCTGCTTCGTCCCGTTCCCCGTCGAGGTGGTCGAACAGCTCCAGCAGATCCACCCTGGACACCTTCATCGACGGCGTGCGGGGCAGCACGTCCACCACGAGGATCCGCACCGGAACCTCGTACGGCAGCAGCTCGCGGCGGCACAGCCGGATGAGCTCGTCCTCGGCCGGGGCCGGGTGCCCGGCGGCGGGCTCCACCGCGGCGACCGGGACCTGCCCCAGCCGCGCGTCGTCGCGCCCGGCGACGGAAGCCTCCCGCACCGCCGGGTGCTTCTCCAGCACCTTCGCCACCGTGGCCGGGCTGACCTTGAAGCCACCCCGGATGATCGTGTCGTCGGCACGGCCCTCGATCCAGAGGAAGCCGTCCTCGTCGATGCGTGCCAGGTCGCTGGTCGGCGTCCAGGCGCCGGGCCCGGCTTCGGCCTGCGGTGTGCACACCTGCAGCAGTCCCGAGGTCCCGCTCGGCAGTTCGTTGCCCGCGTCGTCCACGACCCGCAGCCGCACGCCGGGCTGGGCACGTCCCACGCTGCCGCGCTTGCTCCGGCCGTACTCGCGGAACTGGTCCAGGGTCCAGCCCGCGACGGCGCCGCAGAACTCCGTCGCGCCGTACACCGACAGCACCGGGATGCCATAGCGGTCGTGGAACTGCTCGGCCAGTTCCGGCGCCAGTGGCGCGGTGCCGGAGTTCAGCGCTCGCAGGCTCGACAGGTCCTCGGCCGGCACGTTCGCGTCGAGCACCATCTTGATCCCGGCCGGGGTCAGGCTGCCCAGCTTCGGCCGGTAGGCGCGGATCACCTCGACCCACGGCTGCACCCGGAAGCGTTCGAGGAGCACGACCCGCCGGCGGTCGTACATGGCCTGCAGCACGCCCCACAGCCCGCCGATGTGCACCACCGGGTTCGCGACGATACCCACTCCCTGGGGCAGGGCCTTGCGCTCCGACTCCGGGCGGCGGTCGTACGAGCGCGCGGAACTGAGAGCGCTTTCCATCTGGCGGTAGGACAGCCGCACCCGCTTCGCCGGGCCCGTCGTACCCGAGGTGAGCATCTCCACGGCGGTGCCCGGGGCGTCGTCGACCTCGGGCCTCGGGGCCGGCGGCCCGCCCTCGGCGGTTACCGTGCCGTCGGGCCGGACCGTGACGCGCAGGCCCACCCGTGTGTGCACACCGGCGTCGGACAGCCGTTCCCACACCGCCGGTGACGCGACCAGGATCCGCGGCTGGACGCGCTCGAGGTCGGCGGCCATGCGTTCGGTCGGCTGCAACGGGCTCACCGTGGTGAGACAGCGCCCGGACGCCAACACGGCCACGACGGCGGCGGCGAACTCGGGGCGGTTCTCCAGCACGATCGCGATCCGCGCGCCCTGCCCGGCACCGGCGGCCCGCCAGACCTCGTCGCAGTCGTCCGCGGTGGTGGTCAGCTCTCCCCAGGTCCACCAGCTGCCGTCGTAGCTGATGGCCTGTGCCGCGGGATCGATCTCCCACAGGCCCTTCAGCCGGCTCGTCAGCGACGTCATCGAAGCCCCTCACAGGAACGGAAAGATTCACCAATGAATCTAGACTCTTGCCCTCCTGAAGGCAATCGGCCCGATGCGTTCGTCACGCGGCTCGCCGCAGGTCGGGTCCAGCGGAACTAGATTGATTGGCGGACGGCGCTCATCACCCCGGGTGCACTGTGCGAAGGCGATCCGCCGTCGCGGCCATCCGGCGGCGCCCAGGCTCCCGCTCGGTGGCCGTCGCCACGTGATCCCCGGCGCCGCGCCGCCGGCCCGCCCATCCGGGCGATAAGGGTTACTTCCGGGTATATTATCTACATTCGCTTTACCCGAAGGGGCGGCACCGCTCCCCATCGAAAGCCGAGGACCAGCTGTGACGAGCCACGTGACCTCCGGGGTCTTCTCCGGGAACGGCGTACCGGTGCGCCCGAAGAAGATGGCGGACATCGTGGCGGGCCGGATCCGCCGGATGATCGCCCGTGGCGAGGTCACCGACGGGCAATGGCTGCCCACCGAACCCCAGCTGATGGCCGAGTTCGGCGTCTCACGCCCCACCCTGCGCGAGGCGTTCCGGCTGCTGGAGGCCGACTCGCTGGTCAGCATCCGGCGCGGCCCGCCCGGCGGCGCCCGGGTGACGATCCCCGGGCCGGAAGCGGCCGCGGCGCAGTTCGGCATGCTGCTGACCCTGTCGGGCACCACCCTGGCCGACATCTACGAGGCCCGGATGACCATCGAACCGGCGGCCGCGCGAGCGATCGCCGAGCGGGGCACCGCCGCCGACCGCAAGCAGCTGGCCGAGCTGCTGGAGGAGGTCCGGGCCGCCGCGGACGCGGGCCGGTCGGTCGACCGGATGATCGTGCGCTTCCACCAGAGCCTGGTCGAGCTGTCCGGCAACCGGACGCTGGCCACGGTCACCGGGATGCTGAACGAGATCATCACCCGGCACATCGAGCAGGTCTTCGCCGACGCCCGCGAGCCCGCCGAGGAGGTCGCGGCCAACACCAAACGGGCGCTGCGCGCGTACGAGCGGCTGGTCGACCTGGTCGACGCGCGGGACGGGGAAGGTGCCGAGAAGTTCTGGACCAGGCACATGAAGGCCGCCCGGCCCTACGTGCTCAAGGGCGGCACGCAGGGGGCCACCCAGGTCGTGGACCTGCTCTACTGACGCCGCCCCGACCCGCCCGTGAACCGAGAAGAGAGGCCGGCGTGACCCGACCTGCCGAGGCCCGCAACCTGGTTCGGCCGAAGAAGATGGCGGACCTGGTCGCCGGCCGGATCCGGCGTTCGATCGCGCGCGGTGAGATCGGCGACGGCGAGTGGCTGCCCACCGAACCGCAGCTGATGGCCGAGTTCGGTGTCTCACGCCCCACCCTGCGCGAGGCGTTCCGGCTGCTGGAGGCCGACTCCCTGGTCAGCATCCGGCGCGGCCCGCCCGGCGGCGCCCGGGTGACGGTCCCCGGGCCGGAAGCGGCGGCGGACCAGTTCGGCATGCTCCTCACGTTGTCCGGCACGACCATCCGCGACCTCTACGAGGCGCGCATGGTGATCGAGCCCGCCGCCGCGCGGGATCTCGCCCAGCGGGGCAACGCGGCCGCCGGCCGGGCGCTCGCCGATGAGCTCGAGTCGATCCGCGCGCTGGTCGGGTCGGCGGAGTTCGGCGCGCAGACCGTCCGGTTCCACCGCCGGATCGTGGAGCTCGCGGGCAACAAGACGCTCGCCGCCGTGATCGGGATGCTGTCGGAGATCGTGACCCGGCAGCTGGCCCGCGTCTACGACGAGACCCCGGACACCGCCGCCGACACCCTCGCGAACAACCGCAAAGCCCTGCGCGCCTACGAGAAGCTGACCGAGCTGGTCGAGGCTCGCGACGGTGCGGGCGCGGAGCGGTTCTGGACCCGGCACATGAAGGCCGCGCGGCCGCACCTGTTCCGCGGCGAGGACGAGACGCAGGTCGTCGACTTGCTCTACTGAACCGGCTCCTTCGCCCGGTCGTCGAGCACCGTGTCCAGCCCGATCAGGTGGACGAGCGAGGCCGGCCCCGGCCCGGTCACCGCGACGGCCATCGTGCCCACCACGAAGGCAGCGGCGGGCGAGGTCAGGAACCCGGCCGCCAGTGCGTGTACCTGTGCGCGGCCAGGGGCAGCCCGAGCAGCAGCCGCAGGATCAGCGCGGCCGTGCCGAGAGTGCTCATCGGGCCGGCTCCAGCACCTTCAGCAGCCTGTCCCGGTGCCAGCGCGGAGTGCCGGCCAGCAGCTCGTCGGTCTTCACCCGGCGCAGGAACACGTGCACCTGCTGCTCCCAGGTGAAGCCCATGCCACTGTGCAGCTGCAGTGCGAGACTCGCGACCCGGCTGCACGCGTCCCCGGCGAACGAAGCCGCCGCCGACACCGCCTCGGCCCGGGCAGCCACGTCGCCGTCGAGCGCCCGCATCGCGGCCAGCACCGCCGCCCGGCTCAGCTCGAGATCGGCCGCCATCGACGCGCAGTGGTGCTTGACCGCCTGGAAGGAGCCGACGGCGCGGCCGAACTGCTCACGGGTGCGGACATGTTCCAAGGTCATTTCCAGCAGCCGGGTCGAGGCACCGAGCGCGTCGGCCGCCGCGTGCACCGCGGCCGCGTCGCGAGCCAGGGCGAACGCCGCTTCGGCCTGCTCCCCCGCCGTCCAGTCGCCCGCGCCGACGACCACCGATTCCAGTTCCACCGAGGAAAAACGCCGCGAGATGTCCAGCACGGTGCGCTGTGTGATCGTCAACCCGTCGAAGCCCGCGTCGAGCATCGCCAGCACGGCACCGCCTTCGGCGGTCCGGGCCAGCACCAGGAAGTAGTCCGCGGCCGCACCGGCCGGCACGAAACCGGCGCGCCCGGCGAGCACCAGCCCGCCGTCGCCGGAGGGCTTGCCGAACAGCTCCGGCGCGCCGGGCTCGGCCGCGACCAGGGCCGCCAGGCCCAGACCCGCCGCGCACTCGCCGAGGCCGGCCGACGAGATCCCGGCCGCCTCACCCAGCCCGACCGCCAGCGCTGTGGCGCCGACCGGCAGCGCGGAGCCGGTGTGACCGAGCTGCTCGACGACGACCGCCAGATCGGTGTGCGTGCCACCGCCGTCGGCGGCCAGCAGCGCGGTCAGCCCGAGGTCGCCGGCCGCGCGCAGCTGCGGGCCGGTCCACAGTGGATCCGGCACGGTCCCGGCGACCAGCGCGTTCAGGTCCGTCTGCTGCGCGAGAAAGGAACGCGCCATACCCGCCAGATCCCGCTGGGCCGCGCTCAGCCCGAGCTCGCTCATTTCGCCACCTGCTCCCGGGGAAGGCCGAGCCCGCGCTCGGCGATGAGGTTGCGCATGATCTCCGAGCTCCCGCCGGCGATCGTGTAGGCGCGGGCGTAGAGGTAGGCGTCCTGCCAGCGACCGCCGTCCACCGCGCCGAGCACCGCGTTGCGCGCGATGTCCAGCGCCTGCTCGACGACCTGTCCCACGCAGCCCCAGACCACGTCGTCGACCACTGCCGGGTCGATGCCCGTCCGTTCGACCAGTGCCCTGAGCACGTGGGCGGACAGATCCGCCGGTGCCACGGCCGAGAGGTCGCCGTCACGCTTGCCGACCGGGGCGCGCACCGCCTCGACGATCACCGCATCGCGCACCGGAACCTCCTCGTTCCCGCTGTTCAGGTTTAGGCAGTTTATCTTGACTCTTTCCGCGGTGTCACGACCAGAAGTCAGGATGTTTGTCTAGATTCTTCAGCACAACCCGGCGAGGAGAACGGGCGACGGCCTGTTCGACAGCTCGAAGCCGCGGCGCGCTCGTCAGTGCCGCGGCTTCGTCGTTCGCGAATGGCGGCCCGCGGCCGAGGGCCGCGCGAGCAGTTCGTCGCACGGGCCCGGCCGGCGGGGACCCGCGTCAGTCCGAAGCCGGCAGCGGCTTCGCATCCTTGAGCGGCAGCGGCGTGCCGTTGACCGCGATCGTGCCCTGGCCCGCCTTGGTGACCAGCACCTCCAGGCCGAGCTCGTCGTCGGCGTAGCGCTTCCCGAGCTGGCTGCCGTCCATCTGGGCGGGGTCGGGCTCACCCGCCGGGGCGGCGTCCTTGGCCTTGGGGTCGACCATCGCGGCACCGCCGCAGGTGACGGTGAAGTCACCGTCCGGAGCCTTCACCACGATGACGGTCGTACCGTCGACCGTACTGGCCAGGAGCTGTCCGACACGCGGCTTCATCGCTGCACCTTCCTGTATCCTCCGGATCTAGTTCATCTTAACTTACTTCGGCAGACCCGGAACGACAACGAGCAGCACCCCCGACGAAGAGGAGGGACCACAGTGACCGGACCGGAGGGGCTCGACCGCCGCGGCTGGGACCACGAGCCCGGCGAGCAGGGCGGGCCGGACTTCCCCCGCATGATCGAGGCGCTGCGCCTGCTGCAGGCCCGGATGACCGGCGCCGGCCCGCCCCCGGAAACGGTCACCGAGACCGCCGAGACGCTGGAGAAGCTCGCCGCCGCGCTCGAGCCCTTCACGGTGCCCGAGGCCGCGCAGATCGTCGGCCACCGCACCGACCTGCCCGGTCGCGGCCAGGCGATGGCACCGCCCGTGCACATCGAGGAATGGGATGAAGAACATGTCCTCGGGCATGTCACGTTCAGCCGGTTCTACCTCGGCGGCAACGGCGCGGTGCACGGCGGCGCGATCCCGCTGGCGTTCGACGAGGTGATGGGCAGGTTGGCCAACACGGGCCGGCCGCGCGCTCGCACGGCCTACCTGCACGTGAACTACCGCAAGATCACCCCGGTCGGCAGCCGCCTGCGGGTCGAGGCACGCTTCGAACGCGAGGAGGGCCGCAAACGGATCCTCGCCGGCGCGCTGGTCGACGGGGAAACGGTGGTCGCCGACGCGGAGGGCCTGTTCGTGACCTTGAAACCCGGGCAGCCGTAGGTTTCGCATGCCAAGGTGCGCCCCGGAAGCGGGGGCCGGGACCAGATGAGCGTCGGTTTCGGCTTCGCTCCCTACGGCATGTGCCGGCGGACCTGCAACGGCGCGCGATCGAAATGATGACCGCACACGGCGCCGCGGTGGGCGCGTGATCCAGCACTCGTTCGCGCGCCCACCTGCACTGCCTGCGGTAAAGTGATTTCAGACGATCGACGTCTAGAAATCCGGTGGGCAATGGCAGCGAAACCAGTGGTCGGGATCGAAGTGCTGGGCACCGCCCAGCAGGCGGCCTGGCAACGCCGGACCCTTCCGCCGGTCGAGCGGCTGCCTGCCGGGATCTGGTCGGTCCCGGTGCCCATCCCCGACAACCCCCTGCGCTACACCCTCAGCTACCTGGTCCCCGGTGACGACGGCGTCGTCGTCGTCGATCCGGGCTGGGACACCGAGCAGGGCTGGGACGCGCTGACGAGCGGGCTCGGCGAGGCGGGACTGGACACGGGCGACGTGACCGGGATCGTGGCCACCCACGTCCATCCCGACCACCACGGCCTCTCCGCCCGCCTCCGCGCGGCGTCCGGCGCCTGGGTCGCGATGCATCCGGCCGAGCGTGACGCCCTGCGCCAGCGCCCGGCCGCGGGCGACGGCGGCGAGGCCGCAGCCAGGGTCAGGGACTGGCTGTCCCGCGCCGGCGCCCCGGACGAGGACATCGCGAGCCTGACACGGCTGGTCGCGGGCACCGACGGGCAACGGCCGGCCGGGCCGATGGCCGAGCCGGACCTGCTGCTCGACGACGGCGACCGGGTGCCGCTGGCCGGACGGCAGCTGCGGGTGGTCTGGACCCCCGGGCACACGCCAGGGCACCTGTGCCTGCGAGAGACCAACGCGCGGCTGCTGCTCACCGGGGACCACGTGCTTCCCCGGATCACGCCCAACATCGGGCTGATCCCCGGGTCCACGGGTTCGCCGCTGGGACAGTTCCTCGACTCGCTCGAGCGGGTCGGCGGCTTTGACGACCACGACGCCCTGCCCGCGCACGAGTACCGGTTCCGCGGCCTGGCCGGCCGGACCCGCGCGCTGCGCGAGCACCACGAGCAGCGCTGCGCCGAGATCCTCGTGCTGGTCGGCGAGTTCGGCGAACCGACCGTGTGGCAGGTGGCCGAGCACCTGACGTGGTCGCGGCCCTGGGCGGAGATCGGGAACATGCGGTTCGGCGCGGTGGCCGAAACCGCCGCCCACCTCGAACACCTCGCCCGGGCGGGCCGGCTCGCCTGGGTCCCCGCCGGCACCGAGGCCGGGCTCGTCCGCGTGCGGCCGACGGGCACCGGCAGCCGTCACCCCGCACAGGAGCACTGAATGAGCACAGCAGACATCGACCCCCGCACCCCGGTCGTCGTCGGAGCCGGACAGTTCGCCGAGCGGATCGAGGACCCCGGGTACCTGCGCCTGTCCGCGGTCGACGTCGCGGCGAACGCGGTGCGCGCGGCGCTCGCGGACACCGGCGCCGACGCCGACGCCGACGCGATCGCGGCGGCGATCGACACCGTCGCGGGCATCCGGCAGTTCGAGATCTCCACCCCTGGTGCGCCCGCCCCGCTGGGCAGGTCCGACAACTTCCCGCGGTCGGTGGCGAACCGGGTGGGCGCGTCCCCGGCGCGGGCGATCCTGGAGGTCGCCGGCGGGCAAGGCCCGCAGCACCTGCTCACCGAGCTGTCGGCCACCATCGCCGCCGGGGGCGCCGAGATCGCGCTGGCGTTCGGCTCGGAGGCGATCTCCACGGCGGGGCACCTGGCCAAGGCGCAGGACAAGCCCGACTTCACCGAGCACGTCGAGGGCAGCCTGGAAGACCGTGGCTACGGGCTCAAAGGCCTGACCTCGCGCGAGCAGGTGGCACACGGGCTGACCGACGCGCCGAGCCAGTACGCCCTGTTCGAGAACGCCCGCCGGGCACGGTTGAAGCAGACCCGCGAGGAGTACGCCACCGCGATGGGCGAGCTGTTCGCGCCGTTCACCGAGGTGGCCGCCGCCAACCCCTACGCCTCCGCGCCCGTCGAGCGCTCCGCCGCCGAGCTGGTCACGCCGACCGAGGCCAACCGCCCCATCGCCGACCCCTACACCCGCTACATCGTCGCCAGGGAGAAGGTCAACCAGGGTGCCGCCGTCCTGGTCATGTCGGTGGCGGCCGCGCGGCGGCTCGGGGTGCCCGAGGAGAAGTGGGTCTTCCTGCACGGGCACGCCGACCTGCGCGAGCGCGACCTGATGGACCGCCAGGACCTCAGCCGCAGCCCCGCCACGGTGCTGGCCGCCGAGCACGCCCTCGAAGTAGCCGGGATCGGCGTGGACCAGGTGTCCACCTTCGACCTCTACAGCTGCTTCCCGATCCCGGTGTCCACCGTCTGCGAAGGGCTCGGGATCGACCCTGCCGACCCCCGTGGCCTCACCCTCACCGGCGGGCTGCCGTTCTTCGGGGGCGCCGGCAACAACTACTCGATGCACGCCATCGCCGAGACCGTCCAGCGGATGCGCGCCACCCCCGGCGCGTTCGGCTTCGTCGGTGCCAACGGCGGCACCATGAGCAAGTACTCGGTCGGCATCTACTCGACGACGCCCACCGAGTGGCGCGCCGATCGCAGCGCGCAGTTGCAGGCCGAGATCGATTCCTGGCCCGCCCCCGGGCAAGCGCCGCGGGCCGACGGCTGGGCGACGATCGAGACCTACACGGTCAAGCACAGCCGGGACGGCGAGCGCACCGGCGTGGTGATCGGCCGCCTGGAGGCCGACGACCGCCGCTTCCTCGCAATGACGCGCAAGGGCGACGAGGACATCCTGGACCGGCTCGGCAGCGGCGAGCCCATCGGCACCCGGGTCTACGTCCGCTCGTTCGGCTTCGGCAACCGGGTCACCACGACCGAAAGCCGGATGAACGAGCTGTTCCCGCCCCGGCCCGCGGAGTTCCGCGACAGCTACGAACACGTCCTCGTGCGCCGCGACGGGCACCTGCTGGAAGTGACCATCAACCGGCCCGACGTGCGCAACAGCCTGCACCCGCAGGCCAACGAGGAACTCGACGAGATCTTCGACGCCTACTTCGCCGACCCCGACCTCTGGGTCGCGATCCTCACCGGCGCCGGGGACAAGGCGTTCTCCGCGGGCAACGACCTCGTCTACTCCGCGGCCGGGAAACCCATGTGGGTGCCCAAGAACGGCTTCGCCGGGCTGACCAGCCGACGCGAGCTGCCCAAACCCGTCATCGCCGCGGTGAACGGCTTCGCCATGGGCGGCGGCTGCGAGATCGCACTGGCCTGCCACCTCGTCGTCGCCGACGAGACCGCCCGGTTCGCGCTGTCCGAGGTCAAGGTCGGTCTCATCGCCGGTGCCGGTGGCCTGATCAGGCTGCCCCGCACGGTCCCGGCGAAGGTCGCCACCGAGATGATCCTGACCGGCCGCCGCATCACCGCCGCGGAGGCCCACTCCTACGGCCTGGTCAACCGGGTCACCGAAGCGGGCAAGGCGGTCGAGGGGGCACGCGCCCTCGCGGCCGAGATCCTCGACGGCTCGCCCACCTCGGTCCGGCTGTCGCTGCAGGTGATGCGCGAGACCCAGGGCATCGCCGACACGGTCGACGCGGTCACCCACCCCTCGTCCGCTGTGGACGAACTGATGGTCAGCGAGGACGCGATCGAAGGCATGACCGCGTTCGCGCAGAAGCGCCGCCCGGTGTGGCGCAACCGCTGACGGCCCCAGGACAGGCGAAGCCCGGCGGTGCCAGTCCCCCGCCGGGCTTCGCCCCCCACCTCGGCGACATCCTCCCCCGCCGACGACGCACCTGGCACAGTCGTCACCGTGCCGTTGGACGAGCTGCCGGACTGGCTGCCGGCCTGGTGTGTGGACCAGTTGGGGGACGCGCCGGCCGGCGTGCTGTTCGCGCTGCGGCGGATGTCGGCGGTGTTCGGGCTGCGGTTGGCCGGTGGCCGGGACGTCGTGGTGAAGGCGCGGCAGGACGATGGCCGGGCCGCGCCGTGTCTCGCCGCACAGGCCCGGTTGGCGGAGCGGGGGTTTCCGTGCGCCCGCCCGCTCACGCCCGCGGTCGGCGTCGGTGCGCTGGCCGTGCACGCCGAGGAGTTCCGGCCCGGCGGTGAGTTGCTGCAGGGCGACTCACCGGATGTCGCCATGCGCTACGCGGAGGTGTTCGCCCGACGGATGGCCGAACTGGCCGAGGTGACCGTCGCGCCGCCGCTGCCGAATCCGCGCTGGGTATGTTGGGACCACACGGATTCCGGGTTGTGGCCGGCGATCGGGTTCCTCGACGAACGGGACCAGAGCGTCGTGCCCGCAAATGTTCGCGACACGGCCGAGCGGGCCCGCGAGCGGATGCTGGCCGCCGACCTGCCGTGCGTGCTGGGCCACGCCGACTTCGAGGCGCAGAACCTCCGTTGGCACGACAACCACGTGTGGGCCGTGGACGACTGGGACAGCCTGGCGTCGCAGCCGGAGGCGGCGCTCCCCCGGCGTCCGGTGACGCCGTCCGCGCACAGGCAGCCGAACGCCTCCGCCGGGCGAACGCCCAGGTATACCCCGTCAGGAGGCGTTCTCCGGGCCACCGCGGCTTTCCGACGCCGCGGCGGTGGCGTTGGCGAGGAGGAAGTCGACCAGCCGGCGCGCGTAGCTTCCGGCGGAGGTGGCCAGCTTCGCGCGTGCCTCGGGCGGGGTGGTCTGCACGTGGTTCATCACCGCGCCGCTGAGGGTGTCCAGCAGCAGTGTCACCGACGTGCCGGCCGGCAGCTCGCCCCGCTCGATGGCCCGGCGGACGATGGCCCGCGCGGCCAGGATCTGCGACTGGCGGATGCTCGCCCAGTGCTCGGCCACCCCGGGGATGCGGTCGGCCTCCAGCGCGATGCGGAAGGCCGCCCGCCCGGCGTCGCCGAGGTAGTGCCCGAACAGCTGCCGGGCGAGCTGGACGAGCTCCTCGCGCACATCGGCGGGCTCGATCGCGGTGACCCCGCTGACGTGCTGTTGCAGCGCCTCCAGCAGCAGCGCCTGCTTGGTCCGCCAGCGCAGGTAGATCGACGCCTTGCCGACCCCGGCGCGCTTGGCCACGGCCTCGACGCTGAACCCCGCCCACCCCTCGTCCCCGAACAGCCCGATGGCGGCTTCCGCCACCCGGCGGTCGACGTCCGGATCGCGCGGGCGCCCGGCCGCGGTACTCGCAGTTCGCGTCACGCCACTACCTTTCCAGACCCCTGGATCACACCACATTGCTGAACGCGTTCCGTCAGTATAACCTCGAACGTATTACAGACGGAAGCTGTTCAGATTTAGGGGGTGACCGTGTCGGCAAACGATGAAGCGACGGCCTTCGGCGAAGCCGTGGCCGGGCTGACCAGGCGGCACTGGGGGGACGCGACCGCCGCGGCGGGCACCGGCCTGGAGAAGCTGTGGCACGCGGCCGCAGCGCAGGGCTGGTTCGAGCTGGGCTCGGCCGAGGCGCTGGACGCGGCGCTGGCGGCGACCATGGAGCTGGGCCGGGTGGCCTGTCCCCTGCCCGTGCTGGACGGGTTCGTCGCCGGCCGTCTGCTGCCCGACGCGAGCGGCATCGAGTCCGGCCAGATGCGGGTCCTGGTCGCCCTCGACGGCACCGGCGACGAGGTGGCCTACGCCGAAGCCGCCACCGAAGCCACGCATGTGCTGGTCCTGCCGGCGGCAGGCGGTGTGGCGGCGCTCCGGGAGATCGCCGGGGTGACCGAGCAACCCGGGCTGGCCGTGCCGGCGTGGGCACGGATCCGCCTCGGCGACCCGGTGGCCACGGCCGACCTCGACGCCGCCCGCGCCGACGAAGCCGTCCTGCTGCTGAGGCTGGGCCTGGCCACCCGGGCACTCGCCGCCGCCGGGCGGGCACACGAGATGGCGATCGAGCACGCGAAGACCCGGCACCAGTTCGGGCGCCCGGTCGGCGGCTTCGGCGCCGTCCAGCAGCGCATCGCGTCCTGCCAGATCGACCTCAGCGCCGGAAACCTGCTGATCGCCCAGGCCGTGCGGCAGTGGACGAGCCACGCGGCCGACTGGAGCTCGTGGGCGGAGATCGCGGTGGAGCACGCCCGCGCGGCGGCCCCGCGTATCCAGCTGGGCGCGCAGCACACGCTCGCCGCGATCGGGTACTTCGAGGAGCACGAGGCGCCGTGGCTGTTCCGCCGGGTGCACGCCGACGTCACCAGGCTGCGTGCTTTCCCGCGCGCGGTCGGGGAGTTCGCCGACGTGCTGGTGGAGACCGAAGCGTCGCTGCCGTCGTTCGACATGGGCGAGGCCGGGGAAGCCTTCCGCACCGAGGTACGGGAGCTGTTCGCCCAGTACGAAGACCGGTTCGCCCGCAGCACGATGGCGCTGGACCACGAGCTCGTCCAGGCCGTCGCCGACCGCGGCTGGCTCGGTTTCGCCTGGCCCGAGGAGTACGGCGGCCGCGGCGCGACGCTGGCCGAACAGGTCGTGCTGAACGAGGAGACCGCCTACTCGGGTGCACCGATCAGCAAGGCGCTCGGTGCGGTGATGCTGCTGGGCAACTCGATCCTCAAGCACGGCAGCCCCGAGCAGAAGGAGAAGTTCCTGCCGCTCATCCGGCGTGGTGAACTGGCGTTCTGCCTGGGCTACAGCGAACCCGAGGCCGGTTCGGACCTGGCGTCGCTGAAGACCCGCGCGGTGCGCGACGGGGCAGACTGGGTGATCAACGGGCAGAAACTGTGGACCACCGGTGGCCACACGTCCGACTGGGTCTGGCTGGCGGTCCGCACCGACCCCGACGCGAAGCCGCGCCAGGCCGGGATCACGGTGTTCCTGGTACCGATGGACACCCCGGGTATTACGGTGCAACAACACCGCGCACTGTCCGGCGAGATCTCGTGCACCGTGTTCTACGACGACGTTCGCGTACCCGACTCCGCCCGGGTCGGCGAGGTCAACGGCGGCTGGAAGGTCATCACCGACGCACTCGCCGGGGAGCGCATCACCATGGGCAACATCGCCGCCGCACTGCACCGCCAGCTCGACGACCTGCTGGGCGTCATCCGTGCCGACATCGACGGCACCGTGGGTCCCCGCGGCTCTGCACGCCGCGCCGAACTGGGCAAGGTCGCCGTCGGTGTCCAGGCCACCCGGGCGCTGGTCTCCGCCGCGATCGACGCCACCGGCCAGGGTCGGGGCGCCCGGCTCGAGGCACCCATGGCCGGTGTCCTCGGCGGCGAGACCGCCGAGGCGTTCGGCGAGGCCGTCCTCGACATCCTGGGGCCGGCAGCCGCTCTCGAAGTCATCCCCGCCGCCCCGGACGCGGCCTTCGAGTACGGCTTGCGGCTGTCGGTCATGTACGTCGTCGGCGGCGGCACGAACGACGTCCAGCGCGGGCTGATCGCGCGAGGCCTCGGCCTTCCCCGGTAGTGCCCTCACCACGAAGGAGTCGTGAAATGTCCAGCGTGATCACCCCCCAGCGGCTCGCGTCCCTCTTCCGGCCGCGCAGCGTCGCGCTCGTGGGCGCCTCGAACAAGTCGGCGTTCTCCCGCACGGCTTACCGGAACCTGGTCGAGTTCGGCTTCGCCGAGAAGACCTACCTGGTCAACCGGCGCGGCGCCGAGACCCACGGCCGGCCCACCGTCACCTCGTGCGCCGAGATCGGGGAACCGGTCGACGTGGCGTTCATGATGGTGCCGCAGGCGGGCACCCTCGACGCCCTCACCGACGCGGCCGCGGCCGGCATCCGCAACGCCGTCATCCTGTCCGCCGGCTACGGCGAGGCGGGCGAATCCGGGCGGGCCGCACAGGCCGAGCTGGTCGCGCACGCCGAGTCTCTCGGCATGGTGCTGCTCGGGCCGAATCACCTCGGCTTCGCCAACCTCGTCGACCAGGCGCCGGTGACCCCGATCCTGGGCCTGCCGCGCGAGGCGGGTTCGGTCGCGCTGCTCTCCCAGAGCGGTGCGAGCTCCGCGGCCATGCTCGAGTTCGCCACCCTCTCCGGCGCCGATCTGTCCTACATGGTCACGCTCGGGAACGAGGCCATGATCACCGCGGGCCACGTCCTGGACTTCCTCGTCGACGACGAGCACACCCGCGCCATCGCCATCTTCATGGAGTCGATCCGGGACCCCGAGGTGTTCCGGGCGGCCGCCCGGCGGGCGGCCGCGGCGGGCAAACCGATCGTGGTGCTCAAGGCGGGCAGCAGCGAGCTGTCCGCACGGACCGCCGCGGCCCACACGGGCGCTCTGGTCGGCGACGACCGCACGGTCGACGCAGTGTTCCGCGACCTCGGCATCATCCGGGTGGACTCCATCGAGGACATGCTCATCACCGCGGGCGCCGCCGCCAACCTCGACCGGCTCGAACGGCCGGGCATCGGCGTGGTGTCGATCTCCGGTGGGGCCTGCGACATCCTGGCCGACCGGGCCGAGGACCTGGGCGCGCGACTGCCGGAGTTCGCGGCGAGCACCCGGGAGGCGCTCGCCGACGTGATGCCGGCCTACGGGACGATCCAGAACCCGCTCGACGTGACCGGCGCCGCGATCATCGATCCGACGATCTTCACCCGCGCCATCGAGGCGGTCTCGGCCGATCCCGGCATCGGCGTGGTGGCCGTGGTCAACACGCTGCCCTGGCAGTCCGACGGCGGCCCGTTCGCCGGCCAGGCCTTCGCCGACGCCATCGGCGACGGGATCCAGCGCGCGAGCGGGCCGGTCGTCTACGTCAACCAGGTCCTGGAACCGATCACGGCCTACACCAAGGAGGTCATGGCGCAGGCCCGGGTGCCGCACGCCATTCCCGGACTGCGCCAGGCCGTGGTGGCGCTGCGCAACCTCGGCTGGTGGTCGGACGCGACCCGCGACCCGGGTGGCGAAGCGCCCGCCCGCGACACCGTCCCCGTTCCCGCGCCGGCGGACCGCCGTGGGAGCTGGTCGGAGGCTCGCGCGCGGCAGCTGCTGACCGAGGCCGGAATCCCCGTGATCCCGGGCGAGCTGGCCACCTCGCCGCAGCAGGCCGCGAAGGCCGCCGCGGACTTCGGCGGGCCGGTCGCGCTCAAGATCGTGTCCCCGGACATCCTGCACAAGAGCGACATCGGCGGGGTGCGGCTCGGGGTCAGCGGGAACGACGCGGTCGCCGCCGCCTACGAGGACGTGCGACGCGCCGGCGACCGGGTTCCCGGTGCGCAGGTGGAAGGGGTGCTGGTGACACCGATGCGCTCCGGTGGCACGGAGTTGCTCGTCGGCGTCGTCCGGGACCCGCACTGGGGACCGATGCTCGCCGTCGCGCTCGGCGGCATCTTCGTCGAGGTCCTGGGCGACTCCGCGCTGTCGCCGCTGCCGGTGACCCCGGCGCGTGCCCGGGAACTGCTGGAAAGCCTGCGCGGCGCGGCATTGCTGCGCGGTGTCCGGGGAACGGCACCGGCCGACCTCGACGCCCTGGCCGAGACCGTGGCCCGGGTCGGCGACCTCGCCCTCGCGCTCGGCGACGACCTGGAGTCCCTGGAGATCAACCCGCTCCGCGTGGACGGGAGCACCGTGGAGGCACTCGACGCCGTCGTCACCTGGAAGGAGACCGCATGAGGACCCCGATCTGCGACCTGCTGGGGATCGACATCGTGGTGCCGGACACGTTCGCTGGCGAAGGGCAGCAGCTCGGCCCCGAGGCACTGCGGAAGATGGTGCCGGACGCGCACGGGCGCTTCGTCGCGGACCTGCTGACACAGCACGGCATCGAAGCTTCGGCCGAGGAGGTCGTCGAGGCCTCATCGCCAACGCGCTGGGAGTGCCGCCGCAGTTCATGATCGACCGCGCGAGGGCCGCGGGCATCCCGGTCGCGGCGGGCGGGATAGTCACGGGCAGGCAGCTGGCTGCGGCGGTGGCACTCGGCGCCGCGGGCGCGTGGACCGGTTCGGTGACGCCGGAAGCGGAGACCGCGCCGTACACCGTGCAGTGGATGCTGCGGGCGTCCTCGCGCGACACGATGCGGTCGAAGGGGCCGACAGGCAAGTCCTCCCCGGCAGCTCGAATCGGAGTGGACCCGGGCCTGGGAGGAAGCCGCAAGCCCGGAACCACTGCCCATGCCGCTGCGGTCCCTCGTCAGCGAGTCCAGCCTCCGGCGCGTGGACAAGCTCGCCGAGCAGGGCGACACCGGCGCGCAGGCGCTGGCGACCTACTGGGTCGGCCAGGGAGTCGGGCTGACGGCCCAGGATCGAGCTCCTCGCACCGTGTTCAGCTAGATTCTCTATCTGAAGAACGGTGAGGAGATGCTGATGGACGAGACCACCTTCGGCCAGGTGCTGGACGCGGTGCGCCAGTTCGTGCGCAAGGAGGTCGTCCCCCGGGAGAACGAGATCGAGGAGACCGACTCGATCCCGGACGACCTGCGTGCGGCGACGGCCGAACTGGGCCTGTTCGGTTACGCCCTGCCCGCCGAGTACGGCGGACTCGGGGCGCTCATGGCCGAGGACGTCCGGCTGGCCTTCGAATTCGGCTACACCACCCCGGCGTTCCGGTCGCTGTTCGGCACCAACAACGGGATCGCCGGACAGGTGATCGCGAAGTTCGGCACCGAGGCGCAGAAACAGGCCTTCCTGCCCCGGCTTGCGTCCGGGGAGGCGATCGCCTCCTTCGCCCTCACCGAATCCGAAGCCGGCTCCAGTCCCGCCGGGCTGAAGACCTCCGCGCGCCGCGACGGCAGCGACTGGGTCGTCACCGGCACGAAGCGCTTCATCACCAACGCCCCGCTCGCGGACCTGTTCGTGGTCTTCGCCCGAACCGACCCCACGGCGGCGGGTGGCCGTGGCATCTCGGCCTTCGCCGTGGACGCCCCCTCCCCGGGGCTGACGGTCGGGCCACGCGACCACAAGATGGGGCAGCGCGGGGCCTGGACGGCCGAGGTGATGTTCGACGAGGTGCGGGTGCCCGGCGACCGGCTGATCGGCGAGGAGGGGCGCGGCTACCGCAGTGCCATGACCGTGCTCGCCCGCGGCCGACTGCACATCGCGGCCATGTGCGTGGGCACCGCCCAGCGAATCCTGGACGAGTCGGTGCAGCACGCCGGCACGAGCCGCCAGGGCGGCCGCCCCATCGGGGACCACCAGCTGGTGCAGGCGATGCTCGCCGACTCCTACGCCGAGCTCGCCGCCGGGCGCAGCCTCGTGCTGCACGCCGCGGCCGAGTTCGACTCCGGCGCCGACATCGCGGCCGGCCCGTCCTCGGCCAAGCTGTTCTGCAGCGAGATGGTGTCCCGGGTGGCCGACCGGGGCGTGCAGATCCACGGCGGGATGGGCTACATGGCCGAAACCGTGGTGGAGCGGATGTATCGCGATTCCCGGCTCTACCGGCTCTACGAGGGCACTTCGGAGATCCAGAAGCTCATCATCGCGCGGGAGCTGCTCTCCCCCGTCGCCCGGAGCTGACGCGCCGGTCGAGCGTCTGGTGTCGCACAGCGGTCATCCGGACGTGGAGATCCGGCTGTGTGCCGCCCACGAGTGGCGGCACGCAGCCGGGAAAAGACGGACTAGCGCTTCAGGTACTTGAGGGTGTTGGTCAGCGAGTCCGACCACGGGGACGCCAGGTCCAGCCGCCGCAGCTCGTCGGCGTGCTGGACCGCCGCCAGCTCCGCCATCAGCCTGGACCGCATCCGGTCGTCGTGCGCGGCGTTCGCGGAGCGCAGCGCACGGGCCAGCCGGACCTTGCGGAACGGGGTGAACCAGGACGCGCGAGCCAGGTGGGCGGCGCGGCGGGCCGCACGGTCGCGGGTACGCGCCAGGGCGTCCCGCTCGTCGTCGCCCAGGCCGAGCCGGGACAGACACCGCTCTTTCAGCTCACGGCTGACCCTGGCCCACGTGGAGACCCGGCGGCGCCGGTGCCGGAGCTCGATCCCGAGCGCCAGGTGCAGCATGACCACGCCGAGCACCGGCCCCAGCGTGACCCGCGCCAGGCCGGACACGGGGCCGGCCAGGTCGAACGCCATGTACCCGGACGCGGCACAGAGGGCCCACAGGATCAGCCGGGCGGGACCCGGTTTTCCGCTGGGGCCCCGGATCCCGGCACGCATCGCGAACCCGCAGGCGATCAGCGCCACCTCCACCACGGCGAACATGGCGGCCCGCTCGGAGATGGTCGTGATCCCGAGCTTGTCCCCGAAGAACCGCCACGAGGTGTCCACCGAGACCAGCAGCGACATGAACGCGACGAGGTAGAAGCCGCGCGAGCCCTCCGGCGTCGTCCGCTTGGCCGAGACAGGAGCCTCCGTCACCTGCGCGGTCTGCGCGGCCGGGGTGTCCGCGGGCGCTTTCGACGGCTCGGTCTGGGGGTCGGTGGCTGTGGCGGCTTCTTCGGCGGCACGGCGGCCGTCCAGTTCGGTCAGCAACTCCACCGACATGCGCGGCAGGTCCCCGGTGTCGCTCAGCCCGCGCTCCTTCCGCCATTTGCCGACCTCAGCGGCCACGTGGGAACGGTCGCGCTTGGGGTCGGTCACCACGCCGTAGGTCATCAGGAACGCGAGCACATCCGATGTCGACGGTTCAACCAGGGCCTCACAGGCGTACCGGATCCTCTCGTCGATGGTGTTCAACATGATCAAGCGGGCGGCATGAGCCGCGCTGCTGAGGACGTCCGCTGAAGCAGCCTGCTGGTCGCTCTCGGTTTCCATGTAGTTACCCTTGTTAAGTTCTCATCGGTGGGGCTCGCGAGCATAGCGGGTGACGGATCATCCCCGATGGCCGCCCTTGGCCCGCTGGCCAGGCGGGGGTCAGCGGACTTGGTCTCTGGGCCTGGCGACCGCGCAACTCCGTTGTGGACGGCGCCCCGGTCCCCCTGGCTGCTCAGCTCGGGACGGCCACGCGGCCGCCCTCGGACTCCCAGCGATCTTCCGACGTTTGTTCCGGGACCAGGCGCGCGACAGCCGCACCTCCCGCACGCGGCGTTATGCCGTTGCTGGAGAGGATGTCGGCGACCGCGGCGAACGAGTCACTGCCAGCGGCGGCGCGTAACGCTGCCCGTGCCTGGCCTCCCACCGTGTCGGGCGGCACCACGAGCAGGGTCGCCCGCCGCGAGTCCGAACCGATCACGACGACCGTGTTCGCGTCCATCGAGTGGAACCCTTCGAACCGCACCACCCGACCGTCCACGCTGAACTCGCCGGCAGCGGGCTCCCACGCCTCGAGACTGCAGGAAATCCGGCTCACCGGGCCGAGCCGGGCCTCGAGGGCAGGGACCAGCGCCGCGAACTCCTTACCCGGGTCGTTCGACCAAGGCCACCAGCCGCCGTCGACGTGGCCCCGCTCGGCCGTCTCAGGCTTCATCTGCAAACGGAGCCGATCGCGCCTGCCCGTCGCGGTCATGGAATTCAGCTGAGTCGAGGTCATCTCGACGCTCCCGCCTCCGGGCCGATACTTCCCGGCCAGGGGTCCTTCGTGCGCCCAAGGCGGCGTCGACGCGATCGTCGAAGCTCATACGCCCTCGGTAACTCCAGGTTACTCGCCGACTGCAAAGGTCAGTGGCGTTCTCGTGTGCTTCCTCGCGCCGGCTGCCGCAGGATCACGTCCAGATCGGCGGTGCGCTCGGCGACCGTGCGGGCCAGTTCGGACAGGCGCAGGTTGTGGGAGCGGGCGTAGCCGCGCAGGGCGGTGAAAGCCTCTTGCATGTCCAGGCCGCCGTGGCTGGAAAGCACGCCCGTGGCCTGTTCGATGACCACGCGGGAGGTCAGCGCGGTCTGCAACTGCTCGACGAGCACGGTGCTGTCATGCAGGGTGCGCTGCTGGAGCATGCCGATGGTGGCCACGTCGGCCAGTGCCTGCCCCAAGCGGACGCTGTCCTCGTCCACCCCGTCGGGGTGCGTGTTGAGCAGGTTGACCGCGCCGATCACGGTCGTGCGCAACCGCATGGGCACCGCGTGCGCGGCGGCGAACCCGGCCGCCCGGGCAGCCGGGGCGAAACGGGGCCAGCGGTGATCCTCGGCGGCCAGGTCCCCACTGGAAACCGGCCGGCCGGTGCGGACACAGTCCAAGCAGGGACCGTCCCCGGTCTGCACGGCGAACACCTCGATCAACCTCGCCTGTTCGGACGAGGCGGCGGCCATGGCGAGGCCACCCCTCTGGTCGGACAGCACCACCCCGGCCGCGGCGACCTCCAGCAGTTCCACACACCGTTCGACGAGCATGCTCAGAAATTCCAGCATGTCGAAGTCATCGACCAGGGTATCCGCCAGCTCGACGAACACCCGGGCCAGCCGCTGCTCGTGTCGGTCGTTCACGCTTCTTCACCTCCCACTTCGCCGCCAGCCGTGTCCCGGTATGGCTTCATTGTTCCGCGTCCAGCACCAGACGGCTCGCCACGATCTCCCGCGCGACGACCGTGACGGGCAGGTCATGGGCATAGGCATGGCCGCGGATCCGCAGCAACGCTGCCTGGATCGCGATGCCCTGCTGGTCGCTGACGATCCCGGAGGCCTGGTGCACCTCGGTGTGCAGGTCGGTGATCCAGCTCAGATCGCCGGACTCGCCGCCCGAGATCTGGGCCAGCACCGCTTCGAACGCCAGGTCCGCCAGCAGCAGCCCGTCAGTGACCTGGTCCGGCTCCAGCAGCCCGGCACTGGCGCGGTAGCAGTCCAGCGATCCCAGCCCGATCGCGCCGAGCGTGAGGGGGAACGCGAACACCGCGGCCACCCCCAACGCCCGTGCACCAGGAGCGAACGCCGGCCACCGTGAGTCGGCGACGCCCAGGTCCGGTACCAGGACCGGAGCCCCTACGGTGACCGCACTCCATCCGGGGCCCTCGCCCACCGTCAGCTGCAAGTCCTCCAACCGGGCCGCCGCAGCGTCGCCGGCCCTCGCCAGCCGCGGCTGCGCGTCGGTCCTGTCTGCCCGGTCGAGCAGAGTCACCCCGGCACCGGTCACCCCCAGCTCCGACGCCGCCAGCACACAGATCCGCGCCAGCATCGAGGACGTACCGTCCCCCTCCACCGCCAGCAGAGACCGCATCCGCAGCCGCCGGTCCTCATTCATCTGCCTGTGTGCCCCCCGAACGGGCGCGCGTAAGTGGGCCGTCGACCTCGCTGCTTCCGACGGCCGTCGTCACCGCCTTGCCCGGGGACCCGGACCCGTCCAAAGAGCGGTTCATGGAGGGAAGCTCCGGTCCCGCAGCGGCCGCCCACCTGGCAGCCGGCCGACCCCCGCGGGCATCAACGCCAACACTGGTTTCGCCGACATTCCCTGCCTCCCGGTCGCGCGAGCTGGGCGCCACCAGGGTCCTGGGTGGTGCGACGGCTTTCCGCCGTGCGTGCCTCAGCCTGCCACACAACGACGGCAAGGACTAGCTCGAAGAGCTGATCAGGCCGGTGCCGGGACTGGCAGGTCCTTCAGCACCGGAACGGTGTCGAGCTTCAGTGTTGAATCCGTCTCATGCCCATTGGGTGCCGGTGCTTCAGCCGCTGCCGCCAGAGTACTGGCACTGGTCTTGTCGAAGAACCGCAGCAGTTCGACCGGGAACGGCATGACGAGCGTGCTGTTCTTCTCCGCTGCCACGTCGACCACGGTTTGCAGCAGCCGCAGCTGCAGCGCGCTGGGCGTGTCAGCCATGACGCGGGCGGCCTGCGCGAGCTTCGCGGAGGCCTGGAACTCGCCGTCGGCGGCGATCACCCGGGCGCGGCGCTCGCGTTCGGCCTCGGCCTGGCGCGACATAGAGCGCTTCATGCTCTCAGGTAGCGCGACGTCCTTCACCTCGACCCGCTCGATGTGCAGGCCCCACGGACCCTCGGTCGGGGTGTCGATGACGGCCCTGAGCTCCTCGTTGATCCGGTCACGATCGGACAGCAGCGTGTCCAGGTCGGCGCGGCCGATCACCGAACGCAGCGAGGTCTGGGCCACCTGGGAGACCGCCCGGACGTAGTCCTGCACGTTGATGACCGCCTTCACCGGGTCGACGACCCGGAAGTACACCACAGCGTCCACGGTGAGGGTGACGTTGTCGCGGGTGATGGCGCCCTGGGCGGGAATACCCATGACGACCGTTTGCATGGACACCTTCCGCAGGCGATCCGCGAACGGGATGATCAGCCGGAGACCGGGCTGGCGGATCGTCGGGAGGAGACGCCCGAAACGTAACAGGACTCCCTGTTCGTACTGCTGCACCAGGCGAACGCCCGATCCCAGCAACACGAGCACGATGATGACGATGGGAATGACGATGAGAGCTACCACGACATGTCCTCAGTAAGACACGGAAGAATTGAACAGAACTGAAACAGGAGAACGGCACGCCGGTGAACGGCAGACGACACGGACCAGGCGGCGAACCGGCTGGCACCGCGCCGCCGCGACGACGTGACAGCTAAGCACGTTCGTAAACGCGGCTGTCATCGAACGCTTCACCGCGAACGGCGCGTCCAGGGATCAGCGCGGTGGACAGCACCCCGGCGGCGAGCCGCGTTCCGTCCATAATGGAAGCGATCTGCGTGCCCGCCGGCTCCGGCTGGATCAGCGGTGACCGTTCACCGGGCTCTGCGACCATCGTGGTGGCCTTGCGAACTCCCGGGCCCGACATCATGCCGGTGCTCCCGTCCCCGATCGACCAGCGACCGGCGTGGACTTCGCCGAGGACGACGCCGGCTCAGCCGCCGGTGTGCGAAGTGCTCTCGGTACTGACAACGCTACGCGCACCGGTGCCGGACGGAGGCCGCACAGAGCTCGACATGCAACGTTTCGGTAACGGCACCGGTGCGCTGACCGCGCGTCCGGTGCCCATACCGAGCCGGAATCCGGGGACGCGTTTGCCGGTCCGGCGATCCCGTGGAACGCTGGACATAGTTCGCGGGCCTACCGCGACGCGCTACTCGAGCCCCCGGTGCGCTGTCCGACGTGACGCAGGAATCGGTGGTTCCGCATGACATCGCTCGACAGTTCGCCCCCGAACGTCCGAAGCCGGGACTACGCGGTCCTTTCGCAGACGATCAGGCAGGCGGGTCTGCTGCGCCGGCGCTACCGGTACTACACCGTGAAGATCGCACTCAACGTCCTAGTCTTCGCGGGCGGCTGGGTGCTCTTCGTCCAGCTCGGCGACTCGTGGTGGCAGCTGTTCGTCGCCGCGTTCTTCGCCGTGATGTTCGCGCAGCTGGCCTTCATCGGGCACGATGCCGGCCACAAGCAGATCCTGCGCGGCCGCCGCACCAACGACCTCCTCGGCTACTGGCACGGCGGCATGGTCGGGCTCAGCTACGGCTGGTGGATGGACCAGCACACCAGCCACCACGCCAACCCGAACCACGAGCAGGACGACCCCGACATCCGCATCCCCGCACTCGCCTTCACCGAGAGCCAGGGCGGCGCCAAACGCGGTTTCCTCCGCTGGCTGGCCAAGTACCAGGCTTTCCTGTTCTTCCCGCTCCTGCTGCTGGAGGGGTTCAGCCTGCACGTCTCCAGCGTGCAGACCCTGCGGCGGCCGGTGCTGCGGGCGCGCAAGGTGGAGATCGCCCTGCTGGCCGGGCACTTCGCCGCCTATCTCACCGCCGTGTTCCTCGTGCTCTCACCGCTGACCGCGGTGGTGTTCATCCTTGTGCACCAATGCCTCTGGGGTGTCTACATGGGATGTTCGTTCGCGCCCGGGCACAAGGGGATGCCGATACTGGCGCGCGGGCACGGACTCGACTTCCTGCGCCGCCAGGTCCTCACCTCGCGCAATGTCCGCGGCGGCATCTGGGTCGATTTCGTCCTCGGCGGTCTGAACTACCAGATCGAGCACCACCTGTTCCCCACCATGCCGCGTCCCAACCTGCGCCGCGCCCAGCCGATCGTGCGGAACTTCTGTGCCCAGCAGGGCATCGAGTACGCGGAATGCGGTTGGCCGCGGACCTACGGATACGTGCTGCAACATCTGCACGCCGTCGGCGTACCACTACGTGCCGGACGCTGAACACCCACGGGTCAGCGCAACCGGTGAGCACGTCCGTCTCATTCGGACTGTCGTCCGGGGCCGTTACCGTGCCGGCATCCCACGAGACCGTCATGCGGGCGCCGAGGCGAGTAGACTGACGGTATCCGGACGCGACGACACCCCATCCGAGTGACCGCCACACCGGCATCAGAAACAAGGCATGTCATGCCCACCCTGTCAGAACGCGCCCGTCGCGCCCGCCACCAGTTCGGTACCGACACTCCCATCCGCCAGCCCGCGGACCAGCACGACACCGTGGCGCAGCGGACACCGCAGGCCGTCGCCGACCCGGCGCCGTCGCAGGCCGCCCCGGTGGAGCCCGCCCCGGCGACCGCACCCGTGCAGACCGCACCGGCGCAGACAGCACCGGCGCCGCAGCACGGGAAGACCCGGATCGCACGGACCAGGACCAGCGGCATCTGGGTCGCGGTGATCGTCGCCGTGCTCGTGCTCGTCTTCCTGCTGATCTTCATCCTGCAGAACCTCGCCGGCGCCCAGGTGTTCTTCCTCGGCGCTTCGGGCACCTTGCCGCTCGGTGTGGCCATGTTGCTCGCCGCGGTCGCCGGGGCACTGCTGATCGCCCTGGTCGGCTCCGCCCGCATCTTCCAGCTGCGGCACACTGCACGCCGGCGCCGCCACTGACAGTGCGGCTCCGGAGCACGACAGCGGGCGTAGAGTGCGCCCCAGCCGAGAGCACCTCGTACGGCGGCCTTCAGCGGCCGTCGTCCTCGGCGCTGTATGCCGGTCACCGACCGGGGACGGGAGCACCGGCATGACGTCGGGCCCGCACACCCACACCACCACCCCCCAGACGCCCGTCACAGGCCCGCCGCCACCACCGCTGCGATTGCGACTGAGGCCAACGGCACCTGCCGCCGATCAGCTCGACGGCGGCTGGTGGCCACGTTCGCGCGACCTCGCCGCCGAGCTGCCGGCGCTGGCCGAAGGACTCTCCACGCGGCTGGGGCACGTGACCGGCGTGGCGTTCGCGGTCGGTTCGTGGGACCCCGCTCCACCACGAGTGGAGGTCGACGGCCATGTCGTCCGGCTGGAAGGTCTCCGCGAACAGGACGAGAACGTCGTGCGGGTGTCCGGCCCCGATCGACAGCGTCTCAATCTCCTCGTGGTCCCGCCTGACGCCACCGGCACCACCGGCGACAATGCGATGTCGCTGGCCTCCCTGCCCGTGGAAGCCGACCAGCCCGCGGAGATCCTGGCCGTCAGTGGGGCACAGCCCGCTCCGCTTTTTCCCAGCGGCCATCCCGAAAGGGACCTCGGCACGCGCCGGAGCCGACCACGTATCCGGACCCGGCTCGCCCGCGACAAGCCAAGCTGACCGAGGAACCGTGGGCCCGTAAGACGACTGACGCCCGCCCGGAATCCACTCAGGAACGCTTGGCGGACACGCTGTTCCCACCCGACATGATCCGATGGGGATAGTCGGGAGCGCGATGCTGGAAGCTCAGGATGTCGGGATTCTGGATGACTCCGTCGCGGATCTCGATCGCGCGCCTGAGCGTTTGATCGGCGTCCCAGCCGGACGGCCCGGCGAGCACAGTGCGAAGCGAAGGCAGCAACGCCTCGCTGATCTCCCAGGTCGCGGAGTTCCACAGGTAGGAGGGGCTGTGGTCGACGGCGTAGTATGTGACGTTTTCGCCGATGATGAAGGTCGGCTCGTCGAATGACGTCGGCTTCGCCCAGCTGAAGCCCATCCCCTCGTCACACGAGACGTCGATGACGAGGCTGCCGGGCGCCAGGGCCGGAAGGTCGTCCTCGACGAGGAACGTCAGCGGGGCGGCGGTGTTCTGCAGCACGCAGTTGACGATGATGTCGTGTTCGGCCAGGAAATCCGCCAGCGGCACGCGTCCGCCGGAACCCAGCACATGACTGCGGCCGGCTTCGGTCCCGCTGGTCACGTCGTGGTTGAAGTGCACGATCCGCGCGGAATGGATCGGCGAGCCGACCTCGGTGACCTCCCGCTGGGTGAGAACGTGCACATCATGCACGCCGTGCGCGTTCAGCGCTGTCACCGCTCCGCGTGCGGTCGCGCCGAACCCGATCACCACCGCACGCAGGCGGCGCCCGTAGTCGCCGGTGGTTCCGGTGAGCGCCAGGGCGTGCAACACCGAGCAGTATCCGGCCAGCTCGTTGTTCTTGTGGAACACGTGCAGGTTGAACGAACCGTTGGCACTCCAGTGGTTCATCGCCTCGAACGCGATCAGCGTGAGCCGGCCGTCGATCGCCAGCTGGGTGAGCTCGGGGTTCTGGACGCAATGCGGCCAGCCCCACAGCACCTGGCCCGGACGCAGCTGCGCGAGATCCGCCGGCAGGGGTTTGGCCAGCAGGATCACCCCGCACTCGGCGATCAGCTCCTCGCGGGACCTCAGCCCGGCGACAGAGGCCGAGAGCTCCTTCTCGGACACACCGAAACGTTCGCCATAACCGCGTTCGAGATAGATGCGCCGCCGGAGGTCCGCGTCGATGCGCGGGAAGTGCGCCGGGTGGATCGGCAGCCGGAGCTCGTTCTCCTTACCGGACTGGGACAGAACTCCGAGAGTGACCTGGTCCACGAATGCCTTTCTGCTCCTGGCTCACGCGGGCGAGAACCGATCTGGACGGTCGAACGCGAGAAGCGCCGCGACCGGATCGTCGTTGCCGCGCTGCGAAGCCCTCATCAACACCTCGTGCGCGGCCTCTGGCGGGGTTTCCGGCGGCACCACCAGTAGGGTCAGCCGTTGCCGGCCCTGACCGCTCACGGTCACGGTATCGGCTTGCTGTGAAAGGAATCCCTCCAACCGGATGACTTGTCCGTCGAGCGGCAGCCGGCCGCCGACCGGCTGCCACGTCGTCAGGTTGTAGGTCACCCGCTCGATCCTGCCCGGCCGAACTGCCAGCACCGCGAGCAGCGCCGGCAGTTCGGCGGCCAGATCCCGGGACCGGGGCCACCACGCACCGTCGACGTACCCCGTGGTGGGCACCTTGGGCTTCAGCTGCAAACGCAGCGTTCGCCGAGACTGCTCGATGGCCGTGGAGGCCGGTGGGGTGGCGATCAGTGTGCGCGGGCTCGACGTCATGTCGATGCTCCCGTCCCCGGCCGCGGATACGGCCGACCTGGGTTGCCGAGGACGGCGTGAACTTGACTGCTCACGTACGAGATGCTCCCGGCAAGGTTCATACTACGCCGAATTCCGTCCGTCGAACGAAAATGTTCGACGCGGTTCAACGCACCCTTTCCGGCAGGGTGTCGAGCGTGTGGAGCAGATCGACCGCGAGTACACGGCTCTGCTCTTCCGAGAGTTCGGTGCCGTGGCGAAGGACGTCATGGACGAGTTCGACGCGTTTTTGGTATTGGGAGACGAATGTGGGGTTCTGGATCATCAGTTCTTCTTCTTTCTTCTGGAGAGTCACGTTGTGCATCAGAACATGCCGACCGTCGACCCGGCCGCACTGAAGGAAGGCGCGGTCTCAGCGGGCTCGATGCCATGGCGGAGCAGGATTTGCGTGGCGGACGTGTTGTTGCGCGGGTCCGCCGCATCTGCGAGCGCCGCGGCGGCGGCCTCCGCGTCCGCGCGCGCCGGGATGACCAGCAGCGCCATCCGGTGCCAGTCGCGTCCATGCAGCAGCACGGTGTGCTCGTCCAGTGAGCGGAACCCCTCGAGCTCGACCGCCCGGCCGCCGACCACCACGTGCTCCGGCGCGTCCGTCCACACAGCACTGTTGAAAGCCACCCGGTCGGGCTGACCGATCCGCAGCGTGATACCGGCGATCATCGCGGGAAACTCGGCCAGCGGATCGGCGGACCGCGGCCACCAGGCGCCGTCGACCGTCCCCATCACCGCCGATTTCGGTTTCAGGGTCAGCCGCAGGGCCCGGCGGGCGGGGCGCGGGTTCCGGTCGACCGTGATGCTGCGAAGTTGCGGGCCCGACCTCATGTCGGTGCTCCCATCCCCGGCCGGAAATCGGCCGGTACTGACCACCGGCAACGACATCGACGTGACTGTCGACGCGCGAAGAGCTCCCGGCACGCTCAACCCTACTCGCCCGGTCACGCCATGCGGCTACCGCAGCACGATCGGGCGCTCGGATGACGGGATATTCCAGGCCCGCCACCGGAAACCGCGCGTCAGGATGCGGACACCCGGGCCTGCTGAGGAAGGTGTGCGTCGCCCCGGGACCACCCGGCGGAACGGCTGGCCGGCGGAACAGCCGCGTGTTCGCCGACCGTGCCGCGGTCCAGCCCGATGAGTTCCCGTCGCCGGAGAGGTCTCTCCTGCCATGACGACGACACACACCCTCCGAACCCCCGGCGCCCGCATCACCTACGACGTGCACGGCCCGCTGCTGACCGCGGACGGACGGCCACCGCTGTTCATGATCGGCCAGCCCATGGCGGCCGCCGGCTTCAGCACGCTCGCCTCGTTCCTGCCCGAGCGCACCGTGGTCACCTACGACCCGCGCGGCCTCGGCCGCAGCACCCGCGACGACGGCCGGACCGACCACGTGCCCGCGACACAGGCGAGCGACGTGCACGCCGTGATCGAGGCCCTGGGCGCCGGTCCGGTCGAGATGTTCGCCAGCAGTGGCGGCGCGGTGACCGCACTCGCGCTCGTCGCGGCCCACCCCGGCGACGTCACCACCCTGGTGGCCCACGAACCCCCGCTGATCCCGGTGCTCCCCGACGCCGCGGCGGCCGAGCGGGCCCGCGCCGGGTTCCGCGACGCCTACGAGGCCAAGGGGTTCAACGCCGGCATGGCGGCGTTCATCGCGCTGACCTCGTGGCAAGGCGAGTTCACCGACGAGTACTTCGCCCGGCCGGCGCCGGACCCGGCGCAGTTCGGCATGCCGGCCGAGGACGACGGCTCCCGCGACGATCCCCTGCTCTCCGACCGGTCCTGGGCCGTCAGCGGCTACCACCCCGACGTCGAGGCGATCGCCGCCGCACCGACTCGCGTCGTAATCGCCGTCGGCGAGGAGTCGGCGAACCTGTTCACCGGACGCACCTCGGTCGCCATGGCCGCGCTGCTCGACCAGCGGGCGACCGTCTTCCCGAGCCACCACGGCGGCTTCCTCGGCGGTGAGTTCGGCTACGCCGGTCAGCCCGAGGCCTTCGCGCACAAGCTGCGGGAGGTTCTCGACGGCAACTGAGCCGTCAGCGGGGGGCACTCTCTGGTGCTGCACGGCGTGCGCGGCGTGGGCAAGACCACGCTGCTCGAGGTCGCCACCGCTCACCGCAAAGGAGGCTCAGATCGTCCGGCTGGTGCGCGTCCGCCACCGTGAGCTGCACTCACCCTGCGCCCGCCGGCCTGACCTGTGCCTTCGCCGGTCCCTCGCGGCACGTGGTGACCGGGCACGCACTCCTCCGCGCCGGCACGGGAACAGTTCTTCGGCCAACCTCACCCGCGTCCCCGCCGGGCACGTTAAGGTCGCCTCTGCGATGTGCGAGTGATCAAGTGCGTGTGTGCGACCGCACCGGCTCCCTCCGGGCATCGTCTGGACCACCTCGACAAGGGAGCTGGCGAACATGAGCGGCGGGTACACCGCGAGCACCGACGCGATGGCGTCGGCGTCGAAGACGATCACCCAGCTGGCGGAGGATGTGCCCGAGGACAACTCGGACCTGCAGAACACGACGCTCACCGCGGCCGGCTTCGGCCAGGCGCACAGCGACCACGCGGACAAGTACACCGCCGGTGTGCAGAAGCTGTGGGACGCGCTCAGCGGGTACGGCACGACGCTCGACAGCTTCGGCAGCAACGTCGGCTCCAGCGGAGCGGCCTACGGCGAGAACGAGCAGACCCAGTCGGGCAACATCTCGGGAGCGGGGACCCTCTGATGGCCGAGAAGACCTGGGACGACGTCAAGGCGCTGCTGGACGACCCGGCGGTGCCGCCCGGCGACAAGACCGCCCTGATCAGCAGCTGGATGATGGAGCACCCCGGCGAGCCCGACGGCGACGAGGCCGACAAGTACGTCAGCGCCTACAACGGGAACCCGTTCGCGGCCGGGAAGTCCGTCGATGACGCCTACGACGCCGCCCAGAAGAGTGGCGACCAGGCGTCCTACAACGAGGACGAGGAGAAGAAGGCCGTCGACGACGGCAAGACCCAGCTCGAGGACAAGCAGGAGCCCGCGTCCGGGGGCGCCGGGACCAAGAACTCCGACGAGATCTTCGACGCCGCGGAGCCCGCGCTGAAGCTGTTCCAGACCTTCGGGTCGCTGCTGGCGAAGCTGCCCGACGACTGCCGGGGCAACACGCGCGCGCTCGACTTCGACAACGACATCAAGAAGCGCTTCGACGAGCAGCGCGGCATCGACTTCCAGGGCTTCGTCGACGACGCCGAGCACTTCAAGACCGGGTCGGAGTCGGTGGACCAGACCATCAAGGACACCGGCACCGCCCTGAGCACGCTGTTCCGGACCTGGAGCGGTGCGGGCGCGGACGCGGCGTCGGACCACTACAACGAGCAGATCTTGCCGAAGGCGACCAAGCTCTCGCAGACCCTCGAAGGCGCCGGCGACGCGACGAGCACCGCCGTCAACACCGTCTTCCAGCTGTGCAAGGGCAAGGCCGACGCGATCATCGAGCTGTACACCGACCAGGTGGGCAAGGCCGACTACGTGCTGGCACAGAAGGTCATCGCGGTCGCCAACGGCGAGCACGGCAGCAAGGACGACCTCGCGCAGATCGCTGGCTGGATGGACCTGAACTTCGGCACCGACCTCGTCAAGACGCTCAACGACGACGGCTGCTGCGACGACGACGACATCCAGCGCCACGGCCAGGACCTGGCCAAGCAGTGGATCCAGAAGCAGTTCAACCCCGAGATGTGGGACTGCCTCTACAAGGGCTTCGACAAGGCCTGCAAGGACACCCTCGACCTGGTCAACCAGGCCTACGACGCGCTCGACAAGGTCATGGGCAAGGTGGAGAACGAGTTCGGCGACGGCGAGGCCCCCGGGGACCCGGGGAGCGGCGGCCCGGGCGCGGACACCCCGAGCGGTTCCGGGGACTCGTACTCCGACGGCGGCTCGGGCGACGGCGGTGGCTCGGGGTCGGGCGCTGGGTCTGGGTCTGGGTCTGGGTCTGGGTCTGGGTCTGGGTCTGGGTCTGGTGCGGGCGATGGATCGGGTTCGGGGTCTGGATCGGGATCGGGCGACGGCGGTGGCTCGGATTCGGGCGGTGGCTCAGGTTCCGGATCCGGGTCGGGCTCGGGCGGTGGCTCGGTGCCGGACCTGCCGGGCGGGCCGTCCGGTGCGGACATCCCGACCGGCTCCGGCACCGGCCTTGGTTCCGGCTCCGGTAGCGGCTCCGGCTCCGGCTCGGGCTCGGTGCCCGACCTCACCGACCCCGGGGCGGACGTGCCGAGCGGCGCCGACACCCCGGACTCCCCGGGTGGCTCCGGCGGCGGTTCCACGCCCGACCTGCCGACGAGCTCCGGCAGTGGTCCTCCGGGCTCGGGCGGCTCCTCGGGCGCATCGGTGCCGGACATCCCGCCGCTGGACAGCGGCGACACCGGCTCCTACGACGGCGCGCCGATCCAGACCGACCCCGGCACCGGCGACAGCGGCCTCGGCACGGGCGGCTCGGGCTCCGGCTCCATACCGTCGATCCCGTCGCTCACCACCCCGTCCGGGGAGGACGGCTCCAGCCTCGGCGGCACGGGCTCCGGGCCGGGCTCCGCCGACCTGCCCTCGGGTTCCGGCGGCGGCACATCCGGTGACGGCTCCGATGCTTCGAACCCGGACATCCCACCGCTGGACGACGGCGGCACCGGCCTCGACGGCTCCGACGACGGCACCGGCGACTCCGGCGGCGACTCGGGCGACGAGCACCTCGACCACCTCAAGGTCGAGCAGGGCGGCAAGACCTTCGAGATGACCGAGCCCGACTCCGACGGGAAGATGGACATCAGCGTCGACGACGGGTCCGGCACGCCGAAGGACTTCAAGCTCGACTGGCCGGACGACACGGCGAACGGCGCCGACCCCGGAGCGGGAGCGGACGGCGCGGCCGGGACCGACGGCAAGGGCCCGGACGGCGCCTACCAGCCCGGCCCGGACGGCAAGATCCACATCCAGGACGGCGACCTCAAGATCACCGCGGAGCGTCCCGACGGTGCGGACGGCCCGACGGTCGTCACCGTCGACGACGGCCAGGGCACGCCGACGACCTACACCCTGGGCGACGACGACGCCACCGGCGAGTCCTCTTCGGACAGTGCCGGCCCGGACGGCGTGGATACCCCGGTGACGCCCGAGAGCCTCACGGCTGCGCACACCGACCTGCCGGACCCCGGCGCGGGCGGTGACGACCTGGCCGGCGGCGGCACCGCACCGTCCACGGGCGATCTCGCCGGTGCGGGCGTGGGTTCGGTGCAGGGCTCGCCGGGCGAGCCCGCGTCGCTGGCCACCGGCGTGCAGACCGGCGTCGGCTCGCCCGGCGCGGACGCGGCAGCGCTCGGCGCCCAGCCCGCCGGCGCACCCGTCGCCGCGGCGGCGGCCCAGCCGGGCGGCGGGATGAGCGGCATGTCCGGCATGTCCGGGATGGGCGGCATGGGCGCGGGCGGCGGCGGCGAGAACCAGGAGCGCGGCTCGCGGGCGTACCGGATCGACGGCGGTATCTTCGACGGTGGCGAGAAGCCGGGACCACGCATCATCGGTTCGCTGGACGACGACGAGAAGCCGGCCAAGCGCCGCGGCTGAGCGGCGTGCCGAGGAGGAACAGATGGTCACCGACGAGATCCAGCAGCTGAAGGCCACCATGGCGGGCCTGGTCCGCGAGCAGGCCGACCGGCGCGCGCTGCACCAGCGGCAGGCCGTGGCGATCAAGGCCGAGGCGCACGAGTACATGACCAAGCAGGCCCAGGCCGCCGAGCGGTACGTCCAGCACCGGCGCGAGCTGGGCCGGCGGGAGGCCGGCGAGGAGGAGCCGCGGCCGGACGCGGTGCAGGAGATGGACTTCGAGCCCGAGGGCTTGGCCGAGTCCGAGGCGGAGGAGTCCGCACCGGTCACGCCACAGTCGTTCGTGCAGCCGGTCGCTCCCGCGCCGCCACGGCCCGCACCGGCGCCCGAGCGCGCGCCGCGCCGGGCCCGCACCCGGGCGGACGACATCGAGGAGGACGACGACGCCTTCCTCAACAACCGATGGCGCGACGAGTGATCCGGGCCCTTCCGTAAGCGCTTTCCCCGCGTCGCTGCGAGACGGCCCAGGTCCTCCGTCCACATAGGATCAATGTCATCCCCGGCGGGAGGAAGGGGTCGATGACTCTTCGCCAGGGCGGACGTGATCTGCACCGACGACCACGGGTAGTTCTCCGACCACGGCGACCTCGGCAACGCGGTGCACACCGGTATCACCGAGTCCGACATGGACACATCGGTGGGTGCCGGGCGTGTCTCCGACCGCACCACGTGGCGGCCGGGCATCCGTCGCCCCCGGCTCCTCACCGGTGTGCTGCCCCCGGCCGTCCTGCTCGCGCTCCTGCCCGGCCACGTCCCGGCGGAACGCCGCGGCCGGGTCTCGGGCTTGTCCGGGCCGGGCCAGGCCGTCGCTCCTCTTCCTGGTGGCCATGGCGCTCGTCGGCGCGGGACATCGGCCCGGGGCCCGCCGTCTACTCTTGACCGGGTGACCGACATCGTTCCGGCTCCGCCGCCGCACGGCGAAGCCGCCCCGGCCGACCTGGGGCGGGTCGAGCTGATCGTGCGGGAGCAGCTCGTGCGGGCCGGTCTGCCGGTCGACCAGGTCTTCACCGACGTGAGCGAGCGGCACACGATGCTGGCCGGCCTGGCCGGCGTCCTGGCCGGCCTGGACCCCGACACCTTGGCGCGCTCGCACTACATCAGCAAGATGGTCGCGGCGGCCGCGGTCGGATTGTTCGACGCGGCACTGAACTACCTGTGGGACGAGCTGGTCAACGAGCTGCACCGCCGCGTGGCGCGGTCCGATCTCCAGTACTTCTTCGAGGTCGCGGCAGGGAACAGCTACCTGCGCAAGCACCTGAGGGACGCGTCCGATCTCGGCCGGATCGACGACGTGCACCTGCTGCGCGCGGCCCGCGACACCGGGCTCATCACCGGTGCGGAGTTCCACGACCTCGACCACATCCGGTTCATGCGCAACCACGCCAGCGCGGCGCACCCGAACCGCGTCGTGCTCACCGGGCCGGACCTGGCGTACTGGCTGCGGATCTGCATCGAGGTCATCAGCTACCCGGACGCCAGGGGCCGGACCGGGCCGTGACGCCGGGGGTCAGGCGGTGCCCTCGGCCAGCGCGTCGATGAGCGGCCGGATGCGCGGCTCGATCCGGCGGCGCAGCACGATCTCCGCCCGGGTGCGCACCACCCCCGGCGTCTCGATGATGCGCTGGAGCACCGCTTCGAGCCCGGGGTTGTCGCGGGCGACGACCTGGCAGATCAGGTCGCCCTCGCCGGCGATCGAGTTGAGCTCGAGGATCTCCGGGATCTTCGCCAGCAGCAGGCTGCTCTCCTCCAGCCGCCCCTGTGCCAGGTGGACGTGCACGTACGCCAGCCCGGTGAAGCCCATCGCCGCCGGCGAGATCTGCGGCTGGAAGCCGGCCACCACCCCCTCCCGGATCAGCCGGTCCAGCCGCGCCTGGGCGGTGCCACGGGCGACGCCGAGCCGCCGCGCGAACTCGCGGACCCCGGCCCGCGGGACCTCGGTCAGCAACCGCAGCATGGCCAGGTCCGTCGCGTCCAGCTCTCGTGCCACGGCGGTGTCCTCTCGGCAGGGTCAGGCGGACGGCGGACGTGAACCAGTGGCACACTCACGGCGGTCCGGCCGACGGACGCTACTGTACAACTGGTCCAGCATTCCTTCGATCTCTTGCCGCAACGGCGCACTTCACCGTTACGGTTCGTGCATCCGCAGGTGACGGTCGCTCTCCTGCAGCCAGGAGATCAGCCGAGCAGCGGCGCCCGCGACAGCGCGACACCCACGAGGGGGGCCAGTACATGGCGACACCGAGCGGCGCACCGTTCTCCCTGCGCGAGAAGTACGTCCGGGACGAGGGCACCATCTACCTGACCGGTGTCCAGGCGCTGGTCCGGACCCTGCTCGAGCGCTCGGCGTGCGACCGCGGTGCCGGGCTGACGACGGCGACCTTCGTATCCGGCTACGAAGGGTCTCCCCTGGCGGGCTACGACCTGGAGCTGGCTCGGCAACGCGATCTGCTGACAGCCGCCGGGGTGCGGCACGAGCCCGGCCTCAACGAGGAGCTGGCGGCCACCGCGGTGCTGGGGAGCCAGCTCGCCGGCGAGGTCGGCTCGCTGTCCTGCGACGGGGTCACCGGGATCTGGTACGGCAAGGCCCCGGGCCTGGACCGGGCGTCGGACGCGCTGCGCCACGCCAACCTGGTGGGGACCGGCCCGGCCGGCGGCGCGGTCGCCCTCGTCGGCGACGACCCCGGTGCGAAGTCCTCCACCGTGCCGGGTGCGTCGGAGGCCGCCCTGGCCGACCTCGCCATCCCCACGCTGTATCCCGCCGACTCGCAGGAGGTCGTCGAGTTCGGCCTGCACGCGCAGTACCTGTCGAGGTTCAGCGGGGTGTGGACGGCGCTGAAGATGGCCACCGCCGTCGCGGACGGCGCGAGCACCGCGGTGGTGCGCCGGGCGGCACTTCCCGCGGTCTTCGCCGAGCTCGGGCCCAGCGCACACCGGCCGAGCTCGCAGCTGCTCGGGCCGAACCTTATGGCGCTGGAACGCAGCCTGCACGAGATCCGGCTGCCGCGGGCGCTCGATTACGCCCGGCACAGCGGGCTCAACACGATCGTCCACAGTAGACCGTCCGACCGGGTCGGTGTCATCGCCGCCGGCAAGACCTACCTCGACCTGCGGCAGGCGCTGGAGCTGCTCGGCCTGGACGAGGCGGCACTGGCGCGGCACGGGATCCGCCTGCTCAAACTGGGGATGGTCCACCCGGTCGAACCCGGGATCGTGACCGAGTTCGCCGCGGGCCTCGACGAGATCGTCGTGGTGGAGGAGAAACGATCGTTCCTGGAGACCGCGGTCAAGGAGATCCTCTACGGGCGCACCGGCGCGCCGTCGGTGGTCGGGAAGCGCGACGCCAAGGGCAGCCGGCTCTTCGCCGAAACGGGCGAGCTGGACGCGGACTCCGTCGCCGTCGGGCTCGCGTCGGCGCTGGAGCACCTCGGCCTCGAGCCGGTGCGGGCCTGGCAGCGGGAGCGCGCGCGGGCCAGGACGGCACAGATCTCCCTGCCGCTCGTGACCCGCACCCCGTACTTCTGTTCCGGCTGCCCGCACAACTCGTCGACCGCGGTGCGGGACGGCTCGCTCGTCGGCGCGGGCATCGGATGCCACGCGATGGTCCTGTTCATGGAGCCGGACAGGGTCGGCACCGTCGTCGGCCTCACCCAGATGGGCGGCGAGGGCGCGCAGTGGATCGGGATGGCCCCCTTCCTGGACGAGCAGCACTTCGTGCAGAACATCGGTGACGGCACTTTCCTGCACTCGGGCAGCCTCGCCGTGCGCGCCGCGGTGGCGGCGGGGGTGAACGTCACCTACAAGCTGCTGTACAACTCGACGGTCGCGATGACCGGCGGCCAGGACGCGGTGGGCGCGCTGCCGGTCGAGCGGCTGGCCGGACTCCTGCTGGCCGAAGGCGTCGAGCGGGTGGTGATCACCACCGAGGACCCGGGCCGGCTGGCCGGGCGGTCGCTGCCCGCCGGGGTGCGTGTCCGGCCGCGCGAGGACCTTCCGGACGTCCAGCGGGAGCTGGCCGCGGTGCCGGGCGTGACCGTCCTGATCCACGACCAGGAGTGCGCGGCGGAGAAGCGGCGCAAGCGGCGGCGGGGCAAGCTGGCGGCACCGGCCGCCCGCGTCATGATCAACGAGCGGATCTGCGAGGGCTGCGGCGACTGCGGCAGCAAGTCCAACTGTCTGTCGGTGCAGCCGGTGGCGACGGAGTTCGGCCGGAAGACCCGGATCAACCAGTCGTCGTGCAACCTCGACTTCTCGTGCCTCGAAGGGGACTGCCCGTCGTTCGTCACCGTGCTGCCGGGCGGAACGCAGCGCCGGGCCCGGGTGGCGGACCTGCCTGCGGACGCGCTTCCGGCCCCCACGGGCGTTCCCGGCACCGACTTCGCCCTGCGCATCTGCGGTGTCGGCGGGACCGGCGTGGTGACCATCAGCCAGGTGCTCGCCACCGCGGCGGTTCTCGAAGGCCGGTCGGTCCGCACGCTCGACCAGACGGGGCTGGCGCAGAAGGGCGGCGCGGTGATCTCCGACCTGAAGGTGAGCGCCGCGCCCGCGCCGCGCACGGCGAAGCTGCATCGCGGCAGCTGCGACCTCTACCTCGGCTGCGACGTGGTGGTGGCGGCCGACCCGGCGAACCTCGCGGTCGCCTCCGCCGACCGGACCGTCGCCGTGGTGTCGAGCACGCAGGTGCCGACCGGACGCATGGTCGTGGACACGACGGCGCGGTTCCCGCCGCACGCGCGGATCAGCGCGGCGATCGACGAGGCCAGCAGGCGTAGCGCCTACCTCGACGCCGGCAGGCTCGCCGACCGGCTGTTCGGGGACGAGCAGTACGCGAACATGATCCTGGTCGGCGCGGCGCTGCAGACCGGCGCCCTTCCGCTGGACGCGACGGCGCTCGAACAGGCCATCACGCTCAACGGCACCGCCGTGGAGGCCAACATCCAGGCGTTGCGCCGGGGACGGCAGGCGATCGCCGACCCGGACGCGGTGCGCGGGCTCCTCGAAGACGGGGGTGTCCGGACCGAACCCGTGGACCCGGCCGCCGCCGCGCCACTCGCGGCGGCGGCCGGGCTGCCGGGCGGGTCAGCGGTGGCGGAGCTCGTGCGGGCGCGCGTCTCGGACCTCATCGGCTACCAGAACACGCGCTACGCCAAGGAATACGCCGAGTTCGTCGCGCGGGTCCATGCGGCCGAGGACGCCGCGGCGCCGGGGTCGGCCGTGCTCACCGAGGCCGTGGCGCGGTACCTGCACAAGCTGATGGCCTACAAGGACGAGTACGAGGTCGCCCGGCTGTCCCTGGCGCCCGCGTTCCAGGCCGAGCTGGCGGCCACGTTCGGCCCGTCCGCCCGCTACGCCAACCGGCTGCACCCGCCGGTGCTGCGGGTGCTGGGCATGCGGCGGAAGATCGCGCTCGGCCCGTCGGCGCGCCCGGCGCTGCGAGTCCTGAAAGGACTGAGGAGGCTCCGCGGCACTCCGGCGGACCTCTTCGGCTACGCGCGCGTGCGCAAGGTGGAGCGGGCGCTGATCGCGGAGTACCGGGAAGCCGTGCTGGAGTCGCTGGACCTGCTGAGCCCGGTGACGCTGCCCGTGGCCGTCCGCCTCGCGGAGCTCCCGGACCTGGTCCGCGGCTACGAGCGGATCAAACTCGACAACGTGGACCGTTACCGTGCGGCGCTCGCGCAGGCCCGGGAACAGCTACGCGAGGTGCCGGTGGACAGCGCCGTCTGAGCGCTCGTGGCATGCCGGAGAGGCCGTGCTCAGCCGGCGAAGTCCACTGAGCGGCCGACCTCGTCCATCAGCTTGTCATGTCGCGCCACCTTCACCGGGTCGATCGGCTCGGCTCCCCGCTTGTCCCGCAGATGCCGGACCAGCGGGAGCGGCCGGATTTCGCACGGGGTCAGGGCAGCCGGGCGACCAGGTTCAGCACCCGGGTGGTCTGGGTCGCGCTGAAGTTGTCGTCGCTGATCAGGCTCACCCCCGTCAGGCCCCCAGCGTTCCCGTTGACGGCCATGCCTTCGTAGTTGTCCAGCAACGGGTTGGTCTGGTGTTCCGGCGCCGTCGCGCCCAGGGGCGGGCAGTTCACCAGCTCGGCGACCGGTCGCTTGCGCATGACATCGCGTGCCGGCGCGGCCGACAGGTTCGCGATCGGACCGACGTCCGGGGCGTGGTCGAGGCCGGTGACGGCGAACAGGTTCACGGAGTTGCCGGTGGCGGCGTCGAAAGCGGCCTCTTCGACCAGGAGCGAATCCTCGCCGTACGCGGCGACTTCGGGCACCCGCATGCCCGGTTCGGCACGGTAGCCGACCTGCCGGGCGAGCCGCCACTGGCCATGCCGATCGGTGGTGTAGACCAGGAAACGGTGCAGCGAGGCGTCCCCGGAGGCCGAGACGTCACCGGCGAGGGCGCCCTCCATCGCCGCGACGATCTCGCGGCCCGACCGCGAGATCGTCAAGCCCTCCAGGGTGGCGTTCGCGGTGGCCTGGCCCGCGGATCCGCCGCCGGCGACCCCGAACCGCGCCGGAACCGGCAGCGCCGCCTTCTGCGCGCCGTCGCGACCGAAGATCCGGATCGACGGCTCGGTCTCGGAGCTGACCAGGTAGTCGCCGTCCGGCAGCACCGCGAGCCCCTCGTTGTCCGAGTCCGTGCCCAGGTAGGGCGTGCCGTCCGGTTTCTCGAGCACCAGCGGATCCCGGGCGACGACCGGGTCGGCCAGGTCCGTGAAGAACCAGATGCGCGCCGGGTCACGGCCATGGTTGTCCACTGTGGACGCCCAGGCGCGCGAGCGGGCGTCGAAGGCCAGCGAGGAAAGGCCGCCGACCTCGACACCGTGGTGCTCGGCCTTGTTCAGGGCATCGCTGAAGCCGCGTTCGGACACCGTCGGGGAACAGCGCGGGGCAGGCCCGGGCTGCGCGGCGGCCGCCGGTGCGACCGCCAGCGTCAACAGCGCGGCGCCCGCGAGCACCACGGGAATACGGCGGTGACGATCCAGGACTCTCATCGACCCTCTTCCAGCACACCGGTTTTCCCTCAACCTATGTTGCGGGTCGCGAGGGTGTCGAGCGAGACCTGCCACAGCCGGGCCGCCCGCCCGGGGTCGAGCGCGTAGCCGGCGACCCCACGACGGACGGGCGCCCGGTAGGGAACGGCTTCCTCGCAGTCCTCGAAGTAACGGCCGGTGACGCCGTCCACGAGCGGCGACGCGGCGAGCAGCACCGAGGTGGCCGCACCCTGCTCGACCGTCTTCCACGACACGTCGGTGCTCGCCGGGTCGAACGACGCGGGCGCGCTCGACACGTCACCGATGTGCCGGCTGAGGTTGGTGCCGGTGATGCGCCCGGGGTTGAGGGCGTTCACCGCGATCGACCCGGTGGCCCAGCGGCGCGCCGCCTCGACGGCGAACAGGACGTTCGCGGTCTTGGACTGGCCGTAGGCGGTCCACTTGTCGTACGGGCGGCGCCGGAAGTGGATGTCGTCGAAGTCAACGTCCGCGTTCACGTGACCGACGGAGCTCACCACCACCACGCGCGCTCCGCCCGCCGCGGCGAGCGAGTCGCGCAGGCCGGTGGCCAGGGCGAAGTGGCCGAGGTGGTTCGTGGCGAACTGCAGTTCCCAGCCCCGCGGGGTGCGCAGTTCGGGCGTCGCCATGATCCCGGCGTTGTCGACCAGGATGTGCAGTGGACCGCGCCAGCCGGCGACGAACGCGGCGACCGACGCCTGGTCGGCGAGGTCGAGCGGGGCGACGAGGACGCCGGCGCTGCCGGTCGTGGGGGTGATCTGCGCGGCGGTGCGCTCGCCCGCCTCGACATCGCGGACGGCGAGGGTGACTTCGGCGCCCGCACCCGCCAGTGCCCGGGCGGTCTCGACGCCGATGCCGGAAGCGCCGCCGGTGACGATCGCACGCTTTCCGGTCAGGTCGACGCCGTCGACGACCTGACCGGCGGTCGACTGTGCCCCGAACGGCGTGGTGATGCGGTGGGTGGACATGACTGCCTCTCTGTGGCGTTGACCGGTAAGCGGAGCCGGGTCCGGTACGGTCGAGTGTAAGCGGACTTGGCTCCACTTGCCAGTGAGTGCGGCCACCCTTCCGGCAGTGCAGAATCGAGGCCGTGTCCGAGTTCGCGCCGTTGCCGTCCGCCGCGGGAGGTCGTTGGTCGCTGGGCGAGCTGGTCGTGCACCGGGTCGACGAGGTGGCGCTGCCGCCGGAGACAGGAACGTGGCTGCTGCCGGAGGCGACGCCGTACGTCGTTCGCGGTGCGCGCCGGGGGCCTTCGCGTGCTGGTGGACACCGGGATCGGCAACGGCAAGCAGCGCGCGAACCCCGCCCGGCACGGGCTGTGGACCGACTACGCGCACCGGCTCACCGCTGCGGGCTTTCCCGCCGGGGAGGTGGACCTCGTCGTGCTCACCCACCTGCACACCGACCACGTCGGCTGGAACACCGTCCACGATGGACAGTCCTGGGCGCCGGCGTTCCCGAACGGAGGTTCGTGACGAGCCGGACGGAATGGGACTACTGGGCGTCGGTGGAGCCGGCCGAGGGCATCCGGCTGGTGCCCACGCCCGGGCACACCCCGTGCCAGATCGCCGTCGAGCTCGACGGGGGCGACGCCCGGGCCGTCATCACGGGCGACAGCGTCCACCACCCCGTCCAGCTCGGTCACCCCGAACTCGCCTGAGCACATCGTGACCCGCCGGGGTTCGCGGCTCCCGTCCGGGCGGGGCTTGAGCACTCCGTAGCAGGCTGAACCCGCTGCGCAACGAGTACTCACCGGCCGCCGGACGCCTTCCCACATCCGTCCTTTATGGACTGTACGCCGAGATGTGGCCGTGCCGGTGTTGCACGGCGGCGGACTTGCCCGTAGCGTCGATGCTCCCCCCGGCGTGCCTGCCGCGCCGGTGGTCCACTTCAGACAGAGAGGAGCCGCCTCTCGCATGGTGCTCCCCCATCGTCTGTGGAAGGTCGCGGTCTGTGCCGCACTGCTCACGGCGTGCGCCGCGCCCGGCCCCGCCCGGCCCCAGCCGTCGCCGGTGTCGGCAGAAATACCGTCGGCGCCAACGGAAACCGCGCCTTACGTCGACGTCAGCGTGCGGCATCCCCCGCTGGGATCAGTCGTCGCCAAGACGCCCACGCGAAGGTTCGTGCTCGCGTTCATGCTGGCGAAGCATTCCGCGTGCGCACCGGCTTGGGCGGGCAGCACACCGATCGACGACCCGGCGGTGCTGGGCGACATCGCTGCGGTGCGAAGCGCGGGCGGAAGCGTGACACTGGCCAGCGGTGGCGCGACCGGCACGTATCTGGAAAACGCTTGCAGCACAGCCGCCGAACTGGCGGGCGCCTATCGCCAGGCACTCCAGACCACGGGCGCCGACCGGCTGGAGCTCGACGTCGAAACGGCGGTCCGGCCCGACGTGGTCGCCGACGCCCTGCGCATCGTCCACACCGAACTCGCGGTCCCGGTGACGATCACGGCCACGGTCGCGGACGCCGGCAGCGGGCTCGAACAGTCGACGCTCGACCTGTTGCGGGCACTCGCCTCGCGCGGCACGGATGTCGTGGTGAACGCGATGGTGATGAACTTCCCGGAAAGCGGTTCCTGGCGGGAATCGATGCTGACGGCCGCGACGACGGTCGCCGGGCAGACAGGGGAGATCTGGCCCGGAAATCCCTACTCCAGGTTGGGAATCACCTACATGGCGGGACGCAACGACACCGGGGTGCTCACCACAGTGGACGACGCGCACGCGCTGCGTGACTACGCCGTGGCGCACGCGATCGCGTTCCTCGGTTTCTGGTCTCTGGCCCGGGACAACGGAAACTGTGCGGACGAGGTGCGGGCGAGCCCGGTCTGCAGTGGCCTGGCACAGGAAACCTATGCGTTCACACGAGCGCTTCGCGGTCGGTGACACCGGGTGTTCGCCCCGGTTCGATTCCGGCTCATGTGGACGAATGAAGCGAAGTTCGTAACGCGGCTCAAGATCGGCGCGACCACCAGTGACAGCGTTGGCGGATGAATCGCCGGTTTCGGGGTAGCTCCGCGGAGTCCGGAAGGGAAGTCCCCCATCGCGTCACCACATCATCCGGAGCTGCCGCCATGCCAGAACCGACACCCCAACCGTCCGAACCGGACACCGTGTTGATCAGACCCGTCTTCGTCGATCCCAGCGGCCGGCGCCGAAGGCTGCTGCGCGCCTCAGCGGCGGCGGTGGCGGCCGGGGCGTTCGTGTTCATGGCCGGGGCCGGTGCGCTGCTGACCAACCGGCCACTGACGAGCTTGCCCGGTCTGCTCGGCGAAGCCGTGACCGGACAGGACACCGGCGACAGCGGTGGCGTCGCCGCCGCGCCGCGCGCGTCGAGCCCGCCTGTCGCCGGCTGGGCGCCCGTTCCCGGCAGGAGCGCACTGGTACCGCTGCGGGGCGCCGTCGACACCGGCGGGCTGGGCGGAATCCTGATCGATCCCGCTGCCGCGGGCCTGGTGCCCGGCATCCCGGGTTTCCCCGGCTTTCCGGGATTTCCGGGGATGTCCGGGATGGGAAACCCGGCTCCCGTTGTCCCGGGCGCCCCCGTGCCGAGTAGTCCCGCGCCGCTGCAGGGCCCCGAGCAGCCGCCCGTGGTCGTGCCGCCGCCGGTGACCACCCAGCCGCCGCCGGTCGTGACGCCGCCTCCGGTGACGACGGAACCGCCCCCGGTGACCACGGAACCGCCCCCGGTGACCACGAACCCGCCCCCGGTGGTGACTCCCCCGCCGGTGACCACAGAGCCGCCACCGGTGACGACTGACCCGGCGCCGGTCGAGACTCCCCCGCCCGCCGAGCCGACCGTGGCGCCGACGGCCGTCGAGCCGCCCGCGTCGCTCGGCGTGGCGACCGCATCGGTCAGCGCGCTGTAGGACCACGGGACAGGGGCGGACATGGCCGGGGAGAAGAGGAACCGGCGGCTTCGGCTGCCGTGGGTGTTCGCGGGCGTGGCGGTGGCCGCGCTGGGGGTGATGCTGGTGGTCGCCGGGTTGGCGAGTGCCGGCATCGTCAGCGACAACCTCGCGCACGAGCCCGAAGGGGCGGACCACGTGCCGACCGCGGTCGAGTCCGGCGGGCCGGTCGTCGACGTGCGGAGCTCGCCGATCAGCGCCCGGGGCATGCCCGACCACACCATCGCGCTGACCTTCGACGACGGGCCGGACCCGACGTGGACCCCGCAGGTGCTCTCGATCCTGCACAAGTACAACGTGCCCGGCACGTTCTTCGTCGTCGGCTCCCGGGCGAGCACCCATCCCGAGCTGGTCCGGCGCATCTACGACTCCGGTTCGGAGCTGGGGCTGCACACGTTCACCCATCCCGAGCTGACCGACGTCTCGGCCTGGCGGATGAACCGGGAGCTCGACGAGAGCCAGCTCGCGATCGCCGGCGCCACAGGGGCGACGAGCTACCTGTTCCGGCTGCCGTACTCCTCGTCCAACTCCGCCATCGACGACGCCACCTACCGCGGCGTCCAGACCGCGGCCGGCCGCGGTTACGTCAGCGTCTTCAGCGACACCGACAGCAAGGACTTCGAACGCCCCGGCGTGGACCAGATCGTCCGCAACTCCACGCCCGCCGACGGGACGGGCGCGGTGCTGCTGATGCACGACGCGGGCGGCGACCGCGCCGAAACCGTCGCGGCGCTCGACCGGCTGATCCCGTCGTTGCAGGCGCGGGGCTACCACTTCACCACGGTGACCGGCGGGCTCGGCCTGCCGCCGGCGTACCAGCCCGCGTCGGCGAGCACCCGCTTTCTCGGCAAGGTGCTGCTGACGGTCGTCGCGGTGTCCCTGTTCGTGGTGGACGGGCTGCAGCTGATCCTGTTCGCGGTCGGCCTGCTGGTGGTGCTGCGCCTGCTGCTGATGGTCACCGTCGCGTGCGTCCAGGCCCGGCGGCGGCACCGGCCGGGATGGCGATGGGGCGCGCCGGTGACCGACCCGGTGTCGGTGATCGTGCCCGCCTACAACGAGCTGGCGAACATCGAGATCACGATCCGGTCCATCCTCGCCAACGGCCATCCGCTGGAGGTGATCGTCGTCGACGACGGCTCGACCGACGGCACCGCCGACTTCGTGGAAGGCCTCGGCCTCGACCGGGTCCGGGTGATCCGCCAGGCCAACGGCGGCAAGGCGACCGCGCTGAACACCGGCATCGCGCACGCGCGGCACGAACTGATCGTCATGGTCGACGGCGACACGATGTTCGAGCCCGACACGGTCCGCCGGATCGTGCAGCCGTTCGCCGACAGCGGGGTGGGCGCCGTCTCGGGGAACGTGAAGATCGCCAACCGGGACACGTTCCTCACCCGCCTGCAGCACATCGAGTACGTCGTCGGGTTCACCATCGACCGCCGCGTGCAGGACCTGCTGGGCTCGATGTGCACGATCCCGGGCGCGGCCGGCGCGTTCCGCCGCCGGGCGCTGCTCGGGGTCGGCGGGGTCAGCCAGGAGACGCTCGCGGAGGACACCGACCTGACCATCGCGCTGGGCCGGGCGGGCTGGCGCCTGGTCTACGTCGACGACGCGGTCGCCTGGACCGAGGCGCCGACGAAGGTGCGGCAGCTGTGGCAGCAGCGCTACCGCTGGACCTACGGGACCATGCAGTCGGTGTGGAAGCACCGGCGGGCCATCGTGCAGCGGGGCCCGGCGGGCCGGGTGGGCCGGTTCGGGCTGCTGCACGTCGTCGTGTTCCAGCTCATCCTGCCGGTGACCTCGCCGGTGATCGACATCTTCTTCGTGTACGGGCTGTTCTTCCTCAACCCCGGGACCACGCTGGTGCTGTGGCTGTCGGTGATGCTGGCGCAGGCCCTGGGCGCCGCGCTGGCTTTCCGGATGGACAAGGAGCCGGCCGGCCCGCTGTGGCTGATGCCCGCCCAGCAGCTGGTGTACCGGCAGCTGATGTACGTGGTGCTCGGGCAGTCGCTCGTCGCGGCCGCTTCGGGGGTCCTGGTGCGCTGGCAGCGGACCCGGCGGATCGGCGCGCTCGACGCCCTGTTGCGCCCGCCGAAGGAACCCGGGCGCAGCCGCCCGCGCGATGCGGCGCCGGTGGTCGCGGCCCGCGGCGGCGAACTGCCGCCCGTGCCCAGTGTCGCCACGCTCACGGAGCGGGCCAGGAACCGGCGGCGCACGCGGGAACGGTGGCCGGCGCTGCTCGCGGCCGTCGCGGTGCTCGGGATCGTGCTCGCGTCGGTCACCGGCTGGGTCTGGCCGGGCCTGGTCTTCCCGTCGCTGGGCGTGTTGTTCGCACTCGGTGGCTCGGCGATGGCGAAGGCGATGCGGGAGCACGCCACGATCGACGCGATCGGGCGCGGTATCCGGCGATCGCTGCCGCCGTTGTGGCTGCTGGGGTTCGTCTGCGTGCCGGTGATGCTGCTGTCGGGCTGGCTCACCGATGCCGACGAGCCGCTGGACTGGCCCCGGCTGGTGCTGTGGCTGTTCCCCGTCGCGGATCCACCGATCGACTCGTGGGGGCTGGACGCCCGCATGGCGTTGTGGTTCGTGCGCACCACCCTGTGGTTCATCCTGCTCACCCCGCTGCTGATGCGGGCGTTGCGGCGATGGCCGGTGCCGGTGGTGCTCGCGCCCCTCGCACTCGTCGCCGCGGACGCACTGGCGGGCTCCCCCGCGCGGGACCTCGGCGCGTTCGGGGAGGCGGCAGTGGACCTCTGCGTCTACGGCGCCTGCTGGCTGCTCGGTCTCGCACACCGCCAGGGCAGGCTCGCGCGGATCCACCCGGTGCTCGTGTGCGTGCTGTCCGCATCGGCGATCGCGCTCGGGGTGCTGTGGGCGGCCGGGAAGGACCAGCGGGACGGGCTGCCCGACATCAGTGCCACCGCGCTGGGGCAGGCGCTCGTGTGCGCGGGCGCGGTGCTCGTGCTGCTGCGGCTGTCGCCGCGGTTGGGCTGGCTCGACCGTGCCCCGCTGGGGCGGCTGGTGGCGGTCCTGGAGGCACGCGTGCTGACCATCGTGTTGTGGAGCGCCGTCGCGACCGCCGTGGCGGCTCCCGTCGCGGCCCGCCTCGGCTGGCTCTCACAGGCAGGCGCGGCACTGGTGTTGCTGGTGGTGGCCCTCGCGGCCTTCGGCTGGGTGGAGGACGTCGCGGCGCGGCGCCGGCCACGGCTGCTGCCCCGCGCCGAGTGGGATCCACCCGCCGGTTCGGCCGAGGCCGCCGAGGTCCGGCCCAGGGTGCCTACGGCTTGAAGCAGGTGCCGGAACGGTAGAGGTCGCCGGGTGTCACGGGCAGTGTCGGTGGCGGGGCGACCTCGTAGGGCCGGGCGTCGTCGTGGGTCAGCGCGTCCTCGCAGTCGAGCACGGCGGAGTCCGTGGCGGGGCCCACCCACAGGTCGATATGTGATCCCGAACAGGTCGCGCAGGTGTCCTCGAGGATGAAGTACCGCTTGACGTCGGGCACGTAGATCCTGGTGCCGGGGGCGAAGACCCCGTCCGCCGCGGCGAACGTCAGCGGGTCGGCGAACGTCCCGGTGCCGCCGGCCCGGCCGTGCAGGACCTCGGGGAACGCGATCTCGCGGCTACCGGGCGGGTCGTTGTCCTCGGCGGCGTAGAAGGTGATGGTGCCCACGGCGTTGGGCACGGCTTGTTTCGGCGGGGGGCCGGCCTTTTTCGTGCTGGTAGCCGTGGTCGGTTTGCTCGTTTTCGGGCTGCCGGCCACCGGCGGCGTCGTTTTCGGCGGCGCACTGCTGCTCGAAGGCGGCACCGGCTGTGTGGTGGTGGTCACCGGCGACGGAGCGGAAGTGCCGAATGCCAGTCTGTCACCGGAATCCGGCGCCGCGCCGTGGTGGAAGGCCAGCAGCCCGCCGGCGGCGAGCAGGGCCCCGGTCGCCACGGCGGCCGCGATTTTGAGCCTCATGAAAACGGAATCCTCGTGATCTGTTCGTTATCAGACTTCGAACGTAGTGCACGTTCGCGGGAACGGCAAATTTCCCGGTTCTGCGGGAGGCCCGGTTGATCCCGCCGTGACATGATCGCCTACCGGCCGGGGAAGACGCCGAAGCGCTTCAGCCGAAGTTCAGACGCCGGCCATCGTTCCGTCCACCTCGCGATCAACACGGTCGGTGAGCCTGGCGGGATGACCGGTACCCCGGACCCCCAGGACCAGCCGACAGGCCTGACGCGGCGCAGACTGCTCGGCGCCGCCGCCACCGTCGGCGGGGTCGCCGCCGCGGCGAGCGTGCTGCCGCCGAATGCGCAAAGCGCTCGCAGCCACCCCGCCCGCGCACGCCCGGCTGAGCGACATCAAGCACGTCGTGATGCTGATGCAGGAGAACCGCAGCTTCGACCACTACTTCGGCACGTTGTCCGGGGTGCGCGGGTTCGACGACCCGCATGCACTGCGCCTGCCGGGCGGGCGCCCGGTGTTCCACCAGCCCGATCCGTCCAATCAGGACGGTTACCTGCTCCCCTACCGGCTCAACACCAGGATCAGTGCGGCACAGGCGATCCCGTCCACCAGCCATGCCTGGACCGTGCAGCACCAGGCGTGGAACAACGGCAGGATGGACAACTGGCTGCCGGCCCACCTCGCCGCCGACGGCTCCATCAACGGCTCCTACACGATGGGCTACTTCACCCGCGACGACATCCCCTTCCAGTACGCCCTCGCGGACGCCTTCACGATCTGCGACGCGTACCACTGCTCGGTGCTGGGCCCGACCTGGCCCAACCGGTACATGTGGCTCAGCGGGACGATCGACGCCGACGGGCAGTTCGGCGGGCCCTCGCTGGAGACCGGCAAGGTCCCGGACGGCCACTTCTCCTTCAAGACCTACCCCGAGCGACTCACCGAGGCCGGTGTCAGCTGGAAGGTCTACCACTCGCCCGGCGGTGCGACTGGGCTCCCGCCGTTCAGTGCGCTGAAGCAGTACGCCGACGCCCAGCCCGGTTCGCCGTTGTACGAGCAGGCCATGAAGGCCTCGCCGCTGGGCCAGTTCGAGTACGACGCGCTCAACGACCAGCTGCCGACGGTCAGCTGGCTCCTGCCGCCCAGCGCGATGGACGAGCACCCAGCCAACCTGCCCGCCGCGGGCGCCACGTTCGTCGCGGGCAAGATCGACGCCATCGCGGCCAACCCGGCGGTGTGGGCCAAGACGGTGTTCATCCTGTCCTACGACGAGAACGACGGGCTGTTCGACCACGTCCTGCCGGCCACCCCGCCGCCCGGCACCCCGGGCGAGTTCGTCACGGGTACCTCCCCGAGCGGCGTCCAGGGCGGTGGCCTGCCCACAGGGCTGGGCTACCGGGTCCCCTGCATCGTCGTATCCCCGTGGACCACCGGCGGCTGGGTCAGCTCGGAACTGTTCGACCACACCTCGCAGCTGCGCCTCCTGGAGCGGATCACGGGGGTCGCCGAAACCAACATCACGGACTGGCGCCGCCACACCGTCGGCGACCTCACGTCGGTGTTCCGCTTCAACGACGCCCGCAAGACCCCGCCCGCCCTCCCCGACACGAACGGCGCGTACAACCTCGCCCAGTACGAGGCCGGCCAGCTGCCGCCGCCCGTCGTCCCGGCCGGCCGGCAGGAGGTGCCACACCAGGAACCCGGCCACCGCCCGCGCGTCTCCTGACAGCGCGACCGGGACCGGGAGCCCGGTCCCGGTGCGGGGTCAGGATCGCGTCACGGCCTCGGAGTCCATGCCGAAGGCGCCCGCCTCGGCGAGCCGGCGCATCCGCTCGTCGTCGTATCCGAGCAGGCCGCGGAGAACGGGCAGGGTGTGCTCCCCCCGCTGGGGTGCCCGCCGGCTGTGCGGAGCCTCGTCCCCCGCGCGCACCGGGGAGGCCACCTGGCGGACCTTGCCGAACCGGGGGTGTTCCGTTTCGACGATCAGGTTCCGGGCGAGAGTGTGCTCGTCCCGCAACGCCTCGCCGACCTCGTTCACCGGCGCACACGGCACGGACGCCGAACGCAGTTCGCCGAGCCACTCCTCGACCGTCCGCCGGGACAGGATCTCGTCCAGGATGTCCTGCACCTGGTCGCGATTGCGGTGGCGGTCGGCGAAGGTGGCGAAGCGCGGATCCTCGGCCAGCTCGGGCCTGCCGAGCACGACCGTGAGTCGCTGCCAGAACTTTTCCTTGGCACAGCCCAGAACCAGCCAGCCGTCCTTGGCGGCGAACGCCTGGAACGGCACGAGCGAGGGATGCGCCGAGCGCTTGCTGCGCCGCGGCTCGTAACCAGCCGTGAGATGCCAGGCCGCGGGATAGGTGAGCAGGCTGATCGCCGTGTCGTAGAGGCTCACGTCGCAGTCCATGCCGACCCCGTCCCGGCGGGCGGCGTGTACCCCGGCCAGCAGGGAGATCGCCGCCACGAACCCACCGGAGTAGTCCACAAGCGACAGTCCGGTCTTCTCGGGGGGACCGTCGGGGTCGCCGGTCAGCGTCATCCAGCCTGCCAGCCCCTGCAGCACGTAGTCGTAGCCGGGTTCGGCCGCGCGCGGACCGGTCATCCCGAACCCCGACAGCGAGCAGCACACGATCCGCGGGTTCACGTCCTTGAGGTCCTCGTACCGGATACCGAGCTTCGCCGGCACGTCGCCTCGAAGGTTCGAGTACACCGCGTCCGCGTTGCGCACGAGATCCTCCAGCACCGCCCGGCCCTCGGGGTTGCCGACGTCCAGGCTGACGCTGCGCTTGTTCCGGTTGAAGGACTCGAAGAACAGGGAGTCCTCGCCTTCGGCGAACGGGGGCACGTAGCGGCCGATGTCGCCACCCGCGACGGGATCCTCGATCTTGATCACGTCGGCGCCCAGGTGCGCCAGGTGCAGCGAACCGAACGGGCCGGCCCCGTACTGTTCCAGCGCGACGACGCGCACGTCCTCCAGTGGTTTCATGATCACCGCTCCGAATCCAGCACCACGAGCGGTTTCTTCGCCTCGGGAAAGGTGGACCCGGCCAGTGGCGAGCTCCGGCGGTGCACGTAGAAGGTACGCAGGAAGGACAGGACCTCGTCGCCGTGCTGGTTGAGCGTGCGGGTCTTGACCGTGACGATCCCGGCGTGCGGCCGGCTGCCCGACTCCCGCTTGGCGACCACGATCGACTCCGACCACAAGGTGTCGCCCGCGTAGACCGGGTGAGTGAGCTTGAGCTTGTCGAGCCCGAGGTTCGCGAAGGCGTTCTGGGTGGTGTCGGTGACGCTTTGCCCGATCGCGATCGCGATGGTCAGCGTCGAGACCACCAGGGGCTCGCCGAACTCGGACGCACGCCCGACCTCGGCGTTGAAATGCGCCTCGTTCGTGTTCATCGTCAGCAGCGTGAACCAGGTGTTGTCGGTCTGGGTGACCGTGCGCCCCAATGGATGCCGGTACACGTCATCGATTTCGAAATCCTCGAAGAACCGACCCTGCCAGCCGGGTTTCACAGTCATGCGGCAAGCTCCAATCAGGACGAGGACAGAAAAGTCGATGACATTCTTCCGCGGAATGCGGAAGTGAAGTGGCGGTAGGAGAAGACTAAACCTCCGAGGTTTAGCGGGTCAACCCTGGATCCGGTCGATCTTCTCGTAGACCGAGCGCAGATAACGCAGGTGGGCACGGCTCGCCTCGCGGGCGCCCGCCTGGTCCCGGTCGTCGAGGTAGCCCACGATCTCGCGGTGTTCGGCGTCGACGCGCACCCAGAAGTCCGCCGACGCGCGTTCCCGCAGAAAACGTTCCTTCAGCACCCGGAACACCGGTTCTGCCAGCACTTCGAGCAGTGGGTTGTGGGTGGCCCGCAGAACTCCGGTGTGAAAGTCGCGGTTGTTCACGAAAACCCGCGTCGGATCTATCCGCCCGGGATCGAACAATGATTCGTGAATGGCACCGAGCTCCTCGTCGGTGCGATTTCGGGCGGCCAGCTCCGCGGCGGGGACCTCGAGCATTTCCCGGATCTCCATCAGCACGGACACACTCAGGTCCGCGCTGTCGGTGAGCAACGCGAGCCCGGACATCAGCGACTCGCTCACCTGCGCGGTCGTCGGCGACGCGACGAAGGTCCCGCCCGCGACGCCGCGTTTGACCACCAGCAGTCCCTGACCGGCCAGCGCCCGGATGGCTTCCCGGGCGGTGTTGCGGCTGACCTGGTAGTGCGTCGAGAGCGCGAGCTCGGTCGGCAGCCGGTGGCCGGGGCGCAACTCGCCCGACAGGATCTGCTTCCGGATGCTGGACGCGAGGCGGTCGTAGGCTGTGACCGGCGCGTCGCCGTTGGACGGCACCGCTCACACCTGCCGACGGAACGGGATCGACATGGCTCGCACGGCCACCCCTTCGGTAGAAGCATCTGTTGGTCCGATCGTAAGCGCCCGGGCGGTCTCCTGGGCGGATCACGGCGGTCGATCCTGATCACCCGGAGGTGGCCGCGGCCGCCCACGGGGCGATGAGTACGGCACGAGGAAGCAGGCGAGAAGTGCGCCGGCGACTGCCGCGGCACCGTCGCCGACCAGTGCGTGGCGCAGACCGGCCGCGGTCGCCTCGAGCGGCGGGACCACGTCCCGGATGGAGTCGGTCGCCCCGGCCGACACCACGACGAGCAGGGCGAGCCCGAGCGCCGCGCCGACCTGCCGGGTGGTGTTGACCAGCCCGGCCGCCAGCCCGGTCTCCGCGGTGCTCTCCGTCGCCGCCGCGGTCACGGCGACGAAGGCCAGCCCGAACCCACTGGCCGTGACCAGCATCGGAGCCAGCACGTCGGAGACGTAGTCCGCACCCGCCGGCACCCGCGAGAACAGCATCGCGCCCGCCCCGGCCAGCAGCATTCCGGCGGCCAGCACCCAGCCCGCGCCCAGGCGCAGCAGGAGGGGGCCGGCCAGCCGCGAGCACACCACGAGCAACACCGTCATCGGCACGAAGGCCAGTCCCGCTTCGACGGGACTGTAGGCCAGGACCCGCTGCAGCTGGAGGGTGACGAAGTACCACGTGGACACCATGGTGAAGCCCAGCAGGAACACCACGAGGTTCGCGAGCACCAGCGGCCGGTGCCGGAAGACCCGCAAGGGCATGATCGGCTCGGCCGCGAACCGGTGCTCGGTCAGCAGGAAGAGCGCGAACAGCGCGGCACCGGCGCCCAGCGGGCCGAGGGTGCCCGGCGAAAGCCAGCCGTGCGCCTCGGTGTGCACGATGCCGTAGACGAGCGAGGTCAGGCCCGCCGAGGCCGTGACGGCGCCCAGGACGTCGAGGCGCCCCCTGCCCCCGGCCCGGGGGGCGCGCGGGAGCAGCCGCCGGGCGGCGAAGACCGCGGCCACGCCGACGGGCACGTTGCAGAGGAACATCCACTGCCAGCCGGCGAACTGCGTGAGCAGCCCGCCCGTCAGCATGCCCAGGGTTCCCCCGCAGCTGCTGGCCGCCGCCCAGGCCCCGAGCGCACGGGCGCGGGCCCGCGGCTGGATGAACGCGCTGGTCAGCAGGGAAAGTGTGGCCGGTGCCAGGATGGCGTCGCCCACGCCCTGCAGGCCTCGTGCCGCGACGAGAGCCGGCGCGTTCGGTGCCAGCCCGGCCGCCAGCGAGGCGCCCGAGAAGACGACGAAGCCGACGGTGAGCAGGGTCCGGTGCGCCACCAGGTCCGCGGCCCGGCCACCGAGCAGCAGGAACCCGGCGAGGACGATCGTGTAGGCGTTGACCACCCACGGCAGCCCGGCGTCCGAGAACCCGAGGTCCGCCCTGATCGCGGGCAGGCCGACGTTCACGACCGACACGTCCAGCGCGATCATCAGCTGGCTCAGGCAGCAGAAGGCGAGCACCGGAGACGTACGCGCCGCGGCGGAGCGCGGCAGCCCGAGCCCGGTCTCCGGCCCGGCAGACCAGGTGCTGCTCACTTCCCCATCACCCGACCGAACGTATCCGGCCCCGAGAGTCGTCGTCATGCCTCGATTTCCACCCCCTCGGACGAGCGCGACCGTCAGGCCGGCAGCCAGGTCGTACTGCTCGTGATGGATTTGAGCACGTCGGGAAGGGGCGTCACGCCGATGCCCGGCCCCGAGGGAACCGTGAGATGACCGTCGTCGAGCGTGAAGGGCTCGGTCAGATCCTGCTCGAAGTAGCGACCGGAGGCCGAGTTGTCGCCGGGCATGAAGCCGGGCAGCGCGGCGAGCGCCACGTTGGCCGCCCTGCCGATCCCGGTCTCCGCCATGCCCCCGCACCACACGGCCAGGCCGTTGGCGCGGCACAGGTCGTGGATCCGGCGCCCTTCCAGGTACCCGCCGACGCGGCCGGGCTTGATGTTGACGATCCGGCAGGCACGCATGGCGATCGCGTCCGCCGCGCATTCCGCCGAGACGACCGACTCGTCCAGCGCGATCGGGGTGCTGACCAGGCGTGCCAGCTCGGCGTGCTGGCGCAGCTGCTCCTCCCCCAGGGGCTGCTCCATGAGCTGCAGGCCGAACTCGTCGAGCTGGGCCAGGTGTGCGGCGTCGGCGAGGGTGTAGGCGGCATTGGCGTCCACCTGCAGCGGCAGGTCCGCGCCGAACCGCTCGCGCAGCGCCCGCACCGGTTCCAGGTCCCAGCCGGGCGCGATCTTGATCTTGATCCGCCGGTAGCCCTCGTCGAGGAAGCCGCCGACCACGTCGATCAGGTCCGCGATGGACTTCCGGATGCCGATGGACACCCCCGCGGGCACCCGGTCGCGGGTGACGCCGAGATAGCGGGCGAAGGAGACGCCCCATTCGCGCAGTTGCGCGTCGAGGATCGCGGCCTCCAACGCCGCCTTCGCCATCCGGTGCCCCCGGATGGGGTGCAGCACCTCGGCGACGGTCTCGGCCGAGATGTCCGGGCGCGCCAGCACCTGGGGAATGAGAAAGCGCTCGAGCACGGTGGCCGCGGCGTCCGCGTATTCCGAGGAGTAGAGCGGGGTCTTGAACGCCACGCATTCGCCCCAGCCCTCCGCCTCGGCGGTCACCGCACGCAGCAGGACGAGGTCCCGCTGGTCGAGGCTGCCGAAGGAGGTCCGGATCGGGTCGCGCAAGGAGACCGACGCGCGGACGATTTCGATGCCCTCGAGCTTCACCTGACTACCTCTGCTTTCTGTCACGTCGATGGGACGGCCGTCGTAGCTGGAAGAGGCGCTGAAGAGTAGGAGCCGGGGCCGGCCGCCGGCCACCGATCGGGCGCGGTGTTCTTTTCGCCCCGGTCGCCGGCGGCCGCCCTGGGCCTAGCCGGAAACCTCTTCCAGCACCCGGCCCCTGCTCTCCGGGCCGAACACGAGCACCAGCAGCGCGCTCACCACGAAACAGCACGCGAAGGCCAGGAAGGTGCCGGTGTAGCCCCAGGCGAGCAACGTCACGGGAACGAGCAGGGGGCCGACGATGGCGGAGATCCGGCCGGCGGTGGAGGCAGTGCCCATACCGGTGCCGCGGGTCCGCGTCGGGAACAGTTCGGGCGTGTAGGCGTACAGCGAGGTCGCCACGCCGACCAGCGCGAACTGCATGATCGCGCCGGCGAGCACCACGAGGGCGAACGTCGACGCGTGGCCGTAGGCGAACGCGGCGACCGCCACGAGGGCGAGGGCCGCGGTGAGGACCGCCTTCCGGCCGATGCGGTCCATGGCGTATCCGGTCAGCCAGGCGGCGGGAATGCCGGCGGCCGAGATGAGCAGGCCGACGAGGATCGACTTGGACACGCTCATCCCGCGGTCCACCAGGAGCTTGCCGGTCCAGGTGGTGATTCCGTAGAAGGCCAGCATGATCACGAGCCACATCGACCAGGCGAGCAGCGTGCGCCTGGCGTAGCCGCGGGAGAACAGCTCGTGCACCAGGTTGCCGGCCGCCTGTCGCGGCTGGGCGGCCGCGACCGGCACGGGCTCGGGCAGCGGGCCGCCGGAGGCCCGCTCTACCTTGTCCTCGAGCTCTGCCATCACCGCTTCGGCCCGGTCGTGCCTGCCCTGCGCGGCGTACCACCGGGGCGACTCCGGCACCTGCCGTCGTACGTAGAGGGCGAACAACGCGGTGACGAACATGACGACGAACATCGCCCGCCAGCCGGCGACCGCCCCGGCGACGGCGACGGCGAGCAGGGACAGCGCGTTGAACGCGACGAGCCCGGTCGATCCCGCGACCTGGACCCAGCCGGTCAGCCGTGCCCGCCGCGCCGCCGGCATGAACTCCGCGAGCAGGGCGAAGGCGACCGGCAGTTCCGCGCCGAGGCCGATGCCCGTGAGGATGCGGAAGGCCATGAACGAGGACAGGTTCCAGGCGAACGCGGTGAGCAGGCTCGCCGTCCCCCACAACAGCATGCTGTTCACCAGGACCAGCCGGCGCCCGAACCGGTCCGCGAGCAGGCCGGCGCAGGTCGCCCCGACCCCCATGCCGATGAAGCCCGCGCTCGCCGCCCACGCCGCGGCGCCCTTGCTCAGGCCCAGGTCGGCGCTGATCGGCGCCAGCAGGAAGGACAGCATGTTCAGGTCGATTCCGTCGATCATGAAGCAGGTCGCCAGTACCGCGGCGAGCCGCTTCTGATAGCCGGTGAAGGGCAACCGCTCGAACCGCGCGGCGATGTTCGCCGCCGTCGACGTTCCCGACGTCTCGTGTTGTGGATCCAGAACACTCACCGCTGATGTCCTCTCGTCAAGAAACGCGCAGGCTGCAGGCACATCCGGCGGTCAGCCGGGCGGGCAGCGAAATCCGGAGTCGACGGCAGACCGATGGGTCATGCGCGGACAGTCCTAAAGATTGGACATTTGAATCAAAATAGCGAACCCACTCAGCGAAACACATCACCCATTCGAGGTAGAGATCTCGCTGTGCCAGGAGATTTCCGTGATCGCGACCTTCTCCGCCAGCCCCGTCGCGACAGTCTTGACGTCAAAAGCTCGGACACTTAGTGTGCGTGAGTAACAGTTGAGCTGCCTCGCTTCCCGCGATCCGGATGCCGGCCGATCCGCCCGGAACCGAAGCGTTCGCAGAATCCCCCTTTTCCGCGAAGGCCCGTCCGGCTCGTCACGCCGCCGGCGGATCGTCCTGACAGGACCGGATGTACGAGTGAGGAGTTGGGAATGGACGGGTCCAGGCACGGTGTGGTGGTTTCCCCGGAGCCGCGAGCGGCCGAGATCGGCGCGGACGTGCTGCGCCGGGGCGGCAACGCGTTCGACGCGGCGGTGGCCACCGCCTTCGCCCAGACGGTCTTCAGTCCGTTCATGTGCGGCCTCGGCGGCTGGGGTCTCGCGACGACGTACCACGCGAAAACCCGCACCAGCAAGCACTTCGGCTTCTCGGCGCGGGTCGGTTCCCGGATGTTCCCCGAAATGTGGGCCGAGGACATCAAGGGCTACACCGACATGTGGCACGTGGCGCTCGTCGAGGGGCACAAGAACCTCATGGGGTACACGGCGATCATGACGCCGGGCACGGTGGCCGGGCTGGGCGAGCTCCACCGGACGTATGGCTCCCTGCCCTGGGCCGACCTCATCGAGCCCAGCGTCGAAGCCAGCGATCAGGGCTATCCGATCAGCGAACAGGTCGCCGGCGTCTCCCGCAGCTTCGTCTTCCCCGGGATGCCTCCCGTCGAAGAACACTACTGCTGGTCCGACGCGGCGAAGGAGCTGTGGATCCGGCCGGACGGCACGCTCAAGCAGGCCGGTGAGCCCTTCCGCAACCCCGACCACGCGAAGACCCTCCGGCAGCTGGCCGACCGGGGCGCGGAGGACTTCTACACCGGTGACCTGGCGGACCTCATCGTCCGCGACTTCGAGCTGAACGGCGCGTTCGTCACCGCCGAGGACCTCGCGAACTACGAGGTGGACATCGAGCAGCCGCTGACCGGCGGCTACCGCGGCTTCCAGGTGGAGTCGGCGTCGCTGCCCAACGGCGGACTGCTGATCCTGCACATCCTGAAGGTGCTCGAACGGTTCGACCTCGCCAAGCTGGAGCACAACGGCCCCGAGCACGCCTTCCTCGTCGGCGCGGCGCTGGCCTGGGCGGGGGTGATCCGTTTCCGGTACCTCGCCGACCCCAAGTACCAGGAGGTGCCCCTCGAGTGGCTGCTGTCGGACGCGTACACCGACGAGATCGCCGGCCACCTGCGTCGTGGCGAGCTGCCGGACCTCAAGGTCCTGCACGAGCCCGGCGGCACCACCCACCTGTCCGTCGCCGACGACGAGGGCAACTGCGTCTCCCTCACGCAGACGCTGAGCATCCCGTCGGGAGTCGTCATCCCCGGCACGGGCTTCACCTGGAACGGCTGCACCTGCCTGATGGACCCCGAACCGGGCCGGGTCAACTCGCTCGTCCCCGGTCGCTCCCGGGCCAACGCCGCGGCGCCGACGATCCTGTTCAAGGACGGCAAGCCCGCCATGGTCGTCGGTTCTCCGGGCGGGTACTCGATTCCCAGCGCCGTCACGCAGGCGCTCAGCAATGTCATCGACTTCGGCATGTCGCCGTCGGAAGCGGTCGCCGCACCGCGACTGCACTCCGAAGGCAGGCCCGTCTTCGCGGAGGGCCGGATCTCGCAGCGCACCATCCGGGCGCTGCAGGACCGCGGGATGCCGATCGTGCAGAAGCCCGCGAACTACCTCGCCTCGTTCGGCCGGGTGCAGCTGATCACGCTGGCCGGCGAAGGCGGTTTCGCGGCCGCCGCCGATCCACGCAACGACGGCGGAATCGCCTGCTACGCCTAGGAAGGACGGCATGGAGCTCGAAGCGCGGCGAAGCGACCCGCCCGGATGTGACGAGGTCGCGCGGTACGCGGAACAGTTGCGCCTGAGGCTGTCGGGCGAGGAGGTGGAGGCGTATCGCGACGCCGTCGCCGATCACCTCGCCACGTTCGACCGGCTCGGGGAGTTTCCCGAGCCCACGGTCGCGCTGCGGCACACCCACCGGGCTCCCGGCGGGCCGCCCGCCTCCGGACGACAGGACCCCTTCCGCGCGATCATCCGCTGGTGCGAGGTCGCCGGTGCCCGCACCGGCCCGCTGGCCGGCATGACCCTCGGGATCAAGGACTGCATCGCGGTGGCGGGGATCCCGACGACCGGCGGTGGGCACCGGCTCCCGTGCCCGGTGCCCACCGAGGACGCGGTGGTGGTCGAACGCGTACTGGAGGCGGGCGCTCGGATCGTCGCGAAGACCAACATGGCGGACATGTCGATGGGGCTGGGGGCCGGATCCGGGTTCGGCGCCGTCCGCAACCCCCACGACGTGCGCTTCTCCGCGGGCGGCTCGTCCTCCGGCTCGGGGGCGGCGGTCGCGGGCGGACTCGTCGATCTGGCGCTGGGCGCCGACCAGGGCGGCAGCATCCGCATCCCGGCCGCCTGGTGCGGCATCGTGGGGATGAAGCCGACCTACGGGCTCGTGCCGGCACACGGGCTCACGCACCTGGAACACAGCCTCGACCACATCGGCCCCATGACCACGACCGTCGCCGACAACGCGCTGCTGCTCGAGACCATCGCCGGCGGCGACTGGCGGGATCCGCACACCGACCCCGACCGGTCGCCGGGCGACTACCGGGGCGCCGCGGAACGCGGCGCCGAGGGGCTGCGGATCGGCGTCGTCACCGAATCGGTGGACCCGCACCGCTGCACCCCGGCCACGCTCGAAGCCTTCGAGCGAGCACGCGAGGTCCTCGCGGGAGCGGGGGCCGTGCTCGTCCCGATCTCGATTCCGCTGTGGTCCGCCGGGTCGGTCCTCGTCCGGGTCCTGACCAGCTTCGCCATGGCCGCCAGGGCTCGTTCGTCGGGTCACACCCCGGGAGATCTGTCGCGTGTGGACGTGCACGCCGAGGCGGCGGCCGCCGTGCACTACCACGACGGGATGCGCCAGCTGCCGTTCGCACTGCGCACCCGGCTGCTCGCGGTGGCGCACCTGCAGGAGACCTACGGTGGGGCGCATCTCGGGTACGCCCGGAATCTCCGGCTCGAACTGCGCCGGCAGGTCGAGCGGGCCCTCGCCGACGTCGACCTTCTCGTGACGCCGACGACGCCGGCGGGGCCGGTACGGCTGCCTGACGGGGACCCCACCCAGGCCGACTCACGCGCCGACGTGGGGGTGGACGCCTCCTACAACACCTGCCCGTTCAACCTGACCGGTCATCCGGCGCTGACCCTGCCGTGTGGTTTCGGCGAGCACCGGTTGCCCGCCGGCTTGCAGATCGCCGGGCGCCGGTTCGACGAGCACACCGTCTACCGGGCGGGGTTCGCCTTCGAGGCGGCGGCCGAGCTCGCCCCGTGGCTGCTCGACCAGGAGGGTGAGGACGGGTCCCTGCTGGAGGTGTCCCAGCCGGCGGAGACCGGCTGGGACCCGGTGGTGAGCCCTCACCCGGCCAGCCGCACCTCCGGACGGTAGAGGTCCAGCCAGTGGTGCAGGTCGAGCACCTGGTCGAGGCCGGCCCTCGTGCGCCTGGGCAGGGTCTCCGCGTCGTGCTCGACGGCTGCGCTGAGCCAGCCGTGGTCGATCAGGTCGAACACCGCGCTGCCGGGCTCGGCCAGCAGCTCCTTCGCCTGCTGCTGCAGCGCGGCGGCGTACTGCGGGTCCTGAGTGGACGGATAGGGGTTCTTCCTGCGGTTCACGACCGAGTCCGGCAGCACCTGCTTGGTCGCGTGCCGCAACAGGCTCTTCTCCCTGCCGTCGAAGCTCTTCAACCGCCACGGCGCGTTGTAGACGTAGTCCACCAGCCGGTGGTCGCAGAAGGGCACCCGGACCTCGAGCCCGGCCGCCATCGACATCCGGTCCTTGCGGTCCAGCACCATGCGCAGGTAACGGGTCAGGTTGAGATGTGAGACGGTGCGCATCCGCCGTTCCAGCCCGGTCTCACCGGGCAGGTGCTCGACGCCGGCGACCGCGGTGGCGTACTGGTCGGCGATGTAGCCGGGCAGCGCCAGCACGTCGAGCACGTCCTGCCGGAAGACACCGTGGCGGTCGGCGGTGAGGGAACCGGCGAACGCACGCCAGGGGAACATCTCCGCCCAGCGCGCCTCGTCCTCGTGGAACCAGCGGTAGCCGCCGAACAGCTCGTCCGCCGACTCACCGGACAGGGCGACCGTCGACTCGGCCTTGATGGCCTTGGACAACAGGTACAGCGAGGGGTCGAGGTCGCCGAGCAGGCCCGGCATGTCCCGTGCGGTGATCACGGCTCGCCGCAGTTCCGGATCGGAGACGTCGCGCGTGTCGAGCAGGATCTCCTGGTGCAGCGGGCCCAGCATGTCCACGACATCGCGGATGTAGGGCGCGTCCACGGTGTCCCGCAGTGGATCGGGCTGGAACCGTTCCTCGTGACCGAGATAGTTGACCGAGAACGTGCGCACCCGTTCTCCCGCACGGCCGAGACAGTCCGCCGCGAGGCCGGTGATCGCGCTCGAATCCAGTCCTCCCGACAGCAGCACGCACCGGGGGACATCCGCGATCAGCTGCCGCCGCACGATGTCCGACAGCAGCTCGCCGACGTGCGCCACCGACTCTTCCCGGTCGTGTTCGTGCTCGTGCGTCTCGAGCTTCCAATAGGTCCGGGTACGGACGCCTTCGGCGTCGACGAGGACTAGGGTGCCGGGTTCGATCTCGTGCATCCCGTGCCACAGCGCCCAGCCGGGAGCCTTCGTCATCGAGACCAGCTCCCGGAGTCCGGCCGCGTCGACCACCCTGTCCGCCAGCGAGTTGGCCAGGATGGCCTTCGGCTCGGAGCCGAACAGGACCCCGTCGGCGGTCGGGTAGTAGTAGAACGGCTTGATGCCCATGCGATCGCGGGTCATCAGCAGGGTGGCGTTCCGCTCGTCCCAGATCGCGAAGCCGTACATGCCGTTGAGCTGGTGCACCACGTCCGGGCCCCACTGGAGGTAGCCGCGCAACACCACCTCGGTGTCGCTGTCGGTGGTGAACCGGTGCCCGTGGCTCTCCAGCAGGGCGCGCAGCTCGAGGAAGTTGTACGTCTCCCCGATGTAGACGATGACGACCTCACCGCCGGGAGTCCGCACCGACATCGGCTGCCTGCCGCGGTCGAGGTCGATGATGGACAGACGCCGGTGCGCGAGTGCCGCCTGCCGGCTCAGCCACACACCGTCGTCGTCGGGACCGCGGCGGGCCATGGTCGCGCCCATGGCCCGCACGGTGTCCCGATGGAGGGTCAGGTCTCTCGAGAACGAGACCCAGCCTGCGATTCCACACATGTCCGTTCCTAACCCGACCGGCCCTCAGGCCGTCGCAGCGATGTCTTCGAGGATTGCGATGATCCCGCCCGTGAGGTGTTCCGCTTCCGCCGTCGTGAAGCTGTCGGCCGGATAGACGGACATGACGGTCATCTCGCCCTGGAAGGTGAAGAACCCGTGCCAGGGCGACAACAGCGCGGTGCTCGGGTAGATCCTCGAGGTTCCGGTCACCGTGAGCTCGGGCGGGAAGGTCATCGGCGGGATGACGCCCATGTTGGTGGTGACCACCGAGGAGAGCCGCGGGTCGAGTGTGCCGGCGACCTCCGGGGACGGCCGCAGCAGCGGGAGCTCGCCCGAGGTGATCGCCTCGGTGAGCTCGTCGCGTACCCGGCGGCCCAGCGGCACGGGATCCTCGTCGCCCCGCACGTCCAGTTCGGTCTGATGCCAGCCGATGAGCCGGGTCGTGTCCGTCTTCCCGACCGGCAGGGCGAGCCGGTGCCGTAGGTCCACCGCGGACAGGCACACCATCCGTGCCTCACCGCGGGCCGGGTCCTGCCGCCGGTGCACGACCAGCAGGCCGCCGCAGATGAGCCCGTGCACCGTGGTGCCCACCCGGTGCGCGACGGTGAGGAGCTTGTCCGTCACGTCCGCGTCCAGCCGGCGGTCGACCTGGATGACCGGTTTCATCGGCGAAGGAGAACCCCGGTAAGGACAGGGAATGCCCATTCGTTCGAGCACTGTGGACGGAGGGGTCGGAAGTGTGCCGTACGGTTCGTCGGTCAGCGTGGCACCCCCGGCCAGGTCCGTGTACAGGGACCAGAGCTCGGAGAACAACGCCAGCCAGCTCTGCCCGTCCACGACGAACAGGTAGGTCTGCAGGGCGATCGCACCACCTGCGTCGTCGGTGACCAGGTTCAGCCGCGCCACGCCTTCGGCCGGGTCGCGCAGCTCCCCGAGCTCTGCACGCAGGTTGCCGACATCGCCCCGCCACGCGTGCAGTTGCGGCATGTGATCGTCGGTCGCTTCGAGGAAGTAACCGTTCTCGTCGTGGCCGATACGAGCACGCAGCAGGGGATGCCGCACGCACAGCGCCTCGAAGGCCCGGGTGAGCATCTTCTCGTCGATCTCGCCCTGGTACGTGTAGACCTGCGCGGCCTGTTCGTAGAGCCATTTCACCTCGATGCGGTCGAGATGACGCCTGATGTCCACGGATCTCCCATCGTTCGATGTGCCGGATTGCTGTCAGGAGGCGAACTTGAGCAGACGGCGGGCGCGTTCGAGCATCGGCGTGCCCACCACCTGCCCGCGCAGCTGGCAGATGGACCCGTCTTCGGCGGCGCTCAGCACCTCGCGGGCCCAGGCCAGCTGACCGTCGCTGGGCGACAGGATCTCGTTGACCACCGGGACCTGTGACGGGTGCAGGCAGAGCTTTCCGGTGAAGCCCATGGCCTTGGCGTGCCGCGCGTCCTCCGTGATCGCCTCGAGGCTGCGCAACCGCACGGTCACGCCGTCGATCGGTGGCGGCAGCCGGAGTGCCGCGCAGGCCATCACGAGCCGCGACCGAGGGTAGGCGAAGGCGGCCCGCTCGTCCGGGTCGACGCCGATTTCGGTGCCCAGGTCCGCGTTGCCGAAGACCGCCCGCAGGACACCGGGAACCGCGCACAGCTTCTCCGCGGCCAGGACGCCGGCGGCGGTCTCCACCAGAGGGATCGCCCGGGAGCCCGCCGCCAGCTGAGCCAAGGTGTCCGCCACCTGGTGCGGGACGTTCACCTTGGGGACCATGACCACGACGTCCTGATGGCCGCCGAGCATCGCGACATCGTCGGCGTGCCAAGGCGTGCCGTCCCCGTTGATGCGCACTACCCCGTGCCCGCCGCTGGACAGCCACCGGTCGACGTTCTCGCGGGCGGCCGGTTTGACCTCGGGCCCGACCGCGTCCTCCAGATCCAGCACTATCGCGTCGGCACCGCTCTGCGCTGCCTTGTCGAAGCGGTCGGGCCGGTGCCCCGGAACGAAAAGCAGGGAACGGCTGTGCGCGACGACTTCCGCGTAGCAGGCCATGGCACTCCTTCCGCGGACGTTCCGCTGCGGGAACACCCGGCTCTTGTCACGGCGAGGTGACCGTCACGTTATGAGCGGCCGCACAAGCACCTCAAGGGAGGCGTTTTCGGCTCTGCCGCCGTGGGAGAGTGCATGGGTTTCCGCGCGGCTGACGGGAGAAATCAGCCGTAGCCTGGGGAAAGTGGTAGCCACACGGGATCCGCGACCACGTCGAGGTCCGCCGGCGCGCGCACGTCGATGACGTGCTGCAGCAGCAATGCCTCCGCCAGCAACGAGGAGATCGGCTCCGGATCGGCCTCGCTCACACCGTCCCGGGTGTCTCAGCAGGACTCCCCGGTGCAGCCGCCCGAGGGCGGGGCCGGCATGGTGCGGCGCATCGGGCCCGTCACGGACGCCGCCGTCGTCGCCGCAGGTCTACATCGGCACCACCTGGTACACGGTCATCGGGATCCTCGCGCCGTGGGGCGCCGTCAGCTGAAGGCGACCGCGGCCTCGGGCGTGTTGACCAGGAAGGTCAGCGACTCCTCCAGGTACAGCTCCACGCCGGTGTCGTCGTGCGACTGGTAGCCGATCGACACGTCCTGGCCCAGATGCAGCTCGTAGTCGCCGCCCCGGGTGGAGACCAGCAGGGCGGACGGCAGGGCGGGCGCCCAGATGATCTGGCCGCCCTCGCCGAGCACACCGGCCACGTGCCGGCGGATCGGATACCCGTGCTCGGTCGTCTCGTCGAGCGCGGTGTAGGCCTCGGCGGACAGGAGCAGGGCGTAGTCGCCGTTGACCCCGTCCAGCCGCAGCGCGCTCATCGCCTGCGCGACGGCGGTCGGCTGGTCCGTGGCGATCGGCGGCATGGCCATCGTGGTACCCGCCGCGGCCCGGATCCCGGTGATGCCGGCCGCGGGCAGGCCTTCGGCGATGATCCTGTCCTCGGTGAACGCGAGCTTCTTCGCGGCGTCTTTCACCGGCTGCCAGTCGGCGTCCTTCGCGCCTCGCTCGACCGCGTCGACGGCCTCGCGGCTGACGGTGAACGGCACCCGCAGCTCGACGACGGTCGCGACCTCCCGGCGCCGGACGCGCACGCCCTGGTCCGGGGAGTCGAGCTCACGCAGGTGCCCGGTGCCGACGGCGGCCAGCGCGATGCCGTCCGGGCCGGTCACGTCGACGACGCGGCGGCCGGCGACGTGCTCGGAGAAGGTGCGGCGGGCTTCGGCTTCCAGGTCCGTCCACGCACTGGCGGAGACGGGGGCGAGGTCGCGATGCAGGTTGTTCATGGCGTCAGGCGTTTCCTCTGCTCCTTGAGGCTGCCGATGCGCAGCGACTGGTCTTGCGGGGCGGCGGCGGGCGGGGCGGCGGCGGGCGCGACCGCGGGCGGCGGGTCGTCCAGGAAGTCCTGGCTCGGCACGAAGAACAGGCACCCGGTCACCGCCGTGGAGAAGTCGAGGATGCGGTCGGTGTTGCCGGGCGGGTTCCCGACGAACATGTTCTCCAGCATCTGCTCGATCACCGACGGGCTCGCCGCGTAGCCGATGAAGTAGGTGCCGCGCTCGCCGTCGGCGAGGCGCCCGAACGGCATGTTGTCGCGCACGATCTGCCGCTCGTCGCCGTTGGCGTCGACGATCGTGGTCAGCGCGACGTGCGAATCGGCCGGTTTGGTCTCGTCGGGCAGCTCGATGTCGGACAGCTTCGTCCGCCCGACGACCCGCTCCTGGTCCTCGACGCTCACGGCGTTCCACGCCGCGAGGTCGTGCAGGTACTTCTGCACGATCACGTAGCTGCCGCCCGCGAAGACCGGGTCCTCCGCCCCGATGAACACCGCGTCGTCCGCCGCGCGGCCGGTCGGGTTCTCCGTGCCGTCGACGAAGCCGAGCAGGTCGCGCTCGTCGAAGTACTTGAACCCGTGCACCTCGTCCACGACCTCGGCCGCCCCGGCCAGCCGGGTGATCAGCTGGTCGGCCAGCTCGAAACACAGGTCCATGGTGGCCGCGCGGATGTGGAACAGCAGGTCACCGGGCGTCGCGACGGCGGTGTGCACGGGGCCCTCGATCACCCGGAAGGGGTGCAGCTCGGCCGGGCGGGGTGCGAGGAAGAGCCGGTCGAACAGCTCCGCCCCGATGCCGGTCACGCAGGCGAGCCCGCCGTCGAGCGCCCGGAACCCCACCGAGCGGCTGAGGCCGCCCACGTCGGCGAGCAGGTCGCGCACGACGTCCTCGCCGCCTTCGCGGACCGTCAGCACGAGGAAGATCGCGGACGCGGTCAGCCGGGTCAGCACCGGCTGTGGCTCAGACACAACGGACAACGTACCGCAACCGGCCCCGATCGTGACAGGTTCATCGCACTCGTCGAGGTGGGCGGTGTCCAAAGTAGACAGGCGGCACGCCCACGGTCGCTCTCCGGGCAAGGATCACCGGCTAGGATGGGAAGTCCGGGGTGTCATGGACGCAGTGAGGAGGCGGGCGGGTGGTCACGCGGGCCGAGAAGAACGAGACGGACCCGGACCTGGGTGTGCTCGCCGGCCGGCTGCTGTTCGCGGTGCAGGACGAGCTCTTCGCGAAGCTCGCCGCCGAGGGGTTCGGCGATCTGCATCCCCGCCACGGCGCCGTGCTGGCCTACCTCGACACCGGTGGCGTGCGCGCGACGGAGCTGTCCCAGCTGTCCGGGCAGCACAAGCAGGTGATCGGCAAGCTGGTCGACGAGCTCGAGGAGCTCGGGTACGTCCGCCGCCGGCCGGACCCGGCCGACCGCCGGGCGAAGCTGGTCTGTCCCACCGAGCGCGGCCTCGCGCAGCTGCGGGCCGCCGACAGGATCATGACCGCGCTGCAGGAGCGGCACGCGCGGCGGCTCGGCAGGCAGCAGTACGCCCTCTTCAAGTCCGCGCTCATCGACATCACGAAGCATCAGCGCGGCCGGCGGATCTCCTGACCGGACCGGCCGTCAGGCCCGGTGCCCGGCCACCGTCTCGCGCACGAGTGGCGCCACCTCGCGGCCGAACCGGACGACCTGCTCCAGGGTCTGGTGTTCCGGCCAGAACACGAAGCTGGTGAACGGCAGCTCCATCGCGACCCGCGACAGGAGTGCCGCCCACTGCTCCACGGTGCCGCGCACCGGCTCCGCCCCGCGCTCGGCCCGGACGTCGCCCGGCTCGTCGGTGATCTCGCCGGCGATCTGGGCGATCCGCCGGATGTCGCCCGGCTGCCGTCCGGCCGCGATCGCCGCCTCGTCAAGGGCCGCGTTCGCCGCCGGCCACCGCTCGTAGGGCAGGTACGAGGGGATCGGCGCCGCCCACCCATCGGCGATCCGCCCGGTGAGCGCGAGCGCCTTCGGGCCCTGCGCCCCCGTCCAGATCTCGATCGGGTGCGCGGGCGCCGGGCCGGGCTCCAGCCCGTCCACCGTGTAGTGCGCGCCCCGCTGGTGGATCCGGCCGCGCCCGGTCCCCCAGATCGCGCGCAGGATCGAGATCGCCTCCTCGAGCGCGGCGTTCGCCTCCGCGCGCGAGCGGCGCTCGACGCCCATCCGGGCGATGGCGTCCCAGTAGCCGCCCGCACCGAGGGCCAGCTCGAACCTGCCCCCGGACACGAGGTCGAGCGCCGCCGCGGTCTTCGCCAGCATCGCCGGCGGGCGCAGGGGAAGGTTCGCGACGTCGGGGAACACGCTGATCCGGTTGGTGGCGGACAGGAGTGCGGCCGCGAGCACGAAGGTGTCCAGGTAGTCGGGCACGTACGGGTGATCTTGGATGCCGAGCAGCCGCAGGCCGTTCCCCTCCGCGGCGACGGCCAGCTCACGATGTTCACCGATGTCGAGCGTCGGCACCAGCGAAAACCCGAAGGACAATTCGGTCATTTCGCCGGTTCCCCTCCACCCGCGGCCAGGCGCATCAGATCGGTGTCGAGGTCGATGCCGGTCTCGGTGCCGCCGGCGCTGCCGAACTCGTGCTGGTAGCTGTGCCAGGACTCGTCCTTGATCTGCCGGGCGAAGCCGCTTTCCATGAAGAGCACGAGCTCGAACGCGGCCCGCTCGATGCGCTTGTCGAAGGCCGGGTCGGCCCAGTCCTCGGGAGCGGCGAACAGCGAGGTCGGCACCGCGGCGGCGCGCAGGTACGCGAACAGCGACCGTAACTGGTCGTCGACGACGAGTGCGTGCCGCGCGGTGCCGGCGGTCGCGGTGAGCACGACCGGTTTGGCGATCAGCAGGTCGTTGTCGAGCACCTGGAAGAACGAGGTGAACAGCCCGCTGGCGCCGGCCTTGTAGACCGGCGTGGCGGCGACGATGCCGTCGGCCCCGGCGAGCGCGGCGATCGCGTCCTGCAGGTTCGGTCCGGTCAGCTGCGAGACCAGCGCGGTGGTGATCTCCGTGGCGAGCCGGCGCAGGTCGACGACCCGGACGCGGACCTCGTGCCCGCGCCGGCCCGCCAGCCCGCTGACGCGTTGCGCGGTCCGGTCGGCCAGCATCCGGGTCGAGGAGGGGTCACCGGTGCCGGCCGTGACGACGACGAGGCTCAGCGGCCCGCTCCCGTTGGCGTTCACGCGTTCGCATCCTTGGTGTCGGTGTCCTGGTACGGCGACGAGCCCGTCACGTTGTCGCCGCGGTTGGCGTTCGGGCGCGGCTGTCGCGGCGCTCGGTCGCCGTACTTCGCCGTGACGAGCGTGGCGTGGGTGGGCGCGTCCGGCACCTCCGGGTCGCGCTTGGCGGCCAGTTCCCGGCGCAGCGTGGGCACGACCTCCTCGCCGAGCAGGTCCAGCTGGTTCAGCACGGTCTTCAGCGGCAGACCGGCGTGGTCCATCAGGAACAGCTGACGCTGGTAGTCGCCGAAGTGCTCCCGGAAGGTCAGGGTCTTGTCGATGACCTCCTGCGGGCTGCCCACCGACAACGGGGTCATCTTCATGAAGTCCTCCATCGACGGACCGTGCCCGTACACGGGGGCTTCGTCGAAGTAGGGGCGGAACTCGCGCACGGCGTCCTGCGACCGCCGGGCGAGGTACGCCTGCCCGCCCAGGCCCACGATGGCCTGCTTCTCGGTGCCGTGGCCGTAGTGGGCGTAGCGCTGCCGGTAGAACTGGATCAGCCGCATGTAGTGCTCCTTCGGCCAGAAGATGTTGTTGGCGAAGAAGCCGTCGCCGTAGTAAGCGGCCTGCTCGGCGATCTCGGGCGTGCGGATGGAGCCGTGCCACACGAACGGCGGCACGTCGTCCAGCGGCCGCGGGATCGAGGTGAAGCCCTGCAGCGGGGTGCGGAACCGGCCCTCCCAGTCCACGACGTCCTCGCGCCACAGCCGGTGCAGCAGGTTGTAGTTCTCCAGTGCCAGCGGCAGGCCCTGGCGGATGTCCTGGCCGAACCACGGGTACACCGGGGCCGTGTTGCCCCGCCCGAGCATCAGGTCCGTGCGCCCCTTCGACAGGTGCTGCAGCATCGCGTACTCCTCCGCGATGCGCACCGGGTCGTTCGTCGTGATCAGCGTCGTGGACGTGGTCACGATCAGCTTCTCGGTCCTCGCGGCGATGAACGAGAGCAGGGTCGTGGGCGAGGACGAGAAGAACGGCGGGTTGTGGTGCTCGCCGATGGCGAACACGTCCAGCCCGGCCTCCTCGGTCTTCTGCGCGATCCGCACGATCGCGTCGATCCGCTCCGCCTCGCTCGGCGTCCGTCCCGACACCGGGTCCCGGGTGATGTCACTCACCGAGAACACTCCGAACTGCATCCCGCTTCTCCTTCGCCGGCCTTGCTCCACCCAACATAGTAATAGTTGGTGACCATCAATGGCGGTGACCAACGGCGTCGGGCGGGCGACGCTCGCCACACCGTCCACGGTAGTGGCCGGCTCGCGGTGCGGCCCGTCGGTGGCGTCCGGGAGGTCAGCCGAGGTCGACACCGAACAACGCGCGGGCGTTGCCGTGCGCGATCTTGCGGCGGTCGAGCTCGCTGATCGGCGCGCGCTCGATCCAGTCGGCCGCACCGGCGTTCTCCGAGTACGGGTAGTCCACGGAGAACAGGATGTGGTCCGCGCCGACGGTGAGCACCGCGTTGACGAGCGCGTGGTCGGAGAAGTTGCCGCTCGTGGTGATCCAGATGTTGTCCGCGACGTACTCGGGCAGCGACTTGCCGAGCCGCCTGCCGAACGGGTTGTCCTCGAACATGTGCTGTGTCCGCCACAGCAGCGCGGGCAGCCCTTCGCCCAGATGCCCGAGGATCAGCTTCGTGGTGGGAAACCGGTCGAAGTGGCCGCTCAGCAGCAGCCGCACGGTGTGCGAGGCCGTCTCGGTGCCGAAGCCCCAGGTCGCGCCCTTCATCTCGGGATGCCCGGCGTAGAGGCCCAGCCCGCCCGGCAGCGACGGGCGCGGGTGCAGGTACAGCGGCACGTCGAGCTCGGCGAGGGTCTCCCAGAACGGGTGGTACCGCGGCTCGTCGAGGTAGCCGCCGTGCTCGCTGTCCCCGATATTGGTGTAGCCGTTGACGAGCACCCCCTTGAAGCCCAGCCCGGTGATCGCGCGGCGCAGCTCGGCAGCGGCGTTTTCCGGCTCCTGCAAGGCGATCGCCGCGAACCCCGAGTACCGGTCCGGCCGCCTGGCGACCTGCTCGGCCAAGAAGTCGTTCTGGCGCCGCGCCTCCGCGGTGGCCGCCGCCGGGTCGGCGACGCTCTGCACGCCGGGCGCGGTCAGGGATAGGATCGTGTGCCGGATGCCGGCCGCGGCCATGCTGCCCAGCCGGACCTCGCCGAACTCTCCCAGCTTTTCCTGCACCGGGCGGTAGAACTCCGGGGTGACCCCGCCGTTGTCCGACACGTCCGCCAGCGCGGCCTCGTCGGCCAGCAGGCGCGCCACCTTGTCCGGATGCTCGTAGGCCTCTTCCAGCGCGATCTTCGGCAGGCGGGCGGCAGTCATCGACCCGGTCTCCTTCATACGGTGGGTATCCGTGCGGACATTACCGCGCCGCCACCGGCTTCCGGCACCAGGCGAGCCGCGGCCCGCCGCTGCCACCGTGCAGGGCAGTAGCCGGGGATGAACAGGAAGTTCGCTGTCCACTGTGGATAGCTCACAACGGTCGCGGTGCGGCCGGCGTCTCCGCCGTGCGGCCACCGGCGGTCGCGGCCAGCCCGTCCAGCAACGCTGCCGGCGCGCGCTCGAACCGTTCCTCGTGCCGGGGTCCGGTTCGCAGGGCTTCGGCGAGCACGTGCCCCAGCACGAAGGTCGTCATGGCGTTGAAACCGCCAGCGCGTCCGGCGCCGTGAAGCCCTTGCCGGTCAAGATCTCCAGCACGGACTCGACGCTGCGCAACGCCACCTGCCCGCGCGCGGGCCGCGTCGCGACGAGCGGCAGCAGCGCGGGGTGTTCCAGCAGGCGCAGCCGGAACGACCGCCCGCCCCCGGCCACTACCGCCGCGGTGCGGCGGCGAACAAGCACGCCACCTGCGGCGGGTTCGTTCTGGCGACGCGGCGAGCCCAGTGGGGGTGGCCGCCGCGGCCCGGTCGCCTACGCACTCACGGCGGCGCTCGTGTTCGGCGGTGCGGCGGCCGGGTTGTGGATGTCGGACCAGCGCGTGCTCGGCGTCCTGCTGCCGGGCCTGTTCGTGGCGAACCTCGCCGTCCTCAAGACGATGCGCCTGGACACGATGACCGCCGCGCCGACCACCCGGTGACCAGCGCCGCCGGAGCGGGCGCGAGCGTGCGCATCGTCTCGCAGTACGGTCACCGGACGGCCGGGTAGGAGAGGGGAACGCACAGGATGTCCGCTGACAGCACGGTCCGGCGACCGCGGGACTTCGTCGGCTACGGCCGGCACCCGCCGCAGGTGCGCTGGCCGGGCGGCGAGAAGCTGGTGGTCAACATCGTGATCAACTACGAGGAGGGGGCCGAGTACTCGCTGCCTGACGGGGACGGCCGCAACGACGGCTGGGGCGAGTACGACTACGAGACCGACGCCTCCGTCCGGGACCTGGGCAGCGAGACGCACTACGAGTTCGGCAGCCGGGTCGGCATCTGGCGGCTCGCGCGCTTGTTCGACCGCTACGACGTGCCCGTGACCGTCGGCGCGTGCGCGGTCGCGCTCGAACGCAACCCGCAGGTCGCGGCCTGGATCCGCGACCGAGGGCACGACGTGGTCGGGCACGGTTACCGCTGGCTGGAGTACAACCGGATGAGCGTCGAGGAGGAGCGCGAGCACCTGCGCCTGGCGATCGAGTCGCTGACGCGCACCACCGGCGAGCGGCCACTCGGCTGGTATCTGCGCTCGTTCCCCAGCGAGCACACCCTGGAGCTGCTGGTCGAGGAGGGCGGCTTCCTCTACGACTCCGACCCGTGCAACGACGAGTTGCCCTACTTCACCACGGCCGGCGGGCAGGACCTGCTGATCGTGCCGTATTCGAAGGTCTACAACGACACGCGTTACCTGCTCAACCCGACCTACGGCTCGCCGGCGCAGTTCTTCGAGAGCCTCCGGCTGGGCGTGGACTACCTCTGCGACGAGGTCGACCACGGGCTGGGCCCGCGGATGCTGACCGTCGGGCTGCACCCGCGGTGGAGCGGCCAGGCCAACCGCGCCAGCGCGGTGCGGGACTTCGTCGAGTACATCGGGCAGAAGGACGGCGTCTCGTTCCTGCGCCGCCTGGACATCGCGCGCTGGTGGCTCGAGCACCACCACGAGTGGTCCTGAACCGGTAAGGGACTCGGTGAGAACCACCCCGCCGCCGCCAAGTCTTCCTCCGGGCCGAGCGCGGCGCCCTCAGGGAACCAGCCCCGCCAGTGCCGACGCCGCGACGGACTCCAGTGCGGCGCGGCCGGGGCGGCTCTTCGCGAGCACGTTCATCCCCTGCACGACGGCGACCAGCAGCTCGGCCGACTCCGGGCCGGCGCCGGGGCGCAGCTCGCCCTCGGCGCGGGCGCGGGTCAGCGCCGCGGCGAAGGCGGCACGCAGGTTCGCCAGGTGCAGGCTCATCAACCCGGCCAGGTCCGGGTCCCGCGTCGCGAACTCGACCACCGAGTTCGTGATCAGGCACCCCCACCGCCGGTCGCCGTCGACCATGGCGTCGATCAGGTGGGCGAAGTAGTCCCGCAGCCCCTGCATGCCCGTCGGCGCGGCGGTGATGCGGCCGACCGCCTCCGCCGTGACCGTCTCGGCGTAGCGGCGCAGGGCCGCGGCGAACAGCTCACGCTTCGCGCCGAAGGCCGCGTACACACTGCCGGGCCGCACCTGCATCGCCTGGCACAGGTCCTGCATCGAGGTCGCGTCGAAACCCTGCTGCCAGAACGTGCGGAGAGCGGCGTCGAGCGCCTCGCCGACGTCGAAGCCCCTAGTGCGTCCCATGCCCGAATTCTATGGCGTCTCTCCGGCAAAACACACTTCCTCCGGTATGGACAGGGGAATCAGCGGTCCATATTGTTGTATGGACGTTCAACTATGGAGGCGGTATGCGGATCGCGGTGATGGGCACGGGCGGTGTCGGCGGCTACTTCGGGGCACGCCTGGCCGAAGGCGGGCACGACGTGGCGTTCGTCGCGCGCGGCGCCCAGCTGGCTGCGCTGCGGGCGAACGGGTTGCGTGTCGAGAGCCCGATGGGCGACGTGCACCTGCCCGAGGTCGAGGCCACCGACGATCCCGGCACGCTCGATCCGGTGGACCTGGTGCTGTTCGGCGTGAAGCTGTGGGACACCGAGGCGGCGGCCGGGCAGATCCGGCCGCTGCTGCGCGCGGACACCGCCGTGGTGTCCTTCCAGAACGGCGTGGTCAAGGACGACATCCTGCGCCGGGTGCTCGGGCCGGAGCACGTGCTCGGCGGGGTCTGCTACATCGCGGCCACGATCGCCGAGCCCGGCGTCATCCGCCACTCCGGCAACATGCAGAAACTCGTGTTCGGCGAGTACGACGGCAGCCAGTCCGCCCGCACCGCCCGGTTCCGCGAAGCCTGCGCGGACGGCAAGATCGACGCCGAGGTCAGCGACCGGATCGAGCGGACGATCTGGGAGAAGTTCGTGTTCCTCGTCGGGTTGTCGGGCACCACCAGCCTCACCCGCTCCCCGATCGGCCCCATCCGCGCCATTGACCGCAGCCGCGCGTTCCTGCGCGATGTCATGGACGAGGTCGTGCGGGTGGCCCGCGCGCAGGGCGTGCCGCTGCCCGAGGACTACGCCGACGACCGGCTCGCGTTCGTCGACACCGTGCCCGACACGATGACCTCCTCGATGCACCACGACCTCGAACGCGGCAACCGGCTCGAAGTGCCCTGGCTCAGCGGCGACGTGGTCGACCGCGGCCGCGCGCTCGGAGTGCCCACCCCGGCCAACCGCGCCATCGCCGACCTGCTGGCGGTGCACGCCGAAGGCCGGAAATGACCGTGCCGACCGTCCGCGGGATCGGCGCGCGGCTCGTGCGCGTGCCGATGCGCCGCCCGCTGGGCACCAGCGCCAGCCGGATCACCGAGGCGCCCCTGCTGCTGCTCGACCTCACCACGCACGAGGGCGTGACCGGGCGCGGCTACCTGTTCTGCTACCGCGAAGCCGCCGGGCACGCGATGCTGCCGCTGGTCGCCGAGGCGACCGCGCTCCTGGCGGACAGTCCGGCCGCGCCCGCGGCGGTGCGGCGGACGATGGCGGGGCACCACCGGCTGCTCGGCGTCCGCGGGCTGGTGTCCGGCGTGCTCGCGGCCCTCGACATGGCGTGCTGGGACGCGCTCGCGGTCGCGGCGGAACAGCCCCTCGCCCGGCTGCTCGGCGCCGAGCCGCGCGCGCTCCCGGCCTACAACAGCAACGGGCTCGGTCTGCTGGACCCGGCCGAGGCCGCCGACGAAGCGGTCGAACTGGCCGAGGGCTTCGCCGGCGTCAAGATGCGGCTGGGCCGCCCGGATGCGGCGGCCGACCTCGCCGCCGTGCGCGCCGTGCGGGCGGCGCTGCCCGCCGGCACCGCGTTGATGGCGGACTTCAACCAGGCGCTTCGCCTCGACGAGGCCCGGCAGCGGTGCCGCATGCTCGACGGCGAAGGCCTGTCGTGGCTGGAGGAACCGATCCGGCACGACGACCACACCGGTGCCGCCGAGCTCGCCGCCACGCTGGAGACCCCGGTGCAGCTCGGCGAGAACTTCACCGGCCCGCGGGCGATGGCCCGCGCGCTCGCCGCCGGTGCGAGTGACTTCGTCATGCCCGACGCGGACCGGATCGGCGGGGTCACCGGATGGCAGGCCGCCGCCGCGCTCGCGGACGCGGCCGGGGTCCCGATGTCGTGCCACCTCTACCCCGAGGTCTCCGCGCACCTGCTCGCCGCGACCCCGACGGCACACTGGCTGGAGTACGTCGACTGGGCCGATCCCATCCTCATCGACCCCGTCACCGTCGCCGGCGGCCACGTCACCGCCGCCGACCGTCCCGGCAGCGGCCTGGCCTGGGACGAGCAGGCCGTCGCCCGCTTCCGCGTCGGCTGAGCACCGGGACGCTCGGCTCCGCCCTGCGCGCCCCGGACGGCGTGCGGGTCTGGCAGTACCCGGTCAACGGCTACCAGGCCGAGTGGCTGCACCTCGCCGACATCGCCAACGGGCTGGCCGAACCGGACGTCCCGGTCAAGACCGCTGTCGAAGACCCCATGTTCGCGGTCGAGCTCGCCGACCGCGGCGCCGAACTCCTCCTGGAGCGCCTGTGAGCCCGCTGTCCGTGGCACTTCCCGACGACCCGGCCGCCGCCGGGGCGCACCGCGCCGTGCTGGCCGGTGTCCCGGCCCGCCTGCGGGTGGCGGAGTCGCCCGCCGCCGACATCCGGGGGTGTCCGGCAACTCGGCCGGCTGGTTCGTCCGGGCCGGCGATCTCCGCACGGCCCCAGGCCGTCCGGCTGTCCTGGCCGTCGTCCGAAGTGGACCCCTGACGGATCCTGGACTCGGTCGTGACCGTCCGCGACGCCGGGGACCTGGGCGCGCTGCTCGACCAGCTCGGGCTGCTGCGGCAGGTGACCGGCGGGGTCACCGTCGAGACGACCGGCCGCACAGCTGGGAAGTACCTCGTCGCCGGCCGGGCGGGTGCCGCCGTGGTGTCGCTGAGCGGCACCGTCGCGCCCATTCGGCGCGGCCCGGTACGAGAGCGGGCGCCGACGCGGCGCTGGCCGCCGGGCTCGGCGACTGAGCGGCGGCTTCGGTTCAGCGAACCGGCGCCCGACGGCGGACGCTCCACCGACGCACCCCGCCCTGGCACCGGCCAGGCCGACCGTCCACGATCAAGACGGTTCGTCGTAGATATTGTCAACAATTTCATCGACGATTAGGGTGACACCAGACGGCTCACGGAGAGCGACGATGCGGCCCGGCACGACCAGGCGGCATCGGACCCGACCTGCCCACCCGCGTCGCGAAGAGGACCAGCTTTGATCATCGACTGCCACGGCCACTACACCACCGCCCCACCCGCGCTCGAGGCCTGGCGCAAGCAGCAGATCGCCGCCCTGTCCGACCCCGCCGCTGCCCCCGCCCGCGCCGACCTGCGGATCAGTGACGACGAGCTGCGCGAGACGATCGAGACGAACCAGCTGCGGCTGATGGACGAACGCGGCATCGACCTGACGATCTTCTCCCCCCGCGCGTCGTTCATGGCCCACCACGTCGGCGACTTCGCCACCTCGTCGGAGTGGGCGAGCATCTGCAACGAGCTGTGCCACCGCGTCAGCCGGCTCTACCCGGAGCGGTTCGCCCCGGCCGCGATGCTCCCGCAGTCCCCCGGCGTCGACCCCGCCACGTGCGTCCCCGAGCTCACCCGCTGCGTCGAGGAGTACGGCGCCGTCGCGCTGAACCTCAACCCCGACCCCTCCGGCGGCCACTGGACCGCACCCCCGCTCACCGACCGCTCGTGGTACCCGGTCTACGAGAAGATGGTGGAGTACGACGTGCCGGCGATGGTGCACGTCAGCACGAGCGTGAACCCCGCGTTCCACACGACCGGCGCGCACTACCTCAACGCCGACACCACGGCGTTCATGCAGCTCGTCCAGGGCGACCTGTTCACCGACTTCCCGACCCTGCGGCTGGTCATCCCGCACGGCGGCGGCGCGGTGCCCTACCACTGGGGCCGCTTCCGCGGCCTCGCGATGGCGCTGGGCAAGCCCGAGCTGGAGGAGCACGTGCTCAACAACGTCTTCTTCGACACCTGCGTCTACCACCAGCCCGGCTCCGACCTGCTCTTCGACGTCATCCCGGCCCGCAACATCCTCTTCGCGTCCGAGATGATCGGCGCGGTCCGCAGCGTCGACCCGCGCACCGGCCACTACTTCGACGACACCCGCCGCTACGCGGAGGCCTCGAAGCTGTCCGCGGACGAGTGGGCCGCGATCCGGGAGCACAACGCCCGCGCCGTCTACCCCCGCCTCGACACCCTGCTCACGAGCCAGGGCCGCTGAGCCCCGATCCCGAAGGAACCCATGACCACCGTCTCCGCCAAGACGCCCGGCTGGCTGGACTGGTACCCGAGCCCGTCGAAGCCGGCGTTCCGGCTCCCGCCCGGCACCGTCGACGTCCATTGTCACGTCTTCGGCCCGCAGGCGCGGTTCCCGTTCGCGCCGGAGCGCAAGTACACGCCCTGCGACGCGAGCCGGGACCAGTTGTTCGCGCTGCGCGACCACCTGGGGGTCGCGCGCAACGTCATCGTGCAGGCCACCTGCCACGGCGCGGACAACTCCGCGATGGTCGACGCCGTCCGCGCGTCCGGAGGCCGGGCCCGCGGCGTCGCGACCGTTCGTCCCGACATCGGCGAGCGCGAGCTGCGTGAGCTCGACGCGGCGGGCGTGCGGGGCGTGCGGTTCAACTTCGTGCGGCGGCTCGTCGACGCCTCGCCGAAGGAGGACCTGAGCACGATCGCGGAAAAGATCGCCCCGCTCGGCTGGCACATCGTGCTCTATTTCGAAAGCGCCGACCTGCCGGAGCTGGAGGGCTTCTTCGGTTCGCTGCCCGCGCCGCTGGTGATCGACCACATGGGACGGCCGGACGTGACGAAGCCGGTGGAGGGGCCCGAGTTCGCCCGGTTCCTGCGCTTCGTCGAAGGCAACGACGTCTGGGTGAAGGTGACCTGTCCCGAGCGCCTCACCGTGAGCGGGCCGCCGGCCCTCGACGGCGAGCGGCACGCCTACACCGACGTCGTGCCCTTCGCCCGGCGCGTGGTCACGGAGTTCCCCGACCGCGTGCTGTGGGGCACCGACTGGCCGCATCCGAACCTCAAGAGCCACATGCCCGACGACGGCCTCCTGGTCGACCACGTGCCCCAGGTGGCGGTGACCGCCGAGCAGCAGCACAAGCTGCTCGTCGACAACCCCATGCGCCTGTACTGGCCCGGCGAAGCCGCCTGAACGACCCCACCACTTCCCACGAAGGGCATGCGATGCAGCACGCCAACGCGCTCAACCGGCTCAACCGGCTGCCGATCTCCCGGTTCCACAAGGTCACCCTGCTGGCCGTCTCGTTCGCCTACTTCTTCGAGTTCGCGGACATCAACAGCTTCGCCACCACCTCGCCCAAGCTGATCAAGCTGTGGGGCGTGACGGTCAACCAGGTCGCGTACGTGACCTCGCTGTCGTTCGTCGGCATGTTCGTCGGGTCGATCGTCGCGAGCACGATCGCCGACCGCTGGGGCCGCAAACGAGCCCTGATGCTGACCACCGTGTGGTTCGGCGTCTTCTCGCTCGCGGCGGTGTTCTCGTGGGACGTCGTGTCGCTGGGCGTGTTCCGCGTGCTGACCTCCGCCGGCCTCTCGGCGATGACCGTCGTCGCGGTCATCTACGTCAACGAGCTGTACCCCGCCGCGAGCCGCGGCAAGTACCAGGCCTACGCGATCGTGATCGGCATCTGCGGCACCCCCGTCACGAACCTCATCGCGAGCCTGGTGGTCGACATCAACGACTGGACCTGGCGGCTGGTCTACCTGTGGGGTGCGCTGGGCATCCTGCTCGTGCTGTTCACCCGGCAGCTGAAGGAGTCGCCGCGCTGGCACGAGAGCCGGGGCGAGCACGCCGAGGCCGACGCGGTGCTGCGGGAGATCGAAGCGCGGGTCGTCGCGGAGAAGGGGCCGCTGCCCGAGCCGGCGCCGCCCGTCGAGGAGGCCCCGGCGGGCAAGGCCCCGCTGCGGATGCTGCTGCAGAAGAAGTACCTGTTCCCCACGCTGTTGCTCACCGTCGTGTGGGTGACGCAGACGATCGGGTTCTTCGGATACTCGACCTGGGCGCCCACGCTGCTGGCCAAGGAGGGCTTCAGTGTCGAGAAGTCGGTCTTCTACGTCGCGCTGAGCACCGTCGGCGCCCCGCTGGGGTCCTACCTGGCGGCCCTGGTCACCGACCGCTTCGAGCGCAAGTGGTGCCTGGTCGCCTTCGGCACGGTCATCGCACTGTGCGGGCTGCTGTACGGGCTGACGTTCAACCCGATCCTGATCGTGGTGTTCGGCTTCCTGGTGAACCTGTTCGAGCGCGGCTACACCGCACTCGGGTACGCCTACTCCCCGGAGCTGTTCGACACGCGCGGCCGCTCCCTGGGCACCGGGGTGTCCTACGGCCTCGGCCGCCTGTCGAACGCGGCGGGCCCGCTGATCGTCGCGGCGCTGTACACCGGCAGCGGCTACCAGAGCGTGTTCTTCTTCATCGCCGGCACGTGGCTGGTCGGCGCGATCGTGCTGGGGGTCTTCGGCCCCCGCACCCGCCAGGCGACGGTCCGGAACGCAGCGGAACCCGCCGGGGTCTGACGGAGACGGGTCAGGGGCGGCGCGGGGTTCGCACCGCCCCTCACCCTGCCCGTCATCTGGGCCGCGACGAGAAGTCCGCCTTCGAGTCGTGGGTCCCGCTCGGGCTCTCGAGGTTGTTGAACCGGCCGATGATCTCGTCGACCTCCGCGGGGCCGTACCGGCCGGGGTTCGCGCCGAGGTCCTCGATCTCCCCGTGCACGTTCTGCCAGGTCTTGAACTCGTCGGAGTTGCCGCCGGGCCAGTCGAAGTCGGCGGAGAACCGCACGTCGTCGAGGAACTCCTTGCGCTCCGCGGGATCGGTGATGTTGTCCGCGGCCTTCATGATCGGGTCGGCGAACTCCCCCTTGATGTCCTTGATGTACCCGGACGACTGGTCGAACGCCTCGCTCGGGGTGTGCTGGAAGGCAGGCCCCTCACCCTTGCCCGGCGTGTAGGTCCCGTCGATCCTGGACTGGATGTTCGGGAAGTTGTTCACCGTGCTGCCGATCGCGGTGTTCGGCTTGCCCGGCCCGAGCGGCAGGTTCTCGATCTTGCTGTTCATCTTGACCAGCTCGCCGTCGTACTTCTGGATCATCGCGTCCCGGTCCGGGTGGCCCGGCGGGTAGTTCTTGTCCACCCAGGACTTCAGGTTGTCGCGCATCGTCTGGAACGAGACCACGTGCCGCGCGTGCACGTCCTGCCCGCCGCCGAACCCCGGGTTCGCCGGGTCCTTCTTCTGTGCCTTGAGGTTGTTGTCCGTGGGCCGCTCGAACTTCTCCGGCCGGTCCCAGGGTGCGCGCGGGTCCTTCTTGGACTTCTTGGGCTTCGTGTCGTCGCCGTCGTCGTCGCGCTTGCGCTTGCCCTTGCCGCTCGTGCCCGGGGTGTTCGCGCTGCCGCCGGAGTTGCCCGCATTGTGCTTCGCCGGCGGGTTCCCGGACGGCGCGCCCTTGCCCGACGACGGGGTCGTCTTGTCCGAGCAGCCCATCAGCCCGAGTGCGTCGAACTCGGCGAACGGGTCGGCCACGTAGGCGGTCGGGTTCGGCCCGGCCGCCATGCCCAGCGGGTCCTGGCTGAGGTACCGCGCGGTCGCCGGGTCGTAGTAGCGGAAGACGTTGTAGTGCAGACCGGACTCCTCGTCCGCGTACTGGCCGGGAAAGCGCAGCGGGGTGGTGGCCCGTGCGCCGGGCGAGGGCAGGGCAGCGCCCCAGACCGTGCGGCGCCCGCTCCAGGCGAGTCCGCCGGTCTCGTCCACGAGGTCGGTGGGAGTGCCGAGCGCGTCGGTGACCACCGAGTGGAAGCGCTCGGCGCCGGGACCACGTTCGAGCTGCGTGACGGGCTCGTGACCGCCGGGGCGCCGCTCCCACGTGGTGCTGCGGCGCACGCCGTCCCGGCCGAGGTGCTCCTGCTCGACGAGCACCGTGCCGTCCCAGACGAAGCGGACCGACTCCGCCACCGAGCCGTCCGGCAGCAGGCACTCCTTCGCGATCCGCCTGCCCAGCGGGTCGTAGCGGTAACGCCAGCGCCACCCGTCCGGGGTGCGCAGCCCGGTGAGCAGGTCACCGGTCCACTCGTACTCCCACACCCGCACACCGTCCGGATAGGACTCCCGCCGGCGCGTCCGGCGCCCCAGTGCGTCGTATTCGACGGCCGGCCCGGTGCCGCCGGACCACGCGGTCAGGTTGCCCGCCGGGTCGTACCGCAGCTCCTCCTGCCCCGCGGGGGTGGACGCGGTGACGACGCGTCCGGTCACGTCGCGGACGAGCCGCAGGTGCCCCGCCTGATCGTCGCGCACCCCGGCGAGCCTGCCGTCGGCCTGGTACTCGAACCCACGGCCCCGCAGGGGTGCGGCGGCGGCCGAGAGCCGCTGCGCGGCGAGCAGCCCGCGAGGGCCGAAGGACTGCTCCAGCACGCTGACGCCGTCGACGTCCCGGGCCACGGCCCGGCCGTCGGCATCGAGCCGGTAGCGCACGGTGTGCCCCGCGGTGACGAGCGAAACCGGGCGCTCCCGCTCGTCGAACGACCACTCGCTCTCGGCCCCGGACGGGGTCCGCCGCCGGATCGTGCGCCGCTGCTCGTCGTAGGCGAAGGTCACCGCGCGGCCGTCGATCGCCTCCCGGACCACGCGCCCGTACTCGTCGCGGTCGAACTCGACCACGGACTCGGCGGACGAGACGCGCACCACCTCGCCCACCGGGTCGTAGGCATAGCTCGTGCTGCCGTGCTGAGTGCGGACCTCGACGAGGTTGCCGAGCACGTCGTAGCGGTTCTCGGTCACGCCGCCGTCCGGGCCGGTGGAGCGCACCAGCTGACCGGCGGCGTCGTAACCGTAGGCCCACGTCCGGCCGTCGAAGTCGGTCTGCCCGACCAGCCTGCCGACCGGGTCGTAGCGGAACGTCCACCTGCGACCGACCGGGTCGGTCACCGACACCAGCCGCAGTTCCGTGTCGTAGCCGTACCGCGTCCGCGCCCCGGCGGGGTCGACCACGGCGGTGACGAGGTCGAACGGGCCGTACTCCCGCCGGGTCACCCGCCCCAGCTCGTCGACGTGCTCGACCTCGTTGCCCTCGCCGTCGTAGCGCCAGATCTCGCGTGCGGACCGGGACCGGGTCCGCGACGCCGGCAGCCCGTCCACCGTCCAGCCCAGGAGCACCCGGCCGCCACCGGCCTCGGGCGCCGACCGCGGCCGGCCGAACTGGTCGCGGTCGGCCGGGTCCGGCACCGCCGCCGGGTCCCGCGGCGCGGGCTCCAGGTCCGCCGCCGTGGCGACGCCGACCGGCTCGTCGATCGGGTCGGGGGCCGCGCCGGGCTCGTAGAACCGGCGCCAGACCCTGGTCACTCCGTGCACCGTCACCGACGCCAGCACCCCGTCGGCGTGCTCGAGCGAGAGGACACTGCCGTCCGGGCGGACGATCTGCAGCGGCGTGCCATCGGCGTCGTGGAGGTAGCGGGTGACCCGGCCCAGCGGGTCGGTGCGGGAGAGCAGCCGGTCGTAGCGGTCCCACTCGAAGACGGTCACCCCGCCGAGCGCGTCCGTCTCGCGCACCGTCTGGCCCGCCGCGTTCAGCTGGAACTCGCTGACGTGGCCGAGGGAGTCGGTGAACCGGGTGACCAGCCGCTCGCGGTCGTAGTCGAAGACGCCGTCGAGGAAGCCTTCCGCGCCCACCGTGCGGATGCACCGGCCCGCCGGGTCGTACACGTAGCGGTACCAGACCCCGTTGCGGTCCTGCCAGCCGGTCAGCCTGCCGTGCGGGTCGTAGTCGAACCGCAGCGGGATACCGGAGGAGTTCACGACCCCGGTCAGCCGGCCGAGGTCGTCGTAGCGGTAGTCGAGCACGACCACGTCCGGGACGCCGCCGCCGAGCACGCGCAACTGGGTCAGCCTGCCGCCGTCGGTCCGGAAGCCCACCCGGACGCCGCTGGAGTGGGTGAGCAGGACGGGCGCGCCGGCCTCGTCGTGGAACAGTTCGGCGCGCTCGCCGTCTGCGCCCTCGACGGCGCGCAACGAGCCGGTGGCCGAGAAGTGCAGCGTCCGGCCCTGGAGTGGCTGGTCGATCGTGAAGGTGCCGTCGGCGTGGCGGGCCAGCGGCCAGCGCGCGCCCTCCACCGGCAGCACCGGCTCGCCGGGGGCGGGCAGCGGGTAGACCAGGATCACCCCGTCGGGACCGACGTAGCCGACCTCGGCCCCGTCGAGCTCCAGCCGCTGGTCCACGGTGGACGCCCAGGACGGCCCGAACCAGCGGCCGGCGCGGTAGGACGAGACGTGCACGCGTTCGAGCAGCAGGTCCGGCAGGCGCAGGTCGGTCTGCTGCAGGATCACCTCGCCGGTCGCGATGTCGACCGGGTCGGTCAGGCATTTGCGCTGGTCCGGCCCGACCGCGGTGTCCCGCGGGTTGTCCGGCTTGCTCGACGACGGTTTCGTGGAGTCCGGCGAGCCCTTGGGCGTGCCCCCGCTGTCGTCCAGCTTCGGCGGCGGCACGTCGTCGCTCTTGGGTGCGCCGGCGCCGTCACCCGTCTTCGGTGGGGGTGAGGCGTCGCCGCCGCCGGTGTCCTTGGCCCCGGACGGGGCGGTGTCGCCGTCGTTCAGCTTCGGTGGCGGATCGATCTTGCCGGCGTCGCCGCCACCCTTGCCGCTCGCGCCGGACGGGATGGTCTTGTCACCGACCGGGTCGACGTTCTTCGCACCCGAAGGCAACGTGTCGACCTTGCCCGGGGCGGCCTTCGGACCGGGCTTGAGACCCTTCATCCCCTTCGCCGCGTCCTTGAACAGATCCCCCGCCTTGCCCAGCAGCTTCCCCAGGTCACCCAACGCCTTGGTCAGGTTCTTGACCAGGCTCGCGATGTCCTTCGCCGTCTTCGCGACCAGGTTCACCACCTGCGGCACAACCCACGTCAACCCGATCCCCAGGGTGAACAGCACTTGCAACGCCCACGAGATCATGTGCCCGACGACCTGGGCGATGGTGTCCCGCACCAGCTGACGCACCGCCGCGACCACCTCGCCCGCGGTCTTCACCCCACTGGACGCGCCCTCACACGCCTGCCCCGCACCCTGCAGGATCTTGACCATGTCATCGGCCTGCCGCCGGTAGGAGTCCGCACCGGGACCCGTCCAGGACTGGACGTCGGCCTCTACCTGATTCCCCAGATCGGTCGCGACCTGCCCCAGCTCCGACGCGATGTTCTTCCACGTCTCCGAATGCGCCGTGATCTGGTCAGGACTGCCCGCCAGCTTGTCCAGCGCCTCCTTCAACGGGCCCACGTGCTCCATCAGCCACCCGACACCCGCCGCCAGGATCGACCCGAACGGATCCGCCACGAACGCCAGCGCGTCCATCGCCGTCCCCGCCACCCCCATGACGGTCGAAGCCCAGTCACCGCTCTCGATGCCCTGCTTCAGCGCCTGGCCGTCCTCGAGGATCGAGATCCCCGAGATCCCGGTCGTCGAGTCCTTCGCCTGCGCCACCAGCGGGTTGGTCATGCCCTGCCCCCATCCACGGTCGTCACCGTTCACGCGCCACCAGTCAGTTGGGACACCCGTGGCCCCGCGGTGGTTCCCGGTGGTGACGAACCGTGCACTCTCGATACCAGTGTCGAGACCGTTCGGGCAACCCGGCTGCCGGCGACGAACGTCCACTTGCGTCCGATTTCTCCGGATCTCCTTGCGGGCAGGGTGAATTCTTGCTGTGAAAACCGCTGTTTCCTGAAACGCCACGGGCCCCCGGCACGACCACCGGAACGTACCCGGTGATCGGAGCAGAGAGATGTCCATGACCACGCTCGTGCGCGACGGCGTCAACCGCGCGCTGCGACCGCTCGGGGTGCAGCTGGTCCGCGGGCACAGCGACGACCCCGGCATCCGCCCGTTCCTGCCCGCCCGCCGCGTCCTCGCGGAGGCACGGCGGGAGGGCCTGTCCGTCGAGGACTACCTCGACCGCTACAGCGCCGAGCCAGGCGCGACCGCCGCGACGGCGGCGGCCATGCTCCGCCTGGCGGACCTCGGCGACAAGGCGGCGCGGGTGTGCGAGATCGGCGCCGGCAGCGGCCGGTACGCCCGCAAGGTGATCGCGGCGCTGGAACCGGAGGCCTACGAGATCTACGAGACCGCCGACGACTGGCTCCCGCACCTGCGCACCCTGCCCGGCGCCGTGCTGCGCGCCACCGACGGGCACACCCTGCGCGAGACCGCGACCGGCTCGGTCGACCTGGTGCACTCGCACAAGCTGTTCGTCTACGTCCCGCTCGTCACCACGGCCGGCTACCTGCAGGAGATGGCGCGGGTCCTGCGCCCCGGCGGCGTCGCCGCGTTCGACATCGTCACCGAGGACTGCCTCGACGAGGAGACCACCCGGGCCTGGATCGAGAGCAACGCCGGGATCTACACGATGACCTCGCGCAGCTGGACCGTCGACCTGCTCGCCCGCCGCGGGTTGTCGCTGGTCGGCAGCCATTTCGAGCCGATGTCGGGCGGGCGCACCGAGCTGCTGGTGTTCCGGAAGGACTGAGCTAGCGCGCCCGGGTGTTGGCCAGCCAGCCGTCCTCGAGCAGCACCCGCTTGAGCACCTTTCCGGTCTGGGTGCGCGGCAGCTCGGTGACGAAGACGACCTCGCGCGGGAGGGCGAACCGCGCGACCCGGTGGCGCAGGAACTCGCGTACGACGTCCTCGTCGAGCCCCGAGCGCGGGTACGCCACGATGTAGGCGACCAGGCGCTGCCCGTACTCGGCGTCGGGCACGCCGAGCACCGCGGCGTCCGCCACCCCGGGCAGGGTCGCGAGCGCCTCCTCGACCGGGCGCGGGAACACGTTCTCGCCGCCCGAGATGATCATGTCGTCGCTGCGGCCGGACACGAACAGCCGCCCGTCGGCGTCGAGGTAGCCGCGGTCGCCGGTGTCCATCAGGTTGTGCCGGACCTCGCGGCCGCTGCCGTCGGTGTAGCCGTCGAACAGCAGCTCGTTGCCCACGTGGATCCAGCCGACCTCGCCCGGCGGCAGCGGCTCCCCCGACGGGCCGAGGATCGCCAGCCGCGAGCCCAGCGGTGGGTGCCCCGCAGTCGTGGGGGCGGCCCGCAGGTCCGCGGGAGTGGCGATGGCCGCGGCCGAGACCTCCGTCGAGCCGTAGAAGTTGTAGAGGATGTCGCCGAACGCGTCCAGGAAGCCGGTGACCAGCGCGCCGGGCAGCGCCGAGCCGCTGCTGACCACGATGCGCAGGCTGGAGGTGTCGTAGCGAGCCCGGACCTCGGGCGGCAGCGCCATGATCCGCTGCAGCATCACCGGCACCACGAACATCGCCGTGCAGCGCGACTCCTCCACCGCCCGCAGGCACTCCTCGGCGTCGAAGCGCCGCTGCAGCACGAGCGTCGCGCACAACGGCATGCCGACCTGCATCGCCGCCAGGCCCCAGGTGTGGAACAGCGGGGTCGCGACGAGGATGCGGTCCAGCGAGTGCAGCGGGATGCGGGAGAGCAGCGCGACCGCCGCGGACAGGCCCTTCGGGGTCGGGCGCCGCGCGCCCTTCGGGGTGCCGGTCGTGCCCGAGGTGAGCACCACGAGCCTGCCAGGCGAGGACGGCGGGTCCATCCGGACGTCAGGGGCGTGGTCGATCAGCGCGTCGATCGCGTCGGTGCCGACCCACGAGGTGGTCGGCGACAGGTTGGTCAGCAGCGGGGTGAACTCGGGGTCGGCGACGACGATCCGCACGTGCTGGCGGTGCACGCCGTCGAGCACCTGCGGCTCCGCGAGCCCGGTGTTGAGCAGCACCGCGTCGACGCCGAGCTTCCCGCAGGCGAGCAGGATCTGCACCAGCGCGCCGGAGTTGCGCGCGAGCACCGCGACCCGCCCGTCCGGCCCGGCGCCCATCTTGCGCAGGATCCCCGCCAGCCGGTTCGTCCGCCGGGACAGCTCCGCGAAGGTCCAGCGCGGGCCGTCGTCGTCGATCACCGCGAGTGCCTTCGGCGAGCGCAGCGCGGCGGCGGTGTAGCCACCGGCCAGCGTCGCGCCCCACTTCGAGGCCGCGTGCAGCTGGCGCATCAGCCGGTCGGGCCGCGCGGTGGTCAGGATGCCGGCCGAGACCAGCGTGTTCGCGATCTGCAGGTGCGACGGCGGGCGCTCGTCGGGCAGCGGCTCCGGCAGGCCGGACAGATGCCTGCCGATCCGCGCCAGCCCGTCGCGCACCCAGTGCTTGAGGTCGTTCGCACTCAGCTTCGAACCGCGGGGCGGCAGGAAGAAGATGCACTTGACCAGCGTGTGCCCGCCCTCGGCGTCGGCCAGCCGCACCGAGACACGGCCCGCCGTGTCCTGCTCGCTGTCCAGCACGAACTGCTCGTCGCGGCGGCTGAGCAGCACCCGCATCTCGTGCTCGACCGGCTGCCCGCACAGGCTGACCCGCATCCGGTACCGGGCGAGCCGGCCCGCCACGCCGGCCCGTTCGCACGAGCCGACGCCACGGAAGAACCGCGGGTAGAGCTCGGGCGCGGAGATCACCTGCCACACGGCGCGGCGCGGATGCTCGAGGACCAGGTCGAAGCTCACGCAATCCGGCATTCTGCCGAAGCTAGAGAACCCCTGGCCCCTGGTCAACGAGACGGCACGTTTTCGCCCGTCACACTCCCGGCCGGGGGTTATTTCCGCCGCACCGGTGTGCCCGGTCGGCCAGTCGGCCTCGCGGGTTACGCATTGCTGCCGAACGCCCGGCGCGCATTCGGCGGTACCTCGCGCCCCGGGGTGAACGCAGGCCGTTTCACGGATGTGCCCGCTCAGCCTCGCCCCCGACACTGGGAAATCCCCTGATCCCTCAACGAGGAGGTTCCATGCGTCGCGTTCTGGGCGCCCTGCTCGCGCTGTGCCTCGGCGCGCTGACTTTCGTCGGCGCCGGCTCCGCGCAGGCCGCCACCCACACCCCGGTCGTCTTCGTCCACGGTTACGCCGGAAGCGCGTCCAACTGGACGACCGCGGAGGCACTGTTCACCGCGGCCGGGTACAGCAGCAACGAGCTGTACGCCTATCAGTACAACTGGGCCCAGTCCAACCGGACGAGCGCGGCCGGGCTCGCGTCCTACGTCGACCAGGTGCGGCAGCGGACCGGCTCGGCGAAGGTCGACATCGTCAACCACTCGATGGGCGGGCTGGTCACCGACTGGTACGTCAAGCAGTTGGGCGGGGCGGCCTCGGTGAGCCACGTGGCCTCGCTCGCGGGCGCCAACCACGGCACCACCTCCGCCGGGGCGTGCCTGGTCAACCCGTCCTGCCAGGAGATGTACCCGGGCTCGTCGTTCATCGCGCAGGTCACCTCGGGTGACGAGACGCCGGGCCCGACGAGGTTCGCGACGTGGTACTCGCCGTGCGACGGGGTCATCATCCCGTACACCAGCACGACCCTCAGCGGGGCGACGAACAACTATGTCGCGTGCGAGACCCACATCGGCTACCTGACGGACGCGGTCGTGCTGTCACAGGTGCGAAGCTTCCTGGGCAGCTGAGGGAGTTTCCGGGTGGTGCCGGCCGGGAGGCCGGCACCACAGCCCGCCCCCTACCCGTTGCCCTCCAGGACCCTGCGGGGCACCTCGACCAGCATCGTCTCGATCTGCTTCTCCGTGACGCCGTGCTCCCGCACGTACGGCAGCACCTCGTCGCCGATGTGGAGGTAGTGCCACTGGGACAGCAGCGGCATCACCTCCGGGTCGATCCAGTCGATGTAGCACGACGCGTCCTGCGACAGCACCATGCTCTCCGCATACCCCCGGCGGCACATCTCGACCAGTGTGTCGGCCCTGGCCTCGAAGGTGGTCGCCGTGTTGATCCCGAACCGGTCCATGCCCAGCACGAAACCGGCCTCCGCGAGCGCGCTCAGGTGGTCGCAGTCGGTGCTGTCGCCGCTGTGCCCGAGCACCACCCGCCGCGGGTCCACGCCCTCCTCGTCGCACAGGACGCGTTTCACCTCCAGGCCCGTCTCCGAGCCCGGATGCGTGTGCACGGTGACCGGCGTGCCCGTCCGGTGATGCGCCTGCGCGACCGCCTGCATGACGCGCTCGACCCCGCCGGTCATGCCCTGGTGGTCGATCGCGCACTTGAGCATCCCGGCCCGCACCCCCGTCGCGCCGATGCCCTCGGTGATGTCCTTGACGAACATGTCCACCATCGGATCGGGCCGCCCGATCGCCGGGCCGCGGTGGTAGAAGTAGAACGGCACGCTCTCGTAGGTGTAGATGCCCGTCGCCACCACGATGTTCAGCTCCGGCACCCGCCCGGCGACCCGCTGGATCCGCGGGACGTACCGGCCCAGTCCGATCACCGTCGGGTCCACGATCGTCCGGACCCCTTGTGCGGCAAGAGCTCCCAGCTTCGCCACGGCGTCGTCGACGCGAGCGTCCTCGTCGCCCCACTCCTGCGGGAAGTTCTGCTGCACGTCCGTGGTGAGGGTGAAGATGTGCTCGTGCATGTACGTCCGGCCCAGCTCGGTGCCCGCCACGGGCCCGCGCACGGTCGCCACCTGCGTCATCGCAGCTCCTTCTTCAGGATCTTCCCGGTCGGCCCCTTCGGCAGCTCACCGACCACCCGGACCTCGCGAGGGTACTTGTACGCCGCCAACCGCTCGCGGCAGTACTCGACGATCTCCTCGGCCGCGATCTCGGTGGTGGTGCTGACGACGGCGACGACCTCCTCCCCCAGCTTCTCGTCGGGCCTGCCGATCACGGCGGCCTCACCGATCGCGGGATGGGCGTAGAGGATTTCCTCGATCTCCCGCGGGTACACGTTGTACCCGCCACGGATGATCAGGTCCTTCTTCCGGTCCACAATGTACAGATAACCGTCCGGGTCGGCGTAGCCGAGGTCGCCGGTGTGGAACCAGCCGCCGCGGAACGCCTCCGCGGTCGCCTCCGGGCGCTTGTAGTAGCCCTTCATCACGTTGTGTCCGCGGATCACGATCTCCCCGACGTGCTCCGGGCCCGGCGGCAGCGGACGATCCGCGTCGTCGACGACCCGCACCTGCACACCCCAGATCGCCTTGCCGATCGAGAGCACCTTGCGCTTTTCGGCGCTGATGTTGAACGTCGCCGTGCTCGCGGTCTCCGACAGCCCGTACCCCTCCAGGATCACGACGCCGTCGAACTTCTCCTCGAAGCCGCGGATCGTCTCCCCCGGGATCGCCGCCCCGCCGGACGTGCCCACCCGCAGCAACGAGAGGTCCCGGCCCTTGTGGTCCTCCTGCGTCAGTGCGAAGTACATCGTCGGCACGCCGGAGAAGACCGTGCACCGGTAGCGCTCGATCGCGTCGAGCACCGCCCCGGCCTCGAACCGCGGCAGCAGCACGATCGTCCCGCCGTAGCGCACGCAGACGTTGAGCACGCTGGACAACCCGAAGACGTGGAACAGCGGCAGCACGCCGACGCCGATGTCGTCGTCCCGGAAGCCGAACAGCTCGCCGCTGACCGTGCAGTTCATGTACAGCTGGAAATGCGTCAGCTCGGCGCCCTTCGGACGACCGGTCGTGCCGCTCGTGTAGAGCAGCACGGCCGTGTCGTCCGCGTTGGTGGGCACGAGGTCCCCGGTGTCGGCGCACCGGTAGAGCTCGTCGAAGTGCCGGGTGCCGGCGGGCTGCGCGGCACCCGGGGTGGTCACCACGTACGTCGTGACACCGTCCACTTCGGACGCCGCCTTGACCGCCTCGGTCGCGAAGGACTCGAAGGTGATCAGCAGCCTGGCGTCGGAGTCGGCGAGGTGGTAGGCGATCTCCGCCGCCCGCAGCAGCGGGTTGAGCGGCACCATCACCAGCCCGGCCTTGAGGATGCCGAAGTAGGCGAACAGGAACTGGGGCAGGTTCGGCAGGTGCACGGCGACCTTGTCGCCGCGCACCAGACCGACGTCGAGCAGGCTCGCCGCGACTCTCCCGGACAGCTCGTCGACCTGTGCGTAGCTGAACGACAGGTCGCCGAAATGGCAGAGCGCCTTGTCCGGGTCGCTCAGGCGTGACTCCCTGAGCATCGTGGCGAGAGTGAAGCTCATCCTTTTCCTTCCTGCATCGCGGCCAGTTCCTGCTGGACCTTCGCCTCGTGCGCGATCATGTCCTCCCGCGCCCGCCGCGGGCTCCAGCGTCCCGCCATCACCAGGATGAGGGGCAGGAACACGATCTCACCGCCGATGCAGACCCACCACCAGTTCTGCCACTGGCCGGGCGCCTCTTCCGCGGCCTGCGCGACCTCGGTCCCGTGCGCGGACAGGAACGCCAGGTCGGCGAGCGGGATGGTGGCGACGGCACGCAGCTTGGTGACGGCTTCGGCCGGGCTCACGCTCTGCGCGGCGGCGATCTCGCCGACGGCCTTGGCACCGGCGGCCGCGTCGTTCGGGTTGGCACCGAGCGCGGCCTGCGTCGCCGGGTCGATGGCCTGCAAGGTCTGCAGCTGCGCCGCGTACTTCGTGCTCAGCTCCGAGACCTGCGCGCCGTTCTCGACGAGCGGGGTCATCGAGTTGATCACGAACGGCAGCACGGTGATCGACAGGGCCACCACGACCCGGGTGATCCAGCCCCACACCGCGAGGCCGGTCGCGGTCAGCGCCGGGTTGCGCCGCTCGACGGTCTCGGTGAAGCTCGCCATCCAGGGCGCGTATGCGATCGCCATGAACACCGCGAGCAGGCTGATGATCCAGACGAACGTGTAGTAGCCGGTGTCCGGATGCCCGGTGCGGGAGGCGAAGACCGCGGTCATCGCGACGGTGCCGATCGCGCCCACCACCATGAACGGCTTGCGCACCCGCACCCGGTCCGACAGCAGCCCGACGAGGATCAGCGCCACGGCGTCGAACGCCCAGAACCAGTTGCCCAGCCCGTTCGCGTCGGCGAGGGAGTAGCCGAACAGCGTCGTGAAGTAGATCGTGAAGAAGCCGACCGCGGTGTAGTAGATGATGAGGAACACCGCGATGGCGAACGCCGAGCCGATGATGTCCAGGTGCAGCATCTGCCGCCACGGATGCTTCAGGCCTTCTTCGACGTCGATCCCGCGGGCCCGGGACTCGATCAGCGCGCGGTCCTTCATGCTCACCATCAGCTGGTCGCGGATGCTGGGCGAGAGCTCGCGCAGCCCGAACAGCGCGATCACGAACATGACCAGCCCGACGATGCCGCAGATGGTGAACTGGCTCTGCCACCTGGGCAGCGAGTCGATCGTGTGGCTGGAGACCTCGGCGACCACCAGGCTGCCCGCGACCGGGCCGAGCGTCCAGAACCCCATGGCGGAGGCGCGGCCCAGCTGCGGTGAGAAGTCGCGGACGAGGGCCGGGGTGGCGACGAGGATGATGCCCTCGACGAACGCGATGAGCGTGAACACGACCGCGAAGACGCCGCCGTTGGGCGAGTTCGGCAGTGCGAACAGCACCAGCACGCCGGTCACGCCGAGACCGTAGACGACGAGGTTCGCGCGGCCCCACCGGTCGGCAAGGCCCGCGACGAGCGAGGCGAACGCGCCGAACACGTTGCCGATCGCGGTGATCCAGACGTAGGTGGAGAAGCTCAGGTGGTACTGCGCCATGATCGCGGGCGAGACCGCGCCGGCGACGTAGAGCTCGTAGTACAGGACGATGGTCGCCAGCACCGCGATCGCCAGACAGCTGAACCGCCGGGCGCCGCGGGGGTAGTGCTCGAGCTGGCGGTGCCACAGCAGCCGGCCCAGCGGGCTGCCGCCGCCGGGGGCGTACGTCGTGTCGGTCACGCCGGCGGTCATGCGACCGCCCCCTCTTGCACCCGAATGCGCCTACTCGCGCCACCGTGACCTGGGGATCTTTCCGCCGGCCGGTTCGCCAGTGGCAAAGCCTCGCTGCTTGCCTTCATGCCGCCTCCTGTGGCTCGCTTCTTCGGGAACCTGTGTGGCGTGCAAAACCGGGCTGGTGCCGTCGCCGGCAGCGGTTACGCTCAGTCCGGACTGCTGTCACTCTTCGGTGTTCAGAGGTACGAACGGGTACTTTAGAAGCGAGGGGACCATGAGGCAAGAGGGGTCGCTGGCGCGGACCCACGAGCAGGAACCGGGCCTGCCGCGGGGCCGGGCGAGCCTGCCCGCCGACGCCGTGCGCGCGGCGCAGCGCGAGCGGCTCATCCGCGCGATCATCGCGGCATCAGCGGAAAACGGCTACCTCCGGGTGACGATCGCCGATGTCGTCCAGCGGGCCAAGGTGTCCCGCGCGGCCTTCTACGCGCACTTCTCCGACAAGGACGACTGCCTCCTGGAGGCGACCCTCTTCGGGCGGCGCCTGCTGATCGGCCACATCACCGCGGAAACCCGTGCGCTGCCGGCGGAAACGTCTGCCGAGGAGTCGCTGCGGGTGGCGTGCCGCGCGTTCCTGCGCTTTCTCACCGACGAGCCGGAGTTCGCGCGCGTGTTCTACCTGGAGTTGCCCAGCGCCGGGCCACAGGCGATCACCAGGGCGATCGAGGCGCAGCGGCAGTACGCACACCTGAACGAGCTGTGGCACCGGCGCGCCCGTGTGCAGGACCCCTCGCTGCCCGACGTCCCGCCCGAGGCCTTCGCCGCCGCGGTCGGCGCCACGACCGAACTGGTCCGCTCGGCGGTCCACGCGGGACGGACGCGGCTGCTCGACCTGGAGGACGCGCTGGTGGCCCTGCACCTGGCCCTCCTGGCCGGGCGCCCCTGGCAGACGGGCTGAGAACACCCTCCTGCCGGATCCGGGTGAACCGGGCAAAGCGCGAGCGTCCTTTGTGGATTTCCAGAGACGCGATCGGGCAACCGCAACGCGATCGTTACCAGTGGCGACAGGGGAAACCGGCGAACCGGTCAGGCGGTGGACGCGGCGGCGTGGTTGGCCGCGGGTGCCGCGGCGTGGTTGATGTCTTCGGTGGTTCGGCCGTCAAACAGCAGCGAACCGCCCGCGCCACTCCCCGACACCCGGCCGCCCGTCAGACTTCTGCCTTCACCGCCGCCGCGTGGGAGAACACGATGCCCTCGTCCTCGAGCGGGCCGCGACGGAGCAGGAGCACGTCACGCGGGTAGTTCTGGTACAGCCGCCACGGGGCGGCGTCGCCCTGCTTCGGGAGCTTGTCGATGCTGCGCAGCACGTACCCCGACTTGAGGTCGATGAACGGCACGCTCGGCAGCGGTCCCGGCGGCGCGGTCGGCGTGCACACCTCGTACCCCCGCGCGTCCATGTGCTGCAGCACCCGGATCACGTACCGCGCCACCAGATCCGCCTTCAGGGTCCACGACGCGTTGGTGTAGCCGATCGTCATCGCGAAGTTCGGCACCCCCGAGAGCATCATCCCCTTGTACGACACCGTCTTGCTCAGATCGGCCTGCTGCCCGTCGATGTCGATCGTGATCCCGCCGACGGGCAGCAGGTTCAGCCCGGTCGCGGTCACGACGATGTCCGCCTCGAGCTCCTCGCCCGACTCCAGCCGGATCCCCCGCTCGGTGAACGTCGCGATCCGGTCGGTCACGATCGACGCCTTGCCCTTGCGCACGGCGGTGAACAGATCCCCGTCCGGCACCACGCACAGCCGCTGGTCCCACGGGTCGTACTCGGGGCTGAAGTGCCTGTCCACGTCGTAGCCCGGCGGCAGCTGCCGCTGCACGCCCTTGCGCAGCAGCTTCTTCACCAGCGCCGGCCGGCTGCGGCTCAGCTGGAACATCAGGGAGGACATCAGCACGTGCTGCCAGCGCACGATCGAGTTGGCGAGCTTCGTCGGCAGCAGCTTGTGCAGCTTGTCGGCGAGCGCGTCGGTGCCCGGCAGCGAGATCACGTAGCTGGGCGAGCGCTGCAGCATCGTCACGTGCCCGGCCCGCTCCGCCAGCGCCGGCACGAGCGTCACCGCCGTGGCGCCGCTGCCGATGACGACGATCCGCTTGCCGGTGTGGTCCAGGTCCTCGGGCCAGTGCTGCGGATGGATCACCGTGCCCCGGAAGGCCGCCACGCCCTCGAACTCCGGCGTGTAACCCTCCTCGTAGTTGTAGTAACCGGCGTTGGTGAACAGGAAGCCGCAGGTGATCTCGACGGTCTCCCCCGTGTCCGACCGTCGCGCGTGGACCGTCCACTGTGCATCCTCGCTGGACCACTCGGCGCGCACGACCTTGTGGTGGAAGCGGATCTCGTCCTCGATCGCGTACTCGCGCGCCGTCTCGCGGATGTAGGCGCGGATCGACTCGCCGTCGGCGATGGCCTTCGCGTCGGTCCACGGCCGGAAGTCGTAGCCGAGGGTGAACATGTCCGAGTCGGACCGGATGCCCGGGTAGCGGAACAGGTCCCAGGTGCCCCCGATCGCCGCCCGCGACTCGAGGATCGTGAACGTCTTGCCCGGCGCCTCGTCACGGAGGTGGCAGGCGGCGCCGATGCCGGACAGCCCGGCTCCGACGATCAGGACGTCGACGTGCTCGCGTGTCATGTCACTCCCGTCTCCAGGACTACGGTGCCCGAGCCAGTAACTTACCGGCGGTAAGTCCAGTGGTCAACAGTGCGTCGACAGTCTCGACACAGTGTTGATGCAGGTGAGCGACGCGACTAAGGTGGCGGCATGACGACCGAAGCCGGGAACAGGCCCAGCCGTGGGCGTCGCACGGCCCGGCCCACCGGTGACGACCGGGAACTGGCCATCCTCGCCACCGCCGAGCGGCTGCTGACGCGCCGGCCGTGGCGGGAGGTCTCGATCGACGACCTCGCGCGCGGCGCGGGCATCTCCCGGCCGACCTTCTACTTCTACTTCCGCTCCAAGGACGCGGTGCTGCTCGCCCTGCTCGACCGCGTGGTGGAGGAGGCCGACCGCGCGTCGCTGAACGTCCTCGCCCGCCCTGCGGGGGACGCGGCGCAGGCGTGGCGCGGCTGCATCAACGCCTTCTACGAGACCTTCCGTGAGCATCGCGCCGTCACCGTCGCGTGTGCCGACGCCCGCACCACCAACGCCGAGGTGCGCGAGCTGTGGTCGAAGGTGATGGACAACTGGGTGGAGCGCACCGCGACGGCCATCGAGGCCGAGCGCGAGCGTGGCGCGGCGCCGCCGGGCCGTCCGGCGCGGGACGTCGCGACCGCCCTCAACCTGATGAACGAGCGGATGCTGCACGCCACGTTCGCCGGGGAGGCGCCCACGGTCGAGGAGTCCGGTGTGGTGGACGTGCTGCTGGAGGTCTGGCTGCGCGCGATCTACGCGTGATCGGCGCGGCAGGGCGTCGGGGCGGGCGTCTCGACGGGCGCGAACAGTCCACTGTGGATGGATGTGACGGCGAGAACCAGTTCCCCGGCACGCCATTCCGGCCGGAGGCGGTCGTGCGTGTCGAGCAGGTCGTCGGCCGAGGGCGGTTCGCCGCCGACCGCGTTCACCCGGGCGATCGCCGAGCGCGCGAGCAACTCACCGATTCGGACCGTGCCGGTCAGCCCGGCCGAACCGGGATAGAGCACGGCACGCCCGCCAGTGCGCGAGAGGTGCTCGACCGCCGCGTCGGCCGCCGCCGCGGCGAGGCCGGGGCGGCCGGAACGCCCGGTGCCCGAGGCGACGCCGGCCGTCCCGCTCTCCGCGAACCGGGTGAGCTCGTTCCACAGCCCGTCGAACCCCGGCGGCACCCACACCGAGAGCGCGACGTGCGCGTCGTCGTTCCGGACCAGGTGCGTGCAGACGACGGCCTGCGGCGGTAGCCGGAGCCGGTCGCCGAGGTCGTGAGCCAGCTGATCCGCCTCGCCCAGCGAAGGGGTGCCGGTGTCGATGCCGAAGCAGGTCACGACGGCAGGACCCGCGTCGGGCCGGCGGCCGGTGCGGTCTCGTGGTGGTGATTCTCGGAGGTCACCACCGAAGCGTCGCTGTCGCGAGCGAACCGGACATGAACAGCGGAAGTGCATCAGTCGTCAGGGACATGTCGGGGTGTTCAAGCCGCTCGCCGCAGCGCGGGGGCATCCGGCGGAGCGTTCGCGGCCGTGCTCCGCGGGGTCGTCGGCCGATCAGTTGCGGGCGGCCGCCTCGTCGCGGACCTGCGACGCGACGGCCAACGCGAGCGCCAGCAGCACCGGCACCAGCTCTTGCGCACCCGGCGCGTGGGCGTCCAGCTCGGCCTCGATCCCCCGCAGGTCGCCGTACCCGGCGAGCCGCACCACCCGGGCGGCGACGACCGTCGCCTTGTCGGCCTCGTTCGCCTGGAGCACGGGATCGTCGCCGTCGCCGAGCCGGCGGATGCCCTCGCGCAGGCTGACGAACACCGGCTCGTCCGGCTCCCGGTAGGTGCCCGCCACCAGCGCCAGCACCATGATCGCCTGCCGGCGGGGCTCGGCCCCGGGCAGCTCCCGCTCGACGTGCCGGGCCAGGTCGAACGCCAGCCGCGCCGCCGGGAAGCCGCCCTGGCGCCAGCCGAGCGCCACCAGGCCGGCCAGCGGATCGACCAGCTCGGGGCTGCCGAACAGCTGCGCGGCCTCGATGAGCAGCCCGCGGGCGACCAGGTAGGTCGAGGGCACGATCCCGTCGGGCAGCGCGCAGGCGATCGTCGTGAGCACCACCCTCGCGAACGCCGCCTGCCCTGCCCCCGGCCAGGACGTCACCTCGGCCGCGAACCGGCCCAGGCTGGCCGGGTCGCGCCGCTGGGCGTAGTCGAGGAAGTACTCGACCGCGATGAGCCAGCGGCTGTCGTCGTGGCGCCACAGCTGGTCGATCAGCTCGGCCGCCATGTCCTCGGGCACGGCCGTGACCAGCAGCCGCCCCCACATGGCGACCAGCTCCTCGCGGTGCGCACTGCCCTCGATCAGGGCTCTCAGCTGGGTGAATTCGGCGGCGCGGGCGGCGAGGGTGCACTCGTCGGCGGTCCTGGCAACCTCGAGGGCCGTGGTCACGTCCTGCTCGGTCATCCGGTCCGCCTTCCCGTCCTCGGTGCTGCGACGGTTCACTTGCAATATAGAGCGCAATATTGAGCGGCGAAACCCGAGCGGGTGGGGCTCCCGTGCGGCCGGGAGGACGTGGCGCGGACCACGCCCTCTCGCCCCCGTACGGTCCGGCGGCGTGCGTGGCGACCGCCGGTGTCACGGCATCCCCGCCACCGTGCGGTCCGGTGCCGTGCGTGCCGCCCGCCCGAGTCATCCAGACACCACCGGGCGGTCCCGCGCCCACCGCCCGAGTCATCCAGCCCCACCCCGCGGCCCAGCGCGACGCCTGCCAACCGCCCGAGTCATCCAGCCACCCACCGGCCCGTCCCGCGCCGCGCCGCGCCGCGCGTGCAAGCTGCCCGAGCCACCCAGTCACCACCCCGCGGCCCCGAGCCGGGCGCGCCGACCGCCCGGGCCGCCGGAGTCACCCAGTCGCCGCCGGGGTCACCGGCCCGGGCGCTGGACGTCCCCTCGCCAGCCGCCGGTCTCCTGGCCGCGCCGTTCGATGAACTCCTTGAACCGCTGCAGGTCGCCCTTCACCCGGCGGGCGATGAGCCCCGCCTTGTCCGCCACGTTCTCGGCGAAGCCCTCCGGGTCGATGTCCATCTGCGAGGTCACCCGCGTGACCCCGTCGTCGATCCGGTGGAAGGTGATCACGCCGGCGTGCCGGGGCCCGGAGTCCGAGGTCCACGCCACCCGCTCCTCGGGGTGCTGCTCGGTGATCGTGGCGCCGAACTCGCGGGTCACCCCGCCGATGCTCGTCCGCCAGTGCGTGTGCGTGTCGTCGAGCTGGCGGATCTCCTGCACACCCTCCATGAACTCGGGAAACGACTCGAGCTGGGTCCGCTGGTTGTACACAGTGGACACCGGGACGTGGACCTCGACGGACTCGGTGATCGTGCTCATCGCGCTCCTCCTCGCTATGGTTGCAACGGTTGTGCGTCACTTCGTGTCAGCAGGGGTACCCGGAGGACCATGGGGCACACATCGGACTCCTGGAGCGGCCATTGACCCGGCGAGAGCTCGCGGCGGCGCGGATCACCGACCCGCGCCTGCACGAGGCGTACACACGGTGCCGCACGCTCAACGCGCGGCACGGGCGCACGTACTTCCTGGCCACCCGCCTGCTGCACCCCCGCCAGCGCCCCGCGATCCACGCGCTCTACGGCTTCGCGCGCTACACCGACGACATCGTCGACGACCCCGAGCCCGGCGCGGACGTCGCCGCCCGGCTCGACCAGGTCCGGACCGAGCTGGCCGAGGGCCTGCGCACGGGCCGCTCCGCGCACCCGGTGCTGGCCGCGGTCGTGGACACGACCGGGCGGTTCGGCATCGATCCGCAGCTGTACTGGGCGTTCCTCGACTCGATGCGGATGGACCTCACGGTGACCGGCTACCCGGACCGCACCAGCCTGCGCCGCTACGTGCACGGCTCGGCCGAGGTGATCGGCCTGCAGCTGCTGCCGGTGCTCGGCACCGTCGTCGGGCGCGCCGAGGCCGCGCCCCACGCGGCGGCGCTCGGCGAGGCGTTCCAGCTGACCAACTTCCTGCGCGACGTCGCCGAGGACCTCGACCGGGGCCGCGTCTACCTGCCGGCGGACGAGCTGCGGGCGTACGGCGTGGACCGCGGGCGGCTGGCCTGGTGCCGCCGCGCGGGGCGGCCCGACGCCCTGGTGCGGCGCGCGCTCGCGGACCAGATCGCGTTCACCCGGGCGGTGTACCGGCGCGCCCGGCCGGGGATCGCGATGCTCGACCCCGTCTCGCGCCCGTGTGTGGCCACGGCGTTCAGCCTCTACGCTCGCATCCTCGACCGCATCGAGGACCAGGGGCACAACGTGTTCGGCGCCAGGGCGAGGGTCGGCAACCCCCAGCGGCTCGCCCTCGCCGGCAGCGCCGCCACGCGCGCGCTGTGGGCCCGGGCGCACCACTGAAACCGGAAGGGCGGAGGGAATGGACCACCTGCAGTACCTGCTGTTGCTGGCCGCGTGCCTGCTCGTGACGTTGCCACTGGAGCTGACCGGCTCGCGGGTGTACCGCCGGCCCGCGCGGCTGGCGAAGGCGATCCTCCCGGCGGCGGTGGTGTTCCTGGCCTGGGACGTGCTGGCGATCGCCGGCGGGGTGTGGAACTACAACCCCCGCTACCTCGTCGGCGTCACGCTGCCCTTCGGCGTCCCCCTGGAGGAGGCACTGTTCTTCGTCGTGGTCCCGCTGTGCGGGCTGCTGACCTTCGAGACCGTCGAGCGGATGCTGCCGAAGGCGAAGCGGTGATCGGCTACACGCTGCCCGCGGTGCTGTCGGTGCCCGCGGTGGTCGCCGTCGAGCTGCTGTGGCTGCGCACCGGCCTGTTCCGCCGCCCCGGCTACTGGATCTCGATGGTCATCGTGGTGGCCTTCCAGATCCTGGTGGACGGCTGGCTGACGAAGCTGTCCGCCCCGATCGTCCGCTACGACCCGGGCCAGCTGACCGGCCTGCGGTTCCCGTTCGACATCCCCATCGAGGACTACCTGTTCGGCTTCAGCCTGGTGACCCTGACCCTGCTCTGCTGGCTGCGTACCCGGAAGGAAACCACCGGATGACCCTCTCGGCCGCGTTCGACCGCGGAGCCCGCGCCTACGACCGGCTCGTGGGCCTCAACCCGGGCTATCACGACCACCTGCGCCGCTCCGCCGCGGCGGTTCCGGCCGGCGCGCGGCGGGTCCTCGACGGCGGCTGCGGGACCGGCGCCTCGACAGCGGCGTTGCTCGGCGTCGTGCCGGACGCCGAGATCGTCGGCGTGGACGCGTCCGCCGGGATGCTGGCCGAGGCACGGCGGAAGCAGTGGCCGGACAAGGTGAGCTTCGTGCACAGCCGGGTCGAGCACCTCGCCGAGGCCGGCGTGACGGGCCCGTTCGACGCGATCTTCGCCGGCTACCTGATCCGGAACCTGCCCGACCCCGCCGCGACGCTCACCGCGATGCTAGGCCTGCTGCGCCCCGGCGGGGTGCTCGTGGTGCACGACTACAGCGTCGCCGACAGTCTCCGGGCGCGGCTGACCTGGCACGCGGTCTGCTGGTCGGTGATCATCCCGATGGGCCGTGTGGTCTCCGGCGACGCCGGGCTCTACCGGTACCTGTGGCGCAGCGTGCTGGACTTCGACGGCGCGACCGAGTTCGCCGCGCGGCTGCGGCGCACCGGGTTCGCCGACGTCCGGACGAGCACGATGACCGGCTGGCAGCGCGGCATCGTGCACACCTTCCGAGCGGAGAAGCCGTGAGCCGCGACCGCAGGCGCGTCCGGTTCGCCGCGCCCGGCGGGCACGAGCGGGTCCCGGAGCCGACGCGCGTCGCCGTGGTCGGCGGCGGGATCGCCGGGCTGACGGCCGCCACCGCCCTGGCCGAGCGCGGGGTCGCGGTCGAGCTGTTCGAACGCGAGACCTACTGGGGCGGCCGGGTCGGCGGCTGGACCACCGAGCTGCCCGACGGCAGCACGGTCGGCATGAGCCGCGGGTTCCACGCGTTCTTCCGCCAGTACTACAACCTGCGCACGCTGCTCGCCCGCGCCGGCGTCGAGCTCGTGGCGGTGACCGACTACCCGCTGCTGGACGAGCACGGGCGCACCGACACCTTCCGCGGCATCCCGCGGACCCCGCCGTGGAACGCCGTCGGCTTCGCCCTGCGCAGCCCGACGTTCACGCTTTCTGAGCTGCGCAAGGTGAACCTGCGGGCCGCACTGTCCCTTGTGGACGTATCGGTGCCGGATTCCTACGCGCGGCTGGACGAGGAGACCGCGGCCGGCTTCCTCGCCAGGGTCCGGTTTCCCGAAGCGGCCCGGCACCTGGCGTTCGACGTGTTCTCACGGAGCTTCTTCGCCTCGCCCGACCGGCTTTCCGCCGCCGAGCTGGCCGTGATGTTCCACCTGTACTTCCTGGGCTCGGCCGAGGGCCTGCTGTTCGACGTGCCACGCGAACCGTTCCACACGCTCTGGTCCCCGGTCGTCGACCGGCTGACGAGCCTGGGCGTATCGACCCATCCCGGCACTCCGGTCACCGCGGTCGAACCGGGGTTCGCCGTGCACACCGCGGACCGCTCGTACGAGGTCGACGCCGTCGTGCTGGCGCTGGAGCTTCCCGCGCTGCGCGAACTGGTCGCCTCCTCGGAGCTGGGACCGCCGCCGTGGCGGGAACAGATCGCCGAACAGCAGTCCGCGCCGCCGTTCCTGGTGCGCAGGCTGTGGCTGGACGAGCCCGTGCGGGCGGAGCGTTCGGCCTTCCTCGCGACAGGCGGGATGCCGCCGCTGGACAACGTCAGCGTGCTCGAACGCTACGACGCGGAAGCCGCGGCGTGGGCCCACCACACCGGGGGTTCCGTCGTCGAGCTGCACGCCTACGCGGCCACGGACCGGGAGACGACCGGAAAGCAGCTGCTGTCGCGTTTGCACGCCGTCTATCCGGAAACCCGGCGGGCGCGGATCGTGGGCGACCGCGAGGAGTGGCGTGCCGACTGCCCGCTGCTCGCGCCGGGCGGCTACTTCCGGCGGCCGCCGGTCGCGACGCCGGTGCCGGGCCTGGTACTGGCCGGCGACGGCATCCGCGTCGACCTGCCGGTCGCGCTGATGGAGCGGGCGGCGACGACCGGGTGGCTGGCCGCCAACCACCTGCTCGGGGCGTGGCACACCGCCGGGCACCCCGTCACCACCGTGCCCACCCGGGGCCGGCTCGGCGTCTTCCGCGCGCTGGCCCGGCAGTTCCGAGAGGAGTGAGACGCCCGTGCAGACCTTCCTGCCGTATCCCGACTTCGCCGCGAGCGCGCACGTGCTCGACCCGCGCCGGCTGGGCAAGCAGCGGGTCGAGGCACTGCAGGTGCTGCGCGCGCTGACCGTCCCCGGCTACGGCTGGCGCCACCATCCGGCGGTGAAGATGTGGCACGGGTACGAGGAGGCGCTGACCCGCTACGGGCTGCAGATGTGCGAGGCGTGGACGGCCGCGGGGCGGCCGGACACCTGCGCGGCGCAGCTGACCGGGGACCTGCGGCGGGCGACGGGGCGCGCGCTCGTGCGGACCGAGGTGTCGCTGCTGGAGGCAGGCGAGATGCCGAAGTGGTACGGCGACCAGGACTTCCACCGCAGCCACCAGTCCTCGCTGCTGCGCAAGGACCCCGAGTACTACGAGAAGTGGTTCCCCGGCGTGCCCGACGACCTTCCCTACGTCTGGCCGACCTCCGACCGCGAGTCTCGCAGCGCGTAACGCCGCTCGGCGTACGCCAGGTCGTCGCGCCACAGGCGGGCCGCCGCGTGCCGCATCAGCGGGCGCAGCGCGGGCGCGGCCTTGCGGGCGAAGGCGAACCCGGTGCGCTCCGAGGTCGCGACCGTCGCCTCCAGGACGGCCGTCCGTGGCTTGCCGTCCGGGCCCGGGCCCAGCGGGGTCGCGTGCGTCTCCACCACGCTGCCGCGCCCTTCACCCGCCACGATCGTCATGGTCACCGTGCGCGGCTCGGGACAGGCGAACTCCGCGCGCACCGGCACGCCGAGCCCGGGGCCGACCCGGAAAGTCACGTCCACCACGAACTTGTCGTCCTCGTCGGCGGCGTCCACCGCGGGCGCGGTGAGCACCTTCAGCCGCGCGAACGAGTACGGGTGGAACCACGAGCCGTGCCAGGGATCGAGCCGGTTGGCGAGCACGTCCCCGGGTTCGCACACCCCGACGAGCCTGGTCACCGCGGCCACGCCGGCCGAGGGCGCCGGGCGCGGCGCGAGAACCGGTTCCGGCAGCGGCTCCTCGCCGCCGTGCCCGTCGAGCCGCACCCACACCAGCACGCCGTCGTCGTGACCCGGCAACGGTTCCCAGCCGAACCGGCCGCCCGCGCCGACCGGCATCCCGTGCCACCGGCACACCAGCGCGTCGCAGACGACGCGGCCCTGTGCGAGCGGCGCCCCGAGGTGCGGGCACTCCCCAGGGCCGACGACCAGCCCGCCCGCGGAGTCCCGCCACGCCACCAGCTCCCGGCCCGCGACGCGGGTCCCGAACGGACGGTCCGGCCGGACGTCGGCGCTGGCGGCGAAGGCGAACCAGTTACCGGAAGGACGCGCTTCCGCCCGTTTCGCGGCCGCCTCGATCAGCGCGGGCGACGCGTTCCGGAACGTGGGCTCCTGTGCGGACCACAGCTCGCGTGGCATCGGCTGGACCGGCCATCGCGCGGGCCATCGTCGCGGCATCGCTCGCTCCCTTCGCTCGGCCCGTCCATCCTCCCCAACCCGCGTCCGTGCCGCATCTCACGGCTCCGGCAGGTAGATTGACCGTGATGGACCTGCGGGAGGTGAGCACGCTGCCGGACGCGCCCAGGCCCCTGCACGTGGTCGGCGCCGCGCCGACCACCCCCGGTGGGCACGCACGACGACGATGACCCCGTTCGCGTTCACCGTCACGCCCGTACGGGGCCGCCTCGTCGTCGCGCTGCGCGGCGAGCTCGACGCCCTGAGCTCGCCGGCGTTCCGGGCCTCGCTGCTCGACCTGGCCGACGGGCCCGACCTCATCCTCGACCTGGGCGGGCTGACCTGTCTCGACTCGAGCGGGATCAGCACGATCATCGCCGCTCACCAGCGCGCGACCCGGCACGGCGCGGTGCTCGCGCTGACCCGGGTGCCGCCGTTCGTCTCGCGCGTGCTCAGCTTGACCCAGCTGGACCGCGTCATCCCGGTCCTGGACGTGGCCTGAAACCCGAAGTACCGAACCGAGGAGAGGAAGCGATGATCTTCATTACCGCCAAGTTCCGGGTCAAGCCGGAGGACGCCGACTCCTGGCCCGAGATCTCCCGGGAGTTCACCGCGGCGACCAGGGCCGAGCCGGGGTGCCTGTGGTTCGACTGGTCGCGCAGCCTCGACGACCCCACCGAGTACGTCCTCGTCGAAGCCTTCCGCGACGACGAGGCCGGCGGCGCGCACGTGCAGTCGGACCACTTCAAGACCGCGCAGCGGACGCTGCCGCCGCACCTGGTGCAGACCCCGCGGATCGTGAACTTCAAGGTGCCGCAGGAAGACTGGTCCGAACTGGGCGAGATGGCGGTCGAGTAGCGCCCGGCGCGCCGCGGAGACGTCGATGAGCGAGATCTGGCAGCTGGGCCCCGGGGTGAGCGGCTCGATCAGCCCGGAGAACTTCACCGGCGCCAAGGGCGCGGGCGGCGCGGCCACCGAGGGCACGGGCGCGGCCGCCGCCAGGGAGCTGGGGCGGGGCTGGAAGGTCTCGCCCTCGATCGTGCTCCCTGACGGCGGCACCGCCACCCTCGCCGACATCGCGGGGCCCGGCGTGGTCCAGCACGTGTGGCTCACCACCGATCGCAGCCGGCTGCGGAGGCTGACGCTGCGGATGTACTGGGACGAGCAGGCCACGCCCGCGGTGGAGGTCCCGCTCGGCGACTTCTTCTGCAACGGCTGGGAAGAGCCGGCGCTGGTCGACTCGGCGCAGATCGTGGTCGCGCCCGCGGGCGGGCTCAACAGCTACTGGCCGATGCCGTTCCGCCGCCACGCACGGCTCACCCTGGAGAACGCGAGCGGCGCCGACGTGCCGGTGTACTACCAGGTCAGCTACCGGCTGCGCGAGCTGCCGCCAGAAAGCGCTTACTTCCACGCAGCCTGGCGGCGCAGCAACCCCCTCGGCTCCCCCGCGGTGCACACGATCCTCGACGGCGTGCGCGGTCCCGGCCACTACGCGGGCACCTATCTCGCGATCCGGCCGAACGCGCCCGGCTGGTGGGGCGAGGGCGAGCTCAAGTTCTACCTCGACGGCGACCAGGAGTTCCCCACCATCTGCGGCACCGGCACCGAGGACTACTTCGGCGGCGCCTGGAACTTCGACGTGGACGGTCGGTACGTGCCGTACTCGTCGCCGTGGCTGGGGCTGCCCCAGGTGCTGCCGCCGGAGGAGATCTACCAGCCGCACCAGCGGTTCGGCCTGTACCGCTGGCACGTGCCCGACCCGATCGCGTTCACCGAGGACCTGCGGGTGACGATCCAGGCGCTGGGCTGGCAGTCCGGCGGCCGCTACCTGCCGCTGGAACAGGCGGACATCGCCACGACCGCCTTCTGGTACGCGTCAGCCCCCTGACAACAGGGACAGCAGGCCCGCGCAATCCGTTCCCGGCGCGGGCGCCGGCGGCCCGTACCCGTACCGCTCCACGATGTCCTTCAGCGCGGGCCGGTTCGCCAGCTCCTGGGGCTGGGCAAGGCACATCACCACCTCGAACAGGGCGCGGAACGCGTCGGCGTCCCGCGGCCACCAGGAGACGGTCCATGAAGGACTCCGTCCGCACCGGCTCTTCGCCGCGCCGCAACGCCTCCATCTCCGCGATGCGGACGCGGTCGGCGTGGAGCTGGTTCCAGTAGAACGGGGCGACCTCCCGTTCGGTCACCTCGCCTTCCCCCGGGAAGCCCAGCATGCTGCCACCGGGAAAGGAATGATCGCCGGCGTTCTCCCGTTCTCAGGAAAGGGAACGTGAAGGTTTCACCCGGCGGAGCTCACTTCGGTTTTCCGGTGGGCAGGCCCGGCAGGTCCGCGCGCAGCTGGGCGAGATCGTCGTAGACCCGGGACGCGCCGTTGTCGAGCAGCTCGCGTTCGCCGAACCCGCCGGTCCGCACCGCCACCGAGGGCAGCCCGATGCGCTGGGCGGCCTGGCAGTCCCAGACGGAGTCGCCGACGACGACCGCCTCGGCCTCGCCGGCCTTCTGCAACGCGACCTCGATCAGGTTCGGCTCGGGCTTGGTCTCCGACACGTCCGCCGAGGTGGTCCAGTCGTGCGCGAGCTCCCGCGCGTCGAGCAGGTCCAGGTACCGGTCGACGTGGTCGGGCTTGCCGGAGCTGGCGAGCACCACGACGTACCCGGCGTCGCGCGCGGCCTCGAGCAGTTCCCGCGCGCCTTCGATCGCGCACACCTCGCCGAGGATCGCGTCGACCTCCTTCTTCCACGCGTCGCGCACGGTGTCGCCGAGGCGTTCCTCGACGTCGTCGCCCGCCACGGTGGGCACGAGCTGGTCGCCGCCCATCCCGATGGCCCGGTGGATCCGCCAGACCGGCACCGTCACGTCGCTGCGCCGGAACGCGCGGAACCAGGCGATGGCGTGGTGGTAGTTCGTGTCGACCAGGGTGCCGTCCATATCCAGGACCAGTACAGGACTCATGCCCGCCGGAATGCCCTGGTGCGCGCGGCGGCAAACACGCTCACCGCCCGGCTACCCCGGCGGCCACGGGACGAATCAGAACGGCCGGTCCCCCGCGATCGCCACCCGCTCGGCGATCCGCACCTCGGGCGCGTAGTCGTTCACCGCGTAGTGCTGGGTGGCGCGGTTGTCCCAGAAGGCGACCGCGTTCTCGGTCCAGGTGAACCGCACCTGGACCTCGGGCAGGTGTGCCTGGACGAACAGCAGCCGCAGCAGCTCGTCGCTCTCCGCGCGGTCGAGGCCGACGATGTGCGTGGTGAAGGCCGGGTTGACGAACAGGGTCCGCCGCCCGGTCTCCGGATGCGTCCGCACGACGGGATGCTCGACGGGCGGGAACTCCGGCTGCCGCCGGGCGAGGAGCTCCGGGTCGGCGAAGCGCACGAAGCCGGGGACGAAGTCGTGCACCGCGCGCAGCTCGGTGATGCGCTCGCGAACGTCGGCGGGCAGGTTGTCGTGGGCGGCGGCCATGTCGGCCCACATCGTGTCGCCGCCGACCGGTGGCACCCGCACCAGCCGCAGCACCGAGCCCAGCGCCGGGTTGGGCCGGAACGTCACGTCCGTGTGCCAGATGTTCTCGAACGCCGGCATCGTCGCGCTGCGGGAGAAGCGGGTGACCTCCGCGGAGTCCCCGGCGGGCAGCAGCGGGTTGGTCTCCAGCTCGCCCCAGTTGCGCGCGAACGCGCGCTGCTGCGCCGGGGTGATGTCCTGGTCGCGGAAGAACAACACCTTCCACTCCAGCAGCGCGCGGTTCAGCTCCGCGCGCAGCGGCCCGGTGAGCGGACGGCCCAGGTCGACGCCGTCGATCTCGGCGCCGATGACGCGGCCGAGCGGGCGCAGCCCGAACAGCTCGTAGGGACGCGGGCGCACGCCTTCGGGCAGGCGGCGCAGCACGCGGGGGCCTTCCACGATGCCGCCGCCGGGTACCGGCGCGGACCGCAGGAGGGCAGGGGTGAACTGCTCGACAGACATGCCGAACTCCTCGCAAAAAAGTTGTAGGTGAAGGGAAAACCGGCGCTCGCGTCAGTTCGGCGGCGAGCCGAGGCGACCACGGCGCAACAGGAGCACACCTACGTTCGACATACCTCGCATGATCACCGCACCCGGCGGTCCGGTCAAGGGCGCCCACGTGGCGGGACTCGTCACCTCGTGCCGGTTGTGCTTGACTGCTCACGATCCGCAGTCGGCAGGAGGAAGGGGCGCGGGTGGCGACCTGGCGCGAGCTCGTGACGTTCATCAAGCAGTCGTACCGGGTCGTCCGCGAGGAGCCCGAGGAGATCAGGATCCGGCTGCACTTCCGCAAGGACCCCGACGACCCGGAGCGCACCCAGATGGTCGTCATCGCCCGCGAGGTGCTGGACCGGCGTGAGGAGTGGGTGCAGATCGCGACCCCGTTCGCCCGCGTCGACGAGGTGGATCTGCGCACCGTGCTGGCGGAGATCGGGCACACCACAGTCGTCGGCGGCGCGGTGGTGATGGGCGATCACCTGGTGCTGCGGCATTCCCTGCCGCTGGTGAACCTCGACATCAACGAGTTCACCGACCCGCTCGAGCTGGTCACCGGAGCGGCCGAGCTGCTGGAGGAGGAATTCACGGGCCGGGACGACTACTGACCCCGGCAACCATGGCAGGATTTTGCCGATAATGTACAGAACTGCCACTCGTCTCGGCAGACGGGGGCGCGCATCCTCGGCACATGAGGTTTCTGACACGGGTTCGCGAATTCCTGGCCACCCAGGCCGAGTTGGCGCAGCGGCAGGACCTGCTGAACCGGCCGTGGGAGGAGGAGCTGCTGCACTGGGCCCACGACGGCCGCGAGTGGCAGCTGCACGGCCGGCTGCTGCCACCGCCGGGACGCCGCCGCCACAGCACCACCGGCACGGGCTGGTGCCCCGGCCTGCGGGCGGCGCAGCACCGCAGCGAGCGGCCACGGCTGCGGGAGGGCTCCTGATCGTCCACAGTGGACGTGAGGACGCATGGCACCGGGTTTGGGGACTTACGACTCTGCTGGACGGATGGCCGCCGGGCGCACACTGGACGGTGCAAGCGAGCCCGTGCGACAACCCGGGAGCGGTCATGACGGAGATCCGGCTGCTGACGCCCCGGGAATGCGGGGAGCTGCTGTCCTCGCAACGCATCGGGCGGCTGGCGTTCTCGGAGAACGCGCTGCCCACGATCCTGCCGGTGAGCTTCTTCCTGCACGAAGGCGACATCGTCCTGTATGCCGGAGCCGGGCCCGCGGGCAGGCTCACCAAGGAGGTCGTCGCGTTCGAGGTGGACAGCCTCGACCCGCACGCGCACTCCGGGTGGAGCGTCGTGGTGATCGGCCGGATCACGCCGGCCACCGACCTCGAGCACGTGGCCTGGACCACCGGGGAACAGGGCAGGCTGCTGCGCCTGCCCGTCGAGCTGATCAGCGGCCGCGTCCTGAGCCTGCGCGACCCCGACTCGGTCTCCGGGGCCGCCACGAGCTGATCCCCACCTATCGGGTGGTTTCGCACCGGACGAACCGGACGAACCTGGATCATGCTCCAGCAACACCCAGCGCACCGCCTGCGCGCCGGCGCGGTGCTGCAGCGGGCCCGCGTCGTCCACTGCCGCGGTCTGGACCACGCCACCCCTGAGCTGCACCGGAACGCGACGGCCTGCCGCGTCCGCGCACTGCTGGCCGTCCGCGGCCTGACCGCCGCCCAGCTGGCGGGGGCCACCGGCCGGCGGGAGGCCACCGTCCAGGGCTGGCTCCACGGCCGCGCGGTGCCGTCCGACGAGCACACCCTGCGGACGCTCGCCGCCCTGTTCGGGGTCGGCCTGCCCGCGCTCCTCGACTCCGGGGAGCCCTGCCCGGTGCAGTACGTCCGCGCCGCCTGCGCGGCGTTGCGCATCCCGGCGAACGCGCTGCTCGACCGGCTGCGCACACCGGTCGCGCACTGAGCGGCCCGCCGTCCGCCACGCGCCCCGGGGGAACCGGACGGGCGCGTGTGTGAGCCCGCGCCGCCCGGGTACCTGATTTCGGAACGAGATTCTGCTCGGGAAAGGGACGGTACGGGCATGGCGGAGACGGCCGGCGCGCTGCACGGGGTCCGGGTGATCGACATGGCGGCCGTGGTGATGGGGCCCTACGCCGCGCAGATCCTCGGCGACCTGGGCGCGGACGTGATCAAGGTGGAACCCCCGGCCGGCGACATGACCCGGCGCACCCGGCCCCAGCGGCACGAGGGCATGGGCGCGCTCGCGCTCAACGTCAACCGCAACAAGCGCAGCCTCGCCCTCGACCTGAAGTCCGAGCAGGGGCACTCCGCGTTCCTGGCCCTGGTGCGCAGCGCCGACGTGCTCATCACCAACACCCGCCCGGGCGGCCTGCGGCGCCTGGGCCTGGACCCGGAGTCGCTCGCCGCGGTCAACCCGAAGCTCGTGTACTGCACCGCGCAGGGGTTCCGCGGCGACTCCGCCCGCGCGAACCACGCCGCCTACGACGAGATCGTGCAGTCGGGCTCGGGCCTGGCCGACCTCATGCGCCGCGCGACGGGCGAACCGACGTACGTGCCGACGATCCTGGCCGACAAGGTGTGCGCGCTGACGATCGTCTACTCCGTGCTCGCGGCGGTGATCCACCAGCGCGCGACCGGGCAGGGCCAGCACGTCGAGGTGCCGATGACCGACACGATGCTCGCGTTCAACCTGGTCGAGCACCTGGCGGGCCGGACCTTCGAACCGCCGGCCGGTCCGGTGGGCTTCCCGCGATCGCTGTCGGCCGGGCACCGGGCGATGCGCACCGCCGACGGCTGGGCGTGCATCCTGCCCTACACCCCGCGCAACATCCGCGACTTCTTCTCCGCGGTGGACCGGCCCGACCTGGCCGACGACGCGCGCTTCGCCGACTCCGCGGCACTGTCCGAGCACTACGCGGACCTCTACGAGCTCATCGAGCACCTGGCGCCGGCCCGCGAGACGGCCGAATGGGCGGAGTTGTGCGCCCGCTACAGCATCCCGTTCTCCCCCGTGCTGGACCTCGACGACGCCGTGGACGACGAGTACTTCACCGAAAGCGGCCTGGTGTCCGTGGCCGAGCATCCGACCGAGGGGCCCTACCGCGTGGTCGCGAGCCCCATCCGGCTCTCCGCGACCCCGCCCTCCGTGCGAAGCCACCCGCCCGCCCTGGGGCAGCACACCGCCGAGATCCTGGCCGAGCTCGGCTACGACGAGGAGACGATCAATGCGCTCGCCGGCAAGGGCGTGGTCGCGGTCGGGCAGGAGGTCCGGGCATGAACAGTCCATTCGCGACACTCGACGGGGACTTCTTCGGCTTCGAGAGCCTGCTTTCCGGACCCGAACAGGAGATCGTGCTGCGTGTGCGCGAGTTCCTGCGCAGCGAGGTCGCGCCGATCGCCAACGACTACTGGGCGCGTGCCGAGTTCCCGTTCCAGCTCGTCGACGGGTTCCGCAAGCTCGACATCGCGGGCCTGATGTACGACGGCCTCGCCGCGCATCGCGGCACCCGCCTGCTCACCGGCTTCCTCGCACTGGAGATCTGCCGCACGGACGCGTCGGTCAACACGTTCTACGGTGTCCACACCGGACTCGCCATGGGCAGCGTGAACCGATGCGGCTCTCCGGAACAGAAGCAGCGGTGGCTGCCGGCGATGGCGCGGATGGACAAGATCGGGGCGTTCGCCCTCACCGAGCCGCACGGCGGGTCGGACGTGGCGGGCGGACTGGAGACGACCGCGCGCCGCGACGGCGACCACTGGGTGCTCAACGGCGAGAAGAAGTGGATCGGGAACGCGACCTTCGCGGACCTCGTCGTGGTGTGGGCCCGCGACGAGGATGGCCACCACGTCAAGGGATTCGTCGTCGAGAAGGACACGCCCGGCTTCCGCACGGAGAAGATCGAGGGCAAGATCGCGCTGCGCACCGTGCAGAACGCGCGGATCACGCTGGAGGACTGCGTCGTCGGCGAGGAGAACCGGCTGACCGGCGCGAACTCGTTCCGCGACACCAGCGACGTGCTGCGCCAGACCCGCGGCGGCGTCGCCTGGGGCTCGGTGGGCTGCATGATGGCGGCCTACGAGCTCGCGCTGGACTACGCGCGCACGCGCGAGCAGTTCGGCCGGCCGATCGCGAAGTTCCAGCTGATCCAGGACCACCTCGCGACGATGCTGGGCAACGTGACCTCGTCGCTCGCGCTCGTGGTGCGCCTGGCGCAGCTGCAGGACGGCGGGGTGAACAAGGACGAGCACTCGGCGATGGCGAAGTCCGTGGTCACCACCCGGATGCGGGAGACGGTCGCGCTGGCGCGGGAGGTGTTCGGCGGCAACGGGCTCCTGCTGGAGAACAGCGTCGCCCGTTTCTTCGCCGACGCCGAGGCGCTCTACTCCTACGAGGGCACCCGGGAGATCAACCAGCTGATCGTCGGCCGCGCCGTCACCGGCATGGGCGCCTTCGTCTGAGCGGCGTCAGCGCAGCGAAGCCAGCGCGGCCGCCAACGAGCCGTGCACGATCGCGGGGTCCTGGAGCCCGACGAGGTCGAACACGCGCAGCACCGCGCGCGTCGAGGCCACGACGCGTACCGCGTGGCCGCGGCTGCTGCCCTGGTCGAGCACGTCGCCGAGCACCTCCAGCCCGGCCGCCGAGATGAACGTGACCGCGCTGAGGTCGAGTACGAGCCCTCCGGGCGGGAAGTCCGAGGTCACCGACGCCACCTCGGCACGCAGCGGGGCGACGCTGTGGGCGTCGATCTCCCCGGCGACGATGATGACGCGGATGCCATCGGCCGGGGTGCGGGTGGCGACGGTCAGCAGCCCTTGGGGACCGCTGCCGGGCAGACACGGCACAGGGTTCACGCGACCTCGGCTCGCAGGATGAGACGGAACAGGCGAGCCACCGCTGCTTTTATAACCGTGGCAGGACCACCATAGCCGATGGTCCGGCGCCGGCCAGCGAGACTCGGTGAGGACAATTTCGCCGGTGCCCGACGGTATAGGTCGTTATACAGAACGCGGCGGGGCGACGACCCGGAGCTGGAGCATCGCGGCGAAGCGGGCCTCCGGGTCGGCCAGGTCGAGGCCACCCACCTCGGCGAGGCGGCGCAGGCGGTAGCGGAAGGTGTTCGGGTGCACGTACACCGCCGCGGAGGCCGCGATGACGTCGCCGAAGGCGTCGAGCCACGCGCGCAGCGTCTCGACCAGGCTGGTGTTGTGCTGCTCGTCGTACTCGAACAGCCGCGCGACCGGGCCCGTCGGCCGGTCGCCCCGCGCGGAGACCAGGTCACGCAGCTCCAGCAGCAGCGCCTCGACGTGCACGTCGGCCAGGCGCGCCACCCGACGGCCGGCGCTGCTGCCCGAGCGCAGCACCCGCAACGCCCGGTCGGCGCTCGCCCGCGTCTCCGCCAGCCCCGACACGTCGTGCGCCACCGGGCCGACGGCGATGACCGCCCGCGCCCGCTCCCCCACCCGGTCCAGGAAGTCCGTCGCGATGCGGAGCGCGCGCTGCTCGCCGTCGCCATTGCGCGCCACGGGAACCAGGCCGTACACGACGTCGCCGACGAGGGCCGCCGCGCAGCGCGGATGCACCGCGCCCAGGTGCATCGCCAGGCCGTCCGCGAGCCGGTGCCGCTCCGTGGCGATGCTCGCGTCGACCCGTTCGTCCACTGTGGACTCGAGCACCGCCAGCGCGAGCACCACGACGGGCTGGTCGCCCAGGCCCAGCCGGTTGAGCGCCTCGCGCGCCCCGGCGCCGCCTTCGAGCGCAGTACTGAGCAGGTCGGTGCGCAGCCGCCGTTCGACGTCGGCGCCCGCACGGACGCGCAGCATGTGCAGCGCCACCAGCCGGGCGGCGTCGCACAGGGCCTGGCCGCGCTCCTCGCTCAGCGGCTCCCGCACCGCCGCCCAGATCGAGCCCAGTACCTCGTCCCCGGCACGCACCGCGACCGCGACCCGGGGCAGCGAAAGCCCGTCGAGGTGCCGCGACGGCAGATCCACGTACACCGGCTGGTCACTGCGGTACAGCTCGCGGAACACCCCGCGCTCGGACAGCATGCGGGCGAACCGCTCGGGCACCTGACGGCCGAGGATCGTCTCGACGCGCGAGGGGTCGGCCTCGTCCTGCCTGCCGGAGAACGCGAGCACCCGCGACCGGCGGTCCTCGATGGTGACCGGCGCGTCGATCAGGGCGCCGATCGCGTTGGCGACCGCGAACAGGTCGCCCGAGGGCAACCCGGCCAGCGTCTCGGGCTCGGCGTCGCCGACATCGCCTTCCGCGAGCAGGGACCGCAGCATCGCGGCGAGCTGCGCCCAGGAGGCGCCGCGGGTCAGCCCGAGCAGGGCGACGCCGGTCTCCGTGACGGCGGCCGCGACCTCGGCGGTCACCGCGACCGGGACCCGCAGCACCAGCGCGGCCGCCTCGTGCCGGGCGAGGGTGCGCAGCAGCCGCACGACGTCGCCCGGCTCGCTCACGCCCACCCCCAGTACGAGCGCGTGCTGAGGCAGGACCGGCTCCTCCAGCGGGTCGTGGATGGCGACCCCGCCGATGCCGCCGACCTGGTCGGGATCGCCGTGGACCAGGTCGAGCAGGGTGTCGCCCAGGTCGTCGAGGACGCGGCCGAGGCTGGCGTGCGGGCGCAGGTTCACCGAAACGAGCACCTCCCGAAGCTAGGTCCCGAACGGGCAGCCTAGTTCGTCGAGGCGCACGAGATCACCTCCTCAGTTCGTCGATGCGGACGAAGTCTCAGAGCGGCAGCCATTCGGTGCCGGTCGTGACCTCCGCCAGCAGCTCCGGGATCGGCTCGACGCCGATGCCGGGGGCCGTCGGCACGGGCAAGTGCCCGTCGTCGAGCACGAACGGGGCGGTGATGTCGGTGCGGTAGTAGCGGTCGGAGGCGGAGGTGTCCCCGGGCAGGGTGAAGTTCGGCAGCGCAGCCAGCGCGACGTTCGCGGCCCGGCCCAGGCCGGACTCCAGCATCCCGCCGCACCACACCGGCACGTTGTGCGCGGCGCACAGGTCGTGGATCCGCCGCGCTTCCAGGTAGCCGCCGACCCGGCCGGGCTTGACGTTGACGATCTGGCAGGCGCCGAGCGCGATCGCGTCCGCCGCGGAGCGCGCGGACGTGATCGACTCGTCCAGGCAGATCGGGGTGCGCACGAGCTTCGCCAGCCCGGCGTGCGCGAGCACGTCCTCCTCGGGCAGCGGCTGCTCGATCAGCAGCAGGCCGAACGGGTCGAGCCGGGCGAGGTGGCGGGCGTCGGCGAGGGTGTACGCGGTGTTCGCGTCGACCTGCAGCAGCACGTCGTCGCCGAACCGCTCGCGCACGGCCCGCACCGGCTCGATGTCCCAGCCCGGCTGGATCTTCAGCTTGATCCGCAGATAGCCCGCGTCCAGGTAGCCGCCGACGGCGTCGACGAGCTCGGCCACCGAGCCCATGATGCCGACCGACACCCCGCACGGGACCCGGTCGTGGACCGCGCCCAGCTCGCGCGCGAGCGTGCGCCCGCCCGCCCGCAGCTCGGCGTCGAGCACCGCCATCTCCAGTGCCGCCTTCGCCATCCGGTGCCCCTTGAACGGCGCGAGCACGCGGCCGACCGCGTTGGCGTCGAGGCGCTCGTGGGTGGCGACGGCCGGCACGAAGAACCGGCGCAGCACGTCGGCCGCGGCGTCGACGTACTCGGACGAGTACAGCGGGTCGGCGAGCGTGACGCACTCCCCCCAGCCCTCCGCCTCGTCGGTGACCGCGCGCAGCAGCAGGATGTCGCGCGTGGTCTGGGTGCCGAACGAGGTCCGGAACGGTGCCACCAGCGGCATCTCGATCCGGCGCAGTTCCAGTCCGGTCAGCTTCATCGGCCGTCCTCCCTCACAGTGTCGCGGGTGACCAGGTACCACCCGGACTTGTCGAACCCGGTGATGCGCGCGCCCTCGGCGAGCGGCGCCACCAGCGCCTCGCGCACGGCGACACGCCATTCCTTCGCGCGGCCGGGATCGGCCGCACGCAGCTTCTCGACGTCGTTCGGCACGGCGACCAGCAGCCTGCGCCCGCGGGAGCTGCCCGGCACGGGCGTGGCGGGTCCGGACCGGCCGAGCGCGACCACCGCTCCCCCGGCCAGCTCGGCGCGGGCGTCGCACGGGCGCAAGGTGCCGGCACAGGCCGCGGCGACCGCCGGGGTGTCGAGCCTCCAGTGCACGAGCAGCCGGTCGGTCTCGTCGTCGCCGTTGATGCCGTCCCGCATCCCGCCGTAGAAGTTCGGCAGGTACTCCACCGCGGTGGCGCCGAGCTTGACCAGGTTGAACCAGGCGTTGCGGGCGACGAGGGGGTCGAACGTCCACTCGATCACCGAGATGCCGCGCTGCAGTGCCCAGGCCCGCTGGTGCAGCTTCAGGGCGAGCCCTACGCTGCGCCCGGCCATCGCGGGGGCCACCCCGGCGATGTGGCTGTGCAGCACCTCGTCGGCGGGCGTGCCGAAGAACCCGACGCACGCGCCGACCAGTTCGGCGCCCGCGTAGGCCCCGCCGACGTAGTTGCCCGCCTTGGTCAGCGCGCGCATCAGCTCGGTGGTGACCGGCGGGTTCGCCGGGTCGGGCCGCCAGATCCGGTCGAACAGCCGGTAGACGGCGTCGAGCCCGTCGAGGTCGGCGACCTCGCGGATGTGGACGCCGGCGCCGTCGGCCGCCCGGCGCGCGGCCTCGGCGGCGTGCGGGCGGCTGCCGGCGAGGGGAGGTTGCAGGTCTGTCACGCGATCCATGCTCGCCAGCTCGTCCGGGTTCGTCATGGTCGCCGCGCACCAGTCGCGGCGCCCGGTTTGGTCCTGGCGGACCGCCCGTCCGCCCGCGGAGCCACCTCAGTCCGCCTTGGGGGTGGCGCGCACGCCGAAATGTACGTACCGCTCCCCCGTCGCCAGCGTGTAGAAGGTCACCGGGACCCAGGTCTGCGTCTGCGGTTCCCTTATCACGTAAAGGTTTTCCTCCACGGGCACCAGCGGGTACTCCTGCGTCTTCTCCGGCACCAGCTCGGCGAGCGTGCCCGTCACCGTGGTCCGCAGCTTCGGCCCGTCCTCGCCGTCGAACACCTCCACCAGTGAGCTCGCGCGCTCGTAGGTGCCCGCGTGCGGGGTGATGTCCGCCCGCACGGGCTCGGCCGGTGGCGCGAGCGGACGGGGCATCGCGACGTCCGCCAGCTCGGCGAAGATCTCGCGATAGAGCTCCTCATAGAGGTCGTGACCGTTGCCGCCGTTGGTGAGCAGGGTGACCGCGAGCCCGTCGCCGGGCAGCAGCCGCAGGAACGCGGCCTGGCCGATCGTGTTGCCGTCGTGGCCGATCAACCGGTGCCCGTCCCAGCCGAGCCGGAACCAGCCGAGGCCCCACGAGTCGCCGAGGGTGTGCTTGTCCGGCAGGTCCGCCTGCTTCTCCGCCATCGCCGCGGCGCTCGCCTCGCTGAGGACGCGGCTGCCGTCGGCGGCGAGCCCTCCGGTCAGGTGCAGGCGTGCGAAGGCGAGGACGTCCGCGACGGTGGAGTCGATCAGCCCCGCCGGGCCGGCCGAGCGCGGCAGGGTCCAGACCGGCGCCTTCGCCGGCTCCGTGGTGCCGACGTGGCCCATCGCGGCGCGGAACATCAGCGCCTCTTCGGGCAGGGTGACGGTGTGGGTCAGCCCTAGCGGTGTGAAGATCCGCTCCCGGATCGCGGCGTCCCAGGTGCCGCCGGTGATCTTCTCGATCACCCGGCCCGCCAGGCAGAACCCGGAGTTGCAGTAGGACCAGGTGGCGGCGAGGGGATGGTTCTGCGCCACGTCGCCGAGCGCCGCGACGTACTTCTCGAGGCAGTCGTCGCCGCGGCCGGTGTCGGTGAACACGTCGCCGTCGATACCGCTGGTGTGGGTGAGCAGGTGGCGCATGGTCACCTGTTTGGTCACGTCGGGGTCGGCGAGCTTCAGCTCGGGCAGCACGTCGGCGATCGGCGCGTCGAGGTCCAGCAGGCCCTCGTCGACGAGCTGCATCGCGAGGGTCGTGGTCCAGACCTTCGAGATGGACCCGATCTGGAACAGCGAGTCCGCGGTGACCTCGACCCCGGTGTCCACGTTGAGCACGCCGGTGGCGGCCTCGGCGAGCTCGTCGTCCCCGCCCGGGTGCAGCCGCAGGATGCCCAGTGCCGCACCGGGGACGTGGTGCCGCCGCGCGAGCGCGGCGAGCCGCCGCTGCCAGTGCGCGGCGTCGATCCGCGGCCGTCGGGTGCCGGTGTGCTGCTCGAGCCAGTCCACGACGCGCCGGTTGAAGTCGATCCGGTGCGACGGCGGGCCGTTGAGGATGAACAGGTGCGAGCCCTGCGGGTAGAGCACCAGCTGCGTGGGCACGCCACGCTCGCGCAGGGCGGTGTACCACTGCTGGGCCTGCCCGACGGGGCAGCGCAGGTCGGCGCCGCCGTGGACGACCAGCGTCGGGGTGCGCACCTGGTCGATCTTCGTGAACGGCGACATCTCGGCGTAGTGCGCGCGTTCCTGCCAGGGCAGCGCGCCGAGCTCGTATTCGGCGAGGAAGTGCCCCTGGTCGGAGGTGCCCGCCATGCTCGTCAGGTCGGCGACGACACCACCGGCGACCGCGGCGGCGAACCGGTCGTCGCGGCTGGTGAGGAAGCAGGTCATGTAGCCGCCGTAGCTGTAGCCGGCGACCGCGAGCCGCGCCGGGTCGGCGGTGCCCTCGGCGACGAGGTCGTCCAGCGGCTCGAGGAAGTCCTTGGCGTCCTTCTCGCCCCAGCCGGAGTTCACGGCGGTGAAGAACGCCTCCCCGTAGCCGTCGCTGCCACGCGGGTTCAGCAGCAGCACGGCCCAGCCGCGGGCGGCCAGTTCCTGGTGGTAGAAGTGGATGTCGTCGGCCCCGCCGTGCCAGGCGTTGTGCGGGCCGCCGTGGATGTCCAGCAGCAGCGGCCGCGGGCCCTCGGCTGCCGGGTCGCGGATCAGCCAGCCGTGCACGACGGTCCCGTCGGAGATCGCGAACTCGCGCTCCTCGCGGGGAAACAGCCCGACCTCGGCCAGCGCCTCGCCGTGTCCACTGAGGACGGTCTCGGTACCCGTCGCAAGGTCGACCCGGACGATCTCGCCGTAGGAGGCCGGCGTGACGAGCACGACCACCGCTGTGCCGCCCGCGACCGACAGGCCGGCCACCGTGCGCCCCGCGCCCGTGAGGAGCGGGCGCGGGGTGCCACCGTCGACGGGCACCGAGTACAGGTGGGTGCAGCCGCGGTCGCGGGCGCAGAACAGCACGCTCGCGCCGTCCTCGGCCAGCTGCGGCAGCGCACCCGGGTAGGCCGGACCGCCCGGCATCACGTTGCGGTCCAATGGCGCGGCGAGGTTCACCGGCGCACCGCCGTCGAGCGGGACCCGCAGCAGCCCGGCGTGTCCGACGGGGCCGTCGGGACGCCCGACGACGAGCAGCGCCGAACCGTCCGCGGTCCAGACCAGTGGGCCGCCGACGCCTTCGGACAGGCCCACTTCGCGTGGTTTCGCGGCGGGATCGGTCGCGTCGACGACGAACACCGGCACGCGCGCGTTGAGGTCCCGGTCCGGCGCGACGGCCGCGGCGAAGGCGAGCCGGGTGCCGTCCGGCGACCACGCCGGGTCGCCCGCGTGCCAGTCACCGGCGGTGACCTGACGACACTCCCCGCTCTCGACGTCGAGGACGTGCACGTGGGCGCGCATCGTGCGCAGGAACCCCGCGCCGTCGGCCTGGTAGTCCAGCCGGCCGGCGACGATCGGCGCGCCCGCCCGCCGGGTGCGTGCTTCGGCGTCCTCGCCCGGGTCGGCGGCCAGGTCGACGGGAGCGCCGAAGGCGATCTTCGACCCGTCCGGGCTCCACACGGGCGCGCCCGCGCCGAGCGGCAGCGACGTCAGCTGCTCGGCCTCGCCGCCGTCCAGCCGCAGCAACCACACCTGGGGGGCGCCCTCCTGCGCGCGCAGGAACGCGACGCGGGTTCCGTCGGGCGACCACGCCGGGGCGGTGTCCGCCCGGCCGCGGGTCAGCGGGCGCGCTTCGCCGTCGCCCACCCGCCAGATGGTGCGCACGTTCTCGTCCGTCCCGGCATCGCTGGTGCGCAACACGTAGAGGGCTTCGCGCCCGTCCGGCGCGAGGGCGGGTTGTTCGGGCACCGCGACCGCGGTCAGGTCTTCGATGCGCAGACGTCGGGTCACCGGGTTCTCCTCGGGGTTCGGCGGGTTCACGGAACGAGGCCGGGTTCGGCCGCCGCGGCCGCGAAATGGCAGGCGGCGTGGTGCCGGTGCCCTCCGGCGGCCGGCTCGGCCTCCCGGCAGATGTCGCGGTCGGCGAGCACGAGCGGGCCGATGGGGCAGCGCGGATGGAACCGGCAGCCGGGCGGCGGGTGGTGCGGGTCGGCGGGCTCGGTGTCCGCGACGGCGTCCGGTTCGGACAGTGCCGCCGCGCCCGCCGCGGCGAGCAGCTCGCGGGTGTAGGGGTGTTGCGGGTCGAGCAGGACGTCGTCCGCGGGCCCGTACTCGACGACCCGGCCCAGGTACAGCACCGCGATGTAGTCGCTGACGTAGCGCACCACGGCGAGGTTGTGCGAGATGAACAGCATCGACAGGCGCATCCGGCGCTGCAGGTCCCGCACGAGGTTGAGCACCGTGCCCTGGATCGACACGTCGAGCGCGGAGGTGATCTCGTCGGCGATGACCACCTCCGGCCGCCCGGCGAGCGCCCGCGCGAGCGCGACCCGCTGGCGCTGCCCGCCCGACAGCTGTGCCGGGAGCATCCCGGCGCGGTCGGGCTCCAGGCCGACCAGTCCGAGCAGCCGGGCGACCTCGGCCCCGCGGTCCCGCGTGCCGCGCGGCATCGCCTCGGCGATCGAGGCGCCGGCGGTCATCCGCGGGTCGAGCGAGGAGTACGGGTCCTGGAACACCATCTGCAGCGGGCCGCGCCGCACCGGCCGCCCGTCGAGCAGGATGCGGCCGCCGGTGACCGGGGTCAGCCCGACCGCGGCGCGGGCCAGCGTGGACTTCCCGGAGCCCGACTCCCCGACGAGGCCGACGATCGTGCCGTCCGGCACGGTGAGGTCGACCCCCTCCACAGCGGTCAGGCCGCGCCGCCGCCCGCCGTAGCGCACGGTCACGTCCTCGAAGCGCAGTTCACTCATCGCTGCTCTCCCGCCGCTACCCGGCCGGTGTCCCGGAGCGCGAGCTCCCCGGCGTGCCAGCACGCGACCCGCCGCCCGTCCCCGTCGGCGTCCAGCGGCGGGTCCGCACTCGTGCACTGCGCGTCCGCGAACGGGCAGCGCGGCGCGAAGGCGCATCCCCGCGGGGGCCGGGACGGATCGGCGGGCTTGCCGGGGATGACGGCGAGCGGCTGCTCGCGGTCGGTCGTCATGTCCGGCACCGCGGCCAGCAGCGCCCGGGTGTAGGGATGGCGTGCCGCGGTGTGCAGCTCGGCGGCGGGCAGGTCCTCGACGATCCGCCCGGCGTACATCACCAGCACCCGCTCGCAGACCTGCCCGACCACCGTGATGTCGTGGCTGATCAGCAGGATCGCGACGTCGTCGGCGGCGCGCACGTCCTGCAGCAGCCGCAGCACCTGCCGCTGCACGGTCACGTCGAGCGCGGTGGTCGGCTCGTCGGCCACGATCAGCGCCGGGTTGCCCATCACGCCCATGCCGATCATCGCGCGCTGGCGCATGCCGCCGGAGAACTCGTGCGGGAACTGCCGGGCGCGCCGGTGCGCGGCGGGCACCCGCACCGCGCGCAGGCGGTCGACGGCGCGGGCGAACGCCTGCCCACGGCTCATCCCCTGGTGCCGCCGCGCGACCTCGGCGAGCTGCCTGCCGATGCGCTGGGTCGGGTTGAACGAGGTCGCCGGGTCCTGGAACACCATCGCGAAGGACGTGCCCAGCAGCTGCCGCCGCGCGCGGGTGCCGGTCTCCAGCAACGGTTCGCCGAGGAACTCCAGCCGGTCGGCGTGCACCCGCCCCGGCTCCTCGATCAGCTGGGCGACCGCGAGCGCGGTCAGGCTCTTGCCCGAACCCGACTCCCCCACCACGCCGACGGCCTCACCGCGCCGCAGCGCGAAACTCACCCCGCGCACCGGCGTGACCGGCCCGTCCGCGCCCGGGAAGCCGACGTGCAGCCCGTCCACGGCGAGCACCACGTCGGCCGGAAGCCCCGCGCGGGTGCCGGTCGCGGGCGGGGAGAACGAGGCCGCCTCGACGGCGGGCGTGCGCTGCCCGATGCCTTTGGCGATCGCTTCGCCGAACAGGTTGAACGCCAGTCCCGCCACGACGACGGCGACCGTCGGCGCCAGCGCGGCCGCCGGGTGGATGTAGAGGCCGTTGAGCCCCTCGCCGAGCAGCCGGCCCCAGTCGTAGTCCGGCGCCTGCACGCCCAGCCCGAGGAACGACAGGCCCGCGAACGCCAGCAGCGCGCTGCCGGCCGAGATCGTCGCGTTGACCACCAGCGGCTCGCCGACGTTCGGCAGCACGTGCCGCAGCAGCAGCCGGACCCGGCCCACCCCGGCGATCCGCGCGGCTGCGACGAAGTCGAGCCCGCTCACGGTGGCGACGAGGGTCTGCGTGAGCCGCGCGAAGCCCGGCGCGGTCGCCAGCCCGATCGCCGGCACCCCGCCGCCGGTGCCCACCCCGAAGATCACCGCGAAGAACAACGCGAGCAGCAGGCCGGGGAACGCCACCGCGATGTTGACCACCGCGGTCACGAACCGGCCCGCGCGGGCGCCGAGCAGCACCGGCGCGGTGCCCAGCAGCAGGCCCGCCAGCACCCCGATCGCGGTCGCGGCGAGGGCGAGCTCGACCGAGAGCCGGGTCGCGACCAGCACCCGGAAGAAGATGTCGCGGCCCAGGCTGTCGGTGCCCATCCAGTGCGCCGCCGAGGAGCCCTGCAGGATCCGCCCGGTGTCGACCGCGTTCGCCTTGCCCGTCCACAGGACCGGCGCCAGCACCGCCAGTACGAGCACGCCGGACAGCACCGCCGCGGCACTCGCGCCGACCGGGCTGCGCAGCACCCCGGACCATCTCGAACCGCGCAACTCAGCTCTCCCTGATCGTCGAGCGGGGGTCGAGCAGCGCGAGCGCGACGTCGACCGCGAGGTTCACCAGCAGCACGCCGAGGCCGTAGACCAGCACCACGCCCTGCACCACCGGGTAGTCCTTGGCGAGGATCGACTGGACGATCGCGGCGCCCAGTCCCGGCCACGCGAACACGTTCTCGACCAGCACGGTGCCCGCGACCATGGCGCTGAGCAGCAGTCCGCCGAGCGTCAGCGTGGCGGTGAGCGCGTTGGGCAGGGCGTGGCGCAGGTACACCAGCCGTGCCGGAAGCCGTTTCGCCCGCGCCGTGCGGATGTAGTCGGCCCGCAGCACCGCCAGCATCTCCACCCGCACGATCCGGGCGAGCACCGCCGCGGGCCCGATCGCCAGCGCGACCACCGGCAGCACGTAGGACTCGGGGCCGCTGCGGCCGGCGACGGGCGCCCACCCGAGGCTGACGCCGAACACGAACACCAGCCCCACCGCGATCAGGAACTCCGGGATCGCGGCCAGCACCACGCTCGTCGAGGTGAAGGCCAGCTCCGCGTGCCGGCGCCGGCCGCCGCGCGTCAGCACCGCCATCCCGGCGCCGACGGGGATCGCGACGGCCAGCGCCAGCAGGAACGCGTACACCGCGATCTCCACCGTCGCCGGCAGCCGGTCGGCGATCAGCTGCGACACCGGCAGCCCGGAGCCCATCGAGACGCCGAGCCTGCCGGTGCACAGGTTGCCGAGGTAGTGCAGGTACTGCTGCCACAACGGGTCGTCCAGGCCCAGCGCGGCCCGGCGCGCGGCGACGACCTGTGCCGAGGCCATCGGGCCGAGCGCCGCGCGCACCGGGTCGCCGGGGATCAGGTGGATCATGCCGAACGCGGCGGTCAGCAGGACCCACACCGAGACCAGCAGCCGCCCCAGCCGCCGCGCGGCGAAGCGCAGCCACGGGTTGCCCGCCAGTGCCGGCGGCCGCCGCGAGGTGGCGGTGACTGTGCTCACCGGTGGCTCCCCTCGCTCGAAAACCGTTTCTGGACTGGATACTTCCGGGGCGCGCGGCCGCGGTGTTCGTCCGGCGGGACGACCCCGTCCCGCCCGCACTGTCGGCCCGGACGAACGGCCTCAGCCGAGCATCCGGATCGAGGTGGGCGCGATGCTCCCCTCGGTGGTGTCGAACGTCGCGCCCTGCCCGAAGATCGGCCGGACGGTGTTGACGAACGGCACCACGTCGAGGTGCTTGACCAGTGCCTTGTCCCCCGCACCCCACCGGGCGCAGCCGTCCGCGCCCGCGACCGCCGACGCGGCCCGCACCGCGGCGGCGTACTCGGGGTTCTGGATGGACGCGAAGTTGTTGCCGCCGGGGGCGCCCGGCCCAGTGAAGAACGGCAGCAGCTGGGTGGGCAGATCGACCGACAGCGGCAGCAGCATCGCGTCCCAGGTGCCCTGGCCGCCGATGATCTGGGCGCTCTCCGCGTCGGTCATGCCCTTCACCTCGACCTGCGCGCCGACCGCCGTCCACAGCTGCTGCACCAGCTCCGCGCCGGCCTGCATCGTCGCGCCGAGGCTCGTCGGGTAGTAGAAGGTGAGCGCGAGCTTCTTGCCGTCCTTGGCACGGCCGCCGTCCGGCCCGGCCGCCCATCCCGCGGCGTCGAGCGCGGACTTCGCCGCCGCGACGTCGTGCGCGGGCAGCAGCCCGCCGATGGTGTCGCCGTTGCACGGGCCGAGCCCCGGCGCGACGAGGCTGGTGGTGGGCTTGCCCGTGCCGCTGGTCAGCACCTGGCCGAGCTGGGTGAGGTCGAGCGCCTGGGTCAGCGCGCGCCGCACGGACTCGTCGGCGCCGGGCAGCCCGGCCTTCTGGTTGAAGAACAGCTCGCCCAGCGGCGACTCCAGGTCGCGCTCGAGCAGTCCCATGGCCTTGAGCCGCTGCTGGTCCGGGCCGAGCACCTGGGCCGCGTTGACCTCTTTGGACACCAGCAGGTTCGCCGAGGTGGTCTCGTTCGCGACGACCCGGAGCACGACGGTGTCGGGCAGGCCGCGGGTGTCGGTCTTCCAGTCGGCCGGCCCCCACGCGTAGTCCTTGCGGCGGGCGAGGGTGTAGTGGTCGCCGGAGACGGCCTCGGTCATCGTGTACAGGCCGGTGCCGTCGGCGCCCTGCTTGAGCAGGTCGCGGTTCTTCATGCCGTTGGCGCACACGATGGGCAGGCCGCCGACGTTGTGCACCAGGAAAGAGTCGGGACTGGCCGCGGTCACCGTGACGGTGCCGGCCGCGTCGTCGGCGACGGCCTTCGCCCCCGGCGGCACGTAGACGCCCATCAGGGCGGCGGCGTTCGCCGGGTCGCCGACGAAGTTGATGTTGTCGGCGACCTGGGTCGCGGTCAGCGGTGTGCCGTCCGAGCAGGTGATCCCCTTGCGCAGGGCGTAGGTGGCCTTCGTGGCGTCGCCGTCCCACTTACCGGCGAGCCCGGCGACCACGGCACCGCCGGGATCGATGTCGACCAGCGAGTCGTAGAGGAACCGGTCGGCCTGCAGGGCGACCGCCAGCGTGGTGAAGTGCGGGTCGAGGTTGCCGGGGTCCGCACCGAGGACGAACGTGAACGACTTGCCGTCCACGACGCTGCCCGCGCTCCCCCCGCCCCCCGCGCCGCACGCGACCAGGGCCAGCGCGAGCACCCCTGCCCCCGCGATGGTCAGAACACTCTTCATGGTGCCTCCAGGTGGGGATCGTTGCGCGGCAGCCTGCCCGGCCGATGCGGCCGTGTCTTGGTACGCACGCACCAGGTATGGGGGCGGCTCTCGTCCGGTTCACCCAGCGCGGCGGGTGGCCCGGCCCGTGTGCACGTAGCGGGCGCGGCCGCTGCCGTCGTCGCCGAGGAAGACGTGTGGCTGGTGCATGCTGTGGCGGGGCTCGCGCGCGACGAGCGTGTCGCCGTCGAGGCGGACGAGCTCGTCGCGCTCGGTGCCGCTCAGCTCGGCGAGGATGCCCTTCGGCGTCAGCTCCGCCCACACGCGGCCGTCGTCGTCCTGCGAGACGGTCAGGTCGCTCACCTCGCAGGAGTAGGTGCCGACGTAGCGCGTGGCGTCGAAGGGTTCCGGGTCCGGCGGCGGCTTCGGCAGCGGCGGCAGCTCGACGTCCGCGAGCTCGCGCAGCAGGTGCGTGTAGATCTCGAGGTAGAGCGCGATGGGGTTGCCGCCGTTGGTCAGCAGCGCGATCGCCACGTCCTTGTCCGGCACGACACGCAGGAACGCGGCCTGGCCGATGGTGCCGCCGTCGTGGCCGAGGACCAGCCCGGTGGGCCAGTCGTAGAGCTCCCAGCCCAGACCCCACGAGGTGCCCATCAGTCCGAGCGGGGGCAGCGTGACCTGCCGTTCCCGCATGGCCTCGGCGCCGGCGGCGCTCAGCACGGTGCCGCCGCCGTCGAGGTGCGCCTGGGCGAACGTCACCAGGTCGCGCGGGCGCATCGCGAGCGCCGCGCCCGCCGGGGCGTTGGACCGGACCAGGGACCACACGGGCGCGGGACGCGGCGGCTCGTCCGGCGAGGGCTGCACGTGCCCGACCGCGGCCCGGTGCAGGATCGCCTCGTCGGCGCAGGTCGCCGCGTGGGTGAGGCCGAGCGGGGTGAACAGGTGCTCGCGCAGGCACGCGTCGAACGGCTTGTCGCGCAGCACCTCGACGACCCGGCCGAGCACGCAGAACGCGGCGTTGTTGTAGGAGAACATCTCTCCTGGCGCGAACAACTGCTCGACGTCGCCGAGCGTCGCGACGTACTTCTCGACGCAGTCGTCGCCCTTGCCGGTGTCGGTGAACAGGTCGCCTTCGAAGCCTGAGGTGTGGCACATCAGTTGCCGGACGGTGATCGCGGCCGCGGCTGCCTCGTCGCGCAGGCGGAACTGGGGCAGGTAGCGGCGCAGTGGTGCGTCGAGCTCGAGCCTGCCCTCGTCGGCGAGCTGCATGGCCAGGGTCGTGGTCCAGACCTTGGTGATGGACCCGACCTGGAAGAGCGAGTCCGGGGTGGCCTCGACCCCGGTGCCGGTGTTCAGCACGCCTGCGGCGTGGTCGACGACCTCCCCGCGCGCCGACACCGCGATCGCGGCCCCGGGCACACCGTGCTCGGCCAGCAGTGCGGGCAACCGGTCCGACAGCCAGTTCTTGGTCTCATCCAGGTTCGCCATCGGGGGAACGTAGCGTCGGGCCGGCGGGAGAAGTTCGTCCGCGGGCACGAGCGCGGCCGTCGCCTTCGGGTCGCCGAGACGAACCCGGCCTTGACACCCTCCGGCCGATGTTGGAACGTCCTTCTAGAAATGACAACCGGGAGGTCCGATGGGTGAGCCGGTGCGCTACGAGGTGGCCGGCGGGGTGGCGACGCTGACGCTCGACCAGCCCGGGTCGATGAACACGATGAACCCCGAGATGCTCACCGCGGTCACGGAGTCCCTGGAGCTCGCGGCAGCCGACGCCGCCGTGCGGGTGCTGGTCATGACCGGCAGCGGGCGGGCGTTCTGCGCGGGCGGCAACCTCAACGGCTTCGCGGCGGGACGGGGCACGGAACTGCCCGTGCCCACCCGGATCGGCAGGCTGCGGACCTCGATGCGCACGTCGCAGCTGCTGGCGGAGATGCCGAAGCCGACGATCGCCGCGATCAACGGCGCCTGCGCGGGGGCCGGGTTCTCCTGGGCGTGCGCGGCGGATCTGCGGTACTGCGCCGAAAGCGCGCGGTTCAACACGGCTTTCCTGACCGCCGGGCTGTCCGGCGACTTCGGCGGCTCGTGGACGTTGCCGCGGATCGTGGGCCCGGCCAAGGCGCGGGAGATGTACCTGCTGCCGTCGAAGTTCGACGGCCGCGAGGCGGAGCGGATCGGCCTGGTGAACGGGTGCGTGCCGGACCCGGAGCTGGCGGGCTTCGTGGCGGAGGTCGCCGCCCGCCTGGCCGCCGCCGCGCCGCTGGCGGTGGCCGCGATCAAGCAGAACTTCAACGACTCGCTCACCGACGACTTCTCGGCGCACCTCGACCGCGAGGCCGACCGGCACGCGCGCCTGCAGTACACGGAGGACGCGAAGGAAGCGGCAGCGGCCTTCCTGGCGAAGCGGGCACCGGAGTTCAAGGGACGGTAGCGGCGCGGGGAGGGCGCGGGTCGCCTTCGCCTCGGGCAGGCGATGCCCGTCGGCAAGAAGAGCGCCCGGCCCCGCCCGCCTAGTGGTTCACCGTGAACCACGGCTGCGCCCAGCCGAGGTAGGTCTGGCCCCACTTGCTCTTGATCTCCGCGATCGTGGTCTGCGTGTACGTGCCGGCGCCGTGGATGTCGTTGGACAGGAACTGCCCGCCACCGGCGGAGATCATCGTGTGCACGTACGCGGTCGTCGAGCCGCTCGCGTTCCAGCCGTAGTTCTGGGCGTTGATGCGGTCGCACCAGCCGTCGTAGCTCGAGTCGTTGCTGGTGTGCACCCGCGACTTAGGTGTCGCTGACATAGCCTCCGCGAGCGGGGAGGTAGTCCCAGATGTCGCTGGTGCCGTAGTTGCCGGTCACCGTGTCGCCGTTGGCCTGGCAGTCGATCGACACCGACGCGCCGTCGGCCACCGTGCCCACCGAGGTGGCACTGGTGCTCGGCGCCGAACGCACCGTCACCGCGACGCCCGAGTCGGTGTGCACGGTGCCCGTGGCCGCCAGCGCAGGCGCGGCGCCGATCAGCACCACCGCGGCCGCGAGGCCCACCGGGCCCCCGATCCGTTGTGCGAATTTCATGTCCGTCCTCCCAGTGGTTCCGAAGCTGCGCGGCCAGGGTGCCGATACAAGGGACGTACAAACGCTGGGCCGGTCGGGTGACGGGTGTCACTTCCGGCCCGTGCGCGGCGACTTCCCGGACATCGACCGAGGGGAGACTTCGATGAGCTTCGTGGCTTTCGACTGGCCCGGCATGCAGCAGTGGCTGCGCGGCAAGGTGGTGGCCGGTTGGATGAACATCCTGATCCTGCTCGCCGCGGGCGCCGCGGTCGTCGTGGCCGGGTTCCTCGCGAACCGCGGCTGGCCCGTCGCGCGCGAATGGGGACCTGGCGCGTTGAAGTTGTTCGTGCTGTGGTGCCTGTCGTTCCTGCCCGGCTGGTTGTACGTCCGGTTCCTCTACGTCCGGGCACACGCGGTGTGGACGGAGTACGTGCTCACGCTGCACCGCCTGGGCTGGGACCGGTCGGAGCACCTGCCCGAGCCGGCGCGCAACTCCTCCTACCACGGGCAGTGGGAACAGGGCGGGCGAAAGCAGGACGACATCTACCGGCAGAAGTTCGAGGCCTACTACGGGCGCATCCGGACCGAAGGCCAGGACAGGCCGACGATCAGCACCGAGTCACTGTTCCCGGTCTTCCTGTTCACCACGCTGCTCGCGGTGGGCTGGGCGGCGATCCTGTGGGACACCACGTTCCTCACCACGCCGAGCGGGGTGTGGGACGTGCTGAAGTACGGTTTCATCGGCTCGTACGCGTTCGTCACCGGGATGCTGGTGCGGCGGTTCTTCCAGACCGACCTGCGGCCCAGCGCGTACACCTCGGCGATCCTGCGGATCGTGCTGGTCCTGCTGATCGTGGCCGTGGTGCACCAGGTCGTCGGCGCGATCACGTCGGCCGCGGTGACCGCGGAGGTGGCGCTCGCGTTCCTGATCGGGTTCTTCCCGCTGGCGGGACTGCAACTGGTCCAGCGCGCGACGGCGCGGGCCTTCGGCACGGTCGTCCCGCCGCTGAAGCCGGAGTACCCGCTGGACCAGCTCGACGGGCTGAACCTGTGGTACGAGACGCGGCTGCTGGAGGAGGGCGTCGAGGACATGCAGAACCTGACGAGCATGAACCTGGTGGACGTCATCCTGCACACGAAGGTCCCGCCGGGGCGCGTGATCGACTGGCTCGACCAGGCTTTCCTGCTGACCCACCTGGACTCGACGAACCGCAAGGAGCTGCGCTCGGCACAGGTCGGCACGCCCGCGGCCGACTCGGCGGCGCTGAGCGGGCCGCAGGCGCGAGTGGCCCTGCGGCGGGCCGGCATCCGGACGGCGACGGACCTGCTGAAAGCGTTCTCGCACGACGGGACGTTCGCCGTCCCGGCCGGTGTCCGACCGCCGCTGCCGGAGAGTCAGCTGCGGTTGCTCGTGCTGGTGCTGAGCCAGGAGGCGAAGCTGAGCGTGATCTGGAACTGGCAGCGCAACGACAGACGGGCGTACTGAGCGGGCCGGCGTCGCCGACGGTCAGTTCGACCCCGCCTTCCGCCGCCCGAACCACATGCGCAACCGGTCGACCGGCCCCAGCCGGTGCCCGAGCGCGCCGTCCCGGCCCCGGTGATGCCGCACGCGACTACTCTGCGGCGACTCGAAGGCCCGCTCGGCAGGCGGCGTGGCCAGGTGCTGCGCCTGGGGAGCCGCCGTGGGCGCGGGAGTCTGCTGGGGCTGGGGTTCGGGCTGGGGCTGCTGGTATTCGGCTCGCTGCGGCTGCGCCTGCCGAGGTTCGGCTTGCGGCAGCGGGATCCGCTGCTCCCATCCGCGCCCGCTGGACGCCGCCGTTTCCTGTTGCGCTGCCGGAGGTTCCGCCACCTCCGGCACCTCCGCCTGCCCGGCAGGCTCGCTCCACGGCGCCGCGCTCTCGCGGGCAGCGTGGTGCTGGCCGGTCCCGGACTCCGCCTGCTGCCCCGCGGCGGGTGCGAGCCCGCCCGCCGGCCACTGGGGCTCCCCGGTCGACGGGACCTGCTCGGCGAACTCGTCGTCATCCGGTTCGACCAGTGCGTGCCGCGGTCCCCGCCGCGGCGGCTCTTCGGGCTGGGCGGCCGGCGGCGCTTCCGCGACGCTGGGCTCCCAGCTCGCGTCCATCCGGGCGGCGTCGCCGCTGGCCTGGCCGGTCCCGGCCGCCATCGGCGCGGCACTCGGCTCCACACTCGCCTGCCCGGCGTCCGCGGCGGCATCCGCCTGCGCGCCAGCCGCCATGGGGGCCGCGAAGGGCGTCGTCGGGGGGTCCTCCGTGGCGCGGCGCGCTGCTTGCTCGCGTTCCCAGCTCTCCTCGGCCGACCACGGCGCCGTCGCCGGGCCTGGGGAGCTCGGCGACTCCCCCGGCCGCACGGGCATGAACTCGCCGGCGAACACCCCTTCTCTCGGGGGCGTCCCCGTCGGCAACCTCTCGGCCAGGGGCTGCTGACGCGCGGCCGGGACCCCGTAGAGCGGCGCTTCCCGAGTGAGGTCCACACGCGACTCCTGCGCCAGGCCCACCGCACCCTCCTGCGGCGCTGACGTGCCGAACCAGGAGTGCTCGACGCCCGCCTGCGAACCCTCCATGTTGGACGGAGCCGCCATCCCGGTGTAAGCCGGGCCCGCCATCCGCGGCTGCGCCTCGACCTCGGCGGAAGCCGGGACCGGAGCACCGCCCACCCGGGACGACGCCGGCAACTGCTGCGCCTCGAAACCAGCCGACGGGACCCCCACCCCGGACGACGCCGCAACCGGAGCGGCCGGAGCACCGCCCACCCCGGACGACCCCGGCACCGGAGCACCCGGAAAGTCCACACCGGACCGCGGCGCCGGCGGGACGTCCCCGAGACCGCCACCCGGCATCAGGTCATCCTCGAACCCGGGACGGCTCCACGAGGCCGCTGGGGAGGACCGCCGGTCGGCGAAGGGCACCGGGCGCTGGTTCGCCTCCGGGTAGCGCTCCAGCGGGTCACCAGTCGCACGAGGGGTGCGCAGGCCCCGCAGTCCCAGCAGGCCGATCAGTCCCACGAGCGCGATCAGCCCCAAGGCCCCGCCGCTCAACCCCATCATCGACATACCGACCGTCACCACCCCTCGTGCCCCCGGAGCGGATCTCCGGGTTCACCCATGCGTACCCCAGATGAGCTGCGGGTATGGGTGAACCACCGGATCAGGTGACCGCCGATCAGATGGCGCGCTCCCCCTTGCCGAGCACCACGATCCCGCCCGGGCTGACGTGGTAGTGCTCCCGGTCCCGTGCCATGTCCACGCCGATGTGCGCGCCCGGCGGGACGATCACGTTCTTGTCCAGGATCGCCCGCCGCACCACGGCGCCCGCGCCCACGCGCGCCCCGTCCAGCAGCACCGATCCCTGCACCACCGCGCCGTTCTCGACGATCACGTCGGGCGAGAGCACCGACTCGATCACCTGCGCGCCCGAGATGATGCAGCCGTTGCTGACGATCGACTGGTTCGCGGTGCCGCCTTCCACGAACTTCGCCGCCGCGCGCTGGGCGGGATGCGCCAGGATCGGCCAGCGCCGGTTGTAGAGGTTGAAGATCGGCAGCGTCGAGATCAGCTCACAGTGCGCCTCGTAGTAGCTGTCGATCGTCCCGACGTCGCGCCAGTACCCGTGGTCGCGCTCCGTCTCCCCCGGTACCTCGTTGGTGGTGAAGTCGTACACCGCCGCGTCACCCTGCTCGACGAACGCGGGGATGATGTCGCGCCCCATGTCGTGCTTGGAACCGAGGTTCTTCGCGTCGGCGTGCAGCGCGTCGATCAACGCCTGGGTGGTGAACACGTAGTTGCCCATCGACACGTACGCCTCGTCCGGCGCGTCGGGCAGCCCCGGCGGGTCCGCCGGCTTCTCCAGGAACGCGTCGATGCGCGTGCCGTCGGTCGTGTCGATGACGCCGAACGCGCTCGCCTCCGAGCGCGGGACCCGGATGCCCGCGACGGTCACGCCCGCGCCCGCCTTCAGGTGCGCCTCGACCATCTGGCGCGGGTCCATCCGGTAGATGTTGTCGGCGCCGAACACCGCGATGTAGGCCGGGCACTCGTCGTACACCAGGTTCAGGCTCTGGTGGATCGCGTCGGCACTGCCCTGGAACCAGCGCGGCCCCAGCCGTTGCTGCGCCGGCACCGGGGTGACGTACTCGCCGGTCAGTGACGAGAGCCGCCACGTCGTGCTGATGTGCCGGTCGAGCGAATGCGACTTGTACTGGGTGAGCACGCAGATCCGCCGGATCCCGCCGTGCACCAGGTTCGACAGGACGAAGTCGATGAGCCGGTGCACGCCGCCGAACGGCACGGCCGGCTTCGCGCGGTCGGCGGTCAGCGGCATCAAGCGCTTGCCCTCACCGCCGGCGAGGACGATACCCAGTACGTCTGACGCGTCGTTCACGACGACCTCCCGCTGCCTTGGTAGATCCCGACGGTCCGGGCGGCTATCGCGGCCCAGCCGAACTCCTCGACGGCCCGGGTGCGCCCCGCGGCGCCCATCGCCGCGGCGCGCCCGGGGTCCCCGACGAGCTCGTTGACACGGGCGGCGAGCCCGGCCTCGAAGGCGGCCGGGTCGCGTTCGTCGTAGTGCACGAGCAGTCCGGTGACCCCGTCCTCGACGACCTCCGGGATCCCGCCGACGTCGCTGGCGACCACGGCCGTCCCGCAGGCCATCGCCTCGAGGTTCACGATGCCCAGCGGCTCGTACACCGACGGGCAGGCGAAGACGGCCGCGTGCGTCAGCAGTTCGACGACCTGTTCGCGGGGCAGCATCTCCGGGATCCAGAACACGCCGTCGCGCTCGGCCTGCAGCTCGGCCACGAGCCCACGGAACTCCGCGTCGAGCTCTGGGGTATCCGCGCCGCCCGCGCACAGCACGACCTGGGTGCCGGGGGCGAACGACGCCGCCGCGCGGACCAGGTGCGGCACGCCCTTCTGCCGCGTGATCCGGCCGACGAACAACACGTAGGGCCGGTCCGGGTCGACGCCGTGCGCGCGGACCGCGCCGGTCGTGGAAACCGGCTGGTAGAGCTTGGTGTCGATGCCGTTGTGCACCACGTGGACCCGCTCCGGCGGCACCGCGGGGTAGGCCTCGAGGACGTCGCGGCGCATTCCGGCACTGACGGCGATGATCGCGTCGGCGGATTCGAACGCGGTCCGCTCGATCCACGACGAGACCCGGTACCCGCCGCCGAGCTGCTCGGCTTTCCACGGCCGCAACGGTTCCAGCGAGTGCGCGGTGATCACGTGCGGGATGCCGTGGGCGAGCTTCGCCAGGTGCCCGGCGAGGTTGGCGTACCAGGTGTGGCTGTGCGCGAGGTCGTGCCCGGCGAGCGCGTCGGCCATCGAGACCGCGATGTCCATGGTCGCGAACGCGGGCCCGCCATAGCCATGGGCGTCGGTGTGCCCGTGCGCGCCGTCCCGGTCGGCCCCCCAACAGTGCACGTCGAGATCGACGAGCGAGCGTAGTTCGCGGGCGAGGAACTCCACGTGCACCCCGGCTCCCCCATAGACGTCCGGCGGGTATTCGCGGGTGAGCAGGCCGACTCTCATGAACTGACCCTACGGCCACCGGCAGGGTTGGCGCAGTGCGTTGTCCGGACGAATCCCGCCGGCTGCCGCGGCAGGTGTCCGGCGGGTTTCGGGACGGGCACGGGAATGCCGACCACAGGTGGCCGGAAAGCGCTTCACCCCAGGCCTTCCCGCGCGGTGGCGGGAAGGCCCGGGGTGGCGTCACCAGCCGCGGCCGACGGTGTAGGAGCTGGTCCAGATGTCCTGCAGCCGGACCACGTCACCGGACTCCGGCGCCGCCCACATCCTGTTGCCGCCGGCGAAAACGCCGACATGGTAGACCCGGCCGCCGGTGCTGAAGAAGATCAGGTCACCAGGGCGCGCGTCGGCGTGCGACAAGGTGCGCGTCGCCCCGCGCTGCTGGCTCGCGGTGCGGGGCAGGCCGACCCCCGCCTGCCGGTAGGCGTACTGCGCCAGCCCCGAGCAGTCGAAGCTGCCGGGGCCGGTGCCGCCGGGGGCGTACGGTTTGCCCGCCTGCGCGGCCGCGGCGTTGACGACCCGGTCACCCGTGGTGGGCTCCGCCGCGCCCGCGGAAGCGGCCGGGGCCAGCAGTCCGGCGGTCGCGACGGCGCAGCCGGCCGACGCGAGCGCCAGCCCGCGTAATCGAGTGGGCACGATGTGATCCTCCTCGAGAAATACATTTCGAACTTCTCATCTCGAATCGGCCGCCGAACACATCGGCGGTCGCGGTCCGATTTCCCGGACCACGGATCACAAAACGATTAACCCCGAAAAGGGTGAGGCGGATCACCCGCGCCCGAAATTCGTTCAGACGGCCCCGAGCCGGGCATCCCCGCCGGGCAGCGGCGTCAGGGTCTGCACCTTCAGCGGCGCCGCGAGCAGGCCTTCCAGCGCCGCCCCCAGCTCGGCCAGCGCGGCCCCCTTCGCGTGCGTGCGCAGCGCGTCGGGCGAGGCCCACTTCTCGACCATCACGAAGGTCGACGGCGACCGCGAGTCGCGGTGGAGGGCGTAGAGCTCACAGCCGGGCTCGGCGTGCACGGCCGGGATGGCGGTGCGGAACGCCTGCTCCACCTTCTCCTCCTGGCCCGCCGCGGCTTCGGCGGTGGCCACCACGACGACGGCGTCGTTCGAGGTCATTGACACTCCCTACGCTGGATGAGGACGACGGTCCCGATCATGCCCGCGGCCGGCCCCGCACTCAACTGTCACTCGATCGAGTGGACCCGCCGTTCCGGTCGTCCCGAAGCCGGGTCCGGCCCCTCTAACCCGTCGGGCAGGTCACCACAGCGCCGCCACGCTACGTGCACTGCCCTGCGGGTAGCCGGTCCGGTCGCGTCAGCCCCCCGAGCGACCGGACCGGCCCACCCCGCCGGTCACCCGCAGCGCCTCGCCCGCACCGACCGTGCCGACCCCGTGCAGGACGTGCGCCAGCACCTCCACCCCGCGCACCACCCGCGGACCGGGCCGGTTGAAGTACGCCGGGCCGTCGAGCACCCACACCCGCCCGTCCCGCACCGCCGGCAGCGACGACCAGCCGGGCCTGCTGGTGAGCACGTCCAGCTCGGCGAGCGTGCGCTCGGGCGCAAAGCCACAGGGCAGCACCAGCAGGACGTCCGGCCGCGCGTCGAGCACGGCCTCCCAGCCAACCGGCCTGGTGTGCTCGCCCGCCGAGGCGAGCAGCGGGATCCCGCCGGCGTGGCCGATCTGCTCGGGCACCCAGTGCCCGGCGGGCCAGACCGGGTCGAGCCATTCCAGCGCCGCCACCCGCGGGCGCGCCCGCCCGGACACCGCGCGTTCCACCGCGACCAGCCGGTCCTCCCAGTGGCGCCGCCGCGCCGCCGCGCGCTCCGGTACGCCGAAGGCGTCGCCGAGCGTGGTCAGACAGCCCAGGACCTCCGGCAGCGTGCGGGGTTCGAGGCTGAGCACGCGCGGGCCGGCGTCGAGCACGCGGACCGCCTCGGACACGCGGCGGTAGGAGACCGCGCACACGTCGCAGAGGTCCTGGGTCAGGACGAAGTCCGGGGCGAGCCGGGCCAGCAGGTCCGCGTCCAGCGAGTACAGCGACGAACCGCGATGCGGGGCGCCGCCCACCGTCTCGCTGATCTCCCTGCTGCTGAGCCCGCCGTCCAGGCCGGTGCCGGTGACCACCGGCACCCGCGCCACCTCGGCGGGCCAGTCGCATTCGTGGGTGCGCCCGGCCAGGTTCCCGGCCAGACCGAGCTCCGCGACGAGGTCCGTGGCGGCAGGTAACAGCGAGACGATGCGCACGGGCCCAGGATAGGGTCGGCGACCATGCGCATCCTGATCTCGGCGGACATGGAAGGGGCCACGGGTGTCACCTGGACCGATGACGTCGTGCCCGGAACCGAGCAGTGGCAGCGGTTCCGCCGCCTGTTCACCGGTGACGTGAACGCGGCCGTCGCGGGCCTGCACGACGCCGGCGCGAGCGACGTCCTGGTCAACGAGGCGCACTCCTCCCAGCGCAACCTGCTGCTGGAGGACCTCGACCCGCGGGTGCGGATGCTGACCGGGCGGCACAAGCCGTTGTCGATGATGCAGGGCGTCGACTCGGGTGTCGACGGCGTGGTGTTCGTCGGCTACCACGCCGGGGCCGGCGCCGAGGGCGTGCTGTCCCACACGTACCTGGAGAACCAGATCACCGGCGTGTGGCTCGACGGGGTGCCCGCGAGCGAGGGGCGGCTCAACGCCGCGCTGGCGGCGGAGTACGGCGTGCCGGTGCTCATGGTCACCGGGGACGACAAGACCTGCGACGACGCCCGGGACTACGCGCCGGAGGCGATCGGCGTGGCCGTGAAGGAATGCGTCAGCCGGTACGCCGCGATCTGCACTCCCCCGCAGCGCACGGCGACCGCGCTCAAGCTCGCCGCCGAGCGGGCGGTGGCGCGCGCCGGGCGCGTCGAGCCCCGCCGCGGCCCGCACCGGATCGAGGTCGAGTTCGACGCGAGCCACCTCGCCCAGGCGACAGCCGTGGTGCCGACCGTCGAACAGACCGGCGTGCGTAAGGTCGGCTTCGAGGCACCCGACATGACCGAGGCGATGAAGGCGTTCAAGGTGGTCACCGCGATCGCCGCGGGCGCGGTACAGGGGATCTATGGCTGACGTGGTGGATCTGTGCGCGCGGCTGGTGCGGTTCGACACCACCAACCGCGGGCACGGGGACTCCGAGGGCGAGCGTGAGGCGGCCGAGTTCGTGGCCGGCGTGCTCTCCGGCGCGGGGGTCGAGCCGAAGGTCCTGGAGTCGGCGCCGCGGCGGGCGAACGTGCTCGCCCGCGTGCCGGGCACCGACCCTTCGCTGCCGGCGCTGCTCGTGCAGGGCCACCTCGACGTAGTGCCGGCCGATGCCGCCGACTGGTCGGTGCACCCGTTCTCCGGCGAGGTCCGCGACGGCTGCCTGTGGGGCCGCGGCGCGGTGGACATGAAGGACTTCTGCGCGATGGTCCTGTCCCTGGTCGCCGAGGGGCTGCGGCCGCGGCGCGACCTCGTGCTGGCGTTCGTCGCCGACGAGGAGGACCGCGGCGAGTGGGGCGCGCACTGGCTCGCGGCCGAGCACCGGGAGTACTTCGAGGGCTGCGCGGCGGCCATCAGCGAGTCCGGCGCGTACACCTACCACGTGCCCGCGGCCGACGGCCGGACCGTGCGGCTCTACCCGGTCGGCACGGCCGAGCGGGGCACGGCGCACATGCGGCTCACCGCCCGTGGCCGGGCGGGGCACGGTTCCCGCCGCAACGACGAGAACGCCGTGGTCCGGCTCGTGGCCGCGCTGCACCGGATCGCCTCGCACCGCTGGCCGGTCCAGCTGACCCCGACCGTCGAGGCCTTCCTCGTGCGGACCGGCGAGGCCCTCGGCGTCGAGGTGGATCTGTCCGATGTGGACGGCACACTCGCCAGGCTCGGCCCGGCGGCGTCGCTGGCGGAGAACACGGTCCGCAACAGCAGCACCCCGACCATGCTCGACGCCGGGTACAAGGTGAACGTCATCCCGAGCGTCGCGCGGGCCCAGCTGGACACCCGGACCTTGCCGGGCACGGAGGAGGACCTGCTCGCGCAGCTCGACGCGCTGCTCGGCCCCGGCGTCGAGCGCGAGTTCGTCGCGCACCAGCCCCCGGTGCAGGCGCCGGTCGACTCGCCGTGGTTCGCCGCGATGGCCGACGCGCTGCGCGCCGAGGACCCCGAGGCGGTCGTGGTGCCGTACTGCATGGGTGGCGGCACCGACGCGAAGGCGTTCAGCCCGCTGGGCATCGACTGCTACGGCTTCGCGCCGCTGTGGCTGCCCGAGGGGTTCCCGTACCGGGCGATGGCGCACGGCGTCGACGAGCGGGTGCCGGTGGCGGGGCTCGAGTTCGGCAAACGCGTGCTGGGCAACCTACTTTCGTCGGTTTGACACTCTTGTCCCGTTTCGGCCAGGAATCGGCGGAAACCTTGACGTACCAGGGACTTCCGCGTTGAGCTTCGGCTCATGGCCCGAACCAACGCAGTGTCGGTGCTAGTGGCGTGCGTCGCGCTCGCTGCCGGTCTCACGGCGGCGCCCGCGACGGCGGCACCGGCGGCCGCGACCTTCTCCTCCTCCTTCGAGTCCGGCGATCCGCAACCCGCGGTCGACACCGTCGACACGAACCGGTACGGGCAGCCGCGTACCTCGGGGGTCAACGGCGCCAACGGTTCCGCGATCCCCGGCGACATCCGCGGCAAGGTCACCGACGTCACCGCCAGTGACGAGAACACCGACGGCGGCGAGGTGGCCGTCAACCTCGTCGACGCGAACCCGGACACCAAGTGGCTCGCCTGGGAGCCGACCGGCTGGGCGCAGTTCCAGCTGAGCGAGCCCACCGCGATCACCCACTACGCGCTGACCTCGGCCAACGACTCCGCCGAGCGCGACCCGAAGGACTGGACCCTGCAGGGCTCCGCCGACGGTCAGGTCTGGACCACGATCGACCAGCGCAGCGGCCAGTCCTTCGCCGGGCGCCTGCAGACCAACAGCTACCAGCTGACCTCCGCCGTCACCTACCGCTACTACCGGCTCGACGTCACGGCGAACAACGGCGGCCCGCTGCTGCAGCTGTCGGAGCTGTTGCTGGCCAACGACGAACCCGCCCCGCCGCCGCTGCCGAACATGCGCAGCTACCCCGACAGCGGGCCGGTCAGCGGCTACAGCAGCAAGCCCCGCGCGGGCTACACCGGGCTGCGCGCGTTCCACTACACCGGGACGCAGACCAGCCAGGGCCGCGGTTACTCGTACAACAAGATGTTCGACGTGCACATCCCGGTCCAGCCCGACACCGAGCTGTCGTACAAGATCTTCCCCGAGTTCACCGCTGCCGACCTGCGCTACCCGAGCACGAACGTCTCGCTCGACCTGGCCTTCACCGACGGCACGTACCTGTCCGGCCTCGGCGCCACGGACCAGTACGGCTTCACCCTCTCGCCGCAGGGCCAGGGCGCCGGAAAAGCCCTGTACACCAACCAGTGGAACCTGATCCGGGCCTCGATCGGCAAGCTCGCGCGCGGCAGGACCATCTCCCGGATCCTCCTCGGCTACGACAGCACGAGCGGTCCGGCGAGCTTCACCGGCTGGGTCGACGACGTGCAGGTAGCGCCGGTCCACCAGCAGCCCGCCGCGCGGCTCTCGGACAACGTGCTGACCACCCGCGGCAGCAACGCCAACGGAAACTTCTCGCGTGGCAACAACTTCCCCGCCACCGCCGTGCCGCACGGCTTCAACTTCTGGACCCCCGAGACCGACGCCGGCTCCACCGACTGGCTCTACCGCTACCAGGAGGGCAACAACGCGCAGAACCTGCCGACGCTGCAGGCGTTCGGGCTCAGCCACGAGCCGAGCCCGTGGATGGGCGACCGGCAGACCTTCCAGGTCATGCCCTCGGCCGCCGCGGGCGTGCCCGACGCCGACCGGACCGCGCGGGCGCTGCCGTTCCAGCACGCCAACGAGACCGCGAAGCCCTACTACTACGGCGTCAAGTTCGACAACGGCGTCAGCGGGGAGATCGCCCCGGCCGACCATGCTGCGATGTTCCGGTTCACCTTCCCCGGCAGTGACGCGAACCTGATCTTCGACAACGTCAGCGACGCGGGCGGGCTGACGCTGGACCCGGCGACGAACTCGCTCACCGGCTACTCCGACGTCAAGAGCGGGCTGTCCGCGGGTGCCGGCCGGCTCTACGTCTACGCGACCTTCGACCAGCCGGTGACCAACGGCGCGATGCTGCCCGGCGAGGGCCGTGACAACGTGCGCGGCTACCTGAAGTTCAGCGGGAAGACCGTCACCATGCGGATCGCGACCTCGCTGATCAGCGTCGACCAGGCGAAGAAGAACCTCGACCTGGAAATCGCGCCGAAGGCCAGCTTCGACTCGGTTCGTACCGCCGCTCAGGCAGCGTGGGACAAGCAGCTGGGCGTGATCGAGGTGCAGGGCGCGAGCCAGGACCAGCTCACCACGCTGTACTCCAACCTCTACCGGCTGTTCCTCTACCCCAACTCGGGCTTCGAGAACGTCGGGACCGCGCGACAGCCGAAGTACGCCTACGCGAGCCCGTTCACCCAGCAGGTCGTGGACGGCCAGCTGTACGTCAACAACGGGTTCTGGGACACCTACCGCACCACCTGGCCCGCCTACGACCTGCTCTCGCCGGACATGGCGGGCAAGATGATCGACGGGTTCGTGCAGCAGTACCGCGACGGCGGGTGGATCGCGCGCTGGTCCTCCCCCGGCTACGCGAACCTGATGACCGGCACCAGCTCCGACGTCGCCTTCGCCGACGCCTACCTCAAGGGCGTGACGAACTTCGACATCTCCTCGGCCTACGACGCCGCGGTCAAGGACGCCACGGTCGCGCCGCCGAACGACAGCGTCGGCCGCAAGGGCCTGGACAGCTCGATCTTCCTCGGCTACACCCCGACCACCACCGGCGAGGGCATGTCGTGGGCGATCGAGGGCTACATCAACGACTACGGCATCGCGAATCTGTCGAAGAAGCTCGCCGACGAGGCGAAGCCGGGCGACCCGAAGAAGCAGGAGTACCTGGACAACTACACGTACTTCCTCAACCGGGCGCAGAACTACGTCAACATGTTCGACCCCGGCGTGGGCTTCTTCCAGGGCCGGGACCCCGACGGCAGCTTCCGCCTGCCCGCCGGGCAGTACGACCCCCGCGACTGGGGCGGCGACTACACCGAGACCGACGGCTGGGGCATGGCGTTCACCGTGCCGCAGGACGGGCAGGGCCTCGCCGACCTCTACGGCGGCAAGCAGGGGCTGGCGAACAAGCTCGACCAGTTCTTCGCCACCCAGGAGACGGCGACCTTCCCCGGCGCCTACGGCGGCACCATCCACGAGATGCGCGAAGCGCGCGACGTGCGGATGGGCCAGTACGCGCAGTCGAACCAGCCGTCGCACCACATCCTCTACATGTACGACTACGCCGGTCAGCCGTCGAAGACGCAGGCGAAGGTGCGCGAAGCGCTGTCGCGGCTCTACGTCGGCAGCGAGCTGGGCCAGGGTTACCCCGGCGACGAGGACAACGGCGAGATGTCGGCCTGGTACGTCTTCAGCGTCCTGGGCTTCTACCCGCTGCAGATGGGCAGCCCGGACTACGCCGTGGGCTCGCCGCTGTTCACCAAGGCGACGATCCACCTGCCGGGCCGCGACCTGGTGATCAACGCGCCGAAGAACAACGCGAAGAACGTCTACGTGCAGGGGCTGCGGGTCGACGGCAAGCCGTGGACCTCGACGTCGCTGCCGCACGACCTGATCGCCAAGGGCGGCACACTGGACTTCGACATGGGCCCGAACCCGTCCCGCTGGGGCACCGGCCCGAACGACGCCCCGGCGTCGATCACCAAGGGTGACCAGGCGCCGTCGCCACTCGCGGACGTGACGGGCCCGGGCAAGGGCACCGGGTCGGCCGCCGCCCTGTTCGACAACACGTCGAAGACCGAGGCCCAGGCCACGACCGTGCAGTACCAGCTCGCGGCGCCCGGCAACCCGGTGTCGTACTACACGCTGACCTCGGGCAAGCAGGCCGGCGCCGATCCCACGGGCTGGACGCTGAGCGGCTCGGCCGACGGGCAGAACTGGACCACGCTGGACAGCCGCGCGAACCAGACGTTCCAGTGGCGCGACCAGACCCGGCCGTTCCGGGTGGCGCACCCGGGCGGCTACACCTACTACCGGCTGCAGCTCACCGGCCCCGCCACCCTCTCGGAGGTGGAACTGCTGGGCAAGCCGCGCTAGCGCGAAGATGGGCCGGCCGGCGGTTACGGTAGGCACGTGATCGCCGACCGGTTCTTCTCGTCCTTCGAAGAAGGGGACCCCGTCCCGCTGGCCGGCGAGGTCGGGACCGGACCGGGCCGGCCGGCGACGGCGAAGGCCGGTGCGGGGTTCACCGGCCGGCACGCGCTGCGGTACGAGCGCCCGGGGCGGGTCCGGCTGTTCGAGGTGGACCTCCCGGCGGGCGAGCACACCGAACTGTCCTATGTGGTCTTCCCCGAGGAGGGGCTGTCCATCGCCCTCGACGTCGAGCTCGACGACGGCAGCACTCTGGCGGGCACGCTCGATCCGAAAGCGTTCTATCCCGGCCAGTGGAACCTCGTCCGGCGCCCGGTCCCCGCCGGGCGCACCGTGCGGGCGATCGTGCTCAGCGGCGGGGACGCCACAGGCTGGCTCGACGACGTGCGCATCGCCGACCGCCCTCCCCGCCAGCACGACCCGGTGGACTGGGTCCGCACCACCCGCGGCACGCACTCCAGCGCCGAGTTCTCCCGCGGCAACACGTTCCCGGCCACCGCCGTGCCGCACGGGTTCAACTTCTGGACCCCGGTCACCGACGCGTCCTCGACGACCTGGCTGTACGAGTACCACCGCCGCAACGACGCCGCGAACCGCCCGCGGCTCGAAGGCTTCGCGCTCAGCCACCAGCCGAGCCCGTGGATGGGCGACCGGCACACCTTCCACGTCGTGCCCGCAGGTGACCTCGCGTTCGGGCACGAGCACGAGACGGACCGCCCGTACCACTACGGCGTGCGGTTCGACAGCGGGACGAGCGTCGAGCTCGCGCCCGCCGACCACGCCACGATGTTCCGGTTCAGCTTCCCCGGCGAAGCCGTCGTCGGGTTCTCGTGCAACCGCGGGAACGTCCGGCTCGACCCGAAACGCGGCATCGTCACCGGGCACACCCGGGTGCGCAGCCGACTCTCGGTGGGCGCGCGGCGGATGTTCGTGTACGGCACGTTCGACCGGCCGGGCCGCCGCCGGGGAAAAGCGCTGGCCTTCGACACCGGCACGGTCGAGCTGCGGATCGCCACCTCGCTGATCAGCCTGAAGCAGGCCCGCCGGAACCTCGGCCAGGAGATCCCCGCCGGGACGGCGTTCGAGCAGGTGCGGGACGACGCGCGCGAGGCCTGGCAGGGTCTGCTCGGCCGGGTCGAGCTCGACGGCGCGACCGAGGACCAGCTGACGACGTTCTATTCCGGCCTCTACCGGCTGTTCCTCTACCCGAACTCCGGGCACGAGGACACGCCGTCCGGGCGGCGGCACGCCAGCCCGGTCGTCCGCCGCTGGTGGCCGAGCACGCGGAAGCGGACCGGCGCGAAGGTCCTCGACGGGCCGATGTCGGTCAACAACGGGTTCTGGGACACCTACCGCACCTGCTGGCCCGCGTACGCGCTCCTCGCGCCGGCGCGCTGCGGCGAGCTGATCGAGGGGTTCGTGCAGCAGTACCGCGAGGGCGGCTGGATCGCGCGCTGGTCCTCCCCCGGCTACGCGAACCTGATGACCGGCACCAGCTCCGACGTCGCCTTCGCCGACGCCTACCTCAAGGGCGTCCGCGGCTTCGACGTGCACGCGGCCTACGAGGCCGCGCTGAAGAACGCGACCGTGCCGCCGCCGAACCGGGCCGTGGGCCGCAAGGGCCTGCGCGAGTCGATCTTCCTCGGCTACACCCCGCTGAGCACCCACGAAGGCCTGTCGTGGGCGCTCGAAGCCTGCGTCAACGACTTCGGGATCGCCAACCTCGCCGAGGCGCTGGGCCACCGCGACGACGCGAAGTACTTCCGCCGCCGCGCGTTGAACTACGTCCACCACTTCGACGACCGGGTCGGCTTCTTCCAGGGCCGCCACCGCGACGGCAGGTGGCGGTGGTCGCCGCAGGAGTACGGCCCCACGCGCTGGGGCTTCGACTACACCGAGACCGACGGCTGGAACATGGCCTTCTCCGTGCCCCACGACGGGAAAGGCCTGGCGAACCTGTTCGGCGGGCGGGCCGGGCTGGAGTCCAAACTGGACACCTTCTTCAGCACGCCGGAGACCGGGCGCAACACCGGCTCCTACGGCGGGATCATCCACGAGATGACCGAGGCCCGCGACGTCCGGCTCGGCCAGTACGGGCACTCGAACCAGCCCTCGCACCACATCCCGTTCATGTACCTCCACGCGGGTGCGCCCGGCAAGGCGCAGGCGGTGGTGCGCGAGGTGCTCACCCGCTGCTACCTCGGCAGCGAGATCGGCCAGGGCTACCCCGGCGACGAGGACAACGGCGAGATGTCCGCGTGGTACGTCTTCGCCGCGCTCGGGCTGTACCCGCTCGCGGTCGGCAGCCCGGTCTACGTCCTCGGCGCGCCTCTTTTCCCGCGCGCGACCATCCGCCTCGAGAACGGGAACCAGGTGGTGATCACAACGTCCGGCACCGGAATGTACGTGCGGCGGCTGCGGGTGAACGGCGAGTGGCACGAGCAGTCATGGCTCGCGCACGACGTTCTGGCCGCGGGCGCGACGCTCGAGTTCACCCTCGGCGAGGAGCCGTCCGGCTGGGGCGGCCCACCGCCGTCGCTCACCGAGGGCGACGCGCCGCCGCGCCCGCTCACCGACCTCACCGGCCACTCGCGCCCGGACCTCGCCGCACTGTTCGACGACACCAGCCGCACGCAGATCACCTTCGACACCGCCACCCCGGCCATCGAGTACACAGTGGACGGACCGCCGCGGCCGGTGGAGGTCTACACGCTCACCCCGGGCAGCCGCGGCGCGCCCACCGCGTGGGTGCTCGAGGGCTCCGCGGACGGACGGCACTGGGAGACCCTCGACAGCCGGGCGGACGAGACGTTCCGGTGGCAGCGCCAGACCAGGCCGTTCGCGCTCGCCACGCCCGCGGCGCTGCCGCACTACCGGTTGCGGGTCACCGCGGCCACCGGGCGCCGGCTTTCGCTCGCCCAGTGGGAACTGCTGGCCGGGGAGCGTTGATGGAGACGCTGACGATCACCTGGGAGCGCCTGCGCGACCGGCTGGTGGCCGCCGACCCCGGGCTGCTGCGGCTGCGCCGCGCGGCGCTCGCGGTCGGCGGGATCGCGTTCGCGATCCTCGTGCTCGGCCTGCTGGGCCGCCCGATCCCGACGATCATGCTCGCCGCGATCGCGGCGATGCAGTCGGCGTTCACCGTCAACGACCGGACCCCCAGGGCGCAGGCGGTGACCCTGGTGCTCGCGTTCTGCTCGGGCGCGCTGTCGCTGACCGTCGCCTCGATCGGCATCACCCGGCCGCCGCTGGACAGCGTGCTGTTCATCCTGCTGATCTTCCTGGCGGTGTACGCGCAGCGATTCGCGCCGCGCGGCCCCGCGCTCGGCGCACTGGCGTTCTTCATGTTCTTCTTCTCGATGTTCCTGCAGATCCACTTCGCGCAGCTGCCGCAGTACGTGCTGGCGCTGGCGGTCGGGGTCGCGGGCAACGCGCTGATGCGCTTCGTGGTGCTGCGCCGCGATCCGCAACGGGAGCTGGTGCGCATCCGGCGCGCGTTCCGGGCCCGGCTCGGCCGGCACGCGGCCGCCGCGGCGGCGTATCTGGCCGGCGGCGGCAGCGAGCGGCGGCGCAACCAGCTGCGGCGGGCGGACTCCCGCCTGCACGAGGCGGTACTGATGATCGAGGACGCGATCGACGAGGTGCTCGACCCGCCTGCGTCGGAGCTGCTGCGCCGGCGCGCCATCGAGGTCGAGATCGCGGCGCAGTGGCTGTCGATCACCGTGCGGCGGACCAACACCGAGAAGCTGCCCGACGAGGTCCGCGACGAGCTGGTCGGCAGTCTCCTGCGGTTCGAGTCGCTGATCGAGCACGACCCGCGCGAGCTGCCGGTGATCAGCGCGACCGAGGAGTTCAGCAGGATGCTGGTCACCGGCAGCCGGCTGAAGGACAAGCCCGAGCCGGGCGACGAGCTGCGCCGCGCCATCGCGGAGCTCGCGCTGGCCGACGTCAACGCCCAGCGGATCGCCGAGCAGGACTACTCCGCCGAGGCCGAGTTCCCGGAACCCGGCGAGCCGGAGAGCAAGCGGTTCTTCGCCTTCGACAACCAGGCCCGCGCGGCACTGCAGGCCATGATCGGCGGCGCGCTCGCCGTGCTGGGCGGCGAGCTGGTGTCGCACCAGCGGTGGTACTGGGCGGTGCTGACGGTGTTCGTGGTGTTCCTCAACACCTCCACCACCGGCGCGACGTTCGTGAAGGGCTTCCGGCGGGTGCTGGGCACCCTGGCGGGGATCTTCGGCGGGACGCTGCTGGCGCTGCTGGTGACCGGCAACCTCGCGCTCACCGTCGTGCTCATCCTCGTGTGCGTGTTCTGCCTGGTCTACACCGCGCGCGTGTCGCAGGTGGTGATGTCGTTCTTCATCACCTGCATGCTCGGGCTGCTCTACAGCATGCTCGGCACGTTCACCGTCGACGTGCTGTGGCTGCGGGTCGCCGAGACCGCGGTGGGCGCCACGGCCGGCATCCTCGCCGCGGTCGCCGTGCTGCCGGTGCGCACCCGGACCGTGCTGCGCTCGGACCTGGAGGCGGTGCTGGGCGACCTGCACGAGTTCCTCGACCAGGCCGAGGTGCTGCTCTCGGGCCGGGAGAACGTCAACATCATCGAGCTGTCCCGCGAGCTGGACCGCGCGGTCGAGAAGGTCCGCACCACGGTCGAGCCGCTGACGCATCCGATGAACCTGTCCAGCCGGCGCGACTACGGCTCCTACGTGCTCGCGACGCTCGACCGGCTCTCCTTCCGCGCGCGCCACATCGCCGCCCGCGCCGAGCCCGGCCTGTTCGCGGGCGACGAGCGGCTCACCGAGCTCGTGGACCGGATCACGCACAACATCGACGTGCTCGCCGAGTCGGTGCAGGGCGGCACCCAGCGCAAGCTGGACCGCGACACTGAGACGCCGATCACCCGCGAATCCGACGACCGGCACGTCCGGTCGGTGCTGACCAGCCTCGGCCGCATTGACGAGGGCGTTATCGCGCTGGGCCGGGTGTTCGAGGTCCCCACGGCGGAATCGGTCAAGCCGGGTGTGGGGCGACGCACCGGGTCCGCGCGGGCGGCGGCCGATAGAGTCACCAGCACAAGCGAAGAGAACGTCCGCAGGAGTGCGCAATGACCCATGCCCCCGTCAACGTCACCGTCACCGGCGCCGCCGGCCAGATCGGCTACGCGCTGCTGTTCCGCATCGCGTCCGGTCAGCTGCTCGGCGCGGACACCCCGGTGAAGCTGCGGCTGCTGGAGATCCCGCAGGCGGTCAAGGCGGCCGAGGGCACCGCGATGGAGCTCGAAGACGGGGCGTTCCCGCTGCTGGCGGGCACCGACATCTTCGACGACCCGAAGCAGGCCTTCGAGGGCACCAACGTCGCGCTGCTGGTCGGCGCCCGGCCCCGCACCAAGGGCATGGAGCGCGGTGACCTGCTGGAGGCCAACGGCGGCATCTTCAAGCCGCAGGGCGAGGCGATCAACGCCGGTGCCGCCGAGGACGTCAAGGTGCTGGTGGTCGGCAACCCGGCCAACACCAACGCCCTGATCGCGCAGTCCAACGCCCCCGACGTGCCTGCCGAGCGGTTCACCGCGATGACCCGCCTCGACCACAACCGCGCGACCGCCCAGCTGGCGAAGAAGCTCGGCGTGTCCGTGGCCGACATCAAGAAGCTCACGATCTGGGGCAACCACTCCGCCACCCAGTACCCGGACATCTTCCACGCCGAGGTCGCGGGCAAGAACGCCGCCGAGGCCGTGGGCGACCAGAAGTGGCTGGAGGACGACTTCATCCCGACCGTCGCCAAGCGCGGCGCGGCGATCATCGAGGCCCGGGGCGCGTCCTCGGCCGCGTCGGCCGCCTCGGCCGCGATCGACCACGTCCACACCTGGGTCAACGGCACCGCGGGGGGCAACTGGACCTCGATGGCCGTACCGTCGGACGGCTCCTACGGCGTGCCCGAGGGCCTGATCTCGTCCTTCCCGGTGACCACCCGTGACGGCAAGTGGGAGATCGTGCAGGGCCTGGAGATCGACGACTTCTCGCGCGGCAAGATCGACGCGTCCGTGGCCGAGCTGACCGAAGAGCGCGACGCGGTCCGCAAACTCGGACTGGTCTGATCTGTTTTCGCTGGAGGCCCGGCTCCCTGATGGGAGCCGGGCCTCTTCGCGTGCTCGGGCGGCCCTTCGCCTTTTATCGTTTTACGCGCGGAGGAGGCCGGGTAAAGGGCGCCTTCGGCGTCGCTGGGCGATGGGCTTCGCCCACCCTTGACACGGCCGTCCGCGCCGAAAGTGCGGCGGGGACGAAGGGGCTGGCAGGGGTGTAAGTGCCTGCGTGCTTTTCGTTGTCCGCTGCCGGTTTTCGTCGTGATGCGGAGGAGGCCGGGTCCGTCTAGGCGCCGGTGAGTCCTCGCCGGGTCAGCAGCGGGGTGATCTCCGGGTCGCGGCCGCGGAAGGTGCGGAACGCCGCCATCGAGTCGGTGCTGCCGCCGCGGCTGAGCAGCGTCGACCGGAAGTGGTCGCCGTTCGCCCTGGTCAGGCCGCCGTTCTCGTGGAACCACTCCACCGTGTCGGCGTCGAGGACCTCGCTCCAGATGTAGGAGTAGTAGCCCGCCGAATAACCGCCGCTGAAGACGTGCGCGAAGTACGTGCTGCGGTACCGCGGCGGCACGACGCGCAGCGCCACCCCCGCCTTCTCCAGCGCCGCCGCCTCGAAGCGGGCGACGTCGTCGATGTCGTCGTCGGCCGAGATGCCGTGCCACGCCTGGTCCAGCAGCGCCGCCGCGAGGTACTCCGTCGTCGCGTGGCCCTGGCCGTACTGCGCAGACTCCTGCAGCCGCTCGACCAGCCGCTGCGGCAGCGGCTCGCCGGTCTCGTGGTGCTTGGCGTAGTTCGCCAGCACCTGCGGCCACAGCATCCACATCTCGTTGACCTGCGACGGGTACTCCACGAAGTCGCGCGGCACGTTCGTGCCGGAGAACGCCGGGTACCGCACCGCCGACATCAGCGCGTGCAGGGCGTGCCCGAACTCGTGGAAGGCGGTCACCACCTCGTCGAACGTCAGCAGCGTCGGCTCGCCCTCCGGCGGGCGCGAGATGTTCAGGTTGTTGACCACCACCGGGCGCCCGCCCAGCAGGTACGACTGGTCGGCGAAGGTGTTCATCCACGCGCCGCCGCGCTTGGAGTCACGTGTGTAGTAGTCGCCGAGGAACAGCCCCAGCGGCGAGCCGTCCGCGTCGAAGACCTCGAACACCCGCACCTCGGGGTGGTAGGTCGGCAGGTCGTGCCGCTCGGTGAAGCTCAGCCCGTACAACTGGTTGGCCGCGAAGAACACGCCGTCGCGCAGCACCCGGTCCAGCTCGAAGTACGGGCGCAGGGTGGCCTCGTCGATGTCGTAGCGCGCCTTGCGGACCCGCTCGCCGTAGAACGCCCAGTCCCACGGCTCCAGCGTCGCGCCCGGGATGTCCTGCTCGAGGTAGCGCTGCAGCTCCTCGGCGTCCCGCTTGGCGTTGGCGACCGCCGCGGGGGCGAGCCGCTCCAGCAGCCCCACCGCCGCCTCCGAGGTGCGCGCCGTCTCGTCGGAGATGACGTACGCCGCGTGGTGCGGGTAGCCCAGCAGCGCCGCGCGCTCGGCCCGCAGGGCCGCGATCCGGGTGAGCACCGCGCTGTTGTCGTTGTCGTTGCCCCGGTTGCCACGCGCGGTGGAGGCCCGGAACAGCCGCTCCCGCAGGGCGCGGTTCTCCAGCGAGGCCAGCAGCGGCTGCGACGTCGGCAGGTTCAGGCTCAGCAGGTACCGGTCCTGCTCGCCACGCGAGTTCGCGGCCTCCCGCGCCGCCGCGACGGCGTCCGCGGACAGGCCCGCCAGCTCGCTCGCGTCGTCCACCACGACCGCGAGGTCGTTGGTGTCGCGCAACAGGTTCTCCTGGAACCGGGTGCTCAAGGTGGACAGTTCCCCGTTGAGCTCCCGCAGCCGCGCCTGGTCGGCCTCCGGCAGGCCGGCGCCCGCGCGGCGGAAGTCGGTGTGCACGCGCTCGAGCAGCCACGCCGACTCCTCGTCCAGGCCGAGCGCGGCGCGGTTGTCGAACAGCTCGCGCACCCGGGCGTACAGCCGCGGGTCGAGGTGGATGGCGTCGTGGTGCGCGGCGAGCTTGGGCGCGATCTCCGCCTGCAGGTCCTGCAGTGCGGGGTTGGTGTCGGAGGAGGTGAGGTTGAAGAACACCGACGACACCCGCGTGAGCAGGCTGCCGGACCGCTCCAGCGCCACGACGGTGTTGTCGAACGTCGCGGGCTCGGGGTTCGCCGCGATGGCCTCGACCTCGGCCGCGTGCTCGGCCAGTCCCGCCTCGAACGCCGCCGCGTGGTGCTCGTCGCGGATGCGGTCGAACGGCGGCAGCCCGTAGGGCAGTTCGCTCGGCTTCGCGAACGGATTGTCCGGTGAGAGCTGAGAGTTCACTGACGGCCCCTTCGTCCCGTGGAACCTCCGACCTCGGCATCGGAGGATGCCTTCTTCCTACCGCGCTTGGGCGGCGGTGGCACCACTCCCGCGAAATCGGAGCCGTGGTCGTTCACCCGCAACACGAACGGGCGAGTCTCGGTGTAGCGCACGACCGAGATCGACGCCGGGTCGACCACGATCCGCTGGAACGAGTCCAGGTGCTGGCCCAGCGCGTCGGCGAGGATCGCCTTGAGCACGTCGCCGTGGCTGCACAGCAGCCAGACCGCGTGCTCACCGTGGGTGGCGGTGATGCGGGCGTCGTGCTCGCGGACGGCGGCGACGGCGCGGGCCTGCATCGCCGCGAGGCCCTCGCCGCCGGGGAAGACCGCCGCCGACGGGTGCGCCTGCACCACCCGCCACAGCGGCTCCTTGACCAGCGTCCTGAGCTCGCGGTTCGTCCAGTCGCCGTAGTCCACTTCGGACAGCCGGGGGTCGACCGCGCGGTCCAGCCCGCGGCCGTCCACCAGCGGTGCCACGGTCTGCTTGCAGCGCAGCATGGGCGACACGACGGCCTCGGCCAGCGGCACTCCGGCGAGCCGGTCGAGCAGTGCCCTGGCCTGGCCGCGCCCGGTGTCGTCGAGCCCCACCTTGGGGGTCCGGCCGGCCAGCACGCCCGATCCGTTCGCGGTCGAGCGGCCGTGCCGGAGAAGGATCACGGTAGCCACGGTTCGAGAGTAGCCGTGGCACGCAGTGTCTCCGTTGAGGGTGGCGGTGGGCGAGGGGCCGGCCCTTACGTGGCGCTGGTCTCAGAACTGGGGTCCGGCGTCGGGCTTGAGGACGTCGGTGGCCATCAGCACGAACAGCGCGGCGCCCAGTGCGAGCCGGTAGACCACGAACGGCAGGTAGCTGCGCGTCTTGATGAAGCTCATCAGCCAGGCGATCACCGCGTAGCCCACCCCGAACGACACCAGCGTCGCCAGGATCGTCGGGCCCCACTGCGGGCTGTTCTCCCCGCCGATCTTGCTGACCTCGTACAGCCCGGAGCCGAAGACCGCGGGCACGGCGAGCAGGAAGGCGTACTCGGTCGCCTCCGCGCGGGTGTAGCCGAGCAGCAGCCCGGCGCTGACGGTGCCGCCCGACCGCGACACGCCCGGGACCAGCGCGAACGCCTGCGCGATGCCGTAGCCCAGGCCGTGCGGCACGGTCAGGTGGTCGAGGTCGCGGTACTTCGCGCCGACCCGGTCGGCGATGAGCAGCACGACGCCGAACACGATCAGCACGGTCGCGGTGATCCGCAGGTCGCGGAAGGTGGAGTGGATGTCGTCCTGGAACAGCAGGCCCAGCACGACGATCGGGAGCGAGCCGATGATCACCAGCCAGCCCATCCGGGCGTCGGGGTCGTGGCGCCACTCGCTACGGAAGATCGAGAAGAACCAGGCGCGGATGATCCGCCCGATCTTGCGCGCGAAGTAGAGGATCACCGCGAGCTCGGTGCCGATCTGGATGACCGCGGTGAAGGCGGCGCCGGGGTCGCCCCAGCCCGCCAGCGCCGCGGTGATGCGCAGGTGCGCGCTCGAGGAGATGGGGAGGAACTCGGTCAGGCCCTGGACGAGCCCGAGGACGATCGCTTCGAACCAGCTCATGGTCACCGAGCCCTTGCCGCGTTACGTCTGATTTGCACGGTGCGGAAGGCTATCGGTCGCCATGATCGCGGAGGCGTCGGCCTCGCGTCGGCACCCGCCCATTACTCTCTGTGGCATGGAGAAGCGACAGCTGGGCAGGTCGGGACTGCGCGTCTCCAGGATGGCGCTGGGCACCATGAGCTGGGGCGGTGAGACGGACGCGGACGAGGCGGCGAGCCAGCTGGTCGCGTTCGTGGACGCCGGGGGCACGCTGGTGGACACCGCGGACATCTACGCCGAGGGCGAGTGCGAGCGGATCCTGGGCGCCCTGCTCGCCGACCTGGTGCCCCGCGACGACGTGGTGCTCGCGACGAAGGCGGTCGCCCGGCGCACCGACGGCCCGTTCGGCGGCGGCGCCTCCCGCGGCGCGCTGCTGTCCGCGCTCGAGGGCTCGCTGCGGCGACTGGGCGTGGACCACATCGACCTGTGGCAGCTGCACGCGTGGGACGACACCGTGCCGCTCGCGGAGACGCTCTCGGCGCTCGACCACGCCATCACCTCGGGCAAGGTCCGCTACGCCGGCGTCTCGAACTACGCGGGGTGGCAGCTGGCGACGGCCGCCTCGACCAGCACGTCGCTGGTGTCCGCCCAGGCCGAGTACTCGCTGGTGGAACGCGGGGTGGAGCGCGAGGTCGTGCCCGCGGCGGTGCACCACGGCATCGGGCTGCTGCCGTGGGCGCCACTGGGCCGCGGCGTGCTGACCGGCAAGTACCGCACCGGCACCCCGGCCGACTCGCGTGGCGCGTCCGCGACCTACGCCGGGTACGTGGAGCAGCACCGCACCGACCGGGCCGCCCGGATCGTCGAAGCGGTGTCCACCGCGGCCGACGGCCTGGGCACCTCACCGCTCGTGGTCGCACTGGCCTGGGTGCGGGACCAGCCGGGCGTGGTGGCGCCGGTGGTCGGCGCCCGCGACACCGGTCAGCTCACCGGTTCCCTCGCCGCCGAGGAGATCGTGCTGCCCAGGGCCATCAAAGCCGCGCTCGACGACGTCAGCGCGATCCAGTTCGGTTACCCGGAGCGGTGGCCCAGGTGACAAGCAGGTGACACAGACGTGACGTGGCAGGCATTGTGGAGCATGCTGGGGCCGAACGAGAGGAAGTCCGGAGGTCGCGTGCGGAGGTCCGCGATGATGGTGGCGGTACCGGTGGCTTGTGCGCTGCTGGCGACCGCGTGCTCCTCGGACACCGGCAAGGGTGACGACGACCTGCAGATCGTCGCCAACCCCGTGGCGGCGACCGCGCCGGTCTCCCCCGCCCCCGCCGCCTCCCCCGCCGGCACCGTGCTCCCGGCCGGGCACGTGACCGCGATGGCGTCCGACGACCACACGCTCGCCGTGGCGGTGGCCGACCCGCCGTCGGTGCTGCTGTACCCGCTGGGCGACCTGAACGCCGCGCCGGCCCGGGTCGCCGTGGACGGCACGGTCGAGCAGCTCAGCTTCGACGCCGGGCAGGTCCTCGCGAGCATCCCCGGCAAGGGCGAGGTCGCCCGCATCACCGACGGCTCGCACGTCGGCGAGCTGGGCGTGCCAGGTCAGCCGGTGGACGCGATCGGCGCCGGGGGCGAGACGCTCGTGGCGGTACGCGACCGCAAGGCCGTCGAGGTGTACCAGGGCGGCAAGCTCGCGAAGACCATCAGCGGCGGGCTGTACAGCGCCGACGAGGTGGTCCGCAGCGGCGACCAGTTCGTCGTGCTCGACCGGCTGCGCACGGCGGTGTTCCTGGTCGACGTGCCGGGCGGCACGATCGGCGCGGGGCTGCGGGCGGGTGACGGCGCGACGAACGCGGTCGCGGACTCGTTCGGGCGCGTGCTGGTCACCGACACCCGCGCCGGCGCGCTGCTCGCGTTCTCGACCGACCCGTTGCTGCTGCGCCAGATGTACCCGGTGCCCGGCGGGGTGTACGGCATCGCCTACGACAGCCGGCGCCATCTCGCGTGGGTGACGCTCACCGGCACCAACCAGGTCGTGGGCTTCGACGTGCGCGGGGGCGAGCCGGTCGAGAAGTACCGCTTCCCGACCGTGCGGCAGCCGGACTCGGTCACGGTCGACGCGGCGAGCGGCAAGGTCTACGTCGGCTCGGCAACGGGAGAAGGGATCCAGGTGGTCCAGCCATGAGCACATTCGAGGCGGTGGTCGACGAAGACTGGGAGTACCGGCGGCTGCAGTTGCCGCCGGGCCTGTCCCGGCGCGCCGCCGCGACCCAGCTGTCCATCCACGCCGAGTTCGCCGGCTGGGAGCTCTCCACGGTCCGGCTGTACTCCGACGGCAGCCGCCGGGTGTGGCTGCGCCGCAAGCGCCGCCCGGCCGACGTCGGGTACCTGGCCTCGTAGGACCGCTCAGCTGGCCCGGAAGAACCGGTCCAGCACGCGGGTCCCGAACTTGAGGGCCTCGACCGGGACGCGCTCGTCGACGCCGTGGAACAGGCCCGAGAAGTCCAGGTCGGCGGGCAGCTTCAGCGGCGCGAACCCGAAGTTGCGGATGCCGAGCGACTGGAACGACTTCGCGTCCGTGCCGCCCGAGAGCATGTACGGCAGCGTGCGCGCGCCGGGGTCCTCCGCCAGCACCGAGGCCGTCATCGCGTCGACCAGCGCACCGTCGAAGGTCGTCTCCACCGGCGGGAGCTCCAGCCACTCCTTCTCGATGTCCGGCCCCAGGATCTCCTCCAGCTCGCGGTCGAACGCCTCGATCCGGCCGGGCAGGATCCGGCAGTCCACCGCCGCCTCGGCGACCGACGGGATGACGTTCGACTTGTAGCCCGCGGTGAGCATCGTCGGGTTCGCGGTGTCGCGCAGGGTCGCGCCGATCATCCGGGAGATGTTGCCGAGCTTCGCCACGGCCCCGTCGATGTCGTCCTCCGGGAAGTCCCACCCGGTGATCTCGGTGACCCCGGCCAGGAACTCGCGCACCGAGTCGGTCAGCACCAGCGGGAACCTGTGGTTGCCCAGCCGGGCCACCGCCTCGGACAGCTTGGTGACCGCGTTGTCCCGATGGATCATCGAACCGTGCCCCGCGGTGCCGCGCACGCGCAGCTTCATCCAGCGGATGCCCTTCTCCGCCGTCTCGATGACGTACGCCCGCACGTCGTCCTTCAGCGTGATCGAGAAGCCGCCGACCTCGCTGACGGCCTCGGTCACGCCCTCGAACAGCTCGGGGCGGTTCTCCACCAGCCACTGGGCGCCGAACTTGCCGCCGGCCTCCTCGTCGGCCAGGAACGCGAAGACCAGGTCCCGCGGCGGGACGATCCCCTCCCGCTTGTAGTGCCGGGCCAGTGCCAGCGTCATGCCGACCACGTCCTTCATGTCGACCGCGCCCCGACCCCACACGTAGCCGTCCTGGATCGCGCCCGAGAAGGGGTGCACGGACCATTCCGCGGGGTCGGCGGGCACGACGTCGAGGTGGCCGTGCACGAGCAGCGCGCCCCGCGAGGGGTCTGCGCCGGGCAGGCGGGCGATCACGTTGTGCCGGTCCCTGCCGCCGGACTCGACGTAGGAGATCTCGTACCCGACCTCGGTGAGCTTCTCCGCCACGTACTCCGCGGCCGCCCGCTCCCCTACCAGGGTCTCCGGATCACCGGTGTTGGTGGTGTCGATGCGGATCAGCTCGCTGGTCAGCGTGACGGCCTCATCGGCCGCGGTCTCGATCTGGCTCACGAAGCATTCCTATCATCCGGTGACCAGCCGCGTGATCCAGTAGGCGAGCGCGGCCACCGCCGCGGCCGCGGGGAAGGTCAGCACCCAGCCCAGCACGATGTCCCTGGCCACCCCCCACCGCACGGCCGAGAGCCGGCGGGTGGCGCCGACGCCCATCACCGCCGAGGTGATGACGTGGGTCGTGGACACCGGGGCCTTGAACGCGAACGCGGTGAGATACAGCACCGACGAACCGACGGCCTCGGCGACGAACCCGTGCGGTGGGTCGAGCGGGAACACCCGCCGCCCCAGGGTGCGCATGATCCGCAGGCCGCCGGAGTAGGTGCCCAGGCCCAGCGAGACCGCGCACAGCAGCGTCACCCAGATCGGCACGCCGAAGCCCTGCTGGTGCCCGCTCGTGACGAGCGCCAGCACGATGATGCCCATGCCCTTCTGGGCGTCCTGGATGCCGTGCCCGAGCGCGAGGCTCGCCGCGGAGAGGATCTGCAGCCGCCGGAAGACGTGCCCGACGCGGTGCTGGTTGCGCCTGCGCAGCAGCCACAGCGCGCCGACCATCGCGAGGTAGCCCAGGATCAGCCCGACCGCGGGTGAGAGCACCATCGGGATGAGCACCTTCTCCACGACCCCGCTCCAGTGCACGGTGCCCGCGGACGCGAGCGCCGCGCCGACCAGGCCGCCCACCAGCGCGTGCGAGGACGACGAGGGCAGCCCGAAGTACCAGGTGACGAGGTTCCACGCGACCGCGCCGACCAGTGCGGCGAACACCACACTCAGCGCGGCCGAGCCCTTGGGCGGGTCGATGAGTCCTTTCGCGACGGTGACCGCGACGCCGGTGCTCAGCAGGGCGCCGATGAGGTTCATCACGCCGGCCAGGATCAGCGCCGCGCGCAGCGACAGCGCACGCGTCGACACGGCGCTGGCGATGGCGTTCGACGCGTCGTGGAAGCCGTTGGTGTAGTCGAAGAAGACGGTCAGCAGGATGACGCCGACCAGGGCGAGGGTGGCCCCGCTCACTACGACTCCTTGACAGCGATGGTCTGCACCACGTCGGCGACGTGCTCGAAGGCGTCGGCCGCCGACTCGAGCCGGTCGACGATCTCCTTGGCCTTCATCACCTTGAGCGGGTCGCCGCCCGCCCAGCCGTCGTTGAACAGGTGCGCCAGCAGCCGCCGGTAGACCCCGTCGGCCTCGTCCTCGATGGCGTTGACCTCCTCCCAGAACGCGCTCAGCTCGGTGACCTTGCGCATCCCGGGCATCGCCTCGGCGGTCAGCGCGGCGGCGCGGGCCAGCAGCTCGACCATCTTCTCCACGCCGGGCGGGAACTCGTCGATCCGGTACAGCACCGCGAGGTCCGCGGCCTCGTCCATGTCGTCGAGCACGTCGTCGAGCCGGGAGGCCAGCAGCTGGATGTCCTGCCGGTCGAACGGGGTGATGAACGACGTGTTCAGCGCCAGCATGATCTCCTGCGTGGCGTCGTCGCCCAGGTGCTCGGTGTCGTGCATGAGCTGGGCCACCTTCTCGCGCTCGGCGATGGGCACGGAGATCAGCTCGGTCAGCAGTCCCGCGCCCGTGACCAGGTTGCCCGCCGCGGTGGTGAGCAGGTCGAAGAAGCGGGTGTCGCGCGGCGTCAAACGCACGAAGGTCCTCTCAGGGTCGGCTGCCGACGCCGGTCCTCAGTTCGCGGAGCCGCCCGCCCGGGCCGTCGGGGGCCAGCGGTGGCGTGTTCAGCCCCGCGCCCTCGCGCAGCCCGCCCAGGAACTCCCCGATGGCGTCCGTGGCACTGTAGCTCGGTGACCAGCCCAGTTCCGCGCGCGCCCGGGTCGTGTCCATGATCGGCAGCCGAAGTACGGTCTCGAACAGCCCCGGTGTCGCCGGGACGGCGTGCAGCCGCCACGCGGCGGCCAGCGGGCCGCGGACGGCCCAGCCGGGCAGCCGCACCTTGCGGGCGCCGAGCAGCCGGGCGAGGACGTCCGCGTCGAGCACGGGCTCGGCGGCGAGGTTGAACGCGCCGCGCACGTCGCGCAGGGCGGCGAGCCGGTAGGCCTGGCCGGCGTCGGCGCTGTGCAGGGCCTGCATCCGCAGGCCGGGGATGTCCGGCACCACGGGGATCAGCGACGGGCGGGCGAGCAGGCCGGGCACGAACGGCCCGGCGAACAGCCGGCGCTGCTGGGAGGCCGACTCCCGCTTGAAGATGAACCCCGGCCGCATCCGCACCACCCGCGTTCCGGGATGCCGCGGCTCGAAGCCGTCGAGGTAGCGCTCCAGATAGGCCTTTTCCCGCGGGTAGGCGGCCTCCGGCCAGCCGTGCGTCGGCCAGCTCTCGTCGACCGGGGTGTCCTGCGGCCCCGGTGAGTAGGCGCCGACGGACGAGGCGTGCACGAGCGCGGGCACCTGTTCGCGGCCCGCCGCCTCGAACAGCTTGATGCTGCCGAGCACGTTCGCCGCCCACGTGGTCGCCGGGTCGTGCGTCGGCTGGAACAGCCAGGCGAGGTGGATCACCACGTCCGCCCCGCGCAGCAGGTAGCCCAGGTCGTCCTTCGCGACGTCCGCCAGCGCCCATTCGGTCTTCGGGGGCGTCCACCCCGGCTGGCGGCGCACGATGCCGAGAATCGAGCCGACCCCGGGATCGGCGCCGAGCGCCTCGACGACGCTGCTGCCCACGTTCCCGCTCGCGCCGGTCACGACCACCCGTAGCCCGTTGCCCATGGCGGCCGAATACCCGGGCCCGCCGCGTTCAACCGGCGTTTGGGCGGCGCGGGCGCGGGGCATCTGGGCGGCATGAGCAAACCCCCGCAGCAACAGCAGCCGCCCGGCTCGACGGGCCAGATGCGCCCGCGGCCGCGGGACTCGATGAGCGACTACGAAGGCCGCGACCTGCTGAAGGACCGGCGGGCGCTGATCACCGGCGGCGACTCGGGCATCGGCCGCGCCGTCGCGGTGGCCTTCGCGAAGGAGGGCGCCGACGTCGCGATCGCGTACCTCAACGAGCACTCCGACGCCGAGCACACCGCCGAACTGGTGCGCAAGGAGGGCAGGCAGTGCCTGCTGCTGCCCGGCGACCTCGCCGGCGCGCAGCAGTGCCGGTCGGTGGTCGAGGACACGGTGCGCGCCTTCGGCGGGCTCGACCTGCTGGTGAACAACATCGCCACTCAGCAGGAACTCGACTCGCCCGAACAGCTCACCGAGGAGCAGTGGCTGCACACGTTCGACGTGAACATCCACAGCTACTTCCGGGTGACGCGGGCGGCGCTGCCGCATCTCGGCGATGGCAGCGCGATCGTCAACACCGCCTCGGTGAACGGCTTGCGCGGCAACAAGAAGCTCATCGACTACTCCGCGACCAAGGGCGCGATCATCGCCTGGACGTACTCGATGGCGCAGGCGCTGGCCGAGCGCGGGATCCGGATCAACTGCGTGGCGCCGGGTCCGGTGTGGACACCCCTGATCCCGGCGACCCTGTCGGAGGAGCACGTCGAGAAGTTCGGCGAGCAGGTGCCGATGAAACGGATGGCCCATCCGGACGAGCTCGCGCCGTCGTACGTGTTCCTCGCGTCGGACCGGCTTTCGTCCTACTACACCGGGGAAGTCATCGCCGCGCTCGGCGGCGAGACGATGCCCGGCTGACCGGAGGGAGACAACGATGGCGGAGCCGAGGTCCGAACAGCAGGAAAGCCTCGAGCTGGAGGCGGAGCCGAAGCCCCTGGAGGACCCCGTCAGCTGGCGGGCGACCGATCCGGACTACGCGCGCGAACCCGACGCCGAGGACACGGGCAACCAGTTCGTCGCGCCGGACCGCGCGAACGACCTGGTCGACCGGGAGAAGAAGGCGGTCGCCGACGACGCGGGCACGGAGCATCCCGCCGCCGGCGCCGAGGAGCAGGCGATGCACGTGGAGGACGGTGGCGTTTGACGCCGCCGCGCGCCGGGCACCCCTACTGCGAGTCACGAATCCGATGTGTGGAGGTGTTCCCCATGCCGGGACGAGAGGTTCTGCCCAGCACGCTGAAACGTTCGCCGAAGAAGGCCCAGGACACCTGGGTGAAGGCACACGACTCGGCGGCGAAGACCTACGGCGACGGCCGACGGGCACACCAGACCGCGTACTCCGCGCTGAAGCACTCCTACGAGAAGGTCGGCGACCACTGGGAGGAGAAGGAGGGCGGCAAGAAGGGCCCTTCCGACAGCCAGGCGAAGCGGGGCGCCAACCGCAAGCCGACGAAGACCGCCGGCGGCGTGGACGCCTCGGCGAGCAAGAACCACCTCTACGAGCTGGCCCAGAAGCTCGACATCAAGGGCCGCTCGTCGATGAGCAAGCCGGAGCTGGTGAAGGCGCTGCAGAAGGCCAACACCCGCCAGACCGCGAAGTCACGCGGCAAGTAGTCCTCGATCACGCCGGCGGCAGCCGCGGCTTGCCCGCGGCGTCGATGGCCTGACGCGCGGAGCGGGGCACCCGCCAGTCCAGGCGGGTGCCTACGCTGCGCTCCAGCTTCGCCAGCACCCCGCGCGCGGCACCCAGCGCCGCCTCCTGTTCGGCCGGGGTCGCCCCGCCCTGGGCCAGCTCCAGCAGCTTGATGCCCTGCGCGATCAGCGCGCGCTCTTCGGCGGTGAACCGGGACGCACGCAGCTTCTCCGCCGCTTCGCGCGCGGCGGCCCAGGCCTTTTCCGCCGTCACGGTCGCTTCGATGAACTGCCGGGCCATCGGCTCCGGCGGGAACTCCTCGGTGTGCAGGGCCATCGCCTCGTGGAAGGCGTCGATGAACCGGCCGGTCGAGGGCACCGCCGGATCCGCCAGCGCCGGCAGCCGCAGCACCTGCAGGGCGTCGGCCTCGTACTGCCCGTACTCCCCCGCCACCCGGCCGTAGCGCTCGCGCGCCTGGTCCCAGCGCAGCCGCAACGACTTCGGCAGCGCGGGGGCGGCGGCCTGCACGTGCGGCCGTCGGGGCGCGGGGTGGGAACGGGCGCGCCAGCGCCGGTGCAGGGCCGCCCGCGAGTACATCGAGACCACGAGCCACATCAGCACGATGAACGGCCACAGCAACGGCTCGAAGTCCTGCAGGGGATACATGGGGTCTCCCTCCGCCGCGGGGGCTTTCCTCCATCATGCGCCCGGAAACGTGTGCCCGGTGTTGCCGTCGTGCCCGCTCACCGACGGGACCGGCCGGTGGGAAAGCACCGGGCCGAATGGCCCTACCGGCCCCGCGCCCCCGGCGGGATCGTGAGGGCCGAATCCCCCGCACGGACGAGTGAGGACCCATCGCGATGCTGGACCCGTCCGGCCTGGAGATCGTCGACCGGGCCGAGTGCCTCGCGCTGCTCGCCACGGCCAGGGTCGGCCGGGTGGTGTTCACCGCCCGCGGCCTGCCCGCGGTGCAGCCGGTGAAGTTCCTGTGCGGGCAGGACGCGGTCTGGTTCCCGGCGCAGGCGCACACCGACCTCTTCGGCGCCGCGCAGGACGGCGTGGTCGCGTTCGAGGCCGACGCGTTCGACGCCGGGCTCGAGACCGGCTGGTGGGTCACCGTGCTCGGCCGGGCGGGCGTGGTGCGGGACTGCGACCTCCCGCAGCGTCGCCCGGACCTGTCCTGGCAGGTCCCCGGCGGGGACCTGCGCTGCGTGCGGATTCCGATCGAGGTCGTTTCCGGGCGGCGGGTGACGCGGTAATCTACTGGGCCTCGCCTCCGGCAGGGAGACCCAGTGATCGAAACCAGCGCCCGGGCGCTGTTGGACGCGGTGGTCGGGATAGCGGCGGATCTGCGCCTGCCCGATGTGCTGAGGCGCATCGTCGAATCCGCGTGCGAGCTGGTCGACGCCGAGCACGGGGTGATCGCCGAGCTGCTGCCGGAGCACCGGCTGGGCAGGGTGATCGAGGTCGGCGGCCCGCACGGCTACGGCTGCCAGGACGACCTGCCCCACGGTTCCGGCACGATCGCCGTGCCGATCCGGCTGCGCGAGAGCGTGTTCGGGCGGCTGTACGTGACGGGCAAGCGGGGCGGCCGCGTCTTCGCCGAGCAGGACCGCGAGTGGCTGGTGGCGCTCGCCGCCGCGGCGAGCATCGCGGTGGAGAACGCGAGCCTGTACGAGCAGGCGCTGCGCCGGGAACGCTGGCGGGAGGCGTCGCAGCAGGTCACCGCGGCGCTGCTGGCCGGCGAGGACAGCGGCACGACGCTGCACACGATCGCCGACCGCGCCAGAGTGGTCGCGAACGCCTCCGGCGGCGCGATCGCGCTGCCCAGCCAGACCGACTCCTCGGCGCTGGTCTTCGAGATCATCGCGTCCCCGTATCCGGAGTACCACCGGCTCGTCGGCGCGATCGTGCCGAAGGAGGGCACCGCCTCCGGCCAGGCCTACACCACCGGCAAGCCCGTCGTGGTCAGCCAGTACGGCGGGCACGTGGCGGTCCAGCAGGCCAACAGCGACATCGACGTGCCGCGCAGCATCAAGGACCTCGACTCCGCGGTCGCCGTCCCGCTCATCGCCGGCGGGGACAAGCTGGGCGTGCTGCTGGTGGTGAAGTTCCGCGACGCGGACCCGTTCACCGACGCCGAGGTGGAGCTGGTGCGCGACTTCGCCGCGCACGCCGCGCTGGCGGTCGCGTTCGCCCGCGCGGAGGAGGACCGGCGGCGGCTGGTGGTGTTCGAGGAGCGGGACCGGATCGCACGCGACCTGCACGACCTGGTGATCCAGCGGCTGTTCGCGATCGGGCTGGGGCTGGAGGGGCTGAGCAGGCTCACCGCGCGGCCGGAGCTCGCCGAGCGGGTCACCGGTTTCGTCCGCGACCTCGACCGCACAATCCGGGACGTGCGCAACAGCATCTTCTCCCTGCAGGAGCCCGCCGAGGCACACGGCGGGGTGCGCTCGGACCTGTTGCGGATGACGCAGGACAGCGTCGGGATGCTGGGCTTCGAGCCACGCATCAGCTTCGACGGGCCGCTCGACGCCGCCGTCGCGGGGCCGGTGCGGTCGGACCTGCTGGCGACGGTGCGGGAAGCGCTTTCGAACGTGGCCCGCCACGCCGCGGCCAGCTCGGTGTCGATCGAGGTGCTCGTCGACCGGAACGGCCGGCAGCTGTCGCTGACAGTGCTCGACGACGGCGTCGGCGGCGCGGTGGACCCGCCGCGGGCGAGCGGCCTGGCGAACCTGAAACAGCGGGCGGCGCGCTGGCACGGCGCACTGTCGGTGGAGCCGCGACCGGACGGCGGCACGAAACTGGCGTGGACGGCGGTGCTGCGCGAATGACGATCTCGGTGTTCCTGCTCGACGACCACGAGGTGGTGCGGGCGGGGCTGAAGACCCTCCTGGAGTCCGAGCCCGACCTGCGCGTGGCCGGTGAGGCGGGCACGGCGGCGGAGGCGCTGGCCCGGATCCCGCCGGCGAAGCCCGACGTCGCGATCCTCGACGTGCGGTTGCCCGACGGCGAGGGCGTGTCGGTGTGCCGCGACATCCGGGCGCTGCCGGACCCGCCGGCATGCCTGATGCTGACGTCGTACTCCGACGACGAGGCGTTGTTCGGCGCGATACTGGCGGGCGCGGCGGGCTATCTGCTCAAGCAGGTCTCCGGCATCAACATCCTCGAAGCCGTCCGCACCGCGGCCGCGGGCGGCTCGCTGCTCGACCCGGCGCTCACCGCGTCGGTGACGAGCAGGCTGCGCGGCGAGGCCGAGGAGCCGGACCCGCAGTACGAGCTGCTCAGCCCGCAGGAACGGCGGGTCCTCGAGCTGATCGCGGCGGGGCTGACCAACCGCCAGATCGCGCAGCGGCTGTTCCTGGCGGAGAAGACGGTGAAGAACTACGTCTCGTCGCTGCTGCACAAGCTGGGCTTCGAACGCCGCACCGAGGCGGCGGTCTACCTGGCGAAGCGCAAGCGGCTGCGTTAGGCGGCTTCGTCCGGCGCAGCCGAATTCGCCACCCCGGACGACGAATCGGGCACCATGACGGTGTGGATGATCTCGACATACACCCGGCACGAGACGAGGAGCTGAGCGTCGTGGCCGGGCTCCGGTGGCACTGGGTGCTGGACAACGGAGACCGCCCGGCCACGAGCCGGGACGCGTTCGCCGGGGATTTCGCCCGCTGGGCAAGGGAGAACCGCGGCACGCACCGGTGCCTGGTCGCCGTGCGGGAGGACACGGTGGTCGGGATGGCGTGGCTGGCCATCGTTCCCCGGGTGCCCACGCCGCGGGCGCTCGACCGGCGGTCCGGGGACGTGCAGTGCGTGTACGTCCTCCCCGGCGAACGCGACAACGGCGTGGGCGGCAGGCTCATCGACGCTCTCCTGGACCTGGCGCGGGAGCTCCGGCTCGAGCGCGTGACCGTGCACTCGAGCGTCCGCGCCGTCCCGGCCTACGAACGCCACGGGTTCGCCGTGTCCTCGCGGTTGCTCCAGGCCCCGGCGTAGCCCGTGCGCGGGATGATCCGCGTCCTGCACACCGCTGAGCTGGCCACGACGGTGCGCGCGCGGGCGCGGGCCTTGCTCTACGACATCTTCGACGACATGACCGAGTCCGACTGGGAGCACTCGCTCGGCGGCCTGCACGCCCTCGCCTGGGACGGCGAGCTCGTCGGGCACGCGGCCCTCGTGCAGCGGCGGATCCTGCACGGTGGCAAGGCATTGCGGGCCGGCTACGTCGAGGGCGTCGGAGTGCGTGCCGAGCACCGGCGCCGGGGGCACGGCGCGGCGATGATGGCCGAGCTGGAACGCGTCATCCGCGCGGCCTACGACCTCGGCGCCCTGGGCGCGAGCGACGAGGGCGCCGCCTTCTACGCCGCACGCGGCTGGCGGCCCTGGCGCGGCCCGTCGTCGGCCCTCACCCCGGCCGGAATCCGCCCGACCCCCGACGACGACGGCGCCATCCACGTCCTGCCGTGCACCGCTCCCCTCGACCTCGACGCGGCCCTGACCTGCGACTGGCGCGACGGCGACGTGTGGTGACCGGCGCGAACGCCTGCCGTCCCAGGACGGCGAAGCGGCCCGGCCCCGGACAGCAACGAGAGGTTGTCGCGGGAAACCTGATTCGTTTTCGCGCCTGGAGGTATCCGAACGTAACTGCCCATCGGTGAGGAGGGTCCCCCACTTGAGTCGGAAGAGCGAGGCGCCGCCCAGCACCGGCCGGGTGCGCAGACTCGGCACCCACCTGCCAGCGGCGGCCGGGTCGCCCAGGGAAGCCCGCTCGTTCGTGGCCGCGGCGCTGACCTCGTGGGGCGTGTCCGGCGAGCAGGCAGGTGACCTGGTGCTCGTCGCGTCCGAGCTGGTGACGAACGCCTTCGAGCACGGCAGCGGGAGCATCGCGCTGCGGCTGCGGCTCAGCGGCCGCTGCCTGCTGCTGGAGGTGCGGGACTCCTCCCCGGCCGATCCGGTGCTGCGCCACCCGCCGCCGGGTTCGACCCGTGGCCGCGGCCTGCCGATGATCCAGGCGCTCAGCAGCGCGTGGGGGCACCGCCGGGCCGGCGAGGGCAAGTGGGTCTGGGCCGAGTTCGCGCTGGCCTAGGTCCTTTTTCTCAGCCGGCGAAGCGGCGGGCCGTCACCGTCACGCGAACGACGCTCAGGGCACTCTTCAGCACTCGTCCTGCGGCGCCGTGCCGTCGGCGTCCCACCGGCACAACAGCAGGCACACGTCGTCGTCGTGCTCGTCGGAACCGAGCATCTCCTCGAGGATGCGGTCGCTCGCCTCGTCGGGCGGCGCGCCGGCAGCCGCCTGGAAGACCTCCGCGAGCCGGTCCATCCCGGTGTCGATCGACTGCGTCCGCCGCTCGACCAGGCCGTCGGTGTACATCAGGATCGTCTCGCCCGGACTCAGGTCGGTCTCGTACTCGCGGATGGCGAACGTGAACGGCACGCCCATCAGCGGCGCGTTCGGCTCGTCCAGCGCGCGCACCCGGCCCGCCTTGTCCGCGACGAACACGGGCAGGTGCCCGGCGTTGGCCCAGCGGATCCGGCCCGTCGCCAGCTCGAGGTCCATCACCACGGCCGTGGCGAGCAGCGGGCTGTGCCAGCCGCGCAGCAGGCCGTGGGTCAGTCGCAGGGTCTCGGCGGGGCCGTGCCCCTCGGCGGCGTAGGCGCGCAGCGCGTTCTGCAGCTTCCCCATGATCACCGCGGCTTCGAGGCCGTGCCCCGTGACGTCGCCGACAGTGAGCACCACCGTGCCGTCGGGCCTGGTGAACGCGTCGAACCAATCGCCGCCGACGTTGATGCCGCGGGCGGCGGGCAGGTACCGCGCGGACAGGTGCAGGTCGGCCGGGGTGTCCAGGGTCGGCAGCATCGCCAGCTGCAGCCGTTCGGCCATCTCCCGCTCGCGTTCGTACTCGCCCGCGTTGCGCAGGCCGACGGCGGAGCGTGCGGCGACGGCGCTGACGAACGGCACGTCGTCCTCGCCGAAGCCCGGCTCGTCGCGGCACAGCTCCAGGACGCCCAGCAGGTTCGGGCCGACGCTGAGCGGGACGAGGATCCGCTTCTCGTCGGTGACCGGGCGGCGGGTGGCCACCACCCGGCGCACGGCGCTGTCGGGCTCGCCCGGCTCGGGCTCGCGGTGCAGCCGGCGGGCGTCGTCGAGCAGCCACACCGCCGCGGCCGTCGCGACACCCTCCCGCTCGACGAGGTGGACCAGCGCCTGCGCGACCTCCCGGCCGCGCAGCGACGCCGAGACGGTGCGGCTGACCTCGTCGAGGAACGCCGAGCGCTGCCGCTGCAGCTCGACCTCCGCGTGCAGCGCGAGCAGGCCCGCGTTGGTCTGTTCGAGCTCCGACCGGTGCATCCGCAGCTCCTGCTGCTGCCGGTCGATGATCTCGCGCAGCTCCTTGACCAGAGCATCGCCGTGGTGGCATTCGTCCATCAGCCACCACCTCCCGTGACCACGACCACGCACGAGTCGTCCCGGCCGCGGCTGTGCTGGGCGAGGATCCAGCCTGCGACGGTCGCCGGGTCGTGGCGCAGCAGCCCGGGCCAGTCGTCGGCGCTCCACCGCTCGGACACCCCGTCAGTGTGCAGCACGAGCCAGCTGTGGGGGGACCACGAATCGGTGGAATCCGGGACACGGTTCGTACCGGCGACGCCTACGATCCCCGGTCGCGACAACAACCGTTGCACCCGCGCGCCGGCCTCGCCGTAGCGCCGGGTGGCGATGTTTCCTATACCCGCGAAGTGCATCCGTCCCTCGGCGGGCGTGATCTGGACGACCGCGACTGTCGCGCCACGGGTTCGTGCGAGGGACTGCTGCATCGCTTCCAGAATACGGGCCGGGGCCGCGGCCGCATGCTCGGTGATGGTCTCCACGGCCGCGGCGCTGGCGTGCGCGGCGGCATCGCCATGGCCGAGCCCGTCACTGAGGCCGATCGAGACCGCGGTACCGCCGGGCGCCGCCACCCACATGTCGCCGCACTCGGTCTCCCCCGGTGCGGTCAGCCGGGCCGCGCCGATCCGCACACCCGGCAGCGGGGTGCCGTGCCGCCACCGTGCGAGCACCACCGTGCCCCGCCCCGCCAGCGAGTACGCGTCGAAGTAGTCGGCCGCGCGGCGGATCGAGCCGAGACCGGCGCCCATGGTGCCGGTCGTCGAGTAGCCGTCGCGCATGCTGGCCTCGATCCGCCCGATGCCCGGGCCCTTGTCCGCCGCCAGCAGGTCGAGCTGGCCCGGCCCCGGCACGACGCTGAACACGCCCCGCCCGGCGTGCTTGACGAGGTTCGTGGCGAGCTCGGTCGCCGCCAGCGCGACCCGGTGCACCTGCTCCATCGGCAGTCCCGCCTGTTGCGCCGTCGCCGCCGCGAGGCGCCGTGCCCGGCCGACGTGCCCGTCCTCGGACACGACCAGGTCGGTCCGGGTCATGACTTCCTGCGTGTGGTGATGGACAGCTCGATCCTGGTCCCCTTGCCCGGTGCGGAGTCGATGGTGAACCGGTCGGCCAGCCGCCGGGCCCCGCCCAGGCCCAGTCCCAGGCCGGAGCCGGTGGTGTACCCGTCGGTCATCGCGACCTCGATGTCGGGGATGCCCGGCCCGGAGTCGACGAAGGTCAGCCGGACGGTGCCGGTCAGCGAGGTCTCCTCGACCGCGATCTCGGCCCGGCCGCCGCCGCCGTAGACCAGCGCGTTGCGGGCCAGCTCGCTCGCTGCCGTCACCAGCTTCGTCTGCTGCACCAGGCTGAACCCGGCGGTCACGGCCGCCTCGCGCGCGGCTTGGCGGACGTGCACGATGTCGGTCTCGTTGGTGATCGCCACGGTGGTCGTGGGCGGGGTTTCGCTCACCGCCGGGCCGTCCGCCGTGGACGGCCGCCCTCGTGCAGGATGTCGAGCGCCTCCTCGACCGACAGCGCGGTCTGCAGCCCCGCCAGCACGAGACCCAGCTCCACCAGGGTGATCGCCACGGCGGGGCGCATGCCGACCACGACCGTCTTCGCGGCCAGCAGCGAGGTGGCGGCCGCGATGTCGTGCAGGGTCCTCGCCAGGAACGAGTCGACGACGTCGAGCACCGAGATGTCGATCAGGACGCCGCGCGCCTGCTGTTCGACCACCTGCTCGGTGATCTGCTGCTGCAGCTCGTCGACCGAGTAGTCGAGCAGCTCGTCCTGGATGGTGACCAGCAGGACATCGTGCAGCTTGACGATGGGGACGCCGGGCATCAGACCGCGCCGGGTCCGGTCGAGGTGACCGAGAGGCCGAGCCGGTTCAGCGCGTAGGCGAACGCGTCCGACAGCTTGGCCCGGGTGGCCACCTCCTCCAGGTCGATGCCCAGCTGCACCATGGTGTTCGCGATCTGCGGCCGGATCCCGCTGATGACGCACTCGGCGCCCATCAGCCGCGCCGCGAGCGCCGTCTTGAGCAGGTGCTGCGCGACCATGGTGTCCACCGTCGGCACACCGGTGATGTCCAGGATCGCGACCTTGGCCTGCTGGTCGAGGATCGCCTGCAGCAGGCTCTCGGTCGCGGTCTGGCTCCGCATGCTGTCCAGGGTGCCGATCAGCGGGATGGCCAGCACCCCGTCCCACAGCTTGATCACCGGCGTGGACAGCTCGGCCAGCTGCTCGCGCTGGCTGGCGATGGTGTCGCGGGTGGCGGTCAGCGCCGCGTCGAGCAGGATCAGCCCGAGGGTGTCGACCGCGCCGGAAAGCAGCACCGCGCCGGGCGCGACCAGCTCGCGCGGCACGTCCTCCTCCGCCCACAGCCGCAGCAGGGGCTCCTTGAGGCCGCTCATCTGCGCCGCGGTCTGCGCGACGAGCGTGGAGTCGTGCACCTGCTGCACGGCCAGTGCCTCCAGCAGGCTGCGGATGCTCGCGAAGCCCTCGGCGGCGGGGTTGTTCGCCTCGCCCTTGTCGACCGCGCGGCGCAGCCCGGCGAGCACCTCGGCGCCGTCGAGCGCGGCCTGCTCGGGGTCCATCCCCGCCGTCCGGAAGAACGGGGCGCCGGACCACTCGGCGACGATGCTCTCCCTGCGCCGGTCGAGGAAGTCGCTGACAATGGAACGGGTCTCCGGTTCGGGGGTGGTCGTCATCGCTCCCAAGCTCCAGTGCCGCGGACGCGGTACGGTCCGCCGAGTATCGAATGCCTGGCGGTCAAGCTAAGACACCAGGCGCCGGACGACAAACCGGGGGCCCGGCGAGAGAAAGGGCACTGTTTCGTGAGGAAGGACGAGGACATCCACACCAGCGGACCGGTCAGGGCCGAGCTCGCGGACGACGTCGGCCGCATCAGGCTGTTCGGCGAAATCGATCACACGGCCGTGGAGCAGCTCGACCGCGCCGTCTCCGATCTGCTCGACAAGGGCGTGAGTCACCTCGTGGTGGACTTCGCCGATCTGTCGTTCTTCGACTCCGCCTGTATCAGCGCCCTGGTCCGGGCGCGGGCGCTCGCCGAGGAGCGCGGCAGCAGCATCACGCTCGCCAACGTCAACCGCTACGCCCGCCGCATCCTCGACCTGACAGGGCTGTCCGTCGCCTTCACGATCGAGGCGAAGGACGACGAGGACTGACTTGAGCGAGGGGCGCTCAACTTTGGGAGGTGAGCGTCATGGCGCTGCCCGCCATGCGATCCGCCGGCACGTCGAGCCGTTGGGACCCGTTCCGGGACTTCGGAGGTGAGCCGCGAGGACGTCGCGGTCGACCTGACCGGCAACCGCCTCGCCGTGACCGGCGAGCTGAAGGCGCAGGAGCGGGAGGGCCGGTTCCACCGCCGCACCCGGCGCACCGGCAAGTTCTCCTACCGCGTGCCGCTGCCGCGGGGAGTGGACGGCGACAAGGTCGAGGCCGCGCTGGAGAACGGTGTGCTGACCGTGCGCGTGCCCAAGGCCGAGCCGGCGCAGCCGCGCCGGATCGAGATCACCGGCGAGTAACCGACCCGAAGGGGCCCCGACCGCCAGAATCCGCCAGGTCCGGGGCCCTTCTTCGTGCGCTACCGCGGCCCGGCGGCGACCGCCGAGGGCAGGGTCACCGGGGTCGCGGTGACGGGGTAGCCGAAGCGCAGGATCACCTGCGGGTGGCCGGGGAGCCCGAGCCGGTCGGCCAGCCCCGCCCGCACCTCGGGCACGTGCAGCGGCTGGGCCAGCACCGAGCCGACCAGGCCCTCGGTGAGCGCCGCGAGCCAGATCCGTTCCATGGCCAGGCCCGCGAGCAGGTGGTCCCGCCGCCCGTCGCCGGGGGTGAGCACGACCAGCAGGCCCTCCGTGCGCAGCCGCCCGGCGAGCGTGAGGCTGTCGGGCAGCCGGGTGCCGTCGTGCGCGAGCGCGGCCCACGGCAGGCCGGCCACGTCCTGGAGCGGCTCGGGGAACTGCGCCGTCCACGCGGTCAGCTCCCGCTGGTAGACACGGTCCTCGCGCAGCACCGCCGCCGCGCGGCGCAGCAACTCCGCGAGCGCCGCGGCGTCTTCCGGCCGGCGCACCGCCCGCGCCTGTGCGCCCGATCCCGCGGCGGCGCCGAGTGAGTCCAATATGGACGGTGGCACCGGGTGCAGGCTGAAGGGCGCCCGGTAGCTGCGACGGCGGAACACCGCGGAGTACCGCTCGACCTCCTCGGCCGTGGCGTCCTCACGCCCTGCCGCCACCACCTTGGCGACGAGGTCGGGACGCCCGCCGGCCGGGAACAACGCCACGGCGGGGCGCCGGCCCAGCGCCCGCACGGCCAGCTCCAGGTTGGCCAGCGCCGCCCCGCAGGAGACCATCCGGTCGCGGCCCGCGGGGTCGTGACGCGGCAGCGCCACCTCGACGCGCTCGACCAGCTCGGCCTGGTCGCCGTGCGCCTCGAGCGTCCACGGCCTGCTGTGGTGCACCGACGGCGCCCGGCTCACCGCGCGCGCCAGCACCCCGATCTCGGTGCCGGACCAGCTCATCGGTTGGCCTCCTCGGGCTGCTGACGGCGGGACCGGGTGACGGCCTCGGGGCGCCGCCGCGGCGTCGCGGGTGCGGCGAACCCGTAGCCGAAGCGCAGCACGGCCTGGGGGTGGGCCTGACCGCCGAGCAGCCCGCGCAGGGGCTCGCGGGTCGCGGGGACCTCGACCGGCTGCGACAGGAACGACGCGCTGACCCCGGCGGTGGTGCCGGTGAGCAGCACCCGTTGCATCGCCTGGCCGGTACGCAGCTGCGCCAGCGGCGTGTCGGCGAACGAGCAGAGCACCGCGACCAGCGGCTCGCGTCCGGCCGGACCCTCCGGGTGGTGGCGCGGGGTCAGCAGGCCGGCCGCCGCCGGGCGCGGGCCGCCCGCCGCCAGCGGCACGCCGTCGTCGCGGCGGCCGCCCGCGGCGGTCCAGCGCCGCAGCTCGGCCTGGAACGCGGGATCCTCGTTCTGCAGGTGCTCGGCGCGCCGCAGCAGCCGCGCCAGCTCGTCGAGGTCCCGGCCGCGTTCCACGAGCACCAGCGCGGCGCCCTCCAGGCTCGCCGCGCGCACCAGCGCGTCCCGGATCCACACCGGCACCGGCCGGTCGGTGAACGGCCGCCGGTTGCTGCGGCGGAACGAGACGGCCCTGGCGAACGCGCGGTCCTCCGGGGTGACCTGGCACGGGCCCTGCAGCCACACGGTGGCCAGGTGCGCGGGCCGCGCCCGGTCGGGCAGCAGGCGCACCGCGCAGGCCTGCCCGGCGGCACGCAGCGCGAGCTGGATGTTGAGCACGGCCGCCCCGCAGGCGAGCCGGGCCTCCCGGCCGTCCGCGTCGGCGACGGCGAGCACCCGCTCGGGATCGAGCAGCACCTCGATCCGGTCCTCGGCCAGCTCGAACCGCCAGGGCTGGGTGTTGTGCGGCGACGGGGCTCGCACCGCGGCTTCGAGCGCCGGCACGACCAGGCTCGCGGCCTGCGCGGGGATGATGGTCATGATCGGCACTCCCGGAGCTGAATTCCGGCCACCAGGTTCGTCTCGCGGCACGGGCCGCGGCAGAGGCGGGCGTCCCGAACATCGGGGGTCTTTGGGCCCTTGGCGGGCGCGCCCGGCCGGGAGACGACCTGGCTTTCGCCCGGCCCCGATGACAAGCTGGCTGCATGCCGGTGGAAGGCACCCCCAGCCCCCTGCGCGGCGCCCTGTCCCAGCTGCGCCTGCGGGAGCTGCTCGGCGAGGTGCAGGACCGCGTCGAGCGGCTGGTGGGCGTCCGCGACCAGATGGACGGGCTGCTGGAGGCCGTGCTCGCCGTCGCGGGCGGGCTCGAGCTGGACGCGACCCTGCGCCGCATCGTGCACGCGGCGATCGAGCTGGTCGACTGCCACTACGGCGCCCTCGGCGTGCTCAACTTCGACGGCGTCGGGCTCGCCGAGTTCGTCTACGAGGGCATCGACGAGCAGGATCGCCGGAAGATCGGGCACCTGCCGGAGGGACACGGCCTGCTCGGCATGCTCATCCAGGAGCCGAAGCCGCTGCGCCTGCCGGATCTGGCGGCCCATCCCGCGTCGGCGGGCTTCCCGGCGCACCACCCGCCGATGAAGACCTTCCTCGGCGTGCCGGTCCTGGTGCGCGACACGGTGTTCGGCAACCTCTACCTCACCGAGAAGGCGGACGAGCAGCCCTTCACCGAGGACGACCAGGTGGTGGTGCACGCGCTCGCCGCGGCCGCGGGCATCGCGATCCAGAACGCGCGGCTGTACGAGGAGGCCCGGCTGCGCCAGCGCTGGCAGGAGGCCACCAGCGAGATCCGGGCCGAGCTGCTGGCGGCGGCCGCGCCCGGCGACGTGCTGCACCTGATCGCCAACCGGGCGCTGGCGCTGACCGGGGCGGACTACACCTTCCTGGCCCGGCCGGACGATCCGGAGCTGCCGCCCGAGGAGGTCAGCACCCTCGTGGTCACCGTGTCCGCCGGGCTCAACGCCGACGTGCTGACCGGCCGCGAGATCCCGGTCGAAGGGTCCAGCTGCGGGATGGCGTTCCGCGACGCGGTGCCGCAGCGCGCGGCGAGCCTGCGCTACAACCTCTCGGAAGGGCTGACGGAGGACTTCGGCCCGGTGCTGGTGCTGCCGTTGCGGGCCTCCGCCGACACGGTGTCCGGGGTGCTGGTGACGCTGCGCAAGGCCGGTGAGGAGCCGTTCGCGGAGAGCCAGCTGTCCTTGGCCGCCTCGTTCGCCGACCAGGCCGCGCTCGCCCTGCAGCTGGCCGACGACCAGCGCCGCCTCTACGAGCTCGAGGTACTGGCCGAACGCGACCGGATCGCCCGCGACCTGCATGACCACGTCATCCAGCGCCTCTTCGCGCACGGGCTGGCCCTGCAGAGCACCCGGCTGCGCACCCGCTCGCCGGACCTGCAGCGCCGGATGGGCGACATGATCGAGGACGTGCAGAGCATCATCGCCGAGATCCGCACCGCGATCTTCGACCTGCACGGCGGGCTGGAGGGCACGACGCAGCTGCGCAGGCGGCTGCACGAGATCATCGCCGAGATCACCGGCGAGGCGGGCCTGCAGACGACCGTGCGGGTGTCCGGCCCGCTGGGCGTGGTGTCCCCGCATCTGGCCGAGCACGCCGAGGCCGTCGTCCGGGAGGCGCTGAGCAACACCGTGCGCCACGCGGGCGCCAGCACCGTCGCGGTGACCGTCACCGTCGCCGACGACATGTGCATCGAGGTCTCCGACAACGGCCGTGGAGTGCCGGGCGGGGTGACCCGCAGCGGGCTGGCGAACCTCGCCGACCGCGCCACGAAGGCAGGCGGGAAGTGCACCGTCGACATGCCCGAGGGCGGCGGCACCCGGCTGGTCTGGTCCGCCCCCGTGTCGTGAGCACGACCGTCACCGGTGGCACGGCGAGACGTTCTCCTCCACCAGCCCGAACCCCGCGACCAGCTCGGGGCGGATCCGGATCACGTAGCCCGCCCCGTCCCCCGCCCACGGGTCGGCCAGCCCGCGATAGCGCTCGGTGACCGCGCCGGGCTCGACGCGCCGGGCCACGCCGGTCACGATGACGCTCCAGCCGATGTGGTCGTCGCCCGACACCGAGTCGGCCTCGTAGGCCACCACCGTGTCCAGCGCCGAGAGCAGCGCGGCACCGCCGTGGCTGCAGATGATGATCTGGCCGCCGTCGAGCAGGTGGTGGACCGGCCGGATCGCGGGCAGGGCCTGGTGGGTGAACACGATCCGGCCCACGCCGACGCCGGCCAGCCGGCGCAGCGACTCCTCCCGCGAGAGCTCCTGGAATCTCCGCGGCGTCATCCGCCACTCCAGCTCGGCGGTCCGCACGTGGGCACGAGCGACATCCTCGTCCGGGGAGGATCGGGGGAAAAGAGCACAAAGTCCTCTGGTGATCAAGCCCGGACCAGCGGCGGTGGCCCCGGTCCGCCCCGGTCCACAGTGGACAGACCTGGTCGGTGGCGTGCCACCGGGGCCCGGGAGGGCCTAGCCTGGGCCTACCCGCCGGAGGTGAGGACCGTGATCAAGGTGTTCCTGGTCGACGACCACGAGGTCGTCCGGCGCGGCGTGGCCGACCTGCTGGAGGCCGATCCCGAGCTGGTCATCGTCGGCGAGGCGCCCACGGCCGCGCAGGCACTCGCCCGCATCCCGGCGCTGCGGCCCGACATCGCAGTGCTGGACGTGCGGCTGCCCGACGGCAACGGCATCGAGCTGTGCCGGGACCTGCGCTCGAAGCTGCCCGAGCTGAACGTGCTGATGCTGACCTCCTACACCGACGAGGAGGCCATGCTCAACGCGATCCTCGCCGGCGCGGGCGGGTACGTGATCAAGGACATCCAGGGCCTGCAGCTGGTCTCCGCCGTCCGCGAGGTCGGGTCGGGGCGCTCCCTGCTCGACAACCGCGCGGCCGCCACGCTGATGGCGAAGCTGCGCTCGGACGCGAGCGACGCCGGTCCGCTGGCCGGGCTGAGCGAGCGGGAGCGGACCCTGCTGGATCTCATCGGTGAGGGCCTGACCAACCGGCAGATCTCCGAGCGGATGTTCCTCGCCGAGAAGACCGTGAAGAACTACGTCTCCCGGCTGCTCACGAAGCTCGGCCTCGAGCGCCGGACCCAGGCCGCGGTGCTCGCCACCCGGATGCGGGAGCAGCGCCAGAACCGCGAGCCGCGCGACTGACGTCCACTGTGGACGCCGCACAAGATCCACTGTGGACGACTGAGCTCGCCTCCTTGAACTAGGGTCTTTCGACCCTACGCCGCGGCAGCCGAGCGCAGGAGGGTGGGAACGACGGAAGAGGAGTGCCATGGCACGAGCGGCGAAGTGGACCATTGAAGTCGCGCTCGACGAGAACGGCGACACCACCCGCGCCCAGGTCCGGCTGGCCGCGGCGGGAGGCGCCGTGTTTCACGGCATCGGCCTCGTCCGCGGCGGCCAGCGCGGGGTACACCTGCCCGCGATCGCGGCCGAGCTCGCGATGGCGCGGGCGTTCAGCGACCTGACCGAGGAGCTGCTCGAGGCGGTCGCCTCGGACATCGAGTCGGCGGTACCGGGCGCGGTGGCCCCCGTCCCGGCCCGTGCTTGAGCTCAGTGGCCCGCACCCAGACGCTCGGACAGCTCCCGCAGGGGCTCCGACACGCGCACCCGCACCGGTTCGGGGTTCCGCAACCGCCGTGCGCTGCGCGGCAGCCACAGCAGGTCCCGCTCGAAGCGGTCCCGCGCCTCGTCGAGCCGGTGCTTGCCGCGCAGGCGACGGCCCGCGCGCATCACCTGGGACAGCACCGGGCGACACCCCTTCGGGGACGGCTCGTCCCGCAGCGCGAGCACGTCCGGATCGCCGGAGGCCCGGCGGTACACCTGCTTCGCGCCCGGCAGGGTCTCCTTGCCGGGCACGTGCTGCGCGATCGGCCTGCCCGCGTACTCGACCAGCTCATAGGCGGTCTCGGTCGGCGGCGCGTCGGCGGACACGCCCAGCTTCACGCCGACGCCGTAGGAGTCGATCGGCGCCTGTGCCGCGGTCAGGCGCGCCAGCTCGTACTCGTCGAGCCCGCCGCTGACCATGATGCGCGCCTGCACGAACCCCGCCTCGTCGAGCAGCTTCCGCGTCTCCTGCGCCAGCAGCAGCAGGTCGCCGGCGGCGAACCGCACGCCGAAGCCGCCGTCGGGCAGGCCGAGCGCCATGGCCACCTCCACCGCCGCACGGACGCCGGCGAGCGTGTCGTTCGTGTCGACCAGGAACATCACCGAATCGGGGAAGTCGTGCGCGTAGGCGCGGAAGGCCGCCTGCTCGTCACCGAAGGCCTGCACGTAGGAGTGGGTCATCGTGCTGAGCGGGGCGAGGCCGAACCGTTGTACCGCGCCGACCTGGCTGGTACCGGCGAAACCGACCATGGCGCACACCCGCGCCACCGCGGTCGCCGCATCGAACCCGTGCGTGCGCCGCGCGGCGAAGTCGACCAGCTCCGCCCCGCCCGCCGCGATCCGGCAGCGCGCGGCCTTGGTCGCCACGGTGGCCTGGAACGAGACGGTGTTGAGCAGGGCGGTCCCCACCAGCTGCGCCTGCGGCAGCGGTGCGGTCACCTCCAGCAGCGGCTCGTCGGCGAAGACCAGGCAGCCCTCGGGCGCGGCCCACACGTCGCCGTCGAACCGCAGCCCCGCCAGCGCGTCCACATCGGACTGCGCGAGGCCGCCGCTTTCCCGCAGACCGGTCAGTTCCCCTTCCTCGAAGCGGAAACCCTCGAGGAAGCCGAGGCAGTCGACGAGCCCGGCGCTGACCAGGAAGCCGCGCTGCGGCGGCAGGCGGCGCGCGAAAAGGCTGAACGTGGCCGGCTCGGTCATGCCGCGCCGCAGACAGCCCGCGGCCGTCCTGACCGCGTACAGATCCGTCTGCGTGGCGGTCATTCCGGCGTGTCCCGGGCCTGGCCCATGGGTCCCACCGTACGACTCGCGGCCCGGTCGTGGGGACTTTGTACCGTGCGGCCGGTTACCTCCAGCCCTGCCCTGGGCACCCGGGGAGAAGGCATCGTCGACCGGACGGCTTCGTCTCGAGGGAGCGATCCGATGGTGGTGGACAACCGCACGACCGCAGGCCAGGAGCTCGCCGCGCGCCTGGCGGACGTGCGCGGGGAACGGCCACTGGTGCTGGGCCTGCCCCGGGGCGGGGTGCTGGTCGCCGCGCCGATCGCCACCGCGCTGCACGCCCCGCTCGACGTGGTCCTGGTCCGCAAGATCGGTGATCCCGGCAGTCCCGAGCTGGCGCTCGGCGCCGTCGGCGAGGACGCCGTCGTCGTCGGGGGGAACAGCCTCGACCCCGAGATCTTCGCGCGGGTGCTGGAGACCGAGCAGCTGCGCCTGGCCCGCCGCGCGCTGCGCTACCGCGCCGTCCGCCCCGCGGTGCCGGTGTCCGGCCGCACCGTCGTGCTCGCCGACGACGGCATCGCGACGGGCGCCAGCATTCGCGCGGCGATCCGGGTGCTGCGCTCGCGCGGCGCCGCGCGGATCATCCTCGCGGTGCCGGTCGCCGCGCCGGAGGCGCTCGCCGAGCTGACCCCGCTCGTCGACCGGGTCGAATGCCTGCTCGCGCCGAATCGGATGCAGGCGGTCAGCCGGTGGTACGCCGACTTCCGGGAAGTGGACGACCGCGAGGTGCTGCGCGTGCTCCAGGAGAACGCCGGGGTCCCCGCATGACGTGGCCGCCGATCCGCAAGCCCGACGCCGTCCGCGCGTCGGCCACCCTCGGGGACTACCGGCGGGTGGTCGAGGAGTTCAGCTGGGACGCCGAGCGGCTGGCCCTGTCCGGGCTGCCCCGGGGCCGCGGGCTCAACATCGCGCACGAGGCGGTGGACCGCTACGCCGCCGGGCCGCGCCGCGACCACGCCGCGCTCCGCTGGGTGGACCGCTACGACGACACCGTGGACTTCACCTACGCCGAGCTGGCCGAGCGCAGCAACCGGTTCGCCGACCTGCTCGGCAAGCTCGGCATCCCGCGCGGCGAACGGGTGTTCACGCTGCTGGGCCGGGTGCCCGAGCTCTACGTCGCCGTGCTCGGCGCCCTCAAGGCCGGCTGCGTGCTCTCCCCGCTGTTCGCCGCCTACGGTCCCCAGCCGGTCCGCGAACGGCTGCGGCTGGGCGAGGCCGGCGTGCTCGTCACCACTCCCGAGCTGTACCGCCGCAAGGTGCGGGAGATCCGCGACTCGGTGCCCTCGCTGCGGGAGGTCCTGGTGACCGGCGAGGTGAGCGAGCCGGGGACGCTCGCGCTCGGCCCGGCGCTCGCCGGGTCCTCGCCGGAGTACGAGATCGCGGCCGGCGAGCCGGACGACCCCGCGTTCCTGCACTTCACCAGCGGCACCACCGGCAGCCCGAAGGGCGTGCTGCAGGCCCACGAGGCCGTGCTGGCGCAGTTCGTCAGCGCCCGGTACGCCCTCGACCTGCACCCGCGGGACGTGCTGTGGTGCAGCGCCGACCCCGGCGGGGTCACCGGGATGACCTACGCCGTGGTGGCGCCGCTGGCCGCGGGGATCACCACGGTCAGCGTCGACGGCGGGTTCGACGGCAGGCGATGGCTCTCGGTGCTGTCCACCCAGCGGGTCAGCGTCTGGTACACCGAACCCGCGACGCTGCGCACCCTGATGCGCCGGGGTGCGGAACCCCCTGCCGAACACGACCTGTCGGCACTGCGATTCGTGGCCAGCGGCGGCGAGCCGCTCGGGGCGGAGGCCGTGGTGTGGGGCCAGGACGCGCTGGGCACGCCGGTGCACGACACCTGGTGGCAGGCCGAGACCGGCGCGATCACGATCGCCAACTTCGCGGCCGAGGAGGTCCGGCCGGGGTCGATGGGCCTTGCGCTGCCGGGGGTCGAGGCCGGGCTCGTGGAACGCGGCGAGGACGGCAAGGTCCGCGAGCTGGGCCGCGAGGAGCGGCAGGCGGGCGAGCTGGCGCTGCGGCGTGGCTGGCCGTCGATGTTCCGCGGCTACTGGCGCGACCCGCAGCGCTACAACGAGTCCTTTTCGGACGGTTGGTACCTCACCGGCGACATCGCCCGCCGCGACGAGGACGGCTACTTCTGGTTCGTGGGCCGGACCGGCGACGTGATCTCCGCGAACGGCTACCTGGTGAGCCCGTTCGAGGTGGAGAGCGTGCTGCTGAGGCATCCGGCCGTGCGGGAGGCGGGAGTCGTGGGCAGGCCCGACCCCGACGAGGGCGAGCTGGTGAAGGCGTTCGTCGCGCTCCACGCCGGCTACGAGCCGGGCGAGGAGCTGCGGCTGGAGCTGCTCTCGTTCGGCCGCCGCGCGCTCGGCGCGCTGGCGCCACGGGAGGTCGCGTTCGAGCCGCGGCTGCCGAAGACGCGCAGCGGCAAGGTGCTGCGGCGCGTGCTCAAGGCGAGGGAACTGGGTCTCGCAGCGGGAGATCCGTCTACAGTGGAGGGAATGTCATGAGTGACCGGAGCCTGCGCGCGTACGAGCGGCTGGACCTGCTCCGCCAGATGATCCGCGCGCGGCGCTTCGCGGAGCGCCGCGCCGGCGAGCCGGTCATCGGGAACGAGGCCGTGCTGGCCGGGATCGCCCAGGGCGTCGGCCCGGACGACACCCTCGTCGAGGGCGGCGGGCTGTCGCTCGCGCTCGGGCTGGGCATGTCGGCGGCGATGCTGGACCGGCCGACGGTCACCGTGTACCTGCTGGGCGAAGACGGCGGCCCTGCCGAGGAACTGCGCGCGGCGCTGAAGCTGGCCGCACGCCGGCGGCTGCCGGTGCTGTTCTGCCGCGAGAACAACCTCCACCCGCTCGGCGGGCTCGCCTCGGAGACGGGTTTCGCCGATGAGCACGGCGTTCCCGCGTGGTCGGTGGACGGCATGGACGTGCTCGCCGTGGCCGAGGCCGTGGACGAGGCGGTCGACGCGATCCGCTGCGGCGAGGGCCCGCACCTGCTGGAGCTGAGCACGTGCCGGTTCCGCGGCCGCGCGGAGGTGGCGCGCTGGCGTGAGTTCGACCCGGTCCGCCTGCTGACGGACCGGATGCGCGCCGAGGACGGCCTGCGCGAGCCCGAGCTGACCCGGCTGGAGTCCGAAGTGGACGCCGAACTGGCGGTGCTCGAACCGGTCGGCTGAGCCCGGCCCGTCCGGCGAAAGTGGGCCACAGGCCCGGGCGGCACACCCGGAGTTATCTTGGGGCATGCCGACACTGCACGTCGTCGACCGGTACGCGGACCTGCGCGACCGGCGCCTGGCCGCCCGGCTGGCGGCCGAGGACGCCGCGGAGGAGCGCGGGCTCGACCCGTTCGAGCGGATCACCTGCCGGACCCACCGGAACTGGCTGCACCACTGCGTCGGCGCCGACGCACACGTGATCCTGGTGACCGGGCACCGGTGGTGCCGGGCCTGCGAGCGGCCGGTGCCGGTCGTGGTGGACGAGCTCGCCGGGCAGGTCCTGCTGCGCTGCCCCGGGTGCGGCCGCTTCCCGGACTCCCCCGCCAACCGGCTGCTGGTCCAGGTCTGCGCGCGTGCCCTCGCCGTCGCCCAGGGCCGCCCCGACGGGCTCAGGCGCCGCCGACCACGTCCAGCAGCGCCAGCCCCAGCGGGGTCACGGCGTGCAGGACCGCGTGACCGTCGCGGGTGCTCGTGACCAGGCCCGCTTCGCGCAGCACGGCGGCGTGCTTGCTCGCCGAGGCCGCCGAGGTGCGCACGTACCCGGCGATGCTCGTGGTGGAGCGGGGGACGCGCAGGGCGCGCAGCACCTGCGCCCGGGTGTCGCCGAGCAGGGCGACCAGCGCGGCCGTCCCGCCGCCGGGCACCGGCAGGTCCCCCGCGGGGTAGACGAGCACCGGGGGCAGCGCCGGATCGATCAGCGTCACCGGGCTGGTCTGGCAGAAGTAGGACGGGATGAGGCTGAGCCCGCGCCCGCCCAGCTCGAGGTTCCGGTTCACCGGGTACGGGCACTCCAGCACCGGCGCCTCCCATCGGGTGCAGCCCGGCAGCCTGCTCAGCAGCCGCTCCACCCCGCCGCCGGACAGGTCGTGCACCCGGGACCCGCGGTCCGCGCCGAAGGCCCGCCGCACGGCGCTCCAGTGCGGCCTGAGCACGGTGTCGTGGTACCAGGAGGCGGCGTCGGCCAGTTCGCGCAGCCCGTCCGCGGAACCGTCGGCCAGCAGGCCCGCGGCCGGGGACGCCTGCCGTCCGCGCAGGATCGCGGCCATCTCCCGGCGCAGCCGCTGCCTCGGGGTGCTGAGCACGGTCTCCAGCACGTCGCCGAACTCGCCCTCGCCGCCGGCCGGGGTGAGGAAGTCGGGGAAGTTCCCGCGCGGGGGCACCAGGGTGGTGAGCAGGTCCAGATGCCGGCGGTGGGCGGGCTCGCCGAGCCGCGGCAGCGAGTGCTCCCGCCATTCGGCGTAACGGGCGTGCGGCCGGACGGACCGCACCTTCTGCAGGCTCAGCACGAGCTCCCACATCGGATGCGGCTCGGCCACGATCCGGGTTCTCGCCAGGTCTTCGGCGGTGAAATGCAGACGCAGCCGGGGCACGGGATCCACCGTATCGGGCTCGTCCAGTCTTTTTCCGGCTGTGCCGCGGGTCAGCACCAGGCGTGGTTCAGCTCGTCCACTTCGGACAGCAACGCGGCCAGGCGGTGCTCGAGGCGGATGGCGCTCGCGGGCGCGAGGCTGAGCCAGGAGTCCTCGCGCACCAGCAGATAGCGGCCGCGGGAGGTGTCGAACCACGAGACGAGGGTGTCCATCCGGCGCGCCCGCCCCGGCCCGGTACGGGAGACGGCGAACTGGCCGCCGGTCCGGCGCCCGGCGGCCAGTTCCAGCAGCACGGCGGTGTCGACCGGCGACACCCCGCCCGCCCGCAACACCGCCTTAGGCTCCATCCGGGCGCCGAAGACGTCCTCCGCCGGCTCGGCGGCCGCGGTGAGCACGGCGCGGGGCAGGGACAGGCCGTGGCCCGGCCCGGCGTCGCGGGCGGGCAGCACGCCCGCGATCGCGGACGCGAGCGCGGTCGGGCGGATCGCGGTCAGCCACACCTCGCCCCCGGCGAGCATCGCGAGCACGGCGGTGTGCCGGTCGGTGCCGGCCAGTGCGCGCAGCGGGTAGCCCACGTGCGCGACGGCGTCCACGGCGAACTCGCACCCGGCGAGCAGGACCAGCAGCGCTTCGAGGTCCGCGGCCAGGCGCCCGCCCGCGGCGAGGCCGCGGGTGCCCAGCTCGCGGTACACCTCGGCGGTGAACTCGGCGCGCAGCGCCGGGGTCCGGCCGCAGGCGGGCACGGCCAGCGGATAGGGCATCGGGCCGAGCCCGAGGTCGGCCCACAGCAGGGCGAACTCGGCCGTGGTGAGGACGAGGTCCGGCCCGGTCGCCGCGCCGCCGTCTCCCCCGTGCCCCCGGCGCCCAGGATCGCCAGGGCGGGAGCTAGGGGCGGCCGTACCGCCGGACGACGGGACCGCGCGGGGCCGGTTCCGCGGGCACTGGTCCCACAGGTCCCGGGCCCCGACGACGAGACCGGCCAGGCCCGGTACCGCGAACGCGGCACGCAGCCGGGTCTCCCAGTCGAACGCCGCGGGGTCCGCCGCAGCGACTTGGTCGTGGTTCACGAGCGGTATCTCCCCTGGCACGGACGCGTCGGGACGAGTCAAACCCGCCGGGCCGCCGTAGTGGGCGCTCCGCCCGCGCCTTACCCGAAGCGACAGCCAACGCTGCCCGTTCTCACCAGGACAGCTCGGCCGCCAGCGCCCTGGCCTCGTCGGTGCCGAGCTCCTCGCACAGCGCGAGTGCCTGATGCCGCCGGTCGTGTGCCGCCTCGGTGTCGCCGGTGGCGACGTAGAGCGTGCTCAGCTCCGCGAGGGTGCGGGCGCGCTGCCAGCGCAGGGGCACTCCGGTGAACGCGGAAAGCGCCAGCTCCAGGCACACCCCGGCGAACGCGTGCTGGCCGACCTCGCGCCGTGCGCGGCCTTCGTTGAGCGCCGCGTGCGCCTCCTCCAGCCGGAACCCGCCCTGGCGGAACAGCGACCGCGCCTCGCGGAAGGTGCTCGCGGCGCGCTGCCAGCGCCCGGCCTCGTTCAGGTCCAGCCCGAGGTTGAGCAGCGTCGCGGAGTGGAAGAACCGGCGCGCGTCGGGGTTGGCCTCGCCGTAGCGGGCCTCGACGTCCGCCAGCACCTCGCGGTGCACGGCGAGCGCTTCGGCCGTCCGGCCGCACGCCCGCAGGATCGCGCCCAGCGTGTTGCGGATGGTGCCCTGGCCCAGCCAGAACTCCAGCTCCCGCGCCAGGTGCACGGCGCGGAGGGCGTGGTCGAGTGCCTCGGGAAGCCGGCCCAGCCGCATCAGCACCGCGGCGAGGTAGGCGAGCGCACACGCCTGCTCCCGCCGGTCGCCGATCTCGACGGCGAGGCGCAGCGCGTCGCGATGCGCGCGGAGGCCGCCGTCGTTGTCGGCGAGGCAGAAGTAGCGCGCCCAGCCGACGAAGTCGAGCATGACCGCCTCGTCCTGCCGGCTGCCCAGCGCCCGCGCGGCGACGAGGCCGAGGGTGAACACGTCGTGCCACGGCCGCTGCTGGCTGCGCCCGTCGGAGTACCAGTGCATCGCGTGCGCCAGCTCCAGCACTTCGCGGTGCCGGCCCGCCTGAGCCGCGAGCCGGTGCGCGGCGAGCCAGTTCGACGCCTCGGTGTCGAGCCAGGCCGCCGCTTCACTCCGCGAGCGGAACGGCTCGGGCGTGAGCGTGTCGGGGTAGAACAGGCGCGCGGCCGCCGACGCCGTGCCCAGCAGGTACTCCAGCGTGGCGTGCGCCAGCGTCTCGCGGTCGGCCGGCTTCTCCTCGGCGTCCAGGCGTTCACCGGCGAAGATGCGGATCAGGTCGTGGAACCGGTAGCGGCCGGGGGCGGTCGCCGCCTGCACGAGGTTCGCGTCGACCAGCTCGTCCAGGTACGCCGAGACGTCCTCCTCGGTCATCCCGGCGGCCACCGCGGCGAGCGCGCCCGCGAAGTCGGCGCCCGGGATCGCGGCCAGCCGGCGGAACACCAGCCGCGCGGCCGGGGAGAGCCTGCGGTAGGACATCTCGAACGCCGAGCGCACCTGCAGGTCGCCCGCGGCCAGCGAGCTCAGCCTCGTGTTCACGTCGCGCAGCTCGGCCACCAGGTAGGCGATCGACCAGTGCGGCCGCGTCGCGAGGCGGTTGCCCGCGATGCGCACCGCCAGCGGCAGGTTGCCGCACAGCGTCACCAGCTCCGTGGCGGCTCCGGGCTCGGCCGTGACGCGGTCCGCGCCGACGATGGTGCTCAGCAGCCCGGTCGCGCCGGTGGTCGCGAGCGGCTCGAGCCAGACCCACCGGCCCGCCTCCAGCCCGGCGAGCGCGCGGCGGCAGGTGATCAGGGTCAGGCAGCCGGGGCTCGCCGCGAGCAGCGGGCGGACCTGCGCCTCGTCGGCGGCGTTGTCCAGCAGCACCAGCACCCGCCGACCGGCCAGCAGCGAGCGGAACAGGTGCTGCTGCTCGACGCCGGCGGCCGGGATCTGCTGCGCGGGCACGCCGAGGGCACGCAGCAGCTGGTCGAGCGCGGCGCGCGAGGTGACCGGCTGGTCGTCCATCCCACGCAGGTCGAGCGCGAAGCAGCCGTCCGGGAAGCGGTCTTCGAGCGCGTGCGCGGCCGCCACCGCCAGCGCCGTCTTGCCGACGCCGGGGTGGCCGATGATCGACAGGACCACTCCGCTGGGCGAGCCGGTGGCCGCCGCCTCCCGCAGCCGGGCCAGTTCCGCGTCGCGGCCGAGCAGGTCCGGCACCGCCGGGGGCAGCCGGCAGGACAGGTCCTCCTCGCCCGGCTTCGCGGCGCGGCGGCGCCCGTCGCGGGCCGCGGCGACGAACCCTTCACGGTCCTTCCCGGTCAGGCCCATCGCGTCGGCGAGCGCGTCGGCGGAGCGGCGCTGCGCGGCCTGCGAGCGGCCCCGCTCCAGGTCACGCAGGGCGCGGACGCTCATGCCGGAGGCCTCCGCCAGCTCCGCCTGGGTCAGCCGGGCGGAGCGCCGGTGGCGCAGCAGCAGCCGCCCGAACGCCGACGCGTCGTAGTCCGTCACCTCGTTCACCACCCCCTATTGAACCGGCAGAACTACCTACACCGAAAACCTGCCGGTTGTTCCGCCTCCTGCGCGCGCGGGAGTTCGGGTTTGCTGAACGCATGTCATCGCGTATCGCGTGGGCCCAGGGTGCCGGACGGGACGAGGGCAGGCCCAAGCTGCACGCCATCTCGCCGAGGCGGCCCACCGTCAAGGTCGCGGTGCTCGTGGCCGACCCGTTCGTCCGCACCGGCGTCCTGGCCGAGCTGCGGGACAAGCCCGGGGTGCAGCTGGTCGACCCGCGTGAGGACGTCCGGCCCGAGGTGGTGGTCGCCGTCACCGAGCCGGGACGCGACCTCGGCGACCTCGTGTCGAAGGCCGCCGGGGCGAAGCTCGTGCTGGTGGCCGACCAGGCCCGCCCCGCCGAGCTGTGGACGGCGGTCGAGCACGGGCTGGTGGTGCTGGTGCCACGCGCGGAGGCGAACACGACGCGGTTGCTACAGGCGATCTCCGACGCGCACGCCGGCCGCGGTGACCTACCGCCCGAGCAGCTGGGGCCGTTGCTGCACGGGTTGTCCCGGCTGCACCACGACGTACTGGCGCCGCGAGACCTGACGCTGAGCGGCCTGTCCCGCCGCGAGGCCGACGTGCTGCGGCTGCTCGCCGAAGGCATGGACACGTCGGAGATCGCGGCGGAGATGACGTACTCCGAGCGCACGGTGAAGAACATCCTGCACAGCCTGCTCACCCGCCTCGGCCTGCGGAACCGCACGCACGCGGTGGCCTACGCCCTGCGCGAGGGCATGATCTGACGGGCGATGCCCGGCGGCGCAAGGAAACCGTGCCGGGCAGGCGGCCACAACTCCCGCGGCCGGAACTCAGGTCTGAACCTCTTCCGTAAAGGTCCAGACAACCGACGATCGTCGGTTGACCGCACCCGTGCCGGGTGCCTAGCGTCGGAACTCCCCTACCGAAGGAGGAATTCCGGTGTTCTCCCGCCGCGCCTTCCTGGGCCTGTCCGCCGCCGCGCTCACCGCACCCGCCTGGCCCGGCTTCGCCACGGCCGCGGCCGCCACCCCGGCCACCTTCACCCTGAACCTGGTCGACAACTCCGGCTCGGGCACCGCCTACGCCTACGTCACCGGCACCACCTCCGACAACCGCCTGGTGCTGCTCGCCGCCGACGGCACGCCCTACTACCCGCCCTCCCCCGCCACCACCCTCACCCCGCTGCCGGTCGACTGCGCGATCCCGGTCGGCTCGGGGCGGCAGGTCAGCGTGCCCAGGATGTACGCCGCGCGCATCTACCTGGTCACCGACGCCAAGCTCGATTTCTTCCTCAACCCCGGCCCCGCGCTCGTGCACCCGAGCTTCCTCAACAGCTCGGACCCCAACTTCGGCAGGAACTGGTCGTTCGCCGAGTTCACCTTCAACGACGCCCAGCTGTTCGCCAACATCAGCTACGTCGACTTCGTCGGGCTGCCCCTGGGCATCGCGCTCTCGACCACGTCCTCGGGCAGCCAGTCGGTGCCGGGCCTGCCGTCCGGCTCGGCGTCCGCACTCGCCGGCGAACTGTCGGCGCAGGGCTCGAACTGGTCGCAGCTGGTGCAGACCTCCGGGGGCCGCCCGCTGCGGGTGCTGTCCGCGCAGCACAAGGCCGACCAGTTCGCCGGCTACCTCGACGGCTACATCGACCAGGTGTGGCAGAAGTACGCGACCCAGCCGCTGACCGTCGACACCCAGGCCGTCGGCGCGTTCACCGGGCGGGTCGCCGGCGACGTGCTCACCTTCGACAACGGCGAGAGCTTCACCAGGCCCACCACCGCCGACGTGTGGAGCTGCGACAGCGGCCCCTTCGCGATCGCCCAGGGCGCGAGCGACGCCCGCAAGGCGATCATCCCGCGGCTGGCCGCCGCGCTGAACCGCACCACGCTGCTGGCCAACGCGAACCAGCCCACCGGCGAGGACCCGGCGCAGTTCTACCGCAACGCGGCGACCAACCACTACGCCCGCATCGTGCACAGCAAGCTGCCGGACAACCGCGGCTACGCCTTCCCCTACGACGACGTCACCCCCGGGCCCGACTTCAGCGGTTCGGTGTTCGCGGGCGACCCGGCCGTGCTCACGGTCACCGTCCGCGGGCTGTGACCGGCACACTGGGGGCATGACACCAGCGGTTCGGGTACTGGCCTTCGACATCTTCGGCACCACCGTCGACTGGTACACCGGGGTGGCCCGGCAGGCGGCGGACGTCTTCGGGCACCTGGGCGTGCAGCTCGACGCGGGTACCTTCACCAGCGAGTGGCGCGCCAAGTACCTCCCGTCCATGGCGCGGGTCCGCCGGCACGAACGGGACTGGGCGTACCTGGACACGCTGCACCGCGAGTCGCTCGACGAGCTGTTGCTGGAGCACGGCGTCGACGACTCGGTGGACGAAGCGAGCCGGCAGCGGCTGGTCGACGCCTGGCACCGCCTGCCGGCCTGGGACGACAGCGTGGCCGGCCTGCGGAGGCTGCGCGAGCACCACGTCCTCGCGGCCCTCTCGAACGGCGGGTTCGCGCTGATGACCAACCTCGTCAAGGCCGCGGACCTGCCGTTCGACTGCATCCTCTCGGCCGAGCTGGCGCACGCCTACAAGCCCGACGCGCGGGTCTACCGCACCGCCGCGGGCCTGCTCGACGTGCGGCCCGACGAGGTGCTGATGGTCGCCGCCCACGGCTGGGACCTCGAGGGCGCGGCCGCGGCGGGGCTGCGCACGGCGTTCGTGGAGCGGCCGCGGGAGAAGGGCCCCGACCGGCAGGCGGACCGGGCCGCCGACGTCAAGGCCGACCTGCACGCCACCGACTTCCTGGACCTGGCCGGAAAGCTCGGCGTATAGGTCGTTATACGACAACCCCGGCCTGCACGACGGTGCGCGCACCGGACCAGAGCAGCGCGGGGTCGGTGAACGGGTCGCCGTCGAGGATCAGCAGGTCGGCGGCGCAGCCGGCGGCGACCCGGCCGAGGTCCGGGCGCCGCAGCAGCGCGGCGTTCACCGAGGTCGCCGAGCGCAGCACCGCCAGCGGCCCCTCGACCTCGGCCTGCAGCCGCAGGCCGGCCAGCTGCTCGTCCTCCAGCACGCCCATCAGGTCGGTGCCGAACCCGATCCGCACCCCGGCCGCCCGCGCCAGCTCGACCGCCGCCCGCCCGGACGCCAGGACCTCGCGGTTCTTCGCCTGCGACACCGCGGGCATGCCCAGCTCGGCGCCGCGGCGGTCCATCGCGTCGTAGGCGGCCAGCGTCGGCACGAGGAACGCGTCGTGCTCGGCCAGCAACGCGGCGGTGTCAGCGTCGAGCAGGTTGCCGTGCTCGACCGAGCGCACGCCGTTCTCCACCGCGTGCCGGATCGCCTCGGGCGAGTACGCGTGCGCCGCGACGTAGCTGCCGCGCCGCGCCGCCTCGTCGGTGACGGCACGGATCTCCTCGGGCGAGTACTGCGGGACGCGGATCGGGTCGGTCAGCGAGACCACCCCGCCCGACGCCATGATCTTGATCGCGTGCGCGCCGCGGCGGAACCGGTCGCGGACCGCCTGGCGCAGCGCGTCGACCCCGTCGACCACCTCGTTCATGAACTCGTGGCAGCCGCAGAAGTCGCTGTCGGTGCCGCGCGGGTCACCGTGGCCGCCGGTCTGGCTGAGCGCGGGGCCGGTGTAGAGGTAGCGCGGCCCGGGGATCAGCCCTTCGGCGAGTGCGCCGGTGATACCCGGGTCGCCGCCCGCCACGTCCCGCACGGTCGTGAAGCCCCGCTTCAGCGCGTTCACCAGCCGCCGCGCGCCGGAGTACGCGAGGTAGCTCGGGGACCGCGACTCGATCGCGACCAGGTCCAGGTCGATGCCGTAGGCATGGAAGTGCGCGTCGATCAGCCCGGGCAACACGGTCTTGCCGCGCGCGTCGAGCACCCGCGCGTCCTCGAAGGCACCGCCGACCTGCACGATCCGCCCGTCCTCGATGTGCACGGACTCGTCGTGCAGGTCGTCCGAGACGCCGTCGAACACGGTCGCGTTGACGATCGACATCCTCATTCCGCGCTCCTCAGTCGCTCGGTCTCCGCCAGGTCCACCGCGAAGGTCACCGGGTCCACGGCGACGCCGTACTCGCGAGCCGCGGCCGGCGCCGAGACGAACCCGTTGCGCACGTCGCGCGCCACCCGCGCGGGTTCGCGTTCGAAGGGGTCGCCGTACCCGCCGCCGCCGCCGGTGTCGTTGACCAGGACCTCGCCCGCGTCCAGCCGGTTGTAGCTGCCGCCCTGCACCACTTCGCCGTCGGTGCCGGGGTTGAGCACGATCCGGTTCGGCTCCCCCGGGCGCCCGCCCCCGATGGGCCACGGCTTCGTCTTCGTCTTGTACACCAGGCATATCCCGGTCGAGGGCGCGGTGAAGCGGTAGACCCGGCTGACGCCCACGCCCCCGCGGTGACGGCCCGCGCCGCCGGTGCCGGGCCGGTAGCCGTAGGACTCGATGAACATCGGCGACTTGGTCTCCAGCACCTCGACCGGGTTGTTGCGGCAGCCCGGTTCGGACAGGTGCATGATCCCGTCCGCCCCGTCGCCGCCCGCGTGCCCGCCGAAGCCGACGGCCTCGTTCGTCGCCTCCAGCCAGGGCTCGCCGGTACGCGGGTTGACCCCCAGGCCCATCATCGAGCAGACGTCCCCGCCCGAGCAGGCGGGCACCAGGTCCGGCATGCCCTGGGCAAGCGCTTTCAGGATCACCTCCCCCGCGAGCAGCCCGGTCCACAGCGTGAACGTCGGCATCGGGGGCACGGCGTGCATCACCGAACCCGGCTCGGTCACCACGCGCAGCGGCCGGAAGTTGCCCGCGACCACCGAGGTGCCCGGTGTGGTGAGCGCCTTGAAAACCAGGCTGCACAGGGCTTCCGTCTGCCCGAGCGGCAGGTTGACCGGGCCGCGGACGCCGTGCTCGCTGCCGGTCCAGTCGACCACCAGCTCCTCGTCGGTGACGGTGACCGTCGCACGCAGCCTGATCATCCGGTCGAGGTCCACGCCGTCGGAGTCGACGAAGTCCTCGGCGCTCCAGGTGCCCTTGGGCAGCTTCCCCAGCGCCAGCCGGGCGAGCCGCTCGCCGTGGTCGTTGATCGCGTCCATCGCGGCGACCAGCGTGCCCACCCCGTACTTCGCGGCGATCTCCCGGGTGCGCCGGACGCCGGTGACACACGCCGAGACCTGCGCCTGCAGGTCCCCGACCGTGCGCTCGGGCAGCCGGCTGTTGAACCGGATGATGTTGAAGACGTCGTCGTCCTGCACGCCTTCGCGATAGAGCCGGGTCGCCGGGAAGAACAGCCCTTCCTGGTACATGTCGGTGGAGTCCAGGACGTAGCCCGGGTCCTTCTGCTTGAGGTCGAGCACGTGGATGCGGCACGAGGCGAACCCGATCAGCGCGCCCTCGACGTGGATCGGCGCGAACACCAGCGGGTCGAGGGTGTGCGCGGAGGACCAGTACGGGTAGTTCAGCACGAACACGTCGCCGGGGCGCATCGCGTCCGCGCCGAGGAACCGCACGGCCTCCTTGATGCCGTGGTCGTTGCCGCGGGTGAAGATCGCGATGCCCGGTGCGTCGGCGACCACGTCGCCGCGCGCGTCGTGGATGCCGATGCCGTAGTCGTGGATCTCGTAGACGACGGTGTTGTACGCCGTGCGGCACAGGTTGCGCGCCATCTCCTCGGCGGAGGCCAGCAGGCCGTGCCGGATGATCTCGGTCTCGATCGAGAAGTTCATGCTGCTCCTACGGTGATCACGAGTTCGCCGTGCGGACCGACGCGCAGGTGGTCGTCGGCGTGGATGACGGTGGTGGCGGTGTGCTCGGCGATGACGGCGGGCCCGTCGAATTCGTCCCCGGCCAGCAGCACTTCGCGGGTGTAGAGCGCGTACGGGACGGCGGGCTGCTCTTCGGAGACGTACACCGGCCGCGACCCGTCGGCTTCCGGCACACCCGAGGTCCGCGAAGCCAGTAACGGCAGGCTCGGCTTGTCGACCGCGCCCGTGGCTCGCAGCCGCAGGGTGGTGACCTCGACCGGATCGGTCATCGTGTGCCCGTACTGCCGCTCGTGCAGCCGCGCGAAGGCTTCCTCCACAGTGGACAGACCTGCGAAGGGCACCGTCACCGAGTGCTCCTGCCCGGCGTAGCGGACGTCCAGGCTGCGGCTCATCGAGGCGGCGAACCCTTCCGCTTCCAGGGTCCGCGCCGCTTCGCCCGCCATCTGCGCGTACGCGGCCTCGACGTCGGCCGGGTCGAGTTCAGCGAGCGAGGACACGAGCGTGCGCGAGAAGTCGTGCTGCACGTCGGCCATGAGCATGCCGAACGCGGAGAACGCGCCCTGTCCCGGCGGCACGATGACGGTCGGGATGCCCAGCTCGGCCGCCACGTCGACGGCCACCAGCCCGCCGCCCCCGCCGAACGACAGGAGCGCGAAGTCCTTGGGGTCGCGGCCGACCTCGACGGTGATCGCCCGTACCGCGCCCATGATCTTCGTGCTGGAGATGCGGACGATGCCGCGGGCCAGCGCGGAAACGCTGAGCCCGAGCCGCTGTGCGACCGGCGACAGCGCCTTCTCGGCGAGCCCCCGGTCGAGCACGAGCTTGCCGCCGAGCGGGACGTCCGCGGCGAGGTAGCCCAGCGCGAGGGCGGCGTCGGTGAAGGTGGGCGCGGTGCCGCCTCGCCCGTAGGACGCCGGGCCGGGCGCGGCGCCCGCGCTGCGCGGCCCGACCTGCAGCGCCCCGGCCTCGTCCAGGTACGCGACCGACCCGCCGCCGGCGCCGATGGTGTGGATGTAGAGCGACGGGGTGTTGATCGGCAGCCCCTCGAACTCCGCGCCCTGGTGCAGCACGGGCTCGCCGTCGAGGATCAGGGACGCGTCGAGGCTCGTGCCGCCCATGTCGACCGTGATCAGGTTGGGCTCGCCGATCAGCGCCGCGAACGCGGCCGCGCCGATCACGCCGCCCGCCGGGCCGGACAAGATCAGGCTGACCGGTTGCTCCCGTGCGGTGCCGACGGTCATCGCGCCGCCGCCCGAGCGGGTCATCAGGAACCGGCCGCCGAAGCCGCGGCCTGCCAGCTCGACCTCCAGGTCCGCCAGGTAGCGGCGCACGATCGGCTTGACGTACGCGTCGAGCACGGCGGTGCTGGTGCGCTCGTACTCGCGGTACTCCCGGGACAGCTCGTGCGACAAAGTCACCGCCACGCCTGGGGCGACCTCGGCGAGCACCTCTCGCATCCGCAGCTCGTGCGCCGGGTTGGCGTAGGCGTGCAGGAACGCGACCGCGACCGACTGGTAGCCGCGCTCGGCGATCACGGCCGCGACGCGCCGCGCGTCCCGCTCGTCCAGCGGGGTGTGCACGCTGCCGTCGAAGAGGCTGCGCTCGGTCACCTCGAAGGTGTCGTAGCGCTCCAGCAGCGGCTCCGGTGGGCGGTGGGTGATGTCGTAGTTGACCCGGCGGTCGGTGCGGCCCAGCAGGTAGACGTCGCGGAACCCGCGGGTGCCGAGCACCGCCGTCCGGGCGCCGGTGCGGGTCAGCAGCGCGTTGAGGCCCAGCGTCGTGCCGTGGGTGAACAGCGCGATCCCGCCGACCTCGGCGCCGGTCACGGCGAACGCGTCGAGCACTCCGGTGGTGGGCGATTCGGGCGTGGTCGCGACCTTGTCGAAGCGCAGCTCGCCCGTGGCCGGCAGCAGCTCCACGACGTCGGTGAAGGTCCCCCCGACGTCGATCGCCAGCCGGCTGGTCTTTGTCATGCGGCGCAGTATCGAGGTTTCGGTGAGGGCACGGCTGGGTGACGGAGCACACCCGCGGGCGCCGGGGCTGTGCTCCTAGCACATCCGCCCGCGTCGGTGCACAGTCAGCATTCCTCCACCTCGACCACTGGAGAAAGGCGGAGGAGGGCTCGATGAAAACCTCACTTCGGCTCGCGGCGATCACGGGCGTGGCGGCACTGACGGTGTCGCTCGCCGCGTGCAGCCGGCCCAGCACCGACGCCGCGACCGCCACCTCGGCGGCACCCGCGGACAAGACCCTCAACATCGGCTTCTTCGGCTTCGCGAAAGCCAACTCCTTCGCGCAGGCGACCTGGGCCGGCATCCAGGAGTACGCGGCGGCGCACAACGCGAACGCCACCTTCCTGGACTCGAACTTCGACGGCCCCACCCAGGTCAACCAGCTGCAGGACGCGGTCACCTCCAAGCGGTACGACGTGGTGATCGTGCAGGCCAACGACGGCACCGCGATCGTGTCCGCGGTGAAGCAGGCCGTCGCGGCCGGCATCACGGTGGTCGTCGAGTTCACCCCTGTCGGCGGCGACTACTCGACCACCAACCCGCAGGTCCCCGGCACGGTCAGCATCGTCGACGCGCCGACGGTCAACGGCGAGGGCATGGCCACCCTCGGCCTCGGCGCGTGCAAGGAGGCAGGCGCGACGCCGTGCAAGGTGGCGTTCCTGCAGGGCTTCGCGAACTACCCGCTCGACACCGCCCGCACCGACGCGGCGGTCGACGCGCTCAAGGCCGGCGGCGCGGACGTGGTGGCGAACGTGGTCGGCGGCTACACACAGGACTCCGGGCGCGCGGCGTTCCAGAACGTGCTGCAGGCGCACCCCGACGTCAACGTCGTGATCGGGTCCTCGCAGGCGGTCGAGGGCGCGGCACCGCTGGCGGCGGGCAAGAACATCAAGTTCGTCGGCAACGGCGGGTCCAAGCAGGCGTACGAGGCCGTGCAGTCCGGTGCCTGGTACGGGGTGTACGTCGTCCCGGAGAAGGCCGAGGGCGCGAAGGCCGCCGAGCTGGGCCTGGGCAAGGCTCGCGGCCAGCAGGTCCCGGTCGCGACCGACGCCCGCACGCTGACGCCGTTCCAGGGCCTGGGCACCAGGCAGACGTTGCAGGGCCAGACGTCGGACTACGCGGACTAGGCCGATGCGCGCACCCGCCATCTCCGTCCGCGGAGCCGGAAAGAGCTACAGCGGGGTCCCGGTCCTGCGCGATGTCGACCTCGACATCGCCCCCGGCGAGATCCACAGCCTCGTCGGGGAGAACGGCGCGGGCAAGAGCACGCTGCTGAAGATCCTCGGCGGCGCGATCCGGGCCGACACGGGGACGATCTCGTTCGACGGTGTGCCGGCGAGCATCTCCAACCCGCGTGACTCGATCCGGCACGGCATCAGCCTCATTTCGCAGGAGGGCGCGCTGGTGCCGGCCCGGACGGTGCTGGAGAACGTGTTCCTCGCCCGGTGGTCGCACCGGGCCGGGTTCGCGCGGCGGCGCGCGGACCGGCAGGCCTTCGCCGAACTGCTGGCACTGACCGGCTTCGCCGTCGACCCCCAGGCACGGGTGGCCGACCTGCCGATCGGCACCCAGCAGCAGGTGGAGATCCTGCGGTCGCTCGCCCGCGGCGCGCGGGTGCTGGCGATGGACGAGCCGACGGCGGTGCTGACCGAGCACGAGAAGGAGAACCTGCTCGGGCTCATCCGCCGCCTCGCCACCGGCGGCACCACCGTCGTCCTGGTGTCGCACTTCCTCGACGAGGTGCTCGGCGTCGCCGACCGGGTCACCGTGCTGCGCGACGGGAACCTGGTGATCAGCGAGGAGGCCGCGCGGCACACCCCGGCCACCCTGGTGCGGCACATGGTCGGGCGGCAGCTGGACGTGCTGCACCCCGACCCGCCCCCGCTGCCCGCCGACGCGCCCGTGCGGCTGGCCGCGAAGGGCCTGCGGCGCGGCATGGTCGACGGCGTCGACCTGACCGTGCGGGCGGGCGAGATCCTGGGCATCGCGGGGCTGGTCGGCAGCGGCCGCAGCGAGACGCTGCGACTGCTGTTCGGCGCCGACCGCGCCACCGGCGGCGTCGTCGAGGTCGACGGGAAAGCGCTTTCGAAACTGACCCCGCGCCGCGCGATGGCCGCCGGGATCGCGCTGGTTCCCGAGTCCCGCAAGGAACAGGGACTCGTGATGGCCCGGTCGGTGCGGGAGAACGTCGCGCTCGCCTCGCTCGGAGGGCGGAGGTTCGGACCATTCGTCCGCAGGGGCGGCGAGCGTGTCTCGGTCGGACAGGTTTCGCGCTCGGTGGACATCCGCGCGGCGAAGGCGGACGCGGCTATCGAGACGCTGTCAGGTGGTAACCAACAGAAGGCGTTGTTCGCCAAGTGGTTGCTGCGCAAGCCGCGCGTGCTGCTGATCGACGAGCCCACCCGCGGCGTCGACGTCGCTGCGAAGACCCAGATCCACCAACTGGTCGTCGAGCTGGCCGCCGAGGGCATCGCGGTCGTGGTCGTGTCCTCAGAGATCGAGGAGGTGCTCGGGCTCGCCCACCGGGTGCTCGTGCTGCGGCACGGCCGGGTCGCCGGCGAGTTCACCAGGGGCGCGCCACGCGAGGACGTCATGTCCGTCGCTTTTGGACAGGAAGGGGAATCGGCATGACCGTCGGCACCGCACCTGACACCACGAGCGGCACCGCCACCACGAGAGCGCGGCGCCGGGGCGGCCGGGTGCGCGACTACGGGATCCTGGTCGCGCTGCTGGCCATGGTGCTCGCGCTCAGCCTGAGCACCGGCACCTTCCTGAGCACCTCGAACATGGTCAACCTGCTCGACCAGTGCTCGGTCGTGGGGCTGCTCGCCGCCGGCGCGACCGTGTGCATCATGAGCGGCGTCTTCGACCTCACCGCGAGCGCCTCGCTGGCGCTCTCGGCGATCGTCGGCGTCCAGGCCGGGCGCCAGTTCGGCGTGCTCACCGGGTTCGCCGCCGCGATCGTGGCCGGCGCGCTGCTCGGACTGGTGACCGGCACGATCGTGGTCCGCAGCGGGGTCAACTCGTTCATCGCGACCCTGGCCACCAGCATCATCTACCGCGGCGTCGCCGTGGTCGTCACCGCCGGGTCCATCGTCTACCCGCTGACCACTGGGCAGACGGACTTCGGGATGCTCACCTGGCCGTCGCTGTTCGGCCTGACCTCGGCGACGATCGTGTTCGTCGTCGTGGTCGCGGCGATCGGCGTGCTGATCTCGGCGACCACCTTCGGCCGCCGGGTCTACGCGGTCGGCGGCAACGCCGAGGCGGCCCGGCTCTCGGGGATCCGCGTCGGCCAGGTCCGGATCGCCGCGTACGTGGTGAGCGGGATCTGCTCGGCGCTGGCCGGGCTCATCCTCGCCTCGCGGGCGGGCTCGGCGCAGTCGAGCATGGCGACCGGCATGGAGCTCTCGGCGATCGCGGCCGCGGTCATCGGCGGCACCAGCATCCTCGGCGGCGAGGGCGCGATCTGGCGCGGCGTCGTCGGCGCGCTGCTGCTCACCATCATCGGCAACGGGTTCAACCTCCTGGGCTGGGACACCACGTACCAGCAGGTGGTGCAGGGCTGCCTGATCCTGCTGGCCGTCGCCGTTGATCGTTACCTGCGGAAAAAGACCAGGTAGGGTGCCCGGATGGGGGTCCGGATCGGTATCAGCCTCGGTCCCGGACGGACCAGTGCGGTGGCCGTCCGGGACCGCGCCCTGCTGGCCAGTACCGGCGGGACGGCGCCGGCGAAGCTGCTCGCCGACATCGTGCGCGCCTGCCCGGAACCACCGGACGCGATCGTCGCCGACCTGAGCGGCCTGCTGGCCGGCCTGGTGCTGAACCGGCACCGCGAGCTCTCGCCCGTGGCCATGATCCGGGTGCTGCCGCGCGCGGCCACCGACCCGGCGCTGGAACGCCATCCCGACGACGTGGTCGAGCGGCTGATCACCCGCCGCTACACCGTGCCGGGCGGCCACGACCTGTTCGGGCGCGAGCTGCGCCCTCTCGACCACGTGGCGCTGCGCGCGGTCTGCCACGAGATCCGCCAGGGCCCGGCCCGGGACATCGCGGTCGTCGCGTCCGGCTCGCCCGCCCAGCCGCGGCACGAACGCGAGGTGGCGGACGCGCTGCAGGCGGCGATGCCCGACGCGCGGATCTCGGTCGCCCACGAGTTCGGCGGGCACGGTCTCGCCGCCCGCGAGGCGACGGTCGTGCTGAACGCCGCGCTGGCGGGTGCCGCCGGGCAGCTCCTCGACGCGTGCGAGCGCGGCGCCCGCGGCATCCCGTTCCAGGTCGCCCGCGGTGACGGCGGCTGGGTGAACCCGTCGCGGCTGCGCACGCTGCCGGTCCTCGGCGTCGGCGCGGCCGACGCGCTGCAGCTGCAGGGCGCGGCGCAGCTGGCGGGTACCGGCGACTGCCGGGTGCTGCTGGACCGCAGCCCGCAGCCGATGGTGGGCGACGTCCGGCACGGGCTCGCCGCGGTCCGCCCGCAGGTGGTGGCCGGGCTGGGCACCGCGCTCGCGGTGCCGACCGCCGCGCTGACCAGGGCCGACACCTCACGGGCCGGCGACATCGCACTGGTGAAGGCCGACCGCGACGCCGCCGAGCTGACCTGCGTGGGCGCCGCGGCCAGCCGCCCCACCGCCTGGCTCGACGAGATCGCGTTCATCGAGTCGACCGCCGAGCTGGAGGGCATCCGCCGCGACGCGCAGGCCAGGGCCACCGCGATCGCCACGGCCAACGGCGCCACCCCGGGCAGCGCCGACGTCGTCGAGGTGTCCACCGTCGCCGTGCCCTACAGCCCGTCCGGCACCATCCGGGTGCGCGTGCGGGTCGCGGGGGTGCCGGAGGCATGACCACCCGCTACGTCGGCGCCGCCACCACGATCCGCGCCGAGGACGTGCCCGCGCTCTACGAGGGCGCCAAGTTCTACTCCCCCGCCGTCTCGCCCGAGAAGACCACGTTGCTGTCGTGGACGACGAGCCTGCTCGAGCGCAACGGCCCGGTCACCCTCGTCCGGCCCGACGCGATCGCCCCCGAGACCCGCTGCGCCGCGATCTGCGTGATCGGCTCCGGCGCCGCACTGGCCGACCTCCCGCCCTCGGGCGACGAGTTCGCGCTGGCGGTGCGCGAGCTGGAGCGCCTGACCCGGCGCCGGTTCGAGGCCGTCTACCCGCTCGCGGCGGCGACGGTGAGCGCGCTCGCGCCACTGGCCGCGGCCGCCCAGCTCGACCTGCCGCTGATCGACGCCGACGGGATGGGCCGCACCTTCGCGCTCATCCACCACACCGCGATGCACCTGGCCGGGGTCTCCCCCACCCCACTGGTGATCCGCGGGGTCACCGGCGAGAACGTCGCGATCAGCACACCCGGCCCGGCCCGCGCCGACACCCTCCTCCGGTCCAATGTGGACGTAATGGGCGGCTGGGCCGCGCTGGCCGCCTATCCCACGACCACCGGCGAGCTGCGCCGCGCCGCGCTGACCGGCACCGTGTCCCGGCTGATCAACGTGGGCCGCCTGCTGCTGGAGTCCGGTGACCCGGACGTGCTGGTGGCGCGGCTCGCCGCGGTCACCGGCTGCCGCCGGATCGGGCGGGGCCGGATCGTCGAGCTGGAGCACCTGTCCCGGCCGGCCGACGTCACCATCCCCGCGCACCCCTCCAGCGTGGTGATCGACGAGATCGGCGGCCAGGGCCGGCTGCTGCGCCTGGAGCTGCGCAGCGAGGTGGTCGCGGTGTTCGCCGACGGCGCGCTCGCCGCGGCCGCGCCCGACCTGATCTGCCTCGTGGACGTCCTGCACGGCGAACTGTCCACATTGGACAGCCTGGAGCCGGGCGACCTGGTGGACGTGCTGGTGATGCCCGCGGACGCGGTCTGGTACTCGGCCGAGGGGCTGGCGATGGTGGGCCCGGCCTCGCACGGCATCCCGCTGCCGCACCCGAGGCGCCGATGAGACCACCGCTGGCCCCGCTGGAGCTCGGCGAGCTGCTGCGCGTCGAGCCGCTGGCCCTCGCCACGGCGGTGCACCTGCCCGACCCGGCCCGGCCGGTGCACGAGGTGGTGCTGGCCCAGACCTTCGACCGGTTGCACCGCGCGGCCCCGCACTCGCTGGTGGTGCTGCACGACGAGGCCGCCACCGGCGGCTGGGCGCTGGCGGCCGCGCTGCACGCGGGCTGGGAGCGCAACGTCTCGGCGGTGGTGGTGCCGGAGGCGGCGATGAGCTCGTCGAGCGCCGTGCTGGCCGACCGGCTCGGCATCGCGCTGCTGGTGATCTCCGACGAGCCGGTGGACGTGGCGCTCACGCTCGCCGGGCAGGTCAGCGCGCCGCAGGCGGCCCGCGCCCTGCGGGTCGCGCTGTGCGCCGAGCGCCTGGCCGGGCAGTCGAGCATCCGGGGCGTGCTGGGCGTGCTCAACAGCGAGCTGGCGCCGCTGCCGGTGGCGCTCGTGACCGGCGAGACCGTCGTGGCCGGGCGCGCGGCCGGCGCCGAGGAGAAGCCGGACGGCGCCACCGTCCGGGTGGAGATCAACGCCGCCGGGCGCCCGTGGGCCGAGCTGGTGGCGGCGCTGCCGGCGAAGAGCACCGCCGCGGCCGGGCATGTCGAGTCGGTGCTGCGGCTGGCGCGGCTGCCGCTGCTGGCCGTGTGGGCGCAGACCCGGATGAACAGCTCCGCGCAGGCCGCCCAGGAGCAGGCGGCGTTCGGGCTGCTGCGCCGCCTGGCCACCGAGCCGGCGGGCACCGGGCAGGCACTGCTGCCCGAGGTCGACGTGCCGTCGTGGACCGGGGAGCTGGGCTGGCGGGTCGAGGGCCGCAACCGGGCGGTGTGGATCTCGCCGCTCCAGGACGGCGACGGGGTGCCCGCGGACGAGCTCACGCAGCTGGTCAGGGCGGCCTGGCAGCGGCACCGGCCGGACTGGCCGCTGGTCGCCGACTCCGACGGCTGGATCTCCTGGCAGAACATCCCCGACAGTGAGGACGCCGCCGACGGGGACGCGTCCGGCGCCGTCGCGATGCGCCGGGCGCTCGGCTCGGTGAGCCGAGCGGCGGAGAGCCACGCGCTCGTGCTCGGCGTCGGTGGTGCGCACGCCGGGGTCGCCGGGTTGATGAGATCCGTCACCGAAGCCCGGCTGGCCGCGCATGTGGCCCGCGACACCGGCCCCGGCTCGGTCCAGTGGTTCGACCAGGTCGGCGCCCGTGCGGCACTGGCCTGGCTGCCCCGCAGGCAGATCGCCGAGGTCGCCGACCTGTGCCTGACCGACCTGATGGGGGCGCGCGACCGCGAGGCCCTGGTCGACACCGTGCTCGCGGTGCTCGACTGCGGGGGCTCGCTCAGCCAGGCGTCCGCGCGCCTCGGCGTGCACCGCAACACCGTGCTGGCGCGCATCGCGCGAGCGAAAGAACTGGGCCTGGTGTTCGACGACCCGTCCTGGCGGCTCGCTCTGCACGTGCTCTGCTACTCACTGTCGTCACTCTGGGTGTCCGGCCGGTCGTGATGTTCGTTCCCTTTACACCGGACCGGTTACCGGCCGGTATGCTCCGGGATCAGGTAGCTCGATGACAGTTGGAAAATTGTTGCCCCTGGTGTCAAGAGACACATTCGGATTAACGACAACGCGACGTTGACTCACAGTTGCGGTCACGATTAATCTGCGCAGGCGTGCGCGGAGCCGGAGTGGTCGCAGCGCGCCACATGTCAACTGGGTGCGGGGGCCCTGGCCAGTTACAACGAGTGCGGGAAGGCCCTCAGGAGCCTTGAAGAAGAAATTCGGCACACGCAACGGACGTGCCTCGATCCGGACGAGGGTGCTCTCGATCGCCTTCGTGCCCAGCATCGCCCTGCTGGTGGCCGGCGTCGCACTCGCGGGATACCTGCTCTACGGCGCGATCGCGGCGCGCACGTTCATCACGAAGGTGCACGACTCCGCGGTGATCGCGGTGCAGTTCTTCGCCTCGGTGCAGCAGGAGCGCCAGCTCACGCTGACCGAGCTCGGCACGAACGGGGCGGTGCAGGCGCAGCTGACGCAGACCCGCGCGAAGACGGACGCGACCGCCGCGGGCCAGGCGAAGAACCTGTCCGGCCTCTACAGCGAGGCGCCCGCCCGGGTGCAGGCGAGCATCGACCGCACCGCGGCGAACCTCGCGCAGCTGCCGGAGTTCCGCGCCAAGGTCGACGCCAACCAGGTCTCGCTGCTGGACGCCTACACCTTCTACAACCGGATCCTCGACGAGTACACCGAAGGCCTGCTGGGCGTCGCGGAGGGAACGCCGGACGCCGAGACCGCATACCTGCGCGCGACGGCGATGCCGCTGTTCGTGGCCGCGGACCAGATGGCCCGCAGCATGGCGCTCAGCTCGGGCGGGATCGCGCACGGCGGTCTGTCCGACGACGAGTTCAACGCCTTCATCCAGGTGGTGGGCGCCTACCACGCGGGCTTCGACAACGCGGTGCCCGAGATGGTCCCGTCGGTCGCGCAGCAGTACAACGCGCTCAAGGCGAGCCCGGCCTGGGCCACGGTGACCGGCGTCGAGCAGTCGATCGTGAGCGGCAACCACCGCTCCCTGCCGCCCGGCGTCACCCCGCAGCAGTGGCAGGCGTCCGCGACGCAGGTCGCCGGCGCGCTGATGAACCTCTACATCCAGCAGAGCACCAACGCCACCAACATCGAGATCGACACCGGTAACCGGATGCTGTACACCGCGATCGCGGCCGGTGCGGCGGCGATCCTGCTGGCGATCGCGGTGACCATCATCGCGTGGCGGCTCTCGAGCAAGCTCGTGCGCCGGCTGGGCAGGCTGCGCGAGGAGACCCTGCAGATCGCCGACACGCAGCTGCCGGACCTGGTCGGGCGGGTGCGGAACGGCGAAGAGGTCGACCTCGAGACCGAGATGTCCTTCCTGGACCACGGGGAGGACGAGATCGGCCAGGTGGCCGACGCGTTCAACAAGGCGCAGCAGACCGCCGTCGCGGCCGCGGTGGACGAGGCGAAGACCCGCGAAGGCACGTCCAAGGTGTTCCTCAACATCGCCCACCGCAGCCAGGTGCTGGTGCACCGGCAGCTCAAGGCCCTCGACGAGGCCGAGCGCAAGCAGGAGGACCCCGACCAGCTGGACCTGCTGTTCAAGCTGGACCACCTGTCCACCCGCGCCCGCCGCAACGCCGAGAACCTGATCATCCTCGGTGGCGAGCGGCCCGGCCGCCAGTGGCGCAACCCGGTGGCACTGGCCGACCTCATCCGCGGCGCGACCGCCGAGACCGAGGACTACGCCAGGGTCAACGTCGGCAAGATGCCCGCGCTCGCGGTGAACGGCCCGGCCGTCGCCGACCTGATCCACCTGCTCGCCGAGCTGATCGACAACGCCACCTCGTTCTCGCCGCCGCAGTCGCGGGTCGAGGTCTGGGGCGACGTGGTCGGGCGCGGCGTGGTGCTGGAGATCGAGGACCAGGGCCTGGGCATGGAGCCCGAGCAGATCGACGAGCTGAACACGATGCTCGCCGACCCGCCGGACTTCAGCGTGATGGCGCTGTCGCACGAGCCCCGGCTCGGCCTGTTCGTGGTCGCCCGTTTGGCGTCGCGGCACGGTATCGCGGTCACCCTGCGGGACTCGGCCTACGGCGGCACCCGTGCGATCGTGCTGGTCCGCTCGGAGCTGCTCACCCCGGTGCCGCTGGCCGAGGAGCCGGAGCCGGTCTCCCCGGCCGTCCCGGTCCCCGCGCAGCAGGGACCGTCGGCGAGTCACCCGAGCCTGCCGAGCCACCCCAGCCTGCCGACCCGCCGCCCGCAGCCGGTGCCCCCGCCCGAGGACACGCCCCGGCACAACGGCACCCTCGCCGCGGCCGACCCGGGCACCCGGGTGGACCTGTTCCGCCCCCAGCGGGACCAGCCCCCACAGCAGCCTCAGCAGCCCCCGCAGCGGGAGCAGCCCCCGAGCCGTCCGCAGCACCAGACGCGCTCGGCGCACCAGAACCGTCCGCAGTACGACACCCGGCCGCCCCAGGACAACCGGGCCCCGCACGACACCCGGTCCCCGCAGCCGCAGGGCCCGCTGTCGCCGGACCGCCCGCAGCTGCCCCGGCGGCGACGCCAGCAGAACCTGGCGCCGCAGCTGCGCACGGACGAGGTGCCCTACACCGACACCACGACGACGGAGCCGAGGGACGACCCCGACCAGGCTCGTAGCAGGCTCGCCTCGTTCCAGCAGGGGACACGGCGCGCCCGCGCTCAGGACCCAGCCGCCACCGATTTCTTTGGGGAGCACCGATGATGACCAATCCGGGCATGAACGAGCTGGACTGGTTGCTCGACGACCTGCTGCAACAGGTCAACGGCGCCGACCGCGCCGTCGTGCTGTCGGCCGACGGGCTGCTCATCGGCCGGTCCACCAACCTCACCGAGGAGGACGGCGAGCACCTCTCGGCTGTCGCCTCGGCGTTCCAGAGCCTGGCCAAGGGCACCGGCCGCCACTTCGGCGGCGGCCAGGTGCGCCAGACCGTGGTGGAGATGGACCACGCGTTCCTGTTCGTCACCGCCGCCGGGTACGGCGCCTGCCTCGCCCTGCTGACCAGCGAAGAGGCCGACATGGGCCTGGTGGCCTACGCGATGAACATGATGGTGAAGCGGGTCGGCGTCGTGCTCAGCGCCGCGCCCCGGGTCGAGCACGCCGGGGGCCACGCGTGAGCGAGTGGACTCCTGCGCACCCCGGGCCGCGAACACCACGGGGATGCGCGGTGCCATGAGAGCCGAGGAAGAGGCGTGGTTCGATGACGCGGCCGGCCCGCTCGTCCGGCCCTACACGGTCACCGGTGGGCGGACCCGGACGGACACCATCGGGCTCGACCTGCTCACGCTCGTGGTCGCGCTGACCTCGATCATGGAGGCGGCCGGCCTGCCGCAGGAGTACGCCAGGGTCGTGCGCCTGTGTCAGCAGCCGCTGTCGGTGGCCGAGGTCGCCGCGTACCTCGAGCTGCCGCTGCCGGTCGTGAAGGTGCTGCTCGCGGACCTGATCGAGCAGAACCACATCATCTTCCGCAGCGCGACCCCGCTGAGCGCGGCCCCCGACGAACGCATCCTCCAGGCGGTGCTCGATGGCATCCGCAGACTCTGATAGGGCGGCAACAACAGTGGACTCCCCCGTTCGAGGACAGCTCTCGAACCCCGGCGCCCGTCCCGGCGGCGTGCCCCAGTACCGGCGCAACCTCAACGCGATGACGTTGAAGCTGCTCATCGCGGGCGGGTTCGGGGTCGGCAAGACGACCATGGTCGGGTCGGTCAGCGAGGTGCCGCCACTACGCACCGAGGAAGCGCTGACGGCCGCGTCCGCCGGCGTCGACGACCTGACCGGCGTGGAGCGCAAGACGACCACGACCGTCGCGCTCGACTTCGGCCGCATCACGATCAACCCCGAGCTGATCCTGTACCTGTTCGGCACGCCGGGGCAGGACCGGTTCTGGTTCATGTGGGACGAGCTCGCCGTCGGCGCGCTGGGCGCGGTCGTGCTGGCCGACACCCGGCGGCTGGAGAGCTGCTTTCCCGCCGTCGACTTCTTCGAGCGGCGCGGGCTGCCGTTCGTGGTCGGCGTCAACTGCTTCGACGACTCCTACCGCTACGGCACCGAAGAGGTCCGGGACGCCCTGGAACTGGACCAGAGCGCCCCGGTGCTGCTGTGCGACGCGCGCGACAAGGGATCGACGAAGCAGGTGCTGGTCACCCTCATCGAGCACGTGATGGCGACCCAGAAGGGCCTCGCCGTCCCACGCCTGTCGTAGGCGTCCTCCGGCCGAGCCCCTAGGACTCCTCTTCGCCGATCCCGTAGCGGCTCAGGGCGCGGTCCGCGGTGATGTTGCGGTCGGCCACGTCGGCCCGCACGTCTTCGACGGCGCGCTCCACCGGGTCGCCGTAGCCGCCACCACCGCCGGTCGCGCAGCGGATCACGTCGCCCTTGCGGATCGCCGTGCCGTTGACCTTGAGCAGGCGCCGCTCGTCGGGCCGCCCGGGGTTGATCACCACCTCCGGCCCGACGGCGTCCTCGCCGCCGAACAGGCCCCACGCGGGCTGGCGCGAGCGTTCGAACCACAGCGACAGCGAGCAGTCGGTCTGCGCCTCGTACTCGCGGACCACGCCGTTGCCGCCGCGCCACCGCCCGGCGCCGCCCGAGTCGGGGCGGATGCGGTATTCGGTGATGCGGAAGGGATACCGCGTCTCCAGCACCTCGATCGGGAGGTCCTTGAGCGAGCCGTTCACGTTGTTGATCAGTGCGCTCTCGCCGTCGGAGCCCGACCACGCGCCCCAGCCGCCGACGGTGGCCTCGAGGCTGACGAACTCGCGGCCGAACCGCGGGTCGGTGCCCGAGGTGAGCACGATCATCGAGTCGCCGTGGCTCGCGCCGGCGACCCGGCCGGGCATCGCCGGGGCCAGCGCCCGCGCGACCATGTCGATGAGCAGACCCAGGTGGGAGAAGTACCACTGGCACGCCGCGGGCGCGGTCGCGCCGAGCACCGAGCCCTCGCGCACCTGCGTGGTCATCGTGCGGAACGAGCCGCCGTTGCCCGGCAGGTCCGGGCTCACCAGCAGCTTGTAGCCCACCCGCAGCGCCGAGACCGCTTGCGGCACACCACAGTTGACCGGGCCGGCCGTCTGGTCGGCGGACTCGGTGACGTCGAAGTCGATGGTGTCCCCGGCGACGGTGACCTTGAGCCGGATCGGGATCGGGGTGTCGAGGTCGACCCCGTCGTTGTCGAGCACGCCCTCCGCCGCGTACACCCCGTCCGGGATGGCGGCGATGGTCTCGCGCTCGAGCAGCTCGGTCTGCCGGAAGATCTCGTCGCGCGCCAGCTCCAGGGTCTCGAGCCCGAAGCGTTCGACGATCTCCCGCAGCCGCTTCTCCCCCATCGTGATGCAGGCGATCATCGCGTGCATGTCGCCGCTGGTGGGATAGGGGAAGCGGACGTTACGCGCGATCGTGTCCATCAGCGCGCGCTCGTCGGTGCCGCCGGAGACGAGCTTCTGCGGGCCCAGCCGCAGCCCCTCCTGGAAGATCGACACCGAGTCCATCGACCCGCCGGGGTCCTTGGAGCCGACGTCGATCCAGTGCGCGCGGGACGCGGTGAAGCCGACGAGGGTGTCGCCGGCGAAGACCGGGCCGAAGATCGTCACGTCGTTGAGGTGGGTGCCGCCGAGGTAGCTGTCGTTGAGGATCCACACGTCGCCCGGCTGCCACACCTCGCGGCCGAACTGCTCCTCGGTGGCCCTGGTGCAGGTCTCCAGGTTGCCGAGGAAGATCGGCAGGCCGGCGGACTGGCCGAGCACCTGGTGCCCGGCGTCGAGCAGCGCGACCACGCAGTCGCCACATTCGTAGATGATGGGCGTGTAGGCCGAGCGGATGAGGGTCGCGTTCATGTCGTCAGCCGCGGAGTTCAGTGCGTTGCGGATGATCTCCACGGTCACCGGGTCGACGCCGGTACTGATGGTCATGCCTGCTCCTTGCTACGGATGATCAGCGAGCCGATCTCGTCCACCGACACCGAGTACTCGGGCGGGACGACGGTGGTGGCGGTGTCCTCCACGATCACCGCGGGCCCTTCGAAGGCGTGCCCGGCGAGCAGGTCGTCGCGGCGCACGACGATCGAATCGCGGGGCGCGCCACCGAAGACGACCTGCTGGACCTGGTGCGGGAACTCCGGCGACTCGGCGTGCGGCCACTTCTGCGGCTCGGGGCGGCCGAGGTCGCCGAAGGCGGCGCTGCGCACCGTCACGAACTCGATGGGCGCGCCCAGGTTCGCGTGCCCGTAGCGGCTCTGGTGCATCTCGGCGAACCGCTCGGCGATCGTCTTCAGGAAGTCCGGTGTGGACGGTTCGGCCGCGTCGGCGAGCGGCACGGTGAGGGTGTACTCCTGTGCGGCGTACCGGATGTCGACCGAGTGCGCGATCGACCGGTGCTCCTGGGCCACCCCCTCGTCGCCCAAAGTGGACAGTCCGTGCTCCTCGAGCCGGGTCAGCACGGCGGTGAGGTCGGCGCCGTCGAGGTCCTCGTCGAGGAAGAAGTACGGCTCGGTGAAGTCCTTGCGGATCCGGGTCTGCAGCATGCCCCAGGCCGAGAACGCGCCGGGGAAGCGCGGCACGACGGTCTCCGCGATGCCCAGCTCCCTGGCGAGGAACACCGCGTGCATCGGGCCCGCACCGCCGAACGCGACCAGGCTCGAGTCCCGCGGCTCGATGCCGCGCGACACCGTGATGGTCCGGATCGCCTGCGCCATCTTGGAGTTCGCCACGTCGCAGATGCCCTCGGCCATCGCGACGTCGTCCAGGTCGAAGGTCTCGCCCAGCTCGCGCACCGCCTTCCGCGCGCTCCCGGTGTCGAGCGTCAGCTGCCCACCCGCGAAGCCCTCCGGGTCGATCCGGCCGAGCACGAGGTTGGCGTCGGTGACGGTCGGCTCGGTGCCGCCTCGTCCGTAGCAGGCCGGCCCCGGCCGTGCCCCGGCCGACCGCGGGCCGACGCGCAGCCCGCCAGCCTCGACCCAGGCCACCGAGCCGCCACCCGCGCCGACGGTGTGGATGTTGACCACGCTCATCAGCATCGGCAGCCCTTCCAGCTGCGCCTCGGCCGACACGTCGGGTTCGCCGCCGACGATGAGCGAGACGTCGAACGAGGTGCCGCCCATGTCGATGCCGATGAGGTTCGGCCGGTCGCTGATCCGGGACAGCTCGGCGCACGCGATCGCCCCGCCGACCGGACCCGACAGCAGGGTCTGCAGCGGCCGGGCACGGGCCGAGTCCGCGGTGAGGATGCCGCCGGAGGACTGCATGACGTGCAGCGGGACCCGCAGGCCGCCGTCGCGCAGGCGCACTTCGAGGTGGCTGAGGTAGCGGCGGACGATGGGGCCGGTGTAGCTCTCCACCACGGCGGAGGAGGTGCGCTCGTACTCGCGCCATTCCTTGGCGGCCTCGTGGGACAGCGAGACGGTGAAGTCCTCGCCCAGCTCGTCCAGCACGATCTCGCGGGCCCGCAACTCGTGGGCGGGGTTGGCGTAGCTGAACAGGAAGGCGATGGCGATCGCGCCGTGGCCGCGCTCCCGTGCCTTCCTGGCCGCGTCCCGCACGGCCTGCTCGTCCAGCGGGGTCAGCTCGGTCCCGTCGGGCGCGATGCGGCCGCCGATGCCCAGCACGTCGCGGCGCGGCACGAGCGGTTCGGGCTTGCGGTAGTGCAGGTCGTACAACCGGGTACGGGGGCCGCGGGCGATGTGGTAGCTGTCCTCGGCCCCGGCGGTGCCGAGCAGCAGCACCGGGACGCCCCGGCGCTCGAGGAAGGCGTTGAGACCCTGGGTGGTGCCGTGCACGAGGAACCCGATGTCCCCCGGCGACCCGACGACCGAGCCGAGGCCGGCCATGACGCCCTCGCTCAGGTCGTCCGGGGTGGTCGAGGCCTTGCTCGCGGCGAACACCCCGGCTTCGTCGTCGTAGGTGACGACATCGGTGAAGGTGCCCCCGATGTCCATCGACACGCGGTACCGCGCCATGACGAACTCCAATCCAGCAGACGTGCCTGGAAAGTTAGAAGTCCGGCGGCCGCGGCCGGTGTGCTCGCCGCACCTGTCACCGGCCGGTCGCTATGCGCCCCGCACGGGCGGCCGGAGTTCTCGCAAGTCAGCTGCGGCGGGGCGGGGCGCCCCGGGGGCCGGCCGGGCCGTCAGCGCGCCCAGATCCCCCGCACGTGGCGGATGTGCCGGTCCATCAGCGCCTCCGCGCCCGCGGCGTCGCCGGCGGCGACGAGGTCCACGAGCTCCGCGTGCTCGTGCGAAGAGGTCACCAGCTCGCCGCGGTCGGCCAGGGAGCGCAGGCCGTAGATCCGCGAGCGCGCCCGCAACGACCGCACCGTCTCCACGAGGTGCGGGTTGCCCGCCTGGGCGAGCAGCTTCAGGTGGAACTCCATGTCCGCGGCCACGTGCGTGATCAGGTCGCCGCCGGCCGCGGCGTCCTCGATCGCCGCCGCGAGCGGGCGCAGCTCCTCGATCACCGCGGGCGCCACCCCGGCCTCGGTGATCCGCCGCACCGTCGGCACCTCGATGAGCGCCCGCAGCTCGCTCAGGTCATCGAGGTCCTTTTCGGACAGTTCGGTGACCCGGAACCCCTTGTTCCGCACCGTGTCGATGAGCCCTTCCTTGGCCAGGTCGAGCATCGCCTCGCGGACCGGGGTCGCGGACACGCCGAACTGGGTGGCCAGGCTCGGCGCGGAGTACACCACCCCGGGCCGCAGCTCGCCGGAGATGACCGCCGCCCGCAACGTCTGGATGATCTCGTCGCGCAGGTTGCCCCGCGCTCCGAAGGAGGGCAGCGCGGGCCGGTGCTCCTGCTGTGTCATGCGGGGATCCGCACCCAACCGGTCCTCCTCGCAGCGCTCCCGGGGTCGCGCTCGCTCCGTGCGGTCCTCGAGGTCATGAACCCTCCTCGTACGCCCTCGCGGCGATCACCAGATCCTCCCATGCCATCCCGACGCTCTTGAAAAGCCGGGGCGCGTCCGGCGTGGCCTTCGCCTCGCCGCGCACCACAGCGGCCAGGCCGAGCAGCTCGCCCGGCTCGCACGCCCCCGCCGACACCGCCTGAACGACGTCGCCCGCCTCCCGCAGCGCCGTCTCCCGCGACTCGACCACGACCGTCGAGCGGCGCACGGTCTCGGCGTCGACCTCGCGGGCGTCCGGCTCGTGCGAGCCCACCGCCACGACCGTCGCGTGTGGAGCGAGCAGGGCGCCGTCGAACAGCGGTTCGCGCGCGGTGGTGCAGCACGCGACGAGGTCCGCGCCCGCCACGTCGGACGGCGATCCGACCCGTGCCCCGACCTCCGCCGCCAGCACGCGGGCCCGCTCCTGGTCCCGCCCGACCACGACGACGTCGGACACCGGCCGCACCGCGCGCAACGCCTCGACGTGGCTGCGGGCCTGCGGCCCCGAGCCGAACACCACGAGCCGCGCGGCGGCGGGCTCGGCGAGCGCGTCCACGGCGACCGCGGAGACCGCCGCCGTGCGCACCGAGGTCAGCGCGACACCGTCCAGCACGTCCAGCGGCGTCAGGGTTTCGGCGTCCAGCAGCAGGTACTGCCCCTGGATGCGCGCGAGCCCGCGGCCGGGGTTGGCCGGCGCGACGGTCGCGAGCTTGACCCCGGCGTAGCGGCCCCACTCGGCCGGCATCAGCAGCAGCTGGCCGCGGCGCACGGGCACCACCGACCGCGGCGGGTCCGCGTCCGGGTCGAGCCCGCCACGCAGGGCAGCGGCCAGCGCCTCGACGGCCGCGCGCATCCCGATCACAGCTGGAACCCGGCGGGAAACGGGTCGGCGGGATCGAGGAAGTACTGCGCGGTGCCGGTCAGCCACGCCCGGCCGGTGATCGTGGGCACCACCGCGGGCACCCCGGCGACCTCGGTCTCCTCGACCAGCCGCCCCACGAACTCGGTGCCGATGAACGACTCGTTGCGGAAGTCGGTGTGCAGCGGCAGCTCGCCGCGCGCGTGCAGCTGCGCCATCCGCGCGCTGGTGCCGGTGCCGCACGGCGAGCGGTCGAACCAGCCGGGGTGAATGGCCATCGCGTGCCGCGAGTGCCGCGCGCCGGAACCGGGCGCGGCGAGGTAGACGTGGTGGCAGCCGGTGATCTCCGGGTTCGCCGGGTGCACCGGCAGGTCGTGCTCGTCGATCGCGGCCATGATCGCGAGCCCGGCGTCGAGCAGCCGCTGCTTCGCGGCGCGGTCGAACGGCAGGCCCAGCTCCGCCAGCTCGACGATCGCGTAGAAGTTGCCACCGAACGCCAGGTCGTAGCGGACCCGGCCGAGCCCGGGGACCTCGACCTTGCGGTCCAGGCCCACCGAGAACGACGGCACGTTGCGGATGGTGACCGCGCGCGCCGCCCCGTCCTCGACGGCGACCTCGGCCACCACGAGCCCCGCCGGGGTGTCCAGCCGGACCGTGGTGACGGGCTCGGTGACCTCGACCATGCCGGTCTCGACCAGCACGGTCGCCACGCCGATCGTGCCGTGCCCGCACATCGGCAGGCAGCCGGAGACCTCGATGAACAGCACGCCCCAGTCGGCGTCGGGCCGGGTGGGCGGCTGCAGGATCGCACCGCTCATCGCCGAGTGCCCGCGCGGTTCGTTCATCAGCAGCTGCCGCAGGTGGTCGAGGTGCTCGACGAAGTGCCGCCGCCGGTCGGACATCGTCGCACCCGGGATCACCCCGACGCCGCCGGTGACGACACGCGTGGGCATCCCCTCGGTGTGCGAGTCGACCGCGTGGAACAACCGCTTGGCACGCATGGGTCAGCCGAGTCCTTCCGCCAGCACCTTTTCCGTCGCCTCGCGCACCAGCTTCTCGTGCTCGGGGGTCAGCGGCACGCGCGGGTGCCGGCACGGACCGCCGTAGCGGCCCGCCAGGTCCATGCTCAGCTTGATCGCCTGGACGAACTCGGTGCGGGAGTCCCAGCGCAGCAACGGGTGCAGCTGCCGGTAGAGCGGCGCGGCCTTGTCCAGCTCGCCCGCGGAAGCGGCGCGCCACAGCTCGACGCACGCCTTCGGCAGCGCGTTGGGGTAGCCGGAGACCCAGCCCGGCGCGCCCGCCATCGCCAGCTCCAGCGCCACGTCGTCGGCGCCGCACAGGACGTCGAGGCCCGGCGCCTGCTCGGCGATCAGGTACGGGCGGCGGACGTCGCCGGAGAACTCCTTCACCCCGACGATCAGCCCCTCGGCGTACAGCTGAGCGAGCAGCTCGGGCACGAGGTCGACCTTGGTGTCGAACGGGTTGTTGTAGGCGATGATCGGCAGCCCCGCCTTCGCCACCTCGCGGTAGTGCGCGATCACCGCCCGCTCGTCGGCCCGGTAGGCGTTGGGGGGCAACAACATCACTGCCGGGCATCCCAGCTCGGCCGCATGCTCGGCCCAGCGCCGGGCCTCCGCCGCGCCGTACGCGGCGACGCCGGGCATGACGGTGAAGCCCTCCGGGGCCGCCTCCAGCGCGGTGGCGACGACGCGGGCGCGCTCCTCGGGCGTGAGCGTCTGGTACTCGCCCAGCGAGCCGTTCGGGGTCACCCCGTTGCAGCCTTCGGCCGCGAGCCAGGCGACGTGCTCGCCGTAGCGGTCGAAGTCGACCTCGAGCGCCTCGGTCAGGGGCAACGCCGTCGCCACCAGAACCCCGTGCCAAGCAGTCATGCCGTTTCCTCTCGCGGAAGCCCTTACACAGCCGTAACCATCGTGCCATGTGCCATGTGACATTGTACAGTGGCCCGACCTTGTCCCCCTGGAGGAACCATGACCGAGGCCCCCACGTCCGGCACCCTCACCTCCCGGGTCCTCGCGGCCCGCCTGGACCGGCTTCCCCTTTCCCGCTTCCACTACAAGCTGCTCTTCGCGGGCGGCCTCGGCTACACCTTCGACGCGATGGACGGCGCGATCGTCGCGTTCATCCTGCCGTCGGTCACCAAGGAATGGGGCCTGTCCAGCGGGGCCACCGGCATCCTGGGCAGCAGCCTGCTCATCGGGTTCCTGTTCGGCGCGCTGGCCGCCGGGATCCTGGGCGACCGGATCGGGCGCCGCGCGGTGATGGTGAGCGCGCTCGTGCTCTACAGCGCGGCCAGCATCGTCGCGGCCGTCGCACCGAACTTCGCCGTCCTGTTCGCCGCCCGCGTCGTCGCGGGGATGGGCACCGGCGCCGAGAGCGCGATCATCGCGCCGTACCTGTCGGAGTTCGTGCCGTCGCGGGTCCGCGGCCGCTACATCGGCTCACTGGCGGGCTTCTTCGCGTTCGGCTACGTGTTCGCGAGCCTGCTCGGCTACTTCGTGGTCAGCGACGTTCCGCACGGCTGGCGCTGGGTCCAGGTGCTCACGTCGGTGCCGATCCTGATGCTGCTGTGGTGGCGGCGCACGCTGCCGGAGTCGCCGCGGTTCCTGCACGTCCACGGCCGCGTCCAGGAGGCGGGCGAGGTGGTCGTCGGGATCGAGGCGCGGGTCGCGGCGAGCACCGGGAAACCGCTTCCGCCGGTGCAGCACAGCGACGCGGCCGAGGAGGTGCACGTCTCGTCGGGCCGGGTGCTGGACAACCTCAGGGCGCTCATGGCACCGGGCCTGTGCAAGACCACCATCACGTCCTGGGTCTACTGGTTCGTCGCCATCTTCACCTACTACGGCTTCTTCATCTGGATCCCGTCGCTGCTGGTCAAGCAGGGGTTCGACATCTCGAAGAGCTTCCTGTTCTCGATCGTCATCTACCTCGCGCAGATCCCCGGCTACTACTCCGCGGCCTTCGTCAGCGAACGGCTGGAGCGCAAGTGGACGATCGTGCTGTACCTGAGCGGCGGCGCGCTGGGCGCGCTCGGGCTCGCGTTCTCCGGCAGCAGCACGGAGATCCTGGTGTGGGGCATGGTGCTGTCGTTCTTCATGAACGGCAACGCGGCGCTGGAGTACTCCTACACCTCGGAGATCTACCCGACGATGATCCGCACGACGGGGCTCGGCGTCGCCTCGGCGCTGGGCCGGGTGGGCGGCATCATCGCGCCGATCATCATCGGCTTCTCCTACTCCGGCGTCGGCTTCGGCGGGGTGTTCACCATGCTGCTCATCCTGCTCGTGCTCGGCGCGGCCGTGATCGCGGTGTTCGGGCAGCGCACCACGGGCCGCTCGCTGGAGTCCATCGGGCAGGAGACCGTCAAGCCGTGATCGTGGCCCGCTCCGGCCCGGCCAGCACGGTGACCGGGCCGGAGCGGGCGCAGAGCAGCCGGTGCTCCGCCGCGGTGAGGACCACGATCGGCAGCCGCAGCCCGTAGAGCTCGGCGGCGACCCAGGCGCCCAGCATCAGGATCGCGTCGGGTTCGGTCAGCACGAGTGCGGCCGGGCCGGTGCCCGCCCGGATCTGTTCGGCCAGCACGGAGGACGACGAGCTCGACCCCCGCGCCGACGGCAGCGCGACGACCCGCCCGGTCAGGCTGACGCCGCGTTGCGGGTGGTGCCCGTCCACGATGGTGCCGCCGGAGTCCGTGCCGCCCCAGAACGACAGCGGCGCGTCCAGGACCAGCAGGTCCGCCGTCGCCTCGCCCGCGAACACCGTCCGGCCGCTCAGCTCGACCACAGCGCCCCGTCCCGTACGACGGTCCCGGCACGGGCCGAGGCGACGCATTCGGCGAGCGAGCCGAGCACCGTCTCGACGCCGATGTTGCCGGGCGCGTACCAGGCCCACTTGCCGGAGGTGGTCATCACGGTGCGCAGCACGGGGTCGAGGATCGGCGTGATGTAGGTGCAGGTGTCGACCACGATCCGCGCACCCGCCGCGCGCACCGGCGCGGCGAACCCGAGCCGTCCGGCCTCGGCCAGCACCGCGCGGCTGGTGGTCACGTACACCGGGATGCGGAACGGCTCGCCGTCCGCCAGCGCCGCCAGCCGCTCGAACTCGGTGAGCGAGAAGTGCGGCGTACCAAGGCACAGCGCGTCCAGGCCGGGCCCGCGCGCGGTGCTCAGCTCGTCGCGCATCGGCCGCAGGTCCTCGACGCGCACGGTCTCGATGTCCTCGGCGGCGACCGCGGCGAGGGTGGGCGCCTCCGGGGTCACTCCCACGACGTGGAACAGGCCCACTCCCCCGCCGGACGCGGCCGCCGCGCCGAACGCCTTCAGCTGGTCCTCCGTCACCGCGTCGCCGACCCCGGTGAGCACCGGCACGCCGCTGCCGGCCGCCCGTCCGGCGAGATGACCGAGGACGCCCCACGCCGCGTCTTCGGCCAGGAGTGCGGGCGGCAGGCGTGCGCAGTCGAGCCGGATCGTCGCCCGGCGGTTGGCGTCCTGGTGCAGGCCGCCGTCGGGGACGCGGCCGGTGATGGCCGCGCCGATGTCGAGGAAGTCACCGTAGCGGTCCGTGCGCGCGCCCAGCACCGAGTTCACGAAGACGATCGCGTTCGACTCCGCCCATGCGACGTGCGTGCCGAACGCCGGACGATGCGTCAGCTGGTACGGCGCGCAGGTCCAGGTGGGCGAGCAGCCCAGCGCGGTGTAGGCGCTCATCAGCCGGCGGGCACCGGCGGTCGTCTCGGGGTCGGCGCGCACGACGCCGGGATGCCGCAGGTCGAGCGAGCCCACGTTCGACGTCGTCGGCACCGCGACCCGCCCGCCCAGCCCGACGAGCCGTTCGGCGAAGTCCAGCCCGGCCCTGCCGTGGTACAGGCAACCGTCGACGTGTGCGGACTCGACGTCCAGCAGCCGCCGCGCGCCGCGCACCCTGGCCAGCGCGACGATCATCCGCAGGCACAGCTGCGCCGCGGGACCGGCCTCGCCCGCGAGCATCGACTTGTCCTCTTCGGACAGTTCGAGGACGTCACCCACCGGCGAGCCGCCCCAGCGTGACGGGCTGCGCGACCGGCCGGGCGGCCAGGCCGCGCAGGTCCGTCTCGCTGACCGGCCGTCCACAGGCGTCGGCGACGAAGCAGGACGTGGCGTAACCGCAGACGCGGCCCTGGCACAGTCCCATCCCGGGCCGGGCGAGCAGCTTCACCGCGCGCGCGTCCGTCGCACCGAGATCCACAATGGACTCGCGGACCCGGTCGACGGTCACCTCCTCGCACCGGCACAGCTGGGTCTGCCCGTCGAGCCAGCTCAGCCAGCCCGGGCGCACCGGATGGGCTTCGTGCAACGCCGCCGCGAACGCCCGGTTCGCCCGCCGACGGCGCAGCAGGGTGGCGACCCGCGCGTTGTCCGGCTCCGCCCCTCTCGTCGTCAAGGCCGCGTGCAGCCCGGCCAGCTCACCCTCCACAAGGGCCAGTGGTGCGCCGCCGACCCCGCACACCTCGCCCGCGAGGTAGACCCCGGGCACGGTGGCGCGCTGCTGGTCGTCCACCCGCGCGACGAGGCTGCCGTCGAGGTCGAGCCTGGTGGCACAGCCCAGCTGCAGCGGGATCTCCAGCTGCGGCGTGAACCCGTAGCCGACCGCGATCGCGTCGCAGCCGACCTCGTGACGGCGCACGATGCGCCAGTCCGCGTCGAGCGAGGAGACCGTGGCGGACCGGACGCCGTCGGTGCCGTGCGCGGCGGTGACGGTGGTCCGCGTGCGATACGGAATCCGGTGCCGGGCCAGGGTTCGCAGGTAGCCCGCGCCCTCGGCGAGCTTGCCGGGATTGCCCAGCAGGGCGCCGGGACGGCGGGCGAAGCCGATGGGCGAGCCCGCCTCGAACACGCCCACGACCCGCGCCCCCGCCTCGGCGAGCCCGGCGGCGACCGGCAGCAGGAACGGCCCGGTCCCGGCGACGACGACGCGCCGCCCGGCGGTCACGCCGTGGCCCTTGAGCAGCGCCTGGGCGCCGCCGGCGGTGAACACGCCCGGCAGGGTCCAGCCGGGGAACGGCAACTGCCGGTCGTACGCGCCGGTCGCGACGATCAGCGCCCGGGAGCGGACCTCGCCGCGGTCGGTGTGCACGGTGAACCCGTCGCCGTCGCGCTCGGCGTGCCACACCTGCCGCCCGCCCAGGAACTCCGGCGCCGCCGCCCGCAGGCGTTCGAGCACCGGCCAGTGGTGGTGTCCCCGGCCGCTGTCGCCGTCACGGTGGCGCCAGTACTGGCCACCGACACGCGCGCTCCCGTCGATCAGGACGACGCGCGCCCCGGCGCCGGAGGCGGCGGCCGCCGCGGCCAGCCCGGCGGGACCCGCGCCGATCACCGCGATGTCGTGGTCAGCACGCGAGGTCGTCACGCCCGGCTCCTTCCTGCGGCTCGATCCGGTCGCCAGGACGGGCTTCGGTGAGACACGCCCGCTGGCTGGGCCGCCCGTTGACGGTGACGAGGCAGTCGAAGCACACCCCGATCCCGCAGAACACCCCGCGCGGGGCGCCGCCGTGGCGTGTCGTGCGCCAGGAGCGGTACCCGGCCGCGATCAGCGCCGCCCCGACGCTCTGCCCGGGTTCGGCCTCGATCTCCTTGCCGTCGAAGGAAAACCTCACGCGACCTCCTGTGACTTGCGGGACACCCGCACCCGGTCGGCTCGCATGCGGAGATGCTTCGCTGCCGGCCTTCATGGCGCCTCCGAAAAACGGTCCGGCCGGAACGGGGCCAGGTCGAGATCCGGCGGCGTGCCGGAGACGGCCTGCGCGACGAGGTGCCCGGTGCCGGCGGCCAGCCCGATCCCGGCGCCCTCGTGCCCGCAGGCGTGCACCAGGCCGGGCACCCGCGGGTCCTCGCCGAGCACCGGAAGGTGATCGGGGCAGTACGGCCGGAACCCGAGGTAGCCGCGCAACAGCGCGACGTCGGCCAGGAACGGGAAGACGCCGATCGCCTGCGCGGCCAGCTTCCGCACCACGGGCAGCGAGAACGTGCGGTCGAAGCCGACGCGCTCCCGGCTCGCGCCGATCAGCACCGTGCCCGCCCGCGTGCCCTCGACGACCACGGACGTCTCGAGCCCCTCGTCGCCGCTGGCCACGTTCGCCACGTAGTCCGCGGTGTAGACCTTGTGCCGCACCACGACCGGCAGCGGCTCGGTGACCAGCACGAACCCGCGCCGCGGCAGGACCGGCACCGGTCCGCCCGCGAGCGCGGAGAGCTCGCCACCCCAGGTGCCGGCGGCGTTGACCACCCAGCGCGCCGGGAGGTCGCCCGCGCTGGTGCTGACCCCGGCGATCCTGCCGTCGCGGTCGCGGCGGAAGCCGAGGACCTCCGTTCCGGTGTGGACGGTGGCGCCCCGGCGGCGGGCCTGGCGCAGCAGTTCCGCGGCGGCGAGCATCGGCTGCACCTGCATGTCCTGCGCGTAGTACGCCCCCGCGCAGACCTCGCGGGTCAGGTTGGGCTCCAGCTCGGCCAGCTCGGCGGCGGAGACGTCGAGCGCGTCGATGCCGCTCTCCCGCTGTTCGGCGGCGAGCTTCGCCAGCCCCGCCGCGGCCGCCGGGGTCTGCGCGACCACGACGCCGCCCTTGTGCTGCAGCTCCAGGCTTTCCGCGCCGAACCGCTCGCCGAGCTCGGTCCACAACCGCACCGACAGCAGCGCCAGGTCCAGCTCCGCGCCGGGCTCCTTGTCCGAGACGAGGATGTTGCCCTCACCGCCGCTGGTGGTGCCGCTCGCGACGGCACCCCGGTCCACGACCGTCACGGCCAGTCCGGCTTCGGCGCAGAAGTACGCGCAGGCCGCGCCGACCATCCCGGCGCCGACGACCACCACATCCATGCCAGTAGTATGTCACATTGCACTAGGTGTTCGGGCGATGCCGAGGATCCGGGTGCCCACCACCGAGAACCGGGCGCGGGGCGGGAAGACCAGCTCGCGGACCCGCTCGACCCCGAACCCGGCCGCGTGCACGGCGCCCAGCGTCTCGCGGTTGACGAGGCAGCCGCCCATCAGCCGCGGCCACACGTGGTCGGCGAGGTCCTGAAACCGCGCCCGCACCGGGCCGGGCGCGCGCACGTGCTCGTGCTCGTGCTCGTGCTCGTGCTCGTGCTCGTAGAAGCGCAGCTCGCCGCCGGGCTTGAGGACGCGGCGGAACTCGCCCAGCGCGGACACGGGGTCGGCGACCGAGCACAGCAGGCCCGTCACCACGACGACGTCCTGGGAGCCGTCGGCCACGGGCAGCGCGTCGGCCACGCCGACCTCCAGCACCCGGCCGGCGGCGCCGGTGAGCAGCTCGGCGCGCAGCCGGGCGTTGCCGCGGGCCTCGTTGCGGCCCCCGCAGCGGGCGAACCACCACGCGAACAGCGGGTTCTCGACCAGCGCCATGCCATCCCCTCTCCTGTTCTGGCAGGCTGTGCCCGTGACGTTAGCCCTGCTGGACTCCGCGAGCCTGTACTTCCGCTCGTTCTACGCGCTGCCGGATTCGATGACGGCGCCGGACGGCACGCCGGTCAACGCCGTGCGCGGGTTCGCCGACACGGTCGCGCGCATCCTCACCGACCGGCGCCCGACGCGGCTGGTCGCCTGCCTGGACGCGGACTGGCGGCCGCAGTTCCGGGTCGAGCTGCTGCCGAGCTACAAGGCGCACCGGGTCGCCGACGCGGAGGCGAACGCCGAGGAGGTGCCGGACACGCTCACCCCGCAGGTGCCGATCATCCTCGACCTGCTCGACGCGGTGGGGCTGGCGACGGCGGAGGCGAAGGGCTACGAGGCCGACGACGTCATCGGCGCGCTCACCGCGCGGGAGAAGGCGGACCCGGTGGAGGTCATCACCGGCGACCGCGACCTGTTCCAGCTGGTGCGCACCTCCCCCACGCCCGCGGCGGTGATCTACGTGGGCAAGGGCTGGGCGAAGGCGGAGATCCTCGGGCCCTCCGACATCGCCGAGCGCTACGGCGTGCCGAAGGCGGACGCGGGCCCGGCCTACGCGGCGATGGCTGCCCTGCGCGGCGACCCGTCCGACGGGCTGCCCGGGGTGGCCGGCATCGGCGAGAAGACCGCGGCGAAGCTGATCACGCAGTTCGGCTCCGTCGAAGCGCTGCTGGCGGCGGCGAAGTCGGGCAGCAGGGAGCTGCCGCTGAAGATGCGGCTGAAGCTCAGCGCCGCCGAGGACTACCTGGCGGTGGCGCCCACGGTCGTCCAGGTCGCGGTGGACGCCCCGGTCTCGATCTCCGGCGACGACCGGGTGCCGTCCGCGCCGAAGGACCCGGACCGCGTCGCGGAGCTCGCGGAACGCTGGAACCTGGGCGGCTCGGTGAAGCGCCTGCTGACGGCGCTGGAGCGCTGACCTCACCGGCCTTCCGACGGCGGCCTCGCGCCCTCAGCCACCTGAGGCGATCGCCGCGCGCCGCGCCGTCACGGCCCGGCGCAGGGCCTTCGTCACCGGCGCCACCGGCTCCGCGAAGCGGTCCAGGCGCGCCTTGAAGTGCCGCCGGTCGCGGGCGCCCAGCACGGTCTTCAGCTGCCCCGCCGCAGCCAGCGCCGCGAGCGCCGCCGTGTCCCGCTCGACCTGGCCCTGCGCCTGGCCACCGCGGATCGCGCGGCCGACCTGGTCCGCGACCTGCCGCGCGGACCGGGTGTCACGCAGGACGACGCGCGTGTGCGGGAACAGGCCGAGGAATCGCGCGTCCGCGAGCTTGATCACCCGCGCGTCCGCCAGCTGGTCCCGCACCGCGTGGAAGGCCTGCTTGCGCTCGCGCTCGACCAGCCGCCGCCAGGACCGCGGCCCGCCGCCCTCGAGGTCGTACCAGAGCGCGTCGAGCACCGGGTCCCCGCCCGGCGCCCGGCCCACGGCCACCGCCTTGCCGTCCTCGTCGCGCAACTGTCCATTGAGGACCAGCTCGGCGAGCGCGGCCGCGCGCAGCAGGTAGCCGAGCTCGTTGCGGGCGGTGAGGCGCCCGCGCCGCGGGTCGAAGGCCAGCAGGAACATCTTGGCGGGCAACGTCTCAAGCGGGTTCATCGGGTTCTCCATCCGTATCGGTCTTCGGCGGCCGCCCCCGCGGCCGGATCCGTCCGACGTCACGCGGTAGCCGCCCCGCGTCGGACAGGGCCTTGCGCAGCAGGAACTCGATCTGCGCGTTGGTGCTGCGCAGCTCGTCGGCCGCCCACTTCGCGAGCGCGTCGTGCACCGCCGGATCGAGCCGCAGCAGGATCTTCTTCCGCTCGGCCACAGCTACGAGTAGAGCGTCCCGGCGTTCACCACCGGCTGCGTGTCGCGGTCGCCGACCAGCACCACCATCAGATTGCTCACCATCGCCGCCTTCCGCTCCTCGTCCAGGTCCACCACGTCGTGCGCGGCGAGGCGGTCCAGCGCCATCTCGACCATGCCGACCGCGCCCTCGACGATCCGCTCCCGCGCCGCGACGATCGCGCCCGCCTGCTGGCGGCGCAGCATCGCCTGCGCGATCTCCGGGGCGTACGCCAGGTGCGTGATCCGCGACTCGATCACCTTCACCCCCGCGGACGCGACCCGCGCGCCGATCTCCTCGCTCAGCTTCTCGGTGATCTCGTCGGCGTTGTCCCGCAGGGAGAGCACGTGCTGGTCGTGGGTGTCGTACGGGTACGCGTTGGCGATGTGCCGCACGGCGGTCTCGGTCTGGATGGCGACGAACTCCACGAAGTCGTCCACTTCGAACAGTGCCTGCGCGGTGTCGCGCACCTGCCACACGACGACCGCCGCCATCTCGATCGGGTTGCCGTCGGCGTCGTTCACCTTCGCCACGCCGGTCTCGTGGTTGCGGATCCGGGTGGACACCCGGCGCCGCGCGGCGATCGGGTTGACCCACTGCAGCCCGTCCGCCCGCACAGTCCCGGTGTAGCGCCCCAGCACCTGCACGACCCGTGCCTCGCCGGGCGCCACCGCGGTCAGCCCGCGCAGCACCACGAACCCGGCGATCGCGACCAGCACGCCGAGCCCGACCAGCCAGCCGCTGCCACCCGCGGCCGCCGTCACGAACAACGCGGCGCCGGCGAGCACCAGCACCACGCCGGCGGCGAGCATCAGGACCCCCGGCACTGCCTTCGCCCGGCGCTCCCGGGTACGGGGCGCCGGCATGTCCACAATGGCCTCGGTGTCATGCGGGGCAACCGCACCCGGCCGGTCCTCCTCGCCGCGCTGGGCGGCTCGCGCTCGCTGCGTGTCGTCCTCGGTCATTTTCATCCCCTCGAAAACCTACTTGCGTCCCCGTCCGAGGACTAGCATATTGATATCACATTTTCCGTCACTGAGGGGAGCAGCCAGATGAGTGACCGCAGGCTGGAGATCGACGGAGTCTCCAAGAGATACGGCGAGACCGTCGCCTTGCGCGAGATGACGTTCGACGTCCGCGCGGGCGAGCTGTTCGGTTTCGTCGGCAGCAACGGGGCGGGCAAGACCACGACCATGCGGATCGTGCTGGGGGTGCTGGCCGGGGACGCGGGTGCCGTCCGCTGGGACGGCGAGCCGATCACGCTCGAGACCCGCCGCCTCATCGGCTACATGCCCGAGGAGCGGGGGCTGTACCCGAGGATGAAGGTCGGCGAGCAGCTGACCTACCTCGCCCGGCTGCACGGCATGGCCGCCCCCGCGGCCCGCCGGGCCGCCGAACGATGGACCGAGCGGCTCGGCGTCGCCGGCCGCCGCGACGACGAGGTGCAGAAGCTCAGCCTCGGCAACCAGCAGCGCGTCCAGCTCGCGGCCGCGCTGGTGCACGACCCGCGGATCCTGGTGCTCGACGAGCCGTTCTCCGGGCTCGACCCGGTCGCGGTCGACGTGATGAGCGAGGTGCTGCGGGAGAAGGCCGGGGAGGGGGTGCCCGTCGTGTTCTCCAGCCACCAGCTCGATCTGGTGCAGCGGCTGTGCGACCGGGTCGGCATCGTCCGGAGTGGACAGATGGTCGCCTGCGGCACGGTCGACGAGCTGCGCGCGGGCGGCGCGGTCCGGCTCGTCGTGGACGTCCCGCAGGCGCCGCCGGACTGGACGGGTGCGCTACCCGGGGTACGCGTGCTCGGCCACGAAGGCAGCCGGACCGAGCTGGAGCTCGGTGCCGGCGCCGACGACCAGGCGGTGCTCAAGGCGGCGCTGGCCACCGGCCCGGTCCACGAGTTCGCCCGGCGGCGCCCGTCGCTGACCGAACTGTTCCGCAGCGTCGTGTCCGAAGGAGAGCAGCGATGAACGGCAACACCTGGGGGGCCATCGGCCTGGTCGCGGGCCGCGAGATCAGCACGCGACTGCGCTCCAAGGCGTACCTGATCAGCACCGCGGCGCTGATCCTCGTGCTCATCGCGTTCACGGTGATCATGCGGCTGATCGGCGGCGGCAGCTCCGACGCCACGGTCGGGTTCACCGCGCCGAACGCCTCGCTCGCCGCACCGCTGCAGGTCAGCGCGAAGACGGTCGGGCAGAACGTCGAGACGCGGCAGGTCCCCGACGAGGCGCAGGGCCGCCAAGCCGTGTCCGACGGCTCGCTCGACGCGCTGCTCGTCGGCGACGGCACCCAGGTACAGGTCGTGGTGAAGAAGGACCTGGACTCGAACCTGCACAACGCGCTCAACGTGCTGGCGAGCCGGCTGGCGCTCAACCAGCAGATTACCGCCCTCGGCGGCGATCCCGCGCGGGTGGACGCGGCGGTGGCGACCGCCTCCGTCGGCGTGCAGCCGCTGGAGAAGCCGAAGGAGTACAACGGCCAGCAGCTCGTGCTCGGCATCATCGCGGGCGTGCTGATCTACCTGTCGCTGATGATCAACGGCCAGTCGGTCGCGCAGGGCGTGGTCGAGGAGAAGACCAGCCGCGTGGTCGAGCTGCTGCTGGCGACGCTGCGCCCGTGGCAGCTGATGTCGGGCAAGGTGCTCGGCATCGGGACGGTGGGCCTGCTGCAGATCCTCGCGATCTCGGTCGTCGGCCTGATCTCGGGTCTGGCGACCGGAGTGCTGACGATCTCGGTGTCCGCCGCCGCGGGCACGGTGGTGTGGCTCATCGTGTGGTACCTGCTCGGGTTCCTGATGTACTCGATCGTCTTCGCCGGCCTGGGCGCGCTCGTCTCGCGGCAGGAGGACGTCGGCGGCGCGGTGACCCCGGCACTGATGTTCGTCGTCGCGGGCTACGTCGTCGGCATCTCGGTGCTGCCCTCGGACCCGGGCAGCGGACTGGTGGAGATCCTCTCGGTCATCCCGGTGTTCGCGCCGACGCTGATGCCGATGCGGCTGGCGATGGGCGGGGTGCCCGCGTGGGAGGCGGGCGTTTCGGTGCTGCTGGTCGTCGCGCTGATCCCGGCGCTGGTGTGGCTCGCGGGCCGCATCTACCGCAACGCCGTGCTCCGCACGGGCGCCAAGATGAAGCTGCGCGAGGCGCTCACCCGGGCGTAGCCGCCGCGCGGAGCGCGTCCGTCGAAGGTGGTGGTGGGGAAGCGGCCGGCCCTAGAAGGGCGTGCCGCCGAACGGCGCGACCGTGGTCCCGAACAGGGCTTCCGCCGCCGGCAGTGCGGCCGGGTCGAGCACTTCGATCCGGTTGAGCGCGGCGAGCGGGCCCGGGCCACGGTCGCCCAGGTACAGCATCGCGAGGGCTTCGGGGCCGAGCCGCAGGCCCGCGGCCGCACCGGTCCGCTCGGCCCCGTCGGGCGAGATGCGGTAGCGGCCGTTGTTGTCCGCCAGCAGCGGGTCCACGACCTCCAGGACCACCGGCTCGGCCCGCCCGTACGTCCGCGCGGCGAGTGCGCCCGCCACGTCGAGGACACGCAGCCAGGTGCTGTCCTCCAGCCGGACGACTTCGCAGGCACGGGGGTCGGTGAGCATCAGGGCGAGCGGCTCGTCCAGGGGCCGGTTCGGGGCCCGCACCTCGGCGACCAGGTCCACGCCCAGCAGGAACCGCCACAGGCCCGCGAGCGCTTCGACGTTCGCCGCGTGCAGGTCGGCCACCTCCAGCGCCACTCCGGCTTCGGGCTGCTCGAAGGTGCGGCGGTCCTGTGGCTTGTAGAGCACGAAACCGTCGTCCCCGTTCGCTCCCGTGTGCACGGCGACGACGTTCTCCTCGACCAGCCGCGGGTGGCCCCAGTGCCACCACTGCCCGACGCGGTCGATCATGCCCGGGCGGTAGGGCGCGATCCGCTGGTACAGACCAGGCAGCAGCTCGTGCGCCTCGTCCGGCTCCAGCAGCCGGACGTGCCCGCCCGCCGGCGCGTCGGCGCGGAACCGGGCCCGGCCCTTGTGGACGCGCAGCGACTTCGCCCTGACCGCGACGCCGTACCCGAACCGGCCGTAGATCGTGCTCTCGCTCGCGTGCAGGGCCGCCAGCGGCTCACCCCGGTCGGCGCAGTCGCACAGCTGCGCCTTCATCAACGCGGTCAGCACCCCGCGCCGGGTGTGGTCCGCGCGCACGGCGACCCGTCCACGGCGGCCGCCGGCAGCGACTTTCCGCCCGGCACGGCCAGTTCCGTCCCGAACGAGCTCGCCACCCCGATCAGGGCGCCGCCGGAGAACGCGCCGAACTTGCGGGACGCGGGGAACGCCGGGCCGCGCCGGGCCCACACCTCCTCGGTGGAACGGCACGAGTGCAGCGCACGGCTGAGCAGGTCGTAGGCGGCGCGTTGCTCACCTTCGGCGAGCGGGCGGATCGAAAAGGCGGTCACCCGTCGATCCTGCCCGCCGGGCCGCCGCGCGCCCAGCGAATTTCACTTCGGGGCGGACACCTGGTACGTGCCGTCGGGGGTCTGCACCATGAGCGTGACGGTCCTGGGCTGCCCGGCCACCGTCACCTCGCAGTCGAACGAGATGCCCACCTGCACGGTTTGCCCGGACGGGCAGCGCACGCCGGTCACGTCGGCGATGCCGTAGGACTCGGTGAGCACCTGGCGCACCCCGTTCTCCAGCGCCGCGGCGTCGAACACCCGGGAGGCCGGGGCGCGGGTGCTGCTGGCCGAGGACGCCCCGCCACCGGACGTGCGGCCCAGCGAGCCCGGCGACGGGGGGCCGCCGCCGGAGCCGTCGCAGCCGGCGAGCAGCAGCACGCCGGCGCCGGCGAGGCCGGCCCAGGTTCGGGCACGCCGAGACACCGCGGTTCCCCCCGTGATGAGTTCGGTCCAGTGTGGTCAGAAGTGTGTACCACACCAGGATGACCGGCGGGTGGCGAACAGCCGGTCGGCCCGCTCGGGCGCCGCCGGGTCGCCCACCTGGACCCGTCCGGCCGTCACCAGCGCGGACGCCCGCCAGGTGCCGAGGTACAGCATCGCCAGCGCGGCCACCCCGAGCCGCAGCTGCGCGGGCAGGTCGGTGCGGGTCACCCCTCGGGGCTCACCCGGTAGCGCCCGGTGTTGGCCTCCAGGACCGGATCGGCGACCTCGAGCACCACCGCCTCGCCGTCGTACTCGCGCGCGGCCAGCGCGGCCGGGACGTCGACGAGGCGCAGCCACAGTCGTCGCCGCCTCCGGTGATCTTGACCGCCCGCGGATCGGTGAACAGCAGCGCGGTCGGCTCGTCGAGCGGGCGCCCCCCGGCCTCGATGCCGTCCACCAGGTCGACGCCCAGCAGGTAGCACCACAGCCCGGCGAAGGCCTCGTCGGTCGCCGCGTCCAGGCTCATCAGGTCCATTATGGACGGATCGCGCCAGCTCTTGCGGTGCACGCCGTAGACCGCGTAGCCGTCGGGACCGTCCGGTCCATGGTGGACGATCGTCACCGGCGGCGTCTCGGCCCCGCGGGCGTGCCGCTCGAACCGGGCCACCAGTAGGCGGGGCGCGTCATCCGGCCTGCCCGGCTGTCCGGCAGCGCGGCGTACAGCACCGGCAGCCGTTCCAGCGCCGCGTCGAGGCTCAGCAGCTCGATCTCGCCGCCCGCAGGCACTTCCGGCCGCAGGACCGCGCGGCGCGGGTCGATCCGGTAGTCGTGGACCACGGTCGAGACGCCGTAACCGAAGCGGCCGTAGATGGGACCCTCACTGGCGTACAGGGTGGCGACGGGGACGCCGCGCTCGGCGAAGTCGGCCAGCTGGGTGCGCATGAGCTGGCTCAGCACCCCGCGGCGGGTGCGGTCGGCGCGCACGCCCACCCCTGTCACGGCGGCGAGCGGAAGCCGCCGCCCGCCCGGCACGGTCAGCTCCGCGTCGAACGAGCGCGCGGTGCCGATCAGCTCGGTGTCGAAGGCGCCCAGCGCACGCCCGGGCTGGTACATCCGCTCGGCGTAGGACCACTGCTCGTCCTTGACGGGCGGGACGTGCAGGGTGGTCCGGAACAGGTCGGCGGCCGCCCGGGTCTCGTCGGGCCGCAGCACGCGCACGGTGTAGTCGCTCACGCCGTCGATCGTGGCGGAGATCGGGGCGCGCGACCACCGGATTACTGCGGGTGCCCCACCTGGTAGTTGGCGTCGGCGTCCTGCACGGTGACGATGACCTGCTGCTGCTTGCCGCCGACGGTCACGGTGCAGGTGAACGTGTTGCCCGCCTTGACCTCCTGCTTCGCGGGGCAGGAGACGCTGTCCGCGGTGACGCCGTAGACCGCGAGCTCCTTCTTGACGCCGTCCTGCACGGCGGTCTGGTCGAGCACCTTGGTGACGAAGAACCCGGGCAGCCAGAAGCCGGTGATGCCGAGCGCCGCGACCACGACGATCACCACGCCGGTGAGGATCCAGAGCAGCTTGCCGCCGCCCTTGCCCTTCGGCACCGGGGTGCCGAACCCGCCGGGCCGGCCGTAGTCGTACTGGCCCGGCTGCTGCTGCCCGTAGTAGGGCTGCTGTTGCTGCTGCGGGTACTGCCCGTACTGCGGCTGCTGCGGGTAGCCGGGCTGCTGGCCGTACTGCGGCTGCTGCGGGTACTGGCCGTACTGCGGGGGCTGCTGCGGATAGCCCTGCGCCGGGAACCCACCGGACTGCGGCTGCTGAGGTGCCTGGCCCCACTGCTGGGGGTCGTTGCCGCCGTACGGCGTGGTCATCGAAACTCCAATCCGGCCCGTCTCGCTCTGCGCGATCCAACCACACCCCGACGGCGCCGGAAACCGCTACTCGGCTCCGGCCGCGACCACGCCCCGGCGCAGCGCCTTGACCGCCTTGGCCGCCGCCGCGCCCACCTGGTCCTCGCGGCCCAGCACCGTCCTGATCTGGTCGAGCAGGTCGATGACCTGGCGCGACCAGCGCACGAAGTCCCCGGCGGAGAGCTCCTGGCCGTTGGCCTCGGCGGTGGTGAGCACCTGCTCCAGCGACTCGCCGCGCGCCCACCGGTAGATGGGCCAGGCGAACCCGGCGTCCGGCTCCCGGGTGCGCTCGAGCCGGTGGCGGCGCTCGTCCTCGGCCAGCTCGGTCCACAGCCGCACGGTGTCCTGCCAGGCGCGCGGCACCGCGCCCGAGGGCAGCCGCGGCTCGCCCGCGGAGTCGCGGCGCGCCTCGAAGACCAGCGCCGAGACGATCGCGGCCAGCTCCGCGGGGTTGAGACCCTTCCACACCTCGTGGCGGATGCACTCCGCGGCGAGCAGGTCGGACTCGCTGTACAGGCGCGCGAGCCGCTCGCCGTGCTCGGTGACGCGGTTCGCGCCCTTGCCGAGGTAGCCGCGCTCGTCGAGCAGGTCGCGGATGCGGTCGAAGGCCCGCGCCAGGGAGTGCGTCGTGGCCGCGACCTTGCGCTCGAGCTGCTCGGTCTCCGCCTTCAGCCGCTGGTAGCGCTCGACCCAGCGCAGGTTCGCCTCCCGCTCGGCCAGTCCGTGGCACGGGTGCGCGCGCAGCTCGCGGCGCAGCATCGCCAGCTCGGCGTCCTCGTTGGCGCCCGAGCGGCGCTTCTGCCGAGCGGGCAGCGAGATGCCCGCGTTGCGCAGGGTGGAGGCGATGTCCCGGCGGGTCTTCGGCGAGCGCAGCTCGACGTGCTTGGGCAGCTTGATGTGCCCGAGCGGCTCCACGGGCGCCGGGAAGTCCGACAGCGACAGCGGGCCGGACCAGCGGTCCTCGGTGACCACGACCGGGCGCGGCTCGCGGATCGGGTCCAGCCCGGGGTCGACCACCACGGCGAGCCCGGCGCGGCGCCCGGCGGGCACCGCGATCACGTCGCCCTTGCGCAGCTTCTGCAGCGAGTCGGCGGTTTCCGCGCGGCGGGCGAAGCTGTTCTGCTTCACGAGCGCCTTCTCGCGCTCGGAGATCTTCCGGCGCAGCTCGACGTATTCGAGCATCTCCGCGAAGTCGCCGGTGATGGCCTCGGCGTAGCCTCTCAGCGCCTCCTTGTTCTTCTCGATGCGCCGGGCCAGGCCCACCACCGAGCGGTCGGCCTGGAACTGGGCGAAGGACTGCTCCAGCAGCTCGCGCGCGTTCTCCGGGCCGAGCTGCGCGACGAGGTTGACCGCCATGTTGTAGCCGGGCCGGAACGACGAGCGCAGCGGGTAGGTCCGGGTCGAGGCGAGCCCGGCGACCTGCTTGGGGTCCACCCCCGGCTGCCAGATGACGACCGCGTGCCCCTCGACGTCGATGCCCCGGCGCCCGGCCCGGCCGGTCAGCTGCGTGTACTCCCCCGGCGACAGGTCGACGTGTGCCTCGCCGTTGTACTTGACCAGCCGTTCCAGCACGACCGTGCGGGCCGGCATGTTGATGCCCAGTGCGAGGGTCTCGGTCGCGAAGACGACCTTCACCAGCCCGCGGACGAACAGCTCCTCGACGGTCTCCTTGAACGCCGGCAGCAGGCCGGCGTGGTGACTCGCGATGCCGCTCTCGAGCGCCTCGCGCCACTCCCAGTAGCCCAGCACGCCCAGGTCGCCCTCCGGCAGGTCACCGGTGTGCTCGGCGATGATCCGCCGGACCTCGGCGCCCTCCTCGGGCGTGTTGAGCCGCAGGCCCGCGCGCGTGCACTGCGAGACGGCCGCGTCGCAGCCCGCGCGGGAGAAGATGAACACGATCGCCGGCAGCAGCCCCGCCGCGTCGAGCCGGGTGGTGACGTCCACCCGGGACGGCGGCCGGAACCGCGGGCCGCGGAACTGCTGGCGGCCGCGGTTGCGCTGCCCGCGCAGGCCGGCGGGCGCGTGCAGCCGCCCGACCTCCTCGACCCGCCGCAGCAGGCCCGGGTTGATGGACTCGCCGGCCCCGTTGTCCACGGCGAACAGGTCGAGCAGGCGGTTGCCGACCATCATGTGCTGCCACAGCGGCACGGGCCGGTGCTCGTCGACCACCACCGTGGTGTCGCCGCGCACCTCGACCAGCCACTCGCCGAACTCCTCGGCGTTGCTGACGGTCGCGGACAGGCCCACGACCCGGACGTACTCGGGCAGGTGCAGGATGACCTCCTCCCACACGGCGCCGCGGAACCGGTCGGCGAGGTAGTGGACCTCGTCCATCACCACGTAGCCCAGGTCGGTCAGCGCCGAGGAGCCCGCGTAGAGCATGTTGCGCAGCACCTCGGTGGTCATCACCACGATCTGGGCGCTGCCGTTGATCGCGGTGTCCCCGGTGAGCAGGCCGACGACGCCGGTGCCGTAGCGGTCGACGAGGTCGTTGTACTTCTGGTTCGACAGCGCCTTGATGGGCGTCGTGTAGAAGCACTTGCGGCCTTCGGCCAGCGCGAGGTGCACGGCGAACTCTCCGACGACGGTCTTGCCCGCCCCGGTCGGCGCGCAGACCAGCACGCCGTGCCCGTCCTCCAGCGCCTCGCAGCCGCGGACCTGGAAGTCGTCGAACTCGAACGCGGCCTCCGCGGCGAACCGGGTCAGCTGGGGGTGTCTGCCACGGCGCTGCGAGGCCTGATAGGCCTCGGCCGGAGACGGAGAAGGGCTAGCGGCCACCTTGTCAGGGTGTCACACCCCCGCCTGACCTCGCAGGGGGTGGGTACGCGCTCGCCATCAGGTGACGTCGTCGGTGCGGGCCTGGCCCGCCTTCTCGGCCGGTTCGTCGTCGATGGTGCTGGGTGTGTAGTCGAACGGCGCCGCCTGGTCGTCGGGCAGCCCGGCCCACTCCGCTGCCCTGTCCCGGCGTGCCTTGCGCCTGTCGTGCAGGCGGGCGATCTGGATGGCGATCTCGAACAGCACGGTCAGCGCCCCGGCCAGCCCCAGCATGGAGAACGGGTCCGAACCGGGCGTGGCGAACGCGGCGAACACGAACAACGCGAAGACGATGCCGCGGCGCCACTTCTTCAGCTGCGCGTACTTGACCACGCCCACGAAGTTGAGCATCACCACCAGCAGCGGCAGCTCGAAGCTCACCCCGAAGATCACCAGCAGCGACAGCACGAACGAGATGTACTTGTCGGCCGTCAGCGCGGTGGTGAAGAAGTCGCCGCCGAAGCTCATCAGCACCGCGAACGCGTGCGGCACCAGCAGGTAGGCCAGCACGGCGCCCGCCGCGAACAACACGCTGGCGAAGCCGACGAAGGTCAGCGCGTACCTGCGCTCCTTCGAGTACAGGCCCGGCGCGATGAAGGCCCACAGCTGGTAGAGCCACAGCGGCGAGGTGAGCACCGCGCCCGCGGCCACGCCGACCTTCAGCTGGATCATGATGCCTTCGAACGGCGTGGTCTGCAGCAGCCGGCAGGTGCCGTCAGGCGCGATGGTGCCCGGGAGCAGCCGGTCCGGCGAGATGCCGCAGTACGGGCCGTTCATCAGCTGGCCGAGCGACTCGACGGGACCCAGCCTCGTCTGGAACCAGATGAAGCCGAACACCCCGCCCGCCACGACCGCCAGCAGTGCCCAGCCGAGCCGCCTGCGGAACTCGTAGATGTGCTCGATCAGCGTCATGGTGCCGTCGGGGTTGTACCGACGGCTGCGCTTGCGCCGCCGGGACCGGCGGCCTTCGGGGGCGGCGTCCGCCACTGGAGGAATCCCGTCCGGTCAGCTGGCGTGCTTCTGCGACTGGTCTTGCTGCTTCTTCAGCTCGTCGAGCTGGCGCTGCAGCTCCGCGACCTGCGGGTCGGTGCCCGCCGGCTGCGCGGTGGCGGCCGGGAGCTCCTTCTTCTCCGGCTCGCTCGCGGGCTCTTCCTCGCGCATGTCCTTGGTCTCGGCCTTGAAGATCTTCATCGACTTGCCGATCGAGCGGGCGGCGTCCGGAAGCCGCTTGGCACCGAACAGCAGAACCACGATCAGCACCAAGATGATCAAGTGCCACGGCTGCAACCCGTTCAGCATGAGTGGCCTCCTTTTCGTTTCTCGCCCAATGCTACTGGTTTTCCGGAGTGCGCCTACGCTGCTCGAGCGCGACCCGCACCCCGGCCGAGCGCGCCCTGAGCAGGCCGGCGCGCTGGTTCGTGCTCGTCACGACCATGCTCAACGCCGAGCGGAACCGGCGCAAGCCCCTGACCACAGGAATCAGCAGAACGCCCAGCAGCACCAGGCCGGCGACGGCGAGCAGGATGCTCGGCAGGTACGACACGCGGTAACCTTACTGGCCCAAGGTTGACGGTAGGTGACGAGCCCGCGCCAGCGCGTCGGCCGCGCGGCGGCGAACGGCCGCCGCCAGCTCGGGCGGGCTTTCGACGGACGCGTCGCCGCCGAGGCTGAGCACCAGCCGGGCCATCCACGACTCGTCGCCGTAGCGCATCCGCACCCGCAGCCGCCCGCCCGGCAGCTCGGCCAGCTCCTCGCACGGGTAGTACTCGGCGACCCAGCGCGCGTCCGGGTCGAGCACCAGCTCGGCGACCGGCTGCCCCGGCCGGCTGGCGAACACGCCGTCGGTCAGGTCGGTGGGCCGCGCTGTCGACGGCGGCGCGGCGGCCTCGTCGAGCACCCGCACGTCGTCGATGCGGTCGAGGCGGAACAGCCGGACGCCCTCGGCGCGGCGGCACCAGGCCTCCAGGTAGCCGACGGCCTGCACGATCAGCAGCCGCATCGGGTCGACGGTCCGCTCGGTGATCTCGTCGCGCGACGCGGTGTAGTAGCGGATCCGCAGCGCCCGCCGTGCCTGCAGCGCCCGCTGCACGACGCCACGGGTGTGCGCGGTGGCCTCGCCCTCGCGGACGCCGAGCCCGACGACCACACCCGAGGGCTGCGCCTGCCCGGCGGCGGCCTCGATCTTGGCGATCGCCCTGCGGACGGCGTCGGTGTCGAGCAGCCCCGGGGTCTCGGCCAGCGCCCGCAGCGCGACGAGCAACGCCGTCGCCTCCCCGCCGGTCAGCCGCAGCGGCCGGTTCATCCCGGCGTCGAAGGTGACGGTGACGGTGTCCCCGGCGAAGGACAGGTCGATCAGGTCGCCGGGGCCGTAGCCCGGCAGCCCGCACATCCACAGCAGCTCCAGGTCGCGGCGCAGCTGCTTGGGCGTGACGCCGAAGTCGCGGGCGGCGTCGTCGATCCTGATGCCCGGCCGGGCCAGCAGGTACGGGACCAGCGCGAGCAGGCGGGGCATCCGGTCGGTCGAGGCGGTCACCGGACCACCTCGCCGGCGACCGCGCGCAGCCGCTCCTGCACCGCCTTGGCCAGCACGTCCGGCTCCAGCACGAGCACGTCCGGGCCGTGCCCGGCGATCCAGTCGGCCGCGCTCTCGGGGTAGTACAGCTCCAGCTCGGCCAGGTCGCCCTCGACGCCGTCGACGGTCAGCCGCCCAACCGGCTTCGCCCGCCGCCGGACCCCGGCCGCGCGCCGGTCGGCGATCCACAGCCTGGCCGTCGCGACCGGCGACTGCTCCTTACCGCCGCTGCTGCCCGCGACGAACTCCAGCAGGTTCACGTCCCCCGGCCGGTCCACCTCGCCCGCCGGGCCCGCCGTGTGCACCTCCCCCACGATCCGCGACAGCCGGAAGCACCGGGGCGCGCCGCGGTCGCGGTCGTGCCCGACCACGTACCAGCGGGCCCGCCACGACACCACGCCCCACGGTTCGAGGGTGCGGGTCAGCCGCTCCGGCGAGCCCGAACGACGGTAGTCGAACCGCACGGCCTGGCGGTTCTGCACCGCCGCGAGCAGCGGGGAGAACGCCGGCTCGGTGCGCACGCGCGACTCCACGACCGGCGGCGCGGTGTGATCGACCTCCACCCCGGCCGCGCGCAGCTTCACCAGCGCGCCCTGCGCCTGCCCGGTCAGCTCCGGGGAGTCCCACAGCCGCACGGCGAGCCCGACCGCGGCCGCCTCGTCCGGTGCCAGCTCGATCTCGCCGAGCTCGTAGTCGCGGCGCGCGATGCGGTAGCCGTCGCCGGCGTCGAACACGGAGTTGCGCCCGATCTCCAGCGGGATCCCCAGCTCCCGCAGCTCCGTCTTGTCCCGCTCGAACATCCGGGAGAACGCGTCGTCGCTCGCCGCGTCGGCGTATCCGGGCACGATCCCGCGGATCCGGTCAGCCGTGAGGTACTGCCGGGTGGACAGCAGGGCGAGCACGAGGTTGACCAGGCGCTCGGCGCGGGCGGTGGACACGCGAACACAGTAGCCCGGATCGCCGGGCCCCGATCGGAGGTCCGCCATTACACGCCGTAAATTCGAACCCATGACCGAACGCGCCCTTCTGATTACCGGAGCGTCGCGGGGCCTTGGTGCCGCGACGGCCCGTCGCGCGGCTGCCGCCGGGTACCGGCTGGCCCTCGTCGCCCGGTCGGCGGAGAGCCTCGAACCGCTCGTCGCGGAACTCGGCGCCGGCCGGACTCTGGCCCTGGCAGCGGATGTGACCGAATGGAGCCAGATCTCGGCCGCCGCGCAGACGGCCGAAGAACGCTTCGGCAGGCTCGACGCCGCGTTCGCCAACGCCGGGCAGATGCTGCCGGTGTCGTTCTTCGGCAACGGCGGCACCGACCCGGAGAAATGGCGGGACATGGTGCTCACGAACGTCTACGGCGCCGCGATCACCGCCCGCGCCGTGCTGCCCGCGCTCGCGCGCACGCGCGGCCACCTGGTGCTGACCGGGTCGGTCGCCGGGCGGCACATCCGCCGCGCGAACCTCTACTCGGCGACCAAGTGGGCGGTCACCGGGCTCGCCGGCTCGATCCGCGAGGAGGCGGTCGGCACCGGGGTCCGGGTCACGCTGCTGCAGCCCGGCGTGGTCGACACCGACCTGATCTACGACGAGATGCGCGAGCTGCCGCTGCTCGACCCGGACGACATCGCCCGCGCGGTCTGCTACGCGCTCGACCAGCCGCCGACGGTGGACGTGAACGAGATCGTGCTGCGCCCGACCGGCCAGAAACTGTAGTCAGCGGGCGAACCCGACGACGTCGCCGCGCAGCTCGCCGGACAGCGCGCGGCCGCCGAGGCCCTCGAGGACGACCTCGACCGTGCGCTCCACGGCCCGCTGCCGGTCCTGCTCACCCGCGTGCCGCAACGGGCCCTCGAGGTAGAGCATCGCGAGCCCGTGCACGGACGCCCACGCCGCGACCTCGGCCATCGGCCGCCGCTCCGCGGGCAGGAACCCGGTGTCGGCCAGCTCGTCCATCGTCTCGACGAGCCGCTGGAACGGACGCGTGGTGTGGAAGGCGATGGTCTCGGTGTCCCCGGCGAACGCGGTGCGGAACAGACCCGGCTCGGCCCACGCGAAGTTCAGGTAGCCGCGGCCGATGGCCGCCACCGCGCAGACCGCCCGGCGCACCCGGTCACCGGTCTCGGGCACCCGCGCCAGCTCCGCGTTCATCGAGGCGCCGAGCCGCTCCATGGCCTGTCCCTTGGTCGCGTGCAACAACTCCTCGTGCCCGGCGAAGTGCCGGCAGCCTGTTCGCCTTCGGCACCAGCGGGGTGAGCTTCATCCAGATGTTCGGCATCGGCACCGGTCTCGCCGTCCTGCTCGACGCGACACTCGTGCGCGGGGTGCTGCTGCCCGCCGGGATGCGGCTGCTCGGGCGGCACGCCTGGTGGGCACCGGCTCCCCTGCGCCGCGTGCACGACCGCATCGGCCTGGCCGAGGCGCCGCCGGTGCCTGCCGGTCAGGCCTCGTAGGGGATCCGCTCGCCCGCTGTCACCGCGAACGGAAGGTGGTTCCCGGCCGGTGGCAGCGGGCACGTGGCGAACTCGATGAACGCGCACGGCAGGTTGACCGCGCGGTTGAAGTCCAGCAACACGCGGCCCCCGGCGTCCGGCTCGCCGACCGCGAGGCTGCGGTTGGCCGCGTAGGTCGTCACGCCGCTGGTCTCGTCCGTGAACAGCACCGAGAACCCGCTGCCGCCCTTGCCGTTGAAGGCCGTCAGCCCGTACGAGGAGCCGTCGTGGTCGAAGCGCAGCACGCCGGGTGAGGTGTAGACGTGCGACAGGCCCTCGACCACGGCGCCGACCGTCACCGCGTGCGGCTCGTCGAACGGCTCGAAGCGCCCCTCGAACACCCAGGCCGGATCGGGCTCGTAGGCGGGCACGCCGCGGAACCGGCCGCGGACCGGCGCCTGCGGGTCGTGCACCCGCAGCAGGTACCCGCTGCGCCGCGCCACCTCGACCTTGCGCTCCCCCGCGTCGACGAGGTGCCCGGGCCCGCTGTTGACCAGCTCGAACCGCGCCGTGCCGTCGACCGCCAGCTCCTCGCCCGGGGACACCGTCACGACCGCGGCGCCGTCCTGCTCGTGCCAGCTGCCCGGGATGCCGTCGAACCGTTGCGGCGTGCCGGTCAGCCACTGCAGCCCGGTGATGGACAGCCAGCCGTGCGGCTCGGCGAGCACCCGCTCCCGCTGCTGGTGCCACTGCTGCCAGTCGCGGGTGAACCGGTCCTGCTCGACGGTGGTCACAGCGAGCTGATCAGCCGGTCGACGCGCTCGTCGACCGCGCGGAACGGGTCCTTGCACAGGACGGTGCGCTGCGCCTGGTCGTTGAGCTTCAGGTGCACCCAGTCGACGGTGAAGTCGCGGCCGGCGGCCTGCGCGGCGGCGATGAAGTCGCCCCGCAGCTTCGCTCGCGTCGTCTGCGGCGGGGTGTCCTTGGCCAGCTCGATCTCGCCGTCGTCGGTGATGCGCCGCACCAGGCCCTTGCGCTGCAACAGGTCGAAGATGCCCCGGCCCCGGCGGATGTCGTGGTAGGCCAGGTCGAGCTGCGCCACCCGGGGGCTGGACAGGTCCAGGTTGTGCTTCGCGCGGTAGCGCTCGACCAGCCGGTGCTTGATCGCCCAGTCGATCTCGGTGTCGATCTTGACGAAGTCCTGCTGCTCGACCGCGTCCAGCGCGCGGCCCCACAGCTCGATCACGCGCTGTGCGGTCGGGCCGGAGTCGTTGGCCTTCACGTGCTGCACGGCCCGGCCGTAGTACTCGCGCTGGATGTCCAGCGCCGAGGCCTCCCGGCCGCCGGCGAGGCGCACCGGACGCCGCCCGGTCAGGTCGTGGCTGATCTCGCGGATCGCGCGGATCGGGTTGTCCAGGGTGAAGTCACGGAACTGCACGCCCTGCTCGATCATCTCCAGCACCAGGTGCGCGGTGCCGACCTTGAGCAGGGTCGTGGGCTCGGCCATGTTGGAGTCGCCCACGATCACGTGCAGCCGGCGGTAGCGCTCGGCGTCGGCGTGCGGCTCGTCCCGGGTGTTGATGATCGGCCGCGACCGCGTTGTGGCGCTGGACACACCTTCCCAGATGTGCTCCGCGCGCTGGGACAGGCAGTACACCGCGCCCCGCGGGGTCTGCAGGACCTTGCCCGCGCCACAGATCAGCTGCCGGGTCACCAGAAAGGGCAGCAGCACGTCCGCGATCCGCGAGAACTCCCCCGCACGGGTGACGAGGTAGTTCTCGTGGCAGCCGTAGGAGTTGCCCGCGGAGTCGGTGTTGTTCTTGAACAGGAAGATGTCGCCGCCGATGCCCTCGTCGGCCAGCCGCCGCTCGGCGTCCACGAGCAGGTCCTCGAGGATCCGCTCACCGGCCTTGTCGTGCGTGACGAGCTGCACCAGGTCGTCACACTCGGCCGTCGCGTACTCCGGGTGCGAGCCCACGTCGAGGTAGAGCCGTGAGCCGTTGGACAGGAAGACGTTGGACGAGCGCCCCCACGACACGACCCGCCGGAACAGGTACCGGGCGACCTCGTCGGGTGAGAGCCGCCGCTGTCCGTGGAAGGTGCACGTGACCCCGAACTCGGTCTCGATGCCAAAAATCCGCCGCTGCATCTCTCAATGCTAGGCGCTTTCGGCCGTTCAGCGGTGCGCCGTTCGGGCGGCGACACGCCGGGAGCCCGGTTCCGATCCGTTCACCTGGGCGTTCGCACGCACCACAAAGGAGCCCCGGCGGGCCGGGGCTCCTTCGGAAGTCCGCTCAGCTCGCGGAGTCGCCGTTCGGCGAGGACTCGCCGTCGCCGTCCGCCTTTTCCTCGCCCTCGGGGGCGGGCTCGGGCGCCGGGAGCAGCGCGTCGAGCGCCGCGCCGGTGATCCGCCGGAACGCCCGCCGCGGGCGGTTGCGGTCGAGCACCGCGACCTCGAGCTTCACCGGCTCGCTGTCGCCGTTGTTGGGCGAGGTCGAGCGCAGCGTGCGCACCGCCATCGGCAGCACCTGCTCCAGCTCGGCGTCCTCCTCGAACCCCTCCTTCAGCTTGGTGACGATGGGCTCGGTCTGCCCGCCCATCACCACGAACTGCGGCTCGTCGAAGATCGACCCGTCGTAGGTCAGCCGGAACAGCTGGTCCTCGGCGGAGGTCGCGCCGACCTCCGCCACGCAGATCTCCACCTCGTACGGCTTGAGCTGCTCGGTGAAGATGCTGCCCAGGGTGGCCGCGTAGGCGTTGGCCAGCGCCCGCGCGCTGACGTCGCGGCGGTCGTACTGGTAGCCCTTGAGGTCCGCGTGCCGGATGCCGGCGACGCGCAGGTTCTCGAACTCGCTGTAGCGGCCGACCGCGGCGAAGCCGATGCGGTCGTAGATCTCGGAGAACTTGTGCAACGTCGTCGACGGGTTCTCGGCGACGAACAGCACACCGCCCGCGTACTTCAGCACGACGACACTGCGCCCGCGCGCGATGCCCTTGCGAGCGAGCTCCGAGCGCTCGCGCATCAACTGCTCGGGAGAGGCGTACAGCGGCATCGTCACGGTGTCGGCTCCAAAAGTGCTCGGTGGAACGGGGCTCTGTCCAGGTAAAGGGTCCAGCTAAAGGCAGGAGGGACTCGGGCCGCTCAGCTGCGGCCCGAGGCGGCCTGCTCGCGGCGGCCCTCGACGACCGCCTCGGCCACCGCGGCGGCCTGGTCCGCGGGCAGCATCTCGGCCCCGCGTTCGGCGGTGACCGTCACGACCGTCGGGAAGATCCGGCGCACCAGGTCCGGCCCGCCGGTCGCGGTGTCGTCGTCCGCCGCGTCGTAGAGCGACTCGACCGCGGTGCGCACGGCGGCCTCCTCCGCGGCGTCGGGGTCGTAGAGCTTCTTCAGCGAGGACTTCGCGAACAGCGATCCGGAGCCGATCGCGTGGTAGCCGGCACTCTCCTCGTACCGGCCGCCGGTCACGTCGTAGGACACGATCCGGCCGGCCCGCTTCGGGTCGTCGGCCTCGATGTCGTAGCCGACGAACAGCGGCAGCACCGCCAGCCCGGCCATGGCGACCTCGAGATTGCCCTTGACCATCGTCGCGAGCTTGTTCGTCTTGCCGTCCAGGGACAGCGGGACGCCCTCGATCTTCTCGTAGTGGGCGAGCTCGACGGCGTAGAGCCGGACCAGCTCCAGTGCCAGCCCCGCGGTGCCCGCGATGCCGACCGCCGAGTACTCGTCGGTCACGGAGACCTTGTCCATGTCCCGCGAGGCGATCAGGTTGCCCGAGGTCGCCCGCCGGTCGCCGGCGATCAGCACGCCGCCGGAGAAGGTCACCGCGACGATCGTGGTGCCGTGGGGCGCGTTCAGCTCCTTCGCGGACGCCCCCGGCGCCTGCCGGTGCCCAGGCAGCAGGTCAGGCGCCTGCATCCTGAGGAACTCGGCGAACGACGAGGTCGTGGTCGAAAAATAGGCTGCGGGCAGCGAAGAACCCGAGGAGCCCGAGGTGTTGTCCATGCGTGCTCGTGATTCCCATCAACGTCAGGTCAGTGGGGCAAACGGTGGAGTGAGCCTAGTGGCCGGGCGAGCGGGTGTTACTGGCCGCCCTTTTGCACGTAGGCGCGCACGAAGTCCTCGGCGTTCTCCTCCAGGACATCGTCGATCTCGTCCAGGATCGTGTCGACGTCCTCGCCGAGCTTCTCGCGGCGTTCCTGCCCCGCCGGGGCACCGCCTTCGAGCTCGTCGTCCGAGTCGCCGCCGCCGTGCTTTTCGATCTTTTCCTGAGCCATCTCGCCTCCCGGTGAGCTGTTGGTTCCAGACTACCCAGTGGGAACGACAATCGGGGCATCCGCGAGGACACGGCTTGACGCGTCTCAGTCGCTGCCCGTGAGCGCCTCGACCAGTTCCTCGGCCGTGGCCGAGGCGTCCAGCAGCTTGCCGACGTGCGCTTTCGTGCCCCGCAACGGCTCCAGGGTGGGGATCCGCACCAGCGACTCCTTGCCCACGTCGAAGATGACCGAATCCCACGACGCGGCCGCGATCGAGCTCGCGTACTTCTCCAGCGTCCGGCCGCGGAAGTAGGCACGGGTGTCCTCGGGCGGATGCGTGATCGCGTGCTGCACCTCCTCCTCGCTCACCAGGCGCTTCATCGAGCCCCGGGTGACCAGGCGGTTGTACAGACCCTTGCCCAGGCGAACGTCGGAGTACTGCAGGTCCACCAGGTGCAGCCGCGGCGCGCCCCAGTTGAGCTGGTCGCGCTGGCGGTAGCCCTCCAGCAGGCGCAGCTTCGCGGGCCAGTCCAGCCGGTCGGCGCACTCCTGCGGGTCGCGCGCGAGCGCGTCGAGGATCTCGCCCCAGACCCGCAGGACCTCCTTGGACTGCTCGTCGCCGCCCTCGCGCTCCAGGTGTGCCGCCGCCAGCTCGTGGTAGGCGAACTGGAGCTCCAGGCCGGTGTACTTCTTGCCGCCCGCGAGCGCGACCTTCGTCTTCAGCGTGGGGTCGTGGCTGATCTGGTGCACCGCGCGGACCGGCTCGTCGAGCTTGAGCTCGTCGAAGCGCTGCCCGGCCTCGATCATGTCCAGCACCAGCGCGGTGGTACCGACCTTGAGGAACGTCGAGTACTCGGCGAGGTTCGCGTCCCCGATGATGACGTGCAGCCTGCGGTACTTGTCGGCGTCGGCGTGCGGCTCGTCGCGGGTGTTGATGATGCCGCGCTTGAGGGTGGTCTCCAGCCCGACCTCGACCTCGATGTAGTCCGAGCGCTGGGACAGCTGGAAGCCGGCCTCCTCGCCCTGCGGGCCGAGCCCCACCCGGCCCGAGCCGGTGACGACCTGGCGCGAGGCGAAGAACGGGGTGAGCCCGCCGATGACCGAGGTGAACGGCGTCGAGCGGGACATCAGGTAGTTCTCGTGGGTGCCGTAGCTGGCACCCTTGCCGTCGACGTTGTTCTTGTACAGCTGCAGCGGCGGCTGGCCGGGCACGGTGGCGGCCTTGATCGCCGCCTCCTCCATCACCCGCTCGCCCGCTTTGTCCCAGATGACCGCGTCGCGCGCGTTGGTGACCTCGGGCGCGGAGTACTCGGGGTGGGCGTGGTCGACGTAGAGCCGGGCGCCGTTGGTGAGGATGACGTTGGCCGCGCCGAGGTCCTCCACGTCGGGGTCGTGGCCGGGCCCGCCGGGGCCGGCCAGGTCGAACCCGCGCGCGTCCCTGAGCGGGGACTCGACCTCGTAGTCCCATCTCGCCCGGCGCGCCCGGGGGATGTCGGCCGCCGCCGCGTAGGCCAGCACCACCTGTGTCGAGGTCAGCACCGGGTTCGCGGTCGCGTCGCCCGGCACCGCGATGCCGTACTCGACCTCGGTTCCCATGATCCGCCGCATGTCCCAAGCCTACGGGTCGCCGCGGCGGCGGGCGCGCGGCCTCCACGTTGCGAGCCGGTAACCACCCGCGCGTCGTAGGGTCGGGTCATGCGGGAGGAGCTGGTCGCGGTCTACGACGAGCACGGGGCGGTCACGGGCAGCACCACCAGGGCGGACATGCGGGCGCGCGGGCTGTGGCACGCGACCGGCGAGGTGCTGCTGCGCTCCGGGGACGGGGAAAGCGTTTACGTGCATCGCCGGTCGCCGGACAAGGACGTGTTCGGCGGCCTGTGGGACTGCTGGGCCGGTGGGGTGGTCGCGGCCGGGGAGACACCGGCTGAATGCGCTTTCCGGGAGCTGGGCGAGGAACTGGGCGTGCACGGCGCCGCGCTGACCCCGTTGTTCACCCACGTCTTCGAGCAGCCGCCGTTGCGGTGTCACAACTTCACCTTCGAGGCTCACTGGGACGGCCCGATCGCGCACCAGCCCGAGGAGATCGTCGAGGGCCACTGGCTGCCGCTCGCGGACCTGCGGGCATGGGCCGAGGACGCCGCGAGCCCGCTGATCCCGGACGGGCGCGCGGGGATACTGGCGTGGTTCCGCCGCTACTACTGAGAGACCGGCAGCTTCTCCGCCGCCAGCGGCGTCAGGCTCTTCACCGCGTCCGAGGCCCGCGTGGTCGTGTTCGCGGTGACCTGCAGGCCCGACAGGACGTGCCCAGCCGCCAGCAGCACCGTGCAGGTGCCGCTCGAGCACCAGCCGCGCACCGCCTCGGCACCCGAGGGCAGCGGGACGCTGAGCTTCTGGCCGTCGCACCGCACCCGGGAGAGCACGTCGGTGGCCGCCTCGTCGAGATAGCCCGTGACCTGCTGCGTCAGGGTGGACCCGCTCGAATAGGTCCAGCTCGCGCCGCGCGGGTCGCCCGAGGGCACCGCGTCGAAGCAGGCGCCGTTCTCCGCGCGCTCGGCCGCGGCGTGCACCCCCTCGCTCGAGAGGTCGCTCCTGGTGAGCACCGCCGCGGCCACCTCCTCGGCGATCGCCTGCTGGGCGCTGCTCGACGCGGCCGCCGCCTGGTCCGGCACACCGGGTGAGGTGGCCGCGGGCGGCGGGGTCGTCGTCGCGACCGCGTTCCCCGGCCGGTTGTAATACGTTTCGAGGTTGTTGGGGCGGTCGGCGCAACCGGCGAGCCCGGTCAGCAGGACCGCGCTCAGGACCACTATCCGTCCGTGACGCACCGTGTCGTCCCCCTTCTGATCCGTCGCTGGGGCGCCGAGACTAGCCGAAGCCTTTACCGCCAATGCAAAGAGGATCGCCGACCCCAGTACTCCCCCGGCGGCTCGGCGAGCGTCGCGAGCGCGCGCAGCTCGCCGTCGGCGAGGTTCATCCTGGTGGCAGCCAGGTTCGCGGTCAGCTGCGCCGGGCTGGCCGGGCCGACGAGCACCGTGTCGGCCCACGGCCGCGCGAGGACCGCCGCCACGGCGACCGCGTCCGGCCCGACCCCGTGCCGCGCGGCGATGCGCGCCAGCACCGGCGGCGGGCTCACCACGAGCCTGCCGTTGGCGAGGGTTTCCTTGACCAGCACCAGGTTTCCGGCGGCGTGCGCCTCGGCGAGCGCGCGCCCCGCCGAGGGTTCGAGCAGGTTCCAGGTTGACTGGACCGCGGTGAAGATCGGCCTCCCGGCGACTTCCAGCTCGAAGGCCCGGCGGATGACCTCGCCCTGGCGCGGGCCGGAGGTGGAGAACCCCACCCGGACCCCGTCGTCGCTCAGCGCGGACAGCGCGCGCAGCAACGGCTCGTCGGTGAACAGCGGGCTGTCCGTGGTCAGCGAGTGCACCTGGTAGAGGTTGATCGCCGAGCCCAGCAGCGCGCGGCTTTCCGACCACTGGCGGGAGAAGCTGCTCGCGGAGTGCTCCTTGACCTCGTGCATCGCGGCGTCCATCCGCCACGCGCCCACGTAGGTGTAGCCCCACTTGCTCGACACCGTCAGGTCGCCGGGGGTGCGCCGGCCCAGCCAGCCCGCCAGGAACTCCTCGGCGCGGCCGTAGGAGCGGGCGACGTCGATCCAGCGGATCCCGGCCTTGTAGGCCGCGTCGAGCACGGCGTAGGTCGCGCGCCGCATGGCTTCGACGTCCCGTTCCGCGGGAAGCTCCTCGGTCCTGCCCAGGTTGATGTACGCGGGCCGGCCCAAGGCGGCCAAGCCGAGTCCGATACGCAGGGCCCCGCCCCTTCCTCACGGTCCGTCACCCGCGGCTGGGCATAACAGTTTTCTATGCCTCGCCGTTCAAGTGGTTATACACCGTCGGCACGCTGGCGGAGAATTTCGAGCCACTGCTGCGAGTTCAGCGCCTGGCGGTGCAGCTTCTCCAGCCGGGCGGCGGGCGCGCGCACGTACCCCTTGCCGAACACGGGGGCGATCTGGCGCAGGCTCGCCCCCTCCTCCCTGGCGGCCAGCAGGGCCCAGTCGGCGGCGTCGGCGCAGGCCGCCGAGGCGCGCCGGAGCTCGCCGAGGACGGTGATCAGGTCGTCCGCGCCCACCTGCCCGGCCCGGACGGCGGTGGCGGTCTCCTCCAGCCAGGTCAGCAGGTCGGCGGCAGTGACCGGGGCATGGGGACGGAAGGACTCGGGCTCGCTCACAGCGCCGAAGTATAGGCCGTTATACACCGACCGGCGGGCCCGACACGCGAGACGGGGCCCCGGCCACCGAAGTGACCGGGGCCCCGTTCCCGGGCCGCTCAGAGGTACTGGCCGGTGTTGGTCGCCGTGTCGATGACGCGTCCGGAGTCCTGGTTCTTGCCGGTGACGAGCGTGCGGATGTAGACGATCCGCTCGCCCTTCTTGCCGGAGATCCGGGCCCAGTCGTCCGGGTTGGTGGTGTTGGGCAGGTCCTCGTTCTCCGCGAACTCGTCCACGATCGCGTCGAGCAGGTGCTGGACCCGCAGCCCGGGCTGCTTGGTCTCGAGCACCGACTTGATCGCCGACTTCTTCGCCCGGTCCACGATGTTCTGGATCATCGCGCCCGAGTTGAAGTCGCGGAAGTAGAGGATCTCCTTGTCACCGTTGGCGTAGGTGACCTCGAGGAACCGGTTCTCGTCGGTCTCCTCGTACATCCGCTCGACCGTGTTCTGGATCATCGCGTCGATCGTGGCCGGCACGTCCCCGCCGAACTCGGTGAGGTCGTCCGCGTGGATCGGCAGGCCGGCGGTCAGGTACTTGGAGAAGATGTCCTTCGCACCCTCGGCGTCGGGCCGCTCGATCTTGATCTTCACGTCCAGCCTGCCCGGCCGCAGGATCGCCGGGTCGATCATGTCCTCGCGGTTGGAGGCGCCGATCACGATGACGTTCTCGAGCCCCTCCACACCGTCGATCTCGGCCAGCAGCTGCGGCACGATCGTGGTCTCCACGTCGGAGGACACGCCGCTGCCACGGGTCCGGAAGATCGACTCCATCTCGTCGAAGAAGACGATGACCGGGGTGCCGTTGGAGGCCTTCTCCCGCGCCCGCTGGAAGATCAGGCGGATGCTCCGCTCGGTCTCGCCGACGAACTTGTTCAGCAGCTCCGGGCCCTTGATGTTGAGGAAGTACGACTTGGCCTCCGCGGCCTTGCCGTCACCTCGCGCCTCGGCGACCTTCTTGGCCAGCGAGTTCGCCACCGCTTTGGCGATCAGGGTCTTGCCGCAGCCGGGCGGCCCGTAGAGCAGGACGCCCTTCGGCGGCCGGAGCTCGTACTCGCGGTAGAGGTCGGCGTGCAGGAACGGCAGCTCGACCGCGTCGCGGATCTGCTCGATCTGCCTGCCGAGGCCGCCGATGTCCTCGTACCGGACGTCGGGGACCTCCTCCAGCACGAGGTCCTCGACCTCGGCCTTGGGCACCCGCTCGTAGGCGTAGCCCGCCTTCGAGTCCACCAGCAGCGAGTCGCCCGGCTTGAGCGGCTGCGCGGCCAGCGGGTCCGACAGCCACACCACGCGCTCCTCGTCGGCGTGGCCGACCACGAGCGCGCGGGAGGCGCCCTTCTCGACCTCGGGGGCGAGCACCTCGCGCAGCGCGCACACCTCACCGGTCCGCTCGAAGTCGCCGCCCTCGACCACGGTCAGCGCCTCGTTCAGCCGCAGCGCCTGGCCACGCTGCAGCGAGTCGACCTCCACGGCGGGAGACACGGACACCCGCATCTTCCGCCCCGCGGTGAAGACATCGACCGTACCGTCCTCATAGGCCTCGACGAACACGCCGTAACCGCTGGGCGGCTGGGCGAGCCGGTCGACCTCCTCACGCAGGGCGAGCAGCTGCCCGCGCGCCTCGCGCAAGGTCTCTACCAGTTTGCTGTTCCGCTCCGTGAGCTGGGCCACACGCTCCGACGCTTCGGCGAGGCGCTGCTCCAGCACGCGGTTCTGGCGGGGTGAATCGGTCAGTTTCCTCCGCAGCAGCGCGACTTCCTCCTCGAGGAAACGCATCTGCCGTGCGTACTCGTCCGGCGTCGTTCCAGCTCCAGTCGTCTCTGAAGGGTCGGCTTCTTCATGCCGACCTCCGGGAAGGTCGTGTTGCATGTCGGCACCTCCTCGGAGTGCTTTTCATCCACGGTACCGGCGATCACCGACATGAAAAGGCCTATCCGCATCACAGGATCGGCGCGTCGCACCGGATACACGAACCAACGCGTCGCGCAAGCGCCCGTCACGGTACCGGGCGAACGACTCTCGCGGCTACTCTCCGTATAGCCAGGACGACGGACAGCGGCCGACTGGGCTGTGTGCGCCTCACCCATGTCACCACCACCCAATCCAGGCTTTACAGGACGTTCACATAACGGATTCCCCACGGAAAGTCGTTCAAACCAAGGAAAAACTCCTGCTTCTTCCCCCGCGCGGAGGGCCCGCCGCCGGGGCGGCCGGGACCGCCCAGGGTGAGCACTTCCCGATCGGGCTACCCGGCGGGCTTCCCACCAGGTGAACGGCGCCCGGGTGGGGCGCCACTGGCGGGGACGGACCCGGACACGGCGCTACGATCACCCCGGCACGCGGGATTCCGGCGGACGGCGAGTTCCGCCGCCGGGCGAACCGAACGGGGCTCCGGCGCGTCGAAGGCAGCGTTGACGGCGACATCGACAGGGGGCGAGGAGCTCATGACCCACCCGCCGAGCGGGCCTTACGGCCGGCCCGGGACCTACGGCCCGCCCAGCGGGCCCTATCCCCCGCCAGGGCCCTACGGCGCCGGGCAGGGCGGGTTCCCGCCCCCGGGACAGCAACAGCAGCTGCCGCAGGCCCGGCCGCCGCAGCAGCCGTTCGACCCGTGGGGCCGCGCGCCCGGCGCCTTCGACTCCTACGGCGGCGGCAGCATGGAGGGCCCGGTCGGCGGGCCGCCGAAGAAGAAGCGCACCGGCCTGGTCGCCGGGGTCATCGCGGCCGTGGTCGTGCTCGTCGCCGGCGGGGTGACCGCGCTGGTGCTGCTCACCGGCTCGGACGACACCGGCGGTGGCACCGCCGCCCCCGCGGGCGCGCCCGCGGCGGGCAAGCCCGCCGCGCCCACCACCCCGGCGAGCCTCGCCCAGCTCGCGGTCGACTCGCTCAACAGCCGCAGCGCGAGCCAGTACGCCACCCTGGTGTGCGCCGCACCGAGCCAGGCCGACATCACCAGCCTGCAGCAGCAGTGGACGACGGCGACCGACCTGCACGGCAGCGTCAGCGGCGCGCCCGAGGTCACCGGCGCCACCGCGACGGTGCAGGTCAGCGTGACCTACAACGGGAAGACGCAGAACTCGAAGATCCCGATGAAGCAGCAGGGACAGAAGTGGTGCATCGATGAGTCCTGACGTGCGTGCCCGTCCTGTCCCGCACCGCCCGAACCGAGGGGGAACCGCCCGATGACCTATCCGCCGCAGCAGCCCGGGCAGTGGGGGCCGCAGGATCCCTACGGCAGGCCGGGCCAGGGCCAGCCGGGCCAGCCGGGCCAGCCGGGCCAGTGGGGCCAGCAGCCGGGAGGCGGCTACCCGCCGAGCGGGCCGCAGCCCCAGCCCGGCTACCCGGGCGGCGCGCAGCAGGGCAACCCGCAGAGCGGCCCGCAGCCCCAGCCCGGGTATCCCGGCGGGCCGCAGCAGGGCTACCCGGGTGGCCCGACGCAGCAGTTCGGCCAGCCCGGCCAGCAGTTCGGCGGGTACGGGCAGTTCCCCGGCGGTCCCGGCGGCGAGCCGCCGAAGAAGAAGACCGGGCTGATCATCGGCATCGTCGCGGCCGTGGTCGTGCTCGTCGGCGGCGGTGTGACGGCACTGATCCTGCTCACCGGCAAGGGTGACGACAAGGGCGGTACCGCGGCGCCCGTCGCCCCGAGCAGCCACGCGGCGCCCCCGGCGTCGAGCGGCAGGTCCAGCTCCAGCCGGCCGCCGAGCTCGTCGGCCTCGAGCGGCACCCCCGCGGCGGGTGGCAAGTCGACCCCGGAGGACACGGCGAACGCGGTGGCCCAGGCCTACGACAACGCCGACCGCCAGGCGCTGCAGGACACGGTGTGCCTGAGCACGGGCCAGACGGCGCCGGCGATCCCCTCGGGCATCTCGGTGACGATCAACGGCGCGGCCGAGAAGGACGGCGACACCGCACTCGTCCCGGCCACGGCGAAGGGTCCGGGTGGCACGAAGGACTTCCAGATCGGCCTGAAGCTCGAAGGCGGCGTCTGGTGCTACGCGGGGGACAAGACCAGCTGAGCACGCGTGCGAAAGCCCCGGCCGCGGCCGGGGCTTTCGTCGTGTTTCGGCCGGGCGGCGTCAGCCGCGGCTGGGGCGGCGCTGGAGCCGCGGCGGGGTCACGCCGTCGGCGAGGCGGCGGGTGGTGAGCAGGAACGCCGTGTGCGCCACCATCCGGTGCTCCGGCCGCACGGCCAGGCCCACCACGTGCCACGGCCGCAGCAGCGTCTCCCACGACTCGGGCTCGGTCCAGCCCTGCTGCTCCCGCAGCGTCTCGGTCACCTTCGACAGCTGGGTCACGGTCGCGACGTAGACCACCAGCACCCCACCGGGCACCAGGTTCGCGTGCACCGTCGGCAGGACCTCCCACGGCGCGAGCATGTCCAGCACCACCCGGTCGACCTCGCCGGTGTGCGTCGCCAGGTCGGCGAGCCGCAGGTCCCAGTTCTCCGGGCGCCCGTGGAAGAACCGCTCGACGTTCTTCACCGCGTGCTCGGCGTGGTCGTCGCGCACCTCGTACGAGGTCACGCTGCCCTGCGGCCCGACCGCCCGCAGCAGCGAGCACGTCAGCGCGCCCGACCCGGCCCCGGCCTCGAGCACCCGCGCGCCGGGGAAGATGTCGCCCCACATCAGGATCTGCGCCGCGTCCTTGGGGTAGATCACCTGCGCCCCGCGCGGCATCGACAGCACGTAGTCCGCCAGCAGCGGCCGCATGGCCAGGTACGAGGTGCCCCCGGCGGAGGTGATCACCGAGCCCTCCGGCCTGCCGATGAGGTCGTCGTGCCGGAGCGCGCCGCGGTGGGTGTGGTACTCCTCCCCCTCGGCCAGCACCAGCGTGTAGTGCCGCCCCTTCGGATCGGTCAACCGCACCCTGTCCCCAGGGCCGAACGGCCCGCTCACCGACACTGAACCTCCACGATCGTCGCCAACGCAGCGACCGATCCTCGCAGATCACGCGTGGCGTGGTTCAGCGGGGACGGCGGGCGAGCGCGACCCGGAGGTCCTCCCGCCGCAGCACCCCGGCAGGCTTGCCCTCGTCGTCGACGACGAGGAACTGCCAGGCCGCGGTCTCCCGGACCCGCTCCGCGATCTCCTCCCCCGGCTCGGAGGCCAGGAGCACCGTCTCGGCGCGGATCGGTTCCGCGGCCAGCTCGGCGGGCGCCTGCGGCGAGGTCTCGGCCAGCCGCTGGGCGGCGTTCTCGTCGAGCAGGCCCGCGGCGACGCCGTCGGCCCGCACCAGCACGACCCCGCGGCCCGCTGACGCCGCCAGCGCGTCGGAGACCGGGCTCTCGGCCGGCAGCTGCAGCACCGGCCGCACGAGCTCGCTCAGCACGAGCCCCTCGGGCCAGCTGCGGTTGTTCTCCGAGGCCAGCTCCGCGCCCGCGCCCATCGCCACGAACCACGCCGTGACAACGCACACGCCCAGGCGCAGCCAGCGGTCCTCGCTGCCCGCGGCCATCCCGAAGACCGCCCACAGCAGCAGCGCCGCGGCGACCAGGCCACCGCCGACGACCGCCGCCTTGGTGCCGCGGGCGCGCGTCCCGGTCAGCGCCCACACCCCGGCGCGCAGCATCCGCCCGCCGTCCAGCGGCAGGCCGGGCAGCAGGTTGAACACGCCGACCGCGAGGTTCGCGACCGCGCACTCGGCCACCAGCAGCCACGCCGCGGTGTCCGAGGGCACCGCGAGCAGCAGCAGGCCGCAGAACATCGCCAACAGCACCGACACGACGGGGCCCGCCGCGGCGACCAGGCCCTCCTGCCGGGGCGCTCGCGGCGTCCTGGCCACTTCGGACAGTCCACCGAGGAGGAACAGCCGCAGCCGCCGGACCGGGATGCCCAGGCGCAGCGCGACGACGCAGTGCCCGAGCTCGTGTGCCAGCACCGAGAGCCCGAGCAGCACCGCGAACGCGGCCGAGAGCACCCACGACGTCGCCGGGCTCGCACCCGGCAGCAGCCGCCCCACCATCGGCGCGTAGAGCACGACGACCACGAGCGAGCCGATCCACCAGGACGGCGCCAGCAGCACCGGCACGTCCTGCACGCGGAACAGCAGCAGCCCGCCGTCGGCGACGGTGAAGAATCGCCTCGGCCGGCTGTGCGGCTGCTCGCTGGTGGCGGACATGAGCCCAGCGTAGAGGCACGGGTGTGGGGGCACTGTGACCACGGCCGTGACAACGGGTGACCGGCACCGCAGCGTGGCACGGGCCGGACTGTCGTAGCCCTGCCTTAGAGTGCGGGTCGTGGCACAGATGGCAACTGAGGACCAGCAGGCAGCACCGGCGCCCGCCCAGCGGCGCCCCGCGCTGTCGCCGTCGCGCGCCAGCGACTTCAAGCAGTGCCCGCTGCTCTACCGCTTCCGTGCGGTGGACCGGCTGCCCGAGAAGCCGACCAGGGCGCAGCTGCGGGGCACGCTCGTGCACTCGGTGCTCGAGCGGCTGTTCGCGCTGCCCCAGCCCGACCGGCTGCCCGAACGGGCGAAACAGCTGCTGGAGCCGGCGTGGACGCAGCTGTCGGGCGAGCGCCCGGAGTGGGCGGAGCTGTTCGCGGCGGACGACGAGGGTCAGGTCGCCGACTGGCTCGGCGGCGCCGAGAAGCTGCTCGACAGCTACTTCGCGCTGGAGGACCCGCGGCGCCTGGAGCCCGAGGCCTGCGAGCTGCACGTGGAGATCGAGCTGGACTCCGGGGTACGGCTGCGCGGCTACGTCGACCGGCTGGACGTGGCCCCCACCGGCGAGATCCGCGTCGTGGACTACAAGACCGGCACCGCGCCGCGCGAGATCGGCGAGGCCAAGGCGATGTTCCAGATGAAGTTCTACGCGGTGGTGCTGTGGCGCCTGCGCGGCATCGTGCCGCGGCAGCTGAAGCTGATGTACCTCACCGACGGGCAGTCACTGGCCTACACGCCCGACGAGCCCGAGCTGCGCCGCTTCGAGCGCACCCTGGAGGCCATCTGGCAGGCGATCCTCAAGGCCGGCAGGACGGGTGACTTCCGGCCCAGTCCCGGCAGGCTGTGCGACTGGTGCGCGCACCAGTCGCTGTGCCCGTCCTTCGGCGGCACCCCGCCGGAGTACCCCGGCTGGCCGGAGCCGGACCCGGGCGAGGAGACCCCGTTGGACCGGGCGGACTGAGGATGACAACTCCGCGACTTGCCGAAAGCGCTTTCTACCTGCCGCTGGGCGAAGACCTGTACCAGCCGACGCAGCACACCGCCGGGCCGTGGGTGCCCGGTGCCCAGCATTTCGGGCCGCCGTCGGCGCTGCTCGTGCGCGCACTGGAGGGCGTCCCGCGCGAGCGGGAGAGCGAGCTGGCGCGGGTCACCGTCGAGATACTCGGCCCGGCCCCGCTGACCGAGCTGTCGGTGGCGGCGCGGGTGGAGCGGCCGGGACGCTCGGTCGAGCTGCTGGTCGCCGAGCTCCGCTCCGGCACGCGGGTGGTCGCCCGCGCGTCGGCCTGGCGGGTCGTCGCCTCCGACACCGCGGAGATCGCGACCCTGCCCAGCGGCGGCTGGCCCAAGCCCGAGGACTGCCCGCCGGCGGGCTGGCCCGAGAGCTGGCTGACCGGCTACCTCACGGCGGTGGAGTGGCGGTCGGTGTCCGGCGAGATCACCGAACCGGGCCCGGCGGCGGTGTGGGGGCGCCAGCGGGTCGCGCTGGTGGACGGCGAGGAGCCCACCCCGTTGCAGCGGCTGTTCGCGGTGGCGGACTCGGGCAACGGCGCCTCGAACTTCCTCGACGCGCGGCACTGGTGGTTCATCAACAGCGAGCTGACCGTGCACCTGCAGCGGCCGCCGCAGGGCGAGTGGGTCGGGCTGGACGCGGTGACCACCCTCGGCCCCGCCGGCATCGGCACGGCGACGAGTACGCTTCGCGACCTCGAAGGGCCGGTCGGGTTCGGCGCGCAGGCGCTGATGGTCCGTCCCCGGTGAACACACGGGAGGCACCCACGTCCCCCGCCGGGCGGACGAGATCCACTAACCTGGCCGCAACGGCGTGGTGCGGGAGTTCCCGCGCCCCGTCGGTCCTCCTCAATGAAGGCTCCTGCGTCGCATCCACGTCGTGTGGGCCTCCAGCGATCCTGGGAGCGCTCGAGTGCAGATCACCTCGGTGGTCAACCAGAAAGGCGGCGTCGGCAAGACCGCGCTGACCGTCGGCGCCGCGGCGGCGCTCGCCGAGCGTGGCCGCCGGGTGCTGCTCATCGACCTCGACCCGCAGGGGCACGCCACCACGGAGATGCTGGGCCTGCCCGAGGCGCCACCGCAGGCGCCGAGCCTGGCCAAGGCACTGACGAAGACCTGGAAGGGCCCGGTCGAGGAGCTGATCGTCTCCCACCCGCGCAGCAACATCGGCCCGGGCGGCGCGCTGGACGTCATCCCGACCTCGCCGGGGATGTTCGACCTGATCCGCAGGCTCGACTCGTTCCGGGTGCCGGGCTGGCAGCTCGCCCGGGTGATCCAGTTCGCCAACTACGACCACGTGCTGATCGACTGCCCGCCCGCGCTGGACGTGCTGACCAACAACGCGCTCGCCGCCACGCACGGGATCCTGGTGCCGGTCCAGCCCGACCGGACGAGCATCCGCGCGCTGCGGCTGCTCAACGACCAGCTCGCCTACGTCCAGCAGGCGGTCGACCGGGACCCGATCCCGTACTTCGGCGTGGTGCCGGGGCTCTACCGGCGCCCGATGTCGACGTACGCGACCGCCGCGCTCCAAGAGCTCACGAACTTCGGCTATCCCCTGCTGCCGCACGTGCCGCTGGGGGTGGTGATGAACGAGGCCGCCGCGCACGGCATGCCGGTCACGACGTTCGCCCCGGAGACCACGCAGGCGGTGGCCTTCCGGCAGATCGCCGAGGTGCTCGACGAGCACCTGGCGCGCCGGCCCGCCCCCGCCCCGGTCCCGATCGCCGACGAGTTCGTGTTCGAGGACTTCATCACCTCGGTGGCGCAGACCCGCAACGAGAACGACAACGGCGCCGCCCGCAAGAAGCTCTACGACCTGCTGCCGAAGAAGCCCCGCGGCTGACACCCCATGGGTGGCGAAGCACACCCGGGCGGCGGCCCGCGACCGCCAGTACGTTGGATGTCGTGGACAACGCCGACGGCAAGGGAAATCCCATGAAGATCTGGTTCATCACCGGCGCGTCCAAGGGCTTCGGCCGCGAGTGGGCGATCGCGGCGCTCGAGCGGGGTGACCGGGTCGCAGCGACCGCCCGGAACGTCTCGACGCTGGACGATCTGCGCGACCGCTTCGGCGACGCCCTGCTGCCACTGCGACTCGACGTCGACGACCGCGACGCGGACTTCGCCGCGGTCGAGCAGGCCGCGAAGCACTTCGGGCGGCTCGACGTCGTCGTCAACAACGCGGGCTACGGCCAGTTCGGCATGATCGAGGAGCTCAGCGAGGCCGAGGCACGCGCCCAGTTCGAGACCAACGTGTTCGGCGCGCTGTGGGTCACGCAGGCGGCGCTGCCGATCCTGCGCGCGCAGGGTTCGGGGCACATCCTGCAGGTCTCGTCCATCGGCGGCATCTCGGCCTTCGCGAACATCGGCATCTACAACGCGTCGAAATGGGCGCTCGAAGGCTTCAGCCAGGCGCTCGCGCAGGAGGTCGGCCACTCCGGGGTGAAGGTCACGATCATCGAGCCGGGCGGCTACTCCACCGACTGGGGCGGCCCCTCGGCGAAGTCGGCGACCCCGCTCCCGGACTACGAGCCGGTGCGCGAGCGTGCGGCCGAGCAGCGCCGTTCTCGCGTGGCCACTCCGGGCGACCCGGTGGCCACCCGCGCCGCCGTGCTCGCACTCGTCGACGCGGAGAAGCCGCCGCTACGGGTGTTCTTCGGCGACGGCCCGCTGCGCATCGCGACCGCCGACTACGAGTCGCGCCTCGCCGAGTGGCAGGCCTGGCAGGAGCTGTCGGTCAAGGCGCACGGAAAGCCCTAGCCCGGCGGTCCCACCGGCCGTCGGCACCGGCTCACAGGCGGCACGAGCGGATGTCGGAGGCGAGCACCGCCTTCGCACCGGTCTCGGCCAGCTCGTCCATGATCCGGTTGACCTCCTTGCGCGGCACCATCGCCCGGACCGCGACCCAGTCCTCGTCGGCCAGCGGTGCGACCGTCGGCGACTCCAGGCCCGGCGTGATCGCGATCGCGCGGCTCAGCAGCGGGCGTGGGCAGTCGTAGTCGAGCATCATGTACTGCTGCGCGAACACCACCCCCTGCAACCGGGCGGCCAGCTGCGACTTCGGCTTCGACGCGGGCGCGCCCGCGCGCTGCACGAGCACGGCCTCGGACGAGCAGATCGGGTCGCCGAAGGCCACCAGGTTGTGCTGGCGCAGCGACCGGCCGGTCTCCACGACGTCGGCGATCGCGTCGGCCACCCCGAGCTGCACCGAGATCTCCACGGCGCCGTCGAGGCGGATCACCTCGGCCTCGACCCCGTGCCCGGCCAGGTCGGCGCGCACCAGGTTCGGGAACGACGTGGCGACCCGCTTGCCCGCCAGGTCGGCGGGCTTCCAGTCCTGGCCGACCGGGGCGGCGTAGCGGAACGTCGAGGCGCCGAAGCCGAGCGCGAGGGTCTCCTCGACCTGCGCACCGGAGTCGATCGCCAGGTCCCGGCCCGTGATGCCCAGGTCCAGCTCGCCGCTGCCGACGTAGATCGGGATGTCCTTGGGGCGCAGGAAGAAGAACTCCACCTCGTTGACGTGGTCGAACACGGTCAGGTCGCGGTCGTGCCGGCGGCGGTAGCCCGCCTCGCCGAGCATCTCCGACGCCGGCTCCGCCAGCGCGCCCTTGTTCGGCACCGCAACCCGCAGCATGCCCATCTCTCCCGTCCTCACAGGTAGCGGTAGACGTCCTCGGTGCTCAGCCCGCGGCCGAGCATCAGGACCTGCACCCGGTACAGCAGCTGGGAGATCTCCTCCGCCAGCCGCTCGTCCGACTCGTGCTCCGCCGCGATCCAGACCTCACCGGCCTCTTCGAGCACCTTCTTGCCCTGTGCGTGCACGCCGTCGTCGAGTGCGGTGACGGTGCCCGACCCGGCGGGCCGCGTCCGCGCGCGCTCGGTCAGCTCGGCGAACAGCTCATCGAAGGTCTTCACGATCTGTAGATCCTTCCATCCGCCCCGCCGCGCGGGCGATCCGGCCCGCGCGGGCAGGAGCCGCGTCACACGGCCCGGTGAACGGATCGGAACATCTCGCCCAGCACCGGTGCGTCCACGCCGACCAGGGACTCCCGGAAGACGCGCCGCTCCCCCTCGTCGACCGGCACGTCGTTGGGCACGACGAGCACCACGCAGCCCGCGCCGGCCGCGGACGCGGCGCCGGGCTGCGAGTCCTCGACCGCCACGCAGCGTGCCGGGTCGACCCCGAGCAGCCGGGCCGCGCGCAGGTAGGGCTCGGGATCCGGTTTGTTGCGCCCGTCCACCTCGTCGCCGCAGACGGTGGCGTCGAAGAACTCGCGGCCGATGGTGTTGAGGGCCAGCTCGGTCAGGGCGCGCTCGGTGGAGGTCACCAGCGCCGAGGGCAGCCCCGCGGCACGGACCGCGGTGAGCGCTTCACGGGCGCCCGGGCGCCAGGGCAGGACGTCGTCGAACAGCCGCGCGGTGCGCTCGCGGATCCACCCACCGGTGGCCGCGATCCGCGTCGCGGTGGGCTCGTGGCCGGTGACCTCGAGCAGGTACGCCGCGGTGGCGTCCATGTTCGAGCCGACGAGGGTGAGCCGCTGCTCTTCGGTGAGGGTGCCGCCGAGCCATTCCGCCGCCTCGTAGAGCGCGACGTCCCAGAGCTTCTCCGAGTCCACCAGCGTGCCGTCCATGTCCCACAGCACACCGGCAATGCCGTCCACAGTGGACGGTCCAGTCATGTTTCTCCTCACGTGTTGAAGTACTTCGCCTCGGGGTGGTGGCAGACGATGGCGTCGGTGGACTGCTCGGGGTGCAGCTGGAACTCCTCCGAGAGCTTGACGCCGATGCGCTCGGGCTCGAGCAGGTCGATGATCTTGGCGCGGTCCTCGAGGTCCGGGCAGGCGCCGTAGCCGAGGGAGAACCGGGCGCCGCGGTAGGCGAGCTTGAAGTACTCCTCGATCGCCTCGGGGTCCTCGTCGGCGACGGCGTTGCCGCTGGAGAAGTGCAGCTCCTGGCGGATGCGCCGGTGCCAGTACTCGGCCAGCGCCTCGGTCAGCTGCACGCCGAGCCCGTGCACCTCGAGGTAGTCGCGGTAGGCGTTCGCGCCGAACAGGTCGTTGGCGTAGTCGGCGATGGGCTGGCCCATGGTGACCAGGGTCAGCGGCAGCACGTCCACCTCACCGGACTCGCGCGGGCGGTAGAAGTCGGCGAGGCACAGGTGCCGGTCGCGCTTCTGGCGCGGGAAGGTGAACCGGCAGCGCTCCGGGGCGTCGATGCGGGGCTCGGTGAGCACGACGAGGTCGTCGCCCTCGGCCACGGCCGGGAAGTAGCCGTAGACCAGCGCCGCGTGCGCCAGGATCCCGTCGGTGGCCAGGCGCTCCAGCCAGTACCGCAGCCGTGGCCTGCCCTCGGTCTCGACCAGCTCCTCGTAGCTGGGCCCCTGCCCCTTGGCGCCGCGCAGCCCCCACTGGCCCAGGAACGTGGCGCGCTCGTCGAGGTAGCCGGTGTAGTCCGCGACCGGCACGCCCTTGACCACCCTGGTGCCCCAGAACGGCGGCGTGGGCAGCGGGACGTCGGTGGCGACGTCCGAGCGGGCGGGCACCTCGACGGGTTCGGCGGCGGCCTTGCGGGCTTCGGCGATGCGCAGCGAGCGTTCGCGGCGGGCCTTGCGCTCGGCCCGCTTGGCTTCGGCCTCCGGGTCGGCCGCGGGCGCTTCGCCGCGGCGCACGGCCATGATCGTGTCCATCAGCCGCAGGCCCTCGAAGGCGTCGCGGGCGTAGTGCACGTCCCCCGCGTAGATGTCGGTGAGGTCGTTCTCCACATAGGACCGGGTGAGCGCCGCGCCGCCGAGCAGCACGGGCCACTTCTCGGCGACCCCGCGGGAGTTCATCTCCTCGAGGTTGTCCCTCATGATCACCGTGGACTTGACCAGCAGGCCGGACATGCCGATCGCGTCGGCGCGCTTCTCCTCGGCCGCGTCGAGGATCGTGGTGATCGGCTGCTTGATGCCGAGGTTGACCACCTCGTAGCCGTTGTTGGACAGGATGATGTCGACCAGGTTCTTGCCGATGTCGTGCACGTCGCCCTTGACCGTGGCGAGCACGATCCGGCCCTTGCCGCCGGAGTCGTCCTTCTCCATGTGCGGTTCCAGGTGCGCGACCGCGGCCTTCATCACCTCGGCCGACTGCAGCACGAACGGCAGCTGCATCTGCCCGGAGCCGAACAGCTCGCCCACGGTCTTCATGCCCGACAGCAGGGTCTCGTTGATGATCTCCAGCGGGGGCTTCTCGGTCATCGCCTCGTCGAGGTCGGCCTCCAGGCCGCTGCGCTCGCCGTCGACGATGCGCCGCTCCAGCCGCTCGAACAGCGGGAGCGCGGCCAGCTCCTCCGCCCGCGACTCCTTGGACGAGGCCGCCGACACGCCCTCGAACAGCTCCATCAGCCGCTGCAACGGGTCGTAGCCCTCGCGACGGCGGTCGTAGACCAGGTCCAGCGCCACCTGCCGGTGCTCCTCGGGGATCCGTGCCATCGGCAGGATCTTCGACGCGTGCACGATCGCGGTGGACAGCCCGGCCTGGACGCATTCGTGCAGGAACACCGAGTTCAGCACCTGCCGCGCCGCGGCGTTCAGCCCGAACGACACGTTCGACACGCCCAGCGTCGTCTGCGCCCCGGGGTAGCGGCGCTTGAGCTCGCGGATCGCCTCGATCGTCTCGAGTGCGTCCTTGCGGACCTCCTCCTGGCCGGTGGAGACCGGGAAGGTCAGGCAGTCGACGATGATGTCCTCGACGCGCATGCCCCAGTTCGTGGTCAGGTCCTCGATCAGCCGGGTGGCGACCCGGACCTTCCACTCGGCGGTGCGGGCCTGGCCCTCCTCGTCGATGCACAGCGCGACCACCGAAGCGCCGTGCTCGCGCGCCAGCCGCATGACCTTCTGGAACCGCGAGTCCGGCCCGTCGCCGTCCTCGTAGTTGACCGAGTTGATCGCGCACCGGCCGCCGAGGCGCTCCAGCCCGGCCTGGATCACCGCGGGCTCGGTCGAGTCCAGCATGATCGGGAGGGTGGACGCCGTCGCCAGCCTGCCGGCCAGCTCGGCCATGTCCGCGGCGCCGTCGCGGCCCACGTAGTCCACGCACAGGTCGAGCATGTGCGCGCCGTCGCGGGTCTGCTCGCGGGCGATCTCCACGCAGTCCTCGTAGCGGCCTTCGAGCATCGCGTCGCGGAACTTCTTCGACCCGTTCGCGTTCGTCCGCTCGCCGATCATCAGCACCGACGCGTCCTGCTCGAACGGCACCGCCTGGTACAGCGACGACACGCCCGGCTCCGGCCGGGGCGAGCGCTCGCGCCGCGCCACCTCCCGGACCGCCGCAGACAGCTGCCGGATGTGCTCGCCGGTGGTGCCGCAGCAGCCCCCGACCAGGCCGACGCCGAACTCCCGCACGAACCCGGTGAGGGCTTCGGCGAGGCCCTCCGGCGACAACGGGTACACCGCGCCGTCGGGCCCCAGCTCGGGCAGCCCGGCGTTCGGCATCACCGACAGCGGCACGCGCGCGGACTTCGACAGCGTCCGCAGGTGCTCGCTCATCTCCGCCGGACCGGTCGCGCAGTTCAGCCCGATCAGGTCGATGCCCAGGGGCTCCAGGGCAGCCAGCGCGGCGTTCACCTCGGTGCCCAGCAGCATCGTGCCGGTGGTCTCCACGGTGATCGAGGCGATCACCGGCACCCACCGGCCCGCCTGCGCCATCGCCCGGTGCGCCGCCACGATCGAGGCCTTGGTCTGCAGGATGTCCTGCGTGGTCTCGACGATGACCGCGTCCACCCCGCCCTCGAGCAGCCCGCGGACCTGGTCGAAGTAGGCGTCGCGCAGGGTCTCGTACGGCGCGTGCCCCAGCGTCGGCAGCTTCGTGCCCGGGCCCACCGAGCCCAGCACGAACCGCTCGCCGAACTCGTCCGCGGTCTCGCGCGCCAGCCGGGCCCCGGCCTCGGCCAGCTCGAAGATCCGCTCGGCGATCCCGTACTCGGCGAGGTTCGCCCAGTTCGCGCCGAAGGTGTTCGTCTCGATCGCGTCCGCCCCGGCCTCGAGGTAGCCGCGGTGGATCCCGCGGACCACGTCCGGACGGGTCACGTTGAGGATCTCGTTGCAGCCCTCCAGCCCGGCGAAGTCGTCGAGTGAGAGGTCATGGGCCTGCAGGGCGGTGCCCATCGCCCCGTCCGCCACGACGACGCGGTCGGCGAGGGCATCCAGCAGTGGCGACGACTGACGATCCGGCATGTCGTCCAGGCTACGGTCTCGGGGAGGCCGCGTGGGTCGTAGGCTGGTCGAGTGAGTGACCCAGCCGACGCCCAGCAAGAGCCCGCACGAGGAGCCGAAGACCCCGCCGACGCCACCCGCCCGGTGATGGTAGTGGCGTTCGAGGGATGGAACGACGCAGGTGACGCGGCCAGCACGGCCCTGGAGCACCTGCAGCTGAGCTGGGACGCCAAGCCGCTGGCGGAGGTCAGCCCCGACGACTACTACGACTTCCAGGTGAGCCGGCCGACGGTCCGGATGGTGGACGGGGTGACCCGCCGGGTCGAGTGGCCCACCACCCGGCTGTCGATCTGCCGCCCGCCCGGCTACGACCGCGACGTCGTGCTGGTGCAGGGCCCGGAGCCGAACATGCGCTGGCGCGCGTTCTGCGAGGAGCTGCTCGAGCACATCATGCAGCTCGACATCTCCACGGTCGTCACCCTCGGCGCGCTGCTGGCCGACACCCCGCACACCCGGCCGGTGCCGGTGACCGGCACGGCGTACGACGCGGAGGCCGCGGAGCGGTTCGGCCTGGAGCGCAGCCGCTACCAGGGGCCGACCGGGATCACCGGCATCCTGCAGGACTTCTGCGTGCAGGCGGGCATCCCGGCGATCTCCATCTGGGCCGCGGTGCCGCACTACGTGTCGCACCCGCCCTCGCCCAAGGCGAGCCTGGCGCTGCTGCACAAGCTCGAGGACGTGCTCGACGTCGAGGTGCCGCTCGGCGCCCTGCCCGAGCAGGCCGAGGAGTGGCAGCGCACGGTGTCGGAGATGGCCGAGGAGGACGAGGAGATCTCCGACTACGTCCGCACGCTCGAGGAGCGCGGGGACGCGGAGGTGGAGATCTCCGTCGACGAGTCCAGCGGCGACAAGATCGCCGCCGAGTTCGAGCGCTATCTGCGCCGCCGGCGGCCGGACCAGGAAGGGCCGGGACCGGGTCCTCGGTGAGGTCGGCCGCACTCTACGTCGGCGGTCTGCTCGGCCCGTTCGCCTCCGGGGTGGTGGCGTCGATGCTGCCCGAGCTCGGCAGCACGTTCGACGTCTCACAGAACACCGCCGCGAACTCGCTGACCGCGTACCTGCTGCCGTTCGCGCTGGCCATGCTCGTGTCCGGCACCCTCGGCGAGCGCTGGGGCCCGATGCGCACCATCCGCGTCGCCTACGCCGGGTTCGTCGTGGTGGCGTTGCTCGCCGCGATCGCGCCCTGGTTCTGGCTGTTCCAGGTCAGCCGGGGCCTGCAGGGGGTGGCGAACGCCTTCACCACCCCGCTGCTGCTGACGAAGCTCGCCGCCATCACGCCCAAGGAGCGGCTCGGGCGCACCCTCGGGCTCTACGGCGCGGTCCAGTCGATCGGGCAGACCTCGGCGCCGCTCGTCGGCGGGCTGGCGGCCGAAAGCTCGTGGCGCTGGGCGTTCGTCGGGATCGCGGTCGTCGCCGGTGTGCTCACCGCGAGCGCGCTGCCGCCCGACGAAGTGGCGCCGGAGCAGCCGCCGCGGCTGCGCGACGCCTGGCAGCCGGTGGTCCTCTGGTCCGGGGTGGTGATCTTCGTGGCCTGGGCGTGCCTGGCCGGCCTGCCGTTCCTGGTCGCGTTCCGGGTCGACGACGCGTTCGCGCTCGGGCCCGGCGCGCGCGGGCTGGTGCTGACCGCGTTCGGCCTCGCCGGGTTCGTCTCGGCGCGGCTGGTGGGGGCGGCGGCGGACCGGTTCGGGCCCCGCGTCGCGGTGTGCCTGGGGCTGTTGCTCGGCGCGGTCACGGTCGGCGCGATCGGGGTCGCGGGGTCGCTGCCGCTGGTGGCGCTCGCCTGGGCGGTCGGCGGGGTGTGCGGTCAGCTGGTCCTGGTCGGCATCAACGCCCTCGTGCTCGGCGGCGGCGACGGCACGGGCCGGGGCGGCGCGATCTCGGTGGTGACCGCGCTGCGGTTCCTCGGCATGTCCGCCTCGCCCGCCGCCTTCACCCCGCTCTACCGCACGGATCCGGCGCTGGGCTTCCTGGTCCCGGGCGCGTTACTGGTGGCGAGCACTCCGCTGCTGGCTCACAGGATCTTCCGCAGCGGCACCGGGCCGCGGGCCCGCTTGCGCCACTCCCGCGGGTAGCCCAGCGACACCTCCTCGAACCGCACCCCGTCGGCCTGGGTGGTGCGCGGGATGTGCAGGTGCCCGAACACCGCGACCTCCGCCCGGTAGCGCAGGTGCCAGTCCGCGGTCCGGGTGGTGCCGCACCACAGCGCGAACTCCGGCCAGTACAACGGCGCCGTGGGATGGCGGTGCAGCGGCCAGTGCGACAGCAGCACGGTCCCGTGCTCCTCGGGGATCGCGGCGAGGCGCTCCTCGGTGGCCTTGAGCCGCTGCGCGCACCAGTCCTGCCGGGTCGGGTACGGGTCGGGGTGCAGGAAGAACTCGTCGGTGCACACGACCCCGGCCTCGCGCGCCTGTGCGAGCGCGCCCTCCAGGGACAGGTCCTCGGCCTCCGGCGTGCGCCAGCTGTAGTCGTAGAGCAGGAACAGCGGCGCGATCGTCAGCGGGCGCGGGCCGTGCTCCCACACCGGGTACTCGTCCTCCGGCGTCAGGACGCCGATCTCGCGGCACCGCCCGACCAGGTGCCGGTAGCGCTCCTCGCCACGCAACGGCACGTCGTCGCGGCCGGTGGTCCACAGCTCGTGGTTGCCCGGCACCCAGACGACCTGCGCGAACCGTTCCCGCAGGGTCGCCAGCGTCTCGACGACCGGGTCCACCTTGTCCGCGACGTCGCCCGCCACCAGCAGCCAGTCCTCGCCGGAACCGGAGCGGACCCGGTCGAGCAGCGGCTCGTTGCCGCGGTGGGTCACGTGGAGGTCGCTGGTGGCGTAGAGGCTGGGCACACCTCAACCGTAGCCATCCGCCGCCGCAGCCCGATCAGCGTGAGCACCCCGGCGGCCACGTACAGGGTCGCCTGCAGGTCGAGCAGCCCGGACAGCCCGAGCCGCCCCACGAGCACACCGGCCGCCAGCATCCCGAGCGCCTGGAAGGCGGCCATGCCCGCGAAGAAGGTACTCGACACCCGGCCCAGCCGGTCCGGCCCGGTCTCCTGCTGTAGCAGCGAGAAGAGCCCGGAACCGGTGGCGACGCCGGGCGCGCCGGCAGCGGCGAACAGTCCGATGTAGACGGCCAGGGCGGTGCTGACCGCCGGGCCGTTCCAGGTCGCCAGCGACAGCAGCCCGAGCGCGATCGTGCCCCAGCCCAGCAGGCGCGCGGGCAGCACCCGGCGCGCCACCGTCGCCACCGCCACCCCGGCGGCGAACCCGCCGACCGCCTGCACCCCGCGCAGCAGGCCGACCTCGGCCTCGCCGCCGCCCAGCGGGCCAGTCACGAACACCACGAACAGCACCAGGAACATGCCCTGCGCCACCGACATCAGGACCGTGACTGCCGCGGTCAGCCGGAGCACGGGGCTGCGCGCGACGTCGGTGAGCCCGTCCAGCCACCCGCTCCAGCCGACGACGCCCCGCGCGCCGACGGCGAACCTGGGCACCAGCATGGCGCCCGCGAGCACGAGCAGGACCAGGTAGGCCGTGACGACCCAGCCGAGCCCGGCGAAGCCGAGCACCACGCCGCCCAGCGAGCTGCCCGCCAGCCGCGCGACGCTGCTGTTCATGCCCATCAGCCCGTTGGCGGCGGTCACCCCGGCCTCGCCGACGAGGGCGGGCACGAGCGCGTTGCGGGCCGGTTCGAACAGCGACGCGAGCGCCGACTGCGCCATCATCACCAGGTAGACCAGCCCGCCGCCGCTGACCAGCAGCGGCAACGCGACCGCGGCCTGGGCGAAGCACACCACGCACAGCAGCAGGCGCCGGTCGTACCGGTCGGCCAGCAGCCCGGCGACGGGGCTGAGCAGCACCATCGGCAGGATCCCGGCGATCATCGTCAGCGCGGTGGAACCGGCCGAGCCGGTGGCCTGGTAGATGAACACCGGCAGCGCGACCTGCAGCATCCACTCCGCGGTCTCGGCGAACAGGCCGGCGACCCACAGCCGGGCGAAGGCGGGCTCCCGCAACGGGCTGCTCATGAGCTCGGTCTCCCGTCGGCGTCGATGCGCAGGAAGGCCCGCCAGCTCGCGTGCACCACCTTGGCCTCGGCCGGGGCGTCGGTGCGGATCGGCGCCACGTAGGGCCGGACGAGCGCGTCGATCGCGGTGGTGAGCGCTTCGAGCTCGTCCGCGGTGAGGCGCAGGGAGTAGCCGTTCAGGCTGGCGGAGCGCTGCCACTGCGGTTCCAGGTCGTCGACGGTGTCGAGGTAGCGCTGCGCGAGCGTCTCGTCCTCCCGCAGCCAGGTCGCCTCCAGCGCGCGCTGCTCCGGCCCTCCCTCGCCCAGCTCGCCCAGGTCCAGCCCCACCGGCACGGCGCGCCACGGCCGCTCCCGGCCGTCGGTCGCCTCGACCCGTTCGACCAGCCCCCACTGGGCGAGCTGGCGCAGGTGCCAGCTGCAGTTCGACGCCGAGGAGTCCACCGCCGTCGCGCATTCGCTCGCCGTGCGCGGCCCCACGGACAGCAGGTAGTTCAGCAGGGCCGCGCGCAGCGGATGGGCGAGCGCCCGCATCAGCTCCGCGTCCCGGATTCGCCGGCGCGGCGGCAGCTCGGTCATGGCTCCCCCAACTCTGAAAGAACTCTTTCGAAAGACTTCTTTCAGAGTTGCAGAAGCGGCCGGGCCGGGTCAAGCGCGGAAAATCCACTTGCGGCCGCCGGGGGTGCGGCGGCTAGCCTGCGGAGGCGATGAACAGCTGACCTCCCCACCCTCCCCGCGTCCGAGGCACTGCCCGGCGGGGTCTCCCCCTGTTCCGGGCTGGTGATGTCCTCATGCGCGCACTCGACCTCGTCTTCTCCTACGGCGACCACGTCGTCTTCGACGGGTTCTCGCTCATCGCGAGCCCCGGCAGGCGCATCGGCCTCGTGGGCGAGAACGGCGCGGGCAAGTCCACCCTGCTCCGGCTCCTCGCGGGACTGGAGGAACCGCTCGCCGGCCGCGTCGAACGCGGCCCGGACGTCGGTTTCCTGATGCAGGAGCTGCCTTTCCCCGGTGACGCCACGGTCTCCGGGGTCGTCGACCACGCCCTCGCCGAGATCCGGGCGGCCACCGCCCGCCTCGACACGCTCGCCGTCCGGCTGGCCGGCGACGCGGGCGCGCTGGCCGAGTACGGGCGGACGCTGGAGTGGGCGCAGGCGCACGACCTCTGGGACGCCGACCGGCGGGCCGAGCTCGTGCTGGCGGGCCTCGGCCTGGGCGCGATCGCGCCGACCCGTCGCCTGGAAACGCTTTCCGGCGGCCAGCGGTCCCGGCTCGGGCTCGCCGCGCTGCTCATCCGGCAGCCGGAGACCCTGCTGCTCGACGAGCCCACCAACCACCTCGACGACGCGGGCATGGAGTTCCTGGAGCGGCATCTGTCGGCGCTGACCGGGATCGTCGTGCTGTCCTCGCACGATCGCGTGTTCCTCGACGCGGTGTGCACGGACATCGTCGACCTCGACCCCGCGCTCGGCGGCCCGGCCCGCTACGGCGGGGCCTACTCGCAGTACCTCGTGCACAAGCGCGCAGAGCGGGCACGCTGGGAGCAACGGCACGTCGAGGAGCAGGACGAGCTCAAGCAGCTGCGCGAGTCCGTCGCCGTGACCGCGCGCGGAGTCGCCCACGACCGGCCGCAGCGGGACAACGCCAAGACGCTGTACGACTTCAAGACCGGCCGCGTGCAGAAGCAGATCTCGCGGCGGGTGCGCAACGCCCAGCAGCGACTCGACGAGCTGACCCGCGCACAGGTGCGGAAGCCGCCCGCGCCACTGCGGTTCGCCGCACCGCTGACGGGGCGGGGCGGCACCGGCGAGCCGGTGCTGTCCGTCCGGGACGCGCACGTGCCCGGCAGGCTCCACATCGGACAGCTCGACGTGCCGGATTCCGCACGGCTACTGGTGACCGGGGGCAACGGCGCGGGAAAGTCCACTCTGCTCACCCTGCTCGCGGGCACGCTGGCACCAGCCCGGGGCGTGGTCCACCGGCGGCGCGGGGTCCGGGTCGGCCTGCTCGAACAGGACGTCGCCGTGAGCGACCCGGCGAAGACGCCCCGGCAGCTCTACGCCGAGGCAGGCCCCGGCGCGCTGCCCCTGGCACAGCTGGGCCTGCTGCGGCCGCGCGACCTCGACCGCCCGGCAGGCGTGCTGTCCGTCGGGCAGCGGCGGCGGCTCGCGCTGGCCGTGCTCGTCGCCCGCCCGCCGGACGTCCTGCTGCTCGACGAGCCGACGAACCACATCTCGCTGCCCCTGGCCGAGGAGCTGTTCGACGCCCTCGGCACCGCCCCCGGCGCAGTCGTCATCGCCTCGCACGACCGCTGGCTCCGCCGCGAGTGGCAGGGCAGCCGCCTGCGGCTGGACGAGGGCCGGGTCGGCTAGGTCCTGTTCACAGCTCGATGCCGAGCAGCGCGTCTACCGCGATCCGGACGAGACCCGGGGCCTCGGTGTCCGTTCCGCTGCGCCGCAACGCTTCCGCGGCCCAGGCGTCCACCGCCGCGAGGGCGCCGGGGGTGTCGAGATCGTCCGAGAGGTGGTCCCGCAGCCGCGCGACGGTGTCCGCCGCGGCCGGTCCCGCCGGCAGGGCGACGGCCTCCCGCCACCGGGCCAGCCGCGCCTGCGCCTCGGTCAACAGGGACGCCGTCCACGCCCGGTCGGCCCGATAGTGCCCGGCGAACAGCGCGAGCCGGATCGCGGCGGAGTCGACGCCGTCGGCGCGCAGCCGGGAGACGAACACCAGGTTCCCGCGCGACTTCGACATCTTCTCGCCGTCCAGGCCGATCATCCCGGCGTGCACGTAGTGCCGTGCGAAGGGATGCGAGCCCGCCAGCGCCTCGGCATGCGCCGCGCTGTACTCGTGGTGCGGGAAGATCAGGTCCGAGCCGCCGCCCTGCACGTCGAACGCCATGCCGAGCCGGTTCACCGCGATGGCGCTGCACTCGATGTGCCAGCCGGGGCGCCCGGCGCCCAGCTCCGAGTCCCACGACGGCTCACCCGGCCGCGCACAGCGCCACAGCAGCGCGTCCAGCGGATGCCGCTTGCCGGGGCGGTCCGGGTCGCCGCCGCGCTCGGCGAAGAACTTCGCCATCGTCGCCTCGTCGTAGTTCGACTCGTAGCCGAACCGGCCGGTGGCCTCGTGGCCGAAGTAGACGTCCGGGTACTCCGGGTCGTCCGCGCGGTACGCGGCGCCGTCGGCCAGCAGCTTCGCGATCACCTCGACGATCTCGGGCACGCTTTCCACCGCGCCCACGTACTCGCGCGGCGGCAGCACCCGCAGCGCCTCCATGTCCTCGCGGAACAGCGCCGTCTCGCGCAGGCCCAGCACGATCCAGTCGTCCTGGTCGCGTTCCGCGCGCTCCAGCAGCGGCTCGTCGATGTCGGTCACGTTCTGCACGTAGAACACGTCGTGCCCGTTGTCCCGCCACACCCGGTTCACCAGGTCGAAGGCCAGGTAGGTCGCCGCGTGCCCGAGGTGGGTGGCGTCGTACGGCGTGATGCCGCAGACGTACATCCGCGCGGTCTCACCCGGGGCGGTCGGGCGGACCTGCGCGGTCGAGGTGTCGAACAGCCGCAGGGGACGCGGCGTGCCCGGGACACGGGGCAGGGGAACCGATGACCAAGTGCGCATACCCTCCACCCTAAGCGGCGTTTGGGCACCTGCTCCCGCCTGGTGGGAAGCGCCTCAGCCGGTGGTCAGCGCGCGCAGCTGGTCGAGGGTGCCGAAGAACGAGTCCTGGTTGCCCGGCAGCGGGCCGGCGACCGCGGACTGCCAGAACCCCGGCGCCCAGCCGCCGGGCAGCTCGCCCATGTCGGTGTTGTAGCGGGCGAGCCAGAGCACGTGGTCGGCCGAGAACGCGGTGCTGTTGCCGGTGCACGCCTTCCACCAGCTGGTGGAGGTGTAGATGATCGGGGTGTGGCCCGTGCGCTGCTTGAGCGTGGTGCTGAAGTCCTCGATCCAGGCGACCATCGCGGCCGGCGAGAGGTTGTAGCAGGGGGCGGCGCCCGGGGTGTCCTCCATGTCCAGCGCGGGCGGCAGGGTCATGCCATCGGAGAACCACTTCCCGTCGTGGCTGTGCAGGTACACCGCCTGGTCCGCGCCGCTGGACTTGTCCGGCCGGGCGTAGTGGTAGGAGCCGCGGATGAGCCCGGCGGCCTTCACCGCGCGGAACTGGGTCAGGTAGGCGGGGTTGACGTAGCCGACGCCCGCGGTGTCCTTGACGAACGCGAACACCGCGCCCTGGGCCTTCGCCCCGGCGAGGTCCGGCACACCCTGGGACTCGCTGAAGTCGAAGCCCGCGAGCGTGGCCGGCTGCGCCTGCGCCGCGCACGGCACCACCAGCGTCGCGCCGACGACGACCGCGGCGAGCGCCGCGACCCGCTGCAAAATCCGAATCACGCTCGGAACGCTAGATCAACTACACCCGGACAGCCGCTTCACAGCGTGATCACCGACCGATCGGGTGATCATCTCGGGAACGAGGCGGACCACATCGCGGTGAGCCCTTCGGTCAGCTCCTCCGAGGTCGGCGCGCCGTCGGGATCGAGCAGCCACTGCACGGAGAGGCCGTCGCAGATCGCGATCACGAAGCTCGCCACGGCCTGGCAGCGGCGGTCGGCGGGATCGGTGCCGTCGCCGAGGGACTCGGCCACCAGCACCGCGACCTTCCCCCGGCAGCGACGGTACTGCTCGGCGAACTGCTCGCGCAGCGACACCGTGCGCTCGGCCTGCGCCAGCGCCTCCACATAGGACAGCAGCAGGTCGCGCGTGGCGGGCAGGCTGTCGAGCATCGCCGCCCAGGCGCGGCGGCCGCGTTCGACGGGCGTCGCGGCGGGGTCGGCCATCGCGATCCGCGCCAGCTTGTCGGTCCACTCCTCGAACACCTCGCCGATGGCCGCGTTGAGCAGCCCGGCCTTGGACCCGAAGTGGTAGCCGATCGAGTGCAGGTTGGTGCCCGAGGCGGCGACGAGGTCGCGGGTGGTGATCCGCGCGTAGCCCTTCTCCTCGAGCAGACGCCTGGCGGCGGCGAGCAGCTCGTCCCGGTGACCCATGCCTGGACAGTACGGCTTATACGCGCGTATAAACGAGGGGTCGCCGCACGAGGGAGGGCCCGGCATGACCAGCACGCTGTCCCGCACCACCGAGCTGCCCCCGGGCCCGAAGCTGCCACCGCTGGTGCAGACGCTGCTGTTCGCGAACTTCCGGCACCGCCTGCTGCCGGTGCTGCGCCGCCGCTACGGCGACGTGTTCACGCTGCGGCTCTACCCCGAGCGCCGGGTCGTGCAGCTGGCCGACCTCGAGCACATCAAGACGGTGTTCAGCGGCCCGGCCACGACCTTCCACGCGGGCGAGGGCAACATCATCCTCAAGCCGATCATGGGCGAGCACTCGGTGCTGCTCACCGACGAGGACGTCCACCTGCGCGCCCGGAAGCTGCTGATGCCCGCCTTCCACGGCGCGGCGCTGCGCGGCTACCGCGACATGGTCACCGAGCTGGCCGAGCGGGAGGTCGCCCGCTGGCCCGCCGGGCAGGTGTTCCGCGCGCACGACCGGATGCAGGCGCTGACGCTGGAGATCATCCTGCGGGTCGTGTTCGGCGTCGCCGAGGGCGCGCGGCTGGACGAGCTGCGCCGGCTGCTGACCAAGGCCGTGGACATCGGGGTGCTCGACCTGTTCGGCTTCCACAACGAGAAGCTGCGGAACTTCGGGCCGTGGAAGCGGTCGAAGCTGCTGCAGGACCGGGTGGACGAGCTGCTGTACGCCGAGATCGCCGAACGCCGTGCGGCAACGGACCTCGCCGAGCGCGGCGACGTGCTGTCCCGGCTGCTGACCGTGCCCGCCGACGACGACGGCCTGTCCGACGCCGAGCTGCGCGACCAGCTGGTCACCCTGCTGCTGGCCGGGCACGAGACCACCGCGACCTCGCTGGCCTGGTCCTTCCACGAGCTCTCCCGCGACCCGGTCCGGCTGGCGGCCGCGATGAAGGCCGCCGACGAGGGCGACGAGAAGTACCTCGAGGCGGTGGCGAAGGAGGCGATGCGGCTGCACCCGGTGATCTCGGAGGTCGCCCGAAGGCTGACCGAGGACGTGGAGATCGGCGGCTACCGGCTGCCCGCCGGGGTCACGGTGATGCCCTCGATCGCCATGGTGCACGCGGACTCCGCGCACCACCCCGAGCCCGGCAGGTTCCGGCCGGAGCGGTTCCTCGAGAACGGCGGCCCGGCGAGCGGCACCTGGTTTCCCTTCGGCGGCGGCGTGCGCCGCTGCCTCGGGGCGGGTTTCTCCTTGCTGGAAGCCACGATCGTGCTGCAGGCGGTGCTCTCGCGGTACCGCCTGTCCCCCGACCGCGCCCGCCCCGAGGGCTCGCGCCCGCGGCACATCACGATGGTCCCCGCGCGCGGCGCCCGGATCTCCGTGACGCCGCGCTAGGGGGTGTCCTCAAAGGCTGGTCGATGGGCTTCGTGATCCAGGTGGTTCCTGGTGGTGCCGGGGATTCGCCCTCGTACCGGGTTGTACTCGGGTGAATTCCCGGTGCCGTCCAGGGGCCGCCTGGGCGCGGGGAGCGCGATTGAGCCTTTGAGGACGCTCCCTAGGGAGCTACCGCCGCCGGGTGCGCAGGTAGTCACCGACCACGGCGGCGCCGAGGCCGTCGAGGTCCGGCGCCACCACCCGGCCGCCGGAGCGGCGGGCCAGCAGGTCCACGAACGCCTCCAGCCGGGGGTCGTCGCCGAGCCGGAACACCGTCACCGACGCGCCCAGCTTCGCCAGTCTGTCCACTTCGGACACCGTCTTGTACAGCGTCTGCGGCAGCGGCGGGTAGTCGAACACGGCCTCGCCGTCCGGCTCCAGGTGCGCGGTCGGCTCGCCGTCGGTCACCATCAGCACCACCGGCTGCGCGTCTGGATGCCGCCGCAGGTGCCGCCCCGCGAGCAGTAGCGCGTGGTGCGCGTTGGTGCCCTGCTCCCAGGCGCCTTCGAGCCCGACCAGTTCCTCCAGCTCCACCGAAGCCGCGTAGCGCCCGAACGTGATCAGCTGCAGCGCGTCGTTGCGGAACCGGGTGGAGATCAGCTGGTGCAACGCCAGGGCGGTGCGCTTCATCGGCAGCCACCGGCCCTCGGACACCATCGACCACGACGTGTCCACCAGCAGGGCGACCGCGGCCCGCGACCGGTGCTCGGTCTCCACGACCTCCACATCGGACACGTCGAGCCGCACCCGGCCGCCGCCCACGGAAGCCGTGCGCAGCACCGCGTTGCGCACCGTCCGCGAGGTGTCCCACGGCTGCATGTCGCCGAACTGCCACGCCCTGCTCGCCCCGGTGGGCTCGCCCGCGGCGCCCGCCGACTCCTGCTCCCGCTGCCCGGTCTTGCCGCGCAGCGCGTTCACCACGTCCGCCAGCGCCGTCTCGCCGAGGCGCCGCAAAGCCTTGGGCGACAAGCGAAGCGACCCGTCAGGCGCCCGTTCGAACAGACCCTGGCGGCGCAGCTCCCGCTCCAGCTCGGACAGCCGTCGCGCGTCCACCCCGGCGTCGGGGCCCAGCTGTCGTTCCAGCGCCTCGACGTCGATGTCCTCCAGCCGGGCGCCCGGATAGGACTGCGCCAGCTGCTCGGCCAGCGCGTCGAGCTCGCCGAGGTCCTGCATCGCCTGCGCGCCCTCGCCCATGCCCAGCGGGTTGCGGCCGCGGAACCGGCCCGAGGAGGTCCAGTCCTCCCCCGGCCGCAGCGCCCGCAGCTGGGCATCCAAAGTGGACAGTTGCTGGGCGATGCGCGGGTCGCCGAACGCCTGCTGCGCCAATCCGGCCAGCTCGGCCCGCTGCTGCTCGCTCATGGAGTTCAGCATCCGCTGCGCCGCGGCCGCCCGCGATGCCAGCGCGTCGATCAGCTCCTCGACGTTTTGCGGGTTCTCCGGGAAGAACTCGCCGTGCCGCCGCATGAACTCCGCGAACCGCTCGTCGATGTCGTCTGCGTCCTGGGCGTGCGCGTCGAGCAGGGCGTTGAGGTCGGCCAGCATCTGGTTGACCCGCTCGACGTCCTCGGGACTGGTGTTCTGCAGGGCCTCCTTCATGCCCTCGAACCGCGACTCGAGCATCTCGCGGCCCAGCAGGTCCTGGATCTTCTCGTAGTTCTCCCGGCCCTGCTCCGAACGCCACTGGTAGTCCGCCAGCTCGCGCACCGCGGCGGCCGTGCCGGGCGGGAGCGCGTCCAGCTCGGCCTCGGCCAGGCGCGCCTCGTCCGCCGGGTCGGGGAACAGCGCGCGCCGCTCGGCGTCCAGCGCCTCGTTCAGCAGGCGCTGCACCTCCTGCAGCGTCCCGTCGAGGTTGTTGCGGCGCTGGATCTCCGACCGGCGCTGCCAGACGCGGCGGGTCAGCTCGTCGAGGCCCGAGGTGTTGCGGGTGCCCCGGCGCAGCAGCTCCTCCAGGGCCGAGCGGGGTGAGCTGCCGCCCATCACGTCCTGCCCGATCTCGTCGAGCGCGTCGCGCAGGTCGATCGGCGGCGCGAGCGGATCGGGCCCGTCGTGCCAGGGCCCGTAGGAGTACCCCTCGGGCTGGGTCATCGCCGCCTCCGCGGGGGGAAGTACGTCGGCGGTGTCACGGCCCGTACACCGTCGTCGCGTCGTCGGAGTCCTTCGCCAGCTGCCGCGCCAGGTACAGCGACTCCAGGGCCAGCTCGACCGCGGCCGCGATCCGGCCCGGAGAGTCGTCCGCGGACACGCCCGCCCGGGCGGCGACCTCGTGCAGGACCGGGAGTTCCGGCAATGCGGCGAGCACGTCGGCGCCTGGCACCTTCTCACCGGTGGCGACCAGGTGCCCGTCGGCGACCGCTTCGACCAGCGGGCGCAGGTTCAGCCCGCCGAAGCGGTCGCGTGCGGTCTCGGCGATCGCGCGGCGCAGCAGGTGCACGAGCTGCTCGTGCTCGCGGCCCTCCTCGCCGGGCTCGAACTCGACCTTGCCGCGCAGCACCGCCGGCACCGCGTCCAGGTCCACCGGGCGCGCCACCGCGGGGTGCTCGCCGGTCAGCGCCGAGCGCCGCAGGGCCGCCGCCGCGACGGTCTCCGCCGCCGCCACGGCGAACCGGGCGGACACGCCCGAGCGCTGGTCGATCACGCTGGACTCGCGCAGGTTCCGGACGAACCGGGCCAGCACCTCCAGCAGCGGCTCACCGACCTCGGCCACCAGGTGGGCCTCCTGGCGCACCACGTCGACCTCCGCGGCCACGTCGAGCGGGTAGTGCGTGCGGATCTCCGCGCCGAAGCGGTCCTTGAGCGGGGTGATGATCCGGCCGCGGTTGGTGTAGTCCTCGGGGTTGGCCGTGGCCACCATGAGCACGTCCAGCGGCAGCCGCAGCGTGTAGCCGCGGACCTGGATGTCGCGCTCCTCCATCACGTTGAGCAGCGCGACCTGGATGCGCTCGGCGAGGTCGGGCAGCTCGTTGATGGCCACGATGCCGCGGTGCGCGCGCGGCACGAGTCCGAAGTGGATGGTCTCGGGGTCGCCCAGGCTGCGGCCCTCGGCCACCTTCACCGGGTCCACGTCGCCGATCAGGTCGCCGACCGAGGTGTCCGGGGTGGCCAGCTTCTCGGTGTAGCGCTGGCTGCGGTGCAGCCAGCTCACGGGCAGCTCGTCGCCGAGCTCGGCGGCACGGCGGATCGAGGCCGGGGTGATCGGGTCCAGCGGGTGCTCGGCCAGCTCGGCGCCGTCGATGACCGGGGTCCACTCGTCGAGCAGCCCGGCCAGCGTGCGCAGCAGCCGGGTCTTGCCCTGGCCGCGCTCGCCGAGCAGCACGACGTCGTGTCCGGCCAGCAGCGCACGCTCGAACTGCGGCAGCACGGTCCGCGAGAACCCGACGATGCCCGGCCACGGGTCCCTGCCGGAGCGCAGCGCGGCGAGCAGGTTGTCGTGGATCTCGGTCTTGATCCCGCGCGGCTGGTGACCGGCCGCGCGCAGCTCTCCCGCGGTGCGCGGGAGGTGTTCGGGTACGGGGTTCACCCCTACGAAGCTAACCCCGGATGGCGGGATCGTCGACGTGGAGCAGCTCCAGCAGGCGGCGCAGGTATTCTGGATCGCCGTGTGCTGTCCCAGTGCGACCCTGACCGTGTGGACCTCGGCCTGGCTTTCCGGTGCCGCGGCGCCGGACGACGTCCTCGACGCCCTGCTGGCCTGGGGCGAGGCCCACGAGGTCGTCGCCGCGGACGCCGAAGCCGCGGTGGGCCTGGACCTCCCGCTCACGGGCGACTTCCCCGCCACCCCGGTACAGCTGCTGGCCGCGCTGCGCTCGCGTGGCGCCGCCGACGCGCGGCTGGTCCTGCCGGTGCCGGGCGACGTGCGCGGGCTCGGCGGGGGCGGGCCGTTCACCGAGGCGGCGCTGCGGGAGGGCGAGGCGATGCTGCTGCCGTCGCTGGGGTTCGGCCTGGTGCCGCACGCGATCGCCGAGGGACTGGTCCGGTGGTCGGCGTACAGGGTGGACACCTCGCTCGCGCCGGAGCACGTCGGGCTCGCCGATGCCGAGCACGGCCTGACCGACGCGATCCGCGACTCGGCCGGTGCGCTGCAGGCGCTCGACGTGGCGAAGGACCGGCCGGGCGTGCGCGCGGAGCTGTCGGCGTGGCTGCGGGCCCGGCCGCGCCCGCAGTGGCCCGCCGGCACCCCCGGCCGCGCGTTGCGGGTGCTGCAACGCGCGGAGGAGGTCGGCGCGATCCTGGCGGTGGCGCAGATCGACGAGCCGGGCGGCGCCCTGTCCGCCTCGGCGGCGGTCCTGCGCGCGGACGCCCTGCGCCCGCTCGGCAACGCGGTCCGGCTGGCCCGCTACGCCGCGGTGAACGAGGCGGTGCGCCAGTTCAGCGAGCAGGCCGACCGGTCGCAGTAGCGGGCCGGCGAGCGGGCTCGCAGCAGCCGATCGCGCACGGCGCCCCGTCGACCGTGCATCCCGCCATCGGGAAGTCCGACAGCTTCCGGGCGGGCGCGTCGGCGATGTGCTCGCGCACCAGTTCCACCACCAGCTCCGCGAAGCGCGGGTCCGCGTTCGGCGTCGCCGCGCGGGCGAAGCCCATGCCCAGCTCCCCGGCGCGCTCGGCGGCCTCGTTGTCCAGGTCCCAGATCACCTCGAGGTGGTCCGACACGAACCCGACCGGGCAGACCACCACCGCGGGCACGCCCTGGGCGTGCAGCGCCTCGATGTGGTCCACGACGTCCGGCTCCAGCCACGGGATCCGCGGCGGCCCTGACCGCGACTGCCACACCACGTCGTACTCGGCGACCCCCGCCTCGGCCGCGACCAGCCGCGCCGCCTCCGCGATCTGCCGCGAGTAGCGCCGCCCGCCCTCCTCCGGCGGCCCTGAGGCCTTGTCCGCGCTGTCGGGCACCGAATGCGCCGTGAACACCGTCCGGGCGTTCTCGAGGCCTTCGTGGGCGCTGCGCAGCGCATCCGCGAAGGCGGAGACGAACAGCGGGTGGTCGAAGAACTGCCGCAGCTTCGTCAGCTCCGGGGCGTTCTCGCCGACCGCGGCGCGGGCGCGCTCGATGTCCTCGTCGTACTGCCGGCAGGCGGAGTACCCGCCGTACGCGCTCGTCGGGAACACCAGCGCCCGGCGAACCCCGTCCGCGGCCATCCGTGCGACGGTGTCCTCCACCATCGGCTGCCAGTTGCGGTTGCCGAAGTACACGGGCAGGTCGATGCCCTGCGCCGCGAGCTCCTTCTCCACCGCCGCGATCGCCTCGCGGTTGAGCCGGTTGATCGGCGAGACCCCGCCGAAGTGCTGGTAGTGCTGCGCGACCTCGGCGAGCCGCTCCGGCGGCACGCCGCGCCCGCGCGTCACGTTCTCCAGGAACGGCATGACCTCGTCCGGCCCCTCGGGACCGCCGAAGGACAGCCACAGCAGCGCGTCGTAACCCACGGCTGCCATCCTGCCGCTATGACGGCGCCCACGCGCGCCCGGGCTTACATGCCCAGCGCGTGCACCCCGCCGTCGACCCAGATCATTGAGCCGGTGGTGGCGGGCAGCCAGTCCGACAGCACGGCGCAGATGCTCTTCGCGACGGCCGTGGGGTCCTCGGCGGCCCAGCCGAGCGGCGCGCGGTCGCCCCAGCCGCCCTCGAGCTCGCCGAAGCCCGGGATGGACTTGGCGGCCATCGTCTTGAGCGGGCCTGCCGAGACGAGGTTCACCCGGACGCCGTGCGGGCCGAGGTCGCGCGCCAGGTACCGGTTGACCGACTCCAGCGCGGCCTTCGCCACGCCCATCCAGTTGTAGGCGGGCCACGCGACGCGCGCGTCGAAGTCCAGGCCCACGATCGACGAGCCGCGCGAGAGCAGCGGCAGGCACGCCACGGCCAGCGACTTGAGCGAGTACGCGGACACCTGCACCGCGACCGACACGTCCTCCTTCGGCGCGTCCAGGAACGGCGCGCCGAGGCAGGTCTGCGGCGCGAACGCGATCGCGTGCAGCACCCCGTCGAGGCCGTCGACGTGCTCGCGCACCCGGTCGGCGAGGGTGTCCAGGTGCTCGGGGTTCTGCACGTCCAGCTCGATCACCGGGGCGGGCTCGGGCAGCCGCTTGGCGATGCGCTCCACGAGCGACATCCGGCCGAAGCCGGTCAGCACCACCTTCGCGCCCTGTTCCTGCGCCACCTTGGCGGCGTGGAAGGCGATCGAGGCGTCGGTGATGACACCGGTGATCAGCAGCCGCTTACCTTCGAGCAGTCCGGGCAAGGCCAGTCCTTTCTACAGTGGGAAAACTCAGTGGCCCATGCCGAGGCCGCCGTCCACGGGCAGCACGGCGCCGTTGACGTAGGCGGCCTCGTCCGAGGCCAGGAAGCGCACGGCGCCGGCGATGTCGGCGGGCTCGGCGTAGCGGCCGGCGGGGATCTGGGCGAGCGCGGCGGCGCGCTGGTCGTCGCTGAGCGCATTGGTCATGTCGGTGAGGACGAACCCGGGCGCGACGACGTTCGCGGTGATGTGGCGCGAGCCCAGCTCACGGGCCAGCGAGCGGGCGAGGCCGACCAGGCCGGCCTTGCTGGCGGCGTAGTTGACCTGCCCGGCGCCGCCGGAGAGGCCGATGACCGAGGAGATGAAGATGAACCGGCCCCACTTGGCGCGCAGCATGCCGCGCGAGGCCCGCTTGGCCACCCGGTAGGCGCCGGTGAGGTTCGCGTCGATGACGCTGGTGAACTGCTCCTCGCTCATCCGCATCAGCAGCGTGTCCTGCGTGACGCCCGCGTTGGACACGAGCACCTCCACCGGGCCCTGGTGCTCCTCGACCTGCTTGAACGCCTCGTCGACCTGGGCCGAGTCGGTGACGTCGGCCCGCACGCCGAACAGCCCCTCGGGGGCGCCGGAACCCCGGTGCGTCACGGCCACCCGGTGCCCCTGCGCGGCCAGGTCCCTGGCGATCGCCAGGCCGATGCCGCGGTTGCCGCCCGTGACCAGTACGGACCGTCCCACGTGGTACTCCTCGTACGTTGTCCTTGCGTGTGCCGGCCTGAGGTTATCCGCCGCCGGGAGCCCCGTCCGCACCCGCCACCGCTACCCCTCGGTAGGCCCGGCCACCGGGATGACCGAGGTCACAGGAAGGAGCCCCATGACACCGCCGCCGTGGGAGATCGACCCGGAGACCTGCGCGCTCCTGGTGATCGACATGCAGAACGACTTCGTGCTCGAAGGCTTCCCGATGGAGGTCCCGATGGCCCGCGAGCGCCTCCCCGCGATGCGGGACGTGGTGACGCGCTGCCGCGACGCGGGCGTGCCCGTGGTCTACACCCAGCACATCCTGTTCGACTCGTTCGACGTGTCGCCGCTGGAGACCGCGTACCAGCCGAAGCTGCGCGAGGTCGGCATGCGCGAAGGCAGCCACGGCGCGGAGATCGTCGCCGACCTGAAGCCGGGGCCCGAGGAAATCGTCATCCGCAAGCACCGCTACGACGCCTTCCACAACACGCAGCTGCAGACCGTGCTGAGCACTCTGCGCGGGCCGCACAAGGTCGATACGCTGATCATCACCGGCACGCTCACCGAGGTCTGCTGCGAGTCGACCGCCCGCAGCGCCTTCATGCGGGACTACCAGGTCGCGTTCGTCGCCGACGCGACGGGCGCGCTGTCGGCGGCGGCCCAGGAGGCGACGCTGCGCAATATCGGGATGTTCTTCGGCCGGGTGCTGACCTCCGGCGAGCTGTTCGCGGAGCTGGGCCGGTGAGCGAGCCGGTCGTGCGGATGCCCCTGCGGGTGCGGTTCCACGAATGCGACCCGCAGGGCATCGTGTTCAACGCGCACTACCTGGCCTACTTCGACATGGCGTCGTTCGAGTTCTTCCGCGAGGTCTTCGGGTCCTACGACAACCTGCGGGCACGCGGGGTGGACACCGTGGTGGCGGAGTCGAACCTGCGCTACCGCGCCCCGAGCCACTACGACGAGGAGCTGGTCGTGGCGGTGACGCTGGACCACCTCGGCACGACGTCGCTGGTCCTCGGGTTCACGGTCCTGCGCGGCGAGGAGGTCCTGACCACGGGCATGAACCGGTACGTGTTCGTGGACGCCGAGACGCTCGCGAAGACAGCGCCACCGGACGACGTGCGGGAGAAGCTGGCGGCGCGGATGCCAGAATAGCGGGACCGCCGTTTCCGGCCGGGGCCAACGGGTGAAGGGAAGCCGATCTTCAGGATGTTCCGCGTTCTCTTCTACCGCCCGGAGATCCCACCGAACACCGGCAACGCGATCCGGCTGTCGGCGAACACCGGCGTCCAGCTGCACCTGGTGGAGCCGCTCGGGTTCGCCTTCGAGGACAAGCACCTGCGCCGCGCCGGGCTGGACTACCACGACCTCGCGCACGTCCGCGTGCACCCGGACCTCGACGCCGCGTGGGCCGCGCTGCTGCCGGCGAACGTCTACGCGTTCAGCGCCCGCGCCGAGCACCGCTACACCGACATCGCCTACCAGCCCGGCGACGTGCTGATGTTCGGCCCGGAGTCGGCCGGCCTGCCCGACGAGGTGCAGGAGGCGCCGCAGATCACCAAGCGGGTGCGGCTGCCGATGCGGCCGGGCTCGCGTTCGCTCAACCTCGCCAACACCGCGTCCATCGCCATCTACGAGGCCTGGCGCCAGCACGACTTCCGGTTCGGGGAGTGAGGACAGGTCCTAGGGCAGGCGCTGCCCGAGGAACAGGGCGCTCCCGGCCGCGGCGATGAGCGCGAGCGTGCCCAGCACCACCCACGGCCGGCTCGCGTCGGCCTCCTTGATCTCGTAGCCGATCTGCTCGCCCAGGTCGTCGTAGACCTGCTTGAGCTGTTCGGCCGAGCCCGCCGAGTAGAAGTCGCCGCCCGAGAGGCGCGCGACCTCCTGCAGCGAGCCGTCGTCGACGTCCACAGGTACCTCGCGGCCGTCGATCGTGACCGTGCCGTGGTTGGTACCGAAGGAGATCGTCGAGATCGGGACCTGTTCCTTCTTCGCCTCCTCCGCCGCGGTGAACGCACCGCGCGGGGCGTAGAGGTCTTCGGGCACGGTCTGCTTGCCGTCGCTCATCAGCACGATGCGCGCCGGGGGCGGGCCGTCCGCGCCGCCGACGACCGCCGAGAAACCCTGGACCGCCTGCAGCGCCGCGTAGATGCCCTCACCGGTCGCCGTGGACTGCGCGAGCTTGAGGTTGTCGATCGCGCTGACGACGCTCTGGCGCTCGGTGGTCGGCGCGACGAGGACCGTCGCGGTGCCGGCGAAGGACACCAGCCCCAGATTGATGCCCGGGGTCAGCTGCTGCGCGAACGAGGTGGCCGCGTCCTGCGCCGCCTTGATCCGCGTCGGCTTGACGTCGGTGGCCTCCATCGACAGCGACACGTCGATCACCAGGATCACCGTGGCCCGGTTGCGCGGCACCTTCTGCTCGGCGGTCGGGCCGGCGAGCGCGACCGTGAGCAGGAGGAGCGACACGATGAGCAGCACCGCGGGCACGTGCCGGGGCCAGCCCTGCGAGCGCGGGGCCACCTTCTCCAGCAGCGCCAGGTTCGAGAACCGCATCGTGCGCCTGCGGCGGGCCCGCTGCGCGAGCACGTAGCCGACCGCCACCGCGGCGACCACGATCAGCAGCAGGAACCACCACGGGGCGCTGAATCCGCCGAGACTCACGCGGCGCCCCCCGACCAGCGGCGCTTGCGGGCGACGACGAACCGCACGGTGTCGGCGATCCAGTCGGAGTCGGTGCGCAGCACCAGGTGCGCGGCCCCGGCCTGGCGCAGCGCGCGGGCAACCTGGTCCCGGTGCGCCTGCGCCGCGGCGGCGAACTCCCGGCGCAGCAACGCCGACGCGTGCACCTCGCGCTGCCTGCCGGTCTCCGGGTCGGCGAGCATGATCGTGCCCACCTCGGGCAGGTCGACGTCGCGCGGGTCGATCACCTCGACGGCGATCAGCTCGTGCCGTGCCGACAGCCCGCGCAGCGGCCGCTGCCAGTCCAGCCCGCCGAGGAAGTCCGACACCACGACGGCCAGCCCGCGCCGCCGCGGCGGCCGGCGGAGCTGTTCGATGAGGGCCGCGAGGTCACCGCGGGTGCCCTCGGTGGCACGGGGCAGCTCGGCGAACTTGCGCAGCACACCGCGGACGTGCGCGCGGCCGCCGCGGGCGGGCACCCGCACGGTCTCGGCGCCGTTCGACAGCACCGCGCCGAGGCGGTTCCCGCCGCCACCGGTCAGGTGGGCGATCGCCGCGACGGCGCACAACGCCAGGTCCCGCTTCTCGCACAGCGCGGTGCCGAAGTCGAGGCTCGCCGACAGGTCCGCGGCCACCCACGTCTCCAGCTCGCGGTCGGCGACCGTCTCGCGGATGTGCGGCACCGTGGTGCGCGCGGTGACCGCCCAGTCCATCCGGCGGACGTCGTCACCGGGCTGGTACGGTCGCGCCTCCCCCGGCTCGGAGCCGGGGCCCGGCACCAGGCCGAGGTGGTTGCCCTGCAACAGCCCGTCCAGCCGGCGCCGCACGTCCAGCTCCAGCGTGCGCAGTCCCGCGTCCAGCCGGTCGCCGCGCAGCACCGGCGGCGCCCACGCGGGCCGGTTGTCCTTGTCCTCGCCAGCCACTAGTAACCCGCGGCCCCCATGTGCGCCGGCTGGCCGGGACCGGCCTGCGGGCGGGCGGAGACCTGCGGCAGCGGCACGGTCTGCAGGACGCGGTTGATGATGTGGTCCAGCGGCACGGCGTCGGCCAGCGCGTCGTAGGACAGCACGAGCCGGTGGCGCAGCACATCCGGCACCACGTCCACGACGTCCTGCGGCAGCACGTAGTCCCGGCCGCGCACCAGCGCGAGCGCCCGCGCGCCGGCGATGATGCCGAGGCTCGCGCGTGGCGAGGCGCCGTAGGACACCCAGCCCGCGACGTCGGTCAGGCCGTGCTCGGCCGGGGTGCGGGTGGTCAGCACCAGCCGCACGACGTAGTCGACGAGCGCGTGGTGCACGAACACCTTCGACGCCACGCCCTGCAGCCGCACCAGCTCGGCGGGGCTGAGCACCTCCTGCGGCTCGGGCGGGGCGACGCCCATCCGGTAGACGATCTCGCGCTCCTCCTCCGCGGAGGGGTAGTCGACGACGATCTTGAACAGGAACCGGTCGCGCTGCGCTTCCGGCAGCGGGTACACGCCCTCGTTCTCGATCGGGTTCTGGGTGGCGAGCACCAGGAACGGGTCGGGCATCGGGAAGGTCTTGCCGCCGATCGACACGTGCCGCTCGGCCATCACCTCGAGCATCGCCGACTGCACCTTGGCCGGGGCGCGGTTGATCTCGTCGGCGAGGACGAAGTTGGCCACGACCGGGCCGAGCTCGACGTCGAACCGCTCGCTGCCCTGCCGGTAGATGCGGGTGCCGAGGATGTCGGCCGGGACCAGGTCGGGGGTGAACTGCACGCGCGAGAAGGTGCCGCCGACCACGCGCGCGATCGTCTCCACCGCGAGGGTCTTGGCGACGCCGGGGACGCCTTCCAGCAGCAGGTGCCCCTTCGCCAGCAGGCCCACCAACAGCCGCTCGACCAGCCTGTCCTGCCCGACGATCACCCGCTTGACCTCGAACACGGTGCGTTCGAGCAACTGGCCGTCGCGGGCCGGGGTCGTGCCCTGCTGCCCGTTCGTGCCGTCGGCATAGCCGGGCTCGGTCACGATTCCCTCCTCGATCACGTTCGCCTCTCCCGTGCGACCGTATCGTTAGTCAATCCCAGCTGCGGTGTGAGGGCTGTGAGCTTCACGAATGCCGTAGTCGATCTTCCGGCGTGTCGATGTCCGCGGCCTCGCCGTCCAGTTCCGGCACCGGCACCGGGCCGAGGGCGCCGAACACCTTGCGCAGCGGGAAGTTCGCGGGTTCGGCGGGCAGCACGGCGCGCAGCTTCGCGGTGCGCCACACACCGACGAGCCATTGCCGCCGGCCCTGGGCGTCGACCAGGACGGCGCCGTCGGCGTCCCCGAGAGCCGCGCGCAGTCGGTCCACTGTGGACGCTCGCACGGCGGCGAGGTCACCGGCGAGCACAGCCACCAGCTCCGGTTCCCCGAGCACCGCGAGCCCGGCCGCGAGCGCGGCCACCGGTCCCCCGCCGGGCGGCTCCTCGCGGGTCCAGCGGACGCCGGGGATCCCGGCCCGTTCGGGCCCGACCACGACCACCGGGCCGGCCCCAGCGAGCGCGTCGACGGCACGTCGCAACAGGGGCTTCCCGCCGACCTCGAGCATCGGCTTGTCCACCCCGGACAGCCGGCGCGCGGCGCCGCCGGCGAGCACGATCCCGGCGAAGTCACACACGCCCCCGAGACTAGGGGTGCCGCGCTGGCGCGTCCGTCGAGGGCGGCGGCGGGCTCGGCCGTGCCTCCCGCACCGTGCGTAGGATGCCCGCGTGCAACAGCCCTCCGACCTCGAGACGGTCCGCGAGTCCTACGACCGGGTCGCCGATGCCTACGTGGAGCTCGCCATGGGCCGGTTGGAGGCGGAGCCGTGGCTACGGGCCGTGCTCGCCGCGTTCGCCGAGTCCGTCCGCGGGCTCGGCCCGGTCCTGGACGTCGGCTGCGGCCCCGGCACCGTCACCGCCCACCTCACCGAGCTCGGTCTGGACGCCTCGGGCGTCGACCTGTCGCCGCGCATGGTCGAGCACGCCCACCGGCAATACCCCGGCCTGCGGTTCTCCGTCGCCTCGGCGACCGAGCTCGACCTCGCGCCGGCCTCGCTCGGCGGCGTGCTCGGCTGGTGGTCGCTGTTCAACCTCCCGCGGGAGGCGCTGCCCGGCGTGCTGCGGACCTTCGCCGAGGCGCTCGTCCCCGGCGGTCAGGCGCTGGTCGGCGCGCACGTCGGCGACGGCGACGTGCTGCGGACCGAGGGGTACGGCGGCCTGCCGGTGTCCTGGACGACCCACCTGTACCGGCCCTCGGAGCTGACCGGGATGCTGGTCGACGCCGGTCTCGAGGTGGTCGCCGAGCTGCGGCTGCCCGCGCAGCCGCCGTCGCTGCGCCCGCAGGTGCTGCTCGCTGCGCGGCGCCCGGCCTGACCGACCTACGGCCCGAGTGCTAACCCACCAGCCGGGTCGCGTAGGGCAGGATGTCGCCGTAGCGCACAGGCGTCACCCGCACCACCATGCCGGACTCCGGCGCTTCGATCATCATCCCGGCGCCGAGGTACATCGCCACGTGGTGGATGCCGCTGCGGCCCCAGAACAGCAGGTCCCCGCGGCGCATCTGCGACAGCGGCACCTTGCGCCCGGCGTCGTACTGGTAGCCGCTGTAGTGCGGCAGCGACACGGCGCCGCCGTAGGCGTAGATCATCAGGCCCGAGCAGTCGAACCCGATCTTGCGGTAGTCGCCGTAGGCGTCCGCCACCCCACCGTCGTGGATGCCGCGGGTGGGCCCGCCGGCGTTGCCGCCGCCCCACGCGTAGGGCATGCCGAGCTGGGACATCGCGCGTGCCACGGCCCGCTCGACGACCGCCGACGCCGAGCCCGTGACGGGCCGGACCGCCCCACCGCCACCGCCGCCGGAACCACCCTTGCCCGCGGCGAGCGCCGCCTGCCGGGCCCGCTCGTCGTCCTCACGCTGCTTCTGCGCCAGCCAGTCCTGGTAGCGCTGGCGCTGGCCCTGCAGGCCCGCGACCCGTTGCTGCGCGGTGTAGAGCTGCTGCTCGACGCTGTTCTTGCTCGCCTCCAGGGTCGCGGTCTGCGCCGCCTGCCCCTGCTGCGCCTGCACCGCGGCGGACTGCGCCGCGTCGGCGGTGCGCCTCGCCCGCTCGGCGGCGGCCTGCTTCTGCTGCGCGACCTCAAGTGCGGCGCGCGCGGCCGCGTCCTTGTTGGACTTCTCGGTCTGCGCCTGCTCCATCAGCTGCAGCCCGTTGAGCTGGCTGCCGCTGACCGAGGACAGCAGCTGCGCGCGGGCGAGCAGGTCCTGCGGGCTGGTCGAGCCGAGGTAGGCCGAGATCGAGCCCATCGTGCTGCCCTGCTGGTAGCTGCCCGCGATGAACCCGTCGAGCTGTTGCCGGGCGGCCTCGATCTGCTCGGCCGCGGCGTCGGACTCCCGGCGCGCGGCGTCCGCGTCGGCCTGGGCCTGGCTCGCCGCGTCCTCGGCGGTCTGCTGGTCGACGAGTGCCTTGTTGGCCTCCTCCATCTTCAGCTCGACCTGGTCCTGCAGGTCCGCGAGCCGGGTCTCGGCCTCGGCGAGCTGGTTGGTCAGCTGGCCGACCTCGCCCGCCTTGGCGTTGGCCTGCGCCTGGCCCGAGCTGATCTCGGAGTCGCTGGGGTTGGGCGGCGGGGGCGGCACGGCGGCGGCGGTGCCGGCGACGCCGAACACGGCGGCCAGCGTCAGGGCGCCGACGGTCGCCCAGCGGGACACGCGCTCACGTCTCGTCCTTCGCAACGCACGCCACCTCCGGCTCAAGACACAACTCCCCACACTCGCGTCACAGATGTATCAGACGCACCACCAGAAACTTCACTCTCGTCTGCAACAATTCCCCGTCCGGGGGACCCTTTTCAGCCGATTCGGCGTCCCACGACCGGGATCCCGGAAAAAAGGAGCTGCCGATGACCGGCTTCCGCCGCGTGCCGCCGTGGGTCGCCGCATCGGGCCTGGTCATCCTCGTCCTCGGCACGTTTCTGCCGTGGTTCCGCTCCGGCAGCATTGAACGGCACAGCTATCAGGCCGCCGATTCCGCGGGCCGCCTCGCGTTTTTCGACAACGCGTTCGTCCGCGCGGCTTTGCACATCTGGGTCGCGGTGCCGCTCGTGAGCACGGTGTGCCTGGGGCTGCTCGCGCTCGGCTTCGCGCGGGCGGGCGCAACGATCACGGCCCTGCTGGCGATATCCGTCGGAACCGTCGCGCTGCTCGCCACCGTCCGAAGTGGTGACGAAGGCGGGCTGCTCGGGATCTCCCCGGCCGGTCCTGTCACGACCCTGGCCGGAGCGGGCGTCGCGCTGGCCGGTGCGCTCGGCACGTTCGCCGTCCGGGCCGGGCGCAACCATCCACCTACGACCGCGAGAACTGGGGACCACCCGTGACCACACCCGAGCAGCCAGGCTGGGAACAGCAGCAGCCCGGCTGGCAGCCGCCCACGCAGCCCTACTACGCCCAGCAGGGCTACCCGCAGCAGCAGCCCGGGTACGGCTACGGGTACCCGCCGCCGCAGCAGCCCGGCTACGGGCCCGCCCAGCCGCAGCCGCCACGCCGGCGCCGCCGCGGGCTGATCATCGGCCTGGTGATCGCGCTGGTCGCCGTGGTCGGCGGCGGCACCACCTGGTACCTGCTGGCGCAGGGCGGCTCGGGGGCGGCGACGCCCACCGAAGCCGCGCTGAAGCTGACCAGCTCGCTCGGCAACGGCGACCTCGTCGGCGTGCTGAACAGCCTCGCCCCCGCCGAGGCCGCGCTGTTCACCGATCCGGTGCAGGACGCGACGGGCGAGCTCAAGCGGCTGCAGGTGCTCGACGGCAGTGCGGACCCGAAAGCGCTGAGCGGCGTCGGGGTCAAGACGCAGAACCTGACGTTCGACGAGGCCGGTGCCCAGCAGGTCAACGACCACGTCACGATCACCAAGCTCACCGGCGGCACGCTCACCGTCACCAGCGACTTCGGCAAGCTGCCGCTGGCCAAGCAGTTCCTCGACGAAGCGGTGCCCGGCGGTGCGCGCTCGGCGCAGGGCCAGGAGACCAAGACGATCGACATCGCCGAGGAGGTCCGCAAGTCCGGCGAGCCGGTGCGGATCGCGACGGTGAAGGTCGACGGCGAGTGGTACCCGAGCCTGCTCTACACCGTCGCCGACTACGCGCTGAAGGACGCCGGCGAGCCGTGGCCCTCGACCTCCGTCCCCGCCGCCGGTGCCGCCTCGGCGAACGACGCGGTGAAGGACATCCTGCAGGCGGGCCTGGACGCCGACATCCGGCGCGTGATCGAGCTGCTGCCACCGGACGAGATGGGCGCGCTGCACGACGCGGGCCCCGCGATCCTCAAGGCGGCCGAAGGCCAGACCGAACCCACCGGGGCGAAGGTCCTCGACCTGCGGACGCAGACCTCCCCGGTCACCGGCGGCACCCGCGCGACGCTGACCTCGCTGCGGCTGCAGGATCCCTCGGGCGAGGTCTACACGTTCGCCAAGGACGGCGACTGCTACCAGCTCAGCGGCGAAGGCCACAGCGAGCGGATGTGCGCCGACGACGTGGCCAACCGGATCGAGGACGAGACAGGGTCCGTGCCGTCGCAGGTGCGCTCGGTGCTGCAGCACCTGACCGGCGGGATCCTGAAGCAGGGCGTCGGAGTGGTCACCACGCAGGTGAACGGGAAGTACTACGTCAGCCCCATCCGCACCCTCACCGAGCAGGGCATGACGGTGCTGCGCAGCCTGCAGCCCGGCGACATCACCGCGCTGCTCAAGTTCGCCAGGTAGCTCATCCCGCGTCGCGGGCGTGTCCTGCTTGCCTGCAAAAAAGGACAAGCGTACTGTTTGACGTGTTGGGAGCCTGCGCCGTCCCCGCGTCTGCGGACGCCGCGCGCGTGCGCCAGACTCGCTTCAAAGACCCGACTGACGACCGGGACGTCGCCACAGGCACCACACCGCGCGGCGGCGTCCGAGCCCTGGAGACAGACGTGACCGCACCTGCCAGCAAGGACAGCTTCGGCGCCCGCGACACCCTGAAGGTCGGTGACGCCTCGTACGAGGTGTTCCGGCTGAACAAGGTCGAGGGCGCCGAGCGGCTGCCCTACAGCCTGAAGATCCTGCTCGAGAACCTGCTGCGCACCGAGGACGGCGCGAACATCACCGCCGAGCACGTCCGCGCGCTGGCCGGGTGGGACGCCACCGCCGACCCGTCGATCGAGATCCAGTTCACCCCGGCCCGCGTCGTGATGCAGGACTTCACGGGCGTGCCGTGCGTGGTGGACCTCGCGACCATGCGCGAAGCCGTCACCGACCTCGGCGGCGACCCGGACAAGGTCAACCCGCTCGCCCCGGCCGAGCTGGTCATCGACCACTCGGTGATCATCGACGTGTTCGGCCGGGCGGACGCGTTCGAGCGCAACGTCGAGATCGAGTACGAGCGCAACCGCGAGCGCTACCAGTTCCTGCGCTGGGGCCAGGGCGCCTTCGACGAGTTCAAGGTCGTCCCGCCCGGCACCGGCATCGTGCACCAGGTGAACCTCGAGTACCTGGCCCGCACGGTCATGGCCCGCAACGGCCAGGCGTACCCGGACACCGTCGTCGGCACCGACTCGCACACCACCATGGTCAACGGCCTCGGCGTGCTGGGCTGGGGCGTCGGCGGCATCGAGGCCGAGGCCGCGATGCTGGGCCAGCCGGTGTCGATGCTCATCCCGCGGGTGGTGGGCTTCAGGCTCACCGGCGAGATCCCGGCCGGCGTGACCGCGACCGACGTGGTGCTCACGATCACGCAGATGCTGCGTCAGCACGGCGTGGTCGGCAAGTTCGTCGAGTTCTACGGCGAGAGCGTCGCGGCCGTGCCGCTGGCCAACCGGGCCACCATCGGCAACATGAGCCCCGAGTTCGGCTCCACCGCCGCGATCTTCCCGATCGACGAGGAGACCCTGCGCTACCTGAAGCTGACCGGCCGCTCGGCCGAGCAGCTGGCGCTGGTCGAGGCCTACGCCAAGGAGCAGGGCCTCTGGCACGACCCGTCGCGCGAGGCGACCTACTCCGAGTACCTCGAGCTGGACCTGTCGACGGTCGTCCCGTCGATCGCCGGCCCGAAGCGCCCGCAGGACCGCATCGAGCTGACCGACGCGAAGTCCTCGTTCCGCAAGTCGGTGCACGACTACGCCGAGAACGACCAGCGCACCCCGCACACCAACGTGGACGAGGCCGTCGAGGAGACCTTCCCGGCGAGTGACCCCGCCACCCTCTCGTTCGCCGACGAGGACGCCGTCCCGGTGCAGTCCGCCGCGAACGGCGCGTCCGGCCGCCCGTCGAAGCCGGTCACGGTGAAGTCCGAGGAACGCGGTGAGTTCGTGCTCGACCACGGCGCCGTCGTGATCGCGTCGATCACCTCGTGCACCAACACCTCGAACCCGTCGGTCATGCTGGGCGCGGCGCTGCTGGCCCGCAACGCGGTGGAGAAGGGCCTGGCCGTCAAGCCGTGGGTCAAGACCTCCATGGCGCCGGGCTCGCAGGTCGTCACCGACTACTACGAGAAGGCCGGCCTCTGGCCCTACCTGGAGAAGCTGGGCTACCACCTGGTCGGCTACGGCTGCACCACCTGCATCGGCAACTCCGGCCCGCTGCCGGAGGAGATCTCCGCGGCGGTGCAGGAGAACGACCTGACCGTCGTGTCGGTCCTGTCGGGCAACCGGAACTTCGAGGGCCGGATCAACCCCGACGTCAAGATGAACTACCTGGCCTCGCCGCCGCTGGTGATCGCCTACGCGCTGGCCGGCACGATGGACTTCGACTTCGAGGAGCAGCCGCTCGGGCAGGACTCGGACGGCAACGACGTCTTCCTGCGCGACATCTGGCCCTCGCCGCAGGAGATCCAGCAGACCATCGACTCGGCCATCACGCAGGAGATGTTCGCGAAGGACTACGCGGACGTGTTCGACGGCGGCGAGCGGTGGAAGTCGCTGCCGACGCCGGAGGGCAAGACCTTCGCGTGGGACGCGGAGTCCACCTACGTGCGCAAGCCCCCGTACTTCGAGGGCATGGAGGCCGAGCCGGCGCCGGTCGAGGACATCGCCGACGCGCGGGTGCTGGCGAAGCTGGGCGACTCGGTCACCACCGACCACATCTCCCCCGCGGGCGCCATCAAGGAGGACTCCCCCGCCGGCCGGTACCTGAAGGAACACGGTATCGAGCGGAAGGACTTCAACTCCTACGGTTCCCGCCGCGGCAACCACGAGGTGATGATCCGGGGCACCTTCGCCAACATCCGGCTGCGCAACCAGCTGCTGGACGACGTGCAGGGCGGCTACACCCGCGACTTCACCCAGGACGGCGCCCCGCAGGCGTTCATCTACGACGCGGCGCAGAACTACGCGCAGGCCCGCATCCCGCTGATCGTGCTGGGCGGCAAGGAGTACGGCTCGGGCTCGTCCCGCGACTGGGCCGCCAAGGGCACGAGCCTGCTGGGCGTGCGCGCGGTCATCGCCGAATCGTTCGAGCGCATCCACCGGTCGAACCTGATCGGCATGGGCGTCATCCCGCTGCAGTTCCCCGAGGGCGAGTCGGCCTCGTCGCTGGGCCTGGACGGCACGGAGACCTTCGACATCGCGGGCATCACCAAGCTGAACAACGGTGAGACCCCGCGGACGGTGCACGTCACCGCGACGAAGGAGGACGGCTCGAAGGCCGAGTTCGACGCGGTCGTGCGCATCGACACCCCCGGTGAGGCGGACTACTACCGCAACGGCGGCATCCTGCAGTACGTGCTGCGCAAGATGACCCGCGCCTGATCATTCAGGTACCGCCGAAGGCGCCGCGGGGCAACCCGCGGCGCCTTTCTTCTTGCGGCACAAGGAAAAGCGCCCTCCCACCGGGAACGGTGAGAGGGCGCTTCCGTGCGCGAGCCCGGTCAGTGGTGGCCGTGCCCGTCGTTCACGACGGCGCCGGTCTTCGGGTCCAGCTGTACCGCGGGCGCGGGACGCCCGTGGAAGTCCAGCATGTTCCACAGCCCACCCGCGCGGCTGTCGAACGACGAGCCGCCGATCCGCCCTGCCGACCAGTTGTCCTCGATGAACTGCAGGACCGAGGTCTGGTCGGTGCGGGTGTGGTCGACGAAGTTCGTCTTGCTGAAGGGCGAGATCACCAGCAGCGGCAGGCGCGGGCCGTAGCCACAGCGGTCGGCCGTGGCGCCCAGCTGGGTCTTCTCGCCCGTGCAGACCGCCGAGTCCTGCGTGGCGTCCTGCGAGCCGTTGACGATCTTCGAGTCGGCGTGGTCGTACCAGCCGTCGGAGTCGTCGTAGGCCAGTACGATCGCCGTGGAGTCCCAGTCCTTGGAGTGCTGGATCTTGTCGATCTCGCTCACCACGAACTGCTGCTCGTCCAGCGGGTCGGAGTTCGCCGCGTGCGCGTCCTGGTAGGCCGGGGCCTTGAGGAAGCTCACCGCGGGCATGTTCCCGGCCTGCAGCGCCGCGTCGAAGTCGGTGATGTCGTACTGGTGGTTGGCCTGGTCGGTCTGCCCGATCGCGGCCACCGAGGTCGGCGGCAGGTGCTTCTCGTTCGCCGTCGACTGGTAGTACTGGAACGGCTGGTGGTGCGGGCTGTAGTCGGTGACCGGGATGCCGCCGACGTTGTTGTGCGTCTGGCCGCACACCGCGTAACCGTTGGCGGAGCCGGTCGGCCGGAAGCCGCCCTGGAACCAGCCCCAGGTGACGCCCTGCTGGTTGAGCAGGTCACCGACGTTCTGGCCGTGCATGGCCAGCAGGTTCGTGCTGGCCGTGTGGTTCTTGTCCGAGCAGTCGTCGAACGCCGGGTCCGGGTCGCCGATCACCGTGCCCACGCCGCGGGCGTCCGGCGACACCACGACCGAGCTGTCCTTGACCTCGTCGTGGGTGACCGGGTCGACCGGGACGCCGCCGCCGGTCTGGCCCGAGATCAGGTTGATGGCACCGGGGGTGGACGGGCCGAACACCGTGTTGTAGGAGTTGTCGCTCATCGCGTAGTTCTGCGCGTAGTTCCACAGGCCGGTGACGGTGTTGCCGTCGTAGTAGTCCATCACCAGGCCGGGCTCGCCGAACAGGATCGGCTGGCCGGTGCACTTGTCCGTCTCGGTGTTCTCGACGAACTTGTCCATCCTGCCGCCGTCGAACGCCTTCTGCTCAGCACCGTAGGAGTGGTTCTGGTCGCAGGTCAGCGCCTGGCTCGGGGACAGCCGCTTGGGGTCGTAGGCGTTGGGGTTGTCCTTGAGCAGCTGCGGGGTGAGCCCGTCCGCCTTCGGGGTGCCGTTGGCGGCGACGAACTTGGTCCCGTCGGTGTTGGCCGCGTTGGGATAGGTGCCGAAGTAGTGGTCGTAGGAGACGTTCTCGCCGAAGATCACCACGACGTGCTTGATGGGCGTCGAGGTGTGCAACCCCTCGGCGTGCAACGGCTGCAGCGGCTGCGCGTCGGCGCCGCCGACGGCCGTGGTGACCGCGACGGCCACCCCGGCCGCGACGACCAGCGCGCCGCCGCCGAAGAGCGTTCGCTTACGGCGCCATCTGCCGGAAGCTCTGTCCACAGTGTCCTCCTGCTTGTGGTGGGGAACGGTTCCCTCCGGTCAGGCCAGCAAGGCCCGGCCGAAGAAGTCGGTCGGCCCGGCGACGCCGGGCAGTGCGAAGAAGTACCCGCCGCCGAACGGCGAGATGTAGTCCACGAGCGGCTCGTCGGCCAGCCGGGTCTGCACGGCTTCGAACTGCCGCGCGATGTCCTGCTGGTAGCAGGTGAAGACCAGGCCCATGTCGAGGTTGCCGTTGCTGTCCACGCCGCGGTCGTAGTTGCAGGCCCGGCGCAGGATCCGGCTGGCGTCGGTCTCCGCGGTGCGCGGGTTGGCGCGGCGGATGTGGCTGGTGAGCGGGATGACGGTGCCGACCGGGTCCTGCGCGTACTGCGGGATGTCGGTCTCGTGCGCCCCGTCCAGCGGTGCCCCGCTGTCGCGGCGGCGGCCGAACATGTTCTCCTGCTCCGAGAGCGACACCCGGTCCCAGAACTCGACGAGCATCCGGATCAGCCGGATCACCTGGTAGCTGCCGCCGGCGGTCCAGCCGGGCTCGCCGCCGCCGGAGACCCAGACGAGCCGGTCGAGCTCGTCGTCGGCCGGGTTGGCGATGCCGTCCTTGAACCCCATCAGGTTGCGCGGGGTGCCCTCGGGCCGCGGCGGAGAGCTGAACCCGTTGATGCGCCAGCGAAGTTGCATGCCGCCGCGGGTGGCGCGGGCGATGTCGCGCAGGGCGTGCACGACGGTGTCGGTGTTCGCGGCGGCCAGCGTCAGGCTCAGGTCGCCGTGGCACTGGGTGGGGTCGAGCGCGTCGTTGGGAAATGTGCGCATCTCGGTGAGCCTCGCGGGTTTGCGGTCGGCGAGTGCGTACCGGTCGTCGAACAGCGACGCACCGACCCCGAGGGTGACGGTGAGCGCGTCGGCGGGCACGGTGGGCCCGAGCACGCCGGAGTCGGGGGGCGGTGCGGTGATCCCGACCGCGCCCGGGGTGCCGCCGGCGGTGAGGATGCGGGACCGGTCGGTGATGCCGCGCAACAGATCCGTCAGCTCGGCCCGGTTCTCGGCGATGACGTCGAAAGAGGCCACAATGGACTGCGCAGGCGGCTTGCGCAGGATGCCGGCCTGGTGCGTGCCGTGGAACGGCAGGTTCTCCGCGGCGGACGCGTCCTTAGATCCGGCTCCCACGGCCAGGCCCGTTCCGGCGGCGGCCGCGGTGACACCCGCGCCGAGCACCGCCCCGCGCAGGAACGAGCGACGGCCCACGTTCGGCGTCACGAGACCCGCCTCGGCTCCGTGATCGCGGCGACCGGGGCCAGGCGCTCGACCAGCCCGCTGACGTCGCCGTCGATCTTCTCGTGCTGCTCGCGGGTCAGCAGCATGACCGGCGTCCAGCTGCCGTCCGGCCGCTGTGCCGCGCGCAGCGCCCTGTCGGTGCGGTCGATCCAGTTGTCCACATCGGACAGCTGCGGTAGCCGCGGGGTGAGCAACGGGCGCAGCACGTTCAGCACGGCCCTGGTGCCGTCGAGGTTGGCCAGCGCGGTGGCGAGGCCGGTGCCGCTGCCGTAGTCGGCCCGCCCGGTGAGTTCGAACTGCAGGGTGTTCTCCATGATCTCGTGGGCGCGCAGGCCCAGGTCGTTCGGGTCGACCTGCAGGTCGTCGAACCCGTCGCGCAGCGTGTGCACGTCGGCGTCGAGCCGGTCGGCGACCGCGGCGAGCGCGGGCATGTCCTCGTTGTGCCACAAGCCGTTCTCGAGCCGGTGGAAGCCGGTGAAGCCGGGGTCGGTGGTGCCGCCGGGCAGACCGTCCGCCGTGCCGTTGATCGCGCCGTCCGAGTCACCGAAGGCGTCATAGGCGGCGCCTAGGCGTTCGTAGGCCAGGTGCGCGGTGAGCCAGGCCCGTTCGGCGCCGGCGCGGTCCTGCGCGTGCACGGTGTTCTGGAGGGCGTCGGTGTCGGCGATGAGGCTGTCGAGGCCCGTGCCGACGTAGGTCTTGTAGTCGCGCAGCGGGCCGAGGAGGTCGTTGCGGGTCACCGGCACGACGGCCGGGCCGGACCGCTCGGTGCCGCCGGTGACGGTCGCGCTGGGGCCGGTGATCGGGTCGGTCTCCTCGAGGGCGCACCGGAAGGCGTAGCTGCCGTTGCCGAGCTCGACCTGCATGGTCCGGGTCGTGCCGGACCCGATGCCCTCGACCTCGCCGAAGACCGTGCCGGTGGCCGGGTCGATCAGGTCGACCTCGGCCGTGATCGCGTCGGTGTTGTGCAGCTGGAAGGTCTGCGCACCCGGTCGCGGGTCGGTCCAGCCCTCGCCGCAGGACGACCGGGACACCGTGATGACCGGCTCCCCGCCGGCGGCCGCGGAGGTGCTGCGCCAGACCACGATGCCCGCGCCGGCGCCGACTAGTACCACGGCGAGCACCAGGCCCGGAATCCAGCGCGACACCGTGCTCCTATCGCTCGAACGGATGAAGATTGCGAGCGGAGCGTAAGCGGCGGAGGTGAACTTCAGGCCGCGCCGAAGGGCCTGACGGAGAGGTTCAGCGAGTGTTCACGCACAGTTACTCGCATACGGCTCAAATCGGATTTAGGGGACGCGCCGCGGCTGCCGGGGCCTTCCAGCGGGCCCCGGCCGCCCGCCACGGTCAGCGCCGGGTGAGGACGAACAGCGGGAGCTCCCGCCCGGCCGCGGCCTGTTCCATTCCGTAGCCGGGCCAGAAGTCCAGCACCTCCTGCCACAGCGCCGGGTACCGCTCCCCCGTCACCTCGGCCGCCAGCACCGGCACCTCCTGCCGTCGCACGTCGACCACCGCCTTGGGCTGGGCACGCAGGTTGCGCGCCCAGTCCGGGTCGCGCGGGCGGCCCCAGTTCGAGCCGATCAGCACGAACTCGTCGCCGTGGGGGAAGTACAGCAGGTTCACCGTGCGCGGCTGCCCGCTCTTGCGCCCGACGGTCGTCAGCCGCATCGAGGGCAGCCCGGCCATGCCCAGCAGCGACAACCGCCCGCCCGAGACCCGGTGGAGCCGCTTGTCGATCCAGGGCACGGCCTTCGCCGTGCGCATGAACCATCGTTGGGAGGCCAGCCAGCGGCCGAGGCGAGTCAGCGGTTGCACAGTCCTATTCGATCATTTCGTCCCGCACTGCCTCGGCGAGGGACACCCCGAAGCGGTTCTGGGCGTCGGTCCACCACCGCTGCACCGCGAACCCGCTCTCGGCGAGCTCGGCCGCCACCCCGGCCGCCCGGAACTTCGCCGAGATCTCCGTGCGGATGTACTCGCCCTCGGCGAAGTGCACCGTCATGCCGGCGCCGGGGATCCGCACGGTCACGTCCTCGCGGGCCCGCAGCCGCATCTCGATCCACTCGTTCGCGGCGTCCCAGTACGACTCGTGTGTGAACCGGTCCAGGTCGAAGTCGGCACCGAGCAGCTCGTTGACCACGCGCAGCATGTTCAGGTCGAACTGCGCGGTGACCCCGGCCGCATCGTCGTAGGCGCGCACCAGCGTCTCGGGGTCCTTCACCAGGTCGGTGCCCAGCAGCAGCCACTCCCCCTCGGTGAGCACGTCGCGCACCGAGCGCAGGAACTTGAGCCGGTCGGCGGGCAGGAGGTTGCCGATCGTGCCGCCGAGGAAGGCCACGATCCGCGGCGGCTCGCCGGGCAGCAGGCCGAGGTGCTCGGTGAAGTCGCCGACGACCCCGCGCACCTCCAGCCCCGGGTAGTCCGCGCGGATCGCCGCGACCGCGTCCGCGAGCGCGGAGGCGGACACGTCCAGCGGCACGAAGGTCTGCAGCGTGCCGTGCGCGCGCAGCCCGTCGAGCAACAGGCGCGTCTTCTCGCTCGACCCCGAGCCCAGCTCGACCAGGGTCCGCGCCCCGGTCACGCGGGCGATCTCGGCCGCCTCGCGGGCGAGGGTCTCCCGTTCGGCGCGGGTCGGGTAGTACTCGGGCAGCGCCGTGATCTCCTCGAACAACTCGCTGCCGCGGGCGTCGTAGAACCACTTCGCGGGCAACCACTTCTGCGTTGCCGAGAAGCCGGACCGGACGTCCGTGCGCAGCGCTTCGGCCAGGGCTCCCGGTTCGCTGTGCACGTCGAGCTCGGGCTCGGTCATGAGAGGGCACTCCGATCAGCATCGAGGGGAACGAGTTCGGCACCGCCGTGCCGCGCGAGGACGGCGTGTCCTTCCGGCACCGGGACCCAGCCCGGTGCCGGGTCGGTGGGCTCGGAGGCGACCACGACGGCCCCCTCGCCCTGGCGGACCGACAGCGCGTGCGTCCAGGCGGTGGCCACCAGGGTTTGGCCGTCGGTGAGCAGGAAGTTCAGCCGCGAGCCGGGGGCGGCGGACTCGACCTCCGCGATCAGCCCGGCCACCGCGCCGAGTGGGTCCTCCCCCGCCCGCAGCCGCTCCAGCAGCAACGCCCACAGCACGGCCGAGTCGGTGGGCGCCTCGAGCGTGAGCAGGTCGGTGACCGGCAGCTTCCCGGCGAGCGTGGCCAGCGAGCCGGGCCAGCCGGTCACCATCCCGTTGTGGCTGAACGACCACGGCCCGTCGACGAACGGCGCGACCGCGGTCTCGGTCACCGGCATGCCGACGGTGCCGTTGCGCACCGCCGCGACGAACGCCCCGGACCGCACGGACCCGGCCAGCACGGGCGCGTCGTGGTCCGTCCACACCGGACTCGCGCGGCGGTAGCGGACCGGGGCGCCGTCGGTGTACCAGGCGAGCCCGAAGCCGTCGGCGTTCACGGTGCCGCCGCCCCGCATGTCCGCCGGCGCGTAGGACTGGTGCAGCAGCGAATGCGGCGCGCCGAACACCAGCTCGGCCGGGGCGGCCGGCGGGCCCAGGTAGGCCAGGTGCCTACACACCGGAGGCGTCCCTGGCGCAGCGGAAGCCGGCGAAGATCTGCCGCCGGATCGGGTAGTCCCAGTTGCGGAACGTGCCGCGGACCGCCGCCGCGTCGGTGCCGAACGAACCGCCGCGCAGGACCTTGTACTCGGGGCCGAAGAACACCTCGGAGTACTCCCTGTACGGGAACGCGACGAAGCCCGGGTAGCCGTGGAAGTCGCTGCTGGTCCACTCCCACACGTCGCCGATCAGCTGGTGCACGCCCAGCGCCGACGCGCCCGCCGGGTACGCCCCGGCCGCGGCCGGACTCAGGTGCGCCTGCCCGAGGTTCGCGTGCTCGGCGGTCGGCTCCTCGTCGCCCCACGGGTACCGGCGGGACCGGCCGGTGGCCGGGTCGAACCGGGCGGCCTTCTCCCATTCCCGCTCGGTGGGCAGCCGCTTGCCCGCCCACGCCGCGTACGCCTCGGCCTCGTGGAACGACACGTGCACGACGGGCTGCTCCGCGGGCACCCGCTCGTCGACGCCGAACCGCGTGCGCCACCAGCCGTCCGCCTCGCGGCGCCAGAACCGGGGCGCGCCGATGTCGTGCGCCGTGCGGTACTCCCAGCCCGCGTCGCTCCACCACCGCCGCTGGTCGTAGCCGCCGGACTCCAGGAACTCGGTGTACGCGCCGTTGGTGACCGGCGTGGTGTCGATGAAGAACGCGCCGACGCCGACCTCGTGCGCCGGGCGCTCGTTGTCCAGCGCCCACGGCTCGACGCTCGTGCCCATCAGGAACGACCCGGCCGGCACCAGGACCTCCGCGGGCAGCGGGCCGCTGCGGGCGCCCGGCGGTGCGGGGGCGTGCAGCGCGGGCTCGCCCTTGCGCAGCTGGTGAGTGGCCAGCATCGTCTCGTCGTGCTGCTGCTCGTGCTGGGTGATCATGCCGAACGCGAAGGCGGCCTCGGTGAGCCGGCTGCCCTCCAGCGGCGCCCGCTCCAGTACCTCGAACGCCTTGGCCCGCACCTCGCCCACGTACCTGCGGGCCTCGGCCGGGCCGAGCAACGGCAGCGACGGCCGGTCGGCGCGCGGGTGCCGGAACGCGTCGTACAGGTCGTCGATGTCCGGGCGCAGCGGCTCGCGGCCGCCCACGTCCCGCACCAGCCACAGCTCCTCCTGGCTGCCGATGTGGGCGAGGTCCCACACCAGCGGCGACATGAGCTTGGAGTGCTGGCGCACCAGGTCCTCGTCGGCCACCGCATCCGTGAGCGTGGTGCTGCGCCGCCGCGCCCTCGTCAGCGCCTGCGCCGCGTGCTCGCGCAGCTGCTCGCCGGTCTTCTCGCGGAAGGCGCTCGGCGCCTCGGTCAGGAAATCCGTCACGTCGATCATCCCCTCCCGGCGTGCACCAGACGCTGCACGCCTTCGCTGATCTCGTCGATCTTGTTGCCCGGCAGGCCCGTGGCCGGCAGTGCGGCACAGCCCAGGTCCGCCACTTTTCCGGCCACCGCGGCGATGTCCTGGTCCTCGAGCCCGGCGTCCGCGGCACGCTCCCACGCGCCGAGGAGGGGCTCGCACACGGCCAGTACTTCGTCCACTGTGGACGGACTTGCCAGCAGCGCATTGAGCAGCGCCACGGGGTGCAGCCAGCGGCTCACCGGCTGGGCATCGAGGTAGCGCACCTCGAGGTAGCCGTGCGGCCGCACCGGCGTGAACATCGTGGTGAGGTGGTAGGCCAGGTCCGCCTCGGTCGGCGGGCCGAGCAGCCCGGCCTCGCCGCGGCGGGCCACCCAGTCCGCGAAGGTCAGCCCGGCCGGCGCGTCCCACGGGCCGTCCTCCCGGCGGAGCAGCATCAACGGCGTGTCCATGATCCGGCTCGCCCACTCCGCGGGCGGGTCGGCGCACGCCGTGCCGGCGAAGGTGCGCGCGTGCTCGGTGTCGAGCACCGCGCGCCAGCGGGCCGAGGCGAGCCCGGTGTCCCGGCCGGCATGCCGCCGCGAGTTGGCGAACGTGGCGAGCAACGGCGGGCCGAGGGCGTGCACGGCCGCCCACCGCTGCGCAAGCCCCTCCCGTTCCCCGCTGTCCACGCAGACCTGCAGCCCCGCCGTACTGCACATCATCGTGATCCCGCCGGGCCCCATCGGCGCGAACCGGCGTTCCATGGTGGCGTAACGCTGCGTGGTCAGCAGCCGGGCGGGCGGGCGGTGGGGATCGATGCCCGTTTCGCCGAGGGCGAACCCGGCGCGGGCGAGGAGATCGGTCAGATAGGCCAGATCGGCGGAGACCACGCGCTCGAGCTCACGCAGGGATTCCTGCGGCAGCGCGGAGATCTCCACCTGGCCGCCCGGCTCGAGGGTCAGCGGGGAGCCGGCGGGCAGTGGTGTTGCGGGGCTTGCGGGAACGAGGGTGCGCGGGGCGTGCGGGCCGAGCGCACGGGCCAGATCTTCGGCTTTCAGAGGTCTTCGGGGGTCGTCGGCGTAGTGCACGGTGTACTCCACCTCCACGCCAAGGAGGCGGGGTGGCCCGTGCTTGAAGCACACCGACGCTACGTAGGCTTCGCCGGCCGCGCGGTCGGAAATGACCTTCCTGGCCACTCCCCGCGCGTTTCCGGCTTGCCCGGCGACGTGGCGAACCGCTGTCATGTCACACCTCTCCCATCAGGAGGAGCACCTGTTTTTGGACGCTACACGGGAGGTACGACAATTTCAGGTCCCGGAACCCAGCCACAGTACGTACGTACGGATTGCGTAAGAACTACCCCGGGTGACAGGATCAGGGGATGCCACGGGTCAGTCAGGATCACCTCGACGCGCGACGGCGCCAGATCCTCGACGGCTCACGCGTCTGCTTCGCCCGGTACGGGTACGAGGGTGCCACGGTCCGGCGGCTGGAGGAAGCGACCGGGCTGTCGCGTGGCGCGATCTTCCATCATTTCCGGGACAAGGAGTCCTTGTTCCTCGCCCTCGCGGAGGAGGACGCCGCGCGGATGGCGGACGTCGTCGCCGCCCAGGGTCTCGTGCAGGTGATGCGCGACCTGCTCGCGGGCGGCGGCGAGCATCCGGCGGACTGGCTCGGCACGCGGCTCGAGGTCTCGCGCAGGCTCCGCACCGACCCGGAGTTCCGTGGCCGGTGGGCGGAACGCTCGCAGCAGCTGACGCTGGCGACCCGGCAGCGGCTGCTGCGTCAGCGGGAGGTCGGCAACCTGCGTGACGACGTGGACGTGGACGTGCTCACGTCGTATCTGGAGCTGGTGCTCGAGGGGCTCGTGTCGCACCTGGCGATGGGGCTGCCGGCCGATGATCTGGGGCCGGTGCTCGATCTCGTCGAAGAAAGCGTGCGGCGGCATCGCGTTCGTGCTTCATTGGAGTCATGAACCTGCTCGACGCACATGGCGAAGCGCTGCGCGAGTTCGACCGGACGGTGCACCGGGTCGGCGGCGAGCAGTGGGACGCGCCGACGCCGTGCACGGAGTGGTCCGTGCGAGATCTGGTCAACCACCTCGTGTCCGAGCAGCTGTGGGTGCCGCACCTGCTCGCGGGCGAGACGATCGAGGAGGTCGGCGACCGCTACGACGGCGACGTGCTGGGCGACGACCCGGTCGGCGTGTGGGAGAAGGCGTCCGCCGCGGCCAGGGAGTCGTGGACGGCGCCGGGCGCGACGGACAGGCAGGTGCACCTGTCCTACGGCGAGGCGGACGCCGCCGACTACGGCTGGCAGATGACGCTCGACTTCGCGGTGCACGCCTGGGACCTGGCGACCGGGATCGGCGCGGAGCAGCCGATGGCCGACGACGTGGCCGAGGCGCTGTTGACGACGATGGGCCCGCAGGTCCAGGCGTGGCAGGGCATCGGGCTGTTCGCACCGCCGGTGCCGGTGCCGGAAAGCGCTTCCGCGCCCGACCGGCTGCTCGCCCTGGTGGGCCGGGATCCGGGCGGCCGCGCCCGGAGCTGAGCGACGAGCCCGGGGCTGGTGGGCTGGGGCTGAGCGAGCAGCCCGGGCTGGTGGGCTGGGGCTGGTGTGGTCAGGTCAGCAGCTGATCGACGAGCAGGGCCAGCAGCCTGGGCTGGCGGCCCGCGATCGGAACGGTCAGCCCAGCAGCCGACCGACAAGCTTCAGCAGCCCGCGCTGGTGGCCGAGACCTGCGAGGTCAGCCCAGCAGCTGCCCGACAAGCAGCCCCAGCCCACTCGCCCTGCCGCACGGTCAGCCCAGCAGCTGCCCGACAAGCAGCTCCAGCCGCTCACCCTGACGGCGCGGCCGCAGGCGGCGGTCGCGGTCGAGGGCGATCAGGCCATGCACGGCGCTCCAGCCGACCTCGGTGAAGGTCTCGACATCCCGCTCGCCAGCGAGCGGCTCGAACACGGCGACGAGTTCGCGGAACGCGACCCGCAGCGGGGCAGGCGCCTGGGCACGGCCGAAGGGCAGGTTCGTGGCCCGCGCGAACATCGCGTCGTAGAGCACGGGGTTCTCTTCGGCGAAGCGCACGTACGCGTGCAGCACGACCGAAAGGGCATCTCGCTCGTTCGTCGCGCCGGCGCGCGCGTCGTGCATGGCAGTCGCCAGCTCGACGAACCCTTGCAGCGCCACGGCTTCGACGATTTCGTCCTTGCCCTTGAAGTGGCTGTAGAGGACAGGCTGGCTGTACTCGATCCGCTCGGCGAGACGCCGGGTGGTGACCGCTTCCCAGCCTTCACTTTCCGCGAGCTCACGCGCGACGCGAATGATCAACTCCTGCCGCTCGGCGCGTTCCCGCTCCCGGCGCTCCTGTACCGACACGAACCGAGACTAGCAGCGCTAGGTAACCGAGCGCGAGTTCGCCAAGTGGGCCGCCGAGCGCAGGACGACGGCGGGGCGCGAGACGGCAAGCCATACGGCGACGGGCGGGCGCGAGCCACCGAGCCATACGGCGACGGCCGGGGCGCGAGGTGTCAAGACAATCGGGTTAGCACCGCTAGTGGAGCAGCGGACCGCGTTCTAGCGACGCTAGCCAACGGATCGCACCCCTCGTCGGCAACACCACACCACAGACGCCACGGGCGGGTAGACGAGGCAGCGGATGCACATCTGACGACAGAGCGAGCGAGAGGCGTTCCCGCGGCGGCAGCCCAAGCTGACAGAAGGCGCCTTAGCGACGCTAGTCACGCAGGCATCAGGCATGCTAGCGACGCTAACCTAGGCAGACAGAGAGCGGGCTAACGACGCTAGGCCAAGCAGCGACAAGGCGCATTGGCGGCGCAAGCGAAGCAGGCAGAACGTGCCTTAGGGTTACCAGCGAGGCAGACGGTCCGCTAACGGCGCTAGCCAACCGAGCAGAAACTGCGCTAGCAGCGGTAGCAAGGAGCGGGAACTCGCTGGCGACAAAGCGCTCACCTCCGCAGCTGCCCCTGGCAGACGTCCCGAAGCGCCATCGTCGCCGCGAAGCTACCCACGCCCAGGCCCCAACCGCCACGTCACGCGGCCGCCCGTCCCGCCACACCGCCCGTCCGCCACACCCCAATGCGCCAACCGCCTCCCCACACCACCCCGCCCACGGCTCCCCCGCCCACGCCTCCCCGCACCCCCACGCCTCACCACAACAACGCACCACAACCCGCCACCTAACCGCCGTGAGCGGGAACGACGTCCGCGACCCGGCGCTCCGGCCGCTATCATGGACGCCACCGCAGCCACCCTTGCAAGGAGTGACCCTTTCCCGTGCGCGACGCGCAGTCACCTGGTGACAGTACTGAGCCGGGTGGCGCACCCGGCTCCCCCGACCATCATCCCGCCGACCGACCGGCGGGGGCGCGGTGATGGACGTCCTGTTCGCCGTGCTCGGCGTCCTGTTCTTCCTCCTGCTGACGATCGGCACCGGCCTCGCCGTCGCCGCGGAGTTCTCGCTCACCGCACTCGAGCGCAGCACCGTCGAGGCCGACGTCCGCAAGGTCGGTGACCGCCGCTCCAAGACCGTCCGCAACGCGCACGCGCACCTGTCCTACCAGCTCTCCGGCGCCCAGGTCGCGATCACCCTGACCACCCTGGTCACCGGTTACCTCGCCGAACCCCTGATCGGCCGGCTGGTCCGCCCGGTGCTCACCGCCATCGGGCTCTCGGACTCCGTCGCCGACGGCGCCTCCCTGATCATCGCGCTGCTGCTGGCGACCTCGCTGTCGATGATCCTCGGCGAGATGGTGCCCAAGAACCTCGCCGTCGCGCGCCCGCTGCGGACCGCCCGCGCCGTGATGGGCTACCACTCGCGCTTCTCCGCCCTCTTCCGCTGGCTCATCACCCTCATGAACAACAGCGCGAACTGGGTCGTGCGCAAGTTCGGCGTCGAGCCGCAGGAGGAGCTGCGTTCGGCGCGTTCGCCCCAGGAGCTCGGCTCGATCGTGCGCACCAGCGCCGAAAGCGGCACGCTCGACACCTCGACCGCGGAACTGCTCGACAAGTCACTGCGCTTCGGCGGCCGCACCGCCGACGAGCTGATGACCCCGCGCGTGCAGATCGAGTCGCTCACCGTCGACGAGACCATCAACGACCTCATCGCGCTCGCCCGCCGCACCGGGTTCTCCCGCTTCCCCGTCTACCGCGAGGACCTCGACGACGTCCAGGGCGCCGTGCACGTCAAGCAGGCCTTCGTGGTCGCCGCCGGCGAACGGGAGACGGTCAAGATCGGCTCGGTGATGCGGCCGGTGCCCACGGTCCCGGAGTCGCTGCCCGGCGACGCGTTGCTGTCCCGGCTGCGCGACTCCCGGTTCCAGGTCGCGATGGTCGTCGACGAGTACGGCGGCACCGCGGGCCTGGTGACACTGGAGGACGTGGTCGAGGAGATCATCGGCGACGTCCGCGACGAGCACGACCAGGGCGAGGCGCCCGCGTCGCAGCGGCTGGACACCGACACCTGGCTGGTGTCCGGGCAGCTGCGCGCCGACGAGGTCCGCGACCTCACCGGGTTCCGCATGCCCGAGGGCGACTACGAGACGATCGCCGGGCTCGTGCTGGAGCGGCTGGGCAAGATCCCGGTGCCCGGCGACGGCATCGACGTCGAGGGCTGGCGGCTGACCGTGGTCACCATGGACCGCCACCGCATCGCCGAGCTGAGCGTGCACCGGCTCGAAGAGCCCGCCCCGGCCGGAGAGGAGGCGGCCCGGTGAACGACTGGCTCGCCATTTTCCTCGTCGTGGTCCTGCTGCTGACCAACGCGTTCTTCGTGGGCGCGGAGTTCACCCTGATCTCCTCCCGCCGCGACCGGCTGGAGGCCCTGCTCGAACAGGGCAAGACCCGGGCGCGCATCGTCATCAACGCCAGCAAGCACGTGTCGCTCATGCTCGCCGGCGCGCAGCTGGGCATCACCATCTGCTCGCTGCTGCTGGGCCGCCTCGGCGAGCCGGCGGTGGCGCACCGGCTCGGCGCGTTCTTCGACCTGCTGCACATCCCGGACGTGCTGGTGCACCCCATCTCGTTCGCGATCGCGCTGGCGTTCATCACGATCCTGCACGTGCTGATCGGCGAGATGGTGCCGAAGAACCTCGCGATCGCCGACCCGGAACGGCTCGCGCTGTGGCTGGTGCCGGTGCACGTCGGCTGGGTCAAGCTCGCCCGGCCGTTCATCTGGCTGCTGAACTTCTCCTCGAACTCGTTGCTGCGCCTGGTGAAGGTCGAGCCGAAGGACGAGCTGGAGACGGCCTACACCTCGGCGGAGCTGGCCGAGCTGCTCAGCGAGTCCCGCCGCGAAGGGCTGCTGGAGCAGTCCGAGCACGAACGGCTCAGCCAGACGTTGTCGTCGGTCGCGAAGACCGTGGCGGACGTGCTGGTGCCGCTGGACCAGCTCACCACGCTGTCCCCCGCGCCCACGGTCGGCGAGATCGAGGAAGCCGTTTCGGCGACCGGGTTCTCGCGGTACCCGCTGTGCTCGGCCGCCGGCGAGCTGATCGGCTACCTGCACGTGAAGGACGTGCTGGACCAGATCGGCGACGAGCCGGAGACGATCATCCCGGCGAGCAAGTTCCGCGCGCTCACCGACCTCGCGGTGGGCGCCCGGCTCGACGAGGCGCTGTCCGCCATGCGCAACGAGGGCACCCACCTGGCCCGCGCGCTCGACACCGACGGGCGGCCGGTCGGCGTCGTGGCGCTGGAGGACCTGGTCGAGGAGTACGTGGGCACGGTCCGCGACGGCACGCACGTGGCAGCCTGAGCCGTCATGGACGTCGTGCTGGGGCCGCAGGAGTGGATCGCGCGGGAGAGCGCGCACGCGCAACGCGTGCGGCGCTGGACGCGGCCGTACCAGGAGCGGCGCTCCCGTGGCGAGAAGCATCCGGTGCTGGACTTCCTGTTCCAGTACTACTCGTTCCGCCCGGCGCACCTCGAGCGCTGGCAACCCGGTCTCGGCGTGGTGCTGGGCGGCGACGAGGCACGCCGGTTCCTCGACCGCCCTGGCTACCTCGAGACCGAGGACGGCGTCACGCTGAATCCGGCGGCGTTCACGGAGAAGAAGGCCGAGACGGCCCGGTATTTCCGGACACTGCTGGCGAAGACGGCGAGTCGTGCGCCGCGGCTGGGCTGCTTCGGGCTGCACGAGTGGGCGATGGTGTACCGGCAGGACGCCGCCCGGGTCCGGCACAACCAGTTGCCGTTGCGGCTGGGCACCGCGGGGACCGACGCGGTCGTCGAGTCGCTCGAGATCCGGTGCGGGCACTACGACGCGTTCCGCTTCTTCACCGCCCCCGCACGCCCGCGCAATACACTGCAGCCGAGCCGGGCGAGCCAGGCGGAGCTGGAACAACCGGGCTGCCTGCACGCGAACATGGACCTCTACAAGGCTTGTTACAAACTCGACCCGTTCGTCCCGTCGGAACTGCTCGCCGACTGCTTCGAGCTCGCGGCGGATATCCGCGAACTGGATATGTGTGCCAGCCCGTACGATCTGTCGGCGCTGGGATACCGGCCGGTGCGTATCGAGTCGCCCGCCGGGCGCGCGGAATACGCCCGGAAGCAGGGGGAGTTCGCGCGCCGGGCGGCGCCCCTGCGCGACCGCCTGCTTTCGCAGTGCGACTATTTGCTTTCGCTTCACAAATAGTTCTTGATCGTTTGACGGTGACAGTGCGTTTTTCAGTTTCGTGTCACCATCACGTTTTCCTAACGCTGTACCCCTGTTAGGGTGAACGCGTTTGCCGGCTATGCACGTAGAGTTGAAGGGACTACCCGATGGGGCGTCACAGCAGGGACGACGATCCCGCTCCTCGCCTCCCTGAGCGACCGCAGGACCCCCGGCGCCCGCAGAACCGGCTGGGGCCTCCGACCCCGCTGCGCTACGGTCCCCGGTCCCAGGCGGCGGTGCTGCCCGCACAGCCTTTCGCCACGTCGATGCCCGCCGGCGCGGACGATCACACCAGGGTCCTGCCGGCGGCCGGCTCCCCCGACAACCGCACCACGACGGGCCTGCGCCGCCCGCCCAACGGCTTCCAGCCCGAGGACGACCCGGCGAACGCGCACCGCATCACCGCCGGGCTGCGCCGCCCCGACCCGGTGACGGGCACCGGCGGCTACCGCGCGGTGAGCGACGAGCGCCCGGCCGTTGAAGGCCGCTCCACGGCCGCCGGCGCCTACCCCGTGGTCGGCGACGAAGGAATCACCGCGAGCGGTGGCTTCAGCACCTTCACCGACGGCGTCGAGGACGACGAGGACCCCAGCACACCCCCGGGTGGACATGGCACCATCGGCGCGGGCCGCGCCACCTCCACCGGCGGCTTCCGCCCCGTCTGCGACGACTTCACCGGCACCGGCGGCCACCGCCCGGTCGGCGAAGGCCGCGCCACCTCCAGCGGCGGCTTCCGCGCCACGGCCACCGGCACCCACGCCTCCCTCGGCGAAAACCGCGCCACGTCGAGCGGCAGCTTCCGCGCCACCTCCACCGGCACCCACCCCCCGGTCGACGACCGCCGCGCCACCTCCACCGGCAGCTTCCGCGCCACCTCCACCGGCACCCACACCCCCGTCGGCGAAAGCCGCGCCACCTCCACCGGCGGCTTCCGGATCAAGGAGAGCCGCGCGACGGCCACCGGCAGTCACCAGCCCGTCGGCGAAGGCCGCTCGACCTCGAGCGGCGGCTTCCGCACCAGCGAGAGCCGCGCGACTTCCACCGGCAGCCACCGCCCGGTCGGCAAGTCCACGTCCACCGGCGGCTTCCGCGCGGCGGACGAGGGCCGTGCCACCTCGACCGGCAGTCACCACGCCGTCACCGACGGCCGGTCGACCGCCACCGGCACCCACCGCGCCATGGGCAAGATCGCCGGCCGCCGGCGGATCGCCAAGTGGCCCATCGTGGCCGGGGCGTTCGTCGTGCTGCTGGTGGTCGGGCTGCTCGCCTGGGGCTGGGCCAACAACGTGCTCAACAGCCGCGCCGAGGCCCAGGCCAACGCCTGCACCGACGGCAACTCGACGATGACCGTCGTCGTCACCCCGACCGCGCAGCAGCCGGTCAGTGCCGCCGCGGCGCGCTGGAACCAGGCCAACACCGTCGTGCACGCCCACTGCGTGCACATCGACGTCCGTGCCATCCCGTCGCAGCAGGTGCTCGACGCGCTCACCGGCAAGGCCGATTTGAGCACGATCGGCGGCCTCCCCGTGGCGTGGCTCCCCGAGAACTCCTACTGGGTCGACCAGCTGACGACGACGAAGCCGGGCATGGTCGGCTCTCCCGCGGAGTCCGTCGCCTCGGCGCGCTCCGCGGACTACCCGTTCCTCGGCCTCGCCGGCAACACCGTCGACGACGTGCAGGCCCGCGCGGCCCAGGTCTTCCGCGACTACCTCCGGGAACCCGCCCAGCAGGCCGACTTCACTGCGGCGGGGCTGACCGGGGGCTAGCCCTCGGCCGCCCCGCGCGACGCGGCCAGCTGCCGCAGGTACTCCCCCGTCGTGTCGTCCGCCGGGTAGAACGACTCGATCGCCAGCTCCGACAAGGTGATCTCCACCGGATGGCCGAACGTCGCGATGGTGGAGAAGAACGACAGCTCCGCCTCGCCGTGCCGCACGCGCAGCGGCACGAAGATCTCCCCACGCTCGGGATTCCCGGTCTCCGGCTGGTCGCACGGATACGCGCGGATCTCCGCCAGCAGCTCCGCGAGCCCGGGGTCGGCCGTCGTCTCGACCTGGCGCCGCAACCGGCCCAGCAGGTCCGCGCGCCACTCCCCCAGGTTCAGGACGCGTGGCGCCATGCCCTCGGGATGCAGCGCGATCCGCAGCACGTTCGCCGGGGCGGCCAGCAGCTCCGGGGCCACGCCCTCGGTCAGCACCGCGATGCTTTCGTTGCTGTCCACCAGGTTCCAGTACCGGTCGACGACGACCGCGGGGTACGGCTCGTGCCCCGCCAGCACCCGCCGCACCGCCGCACGGGCGACGGCGAGGCCGGGGTCGTCGAGCCTGCTTTCCCGGTACGCCGGGGCAAAACCGGCCGCGAGCAACAGCTGGTTGCGTTCCCGCAGCGGCACGTCGAGGTGCTCGCCGAGGCGCAATACCATGTCCCTGCTGGGGTTGGCGCGTCCGGTCTCCACGAAGCTCAGGTGCCGGGTGGAGATCTCCGCCGAGATCGACAGGTCGAGCTGGCTGATCCGGCGGCGCTCGCGCCACTGCCGGATCAGCTCGCCCACAGGGCGCTGGATGGTCGTCACGGGCACGACGCTACGAGCACCACCGCGGCCACGCCATTACCTCCGGCGTAATCGACACGCCGCAGCTCGCCGGGCCAGAGTTGCCCTCGTCAGCTTCCGTTCGAGCACAAGGAGAAACACGATGACCGAGTTCACCGCCGTCGCGCACCGCTACCTCGACACGTGGAACGAGACCGACCCGGCGAAGCGCCGCGGCCTGATCGAGGAGGTGTTCGCCGGGGACGCCACCTACACCGACCCGCTCGGCGCGGTCGCCGGGCACGAGGGGCTCGACGGGTTCATCGGCGGAGCCCAGCAGCAGTTCGCGGGCCTGCGGTTCGACCTGGGCGGCAGCGTCGACGGCCACCACGACATCGCGCGGTTCAGCTGGTACCTCGGACCCGAGGGCGCGCCCGAACCGCTCGCGATCGGGTTCGACGTGGTCCGCGTCGAGGACGGGAAAATCAAGCAGGTACTGGGTTTTCTGGACAAGATGCCCGGCTGAGCCCGAACGGGACCCGGACACGCCGCGGTGTCCGGGTCCTCCCCACTCTGTCCATGCCCGTGCGGGCGCCTGAGAGGTTCACCCGGACGTTGAATCGGGCTTGCACCGTCGGCGGGGTCACCGGGTTGTGGCCTGGACCCACTTTCCAGAGGCGTCTCGTCCGCGCGGTCCGGGGGCCTGAGAGGTTCCGGGGAGGACTTGCTCCTTCGGCGCCGGACCCGGGTTGGGGTTCGGACTCTCCCGCGCGGCTTCGGCGACTGCGGTGATCATCCTACGCGACGGTAACCACGGCCGGGGGTCCGGGGGCTTGCGCCCGGCGGGGTCTGGGGTTCGACCCCAGAAGGTACGCGGAGCGAGTCGCGTTCGCGCGTTCGGCGAACACGGCCGGCCCACTCGCGTCACCTCAGCCCGTGCGGCGGGCGTTGCGTCGCTGGCTCAGCTCGTCCGGCACGACCGCCTCGACCTCGCCGCCGTCGGCGCGCTCGGCCGGGAACTCGTGGATGGTGCCGCTGATCTCCTGCATCGGGACCTTCACGGCGATGCCGAACACGCCCTGGCCGCCCTGCAGCAGATCCACGATCTCCTCGGGCGAGGTGCATTCGTAGACCGTCGTGCCGTCCGACACCAGGGTCACCTTCGCCAGGTCCGCGACGCCGCGGGCGCGCAGGTGGTCGACGGCCACTCTGATGTTCTGCAGCGAGACGCCCGTGTCCAGTAAACGCTTCACGATCTTCAGCGCGAGGATGTCCTTGAAGGAGTACAGGCGCTGGGAACCCGAGCCGTGCGCGGTGCGGATGCTCGGGGCGACGAGCTTCGTGCGAGCCCAGTAGTCGAGCTGCCGGTAGGTGATGCCGGCGATCTGGCAGGCCGCGGGCCCCCGGTAACCGACCAGCTCATCAGGCAGTGACGAGTCAGGGAACAGTTCGCCCTGCTCTCCGTCGACCGCCTTGATCGGCCTCTCGTCGACCACGCAAGCCTCCCCTCGCCCGGCCGGGGCGGCCGGTCGAAACAAGCACCGGGGCTCCGGGAACGGAACCCCTGCCGGTGGAACCGCGCGTGTGCCCCGGACGGGGAGAATCACACCTTGGCGATTTACCGCCTTCGACGGTAAGCGTGGTGGCCCCGCTGGTCAACGCGACGCGCGGCGGCCGGGAGCAGTTCTTCGGCCTTCTTCCGGACCGACCAGGTTTACCTAAACATGGGAGTTATTACTCATCCGGATAACGGAGAGGATCGGGTCGGGCTGCGGCAGTGCGCCCAGGACGGCCCGTACCCGGGCCGCCGGGATCTTCCCGGCGCCGGGCGGCCTGACCGGGAAAGCTCGCTTACGTGTCGGCGCCGCGGAAGTCTTCGGGCGAGACGGAGTCGAGGAACTCGCGGAACTTCTCGACCTCGTCCTCCTGCTCGTCGGGGATGATCAGCCCGGCTTCCTCGAGCACGGAGTCGACCGCGTGGATCGGCACCCCGACACGCAGCGCCAGCGCCACCGAGTCGCTCGGCCGGGCGGAGACCCGCACATTGCCGTCGAAGACCAGTTCCGCGAAGAACGTGCCCTCGCGCAGGTCGGTGATCACGACCTGCTCCAGCTCGCGCCCGAGCGCCGCGATGACCTCTTTGAGCAGGTCGTGAGTCAGCGGCCGGGCGGGCCGGACACCCTGTTGCTCCAGCGCGATGGCGGTGGCCTCCACGGATCCGATCCAGATCGGGAGGTACCGCTCGCCCTCCGTCTCCCGCAGCAGCAAGATCGGCTGATTCGCGGGCAGCTCGACCCGCACGCCGACGACGCGCATCTCGCTCATCGGACTTCGCCTCCCTCTCCTGTGCGCGGGCTGCAGCGCCGATCCGACGATCCCGCGTCGACGTTTCCGACGCTACCCGTCCGCTGGACGCTGTGCTCGCTTGTTTCCCATGTTGACTGGCGCACGTTCGATGTCGGGCAACCCATAACCAACCGTACGGCATCCCGGGCGATAGGCAGAGTCATGAAACTGTGTCATTACCGACCGGAGCCTGGGAGGGGGCCGCCTCAACCGCCGGTCACACCCCGGATGCCGGCCTTGACCAGCAGCGTGTGCAGGGTGACCGACAACGCCGCCAGCTCCCGCACCATCTCGTCCGCGCGGGCCTTCGCGTCGGCGTCCCGGTGCCGGTACACCGGCGTCACGATCTGCTCCAGCAGCCCGACCTCGCGGTCGGCGGAGGCGCGGAACGCGCGCAGGTGCCGCGGTTCGATGCCGAACTCCGTCATCGCCTTGACCGTGCGCGCGACCAGCACCGCATCCGGGTCGTAGAACCCCGCCGCGCCCGGCCGGAGGAGCCCGTACTGCTCGAGCTCGGCCAGCGTCGGGGCGTCGATGCCGGTTTCGGCCAGCAGCTCCTCCTGGGTGAGCCGGACCTCGCGACCGGGCGCGAAGTCCTCGGCCGCGGGCAGCCCGTCACCGGTGCGCGAGGAGAGCGAGACGAGCTTGCGGGGAAGCCGGGTGCCGGTCACCTCGGGCCCGCCCGCGCCGCCGTCCGCGGCGTCGAGCTGCTCCTTGATCACCTTCAGCGGCAGGTAGTGGTCCCGCTGGGCGGACAGCACGAACCGCAGGCGCTCGACGTCCGCCGGGGCGAACTGGCGGTAGCCCGACGGCGTGCGCCCTGGCTGTACCAGCCCCTCCGACTCGAGGAACCTGATCTTGGAGATGGTGACGTCGGGGAAGTCTGCGCGCAGCTGCGCCAGAACGGCCCCGATGCTCAACCCATCGCGCTGTGGCCGCCCGGCAGCCGTCACTGTGCCCCCTGGCCCCCGTGCCCCGGGCCGGTCAGGAAGACCAGGCGGAACTTGCCGATCTGCACCTCGTCGCCGCCGGCGAGGACGGCCTGGTCCACCGGCTCGCGGTTGACATAGGTGCCGTTCAGGCTGCCCACGTCGATCACCACGAACTCGCCGCCCTCACGCCGGAACTCCGCGTGCCGACGGGAGACCGTGACGTCGTCAAGGAAGATGTCACTGTCCGGGTGCCGCCCCGCGCTGGTGGTGTCGCGGTCCAGCAGGAACCGCGAGCCCGCGTTGGGGCCCCGCTTGACGACCAACAGTGCCGAGCCGGACGGCAGCGCGTCGACACCGGCGACCGAGGGCTCGGGCGCCGGCGGCTCGTGGCCCTCCGCGTCCGCCAGGAAGTCGGCCCGGAAGACCGAAGTCCGCTCCGGAGACTGCTCCGGGGGAACACCGGGTCCGTCGTTCGTGCTCACCTGAGCTCTCCTCACCACTGAAGTGTTCGCCTACCCGAGATTGTGTGCTGTCAACGTACCGTGCCTGATCGGTCGCAGCCGCTGGGGCTCCCCTTGACAGCGGGCCCGCTATCCGGCGGTGAGCGCCTGGTAGGCGTCGGAATCGAGCAGGCCCTCGACCGCGGCCGGGTCGCTCACCTTGATCTCGACGAGCCAGCCCTCGCCGTAGGGGTCGCTGTTGATCAGCTCCGGCGAGTCGACGACCGCGCCGTTGACCGCCGTGACCTCGCCGTCCACCGGCGCGAACAGCTCCGAGACGCTCTTGGTGGACTCGACCTCGCCCAACGTGTCGCCCGCGCCGAGCTGCCTGCCCACCTCGGGCAGCTCGACGAACACCACGTCGCCGAGCTGGTCCTGCGCGTACTCGGTGATCCCCACCCGGACCGAGTCACCGGAGCGGGTGGCGACCCACTCGTGCTCCTCGGTGTAGCGCAACTCTTCTGGAGCGGACAACGGCTGTCCCCTTTCGTGCCTGGCTCGCGGGTCTGCGCGAATGCTCGCGGGAAGTCTTACATCCCACCGGACCGCTCGGCACCCCGGATGGCCGAGACCGTCTGGATCACGTACAGCGCCCCCGACCACAGGTAGAGCACGCACCCCCAGGCCGTGAACGCGTACGCGATCGGGCGGGCCACCCCGGCCACGGCCGAGCCCCCCTGGGTGAGCAGCAGGAAGGGGAAGGCGTACATCAGCACGAACGTCGCGGCCTTGCCGGCGTAGGTGACCTCCGGTGGCGCGAACCCGTTGCGGCGCAGCAGGAGGATGCACACGCCGACGATCAGCTCGCGCAGCACCAGCGGCGCCACCACCCACCACGGGATGATGCCGCGGACCAGGAACGCCACCAGCGTCGCGGCGATGTAGAGCCGGTCGGCGGCCGGGTCGAGCAGCTGGCCGAGCCTGCTCATCTGGTCGAGCCAGCGGGCGAGCTTGCCGTCGAGCCAGTCGGTGAGCGCGCTGAACACCAGCAGGGCCAGGGCCCAGCCGTCCTCGCGCGGGCCCAGCAGCAGCCACAGGAAGACCGGGACGCCCGCGAGCCGCAGCAGGGACAGGATGTTCGGGACGTTCAGCGCCTGGCGCAGCAGGCCCGGCTGCGACGCGACCGGCGGTGCGGCGCTGTCGGTGGACACTGTCTCCGGGCTGGGCTCGCTCACCCGCTCACCCTAGCCCGGCGCAGGTCAGCGCTAGCTGGCCCGGCGGTAGCTCCAGCCACGCCGGCGCAGGTCCGCACCGGTGAGGGACTGCGGCCGGCCGCGCCGGTCGGTGCCGATCCACCGGCCGGACTCGAGGACGTAGGGACGGCCCTCGCTCCACACGACGGTGCAAGGGGTGGTGGGCGGGGTTGCGTGCTCGGTTTCGGTGCTCATCGCTCTCAGCGCTCGGGGACGGGTCGGGCGGGTGCGCCCGCGGACGGGCACACCTGGAACGTCGCTCGCGGCGGCCGCGGTGTTAACCGCCCACCGCGGATTCACTCGCTCCGGTGGGGAGGACACACGATACGTGACCGTCCACTATGGACCTGCATCGGTCCGGTGGGCGGAACCGCCCGGGGCCGGGTAACCTTCCGCTGCCGAACGTGGAGGGGAGCGGGGATGGGCGCAGTCGCACGCCGCGCGCGCTGGGGCGTCGCGGGCGCGTTCGTCCTGCTGAGCGCCGGGTGCGCGGGCACCGACGATCCCGTCGTGCAGGTCGCCACCCCGCCGGCCCCGCCGCCCGCCACGACCGCGACCTCCCCGCCTGCGACGACCGGCAGCGCCCCTGCCGGCTCCCCGGCACCGACGAGCGCGCCCGCCGAGGGCAGCTGCGGCACGGTGACCGCCGCGAGCGGGCTGACGTTGCAGGTCCTGGAGAGCCCGGGCGTGCCGTGCGCCGACGCGAAGGACCTGGTCAGCCGGTTCCAGGCACAGCTGGCGGGCAGGCAGCCCGCCGGGTCGGGCAAGCCCGCGAGCGCCACCGTGGACGGCTGGCTGTGCGTCTCCGGGCCGCCGTCGTCGCAGGGCGGCACCACCTGCAGCCTCCAGGACAAGACCGTGTTCGCCGGTGTGGCGGCCGAGTGACCCCTCTCCCCGCAAGGAAAAACCGAAGTGTCCCGACAGATTCCGCTTCGCTCGATCGGTCCCGTCGCCGCGTGCGTGCTCACGCTCAGTGCCTGTGGCGGCCAGGGCGTCCCGCCGCCGGCACCCGTGGACGCGGGTCAGGCGCAGGCCGTACTGGCCGACCCGCCGGCCCAGAACATCCAGTGCGGCACGGTTCCCGCGAACGACGGGCAGCAGGCGAAGGTGATCATCCGGCAGGGCGCGGTCGAGTGCGCCGAGGCGGTCACGCTGCTGACCCAGTACTTCGCACGCGTCACTCCCGCGGCGGCCGCGAGCCCGGACGGCGCCGGGCCGGTCGCGCTCGACCCGTGGACCTGCGGCAGCGACCCTGGCTCGGTGCTGACCGCGACCTGCTCCACCGAAGACGGCCGCCAGGTCGGCTCCGAGCCGGCCCGCTGACCCGGCGGTGGGCTCCCGGCGGAGCCCACCGCGGGGCGCTCAGGACTTCAGGCCGGGGAAGTCCTCCTCGCGAAACTCGCCCGCCGGGCGGCCGTCCGCGGCCTGCTCCTTGCCGCGCAGCTCGACGCGGCGGATCTTGCCCGAAATGGTCTTCGGCAGCTCGGTGAACTCCAGCCGCCGGATGCGCTTGTACGGCGCCAGGTGCTCACGGCAGAACGCGAGGATGCTCTCCGCCGTCGCCGCGACCGGCTCGTGCCCGGCGGCGAGCACGACGTAGGCCTTCGGCACCGCCAGGCGGATCGGGTCGGGCGCCGGCACGACCGCCGCCTCGGCGACCGCGTCGTGCTCCAGGAGCACGCTCTCCAGCTCGAAGGGCGAGATCCGGTAGTCCGACGCCTTGAACACGTCGTCGGTGCGCCCGACGTAGGTGATGTAGCCGTCCTCGTCGACCGAGCCGACGTCACCGGTGTGGTAGAAGCCGTTCTCGAACGCCTTCGCCGTGCGCTCGTCGTCGTCGGTGTAGCCGACCATCAGCCCGACCGGCCGGTGGGCGAGGTCCAGGCAGATCTCGCCCTCGCTCGCGCGCTCACCGGTCACCGGGTCGACCAGCGCGACGGTGAACCCGGGCAGCGGTCGGCCCATCGACCCGGACTTGACCGGCTGGCCCGGCGTGTTCGCGATCTGCACGCTGCTCTCGGTCTGCCCGAACCCGTCGCGGATCGTGACACCCCAGGCCTTCGACACCCGCTCGATCACCTCGGGGTTGAGCGGCTCACCCGCGCCGACCACCTTGCGCGGCGGGGTCTTCAGCGCGCTCAGGTCGGCCTGGATCAGCATCCGCCACACCGTCGGCGGCGCGCAGAAGCTCGTGACGCCGCAGCGGTCCATCTGCGACATCAGCGCGACCGCGTCGAACCTGTTGTAGTTGTACAAGAAGACGGTCGCCTCGGCGTTCCACGGCGCGAAGACGTTGCTCCACGCGTGTTTCGCCCAGCCGGGCGAGGAGATGTTGAGGTGCACGTCACCCGGCTCGAGGCCGACCCAGTACATTGTGGACAGATGCCCGACCGGGTAGGAGACCTGCGTGTGCTGCACCAGTTTCGGCTTCGCCGTGGTGCCCGAGGTGAAGTACAGCAGCAGCGGGTCGGTCGCCGCGGTCACGCCGTCGGGCTCGAAGCCCGCGTCCGCGGCGTAGGCGTCGGTGAAGGAAAGCCAGCCCTCGGCCCGCTCCCCCACCGCGATGCGCGTGTAGTCCCCTTCGACGCCCGCGAACTTCGGCACGTCGGCCGAGCGCACCACGACGTGCTTCGCGGCGCCGCGGTCGACGCGGTCGCGCAGGTCCTCGGGCCCCAGCAGCGTCGACGCGGGGATGATCACCGCGCCCAGCTTGATGGCGGCCAGGATCGTCTCCCACAGCTCGACCTGGTTGCCCAGCATGAGGATCAGCCGGTCGCCGCGGCGGACCCCGTGACCCCGCAACCAGTTCGCCACCCGGTCCGAGCGCTCGCTCAGCTCCGGGAACGTCCAGCGGCCCTCCGAGCCGTCCTCCTCGACGATCCACAGTGCGTACCGCTGCGCGTTGGCGGGGTCGCGGGCGATGACGTCGAACCAGTCGAGCGCCCAGTTGAACTCGCCGAGCTCGGGCCAGGTGAAGTCGCGGTACGCGGTGTCGTAGTCCTCGCGATGTGCCAGCAGGTAGTCCCTGGCCTGGCGGAAAGCGTCGCTGCTCACCCTATTCTCCCTTGAACTCCGGCTGCCGCCGCTCGATGAACGCCTGCACCGCCTCGCCGAGGTCCTTGCTCGGCAGGAACGCGGCGTTCCACGTCGAGACGTACCGTAACCCGTCGGCGACCCGCCGCTCGCTGTTGAGTGCCAGGACGTCCTTGACCCCCTGCACGACCAGCGGCGGGTTGGCGGCGATCTCCCCGGCCAGCTCCCGCGCGGCGGCCAGCACCGCGTCCTGGTCGGGGTACACGTCGTTGATCAGGCCGATCTTCTCCGCGCGCGCCGCGTCGATGTCCTTGCCGGTCAGCGCCAGCTCCCGCAGATGCCCCTCGCCGATGACGCCGGCGAGCCGCTGCAGGCTGCCCAGGTCCGCGACGATGGCGACCTTGGCCTCCCGGACGCTGAACTTGGCGTCCGCGCTCGCGAGCCGCACGTCGGCGGCGGCGATGACGTCGACCCCGCCGCCGATGCACCAGCCCGAGACGGCGGCGACCACCGGGGTGCGGCAGTCGGCCACCGCGGTGACGCTGTCCTGCAACTTGCGGACCTCCTTGAGGAACGCCGTGCGCGGGCCGGCCAGCGCGTCCCCGGCGAGCATCGGCGCCCAGCCGCCCATCATCGCCGGCAGGTCGAGCCCGTAGGAGAAGTTCGCCCCGCTGCCGGTCAGCACGATCGCGCGGACCGCCGGGTCGGCGTCGAGGGCGGTGAAGACCAGTGGCAGCTCACGCCAGAAGTCCGGGCCCATGGCGTTACCTTTGGACGGTCCCAGCAACGTCACCTCGGCCACGGGTCCGGACCGGTCGACTTTGAGCGAGACGAGGTCGGCGATGTCAGTCATGACTGCCATCTTGACGCATGGGCATGGTTTCCTGGCTACATGACCCCGCACCTTCTCGAGCTCGCCGGTTCGTTCACCTTCGAGGGGCACCGGCTGGCCTACACCGAGTACGGCGCCGGCGACCAGGTGGTCGTGTTGACGCACGGGATCATGTTCACCCGGCGGATGCACGCCCCGCTGGCCCGGCGGCTGGCCGCCGACGGCTGTCGCGTCGTCACCCTCGACCTGCTCGGGCACGGCGAGTCCGACCGGCCCACCGAGTCGTGGCGGTACTCGATGCCCGCCTTCGGCATGCAGGTCGTGGCGCTGCTGGACCACCTCGACATCGACCGGGCGGTGATCGGCGGCACCTCGCTGGGGGCGAACGTGTCGCTGGAGGTGGCCGTGACCGCGCCCGACCGGATGCGCGGGATGATCGTCGAGATGCCGGTGCTGGACAACGCCATCGTCGCCGGGCTGCTGACGTTCGCGCCGCTGCTGTTCGCCGCGCGGTTCCTGCCCTTCAGCGTTGCCGGGGTGGCGACGGCGGCCAACCTGGTGCCGCACGGGAGCCAGTGGGTAGATGTGATCACCGACACCCTCGAGCAGCGGCCGGCGTCGATGGCCGCGCTGCTGCACGGGGTCCTGTTCGGACGGATCGCGCCGCCGAAGGCCGTGCGCAGGCAGATCGGCGTGCCGACACTGGTGATCGGGCACCAGCGCGACCCGATCCACCCGTTCGGCGACGCGGACACCCTCGCCGCGGACCTGCCGGACGCGGAGTTCGTGCAGGCGCGCAGCCCGGTGGAGCTGCGGCTGGACCCGCAGCGGCTGACCGACGCGATCGCCGACTTCGTGCGGCGCCGCTACGAGGACTGACCGGGCGCGAGCCCCGCGACGGGGCCGATGACCGTCACCGCGGGCGGGCGCACCCCGGCGGCCTTCGCGTCCGCGGCGACGGAGTCCAAAGTGGACCGGGTGATCCGCTGGGCGGGCATGGTGCCGTCCTGCACGATCGCGACGGGAGTGTCGCCGGGACGCCCGGCCGCGAGCAGGGCGGCGGCGAACCGGTCGAGCCGCTCGACGCCCATCATGAGCACGATGGTGCCGCGCAGCCTGCCGAGCGCGTCCCAGTCCACGAGCGAGGTCTCGTGGCCCGGCGGCACGTGCCCGGACACGACGACGACCTCGTGCGCGACGCCGCGGTGGGTGACCGGCACGCCGGCCACGGCGGGGACCGCGAACGCGCTGGTGATGCCGGGCACCACCGTCACGGGCACGCCCGCCTCCGCGCACGCGATCAGCTCTTCGAAGCCGCGGCCGAACAGGTACGGGTCGCCGCCCTTGAGGCGCACCACGAACCTGCCCGCCTTGGCGTGCTCGATCAGGGTGGCGTTGATGAACTCCTGGCTCGCGGCGCGCCCGTAGGGGATCTTCGCCGCGTCGACGATCTCGACGTCGGGGCGCAGCTCGCCGAGCAGCTCCCGCGGGCCGAGCCGGTCGGCCACCACGACGTCGGCGCGGGCCAGCAGGCGGCGGCCCTTGACCGTGATCAGCTCCGGGTCGCCCGGCCCGCCGCCGACCAGCGCCACCCCGGGCAGCTCGCCGATCCCGGCCTTGGCGGCGTCGGGGACGACCCCGGTGTGCAGGGCCTCGACGATGTTGTCGCGCACGGCCGCCGAACGCAGCGGCTCGCCACCGGACAGGACGCCGACGACCAGGCCCTCGTGCCGCCCGGACGCGGCGGTGACCGCGGTGCCCGCCGACCCGGCGTCGGCGCGGACGCAGAACACGCGGCGACGCTCGGCCTCCGCGCAGATCTCGGCGTTGACCTGCGGATCGTCCGTGCAGGCCAGGGCGTACCAGGCGCCATCGAGGTCGCCCCCGGCGTACCGGCGGCGATGCCAGACCAGCTCGCCGGCGTCGGCCATCGCGCTCACGGCGGGCGTCGTGTGCGGCGAGATCAGCTCGACGGCGGCTCCCGCCCCGAGCAGCCGGGGCAGGCGGCGCTGCGCCACGCTGCCCCCGCCGACCAGGACGACACGACGGCCGGTGAGGTCGAGGCCGACGAGGTAGTGGTCTTCGGACATGGCCCCATCATGACGGCTGGGCCCGGTGTTCACCTCGTCAGGGCCGCAGGAGTGTGAGCAACTCCGTATTGCCGAACATCTTCGCCGTGTCCACGGCCGACGGCGTGCCCCCTGCCGGGTCGGCACCACCCGCGACCAGGGCCTTCACCACCTCGGGCTCGTTCTTGAACACCGCGCCGGCCAGCGGGCTCTGGCCGCGGTCGTTGAGCCGGTTCGGGTCGGCCCCGCGCTCGAGCAAGGCGCGGACCGTGGCCGGGTGGCCGTGGTAGGCGGCGAGCATCAGCAAGGTGTCGCCCTTGTCGTTGGTCAGGTCGACCGGGATGCCGGCGTCCACGTACGCGCCCAGCGTCTCGGCCTGCCCCGACCTGGCCATCCCGAACACCCGGGCCCCCAGGTCCAGCATCTCCGGGCTCGGCTCCTCCGCGCTCATGCCCACCACGTTATCGCGTGCGGCCGGGCAGTGGGTCCACGTCCTTCCGGTCCACTTCGGACAGAGCGATCAGCGCTCCTCCCGGAACTCGACGTGCACGCGCGCCATGGGGTCGTACTTGCGCATCACCAGGCGGTCCGGGTCGTTCCGGCGGTTCTTGCGGGTGACGTAGGTGTAGCCGGTGCCCGCGGTCGACCGCAGCTTGACCACCGGACGGACGTCGTTCTTCGCCATTACAGCTGCACTTCCTCGGTCTTCAGCCCCGCGGCGACGGGCCGCGTCCTGGTCGGTATTGGCTTTCGTTTTCGTTCAACGCACAGGACCGTGCGGACCTTCCCGAGAAGTTCCACCACCGTCACGCGAGCTGCTCGGCACTTCCACGTCAGGAGGGCAGGTAGAGCCCGCCGAGGAACTCCAGCAGCAGCCGCTCGCGCAGCGCGGGCGGGGCTTCGGCGAGCAGGGCGTTGATCCCGGCCATCCGGGTGGGCAGCGCCCCGCCACCGGTCAGTCCCGCGGCGGCGAGCAGCCCGGCGAACTGCTCGCCGGTCAGGGTCTGCGGGTCCAGCGCCGCGACGAACGCCGCCACGTTCCCCTCGACGATCACCGGCCCGGCGGCCCGCGCGGCGGCGACGGATGCCGAGAGATCGCCCAGGAACGCGGCCTCGCTCCCCCGGTTCGCCGCCGTGACGGTCAGGTGCAGGTTCACCGGCGAGGACTCGTGTGCGAACTGCGGCTGCACGTACCAGCCGCGTTCGCGCATCTCGTCGGCGACGGTGAACAGGTCGAACTCGCCGGTGGTGGCGGTGAGCGCGATCAGCGTCGAGTCCGGTTCGCCGAGCACCCGCACCCCGTCGATCGCCTCGACGCCTTCGCGGATCTCCGTGACGGCGGCGAGGGTGCGCTCGGCGAGCCCCAGGTAGCCCTCGTCACCGATGGTCCGCAGCACCGCCCAGGCCGCGGCGAGCGGGCCGCCGGAGCGGGTGGACTGGATCGTGGTGTTGAGCATCGTGTAGCCGGGCCAGCGGGCGCTCGCGAAGTAGTGCCCGCGCCGCAGCTCCGCGTCCCGGTGCAGGAGCACGGACACGCCCTTGGGACAGTAGGCGTACTTGTGCAGGTCGACCGAGATGCTCGTGACGCCTTCGACGTCGAACCCGAACGCGGGCACGTCGCGGCCGAGGCGCCGGAAGTAGGGCAGCACCCAGCCGCCGATGCAGGCGTCGACGTGCATCCGCACCCCGTGCGCGGCGGCCGCGGCGGCGATGGGCTCGACCGGGTCGAGCACGCCGTGCCCGTAGGACGGGGCGCTCGCGACGACCAGCACGGTCTCCTCGTCGATCGCGGCGGCCATCGCGCCCGGGTCCGCGCGGAAGGTCTCCGGGTCCACCGGCACGGAGACGGCGCGCACCCGGAACAGGTGCGCGGCCTTGTGGAACGCCGCGTGCGCCGTGGAGGGCAGCACGATGTTCGGCTGCGCGATGTCCGGCCGCCCCTCCCGCGCGGCGAGCACCGCGAGCAGGCAGGACTCGGTGCCACCGGAGGTGACCGAGCCGACTCCGCCGCCGAGGAGCCGGCCGGCGGCCGCGACCAGGTCGTTCTCCATGCGCAGCAGGCTGGGGAAGGCCGTGGGGTCGAGGCCGTTCGCCGAGGAGGCCAGCGCGTGCGCCGCGGCGGCGAGCTCGTCGATGCCCTCGAGCCCGCTGTCATAGACGTAGGCGAGCGTGCGGCCGCCGTGGGTGGGCAGGTCGTCTGCGCGCAGCGCCCGCAGCTGCGCAAGGACGTCGCTCACGACACGCCCTCCAGCACCGAGCGGCGCAGCAGCGGGATGCCCAGCGCCACCAGCACTCCTGGCAGGAGCGAGAAGCCGAGCAGGATCGCGGTCACCGCGCTGGACGGCTGCGCGGCCGAGGAGTCCACAGTGGACACATAGCCGCCGAGGGACAGCAGGAGCCCGAACAGGCCCGGCCCCAGCGCGAGACCGAGCGTCTCCGAGGCCGTCCACACCCCGGCGGCGACGCCGGCGCGGGTGGCGCCGGTGCGCTCCTCCTCCATGCTGATCAGGTCGGGCAGGATCGCCAGCGGGAACACCTGGATGCCCGCGTAGCCGACGCCCGCGAGCGCCACGAACACGAACGACACGTCCAGCGGCAGCACGAGCGCGGCACACAGCCCGAGCGTGCCGACGCCGAACGCGATGCAGGCGAACCGGAAGCCCCAGAGCTTCCCCCAGCGGGTGCCGATCCGCGGCCACACCGGCATCATCAGCAGCGCCGGGCCGACGAAGCCGACGAACAGCAGCGTCTGCAGGCCCGCGTCGCCGAACACCTGCCGGGCGGCGTAGTTCACGCCGGCGAGCAGGGTGCCCAGGCCCAGCGACTGGACGAAGTAGACGCCCAGCAACCACCGGAAGGAACGCCATTCGCGCATCGTGGCCAGCAGGTCGCGCCAGCCCGCCGTGGTGGGCCGCCGCGAGCCGACGGGCGCGCCCCGGGTGCCGAGGAACACGCCGATCGTGCCGACGAGGATGACCAGCCCGATCACCACGCCCATCACCCGGTAGCCGGCGACGCCGCCGATGCCGTCGGTGATCGCGGGCGCGCCGCCGCCGGAGATGAGGATCGCGACCGCGAGGATGCCGATGCGCCAGCTGGTGAGCTTCGTGCGCTCGTGGTAGTTGTCGGTGATCTCGGCCGGCAGCGCGTTGTAGGGCACCTGGAAGATGCCGAACGCGGTGGCACACAACAGGAACGCGACGACGACGTAAGTCGCGTCGGCCGCGGTGGCGCCGAACCCGGGATGGGCGAAGATCGCCGCGAACAGGATGGCGACCCCGATGCCGCCGAACAGCAGGAAGCGGCGCCTGCTGCCGTGTGCGGCGAGGCTCGCGTCGGACAGCCGCCCGGCGAAGGGGTTGAACACGACGTCCCACGCCTTGGGCACCAGCACGATCACCCCGGCCACCGCGCCGGGCACCGCCATCGTGTCGGTCAGGTAGGGCAGCAGGAGCAGCCCGGGCACCGTGCCGAACGCGCCCGTGGTGAAGGACCCGAGGGAGTAACCGAACCTCGTCGAAGCCGGAAGCGCGGCCATGACCCTCCTTCGCCCGCGATCATCTGGGCGAATGTTGTCATCGCGGCCCGGCCGCGCCGTGACCGGGGCCACCTTCGCGGCGCACGTCAGGACAGGATCGGCGCGACGGCCCGCAAGGTCGCGGCGTCACCGCGGAGCAGCAGGCTCGTGACGACGGTGTCCTCCCACTTCGCCAGCTCCTCCCGGATCTTCGCGGGTGGCCCGATCAGCGCGGTGTCCTCGACGAGCGCGGTCGGGACCGCCGCCGCCGCCTCCTCCTTGCGGCCCGCGAGGTAGAGCTCCTGCACCTTGTCCGCGACGTCCTCGTAGCCCATCCGCGCGAACACGTCGTGGTGGAAGTTCACCTCCTTGGCGCCCATCCCGCCGATGTAGAGCGCCAGCGACGGCTTCATGAAGCCGGCCGCCGTCTCGACGTCGTCGTGCACGATCACCGGGACCGACGCCGCGACCTCGAAGTCCGCCATGGTGCGCCGGGCGCCGGGCCGGGCGAAGCCCTCCTCCAGCGCGGCGCGGTAGAACGCGTCGCTCTTGGGCGAGAAGAACAACGGCAGCCAGCCGTCGCAGATCTCGGCGGCCAGCGAGACGTTCTTCGGCCCCTCCGCGGCCAGGTAGATCGGGATCTCCGCGCGCAGCGGGTGCACCGTGGACTTCAGCGGCTTGCCCAGCCCGGTCCCGCCGTCGAGCGGCAGCGGGTAGAACGGACCGCCCGAGGTGACGGGCTTCTCGCGCGCGATCACCTGCCGCACGATGTCGACGTACTCCCGGGTGCGCGCCAGCGGCTTCGGGTACGGCTGCCCGTACCAGCCCTCGACCACCTGCGGGCCCGACACTCCCAGCCCCAGCACGAACCGCCCGCCGGAGAGGTGGTCCAGCGTCAGCGCGCTCATCCCGACGGCTGCGGGCGTGCGGGCGGACATCTGCACGATGTTGGTTCCGAGCCTGATCCGGCTCGTCGAGGCGCCCCACCAGGCCAGCGGGGTGAGCGCGTCGGAGCCGTAGGCCTCGGCGGTCCACACCGAGTCGAAGCCCAGCTCCTCGGCGGTGGTGATCGCCTCGAGCGCGCCCGCCGGCGGACCGGACTGCCAGTATCCGATGTGGTAGCCCAGCTTCACGTCGCCTCCCGGGGTGAGTAGTGCATCGGATTGTCCCGCTCGTGCCGCGGCGGGAGGTTGCGGGCCGGGGTCTCCACCGGCGGAACGTGCTCGCCGCGGGCGCGGCGCCAGCCGGCCCTGGCCCGCGGGTGGTAGCGGCGGTCGTGCGGCAGGAACCGGAAGGCGAGGCCGAGCGCCCGTCCCACCAGCCGGTGCAGCCGCTCGTTGCCGGGCGACCAGCGGTAGCCGAGGCGCTCGCGGACCACCGCCGGGTACAACCCGACGGTCCACCAGACGAAGCTCCGCGCGACGACGAACCGCAACGGCGGCCATAGGAGCTCCGGCAACCACCCGAGGCTCGGCGGCTTCGCGAGCGCACGCAGGTCCAGCACGTCGCGCGTGGCCTTGTTGTCCTCCAGGACCTCGGCGCACATGTGGTCCCAGTACTCCTGGAACGCCTCCCAGGACGCGGGCACCGGGCGGGTGCTCACGCCGTAGAGCCGGTACCACTGCACGTGCTCGTCGAACAACTGCCGCCGCTGCGCCGCCGAGAGCCCGCCGCACATCCGCTCCGCGGTGATCAGGGTGAGCATGAAGAACGTCGAGTGCGCCCAGTAGAACGTGTCCGGGTCGAGCGCGTGGTAGCGCCTGCCGCGCGCGTCGACGCCCTTGATCAGGTCGTGGTAGCCGCGCACCTCGCGCGCGGTCCGCTCGGCGCGCGGCCCGTCGTAGACCACGCCGCCGATCGGGTACAGCGAGCGGAACAGCCGCTGCCACCGCTCCTCGAAGAACCGCGAATGCTGCTCGACGCCCGCGCCGAGCGCCGGGTGCATGTTCTGCATCGACCCGGCCCACAGGGCCATCAGCAGAGTGCGCCAGTCGCCGAAGTACTTCCAGGTGAGCGAACAGGGTCCGAGCGGCTGCGGTGCCATGCCGAGCACGCTACGATTGACAACACCCGTAGTCAATTGAGGGGACGCGATGACCCGCACCTGGGCCGGCACCACGCTCGACGACCGCAAGGCCGCCCGGCGTGCGCAGCTGCTCGCCGCCGGGCTCGGCCTACTGGGCACCGGGGGCAGCTCCGCGGTCAGCGTCCGGGCGGTGTGCCGGCACGCGAAGCTCACCGAACGGTACTTCTACGAGAACTTCGCCGACCGCGAGCAGCTTGTCGTCGCGGTGTACGAGGACGTCGCCGAGCAGCTGCGCCGGGCGCTGATCGCCGCGGTGCCCGACACGCGCGCGCAGCCCGCGGCCCGCGCCGAAGCCGCGGTGACGGCGTTCGTCGAGCTGATGGTCGACGACCCGCGCAAGGGCCGGGTGCTGCTGCTGGCCCCGGTGACCGACCCGGCGCTGTCCGCGCGTGGCGTGGCACTGCTGCCCGCCTTCGCCGCCCTCGTGCGCGAACAGCTGCCGGAGCGGATGGCGGCCGACGAGCGCGAGATGACCGCGCTCGGCCTCGTCGGCGCGCTGGCGAACCTGTTCACCGGCTACCTCGGCGGCACCCTGCGGGTCACCCGCGACCGCCTGATCGCCCACTGCGTGCACCTGCTCGCCCACGCCGCTTCCTAGCGGGCGTCCCGCTCGGCCACCAGCTGCAGGGCGATGTCGATGATCATGTCCTCCTGGCCGCCGACGTAGCGGTTCGCCCCGACCCGGTACAGGATTTCGTGCGCCGGCACGCCGTAGCGCTCCGCGGCGCGCTCGGCGTGCAGCAGGAAGCTCGAGTACACCCCGGCGAAGCCCTGCACGATCGACGAGCGGTCCATCACCGGCAGCCGGGTGATGTAGGGCTTCACCACGTTCTCGGCGGCGTCCATCAGCAAGTCCTTGTCGACCCCGGTCCGCACGCCGAGCCGCTCGAACACCGCCGCCAGCACCTCGGTCGGCGAGTTCCCCGCGCCCGCACCGAGCGCGACCAGCGAACCGTCGATCTGCCGCGCGCCGGCCCGGTAGGCGAGCACCGAGTTGGCGACGCCGAAGCTGAGGTTCTGGTGCCCGTGGTAGCCGACCTGGGCCTCGCCGCCGAACTCGGCGGCCAGCGCCTCGACCCGCTCGGCGGCGTCCTCGAGGATCAGCGCGCCCGCGGAGTCCACAATGTACACGCACTGGCAGCCGGCGTCGACCATGATCCGGCCCTGCTTCGCCAGCGCGTCCGGAGTGGACATGTGCGAGAGCATCAGGAACCCGACGGTCTCCAGCCCCAGTTCGCGCGCCTCGGTGAAGTGCTGGACCGACACGTCGGCCTCTGTGCAGTGCGTCGCGATGCGGACCGCCCCCGCGCCCAGCCCGGCCGCCGCCTTGAGGTCGGTGACCGTGCCGAGGCCGGGCAGCAGCAGCACGGCGATCTTCGCGCGCTTCGCCTCGTCGACCGCCGCCGCGATCAGCTTGCGCTCGTCCACCAGCGAGAACCCGTAGTTGAACGTCGACCCGCCGAGGCCGTCGCCGTGCGTGACCTCGATCAGCGACACCCCGGCCGTGTCCAGCGCCCGCACCGTGTCGCGCACGTTCTCCTCGGTGAACTGGTGGGCCATCGCATGGCTGCCGTCGCGCAGGCTCGTGTCGACGATCCGGACCTCGCGCGTCACGTCGTCCCAGCTCATGCCGCCACCACCTTCCGCTGTGCCAGCAGCTCGCCGACGCGGGCCGCGGCGGCGGTCATGATGTCGAGGTTCCCGGCGTAGGCGGGCAGGTAGTCGCCGTTGCCGGCGACCTCGAGGAACACCGCGACGCGCGCCTGCCCGTTCCAGCCGGGGCGCGGCTCGTCGTACTGCGGCGGCGCTTTGAGCGTGTAGCCGGGCACGTACTCCTGCACCGTCGCGACCATCCGCTCGATGGACGCGGTGATCGCGTCCCGGTCGGCGCCGGGGTCGATCGCGCAGAACACGGTGTCCCGCATGATCATCGGCGGCTCGACCGGGTTGATGATGATGATCGCCTTGCCCCGGGCGGCACCGCCGACCACCTCGATCGCGTGCGCGGTGGTCTCGGTGAACTCGTCGATGTTCGCCCTGGTGCCCGGCCCGGCGGAGCGGGAGGACACCGACGCGACGATCTCGGCGTAGGGCACCGGCGTCACCCGCGAGACGGCATGCACGATCGGGATGGTCGCCTGGCCGCCGCAGGTGATCATGTTCAGGTTCGCGGCGTCGAGCTGCTCAGGCAGGGTGACCGCGGGGCAGGTGAGCGGGCCGATCGCGGCCGGTGTCAGGTCGATCGCCTGGATGCCGGCCTCGGCGTAGCGCGGTGCGTTCGCCAGGTGTGCCTTCGCCGAGGTCGCCTCGAAGACCAGCTCGGGCGGCTCCGCCCTGGCCAGCAGCCAGTCCACCCCCTCGGCGGAGGTCTCCAGGCCCAGCTGCGCCGCGCGCGCCAGCCCGTCGGAGGCCGGGTCGACCCCGACCATGTAGCGCACGTCCACGAACTGGCTGCGGCGCAGTTTGGCGAGCAGGTCGGTGCCGATGTTGCCCGGCCCGACGATCGCCGCGATGGCTTTCCTCATGCCCCTTACCGTCCGCCGCCGGATGGGGCACACTCAACCTATGTGTGCCGCTGAGCGGGACGCCGCGGGGATGACGGCCGCGCGGGTGGCCGCGCTGCTGGGCGCCTTCGGCCCCGGCGAAGAGTTCCTCGGTGTGTCGGAGCTGGCCCGGCGCACCGGCATGCCCAAGTCCTCCGCGCACCGGTTGACCGGCCACCTGGTGCACGAGGGCCTGCTGGAGCGCGACCGCACCGGAGTGCGGCTCGGCATCCGGCTGTTCGAGATCGGGCAGCTCGCCGCCGCGCGCCGCGGCCTCGTCGACGCCGCCCGCCCCTACCTCGCCGACCTGCGGGAAGCCACGCGCAACACCGTGCACCTGGCCGTTCTGGAGGGCACCGAGGTGGTCTACCTCGACATCGTGCGCGGGCCCGACGCGCCGGCACTGCCCTCGCGGATCGGTGGGAGATTCCCCGCCCACGCCACGGCGGTCGGAAAAGCGATACTCGCGCACTCTCCCGGTCCGGTGCTGGAGACGGTAATCTCGGCGGGCCTGCCGCGGGTCGGGCCGCGGACACTCACCGCGCCGGGCCTGCTGCGCAGGCAGCTGACCAAGGTGTGTGAGGAGGGCATGGCGTACGAGCGAGAGGAGTCGGGTGCCGGCGTCATCTGCGTCGCCAGCCCGGTGCTCGACGGGTCGGGACGCGCGCGAGCAGCGGTTTCGATCTCCGGCTGGAGCAACCGGGTGCGTGCGGAGCGGGTGGCTCCCGCGGTTCGGACCACTGCCCTTACGCTGTCCCGCACACTCCCTTAACAGCCAGTGCACGCGTGGTACGCCACCATCGCGCGATACGGACACTGACCAGGCTCGCGCCAGGCGAAACGGAGGAGACCCGTGATCGGCCAGACCACCCAGGTCGACGACCTGCGGCTCGTGGCGCTGCCCAGTGCCGTCAACTGCGCCGAGATGTTCGTGCGCTTCGCGCTGGCCGAGTGGTCCCTGCGCGAGCTGGTCGGCGAGGCCACCCGGATCACCCGTCACCTGGTGTCGTCCTCGGTCGAGGGCTCGAAGACCGGCGCGCCGCGGTTCCTGACCGTGCGCCTGCGAGTGCACGGCGACGCGCTGGTGATCGAGCTGGACGACGACCTGACCGGCGAGCCGCCGGAGCTGCCCGGCGCGCAGATCAACGCGGTCACCCTGCCCGGCGCGCGGCGCAACGTGTGGTCGGAACTGCCGCTGCCGACCGGCATGTCCGCGGCCGCGGTGCCGCTGCCGCAGCGCTCCCGCAACCGCACGCCGCCTGTCGAGCACACCTCCGAGCAGCCCCGGGTGGACGCGGACTCCCAGATCCTGCAGCGCGTCCTCTACGGACTCAACCGCGGCAACGGCGGCGGCTGACCCGTCCCGCCAGGACGGTCAGGCGAGCCCGCGGACCGCGCGGGCCGGTGGCCGGTCGCCGTCGATGGCGGCCACCATCTCCAGCACCCGCCGCGTCTGGCGCACCTCGTGCGCCCGGAAGACCTGCGCCCCGTCGCGGGCAGCCAGCGCCGTGGCGGCGAGCGTGCCGTCCAGCCGCTCCTCCAGCGGCACGCCGAGCGCCTCCCCGACGAAGTCCTTGTTGGACAGTGCCATCAGCACCGGCCAGCCGGTGGCGGCCAGCGTGCCCGCGTGCCGCAGCAGGGCCAGGCTGTGCCAGGTGTTCTTGCCGAAGTCGTGCGTCGGGTCGATGAGCACACCGGCCCGCGGCACCCCGAGCGCGACCACCTCCTCCGCCCGGCGGGTCGTCTCCTCGACGACATCGGGCACGAGGTCCTCGTAGCGCACGCGGAACGGGCGGGTGCGCGGCACCGCTCCCCCGGTGTGGGAACAGACGTAGCCGGCACCGAACTCCGCGGCGACCTCGGCGAGCTTCGGGTCGGCGCCCGCCCAGGTGTCGTTGAGCAGGTCCGCGCCGGCCTCGCAGGCCAGCCGGCCGACCTCGTGCCGCCAGGTGTCCACGCTGATCACCAGATCCGGGTGGCGGCGCCGGATCTCGGCCACGAACGGCACCACGCGGCGGATCTCCTCGTCCGCGTCCACGTCGGTGCCGGGGCCGGCCTTCACCCCGCCCACGTCGACGATGTCGGCGCCCTCGGCGACGACGCGGTCCACGGTCGCCAGGGCCTTGTCGTCTTCGAAGGACGCCCCCCGGTCGTAGAAGGAGTCGGGGGTGCGGTTGACGATCGCCATCACGAGCGCGCGGTCGCGGACCAGGGGTCGGCCGCGGAATTCGAGTCGGACCAAAGGCACGGTTCCATCATGCCTGCCCGCCCACGGCGCGAGAACGGCCGTTATAGCCTAAGTTTCTCGTGAAGAGACCCGAAGGGGGGAGCGCGTGTGATGGCCACTCGTCACGGTCACCCCGGACCAGCCGAAACCGACAGCAGGGAGCGCTTTCTCGAGGCCGCCCTGACCGTCCTCGTCGAGCAGGGCGTCGCCGGGCTCACCGTGCGCGGGCTCGCGGGTGCCGCCGGCAGTTCGACCATCGGGATCTACACGCGCTTCGGTGGCCGGGCGGGCGTGCTGGACGCCCTGTACGAGCGCACGTTCGAGCTGCTGCGCCACGAACTGACGCAGCTCCCCCCGATCTCCGGCGACCCGTTGCCCGACGTGCTCGCGTTCGCCCGCGCGTACCGCGAGTTCGCGCTGGAGAGCCCGGCTCGCTACGCGTTCATGTTCGAACGCGCGGTACCCGGCTACGACCCCGATCCGGACCTGCGGATGCTCGCCCAGCGCAACACCTATGACCTGCTCGTGGAGCGGGTGCGGGCGGCGGTGCGGGTCCCGGAGGACGCCGACGGCGCGGGGTACATCGTGTGGACCGCGATGCACGGGCTGGTGAGCCTGGAGCTGACGCACCGCGCGCGGACGCCGCCGCCGGACTGGTTCCTCAAGCCGGGCAACGACTCCTACGCGGAGATCTTCCACGAGGGCATCACGACGATCCTGGCGGGCCTGAGGGCCTACACCCCTCGCCGCGACGCCCTCTTCGGCCGCTGACTCCCCATCGGCTGCGGTCCTTAGCCGCATGAGCGGCGTCGGCCGACCAGATCCAGTCAACCCCCGCACCACGCAAAGCGGCCCCCGGCTCCCATCGGAGCCAGGGGCCGCTTCGTCAGCTGCCTAGGGCTGCTCACGCACCGCCGGAGAGCTTCTCCCGCAGCGCGGCGAGCTGCTCGTCGGACGCGAGGGTGCCACCGCTGGACTTCGGACCGCTGTCCGAGGCCGTGGAGCTGTAGCTCTGCTCGCCACCCTCGACGACACCGGTCGCGGCGTCCGCCGCGGCGGCGGCGTCGGCCTCGGCGGCCTTCGCGACCTGACGCATGTGAGCCTCGTAGCGGGTCTGCGCCTCGGCGTACTGGCGCTCCCACTCCTCACGCTGCTTCTCGAAGCCTTCCTGCCACTCCTGGGTGTCAGGGTCGAAGCCCTCGGGGTAGATGTAGTTGCCCTGCTCGTCGTACTCGGCAGCCATGCCGTACTGGGTCGGGTCGAACTCGGTGTCGGGCGTGACACCCTCGTTCGCCTGCTTCAGCGACAGCGAGATGCGGCGCCGCTCAAGGTCGATGTCGATGACCTTGACCATGACCTCGCCGCCGACCTGGACGACCTGCTCCGGGATCTCCACGTGGCGCTCGGCCAGCTCGGAGATGTGCACCAGGCCCTCGATGCCCTCCTCGACGCGGACGAACGCGCCGAACGGGACGAGCTTGGTGACCTTGCCCGGCACGATCTGGCCGATGGCGTGGGTGCGGGCGAACTGGCGCCACGGGTCTTCCTGGGTCGCCTTCAGCGACAGGGACACGCGCTCGCGGTCCATGTCCACGTCGAGCACCTCGACGGTGACCTCCTGGCCGACCTCGACGACCTCCGACGGGTGGTCGATGTGCTTCCAGGACAGCTCCGAGACGTGCACCAGGCCGTCGACGCCGCCGAGGTCCACGAACGCACCGAAGTTGACGATCGAGGAGACGACACCCTTGCGGACCTGGCCCTTGGCGAGCGCGTTGAGGAACTCGCTGCGCACCTCGGACTGGGTCTGCTCCAGGTAGGCCCGCCGCGACAGGACCACGTTGTTGCGGTTCTTGTCCAGCTCGATGATCTTCGCCTCGAGCTCGCGGCCGACGTAGGGCTGCAGGTCGCGCACCCGGCGCATCTCGACCAGCGACGCGGGCAGGAAGCCGCGCAGGCCGATGTCGAGGATCAGGCCGCCCTTGACGACCTCGATGACGGTGCCCTTGACAGGCTCGTCCTTCTCCTTGAGCTCCTCGATCGTGCCCCAGGCGCGCTCGTACTGGGCGCGCTTCTTGGACAGGATCAGCCGGCCCTCCTTGTCCTCCTTCTGGAGGACAAGGGCCTCGACCTCGTCACCGACGCTGACGACCTCGCCGGGATCGACATCGTGTTTGATCGACAGCTCGCGCGAGGGGATGACGCCCTCGGTCTTGTACCCGATGTCGAGCAGCACCTCGTCACGATCGACCTTGACGATGGTGCCTTCAACGATGTCGCCGTCGTTGAAGTACTTGATCGTCTTGTCGATCGCCGCGAGGAAGTCTTCCTCCGACCCGATGTCATTGATCGCGACCTGCTGGGCCTGCGGCTCGGTCGTCGGGACGGTGGTGGTGTCGGTGGTCATTAGGTGGGTTGCTCCGGTAACGGCTTGGGAATAGTGGGTGTGCAGTTTGCTGGCGCGGCGAGCGAGACGGCGGCAGACTGCAGAGCAAACGTCCATGCGAACGGCCGCGAGCATCACCGCCGAGGTGTGCGCGACCCGGACCCCGGCTCGAGCTGTGCCGGGAGGAAGGTAGCGCGAACCCACTGCGCTGGAGATAGCCTACGCGGCCGGGAGTGTGCGACACAAACAGGGTCACCTCTGCCGGACGTGGCCCGGCCTGGGCGAGAATGCGCTCGTGACTCCGCAGGACAGGCATGACTCGGCCGAGCACCGGCTGGGCACCGTCGGCATCGCCCACCGGCCCGTGGGACGGCGGGAGGCCACGGCGGCCAATCTGGCCTGGTGGGACGCCGATGCCGACGACTACCAGGCCACCCACGGCGAGTTCCTCGGGGACGCCGACTTCGTCTGGTGTCCCGAAGGTGTGCGCGAGGCCGACGCCGCCCTGCTGGGCGACGTGCGAGGAAAGCGCGTCGTAGAGATCGGCTGCGGTCAGGCCGCGTGCGCGCGCTGGCTCGCCGAGGCGGGCGCGCACCCGGTGGCCCTGGACCTGTCCGGTGGAATGCTTCGTCATGCAAAAGAGGCCAACATCAGGACCGGGATCGATATTCCCCTGCTCCAGGCGAGCGCCGAGGAGCTGCCGCTGGCGACGGCCGGCATGGACCTGGCGTGCTCGGCCTTCGGTGCGCTGCCGTTCGTCGCCTCCCCGGAGACGGTGTTCGGCGAACTGCACCGGGTGCTGCGGCCGGGCGGGCGCTGGGTGTTCGCGGTGACCCATCCGATGCGCTGGGTCTTTCCCGACGACCCGGGGCCCAACGGGCTGACCGCGACCCAGCCGTACTTCGACCGCACGCCCTACGTCGAGGTCGACGCCGAGGGCCGCGCCACCTACGTCGAGTACCACCGGACGCTGGGCGATTGGGTGCGGGCGCTGACCGCGGGCGGTTTCGTGCTCGAGGACCTCGTCGAGCCGGAGTGGCCCGCCGGGCACACCCGGTGCTGGGGCCAGTGGAGCCCCTTGCGCGGCAAGCTCTTCCCCGGCACCGCGATCTTCGTGACGCGCCGGGCGCCGCGGTGATCGGCGAGCGCCTGCTCGCGGCGCAGCGCGCTCGCTTCACCGCCGCCGACCCTGTCGTGCCCGTGCCGCCGGGGACGCCGGACGGCGAGCTGCTGACCGCCGCGACCGCGTCCGGCGAGCGGGTCGCCGGCGTCCTGCAGACCCGGACCTACGCACCCGGCACGCTCGACCTGCTGTGGTCGGCACAGCGGGTCTGGCAGCTCTTCCCGTACCCCGGCGAGAGCGGCACCGAGGGCATGGACGCGCTGCTGCGCGCGTGGCGGCACCGGATGGACGCCGAGTCCCCCGGACCGGACTCCGCGTGCACGGTGACCTGGCCGAGCCGCGACGCGCCGGCGATCCGGGCGTTCCTGCAGCACGGGATGGTGCCGATCTCCGTGCTCGCGATCCGCACCGGCCCGCCGCCGGCGCAGCCGCCGCCCGGCGACGTCACGGTGCGCCTCGCCCGCCCCGAGGACTTCGAGGAGGTGCGGGCGCTGACGAAGGAGACCTTCGACTACACGGAGCTGGTCACCTCGCGCGGGCGGCCGGAAGCCGTGGAGCTGATGACCCCGCAGCTGCGGCGCAACCTCGCCGCCGGGGCGCCGGTCTGGCTCGCCGAGACCGGGGGTGTCGCGACCGCGATCGCGGACTGCGGCTGGATCGAGTCCGCGCCCGGCACGTGGGCGGCGGAGCTGCTGCCGCCGGGGCGGTGGGGCTACGTGAACAACGTCGCGACCACGCCCGGCGCGCGCGGGAACGGGATCGGCCAGGCGCTGATGGCGGCCGTGCACCGCGACTTCGCCGGCCACCGGGCCACCGGCAGCTACCTCTACTACAACCCGACCAACCCGTTGTCCTCGGTGTTCTGGCCCCGACAGGGCTACCGTCCACTGTGGACGTTCTGGGAGGTCCAGCCCGCGTCGGCGTTGCGCTGACCACAATCCGGCCGCCCGAGGTTGCGGGCCGCTTCCGCACGTCGTAGTTTTTGCACTGACCAGTCAGTTCAAAAAGGAGACCTCGTGCGGGTGAGCGCTGACCGCGTGACCGTCGCCGGGCCGCACGGCGCGGTGCTGGCACCGACCTCGCTGACCGTCGAGGACGGCGAACTCGCGCTCGTGCACGGGGAACCGGGGCCCGGCGTCACCGCCTTCGGGCTGACCCTCACCGGGCGGATGAAACCCAGCACCGGGGTGGTGACGGTCGACGGCGCGGCCGACGAGGCGAAGCTGCGCGGCCGCACCGCGGTCGTGGACGCGCCCGGGGTCAGCGAGCCCGAGGGCGCGCTGCCCGTGCGCGTCGTGGTCGGCGAGGAGCTAGCCCTGGGCGGGCATCCCGCGGGCAAGCAGGACGTCGCCGCCTGGCTCGCCGGGCACGACGCGGCCGGGCTGGCGAACGTGCGGTTCGAAAACCTCGAACCCGCCGTGCGGACCCGCCTGCTCACCGAGCTGGCCGCGCACCGCAAGGGCGTCCGGATGCTCGTGCTCGACACCCCGGACCGGCACACCAGCGACGTGGCGGGCTGGTCCGCGCTCGCCCGCGAGCACGCCGCGCGCGGGCTGGCGGTCGTCGTGCTGACCGCCACCACTCCCCTGGCGTCCCTGCCCGGCGCCCCGGCCCGGCTCGGAGAGCCCTCGTGACCAGCTTCCGGATCGCCCTCAACGAGCTGCGCCGGCTCACCGCGGGCACGCTGCCCAAGCTCGCGATGGCCGCGCTCGTCCTGGTGCCCCTGCTGTACGCGTCGTTCTACCTCTACGCCAACTACGACCCCTACGGCAGGCTGAGCAAGCTGCCCGCCGCCATCGTCAACGAGGACGCGGGCACACAGGAGCGCGACGTCGGCCGCGAGGTGACCGGCGACGTGGTCGGCTCGGGCACCTTCGGCTGGCACGAGGTCTCGGCGGCCGAAGCCCAGCAGGGCGTACGCGAGGACAAGTACTCCTTCGCCATCACGATCCCGAAGGACTTCTCGGCCGCGCTGCTCTCCAGCGGGAACTTCACCCCGCAGCAGGCGACGATCCGGCTCACCACCAACGACGCCGACAACTACCTGTCGCACACCATCGCCAACCAGGTCGCCGAGCAGATCCGCAGCACCATCGCGGAGAAAGTCGGCGCGGAGGCCGCGAACCGGTTCCTCATCGGGTTCTCCACCATCTACGGCAAGACGCAGGAGGCCGCCGACGGCGCCACCCAGCTGGCCGACGGCGCCGGGCGCCTGCTCGGCGGGCAGCAGCAGCTCGCCGACGGTGCGTCCCAGCTGACCACCGGCAGCACCCAGCTGTCGGCCGGGCTGGACACACTCCGGAGCAGTACCGCGGCCCTGCCCGGCCAGACCCGGCAGCTGGCCGACGGCGCCGCGCAGGTGTCGTCGGGCAACGCGCAGGTCGCCGCCGCCGGGGCGCTGCTCGCGAGCGGTTCGGCGGACCTGCGCAGCAACCTGGACTCCGTCGACGGCCAGGTGGCGCAGCGGCTGCGCGCGACCGGCCTGCCGGAGGCGCAGGTCCAGCAGGTCCTCACGGTGCTGCGGGACCTGCGCGCCCCCGTCGACCAGGCGAACACGAAGATCCAGACCGCGTCCTCGCAGCTCGATCAGCTCGCGGACGGCTCGCGCCGGGTCGCGGCCGGTGCGGCCGCGCTCGCGGCGTCGGCCCCGCAGCTCACCGGCGGCATCTCCCAGGCCGCGGACGGCGCCAGCGCGCTTTCGACAGGCGCGGCGAAGCTGAACGACGGCGAGAACACCGCGCTCGAGGGCACCCGACAGCTCTCCACCGCCGTCGGCCAGTTGCGGGACGGGCTCAACGAGGGCCTGAAACAGATCCCGAACCCGGACGACCCGACCCGCACGGCGACCGCGGACACGATCGCCGACCCGGTGACGGTCGACTCGGCGGGGGTCGCGAACGCGGGCACCTACGGCGCCGGGCTCGCCCCGTTCTTCGTCTCGCTGGCCACCTGGATCGGTGCGTTCGTGCTGTTCCTGCTGCTGCGCCCGCTCTCGGCCCGCGCGCTCGCGGCCGGGGTGTCGCCGCTGCGGGTGGCGGTCGGCGGCTGGCTCGCCTCGGCGGTGCTGGGCGTCGCGCAGGTGCTCGTGCTGTTCGGCGCGGTGACCTGGCTGGTCGGCATCCACGTCGCGCATCCGCTCGGCGCGATCGGGTTCGCCATCCTGGCGTCGCTGACGTTCACCGCGATCGTGCACGCGCTGAACGCGATGTTCGGCGCGGTCGGCAAGTTCCTCGGGCTGGTGCTGCTGGTGCTCCAGCTGGTCAGCGCGGGCGGCACGTTCCCGTGGCAGACCCTGCCGGACGCGCTGTACCCGCTGCACCTGGTGCTGCCGATGGGCTACGTCGTCGACGGGCTGCGGCACCTGCTCTACACCGGAGCGTCGCTGCAGAGCCTGCTCGACATCGGCGTGCTCTGCGGGTGGCTGGCCGCCGCGATCGCCGTGTCCGTGCTCGCCGCGCGCAGGCAACGCGTGTGGACGGTGTCGAAGCTGCGCCCGGAGCTGAGCCTGTGACCGCCAGGGCCGACCGCACGAAACAGCGCTTGTTCGAGGCGACGCTGAAGCTGGCAGGCAGCCACGGGCTGGTCGGGCTCACGGTCGACGACATCGCCGCCGAGGCCGGGGTCGCCAAGGGCACGGTGTACTACAACTTCGGCAGCAAGGACGGGCTGATCGACGCCCTGCTGCGCTACGGGGTGGGTCAGCTCGCCGGGCGGCTGCGGGCGCGTACCGGCGGGCCCGACCCGGTGGACGGGCTGGAGTCCCTGGTGGACGAGGCACTCGCGTTCATCGCGGAGTACCGGGGCTTCTCCCAGATCCTGGTGAGCGAGATGTGGCGGACCCCCGGCCAGTGGCACGAGACGCTGACGCTGATGCGCGAGGAGGTCGTGTCCATCGTGAAGGACCAGCTGCAGCGGGTCGCCGACGCGGGCAGGCTGCCCGAGGACGTGCAGATTTCGACCGCCGCCGCGGGCCTGTTCGGCACGATGCTGGTGGTCGCGCTGGACTGGCAGGTGTTCCAGCCGCAGCGCACCCGCGCGGAGGTGCGGGACGCGGTGCTGCTGTTGCTGCGCGGGTTCGCCCGCTGAGCTCAGCGCACGAGCGGACGTGACTGCCCGACCTGGTGCAGCGAGGCGGCGCGTCCTTCGACCGCCCGGTGCACGGCATCGAGGATCGCGCCGGTGAGCTCGCCGTGCGCGAGCGGGCGGGTGTCGTCGAGCTCGGAGAGCGCGCCGACCATGATCAGCTGGGTGGGGTGCGCGGCGAGTACCGGTTCCGGCTCCACCGGCGGCCCGCCGGCCCCACGCACCTCGACGACCGGTGCGCCCGGCGCGAGCAGCCACTCGCACGCGCCGAGCACCGCGCGCCGGTACTGCTCGTGCACCCAGGCCACCATGAGGTCGGCCGGGCCGCCGAGCGCGGCCCCGGCCTTCGTGGACAGCTCCCGCGGCCGGTCCCAGTGCGCCTCGACCCACAGCGCGCGACCCGCCTTGCGGCCCCCGGTGCCGTTGGGCCGGTGCCCGCGCGGGCGCAGCGCCTTCAGCGCGGCGATGCCCTGCTTGGGTTCCGGCACCGCGATCGGGCTGTAGCGACGGCACGGCAGGACCACGTGCCAGCCGTCCCGGACCAGCGCCTCCGCAGGTCCGGACAGCATGCCGGTGCCTCCCAGGATCAGCGCTCTCCGGCCCGTCATGACGCCACGCTACCGCCGCATCAGTCCGGTCGCAGGGCGCCAACCGGGCCTTTTTCTGTTGGAAACACGCTGTTCACGCCCCTTCAGCCCCAGTCCTTGCTCTCGTCGAGGTCGTGCCGCTCGGTGAGGCTGAACCAGTTGCCCGAGTCGTCCCGGAACACCGCCTCGATCCCGTACGGCCGCTCCGCCGGCTCCTGCAGGAAGGTCACGCCGCGGGCCGAGAGCTCCTCGTAGGTCTTGCGGCAGTCGTCGGTGGCCCACACGCCCGAGCCCACCGCGCCCTTGGCGACCAGCTCGCGCACCACCTTTTCGGTCTCCGGGTCGTGCTGCGGCGGGCCGGGACGCATCAGGATGAACTCGAAGTCCGGCTGGTCCGGCGGCCCCACGGTCAGCCACCGGAAGTCGCCGACCCGCATGTCGTTGCGGACCTCGAAACCCAGCTTCCCGGTGTAGAACTCCTTCGCCGAGTCCTGGTCCAGCACGTAGATGCTCGCGTGCGACAACCTTTTGATCATCACTTGCTCCCTCGTCGGTGGTCCCCCGACCGTAATCGGCGCGGCACCGCGAGGGCTTATCCGAAAGTGCTGGGCCTGGTCCACATCATGACGTAGCAGCCGGGGATCGCGGGCGGGCCGGTGCGGGCGCGGTACTGCGACGGGGACTGCCCGGTCAGCTCGGTGAAGCGGCGGCTGAACGTGCCGAGGCTGGTGAACCCGACGGCCAGGCAGACCTCGGTGACCGTGAGGTTGGCCGAGCGCAGCAGGTCCTGGGCGCGCTCGATCCGCCGCCGCGTCAGGTACGCCTTCGGCGTCTCGCCGTAGGCCGCCGCGAACGAGCGGATGAAGTGATACCGCGACCAGCCGGCGACGGCGGCGAGCCGCTCGACGTCCAGCGCCTCCGCGTAGTGCGCGTCCATCCAGTCCTTCGCACGGCGCAGGTGCGCGACCGCGGGCTGGCGCCCGGTGCGCGACGGCACCGCCGGGGCACGCCGCGAGCGCGTCCCGGCGGCCGTCGCGTCCGTCATCAGTGGGCCGCGTCGTTCCAGGAGCGGCCGAACCCGACCGACACCTCCAGCGGCACCGCCAGCTCGCACGCCGCGCCCATCTGCTTGCGCACCAAGGCCTCCACCTCGGCGTGCTCGCCGTCGGCGACCTCGAGCACGAGCTCGTCGTGCACCTGCAGCAGCAGCCGGCTGCCCAGCTCCGACTCCTTGAGCGCGCGCTGCACACCCAGCATCGCGACCTTGATGATGTCCGCGGCGCTGCCCTGGATCGGCGCGTTGAGCGCCATCCGCTCGGCCATCTCGCGGCGCTGGCGGTTGTCGCTGTTGAGGTCGGGCAGGTACCGGCGGCGACCGAAGATCGTCTCGGTGTAGCCGACCTTGCCCGCCTCGGCGACGATGTTCTGCAGGTAGTCCCGCACTCCGCCGAACCGCTCGAAGTAGTCGTCCATCAGCCCGCGCGCCTCTTCGGTGGTGATGCGCAGCTGGTTCGACAGCCCGTACGCGGACAGCCCGTAGGCGAGGCCGTAGTTCATCGCCTTGATCTTGGCCCGCTGCCCGCCGGTGACGTCCGCGGGATCGCAGGCGAACACCTTGGCCGCGGTGGCGGCGTGGAAGTCGAACCCCGACTGGAACGCCTCGATGAGCGCGGCGTCCTCCGACAGGTGCGCCATGATCCGCATCTCGATCTGGCTGTAGTCCGCGGTCATCAGCTCGGTGTAGCCGCTGCCGACCACGAACGCGTCCCGGATGCGGCGGCCCTCTTCGGTGCGGATCGGGATGTTCTGCAGGTTCGGGTCCACAGAGGACAGTCGCCCGGTGGCCGCGATGGTCTGGTGCAGCGTGGTGTGGATGCGCCCGTCGTCGGCGATCGACTTGATCAGGCCCTCGACGGTGACCCGCAGCCGGGTCGCGTCGCGGTGCTCGAGCAGGTGCTGCAGGAACGGGTGCTCGGTCTTCTCGAACAGCGTCTGCAACGCGTCGGCGTCGGTGGTGTAGCCGGTCTTGGTGCGCTTGGTCTTCGGCATCTGCAGCTCGTCGAACAGCACGACCTGCAGCTGCTTGGGCGAGCCGAGGTTGATCTGCTTGCCGATCACCCGGAACGCGTCGGCCTCGGCCTGGCGCACCCGGCTCGCGTAGTGTGCCTCCAGGTCGGTCAGCTGCTCGACGTCCACCGCGACCCCGGCGGCCTCCAGCTCGGTGATGACCTCCAGCAGCGGCAGCTCCATCTCCTGCAGCAGCTTCGCGCCGCCGATCTGGTCCAGCTCCCCCAGCAGCGCGTCGGCCAGCTCGGCGACCGCGCGGGCCCGGACCAGCTCGCCCTGCACGAGCTTCTGGTCGCCGTCGTCGGAGTCCAGCAGCGACAGCTGCCCGTCGCTCTCGCCGGTCTCGGACCGCAGCTCGCGCTTGAGGTAGCGCAGCACCAGGTCGTCCAGCTCGAACGAGCGCTGCCCGGGACGGGCGAGGTACGCGGCCAGCTCGGTGTCCAGGTGCAGCCCGGCGAAGGTCCAGCCGCGCGCGAGCATCGCGTGCAGCGGCACCTTCAGCGAGTGCCCCGCCTTGCGCATCCGCGGGTCGCCCAGCCAGGCCGCGAGCGCCTTCTCGTCGGACTCGTCCAATGTGGACAGATCGACGTACGCGCCCTGGCCGTCCGGCGCTGCGAACGCGAGGGACTGCGCGTCCGCGGCCACGGAGGCGCCGGTGGTGCGGAAGGACAGCCCGACCGGCTTGCCTGCCTCGGTGTGCTCGGCGAGCCACGCGGCGAGCCCGCCGGTGGGCAGCGCGGCGCCGCTGACCTCGAAGCCCTGGTCCGCCTCGGGCTCGGCGCTCTGCAGTGTCGCGAACAGCCGGTCCCGCAGGACGCGGAACTCCAGCTCGTCGAACAGCCGGTGCACGGCGTCGCGGTCCCACGGGCGCAGCCCGAGGTCGTCCGGGGTGGCGTCCAGCGGCACGTCGCGCACCAGCTCGGTGAGCTGCCGGTTGAGCATCACGGCGTCGAGGTGGGCGCGCAGCGCGTCCCCGACCTTGCCCTTCACCTCGTCGACGCGGTCGATGAGGGTGTTGAGCGAGCCGAACTGCTGAATCCACTTGGTGGCGGTCTTCTCCCCCACGCCGGGAATGCCGGGCAGGTTGTCCGACGGGTCGCCGCGCAGCGCGGCGAAGTCCGGGTACTGCTCGGGCGTCAGGCCGTACTTGCCGTTGACGCCCGCCGGGTCGTAGCGGACCAGGTCGGAGACGCCCTTACGCGGGTAGAGCACCGTGACCGACTCGTTGACCAGCTGCAGCGCATCCCTGTCGCCGGTACAGATCAGCACGTCGTAGCCCTCGGCCACCGCCTGCGTGGTGAGCGTGGCGATCAGGTCGTCGGCCTCGAAGCCCTCCTTGGCCAGCGCCGGGATGCCGAGCACCCCCAGCACCTCCTTGACCAGGTCGACCTGGCCCTTGAAGTCGTCGGGGGTGGCGGAGCGGCCCGCCTTGTACTCGGCGTAGGTCTCCGAGCGGAACGTCTGGCGCGACACGTCGAACGCCACGGCCAGGTGCGTCGGCTGCTCGTCGCGCAACAGGTTGATCAGCATCGAGGTGAACCCGAAGACGGCGTTGGTGACCTGCCCGGTCTTCGTCCTGAAGTTCTCCGCCGGCAGGGCGAAGAAGGCCCGGTAGGCCATGGAGTGGCCGTCGATCAGCAACAGCCGCGGCCGTTCGGCCGCCGCCGTCGCTGTGGTGTTCGCTACGGATTGGTTCTGACTGGGGCTCACGGAAGCGAGTCTAGGGTGAGGGTCTGACAGTCTGGATTGAGGAGCCGTGCGTGACCGAACACCTGTCGGAGGACTTCCACGAGCAGTTCGCCGGGATCGACCCGGCCGCCGCCGGCCAGCAGCTCAACGACAAGATCGGGCTGAGCCTCCTCGAGGTGGGCGCGCAGCGAGTGGTGGGCACGATGCCGGTGGACGGCAACCGCCAGCCGTACGGGCTGCTGCACGGCGGGGCCAACGCGGTGCTGGCGGAAGCGCTCGGCTCCACGGTCGCGGCGCTCAACGCGGGCCCGGACAAGATGACCGTCGGCTTCGAGCTGTCCTGCACGCACCACCGCGGCGTCCGGGCCGGCGTCGTCACCGGCACGGCCGTCCCGCTGCACGTCGGCCGGAGCACGATCACGACCGAGATCGTGCTGACCGACGAGTCGGGCCGCCGCACCTGCACCGCCCGCCTCACCTGCATCGTCCGCGACCGCCCGGGCGCGTGAGGGCGGACGGCCCGCGCACGGCCGGCCGTCCACCCGATCAGGCGACGCCGAGGTAGGCCTCCTTGATGGAGGCGTCGGCGAGCAGCTCCCTGCCTTCACCGTGCCGGGTGATCCGGCCGGTCTCCAGCACGTACGCCCGGTGCGCACGCGAGAGTGCCTGCTGGGCGTTCTGCTCGACGAGCAGGACGGTGGTGCCCTGCTGGTTGATCTCGGTGATGATCCGGAAGATCTGCGCGATGAACTGCGGCGCGAGCCCCATCGAGGGCTCGTCGAGCAGCAGCAGCTTCGGCTTGGCCATCAGCGCCCTGCCGATCGCGAGCATCTGCTGCTCCCCGCCCGAGAGCGTCCCGCCCGGCTGGGTGCGGCGTTCGAGCAGGCGCGGGAACAGCTCGAACACCCGGTCCAGGTCCGCCCGCAGGTTCTTGCGGTCCTTGCGGGCGTAGGCGCCCATGTCCAGGTTCTCCGCCACCGTCATCCCGGGGAACACGCCCCGGCCCTCGGGGACCTGGGAGATCCCGCGCACCACGCGCAGGTCCGCCCGCAGCTTGCTGATGTCCTCGCCCGCGAAGGTGATCGATCCCGCCGACAGCGGCCGGATCCCGGAGATCGCCCGCATGGTCGTGGACTTGCCGGCACCGTTGGCGCCGATCAGCGCGACGATCTCGCCCTCGCCGACGGAGATGGACAGTTCCGACACGGCCTGGATGCGGCCGTAGTGCACGGCGACCCCGGACAGCTCAAGCAGCGTCATCTTCGGGCACCCCCAAGTAGGCGGCGATGACCGCGGGGTTCTCCCGGATCTGCGCCGGCAGTCCTTCGGCGATCTTCTTTCCGAACTCGAGCACCACGATCCGGTCGGTGACGCCCATGACCAGCCGCATGTCGTGCTCGATCAGCAGGACGGTGTAGCCGTCGGCGCGGATCTTGCGGATCAGCGCCATCAGCTCCTCCTTCTCCGCCGGGTTGAAGCCCGCGGCGGGCTCGTCCAGGCACAGCAGCTTCGGCTCGGTCGCCAGCGCGCGGGCGATCTCCAGCCGCCGCTGGTAGCCGTAGGGCAGGTTCTTCGCCTTGTCCGCCGCCCGGTCGGCGATGCCGACGAACTCCAGCAGCGCCATCGCCCTGTCCACCGCGTGCTGCTCCTCGTGGTGGTGTCGCGGCAGCCGCAGCAATGCCCCGAGCACGCTGGTCTTCGCCCGCGCGTCGGCGCCGACGACGACGTTCTCCAGCGCCGTCATCTCGGCGAAGAGCCGGATGTTCTGGAAGGTGCGGGCGATGCCCTTCTGGGTGATCCGGTGCCGCGGTGACTTGCCCAGCGGCTTGTTCTCCAGCAGCACCTGCCCCGAGGTGGGCCGGTAGACCCCGGTCATCGCGTTGAAGCAGGTGGTCTTGCCCGCGCCGTTCGGCCCGATCAGGCCGAGGATCTCGCCGCGACGGATGCCGAAGGAGACCGAGTCGAGCGCGGTCAGGCCGCCGAACTTCAGCGTGAGGTCCCGCAGTTCGAGCAGCGTCTCACCGACCTCGACGCCGACCTCCCGGTCCGACGCCACCGCCTCGGCGACCTCGGCCTCGTGCTCAGCGCGTTTCTCCGCGCTCATGTGGGCGACCTCGGCGACGATCCCGCCTTCGACGGGCGCCGGTTCGTTCGGGTTCGTCATCAGTTCCCCCCTCCGGGCTCGGTCGCGAGCGCGCTGTCACCGCTGAGCTGCTCGCCGCGGCCGATGAGTCGCTGGTAGGCCTGGCGGCCCTTGGCGAGCAGGCGCTGGCGGGCACCGAGCAGGCCCTGCGGGCGGAAGATCATCAGCACGATCAGCGCGATGCCGAAGATCAGGTAGTTGTACTGCGCGATCTGCACGAACCGCAGCGGCAGGTACGCCACCACGACGGCGCCCAGCAGCACGCCGACCTTGTTGCCCGCCCCGCCGAGCACCACGGCGGCGAGGAACAGCATCGAGGTGACCACGTCGAAGGACTGGTTGTTCACGAAGCCGACCTTGCCCGCGTACAGCGCCCCGGACAGCCCGCCGATCGCCGCGCCGATGACGAAGGCCCAGATCTTGAACTTGTAAGTCGCCACGCCCATGATCTCGGCGACGTCCTCGTCCTCGCGGATCGCGACCCACGCGCGGCCGACGCGCGAGCGCTCGAGGTTGCCGACCAGCAGCAGCACCGCCACGATGATCGTCACCGTGAGCCAGTACCACTGCGTCGCGTTCGCCAGCAGCGGCTTGCCGCCGACCGTGCCGACCGCCTGGAAGCCGATCTGGCCGCGCAGCGGGCCCACGTTGTCGGCGAGCAGCCGGATGATCTCACCGAACCCGAGCGTCACGATCGCGAGGTAGTCCCCGCGCAGCCGCAGCGTCGGCGTGCCCAGGATGATCCCGAAGATCATCGTGATCGCCATCGCCAGCGGCAGCGTCCACAGGTACGGCAGCTTGTGCAGCGACGAGTCCGGGCTGGTGAACAGCGCCGCGACGTAGGCGCCGACGGCGAAGAAGCCGACGTAGCCCAGGTCGAGCAGGCCCGCCTGGCCGACCACGACGTTGAGCCCGACGGCGACCAGCGCGTAGCGGGCCACGTCGAACATCGCGGTCGGGAAGTCGGTGCCCGTGGTCGCGATGAGCGGCGGGTCGATCACCGGCAGGAAGTAGATCAGCACCAGGACGGGGATGAGGATGCCCCACTGGGCAGGGCGGGACAGACTGCTCCAGCGCTCGCGGAGGTTGTTCATACCCGTGCCTTCCCCAGCGACTCGCCCAGAATCCCGGTCGGCCGGAACATCAGCACGATCACGAGCACCACGAAGGCGACCACGTCCTTCCAGCCGCCGCCGAACAGCGACTGCCCGTAGTTCTCGACCAGGCCGAGCACCAGCCCGCCCAGCAACGCCCCGCGCAGGTTGCCGATACCGCCCAGCACCGCCGCGGCGAACGCCTTGATCCCCAGCAGGAAGCCACCGTTGTAGATGGCGCCCTGCGGGATGCGCATCATGTAGAACATCGCGGCGGCGCCGGCGAGCAGCCCGCCCACCAGGAACGTCACGATGATGACGCGCTCCTTGTTCACGCCCATCAGCGTCGCGGTGTCCGGATCCTGCGCGACGGCACGGATACCGCGGCCGAGGCGGGTCTTGTTGACGAAGTAGTCCGCCACGAACCACAGCACCACCGCGGCCACGACCAGGATGACGTGGATGTTCGTCACCGAGGCGCCGAAGAGCTTGAACAGCGGCTCCGGCTGCAGGAGCCGGATCTGCGGCTGCTGGTTCAGGCCGAAGATCAGCTTCAGGGTCTGCTGGAGCGCGAACGAGGCACCGATCGCGGTGATCAGGAAGACCAGGCGCGGCGCGTTGCGGTTGCGCAGCGGGCGGTAGGCGACGCGCTCGAGCGCCACCGCGGTCGCCCCCGACACCGCCATCGCCGCGATCCCGGCGATCGCCAGGTAGAGGATGATCTCGACCGCCGACAGGTCAGGGGTCGCGCCGGTGCGGAAGCCCAGCAGGTAGAAGGTGATCCAGGTGGCGAAGGCGCCGACCACGAACACCTCGGAGTGCGCGAAGTTGATCAGCTTGAGCACGCCGTAGACGAGCGTGTAGCCCAGCGCGATGAGGGCGTAGATGCCACCCTGCGCCAGGCCGTCGATGGTGTTGTTCCAGAACTGCGTGGCCAGCCCGTGGACGTCGAACTGGATCCAGCCCTGGGCGTGTACGAATGTTGCGGTCATCGCGGGGTTCAAGGATTCACTCTATTCCCGGGTACGGATCAGGCATGCACGCGGCGGTCGGCCGCGTGCATGCCCGTCGTCGGTCGGATGTGGCTAGCTGATCTGGCCGTTGTTCACGATCTTCCCGTTCTCCACCCGGTAGCTCCAGACGGGAGTGTCGGACAGCTCGCCCTTGTCGTTCCACTTGAACTTCTTGGTCAGGCCCTGACCGTCGTAGTTCTTGACGAAGTTGAGCAGGCCGGCCCGGTCCTTGATACCCGAGTCGATGCCCTTCAGCATGATCGTCGTGACGTCATAGCCTTCCGGCGAGTACGTGCCAGGGTCCGCGCCCTCGGTCGACTTGAAGGCGGCGGTGAAGTCCTTGAAGTTGTCCTCCGGGACGCAGGGGCAGGTGAAGTAGGCGTTGTTCGCGCCCGAACCGGCGCCCTTGACGAACTCGGGGTCCTTCACGCCGTCCGGCCCGACGAACTTCGCCGTCACGCCCTTGTCGTTGAGCTGCTGGGCGAACGGGCCCGCCTCGGGGTAGTACCCGGCGTAGAAGACCGCGTCCGGGCTCTCGGTGGCGATCTTGTTGACCACCGCGGAGAAGTCGGTCTGCCCTGTCTTCACCTTGTCCTGGCAGGTGGCCTTGGCGCCCAGCGCCTGGCTCACCTGGCTGGCCAGCCCGGTGCCGTAGTCGGAGTCGTCCTGGATGACGCAGACCTTGTTGGCCTTGAGGGTGTCGGTCAGGAACTTGGCCGCGGCCGGGCCCTGCACCGCGTCGTTGCCCATGCCCCGGAAGAAGGTCTTCCAGCCGTTGTCGGCCAGCGCCGGGTTGGTCGCCGACGGCGAGATCGTGACGAGGCCGGCCTGGTTGAACAGGTTGCCCGCGGCCTTCGACTCACCCGAGAACGGGAGGCCGACGACGCCGATGATGTCGGCCTCGCTGACGACCTGGGTCACGATGCCGGGCGCCTGGTCGGGCTTGCCCTGCGTGTCGAACTGCTTGAGGGTCACCTGGCAGTTCGGGTTGGCCTGGTTGTGCTGCTTCACGGCCAGGTCGGCGCCACGCAGGATGTTCTGCCCCAGCGCCGCGCTCGCTCCGTTGATCGTGCCCGCGTACGCCAGGGAGACGCCCGAGCAGACGGCCTTGCCGTCGCCGGCCGGGTTGGCCGCGTTGGCGGCCTGCGACGGGGCTGCGGCCGATCCGGTCGCGGTACCCGACGAGCTGCTGTTGTCCCGCGCCGCGCAAGCGCCCAGGGCGAGCGATGCCGCGGCCGCCAGCACGATGACTCCGGTGAGTCGTGCTCTTGACACTCGTTTCCTCCCAATGCCGGTCTGCCGCCCAGGTGCGCGGCTGTCCCCTTTCGCGGGAACCTGACTGGCCGCAAAACGTAGCCGCACGGCATCGGGTTGCACAGCGTCACCCGCTGTCTTGTATCCACATCGTGACGGTCGCTGCAAGAATTCATGCACGGTTTACACCCGGTTGCCGGATAGCGACAACCGGGTGATAACAACCAGTAATGAACCGCTCGTCCGAGCGGGTTAATCGACTAACGTTGGCCGATGCTCTCCACCACGGCCTCCGCGACCGCCTTCATCGTGGTGCGCCGGTCCATCGCGGTGCGCTGGATCCAGCGGAAGGCGTCGGGCTCGGTGAGGCCCTGCCTGCTCATCAGCAGGCCCTTCGCCCGGTCGATGATCTTGCGCGTCTCCAGGCGGTCGGTGAGCCCCGCGACCTCGGCCTCGAGTGCCTGCAGCTCGGAGAACCGGCTGATGGCGAGCTCGATGGCCGGGACGAGGTCCCGCTTGGCGAAGGGTTTGACCAGGTAGGCCATGGTGCCCGCGTCGCGGGCGCGTTCGACCAGGTCACGCTGGCTGAACGCGGTGAGGATGACAACGGGTGCGACCCGGTCGCCGGTGATCTTCGCGGCCGCCTCGATGCCGTCCAGCTTGGGCATCTTGACGTCCAGGATCACCAAGTCGGGCTTGAGCTCGGCGGCGAGCTTGATGGCCTCCTCGCCGTCGCCTGCCTCACCCACCACCTGGTAACCCTCTTCGCGCAACATCTCGACCAGGTCAAGCCGGATGAGTGCTTCGTCTTCGGCGACGAGCACCCGACGCTGCGGCTCGGTGGCGACACCGTTGGCCTCGGTAGCCTGTTCGGTCACCGGGGTCCTCCTGCGTGCTCGACGGAATGGGACTGCGGCGTACTGCCATAGACGAGCCTACCGGGAACGATCCAGAACCTGAGATGGCGTTCACCACGTGGTGTAAACAGCCGAACCGGTGTAAGCACCCGTTACTGAGGGCTACCCCCGCCCGTCCAGGCCCCTCCCGGTACGCGTAGAGTCTGGCGGCGCCGCCCCCGTAGCCCAACCGGCAGAGGCAACGGATTCAAAACCCGTCCAGTGTGAGTTCGAATCTCACCGGGGGCACAGCATCTGACCTCCTCTGATCGCCCCTCATCTGCAAGAACAGGGCGAGGGGCGATCTTGATTGTCCGGCAGTGTCCGGCCATCAACGGCCGTCTTCGAGCATCCGCGGTCTATTCGCGGTCCCGCTCGTCAGTGTCGACAGCCCGCTCGATGCGCTCTCGGGCGCCCGCCTCCTGGCGGCCAAATGCCCGGCCCACTCCGCGACCTGGGTGAACGGCAGGCCCGCACTGTCGAGTCCCCCGGCCAGGCTGCGGAACAACCGGCCGTCAGACGCGGTTCCGAACCGCTCCAAATGCTTGTGGAGAAGCGCAGTGAGCTGTGGCGCGCACGGGCCCGGCACATTCTCCCCTCCCCGCTGTTGAGCTGCCGCCGACCGCGCCGAGTTCCGGTGTCCGTCCGTGCCGGGGAGAGCGAGACCTCCCTTTCGCAGCATTGCCGCCTCGTCTGACCGCAAGCCTGCGTAATAAAGCACTCCGTCTAGCGGTGGCCGGCGCGTCGGCGTTGCCCGCCCACGACTTCGCGGCCGCCGTGATCCACTTCTTGTCGCCGTAGTCTTGAGCGAACGCGAACCAACTTTGTCGTTGGTGTTTTCCCTCAGGCAGGGGTAGCGCTTGCGGGCAGGTAGCACAGGTGGGGCTTCGCTCAAACCCCGCGAGTAGCAAACCGGCCACCATTAGCCGGCGTCATGAAGCTGTCAGGAACGCGTGGTTTCCCGATGAGCGACCAGCCCGTGAAGATTGAGCTTCTGCAGCGGCCACCTGGTGAACGATCACGCCCCGCGTCCCAGGGGATGCGGTGTCGTGCGACCCGGGCACAGTCAACCGCTCGGGCGGGCGACTCTTCCGAGCAGCTCCAACAACTTTGCACGCTCCGCCGCGGTGATGCCGGCCAGCATCCCTTCTGCGACTGACACCACGATCGGTGCCAGCCGTTCCACGAGTTCGCGGCCCTGATCGGTGAGGACGAGCACCTTGCGCCGCCGATCGGTGTCGTCCCTGCTGACTTCCAGCAGCCCTCGTCGGCGCAGCCGCTCGATCACCGGCGCAGCCGTCGACTTGTCGAGGCTCGAGATTTCACTCAACGTGCGTTGGTCCATCGGCCCCTGAGTGTGCAGGACGCCGAGGACGTTGAACTGTGGGCCGGTCACCTCGTCGCCCAGCTGCTCTTGCCAGCGCCGGGTGTAGACCTGGTGCAGTCGTCGGGACAAGTGCCCGAGCCCGGTTACCGCGGTCGCCACCGCCGACGGCACAGGTTCCTGTGACACCACTCTCTTCACCCTTCCACCCCTTGAAACAGGACGTGCACGGAGCATATCGTCGAAGAGAAAGGACGTACACGTCCTATATCGAGGAGGCATCAGGTGAAGCTCGTCGTAGCGATGACCGGCGCAACCGGCGCCGTGTTCGGGATCCGGCTGCTCGAGGTGCTCCGGGAGCTGGACGTGGAAACCCACCTGGTGATCAGCCGCTGGGCCAGAGCCACCATCGCGCACGAAACCCCCTACACACCACGGGAAGTCGGAAAGCTGGCGACAGCCGCGTATAACCCCGACGATCAGGGGGCCCTCATCTCCAGCGGTTCCTTCCGCACCGACGGCATGATCGTGGCGCCGTGCAGCATGAAAACGTTGGCGGGTATCCGCACCGGTTACGGCGACGGCCTGGTCGGCCGAGCCGCCGACGTCACGCTCAAAGAGCGGCGACCGCTGGTCCTGTTGGCCCGGGAGACCCCGCTGTCCCCCATTCACCTCGAAAACATGCTCGACCTGGCCCGACTGGGCGCCGTCATCTTGCCGCCAATGCCGGCGTTCTACAACGAGCCGGCCGACGTCGGCGACATCGTCGACCACATCGTCGCGCGGACCCTCGACCAGTTCGGCCTGGAGCTGCCCACCGCCCGGCGGTGGACCGGGTTCGACGCGAGAGCCCGGCTAACAGAAAGGAACTGAACCATGCCCTATCGCGATCTGCGCGAGTTTCTGTCTGTTCTGGAAGAAGAGGGACAGCTGCTCAAACACACCGACCCAGTACACCCCGAGCCAGATCTGAGCGCGGCCGCACGCGCCGTGCCGAACCTCACCGACCGCGGTCCCGCGCTGTTGTTCGACAACATCCACGGCTACCGACGCGGCCGCGTCGCATTGAACGTCGTCGGCTCGTGGCCAAACCACGCACTGATGCTGGGGATGGACAAGGACACCCCGGTGAAGGAGCAGTTCTTCGAGTTCGCCCGGCGCTGGGACGACTACCCGGTGCCCGCCGAGCGCCGCGACGACGCGCCGTGGCAGGAGCACACCATCGACGAGGGCATCGACCTGTTCCAGCTGCTCCCGCTGTTCCGGCTCAACCGCTACGACGTGGGCACCTACATCGACAAGGCCGTCGTGGTCAGCCGTGACCCCGACGACCCCGATCACTTCGGCAAGCAGAACGCCGGGATCTACCGGATCCAGGTCAAGGACAAGGCCACGCTGGGCATCCAGCCGCTGCCGACGCACGACATCGGCCTGCACCTGCGCGCCGCGGAGGAGCGCGGGGAGAACCTGCCGGTCGCGATCGCGATCGGCAACGACCCGGTGATGACCACGGTCAGTGGGATGCCGCTGACCTATGAGCAGTCCGAGTACGAGATGGCGGGCGCGATCCAGGGCGAGCCCTACCGCATCGCGAAGGCGCCGCTGACCGGGCTCGACGTGCCGTGGGGTGCGGAAGTGGTGCTGGAGGGCGAGATCCTCGCCGGTGTCCGCGAGATCGAGGGGCCGTTCGGCGAGTTCACCGGGCACTACTCGGGCGGGCGCCGTCAGCCGGTCATCAGGATCACCAAGGTCTCCCACCGCACCGACCCGATCTTCGAGCACCTGTACCTGGGCATGCCGTGGACCGAGATGGACTACACGCTCGCCCTCAACACGAGCGTGCCGCTGTACCAGCAGCTGAAGAAGGACTTCCCCGAGGTCGTCGCGGTGAACGCGATGTACACGCAGGGGCTGCTGGCGGTGGTGTCGGTCAAGCAGCGCTACGGCGGGTTCGCCAAGGCCGTGGGCATGCGGGCGATGACCACGCCGCACGGCCTGGGCTACTGCAAGGTGATGATCATGGTCGACGAGACCGTCGACCCGTTCAACCTCGCGCAGGTGATGTGGGCGATGTCGGTCAAGTTCCACCCGCAGCACGACATCGTCACCGTGCCCAACGCGTCGGTGCTACCGCTGGACCCGAGCTCGGATCCGGCGGGTATCACGCACAAGGTCGTGTTCGACGCGACCACGCCGATCGCACCGGAGACGCGCGGCCACTACTCCCAGACGGTCGATGCCCCCGCCGACACCAAGAAATGGGAAGACCTCCTCAAAGGACTGATCAAATGAGCGACCTGCCCACGACCTGCGCCCGCTGCGACAGCACCGGCACGATCCGAGTACTGACCACTTCCCCGGTCCCGGGGGCGTGGACGATGTACGCGTGTAGCACGTGCACCTACAGCTGGCGCTCCACGGAAGCCGCCTACGTGTCCGATCCAGCCACGTACCCCGCGGCGTTCAAGGTCGACCCGGCCGCGATCGCAGAGATGCCGGTCGTTCCTACGGTGCCTCCCCGTCGCGCCTGACACCGACGCGGGGCTCGGCGCGAGCCGGGCCCCGCGTCGTTTCGACTTCGGCCGAACAGCGCCCCTCCGAACGTGGACGGAGGGACGAAAAAGGTGCAGCTGGTGGGCCTGCCGACGCGCATGGCCGGAGCCCGGCGTGGGGACGGTCGACGTGGTTCGAGGTCTGCCCGGCAAGGCCCTCCCCGCGGTCAACCGAAGCCGAACTCCGACAGGGCCGCGCGCGCGTCTGCGGTGACCGCGTGGTCGGGGCCGAACACGGCCTCCGCCTTGGGGAAGAGGTCCAGGTACAGCGCGGTGGCGTCTGCGTCGCGGCCCAGTCGGCGGAGCAGTTTGCCGTAGTTGGCCATCGTGAACAGGGTGCCGGGCGCGTCGGGCCCGAGGACTCGCTCGTGGTCGTCGATCACCTCCCGGTACAGCGCCACCGCCTCCTCGTGCCGGCCCAGCTCACGCAGCAGCCCGGCCAGGTTGGCCCGCGCGACGAGGGTGCCTGGGTCGTCCCGGCCGTTGTGCCGTTCCATGTCGGCGACCACGCCGCGCTGGGCCTGTTCCGCGTGCGGATCGCCGATCCGGCACGCCAGCTGGGCGAGCAGAGTGCGCAAGTTCCTGGTGCGCAGGTCGTCGGCGCCGTGGATTCGTTCCGCGTCGGCGAGCGCGACCTTGTATGCGGCGACGGCCTCCTCCGGACGGTCCGCGGCCTCCAACGCCTCGGCGAGCGTGGCTCGTTCGGTCGCCGTGTCCGCGTGCTGGGGACCGAAGTTCCGCTCCGCGAACGAGACCACCTCCCGCTGGAGTGGGACCACCTCGTCGTACCGGTTCTGGTCGGCCAGCAGCCCGATCAGCGCATGGCGCACCTCGTCGCCGAACTGCGACGGTGCGCCGCCGACCCGCTCCCCCGCCGCCAGCACGGCCCGGTAGGCCTCCTCGGCCTCGGCGTCGCGGCCCAGCTGACGCAGGGCCGTGCCCAGATGGCGCTGGACGTTGAGGGTGTCCGGATGTTCCGGGCCGACGAGCTGGGTGTGCTTCTTGCGCAGTGACCGCAGGACCGTCTCGGCTTCGCCGGCGCGACCGGCCATCAGCTCGAAGATCGCCACGGGGAGCGCCGCCTTGAGCGTCTCGGGGTGGTTTTCCCCGAGCGCCCTGGCCCGCTCGGCGTGGGTGGCTCGCCAGATCGCGAGGAGCTCGTCCACCTTGTCCGGGGACAGGCTCAGCTCGAACGTGGACCGCACGGCGCCCGACGGGGTCCGGTGGTGGTCCGACACGGCGGCTACCGGTCCCGGTCGTCTCGTGGCGGCGCGTCGCGGACCACTTCGACGATCAGCTCCGGGTCGCCGAGCAGCGCCGGCGGTACTCGCACCGGCGCGGACTCCGGTGCAGGCTCGGGCTGCTCGGGCCGCGAATCCTTGTCGTCGCTCATTCTTCGTCCTCCTGGCGGGATCGTTCGGCCGCTCTGCTCGACTCGGCCCGGTACTGCTCGATGGTCGGCTCGTCGCCCTCCACCTGCCAGACCAGATCGGGGTCGGGACGCACCGGGGGCACCGGGGGCACCGGCGGGCGGGCGTCTTCCTCGGTCACGTCAACCACTTCCCTGGATCAGGTGCACGACGGAGTTCGCGACGATCACGGCGATGGCCAGCACGAGGATCACGACGGCCGTGCGCACGCGGCGCGCCTTGACCCGCAGGGTGGCCTCGTCGCGCTCCTTGATGACGAGCCGGGTGTCCAGCACCGACAGCTCGGTCACCGCCTTGTCCGTGGTGAGGTACTTGCGCCGCAGCGTCATGGGGTTCACCGCGCCGCCGTACCGGGGCAGGAACGCGCTGATGGCCACGACCGCGGCCAGTACCGCCACGACCTGCCCGGCCACGGTGATCCACGTCTGGACGTCCTTGGTCAAGCCGACGAGCACGCCGGCGAACCCGAGCACCAGCCCGGCTTTCGTGTCCACGGCGGCCGAGCGCCGTTCCAGCAGGCCGAGCTCGACGTCGAGTTCGGCGCGCACCACGGACATCGAGGGGTAGGGCTCGTCCCCGGGTTCAGACATCCGCGTCCTCCATGCCCGCAGTCGGCAGTACGTCGGTGAGCCGCAGCACCTGGACTGCCGTGGCCTCGTCGACATACTGCCGCAGGATCGCACCGAACTCGCGCTCGCCGAGGTCACGCCGGCGGTCGCGCAGCTCACTGATGTTCTTCACGGCGTTGCGGGACTTCAGGTCCAGGTTGGCCAGCAGCGCGTACAGCAGCCAGGGCACCGCTTCCGCGTGCCGGCCCCGTACGCCGAGCACGATGCCGATCTGTGCCTGGGTGATGGCGAGGCCGCCGCGGTCGCCCAGCTCCCGGTCGATCGCGAGGCATTCGTGGTAGATCCGCTCGGCCTCGTCGAGGTCGCGTTGCTCCTCCGCGACCCGCCCCAGGTGGAAGAGGCTGTTGACCACGCCGGCCCGGTTGCCGAGCCGCCGCTTGACGTCGATGGAGGCGTGGAAGTACTCCGCCGCGGTGTCCCACGACTGCCGCTTCTGGTGGAGCTGGCCGAGCTGGTGGTAGCTGATGGCCACGTTGGCCGGGTTCTCCGAACGCTGGTGGAGCTCCAGCGCGCGGTGGAAGTGCCACTCGGCTTCGTCGAGCTCGCCGGCGTCGACCGCGAGGAGCCCCAGCTGTTCGTGGGTGTTGGCGACGCCGGGCAGGTTGCGGGCCGCCTCGTAGCGGGCCAGCGCGGCGCGGAAGTACACCCGCGCCGCATCGGGCTCGCCGTTCCTGCTCGCCTCGAGCCCGAAGCCGTGGTACGTCCCTGCCGCCCTGTCCTGGTTCTTCCTCGTCATGAACGTCTCGTAGTACTGCCGGGCCTGGTCGACGACGAGCCCGGCCTCGGCCGGCCCGTGCACCCCGCGCACCGCCGCCGCGAACGCGGGCTCGCCCAGCTCCACGTACTGGATCGCGAGCCAGGAATGGAGGTTGTCCGGCGACATGCCCACTTCTTCGCGCAGCACAAGGGATTGCAGTGTCGCGGCGACCGCGGCCGGATGCTCCCCACCCAGCGTGAGCACCTGGCCGAGCAGGCCCTTCGCGTATGCGGCCTGCCGCGCCGACCCGATCTGCTCGAACAGCTCGCCGGCTCTGGCAAGGCAGGACGCCGCCCACCGGGTGTCCTCGCGGTCGCGGGCGATGGTGCCGAGCTGCAGGTGGCACTCGGCGATGCGCGCCACCGAACCGATCTCCTCGAAGACGCCCAGTGCCGACCGGACGTGCTCGATCGCGCGATCGAGCCGCCACTGCTTCCGCGCGATCTCGGACAGGCTGACGTCGGCGTTGGCCACCAGACCACGATCGCCGAGCCGGGCGAAGGCGTCCCGGGACGCCAGGTAGCACGTCTCCGCCTTGACGTGGTCGCCCCGTTTTTCGGCCATGATGCCGAGCTGGTGGGTGGCGCTCGCGACGCCGGACAGGTCGCCGGCGGAGCGCGCCGCGGCGAGGGACCGCTCGTAGTACTCCTCGGCGAGGGCGGTGTCGCGGTCGCGCTCGGCGAGCAGGCCGAGCTGGTGGTAGCTGATCCCGATCGCGTTGTGGTCGCCCAGCTCTTCGTAGATCGCGAGGCTCCGCCGGTAGAGCTCGCCCGCCTTGGCGTTGTCGCCGCGGTGGTGCGCGATCATGCCGAGCCGGTGCAGCGCGGCCGCGATGTTCGCCCGCTCCCCCTGGTCCTCGAACTGGCGCAACGCCTCGCCGGCGAACCGTTCGGCCCCATCGGTGTCGCCGCGCGCGAAGCGCAGCGACGCGAGCCGCAGGGTGAGCTCGGCGGCGATGCCGGACTGCGGGAGCCACTCGCGCGCCTCCGCGCAGAGCTGTTCCGCCCACGACCAGCGCCCCCGGGTGTCCAGCTCGTCACAGGCCAGCAGGATGACCCCGGCGGCGGCGTTCAGGTCACCGCCCGCGAAGTAGTGGTAGCCGGCCTCGACGAGCTGGCTGATGTCGACGAGCTCGTCGAGGCCGCGCTGGCGCAGGTGCCACATCCAGTACCCGGCGGCACGCAGGTGGGCGTCGGCGAGCACGCCGGGCTCCGCCAGCCCGTGCAGTGCGCTCGCGGTCCACGGGTGCACCAGGTGCCCGTCCTCCGCCGGCGCGAGCAGACCGAGCCGCGCCAGCACGGCGGTCGCCGCGTCGAGTCCCGCCGGGACGGTCAGCGGTGGCACGTCGGTGTGCGCCTCCGGCGGCACGTCGTGGACCTGCGCGACCTGCCAGGCCAGGCCGTTGCGGTCCACGGGTTTCCGGTACACCGACGCGCCGGACAGCAGCCTGCGGGCGAGTGGCTGTTCGTCGAGGCTCGCCAGCAGCTCCGGCAGCAGCACGTCGTCGGCGACCAGCGCGCCGGCCTCGCTCACCGCGTCGTCGAACCCCGCGGGCAGCCGCGCCCGCGCGGCCGCCAACCTCGCGGTCACGTCGTCGAACCGGGCCCGGCCGTCCCGCAGCAGCGCGTCGAGGTACTCCAGCGCCCGGGGGTGCCCGCCCAGCTGGTGCCAGACGAGCCGCCGCTGGTGAGTCGTGAGCGCGTCCAGCCCGGGCAGCCGCCACATCAGCTTGCGCGTCTCGGGCCAGCTCAGCGGGCCGACGTGACAGGACGGCAGGCCGGGCACCTCGAACGGGTACCGGGACGTGATCAGCAGCCGGCCGCAGTCGAGCCACGCGGCGAGGAAGGCGGCCAGCCCGGTGTCCATCGTGGACTCGAGGTTGTCCTCGGCGTTGTCGAGGACGAGCAGGACCGGAACGGCGGCTTCCCGGACGAGCGGGAGCAGATCCCGCCACGCGGCGTCCGGTTCGGACAGTGCGCACACCGCGCGCCGGGCCGGGTGGTCCTCGGCGAGGCCGTGATCGGTGCAGTGCCGGCTGAGCGCCGCCCGTACCGCGTCGAGGATGGCGTCGACCGGCACCCGGCCGGTCAGCGCGACGACGACGGCGCCGGCCCGCTCGGCCCGGCTCGCGAGCTCGGCGGCCAGGCTCGTCTTGCCGGCGCCGCCGATGCCGTGCAGCAGCACGCCGTTCGGCTCCTGGCTCAGCCGCCGCAGCGCGGCGCGGCGGCCGACGAAGTAGCCGGCGGAACGGTCGTGCCAGGCGAGCACACTGGCGGGTTCGTGCCTCTCCCCGGCGGGTTCGCGCAGATCGTCCGGCGCGAGCGCGGGCGCGTTGCCGTTCGCCAGGAACAACACCGGCACCGTCCACTCGGCGCCGTCGCTCGCGAGCCCGCGCCGCACCGCCGCCACCGCCGCTCGTAGATCGAGGTCGCCGCGACCGGCCAGCCGCTCGTACAGCGCGGCACACAGGGAGATCGCGTAGTGGTCGGCGACCGGGCCGCGCATCGCCAGCACGGCGGGCGTGCCCGCGCGCACCAGTCCGCGCGCGAGGCCGGCGACGTCGAACGGCGTCGCGAGCGCGGTGGCGCACCCGGTCAGCACCACCAGCGGAACCCGCACGCCCGGCGGCAGCGCCTCGGCGAGGAACCGCCGCGCGTCGACGTGGTCCGGTTCTCCCGACTCCGTCTCGAGCAGCAGCTCGCCGGGGCGGCCGTGGCAGGAGATGTGCAGGACGTCGCAGGGCCCGTCGGCGAGCGCCGCGCGAATCGCGGTGGTGCTGCCCCATTCCAGGACCCGGACACCGGCGTGCCGGTTCCGGCTGGGGTCGACGGAGTCGAGGATCCGGGCCAGTTCCCGTTCGTAGTCCAGCAGTTCGCCGCTGTCGGTGTCCGGGCTGCCGATCGCGGCGAGGATGCGCAACGGCCCCGGCACCCGCGGCGCCGGGATCTGGCCGGGCGCACGCACGGCGCGGCACACGTCGAACCGGCTGTCCAGCGCGAGCGGTACTTGTTCCCCGGGCAGGATGGCGGCTTCCCAGGGCAGGTCGGCGAGTTCCTCGTCGGCGGCCTCGATCGCCAGCGCGGCCCGGCCGGCCGGTTCGAGCGCGCGGGCCAGCGCGGTCCCCGCCGCACCGGAGAGGAACCTGCGCCCGAGCATGACGCCGAGCTCGCGCGCCACCCCGGCCGAGGGCCGGTTCCCCAGCCGCCAGGCCAGCTCCCGGAGGCGGTCGTCGACACCGTCCGGAACGTGGCGGACGGCCTCGCCCCCCATGTGAAGGACCACCTCGTCCTCGCCGATGGTCAGCGTCAGCACCTGCGGGCACCCCCCTGCCCGCATCCTACCGACAGGTGATCAGCCGGTACCCGTACTTCAGCCGGATCGGCGCCCGGCCCGGCGCCGCGCCTGGCTCACCACCAACGCGATTCCCACGACCAGTGCGATCAGGCCGATCAGAAACCACTGACGCTGTCCCGACATACCGCTGCCGGTGATCACGCCACCGCCCTGCAGCGTCCACAGCAGGCCGAGCAGGCCGAGGACGACCCCGACCACAAGCAGCACCCATCGTTTCATGTCCACTCCCAGCCAGTCCGGATGGCGCCACTCTGCCACCTGACGGCACCAGTTCGGGACGACGCCGGAAAGTCGTAACAACCGTCAAGTGCCGGTGAAGACGGGGGCCGTCACCTACGTTGCCCCTCGTGTCAGCTGTCGAGGCCGTACAGAGATGCCGCGTTGGCCGAGGAGAACTTCCGGCGTTCCGCATCGGAGGAGAACTGCCCCAGGAAGGAATCGATCTCCTCCCGGGTCGGCTGCTGGAACGGGTAGTCCGTCGAGAAGATCAGCCGGTCGACGGAGGTCACCGACAGGGCGTGGTGCAGGAGCGCCGGGTTGAGCATGCCGGAGGTGGTGATGAAGAAGTTCGACCGTAGGTAGTCCGAGATCGATCGGCGCAGGCCGGCGACGCGAGAGAGACTGTTGGCCCGGTCCAACCAGAACAGCAGCATCTCCCCCCAGTGGCCGAGCACGACCTGCAGGTCCGGATGCCGGTCGAAGGTGCCCCGGAGTATCAGCCGCAGTGCGGCTGTCGCGGTGTCCAGGTGCCAGCCCCAGCCGAAGGTGGCGAGGGCGAGATCGGTCATGGGGTCGAAGCCGCGGTATGACGCGTCGCGAACGGCGGGCGAGGGCAGTTGGGGATGGATGAACACCGGTTGGCCGAGTTCCGTGGCGGCAGCGAAAAAGTCGTCGTAGACCGGGTCGTCGAGGAGGAGGTCGCCGGACCGGCCGTAGACCATGGTGCCCACGTGGCCCAGGCCCGCGGCTCGTTCGAGCTCGCCCGCGACATCGCGCGGTGACGACATGGGCAGAGTGGACAACGATCGGAACCGGGACGGATTGCGGCTGACGGCCGCCGCGGCGACGTCGTTCGCGGTGCGGCTCAGCCGGAGGGCATCCTCGGGCGGCAGCGGCTGGGTTCCCGGCGGCGTCAGGGCGAGGATCGACACGTCGATGCCCTGGGCGTCCATGGCCGCGATCCGGCCCGCGCCCAGGTCCTCCAGGCGCTGCTGGTTGTCGCCCATCTCGTTGAAGGCGAGGCTTTCGTCGCGAACCTCCCGCGGCACGGCGCCGAGGGCGGCCGTCAGGTCCGGCATGATCCAGTGTTCTTCGATGGCGATGAGAGTGTTGCCGCGCAACGGAGTGCTCACCAGGTCTCCTATCGCATGATAGCTATCATCTGACAGAAAAGATAGCATGACGGGGTGGATGAGGAGCAAACGTCGCGGCTGTTCGAGCTCGCCGACCTGATACTGGCGGTCGGCAGGCAGCTCCACGCGTCCAAGGAGTTCGGCGCCGAGTCGTGGACGCCGCTGGAGAGCGCGGTGATGCGGTTCATCGACCGGAACCCGGGCACGTCGGCCAGTGCGGCGGCGGAGGCGACCCAGCTGATCTCCAGCAACTTCAGCAGGGCGGTGCGGGGACTGGAGAAGAAGGGCCTGGTGCGCCGCGACGTCGATCAGCACGACGCTCGCCGGATCCGCCTGTACCCCACCGCGCGAGCACAGGACAACCTGCACCGACTACGTGAGGTCTGGAGCCGCCTGCTCGACGGCATCGTGTCCGGCCCCGAAGAGATCGACGCCGTGAACTCGACCCTTCGGCGGATCGAAACCCAGCTCGTCGCGAGAACCCGGCGCGGCAGCTGACAACTCCGGTGGGGCCGCTCAACTGCGCAGCTGCGCGTTGAGCCGTGCGGCCTGTCGCGTGAGGTGGTCGCGTTCGGGGAGGTTGGGCGCCGACCGGGCAGCGTCGGCGTAGAGCCGCGCCGCGGTGACCGGGTCACCGTCGCGCTCGTGCAGGTACGCCGCGACGGCGGTGTGGCGGGGCAGGGCGGGGTCGAGCGCCGCCAGGGCGGCCAGGCCGGCCCGCGCGCCGTCGGCCTCGCCGACCGCGACGGCCCGGTTGAGGCGGACCACCGGGCTGTCGGTGAGGCGCACCAGTTCGTCGTACCACTCGACGATCTGCACCCAGTCGGTCTCCGCGGCCGTCCGGGCATCGGCGTGGAGCGCGGCGATGGCGGCCTGGGCCTGGAACTCGCCAAGGCGGTCGCGGGCGAGGGCTGCCTGGAGCACGTCGACGCCCTCGGCGATCAGGCGGGTGTTCCACAGGCCGCGGTCCTGCTCGGCAAGAGGCACCAGCGTGCCGTCGGGGCCGGTCCGTGCCGGGCGCCGGGCGTGGTGGAGCAGCATGAGCGCGAGCAGGCCCGCTACCTCCTCGTGGTGGGTCCTGACCGCCAGCTGCCGAGTGAGCCGGATCGCCTCGGCAGCGAGGTCGACCTCGCCGGAGTAGCCCTCGTTGAAGACGAGGTAGAGCACGCGCAGCACCGTGGCGACGTCACCGGGCTGGGTGAACCGGACGCCCGAAACGGTCCGCTTGGCCCTGCTGATCCGCTGGGCCATGGTCGCCTCCGGCACGAGGTAGGCCTGCGCGATCTGCCGCGTGGTCAGGCCGCCGACCGCGCGCAGCGTGAGCGCGACGGCCGAGGCCGGTGTCAGGGACGGGTGCGCGCACAGGAAGTACAGCTGGAGCGTGTCGTCCACCATTTCGCCCGTGCCCGGCGGGGGCTCCTCCTCGACGCGCACCTCCCGGTGCCGTCGGGAGGTGTCGGCGCGGGCGGCGTCGAGGAACTTGCGCCAGGCCACCGTGACCAGCCAGCCCCGGGGGTCCCGCGGCGGGGCGTCCGGCCACACTCGCAGGGCCTCGACCAGGCCGTCCTGCACGGCGTCCTCGGCAGCCGCGAAGTCGGCTCCGCGGCGGACGAGGACGCCGATCACGGTGGGGGTGAGGGTCCGCAGCAGGGCTTCGTCCACCGTGCGTCACTCCGTGATGGTCGGGGGCGGGGTCAGGAACGGGCGCAGCTCGAGCCACTCGTGGATCGGCTTACCACCCGCACCCGGCGCGGCGGACAGCTCGGCGGCCAGCTCGAGCGCCCGCTCGTAGCTGTCGACGTCGATGACCGTCCACCCGGCGATCAGGTCCTTGGTTTCCGCGAACGGGCCATCGGTGACGGGCGGGCGCCCCTCGCCATCGGAACGGACGAACGTGCCCTCCGGGGAGAGCGGCTGATGCTCGACGAACTCGCCGGTGCTCTCCAGCCGGGCGGCGAAGTCCCGCATGTACTGGACGTGGGCCGTGAGCTCCTCCGGCGTCCACTGGTCCATGGGGACGTCGTTGACCGAGGCCGGCGCGCCGCGGTAGTGCTTGAGCAACAGGTACTTGGCCATCGTGTTCTCCTTGGTGTGGTACGGGTGATTGTTCACTGGGGGGACCGGGCCGCGCTCGGGATCTCGACATCCCACCGCGACTTTTTCCGGCGGGCTTGCAGGCGCTCAGGCGCGCTGGCGCTCGTCCCGCTGCCGGACCAGCTCCTCGACCGGGCTCGGCAGCGTCGTCTCGAAGTCGATGAGCTTCGCCCACGCCGGGGTCACCACGATCCGGACCATGCCGTCGTAGAGCGAACGCACCTCCGCCTCCCACTCGACCCGTTGTTCGGGCGTCATCTCATAGCTGCCGTTCAGCTGGAGGTACTCGTCCGGGATGCCGTCGACGACGTCCAGCTCGGCCCGGCCGCGGATGAGCAGGATCTTCGGCGGGTGCACCTCGGTGTCGATCGTCAGCGCGACCGCCGGGTTCTCGCGCAGAGCCGGCAGTTTCGGGGCGTTCTTCGTGGTGCACATGACGATCTCCGCGCCGTTCCAGGTGAACCCGATCGGGACGTTGCGGGGTGTGCCGTCCTTGGCGACATAGGCCAGGCGGGTCAGGTCGCGGGCCAGCAGTTCCCGGCTGAGCGGGCGGTTCAGAACCTCGGTGATCTCGTTCTGGTGCATGGTGGTCCCTCCTGAGTCGTTTTCGCGAACGTGACGCGACCGATGCCCCGCGCGGCCCGTCGTGGTCGCTGGTGTCGCTGGGACGGAGCCGGCTGCACGTTCTCGACATCCGGAAGCGTGCTGGTTTTCAGGACACGTTTCTGGAGGACCGGCCGATGAGCGTGCGGGCCGGAGGCACCAGGCCGGGTTCAGGCGGCGCGGCGAAGCGGGTGGCGCGCCGCCGCGAGGCTGGCTTCGCAGGCCGCGACCAGCTGCGCGTCCGCGCGGGTGCGCGCGCCGCGGTGGCATTTGGGACAGCGCAGTGCCACCGTGGCGCGAACCTCGTCGACGGCGACCTCCAGCACGCGCCCGCAGGGACGGCACCAGCGGTGCCCGCTCACCCGGCTGACGTGCGAGTCGCTGTGGCAGCACTGGTGTACCCACCGCCGGTGCAGCGGGCAGGTGATCCGGTCGAGCGCGTCCAGGAAGCCGCTCTCCTCGGCGTTGTCCTCGGCCACGAGCGCGTCGGTCAGCGCGATCCGGGTCAGCAGGTTGGTGTTCATCGCTCTGTCCTCCCACTCGCCTCTGTCACCGACACGTCGAGTGGGCACCGGCCGATTCGACAGCGCGCGGAAAAGCGCCTTACCCGGCCAGCGGCATCGCGCGGTCGTTCTCCTCCTTGATCGCCCGCAGGTGCGTCCACGCCTCGACGGTCCGCACGCCCGGCAGGCCGCGCAGCCGTTCCAGCGTGGCGAGCACGTCGTCGAGCGAACCGGCCCGGATGGTGCCGATCCCGTTGCACCAGCCGACCCCGGTCGCGAGGCAGTCGACCTCGTCCAGGGCGACGACCTTCCTGGCGACCGGCTCGGCGTCGCCGGTGAAGTTCAGCGCGAAGCCCATCGTGTAGGTCCGGCTCAGCGGGTTGAGCCGGACCAGCGCACCGACGTGGACCACGCCGGCGTCGAGCAGGCGCAGCACCCGGACACGGGTCGCGCCGGGGGAAAGCCCCGTCACGCTGGCGAGCTCGGCGAACGAGGCGCGGCCGTCGACCCGCAGGTGTGCGAGCAGCGCGTGGTCGGAGGCATCGAGCTCGATGCGGGCGAGCGGGCCGGGGCTCTCCAGCGGGCCGGGCGGGAAGTACGGGTCCTTCCAGATGCGCAGGTAGGTCATCGCCTGGACCGCGCGGATACCCGGCACGGCCTGGACGCGCGCGAGGCCGCGGGCGAACGCCTCGACGTCGGCGGTGCGCAGCTCGGCGGCGTCCTGCCTGGCGATCCCGGCCGGTGCCGGCGCGCTGTTCGCGTCGATGATCTTCATTGCCATCGGCACGGGCCTGCTCAAGCCCACGATCTCGTCGTCGGTGGGCGACCTCTACGCCAAGGACGACCCGCGGCGCGACTCCGGGTTCAGCATCTACTACATGGGCATCAGCGTCGGCGCGGTGCTCGCACCGCTCGTCGTCGGCACCGTGGGGCAGAAGTACGACTACCACCTGGGGTTCGGCATCGCCGCGGTCGGCATGGTGCTCGGCCTCGTCGTCTACGTCCGCACCCAGCGCCACCTCAGCCCGCTCAGCGGCAAGCTCAAGAACCCGTTGCGGTTGAGCGAAGTTCCGCGGTCGCGGCTGATCGCGGTCCTCGCCGGCATCGCCGTTCTCATCGCGGTCGTCGCGGTGACCGTCGGCACGGGGCTCCTCGACGGGGGCGGGATCGTGAACGCCATCAGCGTGCTCGCGATCGCGCTGCCCATCGGCTACTTCACCGTCATGCTGCACAGCAAGCGCACGACCGCGGCCGAACGCGCCAGGGTCCGTGGCTACATCCCGATGTTCGTCGCCGCCGTCGCGTTCTGGTGCATCCAGGAACAGGGCGCGACGGTCAACGCGCAGTACGCGGACGAGAGCACCGACCTCAACGCCTTCGGGTTCACCATGCCGGCCTCCTGGTTCCAGTCGGTCGGGTCGCTGGTGCTGATCATCCTGACCCCGTTGTTCGCGGTCATCTGGCTGCGGCTCGACCGCTCGCCCCGCTCGCCTTCGACGGCCCACAAGTTCGCGGCCGGGCTGGCGATCGCGGGGCTGTCGTACCTGATGCTCGTGGCGCCGGCGCTGCATCCGGGCCAGACCAACCCGCTCTGGCTGGCCGGCAGCCTCGCGGTGGTCACCGTCGGCGAGATGTGCCTGTCCCCCATCGGGCTGTCCGCGACGGCGCGGCTGGCGCCCGCCGCGTTCGCCACCCAGACGATGGGGCTGTGGCTGTCCTCCAACGCCGCGGGACAGGGAATCGGCGCCCAGCTGGTGAAGTTCTACAACGCGGACTCGGCAGCAGGCTACTTCGGCGCGCTCGGCGGGGGTGCCGTCGTCATCGCCCTGATCCTGTTCACCTTCGCCCCGCTCATCCGCAGGCAGGCCGATCGAGACAAGTCCACTGTGGACACGGGGCTGGAAGCCGCGATCGGAGGTCGGCGATGAAGCGCACCGTCTTCCGTGGCGGCGTCGTGTTCGACCCGGCGTCCCGGTCCGCCGGTCCCGCCGACGTGGTGGTCGAAGACGGCCGGGTCGCCGACGTCGGCACCGGCCTCGACGGCGACGAGGAGGTCGACTGCACCGGCCGCGGCGTGCTGCCCGGGCTGATCGACTGCCACGTGCACCTGACCATGACCGGGTCGGACCTGTTCGAGAGCGCGCAGCAGCCGTTTTCGCTGCAGTTCTACGAAGGTGCCCTGAACATGGCGAAAACCCTCGCCGCCGGCATCACGACGGTCCGCGACGCGGCGGGTGCGGACCTCGGCATGCGGGTCGCGCAGGAACGCGGGCTCATCCCGGGGCCGCGCATGCAGATCTCGCTGAACATGCTGAGTCAGACCGGGGGCCACGGCGACCCGTGGTGGCCCTCGACCTGTGTGGTGGACCTGCTGCCACCGCATCCCGGCCGCCCGCCGGTGATCGTCGACGGCCCGGAGGAGATCCGCCGCAAGATCCGGGAGCTCGTGCGGGCCGGCGCCGACGTCATCAAGGTCGCCACCGGCGGTGGCGTCGTCTCCAGCGGTGCCGGGCCGAAGATCCCGCACTTCCGGGATGACGAGATCGCGATGATGGTCGCCGAGGCGTCGGCGGCGGGACTGCACGTGATGGCGCACGCACACGGCGACGGCGCGAAAGCGGCCGTGCGCAACGGAGTCCGCTCGATCGAGCACGGTCATTTCCTGGACGACGAGACGCTGGCGATGATGGCCGAGCGCGGCACCTGGCTGGTGCCGCGCTCAGCGCGGGAGTCGGCCTGCGCCAGGCGGTCGAAGCCGGAGCCGGCTACCCGGGCACATCGTCGAGAAGATCAGGAACGCACCGACGACAGCGTGCGGCGGGCCGTCGAGGCCGGGGTCCGGATCGCGATGGGCACCGACGCGCCGCTCTACCCGCACGGGGAGAACCTCCTGGAGCTGGAGCTCCTCGTCGAGCAGGGCCTGACCCCCGCCGACGCCCTGCACGCCGCCACCCTGTCGGCCGCCGAGCTGATGGGCCTGGAGAGCAGCCTGGGTTCGCTGACCCCGGGCAAACGCGCGGACCTCGTCATCGTCGACGGCGACCCGCTCGACGTGCGGGACCTGGGAAAGCGGGTCCTCGCCGTCTACCAGGACGGCCGAGCCGTGCACGTGGCCGACCGCGAGGAGGCGGCACCGAATAGGACGTTATACACCCTGCTGTCGACCGGTGAGGTCGCCCGCGTCCCGGCGCGACAGGCGGGATCTGGCCAAGGCCCTCGGCTCCTTCCTGACGTTTCGCCATATGACATAGAGTTCCGCCACATGGAATCTGATTGCGCTAAGCTAGGCCGCATGGAAAGGGCTGTCAACGGTCCGGAGGGACCGAAACAGGCGCGTAACACCGACGCCCGCGGCGCGGTCGGCAAGGCGCTCGAGGTGCTCACAGCCCTGTCGCGGCCCGGGGGCCCGCATCGGCTCGCGGATCTCGCGAAGCAGTGCGAGCTGCCGAAACCCACCGCGCACCGGATGCTGCAGACCATGGCGGAGGCGGGTTTCGCGGTCGGCGCCGGGAGCGGCCAGTACGACGTGGGCCCGCGGCTGCTGGGCCTGTCGGCCGCCGTGCTGTCCGGCAGCCACGCCACCCGCTTCACCCGACCCGTGCTCGCGGAGCTGCAGCGGCGGACCGGGCACACCGTGCACTACGCCGTCCGCCACGACGACCACGCGGTCTACGTCGAGAAGGTCGAGCCCGAGCAGGCGTACCGGATGAACTCCCACGTCGGCGGCGAGGTGCCGTTGCACTGCACCGGCGTCGGCCGCGCGATGCTCGCCCGGCTGCCCGAGGCCGAGGTCGCCGCGATCCTCGCCGGCCCGCTGGCGGCCCGGACGCCGCGCACGCTCACCGATCCCGCGAAGATCCGCCGGGAACTGGCCAAACTGGACAAGCAGGGCTATCTCGTGGACGACGAGCAGAACGAGCCGCACGTGCGCTGTGTCGCCGCTCCCGTGCTGGACGGGCTCGGCCAGGTCGCCGGTGCGATCAGCGTGTCCGGGCTGACGTTCACCCTCAGCCTGGAGAACACCAAGGTGCTCGGCCCGCTGGTCGCCGAGGCGGCGAATCGGGTCTCCGCCTCGCTCGTCGACGGTGCCCCGGCGATGCGGCTGGTGACAGGTGGCGGGTGAACCGGCGGCCCTGCTGGCGAACGCGCGCGAGGACAGGGTCTTCTCGGCCGCCGCCTGGTCGGTGGGCACCGCCGACGGAGTGCTCGACCGCGGCCTGCTCGGCACCCGCGCCTGGGAAGGCCCGCCCGTCGGGGAGGACTCCCTGTGGGACCTGGCCTCGGTGACCAAGCCGATCATCGGGCTCGCGGTGATGGCACTCGCCGACCGCGGCGCGATCGAGATCGACGCGCGGGTGACCGACTACCTCCCCGCGTGGCGGGAGAAGGCGGGCATCACCGTCCGGCAGCTGCTCACCCACACGTCCGGGCTCCCCGGCGGGACGCCGCTCTACCGTGAGCATCCGACCAGGGAAGCGCTCCTGGACGCGATTCGCGTCGGTCCACTGAGGACGATGCCGGGCACCCGGGTGGAGTACTCCTCGCAGGGCTTCATCGTGCTCGGCCTGATCGCCGAGGCCGCCGGGGGCGCCCCGCTCGACCGGCTCGTCGCCGGGCTCGTCACCGGGCCGGCCGGGATGACCGCCACCGGCTTCACCCCCGCCGACACCGAACGAGCGGTCGCCACCGAGAACTGCCCGTGGCGCGGCCGGGTCGTGCGCGGGCAGGTGCACGACGAGAACGCCGTGGTGCTCGGCGGGATCTGCGGGCACGCGGGGCTGTTCGGCACGCTCGCCGACCTGGAGAAGCTCGGCAGCGTGCTCACGGGCGGCGCGGCGCCGCTGCTGAAACCGCGGACCCACGAGGCGATGACGGCGACGCAGACCGAAGGCCTGGCCCTTCGGCGCGGCCTGGCCTGGCAGGGGTTGGACGTGCCCGGCTCCCCCGTCGGCACCGACCTCGGCCCGCGCTCCTACGGGCACACCGGGTTCACCGGCACCAGCCTGTGGGTCGATCCCGATGCCGGGCGCTACTTCGTGCTGCTGACCAACCGCGTGCACCCGGTCCGCACCGGCACCGGCATCGAGCGGGTACGACGCGAGTTCCACGCTGCGGCCGTCAAGCTGAGCTGACCATGGCCGGTTGACGCGGCGCCGAGCGGGTAGCACGAGTGCGTCCCATTCCCGCGAACGGAGCTGCCATGACCACCACCGAGCAGACCGACCTCATCGCCGTCATCACCAAGGACCACCGCGAGGTCGAGCAGATGTTCACCGAGCTGGAGTCCGGCCGGGGCACCCCCGAGCACCGGCGCGACCTCGCCGACCACGTCATCACCGAGCTGGTGCGCCACTCGGTCGCCGAGGAGCAGTTCATGTACCCGGCCGCCCGCCGCCACCTCGACGACGGCGACGAGCTGGCCGACCACGAGATCGAGGAGCACGCCGAAGCCGAACAGGTGATGAAGCAGCTCGAGGGCGTGCCCGCGACCGATCCGGAGTTCGACCGGTTGCTGGGCGAGCTGATGCGGGACATCCGTCACCACATCAAGGACGAGGAGGAAGACCTGCTGCCGAAGCTCCAGCAGGCCTGCAGCCCGGAGGAGCTGCGCGATCTGGGCGAGAAGGTGACGCGCGCCAAGAAGATCGCGCCGACGCGCCCGCACCCCGGGGCCCCCGACCGGCCCCCGGCCAACCTGATCCTCGACCCCGGTGCCGGCCTGATCGACCGCCTGCGGGACGCGCTGAGCAAGCACAAGGGCTAGGGAGCGTCCTCAGGGGCCCACGCGACGTCGTCGTGGGCCCCCGGGGTTACGGCGGCCCGCACCGTGGGTAGCCGGATGTCATGGCGCAGCACAGTCGGGGCAAGATCGAGACCGCGGTCCGGGTCGGTCTGGACAATCCGGACGACCTGTCACGGCATTACACGCCAGGCGTGGCGGAGCAGGCCCAGCGCGTGGCAGAGGATCCCGCCGCACTGCGCCGCGAGACGGTGAAGGCGAACTCGGTGGCCATCGTGTCCGATGGTTCGGCGCTGCTCGGGCTGGGCGACCAGGGGCCTGCCGCGGCCCTGCCGGTGATGGAGGGCAAGGCGGCTCTGCTCAAGCGGTTCGCCGACGTCGACGCGTGGCCGATCTGCCCGCTCAGCCGCGACCCGGAGGATCTCATCCGGACGGTGCGCGACCTCGCCACCTCGTTCGGCGCGATCAACCTGGAGGACATCGCCGCGCCGCGCTGCTTCGAGATCGAACGACGGCTGCGGGACGAGCTGGACGTGCCGGTCTTCCACGACGACCAGCACGGCATCGCGATCGTGGTGCTCGGCGCCCTGCACGGTGCGCTACGGCTCACCGAACGCAAGCCGGCGAACACCACCGTGGTGATCTCCGGCGCCGGTGCCGCGGGCAGCGCCATCGCCCGCCTGCTGCTCGAAGCCGGATACCGGGACGACGGGATCGTGGTGTGCGACAGCTCCGGCGTGCTGCATCCGGATCGCGATCTCGACGGCGAGAAGCGGTGGCTGGCCGAGCACGCGAACACCGGGCGCCGCAGCGGTGAGCTGCGCGACGCGCTCGAGGGCGCCGACGTGTTCGTCGGGGTCAGCGTGGGCGGCATCCTCGACGGCGCCGACCTCGCGCGGATGGCGGACCGGGCGATCGTGTTCGCACTGGCCAATCCCGAGCCCGAAGTCGATCCGCGCGCCGCGGCCGAGCACGCGGAGGTCGTCGCGACGGGCCGCAGCGACCATCCCAACCAGATCAACAACGTGCTCGCGTTCCCCGGCGTGTTCCGTGGCCTGCTCGACTCCGGGGCCCCCACCGTCACGACCGGGATCCAGCTGGCGGCCGCGGAGGCGCTCGCCGGTGTCGCCGCGGGGCAGCTGTCCGCGGAGCGGATCGTGCCCGGCGTCTTCGACGAAGAACTGGTGCCCGCCATGGCCCTCCGCGGTCGCCGGGGCCGGTTGACCCGCGGCCGAGGTCGCCGCGACCACGTGCGACTGGCCGAGCGCGGCAGAAGGCCGGCCGGCGGCCGCTGACTGTCCGCGTCGCGCGCCCCGCCAGGCTGCCGAGGTCAGTACTCACCTACCGAAATCCCGGTCTCTGCCAGTTCCGCCACGGGATGCGCGGGACAGCAGTGACTGCAGTACGACGAGCCCGCCGAGCACGAGCACGGTCACGCCCACCACCCGCAGTCCGGCGTCCGTGCCCGAGACGAACGCCGTCACGACGTCCTGGGCGCGGCCGGGGGTGGGCGCGGCGAGTGCCTGGGCCACGGTGTGCGGATCGCAACCGGAGCGGATGTCCGGTGGCAGCGCGGCGGCGAACCGTGCGGTGAGCACGCTGCCGATGACCGCGACACCGAGTGCGCTGCCGAACTCGCGGGTGGTCGCCTGCGGCCGGTGCCGACCCCGGCCTGGGCCGGCGGCAGCGAGCCCGCGATGACGCCGGAGAGCGTCGGCAGCGCCAGCGTCACCCCGGCTCCGGTCACGACGAGCCACGCGGCGTATCCGGGGTACGGCGTCTGCGTGTCGCTTGTGGACAGTCCGAGCAAACCGCCGCCGACGAACACGAACGCGAGGGCGATGGTGGCGTCGAGGCCGATTCGCTGTGAGAGACGCCCGACGTGTCGTGCGCCCAGGACGACCGGGACGGTCAGCGGGATGATCCCGAGGCCCGTCCACAGTACGCCGAATCCCTTGCCGTACTGCAGGAACGACGCGTTGACGTAGAACAGCGCGAACATGCCGAAGAACACCGCGGTCATGCCGAGACAGGCGCCGCGCAGGCCCGCGACCCGGAACAGCCGGGGATCGAGCAGCGGGTGTTCGGCCCGCAGCTCGACGAACGTCCACACCGCGAACAGCACGGCGGAGCAGGCGAACCCGGCGACCACCAGCACGCTGCCCCAGCCGGCCTCCGGGCCCTGCACGATGCCGAGCAGCAGCGCGACCGACGCGGCGACGAACAGCACCGCGCCGAGCGGGTCGAGGCGGCGGTCATGGCGCGGCGACACCGGCGCGAAGCGTCCGGCGAGCGCGGCGAGAACCAGCGAAACCGGGACTGTGGCGGCGAACAACCAGCGCCACGAACCGCCGGAGAGGACCGCCCCGCCGCCGGCGTTGCCGACGACCCCGCCGATACCGGTCATCGACGCCCAGGCCGCGATCGTCGCGCCCTTGCGTTCGGCGGGGACGGCGTGCAGCAGGACGGCGAGCGTGTTGGGCAGCACCGCGGCGGCGCCGACGCCCGTCACCGCCCGGCCGGCGAGCAGGAGAACGAGGTCCGGCGCGACCGCCGACATCAGCGCCCCCGCGGCGAACAGCGCCAGGCCGGTCAGCAGGACACCCTTGCGCCCGAACCGATCCCCCGCGGCCCCGCCGGGAATCACCAGGCAGGCGAAGAAGATCACATAGGTGTCGACGATCCAGACCAGTGCCGACGCGGACGGGTGCAGTGCGCTCGCGGCGAGCATCGGGACGGCGAGGTTGATCGCGGCGACCATCCCGACGACGAGCACGACGCAGGCGCACATGACCACGAGCAGGCCGCGCTGCGAGACGCTTGGAGCCGGGGCGCGGGTCAGGAGGTTGAATGGCATGGCGACGACGTTAGGGACGGCGACGGCCTCCGTTCCACGCAACTTTCACAAGAGGTCCTTGCGTATGATGCAACTATGCCCGAGCAGCTCGACCTCAACCTCCTGCGCGTGTTCGACGCGCTGCTCCAGGAAGGCAGCGTCACCGCGGCGTCCGAGCGGCTGCACCTGTCCATCCCGGCGACCAGCCGGGCGCTGGGCCGGCTCCGGCGGGCGATGGACGACCCGATTCTGGTGCGGGCCGGGCGCGGGCTGGCCCCGACACCGTTCGCGCTGCGGACCGCGCCGCGGGTGCGGTCGCTGCTCGACGAGGCGTCGGCACTGATCAGCGCCGACCGCCAGGTCACGATCGCCGAGCTGGAGCGCACCTTCACCATCCGCATCAACGACGGCGTGGCCGCGACCCTGGCGACGGCGGCGGTCGAAGCCACCGCCGCGGCCGCCCCGGGCGTGACGCTGCGGTTCGTCGCGGAGGGCAGCGAAAGCACCGAGGCCCTCCGCGACGGCTCGGTGGATCTCGACATCGGCGTCGGCGGCGTCACGGCTCCCGACATCCGGGCCGCTGTGCTGTACCGCGAACGACTGGTCGGGATCGTGCGCGCCGACAGCTCACTGGGCCGCCACCGCCGGCCGACCCTGGCGCAGCTGTGCCGCCATCCCCACGTCTCGGCCTCCCGCCGTGGCCGCGCGCGCGGGCCGCTCGACGACGCGCTCGCCGCCGCGGGCCTCCACCGTCACGTCGCCGCCGTCGTGCCCACCTTCGCCGTCGCCGCGCTGCTGGTCGCGTCGAGCCGTTACGTCGGACTCGTCCCGCAACGCCTGGCCGAGCAGTACGGCAGCACTCTCGGCATCCGCTGGTTTCCCGTCGCCGCGGACCTGCCGGACGTCGCGGTGCGGCTGCTCTGGCACGCCCGGCTCGATGCCGATCCGGCGCAACGCTGGCTGCGCGACACGATTCTCGAGGCGCTCCGCCCAGGTGAATGAGCGCGACAGGAATTCGGCTGCGCGGGCGGACGGGATCTGAAAGGCTCGGGCGGTGAAGATCCTGTTCGCCTCCGCGCCCGGGTACGGGCTCACGCTGCCGCTGATACCGCTGATCTGGGCGGCGCGGGCCGCCGGGCACGAGGTGCTGCTCGCGACCACGTCGGAGATGACCGAGGTCGGCGCGCGAGCCGGGCTGCCGGTCTACGACGTGTTCCCGCAGCGGGACGTGTGGAGCGACCTGATGTCCTCGATCACGTCGAAGGACGGCCCACGAGACGACCTGCCGGAGGAGTACCGGCTGGCAGGCCGGACCGGCAACCCGTTCGGGCTGTTCACCGTCACCATGACCGAGGGGACGATCGCGGCGGGCCGCGCGTTCGGTGCCGAGCTGGTCGTGTACACCTCCGACCACGCCGCGGGCATGCTCGCCGCCGCGGCGCTCGGTGCGCCCGCGCTGGAGGTCGGCAACCGGATCTCGTGGTCGGTGCGGGACGTGGACTGGCGCTCCGAGCACCACGTCTTCGGCGAGGACGAGATCAGCGACCTCATGCGGGACAAGCTCGGCATCGGCGCTGCCAGGGCGAAAACGATTGCGAGGATCGACCCGCGCGCACCCAGCATGGGCGGGCTCGCCGCCGGCGAGGAACAGTCCGACGAGCGCGACGGCGCGCCGTGGTGGCCGATGCGGTTCGTGCCCTACAACGGCGGCAGCGTGGTCCCGGAGTGGGCGCTGCAGCGCCCGGAGCGGCCCAGGATCGCGGTCACGCTCGGCACGGTCGTGCCGGCGATGACCGGGGTCAGCAACTTCACCGTCGTGGTCGAGGCGCTGGGCGGGATGGACGTCGACGTGGTGCTCGCCGCGGGCAGGACCGACCTGACCGATCTCGGCGAGCTGCCGCCCAACGTGCGCCCGGTCGGCTTCCTGCCGCTGTCGGTGTTCCTGCCGACCTGCTCGGCGATCGTGCACCACGGCGGATCCGGCACCACGGCGACGCCGCTGTTCTACGGGGTCCCGCAGCTCGTGCTGCCCTCCTTCGCCGACAACCCGCTCTCGGCGCAACGGGTCGCCGAGCGCGGTGTCGGCCTCTCGCACGACCCGGCCACCGTCGATGTCCCCACGGTCCGGGCCCTGGTCGGGCGGCTGCTTGCCGAGGACTCGTTCCGCACCGCTGCGCAGCAGGTCAGCGCCGGGATGGCCATCCAGCCGAGCCCGGTCAGCGTCCTGGAACGCGCGGTCGCCGCACTGGGCTGACCCCGCCGCCGCACACGCGCCGGCGGCAGCGGGTCGGCGCGGCGAAGCTCAGCGGCCCTTGCGGGTCAGGGCGTCGACGACCAGTCCCAGCCCGGCGCCGAGCATCCAGACGTCCTTCGCGAGCGCCACCCCCTGCTCGGTGGGACGCACGCTGCCGGGACGGCGCATACCGGGCGTGCGGAAGTACAGGCCGAGCAGCCCGGCCGAGAACGCGGCCAGGCCCGCACCGGCGGCGAGACTCGGCACGACCGGCAGCAGCAACGCCGCACCCAGCGTGATCTCACCGGCCGACAACAGCCGCACGAACTTCTCCGGGGCGATCTTCCCGGCCACGGGGTAGGTGCCCGCGGCGAACCCGTGCAGCCGGGCGGCGGTCTGCTGGTCGGCGACCCGCTTGTCGAGCCCCGAGTTGAGAATGAACGCACCGGTCACGATCCGGACCGGGAGGTGACTCGCCTCGATCGGAAGCTTCATGGCCTTCTCCGAAAACTGGTCGGGCACGCATTCGCACGTCGAATCCGCCACTGTAGCCGCGATTTCCGCTATGTCGAAAGGATCGGCGACTTCGGGACGAGCGGCCGGGGCGGCTCCTATGATCCGTTCAGCGCGGGAAATCGGGCCTCGCGGTGGGCCCGGCGAGTCGAGGAGGTCGGCGTGGACCTTGCGGACAGCGAGCCGGACGGGCGGGAGCTGGTGCGGCGGGCGGTCGCGCTGCGGCCGATGTTGCGTGCGCAGCAGGACGCGGCGGAGGCGCGCGGGCACTACGGCGAGGACGTGCACGACGCCCTGGTCGCCGCCGGCCTGTACCGGATCCTGACCCCGAAGCGCTACGGCGGCCTGGAACTGGACCTGTCCACCTACGCCCGGGTGGTCATCGAGATCTCGCGCGGTGACCCGTCGACCGGCTGGTGCTACAGCCTCGGCCACAACCACAACCTGACCACCGCCTCGCACTGGCCGGTCCGGGCGCAGGAGGAGGTGTTCACCCATCCCGCCGGATACTTCCGTGCCTCGCACAGTGTCGCGGGCGCCGTCGAGGCCGTCCCCGCCGACGACGGGTACCGGCTCACCGGGTCCTCGCCGTACCAGTCCGGGGTTCCCTACGCCACCTACGGCACGGTCAACGCCATCGTCAAGGACAGCGCCGGCCCGGACGGCGCACCCGAGATCATCTCGGCCATCGTGCCGCGCACGGAGTTCGAGGTGCTCGACGACTGGGGCGGCGAGCGCACCCTGGGCCTGCGCGGCAGCGGCTCGAACACGATCGTGCTCGAGGACGTGTTCGTGCCCGGGCACCTGACCTGCCGGTTCGACTGGATGGAGCACGACTACGACACCCCGTCCGCCGGCAACTCCCTGCACGGCAACCCGATGTACCTCGGCCCCGTCGCGTGTTTCTTCCACCTCGCGCTGGTCACCCCGATCATCGGGGCGGCCAGGGCGGCGCTGGACGAGTACGAGGACATCATCAGCACCCGGCCCATGCTGTTCCCGCCCTTCGGTCCCCGCCGGGACGACCCGCACCACCAGGCGGACCTGGGGATGGCCATGACGATGACCGACGCCGCCGAGGCCATCGTGCTGCGGGCCTGCGACGAGTACCTGGAGCACTGCACCGAACTTGTCGAGCGCGGAGTCCCCTTCACCATGGAGAAGGACGTGCGCCTGTACGGGATCGTCCAGCGGGCCGGCGAGCTCGCGAGCGAGGCCGTCGAGCTGCTGTACCGCTCCGCGGGCTCGTCGGCCGCCAAGGCCGGCCATCCGATGCAACGCTACTTCCGCGACGTCGCCATGTACCGCGGGCACATCTCCGCGCAGTACCAGTGGACGGCGGCGAAACTGGCCCAGGTCCACTTCGGGCTGCGCAAGAACCCCTACTGAGCGGAGATTTCCCAGCGCCCTACCGTCGTTTGCTGTCCAACGTGGACAGATAGTGCTCGAACCGGTCCAGGCTGGTGGCGAAGCCGGCCCGCGCCTGGGCGCTGCGGTAGGCCTCCGGCACGTTGGTCTGGTGGGTGACGACCTCGGTGCGGCCGTCGCCGAGGTCGGTGAACGTGACCCTCGTGCGCATGCCGCCCTGGACGTCGGCTTCGACCCACTCCAGCAGCGACGGGCGGCGGATCTCGCCGTACACCGCGCGCATCGTGTGCGTGCTGCCGTCGGCGTCGTTGACCATCGTGGTCTCGAACACTCCGCCGGGGCGCAGGTCCACGACGATGTTCTCGACCGGCGTGGTCATCCCGGCCGGCCCCCAGAAGTGCGCGAGGTGCTCCGGGTCGGTCATGCAGTCGAACAGCAGTTCCGGCGATGCGGCGTGCACCCGCCGGTAGGTCAGCTCGCCCGTGTCGGTCATTCCGCCTTCTCCTCGTCGTCCCGGGGCCGCAGCGCGGCCAAGTGCTCTGCCAGGCGGTCGTGCCGATCGGCCCAGACCCGGCGATGACGCTCGATCCACTCCGCCGCCGCGTCCAGGCGCACCGTCTCCAGCACGCACGGTCGCGACTGCGCCGCACGCGTGCGCGAAATCAGCCGCGCCTGCTCCAGCACCTTCAGATGCTTCGACACCGCTTGCTGCGTCATGTCGAACGGCTCCGCGAGCTGGTTCACCGTCGCCTCGCCGAGGGCCAGCCGCGCCAGGATCGCGCGCCGGGTGGGATCGGCCAGTGCCGAGAACACCAGGCTCAACTCGTCTTCGACAACCACCATGCGGGAAGCCTATCTACAACCAGAGCGTTGCACAACCTTTTGGTTGTTCACTCGCGCCCACCGCACGGCCGCACAGCGCCTGGCTCGAAGCACATGCCGAGCGGGGGCCTCGCGCGAGGAGGCCCGGCACACCCGGCACGGGCCGGTGCGACGTTACTGGATCAGGATCGCGGACCCCGGTACGTGACGGCCGCCGACGGTTGGCCGCATGCGACGATGCCGCGGCAGCTGGTCAGCGAGCGCACTTGATGCACGTGCGCGCGGCCGGGCGGGCGGCCAGCCTGCCGTCCGCGATCGGGCCGCCACAGCGCTCGCACTCCCCGTAGCTGCCCGCGCGCACCCGCTGCGTGGCGCGATCCAGGTCGGCCAGGTCGTCCTGCGCCTGCCGCAGCATGGCCAGCACCTGTGCCCGCTCGAAGGCGATCGTGGCGCCCTCCGGATCATGCTCGTCGTCATTGCTGGTGAACGCCGACGCCTCGACGATCGCGTCCCGCTGGCGCGTCAGGGCGTCGACCAACCGCAGGGTCTCCGCCCGCGCCCGCTCTATCGACTCGATCGCCGTGCGCTCGTCCACAGCAGTGTCAACGCGAATCGGCGAGCCGCGCATTCCGTCGTGGCGGTCAGGACACGATGCCGATCGGTTCGGGCGTGGCGGAGCCCGCGTCCAGCTCCTTCTCGCGCTCGCGGATGATCGGCAGCACGTGCCGGCCGAAGTGCTCGACGTCCTCGAGGTAGTGCAGGAAGCCCAGCAACAGCAGGTTCGCGCCGCGCCGCTTGTACTCGATCGCCCGGTCGGCGATCTGCTCGGGGGTGCCGATGAGACCGGTCCGGAACCCGTCGTTGTACTGCACCAGGTCGTGGAACTCCGAGTCGGCCCACATGCCCTTGCTGTCCGAAGTGGACCTGCCCGCCTGCGCGACCGCACTGCGGAAGCCCTCCACCGCGTCGGTGTTCGCCTTCGCGACGATCTCACGCAGGACGTCCTTCGCCTCGCTCTCCGAGTCCCGGGCGATCACGAAGCCGTTGAGCCCGAAGCGGACGGTGTGCTCGTTCTCCGCCGCGTAGCCGCGGACCTCCTCGACCTGCTCGGTGAAGCCGTCGAAGTCCTTGCCGTTGCTGAAGTACCAGTCCGAGACACGCCCGGCCAGCTTGCGGGCCGCGGTGGAGTTGCCGCCCTGGAAGATCTCGGGATGCGGGCGGCCCGGGGCGAGCTCGGGCTTGGGCTTGATGTCGAAGTCGTGGATCCGGTAGAAGTCGCCGCCGAACTCGGCGTGGTCGTCCGTCCACAGCCGCTTGAGCACGCGGATGAACTCCTCCGAGCGGCGGTAGCGTTCGTCGTGCTCGAGCCAGGGTTCGCCGAGCTTGGTGAACTCGTCCTTGAACCAGCCGCTCACCACGTTGACGGCGGCACGGCCACCGGAGAGGACGTCCGCGCTCGCGATGAACTTCGCCAGCACACCCGGATGCCACAGGCCGGGGTGGATCGCGGCGATGACCTTCAGCCGTTGCGTCGCGAGCAGCAGCGCGAGGCTGAACCCGGTGGACTCGTGCTGGTACGCGGCGCCGTAGCTGGCGGTGTAGCGGACCTGGCTCAGCGCGTACTCGAAACCGTTGTTCTCGGCCAGTACGGCCAGTTCCCTGTTGTAGTCGTAGCCCCAGTCCGTGCGCTGCTCGATGTCGCTGGTGACCAGGCCACCGCTCACGTTGGGCACCCAGTAGGCGAATTTCAGGGGTTCGTGGATCCAGGGGTTGTCCGGCATACCGCCGAGTAGAGCAACGGCTCCCGAGCGCGGTCAAAACCGTCCAGCATCTGAAACATCCGCACCACGCCGTGGCCGCGGATCAGGAGAACAGCGCGCTGTAGCCGTTGAGCGCGGGCTGGCCACCGAGATGGGCGTAGAGCACGGTGGAGTCGCGGCCGATCTCGCCCCGGCTCACCAGGTCGACCAGGCCCGCCATCGACTTGCCCTCGTACACCGGGTCGGTGATCATCCCCTCGGTGCGCGCGGCCAGCCGCATCGCGTCCAATGTGGACTCGTCGGGGATGCCGTACGTCCCGGCGTGGTAGCGCTCGTCCAGCTCGATCTCGTCGTCGCGCAGGTCCCGGTCCACGCCGATCTTCAACGCGGTCCGCCGGGCGATGCGGGCGATCTGCGCACGGGTCTCGCCTGGCTCGGCGGAGGCGTCGATGCCGAGCACGCGCCGGGCCCGCCCGTCCAGGGCGGCGAACCCGGCGATCATGCCGGCCTGGGTGCTGCCGGTCACCGAGCACACGACGACCGTGTCGAAGAAGACGTCCAGCTCGCGCTCCTGCTCGGCGACCTCGCGGGCCCAGCGGGCGAAGCCGAGCCCGCCGAGCGGATGGTCCGAGGCGCCGGCCGGGATGGCGTACGGCTTCCCGCCGCCCTCGGTGATCTCGCGCAGCGCCCGCTCCCAGCTCTCCTTGAAGCCGATGCCGAAGCCCGCCTCGACCAGCCGCACCTCCGCACCGGCGAGGCGGCTCAGCAGGATGTTCCCGACCTTGTCGTAGACCGCGTCGGGCCAGTCGACCCAGCTCTCCTGCACGAGCACGCAGTTGAGCCCGGCGCGCGCGGCGACGGCGGCGACCTGGCGGGTGTGGTTGGACTGCACGCCGCCGATCGACACCAGCGTGTCGCAGCCCTGGGCGAGCGCATCGGCGACGAGGTACTCCAGCTTGCGGGTCTTGTTGCCGCCGAAGGCGATCCCGGAGTTGCAATCCTCCCGCTTCGCCCAGACGGCGGCGCCGCCGAGGTGGGCGGTGAGGCGTTCGAGCGGGTGGACCGGCGAAGGGCCGAACAGCAGCGGGTAGCGCTGGAAGCTGTCGAGGGTCATGGGGCTCCGTTCGTCAGTCGGCGAGCTGTTCGAGCTCGTGCCAGATCTCGGTGGTGACCCGAACGGCCTCGTCCGCGGCACCGGCCCGGCACGCCTCGATGAGCCGCTCGTGCAGCGTCACCGAGTCCCGGGCGGCGGGGACGCTGAACCGCAGGCGCTCCAGGCGGCGGATCAGCGGGGTGTAGCGGCCGATGGTGGCGGCCACGGCGCGGTTGCCGCAGGCGCGGACCAGCACGTCGTGCAGCTCGTCGTCCGCGTCGAGCGCCGCGTCGGCGTCGGCCGCGCGGACCGCGGCGGCGAAGCGCCGGTTGGCCTCGGTCATGGCGGTCAGCTGCTCGGCGGTGAGCAGGGGAACGGCTGTCCGCGCGGCGAGCTCGTGCATCGCGCGCACGACGGCTGCGGCGTCGCGCACCTCGGCGGCGTCGATCGGGGTGACCCGGGTGTGGCTCTGCGGCTTGGTCTTCACGAGCCCTTCGTCGGCGAGCCGGGCGAGCGCGTCGCGCACGGGGGCGCGGGAGAGCCCGAGCTGCTCGGCGAGCTGGGCATCGCGTACGACGGTGCCGGGCGGGATGTCCCCGCGCACGATGGCCTCGCGGATCAGCCGGTGGGCGGTGTCACGCAGGAGCGGACGTCCGACAGGTTCGAGCACAACTGACATGTTAGATGTCAGCTGCGGGAAGTCAAGGTCTGCGGCCGAGCGCAGCCAGGGTGCGCGTCCTCAGCCGCCGGAGCGGTTCGAGTAGTCGTGCGTCTCGGCGATCTCGCCGTCCTTCTTGCGCACGACGTGCGTCACCCCGCGGTCCATCGCCATCCGGCGGCCCTCCGCCTGCGCCTCGGCCTTGGTGTCGCTCGTGTTCGAAGCGCGGCTGTTGCCCTCGACCTGGTTCTTCCATCGGCCGTCCCGGTAGAGCGTCTCGACGTCACCCTTCGCGGTCTGCGGGGTAGCGGGCGCATACGTCGCGTACAGGGCCGGGTCCGGCTTCGGCGCCGTCGCCGGGCCGCCGAGGGGCTGGGGGTTCCATCAGATAGTCGAGCTCCCGCGTCCAGCCGCCCTTGTCGCCGTCCTGCCCGTCGGACAGGTGCCAGATGGTGTGGTTGTGGTCCTGGTTCTCCTCGTCGAACAACGCGCTCGGGGCCACCTCGGTCTCCGGTCCGTCGGTTTCGAGTTCGCCTCCGCCGCCGCGTTCGCCCGGAAGTCCGCCAGCAGGTTCCCGCCGGCCACGATGTACTTCCCGTTCCACGGCGTGCCGTTGCTGCCCTGAGTACCGCCGCCATCACGGATCCTTCACCGGACTCCGCCGTCGCCGTCGCGCCCTCCAGCGACCGCGCCACCATCCTCGCGAGCATCTCCACGTGCCGATCTCCTCGGTGGCCCTGCCCATGACCAAGTCCTTGGAATGCCCGGTTACTGCCCGGCCAACCACGGGAAAGGCGCGCATCCGGAACCCCGGATGCGCGCCTCGCGGCAGCGCTCTCAGCTGACGGCCGGACCGGACTGCGAGGTGCCGGACAGCTCCTTCAGGAACTCGTGACACTGCTTCGCCCGCGCCGAGTCCTCCTCCATCACCCGCCGGAAGAAGTCGGCGATGTCCTTGCGTCCGGCGTTGTCCGCGTCGCGGACGTACTGGCCGTAGTCGTGCCCGGCCTTGAGTGCGTGGTACTGCACCGAGATCAGGTCGAAGCTGACGTCGTCGAAACCGGTTTCTCCGGTCGCCATGGTGTTCTCCCCTTTCGTCGAGCGGAAGCTGACGGCCGGGAGGTACCCACTCGCACCCCCCGCACACGCCCGGCTACGGCTCGGTCTGCCCGGCGAGGAAAGCGACGACCTCCGACAGGTCGCCGCGGCGGGCGAACGCCGCCCGTTGCCGGGCCGCTCCCCCGCCGTCGGCGAGCACCTTGCCCACGGTCTGCTCGGCGAACTCCTTGGCACCGTCGCGCAACTGCGGCCGCACCTCGTCGAACAGCCCCCGCAACGTCTCGTGCGCCGGGCGGAGCGTGCGGGTCAGCGGGTCGGCGCACCGGCCTCCGAGCCCGTCCCGCGCGGCCCGCCACAGGTCGGCCCGCAGGACCTCCTGGGGCACGGGCTCCGCCGCCTCCCCGGCGGCGATCCGGCTGCGGGCCGACGCCGCGAGCCCCTGCACGAGCACGGCGAGCAGGGCGGCTTCCTCCGCCGTCACCGCGACGTCGCACACCCGGACCTCCACGGTCGGATGGCGCGGCGACAGCCGGATGTCCCAGTAGAGGTTCGCCGCGTCGAGCACGGCGCCCGACTCGGCCAGCTCCCCCACCAGGCTCTCGTAGTGCGCCACGGACTCGACGTACGGCGGCGGGCCGCCCGAGGGCCAGCGGGACATCGACAGGTACCGCCAGCTCGCGTACCCGGTGTCCGCGCCGTCGGCGAACGGCGAGTTCGCGCTGAGCGCCAGCAGGACCGGCAGCCACGGCCGCAGGTGGTTGAGCACCTCGACGCCCACCGAGGCGTCCGGGACGCCGACGTGGACGTGACAGCCGCAGACGTTCACCGTGTCCATCAGGCCGCGGAAGTGGTCCGCGATCCGGCGGTAGCGCTCCCCCGGGGTCAGCCGGGCGGTGTCCTCGACCGGCGAGGTGCCGCTGGCCAGCAGCCGCAGGCCACGCGCGCGGGCGCCGTCGACCAGCTGGGCGCGCTGGGCCCGCAGGTGCTCCAGCAGCTCGTCGGCCTGCTCGCACACCGGCGTCACCGACTCGACCTGGCAGGTCACCATCTCCGGCTGCAGCTCCTCGGGCGAGTCGCGCAGAACGGCCGGCGCCGCGGCCGCCGGTCTGCCGTCGGCGTCCACGAGGAGGAACTCCTCCTCGACGCCGAAGGTGTGCTCCTCGCTCATGCCGCCTCCGGTCCCAGCACAGCCTCCGCGATCGCGTCCGCGTCCCGCCGGAACGGGCTGTCCTGGCCCGGCCGCCCCGTGCCGACCTGCGTGAACCATCGCGTGTTCTGGGTGACCACGCCCAGGGCGTAGAGGTCCGGATCCGGCTCGCCGTCCGCGCCGAGGACGTGGAACGGGGCGTCGGTGACGGCGAGACCGCCGGTGGCGAAGCGCTCGCCGGTGCCGGGGTCGGTGTTGACGTACTCGCTGATCATGCCGTCGGCGAGCAGCTGCCGCAGCAGGGGATCCCGCTCGCGGTGCAGGTCGGGGGCGGGCGCCCGGGCGTCGAGCAGTACCCGCGCCTCCCGCCGGGAACCGGCGACGACCGGCGACTCGACGAGGAAACAGCCCTCGCCCCGGCCGTAGCAGGCCTGCGGGCCCACCACGTCCACGATCCCGGCGTCCACAAGGGACGCCAGCTGTGCGCCGTGCTCGGCAGGCGGTCCCGCCGAGAGCAGGAAGTTCATCGGCGCGAAGCGGGTCAGGAAGTCCTCGTGCGACTTGGGCAGCAGGCCGCCGAAGTCGACGATCCCGGGCAGCGCGGGCCGTAGCGTCCGCATCATCTCCAAAGCCGCCTTGACCGGGCTGCCCTCCGGACCGAGCAGCGCGGACTCGACGTCCTGGGTCAGGACTTCCAGCAGGCGCCGGCGAAACGCCGCGGGATCGGCGAAGGTGCTGCCGGCGAAGGGCTGGGCGAGCAGGTCCGCCCGCAGCGCGGGCACGTCGCCGAGGCCGTACGCCGCGAGCACCTTGTCCTTGCGGCGGACGTCGATCCCGGTCTGCGCGTCGACGATCCCGCCGAAGGCCGCGGTGAACTCGCGCGCGGCCTGGTCGCCGTCGCGCAACCGCACGGTGCAGCGGTAGTAGGCGTGCTCGACCTCCGCCCACAGCAACGGCTCGACCTCCGCGGCGAAGTCGAGCTTCGGTGTGCCGCGCTCGGCACGGGCCCGCTCGCGCAGCCGCTCGACCCGCTCGTCGGTGAGGACCACCGGCCGCGGGGCCAGTTCCGGCTCGTGCACCTGGGCCCGCGCCAGAAACGGCAGCCCGCTGCGGGACCCGGCGACGATCCGCGGCTCCCGCCCGCCGGCCAGGTACCGCAGCCGGCCTCCGGAGTCCCGTTCGAACCGGCCGCCGCGCCCGATCGTGAGCGAGCGCACGACGTCGTAGAAGGTCAGGCCGAGCCCGCGCACCGCGACGGTGGCTCCGGCGGGGATGGTGTCCAGGGGCTGCTCGGCGGCGATCCCGCGGCCGAGGTAGCGCAGCCCGGGGTGCCGGTCGGCGTGCCGCTGGAACGCCAGCTCCTCCTCGGTGGGTTCGAGCGCGCTGTGCCCTGTCGTCAGTACGGCTTTGTCGACGTGCAGGTCGGGGCCGCCGTCGTCGACGCGCAGGCGCAGGCCGTGCACGGCGCGGAACAGCCCGATCGCGCGGCCGAGGATCGGGCGGATCCGCACGCCTTCGGGTGCGAGAGCGCAGAGCTGCTTGAAGAACTCGTGCAGGTAGGCCCCGTAGCGGGCCCGGCCGGGGTACTCGTCCGGAGCCAGCGCGGGCCCGGCCGGGTCGCCGGCGGACCAGTGGCTCAGCGCGTACGGCCCGTCGCCGTCGAGCAGGGGGTTGTCCGGGGAGTGGGCGGTGAGTTCGCTCGCCGTCGCGTTCGCCGCGAGCCACAGTGGCTGGCCCGACCGCCACACCCGCCCGGATCCGTGCTCGTCGGTGTCCACCGCCCAGATCGTCACCGGGTTCGCACCGCCGCGGGCCCGGAGCCGGAGGATCAGTCGCTCCAGGACCGAAAGACCTCGTGGCCCCAGGCCGATGATCGCGACGGACAGCGGGCCGGAGGATCTCATGCGCGAGGGAGTACCAAGATTTCCCCGCGGCAAACCCGGCTCAGCCGCCGCGGTTCCCGCCCGGCCCGGCCTCTTCGTCGCCCCTGCGCCCGGTGGTCCGGACCCAGGACGTCCTCCTCGCTCAGCGCTCGTCCGGGTCCGACCACGGAGGCTGTTCCTGCGCGAGCTCCACGTACTGGTCGACCTGCTGCGGGGTGGGGTCCACCCCGGCCTCGTCGGCGAACTCCTCCGGGTCGGTGGTCTGGGCCACGCCGTTGTCCGTCATGCTGCTTCGCCACCTCTGCTGGGTCCGGTCGATCGGCCAGGGGCTACCACCGGCGGCGGGAGGCAAACCGCCTCGTCGCGCCGGGCGGCTTGCGGGGAATGTGCTCGACTGGGCTGTTCGGCGGCCGGTTCGAGGCCGATCCCGGCGAGGCCGGTCCCCCGCCCGGGTACACTTCGGGCTTGATCGTCCCGCCCCAGGCCACAGGAGGTAGCACCATGGGCCAGCCGAGGTCCCGCTACTCCCTGTCCCGCATCGACCCGTTCAGCCTGTGCGCGATCATCCCCGCGCTGGCCCTGGCCGGCCTGTGCGGGGTGAGCGGGTTCATCCCGGGTGCGATCGCCATGGCCGTGCTGGCGCTGCTGATCGTGGCGGTGGAGGTGTGGGTGCACCGGCGCGAGCCGACCCCGCCCCCGGCCGCGCGTCGTGCCCCGGCCGACGCCCGGCGTGCTCCGGCCGCGCCGCCCGCGGGGCAGCCCGCCCCGCGGCAGGAGCCGGCGAGGCAGCAGCAGCCCCCGGTGCGGCGGCAGGCGCCGCCTCCGCCGCGGCGCAACCCGGCGGCCGCACCGCCCCCGCCGCCGCGGCGGCAGCAGCCACCGCCCCGGCCGCGGATGCGCTGAGCGGAAGAGCCGGGCCCGGCTACGCGACTGCGACGAACCTCACCGCGTCCGCTCGACCAGCCGCCGGTGGTGTGGTCCGCGTGCACGGTGGACACACGGTGGACATCTGTCCGTTGCGGACGACCGACAGCCGGGACGGTCGATGTGTACGTCTCCGCCCTGCTCAAGCCCACGGACGAGGAGTGCGCGGCACAGGCCGCCGACTGGGCCGCGAAGGGCGCGACGAAGGTCAAGCTCGCCGCGGGCAAGGGCGTCGAGGCGGACCTCGCGACCTTCGACGCCGTCGCGGCCGCCGCCCCGGCGATGAAGATCGCCGTCGACGCGCACCGGGCCTACCGGATCGGGGAGGCCGTCGAGCTGGGCCAGGAGCTGGGCCGGCGCGGCGCGTTGTTCTTCGAGGCACCGCTCGTGCCCGAGGACGTCGCCGGGCACCAGGAGCTGGCCGCCCGGATCACCACCCCGGTGGCCGTCGGCGAGGCGATGCGCAACCGCTACGAGTTCGCCGACTGGCTCGGCCGCCGGGCGCTGCGGCTCGCGCAGCCCGACGTCGCCCGCACCGGCATCACCGAGGCGATGTCCATCGTGGACATCGCGTCCGCGTACCACGTCCCGGTGGTGTGCCACCATTCGGTCGGCCTCGGGGTCTCCCTCGCCGCGGGCATCCACGTTTCGGCGGCCGGCGCCGACACACCGTACTTCGAGTACCAGCCGGACCCGTCCCCGTCGCGCAGACCATCCTGCGCACCCCGCTCACGGCAGGCCCGGCCGGCTTCGGGCTGCCCACCGGGCCGGGCCTCGGCATCGAGGTCGACGCCGACCTGGTCACCACCCTCGCGAAGGAGAGCTGACACCGTGCCGGACACGCCCACCGGGCTCATCCCCATCCTGGCGACCCCGTTCACGGCCGGCGGCGAGCTGGACCCCGCCTCGCTGCGGTCGCTGGTCGAGTCCCAGCTGTCCGCGGGCGCCGACGGGCCCGCGGTCTTCGGGATGGCCGGCGAGGGTTTCGCTCTCACCACGGCCGAACGCGCCAAGATCCTGCGTGAGGTCCGCACGGTGGCCGGGCCCGGGGTGCCGGTGATCGCCGGGGTCAACGGCACCAGCACGGTGACCGCGCTCGAACAGGCGCACGCGGCGGCCACCGGCGGCGCCGACCAGGTCATGGTGCTGCCGCCGTTCCTGGCCAAGCCGGGGCCGGGCCAGGTCGTCGAGTTCTTCGCCGAGGTCGCGGACAAGGCCGGGGTGCCGGTGATGATCCAGAACGCCCCGAGCGTCACCGGTGTCCCGATCGACGTCGCCGCCGTGTCGGCGCTCGCGGGCGTCGGGGGCATCACGTCGATCAAGGTCGAGGCACCGCCGACCCCGGCCAAGGTGGCCGCGGTGCGCGGCACCGGGCTCACGGTGCTCGGCGGGCAGAACGCGCAGGCGCTGATCGAGGAGTACGACAACGGCGCCGTGGGCACCATGCCGGCATGCGAGTTCACCGACCTCTTGCGCGGCATCCTCGACGACCTCGCGGCCGGCCGCCGGGCCGAGGCGCGCGCGGCGTTCACCCGCATGCTCCCGCTCATCCACCTCGGGGTACGGCCCGGCCAGGCGTGGGCGGTGCACAAGGAGGTGCTGCGCCGCCGCGGGATCATCGGCTCGGCCGCGGTGCGGCTGCCCGCGCGGCCGCTGGAGCCGGTGACGGCGAAGGCGCTCGACGAGGTGCTGGACGAGCTGGCGCTGCCGTCGTGGCGCGGGGGCCCGCGGTGAGCCGGACCGTACTGGTGATCGGCGGCGGCTCCGCGATCGGGATCGCCATCGCGGAGGCCTTCGCGGGTGAGCTGGTGCTCGCCGCCGCGGCGCAGCCGGTCGCCGCCGCCACAGGGGCGACGGACGAGCAATGGCGCGCGGCGATCGCGAACACGCTCGACGCTGCATGCTACCCGGCGCGCGCCGCGCTCCGGGTGATGCCCCGCGGCGGCGCGACCGTCGCGGTCACCTCGGTGAACGGTTTCCTCGCCGCGCCCGGCCTGCCCGGCTACGCGGCGGCCAAGTCCGGACTGGACGGTCTGGTGCGCCAGCTGGCGCTGGAGTACGGCCCGAAAGGGGTGCGGGTCAACGCGGTCGCGCCGGGCATGATCGGGTCCGCGGACCTCCCGGGCGTCACCGAGGGCTATCCCCTGGGCCGCACCGGAACTCCACGGGAGGTCGCCGACGCGGTCGCGTTCCTCGCGTCCCCGCGCGCGTCTTTCGTCACCGGCGCCGTGCTGCCCGTCGACGGCGGCCTGTCGATCGCCTCCCCCGCCGCGTTCCTGCGGCCGGACCTGCGTGCGAGGTTCCTGGGATGACACCGGAAGTGCTGTGCATCGGTGAGACCATGGTGCTCGTGACGCCGGTGGAGCCGGGACCGCTCGCCGAGGCGGACCTCTTCCGGCTCGACGTCGGGGGCGCGGAGTCGACGGTCGCGTTGTACCTGCGCGACCTCGGGCACCACAGCGCCTGGGCCGGCCGGGTGGGCGACGACCCGCTGGGACGGCGGCTGGTGGACGCGATCGCCGGGCACGGCGTCGACGTGCGGTGGGTGCGCGTGGACCAGGATGCGCCGACCGGTGTGTACTTCAAGGACCCCGGCGCGGGCGGCACCCGCGTGCACTACTACCGGGCGGGCTCGGCGGCGTCCCGGCTCTCGCCCGGCGACCTGGCGGAAATGCCCATCGGCGACGCGAAGCTGGTGCACCTGAGCGGGATCACACCCGCTTTGTCCGCCTCCTGCCGCGCGCTCGTTGAAGCGGCACTCGACCGCGACGGGCCGGTCTCGTTCGACGTGAACCACCGGCCCGCGCTGTGGTCCGCCGCGGCGGCGGGACCGGTGCTGCTGGAGCTGGCGAACCGGGCGGACATCGTCTTCGTCGGCCAGGACGAGGCGCAGACGCTGTGGGACGCCGCGACGCCGGAGGAGGTCCGGAAGCTGATCAGCTCGGCGCGGCTGGTGGTCAAGGACGGGGCCGATGGCGCCACCGAGTTCGACGGTCCACAGCGGACATTCGCGCCCGCGCCGCCCGTCGACGTGGTGGAGGTCGTGGGCGCCGGTGACGCGTTCGCCGCCGGGTACCTCTCTGGTGTCCTGCGCGGCCTCGACCCCGCCACCTGCCTGCGCGACGGGCACCGGGTCGCTGCCAGGGCGCTCGGCGGCACCGGCGACTTCGTCCCGGGAGGCGCGCTGTGAACGACTGGTTCACCGAGGCCTTCGCGGGCCAGACCCTGATGGCGATCCTGCGTGGGTACGACGCCGCCCGGACCGTCGAGCTGGCGCGCACGGCCTGGGAGCTGGGCGTGCGCGGTGTCGAGGTGCCGGTGCAGGACGAGAGCGCGGTCGCCGCGCTGGAGGCCGCCACCGCGGTCGCCGACGGACGGCCGGTGGGCGCGGGCACCGTCACCACCCCGGACCGGCTCCGGGCCGCCGTCCGCGCGGGCGCCGCCTTCACGGTCGCGCCGGGCCTCGACCCGGAGCTGGCGGTGGCCAGCGCTGAGGCCGGCTTGCCGCACCTGCCGGGCGTCGCCACCGCGAGCGACGTGCAGCGGGCGCAGCGGCTCGGCCTGCGCTGGCTCAAGGCGTTCCCCGCCTCGGTGCTGGGCACCGGCTGGTTCGCCGCGATGCGCGGCCCGTTCCCCGAAGCCCGGTTCGTCGCCACCGGCGGGGATGACCGCCGCGAACGCCGGGAGCTATCTGGAGGCCGGGGCCTCGGTCGTGGCCCTCGGGTCGGCGCTGACCGGTTTCATGCCGCCCCGAACAGGCGGCGGCTGACCAGGGCCAGGATCGCCAGCAGCAGCACCGCGAACCCGGCGAGCGCCACCTGGAGCGACACCAGCTGGGTCGCCAGGCCCAGCGCCAGCACGGGCACGGCCAGTCCGACGTAGGCCGCGAGGAACAGCCCCGCCAGCGCCTCGCCGCGCCCGGCGGGCGGGGCGACCGACAGCACGATGCTGACCGAGCCCTTGAACGCCGCGCCCGCGCCGCCCCCGGCGAGCACCCCGCCGGCGAGGAACAACACCAGGCTCGGCAGCTGCACCGCGATCGTCAGCAGGACGACGCCGACGACCAGCAGGGTCAGCCCGTACCCCAGCTGCCGGCGCAACCCCGCGCGGGCGAACAGGATCTGGGCGAGCGCCCCGGCGGCGAACACCGCGAAGGACGTGACCCCGGCCAGCGCGTGCGAGTGCTCGTGCAGGACGTTGGCCAGGAACGCCGGGGCGAGCGAGGTGAACAGCCCGAACACCGCGAACTCGGCCAGTGCGGCGGCGCCCGCGGCGTAGAACCGGCCGCGGGCCGGGCGCGGCACCGAAATCCGCTGCGGCCGGTACCGCACGCGCCTCGCCTCGACCGTCTCCGGCGCGAGCCCGATGGCGACGGCGCCGATCAGCATCAGCGCCTGGAACACGAGGTAGGGCACGTGCAACGGGTCGCCCGCGTACTGGGCGAGCAGCCCCGAGACGAGCGGGCCGAGGCCGATCCCGCCCAGGTTCGCCGCCGTGGCGACGAGGTCCGCGCGGGCACGGGAGGCGTCCGGGCGGGCCGCCAGGTGCAGCTCGGTCAGGTGCGCGGTGGCCGTCGCGGTGAGCATGCCGATGCTGATGCCGGACACGAACCGCGCCACCAGCAACGCCGGCACCGACGACCAGCTCAGGAAGATCACCGCCGCGAGCACGTTGACCAGCACCGCGGGCACCAGCACGCGCCGCCGCCCCGGCCCAGTCCGACACGTGGCCGGCGAGGAACAGGCTCGCGACCACCCCGGCCGCGTACGCGGCGAAGACCAGGGTCACCGTGAACGGCCCGAACCCGTCCTTGGCCTGGTAGAGCACGTAGAGCGGCGCGGGCGCGGCCGAGAACGCCATGGTCACCGCGAAGGTGCAGGCCACCAGCCAGAAACCCCGGCCGTGCGGCCGGGAGCCCAGCACCGGCGTGCTCGCGCGGGTGACCGCTGTCGTCGTCACTGAAGATCCCTTCTGTCCCCGTTTCCACACTTCACTCTCCGCGTCCCGATCGATCACGTCCAACGAATGTTTCCGCATGCTGCTATCACTGGAATAGATTGATGAGATGGAGCTGCGACAGCTGGAGTACTTCGTCGCGGTGGCCGAGGAGCTGAGCTTCACCAAGGCGTCGCGGCGGCTGCGCGTCGTGCAGTCCGGGGTCTCGACGGCGATCCGCGCGCTCGAACGGGAGGTCGGCGCGGCGCTGTTCGACCGGGACAGCCGGCACGTGGCGCTGACGGACGCGGGGTCCGCGATGCTGCCGAGCGCCCGCGCCACGCTCGCGGCGGCCCGCGCGGCCTCCGACGCGGTCCAGCAGCAGTCCGGCGAGCTGCACGGCTCGGTCGTGATGGGCAGCATGCTCTCGACATCGGGCATCGACGTGGCCGGCGTGCTCGGCCGCTTCCACCGCGCGAACCCGGCGGTGCGGGTTCGCGTGCTGTACTCGCCGTCCGGCTCGCGGGGGCACGTCCACGCGCTGCTCGACGGCACGATCGACGTGGCTCTCGCGTCCTTCCCGCGCAGGCCGCCTGCCGGGCTCACGGTGGAGGTGCTGACCGAGGAGCGGCTGCGGCTGGTGTGCGGGCCGGGTCATCCGCTCGCGGGCGCCACCGGGGTGCGGCTCGACGACCTCGCCGAGGTGATCTTCGTGGACTTCCCCGAGGGCTGGGGCACCCGCGATGTCGCCGATATCGCGTTCGACCGGCTGGGCTACCACCGGTCGGTCCCACTGGAGATACCCGACTACGCCACGTCGGCCGCGCTGATCCGGCAGGGCCACGTCGCCGCCTTCCTGCCCGGCACCGTGGCCGCGAGCTTCACCGACCTGGTCGTCGTCCCCGTCCTCGGCGAACCCTTGAGCTGGAACGTCTCCCTGGCCGGCTCCGCGTCGCGGCCACTGTCGCGGCCCGCGCTGGCCCTGATGGCCGAGCTGCGGCGATCGGTCAGGGGCTGAGCTTTTCCCGCGCCCGGCGAGATCCTCCTCGGCGGGCACCCGGCGTACCAGCGCGCTGTGTCCATTTCGGACGGTACAGCGTTGCCTTTAATTGTTTATCGGAGTGCCTGTCGAGGCTTTTCCTGATCGATCCCAAATGAGTTTGGTAAAAGTCTCAACCAGCGGAACAAGCGCTAGGCTGGCCGTGTGGCGAAGCTGCGGATCACCGATCTGGCGAGGATGGCCGGCGTCTCCGTGCAACAGGTCCGCAACTACGTCGAGCTGGGCGTGCTGCCGCCGGTCGAGCGCACGGCCAGCGGATACCGGTTGTTCACCGAGACGCACGCCGAGGCGCTGCTGATCGTGCGGCAGCTCGCCGAGGGACACGGCTGGGAGCGCACCCGCGTGATCATGCGGGCCGTGCACGCCGGGGACCTGGAGACGGTGCTGAAGACGGTCGACGCGAGCCATGCCGAGCTGAGCCGGGAGCGCGCGGACATCGCCCGCGTGCTCGGGGCGTTCGAAACCGTCGGCACGCCCCCGGTCGTGCCGCGGCAGCGGCGCCCGCTGCGGATCGGCGAGGTCGCGGACGCCGTCGGGGTGCGCACCCCGGTGCTGCGCGTGTGGGAACAGCGCGGCCTGCTCCGGCCCGAGCGCGAGCACAGCACCGGCTACCGCGTGTACGGCCCGGCGGAGCTGCGGAAGGCCGAGGTGGTCGCGTTGCTGCGGCGCGGGAACTACCCGTTCCCGACCGTGCGCGCGGTGCTCGACGAGCTGGGCCCGCAGGGCCGTCCCGAGCGGGTCCGGGCGGAGCTGGCCAAACGCGAGCAGGAGCTGAACCGGCGCAGTCTGCGGCGGTTGCGCGCGTCAGCGGCGCTGTCGGCCTACCTCGATCACTGAGTGCGCAGGGTGGGCCAGAACTGCGCCCACGGTTTCGTCCGGCCGGTCTCCAGCCACATCAGCCCGTCGACGAGGGTGGTGGTCCGCGAGAAGTACGGCGAGAGCAGCTTCGGATCGAACCCGGCGAACAGGACGTTGTCGACGTCCTCCGGCGGTGGGCCGAAGTACCAGTACGCGCGATGGCCGCTGTAGACGGGAATGCCCTGGTACTCGGCGGCGGACGCGAACGGGTAGATCTCGGCGTAGACCGCCGTGTGGGCGCGCACCTCGGGCGGCAGCGACGCGTAGCTGCCCGCGATCAGCTGCCCGAGCTGCTCGACCGGGCGCTCCCCCTGCGCGAAGGCCGCGCCGATGGTGAACGGTCCCCAGGACGTGGGCAGCTTGTCCACAGTGGACAACGGGTACACCGGCAGCGCCACCAGCGCCGTCACGGCCGAGAGCGCGAACGCGGGCCAGACGAACTTCCACCGCGCGAACCGGTAGCGCGCCAGCTCGGTGGCCGCGGCCGCGAAGGGCACCGCGAACAAGCCGAACACGTAGTTCGCCCGGCCCTGCAGGAGCAGGAACGCCACGATCGCCGCGACGGTGGCGAGCCCGAGGAACCGGCAGTCGCGCAGCCTCGGCGACCGCAGCAGCGACCACAGTCCGAACAGGAAGGCGAGCACCCCGACGCCGATGCCGGCCGAGAGCAGCCCGTCCCGCAGGAAACCCCAGTACCCCGGCGACTCCGCCGCGACGACCTGGCTCATCCGGGTGTAGGCCCAGTCGTGGCGGGCCTGCCAGACGAGCGTCGGCACGGTGGCCGCGACCGCCGCCAGCGCCCCCTGCCAGAGCGCCGGACGGCGCAGCAGCTCCCGCGGGCCGAGCAGCAGCGCGCTGAGCAGGACGAGCACCCAGAACGCCGGGATCAGGAACTTGACCTCCAGCGAGACCGCCGTCACCACCCCGGCCCAGAACAGCGGCCGGTCGCTGTCCCGACGGCGGACCCAGCGCACCAGCAGCCACGCGACCAGCGTCCACAACACCGGGTCGAGCGAGTAGGTCGCGAGCCAGTGGCTGATCGTGATCGTGCCCGACATCGCGTAGAACGCCGCCGCCATCGCCTGCGCGCCGCGACGGCCGCCGAGCTCACGGGCGATGAGCGCGGTGAGCACGATCCCGCCGACCGCGGCGAGGGTCACCGGCAGCCGCAGCGCGAGCAGCGAGCCCGGGAACAGCCGGTCCAGTCCCGCGGCCAGCATGGGCACCAGTGGTGGCTGGTCGAAGTACCCCCAGGCCGGATGGTTCCGCCCGGCCATCACGAAGTAGGTCTCGTCGAACCCGTGCCCGTACCGGGTGCTCGTCCACAGCAACAGCCCCCCGGCCACCGCCGCGATGGCGAGCACCGGCAACCGCGCGAACCGCGGCAGCGTCTCGGAAGTGGTCATGTGTTCCAGGACAGCGCAGGAGCGGTGCCGCGCGGCAGGGCGATCCGTCGTCGACCGGGGCGACGAAAGTGGACACCGCGCCCGGGATCCGCAACTTTCGTCGATTTCCGCGCGGTCGCGGCGTCCCTTACCGTGACGGGAATGCGGGCGAGCAGGCGTGACATGGTCATCCTCACAGTGCTCGCACTGCTGTTCGCCGCACTGGACCTGACCCTGTACGAGGCCGGGTCGGAGCACCACGCCGGGATCGTGCCGCTGCTCGTGGGCGACCTTTCCCTGCTGCTGGTCCTGCGCACGCCACGGCTGGTCGCGTGGTACTTCATCGCCGTCTCGCTCGCGATCCTCGCCTCCGACGAGCTCGCCCCCGGCCTGCTCTCCCCCGTGCACCCGCTGACGCTGATGACCGTCCCGCCCGCGGTCGCCGTCGTCAGCGGCAACCTCGTGCGCACCCTGCGAAGACCGGAAGCGCTGCTGTACATCGGAGTTCTCGCGGTGCTCGCGTCCCGGCCGTGGGAGCCGCGGTGGGACACCCTCCCGTTCGGACTGCTCGCGACGATCACCCCGGCCGCGCTGAGCCTCTACACCGTCGCCCGCAAGCAACTGCTGCAGTCGCTGCGGGACCGGGCCGAGCGCGCGGAGCGGGAACAGCGGCTGATCGCCGGCCAGGCTCGCGCGGAGGAGCGGCGGCGGCTGGCCGCGGAGATGCACGACGTGGTGACCCACCGGCTGAGCCTGATGGTGCTGCACGCGGGCGCGCTCGGGGTGTCCACGAAGGACCCGGGGGTTTCCTCGGCGGCGGAGGACATCCGCACCGCCGGCGCCGAGGCCCTGCGCGAGCTGCGTGACCTGGTCGGCGTGCTGCAGGGGGACGGGGAGGGCGAAGGGCGGACCCGGGAACCCGCTCCCGCGCCGGACCCGGGCACGCTGGTCACCGAGTCCGAGGCGGCCGGCATGCGGATCGACTACGTGGTGGACGGCGCGGCGGGAACGGTGTCGCCGACCGTCGGCCGGACCGCCTACCGGGTGCTGCAGGAGGCGCTGACCAACGTGCGCAAGCACGCGCCGGGCGCGTGGGTGCGGGTCGAGCTGAGCTACACCGGCGACGGGGTGCACCTGCGGGTCGAGAACGGCGCCGCGACGCGGGAGCCGGACCCGGCGCTCGCGCCCACCGGCGGCGGGGCCGGGCTGCTGGGCCTGCGGCAGCGGGTGGACCTCGTGGGCGGGCGGCTGCGCGCCGCACCCGAACCCGGCGGCGGGTTCCGGGTGGATGCCATACTCCCGGCGTACGTTCCCACGGCAGGAAGCGCAGGGCATGATCCGGGTGGTCGTCGTCGATGACGAGCCCATGGTGTGCGCGCACCTGCGCACCATCCTCGGCTCGGCCGAGGACATCGAGGTGGTCGCGCAGGCGCAGGACGGCGCCGAAGCGGTTGAAGCCGTGGTGCGCCACCGCCCGCATGTGGTGCTGATGGACCTGCGGATGCCCGGCGTGGACGGGCTCACCGCGACCGAGCGGATCACGAGGCTGCCCGGCCCGCCCGCCGTGGTCGCGCTGACCACCTTCGACGCCGACACCTACGTCGTGCGGGCGCTGCGCGCCGGGGCGGCGGGCTTCCTGGTGAAGTCGACGCCGCCGGAGGACCTGATCAACCTCGTCCGGGTCGCGGCCGACGGGCACACCGTGCTCTCCCCCGACGCGGCCCGCCGCCTCGTCGCGACCTCGGCCGACGGGGACGAGCGCGCCCGCCGCGCCCGCGAGCTGGTCTCGGCCCTGACCGGACGCGAGCGCGAGGTCCTGGCGGGTCTGGGCGAAGGCCGCTCGAACGCCGACATCGCCCACCGGCTGCACCTGTCGGAGGCGACGGTGAAGAGCTACGTGTCCCGGATGCTCACGAAGCTCGGCTGCACCAACCGCACCCAGGCGGGCCTGCTGGCCCACGAAGCGGGCCTCGCGGCGTCGTGATGCCTCACTCCCGGTGCAGGGTCAGCGTCGTCCACGCGCCGAGGTGGATGCGGTCGCCTTCGGCGAGGGGGCGCGGGGTGTTCGGTTTGAGCCCGTCGCGCGAGTAGTTGAGGTAGGTGCCGTTCGCGGAGTTCATGTCCACCACCGACCAGCCCTCGTCCGCGGGCACCAGCAGGGCGTGCAGCCGCGACACGCCGATGTCCTCGGGCGGCCCGGTCAGGTCGATGTCCGGCGTGATGCCCCGGGTGTGGCTGCGGCGCCCGATCGCGATCTGCGCACCTGCGAGGCGGAACCGGCGCTCGGGGCAGAACGGCGGGAACTGGATCGGGTCGGCGTCGGGGCCGCCCTCGGCCTTCACCGCGCGGAAGTAGCGCTCGTCGGCCGACACCACGACCGACCAGGCCGCCGTCTGCGCGACCGGTTCCGGCTCGGCGGGGACGGCGACCGGCGCGGCGAGGGAGTCCGCGCCGCAGCCCTCGCAGAACCGGCCGTCCAGCTGGGCTCCGCACGACGGGCACGGGCGCGCCGCCGGCCGCTCGGCGACGGACGCCGGTGCGGCCTGCTCGAAGGCGAGCCCGCACACGTCGCAGAACTCGTCGTCGGCCGAGTCGTGGCCCTGGGGGCAGACCGGCATCAGTGCTCACCCCCGGCCTCACCGGAGCCCTTGCCGACGCGCTTGGTCACCTGCGACCGGCTCTCCAGCGTCATCGCGTCGACCGCGCTCACCTGGCGCCTGAGCCGCACCGTGCCGCGCACGGGATCGACCACGTCCACCACCTTCGCCAGCAGCTTCGCCGTGTCCTCGTGCCCGGAGGAGTTCGCCAGCGCCACCGCCCGGCCCAGCTTCGCCGTCGCCGTCTCGATCTGGCCCTTGCGCTGCGCCTCCAGTCCTTCCTCGATCACCGCCGCCAGCTCCGCCTGCCCGGTGTAGTGCGCGACCTCGGGGCTGATCTTCGTCGACAGCGCCGTGTCGTCGGTCCAGACCGCGAGCACCTGCCCCTTGCCGAGCACCTCGCCGGTGCCGGTGGCGACGAGGCTGACGCGCGCGGCGAGCATCTTCTCGCCCACCGCCGCGGGCGGCACCCGCACGCAGACGTGGTAGTCGCGGCTCTCCGACCCCCAGGCGCCGGTCGGGTAGTCGCCGCTGCGGGGCGCGGACTCCTCCCGCCGCGCGGTCAGGTCCAGCAGCGACGGTTCCACCTGCTTCACGAACTTCACCGTCGCGCCCTGCGGCGTCCAGACCCGCAGCGCCACGTCGGCGACCTCCTTGCCCATCGCGGCGGCAGTCATCTCCCGGAAGTCCGCCTCGAGGTCCTCGGCCTCGGCGACGATGCCCACCGACCCGAGCAGCGCGTCCGCGATCTTGCGCAGCTCGCGCACCTCCCAGTCGGTGCCGACGCCGCGGCAGTCGCAGACGAACTGCCCGGCCACCTCGCCGAGGATCCGGTCGAGCTTGTGCGCCCGCTCGTGCACGTTCTTGCCGTCGGTCAGCAGGATCGCGTGCCGCAGCGCGCCCGCCTGGGTGGCGAACACGTCCTTCGCCAGCAGCAGCCACTCGCCCATCGCCGTGCCACGGTCGGCGCGCAGCCGCTGGACGGCCTGCTTGGCCTCGGCGCGCGACGCCGCGTCCGCGGGCACCATGCCCAGCCGCGGCGGGTACACCAGCTCCGCATTGTCCGTACCGGCGATGACGGCGAACGCGACCCCGTCGCGCAGGGTGTCGATGGCCGCCCCCGTGGCCCGTTTCGCCGCGGCCAGCTTGGTACGCGGATGGTCCATCGAGCCCGAGCAGTCGACGATGAGCACCTCCGCCGCGGGCGTGTCCCCCGCCGGGGCGCCGCCGCCGCGCGACGTGACCGTGACGACCGCGTTGACCTCGGCCGCGCCCTGCGGCAGGTACTCGTTCTGGTAGACCTCGACCTCGAAATCACTCATCGCCTGCGCTCCTGCGGCTGTGGAAGGGGTACGGCACGGCGACGACCGTGATGTTGTCGCCGCCGCCGAGCTCGAGGGCGGCCGCGGTGAGCTCCGCGGCGACCCGGGCGGGCGACCCGCTCGCCCGGGCGGCGATGCTTTCTGCCGTGGGCAGGTAGTTCCACAGCCCGTCGCTGCACACGACGAGCGTGCCGGGCTCGTCCGGCGGCACCCCGACGACGTGCGGCAGTCCGGGCTCGGCGTCCGCGCCCACCCAGCGGGCGAGCGCGTGGGCGTTCGCCTCGGCAGAGGCCTCCTCGTCGCTCAGCCCGGCCGCGACCAGCTGTGCGTGCAGGGTGTCGTCGGTGGTCAGCTGCCGGGAGTCCGCACCGGCGAGCCAGTAGGCGCGGCTGTCGCCGATCCAGCCGACGGTGACGCCCTCCTCGGTCGCCACCGCCGACACGAGCGTGCACGACGGGGCCAGGTCCGGCGAGGTGGGTTCGGCGAGCAGCTCCACCGCCTCGAACGCCGCGGCGGACCCGTCCACAGTGGACTCATACGGGTCCTTGCCCGCCTGCAGGCAGTCGACGATCCGGGCCAGCGCGGCGTCCACCGCGGTCTGAGCGGCCTGGTCGGCCCGTTCCGTCGAACCCACCCCGTCGCAGACGACCACGACGACGGCGGCCGGCGCGCTTTCCGGTCCCACCACGGCGCAGGCCATGGAGTCCTCGTTGCGCACCCGCGCCCGGCCGCGGTCGCTCACCCCCGCCACCACGCCGAAGTCGAACTCCATCCGGTCGCGCGGCGCGGGCTGCGCGCGCCCGCACCGCTCGCAGAAGCCCTCCGCGTCCACCCGGCCGGCACAGCTCACGCAGGTGCTGCGGCGGGCGCCTTGCGGACCGCCCTCGGGGGTCCGCCGCAGCAGCAGGCTCAGCCCGCAGCTCTCGCAGAACCGGTCTTCGGCGTGCGCCGGCTGCCCGCATTCCGGGCACGAGACGGCCGCCATCAGAACCAGGTCCTCGGCCGGACCCGGTTGGCCTCGTCGACCAGCGCGATGCGCTCGAGCCGGCCGGTCGCCTGGCGCGCGAGGCGCAGATACCACGTCTCCAGCCCCTTTCGCAGGTCCTGTTCCCTCAGCCGGCAGCCCAGCACCGTTCCACCGCCTCCGTTCGTGTTCGTGCCCACCCAGTCCAGCGCCGCGCGCAGCAGGTCACGAGACGCCTGCGCGCGCCGGTACTCGTCCAGCTCCAGCCGCGAGAGCCGCTCGCCGGCCGTCACCAGGTCCTCTTCGGACAGTCCGGTGCTGGCGGTGCGCGCCCTGATCGCGGCCAGCTGGGCCGCGAGGTAGTGGCTGGAGGTCTCCGGCACCGACTCCAGCACGTCGACGGCTTCGGCCCGGTTTCCCTTGTCCAGCATGGCCCGCGCCAGCCCGAAGGCCGCGCTGATGAAGGTGCGGTCGGCCCGCCACACCGTGCGGTAGTACCGATCGGCGTCACCGGCCTCGTCCGCCGCCTCCGCGCACGCCGCGATCGCGAGCTTCGGCGCGGTCTCGCCGGGCACGAGGTCGTACACGGCCTCGAAGGACTGCCGCGCCTGGTGTGGCTTGCCGTCGGCGAGCGCGGCGATCCCGCGGTACCACTCGCCGCGCCAGTCCCCCGGCGCGAGCTTCGCCGTGTTGATCGTTTTCCTTGCCGCACCGGGATCTCCCGCGTCGATCTGCGCCCGCGCGAGCCGGAGCTTGATCTCCACGCCCTGCACCGGTGCGTCCGACAGCTCCGCGACCAACGCTTGCGGGCCGGTCTCGGCGAGCGTGGCCAGGAACGCGGTGCCGGGGTCGGTCAGGTCCACCCGCGGCACCGGCAGCGCCGCCGCGATGTCGGTGAGCGCGGGCCTGCCCCGCACCCCGAAGGTGCGTCGTTCCGGGGTGAACTCGGTCGACACGCGAGTCCGCGGCTGACCGTCCAAAGTGGCCGCGACCTCACGGAACACCCCGTCGAGCTGGTCGCGCATCTCCTCGGCCGAGCCGAACCGCCGGCCCGGGTCGGGGTGGGTCGCGCGCAGCAGCAGCCGGTGGAAGGACTCGAACTCCGCCAGCAGCGGCACCTCGTCGGCCGGGGGCAGCGTGTCGCGGTAGGCGTGGTGGAAGTCGAAGGGGAACGTCATCACCGCGAGCGCCCGGCCCACCGTGTACACATCGGACACCGGCGAGGGCAGCTGCTTGCCGATCTCCGGCGCCTGGTAGCCGGCGGTGCCGTAGATGGGGCTGTCGGAGTCGGCGCAGTGCCGGACCGCGCCGAGGTCGATGAGCTTGAGCTGGTCCTCGACCTGGATCGCGTTGTCCGGCTTGAAGTCGCAGTAGACCAGCCCGCTGGCGTGCAGGTGGCCCAGCGCGGGCAGGATCTCCAGGGTGTAGGCGATGGCCTGGGTGATCGGCAGGCACGCGGTGGGCTCGCCCTGCTCGCGGCGCTGCTTGACCAGGTCCTTGATCGAGGTGCCGCCGACGTACTCCATCACGATGTAGCCGGTGCCGCGGTGCTCCACGAAGTTGTAGATGCGCACGATCGAGGGGTGCTCGACCTGCGCGAGGAACTTCGTCTCGGCGATCGCGGCCGCCATCGCGTCCGCGTCCCCGGTGTCGAGCAGGCCCTTGAGCACCACCCACCGGTCGGCGACCCGGTGGTCGGCGGCGAGGTAGATCCAGCCGAGCCCGCCGTGCGCGAGGCAGCCGAGCACTTCGTACTGCTCGTGCACCAGCTCGCCAGTGCAAAGCTTGGGGGTGAACGAGAAGCGGTGCCCGCACTGCGGGCAGAACCCCTCGACGCGACCGGGTTCGCCGTCGTGGCCCCGGCCGACCTTCGCGCCGCAGGCGCTGCAGAACCGCTTGTTCTCCGGCACCTGCGGATCGGTGAGCACGGCTTCGCGCGGGTCGCGCCGGGGCACGTTCGGCACGTCGATCACCCCGCGCCCCAGCAGGTTCCGGCTCGCCGAGCGCGTGGACCCGCGGGCCGGCCGCGAGGACGACGCGGACACCGGGGTGCTCCACGAAACGCTGGTGGGCGCCGAGAACCCCGTCGAGGACGTGGCGGGGCCGAGGCCGGCCTGCGGGGCTTCGAGGCCGCACGCGTCGCAGAAGCCGTCCTCGTCGATCCGGCCGTCGCAGCCGCTGCGCGGACAGGCGCTCATCGTCGCTCCTTCCCGTGTTCCCGCAGCGCTCGCTGGTACCGCCCGACCGCGATCGTCGCGGCGGGCAGGTCGCACGGGATCGTGTACAGCAGCTCGTAGGCCCGCGCGTGCAGCCCGGCGAGCTCGAGGTCTTCGACGTGCCCGAGCCGGCGGGCCTTGGCGCGGTAGGCGTCCAGGCGGCCGCGCAGTTCGAGCCGCCGGTCGAGCAGGCCGGTGGCGAAGCCCAGCTGCGCGCGCGCGTCCGCGAGCGCGGCACGGGCGTCGCGGTCCAGCTCGGCCAGCGCGGCCGAGAGGGCCCGCCAGCGCTTGGCGCGCCACAGGTCGGCGAGCTCGGTCAGCCGCGCTCGCAACGGCGGGGCCCGGTTGCCCGGCGGTTCGAGCCCAGGTGCGGCGATCTTCTCCAGGACGGTCGCGTGCACCGAACGGACCTCCGCCTCGACCCCGGCCACCCGGTCGACGACGGCCTCCAGCTCGTACTGGCGGTCGTCGAACCCGTCGCGGGCCGCGACCAGCTCGTCGAGCCCGGCCCGCAGGTCCGCCACTTCCGCCGCGAGCCGCCCGGGCGGGTGCACGCCGGCGGCGAGCGGATCCGCCAGTGCGGTCCGCCGCAGCGCCGCCAGCTCTCCGGCCAGCTCGCTCAGCCGGGGCTCCTCGACGCGGAGCGACCCGGCCAGCGCCTGGGCCGTGCGCACCTGCGTGTCGAGCGGGTCGAGCTGTTCCACCGTGGCGTGCCAGGCTTTCTCGGCGGCGGCGAGCACCTCGGTGACGGTCGAATAGGACCTCTTCATCATCGACACGAGCTCGGTGAGCGTGACGGTCTCGGTGACGACCGCAGGACCGGTGAGGCTCCGCCGTTCGATGGGCAGCCGCTCCGCGTTCAGCTCGACCACCGCGCCGGTCAGCAGGGACGTCAGCTCGGTCAGCTCCGCCGGGCCCGGCCGGGCCCGGCGGGCCCGCACCTCCCGCGCGCGGTCGACCAGCTCGCGGTGGCGTGCGAACTGCTCCCACAGCACGCTCATCGCCGCGCTCGCCTCCGCCCAGCGGCGGGCCGTCACGCCGGTCAGGTCCGCGCCGCCGAGCAGCCGTTGCCCGGGATGGCCGTCCATCGCGACGAGCGCCTCGGCCATCCGGTCGCTCTCCTCGCCGAGCTCCGCGAGCGCGCGGTCGGCCTGCTCCGGGTCCAGCACGCGCATCAGTCCCGGTAGTGCGGGGCCGGCGGGGCCGGCACGGGACCGGGCAGCAGGTCGTCCAGCCAGTGCCGGTAGGACGCGGCCCAGGTGCCGCTCGCGCGCACCTGGTCGAGCACGCCGTTGACGAACCGCACCATGTCGTCCTGGCCCTTCGGCACCGCGATCCCGTACGGCTCGGCGGCCAGTGACGCGCCGACGACCTCGGTGTAGCGGTCCTGCGCGGCCATCCCGCCGAGGATGACGTCGTCGGTCGACACCGCGTCCACCTGTCCCTGCTGCAGCAGCACCAGGCAGTCGGTCCAGTCGGCGACCCCGACCGCCACCGGTTTCGCGGGCAGCGCCTGCACGGTGGCCAGCGAGGTCGAGCCCTTGGTGGCGCACACCCGCTTCCCGCCGAGCTGCTCCGGCCCGCCGATGCCCGAGTTCCGCTTCACCAGGATCCGTTGCTGCGCCTCGTAGTACTCCGCGGAGAACTGCACCTGGGCGCGCCGGTCGCAGGTGATCGTCATGGTGCGCACCACCAGGTCCACGTCCCCCCGCTGCAGCGCGGGCACCCGCTGGTCGGAGGTCAGCGCGCGCAGCTGGATCGCGTCCGGGTTCCCGAACAGCGCCTGCGCGACCGCACGTGCCATGTCGATGTCGAAGCCCTGGATCTGCCCGGTGAACGGGTCGCGGAAGCCCATGTTCAGGGTGTTCTGGTCGACCCCGACGACGAGCTTGCCGCGTTGCGCGATCTTCGCCATCGTCGAGCCGGCCGGCGGCTGCCCGGGCGCGGGCATCGGGCTGAGCGGGCGGAGGCTGGCCAGCACGTCGCCGCACTGCTGGGCGGCGGCCGGCGCCGAGGCCGCGGCGGGCGCGGCCCCGCCGGGAGTGGGCACCTGCGCGGGCACGGTCGGCACGGGGGTGGTCGTCACCGTGGCGCAGCCGGTGAGGGTCAGCGCCGCGAAGGCCAGTGCGAGGGCTCGTCTCATCGGTAGTCCTTCAGCCGTCGCCAGATCCCGGCCGCGGAGCCCGCCGCGGCCAGCACCGCGAGCACGGTGACCGCTGCCATGGCACCGGCGAGGCTGCGGCTGGCGCCGTTCACCTCGGCGCCGAAGGTGTCGCGGGTGCGGTCGATGGCATCCCGCAGATCCCCGTCGAGGCGGTCGAAGATCCCGGCGGCGCCGGTGGGGTCGGCGTCGGTCGCGCGTTGCACGGCCAGCACGTAGTCGCCCTGGTCGTCGGCGGCGCGGATGCCGGTGTGCGCGAGGGTCCAGGCCTTGGCGTCCGCGGCGGCGGCCGTCACCCGCCGGCCCACCTCCGGGTCGGTCGCCGCCGCCCGCGCGCGGTCGAGCAGGCCGGTCAGCTGCCCGGTGACCTTCACGTAGTCGTCCTGGTAACTGCTGTCGGCCCCACGGGCGACGAGGGTCAGCGTCTCGTCGGCACGGGCGTTGAGCGTGGCGATCCTGGCCTGGGCGAGCAGGTCCACCTGCGCGGAGCCGTCGCTGCGGCTGTCGCCGACGTCCTTCATCGCCGAGGTCGTCGCGACCAGCACCCACAGCAGGGACACGACCGTGGCCGCGGTGGCCACCAGCAGCCCGGCGTTGAGCACGCGGTTGGTGCGCCGCCGCAGGAACGCCTGTGCCGCCACGAGCAGCCCGATCACCACGAGCGCCAGCAGGATCTCCGCCCACGGCACACTGCTCGCGCTGTCCTGGTCGGCCGCCAGCTGGTCCGCCTCGCCGCCGTAGAGCGCCTGCGCGGCGGGCAGCAACCGGGTGCGCATCAGGTTCGAGGCCTCGCGCTGGTAGGCCGCGCCCAGCGGCAGGCCCTGCCGGTTGTCCGCCCGCGCGGTCTCGACCAGGCCCGTGTAGACCGGCAGCTGCCCGGCGAGGGTGGCCAGCGGGCTGCCGGCCGCCGTCACGTCCGCCGGTTCCCGTGCCGCGACGGCGATCGCGAGGGCGTTGGCCGCCTGCGCGATGTCGGCCTCGTAGCGCTGGCGGGTCGCGGCCGGCTCCAGGCCGCCCGCGAGGAACGCACCGGTCGCGGTGGCGTCGGCGTCCGACAGCGAACGATAGATCTCCTGCGCGGCGGCGGTGAGCGGGCCGCTGCGGGTCGCGAGATCGTCGATCGCCTGGCCCCGCCGCTGCACGCTCAGGGAGGTGAACAGCCCGGCCAGAAGCGCGGCGGCCACGAGCACGAGCGCGAACGCGGTCAGCACGCCGGGCGTGGTCCGGGCGAGCGCCCCGGCCTCCCGGACCGGCCGGCTGCTGAGGATGGCGGTCATCCGCGGCCCACCGGTGACGTGCTTGCGTCCCCCACTGCGGCACCCTCCCCCCGGGAAACCAGGTCTGTGCCCGCAACAATCGTCGACTCACCCGATCGCGTTAACGGTTGAGCCCGGTTCGCGGCAACATTGGTGCCTATACGTAATCGAATTACTCGATCAGGAGGACGTCGAGCGTCCGAGGGCCGTGCACGCCCTCCACCCGGTCCAGCTCGATGTCACTCGTCGCCGACGGCCCGGAGATGAACGTGAGCGGGCGCGTCGGCTCCAGCCGGGCGACTGCCTCGGGCACGGTGGCCACGATCTGCGCGGCCCGCACGACGCACAGGTGGTAGTCGGGCACCAGGGTCAGCGCCCGGCGGCCCTGGCCCGGGCCGCCGTCGAGGACGATCGTGCCGGTCTCGGCGATGGTGACCGCGCAGGCGCTGAGCACGCCGTCCGCGGCGTCGAGCTCGTCCACGGTCAGCGGCGGCTCGTCGGTCAGCCACCGGACACCCTCGACCCGCCACTCGCGCGGCAGCCCGGCGGGCGCGACGACGGTCCGGACCTCGCGCCGGCGCAGGGTTTCCGCGACGAACTCCGGCAGCTGCTCCTCGCTGATCCGGCGCACTTCCGCGCGGTAGTCGGCGATGCGTTCGGCGGCCAGGCCCACCACGTCGGGATGGTCGCGGCTCGTCGCATACGCCCGCGGCACCGGCCCGGGCGCGGGACGGTCGCGCAGTGCCGTGCGCACGCGCCCCAGTATCTCCGCTCGCGCGTCAGCCACGGTTGTTCCTCCACCACGTCCGGAAGCTCTCGCGGGCGGGCAGCGGCGCGTCCCGCGAGTCGGTCCACAGCGAGCCGGGCCACGGCAGCTTCGTGATCTTCCCGCCCGGCACCAGGTACCGCGCGAGCGAGCCCGCCTTCTGGGCGGCTTCGTACTTGCGCGGGTCGTGGAAGACCTTGCCCAGCGCCGTCATCGCGAGCTTTTCGGGCGAGGTTTTCGGTTTCGCCGCAACGGTTTTCGCCCGAAGATGAGTCAGCACCTCGGGGATGTCGATGCGCACCGGGCAGACCTCGAAGCAGGCCCCGCACAGCGAAGACGCGTACGGCAGCGAAGCGGCCTGCTTGTCGTGCGGGTCGGCGACCAGCTGCGGGGTGAGGATCGCGCCGATCGGGCCGGGATAGACCGAGCCGTAGGCCTGTCCGCCCGTGCGCTCGTACACCGGGCACACGTTGAGGCAGGCCGAGCACCGGATGCACCGCAACGCCTGGCGCCCCACCGGGTCCGCGAGTGTTTGGGTGCGGCCGTTGTCCAGCAGCACCAGGTGGAACTCGCGCGGCCCGTCGCCGGGCGTCACCCCGGTCCACACCGAGGTGTAGGGGTTCATCCGTTCCGCGGTCGAGGACCGGGGCAGCAGCTGCAGGAAGACCTCGAGGTCCCGCCAGGAGGGCACCAGCTTTTCCAGGCCCATCACGGTGATCAGCGTTTCCGGCAGGGTCAGGCACATCCGCCCGTTGCCCTCGGACTCGACGACCATGATCGACCCGGTGTCGGCGACGGCGAAGTTCGCCCCGGACACCGCGACCTTCGCGGTCAGGAACTTCTGCCGCAGGTGCTTGCGCGCCGCTTCGGCCAGCGCCCGCGGCTCGGCGGGCAGGTCCGCGGGCGCGCCCGGCATCTCACGGCGGAAGATGTCGCGGATCTCGGCGCGGTTGCGGTGGATCGCGGGCACCAGGATGTGCGAGGGCCGGTCGTGGCCCAGCTGCACGATCAGCTCGGCGAGGTCGGTCTCGACCGCGGTCACGCCGCCGGCCTCGAGCGCCTCGTTGAGGCCGATCTCCGCGGTGGCCATGGACTTGACCTTCACGACCTCGTCCGTGCCGGCCTCCCGCACGAGCCGCAGCACGATCTCGTTGGCCTCCGCGGCGTCGCGCGCCCAGTGCACGACCCCGCCGCGCGCGGTCACCGCCGCCTCGAGCCGTTCCAGGTAGGTGTCCAGGTTCGCCAGCACGTCGTCCTTGATCACCTCGCCCGCGCGGCGCAGCTCCTCCCAGTCCGGCACCTCGGACACGACACGGGTGCGCTTGTCCCGGATGGTGTGCGTGGCGTGGCGGAGGTTGCGCCGCAGCTGCGAGTCCGCGAGCGCCTCGTGCGCGGCCTCGGGGAACGCCGGGACGCCCAGCCAGGTCACCGGGTTGCGAGCCACGGTTCCTCCTCCGTCGAGGCCAGGATGTCGGCCAGGTGCACGGTCCGCACCCCCGCGCGCAGCCGCGACAGGCCGCCGCCGATGTGCATCAGGCACGAGTTGTCGCCCGCCGTCAGCACCTCTGCGCCGGTATCGAGCACGTACCGCATCTTGTCGCCGAGCATCGCCGTGGACGTCTCGGAGTTCTTCAGCGCGAAGGTGCCGCCGAACCCGCAGCAGGACTCCGCGGCGGGCAGCTCCACCAGGTCCAGCCCCCTGACCGCGCGCAGCAGCTTCAGCGGCCGCTCGCCGACGCCGAGCATCCGCAGCGAGTGGCAGGTCGGGTGGTAGGTCACGCGGTGCGGGAAGTACGCGCCGACGTCGGTCACGCCGAGCACGTCCACCAGGAACTCCGACAGCTCGTACATCCGCCCGGGCAGGTCGGAGTCCAGCAGCTTCGGGTAGATGTCGCGCACCATCGCCGCGCACGACCCCGACGGCGCGACCACCGCGTCGTACCCGGCGAAGGACTCCCCCAGCCGCCGCGCCAGCGGCACCGTCTCGTCCCGGTAGCCGGTGTTGAAGTGCATCTGCCCGCAACAGGTCTGCGAGAGCGGGAAGTCCACCTCGCAGCCGAGCCGTTCGAGCAGCCGCAGCACCGCCTTGCACGTCTCCGGGAAGAGGGTGTCCCCCAGGCACGTGGCGAACAGCGCGACCCTGACCGTCATGCGCGGAACTCTAGTGGTGGTTTCAACCAGCGGCACCGCCGGTCCGGTAGACCCGCATCGGCAGCGAACCCCACGCGCGCAGGGTGTTGTTGTGGTGGCGGCGGACCGGGCCGGCGAGCTCGAACCGCTCGACCCGCGCGGCCAGCGCCGTGAGCAGGGCCTCGGCCTCCAGGCGCGCCACGTGCTGGCCGGCGCACTGGTGGATGCCCATGCCGAAGCCGACGTGGCCGGACGGGTCGCGGGACAGGTCGAAGGCGTCCGGGTCCGCCCAGCGGCGCGGGTCGCGGTTCGCCGCGGCGAGGAACATCAGGATCTTCTTGCCGTCCGGGATCGTGACCCCGCCGACCGACATGTCCGTGGTGGCGGTGCGGAAGAACGTCTGCACCGGCGACTCCCAGCGCACGGCCTCGTCGAAGGCCACCCGGGCGAGGGTGCCGGGCTGTTCCCGAAGCCGGTCCCACTGCTCGGGATGGGTGGCGAAGGCGTAGAGCACGGCCGCCAGCCCGTGCACCGTGGTGTCGACCCCGGCCGTCAACAGCGACCGGACGACGAGTGGCGCCTGTTCGTGCGTGATGTCGCCGTGGTCGGCCGCGGCCCAGATCTGCGCGCCGAACCCCTCGCCGTCGAGGACGTCGCGGGCACAGACACTGTCGACCCAGCCCGACAGCTCGGCCACCCGCGGCTGTCCCTTCTCGACGAGGTCGTTGGCCGGGCCGAAGGCGTTGAACGCGTGGTCGCCGTAGGGCAGCAGGTGCTCGCGACCGGCCTTCGGAATGCCGACGGCGTCGGGGAAGACGCGCAGCGGGAAGGCTTCGGCGAGCGCGGTCACCGCGTCGAACTCGCTGTCCGCCAGCGCCTTCTCGACCAGCTCCTCGGCGTCGGCGAACCACGCCTCCCGCAGCTTCCGCAGCGCACGCGGGCCGAGGATCTTCGACAGCACCACCCGGGGCGCGTCGTGCCGCGGTGGGTCGGCTTCGAGCAGCAGACTCGGCGGCCGCCACGGCTTCTCCGCCCGGAAGTTGCTCAGGCCGACCCCGGCCGCGGACTGGAAGCCCTGCCAGTCCGTCAGCGCGGCGTGCACCTGCTCGTAGCGCGCCATGGCGTAGACGTCGTACCGGTCCAGATGGACGACCGGCCCGGCGTCGCGCAGCGCGGCGTGCATCGGCAGCGGATCTTCGAGGACCTCGTGGCAGAACGGGTCGATCATGGCTGTCCTCACAGGTCGAGTACCAGGCGGTCGGAACGGGAACGGGAGACGCAGAGGAACATGCAGTCCCCGGCGGCGCGCTCGGCGTCGTCGAGGATGGAGTCGCGGTGGTCGGGGACGCCGTCGACGACACCGGTTTCGCAGGTGCCGCAGGTGCCCTGGCGGCACGAGGACAGCACGTTCACGCCGGCCCCGGCGACCGCGTCGAGCACCGACTGTCCCGGCCGGACGGTGACCGCGCGGCCGCTGCGGGCGAGGGCGACCTCGAACGCCTCGGCGCGCACGGGCGCGCTCTGCTCCTTCGGCACGAACCGTTCGGTCCGCAGCAGACCGGCGGGCCACTGCGCGCACCGGTTCTCCACCGCGGCGAGCAGCGGTTCCGGTCCGCAGCAGTAGACCTTCCGGCCCCAGTCGGGCTCGCCGAGCCGGTGGTCGAGGTCGAGCAGCCCGTACTCGTCCTGCGGGCACACGTGCACGCGGTCGCCGTAACGGGCCAGCTCGTCGAGGAAGGCCATCGACCGGCGGGTCCGCCCGCCGTAGACCAGCCGCCAGTCCGCGCCGAGCAGGTCGGCCTGGTGCACCATCGGCAGCAGCGGGGTGATCCCGATGCCGCCCGCGACGAACAGGTAGCGCTCGGCCGGGACCAGCGGGAAGTTGTTGCGGGGCCCGCCGATCGACACGGTGTCGCCAGGTGACAGCTCGTCGTGCACGAACACCGAACCCCCGCGGCTCACGGGTTCCCGCAGCACGCCCACGCGGTAGGCGCGGGAGTCCCAGCGGTCCCCGCACAGCGAGTACTGGCGGACCAGGCCGCCGGGCAGGACCAGGTCCACGTGCGCGCCGGGTGCCCAGTCCGGCAGGCGCTGTCCCCGCGGATGGGCCAGGGTGAGGGTCACGACCCCCTCGGCGGCCGGGGACTTCTCGACGACCCGGAGGTCGACCGTCGTCATCGTCATCGATGCTCCTCGGTAACGGGATGTCCCGAGGATGCGGCGACGGCCCGGGCGGCTACAGCCGATTCTCACTCAGTGAGAGACCCATCGCCCGCCCGATGCCGAGCGCGGCGGCCCGCAGCGCGGGGATCTGGCTGCGCGCGTTCGCGTCGTTGGGCACGACGACGCTCAGCGCGGCGACGACGCCCCCGCCCGGCCCGCGGACGGGCACGGCGATCCCGGTCGCCCGCTCGTCGACGTAGCCGGCGCAGCACGCGAACCCGTCGCGCCGGATGTCGGCGAGCCGCGCCCGCAGCACCTTGGGGTCGGTGACCGTGTTCGGCGTGTAGCCGCGCAGCGGACCGGCCAGGACGCGTTCCTGCAGCTCCACCGGGGCGTGGGCGAGCAGGACCTCGCCCGAGGACGACACGTGCAGCGGCAGCCGCCCCGCGATGCGGGTCAGGTTGACCACCGCGTGCCGGGTGGACAGCCGCTCCAGGAACAGCACCTCGTCGCCCTCGAGGACGCCGAGCTGGGTGTGGTGCCGGACGACCGCGTGCAGGTCCTCCATGTACGGCATGGCCGCCTCGCGCAGCGGGAGCGCCGGCGAGGCGCGCGAGGCCAGCTCCCACAGCCGCATCCCGATGCGGACCTTGCGGTCGGCGTCGCGCTGCAGCCAGCCGTGCCCGACGAGCTGCTCGACCATCCGCGACGCGGTCGCCACGTGCAGGTCGGCCCGCCGGGCCAGCTCCGACACGCTCACCGCCGGGGTGTCCGTCCCGAACACCTCGAAGATCCGCACGATCCGGCCGAGCACCGACTCCTTCGTCACGCCCTCAGTGTGCGTCAGGGCTTGTGCGGCCCCCCGCCCGCGGGAATGATCGTTTCATGGACGTGGTCGAGTTCACCCCGGAACGCGAGCAGTACGCCTGGACCTTCGGCGGGGTCGACCCCATCATGCGGATCGCGCCCGGCACCGCGCTGCGGCTGTGGACCGAGGACGCGTTCGGCGGGCGGCTGCAGAGCCCGCACGACCGGCCGAGCGAGAAGCTGGACATGCGGGAGGTGAACCCGCAGACGGGCCCGTTCTACGTGGAGGGCGCCGAGCCCGGTGACACCCTCGCCCTGCACTTCGTCGAGCTGGAACCGGCGCGCGACTGGGCCGCGTCGGCGACCATCCCGTTCTTCGGCGGCCTCACCGCCACCGACCGCACGGCGCTGCTGCACGAACCGCTGCCCGAGCTGACCTGGATCTACCAGCTCGACCGGGAGCGCGAGGTCGTCGTGTTCGAGGCGCTGCACGGGGAGCTGCGCCTCGACCTGCCGGTCGAGCCGATGCTCGGCACCGTCGGCGTCGCCCCCGCCGGGCGCGAGGTGCGCACGTCGCTGGTGCCCGACGTGTTCGGCGGCAACATGGACACCCCCGAGATGCGCGCGGGCACCACCTGCTTCCTCGGGGTCAACGTCGAAGGCGCGCTGTTCTCCGTCGGCGACGGCCACTACCGCCAGGGCGAGGGCGAGTCCTGCGGCACGGCGGTCGAGGGCGCGATGAACGTGACCCTCATCGTGGAGCTGATCAAGGGCGGGGCGCCGCTGTGGCCCCGGATCGAGCAGGACTCGCACTACGTCGTGGTCGGCTCGTCGCGCCCGCTGGAGGACGCCTGGCGCGCCAGCCAGGTCGGCATGATCGACTGGCTGCACGAGCTGTACGGCCTGCACCGCCTCGACGCCTACCAGCTGCTCACGCAGATCAGCGAGGCGCCGCTGGCGAACGTCGTCGACGCGAACTACAGCGCCGTGACCAAGGTCGCGAAGCGGTTGCTGCCACCGGGCGAGGCCTTCGGCGGGATGCACCGCTACCTCAAGGACCAAGCCGGCACACTCTAGGGAGACCGCCATGGACCTTCAGCTCGCCGGACTCCGGGCGCTCGTCACGGGCGGCACCAGGGGAATCGGCCGCGCGATCGTCGAGGGGCTCGCCGCGGAGGGCGCCTCAGTCGCTTTCTGCGCGCGCACCGAGTCCGATGTGGAGGTTGCCGTCGCCGAGCTGACCGCCAAGGGGGCGAACGTCATCGGCGGCGCCGTCGACGTCGGCGACGGGCCGTCGCTCGCGGCCTGGGTGACCGACGCCGCCGATTCGCTCGGCGGGCTGGACATCGTGGTGACCAACGTCAGCGCGCTCGCGATCGGGCCCACGGAGGAGCACTGGCGGTCGAGCTTCGAGGTCGACATGATGCACACCGTGCGCACGGTCGAGGCCGCGATGCCGTTCCTGGAACAGAGTTCCGCGCCCTCGGTCACGGTGGTGTCGAGCGTGTCCGCCCGCGAGATCGACTTCGCCCATGCGGCGTACGGCTCGATGAAGGCCGCACTGGTGCACTACGCGCAGGCACAGGCGTATCAGCTGGCGGGCAAGGGAATCCGGGTGAACAGCGTCTGCCCCGGCAACACCCTCTTCGAGGGCGGCGTGTGGAACCAGATCCAGGACGGCGACCCGGCCCTGTTCGACGAGTCGCTCGCGCTCAACCCGACCGGCCGGATGGCCGAGCCCGCGGAGATCGCCTACCCGATCGTGATGCTGGCCAGCCCGCGGGCGAGCTTCGTCACCGGGACCAACGTGGTCGTCGACGGCGCGCTCACCCGCGGGGTCCAGCTCTAGGGTCGCGCCTCGTCGTCGTGCACCGTCAGGTGGGCGAAGTCCTGGCCCACCACCGCGTTCGTCGCCGCGACCACGAACACCTTGTACACGGTGTCGGCCGTGGCCTCGGTGACGGTGTCGATGAGCGGGATCCGCACCTGCGCGGTCAGCCGTCCCGGCGGGATGACCACCTGCTGGGCGGCGTTGGCGACCTGAGTCCCGGTTCCGGCCAGCGCCTGCACGCCGGCCGTCACCGGTTCGCGGCTGCGGCCGGACAGCTGCAGGGTGACCGTGGCCGTGCCGTCGCCCTCGCCGGCCGCACTGCCCACAATGGACACCCGTGGCAGCCGGCTCGGTCCGCCGGCGCCGGCCGCGAAGCTCTGGAACGCCACGTCCGACAGGAAGACCCCGCCCGACGGGCTCGCGGTCGAGACCAGGATCTTCCGGATGTCGTGGGTGTTCACCTGCTTCAGCTGCGACACCGGCCACCGCACGGTCTGCAGCCACGTCTTCGGCAGCAGGGTTCCGCTGCCCGGCAACGGGTCCAGCGCATCGCCGAGGCCGGACACCGCCGCCGACCGCGTGTGCCCGGCGCCGTCCACGACGGTCAGGGTCAGCTCCGCCGAAGCACTGACGTCGTCGAGCGCGGCACGCATCGTCAGCGCGTCGTACCTGGCCACATTGGACTGTCCCTTCGGGACTTCGATGCTCATCGTCGCCGGTGACGTCCAGCTCAGGTGCAGCAACGGCGTCGCGGTGACGTTGGTCCCGTAGTTGGCCGGGGTGAACGACGGGAAGTGCGCCGTGGCCGTGGAACCGGTGCACGAGGGCCGCCCGCTCTGCGGCGACCGCCCGCCCATGCTGGCGCAGTACTGGCCGAACGGCTGCCGCACGTTCGCCGACGGGGCCTGTAGCGGCGCGACGTCGAGGCGCTGTGACGACGGTGTCTGGCTCTCCTGCAGCACCGTGGCCGTGCCGACGGTCGCGGTGCCGCCGTCGAACATGGGCGAGAACGCCGTTTCGTGCCCCATCACCAGCCGGAAGAAGCCCGCGATGTAGTCCACGCCGACCTGGTACTGCTGTTCGGCGGTGAGCCTGGTCGTGGTCGGCGCGCTCGGACCGCAGGTCGGGTCGGCCGTGCAGGGGCTGCCGGTGTCGGCGCAGTTCTGGGGGCCGCGGTTCTCCGAGCCGGAGATCGTCCAGTCGATGATCGACTACCAGGCCCACTTCCCCGACTACCACTCGGCCGCGCCAGCCGACCCGATGGCGCCGGCCCCCGGCGCCGCGCCGAAGCTCGCGCCCACCGTGGTCCCGCACGACGACCCGACGAACGACCCGGTCCTGGGTGAGCAGGCCGTGCGGAAGGCGCTGACCCGATGAGCGTCGAAGAGCCCATCCGGTTCCTGACCGTCGCGTTCGGCACCCCGGCCGACATCGGCTTCCTGCCCCGGACCCCCACCGGCGCCGAGGGCGAGCTGCTGACGGTCGGCTGGGCCGCCAAGCTGGGCACGTCGTTCCTGCCCTACGACCCCGCGGACGCGGAGGCCGGCGACCCGCGACGCTGACCTCGGCGGTGGGGCCCGCGCTCGTCATGATGACGGCGTCGGCCCCACCCGGTGTCGTGACACGCCGCCACCCGGCAAGGCCCTGCTCGGACGCCCCCTCGGCGTCCGAGCAGCGGGGTCTCACAGCATCGAGCGCAGCCTCGTCAGCGCCCGGTGCTGTGCGACCCGCACCTGCCCCGGCGTCAGGTCCAGCACCATCGCGGTCTCCGCGGCCGAGAGCCCCGTCGCCACCCGCAGGAGCACGATGTCCCGGTCGAGCGGCGACAGGATCGGCAGCAGGCCCATCAGGTCCGACGCCGCACCCACCGGCGGACCACCGGGCACGAGCTCGTCGACGGTCCTGGTCGCGACCGAGTACAGCAGGCGCAGGAACGGCCCGCCGGTGTAGCCGGGCACGGCGGCGAGCACCGCCCGCCCCGCTTCCGCGGCCACCTCGTCCGCCTCGCGATAGGACGAGCCGCGCCGTCCCAGCCGCGCCCGGCAGTAGCGGACCAGCACGGGCGCGACCTCCGCCAGCAGCCTGCCGACGAACTCCGGGTTCCCGGTGGCGGCGCCGCGCGCGAGCCGGTCCAGCGGGGACTCCGGCTGGGTCGATGCTGTCGCCGAATCGCCCGTCGCCTGGCTGCCCACGGTCAATCGGTGGTCGTCGGGTTCATCCTGACGATGCCGAACGCCGCGCCCGCCGGGTCGCTGACCACGGCGAACCGGCCCACCGGGATGTCCGTCGGCGGCACGCTCACCTGCCCGCCGAGCCCGGCGGCGTCGGCCACGGTGGCGTCGGCGTCCTCGACCGCGAAGTAGGCCAGCCAGTGCGGTGGCACCTCCGGCGGCCAGTTGTCGTCCATCGGCATCATGCCGGCCATCTGCTGCCCGGCCAGGCTCCACGTCGTGTAGTCGGCCTCGCCCATCGCCTGCCGCTCCGGCTCCCAGCCGAAGACCGCCTGGTAGAAGCTGTTCGCCGCCTCCGGATGCCGGGTCATCAGCTCGTTCCAGCACAGCGCGCCGGGCTCGGTCACCAGCCCGGCACCGGCGAACTCGCCGGCCTGCCACACCCCGAAGGCCGCGCCCGCCGGGTCGGCGAAGATCGCCATCCGGCCCGAACCCGGGATGTCCATGGGCTCGACGAACACCTGCCCGCCCGCGGCGGTGATCGCCTTCGTCGCGACATCGGCGTCGGTGACCGACACGTAGCTCGTCCAGTTCGGCGGTATCCCCGGATCCTGGGCCGGGCCCAGTCCGGCCACCGGCCTGCCCCGGAGGTGGCACATCCGGTACCCGCCGAACTCGGGCCCCTGGTCCACCACCTCCCAGCCGAACAGCCCCGAATAGAACCGCGCCGCCCCCTCGACGTCCGGTGTGGTCAGGTCGACCCAGCACGGTGTGCCGGGCTCGTACCCCGTCTTCTCCACCACTGCAGCACCTCTTTCGGTTCCACGCCACGCCCTCCCCGTCGAGAATCGCTTTTCGACCCGGGTTCCGGTTAGGGCCTAAAGGCCTCTATCGGTGATCCGCCGGTGACGGCGGCCGAGGCCGCGGCACCCCCGTTCTGCTCCACTGTGGACTGGCGGGGTGGCGCGAAAGCGCGGCACGACAGCGGGAAGTGACGAGAAGTTCGTCCATCCGGTTACTTGTCAGTCCCGCCGGACCGTCCGTACCCTCAACCGAGGGTGATGGACATGACACGCGAAGTGATGATCGACCTGCTGCCCGCCCTGCTGCGCCGCGCGGTCCGGGTGGTTCCCGCGCAGGAGGACGAGGACAGCGGCGCACCGCGGCACGCCGGGCTCGCCCGGCTGGCCGAAAGCGGCCTGCTGCACCGGGTGGCGGCCGGCTACTACGCGGTGGTGCCCAGCGACCGGATCGGCCAGTCCTGGCAGCCGGACCTCGAGTCCGTGGCGTGGGGCATCGCCGCCGCGGACGACGGGCCGCGCTCGGTCGCGCTGATGGGCCTGTCCGCGGCACACGCGCACGGCGCCTTCGAGACCTCGCCCGGCGTGGCCGTCGTCGCCACCACCCGCAACCGGCCGTCCCTGCGGCTGGCCGACCGCGAGGCCACCGTCTCGTTCGTGCGCCGCGACCCGCGGCGGCTGAAGATCGAACGGCACACCAGCACGCTCGGCTCCGGCTGGGTGACCACGATCGAGCAGACCCTGCTCGACCTGGCGGCGTACCCGCAGCTGGGCGGCAGGCCCGACCTCGCCGAGGACGGGATCACCGCGCTGCTCGACAAGGCCGACCCGCATATCCTCTACAGCCTCGCGAGCGCCCAGCGCCGCCTCGGCGCGCTGGACCGCATCCTGCTGCAGGTCTGAGGAAGCCTCACCGGGCGAAGTGCCGGCGGACGTCCCGCCACACCGAGTCGTAGTACGGCTGCCGGTGCGCGGCCGAGCGCGCCTGCTCGGTGGTGACGAGCGGCCAGCGGGTCTCGAACATGAAGGCGAGCGTGTCGTCGATCTTCTGCGGGACCAGCTCCTGCGCGCTCGCCCTGGCGAACGTCTCGGCGTCCGGCCCGTGCGCCGACCACATGTTGTGCAGGCTCGCGCCGCCCGGCTCGAAGCCCTCGGCCTTCGCGTCGTAGACCCCCTTGACCAGGCCCATGAACTCGCTCATCACGTTGCGGTGGTACCAGGGCGGGCGGAAGGTGTCCTCGCCGACGAGCCAGCGCGGCGCGAAGATGACGAAGTCCGCGTTCGCCTGCCCGGGGGTGTCGCTCGGCGAGGTCAGCACCGTGTAGATCGACGGATCGGGATGGTCGAAGCTGACCGTGCCCATGACGTTGAACCGGGCGGTGTCGTACTTGTAGGCCGCGTGGTTCCCGTGCCACGCCACGACGTCCAGTGGCGAGTGGTCGTAGTCCGCGGCCCACAGCCTGCCGCCGAACTTCTGCACGACCTGCACGGTCTCCTCGCGGTCCTCGAACGCCGCGACCGGGTACAGGAAGTCGCGCGCGTTGGCCAGCCCGTTCGCGCCGATCGGGCCCAGCTCCGGCAGCTCGAACGGCCGGCCGTAGTTCTCGCACACGTACCCGCGCGCCCGCCCGTCCGGCAGCTCGACCCGGAACCGCACGCCGCGCCCGATCACCGCGACCTCGCCCGGGTCGGCCCGCAGCCGGCCGTACTCGGTGTGCAGCAGCAGGCCGCCCAGCTCCGGGACCAGCAGCAGCTCGCCGTCGGCGTCGACGAAGTAGCGGTCGTCCATCGGCTTCGTCGCGAGGTACCAGTGCACGCCGATGCCGGCCCGCTGCAGGACGTCGCCGTTGGCGCCGACGGTGTACAGCCCGTCGACGAAGTCCGTCGGCTCCTCGGGCAGCGGCGGCGCGCTCCAGCGCAGGCGGTTCGGGTCGGCGACGCCGTCGGCAACCGGCGCGCTGCGCAGCATCCCGTCGGCGTGGGGCAGGAACGGCGGGTGCGCCGCGGACGGGCGGATGCGGTAGACCCAGCTGCGGCGGTTGTGCGCACGGGGCTCGGTGAACGCGGTCGCGCTGTGCTGTTCGGCGTAGAGCCCGAGCGGCGCGCGCTGCGGCGAGTTCCGGCCGACCGGCAACGCACCCGGCACGGCCTCGCTGTGGTGCTCGTTGCCGAAGCCGGCCGAATAGCCGAGCTTGCTGCCCGTCCGGGTCCCGGACTCGATCGTGCCGGTCATCGCACACACCCCCGTCCTCTCGCCTCCAGCCTGCTGCGCGGCCCCGGCCCGGTCAACCCGGGTCGATCTAGAGTGGTGCCGTGGTGACGATCTCGAGCGGTGAGCTCCGGGGAGCGGTCGCGGAGTCCGGGCTGACCGTGTTCCGCGGCGTCCCGTACGCGCGGGCGGCGCGGTTCGCCCCGCCCGGTCCCGTCGAACCCTGGACCGGCGTCCGGGACGCGACCGAGCACGGCGAGATCAGCCCGCAGCCGCCGTTCCGGATCGGCTCGGTCACCGGGATGCCCGAGGAGGGCCTGCGCCACGGCGAGGACTGCCTGAACCTCACGATCGTCACCCCCGCCGCAGACGGGCGCAAACGCCCGGTCCTCGTGTGGCTTCCCGGTGGCGCCTACGTCACCGGCGCCGGGTCGCTCGCCTTCTACGACGGGCAGCGGCTCGCCGCCGAGGGCGACGTGGTCTTCGTCGGGGTGAACTACCGGCTCGGCGCGCTCGGCTACCTCAAGCTCGACGGCGTGTCCCCCGGCAACCTGGGGTTGCTCGACCAGCTGGCCGCACTGCGGTGGGTGCGGGACAACATCGAGCGCTTCGGCGGCGATCCCGGGCAGGTCACACTGTTCGGGCAGTCGGCGGGAGCGCACTCGATCGCCTGCCTGATGGCCATGCCCGCGGCCGACGGGCTGTTCCGGCGGGCGATCCTGCAGAGCGCGCCGATGGCGATGAAGATCGCGAAGCCCGCGCGGGCGCGGCGGGTCGCCCGGTACTTCACGCGGGCGCTGCGCACCGATCCGCGCACCGCGGGCATCGGGGAGATCCTGGCCGCCCAGCAGCAGGCGATCGTCCGCGCGGCGGGCCCCGGCGGGCTGTACTCGGTGCCACCGTTCTGCCCGGTAGCGGAGACCGACCCGCTGCCCGGCGTCGCCGGGTGGCTTCCGGCCGCGGTGCGGCGGGCCCGCGACGTCGACGTCATCATCGGCACCACCAGGGCCGAGATGAACACGTTCCTCAACGGGAAACCGGGAGTCACGCAGCTCGAAGCGATCCCGTTCCTCGGCGGCGCGGGCACGGCCGCGGCGAAGACCGCCATCACCCGCTGGATGTTCGACGCGCCGTCACGGCGGTTCGCCGACGCACTCGCCGCGGCGGGCGGGCGCGTGTTCACCTACCGGTTCGACTGGGCCGCGCCGGCTTCCGGGTTCGGCGCCTGCCACTGCATCGAGCTGCCGTTCCTGCTGGGCGACCGCGAAGCGTGGGCAGGCGCGCCCATGCTCGCCGGCGTGGAATGGGACGGTATGGCCGAACTCGGGCGCGCATTGCGTGGCGCGTGGCTCTCCTTCGCGAAGACCGGTGAGCCTTTCCTTGGCTGGCAACGACATTCGCCACGCGCGCCGTTCGGGTACACCTGGGCGGAAATTGGTCCGGACCGAGAGTCTCGCCTCGGCCGCACCGCCGGAGTAGGGTGACGGGCGCCCCGCCGCCGACATCCGAAGGTTGTGCCATGGGAGTTCCCGGCCGCTGGCTGCAAGTCGTGCTCGCCATCGCGCTCGGCGGGCTGTTCGCACTGACCGGCACCCCGCACGCGCAGGGGCTTTCCCCGCGCCAGCAGGCCGGCCAGCGCGTCATCTACTCCTATCCGGGCCTGACGCCACCGCAGAGCCTGCTCGACCGCATCCGCGCGGGCGAAGCGGCGGGCGTGATCTTCTTCGGCGAGAACATCTCCGGCAGCGCGCAGATCGCGGGCGTGATCAAGCAGCTCGACGACGCCAACGCGCAGAGCCCGGTGCACGCGCCGTTGCTGCTGATGACCGACCAGGAGGGTGGCCAGGTGCGGCGGCTGCCCGGCGAGCCCACGCTGTCGGAGAAACAGGTCGGGCAGGCGGCCGACCCGCCCGCCGCCGCGACGCAGGCGGGCACGGGCGCCGGGCAGAACCTCAAGGGCGTCGGGATGAACGTCAACCTCGCCCCGGTGCTCGACGTCTACCGCCAGGAAGGCGACTTCGACGACCATTACGGCCGCTCGTACAGCAAGAACCCGGCGGAGGTGGCGGCACTGGGCGAGGCGTTCGTCCGCGCGCAGCAGCAGACCGGCGTCGCGGCCACGGCGAAGCACTTTCCCGGGCTGGGTTCCGCGGCCACGGACCAGAACACCGACACCGCGCCGGTGACCCTCGACGTGCCGCTGCAGACCCTGCGGAACGTCGACGAAACGCCTTATCCGGCGGCGTTCTCCGCCGGGGTCAAGCTGGTCATGGTGTCGTGGGCGACCTATCCGGCGCTCGACCGCGCCCATCCCGCCGGGCTGTCGCCGGCGGTGGTCCGCCAGGAGCTCCGGCAACGGCTGGGCTTCGCCGGGGTGACGATCACCGACGCGCTCGAAGCGGGCTCGCTGCAGGCGTTCGGCACCACGGGTCAGCGCGCGGTGGCCGCCGCCTCGGCCGGGATGGACCTGATCCTGTGCTCCGCCCGCGATGTCGCCCAGGGCGACGAGGCCGCGGACGCCCTGGTGAGCGCGGTCCAGTCGGGTGGGCTGGACCAGGCGGACTTCACCGCAGCGGTGGACCGGGTTTCGGCCCTGCGCAACGGACTCTGAGCGGCACAGCGGCCCCGCGCCGGACGGCTCCTGCCTGACGCCGCGTTACTCGCCGCGGTCCTGGCGCTCGGCCAGGAACCGCTCGAACTCCGCGCCCAGCTCCTCCGCCGTCGGCATCTGCGCGGCCTCCTCGGCGAGCAGGTTCTTCTTGTCCATCGCCTCGACGAACGTGTCGTACTGCTGTTCCAGCGCCCGCACGACCTCGGCGACCTCCGCCGACTCGGACACCTGGCGCTCGATTTCGGCGTCGGTGCGGCGGGCGGACTCCACGAGCGCCTCGTCCGGGATGGACAGGCCCGTCGTGCGCGAGATCGAGCCCAGCAGCGTCAGGCCCGCGCCCGGGTAGCGCGACTGCGCGAGGTAGTGCGGCACGTGGGCGGCGAACCCCGCCGCGTCGTGCCCTGCCTCCCCGAGCCGCAACTCCACCAGCGCGGCCGCGCTGCCCGGCACCTGCAGCCGGTTGAGCACCACCTGGTACTCGCCGATCAGCTCGGCCCGCGTGGCGTGTGCGGTCACCCCCAGTGGCCGGGTGTGCGGGGCGCCCATCGGGATGCCGTGGAAGTTCACCACCATCCGCAGCTCCCACCGCTCGACGAGACTGCGCACCGCCGAGGCGTAGCGCTCCCATTCGTGGTCCGGCTCCGGGCCGGTGAGCAGCAGGAACGGCGTGCCTGCCTCGTCGTGGAACAGCCGTACCACCAGCTCCGGGTCCTCGTAGCTCTCCCAGTGGTCCGCGGCAAAGGTCATCATCGGGCGCCGGGCGCGGTAGTCGAGCAGCCGGTCCACGTCGAACCGGGCGGCGACGGTGTGCTCCAGACGGGACTCCAGGTGCTCGGAGACGGACTTGCCCGCCATGCCGGCGTCCACGAACCCGTCCAGCTGGTGCAGCAGCACCGCACCCGCGAGCTCGGGAAGCTCCGAGTCCACCTCGTAGAGCTCCTCCGGATCGAACACCATAGCCTCCTGCGTCGCCTCGAGCTGTCCTTCTCCAGGATGAACGTACTGGTGCGGCGGATTCATCCCGCGACGGGCAGCCGAGGGGCAACCCCCCTACCGCACCAAAACACTGGGCCGGAAGGAGGAAACCCGACCTTATTGGCACCTTGTGATGATACTTTGAAGTTCTCCCTGTCACACAGCCGCAAGTTCGCGGCGGTTCCCGCACACAGCGTGCCGCCGCGATTTCGGGGGGATGCGAAATGAATTTGGCGGATCTGGCTCAGCGACTCCTCGCCGGGATGGCGGCGGATTCCTTCGGGGACTTCTCCCCGTCACTCTACGAAACGGCCAGGGTGGCCGTCCTCGCACCCCGCCTCGCCGGCCACGAGGGCAGAATTCGCTTCCTCCTCCGCGAGCAGGGACGCGACGGAAGCTGGGGCGGGCCGGGCGAGTACGCCCTGCTGCCCACGCTGTCGGCGACCGAAGCCCTGTTCGCCGAGCTGTCCCGGACGGCGGATCCCCAAGTGGGACAAGCGGTATCCCGGGGCCTGCAGGCGTTGTTCGACCGGCTCGAGCGCCCGGTCGCGCTGCCGGACACGGTGGCCGTGGAGCTACTGGTGCCGTGGCTGGTGGCCGCGCTCAACACCCGGCTCGCCGAACTCGAGATGAAACCGTTGCCAGAATTGGAGATCTGGCGTTACGGAAGACGGCTACCCTGTCCGCCGGGAACGTATCCCGAAATCCTCCTGCAGCTACGGGAAGCGGTCGAGCAGGGCGCCACGCTGCCCGAAAAGCTCTGGCACTCTTTGGAGATGCTGGGTCCCGCCGCACAGGGCGCATCCTTCGTGCGGGCCGGCCGGTTCGGCGTGGGCTGCTCGCCCGCCGCGACCGCGGCCTGGTTCGGAAACGAGGCGACGCAAGGAAATCCGCATCCGGGCGTGCGCTACCTCGAGCACGTGCAGGCCCGGCACGGCGGCCCGGTCCCGGTCGCCGCGCCGCTCGACGTGTTCGAACGCGCCTGGGTGCTGGCCACGTTCACCGACGTCGGCCTGCCCGTCACGGTCGCGCCCGAGCTGGTCGACGGGCTGCGTGCCGCGTTCGGCGAGTCCGGTGTGGCCGGTGGCGCGGGCCTGCCCCCGGACGCCGACGACACCTCGACGGCGTTGCACGCGCTGGCGAACCTCGGCGTGCCGTATCCATTGGACTCGCTGTGGGGGTACCACGTCGACCAGCACTTCAGCACCTTCCCCGACGAGCGCACACCGTCGGTGACGACGAACGCCCACGTCCTGCAGGCGCTCGCCGCACAACCCGGCGGTGACCGCCGCACGGCGGACGCGATGGTGGGCCTGACCGAGTGGTTGTGCGGGCAGCAGCACGCGGACGGCAGCTGGACCGACAAGTGGCACGCGTCGCCGTACTACGCCACCGTGACCTGTGTCGTGGGGCTGGCAGCGTGCGGTGAGAGCACGGCGGCGGCCCGCAAGGCGGTGCGGTGGGTGCTGGACACCCAGCACGCCAACGGTTCCTGGGGCTTCTGGGACGGCACGCGGGAGGAGACCGCGTACGCGGTGCAGATCCTGTTGCGCGCCAAGGCGGTGCGGCTGGACCCCGCGATCGGGCAAGCGGCTGCGCGCGGCTGCGCGTTCCTGCTCGAAACCGGCGACGCCCCGTGCCCGCCGCTGTGGCACGACAAGGATCTCTACACCCCCGCGCGGATCATCCGCGCGGAGAGCATCGCGGCGCTGCACGTGGCCGGCACCCATCCGCTCCTCGCCGCCCGCATCGCCCGCCTGCACGACGAACGCTCGGAACGGACGGCATGATGAACCGCACGGAGTTCCAGCTGGCCTTCCGCACCCTCCGCTTCCTCGACGCGCACGCCGACCTGCCGCAGGGGTCGCTGCCCCAGCGGACGGAGCCCGAACAGCGTTACCTGGTCTGGGATCCCGCGGCGATCGGCGAGCTCTTCCGGGCCGATCAGCGCCTGGGCCATCCGGGCAGCCGGTCGTTCCGGCCGCTGCTCGGACCGCGATCGCTGCTGTGGCAGGAAGGCCCGCGGCACCTGGCGTACCGGCGGGTGCTGGGCACCCCGTTGCGCGGCCGCCAGCTGCGGGACTACCGCGCCGTGATCGCGGGAACCGTGCACGCGGCGCTCGATGGCCTGCGGCCCGGCGACACCATCCGGGTCTCCGACTGGACCCGGCGGGTCGCGCTTCGCATCATGGCCACCATCGTGTTCGGACACGCGGACGACGAACTGCTGGTGCCGTTCGCGCGGTGGATGGACCGGGCACTGGGCTCGCGGTACCGCACGCTCGCCTATCGCTACCTTCGCGGCGGTCTTCCCCTGCTGGACAAGGAGACCGAAGCACTCCTGGTGGCCACCGCGAGAACCGCCGCGCGGGAGAATCCCGCGACACTGGCCGGAAAGCTCCTCGCCGACGACGGCCCGTTCCCGGATCTCGACGACGGTGAGTTGCGGGACCAGCTGGTGTCCCTGCTCTTCGCCGGACACGAGACGACCGCTTCCACGGCGGCGTGGGCCCTGTTCTGGCTGGACCGCGAGGACGCCCTGCGCGACCGCGTGCTCGCCGAGCTGGCGGCCACGAGCGACGACGGGTTCTCCGCCGAGCAGGTGCCGGTGCTGCACGCGGTGGTACAGGAGACCCTTCGGATAACCCCTCCGGTTCCCGCCGCCGGGAACCGGGTGCTGCCCGAAAGCTGTCCGCACCACGGGAACGAGCTCCCCGCCGGCACCGTCCTGACCCCGAGCATCTACCTCGCGCATCACCGTGCGGAGTCCTTTCCGGACCCGCACCGGTTCGACCCGGACCGGTTTCTGCGGGGGCGGGTGCCCGCCGACCGCTACTTCCCGTTCGGCGGCGGCACCCGGCACTGCCTGGGCAGCCAGCTCGGGCAGCTCGAGGTCCGGATGCTCGTGGCCGCGCTGCTGCGCCGGCGGGAATTACGGTGCGTGAATCCCTCCGCCGGAGTCCCGCAATTACGGGGACACGCCATGGCGCCCTCGCCGAAATTGCGGATGAGGGTTCTCTCGTGCCGCGATTAGCCACGCGACCCGCGTGCCGCGATTTCGTCGTCCTGCACCGGCTGCAATTCCCGCTGCCGGTCAATTACGTCTGCTACGCCGTTTGGGGCTGCCTCTTCGCCGATCCCACCCTCGCGAGCCTGCTCGCCCCTCCCGCCCTGCTCGCGATCGCGGCGAACCTGCTGCTCATCGTGGCGCCGCTGGCGCTGAACGTCGCCGTCGACATGGCGACCGACCGGCAGCACGCCGAAAAGGGCTACCTCGCGGGTGCGGCAGGACGGTTCGGGCCCTCTCGCGCGCTCAACTGGGCTGGCGCGGAGATGATCCTGGCGCTGGCCGCGGTCCTCGCCATCGGGGTGGGCTGGGGGCGGTGGCTACCGTTCGCCACGGCCGAGGCCATCGTGCTCGCCCAGCTGCTGTACAACGTCGAGCCCACCCGGCTCAAACGTCGCGGGCTCGCGGGCTCGATCGCCTTCGGCGTGGCGTCGATGGGACTGCCCTGCCTGCTCGGGTACACGGCCGTCACAGCCGCGGTACCCGCCTCCGTGTGGCTGATCGTCGTCGGCGCCGGGGTCCTCTCGACCGGGCGGACGGCGTGGTGGGCGTTGCCCGACGAAGCCGCCGACACCGCGACCGGCATCCGCACACCGACCGTCCGGTACGGGCAGGCCCCCACTCTCGCGCTCGCCTGCGCCATCATGCTCGCCGGGCTGGGTCTGCTGGGCTGGGGACTGTGGCGTCGTTACGGGGCATGGAGCCTGCTCGGCATCGCGGCCCATGCCGCGTTCCTGGGGCTCGCACTGGCACAGCTGCCATCGGCACTGCGGGGCACTCCCCCGCGGGCGAAGACCATGCTCAGGCGCACCCTGCCCGTGGCCACCCTGGGCGAAGTGCTGATCGCGGTCGTGCCGCTGGTCGCCTAGCGCTTACGGCCGAGGCCCGCGTACATGTGCGCCAGTTCGGGGTTGCGGCCCACCTCGTCCTGGGTCTGCGGATGCCACAGCAGCACCGGGACCACGCCGGGGTCGACGAGCTCGAGACCGGTGAAGAACGCTTCGAGCTCCTCGCGCTCCCTCAGCGTGACCGCTGGCGGCTGCCCGAACATCCGGCTGAACATGTCGAGCCCCTCGCGCAGCTGCGAGTCCTCTCCGCAGTGCGACAGGCCGACGAAACTACCCGCGGGCAGCGCGTCCGCGTAGGCGGCGACGAGCGCCCCGGGGTCGGCGGAGTCCGGCAGGTAGAGCAACGTCTCGATGGCCAGCAGCCCGACCGGCTCGGAGAAGTCGATCAGCGCGCGCATGGCGGGCTCGCCGAGCACCAGGTCGCGATCGCGGATGTCGGCCTGCAGGTACGCGACCTGGTCGTTGCCCGCGAGGATCTCCCGGCTGTCGCTGACGACCGCCGGGTCCAGGTCGACGTAGACGACGTGGCACCGCGGGTCGAGCGCCTGCGCGACCTCGTGCAGGTGCCGCTGCGTCGGGATGCCGGAGCCCAGGTCCACGAACTGCCGGACGCCCTGGTCGAAAAGGTACTTGGTCATCCGCCCGGTCAGCGCCCTGGAGGCGCGGACCAGGTAGGGGATGTGCGGGGCGCACAGCTCGATGCGCCCGGCGTACTCCCGGTCGTCCTGGCCGTGGTTGGCACCTTCGAGCCAGCAGTCGTTGATCCTCGCGATGCTCGGGTGCCGGGTGCCGTCAAAGCCAGGTGCTTCGGTAGGCGATGCCACTGCAGGTACGCCTCCTCGAGGTCCGCTCCACCGATCGGGGCTGATCTTCAGTCACCGAGGTGAGCGATTCTACTGCGATCTGCCGCGGTATGGCGCGGTGAGTATGTCGGAGTTCTTCAACCGACCGATCGAGGGAAAGGGGCTCCCCGACTGCCGAACGGTGCTGACAGCGCGTGACCAGGCGTTTCACTCACCCGAGTGGCGGCGAGGGCCTCGATATCAACCGGCCGGACCCGGCAGCAGCCGCCCGCAAGATCGGCTCCGGCCACCCGATCGGGCGTGAAGCGGGACCGGCCGGCCCAGCGGCGACCCGCCGCGTCCCACTCCTCGCCGCTGTTCGGGTAGGCGATCACCGGCTTGCCGCTGACCTCCCGCGCCACCGGGATGGCCCGTGCGGCGTCGTCCGGGTCGCAGCAGTTGACCCCGACCGCGACGACGTCGTCCCGCCCGGCGGCGACCGCGAACGCCTCGGCGAGCGGCTGACCGGCCCGCGTCCGGTCCCCGGCGATCGTGTAGGACAGCCACGCCGGCACGCCGAGCCCCTCGACCGCCGCCAGCAGCGCGACCGCTTCGTCGACGTCCGGCACCGTCTCGAGCGCGAGCACGTCCGGCCGCGCCTCCGCGAGCGCCGCCGCCCGCGGCCGGTGGAACGCCGTGAGCCCGGCGACGCTCAACCCGTAGCGGCCGCGGTACTCCGAACCGTCCGCGAGCGTCGCGCCGTATGGTCCGACGGACGCCGCGACCCACCGCGGACCGTCCACTCTGGTGCCCGCTTTCCTGGCCAGCTCGACACTTCTGTGCAACAGCGCGACGGTCTGCCGGGCATCGAAGCCGCGTGCGGCGAACCCGGCGAAGCTCGCCTGATAGCTCGCCGTCGTCGCGATCCGCGCGCCCGCGCGGAAGAACGCCTCGTGCACCGCGACGATCTCCTCCGGGTCGTCGGCCAGCAGCCGCGCCGACCACAGCTCGTCGGACAGGTCGTGACCACGGGCTTCGAGTTCGGTGGCCAGCCCGCCGTCCAGCACGGTCATCGCGGCGGGCCCGCGCGCAGCAGGACGAGCTCCCGGAACCACAGGTCCGCCAGGATGTCGAGCATCCGCTCGCGGTCGTGCTCGACGCCGCGCACGAGCCAGTGGTAACACAGCCGTTCGAGCTGGAGCACCAGCAGCGACGCGCGGGTAAGCCCGACCTGTTCGTCCGCCCCGGTCCAGGCGACGAAGAAGGGCTCCAGCTGACGGGCCGCGCCGACGATCCACTGGTAGTGCCGCGCCGCGACCGACGGGTCCGCGCCCATCGCGTGGTTGACCGCCTCGACCTCGACCCGGTAGTGCACCCAGAACCCGAGCACGTGCTCGTTCAGCCACCCGCGCACGAGCTCGCGGCTCGGCTCGGGGAATTCCGTGACCCGGCGGTAGATCGCGGCACCGGCGGGCAGTGTCCGCTCGAACAGGCAGGCCGCGATGTCGGCCTTGTCCCGGAAGTGCGCGTAGAACGTCGCGCGGCTGCCGTTGGCCGCTTCGACGATGTCCGCCACGGTGGCGTCGTGGTAGCCGAGACGCTCGAAAACCGCCCGGGCACAGACGAGATAGCGCTCGTGCGCCTCGCGCCACTGCTGCTCGCGGAAGGCGTTGCGGGCCGGGGCCACCGCACCGGAAGTCACGGGTTCCATGGTAATGCCGGGAAAACCCGGCCGCCGGGTAACGGGCAACTCTATCCTTTGTGGACGTCGATGACGGCGAACTGCCTGGTCGCGGAGGCCGCCCCTGCGCGGTCTCCGCAGCACCAGACCGCGGCAACACCACACCGGCCACACCTCGTCCCCACCGGCGGCGGCCGGCCGCGCGGCGGTGGGGCGGCACCCGGCGCCGGGGATCGGCCCGGGACAAGGAGTCATCCCGGCGACGAGTGCCTGTGTCTAGGCTGAACGATGGAATTCGTCACGCATACGAACTGCTGTTGCACTTTCGGTGTACTTGTACCGCCTCTGGCGAGTTAACCTCATCGGGTGGCCTCCGGGGACCCCAACCAGGTCGCCGCGACCGCGCACCACTGGAGTGGGCGCGAGGCGCGGCTGCTGAGGCATGCCCTGCGCCTGTCGGTCCGCGCCTTCGCCGGCTACCTCGGCGTCGCGGCCCGGACGGTCGCCAAATGGGAGTCCGGTGGCACCGCCACCGTGCCGCGGCCCGACACCCAGGCGATCCTCGACACCGCGCTCTCCCGCGCCGACCCCGACGCCCGGCGGCGGTTCGACGTGCTGGTCCGGCAGCCGGACGAGGGCGCCGCCGCCCCGGCCCCGGTGACCGGCTACGACTACGACGCCTGGTCCGACGACCTCGACCGCACGATGGCCTCGCTGGGCCGCCAGGAGTTCCCACTGGCCCGCACCCTGCTGGACCGCTGGCTACGCCGTTACCACCCCAACAGCAACGACACCCGCGGGATGTACCTCTACGGCCGCTCGCTGCGCCTGCTCGGCGACGTGCAGCAGGACCAGGGCGTCATCCGCGGCCCGGCGTCGGCCGAGCAGACCTACCGCAAGGCGCTGCGCGTCTTCACCGAGCTGGGCACCCCGCGCCGGGTGGCGCAGATCGAGCTCAAGCTCGTCGTGCTCGAGGAGATGGCGGGGCGGCTCGAGACCGCCGCCCGCCACTACGAGTCGCTCACCGCCGACGAGCGGCTGAGCGAGCACGACCGCACCCGCGCCCGGCTGTGGATCGGGACGGCGCTGAGCAAGCGCGGGCTCAACGAGTCGGCGACCCGGCACATCGTGCCCGCGATCCATGACTTCGAGACGATGGAAGAGCCCGAGGACTGGTCGGTCGCCCACCAGAAGCTCGCGCTGGCCCACCGCGGGGCCGGCGACCTCGGCGCCGCCGCCCAGGCCATCGACGTCGCGCTGACCCACCGCGTCAACGACACCCCGCTGCAGAAGGTGCGCCTGGACACCGCCCACGCGCACATCCTGCTGTCCGACCGCGCGACCGCGGGCAACGGGCTCACCATTCTCGACCGGTGCGCCCGCATTTCCACCAGGTTCGGTCTGCTGCACCAATTGCAGAGTATCGACGGAATTCGCCGCGCTTTCGAGCGGCAGGCGTGAGAACCGGTACCGGCACGAATGCGGAAAGAAGTCATCGATCGCACCTGGACGGATGCGGAAACCATCTGGCGATATCACCGGCTCGGGCACAGCCTGAAGAAATGCTGTGCCGCGGTGGCGCTCGGCTGCAACGACCTGAGCGTCGCGGCGCACGCGGCCGAGCTGTACCACCGCGGCCTCTTCCCGGTCGTGGTGTTCAGCGGGGCGAACAGCCGCGAAACGTTCGACACGTTCCCGCGCGGCGAGGGGGTGCACTACCGCGAGCACGCCCTCGAACTCGGGGTGCCCGAGGACGCGATCCTCGTCGAGCCGGGTGCCACGAACACCGGCGAGAACATCACCCTTTCGCGTGAAGTCCTGCGTGCCGCGGGGATTTCCGTCGATTCGGTGATGCTCGTGTCGATGCCGTACATGGAGCGGCGCGCCTACGCCACGACGCGCAAGGTCTGGCCGGACGTCGAGCCGGTGTGCGCGTCGGTGCCGCTGTCGCTGGCGGAGTACGTGCAGGCCCGTGACCACGGCACGGAGCTGATCGACATGATGATCGGCGACCTTCAACGGATCATCGAGTATCCCGGTCAGGGATTCGCGATTTCCCAGGAGATTCCCCCGTCCGTGTACGCCGCCTATCGGCGACTGGTGGCCGCCGGATTCTCGAGCCGGATGCTGTGATCGAATAAGCCTCGTGGCCGTGACCGACCCGAGATCCTGTGCCGTCCATCAACCGAATTTCTTTCCCCGTTCCGCGACACTCGCGAAACTCTTTCAGGCGGACGTGTGGGTGGTGCTGGACGACGTCCAGTTCAACGCCCGCGACTACCAGCACCGCGCGCGCCTCGCCCCGCTCCACGACCCCGCGGCGCAGCGCTGGCTGACCGTGCCGGTGCACCGTCCGCAGGGCCGTGCCAGCCGGATCGCCGAGCTGCGCCTCGCCGACCCGGACACGAGCCGGCGCCGCGTCGCCCAGCTCGTGCGGCAGTACTACGGCCGCGGCCCGCACTGGGCCTGCGTCCGCGACGCCGTCGACGAGGTGCTCGCCGCCCTCGCCCTGACCGACCGCGTCGCCGACGTGGCCGAGGTGTCCACCCGGGCCCTGCTCGCCCAGCTGGGCTGGCGGGGCGAGGTCGTGCGCAGCAGCGCCCTGCTCTCCAGCGACGAGCGCTCCGCGCGCCTGGCCGACCTGGCCGCGGCGGTCGGCGCCGACACCTACCTCTGCGGCCGCGGCGGCGCCCGCTACCTCGACGAAGCGCCCTTCGCGGCGCGCGGGCTCACCGTGCGCTATCCGCCGCAGCCCGAGCTCGCCGGCAAGGACGGGATGCGCACCCTCAGTTCGCTGTGGGCCTTCGCCGCCCTCGGCTCCGCCGCGCTGCGCGACGAACTGACCGCCGCCGTTCCCGTCTAGCCCGCACCGCGCGGCAGCGCCGCCGCGCGGCCCCTCAGGTCGCGAACCGCTCGAGCGCGCGGATCTTGTTCGTCGCGTCGAGTGCGGCGACCTTGTACGCCTCGGACAGGGTCGGGTAGTTGAACACCGCGTCCACCAGGTAGTCCACCGTGCCCCCGCAGCCCATCACCGCCTGTCCGATGTGGACGAGGTCGGTCGCGCCGGTGCCGAACACGTGCACGCCCAGCAGCGTCCGGTTCGTGGTGGACACCAGGAGCTTGAGCATCCCGTACGAATCGCCCGCGATCTGGCCGCGCGCCAGCTCGCGGTAGCGGGCCGTGCCGACCTCGTACGGCACCGCGGACGACGTCAGCTCCGCCTCCGTCGCGCCGCAGTAGGAGACCTCCGGGATCGTGTAGATGCCGATCGGCTGCAGCGCGCTCATCTCGTGCGCCGGCTCGCCGAAGGCGTGGTATGCGGCAAGGCGCCCCTGGTCCATCGAGGTCGCGGCGAGCGCCGGGAAGCCGATCACGTCGCCGACGGCGTAGATGTGCTCCACCGGGGTCCGGTAGTGCTCGTCCACCGACAGCCGGCCGCGGTGGTCGGCCGCCAGGCCCGCCGCGGGCAGGTCCAGCTCCTCGGTCATGCCCTGGCGGCCCGCGGAGTACATCACCGCGTCGGCCGGGATGCGCTTGCCGCTGACGAGCGCGGTCACGGTCGCGTTGTCGGAGACGGCGACGTTCGCGACCTTCTCCCCGAACCGGAAGGTGACCGCGAGGTCGCGCAGGTGGAACTTGAGCGACTCGACGATTTCGGGGTCGCAGAAGTCCAGCATCCGCTCCCGCTGCTCGACCACCGTGACGCGGCTGCCGAGGGCGGCGAACACCGAGGCGTACTCGATCCCGATCACCCCGGCGCCGACGACGACCAGCGAGGACGGGATCTCCTCCAGGCGCAGGATCTCGTCGGAGTCCAGCACCCGGGCCGCGTCGAAGTCGACCTGGTCCGGCCGCGCCGGGCGGGTGCCGGTGGCGATCACGATCTTCTCCCCGGTCACCGCGTGCCGGTCGCCGCGATGGGTGCCCTCCACCGCGATCGTGTGCGGGTCGGTGAACCGGGCGGTGCCGGCGAGCAGGTCGACGTGGTTGCGCAGCAGCTGCGCGCGCACGACCTGCACCTCGCGGCCGATCACGTGCTGGGTGCGGGCGAGCAGGTCGGCGATCGTGATGTCCTGCTTCACCCGGTAGCTGGCCCCGTAGAGGTCGCGCTGGTTCAGCCCGGTGAGGTACAGCACCGCCTCGCGCAGGGTCTTGGAGGGGATCGTGCCGGTGTTGACGCAGACGCCGCCGACCATGTCCTGCCGGTCGACCACGGCCACCCGCTTGCCCAGCTTCGCGGCCGCGATGGCCGCCTTCTGCCCGCCCGGGCCGGAGCCGATGACGATCAGGTCGTAGTCGTGTTCGCTCACCGGGCAAGCCTGGTCATCCGGCCTCGCCCGGCGCAAGGCCGCCGGGCGGAAACTTTACCGAACCATGGGAATGGTGGCCACAGGTTCAAGAGCAGCCCCTGCGCCGGTAATGGAAAAGGCCACAACAGGGGTCTCACCGAATGCTGACTATGGTCGCCGGTGTGCAGCTTTCCCGTAATGTGCCCCGATTCCTCGGTTCGTGCGCGCTCGCCGGTGTCCTGGTCGCCGGCGTACTGGCGCCGGTGGCGATGGGAGCGGGGGTGCTGTCGAACCAGGTGAGCGACTCCGTCGACGGCATCTCCGCGTCGCTGGCCACGAGCCAGCAGCCGCTCGTCACGACGGTCACCGACCGCGACGGCAACCCGATCGCGACGCTGTTCGACCAGTACCGGGTGCCGGTGGCCTACAACCAGATCGCGCCGACGATGACCGCGGCGATCGTGTCGGTGGAGGACCGGCGGTTCTGGTCCGAGGGCGGGGTCGACCCCAAGGGCATGGTGCGGGCCGCGTTGCACGACAGCTCGGGCGGCAGCACCCAGGGTGGCTCGACGATCACCCAGCAGTACGTGAAGAACTACCTGATCAACGTGGTGGACCGAGGCGACAAGGCGGCCCAGTACGCCGACAAGGCCGACACCCTCGCCCGCAAGCTGCGCGAGGCGAAGATCGCGGTGCAGCTGGGCCAGTCGGAGTCCAAAGAGGACATTCTCACCGGTTACCTCGACGTGGTGGAGTTCGCCGGGAACATCTACGGCGTCGGCGCGGCGGCGCACGCCTACTTCCACACCACCCCGGACAAGCTGAACGTGCAGCAGGCCGCGTTGCTCGCGGGCATGGTGAACAACCCCAACGCGTACAACCCGTACAAGTATCCGCAGGAGGCGCTGAACCGGCGCAACACGGTCATCGACGACATGGTGACCAACCGGATGCTCGCCGAGAAGGACGCCGAGATCGCCAAGGCGAGCCCGCTCGGCGTGCTCGAGAACGGCCCGGACATCCCGTCCAGCACCTGCCTCGGCGCGCCGGACGACGCCGGGTTCTTCTGCGCCTACGCGGAAAACTACCTGCTGCAGGCCGGGTTCACCGCGGACCAGCTGGAGACCGGCGGCTACACGATCAAGACCACGATGGACCCCGCGGTGGCCCAGACGGTCAAGAACGCCGTGAACGCCAACGTGCCCACGGCGCAGAACGGGGTGGCGAACGCGTTCGCGGTGATCCGGCCGGGCCAGAACACCCACGAGGTCCTCGCGATGGTCGCGAACCGCAACTACGGCACCGATCCCGACAAGGGCGAGACCTCGACCAACATCGTCGCCGACGCCAGCAACGTGTTCGGCGCGGGCTCGTCGTTCAAGATCTTCACCTCGGCGGCGGCGCTGGAGACCGGCAAGGCCGGGCTGAACACGCCGCTGCCCAACCAGGCGGGCCAGTGCTTCACCCAGCCCGGCGCCAACCGGTACACGCCGCCCTACTGCGTGCAGAACGACGGGACGAACTACCCGAACCCGATCTCCCTGCGCGACGGGCTGGCCACCTCGCCGAACGTCGCCTTCGTGGGGCTGGAGTCGCAGGTCGGCATGCCGGCGGTGCTCGACATGGCGCGGCGGCTGGGCCTGCGCAACACCCTCAACACCAACGACGCGGGCGCGATCCCGGACCCCCGCTCGTCGAACCCGCAGTACAGCGAGCCGCAGTCGCAGTACTTCCAGAACAAGCTGTCGTTCACCCTCGGCAACAGCCCGGTGAGCCCGCTGGAGATGTCGAACGTCTCGGCGACGCTGATGAGCGGCGGCATGTGGTGCCCGCCGAACCCGATCCTGTCCATCACCGGCCGGGACGGCAAGCCGGTGCCGGTCAAGCAGCAGGCGTGTGAGCAGGTCGTGCCGCCGGGGCTGGCGAACACGCTGGAGGCGGGGCTGAGCCAGGACACGATCAGCGGCACCTCGGCCGCGGCGGCGCGGGCGGCGGGCTGGACGCACCCGGACATCGGCAAGACCGGTACGACGCAGCAGAGCGAGTCGGTCGCGTTCGTCGGTGGCGTCGACGACTACGCCGTGGCGTCGATGGTCTTCGCGGACGGGCCGCACCCGGCGGAGATCTGTCCCGGCACGCCGGTGCACCTCGGCAACTGCGGGCACGGCGCGTTCGGTGGCACGGTGGCGGCGCCGCCGTACTTCCACGCGATGAGCCAGCTGCTGGCGGGCAAGCCGGACGTCCAGCTCCCCCAGCCGGACCCGGCCTACCTCAACGCACGCAGCTGACGGCGGCGGGATGCAACCCGATCATGCCGGGATGAATGCCGGTCAGACCTCGATGATCTGCGCGATGAACGCGTCGATGTCGAGCAGTTCGCTCTCGGCGCCGAGCGGGACGACCTCGCGGGTGCCGTCGACGAACTGCTCGACGTCCTCGCGGCGCATCTCGACGATGGCGTACCCGTCGGGCGACTCGAGCTCGATCACCAGCAGCTCGCCGGAGAAGGCGAGATCCGGGCGGACGCGCACATCGCCCAGCCCGGCGGGCTCCACCAGGCCCTCGACGAGCAGGTCCCGCGCGAAGCACCACTCGATCCAGCGGCCGCGCTCGGTGCGGAACGCGAGGTTCACGACGTACGGGTCGCCCGCGATGTAGGTCCACCGGGAGAACACCGGGGTTTCACATCCGTTGAGGGTGACGAACTGATGCTGTTCCACGACGTCGGTGCGCACGGCGGTCCTCCCGTTAACAGGGCTGTCATGGACAGAGACGCCTGAGCGAAGCGGACGTTACGGGGTTCGGGACACGAATTTCGCGCGCGCCCTCCCCGGCGGCACCCCCGCCGAGCGGGCTGTGCACGATAGCCCGGTGGTACGTGACGACTTCGCCGACGCCGAGACCGGCCCGATCCGCCGGGTCACCGACGAACCCGCGCGTGCCCGGCCGCAGGCCCCGCGCCGGAAACCGGCGGTGGCCGCGAAGCCCGCCCCGAAGCCGCCCGCAAAGGCGGCGGCAAAGACGGCGGCAAAGCCGTCCGCGAAACGCCCCGCCCCCGTGACCGGTCATGGCCACGGTCACGGGCACGGCCCGGCGGAGCCCGCGTCGCGGCGGGTGCGCCTGCTGCTGATCTGGCTGCTGGTGCCGATCGCGGTGGCGGCGGTGGCGGGCATGCTCGTGCTCTACCCGTGGGGCAAGGCGAAACCCGCCGGCAGCTACCAGCAGGGCGTGCCGGTGCACGGCACCATCGCCACCGCGCTGAGCGGCCCCTGCCTCGCGCCCGGCCAGGTGCACGTCGGCGACCAGCCCGCCCCGGACGAGAAGCCCTGCCTGACCGTGGACGTCGCGCTGAGCGACGGTGCCGCGGCGGGGAGCAGGATCGAGCTCGTCGTGCCGATCGAGCCCAGCACCCCGCGCTTCAGCGCCGGGGACAAGGTCGTCCTGGCCTACAACGGCGGCGAGCCGAAGGACCCGAGCTCCTACCAGATCGTCGACTTCCAGCGCGGACTGCCGCTCGCGCTGCTGGCCGCCTTGTTCGCGATCGCCGTGGTGGTGCTCGGGCGGTGGCGGGGCGTGGCCGCGCTCGGCGCCCTGGTGCTGAGCTTCGTCGTGCTCGTGCTGTTCGTGCTGCCCTCGATCCTCGCCGGGGAGAACCCGCTGCTGGTGGCGATCGTGGGCGCGGGCGTCATCATGTTCGTCGCGCTGTACGTGACGCACGGGCTCTCCGCGCGGACCTCGGTCGCGGTACTGGGCACGATGGCCAGCCTCGCGCTGATCGGGCTGCTGTCGGTGATCTTCTCCGTCGCCTCGTCGCTGACCGGCCTCGACGACAGCACCTCCACGCTCATCGGCGCGCTGGGCCACGGCATCGACGCCCGCGGCCTGCTGCTCGCCGGGATCGTGATCGGCGCGCTGGGCGTACTCGACGACGTCACGGTCACCCAGACCAGCGCGGTGTGGGAGCTGCGGCGGGCCAACCCGGACCTGGGCTGGCGCGAGCTGTACCGGGCGGGCCAGCGCATCGGCCGCGACCACGTGGGCTCGGCGGTGAACACCCTCGTCATGGCGTACGCGGGCGCCGCGCTGCCGGTGATGCTCTACTCGTCGCTGTCCGGCGTGGGGCTGGGCACGATCCTCGGCTCGCAGGACGTGGCCGAGGAGATCGTCCGCACGCTCGCCGGCAGTGTCGGGATCGTGGCCGCCGTGCCGGTCACCACGGTGCTCGCCGCGCTCATCGCGAGCAGGGAAAAGGTCCCCACCGGCACCAGCAGTCACAGGAGTGAGCACCAGCCACAGGTTCCAGCCCCGGTGTCGCCGCCGCGCGGAAGGTGAGGTACGAAGTCCGGCAAGCGAACAGAGGGGTCTTGCGATGGATCTCGCACTGCCGCGACGCCTGTCCCGCGCCGCCCGGACCACGGTCAAGGCGGTACAGAGCCTGCCCCGGCTGACGCTCGTGCTGGTGGAGCTGCGGGACGCGGTGAAGCAGATCGAACGGCTCGCCACCTTCGCCGCCCAGGAGCTGCCGGAGGTCGTGTACCAGCTGGAGAGCGTCCGCGAGCAGCTCGCGGCGATCGAACGCCGGCTGGCCGGGGCCGCCCCTGCTTCGGCCAACGGCCAGGCTCCCGAGCCCGCCTCGCCCCGGACCCCAGTGAACCGCGGGATCAGTCCAGATGGGCCACGAAGCGGCTGACGGCGTCCATGGTGAAGCGTTGCGCGAGCCGTCCCGCCGGCGCCGCCGAGGCGAGCCGGTAGAGCGGCCGGTCGGCCGCGCCGTCGCCGCGGGCCTCCGACCGCAGCTGCGCCACGAGCAGCTCCGAGAAGACCATCCCGTTGGCCTCGAAGTTGTTCATCAACGCGTTCGCCAGCCTGCGCAGGGCGAGGACCCCGAGCTCGCGCCCGCCCGTCCCGGCGTACACGGCCAGGTCGAGCTTCGCGGTCCTGCCGCGCTGACGGGCGTTGAGCAGCAGGCTCACCGTCCGCATGCCCCGCACATCCGTCACGAGCAGGTCGATCCGGCTCGCCGCGACGATGTCCACCCGCCGCGTGCGCCAGGTCCGGACCAGCACGATGGTGCCCTCGAGCCAGATCCGCCGCCGCACCGCGAACAGCACCACGTACAGCAGCGGCAGCGCGACCACCGCGGCCACGACCAGGCCGACGACCTCGCCGCCGACCAGCCCGCCGATCCCGCCGAACGCGGCCGCGAACAACGCCACCCCGGCCAGCCCCGAGAAGAGCCTGCGACGGCGCAGCGCCGGGTCTTCCTGGTGCAGCGCCAGGCGTTCCGGCTCCGGCGGCCGGGTCGGCTTCTTCGACTCGTTGCTCGGCTCGGTCACCGGGCCACCGCCCCGCCGGCCAGGAAGGCGCGCTCCCGCCCGATGGTCGTGGCGCCGCCGTGCCCGGGCAGCAGTACGGTGTCGTCGGCCAGCGGCAGCAGCGTGTCGCGCACCGAGGCGGCCAGCTGCTGCTGGTCGCCGCGGCCGACGGAGCCGGCGAACACCGTGTCACCGGTGAGCACGAGACGTCCCCCTTCCGGGGTGTCGAGACGGAAGACCACCGATCCCGGAGTGTGGCCGGGGGTGTGCTCGACACGGACCTCGAGCCCGGCGAGTTCGAGGGTCGTATCGGCGAGATCACAAGTGGGTATCGGGACGAGCGCGTCATCCGCGGGATGCAGCCAGACCGGGATGCCGTACGTGTCCGCGAGTGCGCCCGCCGAGTCGGCGTGATCGGCGTGCCCGTGCGTCACGAGCACCGCTTCGGGCGTCAAACCGTGCTCCCCCAAGGCTTTCTCCACCGGCGCGACGGCGTCCTGCCCCGGGTCGACGACGACGCAGCGGGCACCGGCCGCCGACGCGAGCAGGTAGCAGTTCGCTCGGAAAGCGCCGGCGGCGAATCCGACGACGAGCACGAAAAGACACCTCCAGTAAGTCCGGCGCATTCACCCTAACCGGCCCTGTACGGGGTTCTCACAGGCTGTGCCAATAGACTGCCGCCACCCGATCGGTGAAGTCGAGCAGATTCTGGAGGGGGCAGGTGGCGACCAACCAGCAACGCCGTGAGGCCGCGAAGCGCAAACTCGAACGGCAGCTCGTCCGCCGTGCCGAGCGCGCACGCCGGCGCAAGATCATCGGCGTCGGCGCGACCGTGGGCGTGGTGGTCGTGGTCGCCGGGCTGGTGGTGTTCTTCGCGACCAGGAGCAGCGACGACAGCTCGACCTCGGCGGCGGCGCCGGCGAGCACCCCGGAGAGCAGCCCGCTGCAGATCCCCACCGAGCGGGTCACCGAGGCCAAGCGGCCCACCCCGCTGCCGAACCCGACGACGTGCGACTACCCGGCCTCGACCGATCAGCAGAGCACGAAGAAGGCGACCGCCCCCAACGGCAAGAACGTCTCGTCGACCGGCACCGTGAACGTCACGCTCAAGACCACCGCGGGCGACATTCCCGTGACGCTGGACCGCGCGCTGGCGCCCTGCACCGTGAACAGCTTCCTCAGCCTGGTCAACCAGGGCTTCTACACCGACACCGCGTGCCACCGCCTCGGCACCGACGGGCTGCAGATGCTGCAGTGCGGCGACCCGACGGGCACCGGCATGGGCGGCCCCGGCTACACCGTGCAGGACGAGAACTTCCCCCAGCTGACCTACGGCCGCGGCGTCCTCGCGATGGCGAAGACCTCGCAGCCCAACAGCGGTGGCAGCCAGTTCTTCATGGTCTACGGCACCGCGCAGCTCGACCCCGACTACACCGTGTTCGGGTCCATTTCGGACACCGGGCTGCAGGTGCTGGACAAGGTCGCGCGCGACGGCGTCGACCCGGCATCGGCCGCGCAGAGCCAGGACGGCACGGGCGCGCCGAAGACCCCGGTGAAGTTCACCGGGGCGACGGTCGACGCGTAGTTCAGCGGTACGTGAAGCGCGGAGGGCGACGCTCCAAAAAGGCCGCAACGCCCTCCGCGTAGTCCTCCCCGTGGATGGCGGCCGAGCGGATCGCGTCGATCTCGGCGTCGCTTTCGGCCTGTCCGGCGAGGATCTTCCCGATGATCCGGTTCATCCCCCGGATCGACGCCTGCGAGCGCGAGCACAACGTGGCCACGAACGCGGCCACGTCGTCCTCCAGCGCGCCGAAGACGTCGTTGACCAAGCCGATCTCCCGCGCCCTGCTCGCGTCGATCAGCTGGCCGGACAACAGGAAGTACCGCGCGTGCGCCGGCCCGATCAGCGACATCAGCTGCCGGGTGGACAGGAAGTCGTAGACGATCCCCAGCTTCGCCGGGGTGATCCCGAACCGCGCTTCCGGTGCGGTGAAACGGAAGTCGCACGCGACGGAGATCTCGCAGCCGCCGCCGATGCAGTTGCCGCGGATCATCGCGACGCTCGGCTTCCGCATGGCCTCCAGCGCCGAGACCGCGCCCACGACGGCCTTGTCATAGGCCGCCGCCCCCTCCGCGGTCGAGCGCAGCGACCCGAACTCGCTGATGTCGGCGCCGGCCGAGAAGTCGTCGCCGGCGCCCGTGAGCACGAGGACCTTCAGCGCGGGGTCGGCCTCGACCTGCGCCACGACCTCCGGGATCGCCGACCACATGTCGTAGGTGATCGCGTTCTTCTTCTCCGGCCGCGCGAACGTCAGCCTGCCGACCTCACCGTCGCGCGCGAACTCCAGCCCTGCTGCCATGGACACGACCCTAGAGCGCCGTCCCGGCCGCGTCCCCATGATTGTGATCGCGTCGAAGGCGGCGGCCCGCGCCGTCACGAAGCGATCAGGATGCCGACGTGACCCGGTAGACGTCGTAGACGCCCTCGACGCCGCGCACCACCTTCAGCACGTGGCCGAGGTGCTTCGGGTCGCCCATCTCGAAGGCGAACCGGCTGACCGCGACCCGGTCGCGCGAGGTGGTGACCGACGCGGACAGGATGTTGACCTTCTCGTCGGCCAGCACCTTGGTCACGTCCGAGAGCAGCCGGTGCCGGTCCAGCGCCTCGACCTGGATCGAGACCAGGAACACCGAGTTCTCCGACGGCGCCCACTCGACCTCGACCAGCCGTTCGGGCTGGCTGCGCAGGTCCTCGGCGTTGGTGCAGTCCGTGCGGTGCACGCTCACGCCGCCACCACGGGTCACGAAACCGAGGATCTCGTCGCCCGGCACCGGGGTGCAGCAGCGCGCGAGCTTGGCCCACACGTCGCCGGCGCCCTTGACCACGACGCCCACGTCGTTCGAGCCGCGCCGCCGGTGGACCGTGGACGGGGTGGAGCGAGCGGCCAGCTCCTCCTCGGCCTCCTCGACCCCGCCGATGAGTGCGACCAGCCGCTGCACCACGTGCTTGGCGCTGGTGTGGTTCTCCCCCACCGCCGCGTAGAGCGAGCTGATGTCCGGATGCCGCAGCTCGGCGGCGAGCGCGCCCATGGACTCGGCCGTGACCAGGCGCTGCATGGGCAGCCCAACCTTGCGGATCTCCTTGGTGATCGCTTCCTTGCCCGCCTCGATCGCCTCGTCACGGCGTTCTTTGGCGAACCACTGCCGGATCTTCGCGCGCGCCTTCGGCGAGCGGGCGAAGGTCAGCCAGTCACGGCTGGGGCCCGCGCTCTCCGCCTTCGAGGTGAAGATCTCCACCACGTCGCCGTTCTCGAGCTTGCGCTCCAGCGCGACGAGCCTGCCGTTGACGCGGGCGCCGATGCAGCGGTGCCCGACCTCGGTGTGCACGGCGTAGGCGAAGTCCACCGGGGTGCCGCCGACGGGCAGCGTGACGACGTCGCCCTTGGGCGTGAACACGAAGATCTCGCGTGCGGCGAGCTCGTAGCGAAGGGAGTCGAGGAACTCGCCGGGGTCCGCCGCCTCACGCTGCCAGTCGAGCAGCTGGCGCATCCAGGCCATCTCGTCGATGTCGACGCCGTTGCCCGTGTGCGTGCCCTTGGTCTCCTTGTAACGCCAGTGCGCCGCGATGCCGTACTCGGCGGTGTGGTGCATCTCGTAGGTGCGGATCTGCACCTCGAGCGGCTTGCCGTCCGGCCCGATCACGGTGGTGTGCAGCGACTGGTAGACCCCGAACCGCGGCTGGGCGATGTAGTCCTTGAACCGGCCGGGCATCGGCTGCCACAGCGCGTGCACCACGCCCATCGCCGCGTAGCAGTCGCGCACGTCCTCGACGAGGATGCGCACGCCCACCAGGTCGTGGATGTCGTCGAGGTCGCGGCCGCGGACGATCATCTTCTGGTTGATCGAGTAGTAGTGCTTGGGCCTGCCCTCGACCTTCGCGGTGATCCGCGAGTTGGTCAGGCTCAGGTTCAGCTCGTCGATCACCTTGCGCAGGTAGATGTCCCGCGACGGCGCGCGGTCGGCGACCAGCCGGACTATCTCGTCGTACTTCTTGGGCTGCAGGATCGCGAACGCGAGGTCCTCCAGCTCCCACTTGACGGTGGCCATGCCGAGGCGGTGCGCGAGCGGGGCGAGGACCTCCAGGGTCTCCTTCGCCTTGCGCGCCTGCTTCTCCGGCGGGAGGAAGCGCATGGTGCGCATGTTGTGCAGCCGGTCGGCGAGCTTGATGACCAGCACGCGGGGGTCGCGGGCCATCGCGATGACCATCTTGCGGATGGTCTCGGCCTCCGCGGCGGTGCCGAGCTTGACCTTGTCCAGTTTGGTCACGCCGTCGACGAGCTGGGCGACCTTGTCGCCGAAGTCCTCCGTCAGCTGCTCGACCGAGTAGCCGGTGTCCTCCACCGTGTCGTGCAGCAGGGCCGCCACCAGGGTGATGGTGTCCATGCCCAGCTCGGCGAGGATCGTGGCGACCGCGAGCGGGTGGGTGATGTACGGGTCGCCGGACTTGCGCCGCTGCTCGCGGTGCAGCTCCTCGGCGACGTCGTAGGCGCGCTGCAGGAGGCTGAGGTCGGCGTTGGGGTGCAGCTCGCGGTGGATCGCGGCCAGCGGCTCGAGCACCTGCTTGACCGAGGCCGCGCGCTGGGCGGTGATCCGCCGCGCGAGCCGAGCGCGGACGCGCCGGGTGGCCGACGGTGCGCGCGTCGCCCCCTGGTGCGTCAACGCGTTGTCGGCGGGCGCCGGGGAATCGAGCTCCTGGCTCACCCCCACCTCCTGCTCATCGCGATGACCCTCTGGAACAACCAGCCTAACGCGCTTGGGCCGGATGGGTTCCCGATCCCCGCGCGTGGCGCCGGACGGCGCCGATCCGCGGTGGACGGCAGGGGGTTGATCGGCGGCGCCCTCAGACGACCTGGAGCGAGTGCACCCGGCGGCCGTCGAGGACGGTGCGACCCGACAGGGCCGCCAGTTCCAGCACCACCGAAACGCCGGACACGACCGCGCCGGCCTTCTCCAGCAGCTGACACGCCGCGTTGACCGTGCCGCCCGTGGCGAGCACGTCGTCCACCACCGCGACGTTCGCGTCCCGCGGGACGACGTTCTCCGGCAGCTCCAGGCTCGCTGTGCCGTACTCCAGCGCGTAGTCCACCCGGCCCGCCACCGACGGCAGCTTCCCCGGCTTGCGCACCAGCACCACGCCGAGCCCACGGGCGTACCCCACCGCCGCGGCGAGCACGAACCCGCGCGCCTCCACCGCGGCCAGCAGGTCCACGTCCGGCTCCACCGTCGCCGCGAGCGCGTCGGCCACCGTGCGGAACCCGTCCCCGTGCGCGAACAGCGGGGACAGGTCCCGGAACAGCACGCCGGGCTCGGGAAAGTCTGGGACCCTCGCGATCAGTCCCAGTGCGGCGTCGAGCTCCATGCCTCAGCGCTTCCGCTTGCCCGAGGGCCGTCCCTTGCCGGGCTGCTGCCGGCCGGCCTTCGGCGTGCGCGACGGCACGCTGGCCGCCGCGGCGTAGGCCTTCTCCTTGCGCAGCTCGGCGTCGAGCGACTCGTCGTCGGTCGGGTCGAAGCTGTCGTCCAGCACCTCGCGGTCGGCGGCCTTGCGGGCGAGGTTGGCCCGCCGGGCACGCACGCGCTCGGCCTGCTGCCTGAACTTCGGGTCCCGCATCTTGAGGTCGACCAGCAGCGGCGTCGCCAGGAACAGCGACGACAGCACGCCGGCCAGCATGCCGGTCAGCTGCACGAGCGCGAGGTCCTGCAGCGTGCCCGAGCCCAGCAGGATGTAGCCCACGATCAGCAGGCCCAGCACCGGCAGCAACGCGATCACCGAGGTGTTGATCGAGCGCATCAGCGTCTGGTTCAGCGCCAGGTTCGCCGTCTCGCCGTAGGTCCGCCTGGTCAGCCCCAGCAGGCCCCGCGAGTTCTCCCGCACCTTGTCGAACACCACGACCGTGTCGTAGAGGGAGAAGCCGAGGATCGTGAGCAGGCCGATCACGGTCGCCGGGGTCACCTCGAAGCCCACCAGTGAGTAGACCCCGGCGGTGACGACGATGTCGTGGATCAGCGAGATGAGCGCCGCGACCGCCATCCAGCGTTCGAAGTAGATCGCCAGGAAGATCGTCACCAGCACGATGAACACGGCGAGCGCGATCAGGGCCTGGCGGGAGATCTCCCCGCCCCACGACGCGCTCACCGCGCTGTCGCTGATCGACTGCGCGCTCGGCTGGCCGTTCGAGCCGATCGGCTGCAGCTGCTGGAACAGCGCCTGCTCGACCTTCGACACGTCGTTCTCGTCGAGCGCCGCGGACCGGATCTGCACGGTCGCGGCGCTGCCGACGCCGACCGTCTGCGCGGAGGAGGCCTGCTGCCCGAGCGCGTCCGCGAAGACCTGCTTCGCCTGGTCCGGGGTGATCGTGCCGTGCGCACCGTGGGCCGGCAGCTGGATCTGCGTGCCGCCCTCGAACTCGATGCCCAGGTTGAACCCGCGGACGCCCATCGAGGCGATGCACACGAGCACCAGTGCGCCGAAGAAGACGTACCACCGCTTGCGCTTGCCGACGATGTCGAACGCGCCTGTGCCGACGTAGAGCCGGTGGAAGACGCTGCCCTTCTTCACCGAGGTCGTCGGAGTGGGCGTGTCCTTTTCGGGGCTGGCCACCTCACGCCTCCTTCGCGGCCGCACCGGCGGCTTTCCGTGCGCTCCGGCGCTCGTCGGCGAGGTGCTGCACGCCGCCGAGCCCGGTGAGCTTGGGGTTGGACAGGGTCTTCGACCTCGCGGCGAGCGACACCAGCGGATGGGTCACCAGGAACACCACGACCAGGTCGAGCACCGTCGACATGCCGAGGGTGAAGGCGAAGCCCTGCACGTCGCCGACCGCGATCGCGTAGAGCACCGCGGAGGCGAGGAACATGACCGCGTCGGAGGCCAGGATGGTGCGCCGCGCCCTGGTCCACCCGCGCGGCACCGCGGACCGGAACGTGCGGCCCTCGCGTATCTCGTCCTTGAGCCGTTCGAAGAACACGACGAACGAGTCCGCCGTGACTCCGATCGCGATGATGAACCCGGCGACGCCCGCGAGGTCGAGGGTGAAGCCGATCCAGCGGCCCAGCAGCACCAGCACCGAGTACACGACCAGTCCGGACAGGGCCAGCGAGACGATGGTGAGCGCGCCGAGCAGGCGGTAGTAGAACAGGCAGTACACGAACACCAGCGCCAGGCCGAGGCCACCGGCGATGAGGCCGGCCTTCAGCGACGCGAGGCCGAGGGTGGCCGACACGGTGGTGGCGTCCGAGGACGTGAACGACAGCGGCAGCGAGCCGTACTTGAGGACGTCGGCGAGGTCCTTGGTCTGCTGCTGGGTGAAGCTGCCGCTGATCTGGGTGTTGCCGTCCACGATCGCGCTCTGGATCGTCGGCGCCGACACCACCTGCGTGTCCAGCACGAACGCCGCGCGCTGCTGGATGTTCTTCGTGGTGAAGTCGGCCCAGATCTGCCTGCCGGCGGACTTGAACGTCAGGTCGACGGTCCAGCCGGGCTTGTTCTGCGCCGGCGGCGAGGCCACCGCGTTGTCGATCTCCGTGCCCTGCAGGAACACCGGACCCAGCAGGTACTTCTCACTGCCGTCCTGGTTGCACGTCAGCAGCGGCAGGTTCGGGTCGTCGTTGCCGCGCAGCGGGTCATGGGCCGCGCAGGTGAACGCGGCCAGCGCCTGCTGCGCCGTCGCGGACTCGGCGACGCTGTTGCCGGTGCCGGTGACCAGGCCCGCGTCCTGCCGCGTGGCCTTCGCCTGCTGGATCAGCTGGGGGGTCTGGTCGTCGGCGCCGGGCACCGCCGGAGCGGGTGGCGTGGTGGGGGTCTGCGCGTCGAGCACCTTGCGGAAGCCCAGCTTCGCCGTCTGCCCCAGCTTCTTCGCCTCGTCGCCGCCCTGCTCACCGGGCACGGTGATGACGATGTTGTTGCCGTCGAGGATGATCTCGGCGCCGCTCACGCCGAAGCCGTTGACGCGCCTCTCGATGATCTGGCGGGCCTGGTTGAGCGAGTCCTTCGACGGGGCCGAGCCGTCGGGCGTGCGCGCGCTGAGCGTGACCCGCGTGCCGCCCTGCAGGTCGATGCCCAGCTTGGGGGTGGGCTTCCCGCCACCGGTGAGGAACACCAGCGCGTAGAGCACGACCACGATCAAGACGAAGAAGACGAGATAGCGTCCCGGGCGGATCCGCCCGGCCGGTGGTGCCACGGTGGTCGTTCTCCTCGGGGATGGTCAGAACCCGGGCTGGTGGCCCGCTGCTAGCACCGAGACACTACTCGGTGGCCCGTTAGGGCAGCGTTGTGCCCCCGGCGCCGCCTCCAGCGCCAGGGGCCGGCATCCGAGCGGGCCGCCCGTTCGCCGGCACCGGCTCGGGCGGCGGGCACCCGGGCTACTTCTTGCCGTGCTCGAGCGGCGGCGCGACCTGGGCGCCGGACTGCTGCTGGGCCGGCGTCTCGTCGACGGCCTCGACCGTCGCGGGCTCGGCGTCCTCGATCTCCTCGGCCTCGTCGACCACCGGGGCGACCTTCTCGCGCACCGCCTGGCGCAGCCAGGTGGTGACGACGCCCGGCGCGATCTCCACGTCGATCGTGGTCTCGTCGCTGGTGTCGGCCACGGTGCCGTAGAGGCCCGACGTGGTCATCACGCGGTCGCCCTCGGTCAGGTCGCCCTGCAGCCGCTTCTGCTCCGCCGCGGCGCGCTTCTGCTTCCGGCTACCCATGATCAGCGGGATCGCCACCACGAGCATGAGGAGCAACGGCAGGAAAAGCTGGTTCATGATTCTCCATTCGGCACACGCGGCGCGCGCACCTATTTGTCCGGATGTGCTCTTTCGAGTGTGCCAGGTGCCACCGCGGTATTCACCAGTGGCGTGCTAATCGAACAGCGCCGACTGGTCCGACCGGCCGTAGTCCGGTGGCGGACGGAGGCCGAGGTGCTCCCACGCGGCGGGGGTGGCCACCCGTCCCCGTGGAGTCCGGGCGAGCATACCCGCGCGAACCAGATAGGGTTCGCACACCTCTTCGACCGTGGTCGGCTCCTCACCCACCGCGACCGCCAGCGTGGAGACCCCGACGGGTCCGCCGCCGAACGAGTTGACCAGCGCGCCGAGCACCGCCCGGTCCAGCCGGTCCAGGCCCAGCTCATCCACATCGTAGACCTCGAGCGCGGCCCGGGTGACCGCCAGCGTGATGTGCCCGTCGGCCCTGACCTCGGCGTAGTCGCGCACGCGCCGGAGCAGCCGGTTGGCGATCCGGGGCGTGCCGCGCGAGCGGCGGGCGATCTCGGCACTGGCCTCGGCGTCGACCTCGATGCCCAGGATGGCGGCCGCACGCCGGACGACCTGGTCCAGCTCGTGGTCGGCGTAGAACTCCATCTGGCCGGTGAAGCCGAAGCGGTCGCGCAATGGGCCGGTCAGCGCGCCGGAGCGGGTGGTGGCCCCGACGAGGGTGAACGGCGCGATCTCCAGCGGGATGCTGGTCGCGCCCGGGCCCTTGCCGACGACGACGTCGACGCGGAAGTCCTCCATCGCGAGGTAGAGCATCTCCTCGGCGGGCCGGGCGATCCGGTGGATCTCGTCGATGAACAGCACGTCGCCCTCGGCGAGGTTGGACAGCATCGCGGCCAGGTCGCCCGCGCGTTCCAGCGCGGGGCCGGAGGTGATCCGGATCGCCGCGTCGAGCTCGACCGCGATGATCATCGCGAGGCTCGTCTTGCCGAGCCCGGGCGGGCCCGACAGCAGCACGTGGTCGGGCGGGACGCCGCGCCGGCGGGCGCTCTCCAGCACCAGCTCCAGCTGCTCGCGGACCCGGGGCTGACCGACGAACTCCGCCAGCCTGCGCGGGCGCAGCGTCGTCTCGACCTCGCGCTCGCCGGTCTGCGGCAGCGCCGAGAGGGTCTCGTCGGCGTCGAATTCGGTCACGCTGTCATCGTGCACGCCGGAGGCCTAGCCCTTGCGGCCGAGGGTGGTCAGGGCGGCGCGCAGCACCGTCGCGGTGTCGGCCGCCGCAGTACCACCAGTGCCCGCCAGCACCTTCTCCACCGCCTGCTCGGACTGCTTGAGCGGGAACCCGAGGCCGGTGAGCGCCTCGACGACCTCCGCGCGGACGGTCGCACCCGCGGCGGGCATCGCCTCCGCCCCGGCGCCGCCGACGGCCGTGACCTTGTCGCGCAGCTCCAGCGACAGCCGCTCGGCGCCCTTGCGGCCGATGCCCGGGACCTGGGTGAGCACGGTGATGTTGCCCTCGGCGAGCGCGGTGCGCAGCTTGTCCGGGTCGAGCACGGCGAGCGCGGCCAGCGCGAGCCGCGGCCCGATGCCGGACACGGTCTGCAGCAGGGTGAACAACTCGCGGGCGTCGGCGCCGGCGAACCCGAACAGGGTGAGCGAGTCCTCGCGGACCACGAGCGCGGTGTGCAGCCGGGTCTGCTCGCCCCGGCGCAGCGTCGCGAGCGTCGAGGGCGTGGCCTGCACCGCGAGGCCCACCCCGCCGACCTCGACGACCACGTGGTCGAGCCCGACCGATAGCACCTCCCCGCGCACCGACGAGATCATCGCGCCGCTCCCTTCATCTTCGCCGCCGCCTTGGCCGCGGCCGCGAGCCGGGCCCGGTGGGTCCTGGCCAGCTCCGCCGCGCGGGCCTCCGCCTCGGCGAGGCGGGCCCGCATCGGCTCGCGCCACAGGTGGCAGATCGCGAGGGCGAGCGCGTCCGCGGCGTCCGCCGGGTGCGGCGCGTGCGGCAGGTTCAGCAGCCGGGTCACCATGCTCGTGACCTGCGCCTTGTCCGCACGGCCGGAGCCGGTGACGGCCGCCTTGACCTCGCTCGGGGTGTGGAACACGACGGGCAGCCCGCGCCTCGCCGCGGCCAGCGCCACCACTCCCCCGGCCTGCGCGGTGCCCATCGCCGTGCGCACGTTGTGCTGGCTGAACACCCGCTCGACGGCGACGGCCTCGGGCCGGTAGCGGTCCAGCCACTCCTCGATGGCCTCGGAGACCTGCAGCAGCCGGTTCGCCAGGGAGGCGTCGACCGGCGTGCGCACGACGTCCACCGCGACGCAGCTGACCGTCCGCCCGGTCCCGCCGTCCACCACCCCGAGCCCGCATCGCGTCAGACCCGGGTCGACACCGAGCACTCGCACCTGATCCGCCTTCCTCACCCGAACACCAGTTCGGAGGCTACCGGGTCGGGTGCCGATCGCCGGACAGGACGCGCCGGGGTGAAGCCGTGTCCACTATGGACCGTCGACGCCCGGGGTCCAGCTCTCGGGGCGGCCGGAGTCGGTCAGCACGGGCTCCCACTCGGCGAAGCCCTCGGGCGCGTCGGCGCTCCACGGCCAGTGCCCCTCGGGGGTGGGGACGATGATCTGCACGGCGGGGAAGTCCCCGTCGGGGTAGACGAGGAAGGCGCTGCCGAAGTACTCGGGGTAGTGCCCGGGGTTGACGGTCTCGAAGACGACCGGCACATTCTCGAAGAAGTCTTCGTACACACGCCCGGGCTCGAACGGCCCGCCGGTGGCGGCGCGGTCGACGTAGGCGTCGAGCAGCACCTGCGCCATGTGCTCGGGCAGCCCGACGACGACGGCCTCGGGAACCTGGTGCAGCGCCCACACGCACGCGGTGAAGCAGTAGCCGGATCCCTTGTCGTCACGGGGAACCGAGATGACCGCGTTTCCCCGGCGCTCGGCCTCGGCCACGATCCACTCGAGAAGGTCGTGATCTTCGGGGGCGAGCGCCTCGGCCGTCGTCTCGGTCGTCACGGCGGCCATTGTGCCGTACCGGCCCGCGCACGCCCAGTGCCTGTCCGCAAAAAAATCCCGGCATGCCTGGCATGCCGGGATTTTCTCAGCCGAAAGTGTCAGACCTCGGCCGGCACATCGAATCTGCGCCTACACCAAAGCCTCAGACCTCGGCCAGCACCTCGTCGGGCACGTCGAAGTTCGCGTACACGTTCTGCACGTCGTCGCAGTCCTCGAGGGCGTCGATCAGCCTGAAGACCTTCTTCGCGCCCTCGGCGTCCAGCGGCACGCTGACCGACGGCAGGAAGCTCGCGTCCGCGGACTCGTAGTCGAACCCGGCGTCCTGCAAGGCCTTCCGGACCGAGACGAGGTCGGTGGCCTCGGAGACGATCTCGTAGTTCTCGCCGAGGTCGTTGACCTCCTCGGCGCCCGCGTCGAGCACGGCCATCAGCACGTCGTCCTCGGCCACGTCGTTCTTGGGCATGATCACCACGCCCTTGCGGTTGAACAGGTAGGCCACCGAGCCGGGGTCGGCGAGCGAGCCGCCGTTGCGGGTCAGCGCCGTGCGGACCTCCGACGCGGCGCGGTTGCGGTTGTCGGTCAGGCACTCGATGAGCACCGCGACCCCGTTCGGGCCGTAGCCCTCGTAGTTGATCGTCTGCCAGTCGGCGCCGCCGGCCTCTTCACCGGCGCCGCGCTTGCGCGCGCGCTCGATGTTGTCCTGCGGGACGGAGTTGCGCTTCGCCTTCTGGATGGCGTCGTAGAGCGTCGGGTTGCCTTCCGGGTCACCGCCACCGGTCCGCGCGGCGACCTCGATGTTCTTGATCAGTCTCGCGAACAGCTTGCCCCGCTTGGCATCGATGACGGCCTTCTTGTGCTTCGTGGTCGCCCACTTGGAGTGGCCGCTCATCTCTCCTCCGTGCTCTCATCGTTGCGGAGGCTTCGTGGCCGCCACTGTGACATCCCGAACCGGGAGTGGCCGCTCATCTCTCCTCCGTGCTCTCATCGTTGGAGGGTGTCTCCTCCAGTTACATCCTCTTACCCGTCGCGCACCATGCCGACGAACAGGCGGTGCACCCGCTCGTCCCCCGTGAGCTCCGGATGGAAGGCCGTGGCGAGCACCGGCCCCTGCCGGATCGCGACGATCCTAGCGGCCGCGTCCCCGGCCTCGACCGTGTCGGGCACCTGAGCCAGTATGTCCACCCCGTCGCCGGCCTTCTCCACCCAGGGGGCCCGGATGAACACGGCGTGCACCGGGCCGCCGTCGAGCCCCTGGAAATCGAGGTCTCCCTCGAAGGAGTCGACCTGCCTGCCGAAGGCGTTGCGCCGCACGACCACGTCCAGCCCGTCGAGCTGACGCTGGTCGGGGCGCCCGTCGAGGACCTGGCGGGCGAGCAGGATCATGCCCGCGCAGGAGCCGTAGGCCGGCATCCCGGCGGCGATGCGCTCGCGCAGCGGTTCGAGCAGCTCGAACGTCTCCAGCAGGCGGGACATCGTGGTCGACTCCCCACCCGGCAGGACCAGCCCGTCCACCCCGGCCAGCTCGGCCGGCCGCCGCACCGGTACCGCCCTGGCTCCGGCGCGCTCGAGCAGGCCGACGTGCTCCCGCACGTCACCCTGCAGCGCGAGCACCCCGATCAGCGGGTTCGTGGTCACGTGACCTCCTCTGTTCCACTCTATGCCGCGGACACACGGAAACGGCGTGCCCGGCGAGCCGGGCACGCCGCATCCGAGGGACTACCAGCCGCGCTCGGCGAGGCGGTGCGGCTCCGGGACGTCGTCCACGTTGATGCCCACCATCGCCTCGCCCAGGCCGCGGGAAACCTTGGCGATCACGTCCGGGTCGTCGTGGAACGTGGTCGCCTTGACGATCGCCTCGGCGCGCTTGGCCGGGTTGCCCGACTTGAAGATGCCCGAGCCGACGAACACGCCCTCGGCGCCGAGCTGCATCATCATCGCCGCGTCGGCAGGGGTGGCGATGCCGCCAGCGGTGAACAGCACCACCGGCAGCTTGCCCTTCTCCGCCACCTCGCGCACCAGCTCGTACGGCGCCTGTAGCTCCTTGGCCGCGACGTAGAGCTCGTCCTCCGGCAGCGACGTCAGCCGCTTGATCTCGCCGCGGATCTTGCGCATGTGGGTGGTCGCGTTCGACACGTCGCCGGTGCCGGCCTCGCCCTTCGAGCGGATCATCGCGGCGCCCTCGTTGATCCGGCGCAGCGCCTCACCCAGGTTCGTCGCCCCGCACACGAACGGCACGGTGAACGCCCACTTGTCGATGTGGTTGGCGTAGTCGGCGGGGGTGAGCACCTCGGACTCGTCGATGTAGTCCACCCCGAGCGACTGCAGCACCCGCGCCTCGACGAAGTGGCCGATCCGCGCCTTCGCCATGACCGGGATCGAGACGGTCTCGATGATGCCGTCGATCAGGTCCGGGTCGCTCATCCTGGCCACGCCGCCCTGCGCGCGGATGTCGGCGGGCACCCGCTCGAGCGCCATCACGGCCACCGCGCCGGCGTCCTCGGCGATCTTGGCCTGCTCGGCGGTGACCACGTCCATGATCACGCCGCCCTTGAGCATCTCGGCCATGCCGCGCTTGACACGCGCGGTGCCGCGCTCGGACACAGGGGAACCAGTGCTGGGAACTTCGGACACGGAACACGCCTTTCGGGGGCAGAACGGATGGGTTGTACACCTCGATTCTAGGTCGAGGTGGACCGCTTCCCCAGGCCAGTAAGCCTCGATTCCGGAAGGCCACTTTCGCCTCCGGGACAGGCAGACGGGTGTCCTGGTGGACACGGGGTTGCCGGGGCGTGTCCGACGGGTGTGTGATCGAGGGCACACCCGTAACAGACACCGAAGTCCCGGGAGGCCTGCTCATGGCCGAGAAGCAGTCCAGAAACGGTGATGCCGGGGCCGCGGTCGCTGTGGACGACCCCCGCAAGCTGCGCAACGTCGTCCTGGTGGGCCCGTCGGGTTCGGGCAAGACCACCCTCACCGAGGCCCTGCTCGCGGTGTCCGGCACCGTCAGCAGGGCCGGTTCCGTCACCGAGGGCACCACGGTCTGCGACCACGACCCGGCAGCGGTGCGCCAGCAGCGCTCGGTCGGCCTGTCGGTGGCCCCCGTCCGGTACCACGACGTGAAGATCAACCTCATCGACACGCCCGGATACGCGGACTTCGTCGGCGAGCTGAGAGCCGGGCTGCGCGCGGCCGACGCGGCACTGTTCGTCGTGTGCGCGGCCGAGGGCGTGGACCCGGCGACGGTCACCCTGTGGGAGGAGTGCGCTGCGGTCGGCATGCCGCGGGCGGTGGTCATCGCCCGCACCGACCACCAGCGCGCGGACATCCTCGGCGAGATCGCCGCCTGCCAGGAGGCCTTCGGTGCCGGGGTGCTGCCGCTGTACCTGCCCGCGAGCGGGGACCGGCCCGCCCTCGTCGGCCTGATCACGCAACGGCTCTACGACTACTCGAACGGCTTCCCGCCGGTGCTCGCCGAGCCCGATCCCGCGGACCTGGACCGGATGACCGAGGCCCGCAACGAGCTGATCGAGGGGGTCATCGCCGAGAGCGAGGACGAGGGCCTGATGGACCGCTACCTCGGCGGCGAGGAGATCCCCGAGGCCACGCTGATCGCCGACCTGGAGACCGCGGTCGCCCGCGGCACGTTCCACCCGGTCATCCCGGTGTGCGCGACCAGCGGGCTCGGCCTGGCCGAGGTGCTCGACGGGATCGCCCGCGCGTTCCCGTCGCCGCTGGAGCATCCGCTGCCCGAGGTCAGCTCGGTCGGCGGAGGCCCGCACGACGAGCTGCGGGCCGACCCGGCCGGGCCGCTGGCGGCGGAGGTGGTGCGCACGGCGGTGGACTCCTACGTCGGCCGGGTCTCGCTGGTCCGCGTCTTCTCCGGCACGCTGCGCCCGGAGCGGCCGGTGCACGTCTCGGGGCACGGCCTCGCCGAGCGGGGTCACGACGACCACGACGCCGACGAGCGCGTCGCGCACCTGTACTCGCCGCTGGGCGCGAACCTGCGCGAGGTGCCCTACTGCGTGGCCGGCGACCTCTGCGCGCTGACCAAGATCGGCTCGGCGGAGACCGGGGACACGGTGTCCTCGCCGGAGGACCCGCTGCTGATGCGGCCGTGGACCATGCCGGAGCCGCTGCTGCCGGTGGCGATCGTCGCGCACAACCGCAGCGACGAGGACACCCTGGCGCGCAACCTGTCCCGGCTCGTGGCGGGCGACCCGACACTGCGCCTGGAGCGCAACGCGGAGACCAGCCAGCTGGTGCTGTGGTGCATGGGCGAGGCGCACGCGGACGTCGTGCTGTCGCGGCTGCGCGCGGGCGGCGCCGAGGTCGACACCGAACCGGTGAAGATCAGCCTGCGCGAGACGTTCGCGAGCCCGGCGAAGGGCCACGGGCGGCATGTGAAGCAGTCCGGCGGGCACGGTCAGTACGCCGTGTGCGACATCCAGGTCGAGCCGCTGCCCCGCGGCGGGGGCTTCGAGTTCGTGGACCGGGTCGTCGGCGGCTCGGTGCCGCACCAGTTCATCCCGAGCGTGGAGAAGGGCGTGCGCGCGCAGCTGCAGCGCGGGCTGTCCTCGGGGAACCCGGTGGTCGACATCCGGGTGACGCTGGTGGACGGCAAGGCGCACAGCGTCGACTCCTCCGACGCGGCGTTCCAGACCGCCGGGGCGATGGCGCTCAAGGACGCCGCCGCGAACAGCCGGATCTCATTGCTGGAGCCGGTCGACGAGGTGACGGTGCTGCTGCCGGACGAGCATCTGGGCAGCGTGCTGGGCGACCTCTCGTCACGCCGCGGGCGGGTGCTGGGCACCGAGGCGGCACAGGGCGGGCGGACGCTCGTGCGTGGCGAGGTGCCGGCGACGGAGCTGCTGCGGTACGCCACCGACCTGCGGTCGCTGAGTTCGGGCACGGCCACGTTCACCCGGCGGCACGCGCGCTTCGACCTGATGCCGGAAGGAGTCCGGACCGGCTGAGGTCGCCCGCGGCGGATGCGCTGCGGGCGGCGGTCAGAACTCGAACCCGCCCGGGCGCCCGTTGCGGTCGGCCACCAGCCCGGCCAGCGTCGCGAGCGCGATCTCGGGCGGGGTCCGCGAGCCGATGTTGAGCCCGATCGGCCGGTGCACCCGGTCGATCTGCTCGGCCGCCACGCCGAGCTGCTTGAGCGCTTCCACATGCGGCCCGGCGTGGTGCGGGTTGCCCATCACGCCGACCCAGCGGACCGGGTGGGCGAGCACGTCCCGCAGCACCTCGCCGAGCTCGTCGCGGTGGTGGTCGGTCACCACGACGTCGGCCGTGCCGTCCAGCTCGGGCAGCTCGCCGTCCTTCGGGTCGTGCAGCACCGTGCGGTAGCCGAGGTCGCTGCCGTACTTCAGCAGGTACTCGGCGACGGGCGTGGCGAACACGGCCACGAGCGTGCGGGTGTCGGTCCGCGGTTCGGCTTCGCCGTGCGCCACGGCGCAGGAAGGGTCGGTCATGGTGCCGAGTCTGCCACTCAGAGCACGGGTTCCACGATCTCGAAGTACGACGGCTGTGCCGCGGTCCCGGCCAGCTTGAAGTAGCGCACCTTGCGCCGCCGCCGCAGGGCGAGCGTGTCGCGGACCGCGTCGTTGTGCACCCGCCGGGCGATCACGACCCGGTGCTCGGCGTCGGCGAGCTCGCCGGCCAGCCGGGACGGCAGCAGGTCACGCTCGACGGCGGCGAGCAGCTTGGTCAGTTCGTTCTCGGCGTCCTCGCGCTCGGCCCGGGGCGCCGCCTCGGCGGCGTCGGCCGCCTGCAGCACCGCCGTGGCCTCGGCTCCGCCGAGCGCGCCCGCGGCGACTGTCCTGGCGACCACCGCGCGCCGCGCGAGCGCCGCGTCGAGCGCGGCCCAGGCCGCGTCCAGGCGGACGTGCAGGCGATCCAGCCGGTTGGCGGTCGCGACCAGGAAGAGCCCGCCGAGCACGATGACGGCGGCGAGGACGGCGAGCAGCGCCACGAACCAGCTCACGGGGACACCTCCGCCGCGCTGACCCGCCGTGGGTCGGCGGCCACGGCCGCCTCGTAGACCCGCAGCACCTGGGTCACCACGACGGACCAGTCGTAGATCGCCACCCGCTCCCCCGCCGCGGCCGCCAGCGAGCCGCGGCGAGTGGGGTCGGTGAGCAGGTCACGCAGGGCCTCGGCCAGCGCGCCGGGGTCGCCGGGCGGGAAGAGCACCCCGGCCCGGCCGTCGTCGAGCACGCGGCGGAAGGAGTCCAGGCCGCTCGCGGCGACCGCGGTGCCCGCGGCCATCGCCTCGGTGAGGATCATCCCGAAGCTCTCGCCGCCGAGGTTGGGCGCGCAGTAGACGTCGACGCTGCGCAACGCGCGGGCCTTGGTCGCGTCGTCGACCTGGCCGAGCAGCTCGATGTGCGGGGCCAGCAGCGGCCCGGCCATCCGCCGCAGCTCCTCCGGCTCGCCGCGCCCGACCACCAGCAGCTTCAGCTCCGGGAACTCCGGCAGGATCCGGCGCGCGGCTTCGAGCAGGACGGCCATGCCCTTGCGTGGTTCGGTGAACCGGCCGACGAAACCGAGCGTGCCGCCCGCGCGCGGGTAACCGTCCAAAGGGGACGCTCGGGCGAACAGGTCCGCGTCCACGCCGTTGGGGATCTCGACGGCGTCGCCGCCGGCGTGCTCGACCTGAACCCGGCGCGCCAGCGCGGAGACGGCGATCCGCGCGGTGATCTTCTCCAGCAGCGGCCGCAGCACGGGCTGGAACGCCGAGAGCGTGCGCGAGCGGGGCGTCGAGGTGTGGAAGGTCGCGACGATCGGCCCGTCGGCGACCTTCAGCGCGAGCAGGGACAGGCTCGGCGCGGCGGGTTCGTGCAGGTGCAGGACGTCGAAAGCACCCTCCCGCAGCCACCGGCGCACACGCGCGTAGGACACCGGCCCGAACTGCAGGCGCGCGACCGACCCGTTGTACGGGATGCCGAGCGCCTTGCCCGCCGGGTGCACGAACTCCGGCAGGTCCGCGTCCTCGTCGGCGGGGGCGAGCACCGAGACCTCGTGCCCGCGCGCGATGAGCGCGCGCGCGAGGTCGACCACGTGCCCCTGCACACCGCCGGGGACGTCGAACGAGTAGGGACAGACGATGCCGATCTTCACCCGGCCGCCGCCTCCTCCGCGGGCCGCGGCTCGGCGGCGTCGAAGTCGGCGGTCCACAGCTTCTGCATCATGTGCCAGTCCGTGGGATGCGCGGCGATGTCACCGGCGAAGATGTCGGCCATCGCCTGAACCGCGGCGGGGATCTCGGCCCGCGCGGTGACCCGGATGCGCGGGTGCACCCGCACGCCCCAGCCGTCGTCGGTGAACCACATGCCCACCGGCAGCAGGGCGGCACCGGTGCTCACCGCGAGCCGGGCCGCGCCCGCCGGCATCCTGGTGCGCTCGCCGAAGAACTCGACCGGCACGCCCGAGCCGGTCAGGTCCCGGTCCCCCACCAGGCAGATGACCTTGTTCTCGCGCAGGCGCTGCAGCAGCAGCCGGAACGAGCCGGTGCCCCCGGACGCGGACAGGATCTCGAACCCGAGCGACTCGCGGAACCCGACGAACCGGCGGTAGACCGAGTCGGGCCGCAGCCGTTCGACGACCGTGGTGAACGAACCCGCGTAGCCGACCATCCACAGGCCCGCCGCGTCCCAGTTGCCCGAATGCGGCAGCACGCACACGGCGCCGTTGCCCTCGGCCAGCGCGGCGTCGATGTTCTCCACCCCGGTGATGGCCTCGTCGACCTTGTACCGGACGTCGTCGTGGTCCATCGCGGGCAGCCGGAACAGCTCCTGCCAGTACCGGGCGTAGGACCGCAGCGCGCGGCGGGTCAGCTCGTCCAGCTCGGCCGGGCCCGCCTGCGGCACCACCCGGGTCAGGTTCTTCCGCAGCTGGCGCACGCCCGGCCCGTCCCGGCGGGCGGCGAAGTCGGCACCCAGCCCGAACGCGGCCCCGGCCAGCCCCGGCGGCAGCCGGCGGACCAGCTGCCAGCCGGCGGCGTAGCCGAGATCGCTCGCGCGCTGGGCGAAACCGCTCACGGATGCGCCTCCCGGGCAGAGGCGGCGAGGGCGACCATCCGCTGCCCCAGGGTCACCGCGGACAGCAGCGCGAGCAGCCACTGGGTCGCCTCGACCGCGTACGGCACGTGCAGGCCCTGCAGTCCGGTGCCGACGAGCGCGATGATCAGCCGCTCGGCACGCTCGATGAGCCCGCCGTCGGCCGACAGCCCGGACGCCTCCGCGCGGGCCTTGATGTAGGAGATGACCTGCCCCAGCACCAGGCACACCAGCGCGGCGCCCGCGGCACGCAGGTTGCCCCACTCGACGAAGCACCACCAGGCGATCGCGCCGAACAGGGCACCGTCGACCAGCCGGTCGCACGTCGCGTCCAGCGCCGCGCCGAACGGGGTGCCGTGCCCGCGGGCGCGCGCGATGGCGCCGTCGAGCAGGTCCAGCATGGCGAAGCCCCACACCGTGAAGGTGCCCCAGAGCAGCAGGCCCGCGGGGAAGAAGCCGATGGCGCACGCGATGGCGCCGGTGGTGCCCAGCACCGTCATGACGTTCGGCGTGACCCCGGCGCGCAGCAGCACGCGGGCGAGTGGATCGAGGGCGCGGGACACCGACGCGCGCGCGAAGATGTTCAGCATCAGATCTGCGGGGAGGAGGAGTCGGCCGGCTTGCTCATCGCTGTCAACGTCACCTGGCTGCGTGATAGGAGTTGGTCCGAGCGCAGCCTATCGACCCGCCACCAGGCATTAACGCCCCGGCGCACCCAATGGGGACGATCAGCGTGCCGAGCGGGTCTCGACGGCCTCCGTCTCGGCCATCGCGGCAGCGCAGCGGGGGGTCAGCCCGTCACGGATCGCGTCGGTGATCTCACCGAGCGTCTTGACCTGATCGGGGGACAGCACGTCGAAGAGCGCTTCGCGGACGGCGGCGACGTGCCCGGGCGCCGCGGCCTCGATCGCCGCGAACCCCTCGGCGGTCAGCGTCGCGAACGCGCCCCGCTTGTCGGTGGGGCACTCGTCACGGCGGACCCAGCCGTTCTCCTCGAGCCTGGCCACCGCGTGGGAGAGCCTGCTACGGGAGGACCGGCACCGCTCGGCCAGCTCGCTCATCCGCAGCGTACGGCCGGGGGTCTCGGACAGCACGACGAGCACCTGGTAGTAGGTCTGCGGCATGCCCGAGTCGCGCTGCAGCCGACTTTCGACGTGGCCGCGCAGCATCTCCACGGCCTCCATGAAGCCGCGCCAGACGCGCTGCTCCTCGTCGCTGAGCCATCGGGTTCCCACCATACGGACAATTCTACCTCTAGTTGAGCGCTCAACTTAAGTTGGTACAGTTCGGTTGAGGGCTCAACAGTAAGCCACCCGAAGCAGAGGGAGTTCAGCATGACCGCGTCCACCACCGAGATCCCCGGTTACACCGCCGGCACCTGGACCATCGACGGCACCCACTCCGACGTGACCTTCACCGTGCGCCACCTGGGCGTGTCGAAGGTGCGGGGGCGCTTCGACCAGGTCGAGACCACCATCGTGACGGCGGAGAACCTGTCGGACTCGAAGGTGACCACGACGATCCAGGCCGCGAGCATCGACACCAACAACGAGCAGCGCGACGCGCACGTGCGCAGCGCCGAGTTCCTGGACGTCGAGCAGTTCCCGACCATCACCTTCACCTCGACCGGCATCCGCGTCGAGGACGGCGAGTACTTCATCGACGGCGAGCTGACCATTCACGGCGTCACCAAGCCGGTCACCCTCGCGGCCGACCTGGGCGGCTTCGGCGACGGCATGGCCCCGGGCAGCAAGGTGCTGGGCGTCTCCGCCTCGACCGAGATCAGCCGCGGCGAGTTCGGCGTCGGCGGTTCGCTGCCCGCCGCCGTGGTGAGCGACAAGATCAAGATCGAGCTGGACATCGAGGCCGGCCTGCAGGCCTGAGCCCCGCCACGAACCGGCCGGTTTCCCGGAGGGGGAAGCCGGCCGGTTCTCGTTTGCGGCGGCTCACTTCCAGGCGTCGGCCAGCAGTGTGCGCGTCTCGCCCAGCAGCTGCGGCAGCACCTTCGTGTGCCCGATCACCGGCATGAAGTTCATGTCGCCGCCCCAGCGGGGGACGACGTGCTGGTGCAGGTGCGCGGCGATGCCGGCACCCGCGACCGGGCCCTGGTTCATCCCGATGTTGAACCCGTGGGCCCCCGACACCGAGCGGATCACCTTCATCGCGTGCTGGGTGAACTCCGCCAGCTCGGCGGTCTCCTCCCGGCTCAGGTCCGGGTAGTCGGCGACGTGCCGGTACGGCAGCACCATCAGATGCCCCGGGTTGTACGGGTACAGGTTCAGCACCGCCCACACGTGCTCGCCGCGCGCGATGATCAACGCGTCCTCGTCGGGCAGGGCGAGCAGCCTGCAGAACGGGCAGCCCTCCGCCTCGTCGCCCTCGGGCTTGTCCTGCCCCTGCACGTACGCCAGCCGGTGCGGGGTCCACAGCCGCTGGAGCGCGTCCTGCACTCCCACCCCGTCCTGCGGCACGAGTTCGGGCTCGCTCACCCGAGGACCGCCCCGAACGCCTCGGCGGTCGGCGAGGTGTTCTCGCGGCGGGCGACCCAGCCCGCGATCGCCTCGACCGCGTCGGCCACCGGCACGGAGTTGAGCTGCCCGCCGTCGCGGAAGCGGAACGACACCGCGCCCGCCTCGACGTCCTTGCCGCCCGCCAGCAGCAGGAACGGCACCTTCTGCGTGGTGTGGTTGCGGATCTTCTTCTGCATCCGGTCGTCGCCCGTGTCGACCTCGGCGCGGATGCCCTTGGCGCGCAACGCCTTCTGGACCCCGCGCAGATGGTCCGCGTGCTCGTCGGCGATCGGGATGCCGACCACCTGCACCGGTGCGAGCCACGCCGGGAACGCGCCCGCGTAGTGCTCGGTGAGCACCCCGAAGAACCGCTCGATCGAGCCGAACAGCGCGCGGTGGATCATCACCGGCTGCTGCCGCGTGCCGTCGGCGGCCTGGTAGCTCAGCTCGAACCGCTTGGGCTGGTTGAAGTCCAGCTGGATCGTCGACATCTGCCAGGAACGGCCGATCGCGTCCTTGGCCTGCACGGAGATCTTCGGCCCGTAGAAGGCCGCGCCACCGGGGTCAGGCACCAGCTTCAGCCCGGAGGACTCCGCCGCGACGCGCAGCGCCTCGGTGGCCTCCTCCCACTCCTGCGGCTCCCCCATGAACTTGTCCGAGTCGCCGCGGGTGGACAGCTCGAGGTAGAAGTCGTCCAGGCCGTAGTCGCGCAGCAGGTCCAGCACGAAGCTCAGCAGCGAGCGCAGCTCGCCCTGCATCTGCTCCTTGGTGCAGTAGATGTGCGAGTCGTCCTGCGTCATCCCGCGCACCCGGGTGAGGCCGTGCACGACGCCGGACTTCTCGTACCGGTACACCGACCCGAACTCGAACAGCCGCAGCGGCAGCTCCCGGTAGGAGCGCCCGCGCGAGCGGAAGATCAGGTTGTGCATCGGGCAGTTCATCGCCTTGACGTAGTAGTCCGCGCCCTCGAGCTGCATGGGCGGGAACATGCCGTCGGCGTAGTGCGGCAGGTGCCCGGAGGTCTCGAACAGCGTGCCCTTGCTGATGTGCGGGGTGTTGACGAACTCGTAGCCGTGCTCTTCGTGCTTCTGCCGCGAGTACGCCTCCAGCTCGCGCCGGATGATGCCGCCGCGCGGGTGGAACACCGGCAGGCCCGAGCCCAGCTCGTCCGGGAAGGAGAACAGGTCCAGCTCGGCGCCGAGGCGGCGGTGGTCGCGCCGCTCGGCCTCGGCGAGCATCTCCAGGTACGCGTCCTGCGCCTCCTGGGACTCCCACGCGGTGCCGTAGATCCGCTGCAGCTGCGGGTTCTTCTCGTCGCCACGCCAGTAGGCGGCGGCCACCCTGGTCAGCTTGAACGCCGGGATGTACTTGGTGGTGGGCACGTGCGGCCCGCGGCACAGGTCGCTCCAGACCCGCTCCTTGGTGCGCGGGTCGAGGTTGTCGTAGATCGTCAGCTCGCCGGCGGGGTTGCTGTCGACCTCCATCACCTCCGCGGTGTCCACTGTGTCCACATCGGACTTGAGGTCCACCAGCTCGAGCTTGAACGGCTCTTCGGCCAGCTCCTCGCGCGCCGCCTCGACCGACTCGAGCACGCGCCGGGAGAACTGCTGCGCCCCCTTGATGATCTGCTTCATGCGCTTCTCCAGCGCCTGCAGGTCCTCGGGGGTGAACGGGGTGTCGACGCCGAAGTCGTAGTAGAAGCCGTCCCGGACCGGCGGGCCGATGCCCAGCCTGGCCTTCGGGAACTGCTGCTGGACGGCCTGGGCGAGCACGTGCGCCGCCGAGTGCCGGATGACGCTGCGGCCGTCCTCGGTGTTCGCGGCGACGACCTCGACCCGGGTCTCCGCCTCGGGCGCCCACGCCAGGTCGCGCAGCCGGCCGCCGGGGTCCCGGACGACGACGACCGCGTCCGGGCCCTTGGTGGGCAGCCCCGCCTCGCGTACCGCGGTGCCGGCCGTGGTCCCGGCCGGCACCACCACGCTGGCGGCGGGTGCGGCGGCGGCGGACGACGGCTGGTTCACGATGGGCTCCTTCGAACGAAGTGGTGACCCATCGATGCTATCCGCCGTCCGCCGTTCCGTTTTCGCGAGGGACCGCTCAGACGGTCTCGACGACCTCGTCGTAGTCCAGCCGCGGCAGGCGGTCGTACCAGGGGTTGTCGCCGGGCTTGCCGACGTTCACCACGACGAGCGACTTCCACTTGGTGTCGGCGAAGAACTCGGCGTCGACGCCGTCGTTGTCGAAGCCGGTCATCGGGCCGGCGGCCAGGCCCGCGGCCCGCACGCCGATGATGAAGTAGCCCACCTGCAGCAGCGAGTTCAGCCGCGCGAAGCCCTCGCGGCCCGCCTCGTCGGCGAAGTTGTCCTTGGCGTTCGGCGCGTGCGGGAAGGTCTTGGGCAGGTTCTCGTGGAAGTCGGTGTCGGCGGCCAGCACCACGGTCACCGGGGCACTCGCGGTCTTGGCGCGGTTGCCCTCGGACATGTGCCGCAGCAGCCGCTCCCTGCCCTCGGCGGTGCGCACCACCAGCGCACGCAGGGGCTGGGTGTTCATCGAGGTCGGGGCCCACTTCACCAGGTCGTAGATCGCCTGCAGCTGCTCGTCGCTCACCGCCTCGTCGCTGAAGCTGTTCGCCGTGCGCGCTTCGCGGAACAACAGGTCCTGGACGTTCTGCGGGACGTGCAGCGCATCGGCCAGGCTGGCGGTGGAGGTCATCGGTTCTCCCTCGGAGGTCGGTGGTCTTCACCTCCGACCAACCTGGTTGAGCGCTTGACTATTTCCCACACAGCGTGTGGCCCTGCTCACGCTCAGCTGTAGAGTCGCACCCAGTCGATCTGCACCGAGGACTCCAGCGGGACGGTGCCGGGCCGCTTGGGGTTGTAGTTCTGCTGGATCACCAGGTGCATCGGCTTCTGCGGGATGAACTTCTTGTCCAGGTAGGCACCCCAGGGCCGGCCGTCGATGTAGAGGGTGATCCGGTCGGACTGCCAGTCCACCGCGTAGTCGTGCCACTGGGTCATGTCGAAGTGCTCGCTGGCGAAGTAGCCACCATCGGTGTTGCCGGGCCCGTGCAGCCAGCTCTGCACGTACTGCCGCGCCGGGTCGTACTCCTCGGCGAAGTCGATCTCGCCGGTCTGCGTCCAGTTCGCGTCGTCGGCCGGCCAGAGCAGGAACACCGGGTTGAAGGCGGGATCGGCGGGCGCGGGGAACCGGGCGCGGATCTCCCAGCGGCCGAAGGTCCGGTTCTGCTTCCAGGCCATGCCGCACGTGGTGCCGGCCTGGTCCGCCAGCCCGGTGATCGTCAGCACCCCGCCGGAGAGGCTGCACTGCTTGGCGCTCAGCGTCTCCTTGGACGCCGAGTTGTAGCCGTCGTACACCCGCCAGCGGGTGCTGCTGAGCTTCTTCGCGTCGAACTCGTCGCCGTCGACGCGCTGCCAGCCCAGGTCGAGTCCCGCCTCCCCGGAGGACGGCCGCGTCGGGATCACACTCGGCGCGGTCGTGCCGAGCGCGGGCGTCTGATCCTGCTCGTCCGAGGAGTCGAACCGTGCCGCGGTCGCACGCACGGCGAACACGGTCCCCACCACAAGGAGCAAGCCGACCATGGCGATGATCACGCGACGTCTCACGGGCGACAAAATACATCCCCCGATCGGGTGGCCGTCACCCCTCCACATCCTTGCGGGTGATCGTGTGAGGTTATTCGGCCCGTTCGGCCTGCCGCTTGGCGATGAGGAAGAGCGCCTGCCGGCGCAGCCGCGCCCCCGGCGCCTTCGCCGCGCCGACGAGCCGGTCGCGCCGCCGGACGTCCCACTCCGGGTCCGCCGCCAGCCGTTCGCTGAGGTAGCGCTGCTCGGCGTACTCGGCACGCTGCGCCCGCGCCGACACCGAGCCCCGGCCGATGCGGAAGGCCGCCAGCGACTCCCGCATCCCGTAGAAGTCGCCGAACTCGAGCAGCCGGATCCACAGCGCGAGGTCCATCGGGAACTGCCACCGCGCGTCGAAGCCCTTGACCGCGTCGAAGTGCTCGCGCCGGAACAGCGCGCCGCCCGGCTCGCCCAGCGGGTTGCCGCCGTGCCGGACGATCTTGCGGATCACCACCGGGCTGGGCACGCGGCCCACCAGCCCGCGCAGCCCCCGGTTGCGGCTGATCAGCCGCGCCTCCTCGTTGATCAGGTCGCGGCGGCTGCAGACGAGCGCGAGCGCCGGGTCGCCCGCGAGCACCGCGTGCTGGCGTTCGAGGCAGCGCGGGTGCAGCAGGTCGTCGGCGCACACCAGTTTCACCAGCGGCCCGGTAGTTTCCGCGACAGCGCGGTTCCAGTTGTCGGCCAGCGGGAGCACGCGCTCGTTGCGCACGACCCGGAGCCGGGGGTCGCAGAACCCGGCGAGGATCTCGGGCGTGCGGTCGGTGGAGGCGTTGTCGAGCACCACCAGCTCGAAGTCGGCGAAGGTCTGGGAAAGGACGCTCGAGACAGTGTCGGCGAGGTACCGCTCGGCCTGGTATGCCGGCACGCAGACGGAGACCGCGGGCGCGCTCACGATAATTCCCCCTTTAGGTGGTACCCGCCGACAGGCGCGGCGGTGACAAGTCGCTCATGCTCAAGGTCGTGGGGATCCTTGCGGTGGTGGCCGGGCTCGTGACGGCGCTGGTCACGTGGCTGCCCGTGGGCGGTGGCGTGCTCGGGGACCCGACAGCGGGGCAACAGGACATGGCACTCGGCGTGACGCACGGGCAGTACAGCCTCGACTCGTGGCTCACCCCGGAACAACGCGAGAGCGGCGAGCAGATCCTCGGCGCCACGCCGCTGCTGCAGAACCAGCACATCATGGGCTTCGGCGTCGGCAACCCGGAGCCCTCGCCCGGCCAGTACGACTGGTCCCGCCTCGACGAGCGGATGGGCCTGATCACCCGGACCGCGGGCACCCCGGTGATCACCCTGTGCTGCGCGCCCGACTGGATGAAGGGCGGCCGGCCCGGCACCACGAACTGGGACAACCTCGCCGTCGCGCCCCAGCCCGCGCACTACGCAGACTTCGCGAAGCTGGCCGCCAAGGTCGCGCTGCGCTACCCGCAGGTGCGGTACTTCCAGGTGTGGAACGAGCTGAAGGGCTTCTGGGACGACGCGGCCGGCGACTGGGACATCAAGGACTTCACCGACTTCTACAACCAGGTCTACGACGCGGTGAAGCAGGTCCGCCCGGACGCGAAGATCGGCGGCCCGTACGTCGTGCTGAACCTGTTCGCCGCGACCGACCACCCGTCCACGATGAAGGGCGCGTACGGGGTGGTGGACCAGCGCTCGCTCGACGCGATCTGCTACTGGAACGAGCACAAGCACGGCGCGGACTTCGTCGCGCTCGACGCCTCGACCCTGACCCGTGACAAGGGCCTGATCGCGTCGCCGGGCGCCGCGAGCGCCATCTACTCCGACGCGACCCGCTGGGCGCGCGACCTCACCGGGCTGCCGGTGTGGTGGTCGGAGTTCTACCCCGAGGCGCCCGAGAAGACCGACCAGGCACGCGCCGTGGTCACGCTGGACGCCGTGGCCAGGGCCGCCGAGGCGGGCGCGGCGGCGATGCTGCTGTGGCAGCCGCAGGCCAGCGACGACCTGCCGTACTCCGCGCTGTGGACGGCACCACCGGACATCGGGCCGACCTGCCTGACCAAGGCGTGGACGTGGCTGGCGCCGCGGCTGCGGACCGGCTCGGTGACGGTCGTCCGGGACGTCGCGGACGACCTCGTGCGGTTCGTCGACGGGCAGCAGACGCTCACGCTCAACATCTCGGCCTCGGCGGAGCTGCAGGGCACCGTGGCCCTGCCACCGTTCTCGATCACCCTGACCGGGACCTGAGGTCATACCGTCAGCCCCACCACGATCCGCCAGACGGCTCCGATCACAGTCAGCACCGTGAGCACCAGGGCTACCAGGTCCAGCGTGCGGATCCGGCCGGTGCGCGCGGTCGCGGAGTCGGTGGACCGGCGGCCGACGGCGAGCTCCTTGAGCACCGTCCGCACGATGAGCACCACCAGCAGTGCCACCCCGAAGATCGCGGTGACCAGCGTCAGCACGTCCGCCGGGTTCACGTGGCGACCGTCTTCTCGCGCACGAGCCGGGCGGGCACCCCGGCGTACACCCCGGGCACCGGGCAGTCCCGGGTCACGACCGCACCCGCCGCGATCACCACGTCGGCGGCGATCCGCACGCCGGGCAGGATCTGGGCGCGCGCGCCCACCCACACCCGGTCGCCGATCTCGACCGCGCGGCCTTCGGAGACCCGCGAGACGGTGCCGTCGGCCAGCGTCGGATGGTGCGAGGTGACCACCATGACCTGCGGGCCGAACTGGCAGGCCTCCCCGATCCGGATCGGGGCGACCGGCTCCAGGTAGCACTCGGCGTTGAGGAACGTCCGCCTGCCGATCTCCAGGTTCCGCATCGCCCCGTACACGCGCAGGCCGGGGAAGATGTTGCCCGTGCGCACCTGCGCGCCGAACAGCCGGTAGCCGGCCAGCCGCAGCGGGCGCGGCATCAGCGCGCTGCCCAGCACCCCGTTGACCGCCGCCCCGACGGTCATGGACCACAGCTCTATCCGCACCTGGCTCGCCAGCCGACGGCCGAACTCACTCAACCCGTTCCTCCACCACTGCCCTGCACGTTCTCCTCCGCCGGCGCGGTCCTGGCCAGCACGAGCGAGCCCTCGTCGTTGAAGGCCAGCCGGTACAGGCCGGTGTCCTCGAGCCCCTTCACCAGCCTGTCCCCGAAGTCCGCGGGCACCCCGTCGAAGATCTTCAGGTACGCGATCTGCGGCGGGGTGAGGACAAGATAGTCCGGCCCCGACTCGCGGATGCACCCGACGAGGGGGTCGAGCTGGTCCATCCGCTGGCAGTAACCGTCCACTTCGTACTGCGAGACCTCGCCGACCCTGGTGAACGACAACGGCACCGAGTTCACCAGCGAGTCGACCCGCTGGCCGGGCTGGGCCTGCCCGATCGCCCACGCCGCGGCCGAGATGTCGCTGCGGGTGAAGCTGGTGTACGCGTCGTTGCCGCCGCGGGCGGTGACCGTCGAGGCGACCAGCCCGGTGAGCACCACCCACGGGATCGCGGCCAGCACGATCGTCCGGCCGGGCCGGTTGCGCCAGCGCATCCGCCGCGCGTTCGTCGCCGCCCGTTCGAGCACGATCGCGGCGGGCAGCGCCAGCATCGGCAGCGAGAACAGGAAGCAGCGCATGAACACCTCGCCGCCGTAGGGCTGCGCCACCGCGATGGCGAACGGCGCCAGGCACAGCACCGGAAGCAGCCAGGACCGCAGCGAGTCGCGGCGCATCAGCACGATGCCGACGGCGGCGAGCGCCATCACGAACACGCTGATCGCGACGCGCACGGCGAGCACGATGAGGTGCCCGGTCCCGCCCGCGAACCGGTTGACGATGCCCTCGTCCACAGAGGAGCTGACGTCGCCCAGCGGGCTGAGGATCATCTGGATCAGCTGGCCGCTCCAGAACTCCGAGGCGCCGAGGGAGAACCAGACGACCGCGGCGCCGAGCACGATGAACGGCAGCCAGGCCGGCCACAGCCTGCCGAACAGCAGCAGCAGCACCAGCAGCACGCCGAGCAGGAACGGGGTGAGCTGGTGGGTCGGCGCGAGCGCGATGCCGATCAGCACCACCGCGCCCTGCGCGACGAGGCGGGCCTTGGGACTCGACCGCGGCGCGAGGCGCGCCCGCAGCCGCGCCTTGACCGGCTCGGTCAGCCGTGGCCGGACCAGGTGCCGGAAGGTCAGCGTCAGCGCGGCCAGCAGCAGCACCATCGCGGTGCCCTGCGGGGAGAAGTAGTCCTGCTCGGTCCAGTCCGCGGCGAGGAAGATCCATGGCGCGATCCAGGACGCGCGCCGGTTGCCCAGCGCGGAGACCGCCAAGGCCCGCACGCCCAGCACCATCAGCCCGGACAGCACCACCGGCGCCCAGTTCAGCAGCGGCACGGCGTCGGGGATGCCGGCCGCCTTGGTGATCATCGCGACGAGCGAGAAGAACCCGGCCCAGGAGAACCGCGCGTCGTAGTTGTGCAGGATGTCGCCGTGCGAGGCGATGTAGTCGGCGAACCCGACGTGCAGCCAGCCGACCGGCAGCCGCGCGACCTGTTCGACCGCGGGCTGCAGCCCGTACACGAACACGACGCCGAGCAGGGTGTACCCGGACAGGAACCAGGTGCGGGGGGTGTAGCGCAGCAGCTCCAGCACCACCGCGGCGATCAGGATGGGGTACGACAGCAGCGTCGGGATCGACAGCTCGGCGACCAGGCCCATGCCGCCGATCTCCGACGGCGGGATCGGGTGCAGCCCGACGACCCACAGGATCAGCCCGATCCCGGCGAGCGCGGGCCCGAAGAACGGGTCGGCCAGGAACGCGGGCCGTCCCGCGCCCTGCCCGAGCCGCGGCCGCGACTCGACCGCGCGCCGCGGCGGCGACGTGCCCTCCGTCGGCGGCGCGAGCTTGCCCGCGACCGGGATGTAACGGGTCGGGCTGCTGGCCGGCGGGTAGTGCACCGGCTGGTTGCGGCCCGGGTAGCGACGGACGGGCCGGTTCGGGCGGAACGGCCGCAGGAACCGGGTGGGCGTGTTCACCGGCGGGCCCCCGGCAGCCGCACCCGCAGGTCGGCCAGCACCACGACGGCGAGCACGCACTGCGCGACCAGCAGGGCGACGCCGAAGGCGAGCTGGCTCGGCACGACCAGCGCCAGCACGACCGCGACCAGCGCTGTCATCGCGTGCAGGGCCGCGACACCGAGGCCGCGCCCGGCGGCGAGGTGCACCCCGACGCCGAGCACCACGGCCAGGCGCGGCAGCTGGGACGCCAGCAGGATCCGCAGCAGGCCGGCGCCCTGGGTGTACTGCGGGCCGAAGATCGCCAGCAGCACCCCGGCGAGCAGGCCACCGATCAGCAGCACCGGCGCGAAGACGAGGACGAGCCTGCCACCGGCCTCCCGCACCAGGCGCCGCGCGTTCCCCGGCTCGGCGGACAGCCGTACCACGAGCGGGTTGACGAAGGCGGTGGCGGCGACGTCGAGCGCGTTGATCGCCGTCCACACCACGAAGAACACCGCGTTCGCCTCGGCGCCGAACCGGTGCAGCACGATCAGCGGCACCAGGTTGTACAGCACCACCAGGCACACCGTCGCCGGGTAGGTCGGGGCGAGCAGGCGCACGATCTCCCGCCGGTCCGGCAGCACGCCGGGCGCGGGCCCGGGCCGCACCCGCCGGAACACGAGCACCGTCACGACGACGACCCCGAGCACGGTCGGCACCATCCAGGACAGCACGAGCCCGAGCGAGCCGAGTACCGGCGCCAGCGCGCCGAGCAGCGCCAGCCGCGCGACGCTGAACGACCCGTTCTCCACCGGCACCCAGCGCGCCTGGTTCAGCCCCGTGAGCACCGCGTCCTGGAACTGGAACAGCGTCCAGCCCACCGCGGCCGGGATGAACAGCAGCACCCCGGCGGGCAGCCGGTGCACGACCTCGCCGCCGGCAGGCACGAGCACGAACACCACCGACCCGGCGAGGCCGCCGAGCAGCACCGCGAGATAGCTGCGCGCCAGCAGCCGCCGGTTGCGCGCGCCCGAGCGCGGCAGCCAGCGCAGGATCGCCGGGCCGAGGCCCAGCTCGGCGACGCCGGCGACGAGCAGGAACCCGGACACGAACGCGGAGGTGTCGCCGACCTCGGCGGTGGGCAGCAGGCGCGCGGCCAGCACCCAGCCGATCATCCCGGCGACCGCGGTGATCCCGGCGCTGGCCGACAGCGCGAGGCCGTCGGCGACCATGCCGCGCGCGGGCGCGGGCCGCGTCCCGGTCACGACACGCTCCGCGGGCGGCTGCGCAGCACGTGGTGGACCAGCAGCGCCGCGGTGGCGATGACCATCCCGACCACCGCCGCCTCCGGGTGCCACGCGTGGGTCAGCACCAGCATCTGCGCCACCACCAGGCTGACCGACAGCGACAGCCCCACCGCGCTGATCCAGGTGACCGACAGGTGCCGCACGTTGACGTAGGAGATCATCGCCCAGCCCGGCGCCGTGCCGACGAACACCAGCACGGCGAGGGTCCGGACGGGCGAGTGGAGATTCAGCACGATCAGGAGTGCGGTGACGAAACAGACGCCGAGCAGGCAGTAAGCGGTGATTCGCCGGATCTTCAGCTGCTCGACCACCTGCACCCTTCCGTTCAAGCCCGACGGCAATTGTCTACCGGGAGCCCGAACGCGCATCGAACCGGTGCCGTTTCCACGCCCGGCCCAGCGCCAGCGGGCCGCTGAGCATGCCGTACCGCTCGTCGCGGCGCAGCTGCCGCAGCCGCGAGCGGGCCGCGCGGTCCGACAGCGGCAGCTCCGGCGTGCGCGACGCGAGCCGGGCCATCCCACGCGGGATGCGGCGGACGACGGAGAACACCCCGATCGGGCGGCGCAGCACCGACAGCAGCAGCATCGCCGCGAGGCCGACGCCGTAGCCGCGCATCTGCTCCCGCAGCTCCAGCCAGTCGGCGCGGTGCGTGTGCCGGGCGACCGCGTGCGGGGTGTAGACCACCGTGCCGCGGGCGCGGGCCAGCCGCACGAACAGGTCCAGGTCCTCCCCCGCCACCGCCGGGGTGCCCGCGCCCAGCAGCGGGTCGAAGCCGCCCAGGCTTTCGAACGTCTCGCGGCGCCACGTGGTGCAGCTGCCCGGCCCGTACCGCGCCATGGACAGCGGGTACAGCGGGTCCTCGCGCACGGTCTCGCGGTCCAGCCGCTGGCGGCGCACCGTGTGGCTGTAACCCTTGAGCCGTTCGAACAGCACCTCGGCGTCGGTCTCCAGGCTCGCCGGCAGCACCATCGCCGTCACGCAGCCGACCTCGTGGTCGGCGGCGAACTCCTCGGCCACCGCGTCGAACCAGCCCGGCTCGACGCTGATGTTCTCGTCGATGAAGGCGATCAGCTCGCCGCTGCTCTCCCGCGCGCCGGTGTTGCGCGCGACGCTCACGCCCTTGCGGGTCTCGACCAGGTAGCGGGCGCCGAGCTTCTCGACCTCCTCGCGCAGCCAGTCGTCGCCGTTCGGGCCGGGCGGGAAGTTGTCGACGACCAGGATCTCCAGGTGCGGGTACCCGGCGGCCAGCGCGGCCCGCACGCTCGTGACGGCCTGCGCCTTGCGGTTCGCGGTCGGGATCACCACGCTGACCAGCGGGCGCTCGAACTCGGGCGCCGGGGCGGGCGCCGGGGTCCCGATGCCGATCAGGTCGAGCCGGACCACCCCGCGGCGCACCGGCAGCAGCACCACGTCGAGGGTGCGCGCGCCGTCGCGCACCAGCACCTGCGCCGCGCGGTAGTGCCCCACCGTGCGCGCCGGCACCTGCAGCCGCGCGGGCATGTTGTGGATGTCGACGGTGGCGACGTGGATCGGGCCGTGCACGAGCTTCGGCGTGCTGACCCGGATCTGCAACCGCCGTCCGCTCAGCTTCCCGCGCGCGTAGCCCAGCGCGGTCGCGCCGACCACGACGAACACCGCGAGCAGGCCGGCCAGGCCCGTGCGCTGCCCGCGCAGCAGGCGGGAGAGCTCGCGCAGCACGGCCGCGGGGATCACCCGGCGCAGGTAGTCCCGTTCGGTGGCCAGCGCCGCGTCCGCGCCGACCGAGCGCGACACCAGCGCCTTCGACAGGCCCTCGCCCCAGCCGCGGCGGCGCAGGTAGCCCCAGGTGAGCCGGTCCGGGGTGACCCGGTGCCGCACGACCGAGGAGGGCCGGAACAGGATCACCGATCCCGGGGACGCCTGCCGCAGCCGGATGCACAGCTCGGTCTCCTCGCAGCCGAGCGGCGTGCGCCCGACCCGGCCGAGGTCCTCGGTGAACAGACCCGCCAGCTGGAAGGCCTCGCGCCGGAAGGACATGTTGCAGCCCATCAGGTTGCGCACCGGCGTCTCGGTCACCGGCTGACCGGTGTAGGTGCAGCCGACGACCCAGTCGAGCTCGCCGGTGCCGGCGCCGCGGGCGGGCAGCAGCGGCGCGCGCCGCCCGTCCGGCCACACCGGCCGCGCGGCACCGCCGACCGCGAGCACCCGCGGGTCCCGGTAGCCGGCGAGCAGCTGCTCGAGCCAGTCCTGCTCGGGCACCGCGTCGTCGTCGAGGAACACGATCACCTCGCCCTTGGCGAGCTCGATCGCGGTGTTGCGCGCGCCCGACAGGCCGCGGCGGCCGGCGTTGGGCACCACGAGCACGTCCCCGAACTCGGCGGCCGCCCGCTCTTCCAGGCCCGGGTTGTGGTCGATCACGAGGATGACCTCGCCGGCGGGCACGGTCTGCGCCCGCACCGAGGCCAGTGCCGCGACCACGTCGTCCCAGCGCCGCTCGGTGTAGGCGCAGATCACGACCGTGGTGGCCGGATCCGCCGGGTTCATGCCGGACACCGGTATCCGGCCGGCCCTGCGGTCACCGCGTCCGGTCTTCCGGTGCTCATACCGGCTCGCCCACACTCTCCGAGGCGGCACCGGGCAGCGGCGTCGGGGTGAACCTGCCGAAGCGGCGGGTGCGCCGCTGCTTGCCGACGCGCTGCCACTCCGCGACCAGCGTCCGCAGCACGCGGCCGCCGTCGCTGAACGTACGCAGGTTGGTCTCGCCGTGGATGCGCCTGCGCTCGACGCTGGGCACCTCGGTGATCCACAGACCCAGCGCCGCGACCCGGCAGTTGATGACGGTCTCGATCTCGAACCCGTCGCCCCACAGCATCTGCGGCCCCGGCGGCGCGAACACCGGCGGCAGCGCCAGCTGCGGCACCAGGTCCCGCCAGAAGGCGTTGTAGCCGTAGCACAGGTCGGTGAACCCGCCGCTGAACAACGTGTTGCTCAGCCGGTTCAGGCCCGAGTTGCCCGCCGCGCGCAGCGCGGTGATGTCGTGGCTGCCGCCGCCAGGGGCGAACCGGCTGCCCTTCGCGAAGTCCGCGCCGCCGACGAGGGCGTCGACGAACCGCGGGATCTCGGCCGGGTCGGCCGAGCCGTCGGCGTCGAACATGACGATCACGTCGCCGGAGGCGGCGAGGAACCCGCACGCGAGCGCGTTCCCCTTGCCACGGCGGGTCTGCTGGATGACGCGGACGCCGGGCAGCGCCTCGTGCGCGGCGTGCAGCGTGTCGTCGCCGGAGTGCCCGTCGACCACGAGCACCTCGTGCACCGGCGGCAGCTCGGGCAGGATCTCGCGCAGGTTCGCGGCCTCGTTCTTGGCCGGGACCACGATGGTCACGTCGGGCTCGAGCCTGCGCTTCGGGGTGCGCCGGGCGGCCACGGCGACGGCGTCGCCGAGGTTCTCGAACTCGGGTCTGCTGGCGTCGGTGACGCGATGCGGGGAGTCGATTGTCGTCACGCGCTGGGCTTCCTCACGGGCGGGGTCAACGTTCGGGGAGGGGAGATATCTGTCAGACGCTCGGGCGAGGCTCAGGTTCGTCGGCGTCGCAGATCGGTTTCGAGCAGCTCGCGGTCCTGCTGCTCGCGCAGCCACGCCAGGCGCGTGAACCGCTGCTCGAAATCGGCGGCCGTCAGCCCGTACCGGGTGTAGGCGCCGGCGAGCTCGCGCGCGCCGTCGGCCACGGACCATCCTGCCGCGAACCCTGGCAGCGCGGCCCGGATCCGCGAGAAGTCCACCCGATAGGAGCGTGGGTCCGGTCCCGACTCCCCGGTGATCAGCAGCTTCGACTCCGGCACGGCCTCGACGACGGCCTCCGCGATCTGGCGCACCGTGAGGTTGTTGACCTCGGTGCCCACGTTGAACGCGATGTCGTGCACCGCGTCCACGGGTGCGGCCAGCGCCTCGGTGAACGCCGCCGCGATGTCGAGCGCGTGCACCAGCGGCCGCCAGGGCGTGCCGTCGGAGAGCACCCGCACCTCACCGGTGAGCACCGCATGGCCCACCAGGTTGTTGAGCACGATGTCGGCCCGCAGCCGCGGCGAGAAGCCGAACGCCGTGGCGTTGCGCAGGTACACCGGGCTGAACCCGGAGTCGGCGAGGGCGTGCAGGTCGTCCTCGACACGCACCTTCGACTCCGCGTACGGGGTGACCGGGCGCAGCGGCGCGTCCTCGGTGACCAGGTCCTCCCCCGCCGCGCCGTACACCGAGCACGTGGAGGCGTAGAGGAACCGGCGCACCCCGGCGTCCTTCGCCAACCGGGCCAGCCGTACGGAGGCGGCGTGGTTGATGTCGTAGGTCAGATCGGGCTTGAGCGAGCCGAGCGGGTCGTTGGACAGCGCCGCCAGGTGGATCACCGCGTCGGCCCCGGCGAGCCGGTCGGCCGTCACGTCGCGCAGGTCCACCGGCTCGCCCGGCGGGTCGTCGGGCCGCGGCCCGAGCACGCAGTCGGCGAACAGCCCCGAGTCGAGGCCGAACACCTCGTGCCCGGCCTCGCGCAGCACCGGCGCCATCACCGAGCCGAGGTAGCCCTGGTGTCCCGTCAGCAGTACCTTCATGTCCCCGCCCCCACCGGTGCCGTCTTCTCCCACAACATCCACGGCCGCTCGCCGCTCTCGTACGCGGCGTCGAGCGCGGCGCGCTCCTTGAACGTGTCCGCCGGCTGCCAGAACCCGCGGTACGGGTAGGCGACCAGCCTGCCCTTCCCGGCGAGCGTGCCACAGGCGTCCTCGACGAGGTCGCCGTTCTCCGGAAGATGGTCGAAGACCTCCTGCCGCAGCACGAAGAACCCGGCGTTCTCCCACACCGGCAGCTGGCTGGCCGAGCTGATCGAACGAACCTGCCTGCCCTCGAGCTCCACGCAGTGGAACGTCGACTGCGGCGGCACGACCATCATCGAGGCGCCGGCGTCACTCGCCTCGAGGCCGGCGATCATGTCGTCGAGCGGGGCGTCGGAGAGCACGTCGGCGTAGTTGGCGAGGAACATCTCCTCACCGGCCACGTGCTCGCGCACGCGGCGCAGCCGCTCGCCGATCGAGGACTCGATCCCGGTGTGCACGAAGGTGATCGACCAGTCGCTGATGTCGGTCGAGAGCAGCTCGACCTCACCGCCGCGCAGCACGAAGTCGTTCGACGCGGTCTCGGTGTAGGACAGGAAGAAGTCCTTGATGTGCCGGGCGCCGTAGCCGAGGCAGAGCACGAAGTCCTTGTGCCCGAAGTGGGCGTAGTAGCGCATCACGTGCCACAGCAGGGGCCGCGGGCCGACCAGCTGCATCGGCTTGGGCACGTCGTCCGCGGGGCCGTTGCGCATCCGCATGCCGTAACCGCCGCAGAAGAGCACCACCTTCATCTTGTCAGTTCACCTCTCGCTCAGGAGTCACGATCTCCAGCCGCGGGATGGGGAACACCAGCCGTCCACCCCACTCTGCGATGTAGCCGAGCTGTGCGGTCAACTCGGCGCGCAGGTTCCACGGCAGGACCAGCACGTAGTCGGGGCGGTCCTGTGCGATCCGCTCGGGCGCGGAGACCGGGATGCGGGTGCCGGGCGTGTAGCGCCCGTGCTTGTAGGGGTTGCGGTCCACTGTGTACGGCAGCAGGTCCGGCCGGATGCCGCAGTGGTTGAGCAGGGTGTTGCCCTTGCCGGGCGCGCCGTAGCCCACGACGCGCTCGCCGCGCCGCTTGGCGGCGATCAGGAACTCCAGCAGCGCGAGGCGGACCTCCTCGACCCGGGCTGCGAAGTCCCGGTAGCCGCTCAGGTCGTGCAGCCCGGCGGCGCGCTCCTCGGCCAGCACGGCGCGCATCCGCTCGCTCGGCTCGCCCGCGGCGGCCTCGGGCCGCGCCCACAGCCGGATCGACCCGCCGTGCGTGGGCAGCTTCTCGACGTCCACGACCGCCAGCCCGGCCGTCGCGAGGGCGCGCTGCGCGGTCGCGACCGTGTAGTACTGGAAGTGCTCGTGGTAGATCGTGTCGTACTGGGTCAGCTCGATGAGGCTGGCCAGGTGCTGCACCTCGATCGAGACCCAGCCGTCGTCCGCGACGAGTTCGCGCAGCCCCCGCGTGAAGCCCAGCACGTCGGGGATGTGGGCGTAGACGTTGTTCGCCACCACCAGGTCCGCCGGCCCGTGCTCGCGCCGGACGGCCGCGCCGGCCCCGGCGTCGAGGAACGCCGTCAGCGTCGGCACGCCCTTCTCCCGCGCCGCGGCACCCACGTTGACCGACGGCTCGATGCCCAGGCAGCGCAGGCCCCGCTCGACGACGTTGCGCAGCAGGTACCCGTCGTTGCTCGCGACCTCGACGACGAACGCGGAGCCGGTCAGGCCGAGCCGGTCGACCGCCGTCGTGACGAACGTTTCGGCGTGCTTGAGCCACGAGTGGGAAAATGACGAGAAATAGGCGTACTCGGTGAATGTCTCCGCCGGATCGATCAACGGCGGCAACTGGGCCAGAAAACAATTCGGACACAGCCGCAAATGCAGCGGATGCGTCAATTCGGGCGAGTCCAATTCGGTTTCGGCCAGAAAAGACTCACACGGGGGGCTCGCCCCGAGGTCGAGCACGCCGGTCAGCTCCGCGCACCCGCACAGCCGGCACGACGGCCGATCGGCCTCCGGCATGATCGCCCGCCCCTCGTCCCATGGCCCCCAGGCACACGCCCAGTATGTTTTCACCGTGACTATAGGGCTGCACCCCTCCGGCGTTACGGGCAACTGGGTGATCAGGGAGGATCGATCGGGTGAACGCCACCGCCGTGCGTGAGCGCACCAGGACCAGGCGCCACCTGACCTGCACGAACCCCTAGGTCAGAATCCATTCACAGCCGTGTTCGTCCAGGGCCGGGAACGCGGCCCGGACCTCGGCCAGCAGGTCGGGCACGAACAGCAGGAGAACGTCGGGAAGATCACTTCGCAGGAAGTCCGGCGGGACGATCGGAATTGCGCTCGCGGGCATTCGCCTGCCGTGCTTGACGGCAGAAATGTCCACAATCGCCGGCAGCAGTCCCGAATCGATTCCGGCATGCCGCAGGAGGGCGGCCGCGCGGGACGCCGCACCGTAGCCGAGAACGCGCTTTCCCGCGTCCGCGACATCGGTCAGTTGGGCACGCAGCCGCGCCGCGCCGTCCCGCGCCGCGCGGCCGAGCCCCGCCACCCGGGCGCTGTCGGTCACCCCGGCGGCGACCTCCCGTCGCGTCCGCTCTTCGGTGCCCGCGTCCGGTGCGCCGTCCCGGCTCAGCTCGAGCAGCACGGTGCCGCCGTACAGCGGGAACGACCAGCTGCGCCCGGGCCGCAGCCCCGCGGACCCGGCCAGCGCGCTCGCCGAGGGCAGCGAGTAGTACGCGAAATGCCCGTGCCGCAAGGCGTTCCACTGCCCCTGGGCCAGGATCGACGCGAGCGAGTGGAACTGCATCACCAGCGTGGCGCCGGGCGCCAGCCGGGCGGCCCTGGCCGCCATCGCCGCCCGCTGGTCCGCGTCGTGCATCAGCCCGAAGCAGTCGATCACGAGGTCGGCGGGCTCGTCCGGCGCGGCTTCGCGCATGCCTTCCGCGCGCAGCAACGGAAGCCAGGAGCCGCCGTGCGGGCTGCCGTACTCCGCGACCGAGGCGCCCGGCCGGACGAGCCCCGCCCCGGCGAGCGCCCGCACCGCGTCCGCGGCCTGCTCGGTGAGCGCGCGCGGCTCCACCCCGGCCGGCTCCTCCTTCGTGCCCGGGTCTTCGACGAGCTGTGCGAGCGAGCACCGCCCGCACAGCCACATCCGCAACGGGAACAGCGGGTCGGGGCCGGGGTCGCCGGCGGGCGGGAACAGGTCGCACGGCGGCTGCTCGCCGAGGTCGAGGACGAGGTCGCCGGCGGCCGCGCCGCAGGCCCGGCAAGATGGCACGGGTTCTCCCGGTAGATCAGTCGAGATTCGAGGACAGGAGCAACTTAGCCGTGCAGGTGACCGAAACCGAGATCGCGGGCGTGTACGTGTTGCGGCCGCAGCCGCACCACGACGACCGCGGCTTCTTCACCCGGACGTTCGACGCGGCGATCGCCCGCGAGCACGGGATCGAGCTGGGGGCCCAGGCCCAGGACTCGCAGTCACGCTCGCACCGGGGCGTCGTGCGCGGGCTGCACGGGCGGTCCGGCCGGGGCGAGGCGAAGCTCGTGCGGTGCGCGCACGGCGCGGTGCTGGACACCGTGATCGACATCCGGCCGGACTCCGCCACGTTCGGCCGCCGCCTGGAGCTCCGGCTCGACGACACCGAGTTCGCGCACCTGTACGTGCCGCCGGGCATGCTGCACGGCTTCCAGGCGCTGACCGAGACCGCCGACGTCTGCTACCGCATCGACCGGCCGCACGACCCGTCGGAGGACCTGGCCGTGCGCCACGACGACCCGGAGCTGGCGATCGCCTGGCCACTGCCGGTCAGCGTGGTCAGCCCTCGCGACGCCGCGGCGCCGTCGTGGCGTGAGCTGCTGGTCAGCCTAGGGCGAGGCTGAGCTTCTCGACGTGGAACGCCTCGGCGTAGCGGGTGTGCTGCTGCACCCCGCGCAGCCGGGCCAGCCCGAGGAACGCCTCCTCGTCGTACCAGTCCTTGCCGTGCTGTGACGGGTAGTGCTCGGCGAGCAGCTCGGCCTTGCGCCGGGCGACCTGCTCGGTCAACGGCTGGTAGACCGCCGGCTGTGCGAGGTCGCCGTCCCACTTGAGGATCTCGTAGCCGAGCACGAGCTGGTCGCGGAAGACCTGCGGCACGATCTCGGCCACCAGCCGGTGGTCCTGGTGCCGGTCGCCGCGGTGCGGGGCGAGGACCAGATCCGCGTCCAGCCGCCCGCGCAGGGCGGCGACGGCCTCCTTGACCTCGAGCCAGTGCGCCGGCATCCGCCCGTCGGGGAAGTCCAGCACGGTCAGCTCCAGCCGGGCCGGCGCGCAGAAGTCGGCGAGGGCCGCGCGTTCCTCGTCCTCGCGGGCGGTGCCACCGCCGCCGAGCACGAGGGCGTGGACCGTCAGGTCCGGTCGCCCCGCGCACAGCGTCAGCAGGCTGCCGCCCGCGCCGATGGCGAGGTCGTCGCAGTGCGCGCCGAGGAGCGCGACGTGCCGGATTCCGGGCAGTTGCAGGGAAAGCACCCTGTGATCTAAGCAAGCCACGCGGAACGGGTCCGTCGCGGGCGGCGGGCCTCAGTAGGCGCCTCGCCCGCTCACGACCGCGCGCGCCGTCTTCCAGAGGATCACCATGTCCAGCGCCAGCGACCAGTCCTCGACGTAGCGCAGGTCGAGCCGGACGCTCTGGTCCCAGCTCAGGTCGCTGCGCCCGCTGACCTGCCACAGCCCGGTCAGCCCGGGCTTCACCAGCAGGCGGCGGCGCGCCGCGCGCTCGTAGCTCTCGGTCTCCTCCGGCAGCGGCGGACGCGGCCCGACCAGCGACATCGTGCCGCCCAGCACGTTGAACAGCTGCGGCAGCTCGTCGAGCGAGTACCGGCGCAGGACGGCGCCGACCCTGGTGATCCGCGGGTCGCGGCGCAGCTTGAACAGCGGCCCGGAACCCTCGTTCGCCGCCAGCAGCTCGTCGCGGATGCGGTCGGCGTCCACGACCATCGTCCGGAACTTGATCATCATGAAGCTGTCGCCGTCGCGGCCGACCCGGCGCTGCCGGTAGAACACCGGGCCCCGGTCGTTCAGCTTGATCAGCAGCGCGATCAGCAGCAGCACCGGCGAGATCAGGAGGAGCCCGGCGGCGGCCGTGGCCCGGTCGAACGCCTCCTTGATGATTCGCCGCCCTCCGGTGAACGCGGGCGCGCTGACCCGCAGCAACGGCATCCCCAGCACGCCGCTGACGTTCAGGCGCGGCCCGGCGACCTCCATCAGCACCGGCGCGACCACCAGCTCCGCGCCCGTGCCCTCCAGGTCCCACGCCAGCTGCTGCAGCCGGGCAGGGGTCCAGTACGGGTCGGAGGTGACGGCGACGACGCGGTAGCCCCCGCGGCGCACCTGCTCGGCGACCTCGTCCAGCCGGCCCGCCACCGCTGTCCCGCCGACCTCGCCGGTCCCGCTGTCGGTGCAGACCGCCTCGACCCGCCAGCCCACGTGCGAGTCGGCGCGCGTGCGCTCGATGAGGTCGCGCACCGTGCCGGGCGCCCCGGCCGCCATCACCGGCAGCATGCATGTCCCACTCTTGTTGCGCGCGTGGTGCACGAACTGCCGCAGCACGTACCGCTGCGGCAACGCGATCAGCCCCACCAGCGGGACGGCGAGGAACACCCACGGCTGCACGTCGAGTGCGCCGAACAACAGACCCGCCAGCGCCACGCCGACCCCGGCGACGATCAGCGCCCGGCCGAGCCTGCGGTACTCCTCCGCGCCCTCGCCGAGCAGGTGCCGGCTCCACGCGCGGTTGAGCGGCAGCGCGCACAGGATCGCGGCGGCGGTCCCGGACGCGTGCAGGAAGTAGGGGCGGCCGGTGATCTCCAAGATCGCGAAGGCGGTGGTGGCGATCACCAGCAGCGTCGCGAACACGTCGGAGCCGATCACCCAGGCGCGGTAGCGCGCCTCCCAGGTGGTCGACGACGCCCGCGGCGGGGTCCGCACGGCATGCGGGCTCGGCCGCGGGCGTCGCGGCCCGATATCGGTGACCGCTTCGCCGCCCGGAAACGACTCTTCCATCCGACCTCCGCCCATCGGCTGGCTGTGGGGATCGGCATGCCTGCCACACGCCGCGTGATCACATTCAGTAATCTTCGTGCCCGGGCGGCACTACCCCCATTCGTGCCACACCTGCCGGGGAGTCGGTCCCGTTCGCCGTGGCGTTACAAGCGAGTTCGCAGATATCTCCTGTTGGGAGCGGCACGGTTCGAGCACGCGGCCGTCACGGGAAGGTGACGGCGGATCGCCGTTGCCCAGCGCCGAACAATCACGGAATGTAGCCGGTAAATCCATCACCACTTCTCAGTGGTACCGACAGATGAAACAAGCGTTTCGATTTAACTCGGATGGAGCATTGTGTCCGGCATCGGCAGACACGACGATGAGAGGCGTCGGCGATCGAGAAATGCCGTCAGGGACCGTCGGCCGTGTGTGCCTCTTTGGCCATTGACTACCACGGCCGGCAGTCGGAACCCCGGCGCGAGATCCGCCCTCCCCGCGCGCCGGGGTTCCCCCGGACCTCCGGCGCGCGCGGGTCAGGCGGCGTCGTTCGTGCCACTGTTGGCCCGCGGGCGCGAGACGATGCGTGAGGCCACGTCGATCAGGGCCTTCGCGGCGCGGCCGACGTCCTTGGTCGGGAACCGCGCGGCGGGCGCGCTCAGGCTGATCGCGGCGGGGATGCTGGCGCCCAGCAACGGCACGGCGACACAGCGGCCGTCGGCCTCGTTCTCCAGGTTGTCCACCGCGTATCCCAGCGAGCGCACGGTGTCGAGCTCGGCGAGGTAGTCCTCGACGGTGGTGATCGTGTTGGCCGACCGGCGCGGCATCCCGCACCGGGCCAGCACGTCGCGGATCCTGTCCTCCGCCAGGTGCGCGGCGATGGCCTTGCCGAGCGCCGTGGAGTGCAGCGGGTCGCGGTCACCGCGCGAGGCGGCCAGCCGGACGCCACGCCGGCTTTCGATGATGTCGACGTAGATGATCCGGTCGCTGTCGAGTACCCCCAGGTTCGACGTCTCGCCGAACTCGTCGCGCAGCTTCTCCAGCCACGGGCGCGCGACCTCGCGCAGCAGTTCGAGGTGGCGCGACTGCATCCCCAGGAACCCCAGCCCGAGCCGGCACAGCCCGGTCTCCTCGTCGCGCTCGACGTAGCGATGCGCCTCGAGCGTCCACAGATAGCGGTACGCGGAGGATTTCGGCATACCAGTGGCCTCGACCACGGTGTTCAGGCTGATACCGTCCACGGACTGCTGCAACAGGTCCAGGATCGCGCACACCCGGTCGACGGCACGCAGGGAGTAGTCGCGGTCTTCGGCGAGAGGCCCGTCGCCGGCGCCTTCATCAGGATCGAGATTCCGGTCGGCCGACAAGACTCACCTCGTTTCAATAGGCAGAGTGAGCGTTTCAGATGCTACAGCGCTGGCAGGGCAGCGGAAAACCCCGCAACCGTCCTGACGCCGACAAACCTCCCGAAGAGAGCGGAGGCGGTGTACTGGAAGCCGGAGGTCGTGGCGCTGCCGGTGGCGGGAGTCGACCATCGCGCCGGGGAGGACTTCGACCCGGCAAGGGATGGGACGTCCGGGAGGTCCATCGCGCGGACGGTCACCCGACTGCGTGAGAGAGGGCGACGCCGGAACAAAACGACGAAACCCCGGGTTGGAACTCGATGTAAGTCGAACTCCGACCTGGGGTTTCGGGGCGTGGGCGATACTGGGATCGAACCAGTGACCTCTTCGGTGTGAACGAAGCGCTCTCCCGCTGAGCTAATCGCCCCCGTGCGGTACGAGAAAGAACTCTAGCGGATGCCGTTCCGGCTCTGACAAACGGGTGGTCTTGTCCGCGCACCGTCCGCGTACGACCAGGTACGGAGCGAACAACCAAGTGGTAGCGAGCCCGCAGCTCGCCCGGCCGCGAGCCATGTCACCTGCGACATCGGAGACGCAACGCTGTCGTTCGGCGACCAAACCGAGCAGTATGTACGAGGTGGACGATCACGAGGGCGGACACCGAGGCTGATCGGACGAGGGTGATGATGGCGGCGTGGCCGGACCGATGAACTCATCTGGGTGATCGTGCGTCTAACAGTGAGCGAATCGGGTTGCCAATGCGTCCCACCGGAGTTCCCGGCCGGGCGGGCCGTGGAGGGAGACGAAAGGTAAGACCATGCGTAACGATCACGTGACGCTCCGCTCGACGGCGGTGTTCGACCTGCTGGCGCCGCGCACCCCGGCGGTGCCGGTGAAGGTGGAGCTGCGCTACGACACGCGCGACCCGTATGCGGTCGTGGCCGCGTTCCGCACCGGTCGCGCCGGCTGGGTCGAGTGGGTCTTCGCCCGCGACCTGCTCGCCGACGGCCTGCTGGCCGAGGCCGGGGACGGGGACGTGCGCATCCGGCCGTCCGTCGAAGACCCCGAGTCCGTGCTGATCGAGCTGAACTCCCCCTCGGGGCACGCCATGTTCGAGGCGTCGGCCCAGGAGCTGGCGGACTTCCTCGACCGCACCTACGACGTCGTACTGCCCGGGAACGAGCACCTGTGGGTCGACGTGGACGACGCGCTGACCCACCTCATCCCGAACGATCTGGGCTGATGGCCCGGCGCGGTCACAAGGGGCACCCCCCTGTGATCGCGGTTCTCCGGGTCCGATATTGTTTTGCCACACCACGACGACGGGGTTCGGAACACCGGAGTCGCAGGTAACGCGGACGTAGCGCAGCTGGTAGCGCATCACCTTGCCAAGGTGAGGGTCGCGGGTTCGAATCCCGTCGTCCGCTCGGAGAGAGGCCTTCTCGGGCCTGTCGCGGTGGAGTGGCCGAGAGGCGAGGCAACGGCCTGCAAAGCCGTGTACACGGGTTCGAATCCCGTCTCCACCTCGCGCGATTAGCTCAGCGGGAGAGCGCTACCTTGACACGGTAGAGGTCACTGGTTCAATCCCAGTATCGCGCACCATCTGTTTTTGCAGGTCAGCGGGCCTGTCGGCGATCATGACCGGTTCTGATCAGGCCACATTCGGCGGTAATTCGGCGATGGCCTGCTGCGACGTCACGAAACGGCGGCCGCCAAAGGACGACGCTAGCCAGGGAAACCAGCCGAACAGCACGGCCCGCTCCCCCGGCGTCAAGACCGCGATCGATCCCCACCAGCGGGCTTCCAACGCCTGCAGGATCTGTTGCTGCATGACCGGTGTCACATGATCGTAGATCCGGGCCATCCCCTTCATCTTCTGCCCCAGCCGCGCCCGGCGGGCAACCTCGGGAACACCATCCTCGATCAACCACGTCGAGTGAGTGTGGCGCCCCTCGTCAAAGGTGAACCAGGGCAGGATCGCCGGAATGTGACCTCTTGAACACGGATCGTCCGGCTCGACGCCGTCCCACGCCGGCGCCAGTACCGCTGACGAAAGTTCGAGCGCCGCCAGGGCTTCCGCTCCGGCGTGCACAGCACAAACGGATGCGAGTGACCGTCGAGCAGCTCCTCATACAGCACCGCGATACTTGGAGGCAACGGAACCCACCGCGTGCCGGCCGGCGTCTTCGTCCGTCCTTTCCTCGCACGCCGACGTCCCCCTGTGTTCTTCGTCACGAGGGCTACGGCCGCACTGCCTTCCGTGACCCGCGTAGAGCCGCATAGCGGCCGGCAACCCCTGCGCCGGGGTGGCCGCCACCAACCGTTCCACGTTGTAGGCCCCGGACGTGACCCGTACGCCCCCGCACGGGTTCGCCGGGATCATGTGGGCCCGTACCGCAGCATTCAACACTGTCGAAAACGTTGCGAAGATCGAGGCCACTGTCGAGTCCGCGTAGTCCTCATGCAACTCCGAGACCCACTTCTCGATCTCCACGTAACTATTGAAGATCCCGATCAACGGCCACGCCCGCCACTCAGGCAGCACGTGCTTGTCCAGATAAGACCGGTACTTCTTCGCCGTCCCAGGCTCCAATCGCGCCTCGACCGGGCGGATCTGCTGGCGTTCACCGCGTTCCCCAAGCAAATCTGGCGCCAGATCTGGTCGAACAACCCCCAAGAGCGGTTGAACAAGGAGATCCGCCGCCGAACCGACGTGGTCGGCATCTTCCCTGACCGCGGCGCGATCATCCGGCTCGTCGGCGCCGTCCTCGCCGAACAGCAGGACGAATGGATCGAAGGACGCCGCTACCCCGGCCTGGACGTCCTCACCCGGTCCCGCGCCATCACCACCGAAACCCATCCCGCCGAACAGGAGGAACCCACCGCACCAGCCCTCACCGCCGGACCCGAAACCGGATCACCGGTGACCACCCACCTACACCACACCCAGGGACTTGCCCCTGCGCCACATACCCCCTGATAACTTTATGGAATTATCCGGCTACCCAGAGCTTCCTGCGCCCAAGGCGGACGGGTCTCGCACCGTCTGGGGCCACCCGTTCATGGGAGGTTGGCCATCAGACGTGGGTTGTGGCTGTGGGCAGAAGTTCTTCTGTGCGCCGCACCGCGGCCGCGCGTTCGTCTTCGTTCCGGTCGAGGGCGTGGATCACGGGATCATCGGCGCTGCGCCGTGCGCGCAACTCGCGCATGCGTTCGCTGAACGACACCGGAGTCCCGTCCGGCGCGGTGGTCATGTCGCAGTACCACAGCGCGTCGCGCACCGGGCCGCCCTCATCCTCGAAGGGCTCCAGCTCAGCGGACAGCCCCCGGATCTCGGCAACGGCAACGGCGCCGGCGTAATGCGCGACCAGGGCGCACACCCGCCGTGGCACTCCCTGGGCGACGAGGTAGCGGGCCCCGTCGAGCTGGTGGAAACCGGTGTCCACAAGATTTTCGGCGTACCCGATGTCATGCAGCCATGCCGACGCGGCCAGGATCTGGCGATCCTCCCGCGGCAGCATCCGGGCGACCTCGGCGGCGCGATGAGCCACCCCCCGCGTGTGGGCCCAACGCCGCGGCAGCTCCTCGGCCAACAGCCGCTTAGCTGTGTACCAGCTCCACGTGAGCAGCGGCATCGACCCAACGTAGGAGCCGGGATGATCAAAGGCCCCCGCGCCGGGGAAGTCGGACCCGACCGAGGAGTCCGACAACCTCCGCCGGACAGTTCGCTCCACCAGGATGGGCACGAAGGCCGGTGACCCGGGCGTCAGCAAACGCCGCGCGCGCCCGGGCGACCTCGTGCCGCAGCACTTCCGGCGGCATCTCCTCGTGCTCTGTGGTGAGACGGTCCACGACGAGACGGAAGGGATCCATGCCCGTTGGCCCGACCTCCGCGGTCACGCTCATTCCGAACAGTCTCCCCCGTCGTCTCTGAGCTGAAACGGCCACTAACCGATGGTTGCCCTCGTCACCCACCCGCAAACAGGGGCAAAGGTCCCCGCCCCGCTCGGTAGCAACGCGAGGCGCATTACGCGTCGCCGCGGGTACGGGCTCACTGTTCCCGGGCGCTCACCGACAACCTCCGGAGGCTCGGGGTCCGTCCGCCGCTCGTCCCCGTCCCAGCGGCGTCCGCTGGTCAGGTGCAACCAGGCCGCGAAGGCCGGCCCGTAGTCGCTCAGCGCGATGTGGTTGACCTCGATGTAGTGGTCCAGGTCGGGGAAGTCGCCGCCATGACAGCGCGGGCAGTACAAGCCGATGTTGGGGAATCGCTCAGGCAGGGCGGACCTCGCCTGGGTTGCGGTCGGGGCGCAGACCACGCCAGGAAGGATGGCGCAGGCGGCGGTCGGAGGTCCATTGCCGGTGTTCGACCTCGCCGACCAGGACCGGCTCGACCACCGGCTGTGCGGGCGTACTCCCGCGGCACCGGCAGGTCGAACGGGATGCGGGTGCGGGCGAGCGGGGTGAGTCGGTCGCGCATCTCGTCGAGGGCGCGGTCGCTGAAGCCGGTACCGACGTGGCCGGCGTAAACTCGCCGCCCCTCGTCGTCGTGGATGCCGAGCAGGAGCGCACCGAGCGTGCCGGTGCGGCGGCCCTCGCCCGGCGTCCACGCGCCGACGACCACCTCTTGGGTTTCCCGCAGCGGGGTCTTGATCCAGTCCCGCAACCGGGCACCGGGCTGATATGGGGAGCACAGCCGCTTGGCGACGATGCCCTCCAAGCCGCTCTGCCGCGCGATCTCGAGCAGCTCGGCGCCGGGGAGACCTGTGTGGCAATCGGGCACCCGAATCTGGGGCGGGGTGTCCAGGTCGAGGTCGTTCAACTGCCCGCGGCGCTCCTCGTACGGGGCGCGGGTGAGGTCGGCGCCGGCGAGGTGGAGCAGGTCAAACACATAGAACGCCACCGGATAATCCGCCAGCAGCCGCGTCCCGGAGTGGCGCACGTGCATCCGGGACCGGACTCGGCCGAAGTCCGGGCGGCCCTGGTCGTCGTGGGTAACCAGATCCCCGTCCAGCAGCACCGGCCGTTCCACCAGGTCCGGGAGCGCGGCCAGTTCGGCGTAGGTGGGGGTGATGTCGCGGCCGTTGCCGACCAGGCCGCCACCTTCTCGCCGTCCACCGCGACCACGGCGCGCACGCCGTCCCACTTCCACTCGAACGCCCACCCGTCTCCTGCCGGAGACTGACCGGCGGTGGCCAGCATCGGCACGAGGGGAGCTAGCGTGTTGACGTGTTGCCAGGCCGCACAGCAGAGGTGCTGGAAGCCTGGCTGCGGGAGCATCCCGGTGTAGTGGTGGTGCCGGGATGGTTCGGTCACCTATGCCCAGGCAATCCGTCAAGCCCTGCCCGCTGCGGTGCAGGTCGCCGACCGTTGGCATCTGTGGCACAACCTCGCCGAGGCCGTGCTGAAGGAGGTCGCTGCGCACAGCACCTGCTGGGGCAAGACCGGTCCGCCACTGCGTGAGGGCGCGCGGGCGGAGACCACCCGCCAACGCTGGCAAGACGTCCACGAGCTGCTCGATCACGGCGTAGGTCTGCTTGAGCTCGCACGCCGACTGAACCTGGCATTGAACACCGTGAAGCGATACGCCCGCATTGATCAACCCGACCGGCTCGTTCGCGCACCGCAGTACTCGACGCCGCCGTGACCGCCTGCCATGAGATGACGGCGCCGGCCGCCCTCGTTGGCGACTTCGCGGCTCTGCTCACCCCTACAGCGGGCAACGATGACCGTCTCACCGACTGAATCGACCAGGCCCGGGCCGAGGACCTACCCCACCTGCACGCTTACCCCCGCGGACTCGAATTCGACCGCCACGCCGTCAACGCCGCCCTCACCCAGTCATTCCACAATGGACGAACAGAAGGAGTGAACACCAAAACCAAGATGATCAAGCGGCAGACGTACGACCGGGCCGGCTTCCCTCTCCTGCACCACCGCATCCTGCTCGGCCAACACCCCCCAGTGCTACCAACGGATTCGGGCCAGAGCCGATCACGGGATAGACCCCCGCAGTCGACCGAAGCCGACCAAGAGTCGATACAGGGCAATGACGTCATGCTCCGGCGGCGGTGACGACGGCGTCGGTGGCGAAGCCGAGCACCAGCCCGACGAACACGCCCCATGTGGTGATCGTCTTGAAGCCGGTCTTGCGAGCGACCGCGAGCAACTCGATCACCACGTAGAGGATCGAGCCCGCGGCGAGACCCAGGAACGCGACGGAGACGGTGTCGTTGACGAAGCTCTGCCCGACAAGGGTGCCGACGAGGGTCGGGCCACCACCGATCAGGCCGAGCAGGGCCAGCCGGCCCCAGGACGGGCGCCGGCCCGTCAGCGGCGCGACGATGCCGAAGCCCTCGGTCGCGTTGTGCAGCCCGAACCCGACCACCAGCAGCACCGCCAGGCTGAGGTCGCCGGCGGCGGCCGAGTTGCCGATGGTGAGGCCCTCGGCGAAGTTGTGCAGTCCGATTCCCGTGGCGATCATCAGTGCCAGCCGCTGTCCCGGTTCCACCTCCGTTCCCGGGCTCAGCTCACCCACGGTGGCGGCACCGGGGCCGTGGCCGCGTGGTGCGGAGACCCGGCGGGCCTGGTCGAAGTGAACCAGCCCGAGCAGGCCGATGCCGAGCGTGACGACGAGTACCGTGCCGTTGCCGAGCGCGGCCCCGATCCGGCCTTCGCTCAGCCCGGTGTCGACCGGTTCCCAGGCATGCGCGAGGACGTCCCAGAGGAGGAACACGAGGATCCCGGTAGCGGTGGCGTTGAGGAAGGTCTTGAGCTTGGGCATCGGCGCACGCAGCCGCCCGAACGGAAGGCCGAGGTAGATGGTGACCCCGGCGATGGCTCCGAGCAGGGCGATCTGGGCGGACGACATGACGCTGACTCCCGGGTGATGTGTCGAGCTGGTACCCGGACGCTAGTTCAGGTAAGGCTGCCCTCAAATAGGCGAGGCTAAGGTTTTACCGGCCGCTTGCCTTCGTGCTTCTGCGCGAGATCAGCGCGCGGATGGTCAGCGCGAGTGCGAGCCACGTAGCGGCGAACGCCCAACCGCCCAGTACATCGGTGGGCCAGTGCACGCCGAGATAGACGCGAGTCGACCCGATGACGACCGTATATCCGGTCGCGGCGGCCCAAATCGCGGCGCGAGCGCCGACGCGTTCGGCGAGCAGCCACGCGACCAGACCTGCCGCGAGCGCCGGGCCCGCGCCGGCGGCCCCGGAATCGCCGTTGGTCAGTGCTGCTCACCCGGCAGTACCTGGGTGTGCTCGATGCGCACCGCCTGCAGCGCGGCAGGGTCGAGATGCAGCAGGGCCAGGATCGTCGGCGCGATCTGGGTGGTCTCGACGGTGCTGCCGACGACCTGGTGGCGGGTGCCGCTCACCACGAGCGGGACGTCACGGTCGTCCGATGCGGCGCCGCCGTGCTCGGCGACCTTGCCCTGGCCACCGGTGTAGACGACCCCGTACTGCACGACGCCGACCAGGTCGGGAACCCGCGGATCGCCGGGTGTGACCTGGAAGTAGCGCGCGGCGTCCGTGCCCGCGTACACGCTCTGCAGGCCCGACTGCGTGTACGCCTTGGGCTTGCCGTCGATGCCGTTGCCCGTCCCCCGCTGCGTGAGTAGGTAGCCACGGGCGAACTGCGTCGCCGCGGGCGAGCGGTCGTTGAGCCACAACAGCATCGCGTCGTCGTCGACCGAATGCGCGACCAGGTCGCCCGCGCCCGGGTGTGCGGCCCGCCAGGCCGCGTTGAGCCCGGCGAGCAGGGGCCCGTCGTCGATCCGGGTCAGCGCGGAGGGCTGTGTGGGGGACTGGCCGTGCTTCGCGGACAGGATGATCGTCGTGTCGCCGCCGAGGTGCTGCCCGCGCAACTCGGCGGTCATGACGCCGACCTGCCGGTCGATCCAGTCCAGGGTGTCCGACAGGAGTGGTCCGGGGGTGCCGCCAGGCAGGTAGCCGCCCCGCTTCCCGTCCGAGGAAGGCAATTTCTGCGCGGTGGACACCGCCTGGAAGTTCATCCCGAACACGGCCGGAGTGCCGGTCCTGGTGGTGCGGGAGTGGTCGTAGCCGTCGATCTCGTCGAGCACCGCCTGCACCTTGTACCCGTCGTAGGTGCGAGTGTCGGCGTTGTCGGTCGTCCAGTCCCCGCTCGGGGTCGCGCTGTTGATCTCCGGGGTGAACAGGTCCTGGATCCCGGTGCCCGAGGGGCCGTTGAGGATGTCGTACGCAGGGTGCTTGTCCGACCATGCCGTCCGCAGGCCGGCTTGGCGTGCCACCTCGAACACGGTGTTCACCCGCAGGTACTGGTAGGGGTAAACCGGTTTGCACGTCTTCGGGTCCACCGGCAGCTTCGCCGGATCGATCAGCGCCCGCGGGTCGGCGGTCATCCCGAGCACGCCCACGGGCAGACCGGGCAGGCCCTGCCCGGCGTCGATGCTGTTCTGGTTCCGGTCCAGGTCCTCGGTGTAGTCGACCTCCGCAGCCGCCGCCGTCCCGGTGCACTTGGTGGTGCCGGCGGGCAACAGGGCGGTGTTGTAGGTGTCGTCGTAGTACACGCCTGTCGTGGCCGGGTTGCCGCCCGTCAACTGTCCCACCATGCCCGGGAAGGAGTCCGAGGGGACGGGAGTCCGGGCGTGGGTGTACTCGGTTCCCTGGTGCACCAAGGCCGCCAGCGCGGACCCGGGATGCGCGGCCGCGTACCACGCGAGATCGGACTGGTGCAGCCCGTCGACGCTCAGCAGCAGGACGTGGTCGGTTCGCGGGGCGGCCTGCGCGGCGGGCGCCACCCCGGTGCCCGCGAGCAGACCGGTGGCGCCGACGAGCGCGGCCCGAAACCATGGTGTTCGCACAGTGTTTCCTCCTGAGGAGCCAAGAACCGGCTGACCGCACGGAACTCAACGCGAAGGTCGTGGCTGGCGGCCACACGGGAGGAAAATGCGGAAAAAACGGCGGGTTAACGGTTGGCCGCGCGAGCGGAATATCCCGTTTCCGGGCGGTTTTTGCCTTCCGTTGACTACGGATCATTCGCCTGAACAAAAGAAATTCCCCTTCGCTGAACCAGCAGCGACTACGACGTGCTGAGACACTGCTGACGTGCCGACGCAAAGAGTGGGATGCGCGTTGCTCGCGGCCGTGACAGTCGCAGCAGCGGCAGCGGCCTGCTCCGCGGCACCGGCACCGACCGCCAGGCCCAAGCCGAGCGCCGCACGGGCCTCATCCTTGCCGGGCCCCGCCGGGACGCCCGGGTGGCAACTGACCCATCCCGGCCCCGAGCACGCGATCGAGGGCTACACCGACCACACCTCCGTACTGCCGGGCCGACAGGTGCGGCTGTTCGTGAGCACCACCGCCGCGCACTACACCGTCACCGCGTACCGGATGGGCGGTTACCGCGACTCCGACGCGCTCCGAGTGTGGCAGTCCCCGCCACAGCAAGGACATGTCCAGGCCGCCCCCGTGGTGCAACACCCCACGAACACTGTCGTGGCACCCTGGCAGCCCTCGCTCACCGTGCCGACCGACGGTTGGGCGCCCGGGGACTACCTGTTCCGTCTCGACGGGGACGACAATGCTCAGCAGTTCGTGCCGCTGACGGTACGAAGCCCGGACAACCACGGCAAAATCGTCATCGTCAACGCCGTCACCACCTGGCAGGCCTACAACCAGTGGGGTGGCTACAGCCTGTACAACTCTCCGTCGGGCAGCAAGGCCGACCGCTCGCGCGCCGTGTCGTTCGACCGGCCCTACCAAGCCAGGGACATGCAAGGCGCCGGGGACTTCCTCTACTTCGAGCTGCCGCTGCTGCGGTTCGCCGAACAGGCGGGTCTACCCCTGGGCTACGCCACCGACGTCGACCTCCACGCCGACCCCCATCTGGCCGATGGTGCCGCCGCCATCGTCACACTGGGGCATGACGAGTACTGGTCCACCGCGATGCGCCAGCACGTGACCGCCGCCCGCGACCACGGAGTCAACCTGGCGTTCTTCGGCGGCAACGAGATCTACCGGCACATCCGTTTCCAGCCCACCGCACTCGGGCCCGACCGGTTGGAAGTGGACTACAAGTCCTTCGACGAAGATCCGGACCACCTGACGAACCCGCTCGAGGCGACCACAGAATGGCGCTCACCGCCGTTCCCCCGCCCCGAAAGCGTGTTACTGGGGGATTTCTACCAGTGCAACCCCGTACACGCGGACCTGCGAGCCGCTGACGAGACGAACTGGCTGCTGTCCGGGATCGTCCACAACGGACAGGTGCTGCCCGGGCTGGTCGGCAATGAATACGAACAGGTCGATCTCGCGGTGCCCACCCCACGCCCGATCGAGATACTGTTCCATTCCCCACTGACCTGCGAGGGCCGGCCCGGCTTCGCCGATACCAGCTACTACACCACGCCCAGCGGAGCAGCCGTGTTCGCCGCCGGAACCCAGTACTGGATCTGCGCACTCGAACCCGGCTGCGCCAACGACCACGACGACACCACCGCGCACCAGGCGATCAGCGCGATCACCCTGCGGCTGCTCAGTACCTACGCCGCGGGACCGGCAGGCCACGCACATCCCGCCCACGACAACGTCGCCGCCCTCGCCGTCTCCGGAGCCGCCGCGAACCCCGTCCCCACCGTACCGCCAGACAACTCCGCCACCCCCTGACGGCGACTGCCACGCTAGCCCGCGGTGCTGTCGTCGCCGAAGAACAGCAAGGCGAAAATCGTGCAGCCGAAGAGAAACCACCAGGGGCCTGCAGTCGCTCCTGCCGCGACGATCCCGGCCGTGAGAACAACGAGAGCCAGCACCCGGGACGGCCCCATCGGAACCGGGCCGGATTTCCGAGGCACACCCACGGAGACCAGTGTGCTCCCGCTCATCGTCAGCGGCACTCCGGTCAGTGAACGGCCCTTCGGTAGAGGTCGTCGATATCCGCACCGAAGTAGGTACTGTAGACACGTGCTGGTGCGGCAGACACGTGCTGGTGCGGCGCCACCTCGCTCGTAGCCGCCGAATCACGCTGGCGACCGTACCTTCCCCGGCTGCCGGGGTCGCCGCGGTGACCCACGGACCGCCGCTGGTACCGTCCGGAGATCCCGCGCATGCGAACCGTTGCTGGTCGAGGCCGGACTGCGTGGTGGGTGTCGCGGCCAACGACCGGGTGAATCGCTGGCGTAGGGATAGCCGCTGAGGGGGACCGTGTTCGTATAGTCACGGTCGGCGCGGAGGGCACCAGTCACGGCCTGCACCGGGTCGGGTGCCGGCCTGATGGACGATGAGGAATGTGAAGTCCCGATTCGGGTCGACGGCGGACTCCCACCCCGGGACCGAGACGGCGGTGACCGCCCACGTGCTGTAAGGCGCGATCCCATCGTGATACCGGAGCGAATCCTGTTTCCAGCACCGGAGCCACCGTTGACGGCTCGGAATGCCCAGGAACCTCACAGCGACGACCACCGGAAAGTGTGCCCTCTCGCTGGGCAGCTCGGTGTCCACAGCGCCCATCCAGATCGTTACGTCCCCGTCCTGCACGTCACCTTTCCTGAGAGGACGCTGAACGAACAGAACGCCGGCCAGCGAGCCGAGCGACACACACATAGATTGAACTCGCGCGCATCAAGGAGGTGGAACATGCTGGGACTGCTTGTAGCGCCGATGCCTGACGGGCCTGCTCAGGCTCCCCAGGCCAGAGCCGTTGAATCGCCGCTACTGCCCCGCCATGCCTGACGATTCAGGCAGCACGGACATGACCTCACGGCAACTGCCCGCGTGGCGGCGCTCGACGGCCGGTGCGCACCGTTGGCCCGCCGCGGTCACAGTCGCCGCGGTGATAGGTCTGCAGATGGTGCTTCCCGACCAGCTGGTCGTCCAGCCGCACTGGTTGCTTCCCGCACTCTCAGCCCTGCTACTGGTGACGTTGGTGCTACTCGGCCCGGGCCGGGCAGGTACCGAGCACCGGCACGCTCGCAAGGTCGCACTAGGTCTGCTGCTGGTCGTCAGCGCGGGCAACGCGGGATCGGCGGTCCGTCTCGTCGACGGCATTGTCAACGGTTCGGTCGCCGACCAGGCCGGCCCCCTGCTGGCTGCGGGAGCAACGATCTACCTGACCAACATCGTGGTGTTCTCGTTGTGGTACTGGGAGTTCGACCGCGGAGGACCAACGGCGCGGGCGGCAGGCACGGCGGTTCATCCGGATCTGCTGTTTCCGCAGATGGCCAACCCCGAGTTCGCGCCGGCCGAGTGGGAGCCGGGCTACGTGGACTATCTGTACCTGGCCTTCACCAACGCGACCGCGTTCAGCCCCACTGATGTGATGCCGTTGAAGATCTGGGCGAAACTGACGATGCTCCTTCAGTCCGTGGTGTCTCTTGTGCTGGTGACCCTTGTCGTCGCGCGCGCGGTGAACATTCTGCGTTGATTCATCAGGAATGCGCTCCCAGAGGGACCGACGTCGACCGGCCGGTGAAGTCGCCTCTTGAAGCGCGGAGGGCGAGTCAGCACAAATGCGATCCAGCACAGCAGCCTGGTCTCGCCCAGCGTCGTGGCCGCGAACATCATGATCCAGTACGTCAGGGTGATCCGAGAAACCTGTTGACGATCACCCTGTCACGCGCGCGACCGTCATCGGCGTGGACGTCCATCCTAGAAGCCTCCCGCGCGAGATCTTGCGCCGTCTAACCCGGCCCACGCCCCGCGCCGAAGTCGTGATGTTCCGGCCCGTCTCCCGCGATGCCGTGCAGGGCTAGCGTCACCGTCACGACGAAGAACAACACCATGGCGAACGCGGCGAGCGCGAGCACGACCCTGTGGCGCCGGCTGGCTGCGCCGCGGCCGGTCAGTGCGGCGACCTCCGCGGCGAGCTGTCGGCGCGCCATCGTCGCAATAGGCCGCCAGCCCGCGCTTGCGGCGGCCGGTGCCGGTAGGTCTGCGCTGGTCGCCTCCAACTCGTGGCGGTACCGTGCGGTGTACACCTGCACCAGCCGCTCCTCGACCTCATCCATCGACAGTCGTCCCTCGCCCGCTGCGACGTACAACGCGGAACTCGTTCGTTCACGTTCGGCGTCGGAACAACGCACCGCACCCGCCGGCGGTACGGATGGTTTCTCCGTCGAAGCACCGGCCCCGATATCCTGTTCATGCGTCGCCATGGGTGGGTCCTCCTGCATCAACCGTCGTACGACGTCTCGCAAATCGCGGACTCCGCATCCCCGTTAGCTCTCCTCGTATCGGCGACACGCATGATGTCGCTGGTACCGAGCGTACGAACGCCAGGGCGTTGCGCCGGTCAAGCGAAGGTTAGAGCAAGGTAAGAAGTCCTGTGAGAGCCTGGGAAACTGGCGGCACGGGCGCAACCGGTCAGACTCGTTGGCGCACGATCGGTTCCGGTTCAGCAGAGAGATCGCGGTGACTACTGGAGCATTGTTCCTCGCGGTGTTCCTGGCATGCGCGGTCGAGGCGGTGACCACCGTGCTCGCCGCCGGACCGTCCGCCACTGGCGATCGGCAGGCATGGGGGTGCTCGCGGCACTGTTGTCGCTCGCCGTGCTCATCGCCGCGCTCGGCCCGGCGCTCTCGGTGATCCCGCTGACCAGCCTGCGCCTGGTGGTCGGCGGGCTGCTGCTGATCTTCGGGCTGCAGTGGCTGCGCAAGGCGACACTGCGGGCGAGCAGGCACGAGGCGCGTCACGACGGGGCCGCGATCTTCCAGACCGCGGTGACCGCTGCTCGAATGGCACCGGCACACACCCGCGGTCTGGTCGCCGACTGGTACGCCTTCACCCTGTCGTTCAAAGGCGTGCTCCTGGAAGGGTTGGAGCTCGCCTTCATCGCCTTGACCTTCGGCAGCAACCAGCACGACGTCCCATTGGCGGCACTGGCCGCCGGTTGTGCGGTCGCCATCGTCGCCGTGGCGGGATTCGCCATCCGGGCCCCGCTGGCCAAGGTTCCCGAGAACACGCTGAAGTTCGTCGTCGGCGTGATGCTCACCGGCTTCGGAATCTTCTGGGGTGGCGAGGGGAGGCGCCCAGTGGCCCGGCGCCGACGGCGCGCTGCTGGCTATCGTCCCGGCGGTGGCGTTGTTCGCGCTCGCACTGGTGGCTTTGCTTCGGCGGTCGGGTGGTCCCCGCTGCGGTCGCCGCGCCTGACGGGAGGCTGCCGTGATCGCGCGGATCCGCGCATTCGGCGCCTTCTGGTACGACTTCATCGTTGGTGACGACTGGCGTATCGCCGTCGCGGTGGTCCTCGCGCTCGGGATCGCCTACCGGGTGGCCCGTACTGGAGTGCCAGTGTGTGGCTCTTGCCGGCCGCGGTCGCTGTGGTATTGCCGTGGAGCGTGTGGCGCGACCGGCACTGCGACTGACAAGCGTGGACCGCCCGCTGCGGGAAATCGGCGGAAGCGCACAGCGCTATCGAGGTCGGGAGGTGGCATCGGGTGCCAGGCCGAGCCGGCTTGCGATCCAGGGCAAGGAGTCGGCAAACGCCTTGCGCCAGAGGAAGAAGCTGTGGCCGCCGCCGGGGACGATGGTCAGCCGGCCCGACACGCCCGCCGCGGTCGCCAGCGGCTCCAGCTGCCGGGCCGCAGCCAGCGGGTCGCCGTCCTGGTCGCCGACCTCGAACCAGCCGTTCACCTGGGGATAGCGCTGGTGCGTCAACAGCCACCCGGGCTCGTGGGCGCGGAATTCGGCGAGCGAGTTGCCGAACAGGGCCGGAACGGTGTCGCCAAGGGCATTGCCGTCGCCCGACCGGGGTCCCGCCAGCCCGCTGTAGTCGGCGAAGACCGCGAACCTTGCCGGATGGCGCAGGACCAGCATGACCGCGCAGGAGCCTCCCTCGGACAGACCCGCTATGGCCCAGTGACTACCGGGCGGTTGCGTGAAGAAGCGGCTTGTGACGAAGTCGGGCACGTCTTGAGTCAGGTAGGTCTCGGCCTGGCCGGCGGGGCCGTTCACGCATTCGGTGTCGGCGTCGAACCTGCCGTTGATGTCGGGCATCACCACGATGGGCGCGATCCCGGCGTGGGCTCCGGCCCACGCGTCGAGAGTCGCCGCGGCGCCGCCGCCGTCCGTCCAGTCAGTGGGGGAACCGGGGGTGCCGTGCAGGAGCAGGAGCACCGGCAGTTTCGGGCGGGGCCGGGCGAACCAGGCCGGTGGTAGGTACACCTCGGCGGGACGTGCGGAGAAGTGCGCGGTGTGGCCGGGGATCGTGATGCTGATCAGCACACCTGAGGCCGGCATACGGGACCGGTTGAGCGCTTCCAGCGACGAGGCGTCCCGGCCCGGCAGCCCGATCGCCTGGCCGATCGTGAGGTAGTACCCGTAGGACGCATTGATCCACGACAACACGTTCATCACAGCCAGCACCACGACCAACAAGCTCAGCATGACCCGCGCCGGGCGCCGCCGCACTCGGCACACCAGAACTCCGATGACCACCAGAGCAGCGACGAGTAGACCGCGCAGGGGCCACCAGTCGGTCAGCGACAGCTCAGCCAGCGTGCTCACAAGGTTTCGGTCCTTCAGCTCAGTGGCGGGGGCGGGTGAAGGGGAAGGGCACGGTGTGGCGGATGGGGGCGCCGGTGAGCAGCATGAGTATGCGGTCGATGCCCAGGCCCAGGCCGCCGGTTGGGGGCATGCCGTGTTCCAGCGCCTGCAGGAAGTCCTCGTCCAGTTCCATTGCTTCGACGTCCCCGCTCGCGGCCCGCAGCGACTGGGTTTCCAGGCGGCGGCGTTGCTCCAACGGGTCGGTCAGCTCGGTGTATGCCGTCCCGATTTCGGCGCCGAAGGCGACCAGGTCCCAGCGCTCGGCCAGTCGCGGGTCCCAGCGGTGTTCCCGGGTCAGCGGCGAGACGTCCCTGGGGTAGTCGGTGTAGAACGTGGGGCCGACCGTGGCCGGCTCGACGAGCTGGTCGAACGCGGCCAGGACCAGCTCGCCCCGCCCGGCGTCGTCGGCGAAGGGGACGCCCGCCGCCGCGCAGAAGGAGCGCAGTTCGGCCGATGTCGTCGACGGGGTGACCGGCTCCCCCAGGGCCTTGGCGACCGCGTCGTGCACGGTCACCACCGGCCAGTCGCCCGAGATGTCGTGCTCGCCATCCGGGCGGCGGAGCACCGGGGCGCCGTACGCGGCGATCGCGGCCTGCTGCACCAGCTCCCGGGTCAGGACCCGCATGCAGTCGTAGTCGGCGTACGCCTGGTAGGCCTCCAGCATCGTGAACTCCGGATTGTGTGTCGCGTCCACGCCCTCGTTGCGGAAGTTGCGGTTCAGCTCGAAGACCCGCTCCATGCCCGCCACGCACAGCCGTTTCAGGTACAGCTCCGGCGCGATCCGCAGGTACATCCGCATGTCGTAGGCGTTGATGTGGGTGACGAACGGCCGCGCGTTCGCACCGCCGTGCACCGCCTGCAGCATCGGGGTCTCGACCTCGAGGAAGTCCTTGTCGTGCAAGCGTTCCCGCAGCGCGCGCAGCACCGTGGCGCGCAGCCGCAGCAACTGCGGCAGGTCCGGGTCGAGGTAGCGGCGGCGCACCCGGGTCTCCGGGTCGGCGAGCCCCTTCCGCTTGTCCGGCAACGGATGCAGGCATTTCGCGGTGACGGTCCACCCGGCGACCAGCACCGACAGCTCACCGCGGCGGGAGGTCACCACCTCACCCCGCACGCCCACGTGGTCACCGAGATCGACCCCGCAGCGCCACAGCTCGTCCTCGCCCAGCATCAGCTGCAGCTCGCCGCTGACGTCCCGCAACCGCGCGAAACACACCCCGCCCAGGTCACGCAGCGCCACCACCCGGCCGGCGACCCGCACCTCGCGCCCGGTCCTGCTATCGGGAGCCAGCCCCGCGAACTCGGCGGCCACCTGCGCCAGCGTCGTGTCGCGGGCGAACCCCGCCGGATACGGGTCGATCCCCGCCGCCCGCAACCGGTCCAGCTTCGCGATCCGCACCCGCACCTGCTCGGGACGGCGCACCGGCCGCGGCTCGGTCCGGATCTCGTCGATCTCCCGCACCCGCGCGAGGAACTCCTCGCTCACACCGCCGCCCGCGATCGCGCGCCGCGCAGACCGCCAGCTCGAGGGGAGGAAGCCCTCCAGCGCACCCGCGACCAGGCCGATCCGGGCCAGCCGCCGTGCCGAGGTGTAGCAGAGGAAACGCGGCTCCCACTCCGGGCCGTACTTCGCGTTCGACCGGTACAGCGACTCCAGCTGGAAAAACCGCGACGCCACCCCCAGCACCGCGCGCCACGAACGCAGCACCGGACCTGCGCCGATGCGCTCCCCCGCCGCGAACACCGCACGGAACATGGCGAAATTCAACGAGATCCGCTGCGCGCCGAACCGCCCGGCCTGCGCCACCACCTGCGCGACCAGGTACTCGTTCAACCCGTTCTCGGCGTCCCGGTCACGACGCATCAGGTCCAGCGACAGCCCACGCCGGCCCCACGGCACGAACGACAGCAACCCCCGCAGCTCGCCCGACGCGTCGTACGCCTCAGCCATCACACAACGACCGTCGCTCGGATCGCCCAGCCGCGACAACGCCATCGAGAAACCACGTTCGGTCTCCGCGCCCCGCCACTGCTGCGCCCGCTCGAGCAGCCCGTCCATTTCCGACGAGGTGAGCTCGCTGTGCCGCCGCACACGCGCGGTATACCCGGCACGTTCGATACGGCTGACCGCCTGCCGAACCGACCGCCGTTCCGGGCCCGACAGGCTGAACTCGCGCACATCCAGCACCGCCTCATCGCCCAGCTCCAGCGCCTTCAACCCGGCCCTGGCATACGCCCGCGCACCACGCTCGCTCGCACCCAACACACCAGGCGCCCAGCCATAGGTATGCGCCTCACCCAACCAGGCCTCGATCGCCTGCGGCCACGCCTGCGGATCCCCGATCGGATCCGCGCTCGCGATGCTCGTACCCGCAAGCACCCGGTAAGTCACCGCGGCACGACCGTTCGGCGCGAAAATCACACTCTTGTCCCGCCGGGTGGCGAAGTACCCCAGCGAATCATCCTCACCATGCCCGGCCAGCAGCACCCGCAGCTTCAACTCCTCCTCATCACTGCGCCGCCGCCGACTCCGCACCCCCCGGAAGAAGGTCGACAACGTCGCCACCACCACAAGGCTGCTGCCCAGATCCAACAGCAGGTCGATCCACGCCGGACCCTCCCGCACACCCAACCGCCGCAACTGCACCAGCTCACCAGTCGCGTGATTCGCCGCCCACACGAAGCTGTCACCCAGCCCACCCAACGTGCCCGGCCAAACCACCAGCAACCCCCAACCGACGAGAGTCACCCCCACAATCCCGGACACGCCGATGACCAGCGCATGCCGCCCCGCACCGGGTGCGAGCCGAGCCGGAAAAGCAGGCCGCAACGCGAACAACAGCACAATCAACCCCACCGAAACCACCTCGGCACCGGTCAGCGCCCACAACGCCACCGGAAGATGCGGGTGCCGCTCCCGGACCAACACCTGCGGCGCCCACACCAAGGTCGCCTCAAACGCCACCGTCATCAGCAGACCGCCGAACTGGAACAGGATCAGCGTGTCCAACGCCGCCCGCTTGCGCCGCCGCAACGCCGCGCCCAGCAGCGCGAGCACCAACGCGATCAGGATGTTCGCGTCGGCGGGGATGTTGACCAGGCTGAACAACCCCACCGTCCACCGGTAAAACCCATGATCACCACCCCACAACAGCAGGGCGACCGACATGAGCGCGCCCAACTGGACGACAGTCGCGACCACGCCACCGGCCTTACGCCGCCATCGCGGAATCCCCTCAGCCATGTGCCTCACCTCCTCGCGAACAGCCACTACAGACTGGTATCGGTGCCGTGCAGGCTTCCCGGTGTTCCGGTGTCGGGCAGTGGCCACGGCGGGATGTCCCCGATCGTGGTGCGGCCAGGTGGCGAGGCCCCGATCTTCACCGGGTTACCCAGCTGTGTATCGAGCCAGTCCAGCACCGCTGGAAGCTCGGCACGGACCGCGTTCAGATTGTGGCCGGCGGGCGGCAGCACCCACGTCGTGAGCTCCACCGGCGGAGCGACCGCCGCGCGCAGGCGTTCCAGGGCTGCCCGTTCGTCCGCGGCGGCCCCGTCCGCGGATACGAGCAGCCGCACCGGCGAGGGGTGCTCGCGCAAAGTGGCCGAGACGTCGTTGGCATGCCGGATGTCGTCGCGGCCGTGGAAGAGGTCGCCGGTCTCCACGTCGTGAGGCGTGGTGTCGTAACCGCTCATGCTGACCGCCACGGAAAACCATTGCGGATGCCGGGCGGTCAGGTTCAGCGCGCAGTAGCCGCCCGAGGACCAGCCCGCGATCGCCCAGCCTTGGCGGTCCGATCGCACCCGCAGCCGGCTCAGTGCCCAGCCGCGCAGGTCGGCCGAGAGGTAGGTGTCATCGGCGGCTCCGTGCACAGCGTCGACGCATTCGGAGTCGTGGGTCAGCCGGGGCTCCCCGTTGGGGTCGGGCACGATCACCACGGTCGGAGGCATCTGGTGGCTACCGATCTCGCGGTCGAGCAGGTCCGGCAGCCCGTAGAGCGTCGCGACCTGTCTCGGCTCGCCAGGAAAGTGCGGAATCCATTCCAGCACGGGGAACCGGAAGCCGGCCCACTCCGGCGCTGTATAGCCCACCGGCAGGTAGACATCGACGTCCCGGGTGAGACCGGTCCGGTGACCGGTCACGGTCACGTGCAACAGAGAACCGTGGCCGCTCGCCGCCCGATCTCCGACAGTCGCGAGCGTCTGGCCGAGGTCACGGCCGTCGGGGCCCGCGTCGGCGACGGTGCCCTCCTCCGGGTTCGGCGATGTGCCGAGCAGCGATCCCAAAGTGGGATAGAAGCTGCCCGAGGCGTTGACCGCCAGCCCGCAGGCCGTCACGACCGCGATCACCGCGAGCAGCGTGGTGCCGACGCGACCCGGGATCCGCCGTCGCCAGCGGTCCCACGCCCAGGGCACCGCGACCACAAAAACGACGGCGATGACCGTGGCGGTCAGGACGACGGGAACGGTGTCGATCCGGATGGCGGAGGCATGCACGCGAATCAATCTAGCCACGGACGGGAAGTCGGTTTCCCCTGGCCACAGAGGTAGATCACGCTCAGCGTCCACTCAGCGACCGCGGTTTAACATCCTTGGGGTTCTTCATATCCGTACGAGCGCAGTGGCGCGCGCTGGCCGGTTGCACCCTTTTTGGCCGGCGAGCGTGGATCGTCCCCAGTTTCTCAGGATCCTCACAGCGTTCCTGGCGGAGGGTGACGGCGACCTGCCAGAACCCAGATGCGAAGGAGACCTCTGTGAGCCTGAGCTCGCCGGCTGAGCTCGGTGAACACTGTTCGGTAGCGCCGTTGCTACGCGACCTTCCGATGCGAACGCGGTTGGCGGTCGCCGGGGCACGATTCGGCGCAGCGGTCTCTCGTCTCTTCGCGGCTGGCGGTGGCGGCGTCATCGGCGGCCGGATCGCGCTCAAGCTGGACCCCAAGCGCCGCAACGGCTCGGCCGGGACCGCACCGTGGTATTGGTGACCGGCACCAACGGCAATACCAGGACCGCGCTGATGCTCAGCCGCATCCTGGAGACCCTCGGCCCGGTCGCCGCCAACGGTGACGGGGCGAATATGCCCGCCGGTGTACTGGCGGGCGGCACTGGCCGCTCGCGCGGACGCGCCCCTGGCCGTGGTCGAGGTCGACGAGAACTACGTGCCTACCGTCGCCGCGAAACTGCGCCCGGCCTGGTGCTGCTCAACCTCAGCCGGGACCAGCTCGACCGGGTGGGCGAGGTGCGGGCCACCGAACGCGCACTGCGAGCTGTCGTCTCGCAGTTGCCGGAGACGACCGTGATCGCCAACTGTGATGACCCACTGGTCACCTCAGCCGCTGCCGAATCCAGTCATCCCGTGTGCGGCCAGCGGACTGGCCGAGGGTTCCGGCAGCCCGCCGACGAACAGCTGGTAGATGCCATAGGCGATCGGAATGATCCCCAAACGCCCTGGATGCCGGGGCCCAGGGCGTCACGGGCCCGGTAGGACCCGCATGGCTGCGAGGAGCTGCGCGATACCGCCGAACGTGAACGCGAATGGCGCCAGCATCAGCGGGGCCGTCGTGTCGTTGCCGTACCAGCCGCCCAGGTTGGCGGCGACCATGAACGTGGAGACCGCGAACCCGAACAGCCCGAGGATCGAGGGGACCTCGACGGGGCTGAGGTGGAGGTGGGTGTGTTCATGCCAGAACGAGTACTCCGTCACGTCCCCGCCTCTGCGCTCGCCGTCTGCCGGCGTCACACTCCGGGTCATCTCTGTTTCCTCCTTCACTTCTCGGAACGGGCCGGGCCGGGCCGGTGGTCGTACGGCTTCTTCGGTCCTGCGGCGGATGAGCAGGAGTTGACCGGTCACGCGGTGCAGAAAACCGATGATCATGCTGATCTCCGTGAGGAACTGGTAGCCGCGCGGCCCGAATGCAGGTGGTGGGGAGCGGGAAAGCCGCGACCGCGACGGGCCCGAAGCGCAACGCGGCTGTCAGCCAGACGGGCGGCATCTAGACGGATGATTCCGTGAAGTTGGTGTCAATGGTCGGAGGCCGCCGCTGAGAAGAACTTCGCTCGTCGCAGTCAGACCGTGCGAACGCCCATCCGCCGAAGACTTCGGCAGGGGCACTCCCCGTTCTGCGGCCGCTTCGATCATTCGGCTATCTTCGGCCACGTCGAGAGCAAGCGGCTTTTCCGCTAGGATCGGCGATTCATAGCGCAACGCATCCAGCACGCCGCCCGGGTGTGCGTGATGCGGCAGGCGCAAGTCGATCGCATCGACGCGCTCGGCCCGGAGGGCCGCCAGGCTGGAGTACGGTCGTGCGTTGGAAGCAGCCCGGCCAGCCCGACCGCGCGGCCCTCGTCGACATCGACCACCTGCAGTTGGATTCTGTAGGTCACAAGCTCGGCCTCGCCGGGCACGGCCGTGCGGTTGAGTTCCGCGCAGCTGGCCCGGAAACCGCCGTCGAACACCGCGGACTTGGCGTGCTCACGCAACACTGTGCGAAGTTCTCGCAGCGCCTCGGTTGCGGTGATCAGCGCGCCCGAGCAGCAGCCGTGAGCAGTCAGTCCCAGCTGCGCAGCGCGATCTCGAGCTCGCGGCGGTAATGCCACACAACCGCTGTCCCAGGCGCCCTGTCAGCAGGTCGAGGTAGTCGTGGCGCTCGACCTCCAGGCGACGGGCACGTAGTCGTCGCGGCAGTTCGGAAGCCGTCCCGTTGTGCCCGGCACCGTTGCGCCGACACGAGCACAACCCGGCCTTCTACACGGCTGTAGACGTCAGCTCTCGTCGGGCCGAGGACCTGCGGACAGGGTTCAGGTCGTGCGGCCCTGCGTCAGACGGTGGCGGCTGGGCCGTAGCGGTGGACGGGCCGTCCGGCGTTGCCGTATTCGAGGTGGAGCTGAAGCGCGCCACGGCGGTGTAGTTCAGTCAGGTAGCGCTGTGCGGTGGGGCGGCTGATACCCAGTTGCGTGGCCAAAGCGCTGGCCGCCAAGGGAATGGGCGATGCGCGAATGGTGTCGAGGACCTTCTGCATGGTCGGGGACAGGGCGTCGGCTCGTGCTGCCGGGGCGGGGCCGCGAAGCATGTTGTAGAGGGTGTCCACAGTGGCCTGGTCGGCCTCGCCCGCACCGCTCGCGTGCTGGCGCCACTGCCGGTACGCCTCCAGCTGGCTGCGCAGCTGTGCCAGTCCGAACGGTTTGACCAGGTAGTACACCGCGCCCAGATGCATGGCCGAGCGGACCGTGCTCAGGTCCCGCGCCGCGGTGATCACGATGCAGTCCGGCGGCGCCGCGTCGTGGGAGTTCAGCCCGCGCAGAATGGAGAGACCGTCGTCGTCGGGCAGGTAGACATCCAGCAGGAGGAGGTCCGGTCCGAGGTCGGCGACGGCCTGCCGCGCCTCGGCGGCGGTGTGCGCCTGGCCGATGCAGCTGAAACCGGGGATGCGGTCGATGCTCGCCGCGTGGATGGCGGCGACCCGGTAGTCGTCGTCCACGATCAAAGTCCTGATCATCGCACCTGCTCCAGCTCGCTCCGCTCCGCCGGCGCCGATGGCCCGGCGGTGGGGATCCGCACGTCGAAGCACGCACCCGGCCCGGGGGCGACCTTGATCGACCCACCCGCCTGGTGCACCAGACGGTGCACCAGCGCGAGCCCGAGGCCGCGCCGCATCCCGCCGCGGGCGGACTTCGTGGAGTAGCCGTCCACGAAGATCTGGCGTAGCGCCTCGTCCGGGATGCCCGGCCCGGTGTCGGTGACCACCATGCGCAACTCGGTGCCCGCGTCGGAGAGCTGCACGCCGACCACCCGCGGCTCCGGGCCCCCGGAGACCGCCTCCACCGCGTTGTCGATCAGGTTGCCCAGCACGCTGAGCAGTGAGCTGGTCGCGACCGGGGGAAGATCGAGGTGGGAGTCGGGACTTACGGTGAGCCGTACGCCCCGTTCGGCCGCGATCGTCACTTTCGCCAGCAGCAAGGCGGCGAGCTCCGGCGGGGAGATCCGGGCACGCAGGTCGCCGGCCTGCGCGGTGGAGTCGTGGGAGATCTCCGCGAGATAGCGCGCGGCTTCGTCCGGTTCGCCGAGGCCGAGTAGCCCGGACAGCACATGCAGCCGGTTGTTGAACTCGTGCTCCTGCGCCCGCAACGCGGTGGTCAGCCCGGTCACCGCGTGCAGCTCGCGCACGAGCCCTTCCATCTCGGTGCGGTCGCGCAAGGTGATCACGGAGCCGACGTCGCGTCCGGAAAGGATCACCGGCATTCGGTTCACCACCAACAGGAACTCGTCGGTAAGGACGACCTCATCCCGGCAGTCGCCCGGGCCGCCCAGCAGGTCGTGCAGGCGCCCGGGCGGCAGGAGCTCGCCGAGCTGCCGGCCGCGCGCGGTGGTCGAGATCCCGAGCAGTCGGCGGGCCTCGTCGTTGATCACCTCGACCCGGCCGTCGGTGTCCACACCCAGCACTCCCTCTCGGATACCGTGCAGCATGGCTTCTCGCTCTTGCAGCAGGGAAACGATCTCGGACACCTCGAGCCCGAAGGTGGCCTTCTTGATGCGGTGCGCGAGCAGCCACGACGCGCCGACGCCGAGTGCTAGCGCCGCCGCGGAATACAAGATCACCCACAGGATCTCGTTCGCCAGCTCGCTCGACACCTGTTCCTCGAGGATGCCCACCGAAACCTGCCCGACGACGGTCCCGTCCGACCCGAACAGTGGGGCACGACCGTTGGCGGAACGTCCCAGGCTCCCGTTGTCGATGCCCAGGTGACCGCGCCCGTCGAGCGCCGCGACCGGTTCTTCGATGCGCTGTCCGATCAGGAGGGAGTTCGGATGGGAGTACCGCAGGCCTGACCGATCGGTGACCACGACGTAGGCGGCATCGGTGGAGCGCCGCACCTGTTCGGCCATGGCCTGGATGCTGTGGTCCGGGTCGTCGCGCAGGAGCGCCTCGCGGATCATCGGCATCTGGGCGACGGTGGTGGCGATGCCGAGCGCGCGCTGGCCGTACTGCGTGTCGAGGGTCTGGCCCGTGAGCTTGCCGTAGAGCAGGGCGCCGGCGGACACGGAGGCGAGCAGGATACCCAGCACGGCGAGCAGGATCTGGGACGCCAGCGGGCGTGACCGCCACATGACTGCTCCACTCTGCCACTGGTCATAGGGGCGTTTCCGCATGACACCACGCGGATCCACCGATGCCAAGCAAGCGCGGGCGAAAAGGCCGGATCGTCCCCATCGTGGCGAGCTTTATGAGCAGAACCCGCGAAACGCACCTCACGACCGGTATCGCACACAACGTTTTCCCGCCCTACCGCCGCTCTTAGCGTCGTGCATCACACAGACCACCCAACGAAGGGACGGCACCGTGCACGCAACGACGCCCGGCACGGCGGACCGGGACGAGCCACCGGCGATCGAACTGCGCGGGGTGACGAAACGGTTCACCACCGACAAGGCGACGCCCTACACGGCCCTGCGTGACCTCGACCTCGAGGTGGCACCCGGCGAGTTCTGTGCCGTGGTCGGACCGACCGGGTGTGGCAAGTCCACCACCCTGACCCTGGTGTCGGGGCTCGAGCGCCCCTCCACCGGCTCGGTCGAGGTCCACGGCCGACGTGTCTCCGGGATCACGCCGGGGGTCGGGTTCATGTTTCAGACAGACGCGATCCTGCCGTGGAAAACCGTGCTGGACAACGTATCCGCCGGCCCGCGGTTCCGCGGCACGCCGAAGCGCCAAGCGCTGGACGACGCACGTGACTGGATCCGCCGGGTCGGCCTCAACGGCTTCGAAGACCGGTACCCGCACCAGCTGTCCGGCGGGATGCGCAAACGGGTCGCACTCGCGCAGAACCTCATCACCGAACCCCGGGTCATCCTGATGGACGAGCCGTTCAGCGCACTCGACGTGCAGACCCGGGCCAAGATGTCGACCGAGTTGCTGGCGCTGTGGGACCTCACGCGGCCCGCAGTCGTGTTCGTGACGCACGACCTGGAAGAGGCGATCGCGCTCGCCGACACCGTCGTGGTGCTCACCGCCGGTCCCGCGGCCACGGTGAAGGCCCGGTTCGCGATCGACCTGCCCCGTCCACGGGTGGTCCAGGAAATTCGCTTCGAGCCCCGCTTCGTCGACATCTACCACCAGATCTGGGAAGCGCTTCGCGCAGAGGTCGACCTCGCTTACGCCCAGACCACCCAGCTCTCGGCAAAGGAGAGCTCATGACCACTGTCGACCCGAGCGTCAGTTCCCCGGTCACAGCGGAGACCGATGCCGGTCCTCGGTCACGGCGGCGCCGGCGAAAGCTCCTCGTGCACCTGACCCAGGCCGCGGTCCTGATCGTGGTGATCGGTGGCTGGCAACTGTTCGTCCAGGGCAACCAACGCTCCACCATCCTCTATGGGCTGCCCTCGGGCATCCTGTCGCGGCTGCAGACGTGGATCACACAGGGCACGGCCATCGGCTCACTCGGCAGTCAGATCTGGACCACCCTGCAGGAAGCTCTGATCGGCTTTGCCATCGGCACTGCGCTGGGCATCGTGTCTGGGATCGCACTCGGCAGGATCCGGTTCCTGTCCGACGTGTTCGGACCGTTCATCAAGGTGTTGAACGCGATCCCGCGCATCGTGCTCGGTTCGGTGTTCGTGCTCGCGTTCGGGCTCGGTCTGGAGTCGAAGATCCTGCTGGTGATCGTGCTGGTCTTCTTCGGCGTGTTCTTCAACGCCTTCCAGGGCACCCGCGAGGTCGACCGCAACTTCATCGCCAACGCCAGCATCCTCGGCGCCTCGCGCTGGCAGGTCACCCGCCAGGTCGTGCTGCCGTCCGCGTTCACCTGGATCATCGCGAGCCTGCACGTCAGCTTCGGCTTCGCGCTCATCGGCGCCATCGTCGGCGAGTTCCTCGGCGGCTACGCCGGACTCGGCGTGCTCATCAAGAACGCGCAGGGCACCTTCGACGCCAACGGCGTCTGGGCGGCGATGGTGATCATGGGGATCGTCGCGCTGATCGCGGAATGGCTCATCACCCGGCTGGAACGCCGGCTGCTGCGCTGGCGGCCCGCACAACTGTCCGGCCCTGACCTGTAACCACCCTCGTTGTCGGACGATCAAAGGAGATCACCGTGTTGAAGAAGAAGTGGTTGGCCGTGCTCGCGGCCTCGGCGCTGGGCCTGGCCGGTTGTGCGTCGACGGCGAGCCAGAACTCCGGCACCAGTTCCAGCGGTGGCACCGGGACCCCGGTGAGCATCATGGTCGGTGGGCTGAACAAGCAGATCTACCTGCCGTTCATGCTCGCCCAGCGGCTCGGGTACTACCAGCAGCAGGGCCTCAATGTGACCCTGCAGGACGAAGGCGCCGGCGTCGACGCGACCACGAACATGGTGGCGGGCGCGGTGCAAGGGGTCGGCGGCTTCTACGACCACACCATCGCGATGCAGGGCCTCGGTCAGTCGATGGAGTCGGTGGTGTCGATGCTCACCACCCCAGGTGAGGTGGAGCTGTGCCGCGACGAGGTGAAGGACCGGATCCACTCCCCGGCGGACTGGGCCGGCAAGAACCTCGGTGTCACCGACCTCGGCTCCTCCACCGACTTCCTCACCCAGTACCTGGCGCAGAAGAACGGCGTCGACCCGGCGAAGATCCACCGGGTCGGCGTGCAATCCGGTAACACCCTGATCGGCGCGCTGCAGCACGGGAACGTCGACTGCGCGATGACCACCGAGCCCACTGTGTCCACCCTGCTGGCGACCGGCTCGGCCTACGTCCTGCTCGACATGCGCACCGCGGCGGCCACCACGCAGCAGCTCGGTGGCGAGTACCCTGCGACCTCGCTGTACATGATGACCAGCTACGTGGACAGCCACCCCGACGTGGTCCAGAAACTGGTCAACGCGTACGTGGCGACGCTGAAATGGATCCAGACCCACACCGGCGCCCAGGTCGCCGACCAGATGCCTGCCGACTACTACGCCGGCTCCGGTAAGGACGCCTACGCCAAGGCGTTCGACAGCGAGAAGGGCATCTACAACCCGACCGGCATCATGCCCCCCAGCGGGCCGCCGACCGACCTCGCCGTGCTGCAGGCGTTCAACCCCGACGTCAAGGGCAAGTCGATCGACGTGTCCAAGACCTACACCGACAAGTTCGTCCAAGCGGCCAAGTAACGCGTGAGCCGGTCTCCACCCCGTTCACCCGGTGGAGGCCGGCGAACGACGGCCGAGGCGCCGCCCCATGGTCTCTCGTGCAGGGTCTCGACCCCATCTCCGGTCAGGCCGTCGACGGCCCGCCTCCGCCCGGCCATCGCGAGCAGCAGCACTGGCAACGGCCCGGACACCTCCAGCCCCTCACCCGTAGACCAATCGGCATCGGTGGCTCGTAACTGCAGGGCTGTCCGACGACGGATGAGTCGGGGTACTCCGGAGGCGTTGGCCACTACAACCATTTCGCCGGCACCGGGCGGCGCCTCGATCTACTGGACCCCGAACACGGCGGCATCCGCGCCAAGCGGTCCTCCATGAGATAGGAACGCTCCGCACTGGGCTACCCGACCACAGACGAACACAGCGTTCCCGGTGGACGGAGCAACGACTGCATGCACGGAAGGATCGTCTGGACCGCGGCCGACGACGCCATCACCGTTGGCTACAAGTGATCGCAGCGGCCGCTCATCCAGGGCGGTCGGTGGCCATGGCTACGGGCGCCTCGGAGCTGGATACCAGAACCCTGCCTACCGGTGCCCGATCGTGCCGTGCACGGATGGGCACCGGTACAAGATAAAGGCAACCCGACCGACCCAACCCGTCCTGCCCGGTCGCGTGGAGCAACGACCGATGACCGCTCGCCGCCCGATCTGCCACGGTCGGCGGCGTCCGGCTGAGATCGCGGCCGTCAGGTCCGGCGTCGGCGTCGGTGCCCTCCTCGGAGTTCGGCGGCGTGCCGAGCCACGCCCCCAGGCGGTATAGAAGCTGCCGGCGGCGTTGACACCAGTCCGGGGTACGACGTTGGCCTTGGAGTGCACGACGAAGAGGCGTACCCGGCCGAATCCGTTACCGCGGCCAGCCCTTCGTCGGCGGCGCCAGCCACCAGCGGCGTGGCGGAGGAACGCTCTGGAGCGCATCCGTGCCGTGACCGGTGTGGGCGGCTCGGGGGACCGACGGTGAAACTGATCTCGGCCGTGTTCCGGCCCGGTCACTTTGCAGGACACAAAGGACGTACTGACCACCTTCGGCGTACGCGGTCTGACGGTGCGCGAGGTATTCACCCTGACCGGAGACCGCCCGCGCGTGGAGATCTACCGCGGGCAGCGGGTGGCGACCAACCTGCAGCCCAGCGTGCGGGCCGACGTGCCGGCCGCCGACGACGAGGTGCAGGATCTCGTGCACATCATCCGGCAGGTGGCCGGCGCCGCGACGACGGCTGGCAAGGGCTGGATCTGGGGTACACCGGTCGAGTTCCTGCTGTGCATCCGCACAGGTGGATACTGGGGCCGGCGCGATGTGACCTCGGGGAGCCATCTGTTCGGGTGAAGGAGGCAACGTCCGGGGCGCGTGCGGCGTCTCCCCGTTCGTGCCGACTTCGAAAGGGATCGCTGTGCTCGCTCGCTCGACCATGACCGGCAGGCGCGTTCGGTACGCTGCTGCCCTCGCGTGCGCGGCGCTGGCGCTCAGCGCCTGCACGTCGAACGGGAACGGGTCGCCGACCGTGCCAGTCGTCGGCGGTTCGGTGGCGTCTGTCGCGCCTGCGGCCCAGGTGAGCATCGCGGGTGGCGGTAGTACCGACTTCAATCCGCGGACGCCGATCGTGGTGGCGGTGACCGACGGCAGGCTGACCAGCGTCACGGTGACCAACGCGGTGAAGGGCAACACGGTCACGGGCACGTTGTCCGCCGATGGTTCGAGCTGGACATCGGCCGAGGAACTGGGTTACGGGTCCACCTACACCGTGGTGGCCGACGCCGTGGGCGTCGATGGCAAACCGACCGAGCAGAAGGGCACGGTGAAAACGGTGACCCCGGCTGCGCAGGCGTATCCGGCGTTGACTCCGGCGCCTCCGGCCGCCGGAGTGACGTTCGGCGTCGGACAGATCATCGGAGTGTCCTTCGACCACAACATCACGGACCGGGCCGCGGTCGAAAAGGCGCTCACCGTGAGGACCAACCCGCCCCAGCCGGGCGGGTGGTATTGGATCGACGCCAAGACGCTGCACTACCGGCCGCCGGTCTACTGGCGGGCGGGCACCACCATCACGCTCGAGGCCAACCTCTACGGCGTCGATCTCGGCGGTGGGGTGTACGGCCAGACCGACCGGTCGGCCACCTACCAGATCCATGACTCGTGGGTGGCCAAGGCCGACGGGAACAGCGAGCAGATGCAGATCGTGCACAACGGTGTCGTGACCGCCACGATGCCGATCAGCATCGGCAAGGACGCCACCCCGACACACGCCGGCCCGCACGTGATCACCGATAAGCAACAGCAGGTCGTGATGGACTCCTGCACCTACGGCGTCTGCCCGCCCGCGCCCGGCGCCTACCGTTCGACCGAATACTGGGCCGAACGGATCTCCAACGACGGGGAGTTCGTGCACGAGAACCCCAACATGGTGGGCGAGCAGGGCAGCTCGAACGTCTCCCACGGATGCATCAATCTGAGCCCACAGAATGCGCAGGCGTTCTTCGCTCAGTTCGGTCTCGGCGACGTCGTCGAAGTCACCAACACACCCGGGCCGCCGCTGCCGGTCTGGGACGCCTACGGCGACTGGGAGCTCAGTTGGGCGGACTGGCAGGCGGGCAGCGCGCTGCACTGAGGTGGCTCAGCGGATCACGCCGGCGCCCGCTACCAGGGCCCTCGCGCTGGACCACCTTGACCAGTGGCGTCCGCACCACCAGACCGAGCGCCCCCACCAGGCCGCCGACGAGAAGGCCGACGATGACGTCGTGCGGATAATGCGCACCCGCGAACACCCGCGACGCCGCCATCAGCAGCGCCACCCCACCGGCGGTGCAGCAGGAACAGGGCGACCGCGAACCCGGCGCACATCGTGGCGTGGCGGCGGTCCGTGGCGCCGCCCCGCCAGCAGCCGCACACACCCGGCCACCGCCGCGACCACGGTGTTGCCCGCGATGACCGGGAAGGTGGGCGGCACCGCCATCCCGACGGCCAGCGCTGTGGCGGAGAGACCATGGTCGGGGCGGACCCGCGCGGTGGTTCCGCCACGACACCGAACACCCCATCACCTGCCGGTGACCCGACCTCGTTGGCTGGTGGTTTCGGACGCGCTCAACCGACAGGTGCGGGCGTCCGGTTCAAATGGGTGTATCGGCGTGATCGCCGATCGGACACACGTGAGGTACATGGCGACGTTCAAGCGGACGAGTGGCGGTCCGGGGGGATGACCGCCACTCGTCTCAAGCGGCGACTCTCGCACGGTGTGAGGGCAGGCCAGAGCCGCCGCGGCAGTGGGGTGTTCAGTGACTGAGGCGGTGCCCTCCTTCGCGATAGGCCGGCTGCCTACTCATCTCAGCTGATTCAGCGTCAACGGCCCCGTTTCTGTCACTTCTCAGCCTGGACGGCCAGACCGACACCTATATCGACAGGTCGGTAATTTTCCGGTACGTGCGATCTGACGTGACCTCTTGGCCTTTCTGTTACCATCGTCCCAACGGGGCTCGGGTTTCCCCCATCGTCTTGCGACTCTCCGACGTTACGAATTTCGGGCGTGTTCCTTGTCGCACCAATTCCTGTCGTTGTCGTGATGCCTGTAGGGCATGATCACACTCTCACTCGAAAGAGTGACGATGGGGACTTTCTGCGTCGCGGCCGTGAGGGCGCCGCGCGCCGAGCGATTTTCTGGAGCACACTTTGCATAAGTCTGTGGGTCGTCTTGCTGCCGTACTGGCGGCCGGCGCCCTGATCACCTTCGCGGCCCCCGCGGCGTTCGCCGATGAGACCTCGTCTCCGGCCACCCCGACCTCCGACACGAGCACGAGCGAGGTCGTCACCACGGCGCCGGAATCGACCTCGAGCGGCGCCTCAGCGCCGACCGAGCCGACGAGTTCGGCGAGCAGCACCACCGGGGCGAGCAGCACCACGTCGACCTCGACGCGCACCACCGACTCCAGCAAGCCGACCACGACCAGCGAGTCGAGCACCTCCTCGACGCCGGAGGAACCGCCCTTCCAGGACGACACCGCCTACGGGATCGACCTCGGCAACGGCTATGGCGGTCTGATCATCGCCTGCGCGGAGGGCCAGCCGAGTAACGTGAGCTCCCCGGACTTCGACATCGTCGATGGCCCATATCAGGAGGAGCAGGACGGCCGCTACTGGGACTACCTGGTGCAGCTGCACGACGGCATCACCTTCGCCAGCGGCCAGGTCCGCCTCGACTGGACGTGCGGTAGCGACGCCCCGCAGGGCGGCGGCGCCTCCGGCGGCGGCACGACCGTTACGCCCGTCCCCGGCTCGGGTGACGCCGCGGCATGGCAGGCCGGCAACGGCGGCAAGGCACAGGTCGCCTTCGCGCCCAAGTCGGGCGTGGAGACCGGCTTCGGCGGCACCGCGCAGGGCTGAGCGAATGCGGAACCCCTTCCGGCAGGGTGGTCGCGGCGTCGCGGCCGCCCTGCTGCTCACCCTCGCACTGACCGGCTGCGCGAGCAGCGGCGGCCCAGCCGCCGCACCCCCGGCGCCGACCTCGGTGTCGGTGACCAAGCCGTATGACAAGCTGCGGCCGACCGAGGTGCGGATCCCCAAGATCCAAGCCGACTCGTCGCTGCTCGCCGTCGCCGTCGACCACACCGGTCAGATCGCCGTGCCGTCGGTCAAGCAGCCGATGCAGGCCGCCTGGTACCGGCTCTCTCCGGTGCCCGGCGACGTCGGACCGGCGATCATCCTCGGCCACGTCGACGGCAACCACCAGCCCGGCATCTTCTACAAGCTCAAAGATCTCGCCGTGGGCGACGAGATCTTCGTGACCCGCAGCGATGGCAAGAACCTGAGGTTCGTCGTCGACCACACCACGCAGGTCCCGAAAGACCAATTCCCCACCGACGCGGTCTACGGCAACACCGACCAACCCCAACTCCGCCTCATCACCTGCGGCGGCGTCTTCGACCACGCTGAACACAGCTACAAAGACAACATCGTCGTCTACGCCAACCTCACCTGACACCTCAGCAAGCAAGCCCCCGGAGTGCAGACCGCGTCCGATCCGCACTCCGGGGGGTTGCTCCACTGCCGAGGAACTGACAACCGAGGGCGCCATCGCTCGGCGGGATGCGCAGGCGCTGGGTATCACTCTGGAAGACCTCGCCGAGATGCACAGCCCACCCCCGTTACCTAATGAATCTTGAACAGCCCGCCGGGACTGCTGGAAGCCTGCCCGTTACCTGACGTTCGAGGTCGGGGTCTCCATCCCTCCCCCTCCCCGGCAGGACCGCACATCGGGACAAGCCACACTCACCTGGGGCAGCGAAAAAACGAGCGAATCCCACCGGACGCCACGATCATGACATTGACGCGAAAAAAGCCGACGCGAGCTTCAGGATGTCATTGGCCTGCTCGAGTTCTCGGTTCTCCTTGCGCAACCGGTCCAGCTCGGCGCGCTCGGTCACGGCCAGCTCACCACCGGCCGCCGCCACGGGCGGGGCGTCCCGCTGGAGGGCCTTGACGATCCACACACGCAGTGTTTCGGGGTGCACGTCGACCGTCGGGCCGACCGCGTGCGCGGCCGAGTAGGCGGACCCGTAGTCATCGAGGCGGTCCAGGGCCAGACGGACGGCCTTCTCGCGAACCTCGGGCGGGTAACGCTTGGGCATGGTGACCATCATCCTCATGAAAGGAAGCGGCCCCCAACCCGTGACGGTTCATCAGGCCCGGCGAGCCGGAAGACGTGACCGCACGCGTCGGGGCCGAGCCGAAGCGCCTGCCCGATCGCGATCAGCACCTGAGCGGATGGGCTACGTTCCCGCCCTTGTTCCAGCCGCGCGTAATAGTCGATGCTCACGCCCGCGAGCACGGCCACCTCTTCGCGACGCAGGCCGGCGACCCTGCGGTCGCCTCCGCCCTTCAAACCGGCCTCCGCCGGGCCGACGCGGGCACGATGAGCCCTGAGGAACTCCCCGAGCTCGTTGGATCCGGTCGGCACGATCATCACTGTATCGTCGCTTCCCGGCATCGACGACCGCATGCCCTTCGCCGACCAACGCATCGGTGACCACACACGCCAAGGCACTGATCGCGGTGATCGCGGCCGTCACGTTCGCCCCGACGATCCCGGGCGGCGCGTCGACGAGCACATTCGGCGGGACGACATCGTCGCGGAAACCCTCCACAGTACGACCCATGACGACATCCACCGGCTCCTCTCCGCCTCGTCGACGAGCTGACCACCACTTGAAAGGTTTCGATGCCGCGGCACCGGCGGCAGGAGGCCGGGTCAACTTCAGCGCGGCTTGCGAGTCCATTCAGCGCGATGTCCGCGGCGGCCGAGGACGTCCCGGCCGGCGCGCCGGCAAGGGTCTTGGGCAGACCGAGTCCGCTGAAAGCAGGTGTGCTCATAAGCAGTTGTGGACGCGGGGCGCCCTGAATCTCCGCAAGTAGAGGGGTTGCCCTGCCCGGCGCGGACCTGGTCGGCCGCGGCCCGGACGGAGTGCGTCTGCGGTATTCGCGGCTACGCCCGCTGGGCGTCGAAGTCGTGGATCCAGCCGAAGTTCGCGGGCAGGTCGGCCAGGTCCCGGTCGCGCTGCCGCGCGGCCGGTCCGTCCGGCAGATGCAGGAGGCCGGAGGTCACCCACGAGCTCCGGGCGACCTGCCGGGTCCGGGTCCGGCGGAGCGCCTCGTACCGCCGCAGTGCCGCTTCGAGTTCGCCGGGCCGTGCTTCGGCGAGACAATCGGCGAGCGTGACCGCGTCTTCGATGGTCTGGTTCGCGCCCTGGCCGTGGTGTGGCAGCATCGCGTGTGCGGCATCGCCGAGCAGGACGACCCGGCCGCGGCTCCAGTGGTTGAGCGGCGGATGACTGAACAGCGCCCAGCGCTGTGGCTGCGCTCCCTCGGCGATCATCGTCCGCACTGCCGGATGCCACTCGGCGAAGGCAGCCAGGTTTTCGGCGGGAGCAGTCGGCAGCACCCAGTTCGGCGCGGTCCAGTGCGCCGGCCCCTCGACCACGGCCAGGAAATTGATCACCTCACCCGAACCGATCGGATAGTGCAGCAGATGCCCGCCAGGGCCGACCCAGAACTGGATCGCCTGCGGATCGGGCAGCATGCCCAGCCGGGCGGTGGGGACCAGCCCGCGAAACCCGCTGGTGCCGGAATAGACCGCGTCCGCGGCCCCGGTGAGCCACTGCCGCACGGTCGAGTGCGCTCCGTCCGCGCCGACCACGACGTCCGCCGGATCGCTCGGTCCGTCGGGAAGCTCCAGCCGGACGCCCTCGGGCCGCTCCACCACCCCGCGCACCCGGCACGCCGTACGCACCTGGTCGAAACCCCATGCGGTTCCCAGAACCCGCTGGAAGTCGACCCGGTGAATGCCGTAGAACGGGTACCCGAAGCGTTCGCGATACCAGCTGCCGACCGGGTGCGCGGCCAGGCGTCCGCCGTCGCGCCAGTGCCGGTAGATCAGCTCGGTCGGAGTCGCGGCATGGGCGGCCAGCTCCTCGCGGAGCCCCAGCCGTTCCAGCAGCCGGGTTCCGTTGGCGGACAGGGCGACCGCCGCCCCGACCTCGCGCAGCTCCGGCGCCTGTTCGAAGACTTGGGCCTCGATACCGTGCTGGCGCAGTGCCAGCGCAAGCGTCAGACCGCCGATTCCCGCCCCGACGATGGCCACCCGCACAGCCACACCTCCCTCATCGACCCAGCAGCGAGTCGGAGATGATCTTAAGCTGGATCTCCGAAGTCCCTTCGAAAATCTTGGTCAGGCGGGCGTCCCGCCAGTAGCGTTCGACCGGGAAGTCGGTGGTGTACCCGGCGCCGCCGTGGATCTGCACGCCCTCGCTGGTCACCCGCTCGGCCATCTCGGAGGCCACGAGCTTGACCATCGAGGCCTTGACGTTACCGGACCGTCCCGCGTCCACCTCCGTGCAGACCTGGTACATCAGCGCACGCGCGGCCTCGATCTGCGCCGCCATGTCCGCGATCTTGAAGCGGATCGCCTGGTTCGCCCCGATGGGACGGCCGAACTGGACTCGTACGCCCGCGTAGGCGATCGAATCTTCCAGGGCGCCGCGGGCGAGCCCGACAGCCCGGGCCGCGGTGTGGATCCGCGCGGTCTCGAGATCTCCCATGGCGATCCGGAAGCCCTCGCCCTCCTTGCCCACGACGATGTCGGAGTAGGCATCCTCGAAGGACAGCTCCCAGGTCTTCCATCCGTGGTAGCCGATCTTGCGGACCGGCGTCCCCCGCACGCCCTCCGGCAGGGTGCCCCGCTGTTTCGGCATCAGGAAGCAGGTCACGCCGCGGGAACGGTGCCGCGGATCCACCGGGGCCGTGCGCGCGAACACCTGGAGGTAGTCGGAACCATCGGCGAAGGTGCACCACATCTTCTGACCGCTGATGCGCCAGCCGTCCCCGTCCGGAACCGCCCGGCAGCTCATGTTCGCCACATCGGAACCCGCTTCGGCCTCGGACAGGGCGAACGCGCTCAGGAACTCCCCGCGGGCCATCTTCGGCAGGTATCGCGCGCGCTGATCCTGGTCGAAGCCCGCGGTGAACTGCTGTCCGCGGGCGATGAGGCTGGCGACGCTCATCCAGGCCCGCGCGAGTTCCTCGACGATGATCGCGTACTCGGCCAGCCCCAGCCCGAGACCGCCGTACTCCTCGGGAATGAGGATGCCGAAGAACCCCAGTTCGGCCATCTTCTCGCGCAGGCTCATCGGGATCTCGCCGTGGACCGGGTCGAGCTCGTTGGCGACCGGCAGCACCTCGCGCATCGCGAACTCGCGGGCCATGGCCTGGATCGCGAGCCGGTCTTCGGTCAGAAACGGCTCGACGCCGTCGTGGCGCGTCATGCGACACGCTCGAAGATCGTGGCGAGTCCCTGGCCGCCGCCCATGCACATGGTCTCGAGACCGTAGCGGCTGCCGCGGCGGCGCATCTCGTGGGCGAGTGTGGCCAGGATGCGCGCGCCGGTCGCGCCCGCGGGATGGCCCAGCGAGATGCCGGACCCGTTCACGTTGAGGCGCTCGTGGTCGGCGGCCGTGCACTTCCACTCCCGAAGACACGCGATGACCTGCACCGCGAACGCCTCGTTGACCTCGATGAGGTCGATGTCGGCCAGCGTCAGCCCGGCCCGGTCGAGTGCCTTGGCCACGGCGGGCACCGGGCCGATGCCCATGATCCGGGGCGGGACGCCCGCCACCGCGGAGGAGACGATGCGCAGATAGGGCGTGAGCCCGAGTTCCGCCGCCTTCTCCGCCGTCGTGACAACGCTGAGCGCCGCACCGTCGCTCTGCCCGCAGGCGTTGCCGGCGGTCACCGTCGATTCCGGGTCCTCGGCGAGCCGGACCGGCCGCAGGCGTGCCAGGTCCGCCATGGTCAAACCCGGCCGGGGATGTTCGTCGAGCGAGATGACCGACGCGGGCGCACGCCGGGTGGCGGGCACCGTCACCGGCACGATCTCGTCGGTGAACGCGCCTGTTTTCGTTGCGGCGACGGCCTTTTCCTGGGACGCGAGGGCGAACTCGTCCTGTTCCTCCCGGCTGACGGCGTACTCGGCCCGCAGATTCTCGGCGGTCTCGAGCATCCCGCCGGGGACGGGGAAGTGGGTTCCGCCGGCGGTGGTCCGGCCACGCGCGATGCGGTTCACCAGCTCGAGCTTTTCGCCTCGCACCCCCGTCCGCAGGCCGAGGGCGTAGTACTCGGCCTGGCTCATCGCCTCGACCCCGCCGGCGACGATGACGTCCGCCCAGCCCTGTCCCACCGTCAACGCCGACTGCAGGACAGCCTGCAGCCCGGAACCGCAGCGCCGGTCGAGCTGCATACCGGCGACCCCGGTACCCAACCCGGCGTTGAGCGCGGCGACCCGGCCGATCGCGGGAGCTTCGCTCGTCGGATAGCAGTAGCCGAGGACGACGTCGTCGACGTCCCCCTCCCCCAGGCCGGTGCGGCTCATCAGTCCTCGCAGTGCCTGGGTGGCGAGGTCCGCGGCGGTGAGGCCGCTGAACATCCCGCCGTCCACCCCGACCGGTGTGCGGACCGGATCGCAGATGACCACTTCTCGCATTCAGTCGACCTCCTGACGTGGGGTCGCGAGCTGTTCCGCGAGCTCGCGCAGGGCGGCCGCACGGATCTTCGCGCCGTTGGTGCCGACGGTCGTCGGCATCTCGGAGATCAGGTGCACGGTCCGGGGAACCTTGAACTTCGCCAGCGTCGAGGCGCACCAGGCGCGCAGCTCGGCCGGGTCGGGCGCACTGCCAGGAACGGGCTCCACGAAGGCGATGGCGCTCGTCTCACCGTCGACCGTGAGGCCGACGACCTTCGTCCGGGCGACCGAAGGGTGCTCGGCCAGCCGGTTCTCGATCTCGGCGGGTTCGACCAGGAATCCCTTGAGCCGCAGGGAGTCGCCCATCCGGCAGAGGTAGTGGAACGACCCGTCGGGGCGGACGGTGCCGAGGTCGCCGGAGCGGAACCAGCCGTCGTCGGTGAACGAGCCCCGGCGGATCGCGCCGTCGGCGTCGCCGAGATAGGTGTCGACCACGTGGTACCCGCGGAACTGCAGTTCGCCGGGCTCGTCGCCGGTGGCGGGCTCTCCGCTGAACGGGTCGACGGCACGAACCTCGATTCCGGCGGACACCGGGCGGCCACCGCCGCGCCACCGGGCCGGGGCCGGATCGTGCTCGCGCCAGAAGGCCGTGAGGGCGAAAACCTCGCTCGAGCCGTAGATACCGAACACGGGCGTGCCGGTCTCCGACTCAGCCCACGCGGATACCTGCATGGAGTTGCCGTAGAAGTCGCCGATCAGCAGACGCCGCCACGCCTTGAGGTCGGCCGGGCGCGCACGCCAGGCTGCCATCAGCCGGCCGCTGATGTCGTCGGCGCCGGCCAGATGCGAGACCGCGAACTCTTCCATGTGCCGCAGGACCAGGGCCGGGTCGAAGCTGGGCTCCAGCAGCACGGCGCCACCACCGGCGATCGCCGCGAGCGCCGGGACGAACCCGAAAACCCCGGACAACGGCAGGACGATGAGGCTCACCGAGGTTTCGTCCCAGCCGCCGGCCTCGGCCACGGCCCTGGCATGCCGGGCCACGGCGCTGCTGCGGTGGGCGGCGAGCTTCGGCCTGCCGGTCGAACCGGAAGTCGTGAACGCGACCGCCATCTCGTCCGGTGCGCCGCTGAGGGCACCGAGATCCAGCTCGGCCGACGGCGGCGACGGCACCCACGCTCCGGCGCCGACGTCGTAGGCGGGAAGCGCCTCGTCCGCCGCGGGAGCGGCGCCGGGCGCGCTGATCACGGCGACGGAAGGCGGGAGGCAATCCGCTTCCGTGACCGCCGCCCGCAGGCGCCCGGCCAGGTCCAGCCCGAGAAACTCGTGGGCGACCGCGACGACCTTGGGCTGTGCCTTGGCCAGGACGTGCGCGACGTCGGCGACGCCGTAGCGGGTGTTGATCCCGATGACATGCGCACCCAGTGCGGCCGCGGCGAACTGCCACACCAGGGAGCCCGACCAGTTGGGCAGCCACACCCCCAGGCAGTCGCCTCGGCCCACACCTCGCGCACGCAGGTCGTCGCGAAGCGCGACTGTCCGGCGCCAGAACTCACCACGGGTGGTGCGGCGAGGACTGCCATGGGTGTCGATGACCACGACCGCGCCGGGATCGGCGGCGACGACCTCGGTGAGCAGATCGACGAGCGTGGGTGTCCCGGACTCGCTCACGCGCGAGCCTCCGTCCGGTCCCCGAGCCCGGTGAGCCACCCGTGCAATGTCGGCGCGAACGCGTCGCCCAGCTCTTCCATCGGGTAGTGGCCGATGCCGTCCAGCAGCGTGTACCGAGCGCCCGGAACGAGGTCGGCGGCGACCCGCACGTCGGCGGGATCGAGCCACAGGTCGTCGGCGCCCACCACGAGGTGCACGGGGCACGCGACGGTCGGCAGCTGCGACCGGACATCGTGGGTGACCCAGCCGATGAGATCGCTGTTGGAGATCTCGGGGTCCTCGCGCCGGTGCATCCTGGCGATGAGCTCGGCCCGGTCCGCGGGCACCCGGCTGCCGACCACCGCGAGCGTCCCGAAATAGGTGCGGTCCGAACGGCTCGGCGCGGCCGAGTCCACGAGCTCGCGCTCGAGGCCGCGCACGGTGAGCTTCTGGGCTCCGGCGTCGGTACCGCCGTGCGCCGCCATGGCGACCGCTCCGGCGAGACGGTCACCCCGTCGCACGGCGAGCTGCAGCGTGATCGCCCCGCCGATGGAGCAGCCCACCACGAACGGACGCTCGAGCTCCAGGCGGTCGATGAGCTCCTCGCACCACGCGGCGTAGACGGCCAGGTCGCGCACCGGTCCGGCCGGTGCCGGCTCGGAGCGGCCGTGCCCGGGCAGGTCGGGAACGATGACGCGATAGCCGAGCGCGGCGAGCTCCGACTGCACGTCGCGCCACTGGACACCGCTCTGCCCGGCGGTGTGCAAGCAGAGGACCGGCTGCCCGTGCCCCTCTTCGAGCACGAAAGACCGGGTACCACCCACGTCGAGGTAGTTCGCCTTCATCAGTCAGTTGCCTTTCCGCGGTGCCGGGCTGCCCGCCAGCACTCGCGCCTCGTCCACGAGCGAAATGATCGCCCGCGTCAGCCGGAGGTACTCATAGGCGTTGCCGTGCACGGTGAACTGGTCCTTCATGGCCCGTTGGGTGAAGTCGTTCGCCGGTCCGGTGATCAGCTCGGTCCAGACGACGTCCGGCGCGCCGAGCGTGAAGGCCGGGCCGTCGGGCGTCCGGGGCCCGCAGTCGATCACCCGGCCCCGGTAGACGCGGAAGAGCAGCTGGTCGAGGTCGAACCGGAGCCCGATCGTCCCGTCCCAGGTGCCCGTCGCCTCGGTGAACGCCGGGGCCTCGTTCAGCCGCTCGGCGAGCCGGCGGCCCCAGGCCACGGTGGGAAACGCCCGCCCGAGGCGCGACTCGTGGTCGTCGACGGCCGCGCGGGCGGTGACCAGCGCCGAGGTCTGCCCCTCCTGCACCACCGTGCCGTGCTGGTTGCGCACGACGACGTGCCGCCCGATCACCCCGTTGGTCAACGCGGAGGTGCGGCGGCACCGGGTCACGGTCATCTCGTAGGTGACCGCGTCTCCGACGTACAGCGGGGCCAGGTACTGCCACCGCGTGTCGAAGGCCGCCTCGACATGCGTGGACAGGCCGAGCCGGTGGTGCCAGCCGAAGAAGCCCGACAAGCCGAGCGGGCCGTGCACGAGCGGCCGCCCGTCCGCGGAGTGCCCGTGTTCGGTGTGCAGCGGGTGCTCGTCACCGCTGACCTCGGCGAAGGCCGCGACGACCGCCGCTGAGAAGACCCGCTCGGGACCGGTGAACCGTTGGCCTACCTCGAAGTCCTCGAAGTAGGGAGCCCGCGTTCCTGGTCCGTGCAGTGCCTCCGGGACTTCAGCGGCAGTGCTGCTCATGGCCGTCCTTCCGGTCCACCGTCCGCGTGAACGAACGAACGTTCTTACTTCGGAGGTAAGCACGCCGTCTCCGCCGCTGTCAAGCGACGGAGAGGGAGCCACGCGGGCATGCACTAACCTGACCGCATGAACAGTCGTTCCCCGTCCACCCTGATCGCCGACACCGGCCGCGGGAACGAGGCCGCGATCCTGAACGCCGCCCTCGAAGCCTTCGGCACCAAGGGATTCAACGGCGCCTCCATGCGCGACGTGGCGAAAGGCGCGGGCACCGGCCTGTCCAACCTCTACAACTACTTCCCGTCGAAGTCGCAACTGCTCGCCGAAGTCCTGCGGCACGCGAACGACGAGCTCTACGCCCGGGTCCGGCGGGCCGTCGAAGAGGCCGGCGACGACGCCGCGTCCCGGATGCGCGAGGCCGTGCGCGCCTACGTCGGCTTCGTCGTCGATCACCAGGTCGCGACCGTGGTGGCCACCAGCGAGGTCCGCTACCTCGAGCAGGGCGACCGGCAACGCCTCGTCGCCGAACGGGACGCCACCCAGGCGCTGTTCGAGGAGATCGTGGCGCAGGGCATCGCCGGCGGCGAATTCCGCACGCCCTACGGCAAGGACGCCGCGCGGGCCATCCTGTCGATGATCGCCGCCGTGGCGTACTGGTACCACCGCGACGGCCGGCTGTCCCGCGGCCAGCTCGCCGAGCAGCAGGCGCGCTACGCGCTCGCCATGCTCGAGGCTCCCCTGGCGAACTGAGCGGAACTGCCTCTTGTCGAACCGAAGGGTGGATCACTAAGGTACGAACGATCGTTCGTACCCCCGTCCCGAATCCGTCGGGACGGACGTGCACGGCCGCAGTGACGCGGCACGGAGGTGGACTTCGATGGACCAGCAGGCGCCCCCCGCGAAGATGGGCAGGCTCGCCGCGGCGGCGGTCTTCGCCACGACGCTCGAGTGGTTCGACTTCCTGATCTACGCCACGGCCGCGGCACTCGTGCTCGGCCCGCAGTTCTTCCCCTCGGCCAGCCCGGCCGCCGGCACGCTCGCGTCCTTCGCGACCTTCGCCGTGGGGTTCGTCGCCCGGCCGCTCGGCGGGATCATCGCCGGGCACGTCGGCGACCGCTTCGGCCGCAAACCACCGCTGGTCGCCGCCATGCTGGTGATGGGCCTCGCGACCGTCGGCATCGGGGTCCTCCCGTCCTACGCCACGATCGGGGTCTGGGCGCCCATCCTGCTCGTCCTCGCCCGGCTGGTGCAGGGCCTGGGCGTGGGCGCGCAGTGGGGTGGCGCCGCGCTGCTGCTCGCCGAACACGCCCCCGTGGCCCGCCGCGGCTTCTACGGCAGCCTCGTGCAGACCGGCGCCATCTTCGGCGCGGTGGCGGGCAACCTGCTCTACCTCATCCTGACCGCGACCCTCACCGACCAGGAGTTCACCAGCTGGGGCTGGCGCATCCCGTTCCTGTCCGGGCTGGTCCTGGTGCTCATCGGCAGCTGGGTACAGCTCAAGGTCGAGGACACCCCGGTCTTCCGGCAGCTGCAGCAGCGCTCGGCCGCCTCCCAGCGCGCAGCAGGGCTGCGCAAGGCACCGCTGCTACAGGCAGTGCGCCGGTACTGGCGGCAGATCCTGCAGGCCGCGGGCGCGTTCTTCGTCGTCAACGCCACCTTCTACATCCTGATCAGCGGAATGCTCGACTACGCCACCAAACACGCGGGCATGTCCCGCACCTCGATCCTGGTCTGCGTCATGGTCGCCGGGCTCTCGCAGGTCTTCACCATGCCGTTCTTCGGCGCCCTGACCGACCGGATGGGCAACCGCAAGAAGCTGTACCTCACCGGCACCGTGCTCATGGCCGTCTTCGCGTTCCCCATGTTCTGGATGATCAACACCGGCTCGGTCCCCGTGGTGCTGCTCGCACTCCTGATCGGCTTCACCATCCACGCAACGATGTACGGTCCACAAGCGACCCTCTACGCCGAGATGTTCCCGGCCGACGTCCGCTACTCCGGAGCCTCACTCGGATACCAGTTCGCCTCGGTGTTCGCCGGCGGCCTCGCACCATTCATCATGACCGCACTACTCGCCGCGACCGGCTCCTCCTGGTCGGTGTCGCTCTACATCATCGCCTGCGCCGCCCTGACCTTCGTCGCCGTGGCGACGATCAAGGAACGCTTCCAGCGGGACCTGTACGAAACCTCGGACAGCACCGCACGGCATGAGGTCGGCGCGGGCACCGGGAACGAATAGAATCCACAGTGGACGCGCCCGCGGCCGGCGGGCGGCCAGGGCCAGGGCGGTCGGCGGCCGTCCGCACGGTTCCACGACCCGCTCGGCCTGCCGCGGCTCGGCCGCGGTCCGCCCCCGCGATCCCTCAGCATGCCGCGACGGAATCCGAACCGCCACCGCCGCCCCGTTTGGTCCCCGGCACAAGGAGATGGGCCTCGTCTTGGGCCGCGAGCCATAGGTGCGTCCGAGTGGACTTCCTAGCCTGGGTGAAAGCCGAAGCCGGAAGGGACGCATTCATGAGGATCACCGGCGTCGATGTGGGCGGGACCCACACCGACATCATCGCCTTCGACACCGACAGTGGCGAGGTCGCCGTCCACAAGGTCCCCAGCACCCCGCACGACCACTCGGTCGGCCTGGTCGACGGAGTGTCGGCCGTGGCGGGCGGCGGGGAGCTCGACTTCCTGGCCCACGGCACGACGATCGCGACGAACGCGCTGCTGCAGCACGACGGCGCGACCACCGGGCTGATCACCACCGCCGGCTTCCGGGACATCCTGCACATCGCGCGGCACCAGCGGCCGCTGCACTACTCGATCCGGCAGCAGATCCCCTGGCAGGACGGCGCGCTGATCCCCCGCCGGCACCGCAAGGTGGTCCACGAGCGCGTCGACGCGCTCGGGCAGGTGACCACCCCGCTGGACGAGGAAGCGGTGCGCCAGGCCGCCGAAGAGCTCGCCGCGGCCGGGGTCGAGTCGGTCGTGATCGCCTTCCTCAACAGCTACCGCAACGCCACGCACGAGCTGCGCGCGGCCGAACTGGTGCGCGAAGTGTTCCCGGCGGCCTTCATCACCACCTCCGCCGGGGTGTCGCCGCAGTTCCGCGAGTACGAGCGCTTCACCGCGGCGGCGGTGAACGGGTTCGTCGGCCCGACCGTCCAGCGCTACATCGGCAAGCTCGGCGACCGGCTCGCCTCCGCCGGGCTCGACGCCGAACTGCGCATCATGCGTTCCAACGGCGGTGCCGCGACCCCGCGCTTCGCCGCCGACTATCCCGTCACCCTGCTGATGAGCGGCCCGGCAGCGGGTGTGCTGGCCGGTGCGCATGTCGGGAACGCGTGCGGCCGCGAGAACCTGGTGACCTTCGACGTCGGTGGCACCAGCGCGGACATCGGCATCGTCACCTCCCGCAGCATCCTGGAGTCCTCGCCACGCGACACCTGGATCGCGGGCCTGCCGATCGTGGTGCCGATGATCGACGTGCACACGGTCGGCGCCGGGGGCGGCAGCGTCGCCTACGTCGACAGCGGCGGCGCGTTCCGGGTCGGGCCGCGCAGTGCCGGCGCCTCGCCCGGTCCCGCCTGTTACGGGCAGGGCGGCGAGGAACCGACCGTCACCGACGCGAACCTCGTGCTCGGCCGGCTCCGCGCGGACCGCACCCTCGCCGGGTCGACCTCGCTGCGGCCGGACCTGGCGACGGAGGCGCTGCGCCGGCTCGGCGAGCCGCTCGGCATGACACCCGAGGAGACCGCGGCCGGCGTGCTCCGGATCGTCAACAACAACATGGCCAACGCGATCCGTACCCGCACCATCCAGAAGGGCAAGGACCCGCGAGCCTTCACCCTGGTCGCCTTCGGCGGCGCGGGCCCGCTCCACGCCGCCGAGGTCGCGGCGTCGCTCGGGCTGCCCGAGGTGCTCGTCCCCCGCTACCCCGGGATCACCTCCGCGATGGGCCTGCTCGCCAGCGACCTCAAGTACGACCTGCTGCGCACCATGTTCCTGCTCGACGAGAACGTCACCGCGGCCGCACTCGACGACGTGTTCAGCACCCTCGGCACCGAAGCGCGCGAGCACCTGGTCGCCGACGGTGTACCAGCGCAGGACATGTCGTTCGAGCGCTACGCCGACTGCCGCTACCTCGGCCAGGGCTACGAGCTGCGGGTGCCGCTGGACGACGGCGTACTCGACGAAGAGGCGGTGAGCCGCTGCTGGAAGCGGTTCCACCAGCTGCACGCCGAGGAGTACGGGCATGCGTTCCACGACAGCCCGATCGAGCTGATCAACGTCCGGGTCATCGCGCGCGGCGAGCTGCCCAAGCTCCCCGCGTTCTCGGTCGACGCCGATCCCGACGCGAGCAAGGCCGTGGTCGCCACCGACACCGCGCTGTTCCGCTTCGGCGACGAACTCAAACCAGTGGAGACCACGTACTACGAACGCTCCGAACTCGGCGCGGGTGCGGTCATCGAAGGCCCCGCCGTGGCGGTGCAGATGGACTCCACCACCGTCATCCCGCCGGGCACGCAGGCACGGGTGCTCGAGACCGGCGACATCCTGATCCGTATCGGAGGCAAGCGATGAGCGCGAAGCAGGTCGACGTCATCGAATACCCGCGTGGCACCGCTCGCGAGTCCACAGTGGACCCGATCACCACCAGGGTGATCGCGGGCGCGCTGGAGAGCATCGTGCTCGAGGTGGGCCACAAGCTGTCCCGGATGGCCTACTCGTCGGTGATCAGGGAGTCGGAGGACTTCGGCGCCGCGATCCTCGACGCGCAGGGCAGGCAGGTGTGCGAGTGCCCGCTGAGCACCCCGCTGCAGCTCGGCCCGATTCCCGGCTACGTCCGCGGCGTCAACCAGATCATGGCCGAGCGCGGCCAGAGCTGGCACGACGGCGACGTGATCATGCACAACTCCTCGTTCCACGGCGCCTCGCACCAGCCGGACGTCGCGTTCTGCGTGCCGATCTTCCACCACGGCGAGCTGGTCGGCTACAGCGTCACCACCGCGCACCACCTCGACCTGGGCGCGCTGGTTCCCGGTTCGGTGGGCATCGTGGACGCCACCGACGCCTTCGCCGAAGGCCTGCAGTTCCGCGCGGTCAAGGTGTACGAGCGCGACGAGCCGAACCGCGGCATCTGGCAGCTCCTGCGCGACAACATCCGCAGCTCCGACATGGTGGTCGGGGACATGGAGGCACAGATCGCGGCCGCGCGGGTGGGTGCGCGGCGCTACGTCGAACTGCTCGAGGAGTACGGGAAGGCCACCGTCGAGGACGCGTGCGAGGAGTTGATGAACTACTCCGAGCGCGTGCTGCGCGAGAAGATCACCGAGCTGCCCGACGGCGTGTACCGCGCCACCGGGTACGTCGACGGGTTCCCCGACGATGCGGATCCCGAGCGCGCGCTGCTGCCCGTCAAGGTGGCGGTGACGATCGAGGGCGACACGCTCACCGTCGACCTGACCGGTACCGCACCGCAGGTCGCCGAGAAGGCGATCAACATGCCACTGCTGGGCACGGTGGACATCGCCGTCTACGTCACGCTGCGCTCGATCCTGCTCGACCAGGCGACGCATGAGGACACCCCGCAGAACTCCGGGCTGGTCCGGCCGATCCGGGTCATCGCCGAACGCGGCAGCATGGCCAACCCCGCCTTCCCTGCCGCGACCATCGCCCGCTTCTGCCCCGGCAACGTCGTGGCGGACACCCTGATGCACGCGCTCAGTCCGATCTGCGGGGACCGTGTCTCCGCGGGTGTCGGCAACCTGAAGGTCATCGCCTACAGCGGACTGCGCGGCGAGAACTACTGGGTCTACATGGACATCAGCGAGGGCGCGTACGGCGGGATGCTGGAGCGGGACGGCATCGACGCGATGGACACGCTCTACGCGAACACCCGCAACAACCCGGTCGAGGACATCGAGGCGCACTACCCGCTGCGAGTGCGACGGTACGAGTTGCGCACCGACCACGGCGGCGCCGGCCAGTGGCGTGGCGGGATGGGCACGATCCGCGAGGTCGAGTTCCTCGCCCCGGGCATGATGAACCTGGAAGGCGACGGGAACTGCTACGCGCCCTGGGGTGCCTTCGGCGGGGAGAACGGCTCCCCCGGCGGCGTCGACTTCGTGCACGCCGACGGTTCGGTCGAACAGCTCCCGTCGAAACTGCAGGGCCGCCGGGCCGGGGCGGGCGATGTGATCCGCACGCTCAGCCCGTGCGGTGGCGGGTACGGCGATCCGCTGGCACGCGATCCGGAGCTCGTGGTGTCCGACCTGCTCGACGGCTACCTGTCCGAGCAGACCGCGCGGACCCGGTACGGGGTCGTGCTCGACGGGACCGGGGTGGACGGACCGGGCACCGCGGCGCTGCGCGCGCAGCTGCGTGCGGCGGGCCCGGCCGACCAGCGGCCGCCCTGGGCGTCGGCGCCGTCCGGGACGGTGGGGTGAGCGGGGATGTCCCTCCTCCTCACCGCGCCCGGGGTCTCCCCGGACAGGCATGATGATCGAATGCCACCCGCCACCGAAGAACCCACGCAGCTCGACCGGCTCGAGGCGATCATCGAGATCAACCGGTCACTGGCGTCCACTTTGGACGGGGATGCACTGACCCACCGGATCCTCCGGGAGGCGATCCGGATCATCCCGGCCGCCGACGCGGGTGTGCTGCTGCTCTACGACCCCGACCGCGAGCGGCTCGTGGTGCGGCACGCGATCGGGTTCGGGCCGAGCATCTACAAGATCGAGCTCGCGTCCGGGGAGAGCCTCACCGGGCGGGCGTTCCAGCAGCGGAAGTCGGTGCTGTACCAGACGAAGGAGGCGCTGGTCCCGAAGCAGGACCTCGCCCCGGACAGCCACCGGCTGCTCGCGGACGCCGCAGGCGGGATCGACTTCCCGCACAGCGCGCTGGTGGCCCCGCTGCTGACCACGGACGGCCCGATCGGCGCGATGATCGTGGAGAACTTCTCCACGCCCCGCGTGTTCGACCCGTTCGACCTGCGGCTGTTCGAGGGCCTGGCCCAGGGCGCCGCGATCGCCATGGTGAACGCCCGGCTGTTCGCCTCCGAACGTGCTGCCCGTGTCCGCCTGGAGACGGTGAACCAGCTGGTCAGCGAGCAGCGCGACCAGCTGGAGCGGCGGGTGCAGGTGCAGGAGGCGCTCGCCGACATCGTCCGCGAAGGGCTCTCCGCGGACGCGCTGGTCACCCGGCTCGCCCGGTTGTGCGGCGCGGGGGTGTTCCTGTGCGATTCGCTGCACGCGATCCGCACCGCACAGCCTTCGACCGACGCGCTGACGATCCGTGGCATCGACGAGGAGCACGGCGACGCGATCTCCACCGCGCTGGCCGAGGCCGAGGCGACCCGGAGTCCCCAGCGCGCCGAGCTCGGCAAAGGGGTGCTGCTGGTCGCGCCGATTCCCGGCGGCTCGGAGATCCTCGGGTTCCTCTGCGCACTGTTCGCCAGCAGCGGGCCGGACGAGGTGCACGCCGCCGCGGTCTCCTCGGCCGCGCACATCGCGGCGACCGAGTTCGTCGAGCAGCGCGCCCACGCGGAGGGCCGGATCCGCGCCGACGCGGACACCCTGGATCTGCTGATCCAGGGCAGGGCACCCGCGATGGCGGGCGCGCCGTTCCTGCTCTCGATCGGCCGGGTGCACCACGCCCGCGCGGACGCGGTGGTCGACCACCGGTGGCTGCGCGCGTTGCTGACCTGCGCCCAGCGCGAGTTCTCCGGCGAACTGGTCGCCGCGACCATCCGGGACGAGCACGTGGTGCTCGCGTGGGCCGGTATCGAGGGCGACAGCGCGGGCGGCGCGGAAAGCCGGATCGAGAAGCGGCTCCGCACGGCTGCGGACCGCTTCGCCCGGCTCGGCTCCGGCTGGCAGGCGGGTTTCGTGCTGTCCGACCGGATCGACGCGGCCTCCGGGTTCGCCGACGCACTCACCGAAGCACGCCTCGTCGCCGAACTGCACCGCCGCGTGCGCAACACCGACCCGGTCCGCACGGTGCGGGCCCTCGGCGCGTACCGGCTCATCCTGCGCAGCGCGGGTACGGACGAGATCCTGCGGCTGTGCCGGGACACGCTCGGCGAGGTCCTGCGCTACGACCGGGATCGCCACACCATGATCCTCGAGACGCTGCGCGCGTACCTCGATCACGGTGGTTCGACCAAGGCCGCCGCCCAGGCGCTGTCGGTGCACCCGCACACCGTGCAGTACCGGCTCGGACGGCTGGAAACGCTGTCCGGCCTGCGGCTCACCGACTCGCAGGAGCGCCTGACCATCGAGCTCTGCCTGCGCATCCTGGACAGCGCCGCGCTGTCCGAAGCCCTCTAAGCAGTCTGGAGGACACCCGTGTCCGAATCCCTGCCGGAAGTCTCCCCGCACCGGATGGCGGAACTCGTCACCGAGCTCGGCCGGGTCGGCGAGCAACCGGGCGGCGGGCTGATCCGCTTCGTGTACGACGACGCCTGGCGCACCGCCGGTGGCCTGCTCGCGCACTGGATGGCGGAGGCGGGCCTGGAGGTCCGCACCGACGCCGTGGGAAACGTGTTCGGCCGACTGGCCGGTACCGAAAGCGAAGCCACCGTGCTCACCGGCTCGCACTTCGACACGGTGCCGATGGGCGGCCGGTACGACGGCGCGCTGGGTGTCCTTTCCGGACTCGCGGCGCTCGAAGCCTTGAGCAAGACTTTTGGCAGGCCGAAGAAATCGCTCGAAGTCGTGGCGCTGTGCGAGGAGGAGAGCAGCCGTTTCCCGGCCAACTTCTTCGGTTCCCGCGCGATGCTCGGCACGATCGCCGACGACGAGCCGGAGACCCTGCACGACGCGGACGGCATGACGCTGGCGGACGCGATGACACGGATCGGGCTCGATCCGCGGGCGATCGGCTCGGCGCGCCGGAACGACGTCGAAGCGTTCGTCGAGCTGCACATCGAGCAGGGCCGGGTGCTTCAGGACGAAGGTACCCGGATCGGGATCGTCACCGCGATCACCGGGCTGCGCTGGCTCGACGTCACCGTGTCCGGCCGCGCCGATCACGCCGGGGCGACGCCGATGGACCTGCGCCGCGACGCCATGCAGGGGGCCGCGGAGATGACCCAGGCGGTGACCGCGCTGGTCGAGGCCGAGGGCCGCCCGGCGGTGGCGACCTGTGGTGCGTGGCAGGTACTGCCCGGCGGCGTGAACATCGTGCCCGAGCAGGTCACCTTCTCGATCGACCTGCGTCATCCCGACGAGGCGACACTCGACCGGCTGGCCGGGCGGATCCGCCAGGAATGCGCCCGCATCGCGACGCGGCGGCAACTCGCCGTCGCCCTCAACGACACCAAACTGGTGCCGCCCGCGCCGATGGACGAGTCGGTCCGGGCGCTCATCGAGAAGGCGGCCGCGGAACAGGGCGCGAGCGCGCGCCCGATCCCCAGCGGGGCCGGGCACGACAGCCAGATGTGGGCGCCGCACGTGCCCACAGCGATGATCTTCGTGCCCAGTGTGGACGGTCGCTCGCACTGCCCGGAGGAGTACACCGCACCGGAGGACTGCGCGGTGGGGGCGTCGGTTCTGGCCGGCACCCTGCGCGAACTCGCTTACTAGCGAAGGAGAGCCGTCATGCGCATTCTCGTCGTCAACCCCAACACCACGGAGAGCATGACCACCGCGATCGGCGAAGCGTGCCGTGCGGTCGCCGCTCCCGGTACCGAGATCACCGCGATCAACCCGGCCTGGGGGCCGCCGTCGATCGAGACCTATGTGGAGGACTACGTCGCGGCCGCGGCGATGCTCCAGACCATCGCCGGACACCGCGACTCCTACGACGCCTTCGTCGTCGCGTGCGCGGGCGATCCCGGCCTGTACGCCGCCCGCCAGCTGACCGACGCACCGGTGATCGGGATCGCCGAGGCCGCCATGCACATGGCCTGCCTGGTGGCGCACCGGTTCTCCATCGTGACGGTGATCGACAGCGTCCGCCCGATGCTCGAGGACATGGTGAGCGTCGCCGGGATGTCCCCGCGCTGCGCGTCGATCCGCGCCACGTCCCTTTCGGTGCTGGAAATCGAGCAGGACTACGACCACGCCGAGCGGGTGCTGATCGAAGAGAGCAGGCGCGCCGTCGAGCAGGACGGCGCCGAGGCGATCGTGCTCGGCTGCGCCGGGATGGGCCCGCTCGACAAGCGGTTGCAGAAAGAGCTCGGCGTGCCGGTGCTCGACGGGTGCGGCTGCGCGGTCACCCTCGCCGAGTCCCTCCACCGCTACGGCATCACGACGAGCAAGGCCGGCGCCTTCGCCATGGACGCGGCTCGCCTGCCGCGGCTGGGTTTCCCGGTTTCCCAACAGTAAAGGAGAGAGTGTGGAACGCCTCGTCATCGACACCGACATCGGCACCTACTACGACGACGCCTTCGCCGTCCTGCTCGCGGCCAACTCGCCCGAGGTGCAGTTCGAAGGTGTCACCACCTGCTACGGCGACACCGAGCTGCGCGCCGAGATCGCGTGCAAGATCCTTGAGTTCGTCGGCAGGCCCGAGGTTCCGGTGTACGCGGGAATCGGCGACCCGCTCGGCGAGGCCGAAGCGCTGATGTTCGGGTTTGAAGGGGAAGGCATCTTCGACGACGGCCGGCCGGAGAAGAAGCCCGAGGAGGGCTCGGCCGTCGAGTTCCTCACCCGCATCGTGCGCGAGAACCCCGGCGAGATCACCATCTGCACGCTGGGCACGGTGACGAACGTGGCGGCGGCGATCCGCCAGGACCCGACGTTCGTCGAGAACCTCAAGCACCTCATCATCATGGGCGGCGTGATCGTCCCGGTGGTCGACGAGAAGGGCATCACCCGCTCCCCCGTCGAGGAGTACAACCTCAACAACGACCCGGTCGCCGCGAAGATCGTGATGGAGTCGGGTGCGAACATCACCCTGGTCCCGATCGACGTCACGCTGCGCGTGCCCATGTCGGAGCAGCAGATCGAGGCCATGCGCACCGCCAGGAGCAAGTCGGCGCAGCTGGTTTCGCGGATCCTCGAGCCGTGGCCCGAGCAGGAGCGGCTGATCTACCTCAGCGTCGGCATCCCCACCGAGTTCACCGGGATCTGGCTGCACGACCCGCTGACCATCGCGGTCGCGTTCGACCCGAGCCTGATCACCTCGGCCCGCATCCACGTGGCGACCGAGTTCGCCCCCACCCTGGTGCCGCGGGACCTGCTGATCCGGCACGACATCCTGCGCACCATCCCGAAGAAGAAGGCGCCGAACATGAACGTCGCCGTCGACGTGGACGCCGACCGGTTCACCCAGCTCTTCGCGGACCGCATCACCGGCGGGCTTTGACCCCTCGCGTGGGTGTCGTGGCCCCCCGTTCGCCCGGGCGGGCCACGACACCCAGGCGATGCGCCACGGGAGCTACCCGTGACCGCGCCGGGCACGGCCTGCAGCCGGTCGAGTACCTGGGTCACCCGGCGCTCGTAGTCCACGCCGTGCCGGCCGGTGGAGAACCCGGCGAACTGGCTGACGCGTGCCGATCCGACGTCGGCTCCGTCGCGGCGGCCGTGATGGGCGGCGACGAGACCCCGATCGCGAGCCTGAGCCTGAGCATCCCGATGAGCCGCCTGACCCCCGAATCCGAAGCGGGCTACGGCGAAACGGCCAGCGAGGCAGCACGCGACCTCAGCGCCCCGATCGGCTACACATCGGCCCACCCGGAATGACCGCGGGCGCGGGTTGTCCGCCACCTCATTCACGCCGAACGAGTCAACGACTTTCGTAGCGAAACCGATCTCGGTATTGGTTCGGAAACGGTGCTGTTATCTCCAGGACACCGGCCGAAACGCAATGCGGGAAAACAGCATTGCCGGGTGACGCCACGGCCGGGCCGCTGACCTGCGAGAACGCGCCCCGGACCAGTCGGCGATGCACCGCTGGCCGGAAACGGTGCAGGATTCCTACACTTCCTTGACACCATCTGCGGGGATACCGCAAGATCATGGGCGTTGACAGCGGAATCCTTCATCAACCGTATCGAGGATGTGTCGCATGCTCGACGAAACCGATCGGCGAATTCTCGCCAGGCTCGCGGTCGACGGCCGGGAAACCTGGGCGAACCTGGCCCGCGCGCTGGGACTGTCCGAAAGCAAGGTCGCGCGCCGGGCACAGCGGTTGTTCGATTCGGGCTGCGCCCGGGTGGTCGCCGTTCCCGATCCGCTGCGCTGCGGTTTCGGCACCCCGGTGCTGGTCCATCTCCAGTGTGTGCCCGGGCATGCCCGCGCGGTCGCCGAGCGCCTGGCGGCGCGTCCCGATACCCGGCTGGTCGTCCTGCTCGCCGGCAGCTTCGACGTGCTCGCCGAACTGATCAGCACCGACCGGGACCACCTGATGCGGGTGATCCACGAGGATTTCCGGGAGTTGGAGGGCGCGCTCGAAGCCAGCGTCGAATCGGTACTGCGCACCTTCAAGGTCGGCTTCGACTGGGCCCGCGAACTCCTCGGCCACGACGCGGTCACGCCGCGGTCCGGCCCTCCCGCGACCCACCAGAGCGGCTGCCCTGAACTGTCCGCTGTAGACCTCAACCTCATCGCCGCACTGTCCAACGACGGCAGGCTTTCCTACGCCACGCTCGCGCAGCGCCTGGGTATCACCGAGTCCCTGGCCACCCGGCGGCTGCGGCACCTCGTCGACTGCGGCTACCTCACGTTCAGCCCGCTGATCGATCCGGCGTTGCTGGGTTACGAGATCGAGGCGTTCCTCCGGATGCGCGTCGACCTGCGGAAGATCGGCGCGATCGCCCGCAGGCTCTGCCGCGAGACCTCCGTGCGCTACGTCTCGGCGACCACCGGCGCGTCCGATCTGGTCTGCGAAGCCGTCCTCCGCGACCACGCGGCGCTGTACGAGTTCGTCACCGGCACCATCGCCAATCTCGACGGCGTGCGGAGCTTGGAAACCACCGTCGAACTCGGCTCGGTCAAGCGCGCATACCGGCCGAGGCCCGTCCGTAGGCACGCGGACAACGCACCACGAAAAGGAGAAGGATGAGCAAGGCCACCCAGTACACCGGCTACCGGTCGTATTCCTACCTCACCCCCGGCGTCGACTACGACACGTTCGAGCTGAGCGACGAACTGGCCCGGGTCCCGGAATACGACCTGGGCCTGGACGCCGAGCAGCTGGCCAGGACCCGCCGGCTCGTCGAGGACAACATCGTGGTGAGCCTGCACGATCACCCGCAGGTCTTCCCGCGCGACGTGGGCAAGATCCGCGAGTACATCCGCACCGGCCGCGAGCACACCGGCTACGCGGGCCTGGCCCGCTCGGGCATGACCGCCGTGTTCGACAACCTGATGGACGGCACCGCCTGTGTCACCAGCAAATGCGGCTGGAAGTGGGACGACGTCCTCTACGACATCGGCATGCGGTTGTGCGATCTGGCGCATCAGGACTTCGTGCGGGTCGTGTACGGCCTCGACGACATCCAGGCCGCCCACGAGAACGGCCAGGTGGGGCTGGTGCTGTGCCTGGAGGCCTCCACCCCGATCGAGAACGAGGTCGACCGGATCGACATCCTCTACGGCTTCGGCGTGCGGCAGATGGGTATCGCGTACTCGGAGTCGAACACCCTGGGCAGCGGCCTCAAGGAGAAGCGCGACGGCGGCCTCACCGTGTTCGGCCGGCGCGCGGTGGAGCGGATGAACAAGCTCGGCATGGCGATCGACGTGTCGCACTCCGGGGACCAGACCTGTCTGGACGTCTTCGAGGTGTCCGAGAAACCCGTCCTCATCACCCACGCCGGTGCGCGGGCGATCTGGCCGACCCCGCGGATGATGCCGGACGACGTGCTCAAGGCCTGCGCGCAGGCCGGTGGCGTGCTCGGCCTCGAAGCGGCTCCGCACACGTCACTGTCGAAGGAGCACCCGCGCCACAGCCTCGAGTCGGTGATGGACCACTTCACCTACTGCGTCGAGCTGATGGGCATCGAGCACGTCGCGTTCGGACCGGACACCCTCTACGGCGACCACGTGGGGCTGCACAAGCTCTTCGCGTCCAACCTCGGGGTGCACGACGCGCACGCCGGCCCGGACTACGAGGAAGTGCCTTACGTCGCGGGGCTCGAGAACCCGACCGAATGCTTCTTCAACATCGTCGGCTGGCTGGTGAAGCACGGCTACTCCGACGAGGAGATCCAGCTCGTCATCGGCGGCAACGTGCTCCGCGCGCTCGAACAGATCTGGTGACATGAACGCCGGAAGCGACCTCCTGGTCGCGCCGATCGCGACGGTCTCGCGGCTGCTGCACCACGGTGAGCTCTCCCCCGAGGATCTCCTGGAGGCCGTGCTGGCCCGCCAGGAGATCCTGGAGCCCGAGCTCAACGCGTTCACCACGGTGCTCGCGGACCGGGCGAGGCGGCAGGCACGCGAGGCCGCCGCGGCCATCGCCGCCGGCCAGGGCGGTCCCCTGGCCGGCATCCCGGTGTCCGTCAAGGACATCTTCGACATCGCCGGGGTTCCCACGATCGCGGGTTCGCGCATTCTCCGCGGTACCGAGGCCACCGTGGACTCGGCTGTCCACAGCAGACTCCGGGACGCGGGAGCGGTGGTCTTCGGGAAGACGAACATGCTCGAATTCGCCTACGGGTTCGTGCATCCCGACCACGGGCAGTGCAACAACCCGTGGGACACCGGCCGTACCGCCGGCGGGTCCAGCAGTGGATCCGCCAGCGCGGTGGCGGCGGGGATCGGGTACGCCTCGGTGGGCACGGACACCGGCGGCTCGGTCCGCGCGCCCGCGTCCTTCTGCGGGCTCGTGGGCATGAAACCCACTTACGACAGCATCGATCGCCGGGGCCTCATCCCGCTGTCCGCCACCCTGGACCACGTCGGACTGCTGACCAGGACGGTGGCCGACAACCGGTTGCTGCTGGCAGCGCTCACCGGGCGGCCGGTACCGGCCGGGCCGCCACCCACGTCCCCGGTGGTCGGCGTGATCACCGAACTCCTCGACGCCACCCCGGACGCGCAGGTCCGCGACGCGTTCGCCAAGGCGGTGGAAGTCCTCGGGTCCACGGGCGCCCGCGTCCGGGAGGTGAGCCTGCCCGGGATCACCGAGCTCTGGCGGCGGGGCGTGGAAATCCTGGGGCCGGAGGCGGCACACGCCCATCGCCACTGGCTTCCCGCACGGGAAGCCGACTACGCCCCGCCGACCTTCGCCAACCTGATGGCCGGCCGCGACGTGCCCGCGGTGGCCTATCTGAACGCGCTGGAGGCCCGGCGGGAGTTCAGCAGGCAGGTCGACGCCGTGCTCGGCGAAGCCGACGTCCTGGCAGCGCCCACGATGCCCGGAGGTGCCACGGTCCAGGATCCCGTGCTGGACCTGGCCGGGCTGGACGCGTGTGTCCGCACGATCCCGTTCAACGTCAGCGGCCATCCCGCACTCTCCCTGCCCGCGGGCAGCACGCTCGACGGCCGGCCGCTCGGCTGGCAGCTGATCGGGCCGAAGGGCCGCGAAGACGCGGTCTACGCCATCGCCGAACGCTACGAAACCGCCTGCGGCGGATTCCCCTCCCCCTCTCTCGGCGTCGTCGGCCGAGCCTGAACACCGCGTCCCCAAGGAGTCCCCATGCGATACCGCCTGCTGTTCGGCATCGCCTGTCTCGCACTGGTCGCCGCGCCTCCGACCGCGACCGCGCAGGGCGCCGCCAAGCCCGTGCTCCGCCAAGCACAGCTCGAAGTCACGCCCGCACCGCAGGCGCGGACCGTCACGGTCACGGAGTCGATCACCGTCGACGGAGTCGCCGCGGGCAGCCCGATCCGGCACCTGGTGGCCACGTTCCCTGGCGTGCGGATCACCGGCCTGCGGGTCAGCGCCGGCTCGGCGGTCGTGCCCACCGCGACGGCCACGGGTGCCGGCGCGGACACCATCAGCTTCCCCGCACCGCACGCCGGGCCGCTGTCCTACGACATCGCCTACACCGTCGAGCAGCGCGGCGGTGAGCAGGTTCCGATCCTGGTGCCGAACGTCCCGACCGACGGCAGCCGGGTGGTGCGGCTGCGCTACCACGTGCCCGACGGCTATCACGTGCAGGGCGAGCCGTTTCCCGTGGTGATCGGGTCCAGCGGCACGCAACAACGGGATCTTGCCGGCATGCCTTCGTTCCTGGCCTACCGGCTCGGCGAACGCCCCTCCTCCGGCTGGGGGTTCGCCAGCTGGGCCGGCGTGCTGATCATCCTGCTCGGGGTCGCGTTCTCCGCCGTCGTGATGCTGCGCGAAACGCGCGCGAGAAAGGGGTGAACAGCGTGTTCTCCCTCGGTGTGCCGTTCTTCGTCTACGTGCTGTTCTCCGTGTTGTGGGTCGTCCTGTACTTCCTCTGGGCCTACACCCGCCGCGACCGCGAAGGGAAATGACCATGCCGGCACAGTCCGTCTTCTGGGGCGTCACGATCGGCTATTTCGTCCTGCTGGTCGTGATCAGCGTGTGGTCCGGGGCGAAGACCCGAACCGTCCGGGACTATCTGACCGCGAGCGGGTCGATCGGCTCCGTGGTCGGTGGCGCCTCGCTCGCCGCGACCCAGATGAGCGCCGGCACGTTCGTCGGCACGCTGGGCATCCATTACCTGACCGGGGCCAGCTTCGGCATGGTGGTGATCGGGCTGTGGGCCGGCTGGATCGTGCAGGTGCTGTTCGTGGCCCCGAAGTTCGCCCGCTTCGGCGGCAAGACGGTGCCCGAGTTCATCCGGGCGCGCTACAACTCCCGCGCGGCGAGCGTGATCTCCGCCGTGCTGATCATCGTCGCCTACACCGTCTATCTCACCGCGCAGTACCAGGCAGGCGGCCAGATCTTCCACGCGATCCTGGGCATGCCCTTCCTGTACGGGGTGCTGATCACCATCGGCGTGACCCTGCTGTTCGTCCTGATCGGCGGTATGCGGGCGACCGCGTACACCGACTACCTGCACGCGCTGCTGATGGCGGGCTGCTTCGTCGCCGCCGTGCCCGCCGTGCTCCTGCACCTCGGGCCGGACGCCATCGGCGGGATCGTGCACCAGGTGCAGCCGAGCATGACCGGCTGGTTCTACTCGTCCAACGCACTGCTCGGGCTGGGGCTGGCGTTCCTGTTCGCGCAGGCGACCACGCCCTACGAGCTCGCCCGCCTCTACACCATGAAGAACATCCAGACCGTGCGCCGGGCGGTGGGGTGGTCGTTCCTGTTCCAGGCCATCGTGTTCCTGTCCGTCTGCGTCCTGGGCATGGCCACCCGGGCGATCTTCCCGTCGCTGCCGACCCCGGACATCGCCTCGACGGTGCTCTCCGCCGAGGTGCTGCCCCCGATCATCGGCGCGCTGCTGATCATCGCGGTGCTCGGCGCGATCGCCTCCAGCGTCTCCGGAATCATGATCGTGTCGGCCTCCGCGTTGACCAACGACCTGCTCCGCGAGGTGTGGCGGCTGTCGGACCGGGCACAGCTGTGGCTCACCAGGGCCGCGGTGCTGGTGCTGGGCGTCGTCCCGGTCTTCCTGGCGCTGCGCCAGCTCGCGCTGGTGCAGTTCGTGGTGGCGCTCCAGGCATCGCTGGTCGCCTCGTTCTTCTTCGCGACCGTCGTGATCGGACTGAACTGGCGGCGCGCCACCGCGGCCGGCTCGATCGCGTCGATGTGCGCCGGCTTCGTGGTCGCGCTGGCCTGGTTCGTCGCGGGGAAGCCGGCGGGACTCGACCCGGTGATCCCCGGGGTGTCGGTGAGCCTCGTGGTGTTCGTCGTCGTGTCACTGCGCACTCACGGCCCCGGCGAGCAAGCGCTCACTACCTTCTTTCCCCCGTCCCGTCCGCGAGTGTCCCCCGTCCCGAGCGAGAGGTGAACCATGCGCATCGTGTACGTAGTTCCCGGCCCGATGTCCAAAACGGCACTGGGCAGTGCGGAGGTCCAGCGGCGTCAGGAAATCCTCCGGCGCTGGGCGCCCGAAGGCGCCGAGGTCACCGTGCAGGACGTGCCGTCCGGACCGGCTTCCATCGAGTCCGCCTATGAGGAGTACGTGTCGGTCGAGCAGACCGCACGGCTGGTCACGCGGCTGGAAGCCGACGGTGCCGACGCGATCATCCTCGGCTGCTACGGCGATCCCGGCCTGGACGCGCTCTGCGAGCTGACCGAGCGCGCGGTCCTGGTCGGCCCGGGCGCGGCCTCCGCACATCTGGCCGCGATGCTCGGCCACCGGTTCGGGGTGGTCACGGTCGCCGACGGGGTCGTGCATCCCATCCGCCGCCTGGTCGCCGACGCCGGGCTCACCAGCTCGCTGGCGGGCATCGCCGTCGTGGATGTTCCGGTCCTCGAACTCGGCACGGACCGGGAGGCATCCGCCCTGCGGGCGGCCGAAGCCGGCCGAACCCTCATCGAACGCGACGGCGCCGACGTGCTTGTGCTCGGCTGCATGAGCATGGCCTTCCTGGAACTGGACGCCGACCTCCAGGCGAAGCTGGGGGTGCCGGTGGTGAACCCGGTCAAGGCCGCACTCGCCATCGCCTACGCGCGCGCACAGTTCGGTTGGCACCACAGCAAGACCGCCTACCCGACGCCACGGAAGCTCGCGGCCGGCGCCACGCTCGGCGACCTCGTGGTCGGCTGACATGAGGTTCGTAGTGGCGCTGTCCGGCGACACCATGATCACCCGCGGGGCGCTGGTGCGCGCCACCCCCGCCGCGGAGGCGCTGCGGACCCTCTTGCGGGAAGCGGATGTCACGTTCACCAACCTGGAGATGGTCACCGCCGACCACGCCGGGCAGCACACCTCCCATCCGCTCAACCCCACTCTCACCGCGGACGCGCGCGTGCTCGACGAACTGGCCGACATCGGGATCGACGTCGTGTCGTTCGCCAACAACCACACGCTGAACCTGGGCGTCCCCGGCCTGGCGGGCACCATCCGGGAGCTCGCGGCCCGCCGGCTCGCGCACGCGGGCGTCGGGAACTCGCTGGAGGAGGCGACGCTGCCCGCCTACGTGGACCGCCAGGCCGGCAGCGTCGCGGTGATCGCCTGCACGTCCACCTTCGGCACCGGCGACGACGCCAGCGGCCCGGCCGACCTGATGCCGCCCCGGCCGGGGCTCAACCCGTTGCGCTTCCACACCCGGCTGCGCGTACCGCCCGAGCAGCTCACCGCGCTGCGGGCGGCACACCGCGACCTCGGCCTCGACGAACAGCTGAAGTACGTGGTGGACATGGGATTCCTGCCACCGTTACCGGATGAGCGGGACAAGCGGCTGTTCGGCCAGGTCTTCCGGGCGGCGGATGAACCGGTCGTGGAGACCTGGTGCGACTCCCGGGATCTGGAGCGGATCCAGCGGTGGGTGGCCGAAGCCGCGGAGCGGGCCGACGTCGTGGTGGTCAGCGTGCACGGACACGAGCAGGGCGGGGCACTGACCGAACCGGCGGCCTTCCAGCGCGAGTTCGCGCACGCCGTCATCGACAGCGGTGCCGACGTGGTCGCCGGCCACGGGCCGCACCGACTGCGGGGCATCGAGTTCTACCGCGGGTGCCCGATCTTCTACAGCCTGGGCAACTTCGTGGACCAGATCCACCTGCAGGACCGGCTGACCCCGCACTCCTACGACGTGTTCGGGGTCGCTCCCGGCTCGCCCGGCGCGCGGGCCGCGGTGACCTCCCCCGGTTTCCTGGCCCACCCCGAATATGCCCGCTCGGTCGTGGCGACCCTGACGTTCGACGACGGCGACCTCACCGGCGTCGAGCTGTGGCCGATCTCCCTCGGCCGTGACCGGCCCGCGGCGCATCGGGGCACACCCGAACTCGCGAGCGGCGCGGAGTCCGCCGCGATCGGCGCGGAGCTGACGGAACTGTCCCAGCCCTACGGCACCCGTCTGCAGGCCAGGGGCGAGTGGTTCACCGTGCACGCGGCACCGGATCACGACCTGCGATAGACGCGGCCGGCCCGGCTCGGGCGGTACCTCCCCTGATCGACGACCGCGGTCCCGTTGACGAGCACGTACTCGACGCCCCTCGGCGCGGACATCGTGTCGAGGTAGGTGGTGGTGTCCGCGATCTCGGCGAGATCGAAGACCACCACGTCGGCGGCGCAGCCGGCGCGCAGCCGTCCGGCATCGGAGATGCCGATGCGGTCGGCGGCCAGCCCGGTCATCTGGTACACCGCCTGTTCGAGGGAGAGCAGGCCCTCGTCGCGGACGAAGTGCCCGAGCATGCGGGGGTAGGCACCCATCGCGCCACGGTTGGGCTTGCCCTCCCCCGTCACGATCGCGTCGGTTTCCAGCGCGGTGTACGGCAGGCGAAGAACCTCACGCAGGGGCGCGTCCGAGCGCATGCTCCCGGCCGAGCCGACCACCAGCATCATCGTCTCGCCCCGGTCGGCGACGACGAGCTCCATGGTGGCGTCGAAGGGGTCCTTGCCGATCCCGGCCGCGAACCCGGCCAGTGACATCCCCTCGAAGTCCTTGAACCGGTTCGACCCGATGGTCAGCAGCAGGATGTTGTCGTAGCCGAGGGACGCGATCATGTTGTCGGTCCAGCCGCCCGCGCCGGTCGGCCACTGCGGCCGTTCGTGCTCGATGGCATGCCGGATCAGGCCGCGGGTACCGGCGTCGGCGAGGCGTTCGACGACGGCGTCCATCCCGCCTTCGAGGGCCCACGGTGGCAGGAGTGCGGAGAGCGTGGTGTTGCCGGCGATGTAGGCCTGGCAGTCGGTGGCGATGTCGACGCCGCGCGACCGGGCCGACTCGAGCGTGTCGATCGCGCGGCCGATCCGCGGCCAGTTCGCTTCGCCGAGCGCACACAGGTGGGAGAACTGGGTCCGCACGTCGCCGTGGGCCGCGACGTCGACCACTTCGGACACCGCGTCCACCAGTGTCTCGGACAAGCCCCTGCTGTGGCAGGTGAACAGTCCATCGCGACGGCCGACCGACGTGGCGAGGCGGGTGATCTCCGCCGTGCCCGCGTACATCCCCGGCGCGTACGCCAGCCCGGCCGACATGCCGTAGACGCCGGCGTCCAGGGCCTCGTCGAGCAGTTTGCCCATCTGCCTGAGTTCGGCGGCGTCCGGCTCACGTTTCGCGAAACCCATGGTGGCGATTCGCAGCGCTCCGTGCGCGGCGAGCGGGACGACGTTCAGCGCCACGCCCTGGTCGGTCAGGGTGTCGAGATAGGCGCCCATCGTGGGCCAGTCGGTGACCGAACCCCGCGAGCGCAGGAAGGACGTGTAGTCCCTCATCTCGGCACCGAACTCCGCGTTCGCCGGGGCGGGCGCGAAACCGCAGTTCCCGGTGACGAGCGTGGTGATGCCCTGGCGCAGGAAGCAGCCGAGGATGTCCTCGTGTGCCGGGTCGGCGAGCACGAAGTCGGAGTGGCTGTGGATGTCGAGGAAACCGGGCGAGACGACCTTGCCGGTCGCGTCGATCTCGCGGTGTGCCGAAATCCCTTCGGGCAGCACGCCGACGTACGCGATGCGCCCTCCCGCGATGCCGACGTCGGCGGTGAAGGCCGGCGCACCCGTCCCGTCGACGACGAGCCCGTTGCGGATGAGGAGATCTAGCTGCATATCTGGTACCTATCGACGTGATCGTGGGTGAGGTCCACCGCGCTGAACGTGCCCGCGGCCTCCATCGCCAGGTAGACCGCGCCGACGACAGGGGGTGCTTCCGGCCGGTGCCAGGGCATCAGCAGCGCCGGGTCGGCGCAGTGCCGCCGCACCCGCGCGGCGAAGTACTCGTCGCCCGAGACACCGCCGGCGAGCGAGAACGGGATCTCGCGCTCCTCGTTCCCCCGCACCGTCCGCGCGGCCGCCACGACCATCCCGGCGAGCGACCGGGCCACAGCATCCACAACAGACACTGCGACCTCGTCACCGTCCTCGGCCTGACTCAGCACGAGGGGCGCCAGCGCGGCCACGTGCGACGGCTGCATGTGGAAATGCACGTGGTCGATGATCGCGTCGGTCCGGCTCAGTCCGAGGTGGTTCAGGACGGGCTCCCGCAGCGAAGTCGCCGGGCCCATGCCGTCCTGGTGCCGCAACAGCGCGAGCAGCGCCCGCCGCCCCATGTCGTAGCCACTTCCCTCGTCCCCGAGTGCCGCGCCCCAGCCGCCTGCCCGCGCCTGTCTCCCGTCGTGCCGGGCGAAGGCCACCGCTCCGGTGCCGCAGATCGCGACCACCCCGGACGCCCCGGCCCCGAACGCGCCTTTCCACGCAGCGACCGCGTCGTTCTCCAGCCGCCACACGACTTCCGGTGCGAGGTCGCGCAACACCGCGGCGAAGGTGCGGGCGGTGTCCTCGGTGTCGAGGCCCGCGGTGCAGACGGCCGCGTAAACCGGATCATCCGCGGGCGTCACCCCTTCCAGCGTCTGACGAACGAGGGTGACGGCGCGCTGAGCCGCCTCCGGGATTCCGTGGCGGTGCACGTTGGAGCCCGGGCCGCCGGCACGGGCGATCACCGTTCCCCCGGTGTCCACGGCGACGCAGCGCGACGAGGTGCCGCCGACGTCGATTCCGACGAAGATCATGCGAGCAGCCGCCGGATGTCGTGGGTGACCTCCGCGTGCACTGCGGCGGCCGCCCCGCGGAGGGTTCCGTCGGTCCCCAGCTTCGAGGCGACCACCGCCGGTGGGTGCGGCAGCACCTCGGCGAGCCGCTGGTGCAGTTCGCGAGGCAGGTCCTCGCCGTGCCGCAGGAGCTCCTCCCCCAGGACGATGACGGCCACGTCCAGCACCGCCGCCACCGCGACGCAGGCGAACGACAGCAGTTTCACGATGCCCGCCCTGCCTTCACCGGCCGCCGATTCGTCGAGTGAGTCGAACAGGGTGGCTTCCAGCGCCCCGAAGTCCCTGGTGCCCCGTGTGCCGGGCATGACCGGCAGGTAGCCGATCTCCCCCGCGGCGAAGTGCACACCCCGGTGCAGCGCGCCGCCCAGGATCACTCCCGCGCCGAGGCCGCCCCGCAGGCCCAGCATCACCAGGTCCGAGACCCGCTCGTCGGCGAAGGCGTGCTCCCCCAGCGAGGCGAGGTTCAGGTCGTTGTCCACCACGACCACCGCGTCGCCCGCCGACTGGAGCTCATCGCGCAGCCGCACGTCGCGCCAGCCGAGGCTGGGCGCCCATTCGATGGTGCCGGTGACGGGATCGGTGACGCCCGGGACGGCCACCCCGATCCCCACGAGCCCGTCGAGAGACGCCGCGTGCCGGGTGACCCAGCGGACGAAGGCCTGCGGTGAGCGCAGTGCCGACTTCGGCAGGTCGGCCGCGGAGCCGCCGACGATGTCGCCGCGGAGATCGACGAGCGCGCGCCGCGGCGGGGTCGAGCTCAGGTCCAGCGCCAGCACGAGTCGCGCGTCCGCCTTGAGCTCGTACAGGTCACCGCGGCGGCCGCCGGTCGCCGGTCCGGAGCCGGCCGTGGTGACCAGGCCCGCTTCGAGCAGCGTGGTGACCATCGCCGACACGGTCGGCGAGCTGAGCCCGGTCTCCCGCGCGATGCGCGCGCGGGTGACGGACTCGTGCCGGCGCAGCGTGTCGATGACAGCCGCCAGGTTGACGTCCCGGATGTCGCCTCGGTCTGCCGTGCGAATATCAAGCATAGGTAGGTAGCCGATTTCCCATCTGGTCGAACACGCCGAGCAGCCGGGGCTCGCCCGCGGCACCGCCGACGACCGCGATGTTCGCCCGCGTGACGAAGGATTGCATGCGGAATCCCATCACAACCGTCGCGCCCACGGGGACGGTCCGTGGCGTGCCACTGATGAAACCGTAGTAGTCGATGCCGCCGAACCCGCCGGTCTCGCCCGCTCCCGCGCCGAAGAACTCCTCGCGGTGCTCGGCGAGCTCGCCGGCGGTGCCGCCGACCATCACCTTGCGGCGGAAGCCCGGGTCGAGCCAGACCGGGTCGTCGACGAAGAATCCACCGCCGTAGACGTAGGCGCGGTCGCCCACGTGGTGCGCCACCTCGGTGACGTAGCAGGCGGCCGGGATCTCGGGCAGGTCCTGCTTGAGGTGGAACGGTGTCGTGCCGAGGAAGCCGTGCCCCGGCTCGACGTGGGTCGCGCCGAGCCGCGCCTGCGTGGCGAGCGTGTACGCGGACGTGTTGCCCGGGGCGTTCACCTGGCGCACCTCGATGCCGATGCCGGTCAGGATGTCGCGAGCCTTCAGCAGGGTTTCGAAGTTGCCGGTGGGGCGTGGCTCCGCGGCCTCGGAGTAGGCCAGCGCGGGGAAGGTCGTGACACCGTCGATCCGCACTCCGGGCAGCGCGGCGATGGCGCGAGCGGTCGGCTCCAGCTCGGCGAGCAGGATGCCGCCGTCCATCCCGGGGAGGTAGGTGTCGCGGTCCGGATCGGCGACCCGCAGCAACAGTCCCTGGACGCGCCCCTGGCGAGCGGCCTCCTCGGCGATCTGACGCGCCTTGTCGAGGCTGAAGACCGAGATGACCTCCGGTTCCAGCGCGACGATCCGGGGGATGTCGATGCTGGGCACCTGGACCAGGTTGCCGATGTGCCCGAGCCCGAAACCGTTGCCGGTCAACGCGTTGGCGTCGGCGATGTCGACCGCCACGGTCTCCCGGCCGCCTTCGCCGGTCAGCGCCGCCGTCACCAGCGGGTTGCGGCCGATCTGCTTGGTCATGAAGTACAGGCTCAGGCCGAGCCGCTCCGCCTCGGCACGGATCGCCGCCCCGTTCGCGGCGATCGCGTCGACGTCGAGGACGAAGGTGTTCGGCGGGATCCGCCGCCGCAGGGCCAGGTCACCGGCGGCACGCAGCAGGCCGGGGTTGCGTCGTTCGAGCAGCTCAAGGAACACGGGCGATCTCCCCGTTCAGGTCGATGTCGAGTCGGTCGCCGTCGGCGCCGAAGGCCAGGGCCCGCCGCCAGTCGAGGGCCACTTCGACCGGCGTGTCGACGGCGAGGGCGTTCTCCTCGCCGCTCACCGCGACGATTTCGTCCCCGCGCGGGGTGCGAACGGTGTACTTCAGCTGGCCGCCGAAGACCTCCCGGGTGTAGATCCGCAGCCCGGATCCGTCGGCGGGGCGCAGCGTGACGTGCTCGGGGGCGATCCCGAGATCGAACTCTTCGGGCAGCTCGGTGCGTGGTGCGGAGAGGACGACGTCACCACCGAAGGCCTCGAGGATGCCGTCGCCGCAGTGCCGCACGCCGAGCAGGTTGAACGGCTGCACGCTGACGAAGTCGGCCAGCCACGCGGACGTGGGGCGCCGGTAGAGCTCGAGCGGCTCGGAGACCTGGACCAGCCTGCCGTCGCGCATCACCGCGACCCGGTCGGCGATCCCCATCGCCTCTTCCTGGTCGTGCGTGATGAACACGGTCGTCGTGCCGAACTCCTTGTGCAGCTTGACGAGTTCGGTGCGCAGCTGGCGGCGCAGCTGGGCGTCCACCGCCGAGAACGGCTCGTCCATGAGCAGCAGCGCCGGCCGGGACACGAGTGCCTTGGCGATCGCGGCGCGCTGGCGTTCACCGCCGGACACCTCGTGCGGTTTGCGGCCGAGCAGGTGCGCGATCCGCAGCCAGCCGGCGACCTCGTCGATGCGGGCGGTGATCTCGGCCTCCGCGACCTTCTGCAGCCGCAACGCGAAGCCGATGCTCTGGCGCAGGGAAAGGTGCGGGTACAGCATCGAGGACTGGAACACGACGGCGACGTTGCGGCGCTCGGCGGGCACGTCGGTGACGTCGTCCTCGCCGAACCGCAAGTGTCCTGAATCGGTGGTTTCCAGTCCCGCGAGGACGCTGAGCAGCGTGGTCTTCCCACTGCCCGAAGGCCCGAGAATGGCCAGCATCTCTCCCGCCTCGATGTCGAGGCTGACGTTGTCGAGGGCCTTGCGCGGTGACTTGCCGTACCGCTTGGTGACCGCGTCGACGACGACGCGCACCTGGGGTGTTTCTGTGTGCATGGGAACATCCATCTCTAAAGACCGACCAGGTTGACCTTGCGGATGTACCGCTGGAAGATCGCCGCGACCACGAGCGGCGGGATGAGACCGAGCACGGTGGCGCTCGCCACCTCGGTCGGGACCGACACCTGGAAGAACATGCTCGACAGTGCCGCCGGGAACGTCTGCGCGGGCGTCCCGGTGTTGAAGATCAACGCGAAGGTGAACTCGTCCCACGAGGTCAGGAACGCGATCACCGCCATCGCGGTCATGGCCGGGCGTGAAGCCGGCACCACGATGCGCCAGAACGCCTGCCAGCGGGAGCATCCGTCCACCTGCGCGATCCGCTCGAGCCCCGGCGGCAGTCCACCGAAGAAGCTCGTGCCGATCCACACGAGCAGGGGCACGGTGATCGTCAGGTGGGCGATCACCAGCCCCGTCTTCGTACCGGCGAGGTTCAGCGCCTGGTACAGCGTGAAGAAGGGCACGGTCGTGGCGACCGGCGGGATGGCCCGGGTGGCCACCACGGTGAGCAGGCCCGCCTGACGGAAGCGCATCTGCACGCGTGCCAGCGCGTAGGCCGCCGGCACCGCGACGAGCATGCTGACCACCGTCACCAGCACGGCGACTTCGGCGCTGTTGAGCAGGCCCGTGCGGATCAACGGTCCGTAGGCGTTGGGCTCCATGCGCGAACCGTCCCAGTTCGCCGCGGATCCGCCGAGCAGGCGGATGTAGTTCGCGAGCGTCGGCTGGTCGGGCAGGAGGTGGATGTCGGCGGAGCCGAATTCGTGGTGGTACATCAGGGAGATGACGAGGATCCACGCCAGTGGCGCGACCGACCACACGAACGCGATCAGCGCCAGCAGGTGGATGATCACCTTGCGGCGGAGCGTCATGTCAGCTCACCTTCTTCTCGCGCCGCGATGACGACATGGCCACCGCGTAGTAGCCGGCCGTGACCACGGTGAGTACCACCAGCAGCACCCACGAGGTGGCGGCGCCGGCACCGAAGCTCTGGTCCTGGAACGTCTGCTGGTAGATGTCGTAGGTCAGCGTCTGCGACGCCGAGCCCGGTCCGCCCGAGGTGAGGAAGTAGATGAGGTCGAACGCCGTCGCGGCCTGTCCGCCCACCAGCACCAGGAAGATCGAGAGCGGCAGCCGGATGTAGGGCAGGGTGATCGCGGTGAACCGCCGCAGGATCCCCATGCCGTCGACCTTGCCGAGCTTGTACAGGTCCTCCGGGATCACCTGCAGGCTCGCCAGCAGGAAGTAGGCGCCCAGCGGGGCGAACTGCCACGCGTGCACGACGGCGAGCGAGGGGATCACCGAGTTCTGGGACAGGAAGTCCACAGGGGACAGTCCGATTTTCTCGAAGATCCCGGCCAGCAGGCCGTACTGCGGACTGAAGACGTAACGCCAGACGACACCGGCCGCGTACGTCGACAGCGACCACGGGAGCACGATGACGGCCATCAGCACGGGCCGGCCGATGAACTTCTCCCGCAGCAGCAGTGCCATGCCCAGGGAAATTCCGGCCGCGAGCACCGTGACACAGACGACGTAGTAGAGCGTCAGCCAGGTCGAGTGCCAGAACGCGGGGTCGGTGAACACGTTCTGGAAGTTCTTCAGGCCGACGAAAGTCTGCCGGCCGGTGATCGGATTCGTGCGCACGAAGCTCAGGTAGAGCGAGTACGCCACCGGGTACACGACGATCGCCAGCAGTAGCACCAGGACCGGCGCGACGAGCATGAGGCCGAAGCGGGTCGGGCTCAGCCGTGAGCTGAACGGGATGCGGGCCGACGCGGCACCGCGCGCCTTCGGCGGCCGGGCCGGAGCAGTGGGCTCAGTGACCGTAGACATCGATCAGGCTCTCCGCTTTCGTCCGCAGGTTCTTCACGACGGTCCGGGCGTCCTCGTCCCCGTTGACCGCCTTCGGCAGTTCGTGGGAGGCATAGTTCATCCACGTCGACCCCCACGTGGTGTGGAACAGGCTCGTCGCGGCCTGCGGCTTGGCGAGGTAGTCCTGCAGGACGGGCCAGTTGGTCTCCGGGTCCGGCAGCCACCGGGCGACCGCCTCCGCGACCTCCGGGCTGTTGTTGACCTCGGCGTAGCCCTGGGTCATGTAGTAGTTCTTCGCCCAGGCCGTCGGCACGTCGAAGCGGCCGGTGCGCCGGTCTCGGTAGCCGAAGTGCTGCGCGAGGTTGTACGTCTGCGCGAGGACGTCGTCGCTCTGGCCGTGATCACCGATCAGGTAGGCGCCGACGTGCAGCATGCCCCAGTTCTGCCCCTGCTGCGGAACCGGCACGATCTTGCCCGCCACCTGGGACGTCTTCGGGTCGGCGAACGTCTTCAGGTCGTACTGCAGCTGCGGCGAGTAGGCGATGCCGCCCTTGGCGAACGTCTCGGTCCAGTCGGATTCCTGGAACGTGAGCACGCCCTTGGGCACCAGGCCTTCGCTGTACAGGCTGCGCCACTGCCCCAGCATGTCGACCACGGCCGAATGCTCGTCGAACACCGGATGACCGTCGTCGGCGAACAGCGGGATGTTCCGGTTGAGCGCTTCCTGGATGAAGCCGAACGGGATCCCGAACCACGGCGCCGACCAGAACGACGGCAGGTACGGCGTGTCGCTCGCGCCGCGCCGCTTGATCAGCCGGACCTGCGCGTACAGCTCGTCGTAGGTTTTCGGGTACTGACCTTCGAGATCCGCCTTGCGCAGCACGTCGGTGTTGGCGAACAGCGCGCCGTTGACGAAGGCGAAGTACGGCAGGCCGATCAGGCTTCCGTTGACGGTCAGCGCGTCGCGCACGGCGGGCAGCATTTCGCGCTTCGCGTCCGCGCTGGCCCAGAACCGCTCGAAGTCGCGGATCCAGCCGGCCTCGTAGTAGGCCTGCGGCATGTGCCACAGGCTGTAGACCATGTCGAGCGGGGCGCTCTGCCTGAGCAGGTTCGTCATCAGGGACGGGTAGTCCCCCGCGATCACCCCGAGGTCGACGTTGGTTCCGTAGGTCCGCTCGAAGTCCTCGACCACGCTGCCGACGAAGTCAGGGTAGGCGCCCCAGATGCGCATGTTCAGGTTCGCGCCGCCGGCGGCCGGGGCGGACAGCGGCGGCCCGCCACGCGGCGTGCGCGCCTGGCTCCCGGCGCAGGCGGCCAGGGCGGGGCCCGCGCCGAAGGCGAGCGCGGTCAGCCCGGCGGCCCGCAGGAGCCGTCGTCGTGAGAGTGGGGACATGGGGACCTTTCTTCGGAAACTTTCCTAAGGTTTACTCATAGAGTCGATCAGTGTCAACAGGCACCTCACTTCGAGGCGCCGGGAGAGGACGACGAACGTGACAGAGACCTTCGACGAGGTCCGGCCGAGCAGCGCCGGGACGACGATGTGGACCGAGATCGCCGAGCAGCCCGAGGTGTGGCGGCGCGGTCTCGCCGAACGCGGCCGCATCGAGCCCGTCACCGCGGCCGTACGCCGGGCGGCACCGCGGTTCGTGCTCTTCGCCGCCCGGGGGACGTCCGACCACGCGGCCCTCTACGCCAAGTACCTGTTCGAGGTGGTCCACCAGCTGCCGGCCGGGCTGATCTCACCCTCGACGGTGACCGCCTACGGCACCAGCCCCGACCTGCGCGATGTCCTGGTCGTTGCGGTCAGCCAGTCCGGCCGGTCGCCGGATCTCGTCCAGACCGTCGAGACGAGCAGGCGCCGCGGCGCGCTGACCCTCGCGGTGACCAACGACGCCCTGTCCCCCCTGGCGCAGGCCGCGGAACTGCACATCGACATCCTCGCCGGGCCGGAACTCGCTGTGGCGGCGACGAAGTCCTACACCGCCCAGCTGCTGAGCCTGTACCTGCTCGTCGACCAGCTGCGCGGCGGTGACGGCGAGGCGGCCGCGGCGTTGCCCGGTGTGGGCGGCCGGCTGCTGGCGCTCGAGGACGACGTACGACAGAGCGCCGAACGACACCGCGACACCCCGAGCTTCGTGGTGACCGGACGCGGCTACTCCAGCGCGACCGCGCACGAGGCGGCGCTGAAGCTCATGGAGACCTCGTACCTGCAGGCACAGGCGTTCTCCGGCGCCGACCTGCTGCACGGCCCCATCGCGATGGTCGACCCCGGCGCGAAGGTCCTCGTGGTCGCGCCCGAAGGCGTCGGCGGCCGGGCGATGCGCGAGGCGATCACGAGGATCCGCGACCTGGGCGCCGAGACGTTGTGCGTCGGCAGCGCCGAGGCCGTCGCCGGCTCGAGCGCGGGCATCGTGCTTCCGCCCGGCCTGTCCGAAGAGGTCTCCCCCATCGCCGAAATCGTGCCGTTCCAGCATTTCGCGCTGCACCTCGCGCTCGCGCACGGCAACAACCCCGACTCGCCCCGCGGACTCTCCAAGGTCACCGAAACGCGGTGAGACACAGCTGCTGCCACTGGGGAGTGGCCCGCGTTTCCGCCCGGCGGCGTTCTCCGAGGCCGGGAGCCGGCCCGCCGCGGTGACCCACGCCGTCGTGGGGCTACCCCGGCACAACGTCTCCCTGGCTCAGGCGCGGCGTGCGGACCGACGGCTGCACAAGACCCTTGTAGTCCTGTTGAACAATCCGTAAGCTCCACGAAACGGCGGTGGCCGAACGTCTCCTGGCGCTCGGCTACCGCCGCTGTACGGGCGGGCGCAGTCGCGAGGATTTCGCGAGGTACTGCGTCGCTTTCGACGAATGGCTGAGGAGAGACGATGAGCGATACCGGCGAGCTGCCCGCGCGCATCGGGTCCGGAAGCGTCGCACGCGACGACTACGCCCTGGGCAAGGTGCCGCCCACCTGGCGTTATCGCACGTCCGAGATCGTGCTTTCGCTGTTGGGCGGCGCCACGGCAGCCATCTTTCTTTCGCTGCCCGCCGGGCTGTCGGCGTCGTTCGGCATCGCGAACGTGTTGATCGCCATCGCCTACGCGGTCGTGGTGCAGACCCTGCTCAACGTGCTGTACGTGAAGACCGCCTCGCGCACGGGACTGGGCTCCGCGCTCATGTCGCGCGGCCTCGCCCTCGGCTTCGACGGTGCCGCCTGGACCACCCTGCTCTACTGGGTGAGCTGGCTGACCTACTTCGCGACCGAGGGCCAGATCCTCTCCAGCGCCCTGTCCGCACAGACGGGTATTCCGGTGAAGGTCTCGTACCTGCTGGTCGGCTTGGTGTTCCTGCCGCTGGTGCTGTACGGGTTGCAGTTCGTCGCCAAGTTCCAGAAGTGGACGCTCTACGTCTACGTCGTCGGGCTGGCAGCACTGCTGGTCATCGTGCTGTCACGGTCGGATCTGTCGGTCACTCGCGGGTTCCTCGCCGCGCACATGGGCGCCGTGGGTGGAGTCGGCCTGCTCGGCGCGGTCGCGTCGTACAACGGACTGGTCGGGAACGTGGCGTTCGGGCACGCCGACATGGGGCGGCTGCTCGCGAACGACCAGAGCCTCGCCCGCGGAGGCCGGCGCGGCGCACTGTGGGTCGCGCTGCTCCCGTACGCCTTCGGCGCCTACGTCATCGCCGGCGGGATCGGCCTGTTCCTGTGGGCGTCCTCGGGCGGAGACACCAACCCTGGCCAGTACATGGTCACGATCATGGGCGTCGCCGGCTTCCTGCTCATCGTGATCACCCAGCTGCGGATCAACCTCATCAACGCCTACAGCGGCTCGCTCTCGCTGGCGAACTTCTTCTCCCGCCTGCGTTTCACCCCGGGCCGGTCCTTCTGGGCGGTCGTGATGGTGGTGGTCGGCACCCTGTCGATGTACCTCAACGTCCTCGGCCACCTGGGCACCGTCCTCACCGTCGAAGGAGTGCTGCTGGCCGCCTGGATCGGCGTCAGCATCGCCGACCTCCTGCTGGTCCGGGGACGGGGCGGGCACGGGCCGGACAACGGCCGGTTCATCGAGTACCGCCGCGCCATGCTGCGGCACTGGAACTGGTCCGGGGTGATCCCCCTGTTCGCGGCGACCGTCGTCGGCTCCTTCCTGGCGGTGGGCGGCCTGCTCGGACACCTGGGCGGCCAGGTCACGCTCTACCTGTCGAACTGGGTCAGCTTCCTGATAGCCGGCGGCCTGACCTGGTGGCTGGGCATGCGCGCCCGCGGCCGCCACTACGCGATCCGCCCCCGCATCACCTGGCCGCGAGAAGATCTCGTCGTCGCCTGCCCCCTCGACGGCGAGGTGGTCAGCACCGACGACCTGTTCCCATGCCCGTACCACAAGCAGTGGATCTGCTCCGAGGACTGCATGCACACCAAGGAGTGCGGCGACGCCTGCCGCTCGATGCCGGAGCAGGTACTGTTGCAGATCGCACCGCTACCGCCGCGCACGCCCCACCTCGAGGCGGCGAACGCGCGCCTGCACGGCAAAGCCCGGCCGGCGGCAGACGGCGTCCCGCAGTCCTGAGTCCACATCGGAGTAGTCATGTGTTTCCTGGCAGGGATGAACGGGCCCCGGCACTGGCTGCTGGCCAGCAACAGCGACAACCCGTACACCACGACGAATCATCTGCTGGCCGCGAGCGGTGAACGCCACTCGTACCTGGCGGTCCGGGTCGTCGTGCCACACGCCGATGTCTTCGTGCCGTGGGCGGGAATGCTGACTCGCGGGGTCAACGACGCGGGGCTCGGCTTCACCTACGCGTTCGTGCCGGAGCAGGACATGGCGGACTACCCCGCGCAGGAGTGGTCCGCCCGGATGCTCGCCAACGCGTCCACCCTGGACGAAGCGTTGACCTACCTGACCGGGGACAAGACGCTGCCGGGCAACTACCTGCTCGCCGACCGGTCGGGGGGTATGGCGGTCGTCGAGGTGGGTGGCGGACGCGTGGCGGTGCGGGTTCCCACGACCGGCACCGAAGCGCGAGCCAACGTGTGGCAGTGCCTGGCGGAAAGCCCGGCCCCTTCCTGGGACGACACCACCGCGTCGACCCACCGGCACGGCCGGGGCAGCGAGCTGCTCCGCGCGTTGGACACCGCCACCCCGGAAGCGCTGCGGCAGGTTCTGCGAGACCACCAGGAAGACGGCGGGCCGACCGGAAAGCACGGCCGGTCGTTGTGCAACCACGGCACGACCGACGGCACGATCTCCAGCGAGATCATCGACCCGGCCGGGCACCTGTGGTTCGGTTTCGGTTTTCCGTGCGGCAGCTCACGAGGGTACGAGCAGGACAGCCGCACGCCGTGGGGACGGCTCGTCCGCTTCTCGCTGGCCGAGGGTTCCGGAAGTGGGGACCTCACCACCGCTGACGGCACGATCACGCCCCTGGGCGTGCGGCTCATGTCCTGAACGGGGCTCCCTACACCGCGTAGGTGTGATCGGGAACGTCGGTGACGAACATGTAGCCCGGGGCGTGGGTGATCGCGAACGGCGGCCGGGACGCCATGATCGCCGCCTGCGGGGTCACGCCACAGGCCCAGAAGACGGGCACTTCGCCCGGCTTGACCTCCACCGGGTCGCCGAAGTCCGGAGTGGACAGATCGAGGATGCCCAGCGCCGCGGGCTCGCCGATGTGGACCGGGGCGCCGTGCACGGCGGGAAACTGGCCGCTGATCCGCACCGCGTCCGCCACCCGGTCGGCCAGGACCGGCCGCATGGACACCACCATCGGGCCGCTCAACCTGCCCGCGGACCGGCACGGCCGGTTGGTCCGGTACATCGGCACGTTGCTGCCGGCGCTGATGTGCCGCACCTCGATCCCCGCGGCGACCAACGGCGTCTCGAAGGTGAAACTGCAGCCGATCAGGAAAGTCACCAGATCTTCGGTCCAGTATCCGGTGATGTCGCCCGGCTCGTCGACGAGCTCCCCATCCCGCCACACCCGGTACGCCGGCAGATCCGTGCGAATATCGGCACCCTCGGCCAGGGCGGTGCGCGGACTGCCCGCGTCGGAGACGTCGATGATCGGGCAGGGCTTGGGATTGCGCTGCCCGAACAACAGCACGTCGTAGGCGTACTCCCGGGGAACGATGATCATGTTCGCCTGGGCGTGACCGGGCGCCCAGCCTGCCGTCGGTACCCGCACGCCGGCCCGGAAGCGGCTGCGGGCTTCGGCGGGGCTGGTGGTCGGTGTGGTGTTCATGGACGCTCCTCAGGGAATCGGATCCGACGATCGCGGGGGACGGTCTTCAGGTGGAACCGGACCGGCGTGCCCGGCCGGGCTTGTGCGCACAGGGAAAGATCCGACGGGTCGACCACGCCGATGATGGGGTAGCCGACGGTGGTGGGGTGATCCTTCAGGAAGACCAGCGGGTGTCCGTCGGCGGGAACCTGGACGGCGCCGGTGACGGTTCCCTCGCTGGGCAGCTCTTTCGTCGCCTGGCGAGGGATCGGTGTGCCGTGGAGGCGCAGGGCGATCCGGTTGCTGACCGGAGTGACGCTGTAGGTGGTGCCGGCCAGCAGCGAGATCGCGTCGTCGGTGAACCAGTCGTGACGCGGGCCGAGGATGAGACGGAGGTGCAGCTCTGTGGGCGGCGCGGGGTAGGGGGCGGAGGCAATCACCGCGGGCGGGCCGACGGGCTCCCCGAGGGGAAGTGTGTCGCCGTCGCGAAGCGGCGGGTGCCCCAGACCCGAGAGCAGATCGGTGGCTGGGCTGCCCAAGGTGGGTGCCACGGCGAAGCCACCGGAAACCGCGACGTAGGCACGCAGGCCGCGGGTGGCGGTCCCGATGCTGACGGTCTGTCCGGCGCGGACGAAGAAGGGGATTCCCCACGGCGCGGCCCGGCCGTCGATGTCGATGGGCACCCAGGCGCCGGTGATCGCCAGGTGGCACGAAACGCGCGGGCGCAGCGCCGGCCCGGCCAAGGTGGTCTCGAGGGCGGCGGCGTGCTCGTCATTGCCGACGAGCCGGTTGGCCAGCTTCCAGGCCGGCTCGTCCAGCGCTCCGGAGCGGGGAACGGCGAGGTGGGCGAGTCCGATCCGGCCGCGGTCCTGCACAGTGGTCAACGGCCCGGCGCGCAGTACCTCGAGGACGCGGCTCATGCCGGCACCTCGACGAACCGGACCTCGGTGCCGGGCGTCAGCAGCGCGGCGGGAACACGGCCGGTGTCCCAGAGCGACAGATCGGTGCGCCCGATCAGCTGCCAGCCGCCCGGTGAGGATCGGGGATAGATACCGGTGTACTGATCGGCCAGCCCCACGGCGCCGGTCGGCACGGCGGAGCGGGGGGCCGGGCGGCGCCGTACGGTGCGGCCCGGCGGCAGGCCGGTGAGATAGGCGAAACCGGGCGCGAAGCCGCAGAACGCGACCCGGTGCCGGCTGCCGGTGTGGGTGGCGATCACCTCGCGAGTGGTCATCTCCCAGTACCGGGCGACCTCGGCGAGATCAGCACCGTCGTAGACGGTGGGTACTTCGACCAGCGCCGTCGCGGGAGCCTCGGTACGGGGGATGTGCCAGCTGGTCAGGTCACGGGCCAGGGCGACGGGATCGGTCAGCCCGTCGAGCAGCACGGTGCGGGCGCCCGGGACGACTTCCTCGCACCGCGGCAGCGTGCCGGCCACGCGGCGCCGCTCGATTTCGGCGTACAGGTCGTCCACGGCGGTTCGGTCGTCCAATTCCACCAGCAGCGCCCGGGCGCCGACGAGCATCGTTCTCATCGGTCACCCAGACCGGGAGCGGCGGGCTGCGGCCGGCTGCGCTCGCGGTAGGCCGCGATCAGTTGTGCTTCGGCGGTGCCGGTACCGAGCCAGTCCCTGCTGCGGGCGGCCTGCTCGCCGTCGTCGAGGGCGGCCCGGGTGCACGATCCCTGCAGCACGGTGCCGATCGTCTCCTCGGACAGTTGGGTGCCCAGGGGCAGCAGACCTTCGCTGATCCGGGTCCGCAGTGTCTCGGCCACCCGCTCGGCCGTGCTCACGCGGTCCAGGAGCGCACGATCCGCGGCGAGACCCGCTGCCCAGCCGACCGCCATCTGGTTCATGCCCGACCTGTCCCCCATCCGCTGCGCGCCACCGCGTCCAGCCCCTGCCACACCCTGTTCGGCCGACCTCTTGTGGGATCGTTCGACAATACTTACATTACAGAGCGCCCGTCGGTCGGCGAAACACCGGGCAGGGTGAGGAATGACCGACGGACAGACAAGGCCCCGAGTCGGACTGGGCCGAGCGCCGGGAGGACTACGCGTTGCGGTACCTGCCCGCCGCTATACGCGCTCGCGGTGCCAGGGCGAGCGGCTCATCGCACCGGGACCAGTTCTCGCAGCGCCTGCAGCGGCGCCGGGGCACTCGCTCGACCGGCGGTCGATGTGCTCGAGGCCTGCCGGAACGAGCTCGCTGGAACGCATTCGCCAGGTCGCTCGTCTCGGCGCGCGGTCATGTCATGCATTGCGGTCATAACGATGCGCTGCGAGCCGAAACCACCGGGGTGCCGGATGCGACGCCTAGGCATGGACGACTCCGAGAGCCTGGCACAGGCCGCCGTCGCCGACGCCGCTCACAAATTCCTCCTCTCCGCCGCCGGAGACGGCGGCCTTCTCAGGGCGTGGCCGCTCGTCGACCCCACGCTCCGGATCTGCCTCGCGCAACTGTGGGTACACGCCAACCGCGGCCCCATCACGCGTCTCGACTTCGACTTCGAGGAGGTTGCCGCCGCCCTGGCGAAAGAAGGGCCAGGTCACCGACTGTGGAGCAACTTCGAGACGGTCACCGTGCGGGCCTTGCGCAAGACCGTTTATGCCGGGATCGGGGACAACCCGGAGAACTGGGGCATCGCGTCGGCCCCCCGGCTCATCGACGTCGAGACGAAGCTGCTGTACGTCCACGACGTCAGCAAACTGCCCGGGGCCGTGTGGGAGTCGGACACCTACAGCATCGTCGTACCGATGGTGATGCGGCTCACCGACGGTGAATGGCGGGTCCTGAACGTCGGCTCGGATGTTGTCCCCGAACCAGGCTGGCCGCCCCGCCTCCGGCACTGATCGACACGGCGAGGCGCTACCGCAAGCAATAACGGTAGGCAGGCCGATGGGCATTGTGCTGCGCTGGTCGGTCACCGCTGTGCATTGTGCATATGGGTCAGCACGCCATCCATCACTAGCGTTCTGGAGATCACGTGTTGACGCGATCAGGAGGACGTCCCATGAAGCTCACCGTCGTCAGCCCGCTCATCAGCGACGACTTCACCGAAGGCGTGCGCAAGGAGGTCGAACACTGGCTCGGCCCGGACACCGACGTCGAGGTCGTCCGGATCCAGCGCGGTCCGGCATCGATCGAGAGCGAATACGACGAGGCGCTCGCCGGGCCGGGCATCCTGGAGGAGGTGGTGAAGGCAGCCGAAGGCGGCGCGGAGGCCGTGTTCATCACCTGCTTCGGCGACCCCGCGGTGCACGCCGCTCGCGAGGTGGTCGACGTGCCGGTGGTCGGCGGCTTCGAGCCCGCCGTACTGCACGCGCTGGCACTGGGCGAGCACGTCGGCATCGTGACGGTGCTGCCGAACGTGGTGCCGATGATCCGCAGCCTGATCCGCCGGTACGGCTTCACCGACCGGGTGGGCTCCGTGCGCGTCGTCGACATGCCCGTGCTCACCCTGCACGATCCCGACACCCTCCTGACTCGGCTGCACGAGCAGGCCAAGGCGGCGGTCGACGCGGACGAAGCCCAGGTGATCGTGCTCGGCTGCACCGGGATGATCGGCGTCGCCGCAAGCCTGCAGGAACGGCTGGCCGCCGAGGGCACGTTCATTCCGGTGATCGACCCGACCGGCGCCGCGCTGCTGTGGCTGGAGTCCCAAGTGCGCCTCGGCGTCCGGCCCAGCCGCGCCACTTACCTGCCACCGCCCGCCAAGAAGCGCATCCCCTGAGAGCTCGCGGGATGGCCGCTGCCACCGGGGAGGGAGGTGGCAGCGGCCATCCCGCGCCTGACTGGTGCACGATCGCGCGGCACCGGCGGGCAGGCCGGGAATTTCAGTTCTTCCACCGATCAATGACGAGCAGGGACGTCAGCGGGAGTGCGCTGGAAGCGCCGGGACACCTCAATAGACCTCGACGTCGACCGGATCGACGATCCGGGTTACTGGCGGAGCGAGGAAGCCAGCGGCAGCTGAGACTCGCACCAGAGCCGGGTCGGCGAGGAAAGCCTCGATCGCGGCCCGGGTGGGGAAATCGGTCAGCACGACCACTGTGCTGCCGTCGCGATAGATGTGGTGTGCCGTGGCGCCGTGGGCACGGCGGTTGTCCTGGTGGCCGGCGAACACCGCTCGCCACGCGTCGAAGTCGGCGACGTCATGCTGGGTGAGCAGGGTGGGCATGGCGCGGGTCCTTTCTCGTGATGTCGATGGTGGTCCTGTGCCGGGCGCGCGTCTGCCGCTGCCGACCGACTCCCGAGGGGGTGAGGGCTGCTTCGACGGCCGAGTCGCCGCCGAGCATCCTGGCCGAGGCGACTCGCAAATCCGCCAGAACGCGCGCCGCCACAACGGGATCGGCTCGCCCGCACGCGCCGCCCCGCAGGCTGCCGAGCAGGCTGCCGGTCCGGCGCAGATACACGAGCACGCCGGCGCCGGCCTGCCTGATCTCGGTCAGCGCCTGGTCGAGCCGGGCCGCGCAGCCGCATCCGCGCGCACCGAAGACGTCGCCGGTCAGGCATTCGGTGTGGACGTGCACGGGCACGTCATCCCGGCCTGCCACCTCCCCGAGCACCAGCGCGAGGTGCTCGGCTTCCTCGTCCACGCAGACCATGGCCTTGAACTTGCCGTGCGGCGTGGGCAGGCGTACCGGTCCCGCGACGACCGGGCGGCGCCGGTAGCGGACGAGGTCGGCCACGGAGAGCTTGTGCAGACCGTGTTCCGCGCAGAACTCGTCGAGTGCCCGGCCGCGACGCAGCGTCCCCTCGTCGTGGACGATCTCGCACAGCGCCCCGGCTTCCGGCAGCCCCGCCAGCCGCGTCAGCTCGACCGCGGCCTCGGTGTGGCCGCGCCGTTCCAGCACTCCTCCAGGCCGCGCCCGCAGCGGGAACACGTGTCCTGGACGGGTCAGCTCGCCGGGTGTGGTGGCGGGGTCCGCCAACAACCGCAGCGTCCGTGCGCGGTCGGCGGCCGAGATCCCGGTGCCGACGCCCTGGCGCGCGTCGACGCTCACCGCGTAAGCAGTGCCCTTCGGGTCCTCGTTCCTGACACACATCGGAGGCAGGCGCAACGCATCGAGCCGGTCGCCATCCATCGCCACGCACAGCACCCCGGAGCCGTGCCGGACGGTGAACGCGACCAGCCCGGCTGTCGCCAGCTCGGCCGCGAAGATCAGATCGCCCTCGTCCTCCCGGTCGTGGTCATCGGTGACCACGACCGCCCGGCCCGCGGCGATCTCGGCCACCGCGGTCTCGACTCGGGCGACGAAGTCCAGCGCGGGCGTCATGGCCGTTCCTCGCCACCGACCACGGCGCTCTCGACCGGAACGGCGGCGTCCGAACTCGGTGCACCCCGCCGGCGAATTCCCGGGAGGCGGTAGGTCAGCAGGTAGACCACCACCGCCACGGCGAAGCCCGCGAAATAGGTCAGATCACCCCACTCAGGATGGTGGACCGTGACCCAGCCCCGGTAGAAGGACAGGTTCCAGAACGGCACCGACGCCACGACCCCGGCGAGCCAGGCGAAGAAACCCCAGTTCACCAGCCGGGTCTCGTCGTACAGCTCGGGAATGCGGCTTTTGTCCTTGCGTCCTCCCACGAAGTAGTCGAGCAGCAGCGCGGCCCCGAAGGGGGCGATGAGGTAGGCCCCGAGGAACAAGAAGTTCTTGAACTTCGCCTCGAACCCCGCCCCCGCCCACAGACTGATGAGGTAGGCCGCCACGCAGATCACGACGACGGCGGTGCGGCGGCTGACCGGGATGCGCAGGGTCTGCACCGAGATCGCGCCGCCGTAGACGTTGAGGAAGTTCTGCGAGAACGACGAGATCATGACGATGACCAGCGCGACCGGGGCCCAGGGGCCGGTCAGCCGGGCCAGTGCTTGGATGGGTTCCTCCCCCGCGATCGCGGAACCGCCGAGCAGAGCACCGGCGATGCCGAGCCAGGTCAGCGTGAGGAAGTTTCCGGCGAGGGTGTAGCCGCCGGCGCGGCGTGCGGTGGTGTCGTCGTCGGGCAGGTACCGCGAATAGTCCGACGCGAAGGGCCACCACGCGATGAGAAACGACATGAAGAACCCCGCGAAGGTGATCCAGCCGCCGGTCGCGCCCAGGTAGAACGGTGCGGCCGGGTTGGCGTCGAAGTTCAGCGCGTCGCCGCGCACCACGGACACCACGGTGATGAGCACGAAGCCGAAGAACAGCACCACCGACAGGATCTTCTGCAGGAAATGGATCATGTTGTAGCCGAAGACGGCCACGACGAGCTGGACGGTGACCAGGATCAGCGCGGTGAGCCAGAACGGTACGCCCGGCACCAGGTGGTGGAGCGCCTGCGCACCGAGGATGATCGTCACCGCGGCCCAGCCGATACCGGCGAAGACGTTGATATAGGCGACCGGGACGAAGTTGCCGAAGAATCCGAGCGGCCCCCGCGCCTGGATCTGCTGCGGTACGCCCAGTCGTGCGCCCATCTGCGAGAGAACGCCCTGCACGACGGCGCCGATCAGCGACCCGGCGACGATCGCCGTCACCGCCGCCGTGAGCGAGAGCCCGTAGCTGACCGCGGAGAACCCGAGCACCATGATCGGGAAGTTGAGACCGGCGGCGAACCAGATCGAGAACTGGGACCGGGCCGTGCCATGGCGTTCGGCGTCCGGAATGTGGTCGACACCGTACGGCTCGATCGCCGCGACCCTGGTGCGGTAGTGCCGGTCCTCGGTCTCGGCGGAGGGGGACTTGGGCATGAGTAAACCTCTCTATTTGCCATGATGTATGGCAGCGGCCCTGTGACGGGTCACTGTGCAGAACGTCGGCCGGGATGTCAAGGATCACCCTTAAGCAAGGTCTAGCAAGGGAAACCCGGCCAAAGCACGACTTGACGGAGCCGCTATCGCTCCGTTAGCTTTCTTCTGGATCTGCCATACAACATGGCAGCAATGGTGGAAGGTACGAGGAATGGCCGCGGGGTCGACACGCAAGTTGGTCACCACCAATCTGCAGGAACAGGTGGCCGACGGCCTGCGGCAGATGATCATCAACGGGGAGCTCGCCCCCGGCGACGCGCTGTCGGAGGTGACACTGGCCGAGACGTTCGGTATCAGCCGTACGCCGGTGCGCGAGGCACTCAAGCAACTGCAGACCGAAGGCCTCGTCGAGGTCCGGTCCCGCGTCGGCACGTTCGTGGCAGCGCCGTCCCGGCGAGAGATCAACGAGCTGTTCGAGATGAAACAGCTGCTCGAAGGCGCCGCGGCCCGTCTGATGGCCGCGCGCGGCGACATTCCCGAGCTCGCCGCCATGAAAGCGAATGTCGCCGACGCCGACGCCGCGGTCGCGGCCGGCGAGACCGAACGCTACGCGGAGCTGGTGCACGAGTTCCACGAGATCCTCATCGCGGGCGCCGACAACCACAAGCTCGCCACGCATTACCGCATCCTGATGAACCAGCTCGCCTATCCGCGGCTGGTGAAGACCTCGCTGGCGCAGCCGGGCCGGCCGCTGGACTCCGAGCGCGAGCACCACCGCGTTCTGGAACTGATTCGCGCGAAGGACGGGGTGGGTGCGGAGAACCTGATGCGCCAGCATGTCCAGGCCAGTCATCACGCCGTCATGGCGGGTCTCGACGCCGTCATCTCGTCCGCCTGACCTTCCTCGCGAAGCCCGATTCGAAGGAGAACCATGCGCTTTTCGATCTTCCACAACCTCGGCGCCCCCGGCCGCCTCGGCGAGTACGACGTCGTCATGAACGAGGCCCGGGACTTCGCCAGGGCCGCCGACGAGGCCGGGTTCTGGTCCATCTGGTACAGCGAGCACCACTTCGGGCACGAGGGCTTCGAGATCACTCCGAACCCCGTTCTGATGGGTGTCGACATCGCCGCGCACACACGGAACATCCGGATCGGGCAGGCGGCGAACATCGCCACCTTCTGGCATCCCCTCCGCCTGGCCGAGGACCTCGCGATGCTCGACCACCTTTCCGGCGGCCGACTCGAGGTCGGCGTCGGCCGCGGCCTGTACGGCCGGGAGGCGCTCAACCTCAACCCGAGCGCGGACCCGCGTGACCAGGAACGCAACCGGGCACTGTTCGAAGAGACGGTCGCCATCCTGCAGAAGGCGTGGGCGAACGAGTTCTTCGCGCACCACGGGGAGTTCTACGACTTCCCGGCACCAGGGGTGAAGTGGCAACATCCGATGTCGCCGGCGACGCCGGAGTTCACCAACGCCGAGCACGAGATCACGAAAATGGCGCTGTCGCCGCGAACCCTGCAGCAGCCGCACCCTCCACTGTGGCAGGTCATCGACAGCCCGCGCTCGATCGAATCGGCCGCACGCAACAACTTCCACGGAATCTTCTGGCTGCCTCCGGTCTCCGCACTCAAGGGCCGGTTCGAGCTCTACCGTGACGTCGCGTCCGAGACGCAGGGTCGGGACGTGCCGCTCGGCGAGGGCATCGCACTCGTGCGAGACGTCTACGTCGCCGACACCATGGAACAGGCGCGCGCCGAGTTCGAGGAAGCGGTGATGACCAGCTACCGGTGGATCACGCACTGGCGGGGCCTCGGCAACCTCATGGAGGAAGGTGAGGAGCTGACGGACGGCCACCGGCTGGACTTCGACTTCCTGCTCTCTCGCAACCAGCTCGTCGGCACGCCGGAGTTCGTCGCGGAGAAGATCGAAGAGCTGCGCTCGGAGATCTCGCTGGAACACCTGCTGTTGTGGACGACCCACCCCGGCCTGCCCCACCGCAACGCACGCCGGAGCCTGGACCTGTTCGCCGAGAAGGTCATGCCCCAGTTCGCGGGGCTGGCCGGCGCGCTGCGATGACCGATCCCATCCGCAAGATCGTCACCCGCACGGAGGTGGTGCTCGCCGAGGGCGGACAGCCCCTCGACAGGCCGTGGCGAAAAGCGGTGGCCGCCGCTGTCATCACCAACCCGTGGCTGCACCAGGGCCACGTTTCCGACCTCGGCCCCGAGGTGAAAACACTCGCCCCGAAGATCGCCTCCGCGCTCGCCACCAGCATCACCCGAGCCCTGGGTGGCGCCGACAACGTCGAGGCGTTCGGTAAGGCCGCTCTCGTCGGGCTGGACGGAGAGGTCGAGCACGGCGCCGCCCTCATCCACACCCCGTTCCTCGGCGACCTGTTCCGCCACATCGTCGAGGGCGAGTCGATCATCGCTTTCGGCGAGTCCCAGGCCCCGGCCGGCACCGTGCTGACCGTGCCGATGTGGCACAAGACGGCCGCCTCCACCCGAAGCCACTACCAGGCCGTGAACCTGTCGGTCAGCGACGCACCGCGCGCCGACGAGATCCTCATCGCCCTCGGCGTCTCCGCGGGGCCGCGGCCCCTCGCCCGCATCGGCGACCGCCGCACCGACACCGCCATCGATCCCACCGACATCCTCAGTGAGGTGCACGCATGAAGGTCCGCAAGACAGTCACCCAGGTGGAAGAGACCATCACCGAGAACGGCCGGCCCGTGGACCCGCCCAGCCGCATCGCGGTCGTGCTCGCCGTCATCGAGAATCCGTGGCACGGCGCGGGATACGTGGAAGATCTGTTGCCTGCCATCGACGACGTGGCACCGGCGCTCGGCGCGCTGCTCGCGCCACTGGTCGTCGAGGCCCTCGGCCGGCCCGTCGAGGCCTACGGCAAGGCCGCGATCGTCGGTCTGGGCGGGGAGGTCGAACACGGTTCGGGCCTCATCCACACCCTCAAGTTCGGCAACTTCTTCCGGGACGCCGCGAACGCCACAACCCTGCTGCCCGCGGTCGAGAAAGTCGCACCTGCCGGTGTGTCGTTCGACATCCCGCTCAAGCATGTCACCGACGCCACGATCCGCTCGCACCATCAGACCGTCACCGTCCAGGTCGCCGACGCGCCGCGGGCCGACGAGATCATCATCGGTCTGGCCGCGGCCAGCGCGGGCAGGCCCAAGGCGCGGCTCGCGCCGCTGTCCAGCGAACGATGACCGCGACGGACCGCCTGGTGCTCCTGCACGGTGTCGGGCTCGACGGGACGATGTGGACGGACCTCCGGCCCCTGCTGCCCGCCCCGGCCGTGGCGCCCGATCTTCTCGGGCATGGCACGCGGTCCCCGCTGACCGGACCCACCTCACTGCCCGCGCTGGCCGAGGACGTCGCGGACACCCTCGCCGAGCCGGTCCATCTCATCGGCTTCTCGCTGGGCGGGCTGGTCGCCCAGCAGCTGGCGCTGAGTCACCCGGACAAGGTCGCGAGCCTCGTGCTGGTCAGCACAGTCGCCGACCGCACCCCGGACGAACGCGCGGCCGTGCGCGCCCGCTACCACCGCGCTGCCGAGTCTTTCGAAGCCAGTGCTCGGGCGGCGGTCGACCGGTGGTTCTCGCCTGGCTTCCGGCGATCCAGGCCGCACCTGCCGCCGCTCGTGTCGGACACGCTGCTGGCCAACGACCGCGACTCCTACCTGGCCTGCTACCGGGTTTTCGCCGAAGCCGACGCCGACCTGTGGCCACACCTGACCCGGATCGTCGCACCCACCCTGGTGATCACGGGTGGCCGCGACACGGGGTCGACACCGGACATGGCCCGGCGGCTGGCGGGCCGCATCCCGGATGCGCGGGCCGTCGTCGTCGAGGACGCGGCGCACCTGCTTCCCCTCGAGCAACCCCGGGTACTGGCAAAGGCGATCACCGAGCATCTGTCCACATCAGACAAGAGGACGGACCACCCATGACAGCTACACGTCAGCACTACATCGACGGGAAATGGTGCGACGCCGTGCGCCGCGGCACGTTCGACAGCATCGACCCGTCGACCGGGCAGCCGATCTACAGGGCCGCCCGCGGTACGACCGAGGACGTCGACTCGGCAGTGCGGGCCGCGCGCCGCGCGTTCGAGTCGCCGGAGTGGTCGAACCTGAGCGCGACCAGACGGGGACACCTGCTGCGCCGGCTGGGTGACCTCATCGGCGAGAACGCGGAGCTGCTCGCGCGCGCCGAGTCGCAGGACAACGGCAAACTCCTGCGTGAGATGCGCGGGCAGTTGGTCACCTTGCCGGAGTGGTTCTACTACTTCGGCGGGATCGCGGACAAAGTGCAGGGCGATGTCATCCCGGCGCTCAACCCGGCGATCCTCAACTACACCCTGCGTGAGCCGATCGGTGTCGTCGGCGCGATCAGCCCGTGGAACTCACCGCTCCTGCTGACCGCCATGAAACTCGCGCCCGCGCTGGCGGCGGGCAACACCGTCGTCGTCAAGCCCTCCGAGCACACCTCGGCATCCCTGCTGGACCTGATGCCGCTCGTCGAGCAGGCCGGCATCCCGGCCGGCGTGATCAACGTCGTGACCGGGTTCGGCGCCGAAGCCGGGGACGCCCTGATCCGTCATCCCGGCGTGGACAAGATCGCGTTCACCGGCGGCACCGAGACAGGGCGGCGGATCGCGGCCGTGGCGGGTGACCGTCTCGTGCCGGTCACGCTGGAGCTCGGCGGCAAGTCGCCGAACATCATCTTCGCCGACGCCGACCCGCACAACGCGGCGATGGGGGTGGTCGCGGGGATCTTCGCCGCCGCGGGCCAGACGTGCGTGGGCGGGTCCCGCGTTCTCGTGCACCGCAGCCTGCACGACGAGATCCTGGCGCGGGTGGCCGAGCGCGCCCGCACCATCGTGGTCGGCGACCCGCTGGACGCGGCAACTGAGATCGGCCCGCTGGCCTTCGCCGCGCATCGCGAAAGGGTCGAGAGCTTCGTCGCCGGCGCCCTCGAGCAGGGCGCCAGGCTCGAGACCGGAGGCCGGCGGCCGTCGGGTCGCGACGGTACGGAGCTGCCCGGCTGGTTCTACGAACCCACGTTGTTCAGCGGCGTGCGCAACGACATGAAGATCGCGCGGGAAGAGATCTTCGGCCCCGTCGCCGGGCTGATCCCGTTCGATTCCGACGAGGAAGCGATCAGCATCGCGAACGACAGTGACTACGGACTCGCGGCAGGCGTCTGGACCGCGGACGTGGGCCGGGCACACCGCGTCGCGGCGAAGCTCGACGCGGGTACCGTCTGGATCAACACCTACCGCGCCATGTCCCCGATGTCTCCCCTGGGCGGATTCAAATCCAGCGGGCTGGGCAAGGAAAACGGCTTCGCCGTGATGACGCAGTACACGCGGACCAAGAGCGTGTGGGTCAACACCGACGACGCGCCGGCGGCCGACCCGTTCGTCATGCGGTGAGGGAGGCGACCGTGACCCACAAGGAGAACGTGGTGGCCGCCTGGCACCACGCGTGGAACGACGGTGACCTGACGGGGCTCGAGGCGCTGCTGGCGCCGGACTACCGCAGGCACAGCCGCACCGGGACGGCGGACCGGCGCGAGTTCCTCGCCGCGCTGGAGGCCACCCGGGTGGCCTTCCCCGACCTGCGCACCCACGTCGAACACCTCGCCGAGGATGGCGACCTGGTGGCGGTGAACTGGCGCAGCGAGGGAACCCACCTCGGCCCGTTCCACGAACTTCCGGTCACGCGCAGGCGGATCACCACGAGCGGCATGACGTTCGCCCGGTTCGCCGGCGGCCAGGTCCAGGAGGAATGGGTGTCCTGGGAGAGCGGCGACCTGTTCGCGAACCTCGGCGTCGTCAATCTCTGGGAGTACTGATGAGCAGTGCCACCACCGTCCCCGGCGAAGACGTCCGCGGTTTCCACCGGCGGTTCGTCACGGGCGTGACGATCGTGACGACGATGGCGGACGGCGTCCCGCGCGGCCTGGCCGTCAACGCGTTCGCCAGCGTCACCGTCTCCCCCGCGGTCATCCTCGTGTGCGTCGCGAAAACGTCTTCGACCCACGAGGTCCTCTTCCGCGCCGAGCGCTTCGCGGTCAACCTGCTCGCCCACGACCAGCTCCCCGTGGCGAGGACCTTCGCGGCGAAGGGCGCGGACAAGTTCGCCGGACTGGCCTGGCATCAGGGCCACCACGGCACCCCGGTCCTGGACGGCACCTGCGCCCACCTCGAAGCGGAGATCGCCCACCGCATCCGCACCTCGACGCACACCGTCTTCCTCGGTTCCGTCCTCCATGCGCACAGCACCCCGCTCGCGCCCCTGCTCTACACGAACTCCCAGTTCTACGACGGTAGCGAACTGGTACCCGCGTTGGGCTGAAGCCGGTCACTTCCGCACTCGATGAGCCGGCTGCGGACGGCCGGTGCCTCGCCTTGTGGGTGGTCCTCGTCGTCGTGCGGCTGCTCCTGTGGCCGGTGACCGTGCGGGCAGCCGCCGCCCGCTCCTGCTGTACCGGATCCCCGAGCCCGAACGCGTGCTGGAACTCGTCCGGCGGCCACAACAACCGGTTCGATGAGCAACGGGCGGCACTGCTCGGCGCGGAACCATCCTCCGCTGTACTCGTCTTCAGCGGAGTTCTCGAAATTCTGACGAAGGACGAGCTCGGACAACCTCAATGGCCCATGATCTGTCGGCCGGGCGAGGCTGTCTCCAGAACCTCACTCAGCTTCGAAAGGTGGCTGGACTGCGCGGTAGTACAGGTCGAGGCAGAGCATCAGCTCGGTGTGCGCGACCCCGGTCAGCGTTCTGATCTCGGCGTCGACCAGGCGGGCCATGTCCTGGGTGCTGCGGCAGACCGCTTCGGCGAAGATGTCGAAGCGGCCGGCACATGCGGCGACGTAGGTGATCGAGGGAATTCTCGTCAGGGTCTCGGCAAGATCCGCGACGCTGTGCCCCGGGGTGCAACGGATCGCCACCCACACCTGGTTCTCGAAACCGAGGCTGCGGGGGTTGGCGATGGCCGTGATCCGGATGATCCGCTCGGCGAGCAGGCGGGTGACCCGCTTGCGGACCTGGGATTCGGACATGCCCAGCCGCTCCCCGATGACGGCGAACGCCAGTCGCCCGTCGCCGCTCAGCTCGGCGACGATCTTCCGGTCCGTCGCGTCGAGCGGGCCACGGGCGTCGCGCACACCGTTGTGGGCCTTCTGCTGGGCGGCGTCCCACCCCGGTTCCTGGTAGTACAGCTGCAGGTAGGGGAAGATCTCCACGCCGCGCACCCCGGGCAGCTGTGCCAGCGACTCGTGCACCACCGACAGCAGTTCGCTCGTGTCCCGGCACAGCACCTCGACGAGAGCGTCGTAACGCCCGGTGGTGATCACGGCATAGTCGACGGCGGCGGCCTGGGTGACGGACGTGATCAACCCCCGGATGTTCCGCCTGCCGTCGAAGTGCAGCCCGACCAGCGCGGCCACCCGGTAGCCGAGGATGGCCGGATCGGTGACCGCGGTGATCTGGATGACCTGGTCCGCGAGCAGCTGGTTCACTCGGCGCCGGATGGTCCGCTCCGGAATGTCGAGCTCCCGCGACAACGCCACGAAGGACTGCCGGCCATCGGCCTGCAGGGCGCGGATCAGAGCGCGGTCGGCCTCGCTGAGCCCGGTGCTCCCGCCGTCGCCGCCGGACAGCGGGAACACCCCTGGCAGAAAACCGGGCACCGGGTGGTCAGGTCCGCGCATGAGAGGGAACATAGCTGGTCCCGGGGCCGCGGGCCCGGCCCAACCCCCGCCTACGCCGGGCTCCCCGAGCGGGTATGGACGAGCTTGCCCCCGAGGTACACCTCGTCCACCCGCACGTCGAGCAGTTCGTCGTCCGAGCACGCGAAGGGGTCGCGGTCCAGCACGATCACGTCGGCTCGCTTCCCCGGCTCCAGACAGCCGTAGCGGTCGCCCTCGCCCAGGGTCGCCGCCGCGTTGATCGTGTGCATCCGCAGCGCCTCCGCGACCGTGATCCGCTGGTCGCCGTCGAGGATCTCCCCGAAGAACGACTGCCGCCGCAGGGTGCACCAGATGCTGAAGAACGGGTTGGTCGCGCGCTCCTCCGAGCCGATCCACACATCCGAGCTGCCGGTGATCGGCCAGCCTTCGTCGAGCAGGTCGCGGAAGGGGAACCGGCCACGCTTGCCGTAGTCACCGAGGTAGGTGGGGAAGAAGTCGCCGAAGGTGTAGAGGAACACCGGCTGCGGCACGGGGATGATGCCGGCGCGGCGCCACAGCGCGGTCGCTTCCGGCTCGGGCAGCAGGTTGCCGGCGTGCTCGATCCGGGGCGCCGGGGCCCCGGCCGGCGCACCGCCGGCGGCGATGATCGCCTCACACATGGCTTCCTGCGCGCGGTCGCCGTTGGCGTGGATCGCGAGCTGGAGACCCGCCGCCGCCGTCTGCTTCAGCGCGGCGGCGACCTGCTCGGGGCTCAGCGCCACCTGACCGCAGTGATGGCCGTGGCCGTCGAGGACGTAGGGCTGCTTCATCGCGGCGCTCGCCGCCGAATAGCCGCCGTCGGAGAACATCTTGACGCCGTGGATGCGCATCAGGTCCTCCCCGGCACCCAGTCCGAGCCAGTCGGCGTGGGTGCACGCCTGTTCCAGGCTGACCGTTCCCGGCGTCCACAGGTAGATCCGCAGCCGGGCGCCCAGCTCGCCGTCGCGGTGCAGCCGGTCCATCTCGCGCAGTCCCTCGACCGTCTCCGAGATCTCCCCGATGGTGGTGACACCGTGCACCGTGAACAGGTCGTGCACCCCCTGGCGGATGGCGTGGCGCAGGTTTTCGCCGGAGATCCGGGGCAACGGCAGGAGGTTGTCCATCTCCTTGACCACGCCGGTCGGTTCGCCGTCCTCGCCGCGTTCGACGGTCGGCATCCCGGTGATGCTGTAGTCGGCGGCCTCGTAGTCGCGGTCGATTCCCGCGCGGGCGAGCGCCGGGCTGTTGAGGACGCTCACGTGGCCGCCGGCGCGGACCACGATCGCGACCTCGGTGCTCACCGAGTCGAGCTCGGCGCGGGTCGGCAGCCGCTTCTCGGCGAGCTTCTGGTCGAAGAACAGGTTGGCCTGGCCGACGAGCCAGCCGTCGACGGCGGCGTCGAGGTGTGCTCGGAGGGTGTCGAGGACGTCGCCGACATCGGCGCAACGCGGCGCCCGGCAGTCGACGGTCTGGTACAGGGTGCGGGCGGCGACCTCCATGTGCGCGTGCACGTCGACGAAGCCGGGCATGACCGGCCGCGCCGCGAAGTCCTTGACGACGGTTTCCGGCCCGATGTGCGCCTGGGCCTGTTCCCGGGGGCCGGTGGCGACGATGTCGTTGTCGCGGATGGCCACGAACCCGGGGGAAACCGGATCGTCGTCGGCGAGCCAGACGACCCGGTTCGAGAACAGGACCAGGTCCGCAGCGTTGTCCATACTCGGCGATGCCTCCTCAGCTCGATGACCGACTACTACCGGCCGGCCTCGTTGAGAGGACGATATGAGGCCGTCGACCGCTCGTCAATAACGAAATATGCACCAAATAACAGTTAGAACGACGGTTTGAGCCAGATAACCCTTGACAGGGGCGCGGGGCGACTGATTACGTTCACAGCTACTTCTTGTCCGACTGATTCCGGACGACGCCGGGGAGAGCTCGCCTCGCCGTCCGTCTTGCTCGTGCTCGTGTTCGTGGGAGGACCGTCATGTCGTCTGCAGTTCGTCACGCGGAGATCGCCGGGGGTGGCCTCGCGGGGCTGACCGTGGCCACCGCACTCGCCCAGCGTGGCTGGAGCGTCCGGGTCCACGAGCGTGGCCGCGAGCTGCGGGAGATCGGCGCCGGGATCTTCGTATGGGAGAACGCCCTGCGGGTGCTCGAGGAGATCGGCGCGTACGACGAGGCCACCAGCCGGGCCGAGCGAATCTCCAGCTGGCGGCTGTACGACGAACGCCGGCGGCTCATCCAGGACGACTGGATGAAGGGCGATCAGACGCGCCTGTTCACGGTGCTGCGTACCGATCTGCACCGCGCCCTGGCCGACGCGGCGATCCGGGCCGGCGTCGAGGTCGTGACGAGCTCGCTCGTCGCCGGGGCCACCCCGGAGGGCGAACTGCTGCTGGAATCGGGACAGACCCACCGGGCCGACCTGGTGGTCGGCGCGGACGGCGTCGGCTCGCCGGTGCGAAACTCGGTCGGACTGAACCTGGCCGTGCGAGATCTGGAGGACGGCTGCGGCCGCCACCTCATCCCCCGCCTGCCGCAGGACCCGGTCAACCACGCCCTGGAGTACTGGAACGGCGGTCGCCGGGTGGGCATCGTCCCCGTCACCCCGGACCAGGTCTACGTCTACACCTGCTGCCCCGCCAGTGACCTCGCCGGCCGGGAGAAGCCGCTCGACAAGAAGTCATGGGTGCGCTCGTTTCCCGCCCTGCGCGACGTCATCGAACGGATCCCGGAGGCCTCGCGATGGGCGTCGTTCTCCGATGTCCGATGCCACGGCTGGGTCAAGGGACGCGTCGCGGTCATCGGTGACGCGGCGAGTGCGATGTCGCCGAACCTCGGCCAGGCGGCCTGCCTGGCGATGACCAACGGGTACGCGCTCGCACTGATGCTGGACGGTGCGGCGGACGTGCCGGATGCGTTGCGCGCCTGGGAATCCCGGCAGCGGCCGGTCACCGACGCGACGCAGCGGTACTCGCGGCTCTACGGCAAGGTCGGCACTCGCTGGCCGAGGCCGCTGGCCGACGTCCGCTCGGCGCTGGTCTGGGTCGCCGGCCGGTCCAAGACCTGGCAGGAGCGGGTCAACGTGGCGGCGCACCAAGGCGCTCAGCTGGTCCGGCAGGGATACCGCGACTGAACACCGCACCACCCGATCCACAGCACTGAAACGGACAGTCCACCCGAATGCATTGACACGCGGAGGTTCCTCATGGCCGGCAGCGACATCGCCAGGGCAGGCACGATCGGCGGGGTGGAGCGCCGCTCGATCGACTACATCCCCCTCGCCGAACGACACGGCAAGGCATGGCATCAAGGCCCGTTCTGGCTCACCGGCGGATTCATGCTGCCGTCGCTGCTGATCGGTTTCCTGGGGCCGTCGCTGGGTCTGGGATTGGTGTGGTCCTTGATCGCCGTTGTCTGCGGCATGGCTTTCGGCACCCTGTTCATGGCGTTGCACGCCAACCAGGGACCGCGGCTCGGCCTGCCGCAGATGATCCAGTCCCGGGCCCAGTTCGGCTCGCGCGGCGCGATCTTCCCGCTGCTGATGGCCGTGTTCATCTACGTCGGGTACAACGTTTTCCAGATGATTCTCGCCGGGGACGCGGTCGCGATGTTCCTGTCCGGCGGCAAGATCTGGTACCTGGTGTTCTCGGTGATCGCGGTCCTCATCGCCGTGGTGGGACACGATCTGCTGCATACCGTGCAACGCTATTTCAGCTATCTGATCATCGCGATCTTCGCGGTGCTCACGGTCGCCGCCGTCATCCATTTTCCGCTCAGCGGCGCGACGCCGGTCTCGACCGGGTTCACGTTCTCGGCGTTCCTGGCACAGTTCGCGGCGGCCGGCGGCTACCAGATCAGCTACAGCATCTACGTCTCGGACTACACCAGGTACCTGCCTCAGGATGTCCCGGAAGGCAAGCTGATCGGCTGGACATTCCTGGGTGGCTTCACCGGTGCCGCGTGGCTCGCCTGCCTCGGCAGCCTCATCTCCAGCTATGTGCCGAGCCCGGACGCGCTCACCGAGCTGTACCGCATTGGTGACCGCGTCTTCCCCGGCTTCGGCGTGGTGGCTGTGCTGGCCACCTTGCCGGCGCTGATCGGCACCTCGGGGGTCAACGCGTACGGCGCGATGCTGTCGGGGACCACGATCGTCGACGGGATCAAGCGGGTGAACCCCACCTTGCGCGTGCGCATCACCGGGGTTGTGTTCGTCGGCGTCGTCGGCGCAGTGCTCAGCGTGGCCATGCCCGCCGACTACATGAACAGCTTCGAGGAGTTCATCACGATCATGGTCAACCTGCTGGTCCCGTGGACGGCCGTGAACCTGGTCGACTTCTACCTGGTCCGCCACGGCCGCTACGCGATCGCCGACATCAGTGACCCCAACGGGGTGTACGGGCGCTGGGCATGGCGGGGCCTGACCGCCTACTTCGGCGGGTTCCTCGCGATGATCCCGTTCCTGTCGCTCGGCTTCTACACCGGACCGGTGACCAAGGCGCTCGGCGGCGCCGATCTGGCGTTCATCGTAGGCCTGCTGGTCTCGGGCGGGCTGTACCTCCTGTTCAGCGGCGAGATCCGCAAGAACCTGCCCGCGCCCGGCGAGCAGCCGAGCGAAGTACCCGCGCTCTCCTGACGCTCTACGCCCCGCCGCGGGGGTCGGCACGACCCGGACGACGCCCTCGCCCCTGCCGGTTCGCGCGCGCCACAGCTGATCCCGTCCGTGTCGATGGCGAGCTCCGGCCGGCAAGGTCGAATTGGCGGCGAACGGCAGGTGTGTGGGACTCGAGGCGGCCCCGTATGCACATCCGTGATCGTCAGGCACGCGTCCCGCCGGCTTCAGCGGGTGATACCGGTGTGCCCGATCGAGTACCGGCCGGGCTGCGGCCAGACACACAGGCCGTGCGGCTCGTTGCCCACCGGGATCTTCCGGATCAGCGATCCGTCCTTTGTGGATAAGACGTAGACCGACCGGTCGTAGCGGCCGGACAGCCACAGCTGCGTGCCGTCGGCGGTCACGTTGCCCATGTCCGGGCTGCCGCCGCCGGGGATGGACCATTTCGCGATCGCGGCACCGGTGTAGGCGTTGAGCACGCTCACGCTGCCCTCGTGCCGGTTGCTCACATAGAGCTGCTGCGCGTCGCGGGACAGGTAGAGGCCGTGTGCGCCCATGCCGGTGGGGATGAACCGCAGAACCTTGGTGGCCGCGCCGTCGAGCACCCAGACGCCGTTCGCGTCGGAGTCCGCGATGTAGTAGACCGATCCGTCGGGCGCGAGCTTGATGTCCTGGGGGCCCATGTGGGTGTGCCGTTGCGGCATCGGGATCATCCGCGACAATTTGTGCGACGCGACGTCGATCACGGCGGCGGCCCCGGCGAACTCGCAGGTGAACACGGCGGTACGGCCATCGGGCGAGAAGTCTGCGTGGTCGATCCCCGCGCAGGCGGGTACCGGGGTGATGTCGCGCTGGACCCAGGTGCGCGGGTCATACCAGACCAGCTCGCGCCGGGCCTCGGCGACGGAGACGGCGTACTGGCCGTCAGGCGTGAAGTACAGGTTGTAGGGGTCGATCACCGGGATCTGTTTGCCGGGCAGACCTGTCCGCGGGTCGAAGGGCAGCAGATGGTCGGCCTTGTCGTCGGTGGCGTAGAGGGTGGTCATGTCGTAGCCGGGGACGACGTGCTGGATCTCCTTGCCCGCCGGGTACCTGCCGATCACAGCAAAGGTCGCCGGGTCGATGACCCAGACGTCGCCGGACTTCGCATGCGGGACGTAGACCAGCGGCTTGGCCGCCTTCGCCGCGGCAGACAGCATGTCGGCGCCGGCGTCGCTGTAGATGTCGTGCGCGTCGTGCACCGGTGGCATCCCGGGCAGGCCCGCGCTCGCGGCGGGCAAGGGGGCCGGCGGCATGGGCGCCGGTGGAGCGGGCGGGGTGGAGGTGCACGCCGCCAGCAGGGCGCCCGTCAGCAGAACCGGCACGGCCAGAAGGGTTTTCACTGTCGTTTCCCTGTTCCTCGAGGGCATTTTCACGCCAGCAGCTGACTTGCGGTGACCGGGGTCAGCCCTCGGTCGCGGAGGTCGGCGAGCACTCCGGGCAGCGCGGCCACGGTCCCGGCGTGGCCCAGATGCATGCTCACGATGCTGCCCGCCCGGGCAGCCCGGACCGCGCGCCGGATCCGGTCCGCACCGGGGTCGGTCCAGTCGAGCGAGTCGACATCGTAGGACAGGACACGGCTGTACCCGGCCTTCCCGGCCTCATCGAGCTCGGTCCTGGTGGCGTACTGGCCCTGCGACTGCCGGAAGAACGTGCCGGGCGCGCCGACGAGGCGGTCCAGCTCGTCCCGGCACCGTTCGATCTCGGTCAGCATCGGGTCCGCCCGCATCCGGGCGAGATCACCGTGGCTCCACGTGTGGTTGCCGATCTCGTGGCCGCCGTCGCGGACCATCCGGATGCCGTCGGGGGCCGAAGCCAGCCAGGTGCCCACCGCGAGCACGGTGGCCTCGGCGCCGTGCTGCGCCAGCACGTCCAGCACCTGCCGGGTGATCGCCAGGTCGCCGGCACCGTGAAAGGTCAGCGCCACCTCCGGGCGGCCGGACTCCGCGCGCACGAACTGCGTCGCGGGTCCGGCAGCAGGTGCGACGGAGGCCGCCGTGGTGGGTGCCGCAGCGGTGGTCCCGGGAGGCGTGCTCGGCTCCGGCGGGCCAGAGCTGCCGCAGCCTGCCGTCACCGCCGCACCCAGGCCGAGGCCGAGACCGAGTACCCAGCGCCGGTCCTTCTGTTGTTCGCGCATCGTCGCCCTTCCCGCCGCCCTCAGGACAGAGACGGTAGCCCCCCGAAACACGGGACGTGGCGGCGCTCGTCAGTGGCGGCCGCGCCCCAGCGCCTCGCGTTTGACAAACCCGATCACCCCGGTGACGGCGAACAGCACCACGCCGAGGATCAACAGCCAGAACAATCCCTTGACAGCGACACCGACGACAATGAAGACCAACCAGACAAGCAACAGCAAAGCCAGCAAACCGAGCATTGCGCTCTCCTTTTCGCCGTGAAACCCCTTCTGGGACGGATTACCCTTGCCAGAAGGAATCACACGCTCGCGAAACTCGGAACCGGCCGTCTCCGCCCGGGCGAAGACGGGGCGTCCCCGTTCACCCCGGCTGTCCACAAGCGACACCCGCGGCTCACCGGCGGTACTTCGTCAGCGTATGTTGCCGAAGAACGGGAGAACCTGCAGCTCGGCAGGGGCCCCGCCCTCGGCTGGCCCTGGCAGGACACGGACACGTGTGGGTCCTGTACCAGCTCCGCCATACCGCCCGCGCCGGACCGCGTGTGCGCCGCGCACAGCCGACCGGTCTCCACCGTGTGCTCGGCACATCGGTGTGCACCCGGTGGTGGGTAAGTTGCCATCAGTGCGCGAGGAGGAACGGATGTGGGAGCTGACGATCGCCGATCTCGACGATCTGACCTTGGGAGCCACGCTGCTGGGCACCGGCGGCGGTGGTGACCCCTATATCGCCCGGTTGATGGCCCGGCAGGCCATCGAGGACTTCGGCCCGGTGCGCGTGGTCACCCCGTCCGAGTTGCCGCGGGACGCGCGGGTGCTCACGGTGGCCGTCATCGGTGCCCCCACCGTGATCATCGAGAAGGTGCCGTCCGGCACCGAGTTCGTGGCCGCGGTCCGCGCGCTGGCCCGCCACCTCGGCGATGAGCCCGCCGCGATCCAGCCGATCGAGGTCGGCGGGATGAACACCCTGGTCCCCATCGCGGTCGCCGCCGAGCTCGGGGTGCCCGTGGTGGACGCCGACGGCATGCGCCGGGCGTTCCCGCAGATCGAGATGACCGTGTTCACGCTGGGCGGCATCCCCGCGGCGCCGATGAGCGTGGCCGACGAGAAGGGCAACCTCGTCGTCTTCGAGGCGACGAACAACCTGCTCGCCGAGCGCCTCGCCCGCAGCACGGTGATCACCCTGGGCCTGGCCAACGCGATCTCCTGCTACCCGCTCACCGCGGGCCAGGTCCTCGAGCACGGGATCTCCGGATCGATGACCTACTGCGTGCAGCTGGGCGCCCGGCTGGCCGCGGTACGACGCGGGGAGCCGGGCGCCTACCAGGAGTTCCTGCGTTTCGCCCAGGCGCGTGAGTTCTTCTCCGGCAAGATCGTCGACATCGACCGGCACACCACGGACGGCTTCGCCCGTGGCACTGTGACCGTCGAGCACTTCGCCGATCCGGACCGCACGATGCGGATCGAGATCCAGAACGAGTTGCTGCTCGCGTTCGAGGGCGACCGGCCGGTGATCACCGCCCCGGACCTGATCTGCATGCTCGACCACGAGGACGCCAGCCCGATCACCACGGAGACGCTCGCCTACGGCCAGCGCGTCGACGTGATCGGCATGCCCTGTGCCCCGGAATGGCACCGCGACGGAATGCTGGAGCTGGTCGGGCCGAGGGCCTTCGGCTACGACATCGACTACGTCCCGCTGGGGGGTGTCGCGCGGTGAACGCGCTTCGGATCGGTATCGACGTCGGCGGCACGAATACCGACGCGGTCGTGGTCGACGACAGCGGGACGGTGGTCGCGGCGACGAAGGCGGCGACCACGCCGGATCCCTTCGACGGCATCCGGGCCGCCCTCCAGCGGGTGGTGGCCGGCGTCGACACGAGCGCGATCACCCAGGCGATGCTCGGCACCACCCACCCGGCGAACGCGATCATCCAGCGTCGCGACCTCGGCCGGGTCGGCGTCCTGCGGATCGCGGCGCCGTCGTCGCTGGCCGTCCGCCCCGGTGCCGCGTGGCCGCAGGACCTGCTGGACGTGGTGCACGGGCCGTCGGCGATCATCGGCGGCGGGTTCGAGTACGACGGGACGGAGATCGCCCGGCTCGACGTCGAGGCCGTGCGGAAGTTCACCGCCCGGTGCGCCGGCGAGGTCTCCGCGATCGCCATCACCAGCCCCTTCTCCCCCGCCAGCCCCGACCACGAACTGCGCGCCGCGAAGATCATCGCCGAGGAGCTGGGCCCGGACTTCCCCGTGTCGCTCAGCCACCAGGTCGGTGCGCTCGGCCTGCTGGAGCGGGAGAACGCGACCACGCTGAACGCCTCGCTGCTCGGCGTGGCGGAACGGGTCGTGCTGGGCTTCCACTCCGCGCTCGCGGGGCACGGCCTCTCCGTGGCGTCGTACCTGACCCAGAACGACGGCACGCTGATGACCGCCGAGGAGGCCGTCCGGTTCCCCATTCTCACCGTGGGGTCGGGGCCGACCAACTCGATGCGCGGAGCCGGCGCGCTCGCCGGGCTCACCGACGCCCTCGTGATCGATGTCGGCGGCACGTCCTCCGACGTCGGCATCCTGGTCGACGGGTTCCCGCGCGAGTCCTCGGCCGCGGTCGAGGTCGGCGGCGTACGGACGAACTTCCGGATGCCCGACCTGATCTCGATCGGTCTCGGTGGCGGCACCGTGGTGCGCCCCGGGCCGGACGGCCCCCGTATCGGCCCGGACTCGGTCGGCTACCGCGTCGTGGACGAGGCGCTCGTGCGCGGCGGGCAGACCCTGACGCTGTCCGACATCTCGGTGCGGGCGGGCAGGCTGGCCGGCTTCGGGGACGCGGACCGGCTGTCCGAAGTGGACCCATCGATGGTGTCCGCGGCCCTCGCCTGGGTGGACGAGCGGATCCAGGTGATGTGCGAGCGGATGAAGGCGAGCCGTTCGGAGCTCCCCCTGATCGCGGTCGGCGGTGGCTCCCACCTCGTGCCGGACACGGTGCCCGGGGTGTCGGAGGTGCTGCGGCCGGAACACTACTCGGTGGCCAACGCGTTCGGCGCGGCCATCGCCGAGGCCTCCGGCGCGGTCGACCGGGTGTACCGGTACGAGCCGAAGGGCAGGGAGGCCTGTCTGGAGGAGGCGCGCGCCCTCGCCCGCGCGGCTGCCGAGCGGGCGGGCGCCGACCCCTGCCGGCTGCGGATCACGTCGGTGCACGAGGTGCCGCTCAGCTACCTGCCGGGCAAGACGTGCCGGGTGCAGGTCAAGGCCGCGGGACCGCTGGCCGGGACCGCACGGTGAACCCGGTACAGGTCTACCGCGCCTACAACGACGCCGGGAACGCCCGCGATCTCGGCGCCGCGCAGCGCCTGGTGGCCCCGGACCTCACGGTCGAGGTGAACGGGAAGCCCGCGGTCGGCTCGGCGGAGGACGACCGGGCGGCCAACGCGGCCCTGCTCGCCCGCTACCCCGACCACCGTCGCGAGATCGTCGAGGCGGTGGCGGACGGCCACCGCGCGGCCGTGCGGTGGCGGATGGTCGGCACCCCGGCCGAACCCGGGGTGGCACCACTGGACGTGCACGGGTGCTCGATGATCACCGTGACCGGCGGTCGCATCACGCGGGCAGCCCTGTACTACGACGGCGCGGCGCTGGACGCCGTGTTGGCGCACGCGAAGGAGACTCGATGACCGGGGCTGCGCTGCCCATCGCGGACTGCCACGACGACCTGCTCATGGCGGTACGGCACCTGCGCGAGCGCGGGCACGCCGACCCGTTCGGCGACTTCTGGCTCCCGCAGCTGCGGGAGGGCGGCGTCGCCCTGCAGGTGCTGCCCGTTTACACGGAAGAGCAGTTCGTGGGCGAAGCCGCCCTGCGGCGCTGCCTGCTCATGCTCGAGGAGGCGCGGCACCTCGCGAACCTGCACACGGCAGACGTGGCGATCGTGGAGACCGCCGATGAGCTGGCCCGCGTGCAGGCGCACGGAAAGATCGCGCTGGTGCTGGCCATCGAGGGCGCCGAACCGGTCGGCCGGGACCTCGCGATGTTCACCGTGCTCTGGCGCGCGGGCGTGCGAATGTCCTCGCTGACCTGGAACCGGCGCACGATGCTCGCGGACGGCGTCGGCGAGGAGGACACCGGTGGGCGGCTCACCGGCCTCGGTGTCGAGGCGATCGCCGAGATGGAGCGGCTCGGGATGGTGCTCGATGTCAGCCACCTGTCCGAGAAGGGCTTCTGGCACCTCGCCGAGGTCGCCCGGGCACCCTTCGTGGCATCGCACTCCTCGTGCCGCGCGCTGCAGGACCACCCGCGCAACCTGACCGACGAGCAGATCCGGGCGGTCGCCGCGTCGGGCGGCTTCGTGGGAATCAACGCGTTCGGCCCGTTCCTGCGCGACCGGCCCGACATCGGGTCCTATGTGGACCACGTCGAACACGCGGTGGGGCTCGTCGGGGCCGGCCATGTCGCGCTGGGCCCCGACTTCATGGAAGACGTGACAGCCACGGTGGACCCGGTTCTCACCGGGGCGCTGGTCGACCTGGCCGACCTGCCGGTCGTGGACGGGCTCCGCAGGCCCGCCGACTTCGCGACCCTCGGCCCGCTGCTGCTGAACAGACTCGGCGACGAAGCCGCGCGCGCGGTCGCCCACGACACGCTCGCCGCCTTCCTGGCCAAGGCCCTGCCGCCGGACAATGCCGTGACCTGAGCGGCGACGCACCCGGCGTCCGGCTCGACCACGACGCGCCGTCAGTGCACGGGGCGAGATACCGCGCCGGTCGCTACGCCCGGCCGGGTCCGCGGCTCACGGCCGGGGACGGGTCGTTGTTTCGATGGGGAGCGCTTGGGGAACGCCTGTGCCGCCGGGAAGCGAACGGAGGCGATCAGGATGACGTTCCAGATGCCGGCCCGCGCTCCGACCCCCGCCCGTCCCCGGCGGATCTGGTTGCGGATGCTGCTGACCGGACTCGCCCTGTGGGTCCTGACGGTGGTGATCACCTTTCTGACCGGCAACCCCAACCTCGTACCGACGTTGGTGCTGCTGGGCAGCTTCCTGGTGCCGGTGACGTTCGTGACGTGGGCCTTCGACCGCCGGCACACCGGTGAGCTCACCGCCGAGCTGCTGTTCACCACCTTCGTCGCCGGCGGGGTGCTCGGGGTGCTCGCCGCGTCCCTGTTGGAGACCTACCTGCTGCACCCCTCACCCTGGTTGTTCCTGGGTGTCGGCCTGATCGAAGAAGCGGTCAAGCTCGCGGCCCTGGCAGTGCTGACCCGCCACCTGGCGCACAAGTATGCCCGCGACGGGCTCATCCTCGGTGCCGCGGTGGGCTTCGGTTTCGCCGCGTTCGAATCCGCGGGCTACGCCTTCACCGCGCTGTTCACCGAGCACGGACTTTCGCTGAGGGACCTCGTCCAGACCGAGATCCTGCGCGGGCTGCTCATGCCCGTGGGGCACGGCCTGTGGACCGCCATCCTGGGTAGCGTGCTGTTCTCGGCGAGCGGCCACCGGCATTTCGCCTTCACCGGCCGTCTCCTGCTGTCCTACCTCGGCGTTGCCGTGCTGCACGCACTGTGGGACTCGATGCACGGCATCGCTCTGGTCCTGACCCTGGTGCTGACCGGCACGCCCTGGCAGTACCAGCTGCTCGCGCAGGGCTACGAGCCTGAGCCCACCGCCGCGCAGGCCGACCTGTTCACCGTCTTCAGCTGGGGCGGACTGGTCATCGTCGCTGTCCTCGGGCTCATCTGGCTACGGGCAGCCCACCGGCGCGCCGAACGCGAAGACCTTTCCCCCGTGCTGTGGCGGATTCCCACCCGCACGGCCTGAGGTCGCCCGGCCTACGCGGCGACGGCGGTTGCCGGGCGGGTGATCGCGACGAAGATCTCCTGGACGACGCGCACGATGACGGCCTCGAGGAGCAGCATTCCCGCCTTCGCGAGGATGGTGGCGAGCAGTTCTGGCATGGTGCGGCTCCTACCTCGTGTGTCTCTTCCTACCCAGGTAGCGTCACCCAGCTTGGTGAGGCGCAGGTGGGGACGAGATGTTCGGCAGGTGAAGCCCAGCGGAAGGCGTAGTTACCGGGCGTGCCAGAGCAGTTCCGCGGCGGCCGCCGCGGTGGCGGCGCCGCCCGCGATGGCCCACTGGTGGGGCAGCAATGGGCGGCAGCCGAAGAACTGGCTCAGTCCGGGGGTCTGCACGACGAGAGCCAGGACGACGAGCGAAGCCAGCCCGGCGCCGACGACGAGTGGGGTGCGCCCGCGCACCGCGATCGTCTGGGCGAGCTGCCCGCCGACGAGCGCGACCAGGGCCGTGGTGGCGGCCTGGCGCGGGGTGCCGACCGGGCGGGCGAAAAGCCAGCCTGCCCCGGCGCTGGCGGCGGTGATCACGGCGCGCCGGTAGACGTCGTGCACCAGCACCCCGCCCAGAGAGGCTTCCGGCCCTTCGGCGAGCAGCCGGTCCGGCGTGGCGTCCGCCGGTGGACGCACCGCGACGGCCATCGCCGGCAGGACGTCGGTGAGCAGGTTGACCAGCAGCAACTGTCGCGCGTTCAGGACATCGGCGTCGCTGAACACCCCGGAGAGCAGGGTGAAGACGATCTCACCGAGGTTGCCGCCGAGCAGGATCCCGACCGCGTCCCGCACTGAGGACCACATCGCGCGCCCTTCGATGAGCGCGCCGGTGATCGTCTCGATCCGGTCGTCGGTGACGACGAGGTCGGCGGCCTCCCGCGCGGCCGCCGTGGCCCGGCTGCCGAGCGCGATCCCGACGTGGGCGAGCCGGATGGCCGGCGCGTCGTTGGCGCCGTCCCCGGTCATCGCGGCCACCCGCCCGGCCTTGCGCAGCTGACGCACCAGCCGTGCCTTCTGCGCCGGGCTGACCCGGGCGAAGACCGCGATCCGGGGCAGCACCTCGGCGAGCTGCATGTCCTCGAGCGCGTCGAGTTCCGCGCCGGTCAGCACGCCGCGGCCGTCGATCATGTCCAGTTCGGCGGCGATCGCGGCCGCGGTGCTGGGATGGTCCCCGGTCACCATGAGCACGTCGACTCCGGCCTCGCGTAGCTGGGTCACCGCGCCGGCGGCGGTCGGCCGGACCGGATCGGCGAGGGCGACCAGACCGCGGAACTCCAGCCGCCGGATGCGCTCGTCATCGAGGTCGGCCCGGCCCGAGGCAGCGCGTTCGGCCACGCCGAGCACCCGGAACCCCTGCCGGGCGAGCCGTTCGACCTCGGCCTCGACCTGCCGTCGTGCGGAAGGGCCGAACATCCCGTCCCGCCAGCTGGTGCACCGGGCGAGCAGCACCTCGGGCGCGCCTTTGACACTCAGCAGCAGACCGTCCCCGTGCCGGGCGAGCGTGGCGTGGTAGCCGCGCGCCGGTTCGAAGGCGATTTCGGCGACCCACTCCAGCTCGCCGACCCCTTCTTGCGGGGTGACGCCGAGCTCACGAGCGCCGTCGAGGACCGCGCGGTCGGTGGGATGCGGTACGCCACCGTCCCCTTCTTGCCAGGGACTGGCCCGCACCGCGCTGGCGAGCACGGCGCGCAGCGGATCAGCGAGGTCGTGAAGCTCCGCATCGGTGACGCCGTCGGACACGCGCCGAAGCGCGATCCGGCCCTCCGTCAGCGTTCCGGTCTTGTCGAAACACAGCACGTCGACGCGGCCTAGCGCTTCGATCGTGCTCGGGCTGCGCACGAGCACGCCCTGGTGCGAAAGGCGGCGGGCCGAGGCGAGTTCGGCGACCGTGGCGACGAACGGCAGGCCCTCGGGCACGGCGGCGACGGCCAGGCTCACCGCCTGTCCGAGCGATTGGCTGATTCCCCTGCCCCGCAACAGAGCCAGGGCCATCAGTACGCCGCCGGCGCCGAACGCGAGCGGAAGTGTGCGGCTGCTCAGCGCACTCAGCCTCGCCTCGACCCCGGTCTTCGGCGCGTCGCCGCCGGCGTGCGCGCTGCGGCCGGCCTCGGTGAGGTCACCGGCAGCCACCACCACGGCCAGCGCGCGCCCGGCGGCGATCACGGTGCCCTGGTAGACCATCGAGTGGCGGTCGGCGACATCGGCGGCGGTCGTGGCCGCGACCGTCTTGGTCACGAGCTGGGACTCTCCGGTGAGGCTCGATTCGTCCACTTCCAGCCCGCCGGCCTCGATCAGGCGCCCGTCGGCCGGCACCGCGTCACCCGCTCGCAGCTCGATCACGTCACCCGGGGTGAGGTCCACCGCCCGCGCATCCCGGACGCGTCCCTCGCGCCGCAGCCGGACCCGGGCCGAGCTCGTGTCGATCAGCCGGCGCAGTTCCCGGCCGGCACCGACCCGCTGGGCGCCACCGATCAGCGCGTTCAGGCCCAGCACGCCGGCGATCAGGAGGGCGTCGCTGATCGACCCGACACTCGCCGAGATCCCCGCGCCGGCCGCGAGCGCCGGCGTCAGCGGGTTGGCGAGCTCGTCCACCGACGCCCGGGCGAGCCCGGTCTCCGCCGGTTCCTCGCCGGCTCCGGTCCGGCCCTGCCTGCGCGCCGACTCGGCTTCGGCCAGGCCCTCGGGCGAGCTGGACAGCAGTTCCAGCACCGCAGGCGGGGACATCTCGTGCCACGGCGTGCGGTCCGCGGGCAGCGGAACCGGTTGCGCACCGACTGTCATACCCCGCCAGGTTCCGACGACGAGCGCCAGGGCGGCGGCGAGGTGGACGGGGAACGAGGTACGGGCGCTTGCTCCGGCCGCCGGGCCGAAACCGCCGAGCAGGGCGCCGACCACGGAGCCCGCGATGGACAGCCGGGTGACGTCCACGCTCGTCCGCCGGGCGATGGCGGTCGCGGACAACAACAGGCATACCTGACCGGCGTCGGGGCAGACGACATCGGCTCCCCACGGCACGGCGCCTGCCTTGCAGGGCAGTCCTATCCCGGCGTCGGCAGCGGCCAGCGCGGCGCGCTCGTGCCCGCTGACCAGCGCGACGACATGCCCGTCTTCCTGCAGCCGGCGGATTTCATCCGCCAGCGCGGCACCACCCGCCACCATGCCGTCGACCGGCAGCCGGTTGCGCAGCGCAGGCCGGCCTGCCAGCAGCACGGAACCGGCCGACCCGGCTGCCTCGACCAGGGCTTCGGCCATCGGATCGGCCTCGGGCAGCAGCCGCACGAGAGCGGCCGGCACGGAGCCGTGGAGCAGGACGAGGACGGTCCCATCCGGCTCGGCGAGCTGGTCCGCCCGCTGCCGGACCTCCAGGGACAGCTCGCCGCCCACGGTGGTCAGTGCCCAGCCGTGCCGTTCCCGGCGCGTCCCCGGGTCGCGGAGGTCGACGAGGTCATGGACACGCTGCGACAGCCCGGCCTCATCGACCTCACCGAGCGGCAGCACACTGTCCACAATGGATCGACCGGTCAGGAGAGATGCGCTGTCCAGTACCACCGTGTCGACCCGGTCCAACCGACGCAGGACATCGGATTCGAGGACGAGGCTGCCGGTTCCGGAGAAGCCGGTGTCCAGCCGCGCCGCGAACGCCTCGCGCCCGAGCTTCGCCGCGCGCGGCACGGCGGCGACCAGAACCCCGGTCGCGCGGTCCGGGTTGCGGGTCGTCGCCAGTATCGTGCCGAACCCGGCCAGTCCCAGGGCGGTGGACCCGTCGGCGAGTTTTTCGATCGGGCCGCCAGGCCGGGGGGCCGGCCGTGGCGGGTAGTCCACGGCCTCGGCTTCGTGTGTTCCGGGACGCGCGGCGGCCTCCCGTTCCCATTCTCGCCAGGCCTGCTGCCGGGCGCCGGCCTCCCGGTGGAGCAGCAGCCGGTAGCCGGTGTCGGTGAGCAGTCCGACGGGGCTGCGCGCGAGGGCCTGGCTCGTGGCGCTGCCCAGGGCGAACAGGGCGTCCGTGGCCGGCCGGCCGAGGCGGTCCTCGACGACGGTGCGCAGCCGGGGCGACGAGTCGACCAGCGAGAGCAGAGCGGGCCACACCGGGGGCAGCGGGGGCACCGGCAGGATCCGGCCGGCGAAGGCGTAGCCGGTACCGGCGAGGCTCAGCCCGGCCGCGGCCAGTTCGCGGATGCCCGGCCCCGGATTCGCCGGATGGCGCACGCTCGCCGGCGCCTGCTCGCGTAACTCCCATTCCCGCTCCACATCCGCCACGGCGGCGAGGATCTCTTCCTGGCCGACGACATCGGGGTCGCGGCCCACCACCGCGTGGCCCCAATGACCGTTGACCTCCACCGACCGCACGCCGTCGAGCTCCAGCAGCCGCTGTCGCAGCGCACGGACCGCGTTCTCCGTGCCTGGGCGGTGCACCCCGCGAACTTCGACGTGAAGGCGGTCTTCTGCCGACCAGACACGCCTTCCGGCAGACGGCGCGGCGAGTGTGATCAGCGTTCCGGCGATTTTCGCGGCCGCGCCCGCCAGGCCGGAGAGAAACATCGCTACTGCTGCGTGCCGCTCGTGTTCGCGGGCTGCGTGCTCGCCTCCTGGCGGTCACCCTGGTCGCGCTCGCTTTCGCGACCGCGGAGGGCCACCGCGGTGCCGACCCCGATCGCGACGGCGACCGGCCATTCGATCACTTCGAGGGCCGCCATCGCCACCAGGCCACCGAAGTACAGGACCTGCTTCGGTTCCGGCAGAAACGACCGTGCGGTCTGCGCCGCCGCGGTGACCTCGTTCTTGCCGACGGGAGGCGCCGGGAGATGCAGCCGTGGCGCTCGGAACTGGGCTGTCAGAAAGGGAAGACGGACAGTGGCCGTACGCGGCTCTTCGGCGGCCCGCTCTTCGGCGGCCGGCTCTTCCGCTGCCACACCGGTTCGCTGCTCGGGTGCGGCCCCCTGTGCGCTGTCATCCTGGCCGGCCCGGGTTCGCGGAGACTTGGTGGGCATGACTGCCTCCTCGGGGAATTGTTCACGAGATCCGAGCGACGTTACGCGCTATCGAACATCAAGTGAACATCAGCGTGCGGGGCAGCGTCACCCTTTCGGGTGATAGAGCTCGAGGTTACGGAGGACACCGGACTCGACGATGATCGCGGCGCCGATCAGCAGGTAGACCAGCGGTACGAGCCACTGTCCGAATCGTTCCACGGCGGACACTGCCGCCCGGCGAGAGCCGAGCCAGGACCCGGCAGCGATCCATCCGGCGAGCAGCACCGCGAACACCATCATCGTGTACACCGTGGCGGTGGTGCCGAGAGTGTGGAACAGCGGGGCGTAGGCGGAGATGTTGTCGCCCCCGTTGGCGATCGTCAACGCGGCCACCGAGGCCGTGCCAGTGGCCACCGGGTCGGGCGTCGTGGCCCCGGTGCGGCGGGCGCGCCAGGCCGCTGCCAGTTTGAGCAGGCCCAGCGTGCACGGCGCGAGGCCAAACAGCCCGGCCCAGCCGCTGGAGACGAGGGTGAACCCGAGCGCCGCCGCGATCGACACGGCGACCAGGACGCCCAGACCGAGGTATTGGCCTACCCAGATCTGCCACGCTGCCGGACGCCCGGTGGCGCGGGCGGCGAGGAACAGCAGGGTGAGCACGAGCAGGTCGTCGATATTGGTGCCGGCGAACACGGCGCCGGCCGTGGCGAGCGCGGCGAGCGGGCCGGTCACCATCGCAGGCTACGGCCCCGAGGCACCGGGCCCCTCGGGTGGCTGCGGCGTCTCGGAAACCTTCGACAATTCGGGCTTCGGGCAGCGATTTTCCTCGGGCTGTCCGCGGTAGGGACAGGGTTCCGCTGGGTATGTCAGGGAAGCAAGCAGTGGGTTCCGGTGCGTGGGAGTGCTTCATGGCGACCAACAGCCTGATCGAAATCCGCGTCGGCGCACCAGGCAGTGTCCTGGCCATCGACATCGGTCCCGTGAGCGTGGACGTGCCGCGGTCGGCAGGGTACTTCGGGGGACTGGCGATCGCCGTGGGCGCCGGCCTCATCGAGCCACCGCTCGCCCTGTTCATCGCCGCGGTCCCGATTTTCAAAATCTTGACCAACAGCGCCTTGCCGCTACCGATCCGGACCGTCGGCGAACTGCTCGAAGGCGCGGCGAAACCCGTCGGCAGCGACGCCGAAGGAGTGGTGGCACTGGAGGACGAACAGCGCACCGAGCCGAAGGTGATCAAACTCGAGCCGAAAGGTCACTCCGCGCCCGCGCCGTCACAGGCTGGGACCTGACAGGCTCGCTCGGACTCTGTCGGCGCGCTGCGAGTGCTGACCGACAACGCCATGGTCCGGCACGGCGCCCTCACCCCACCAACAACAACATCCCAGTTCACGACACCTGGCCGGGTTGGGCCAGACCTTGGTCGTAGGCCTCCAGCGCCAGGCCGAAGGTGAGGAAATGGTTGCCTTCGCGCAGGTCGCATCCCGTGAGCTTGTGAACCCGCTCCAGCCGGTAGGACAGGGTGTGGCGGTGGATATGCAGATCGCTTGCCGCCGCCCCCGGCCGGCAACCGTGCCGAAGGTAGGCGCGCACGGTCTCGAGCAGCCGGCTGCCGTCTCGACGGTCCTGCTCACACAGCGGGCCGATCACCTGCCGTACGAAGCTCCCGATGGCCGGATGAGCGTGTAGTCCTGCCACCAGGCCGGGTACCCCTACTACGGTGACATCGCGGACCTGCACGTCCGGTGTGAGCGGGGCCGACGCGCACAGCCGGGCTTCCCGCATCGCGGGCAGCAGCTCCCCCACCTCGCTACGCGGCAGGCTCCTGCCGACCCGCACTCCGTGCCATCCCTTGACTTCGGCGGCCTTGGCGATGGCCGCCGACGGCTCGGGCGACTCGGACTGGACCACGCAGTACAGCTCGCCGTCGTGCGTGCCGACGAGCATGGGCGTGGCGGTACCCAGCGAGTCCTCGATGAGCGCGGCCAGCGCATGTTCGCTGACCTCTTCCGGCCGATGCACACAGAGCACCTGATAGGGCTGGCCTGGATCGATCTCGAGCCGGGCCAGCCGCAGCCGGATGACCGAATCGTCGAAGATCGCGGTCACCACGTCGTCCAGCAGCTCACCGACCTGGCGCCGGCGCTCCAGCCGGAACGAGCGCAACCGGGTCAGCTCGATCCCGATACCGGTCAGCGCCTGCTCGAACAGCAGCAACTCATGCTCCTGCATCCCGCGGGTGCCCGCCACGAGGAGCACCGCCTCGACCTCGTGGGGCACGCGGACCACCGCGGCGGTCACCTCGGCGCCCTCGACCTCGGTCGACACCCGCTCCTGATCGCGCAGTGGCTTCGAGATGGCGGAGAAGGCCTGCGCGGGGTCCGGCAGGGCAGTGCCCCCCCAGTGCTCGGCGACGAGCCGGCCGTAGTAGTCGAACAGCAGGAACGAGAACTCCGGAAGATACGCCGCGGAGCTCTTGACCACCCCGGCCAGTCCTCCACCGTGCAGGACCGAGCGCAGCACCGCGCGGTGCATCTGCATGGCCCGGGTGAGGACCTGGTTGCGCTCCTGGTTGAGGTAATCGGACACCCATGACGTGATCGCCATCAGCGGAACTTCGTGCGGAATCGTGAACAGCGGAAAGTTCCTGATTTTCGCCTCGTCCACCATGCCCGGAAGCGGTTCACCACCGGTCCCCATACTGAATCCGATCCCGACACAACCGGTCTCGTCCAGCCGCCGTACGAACTCGCGTTGCATTCGCTCCGACTGCCCGATCACGCATCCGGTGGTCAGCAGCAGTTCGCCACCCTGCAACCACGGTGACGGGTCGGGCAGCTCGCTGATGTGCACCCAGCGCACCGACCTTCGTTCCCGCAGTCGGCTACTCCCCGTAACCAGTGTGAGGTGCAGCGAAGGAACCCGCAACATCGACTCCAACCACAGGGGCACCGCCGCCTACCTCCCCTCTCGACCGGGGTTCGACCGGGCTGATGACCGGGATCTGGTCCACGAATCGACGTATCTTCCATCGGCCGGCGGTAAACCGCAAGATCCGCCGACCGATTGCCCGATGTCGCCGGCGTGACACTCGGTCATGGCCGCCGGGCGAACCGGAGTGGATGGACAGTTGGCCAGCAGCGGCCCGGAAACTATCGACATCTGGCCAGGGACATGCCGGGGGCGCGTTCACTACATTCATTCAAAACAGCTGGAAGCGATAACCGCGCCGGCCGATGACGATTCCTTGTTACCACCTCGTCTCACCAAGGAAAACGTTATGGCGCCGGATTTTCCGGACGCGGTATTGCGGAAGAAATCGAGGACCGATCATGGCGACGACAGTGGTGTTGTACGACCGGCCGGACGACCCGGAGAAGTTCGACGAATACTACTTTCGCGTGCACGTGCCACTGGCCGGACGCATCCCCGGGCTGACCCGGTTCGTCGTCAGTGACGGCCCGGTGTCGACGACCGGAAGCACGCCGTACCACCTCGTCGCCGAACTCGCCTTCGACTCGGCCGAGGCGATGCGGGCGGGGATGAGCTCGCCGGAGGGGATAGCGGCGACCGAGGACGTCGCCAACTTCGCGCAGGGCGTCACCATCCTCACCTTCGACGAGCGTGTGATCCAGCGACCAACCGATCAATCACGGACGGAGTAGCGCCACGATGCTGGATCGTGACTTGAAGGAGGCCGTGGCCGGCTTCCCCAGCGGGGTCACCATCACCACCACGGTCGACAAAGCGGGCAAGACGTGGGGTTTCACCGCCAGCGCCTTCGCCTCCCTGTCCCTGGACCCGCCACTCATCGTCGTCTGCCTCAGCACCTCGGCGGAGTGCCACCCGGTGTTCGCCGAAGCCACTTACTTCACGGTGAACCTCCTGCGCCCGCACCACGAGCGGCTGGCGAGGATCTTCGCCACACGGGGCGCGGACAAGTTCGCCGGTGAGGATTTCAGACCCGACGAGCGCGGGATACCGGTCCTGCGCGACGCCCTCGCCACCATGCAGTGCCGGGTGCACAGCATCGGAGAGGGCGGAGACCACAGCATCCTGATCGGCCGGGTCCTGTCGGCGCAGGCCGACGCCGGGGAACCGATGGTCTTCTGCCGCCGCGCCTTCTGGGCCCTCTCGGACCCCCGGCCGGCTGCCTCGGCCTGACGCCAGGATCCGCCACATCCGGTCCAGGAAAGGAAAACAGTGAACATCACCGAGACCGACCGCCTTCTCCCCGAGGTCCGGGATCACCTCCGCAGCGCACACCAGCTGCTGATCAACGGCGAGTTCGGCGACGCGCGCGACGGGGCGACATTCGAGACCACCGACCCCGGAAACGGCCGCACCCTGGCCACCGTCGCCGAAGCCGGGAACGAGGACATCAACCTCGCCGTATACGCCGCCCGTACCGCACTCAACGGGCCATGGGGCCGGTTCGCCCCGGCCGAGCGGGAACGCGCGCTGCTGCGGCTGGCCGATCTCATCGAGGAGAACGCACCGCTCATCGCCCAGCTGGAGACCCTCGACAACGGCAAGCCGCTGAGCGCCTCGGCGAATGCCGACATCCCCCTGACAGCCGGGCACTTCCGGTACTTCGCCGGCTGGCCGTCGAAGATCGAGGGCCAGGCGATCCCCACTGGATATCCGGATATGCACGTCTACACGCGATCCGAGCCGGTCGGCGTGGTGGGCGCGATCATCCCGTGGAACTTCCCGCTGCTGATGGCCGCGTGGAAGCTGGCACCGGCGCTGGCCGCCGGGTGCACGGTGGTGCTCAAGCCGGCGGAGCAGACTCCGCTCACCGCACTGCTCCTCGGCCGCCTGGCACTGGAAGCAGGCTTCCCGCCCGGCGTGCTCAACGTCTGCCCCGGCTTCGGCGGTCGTGCCGGCCGCGCGCTCGTGGCTCACCCCGGTGTCGACAAGATCACCTTCACCGGGTCGGCGGCGGTGGGCCGGGAGATCGGCGCTACCGCCGGAGGCGAGCTCAAGCACGTTTCGCTCGAACTGGGCGGCAAGAGCCCCAACATCATTCTCGCCGACGCCGACATCGAGACGGCCGCCACCGCGGCCGCTACGGCGATCTTCTTCCTCAGCGGCCAGACCTGCTCCGCCGGTTCCCGCCTGATGGTCCAGCGGGAGATCTACGACGATGTGGTCGCCGCAGTTGCCGAGAAAGCCCGCGAGCTACAGCTCGGGCACGGCCTCGATCCCCGCACAACGCTGGGACCGCTGGTCTCCGGCAAGCAGCTCGAGCGGGTCACCGGGTATCTGGCGTCCGCCGAGCGCGATGGGGCGAAGGTCGTCACCGGTGGCCGGCGAGCCGGCGATGCGCTCGCCGGCGGCTATTTCGTCGAGCCCACCGTCCTGGCCGACGTGCCGGACCACCTGACCGTCTGCCGCGACGAGATCTTCGGCCCGGTGCTGGTCACCCAGGCCTTCGACACGGTGGACGAGCTGGCCACCCGCGCGAACGCCAACCAGTACGGGCTCGCCGCGGGAGTGTGGACCAACGACGTCCGCAAGGCCCATGACCTGGCCCGACGGCTCCAGGCGGGCACCGTCTGGATCAACTGTTACAACTACTTCGACGGCGCGGTTCCCTTCGGGGGCTACAAGAACTCCGGCCACGGCCGGGACGGTGGCCGCGCCGCCTTGGAGAAGTTCCTGCAGACGAAGAGCGTCTGGACGAATCTGGCCTGACCGGGCCGCCATCTCTCGCGCGCGAGCGCAGTTCAGCACCGACCGCACCGGCATCTCCCGCTGCCTCAGGAGGATTTCCGTGATCGAATTCGATGTCTTCATTTCCTACAACCGGATTCACCGCCCCGAGTACTACCAGCGATCCCTGTTCGCCGAACGGCTCGACGAAGCCAAGCTGGCCGACCGGCTCGGGTACGGCTGCGTCTGGGTGCCGGAGCACCACCTGATCCATTTCATGCAGGCGCCCAGCGCCAGCCTGCTGGCCATGCAGATCGGGCTCAACGTCGACTGCAAGGTCGGCCAGATGGTCAACCTGCTCAACTACCGCCACCCGCTGATCACCGCGGGCGAGGTCGCTTTCCTGGACAACGCACTGGAAGGACGGCTGGAGCTGGGAGTCGGCCGCGGCGCCTACGAATACGAGTTCGAACGGCTCGGCATTCCCTTCGCCGAAGCCCAGCCGCGATTCCTGGAGGCGCTGGAGGTCCTGGAAAAGATCTGGAACAGCGAGTCGGCCGCCATCACGCACAAGGGCCGGTACTTCGACATCGACGAGGCCTACGTCTGGCCGCGCCCGTACCAGAAGCCGCATCCCCGGTTGTGGTACGCGGCGATGTCCGGCCCCTCGGTGAAAATGGCCGCGAGCAAGGGGTACCACGTGGCGAACTGGCCCTTCCTGCGCCCGATGTCGGCGGTCAAGGACATCGCGGACACCTTCCACGAGGCACGCGAGCAGGCCGGTGGGGTGCGGGGCGAGCAACAGCTGGCGATCATGCGCAGCGCCTTCGCCGCGGAAACCGCGGCCGAGGCGCGCAGGCACACCGGGGAAGCACTGACCAATCACCGGATCAACCAGCGCCTGCACCACTTCACTCAGAACGCCGACCCGCGCGGCGTCGTCTCCCCCGAGCCGATCGACAACGAACCGGACGAGGCGACGATCTACCAGAACATGCTGATGGGCACGCCCGAGGAATGCTTGGCGAAGGTCGAGGAGTACGAGGCGCTGGGGGTGGACCGGCTGCTCCTGCACTTCGACTTCGGCCCCGACCACGAAGCCGTGCTGGAGTCGATGCGTGTCTTCGCCGAGGGTGTCATCGAGCCGTACCGGCGTTCCCGGCACAAGCAGCTGGCGCCGGCCGCGTCCCCGGCGTCGTGAACGGGGAGACGGAGGTGACCACGAACCGGGAAGCCGGGCACGAGGTCCGTCGAGTCCTTTTCGGACCGGACACCGACCAGGCACTCGCCGCGGGAGCCGCGGGCGAATTGGCGCCGGAACTCAACCGGCTCGCGGACGAAATGGTGTTCGGCCAGGTCTGGCGCGACGAGAGACTGGAACTCAAGTACCGCAGCCTCGTGACGATCGCCGCGCTCGTCGTACTCGGCCGCGAGGGGCAGCTGCGGGCACACGTCCTGGGTGGCGTCCGCGCCGGCCTGTCCCACCAGGAGATCGTGGCCGCGGTCGTGCACCTGGCCTTCTACGCCGGATTGCCCGCCGCCTACGCCTCACTGGAGGTCGTCCGCGGCGCCTTCCGCGAGCTGGCCGGCGACCAGTGACCGAAAGGAGGTGAGCTGTGGTGAGCGGATTGTTACTGCTCCACGCCGGCCACGCCGTGGACGAGGTAGTGCTGGGATTCGCGCGCGAGTTCCCCCGGCAATGCCGCGCCTGGCGTGGCGCGGACGGGATGTTGATCACCTGGGCGTCCAACGGCACCGGACCGGGCACGGCCCGTCCGGCACTGGCCGCGCACATGGCGGCGGCCGGCGCACCGTCCCCGGATTGGTACGAGGCTCGGCCGCACACCTTCGCGGGTGACCCCACCTCGCCGGACCGCTCCCCTGGCCTGTTCCTGGTGACCTCCACGGTCCCCCAGGAGGAGTGGGCGGAGTTCGATGCCTGGTTCGACACCGAACACGTTCCGTTGCTGCTGCGGATACCAGGCTGGCACGCCGTCCGCCGGTACCGGATGCACGCCTCCACCCGCCGGGTGACGCATCTGGCGCTGCACTACCTGGACGGCCGCGAGGTGCTGGCGAGCCCAGCCAGGGCGAACGCCGGCCGGACGGAGTGGACCAGACGGCTCGCCACGCGACCGTGGTTCCGCGACAACGTCCGGTCCTTCTACCAGGCTCTTGATCTCACAGATCGGCGCAGCCACGACACGCCCTGAGCTCGGGTGGCCCCGGTCGGGGCGGTTGCCGACCGGGGCCACCGGCCCACCGACCCGATCCCGGAGAAAACGCCTCCGCCAGCCCCACCCCCGTTGAGGAGTAGACGTGAGCAGTTCCGATACCGCGTTCGTGGTCGAACGCCGCTCGATCGACATCGTCCCCGACAGTGAGCGCCACGGCAGGCCGTTCAACCAGTTCACCCTGTGGCTGGGCGCGAACCTGCAGATCACCGGGATCGTCACCGGCGCGCTCGCCGTCATCTTCGGCGCCGACGCGTTCTGGTCCATCATCGGCCTGCTCGTGGGCAACCTGCTCGGCGGCATCGTGATGGCCCTGCACTCTGTGCAGGGGCCCCGCCTCGGGCTGCCTCAGATGATCTCCAGCCGGGCCCAGTTCGGGGTGTACGGCGCAGTCGTCCCGCTGTGCTGCGTGGTACTGATGTACTGCGGGTTCGTCGCCAGCAGCTCGGTGCTGGCCGGGCAGGCGGTCGCCGCACTCACCCATATCGACGTGACCGCGGGCATCATCATCTTCTCGGCGATCACCGGGGTGATCGCCGTGGTCGGCTACCGGATGATCCATGCGCTCGGCCGGATCGCGAGCGCGATCAGCGTGCTCGCCTTCCTCTACCTGGCGTTCCGCCTGCTCCAGGAAAGCGACCTCGGGACGATCATCGGTGAACGGCACACCAGCGTGCCCGAATTCCTGCTCGCCATGTCACTGTCCGCCGGCTACCAGCTGGCTTACGGACCCTACGTCGCGGACTACTCCCGCTACCTTCCCCGCTCGGTCTCGCGGAAGGCGACGTTCTGGTCCACCTACGCCGGCTCGGTGCTCGGCTGCCAGTGGTCGATGGCCTTCGGGGCGCTGGCGGCCGCGGCCGGCGGCAGCGCGTTCACCGCCAACCAGGTCAGCTACGTGGTCGGACTGGGTGCGGCCGGGCTGGTGGCGGCGGTGCTCTACTTCGTCATCGCGCTGGGCAAGCTCACCATCAACGTGCTCAACACCTACGGCGGATTCATGTCACTGGTCACCATGATCAGCGGCTTCCGCGGGCAGTATCGGATCAGCCGCCGGGCCAGGACCGTCTACATCGTCGCGATCATCGTCGTGGGCACGACGATGGCGGTGCTCGGACGCACCAACTTCCTCCCCAACTTCTCCACCTTCCTTTTCTTCCTGCTCACCTTCTTCACCCCGTGGAGTGCGGTCAACTTGGTCGACTACTACTGCATCGCCAAGGAGCGTTACGACACGCCCGCACTGACCGACCCCGACGGCCGCTACGGCCGGTGGCGGTGGCGCGCCCTGCTGTCCTACGGGCTCGGTGTGCTCGCGCAGCTGCCGTTCCTGGCCACCAGCCTCTACACCGGCCCCCTGGTCGGCCGCCTCGGCGGCGCGGACATCTCGTGGATCGTCGGCCTGGCCTTCACCGGGCTGCTCTACTACTTCCTCGCCCGCTCGGACCGGAACACCGTGCCCGAGGCGCTCATCCTGCCGGACGAGGTGTTCGACACCGGCGCCCCAGGCGATGCGATTCCCCGAACGGCGGTAAACCCCGCGGCGGGCGTGGCCGCCACCGCCGGAGAGAAAGAGCTGCGATGAGCATCGAACAGCGGCCGGACGGCCTGCCCGAGCTGGTCGTACTGTCGAAGCGGCTGCTCACCATGGCCACGGACCGGACACCCCGGGACGGCTTCACCGTGTCCCGCGGACGCATCTCCTCCTATATCACCAGGGAAGACGTCCCCACGCTGATCGCCGCTGGTGTCCGGGTCTTCGACGCCGGGGACCGGCCGGTACTGCCCGGTTTCGTCGATGTGCACGCGCATGCCGAAGTGGCGGCCAGGGCGGGTTTCGGCACGGTGGACTGTCGTGCCCCGGAGTGCCGGACAGTCGAGGACGTGCTCGCCGCGCTGTCCGCCGGAATCGACGAGCGGCGGACCGAGTGGCTGGTGGGTCAGGCGAACCTGTTCTTCGACCGCAAGCTTCGCGAAGGCCGGTTACCCAGCCGAGAGGAGCTGGACCGGGTGAGCCGTACAGTGCCGATCGCGTTACGGGCCGGAGGACACATCACTGTGCTCAACGGCGCAGCACTGGAGGCTGCCGGGATCGACCGCGACTTCCGGCCTCCTCAACACAGCATCACCGGGAAACCGGCGGTGCAGCTGGATGGCCACGGTGATCCCAGCGGCGTAGTGACCGAAATGGACAATCTGCTGCCGTTCGGCCGGATGGACCGGGGCCAGCTGCGGGACGCGCTCGAGGAGGGCCTGTCGACCCTGTTCACCAGCAACGGTGTGACCACCATCGGCGAGATCTCGGAAACGGTGGCGGGCATCGGCGAGATGGACGCGCTCGCGCTCGATCGGCGGCTGCCGGTCCGGATGCGGCTGTATCTGTGGACACCGGGCACCATGAGCCTGGACGAGATCGCGGACTGGCCGCGGCACCTTCCGTTGAGCAGCGCTCCGGACGACTTCACGGTGCGCGGCCTGAAGTTGTTCTCCGACGGCGGGTTCTCCGCGTCGAGCGCAGCCGTCAGCCATGATTATCTGCACCGCCCCGGTTTCTGCGGCGACATCGCGCTCACTCCGGACTACTTCGCCGAGGTGCTGTCGGCGACCCGGGAGCGGGGCTTGCAGGTCGCGGTGCACGCCAACGGCGATCGCGCGCAACGGTGGGTGTGCGAGCAGCTCATCGCCGCCGGCGGATCAGTCGGGGGCCGGAACCGAACCCGGGTCGAGCACGCGGGAAACCTGGTGCCGGACGACGAGCTGATCGAGCTCTGGCGGCTGGCCGGGGTGCACCCGGTGCCGCAACCGGTGTTCCTCTACACCTTCGGTGACTACTTTGTCGACTATCTCGGCGAGTTCGGCCGCACCGGCCGCTTCCCGTTCGCTTCCCTGACCGCAGGCGGATGGCGCCTGTCCGCGAGCTCTGATGTCTGGATCGGCTCGGAGCGAGAGGCGACCAATCCCCTGTTCAGCGTGTGGTGCGCGGTGCGGCGTCAATCCTTCGACGGTAATCTGATCGACCCGGACCAGGCGCTCAGCGTGGAGCAGGCGTTGCGGATGTGCACGATCGACGCCGCGTACACCATGGGCGAGGACGGGGAAAAGGGCTCACTGGAACCGGGCAAGCTCGCCGATTTCATCGTGCTGAACCGGGACCCACACCAGGTTCCTGTGGATGACATCCCCCGCATCAAGGTGGACTCGGTGTTCCTCGGCGGGCGTCGGATTCATTCCAGGTAAGGCTCCGAAAACGCTTGTCCGGCAAGGACGATTTCCCCGGTCGCGTTGCCGGTGGACCTGGAGAAGGTGCCGGTGGGCGTCGTGCTCCGCGGGTGTGCCCGGCTGGGGACGCCGGGCTTGCAGGTCCCAGGCCGGTCTGGTGCCGACCCGAGTGGCAGCAGCGTGCGCCGGCGCGCACTGGCTCAGGCGACCGCGTCCGCCAGCTGCGGGTGCCCGGCCGGGCTGCCGAGGTCAAGCCAGCGGGACAGCCGGTCGGGCGCGAACAGCTCGTCGAGGACCATGAAGGCCGAACCCACGACGCCGGCGCGCGCACCTAGGGAGGAGCCGGTGATCCGCAGGTCACGCGTGGCCAGTGGCAACGACCGTCGGTAGATCGCCTCCCGGATGGTCGCCATCAGCTGGTCGCCCGCGCCCGCGACGCCGCCGCCGATCAGCAGCAGCGACGGGTTGAAGAAGCTGATCAGCATCGCCAGCTGCTCGCCGATCAGCCGGCCGGCGCGGACCAGCAGCTCCACCGCCACGCGGTCACCCTTCTGCGCCGCCCAGGCCACGTCCGCCGCGTCGACCTGACCCCGCTGCGCCAGCCGTTCCGCCAACACCGGGCTGCTGCCGTCGCGCGCGGCCGCCGCACCGTCGCGCGCCAGTGCCGCGCCGCCCGCGAGCGCCTCCAGGCAGCCGGTGTTCCCGCAACGGCACACGACGGAGCTGTCCGCGCGCGCCGCAGTGTGGCCGATGTCCCCGGCGCACCCCTGGCTCCCTCGGTGCAGCCGACCGCCTGAGATCAGGCCGGCTCCTATCCCGGTCCCGATCTTCACGTAGAGGTAGTCGCGCACCCCCTGCGCGGCCCCGTTGCGGTACTCCCCCAGCGTCATCGTGTTGACCTCGTTGTCCACCCAGGTCGGCGCGTCGTAGTGCGCCGACAGGTGGTCGCGCACCGGGTAACCGTCCCAGCCGGGCATGATCGGCGGTGCGCTGGGCCGGCCGGTGGCGAACTCGACCGGACCGGGCAGCCCGACGCCGATCCCCCACACCGGCGCGCCGTTCACCTCCGCGAGCAGGCCGTCGAGCATCGCCCGGACTCGGGCGAGCACGGGCTCCGGGCCCTGCGCTATGTCCGCGACCTCCTCGCGGTGGGCGAGCAGGCGGCCCGCCAGGTCTGTGACCCCGGCACTGATGCTCGTCGCTCCCAGCTCGGCGGCCAGCACGACCCCTGCCTCCGACCGGAAACGCAGCTCGCGGGGAGCCCGCCCTCCGCTGGACATCCCCAGTTCGCCGTCCTCGATCAGGCCGGCTCGCATGAGGTGGCCGACCCGCTGGGTGATCACGGTGCGGCCGAGGCCGGACCGGCGGCCCAGATCCGGCCTGGTCCGGGCGGTTCCCGAGCGGACGAGATCGAGAACGGCGACCAGGTCACCAAGCTGGTCCGCCGGAATGCTGATGTCGGTCACGACTCCCAGATTAGCCCGGATGCCCGTCTTTCTGCTCAAGCGGGGTTGACTTTTGTTTTCTATAAGCATTAATTTGCTCCCGGCAAACAGAATCGCTCTTCGTGACATGGACGTCCAGGAGGTGCACGTGCCACTCCACCGGCTCACCCGCCGACAGCTGCTGCGGACCGCGGGGCTGGCCGCGGGGGTCGCGGCGTTGTCCGGCTGCGCCGCGGGTCCCGGGCCGGTCGGTGCCCGGCCGGGCGAGCCCAGGCCCGACCGGCTGCGCATGCTGTACGCCACGGTGGAGGGCGATCTGGACGCCGTGCGCGGGCTGCTGCCGGCCTTCCGCGACCGCTTCGGGTTCGACCTGGAGATCGACGGCCAGCCCTACGACGCGCTGCAGCAGCGGACGTTCGCGGAGTTGGCCGTCCGCAGCCGCCACTACGACATCATGATCATGGACACGCCATGGACGCCCGCACTGACGAAGGTGATCGAGCCGCTCGGCGGCTACCTGCGCGAGCCGGCGCTCAACGACTTCGCCGAGGTCGACCTCGCCGACTTCATCCCGAAGATCTTCTACGACACCGCCGTCTACCGCGAGGACTCGCCCACGGCGCACTTCCCCGCCACCGACGCGCCGGCCGCGGTGGACGCGATCAGCGCTGCCGGGTTCGACGTCTACGGCCTGCCCATCCAGGCCAACGGTCTCACCATGGCCTACCGCAAGAGCCTGTTCGAGGATCCGGCCGAGCGGGACGCGTTCGCCGGCCGCACCGGCAAGTCCCTGGCCGTGCCGTCCACCTGGGACGAATTCCGCACCGTGGCCGCCTTCTTCACCCGCCCCGGCCAACGGTTGTACGGCACGACGTGGATGGCCGGGGTCGGCGACTGGGCGACGGACGACTTCAAGACGCTGCTGGCCTGCTTCGGTGGCGACGGGCACCTGATCGGCGACGATCTGAGCCTGCACTTCGCGGACGAGCCTGGCGCACGGGCCTTGGCCTTCTACCGTGACATGATCACCGACCACCCGGTCGTGCCGCCGGGCACCGCGTCGGCGTCCTGGGACGAGACCGCGTCGACCTTCGGCGCCGGGCTCGCCGCGATGTCGATGAACTACCACAGCATGAAGCTCGACTCGCCCCGGCTCGGCGAGCTCGGCTACGCCCCGGTGCCCCGCGGGCAGGCCGCGGGTCCGCACTTCGGCACGTACATGCTGAGCATCAATCGCAGTTCGGCGCACAAGGCGTGGGCCTACCGCGCCATCACCTGGCTCACGAGCTCCCCTGCCCAGCTGGAGATGGCGAAGGCGGGCCTGCACCCGACCCGGACGTCGGTGTACGACCGGCTGGTCGCCGACCCCACCAGCCCGGACGCCGAGTTCTACCGGGCGCTGCGGGACACCCTCGCCGTCGGTGTCGGGCGCGCTCGGCTGACCAACTACACCGAGGTGAGCCAGGCGATCGCGGTCGCGGTCAACACCGCCGCGGCCGGGCGGGCCGAGCCCCGCACCGCACTCGACCAGGCCGCGCGGTCGGTCCGCCGCCTGCTGACCGCCGCCGGATACGAGGTGCCCTGATGACGGCCCACACCCTTCCCGCCAAGACAGTGCCCGCTGTGGATGACAGCAGGCCGGCCCGGCGGCGGGGCAACCGCAGCGGCTGGCTCTTCGCCTCCCCGGCGCTGCTCGTGCTCGTCGCGCTGACGGTGGTGCCCACGCTCTACCTGCTCGTGTCCAGCTTCCGTCGCGTCGAGCTGTTCGGCGGGCAGAGCGAGTTCGTCGGGTTGAGCAACTTCGCCGCCGTGCTGACCGATCCGGAGATCCTCTCGTCCCTCCTGGCGACGCTCGTGTTCGTCGTCGTGGCCGTGTCGCTGGAGATGGTGCTCGGACTGGGGCTCGCGATCCCGCTCAGCGCGAAGGTCCGCGGCTCAGGGCCGGCCGCCGCGCTCATGCTGCTGCCCTTCGCGGTCGCCCCCGCCGTGTCGGCACTGCTCTTCCGGCAGCTGGTCAACCCGAACTACGGCTGGGTGGACCACTACCTGGGCGCGCTCGGCGTCATCCCCGCCGATCTGGACTGGCTCGGCCGGCCGGCGACGGCCTGGCTCACGGTGCTCGGGCTCGACGTCTGGCAGTGGACCCCGTTCGTGGCGCTGATCCTCATGGCGGGTCTGCAGTCGCTGTCGCCGGAGCCGCTGGAGGCGGCGGCGATCGACGGCGCCTCCCGCTGGCAGGCGTTCCGGCACGTCACGCTGCCGATGCTCACCCCGTTCCTGGGGATCGCGCTCGTACTGCGGACGATCCAGGCGGTCAAGACGTTCGACTCGTTCCAGGTGCTCACCCGTGGCGGCCCCGGCGACTCGACGGAGATCGTGAACCTGGCCATCTACCGGGTCGCGCTGCAGAGCTTCCGGATCGGCGCGGCCGCCGCCGTCGGGCTCCTGCTGCTGGTGCTCCTGCTCGCGCTGACACCCGTACTGCTGCGGCTGGTCGGCCGGCGCGGCGACAACGAGGAGGCGTAGGCCGTGGCCAACCGGAAGATCAGTGCCTGGCTCGGGCAGTTCGTGCTGTGGGCCTGGTTGCTCGTGTCCCTGATCCCCGTCGTGTTCATGGTCGTCACCTCGCTCAAACCGCCGGGCGTCGCCACCAGCGTGCCACCGAGCTGGTCGTTCCGGCCCACCCTGGACAACTACGCGAAGGTGCTCACCGGTGGCGGGACGGGCCAGGCCTTCGCGCCGCTGGTGCTCAACAGCGTGATCGTCACGGTCGGCGCCACGATCCTCACCATGCTGCTGGCGGTCCCTGCGGCGTACGCGCTTTCGCTACGGGAGTTCCGGCCCCGGCGGTTCCTGTCGTCGTGGATCCTGTCGACGTACATGTTCCCGCCGATGGTCTCCGTGGTGCCGCTGTTCATCCTCGCCGGCAACCTCGGGCTGTTCGACACCTACCCGATCCTGATCGTGCCGTACGCCGCGATCAACCTGCCGATCGCGGTGTGGATCCTGCGCAGCAGCATCCTGCAGATCCCGTACGCGCTCCAGGAAGCCGCGATGCTCGACGGGCTGTCGCGCTGGGGCATCCTGCGGCGGGTGCTCTGGCCACTGCTCGTGCCGTCGGTGGCCACCGCGGCGATCCTCACCGCGATCCTGTCCTGGAACGAGTTCCTGCTCGCGTTGTCGCTCACCCGCCAGGACGCCAAGACCGCGCCGGTCGGGATCATGGAGTTCACCGGCATGTTCGGAACCGACTGGGGGCTGCTCACCGCCGCCTCGACGGTCATCGTCGCACCGATCGTCGTCCTGACCCTCATCCTGCGCCGCCGGATCGTCTCCGGGCTCACCTTCGGCGCCGTCAAGTAAAAGGAGCACCGCCATGAAAGCCGTTCTGCTGCCGGGCGACCGCGAGGTCCGGGTCGTCGAGCGGGAGACGCCGAAACCGGGACCGGGGGAGGTGCTCGTGTGCACCCGTGCCTCGGCGATCTGCCGCAGTGACATGAGCCTGTACACCGGCGACCCGATCGTCGGTGGCGAGGCCGCCGGCGGCGGGCTCGTCGTGCCGGGGCACGAGCCGGCCGGGGACGTGGTCGAGGTCGGCCCGGGCGTGACGGGCCTCGCGCCGGGCGACCGGGTCACCGCATACCTGGCGATCGGCTGCATGCGGTGCGAATACTGCCGCGGTGGCCGGCTCATGCTCTGTCCGCGCTGGAAGTGCCTCGGGTTCGACGTGGACGGCGGTGACGCCGAGTACTTCGTGGTGCCGGCCGTGAACTGCCTGCCGCTGCCGGACGAGCTCTCCTACACCGCCGGAGCGCTGCTCACGGACATGGTGGGCACGCAGTACGCCACCCAGAAGTCCCTCGCCGTGTGCGGCGCGACGACGCTCGCGGTGTTCGGGATGGGCCCGATGGGCGGCGCCGCGGTGCTGGTCGGCAAGGCGCTCGGCGCGACCGTGCTCGCCGTCGACCTGCTCGACGACCGGCTCGCGCTGGCGCGAAAGCTCGGCGCGGACGCGGTCGTCAACTCCGGTTCCGACGATGCGGTGGCCCGGTTGCGGGAGCTGACCGGCGGCCAGGGGCCCGACGTCGTAGTCGAGTGCTCCGGCGCACCGCCCGCGCAGAACGCAGCCCTGGACAGCGTGCGCAAGCTCGGCAGTGTCGCTTTCGTGGGCGAGTCACGGCAGACCACGATCAACCCGAGCGACCAGCTCATCCGCAAGCTGCTGCGGGTGGTGGGCGGCTGGTACTTCCCCATCGGCCTGTTCGCGGAGCTCAGCCGCTTCACCGTGCGCCACGCGCTGCCGGTCGAGGAGCTGGTGAGCCACCGGTTCGCGCTGGACGACGCGCCCGAGGCGTTCCGCGCGTTCGACCGGCGCCTGACCGACAAAGCAGTGTTCACCTGGGACTGAGAGGCAACGACATGCGTTACACCGCGGAAATCCTGCCGTACCACGACTTCCCGCTGGACGTCGCGCTACGCGAGCTGGCCCGGCTGGGGTTCGACGAGGTCAACCTGTGGTCCTCGGCCGCTCCCCTCGCCCACCACGTGAACCCCGGCGACGACGTCGGCGCGATCCGGAAGACGCTGGAAACCCACGGCATCAGGCCGTGCGGGCTCACCACCTACGGCAAGGACCAGCAGGAGATCGCCGAGCGCATCGAGCTCGCGGCGGAGCTGGGGATCGACACGGTCGTGTTCGACTGCGAAGCGAACTTTCCCGACTTCGTCGGCTCGTTCCTGCCGCCGCTGGTGGAGGCCGCCGCCGCCAAGGGAATCCGCATCGCGGTGGAGAACCACCTGACCGTCCCGTTCAACGCGGACTTCGAGTCCGGCGCGGGCGAGGAACAGCGCTGGGACGAAGGGGTCGACAGCTTCGCACAGATCAAGCGACTGGTGACCGAGCTCGACCATCCGAACCTGGGAGTGTGCGTCGCGCCGTCGCATCTGTGGGTCATGCAAGAGACGATCAGCGAGGTGCTCACCTTCCTCGCCGAGCGCAAGAAGCTGCTCTACTACTACATCTGGGACATCGACCGTGACTACCGCCGCGGGGTCGACGGGCTGAACTTCGGGCCGGGCGAGCGGCAGCTGCCGCGCCCGGACGGGACCCTTGACCACAGCGTCGCGCTCGCCACCCTGCGGCGGCTGGGCTACCGCGGGCCGGCGAGCCTGAAGTGCCACGGCACCGGCGGCTGGTCCCTGGAGAAGGTGACCTCGCAGCTGGCTGCGTCCGACCGGTACGTCCGGGACTGCCTGCGGCGGGCCGGGGTCGACGGATAGCCGCCGCGCTGGTCATACGGGTCCGCGGCAACCTCACCGTCGCCACGCACCGCGAGGCGACCGGTAGCGCAGATGTCCTGCCGCAGACCCCGGCGGAAAGGACCCCGCGCAAGGACTCCCGGCATCTGCTCCTTCCACCTTGACTTTTGTACGTGGCACGCAATACCTTGCACATAATCACCGAAAGCGGTTTTCCGGCGGAGGGGCGCGATGCGGCTCGGCTACCACACGATCACCTGGGGCGGCGTGACGGGCGACCCGACGGGGGTCACGAGCGTCAAGGACCTCGTCTACCGCGTCCCGGGCTCCATGGCCCGCGCGCTGCGGGACATCGCCGCCGCCGGCTACGACGGCGTGGAACTGTTCGACGGCAACCTCGCCGACTTCGCCGCCGAACCGCAGCGCTTGCGGGACCTGCTCGCCGAGACCGGCCTCACGCTCGTGAGCGTCTACACGGGAGCGAACTTCGTCTACTCGGAGCTCCTGCCCGACGAGCTGCACCGGGTACGCCGGACGGCGGAGCTCGCCGCGACGTTCGGCGCCGAGCACCTCGTCGTGGGCGGTGGTGCGCGCCGGGCCGCGGGCACCCCCGACAGCGACTACGACCGCCTCGGCGAAGCACTCGACACCGTCGCCGGCCTCGCCGAGGACCACGGGCTGACAGCCTGCTATCACCCGCACCTCACCACGATCGTCGAAAGCCCGGACGAGGTACACCGGCTGTTCGGCCGCTCCCGCATCGGCTTCTGCCCCGACACCGCGCACCTCGCCGCGGGTGGCGGAGATCCGGCCGAGCTCATCCGCGCGCACCGTGACCGCGTCCGGCACGTGCACCTCAAGGACGTGCGCGACGGCCGGTTCCTGCCGCTCGGGCAGGGCGACGTCGACTTCGGCGACGTGTTGGCCGCGCTGCGCGAGATCGGCTACGACGGGTGGCTGCTCGTGGAACTCGACCACTACGACGGCGACCCGGCGGAGGCCGCCCAGCTCAGCATGTCCTATCTGGACGAACGACTCGGGGCGGCGACCGTCGGCCCCGGGACACCGGCCCGCGAGGGCCCCGACGACAGCCGGCCTGACGGGCCGGCGGGGAAGAAGTGATGGCGGATCAGTTGCGAGCCGGAATCATCGGCGCGGGGTTCATCGGTGCGGTGCACGCTCAGGCCGTCCGCGTGGCCGGGGGAACCGTGACCAGGGTCGCGGCGTCCACTCCGGACAGATCCGCGGCGGCCGCGACGCGGCTCGGTGCCACGGCACCGGCCACCGGCGCCGAAGAGCTCATCGATTCCGACGACGTCGACGTCGTGCACATCTGCACCCCCAACTCGCTGCACGTGCCGCTGGCCCGCCACGCACTCGCCGCGGGCAAGGCGGTCGTGTGCGAGAAACCACTGGCGACCTCCCTCGCGGACGCCGTGGCACTCGCCGCCGAAGCCGGCGACCGGATCGCGACAGTGCCGTTCGTCTACCGGTTCTACCCCGCGGTCCGGGAGGCCCGGGCCCGGGTCGCGGCCGGGGAGGCGGGCGAGCTGAGCCTGCTGCACGGCGCCTACCTGCAGGACTGGCAGGCCGGCGGCGCGAGCGCGGGCTGGCGCGGGGATCCGGCCGAGGGCGGGCCCCATCGCGCGTTCGCCGACATCGGGGTGCACTGGTGCGACCTCGTGGAGTTCGTCACCGGCCACCGGATGGCCCGCCTGTGCGCACGGACCACCGGCGGGGGCACCGCCACGACGGTGCAGTTCGAGACGACGGCGGGCGCGGCCGGCGCGGTCGTGGTGAGCCAGACCGCGATCGGACGGCGTAACTCCCTGCGCTTCTCACTCGACGGCACCCGCGCGTCGTACGGCTTCGACCAGGAGCACCCCGAGCAGCTGCACATCGGTGGATTGGGCGCGAACACCGTGCTCGACCGTGGCTCCGCCACGATGTCGCCGGCCGCCGCCCGGTACTCCACCCTGCCGCCGGGCCACCCGCAGGGCTACCAGGACTGCTTCAACGCCTTCGTCTCCGACACCTACCGGGCCCTCTCCGGTGACGTCCCGGACGGCCTGCCCACCTTCGCCGACGGCGTCCGGGCGGCCGCGCTCACCCACGCGGTCGTCGCGTCCAGCACATCCTCGGCCTGGGTGGAGGTTCCCACGTCATGAAGCTCGGCTTCCTCACCGCCTGCCTGCCCGCGCGGCCGCTGGCCGAGATCGCGGAATGGGCCGCGGCACACGGTTACGAGGCCCTCGAGGTGGCCGCGTGGCCCGACCTCGGCGACCGCCCGTTCACCGCCACCCATCTCGATGTCGCGAACCTGAGCGAGCGTGCGGCCGACGAGACCCGCACGCTGTTCGACCGGTACGGGCTCACGTTGTCGTCGCTGGCTTTCTACGACAACAACCTGCATCCGGACCCGGACGAGCGGAAAGCGATCAACGAGCACGTGCTGGCCTGCGTCGAGGCCGCTGCCAGGCTGGGCTGCCCCACGGTCGGCACGTTCGTCGGCCGCCATCCGGGCAGGACGGTGGCCGAGAACCTCGAGGATGCCGAGCAGGTGTTCGCCCCGCTGGTGGACCGCGCGGGTGAGCTGGGCGTCAAGCTCATCGTCGAGAACTGCGTGATGGAGGGCTGGCACCCCGACGGGTATCCGGGCAACCTGGCCTACTCGCCGGAGCTGTGGGAGTGGATGTTCTCCCTCGGCCTCTACCTCAACTACGACCCGAGCCACCTGATGTGGATGGGCATCGACCCGGTGACCGCGTTGCGGCCCTACGTCGAGAAGATCCCGCACGCGCAGGCCAAGGACATCCAGCTGTTCCCCGAGCGCCGGCACCGCTACGGCTGGCCCGGCAAGGCCATTGGCCGCACCGACCCGTTCGACGTCGGCTGGTGGCGCTACCGGGTGCCCGGCCTCGGTGAGGTCGACTGGCGGGCCGTGGTCGACACCCTCTACGAAGGCGGCTTCGACGGCGTGCTGTCCGTCGAGCACGAAGACCCCGTCTGGGGCGGCACCGAGGACAAGGTCCGCACGGGCCTGGAGGTCGCCCACCGCACGCTCCGCCCCCTGCTCATAGCCTGAGGAGAAGCCCGTGACCGAGCACTACAACGTCGTAGTCGTCGGAGGTGGAACAGCCGGTTGCGTCATCGCGGCCCGGCTGAGCGAGGATCCGGACCGGACGGTCCTGCTGCTGGAGGCCGGTCCCGACTACCCCGTCGAGGAAGCGATCCCGGGCGCGGTCCGCGACGGCCGGTACGTGCCCATGCGCGGGCACGCCCCCGAAGTCGACCCGCGCCACGACTGGGCACTGACCGCCGAAGGACACGGCGACGTCCGGATCTCGGTGCCACAGGCCCGTCTCGTCGGGGGCGCCTCGGCGATCAACGGCATGATCTCGCTGCGCGGCGCTACCGCGGACTACCGCGAGTGGGCCGCGCTGGGCAACCCGCGCTGGGACTGGCCACACGTCCTCGCCGCGTACCGGGCGCTGGAGGACGACGCGGCACCCGGCGACGACATCCACGGCCGTGCCGGTCCGTTTCCGCTCGTGCGCGCCCACGAGGACGAGTACGGTCCGCTGCAGGCCGCGTTCGTCCAGACCTGCCGCAAGCTCGGCATCGACGACGTGTGCGACTTCAACGCGCCGGACGCCGAAGGGGTCGGGCCGGTGCCGATGAACCGGCGCGGCACCCTGCGGCTGTCCACCGCGCTGACCCACCTCGCGCCCGCCCGCACCCGGCCCAACCTGACTGTGCGCGGCGAGGTCCTGGTCCGGCGCATCACGTTCGACGGCACCCGGGTGACCGGCGTCGACCTCGCCGACGGGACCCGCGTCGGCGCGGGCGAGGTGATCCTGTGCGCGGGAGCGATCCAGAGCCCAGCGCTGCTCCAACGGTCCGGCATCGGGCCGCGGGACGTGCTGGCGCGGCTCGGCGTGCCCACGGTCGCCGAACTTCCGGCCGGGCACCATCTCGGCGACCACTTCTCCGTCCCGCTCGTCGCTCCCCCGCGGGAGGGCGCGTGGTCGCCGGAGGACTTCAGCCTGCAGACCGCCGTCCGCACCTCGACGACCGTCCAGCCCGGATCGCTCGACGCACAGCTGACCATGTTCGCCTATCTCAACGTCGCCACCACCGGGGAGGGCGCCCGCGGCCTGGCGGGCAAGGGCAGCGCGGACGTGACCCACGTCGCCGGAATCGGCTGTGTGCTCAACAAACCCCGCGCGACCGGCACGGTACACATCAGGTCCCTCGACCCGGCCGAGCTCCCCCGCGTGCGGCCGAACTACCTCGGCGAGCAGGTGGACCGTGACGCCATGCGCGAGATCGTCCGGCTCGGCTGGCAGGTGATCACCAGCGACCCGCTGGCCGGCCTGCTGCACGAGCCGACGGGGATCGACGACAGGACGATCGCCGACGACGCGGCGCTCGACACCGCGATCGAGGACATGGCGGCCTCCGGCTACCACTTCACCGGTACCTGCCGGATGGCCCCGCCCGAGCGCGACGGCGTGGTCGACGAGGCCGGCCTCGTGCACGGCTGCCAGGGCCTGCGGGTCGCGGACGCCTCCGTCATCCCGGTCGCGCCCGCCGGGAACACCATGCTGCCCACGGTCATGACGGCGGAGCGGCTCGCGGCCGCGGCCCGTGGCACCACCTTCGGGGAGGCGCGATGACCGCACCACTCGTGACGCTCACCGGGATCGCGAAGCGCTTCGGCGGCGTAACCGCCCTGTGCGGGCTGAGCATGGAGCTGTATCCGGGCGAGGTGCACGCGTTGCTCGGCGAGAACGGCGCCGGCAAGAGCACCCTCGTCAACATCCTCGCGGGCGTGCACCGCCCGGACGCGGGGACCATCGCGCTCGGCGGGAGCGAGGTGACCATTCCCCACCCCCGCGCCGCCCGGGCGCTGGGCATCTCCGTGGTGCACCAGCATCCCGTGCTGTTCCCGGACCTGACCGTGGCCGAGAACATCATCTTCACGCAGCCCGCGCCGCGGCGGCGCACCCGGCTGCTCGACTGGCCCGCGGTCGAGCGCAATGCCCGTACGGCGCTCGACCGCCTCGGCGCGCACCTCGACCCGCGCACCCCGGTGAACCAGCTGTCCAGTGCCGACCAGCAGCTGCTGGAGATCGCGAAGGCACTGCTCGGTGAGACCCGGCTGCTCATCCTCGACGAGCCCACCGCGGCGCTGTCCGCCCGGGAGGTCGACCGGCTGATGGACATCGTGCGGCGGCTGAAGGCCGACGGGGTGGCCGTGCTGTTCGTCGGCCACCGGCTCAACGAGGTGTTCGAGCTCGCCGACCGGGTAACGGTCTCGCGCGACGGCACCACCGTGATCAGCGGGCCCGCGAACGAGTTCACTCCGGAGAGCGCGGTTCGGCACATGGTCGGCCGGGCCGTGGAGAACGTGTTCCCCAAGGCCGAGGTCGAGCTGGGCGAGGTGAAGCTGGAAGTGCGCGGCCTGACCCGCCGCGACGCCTACCACGACGTCTCGTTGCAGGTCCGGCGCGGCGAGATCCTGGGGCTCGCGGGGCTGGTCGGCGCCGGGCGTACCGAGATCGCCCGCGGGCTGTTCGGGCTCGACCCGGCCGACTCGGGCGAGATCCTCGTCGACGGCAGGCCGGTGGCGATCCGTTCGCCGCGGGACGCGATGGCACGGCGCATCGCCTACGTCCCGGAGGACCGGCACACCGAAGGCGTGGCGCTGGACCACTCGATCCGGTTCAACCTGCCGCTCGCCGCCCTCGACGGGATGCGCCGCTTCGGGCTGCTGTCCGCGCGCCGCGAAGCCGAGCTGGCGGCCGGCGCCATCGACCGGTTGCGGATCCGCACCAGCGGGCCTGACCAGCAGGTGGCCGCGCTGTCCGGCGGCAACCAGCAGAAGGTCGTCCTCGGGAAGTGGCTCGCCACGGACCCGGAGATCCTGATCCTCGACGACCCGACGAAGGGCATCGACGTCGGTGCGAAGGCCGAAGTGCACCAGCTCGTCTCCGAACAAGCGGCCAAAGGGCTCGCGATCATCCTGATCAGCAACGAGCTCGAGGAGCTGCTCGCCGTGGCCGACCGGGTCGTCACCTTCTACCGCGGGCGGCAGGGCCCGGAGTTCGCCCGGCGCCCGTTCGACGCGGAGCAGGTGCTGGGTGCGATGACAGGGCAGGTGGCCCATGCACTCGCCTGAGGTACTCCCCCCGCCCGCGCCACCCGCCGCACGTCGCCGCCGGTCCCCGTTCGCGCAGCGCGAACTGAGCCTCGCCGGAGTCCTGCTCGGTCTGCTGGTCGTGTTCTCCGTACTCGTGCCGCGCTTCGCCGGCCTCGACACGCTGCGCCAGGTACTCGCGGACATGGCGATCGTCGTGATCGTCGCGGCCGGGCAGGCACTGGTGCTGTTCACCCGCAACATCGACGTGTCCGTCGGTTCCACCGTCGGTCTGACCGCCTATGCCGCGGCGGCCGTCATCGCCGCACACCCCGGGCTCCCCCTCGTCGTGCCGATCGCGGTCGCGCTGCTGCTCGGGCTCGTGCTCGGCGCGATCAACGGGGCGCTCGTCGCCACACTCAAGGTGCCGTCGATCATGGTCACGCTCGGCACGCTCTACGTCTTCCGCGGGGCCGACTCGGCCCTGGCGGGCAGCCAGCAGATCACCGCGCAGAACATGCCGCCGTCCTATACCGCGCTCGCGTCGTGGTCGGTCGCCGGCATCCCGGGCATGTTCGTCTACGCGGCGGTCATCGTGGTGGCCGCGCACCTGGTGGTCCGGCACACGCTGACCGGCCGGGCGCTGCTCGCGACCGGCAGCGGGCCGGACTCCGCCGAGCGGATGGGCATCAAGGCCGGGAAGCTCGTGTTCGGCGCGTACGCCGTGACGGGCCTGCTGTGCGGGATCGCGGGCGTGCTCTGGGGCGCCCGGTACGGCACCGTGGACTCCTCGGCCGCCAACGGCTACGAGCTCGTCGTCCTCGCCGCGGTCGTGATCGGCGGGGTCAGCATCACCGGCGGCGCCGGCTCGATCCCCGGCGTCGTCCTCGGCGCCGCGGTGCTCACCGTGATCGGCATCGGGCTGGCGCTGCTCGACGTGTCCCCGTTCTGGCTGCAGGCGATCCAGGGCCTGGTGATCATCGTCGCGATCACCCTCGACCTGGTCCTGCGCCGGCGCCTCGCCGCCCGAGGGAGGGCAGCATGACCGATTCCACCACCCCGTCCCGAAACCTCCGCCTGCCGGCCTGGCTCGGCCCGTGGGAGCTGATGCTCGCCGCGCTGGTCGTCCTGGCGTTCGTGCTGGCGTCCGTGACCAACCCGTACTTCGCCACGGCGGACAACTTCGCCATCACCGCGATCGGCGCGCTCGGCCTGTGCCTGATGGTGGTCCCGATGGCGTGGCTCATGGTCGCCGGGGAGATCGACTTGTCCGTCGCCTCGATCTTCGGGCTGTCGGCCGCGATCTTCGGCCTGACGCTGCGCGCCGGACTGCCCGCCTGGTTCGCGATCATCCTCGGCGTACTGGCCGGCGCGGTCGCGGGCCTGGTCAACGGGCTGCTCGTGGTCGACATCGGGTTGCCCTCGCTCATCGTCACCATCGGCACGCTCGGCCTCTACCGGGGCTGCGCGTACATCCTGCTGGGCAACGAGGGCATCAGCGACCTGCCGCACGCGCTCACCTCGTTCGCACAGGACACCGTGCCCGGCACCCTCGTGCCCTACGGGTTCCTCGTGTTCCTCGTGCTGGCCGTGGTGGCCGCCGTGCTGCTGCACCGCGGTGCGATCGGCCGCAAGGTGCTCGCGATCGGCAGCAGCGCGGAGGTCGCCCGCTTCTCCGGGCTGGCGGTCCGCCGGATCAAGCGCGGCCTGTTCCTGTTTTCCGGGACGGTCGCCGGGGTCGCGGGCATCGCCTACAGCGGCTACATCAGCACGGTGCGCGCGACCAACGGCACCGGCCTGGAGCTGGTGGTGATCGGCATCGTGCTGATCGGCGGGGTCAGCATGTACGGTGGGCGCGGCTCGTTCGCGGGGGTGCTGCTCGCGCTGGTCCTCGTCACGATCCTGACCAGCTGGATGACCCTCGACGACGCCGAGACCGCGGTGCAGTACATGGTCACCGGCCTGCTCATGGTCGGCGCGGTGGTCATCCCCGCCCTCGCCGCCCGCATCCGCGCGGCACGTGGCCGCAGGACAGGAGGCCGGTCATGACGGCCCGCCGCACCGCACTCGCCGCCGCGCTGGCGCTGGCACTGCTGGGCGCCTGCGCCCCGGCCGCGAGCACGGGCGCGTCCGCTCCGAAGTCCATCCGCGACTGCAACCTGACGATGATCCCGAAGTCGACCGACAACCCGTACTTCGCCGCCGTGCACACCGGGATGGCGGACGCGCAGCGCGAGCTGGGCGGGGACCTGTCCTTCGTCGGCCCGGCCGCCGGTGACGTGACCGGCCAGATCCAGCGCATCCAAAGCGGGCGCCAGCGCGGCTCATGCGTGATCGGGCTGTCCGCGGTGGACTCGACGGCCGTCGCGCCCGCGCTGAACGCGGCCCGCGACCACGGCGCGAAGATCATGGCATGGGACGGTGACGTCGCCACCGGCTCCCGCGGGATCTTCGTCAACATGGCCCGCACCGACGCGATCGGGCGAGCGCAGTTCGACATCCTCGCCAACGCCATGCACCGCACCGGTCAGTTCGGCATCGTCTCCTCACAGGCCACCGCCGAGGTCACCAACAAGTGGATCGCGGCGATGCACGCGGAGCTGGCCCGGCCGGAGAACAAGGGCATGACCCTGGTCAAAACGTCCTACGGCGACGACGACGCGAAGAAGAGCTACGACGCGGCCGTGGCGCTGATCCGGGCGTACCCGGACCTGCGGGGGATCATGGCGCCCACCCCGATCGCGCTCGAAGCGGGTGTCAAGGCCGCCACCGATCTGGGGGTGGCGGACCGGATCGTGGTGACCGGCCTGGGCAACCCCAGCGCCGACGCGCAGCTGCTCCGGAACGGGCAGGTGCCGGCGTACGTCCTGTGGAGTCCGCGTGAACTGGGCTACCTCGCCTACTACGCGGCGGCGGCCTACATCTCCGGCGAGATCACCGGCAGGCAAGGCGAGTCGTTCTCCGCCGGTCACCTCGGCCGCCGCACGGTCGGGGCCGACGGCGAGATCGTACTGGGCGATCCGATCACGTTCACCAAGGACAACGTCGACGACTACACCCGCGACTTCCAGACCACGGATTGAGGCGCACCGATGTTCCGCTACACCTACAACACTCTCGTCTACGGCCGGGAGCCGCTCGCGGCCGGCATCGCGCGGATCGCGAAGTTCGGCTACGACGGCGTCGAGCTCGTCGGCGAACCCGCCCAGCACGACGTCGGCGAGGTCCGTCGCGAGCTGGACAAGCACGGTGTGCGCGCGTCGTCGGTCATCAGCATCTTCACCCCGGAACGCGACCTTGTCAGCGCCGACTCCGCGGTCCGCCGCCGCGCGCTGGACTACCTGCGCGGCAACGTCGACTACGCCGCCGCGCTCGGCGCGGACGTCGTCACCTTCACCCCCACGGCCTGCATGAAGATCGTCCCGGAGGCCGACCGGGACCGCGAGTGGGCGTGGGCGCTCGACGCCGCGCGCGCGATCGCCGCCTACGCGGACGACCACGGCGTGCGGATCGCGGTCGAGCCGTGGAACCGGTACGAGACCTACCTGATCAACCGGATGGACCAGGCGATCGCCTTTGTCGACGAGGCCGGGCACGCCGCACTGGGCTGCATGGCCGACACCTTCCACATGGCACTGGAGGAGCGGGACATCGCCGCGGCGATCCGGCGCTGCGGGCACCGGCTGGTCCACGTGCACCTGGCAGACAGCAACCGCGCCGCGCCGGGCTACGGGCACACCGACTTCCGGCCGATCGTCCAGGCCATCGCCGAGGTCGGCTACACCGGCTGGATCGCCTACGAGCTGCTGCCCGCCGCCGGCGACGTGTGGGGCGTGCTGTCCGGTGCGGGCGCGCCGGAGTTCCTCGACACCTACACCGAGGCGGCGATCGCCCACACCAAGAAGCTCGAGGCCGAGCTGGGGCTGGTGTGACGTGGCGGGCAATCCCCTGGGACTGAGCACGTTCGTGCTCGCCTCGCCGTTCTCCGACTCCGACTGCCCGGCAGCCTTCGCCAAGGTCGCCGAGCTGGGTTACGACGTGATCGAGGTCTGCGTCGAGGACCCGCGGCTGCTGTCGGCGCAGGCCCTGCGCGACGCGGCCGAGGAGCACGGGCTCGCCGTCGGCATCTGCGGCGCCTTCGGCGCCGACCGGGACCTGTCCGCAGAGGATCCCGGTCACCGCGCCGCGGGCCTGAACTACCTGCGCCGCTGCGTGGAACTGGCGGCGGCGGTCGGCTCGCCACACGTGGCGGGACCGATGTACGCGCCTACCGGGCAAGCCCGGCTGCTGCCGCCCGACGAGCGTGCGCTGCAGCGCACGCAGGCGGTGGAAAGCCTGCGAGCCGCCGCGGACCACGCGGGCGAACACGGCATCCGGCTGGCACTCGAACCGTTGAACCGCTTCGAAACGGACCTCGTCAACACCGTCGAACAGGGCCTGGAGCTGTGCGCCGCCACCGGCCGCGACAACATCGGGCTCCTGCTCGACACGTTCCACCAGAACATCGAGGAGAAGGACCTCGGCGCCGCGATCCGCACCGCCGGCGAACGGGTCTTCCACTTCCAGGTCTCGGAGAACGACCGCGGCACCCCCGGCAGCGGGCACATCCCGTGGCCGGAGGTGTTCGCCGCGCTCGAGGACATCGGCTACCGGGGACAGATCGTGGTCGAGTCGTTCCTGCCCACGATCGCCGAAATCGCGCGGGCGGTGTCGCTGTGGCGCCCGGTCGCCCCCTCGATGGACGCACTGGCCGCCGACGGCCTCGCCTTCCTCCGCGCATCGCTGCACCACCACTGAGAGGAGCAAAAACATGGGACAGCTCGACGGGAAGGTCGCCGTCATCACTGGAGGCGGCCGCGGGCAGGGGCGCTCACACGCGGTGCGGCTCGCCGAGGAAGGCGCGGACATCGTCGTGTGCGACATCACCGAGCAGGTCGGCTCCGTGCCGTTCCCGACCGGGCGCCCGGGGGACCTCGACGAGACCGTCGTCGCCGTCGAGAAGACCGGCCGGCGCTGCGTCGCCCTGGAAGCCGACGTGCGCAGCACCGCCGACATGACCCGGCTCGCCGACACCGCGATGCGGGAATTCGGCCGCATCGACATCCTGCTCGCCAACGCGGGGATCCTCAGCCTGTCGGAGAACACGTGGGAGCTGTCCGACGAGGCGTGGGACGACATGATCGGCATCAACCTGACCGGCGTGTTCAAGGCCTGCCGGGCGGTGGTCCCGCACATCCGGGCGGGCGGCCGCGGCGGTTCCGTCGTCATCACGTCGTCCATCGCCGGGCTCAGGGGGGTCGCGGGCTGCACGCACTACACGGCGGCGAAACACGGGATCGTCGGTCTCATGCGGACACTCGCCTGCGAGCTGGCGCCGGAGTCCATTCGGGTCAACACCATCCACCCCACCGGCGTCGACTCCCCCATGTCCAACAACGACTACTTCCCACAGTGGCTCGAGGAGCACAAGGAGCTTGGCGACGCCATGCGCTACAACCTGATGCCGGTCGACGCGATGCCGGTGCGCGACGTGTCCGAGGTCGTCGTGTTCCTGGTGTCCGACGCGGGCAAGTGGATCACCGGCACCACCCAGCAGATCGACGCGGGATTCATGCTGAAGTAAGCGGCATCCCGCCCCGCCAGGGGTAGGAGCCGCGTGGTCGGCCACCGCAGCGTCGGCACCCGTGCGCGGCGTGTCTCCCGGACATCCACGAGAGCGACACGATCGCCGTGGCGCAAGGCGAGAGCGGCCCAACGGCCTGTTGATCGTCTTCCGGCGAACCCGCCACGCCGGTGAGCTCCGCCGTGAACCCTGCTGGCGAGGCGTAGCGGCGAGGGCTCAAGCTCCCAACCGGCTGTAGAGACGGCTGGCCAGGGTGGCGGCCAGCTGGTTCAAGCCGCCGGTCGGGTCGAGCTGCGCGTACTGGCCGAGCAACTCGGCGGCGGCATAGGCCTCAGCCGCCGAGAGCACCGCGGCCACCGGCTCCACTCGGCCGCGTTCGAGCAGTTCGGTGAGGCGGCGGACGTAGTCCTGTCGGTCGCGCACACCCGCGAGACCGAACGGATCCTGCGGTGCGGCCGTGTCGCTCATGGGAACCATCTCCTTCGAGGCGCAGCGTGCCGGGCGCATCACTACATCGGGTAAGGCAGTAAATCTACGACGACGGGAGTAGACATTCGAGCCCGAGTGTGTGTAGTCTTCTGTTCGAAGCGAGAGAGACAAGGTCAAGCAGGCGCGGGAGATGACGTAACTACCCGCGAAGTGAGACAAGACGGTCAGACAGACGGGGCCGATCCACACCGGGTTCCGGCTGGTGATCGAAGCAGTACCGGGGTCGATGCGGGAAGAAGAAGTGGTGATGACCCCGGGCGGAGTAGTGCACGACGCGGGTGGAGTTCGAGCGCCCGTGAACGATGAGCAAGTACGTAGTTCGCAGTATGCAGTGAAGACGTCAGGTGTGCCGGAGCCAGTCAGTGCCGGCTTCGGCACACCTGATCAGCGATCTCAGGCGTGCTGGGGCCGGTCACGGTAAGGGGTTCCAGCCGGTGATGATCGCAGTAGTGCACGGTAAGAGAAAAACACTGAAAGGAAGGGAACGGGCACATCATTGGATCGCCCGCCGCGGCTGTGCGGTAGTGCCGCGCGGGTACCGCAGTCCCATCAGATTGGCAGGTGGTTCTCGGTTACGAATAAGCGATCCCCGCACAGCCGGCCTCTCGGCCGGACGACGCGGGTACCCGAAGCCGGCCGCACGGCCGGTTGACAATGGTGAAACCCAAACCCCTGAAGCCCCGGGTGCCGTCGACGGCACCCGGGGCTTCTCGTGATGTGGAGGTGGCATGATCCCTGACCCACGCGATACCCCCGCCCCTCGCTCGGGCGCGGCCGACAAGTTCGACGATGAGCACTATCCCGCCTACACGATGGGCCGGGCCGCGGAGATGCTCGGCGCCTCCCAGGGCTTCCTGCGCAGCCTGGACGAAGCCGGCTTGATCGAGCCGCAGCGCTCGACCGGTGGGCATCGCCGCTACTCCCGCCACCAGTTGCGCCTCGCCGCCCGGGTGCGGGAACTGGTCGACCAGGGCACCCCGATCGATGCGGCCTGCCGCATCATCACCCTCGAAGACCAACTCCACGAAGCCCAGCACCGCACCGCCGACCACCCGGCGTCCGACTGAGCGCGGTGGGTGTACCGGCCAGGACGGGCGGTACACCCGCGCAAGCGGCCCCCTCGATGCTGCGAACCCCTCGCTGCCGCGCAGCGGAGTCACGCCAGCGCGACCGGTCCCCCGGGACTGCCGCCGGCGAATCGGACGAGCCCGGTCGTCATAGGCGCGTCGTCACCGGGGCAGTGTGGCGTCACGGCCGCGGGTGATCACCGCGCCGTTGGGCGTTTGCGGTGCCCCGGTCATCCGGTTGACGGGGTAGGGCAACGGAGGCAGTGGACGCCGCCGGACATGACGAGCCTGGTGGGCGACCAGGACAGCGAGCAGTCCGAACAGCGCCGCCGAGCCCCACAGCGTGCCCCAGCCGAGACCGCCGTCCGCAACCGGCTTGGTGAGCGCGTCCCCGCCGGCGGCGCCCAATGGGCGTGTCAGGATGAACGCGAGCCAGAACAGCAGCATCGTGTTGATCCTGGTCAGGTAATGCGCGGCGACGATGAGCACCATGATGGCCGCGATGATCAGGAACGCGTTGCGGAAACCCAGTCCGGTGTCGTCCGACAGCCAGTCGCCGCTGGCGGTGCCGAGCGTGTTGGACACCAGGATGGCGGTCCAGTACAGGATCTCGCCCTTGCGGCCGGCGATGTTCTCCACGTCGAAGGTCTGCCCTGTGCGCCACCACAGGAGGAAGATGAGCGCGAGCAGGCTGGTGAGGATGATCGCGCCCCACCCGTATCCGACCCCGTTCGCCGCGCTGCCGTGACCAGGTCCCCGGTCGAGCAGGTCCGACATCTCGGTGCCGACCATGCTGGTTCCGAGCACGACCGCCCAGAACACGCCCGGGCGGAAGCGGCGGCTCGCGACCTGGATCGCGAGCACGATCAAGAAGTAACTCAAAAACAGCAGCTCGGTGACGACGTAGCCCGTCCGGAAGGTGATACCGACCAGGTCTCCGGCCGTCTCTCCCAGCGTGACGGCGACGATCTTCAGCACCCAGAACAACGCTGTCACCTGGGGAAGCTTGCGCAGCACGTAGCGGTCGCCGAGGTTTCCCGCGGCCATACGCCCTCCAATACGAGCAGTGAGCGTCCAATTCGTCACTGAAGGTATTTGCCCCGGAGTTAGCGCGAGGCAAACCGAGGGCCAGCAGGAGGTAAGGCGCTCTCCCCGTCCGGGTGATCCTGTGCCGGGCTTGGTGAAGACGCACCCGGCGGCATGCCGCCTGCCGGCCAGGACCAAGAGTGCGCGGCTCGGCCGGCGACGAAAGTGATCGCCGGCGAGCGGGCGGGGTGCGACTTTCGGCGTAGCGGGTAGGTCTGAAGGTGGACGGCTCGGGGCGCGGGTTCAGTCCCTGGGCAGTCGTGCACGCCTCGCTGATGGCCAATACTCCTCGCGACACAGGCAGGAAGGGGTACGGCATGATCGAAGCGCAGGCGCTGACCAAGAGATACGGCGAGAAGCTCGCCGTCGACGAGCTCACGTTCACGGTCAAGCCCGGGGTGGTGACCGGGTTCCTCGGACCGAACGGGGCCGGTAAGTCCACGACCATCCGGATGATCATGGGGCTGGACGCGCCGACGTCCGGCAGCGTGCTGGTCAATGGCCGCCGCTACGCCGAGCACACCGCCCCGTTACGCGAGGTGGGTGCACTGCTCGAAGCGCGGGCAGTCCACACGGGACGGTCGGCGTACAACCACCTGCTGGCGCTCGCGGTCAGCAACGGAATTCCGCGACGGCGAGTGGACGAGGTGATCGGCCTGGTCGGTCTGGAGCAGGTGGCGCGCAAGCGGGTGGGCGGCTTTTCGCTGGGCATGGGCCAGCGGCTGGGGATCGCGGCGGCGCTGCTGGGCGACCCGGCCACGCTGGTGCTCGACGAGCCGGTGAACGGGCTGGACCCGCAGGGGATCCTGTGGATCCGGAACCTGCTGCGCGGGCTGGCCGAGGAGGGCCGCACCGTGTTCGTGTCCTCGCATCTGATGAGTGAGATGGCGCTGACGGCCGAGCACCTGATCGTCGTCGGACGCGGTCGGCTCATCGCGGACACCTCGGTCGCCGAGTTCATCGAGTCGGCATCGCGCAACACGGTGCGGGTACGCAGCCCGCAGGCGACCCGGCTGCGGTCGTTGCTGGCCGGGCCGGACGTCTCGATCACGACCCAGGAGGACTGTCTGCTGGAGGTCTCCGGGATGAGCGCCACCGACATCGGCCTGGTGGCCCTGCGCGAACAGCTACCGCTGGAGGAGCTGACCCCGATCCGGGCCTCGCTGGAGGAGGCGTTCATGGAACTCACCGACGACGCCGTGGAGTACGGCACCGAAAGGAAGGCGTCATGACCACGGCTGTCGCACCCATGCCGGGGGCGCGGGTGACCCAGGCCCGGGTGCTGGCATCGGAATGGGTGAAGTTCCGGTCGCTGCGCTCGTCCTATGTGGCGCTGGCCGCCAACATCGTGGTGCTGGTGGGGTTCGGCATCATGTTCTCCGCGGTGGTCGACAGCCGCTGGACGCGGATGAACCCGATCGAGCAGGCCCGCTTCGACCCGACCGTGACCAGCCTGCGCGGGCTGTACCTGGCCCAGCTGATCATCGGCGTGCTCGGTGTGCTCGTGGTCAGCGGCGAGTACAGCACCGGGATGATCAGGGCGAGCCTGTCCGCGGCCCCGCGCCGGCTGCCGGTGCTGTGGGCGAAGCTGGCGGTGTTCGCCGTCGTGACTTTCGCGGTGACCGTGATCGGCTCGTTCGTCGCGTTCTTCGCCGGCCAGGCGATGCTGTCTTCCCAGCACATCCAGACGACGCTCGGCGCGCCGGGCGTGCTGCGTGCGGTTCTCGGCACGGCGCTCTACCTCACCGTGGTCGGCCTGCTCGGGGTCGCGCTGGGCTGGATCCTCCGGCACACGGCCGGGGCGATCGCGACGCTGTTCGGTGTGTTGCTGGTCCTGCCCGCGCTGGTGTCGGCCCTGCCCGACAGCTGGTCCAGCCACGTCGATCCCTACCTGCCCAGCGCGGCCGGGCAGGCGCTCACGGCGGTGCGCGCGGACCCGACGAGCCTGGCGCCGTGGACGGGGTTCGCGGTGTTCTGCGGCTATCTGGTGGTGGCCGTCATCGCCGCCGCGGTGCTGCTCGAGCGCCGGGACGCCTGACGCTCGCGGGATGATGGGCAGATGACGGAGAGCACGATGGTCACGCGCCGGCCGGGGCTGGCCCGGCTGCGCGCGTGGCCACACCGGCACCCGCTCGCCGCGGACGCGCTGCTGACACTGGTGGCCGCACTGGCCGTGGTGGGCCGGGGTGACCGCTTCGAGCACTTCTCGGGTGAGCGGCCGTGGTCGGTCGTGTTCGCCGCGCTGCTCGTCATCCCGCTGATCTGGCGCCGGCGCACTCCGGTGCTGGTGTTCGGCTGGATGGCGGCGGTCGCGGCGGTGCAGTGGTTCCTCGCGCAGGTCGTGGTCGCCGACGCCGCACTGCTGATCGCGCTCTACAGCGTTGCTGTCCTTTGCGAACGGAAGACGGCGGCGCTGGCGCTGGGGGTGCTGGAGTTCGGGATCGCGATCGCGGTGCTGAGGTGGGCACCGCCGGAAGGCATGGTCAACGCCTTCGTGCTCCTGTCGGGAATGGCCACGGCGGCGTTCGTGCTCGGTCGCAACGTACGCACCCGGCGTGCCTACCTCGCCTCGCTCGAAGACCGGGCCCGCACCGCCGAGCACGAACGCGACCAGCAGGCCCAGCTCGCCGCGGCGGCCGAGCGCGCGCGTATCGCGCGCGAGATGCACGACATCGTGGCCCACAATCTCTCCGTGATGATCGCGCTGGCCGACGGGGCCGCCTTCGGTGCCCGCGGCAACCCTGAGCAGGCCGAGGCCGCCGCCCGACAGGTCTCGGCCACCGGCCGTCAGGCGCTGGGCGAGATGCACCGGCTCCTGGGCGTGCTGCGCGGTGGCGGGCAGGAGCCACTCCGCGCGCCGCAGCCCGGGATGGAGCAGATCGACGAGCTGGTCACGCAGGTGCGCGCGGCGGGCCTGCCCACGTCGCTGACCGTGACCGGCGCCCCGTTCCCGCTCTCCCCCACCGCCCAGCTCGCGGTGTACCGGCTGGTGCAGGAGGCGCTGACGAACGTGCTCAAGCACGCGGACGCACCGGACGAAGCGTGGGTGCTGCTGCGGTATCGCGATCCCGCGGTCGAGGTCGAGGTCGGCGACAACGGGCACGGCCGGCCGGTCGTCTCGATCGTGAACGGGCACGGGCTCGCCGGCATGGCCGAGCGCGCGGCCATGTTCGACGGGTACGTCGAGGCCGGGCCACGGCCTGGCGGCGGCTGGCGGGTCCGCGCGGAACTGGCCCCCGGGCGGGTGGCCCGGTGATCACCAGCGTGCTGATCGCCGACGACGAACCCTTGCTGCGGCTGGGTTTTCGGCTGGTACTGGAGTCCCAGCCGGATCTGACGGTGGTCGGCGAGGCCGCCGACGGCGCCGCCGCGCTCACGCGCACCGCCGAGCTGGATCCCGATGTGGTGCTGATGGACGTGCGGATGCCCGGGGTCGACGGGATCGACGCCACGCGAGCGATCGTGCGCGAGCACCCGAGGTCGAAGGTGCTCATCCTGACCACGTTCGACCTCGATGAATACGCCTTCGCCGGGCTGAAGGCCGGGGCGAGCGGTTTCCTGCTCAAGAACGTGCCGCCCGAGGATCTGCTGTCGGCGATCCGTGCGGTCGCGGCCGGGGACGCCGTCGTCGCCCCCAGCGTGACCCGGCGGCTGCTGGACGCCATGGCCGACCAGCTGCCCGATCCCGGGCATCCGGAGCGGGGCCAGGACCCCAGACTGGCCCGGTTGACCGAACGCGAGGTCGAGGTGCTGACCCAGCTCGCGGGCGGCCTGTCGAACGCCGAGATCGCCGCCGCGCTGACGGTCTCGGAGGCCACCGTGAAGACCCACGTCGGGCGCCTGCTCGGCAAGCTCGATCTGCGCGACCGGGTACAGGCCGTCGTGTTCGCCTACCAGATCGGGCTCGTCAGGCCACGGTGAGCGATCCGCGCCCCGCGGTGGCGAACAGTCGTACTGAAAGTCCTCTTTGTCCCGGCGTACTCAGCGTCCTCACAGGCTCCCCGGACGAGGGTGACGGCGACCAGCCCGACCGGAGGTGAAGGAGACTGTGGGTGAGCCCGAGTTCACCGGCCGACCTCGGTGAGCGAGCCGCTGTGCCACCGGCGCCGCACCGCCTGCCCGCACGTACTCGCCTGGCGGTGGCCGCCGCGCGACTGGGCGCGGCGGTCTCGCGCAAGCTCGGCCTGGGTGACGGCGGTGTGATCGGCGGGCGGATCGCGCTCAAGCTGGATCCCGGCGCGCTGCGCACGCTCGGCCGCGGGCGTGCGGTGGTGCTGGTGACCGGCACCAACGGCAAGACCACGACCGCGCTCATGCTCACCCGGATCCTGGAAGCGCTCGGCCCGGTCGCCACGAACGGCGATGGGGCGAACATGCCGGACGGGGTGCTGGCCGCGCTCGTGGCGAGACCCGACGCGCCGGTGGCGGTGCTCGAGGTCGACGAGACTTACGTGCCCGCTGTCGCCGCACAGCTGCGCCCGGCTTGCCTGGTGCTGCTCAACCTCAGCCGCGATCAGCTGGACCGCGTCGGCGAGGTGCGGGCGACCGAACGGGCCTTGCGGGCGGTCGTCGCGGGCCTGCCGGACACCACGGTGATCGCCAACTGCGACGACCCGCTGGTCACCTCGGCCGCCCTCGACTCGCCCAAGGCGGTGTGGGTCGGCGCCGGACAGAGCTGGCACGCCGACGCCGTGGCCTGCGCCCGCTGTGGCCAGGCCGTGCGGCGGGAGGACACCGGCTGGCGCTGCGTCTGCGGTCTCGTCCGGCCCGTTCCACAGTGGACACTGATCGGAGACAAAGTGGAAACCGTACTGGGCGAGTGCTTTCGGCTCGATCTTCGGCTGCCGGGCCGGGCGAACGCCGCGAACGCGACAATCGCGGTGGCCACCGCCGCCCGGCTCGGGGTACCGTCGGAGGTCGCTGTCGCGCGGCTGCGCTCGATCGGTGATGTCGCCGGCCGCTACCGGCGGGCGTGGGTGCACGGCCGCGAGGTGCGCGTCCTGCTGGCGAAGAACCCCGCCGGCTGGCGGGAGACGCTGCCGCTGCTGGAGGGCCGGTCGCCGGTGGTGATCACGGTGAACAGCGGTGAGGCCGATGGGCGTGACATGTCGTGGCTGTGGGACGTGCCGTTCGAGCAGCTGCGCGGACGGCAGGTGGTGGCCGCCGGCGAGCGGGCGATGGATCTGGCCGTGCGCCTGACCTACGCCGAGGTGCCGCACACGGTCGTACGCCGGCCGCTCGACGCGCTCGACGCCCTGCCGGCCGGACCGGTCGAGCTCATCGCCAACTACACGGCCTTCCGCGCCCTATGGCATCAGCTCGGCGATGACTGAGTCGGCGATCCGCCTCGGCTTGGTACTGCCCGACATCCTCGGCACCTACAGCGACGGCGGCAACGCCGAGGTGCTGCGGCTTCGGGCGCGCTGGCGGGGCATCGCCGCGACCATCACGGAGATCGGCTATCACGAACCGGTGCCGTCCTCGCTCGATCTGTACCTGCTCGGCGGCGGCGAAGACGAGGCGCAGGCGCTTGCGGCCGCTCAGCTGCGTGCCCACCCGGGTATCCAGCGAGCCGCCGCCCGCGGTGCCGTGGTGTTCGGCGTCTGCGCCGGGCTGCAGCTGCTCGGCGCGGACTTCACCACCTCCGACGGGGTGCGGCATCGCGGGCTGGGCCTGCTCGACGCGGTGACGTCGCCGGGGCGGCAGCGGGCGGTCGGAGAGGTCGTCGTCGAGGTCGGTGCCGAGCTGGGGGCGGAGCCGCTCACGGGCTTCGAAAACCACCTCGGCCGCACCCGCGTCGGTCCCGGTGCTCGCCCGCTCGGCCGGGTGCGGGCGGGCACCGGCAACGGCGACGGCACCGAGGGCGCGGTCACCGGCCGGGTGCTGGCGACCTACCTGCACGGCCCGGTGCTCGCGCGCAACCCCGCGCTGGCCGACCTGCTGCTGGGCTGGGTGCTCGGCGCACCGCCGGCCGCACTGCCGTTGCCGGAGGTCGGGAGGCTGCGGGAGGAACGGTTGCAGGCCGCCCGGCGCGGGGCGCGGCGGTGATTTCCTACGCTACGGTGGTGCGTTTCCAGCTGTCCCGGCCCGGGCTGCGCACCCGGACCACCCTCGTCGCCGTCGCCGCGGTGGCGGGGACCCTCGTGCTGGCCGGGATCGTCGTGGTCCTGCTGCTGGGCTGGTCGCTGGACAAGGCGACGACCGAGGACGCGCGCAGCGCGGGCCGCCAGGTCGGCAACGAGATCGCGAAGGAAGGCGCCCGCGACCTCACCTCCAGCGATGTCGCCAGCAGCGGCGACAGCGCCTCGGTGATCCAGGTGCTCGACCGCACCGGACGGCCGATCGCCAGCGACCCGGCCATCTCCGGACGCCCGCCGCTCACCGGGGACCGGCCGACGCCGGGCCACGAAAGCGTCGAGACGGTGACCCTGCCGATCAACGGCACCGACGAGGACTACCGGCTCGTCTCGGCCGGCGTCTCCGGTCCGGGCGGCCCCTACACGGTGATCTCGGCGCGCTCGCTCGATCCCGTGACCCAGGCGTCGGCCCGGCTGTCGCTGCTGCTGGGCATAGCGGCCGTGCCGTTGCTGGCCATCTGCGCGCTCGCGGTCTACCGCGCCGTCGGCTCGGCGCTGTGGCCGGTCGAGCGGATGCGGCGCGCGGTCGCCGAGATCTCCACCCGGGACCTGAGCCGCCGGGTCGACCTGCCGCCCGGCAACGACGAGATCCACCGGCTGGCCACCACGCTGAACTCCATGCTCGGCAGGCTGGCCTCCGCTCAGGGCGCCCAGCGGCGGTTCGTCGCCGACGCGAGCCACGAGCTGCGCTCACCACTGAACACGATCACGACCGCACTCGAAGTCTCCGCACACCATCCGGACGCCATGAGCGCCGACGAGCTGCTCGATGTGGTGTCGCGGGAAACCGGGCGGCTGCGGGAGCTGGTCGACGACCTGCTGCTGCTCGCCCGCACCGACGACACCACCGACAAGCCGCCGCACACCGAGGTCGACCTGGACGACCTGGCCCGCGCCGAAGCCGGGCGCGCCCGGTCCACCCGGGCACTGGAGGTCGAGATCCGCACCGGGCCGGCCAAGGTGACGGGCAACCCCTCGCAGCTGCAGCGGGCGATCCGCAACCTCGTCGACAACGCGGCCGAGCACGCCCGGCACCGGGTCCGCGTGCGAACTCGGACCGACGGGGCGACCGCGGTCGTGGAGGTCGCCGACGACGGGCCCGGCGTGCCGCCGCAGGACCGGGTGCGGATCTTCGAGCGGTTCGTGCGCCGGGACGACGCCCGCCACCACGGGACCGGCGGCTCCGCCGGACTGGGGCTCGCCATCGTCGCCGGGATCGCGGCACGGCACGGCGGGCACGCCGAGTACGCCGACACTCCCGACCCCGCCTACCCGGGTGCGCATTTCCGCATCCGGCTCCCCCTCAAGGACAGCTAGATGCGCATCCTGGTCATCGAGGACGAGCAGGCCTTCGCCGAGACCCTGCGCAAGGGACTCACCGCGGACGGCTTCACCGTCGAGGTCGCCCACACCGGGCCGGACGGGCTGTGGCTCGCGACCGAGCACGTCTACGACGTCATCGTGCTGGACATCATGCTGCCGGGCATGTCCGGCTATACGGTGCTCAAACGCCTGCGCGAACGGCACAACTGGACCCCTGTGCTGATCCTGACCGCCAAGGACGGCGAATACGACGAGGCAGACGCGTTCGACCTCGGCGCCGACGACTACCTGACCAAGCCCTTCTCCTACATCGTGCTGCTGGCACGGCTACGGGCCCTGCTGCGCCGCGGCGCCCCGGAGCGCCCCGCCGTTCTCACCCTCGGCGACCTGCGGCTCGACCCCGCCGCCCGCACCGTCCACAAGGGACACCAGGAGGTGGAGCTCACCGCCCGGGAGTTCGGCCTGCTCGAGTTCCTGCTCCGCCGCCGCGGCGAAGCATTGAGCAAGCACGAGATCCTGACGCACGTGTGGGATGCCCACTACGACGGCGACGAGAACGTCGTCGAGGTCTACATCGGCTACCTGCGCCGCAAGATCGGCCCCGGTTACATCCAGACCCTGCGCGGCGTCGGCTACCGCCTGTCGTGATCAAGTCCGGACACCGGCAGGCCCTCTTCCCCGCCACGGCGGTCCGCCAAGCTGGAAGCAGGGTCGACCGAGCTGACGAGGGCTGCTCGGTGAAGGAATCGGCACGAGCGTCCTCTCGCCGCCGCGCGCGTTCAGCCGGCGCCCCGCGGCGTAGGAGGCGGCCCCAGAGCGCCACAAGGATTTTGCCGACAGCTAATCCTGCGTTGCCGAACCGCGTACCTGCGGGTTTCTACCGTCGAGGGATGGGACGATGCCGGCTTGCCTGCGCGACATACGGCTCGACGGGAGGGCGTCTCGCAACGCTGGCGATGGTGGCCGCCCTCACCGCGTGTGCGACGGGAACGCCGTCAGCCACGGCCCCGGCCTCTGCTCCGGCGGCCGGCATGATCGGCGACATACCCCGGAATCAGCCTTATGCGCCCTTCACCGCAGCCGACATGTCCGTGACTGTCCGGATACCGGCGGGCTGGACCCGTACCGAGGGTGGCTCGTCGGCGTTGTTCACTTCGGGTTTCGACAGCGTCGCCGTCGACACCCTGAGCACGCCTCAGGCGCCCACCACAGCCTCTGCCAGAACCTTCGACGTTCCCGAGCTCCAAACGACCAGCAACGGTTTCGTGCTGGGCCAGATCGCGACAGCGGCTCGCCCGGCAGGAACCGCCGTCCTGGTCACCTACGAGGCACTGTCCCCGCTGGCGACATCGAGCCAGCCGGTCGTCGAGGCGGTGGAGCGCTACCAGTTCTGGCGCGGCACGCACGAGGCGATCCTCACCCTGTCCAGCCCGGCCGGCACCGCCAACGCCGGTGCCTGGCGCACCATCACCGACTCGCTGCGCTGGTTGAGCTAGTCTTCCGCCCCCGCGAGGCCGACCACGACAAGATGAACGCGTTCTACAGCCGTCCCGGCTGCCTGGCGGGCTTCCGTGCTACGAGGCCACCAGATCGTCCCGGGCCACCGGACGAGACGTCGCCGCGAGGACGTCGCGGTAGAGCTCCTCGAAGCGCCCCAGGGTTCGCTGGATGTCGTGAGCCGCGATCAGCTGTGCACTCGCTCGTCCCATCGCCTCGCGTACCGCGCTGTCGCACATCACGTCGCCGAGGGCTCTGGTCAGCCCGGCGACGTCACCGGGCTGGTACAGCCAGCCGTTGTGGCCCGGGTGGACCAGGTGCGGCAGTGCCATCGCGTCGGCCGCGACAACCGGCCTGCCCGCGGCCATGGCCTCCATGGTCGCCAGGCTCTGCAGCTCGGCCGTTCCCGGCATGCAGAACACGGTACAGGACTGGTAGGCGCGGACCAGCTCGTCGTCGGTGACGAAGCCACGGAACGTGACGCGGTCGGTGATGCCCAGCCTGGTGACGAGCTCCTCCAGCCGGTCGCGTTCGCTGCCGTCCCCCACCAGCTCGACCCGGATGTCCGCGGGCAACGCGGCCGCGGCTCGGAGCAGCTCGTGGACGTTCTTCTCGGCGTCCAGCCTGCCCACGAAAAGGATGGTCGGGTCACCGCCGGCGGAAGCCGGCGCGGTGGCGAAGTGAGCGCGGTCGATGCCGCACGAGATCGGGGTCGCGGGCCGGTTCAGGCCGTTCTCCTCGAGCAACTGGACGGCGCGTGGGGTCGGTGCGGTGACCGCGGCCGCGTGCATGAGCACCCGCGTCAGGTCCCACCAGGCCAGTCGCGCGAACAGCCGGTGGGACCAGCGCGGAAGCGGTCCGTAGCCCAGGAGGTTCTCGGGCATGAAGTGATTGGTGGACACCACCGGGACCGCCGCGGCGGTGGCGGCGCGGACCGCGCGCCGGCCGATGACGAAATGCGCCTGGCTGTGCACGAGGTCGGGCTGAATCTCTTTCAGCAGCGAGGAAACACTCCTCGCGGCGCGCCAGGGAGCGCACACCCTGAACGTCGGGTGGAACGGTGTCCGCAGCGCGCCGATGCGGTGCACGATCACCCCGTCGGCCACCTCGGTCCGGTCCTGGCTGGTGGTCGACGGGCACAGCACGTGGACGTCGTGGCCGCGCGCGGCGAGTCCCGACGCGAGGCGGTGCGCGAAATGCGAAGCACCGTTGATATCGGGCGGGTAGGTGTCCGCGGCGACGACCACACGCCACGGACCCTCGCGCTGCACCCTTCCGGTGGCCGGCCCCGGGTCCGGCACCGCGCGCGCGAGAACGACCAGACCCGCGATCGCGGCTGCCGCGGGCAGGGTTGCGGTCACGAGGAACGAGCTGCTCGCCTCGCCGTAGGCGAAGACTCCGATCAGGATGGCGGCAACGGGATCGAGGATGGTCGTGGTCGCCACCACGACCGCGGACGATCCGCCTGCGTGTGCCTGGTGCACCAACCAGCTCCCGGCGAGCGCCGCGGCCACGATCTCCACCGCCACCACCGGCAGCAGACCGCCGAGCTGCCCTTGGGCGAGCGCACGGACCAGCGCCGAGGTGAAGCCGAAGAAAAGGGCTCCGGCACCTGCCAGCAGGACGCACCTCGCCCGCGCTCCCGCGCGCCGCCCCACGACCGCCAGCACCACGGCCACGACGGGAACCCACTGCGCGACGACGAGGTCGGGCCGAGCACCGCTCGCGGTCGCCGAGCTGGAAAGCCCGACGAACGCGATCACCCCACCCACGGTGAGCACCATTCCGGCGAGTACCCCGGCGGTGGGGCGAACCTTGGCGAGGACGGCGGTGACCACCAAGGTCAGCACTCCGATCGGCTGCACGACGACCAGCGGGGCCATGGTGAGCGAGAGAGTGTGCAGCACCGCTCCTGCCACGAGGAACAGCACGCTCCAGCGCCACGACGGGACATGCAGGATCGCCCGCACCCCCGGGAGGGTCAGCTCAGGGCCGCCGGCGACCTTCCGGACCGACGTGTGTTGCAGGTGGTTGGCGACCGCGTAGCCGAACGCCGCGGCGATCGCGCACCCGATGGCGATGATCAGCATGACTTCCTCTCGAGTCGGGACAGGGCGAACGCCGGCTGGGACATCGCCGCTACATAGGTGGCGAACGTCAGGCGCTCGCACAGCCCCTGGACCGGCGGGCCGAAACTGGCACCAGGACCGGAGAACACGACACAGACCTGCGTGGCCGCGAACACGGCCAGGGCGGCCCAGCACCACTGCGTCCACCGGCGAAGCCGGGCGGCGAGGTCCCCGGGGCCGAGCTGGACGGTCAGCACGCGCAGCGCCGACGGCAGGCACACGAACAGCACGGTCCCGGCGACGAGGTGCACCGCGCCACCGAACGTCCGGGAACCTCCGGTGGGGTCGGTGGGCACGAACGCGCACACGGTCAGCCCCAGGCACCAGCCGGCTGCCAGGGCGACGAACGGTGTGGTGAGCGGGACCCCCGCCCGGATCAGTCCGATCACCAGCACCACCATCGCGCCCGCGAGCGCGAGGGCGCCGCAGGCGAACCACACCGCACCACCGGAAAGCGCGTAGTCGCTGATCACCTGGCTGACCGGATCGACCCGGGCGGCGAGGAAAATGTGCAGCCACAGCACGCTGGCAACAGCTGTGGCCAACGCACCAAGAGTGGCCATGCCGCTGAAGGACGCGCCACGGCGCACGGCACCGGCATCAGGCCGTGGCGGTGTGGGATGGGGAACGTCAACGAGGGTCACGGTGCGACTTTTTCTGCTCCAGATGAAGAAACGCTAAGAAACCGCGGCTGTTTTCCTGTGAGAAGCGGACAGCGGTAGCCGGATCCGCAGCTCGGCGCCCCCGCTCTCGGCACGCGCCGCGTGTACCGACCCGTGATGCGCCTCGACGGTCTTCGCGACGATGGCCAGTCCCAGCCCCGATCCGGGCATCGCACGCGCGTCCGCGGCGCGGTAGAACCGCTGGAACACCTTCTCCCGATCCTCTTCCGCGATACCTGGTCCGTCATCACCCACCACGAGGTCGGCGTGGTCGCCGGCCTCGTTCACCGACATCACGACCCGCACCACGCCGCCCGGCGGGCTCCACTTCGCGGCGTTGTCGAGCAGATTGAGCACAGCGCGCTCCAGGGCAGCAGGCTGACCGGCACAGGTGGCCGGCAGCACGTCGAGGTCGAAGACCACCGAAGGCCAGTGGATACGGGCGCGTACCACCGCGGCATCGACACACCCGGCGAGGGCGAGCTGCTCGAACGGCTCCGGATTCGCGTCGTCCGCGGCAAGATCGATCAGCTCACCGGTCAAAGTGGACAGTTCCGCGACCTGGGCGCCGAGGTCGGCCAAGAGCCGCGTCTGGTCCTCGGCCGGCATTGCTCTGCCGTGCGGCGCCTGCTGCGACGCGTGGATCAGCAGCTCGATGTTGTTGCGCAGGCCGGTCAGCGGTGTCCGCAGCTCATGCCCCGCGTCTTCGACCAGTTGCCGCTGCGCCGCCTTCGCGCCGGCCAGCGCCGTGAGCATCCCGTTGAACGCCACCGCGAGGCGAGCGATCTCGTCGTGCCCGCGTACCGGGATTCCGGCGGTGACGTCCTGGGTGCGGGCGATCTCCTCGATCACGGTGGTGAGCCGTTCCACCGGGCTCAGGCCCGCGCGCGCGATGGTCCAGCCGATCAGTCCTGCCACAGCGACGCCGGCCAGGCTGATCCCGATGAGCAGCGCGCCCAGCCCGGTGAGGGTTTCCGCGATGCCACCGGTCCGCCGGGCGACCTCGACGGCGCCACCCGGCCTGGCCACCGTGTCGACCCGGTACGAGTGTTCGTCGGAGCCGGCGTCGGTCAGGACGGCCCCTTGCCCCGATCCGCTGACCTCTTGTGCGGCAGGCGCGACCGGCCCCAGCACCTGTGCACCCGCGCTCTGGGCCACGACGATGCCCGCTGTGTCGAGGAAACGCACGGCGACATCGGGCGCGGCGGGGCCGCTGCGCCAGTCCGCACGTGGCTGCGTGGCGGTGGCCATCGCGGCAGCTGCGGCGGCCGGCGTGGCCGCCTGCTGCGCCGCAACCGCGTCAGTGCGCAATCGTGCGTCCAGTTGCTGGTACAACCGCCCGCGCATGAGCCACCAGCAGGACAGGGAGACGACCACCACGACGGCGGCCACCGCCACCGAAGTGATCGCGGTCAGCCGCGAGCGCAGGCTCATCCGCCCCCATCGGCGCCAGGCCGGGCGCGTCACACGCCGTCCCGGAGAACGTAGCCGACGCCGCGAACGGTGTGCAGCACACGTGACTCGCCGGCTGCTTCGAGTTTCTTGCGCAGGTTCTTGACGAAGACGTCGAGTCCGTTGGATCCGGTCGGCAGATCTACGCCCCACACGTGGTCGCCGAGCACCTGTCTCGTCAGTACCTGCCGCGGGTGCCGGAGAAACACCTCCAGGATCGAGAATTCCGTCCTGGTGAGGTGCACCGGGCGGGCATCTCGCCGAACCTCGCGGGTCACGGGATTGAGCGTGAGATCGCCGAACGCGAGCCCGGCGGCTTCAGGTTCGGCGACCGTGTCCTGGGGCGTGGCCCTGCGCAGCAGCGCGCGCAGCCGGGCGAGCAACTCCTGCAACGCGAACGGCTTCGCCAGGTAGTCGTCAGCCCCGGCATCGAGACCGGTGACCCGGTCCCCGACCCGGCCCCGCGCGGTCAGCATCAACACCGGTATCGCGTTTCCCTCGGCGCGCAGCCGCCGGCACGCCTCCACCCCGTCCATTCCCGGCATCGCCACGTCGAGGATCGCGCCGTCCGGCCGCAGCGTCCGGACGCGCTCCAGTGCTTGCGCGCCGTCGCCGGCGAACTCGACGTCGTATCCTTCGAAGCGCAGCGTGCGGGACAGGGAATCGCGGACGCCGGGGTCGTCGTCAGCGATCAGCAGCAACACGGCCCACCGCCTGAGATCCGACGCCGGGGCTCGTCGCTCCCGGGGACCGCAGCGACACGGCGAAGAAGTCCCGCTGATCAGGTTTCAGATAGCGAGTGGTCGAGCCCGGCATGCTGGGGAGCAGATGGACGGGGGAACTTCCGGGAACGTCGGGCCGATAGGAGTTGAACGCCACCATCTGCGAGTGGATGTCCAGTTCCATCCCGCGCACGATCCCGGCCTCCACCATGGCATTGGCCAGCGTGCTCAGGGTGAGCTTGTCGCCCGCCACATAGATCAGGTTGCCGGCCTGGTCGGTACCGACGCCGGAGCGCCAGGTGAACTGGAACTGGTTGCTCGCGCTGCCCCAGTCCCCCGCCGGGTTCGACTGCAGGCCCGGGACCGGAGCACCCCCATCGACCACCAGGTGGAGGTTCTGCCGCACTGCCACGACATCGGGGGTCAGCGTCTCGTCGCGCCCCCATTGTCCTATCGACACGGTTCCGTCCCGGTGGATCACCGCGGAGGCTACGCCGTCGCGCAGCCGCGGGCCCTGGACACCGTCGAGGTAGGCGCCGCATCCGCAGTCCTGCATCTTGAAGCCGGAGTTGAACGTCGCCACGAGCGTCGACCGCAACGCGGTGGGGACGGCAGCGCCTTCGGGACCCGCTGACCCCCGCGGCTCCTTCGTGCCGGCGATCAAAGTGGTTCTGACCAGACGCTGATCGAGCCAGGCGACTCCCGCGATCACGCTGGCATGGCCCGGATCGGGCCGGATGAACGTGGTGTAGTCGGCGGCCGCGCCGCCGCTCACGCGTGCTCCGGGGACCCAGATGCCCTCACCCGGCAGCGTCGGCGGCGCCACCGGCAGGTCGGTGGGGCGAGCGCCGGAGGGCCGTCCTTGCCCGGTCTGTCCGACGTTGGGCAACGCCCCCGCGGCGGGAGCCGCAGTCGATGGCTGATGCCGGGTGTACCACCAGTTCTCCACGGCGTTGACCACAGGCCCGGCCCCGATCTGCCGCATCCAGTCGACGGTCCGCGCCGACAGCGGCGCGTCACCTGGATAAGTGAGCGCCTGGACGTAGGTCACACCCGGATACGCCAGCAATGCGGCGATTCCGAGGGCGACGAACTTACCGCGTTTGCCCATGGCATCGACGATAAGAACGCCTAGGTTCACGCCCGGGTCACCGGAGGTTAGCCGACGGCAAAACGTCGCTCGTGAATGTGCCCGGCGGCGCTGCACCGCTGGGGCAGGCTGCCCCGGTCGCTCCCCGCCCGTTCAACTCTTCGTGGCGCGGCGGCGCCCGAAAAGGTTATCCCCGGGCAAAATCAGCCGAGCGTCGCGGCTCGGCGGTGTCGCGCCGTTTACCCTGCGGTCATGACGCGACTGTTGCTGGTCGAGGACGACGAGACGATCGGCCGGGTACTCGACTCGAGCCTGCGGCGTCATGGCTTCGATGTCCAGTGGGAGCGATCCGGCCATCGCGCCCTGTCCAGCGCCACCACGGAAGACTTCGATCTGGTCCTGCTCGACCTCGGCCTGCCCGACCTCGACGGGATCGAGGTCTGCCGCCGGCTCCGGGCGGGCCAGCCGCAGGCGGTGCTGGTGATCCTGACCGCTCGCAAGGACGAGATGGACGTGATCGTCGGGTTGGAGGCCGGGGCGGATGACTACCTCACCAAGCCCGTGCGGCTGGGCGAACTGCTCGCCCGGGTGCGGGCCCATCTGCGGCGCGGGCCCGCCGGCGCGTCACCGCTGACGATCGCTGTCGAAGTCGGCCCGTTGAGAATCGATGTCCAGGCCCGCCGCGTGTACCTGCATGATACCGAGATTCCGTTGCGCACCAAGGAGTTCGATCTGCTCGCGCGACTCGCCGAGAACCCGGGTGCGGCCGTGAGCCGGGACAGCCTGATGACCGATGTGTGGGACGCCCACTGGTACGGCTCGACCAAGACCCTCGACGTGCACATGGCGTCGTTGCGCCGCAAGTTGGCCGCGGCCGGCCGCGCTCCCCGGATCTCGACCTTGCGCGGCCATGGCTACCGGCTGGAACGCCTGGAGGAATGACCGTTGCGCAAGCGCATCATCGCCCTGACGCTCGCTGCCGCGGTGCTGGCCATCAGCCTGTTCGGGCTGCCGTTGGCCGTGGGTGTCGCGAAATACTATCTCGACGACGAACGACGTGAGCTCGAGCGAACCGCCGACTCCACCGCGCTGACCATCGCCGACCAGCTCGCCCACGGGAGTCTCCTGCCGCTTCCCATCGACAGCGAAACCGGGCTCGCCGTCTACGCCCCGGACGGAAGTCTGCTCGCCGGCGATGGACCGTCCACGGCGGACACGGTGGTGCGGCGTGCGTTGGCCGAGGGACCGGCGCAAGCCGAGCCGGACGGTGAACTCTCCTTCGCCGTCCCGGTCACGGACGACGGCGTGCTCGTGGGCGTGGTCCGGACGGCGTCTCCGCGGACCGATCTCTACCTGCGCACCGGCGCGACCTGGCTGGTGATGCTCGGCCTGGCCGCGACCGCGCTCGCACTCACCTGGCTGGTCGCCCGTCGGATGGCCGCGCGGCTGGCCGGGCCTCTGGAACATCTCGCAGTCGCGGCCCGCCAGCTCGGTGAAGGCGACTTCACCGTACGGGCGCCGGCCGCGGGAGTGCCCGAGATCGACTCCGTCGGAGCCGCGCTGAACACGACCGCCGGTCGGATCGGCGACATGCTCGACCGGGAACGCGCGTTTTCCGCGAACGCCTCACATCAGCTGCGCACCCCCCTGGCCGGGCTGCGCCTCCAGCTCGAAGCAGCCCTGGACTCCCCCGGCGCCGATCCGGCAGCCGCGGTCGCCGACGGGATCGCCACCGCCGATCGGCTGGAGCGCACGATCGACGACCTGCTCGCACTCGCCCGCGGCACCGGCGCGAACCCGGACACCGCGGCCGATCTGGACCGGCTGCTCGCCGAGATCGGCGACGTCTGGCGCGGCCTGCTCACCGCTCAGCACCGCGAGCTGCACGTGACGGGCGACGGTGCGCCGCCACCACGGGCCTCCGAAGCCGCCGTCCGCCAGATCCTGGCCGTTCTGCTGGACAACGCCCTGGCCCACGGCCGCGGAACCGTGACGGTCATCGCACGCGACGCCGGAGGCGCACTGGCCATCGACGTGTCCGACGAAGGGCCCGGCATCCCCGACGACAGCGACGTGTTCCGCCGCCGCACGAGCAGGACCGGCAGCGGCATCGGACTCGCGCTGGCGCGCAGCCTGGCCGAAGCGGAAGGTGGCAGGTTGTGGCTGTCCCAACCGGCGCCGCCGACCTTCACCTTGTTGCTTCCGACGGATTAGCGCGGCACGCCTGTGCTCCCTGACGTCCTGGGTACCCATGGTGATTGCGGTAACGCGGCAGTGTTGTTGCAGCGGCTGCGCCGGCGAGGAGCCGCTGCGACCGTCGTCGGCATCGGCTACGGCCGGGCCGTGCCCTCGGCCCTCGACATCTCTCAGGGTCACCGAGGTGGGCCCGGGCAGCCGGCCGTCCGGCAACGTCCTCAGGGAGGCCACCGCCATCCCTGCCCATCTACAGTGTTGTAGATTCAGCACATGACGCGGCGATTCCGGGGCGGCCGGCGCGGGCCTGGCGAGTTGGAGACCGAGGTGCTCGCGGCGTTGTGGAGCGAAGGCAGGCCGATGACGGCGACCGAGGTACAGGAGAGCGTCGACACGGAACTGGCATACACCACCGTGGTCACGATCCTCAGCCGGCTGCACGACAAGGGTGCTCTGACCCGCGAGAAACGGGGCCGCTCCTTCGCCTACGCCCCGGTGGAGGACGAGGCGGGTCTGGCGGCGCGTCGGATGCGCAAGCTGCTGGACACCCAGCCCGACCGCGCGCGGGTGCTCGCGCGGTTCGTGTCGAACCTGTCGAACTCGGACGAGCAGATGCTGCGGGCACTGCTGCGCGACACCGGCCAGGAGTGACGCCATGGACGGCGTGTTCGTCCCGTTGCTCCTGCCGGTGGCCGCCTGGCCGTTGGCCCGCGTGGCGAGCGGTGCCCCGCCCCGGCTCGCGGTGTGGCTGCTGACCTGCGCCGCGGTGGCACTGGCCGCCGGGAGCACGGCGGCGCTGGCCGTGCTCGCCTTCGCCGGGCTGTCGCTGATGCCTCCGGTCGCGCGGTTCGGCGACTGGTCGCCGCAGACCTTGCGGGGCATGGGGCTCGCGAGTGTGCCGTGGGAGGTGGTGTCCGGGCTGGTGCTCGGGATCGTCCTGGTGTCGACCGTGGTCGATGTTCTCCGGAAGCAGCGCTGGCTCCGCGAAGTCGCCCGGACGATCAAGGGTGTCCCGGAGAGCGCGGGGCTGGTGGTGCTTCCGGACGCCGAGCCGCTGGCGTTCGCGGTGCCGTTGCGCGGCGGCCGGATCGTGGTGTCGCGGTCCATGCTCGCCGCGCTGACCCCGGCCGAGCGGTGCGCGCTGCTCGCTCATGAACGGGCGCACCTGCGTCACCGCCACCACGTGTTCCTCACGCTCGTGTCGCTGGCGACCTCGCTGAACCCGCTGCTGCGGCCGCTGCGCTCGGCGGTGGTGTTCCTGGTGGAACGGTGGGCCGACGAGGTCAGCTGCGCCCGGGTGGGCGATCGGCGGGTGGTGGCGGTCGCCGTGGGGAAGGCCGCGCTGGCGGCCAGGACGACGGTCTCGCCGCTGGCGCCCGCGGCCACCGGAGGCTCGGTGCCTCGCCGGGTGGCGGCGCTGCTGGACAGCCGACCGCAGCGGTCCGGGTGGCGACTCGCGGCCGTGGCCGGTACGGCGTTCACCATCGCGATCACGATGTGGTCGGCGCAGGCGAGCGTGGAGGCCGCGGCTGATCTGCACAAGGGGATCGAGGTGGCGAGCCTCGGGCATCACCACCCTCACCGGTCGATGGCGTGATCGGCGAGCGGGCCGACGCGCAGGCCGCGATGCGCGCACTCGTCGAGCAACGGGCCGAGGGCGGCGAGGGTGGCGCGCCACGCCCCGACGCTCGCCGCGTGGTCGGAGTCGTGCAGCAGCACGGTGCCCCCGCCGTCGAGGTCCTTCAATACCGTGCGCAGCACTGAGGACCCGGTGGCGCGCTCGGTCCAGTCGAAGCCCCAGCAGGTCCAGAGAACCGGCTTCAGCCGCAGCCGGCGGGCGGCCAGCAGCGCGCCGCCACTGAACACGCCGTAGGGCGCTCGAAACCAGTGTGGACGCCGTCCTGACGCCTGCTCGATCACTTCGCAGGCCCGGGCGAGATCGTCGTGGACCCGGCGGGGGCCGTAGCGCAGGAGACAGCGGTGTTCCCAGCCGTGCACCGCGAGTTCGTGCCCGGCGTCGACGATGTCCCGCGCCACTCCTGGTGCGCGCGCGACCTGGCTGCCGAGGACGAAGAACGTCGCGCGTGTTCGCCGCGCCTCCAGCAGCCGCAGGAAATGCGGCGTCGACAACGGGTTCGGCCCGTCGTCGAAGGTGAGCGCGACATGACCAGGATCGCCCACGCCGGCGAGCCTGGGCAGGAAGCGGTTGCGCAGCGGTGGCAGGAACGCGGCCGCCGGGCCGGCGTGGGCCACCCCGGCGGCGAGCACCAGCGAGGCCGTCTTCATGCGGCCCGCGCCGGGACAGCGGCCGGGCGTGCCAGGACAGCGAGCAGGTCGGCCGGGTCGGCGCCCCTGGGCAGGCCCGCCGTGCGCGCCGTGTGCAGGGCGTGTCCGAGGTCGGCGCGCGACACGGTCGGCACCAGCCCGATCTCGTCGAGCACGCGGGCGTTCGTCCGACCGTGCCCGGGCAGGCTGCGGTAGGTCAGCACCGGCAGCCCGCTCGCGAGTGCCTCGAGCGTGGTCAGCCCGCCGGCGTTCTGCACCACCACGTCACACGCCCGCATCAGCGCCGGCATGTCCTCGACCCAGCCGAACACCCGGGACACGCCGGCGCGGCGCAGCCGCTCGCGCAAGGCGTCGTTGCGCCCGCACACCACGACCGGATGCGCCGCGCCGGTCGCCGCGACGTCCTCGGTGATGTCCTCGACCTCGCCCACTCCCCAGGAACCGGACACGACCAGAGCGAGCCGCTCGCCCCTGGCGAGGCCGAACCGGTCTCGCGCGCGGTTCCGCTCGCCCGGCACGGGCGGCCGGAACCCGGGCGCCACAACAGGTTTCGCCGCCACGGCCACCGGCGCGCCGAGCCGCAGGGCCGCGGCGGCCGCGTGCCGGTTGGGCGCGATGTGCAGGTGCGCGTGCGCGCTGACGGCCAGCCGGTGCACCGACGGATCGGTCAGGTACACCCCGACCGGCGCCGCCAGCTCGCCCCTGCGCCGGAGCGCACCGAGCACCTGGCTGGCCAACGGGTAGGTCGAGACGACCAAGGCGGGCGGCGCGGCGAGCACGGCACGCAGGCGCGGCGCGGCGAGGCCGGCCAGCCGTCCCGCGAGCCGGGCCAGCGGAGCGGACCCGGCTGCCGCGAGCAGCAGGTCCCAGCTGCGCGGGACGAGCTCGAGCTCGCGGTGGTAGGCATCGCAGAGCCGCTGGCCGAGGCGGCCGGGCAGTAGGTCGAGGAAGTCGTGGCAGGCGATGTCGAAACCGCGCTCCCGCAGCCGGCGCGCCAGCTCCGCGGCCGCGCCGTCGTGCCCCGCGCCGATCCGCGCTGACACGATCACAGCCCGATCTTCTACAGTCATGTAGTATTTCTACAGCAGCGTAGATACTGCTCTTTCGCGGGTCCGCCCGTTCAGTGTTCAGCACGAGGGGTCAACGGATTGCCAACCAACAGCCCTGGATCCCGCCGGCCCGCCCTGGGCGCACTGGTGGCAGTGGTGGTCTTCCTCGCCCTGCTCGCGACGGCGACGAACCTCCTCCCGTGGGGCCGTGGCGTGGATCTCGGCGTGCACGCGTGGGTCGTGGCACATCGACAGAGCGGCGTCGTCGCCGTCGCGGCCGTGCTGACGAGCCTGGGTACCTCCTGGGTGACGATTCCGGCGGTCGCGCTCGTGGCGTTCGCCACGGCAACGGCGGACGTGCGAGGGCGGGTCGTTCAGGCCGCCGCGGTGGTCGCGGTGATGGCGGCCGGGGTGCTCTGCCGTTCGGCACTGGCCGCGTTCATCGCGCGCCCCAGGCCGCCCCGCCACGATTGGGCGGTTTCGGCATCCGGACTGTCATTCCCCTCAGGACATTCGACCGACGCGGCGCTCGCCGCGGGTCTCATCGCGTGGCTGCTCGCCCGCCGTCTCGCCGCCCGCCGGGTGATCTGGGCGAGCGCGGCCGGATATGCCGCCGTGATCGGAGCGACCCGCGTCTACCTCGGCGTGCACTGGCCGACAGACGTGCTGGGTGGCTGGGCGTTCGCCGCCGCCTGGCTGGCCGTCGCCTCGATCGCCCTTCCCGTCACCAGGCGTCCTGACTCCACCCCGAGGTAGCGCCGACGGCAGCGATGGCGCCACGCCATCGCGACAATGGCCGCCCAGCCGGTGCGCGGTTCGGGCGCGGATGGCAAGTCCGTGGTGAGCGCGTCGAGCTCGTGGCGATAGCGCGCGGCGTAGACCTGCTCGAGCCGCTCCTCGACCTCGGACAGCGACAGCTGCCCCTCGCCGGCGGCGTCCTCGTCTCGTCTCGATCCCGAGCGCAGGAAGCGAAAACCCCCGGTTCGGTCAAGCGGCGGCAAGAAGTTGCCGGCGCGCGGTCCGTTAGGCTCACGGTGTGGCGGAGAAATCGGTCCCGGGCGAGGAGACCGCGGCCGGCTGGCTCGTGCTGATCTACCGCGTGCCCTCCGAGCCGACGCGGCTACGGGCAGCGGTGTGGCGCCGCTTGAAGGGCTTGGGCGCCATCTACCTGCAGAACTCGGCCGCGGCGCTTCCCGCGACTGCGCAGACCGAGCGCGCCCTGCGCAAGTTGCGACACGAGATCCTCGACATGTCGGGCACCGCGGTGCTGCTCTCGTGCGACGTCCTGGCCGGTGAGCCGGAAGTGATTGCCGCGTTCCAGGCTGCCCGCGACGACGAGTACGACGAGATCGTCGACAAGTGTCAGGACTTCCATGGCCAGTTGGAGAAGGAGTACCGCGCGAACCACTTCACCTACGCGGAGCTCGAGGAGAACGAGGAAGACCTGACGAAGCTGCGCAACTGGTTCGCCAAGGTCGCCCGCCGTGACGTCTTCGGCGCCCCCGGCCGGAGTGCGGCCGAGGACGCCTTGAAGACATGCGAAGTAGAGCTCGAAAAGTACGCCGGCCGGGTCTACGCCGAGGAGGCCGAGAGTCGTTGACTCGCCCCGTTGCTCAGGACTGCCTGCGTGCGCGGGCGACCCGCCACACGGTCACCGGGAGCACGAGGGCCACCGCCGCGGGAACGATCCACCACGCCGGTGCCCCGGCGCGATGCACGAAGTACGTGACCGCCAGTGCCGCGATCACCGCGAGCGCCGCGCGCCAGTCGTCGCCGACGATGAAGTCGTACCAGAACGCCACGAATCGGCGAAACCGGCGCATCAGCCGTTCTCCGTTCCGACCGTGATCGTCCGTGCGGCGGTGGTGCGCTTGAGCGCCGCGACCAGGCCGAGCGCGAACAGCGCGATGGCGGGCACCAGGACGAGCAGGGCCGCGTCCGAGCCCGGCCACACCGCACCGGCACCTTCGCTCCCCCAGTAGACACCGAAGGCCGTCAGCATCACGCCGACCACGAATTTCATCGAGTTCTCCGGGACCTTGGCCAGCGGCGCACGGACCGCGACACCGGTCACCACGATGACCGCGACGGCCGACAGGGCTGCGAGGGCGGCCAGTGGCACGTTGTTCTGGTTGCTGCCGAACGTGAGGGCGATGAACGCGACCTCCAGCCCTTCCAGGAAGACTCCCTTGAACGAGAGGGTGAACGCGTACCAGTCGCGGACACCCCGCTTGCGCTGGCCGGCCACCGCTTTTGCCGCGGCCAGTTCCTTTTCGTACGTCGCTGCCTCGTCGTGCAGGGCCTTCAGGCCGCCCGCCCGCAGCACCGCCTTGCGCAGCCATTGCAGACCGAACACCAGCAGCAGGCCGCCGACGACCAGCCGCAGGCCGCCCAGCGGCAGGACCGTCAGGGCCGGGCCGAGCGCCGCGACGATCACCACGAGCCCGGCCAGCGCCGCGACGACACCGGTGGCCGCCGAGCGCCAGTCGCGCGCCGTGCCGGCTGCCAGCACGATCGTCAGCGCCTCGACCGCCTCGACCGCACAGGCCAGAAATACTGCGAGGAACAGCGCGCCACTGCTCATTGCCACCACCTTCACGGTTACGTCGCCCGTGTCCTGAGCAGCTTACCTGCCCAAACTAACAGCTGTCACATTTGGTCCGTGACGTGTGCAATGCAGCCACTCGGGCGACCGTGGCGCCCGGTTCACCGGGGTGTCCGCGGACCTGGCCGCGACGAACCGGGAGACCCGCTTGCGCCGAAAGCCGGCGTCGCCCTGACTGCCTGAGCCTCAGGCGAGGACCGAAATCCTCGCGTCCGCGCGCATGGCCCCTGATGACCCGCGCCGTACTGGTACCGATGAACCGGCCGAGGACCGCGGAACGCTCGAAGCACGCAAGAGCCTCCACCCCGACGGGCGGACGTCGCTCCCGCTGATCCCGCAGCGGCTGTCCAGCGTCCTGGATCTGATATCTTGATATCTTGATATACCAAGGAGGAGAAATGCCGGAAATGAAGCCGCTCGATCCGCATGTGCTCGAACTACTCGGCCAGGCGAGCACCGCCACCCTGACCACCCAGCTGTTCGCCCGCGGGCTGCGCAACGCGTTCATGGTGGGTCTGTCACCGGTGAACCCGAACCGCACGAAGTTCGTCGGCGAGGCGTTCACGCTGCGGAACATCCCCGCGCGCGAGGATCTCGACACTCTCGCGGTCTTCAAGGACTACGACCACCCGCAGCGACTCGCAGTCGAGTCCGTGCCGCCGGGCCAGGTGCTCGTGATGGACTGCCGCAGCGACTCGCACGCCGCGTCCGCCGGCCACATCCTGGTGACCCGCATGATGCGCCGCGGCCTCGCCGGGCTGGTCACCGATGGCTCGCTGCGCGACTCCCCCGCGATCAGCCGCACCGACTTCCCGTCGTTCGCGGCGGGAGCCTCCGCTTCGCCCAACCTGGCCCGTCATCACGCGGTCGACATGCAGGTGCCGATCGGCTGCGCCGGCGTACCGGTGTACCCGGGCGACATCATCGTCGGCGACGACGAGGGCGTCGTGTGCGTACCGCGTGAACTCGCGGCGGTGATCGCGCAGGCCGCGGTCGATCAGGAGAAGCTGGAGGAGTTCGTCCTCGGCGAGATCGAGGGCGGCGCACCGCTGCGCGGCACCTACCCGCCGGACGAGCAGACGCTCGCCCGCTACCGCGCAACCCTCAGCTGACCCGGGTCTTCTCCAACGAAGCCTCGATGTGCGCCGTCATCAGCTCGGCGGCGCGCTCGGCGTCCCCCGCGCCGACCGCGTCGCAGAGCCGTCGGTGCTCCTGGTACTCCTGCTCCCAGCTCGGCGACTCGTCGCGCCACAGCATCGAGACGGCCAACAGGGCGAGCTGGTCCTGCACCTCGTCGAGCGCGACGACGATCAGCGGGTTCCCGCACGCCGAGTACAGCAGCCGGTGAAAGCGGCGATTGACCAGGCTCAGCTCGCCGTAGTCCGCGCGGTCGATGGCGTCCCGCGCGTCCTCGAGCGTTTGCCGAGCCTGCTTCAGCACGCGAGACGGGAAGTCCTCCGTGGCGCGCCGGACGGCGTGCGGCTCGAGCAGCAGCCGCATTTCGTAGATCGAGCGGACCGCGGCCTCGTCGAGCACCCGCACCGTCGAGCCGCGGTTCGGCGACATCGTGATGAGACCGCTGCGGGCGAGGCTGATCAGCGCCTCGCGCACCGGGGTCTTCGAAATGCCGAACATCTCGGCGAGCTGGCGTTCTACGAGTTCCGTGCCGGGCGGGAAGATCCCCTTCAGGATCGAGTCCCGGATCGCGTCGGCGATGAGACTCGCCCGAGAACTCAGACCCGGCAGTGAGGCCAGCGCGGGGACCTCGTTCGCCATCCTGCGTCTCCAATTCGTTGTTGGGTATATCAGTATACCAAATGGAAAGGTCCTTCCTTGTCTTTCACCGAAGACGTTCCCGATACCACTGCGGAAGAACTGCGGGCCGTGCTGACGAAGGCGGCCACCGCGGCGGTACCGTTCGCCGCACTGCCACCGGCCGAGCGCGGCCGCATGCTCGCCGCGGTGGCCGGCGCGCTCGAAGCCTCCACAGCCGACCTCGTACCGCTCGCACAGGCGGAATCCGGTCTGCCGGAGGGCAGGCTACGCGGCGAACTGACCCGGACGGCGGTGCAGCTGCGCATGTTCGTCGAGGTCCTGCGTAACGGCGGCTACGCCGACGTGGTGATCGACCGGGCGGACGAGGGGTTCGCACTGGGCGCGCGGCCCGAACTGCGCCGGGCCCGGTTCGCACTCGGCCCGGTCCTGGTGTTCGCCGCGAGCAACTTCCCGTTCGCCTTCAGCGTGGCCGGCGGCGACACGGCGGCAGCGCTCGCAGCGGGCTGCCCGGTCATCGTGAAAGCGCATCCCGGTCACCCGCGGCTCTCGGCACGGGTCGGGGAGATCGTCACCGAGGCGCTCCGCTCCGCGGGTGCGCCCGAAGGCGTGTTCGGCGTCGTGTACGGCAAGGAGACCGGGGTGGCGGCCCTGCGCGATCCCGTGATCACCGCCGCCTCGTTCACCGGATCGATCCCCGCCGGGCTGGCTCTCGCCCGGATCGCCGCGGAACGGCCCGTGCCCATCCCGTTCTACGGCGAACTCGGCAGCGTCAACCCGGTTTTCGTGACCCCGGCGGCGCTCGCCGAGCGGGGCGAGCGAATCGCCCGGGAGTACGTGGACTCCTTCACCCTCGGCGCCGGACAGTTCTGCACCAGTCCCGGTCTGCTCTTCCTGCCCTCCGGACACGGCCTCGAAGACGTGCTCGTGAAAGCGGTTTCCGCCCTGCCGCCCACCCGCATGCTGACCGGCGCGGTACACGCGGGCTACGCGGCCAGGCGGGCGGACATCCTGAAGGCCGACGGGATCCGGGTGCTGGCGGAAGGGCAGGTGGGCGAAGGGCTCGACGTCACGCCGACACTGGTCTCGACCGACGTGCCCACCCTGCTCGCGCAGCGGGAGCAGTTGCTGGACGAGGCCTTCGGCCCGCTTTCGGTCATCGTGGAGTACGACGAGCCGGCACAGCTGCCCGGGGTCGTGACCGGCTTTCCCGGCAGCCTGACCGCGACCGTCCACACCGGACCCGGCGAGCACCCGGACCTGCTGCCGGTGGTGGACGCGCTGGCGGCGCGCGTCGGCCGGCTGCTGTTCAACGGCTGGCCGACCGGGGTCGCGGTGACGCCGGCGATGCACCACGGCGGCCCGTTCCCGGCCACGACGTCCCCGCTGCACACCTCCGTCGGCGCCCGCGCGATCGACCGCTTCCTGCGGCCGGTGGTGTTCCAGAACGCGCCGGAGGACCTGCTGCCCCCGCAGCTTCGCGAGGACAACCCGTGGGATCTGCCACGAACGGTCGATGAACCCGGCGGCTCCGTCTCCTGGGGTCGCTGAAGTCACGAAGAGGCCGGCCGCGACCGCGGCCGGCCTCTTCGGCTGTGCTCAGTTCGGCGTGGGCAGCGGCTCCACCTTGATCATCAATCCGTAGATCGCCGCCCCCACCACCGTCACGCCGCCGATGACCAGCAGCGGCAGCACGTACCCGCCGGAGGCCCCGACCAGCGCACCGACCACGATCGGGGACAGGATGCCGCCGATCTGCGAGCCGAAGTTCTGCAGGCTCGCCAGCGCTCCTACGTTCCGCGCGCTCGGCGCGATGTCCGCGGGCAGCGCCCACACCGAGCCGCCGGCGAAACCGAGGAAACCGTAGGAGATCGCCAGCAGCGCGACGGCCAGTCCCGCGCTCGGCACGACGGCCGCAAGCGCGATGAGCGAGCCGCCGAGCATGCCGACGACGAGGGGGATCTTCCGCGCCATCGCCAGACGCGTGCCCCGGCGCAGCAGCCGGTCGGACAGCCAGCCGCCGCTCCAGCCCATCGCGATGGAAGTCAGGCCGGGGATGACGCCGAACAGCCCCACTTCGAGCAGTTTCATGCCGCGCGCGTCGGCCAGGTAGCTGGGAAACCACGTGACGAAGAAGTACACGACGGTCGCCCGGCAGATGTAGCCGAGCACGAGACCCCAGGCGCTGCGGTAGCGCAGCAGGTCTCGCCAGCGCAACGCCCGCTCTTTCGCGTGCTCGGACTCGTCGGCCAGTGCGTTGCCGTCCTCGATGTAGGCGACCTCCTCGGGTGAGGCGCGGCGGTGCTGTCGCGGCTTGCGGTAGAAGGTGGCCCAGCCGACCGCCCACAGCAGGCCGAGGACCCCCGTCGCGGCGAACGACCACCGCCAGCCGAGCAGCCCGATGAGCAGGGTGCAGATGGGCAGCGAGAGCGCCGAACCGGCCTCGGTGCCGGAGTTGAAGATGCTCGACGCGAACGCGCGCTCGTGCCGCGGGAACCATTCCGACACGACCTTCGTGTTGGAGGGCATGATCGGCGCCTCACCGATGCCCAGGAGCAACCGCAGCCCGAGGATCGACCCGAGACCCCGCGCGAGCGAGACGGCACCGGTGAAGACGCCCCACCACGCGGCCGCGGCCGCGTACATGATCCTGGCGCCCAGCCGGTCGATGAGCCAGCCCGAGGGCAGCTGCGCGATCGCATAGGTCCAGAAGAACGACGAGAGGACGATGCCCTTCATCGCCGGGTCGAGGTGCAGGTCGTGCTGCATGAACGGCATCGCCACGCTGAGGTTGCCGCGGTCGACGTAGGCGATCGTCGTGCCCAGCGCGGCGAGCCCGATGACGATCCACCGGACCCGGCTGCGCCTGCCGGTGCCCGCGGTGCCCACCCGCGGGCCCCGCACGAGTTGTTCCTCTTGCACGCATGTCTCCTAGCGGCACTGGTAGGTAATGTACGATATCTTGGTATATCACGATATCAAGAAATAGGGAGAGTAATGGCCGACGATCACGTTCTTTCGTTCGCCGAGCTTCGGCGGTTCACCGTGGAGCTCGTGGGGCGGTTCGGCGCACCGGGCGAGATCGCCGAGGAGGTGGGCTCCCACCTGGTCCGCGCGAACCTGTCCGGGCACGACTCGCACGGCGTGGCCCGGCTACCGCAGTACCTGGCGCAGATCGACAAGGGCGCGCTCGTGCCCGGCGCGCGGCCGGAGCTGTTGACCGAGACCGACGTGCTCGCCGTGATGGACGCGAAGCGGGGGTTCGGCCAGTACACCTCGATCGTCGCACTGGAGTGGGCCATGTCACACGCGCAGCGGCACGGGCTCGCAGCGGTATCCATCCGCCGTTCCATGCACGTCGGACGGCTGGGCGAGTACTCCGAGCGCGCGGCCGAGGCCGGTCTCGTCGCGCTCGTGACCGCCGGTTCGGCCGGGGAGAACGTGGGCGGTGTGGGCCTGCCGGGCGCACGCGGGCGCTACTTCGGCACCAACCCGTGGTCGTTCGGCTTCCCCAGCACCGCCGACCCCGTCGTGTTCGACGGCTCGATGTCCACGGTGGCCGAGGGAAAGGTCCGGCTTGCCCGGGCGACCGGGAAGACACTGCCCGACGGGTGCATCGTCGACGGTGCAGGCCGGCCGAGCACCGATCCCGAGGACTTCTACGCGGGCGGCGCGTTGCTGCCGCTGGGCGGCCGCACCGCCGGCCACAAGGGGTACGGCCTCGCACTCGTGTCCGCCCTGCTCGGCGGGCTGTCCGCCGTCGGCGACACCGAACCGACGGTGCTCGGTGCCCAGGTGGCCGGGGACGGCGACCCGCGCGGCCGGGTGTCCGGGATGTTCGTACTGGTGCTCGACCCCGCGGCCTTCGCGCCGGACGGTTATCCCGAACTCGTCGGCGAGGTCGCGGCGGGGCTGAAGCGGGCGCCGGGCGAGCCGGGGGCGTTGCTGCCGGGCGAGCCCGAGGTCACCACGCGCCATGCCCGGTCGGAGGCGGGGATCTCGCTGCCGGACGCCACCTGGCGCGACCTTGGCGAGCTGGCCGCCCGGTTCGACGTCGCAGTGCCCCGGGCGTGACCGCCTTCCGCGTGCTCGTGCCGCAGGCGGTCGACGAGGCGGGGATCGCCGCACTCACCGACGCCGGCCTGGACGTCGTCCAGCCGCCGAACGCGGACATCGAGACGGTCCGGCGAGTCGTCCGGGACTGCGACGCGGTCCTGCTGCGCACGGTCGTGCTCGACGCGGCCGTACTCGCCGGCGCCCCGCGCCTCAAGGTGATCGCGCGCCACGGCGTCGGGGTCGACAACATCGATCTCGCCTACTGCGCCGCGCGAGGCATCGTGGTGACCAACGCGCCGGAGTCGAACACCGTCGCGGTCGCCGAGCACACGCTGGCCCTGCTGCTGGCCGTGGCGAAGAACCTCCGGGCGGCCGATCGCGCCGTACGGGCGGGCGAGTTCGCGGCACGGCACCACCTCGGCGGGATCGAGCTGGCGGGCCGGACGCTCGGGGTGATCGGGCTGGGGCGGATCGGCAGGCTGGTCGCGCAGCGGGCCGAAGCAGGGCTCGGGATGCGCGTCCGCGGCCACGACCCGGCAGCCACGGGTCCCGACGTGGTGGGGTTGCCGGAACTGCTCGCGGCCTCGGACGTGGTCAGCCTGCACGTGCCGCTCACCACGGGCACGGCGGGCTTCTTCGGCGCCGCGGAGTTCGCCGCGCTGAAGCCGGGGGCGTACCTGGTGAACTGTTCCCGGGGCGGTGTGGTGGACGAGACGGCGCTGCGGACGGCACTCGACCGCGGGCAGCTCGCGGGCGCGGCACTGGACGTGTTCGCGACCGAGCCGCTGCCCGCGGCGCATCCGCTCGCCTCCGACCCCCGCGTACTGCTCACCCCGCACATGGCGGCGCACACCGGCGAGTCACTGGCGCGCATGGCGGTCGACGCGGCGAACGAGATCATCGCCGTCTCTCGCGGAGAGCAGCCGCGGTGGCCGGTGCCCCTTCCCGGGAGGAGCTGAAACGCGCCCGGCTCAGGTGGTGGTCCAGCCACCGTCGACGAGCAGGATCTGGCCGGTGACGTAGTCCGACGCCGGGGCGGCGAGGAACACGAACGTGCCGGCCAGGTCCGCGGGCGTGGCGAACTGCCCGAGCGGGATCCGGGCCCGGAGCCGTTCGGTGCGGTCGGCGTCGCCGTAGATCCACGGAGAGGCCATGTCCGTGGCGACGTAGCCGGGCGCCACCACGTTCGCCCTGATCCCGTACGCACCGGCCTCGCTGGCGAGGCTGACCGTGTACTGCGCGACCGCGCCCTTGCTGGTCGCGTACCCCGTCCGCCGTTCCAGGCCGCGGACCGAACCCAGCGAACCGACGTTGATGATCTTGCCGTAGCCCCGCTCGATCAGCTGTGGTAGCAGGGCCTGGGTGACCTCCACGGTGCCCCGCACGTTCACCCGCCACAGGGTGTCCAGCTCGGCCACGGTGAGCTCGGTGATCGCGGACCGCACCATCACCCCGGCGGCGTTGACCACCACCCCGACCGGCCCGGCTTCGATCGCCGCGGCTCGGATTCGTTCGCCGATGTCGTCTGCCGTGATGTCGGCGAGCAGGGTGTCCACCGCGGCGCCCGTCTCGGCGAGCTCGGCCGCCGTCGAGGCCAGTTCCGCCTCGAGCCGGTCCACTAGCAGCAGTCCGGCCCCGTGCTCGGCGAGCGCCCGTGCCGCCGCCTTCCCGATTCCGCGCGCGCCACCGGTCACGACGGCGACCGTGCCCTGCAAGGAAAACAGGCTTTCAGACAACGTCGGCCTCCCGAAGCTTGGTGATCTCCTCGGCCGAATAGCCGAGCTCGCTCAGTACCGCTTCGGTGTGCTCGCCCAGTTCGGGCGGTGGGGTGCGCATTTCCGGTTCGCCGGAGCTGAACCGCACGGGATGCTTGAGCACCTTCACCGTGCCCGCCTTGGGATGCTCGAACTCCAGCACCGGATTCAGATGCGCCACCACCGGGTCGGCGAAGACGGCGTCGTAGTCGTTGACGGGTGCGCACCAGATCCCGTGCTCGCGGAACAACGCGAGCAGTTCCTTCGCGGAGCGGTTGAGCAACAGTGGGCCGAGCGCACGCCGGATCTGTTCGCGCCGGCTGAGTTTCACCGCCGGGTCCAGGAACTCCCGCAGTTCGGCAGGATCGCCGAGCGCCGCGCTGATCTTGGCGACCGGGCTGAGCGACAACGCGATGAAATCGTCGGCCGTCTCGTACACCCCGTAGGGCGCCTCGTGGAAACTGGAGCCGAGCGCCTCCGTCGGGCGCTCCACGAGGCCACCGTTGAGGTGGTACACCACGGGCTCCAGTTGCAGGTCGAGCGCCGCCTGCACCATCGTCGCCTCCACCCGCTGGCCCTCGCCGGTGCGCTGCCGGTGGTGTAGCGCGGCGAGGATGCCCATCGCCAGCAGAGCCGCGGCATGCTGGTCGACGACCGCCGCGCCCGCCGGGGTCGGTGGGTCCCCGGCACGGCCGGTCGCCGCGGCCAGCCCGGTCATCGCCTGCAGGAGCAGGTCCTGCCCCGGCAGGTCGCGGTAAGGGCTGTCGGAGCCGTAGCCGGACCCGCAGGCGTAGATCAGGTCGGGGCGCAGCTCCGACAGCTTTTCGTAGCCGACGCCGAGGCGGTCGAGCACTCCCGGCCGGAAGTTGTCCACCACGACATCGGCGCTCGACGCGAGCCGGACCGCGGCGCGCTGCCCCTCCGGCGACTTCAGGTCGATCGTCACGCTTCGCACGTTCCGGTGCGACAGCAGGAAGAAAGCGCTCACGCCCTCGACGTACGTGTTGCCGCCCGACCAGGACCGCTCGTACGCGCCGCGCCCGGGCTGCTCCACCTTGATCACGTCCGCGCCGAGGTCGCTGAGGTACTGCACGCTCGCCGGGCCGAGGAGGAACTGGGTGAACGCGACGATCTTGACGTCACGCAGGATCTGCAGGGGTTTCATGATCTCTCCTTCAGGAAGCCGCGCACGGCCTGCTGCGCGCGCTCGGTCGCGAAAAGCGGGCCGCCGAAACGCCGCTCGGCGGCCAGCCTGGCGTCGACGCCTTCGGTCACGCTCGTCCGGACCGCGGCCTTGATGGCACGGGTGGTGGCCCCCGGTGCGGCCGCGATCGATGCCGCCAGCTCGGCCACCATCTCGCGCAGCCGGCCTGCCGGAGCCACCTTGTCCACGAGCCCGTACGCCAGCGCCTGCCCGGCGGTGATCCGTTCCGTGGACAGCAACAGCAGCTGCGCCCTGGCCGCGCCGACGAGATGCGGCAGCCGGGCGGTGCCACCGCCACAGGGCACCAGCCCGAGCCCCGCCTCCGGGAAGCCCAGGTGTGCTTGTTCGTCGGCCACCCGGATATCGCAGGTCAACGCGAGTTCCAGGCCGCCACCGAGAGTGTGGCCGTGCACGGCGGCGATGGTCGGCTGCGGAAGCTCGGCGAGCGCGTCGAACCAGCCGTGTTCGAGATCGGCGCGTTCGAAGCCGCCCGCCTCGTCCGACGGGAACTCCCGGATGTCGGAACCGGCCGAGAAGGCCCGGTCCCCCGCCCCGCGCACCACGACCACCCGGCAGGACTCGTCCCCCGCCAGGCGGCGGGCATGTGCCGCGAGCTCGGCGCGGACGGCGAGCGTGAGCAGGTTGAGCGGCGGGTTGTCCACGACCAGCTCGGCCACGCCGTTGTCCAGTCCGCAGTGGACGGTCACTTCCCGCCGGCCTTCGGCAGCAGGTGCCGGGCGATGATCACCCGCTGGATCTGGTTGGTGCCCTCGTAGATCTGGGTGAGCTTCGCGTCCCGGTAGATCCGTTCCACCACGGCGTCCTTGGTGTAGCCGTAACCGCCGTGGATCTGCACGGCGTTGGTCGCGACCCGGACCGCGACGTCGGAGGCGAACAGTTTCGCCTGGGACGCCTGCAGTGCGAACGGCGCGCCCGCGTCCTTGAGCTGGGCCGCCCGGCGGACGAGCAGCCGCGCCGCGTCGATCTCGACGCAGGCGTCGGCGAGCATGAACTGCACCGCTTGGAAGTCGCCGATGCGCTGGGAGAACGCCTCCCGGTCCCGCGCGTACTCCAGGCAGGCGTCGTGCGCTCCCGCGGCGAGGCCGAGGGCCAGCGAGGCGATCACGATGCGGCCGTTGTTGAACGAGCCCAGCGCGTTGCCCAGCCCGCGGCCGGGTTCCCCGAGCACGTGCTCGTCGGAGACGAGTGTGTCCTGCAGCGTGATCCCGGCGGTGGCCAGGCCCCGCATGCCCATCAGCTGTTCCTTGTGGTCGGCCAGGAAGCCCTTGGCCGGGTCGCCGTCGGGGCTCTTGGGCACGAGGAACGTGGTGAGTCCCCTGCCGCCCGCCGCCGGATCGGTGCGGGCCAGCACGACGGCCAGCTCGCCCACCGCGCCGGCGGTCATGAACGCCTTGGTGCCGTTGAGTTTCCACCCCGAGCCGGTGCGCTTCGCACTGGTCTTGACGCTCGCGACGTCGGAACCGGCGCCGGGCTCGGTGACCGCGATCAGGCAGATCAGCTCGCCGGCGGCGATCCGGGGCACGTACGTGCGGATCTGCTCGGGTGTGCCGCGTTTGGCGATCAGCTCCGACTGCAGCTTCGCGAGCAGGCAGGCGTTGGCGACCGTGCCGGAGACCCTGGCGAGCTCCTCCAGGGTGATCGACATGCTCAGCTCGTCGGCTCCGCTGCCGCCGTGCTCCTCGGGAACGTTGAGCCCGAGGAAGCCCAGTTCGCCCATCCGCCGGTACAGATCGTGCGGGAACTCGTCCTCGCGGTCGATCTCGAACGCCCGCGGCGCGACCTCGGATTCGGCGAACTTGCGCACGGTCTGCCGCAGCAGCTCGTGTTCCTCGCTCAGCTCGCCGAGGGGGATGGACGAGGTGGTGGAAGCCATGGTTCAGACCCTCCGCAGGATGTGGGTGGCGACCGCGACCACGTCGCCGTGCTGGTTCTGTGCGGTCACCTGGGACCTGATCTCACCGAGCTCGTCGTCGCGTTCGGCGACGGTGTAGGTCACCGTCACGGTGTCGCCGATGAACACGGGTTTGACGAACCGGACCCGGTCGTAGCCGTAGGACACGGCGGGTTCGTTGCCCGCTTCCTCGATCAGCTTCGAGGAACACGTCGACATGTAGGAGACGATGAGCACGCCGTGCGCGATCCGGTGCCCGTACCGGGTCTTGCTCATGTACTCCTCGTCCACGTGGTTCGGGCCGAGATCGCCGCTCACACCGGCGAAAAGGTAGATGTCGCTCTCGCCGACAGTCTTCGTGAAGGTGGTCGTGCGGCCGATCGCGAAGGCACCTTCGGCGAGTTCGGGCGAGATGGGCACCAGTTTGGTGGCGGTGTTGCCGTCAGTCATGGTGAGACTCCGTTTTCGTTGCGGTGGAAGGGACTTCTGCCTGAGCGCCGCGTCTGACGTGCCCGCGCCACAACGGCGCCAGTGCCAGTGCGGTGACCACAAGGAAGCCGGCCAGCAGGAAGAAACCGAGGTCGTAGGAGCCGGTGCTGTCCACCAGCGCGCCGACCAGTGCCGGGCCGAAGGCCGAGGCGATGTAGGAGAAGCCGTTGGCGATGCCGGTGCCCAGCCCGGTGGTGCCGCGCGGGGTGAGCTCCTGGATGACCGACCACATCGGTGCCAGCGTGAAGCCGAGGAAGCCGACCGCCGCGGAGATGAACACCACCGACATGCCGACCGTCCCGGTGGCCACACCGAGGTAGGACAGCAGCGCGCCGATGACGTAGCCGCCGGACCACATCAGCACCCGGCCGCGGGGCATCCGGTCGCCGATCATCCCGCCGACCAGGTTCAGCACGGCGGCGGTCAGCCAGGGAATCACGGCGAAGGTGCCGGACGAGGTGAAGCCCAGGTGGCGTTCATGCTCCAGATAGGACGGCACGAACGTGCTGATGCCCCAGAAACCGAGGCCGTATCCCATGTAGGAGAACACGCACAGCCAGTACCGGTAGTTCGCGAACAGCCTGCGCAGGCTGGTCCTGATCGGCTCGGGGTCGGCCGGTTTCGCCTGGCCGTCGCGGATGTGGCGCAGTTCCGCCGGGGACACACCGGCCATCTCCTCCGGGCGGTTGGCGGTCCAGCGCCACATCATCGGCAGGGCGACAAGCAAGCCGACCGCCGCCAGCACGAAGAAGCTCTCCCGCCAGCCGAACGTGTTGACGATCCACACGATGACCGGGAAGGAGACGGCGGGCGCCAGGAACAGACCGCCGAGCCAAGCCGAGTTCGCCCGGGCGCGTTCCCGGTCCGGGAACCATTCGGCGACGATCATGTTGCAGGACGGGGTCATGATGGACTCGCCGAGCCCGAGCACGATCCGCAGGGCGAGCATCACGACGAAGTTCGAGACCAGGCCCATCGCGCACATCAGGACGGTCCAGGCGATGATCGACCAGATCACTCCGCGCCGGCCGCCGACCTTGTCGCCGAGCGGTCCGGTGAAGAAGTTGCACAGGCCGTAAGGGAACAGGAACCCGGTGATCAGCAGGCCCTGGGCGAATTTGTTGCCGGTGATGCCGAGGCTGTCGGTGAACTCGTGGTTCGCGATGAGGACCGACACGTTGGTCCGGTCGAAGTAGGCGACGAAGAACGCGAAGGAGATCGCGATGGCCACTCGGTACCGGCGGTTGGACATGGCTGTCTGCAGAGACATGAGGTCGTGCTCCTTCCACACTGA